>NZ_CP099993.1:0-2400000 GCF_024138125.1 Halorussus salilacus
ATTTTATTATATTCCTCGTCGTCCCATACGTCGGAGATGTCAGAGAACTATCGAACGACGCGACGGAGCGTGCTCAGAGCCACGACGGCCGCGGGGGTGGCCGGGTTGGTCGGCGTCCCGACCTCGGCGGGCGCGCAGGACGGCCCCATCCAGATGGGGTCGATTCTGCCGATTACGGGCGAGCTCAGCGCGTACGGGAGCGGGATGCAGGAAGCGGTCAATCTCGCGGTCCAGGACGTAAACGACGCGGGCGGACCGCTCGACCGGGAGATCGAGATCAACAACACCGACAGCCAGACCGTGCCAGACCAGGCGATACAGCAGTACCAGACGCTGGTCAACGAGGACAACATCATCGGCTTCGTCGGCGCGGCCTCCAGCGGCGTGTCGGTGCCGCTGGCCCAACAGGTCGCCGACGACGAGGTGATGCAGGTGAGCAACGCCAGCACCACCCCGGTGCTCGCCAACATCGGGTACAACGAGGACGAGACGGTCAAGTACTTCGCGCGGACCGCGCCCAACGACGCCCAGCAGGGCATCGTGATGGGCCAGATCCTCAACGAGGACGACTACGTCGGCGCGGACACCGCCGCCTTCCTCCACGTCGCGAACCCCTACGGCGAGGGACTCGCCCAGAACGCCAGCGACGCCTTCGAGGGCGAGACCACAGAGATGGTCGCCTACGACCCGCAGGCGACCGACTACACCTCGACGCTCGACTCGGTGTTCGCTGGCGACCCCGACGCGGTCGGGTTCGTCGGCTATCCCGGGAACGGCCGGACCATCCTCGAACAGTGGTCGAATGGGGGCTACGGCGGCGAGTGGGTCCTCAGCGAGGGGCTCAACTCCGCGGAGTTCCTCCAGGAACTCAGCGACATCACGGCCGGGATGTACGTCGCCTCGCCCGACCCCGAGCAGACCGATGGGGCCGACGCCTTCGAGGAGAAGATCGGCGACGCCAACACCCTGTTCGCGCCCCACGCCTACGACGCGCTGTTCCTGATGGCGCTCGCCATCGAGCAGGGAGGCGAGGCCAGCGCCACCGCCATCGCCGAGAACATCCGGTCGGTCTCGCGGCCCGAAGCGGGAGCGATGGCAACCGAGACCGAAACTGCGACCGCCGAGGAGACCCCCTCGGGGTCGGTCGTCACCGTCGGGGAGTTCGACCGCGCGAAGGAACTCATCGCCGACGGCGAGGACATCAACTACCAGGGCGCGTCGAGTCCCGTCAACCTCAACGAGAACCTCGAACCGCTCAACCAGTTCGCCATCCTGCAGGTCCAAGACGACGGCTCGACCGAGAGTCTGGAGACCATCCCGCGGAGCTTCTTCCGCGGACAGCTCTCGGGCGGGAACGGCGGTCAGGAGACGACGACGGAGTAGCACTCGCCGACGCCCGTCTCTCGACGGTTCGGTCCCGCGTTTCCGGCCGAGTCAGCGACGGCGCGGCGCGGTCGCTCGGCGACTGCGCCGCGCTCGCGTCTGTATTTCTACTGTCGACTGCGCCGCGCTCGCGTCTATACTCTTACTCCTCTCGCGCGCTTCGCGCGCCCGTGGGCCCACCGACCGAGAATTTGCGAGGGTTTAAATCGGAAGCCGGGACCAATCCGGACCGGACGCCTCGCGCGGTTTCGGGCAGATAGTCGGCGAGTCAGTCGGCAGTGTCGAACAGGCGGGGGCGTCGCCCGCACCGCGGGCGACGCCCCCGCCCCTACCCCGTGACCGCCAGTCCGACTAACCCGAGAGGGCTGAGCCCCAAACGACGCGACTCGGTCGCGCGAGTCTAGTCCCCTGCCGCTTCGCCGCTCGTTCCGCCACCGCCACCCAGATAGAGGTCAATGACCTCGTCGTTCTCCAGCAGGGCCGCGCCGGTGTCCTCGAACCGGTTCTCGCCCATCTCCAGCACGTAGCCCCGGTCGGAGTTGCGCAGGGCCTTCCGGGCGTTCTGCTCGACCATCAGGACCGCGGTGCCCGACTCGTTTATCGCGAGTATCTTCTCGAACACCTCGTCGACGAGGTCGGGCGCGAGTCCCGCGGAGGGTTCGTCGACCAGCATCAGGGCCGGGTCGACCATCAGACCGCGGCCCATCGCCAGCATCTGCTGTTGGCCGCCCGACATGGTCCCGGCCTTCTGGTTCCGGCGCTCTTCGAGGATGGGGAACCGTGCGAACACCTCGTCGAGGGCGCGCTCGGGAACGTCGTCGAGGATGTACGCGCCCATCTCGAGGTTCTCCCGGACCGTGAGGTTCGGAAAGACGTTGTCGGTCTGGGGGACGTAGCACATCCCCTCGCGGGTGATCTCGTCGGGCCGGTGGCCGGTGATGTCTGCGCCGTCGAAGGCGACCGACCCCTCCCAGCAGTCGATGAGGCCGAAGACGGCCTTCATGAGCGTGGACTTTCCGGCCCCGTTCGGCCCGATGATGCAGACGATCTCGTCGTTGCGGACGTTCATCGAGACGCCGTGGAGAATCTGGGCGTCACCGTATCCCGAGACCACGTCGCGGGCTTCGAGTAGCGCCATCTCTATCCCCCCAGATACGCGTCGACGACGCGCTGGTCGCTCTGGACTTCCTCGGGGGTCCCTTCCATCAGCTTCTTGCCTTGGTCCATGACGATGACGGTGTCGCTCAGGTTCATGATGACCTCCATGTCGTGTTCGACGATGCAGAACGTGTAGCCCCGCTCGCGCAGGCTCTCGATTCGCTCCAGTAGCTTCTCGGTCAGCGCGGGGTTGACCCCGGCGACCGGTTCGTCGAGCAGGATGAGGTCCGGGTCGGTCATCAGCACGCGACCCAGTTCGAGCAGTTTGCGCTGGCCGCCCGAGAGGTTGCCCGCGTACTCGTTGGCGAGGTGGTCGAGTTCGAGGAACTCCAGCATCTCGACCGCGCGCTCGCGGACCTCGTCTTCCTCCGCCGCGACCGCGCTCCGCCGGAACCACGCGTTGGCGATGCGCTCGCCCCGCTGGTCCTGAGGCGCGAGCATCAGGTTCTCCAGCACGGTCATCCCCTGTAGCTCGCGGGTGATCTGGAACGTCCGGGAGAGTCCGGCCTTCGACACCCGGAACGGCCGACTGTACTCGTGGTCGAGCAGGTCGGATTTGACCCGCTCTTGGGCCTGATAGACTCCGGCTCCCAGCCCCGCGCCGACGACTGCGCCAACGCCGAGTCCGACCGTGGAGACCCCGGCAGCCGCCGCCGCGGCGACGCCCGCGCCGCCGAAGCTGAGTCCGGACGCGCCCATCCAGATGCCCTGCTCGGTTCCGCTCGGGCGCATTATCTCCTGGAGGTCGGTCCCCCGGTAGCGAACGCCGCCGTCGTCTGGCCTGTAGAAGCCGCTGATGAGGTTGAACGTCGTGGTCTTCCCGGCACCGTTCGGGCCGATGAGGCCGGTGATGGTCCCCTCCTCGACCTCGAACGTCGCCCCGTCGACCGCGGTGATGCCGCCGAACGTCTTGCGCAGGTCCTCGACTTCGAGTATCGGTTCCCCGGTGCCGTGCGTCTCGGGCGTGCGTTCGGTTTCTACGGGTTCGCTCATTCCTCAGACACCTCCGCGACGGTCCGCTTCTCGCCCCACAGCCCCTCGGGGCGGTAGTAGAGGATGACGATGAGCAACGCGCCGATGAACGCGAGCCGGAGCGCCTGGACCCGCGACTGGGCGGCGGTCGGGAAGAACGCCGCCACGTCGGCGGTCGCCTTCTGGAACGCCCAGTAGATGACCGCCCGAGTATCATCCCCTGTTGTTGGCGGTGCCGCCGATGATGAGGATGAGGAACGCGATGAACGTCACCCGGGGCGCGAACATCGTGTGGACCAGACTCTGGAAGTAGATGGCGGTCAGTCCCCCGGCGAATCCGGCTATCGCCGACCCCAGAACCATGCCCTGGACCTTGTAGGCGAAGGTGTTCTTCCCGAGCGAGGTCGCCACGTCCTCGTCCTCGCGGATGGCCTTCAGCACGCGCCCGAACGGCGAGTCGACCGTGCGCTCCGCGAGGAAGTACACCAGCGCGAGCGACGCCATCGTCAGCACCAGCAGGAACCGCGAGTAGTCGAACACCGCGCCGTCGGGCTGGAACTGGAGGAGCCACAGCAGGTTCTGGACGGTGTTGGACGCGGCCGCGCTCAGGCCGCCGCTGCGCAGTGGCGGAACGTTCGCCACCACGAAGTACCGGATGACGAACAGCCAGAGCGCGCCGACGCCGACGAGTCTGACGAACCCCGCACGCGACTCCGAGCGGTACCGCTTCCAGTTCGACCCGAGGTAGTACAGGCCGTAGAGGAACGCCGTGAGCAGTCCCATCGTCAGCAGGAGGCCGACGCTACTGCGCTGGTCGCCCCCGCCGCTCCCGAGCGCGATGAGCGGGACGAAGGTGGCGACGAACGCGACCGCCAGCCCCAGCGCGAGCGCGAAGTCGCGGGCGGAGAGGTCGCTGTACCGCCGGACTGCGGCGACGCCGCCGAACACCCACGTAAACAGCGAGAACGCCCCGAGGAAGACGAACGCGACGACCTCCGACCCGCCCGCGAGAAGCGACGCCGCGAACGCCGCGGTGGCGGTGACCGCGCCGCCGAGCAGGACGTAGCGCTCTTCGATACCGTAGAACCCCACGGCGAGGGCCGCGAACGCGACCAGTCCGAGCCACCACTCGAACGCGAGGAGGGTCACGACGCCCGAGGCGACCGCGAACAGGCCGCCCGCGGCGAGGAGCGAGCGCCGTTCGGCCTCGCCGGTCGCGGCCCGCGCTCGGCGGGCCGCGACGTACCCGACGCCGAGCGTCGTCAGCGCGAGCAGGGCGTCGACGACCTTCCCGCGAGTGCCCGGCCCCGAGATGGTCCGGTCGGCGGTGACCCCGCCGTCGGCTTCTGTTCGCTCGCCGGGGTCGGCGGGGATGTCGGGCCCGGGCCCGACATCCCCGCCGACCCGCGCGAGGCCGTAGGTCGCGACGGTCCAGAGGACGAACACGACGAACGCGAAGAGCGCGGCGGCCGGAAGCGTCTCGCCGGGGAGCGGGAGGTGGTCGCGGAACGGCTGTTCGAACCCCCGGAGCGACCCCGGGCCGTTGGCGAGCCAGCCCTCCGACTGGACGATTCGCTGGAGGATGACCGAGATGCCGAGCACCGCGATGGCGAGGTAGTCCTCGCGCAGCCGGATGGCGGGGAGCGCGACCAGCATGCCGAGGAGTCCGGCGGCCACCGTCGCCGCGCCGATGGCCGGGAGCCACGGCCAGTTCAGTCCGAGGATGTAGGTGGTGAACTGCTGTTCGCTGGCCGGAGCGAGTACCAGCAGGGCGGTGACGTACGCCCCGACCAGGTAGAACGCGACGTGACCGATGTCGAGCAGGCCGGTGTAGCCGAACTTGACGTTCAGCCCCAGCGCGAGTATCGCGTAGATGCCCACGAGGGTGCCCAGCGAGACGAGACTGGACGATATCGCCACGTCAGCTCCCCCCCGTGATTCCTTCCGGTTTGACGAGCAGGACGACGAACAGGATGACGAACGCGATGGGGATTCGGTAGACCGACCCGACGCCCGGGATGGCGTAGATGCCCACGTCCATCGACAGACCGACGACGTAGCTCCCGAGAATCGCGCCGTACACCGACTGGAGCCCGCCGAGGATGACTCCGGCGAACATCGGGAGCAGGAGGAAGAATCCCATGTTGACCGTGAGCTGGCTGAACAGCACACCCAGCATCACGCCAGCGACGGCGGCGAACGCCCCCGCGATTATCCACGTCGCCATCATCACGCGGTCGGTGTTGATGCCGGTTATCTTCGCGAGGTCGATGTTGTCGCTGGACGCCCGCATCGCCGTCCCGAGTTTGGTCTCCTGAAGCAGGAAGTGAAGCGACCCCATCATCCCCACCGCGATGAACAGGACCGACGCCCGCATCACCGACAGCCGGACCCGCGTCGAGTAGGCCGCCGACTCGGGGACCGACCCCGGTCCGGCGAGCAGGAACAGCGACGCGACGAACCCGGCCAGTCCGAGCGCGCTCGCGGCGAGCTTCGGCCCGACGGTCCGGGAGGCTCCGAACTCGTCGCCTCCCCGCCGCCACCGGTACCCGGCGTACGCCGCCCCGAGCGTGACCGCGAGGACGGCGGCGACCGCGACCCACGAGTAGGTCGCGGCGAACATCGACTCGGGCGGCGTGGGCGCGGTGTCGATCACGTCGAGGGTCACGCCGCCGCTCGTCGCGTAGAAGTCGAAGAACTTCGCGGCCGAGAGGCCGACCTCGTAGCCGAACACGTTGCCGACGCTGGGGACCTCGTAGGTCCGGACGTCGCCGCCGTAGACGGCCTGCGTCCCGAACCGCAACACGAACGAGAGCCCGAGCGTGACGATGAGCATCGTCGCCAGCGAGGCCTCCTTCGCGCGGAACTTCCGGAAGATGCCCTTCTCCAGCAGGGGAGCGACCGCGGCCAGAATCGCGCCCGAGAGCAACAGTCCGGCCCAGATGGAGGGGAACCCGACCACCACGACCGCGCCCAGCGTTGCGGCCGCGAGCGCGTGGGCCCCGAGCGCGACCGCCGGGTTGGGGTCGCCGGGCCACCACGACCCCTTCAGCGCCGCGGTCCCGCCGAGGAGGGACACCGCCGACAGGACCGGCACGACCGTGAGCGCGAACAGGACGACGTACCCCGCGGTGCCGAGGGTCCGCGCGTCTGCCAGCGCCTCGAACACCGGCACGGTGTCGGGTTGGTTGACGAACAGCGCGACGTACGCCCCGAGCATCAGGAACTCCCCGTGGGAGAAGTTCGGCACCTCGGCGATGTTGTACACCAGCGACAGGCCGATGGCACCGAGCGCGACGATGCTCCCGGTCACGAGGCCGTTGACGACGGCGTTCGCCAGCTCCGTGCTAGGTACCACCACTCCCCACCCCACGAGTTACCGTGCTACAAACCCCCATACACAATACCTTCGCGATGCGAACCCATTTCTGTCTTGTGGTTTTTCGCACGTCACCGCCGGGAAGATAAGCGGTCGCGAGCGCCGAAGTCAGGATTCGGCGCGCTCCGAGGGCGGGGGAACGCGAGCGCCCGAGTTGGGGGTCACACGTCCCGGCAGTCCACGCAGATGAGCTGGCCGTTCACGTTCGACAGCTCCCGGCTCAGCGTCCCGCACGCCTCGCAGATGCTCCGGTCGGAGTACTCGGCGCGGTCGCCGTCGTCGACGACGCTCCCCGTCATCTCGGGTTCGCGCCTGTCGTCGACGAGGGCGTTGCCGACGGGCTCGCCGCCGACGCCGGAGGGGTTCTCACGGAGCGACGTCATGCCCGACAGCGACGCGGAAGCCGAGATGACGTCGCGCTCGTCGAGGACGCCGACGAGTTCGTCCCCGTCGGTGACGAGGACCCGCCGGATGTCCTCGTGGGACATCGTCCCCGCGGCGTCGGACAGCCCCCGGTCGGCCTCGACCGAGATGACGGGCTCGGACATCACCTCCGAGACGGGCGTCTCGGTGGGGTCGCCCTCGTCGGCGACGAGCGCGAGTACGTCGGACTCGGTCATGATGCCGACCGGCTCGCTGCCGCGGAGGACGACGACGCTCCCGACGCCGTCGTCGTCCATCAACCGCACCGCGCCCAGGACCGTATCCGACTCGCTCACGCCGACGTATTCGCGGGACATCACGTCCCTGACTGTCACTTCGCCTTCCATGTGCGAAAGATTGCCACAGTTGTTCTAAAAGGTATCCCCGGCAGACTTATCACCGTGACCCGCCTACGTCATAAGTTAGCAGAAATCGCTGCGGCGTCCGGGGGTTTCGAGTCGGAGAGCCGACCCGGTTCAGCGGTCGATGACCACGCGGTCGCCGTCCTCGCGGCACTCTTCGAGGGCGTGCTTGGCCGCCATCCCCGCGGTCTGGGGGGTGTCTGCCTGACCGACGCCGACCTTGAGTTCGACCTCGACGGTGTTCTTGACGTGCTGGATCGCGTCCTCGTAGGCGAGTTCGTCGAGGTCCGGACACACCGCGATGACGTTGTCCCCGCCGACGAAAAAGGAGAGGCCGTCGTGGGCCCGGCGCATGTACTGCATCAGCTCGGCGTAGCCCTGCTCGATGTGGATGAACGAGTCGAAGGCGTTGAGCCGGTCGGTGTACTTTCCGGTGGCGTCGTTCACGTCGAAGTGGGCGATCTGCACGTCGTCGTCGGTCCGCTCGTCGGGGTCGAGGGTCGCGCCCCGAAGAATCTCGGTGCGCGAGTCGTCCTGCGCGCTCCCGGCGTCCTGCAGGTGGGCGGTCGCGTCCGAGAGCGCCTCGACCGGACTGGGGTCGACGCCGACCCCGAAGCTGACGGTCACGGGGTAGCGGTTCCCGACCGACTCCTGTATCATGGCGTGGTCGGTGTCGTCCATCCCGTTCGTCACCGCGACCATGTTGTCGAATCGGGTGAAGAAGACGTACCCCTCGCGGTTGCCGACCAGTTGGGAGAGGTCGGCGTAGAGCCGCGATTGGAGGGTCTGGAGGTCGACCTCCCGGCGCGGTTCGGGCGTCACTGTCCACGGGCCGTAGTTGTCGATCTGAACGAGGGTGACCTGCGTGTTCGTCACTGTTGGTTCGCGCTTGGAATCGACGGCTTATAAGCTATCCTAATCGCGATAGGTGTTCCAGAATTGGAAACGTGCCGAGTTCGATTCGCTGTTGATTCTCCCGTTCGCAGTTATAACAATTTATTTATTTTTGGTGGGTGGGACGTTCGTATGGTCGGACTCTCGGACTTGGGACGGCTCGATTGGAAACAGCGACTCGCCATCGGAGCAGTCCTCGTCCTCGTCACGGACGTGATGGTCGCGGCGCAGGTCAAGTTCGGTTGGCACGATAGACTGGAACTCTTCTGGATCGGCGGCCACCTCCACTTAGCCGCGTGGGCGTTCCTCGGAACGGCGTTCCTACCGCCAGTCGTAGCTCGAATGGACACCGACGACTGGTACGAGGTTTCTACGGTGAAACAGTTGGGGATTCTCTCGGTGGCCGGAGTCGGCGCGCTGGTGCTGTGGTTCGCCATCTCGTTCGTGACCGGTGCTGTACTCGATCTCGCCTTCTGACCACTGCTGCGGACGGTCGAAGGACCGCCGAATTCCATTCCGAGGGATTCAAACCCCCCTCAGCCCTGTACCCTTCCAATGACAATCCCCTCCTTCGTCGTCGGCATCGCCGGTGGGACCGGGGCCGGGAAGACGACGGTCGCCCGCGAGATCACCGAGGAGGTCGAGGACTCGGTCACGCGCATCCCGATGGACAACTACTACGAGGACCTCTCGCACATGGACTTCGAGGAGCGGGCGGAGGTCAACTACGACCACCCCTCGGCGTTCGAGTGGGGTCTCCTGCGCGAGCACATGGACACCCTGCTGTCGGGCCAGCCCATCGAGATGCCCCAGTACGACTTCTCGATACACAATCGAAAGGACGAGACCCGGACCGTCGAGCCGACCGACGTCATCGTGCTGGAGGGCATCTTCGCGCTCTACGACGAGGAACTGAACGAGATGCTCGACCTCCGGGTGTACGTCGAGACCGACGCCGACGTGCGCATCCTCCGGCGCATCGAGCGCGACGTGGTCGAGCGCGAGCGCGACCTGGAGGGCGTCATCGACCAGTACCTCTCGACGGTCAAGCCGATGCACGAGCAGTTCGTCGCGCCCACCAAGAAGCGCGCCGACATCATCATCCCCGAGGGGGCCAACGCGGTCGCGGTCGGCCTGCTGGAGGAGAAGGTCCGCGCCGAGACCTACACCGACTCGGGGTCGGCGTGGCGACTCGGCGACGAGGGCGTCGAACGCGAGCAGCGGGGCCGCTACGCGATGACCGACGCGAGCACGGGCGTCACGAATCCCGGCGGGGAGGGCGGAGAGGACAGAGAGGGCGAAAAGAGCGGCGGAGACGGAGAGAACGGGGAGAACGGTCGGTTCGGCGAGTCGTTCGACTGACTCAGGCGCTCTTCTTCTCGGGGTTCTCGCCCTTCGGGTGGTAGTCCCAGAAGCCGCCAGCGCGCATCCCGCGCCCGACCGCCTTGTGGAAGTCGACGATGTCCTCGAACTCGTCCTGGTCGACGTACTCGAAGATGTCGGCGACGCTCACGACGCGCTGGTAGTTGATGCGCACCGGCTCGTCGGCGTGTTCCTCGACGAACTCCTCCCTCGCGAGCGGGAAGTCCTCCTCCTCGTCGAGTTTCTTGGCGAGGACCGCCATGCCGTACTTGCGCCCGCCTTCGCTTCCCTCTTCGCCGTCGGGGTCGTGGGGCCAGTCCATACTCGATTCGTCGGTCAGGGGTCCCAAAAGGGTTTCTCTCTCGTCGTTTCGCCGCGCGGCGTTCCGGTGTGGAACGCCGCGCGCCGCTCGATGTCATCCACTCGCACACCGTCGAAAACTGTTTTCGGCCGGGTGTCCCATCGCACGGTATGACGACGACCCGAGACCTCACCCCCGACGACGCCCCGGAACTGACCGCCCTCTACGAGGAGTACGAGTGGTGGGCCGACCGCGACGAAGCCACCGTCCGCGAGGCGCTGGCCGACACGGAGGTCGCGGTCGGCGTCGAGGACGACGGCGACCTCGTGGCGTCGGCGCGCGTCCTGACCGATTACCGGTACTACGCCACCGTCTACGACGTCATCGTCGCGGCCGACCGCCGCGGCGAGGGGTTCGGCGAGGAGCTCGTGGACGCGCTCGTTGAGCATCCGGATTTGCAGGCGCTTCCGGGCCTCTCGCTACTCTGCCGGGAGGGGCTGGTCCCCTTCTACGAGTCGGTCGGCTTCGAACTGTTCGGTCCGGAGTTCGAAGTTCCGGAGGGCGGCGAAGAGGAGCTAGTGAGGATGGTGTACAAGCACGAATGAAGCGAACAGACCGACTGCTCACGGTTCGTCCGTCGGAGAATGCGGTGGGAATGGGATTTGAACCCATGAGGCATGACGCCACCTGCTTTCAAGGCAGGCGCAATAGGCCGCTCTGCCATCCCACCCTCAGTGGCCTTCATCACCCCGAGACCGTGACGCGATTTCACAGCTTCGAACCGTGAATCCATGACGGCGACTCAATCCATCGAAGCTCGCTTGAACGAACCCGGAACGGTCTAAATCGCCACCATCGGGGTGTATTGCCATGTCTGCGTGCGAGAAAGTTGAAGGTATCGTTCTCATCTCGGCGCGTGACGTCCTGCGGGGCGGGAGCATCACACCCGGAAGGTATCGAGAACCGGAGAGTTGGGGCTAACGGCGGTTGTTTCTAATCGTGGAGCGACCGAAGCGCGACCGCCTCGCACGTATCCGAACGCTGGTCCGACCGCCGTACCCACCATTTGTAGTGCTTGCCAGACTACGTTCGCCCGCCCCGTCGAATGCTCCCCGGGCGACGAGACCGGTTCCCGGGACGGACAACGCTTTCACGGCGGCCCGACCACTCCTGCGTATGCACCAATGGAAACGGGGTGTGGCGGTCGCGCTCGCGGTCCTGCTGATCGCGGTGAGTGGTGTGGCCGTCTATTTTTCGTTTCCCCAACAGGGACACACGTCGTCGGTCCGATCGGTCCAAGACGACCCGCGGATTTCGGTCTCGTCAGCGGATGGTGTGGGAGTGCTCTCGCCGACAGAGACGAACTCGACCACGGGACTCGTGTTCTATCCCGGCGCGCGCGTCGCTCCGGACGCCTACTATCGCGCGCTCGCACCGCTGGTGACGCGGGCGAACGTCACCGTGTTCGTCCCGACGATGCCCCTCAACGTAGCACTCCTCGACCCCGATGCCGCCGAGTCGATACGGACCAGCCATCCCCACATTCGAACGTGGGCCGTCGGCGGGCACTCGCTCGGCGGTGTCGCGGCCTGTCAGTACACCGACTCCAACCCGGGCGACGTTCGGGGACTCGTCCTGTTGGCCTCCTACTGCAACGGCGACGTGAGCGACCAGTCGCTGGCGGTTCTCAGCGTCACCGGGAGTGCGGATACCGTCCTCGACCGCGAGAACTACCGTGCAGGCCGAACTCGCCTCCCGCCGAACGCGACGTTCCACGAAATCAGGGGGATGAACCACACGCAGTTCGGGTCGTATCGTGGCCAACGGGGGGATTCGCGTGCGCCGCTTTCGTACGACGAGGCGCATCGGCGACTCGCCGAAGTCCTCGTCTCTTGGGCGCGAGACCACCTCGATAGCGGGCAGTCGCGGAGCATCGGCGGAGACGGGAAGGACGGGCCTCTGCAACCCATCCCCCGAGAGTCGTGGACGCTGGCGGCGAACCGGTGAGACTGTCTACTCCCGGACCAGTTCCGGGCCGTCTTCCCCCTCGACCACGCGAAGCCCCCACTCGCGGAGCAGGCTCGCGGTGTGCTCGGGCACGATTCGGCCCGCTCTGGCCCGGGCGTTCAGGACCGGGACCAGCGACAGCAGGTCCGCGCCGGTCCGGACCTCGGCCATCGACGGGAGGAACTCGACCTCGTGGCCCGCGTCGACGGCGCGAGTCGTCAGCGTCTCGACCGCCGGGGCGGCGTAGGCGTCCTCGAAGTCGAGTTCCGCGGTGGTGAACCCCGCGAAGTACGCCCCGCCGCGCTCGCTCGGGCCGACGACGACCTCGTTGCGCCGGAGCTTCATCGCGGCGCTGTCTACCTCCTTTCGCGTCAGGGTCGGCGCGGTGCCCGGGACGACCGCCGCCGACCGGACCCCCTCGCGTTCGAGCAGGTGGGTTACGGTGTTGCCCGCGCGCGCTGAGAAGGTCGAGCCGACCTGCACCTCGAACCGGGCGTCGTCGGGGTCGTCGAGCGCGTCGGCCGCGAGCGCCCGGACCTCGGCCTCCGCGCTCCGGTCGCCCTCGTGCTCGGGCGCGATGAGGTCGTCGGGCCGGTAGTTGATCAGGAGTTCGCCCCCGCTGCGCTCGACCGCGGCGAGGGTGTCCTTCAGCGCGGCGGCGTAGAGGTCGGCCGCCTCCCGCTCGGAGACCGGCGACGACTCGGGTAGCTCCGGGAGTGCGAGTCCGGGACGGGGCGGGTCGGCGAAGACCGCGAGAACTGTCATGCCCTGACTTCCGTCTTCCGCGGCCTTGAAAGTCGCCATTCGGTCGCGACCCCGCGGGGCGGGCGAACTCGGCGAGCCCACCTTTTTGTCGCTCGACGCCGTCGCTCCGAGCATGGACTGGTGGAAACCCCTCGCCGCCCTGACCGTGGCCTGCGTTGCGTTCGTCGCGGTCGGCGGGACGGTCCGACTCGTTCGCGCCGCCGTCACGAGTCCGGCGGCCCTCGCGGTGGCCGCCATGCTCGTCTTCGCGGTGCTCGCGGTGACCCAGTGGGGCGCGCGCCCCCCGCGGTGGCTCTCGACGCCGTACTGGTGACTATCGCCCCCGCCGACCCTTCGTCTGGCGGTAGTCTCGGTCCATCAGCCCGAGGAAGTGGTCGAGGAACGCCTCCCTGCGCTCGTCGGACATCGTCTCGGGGTCGGCCATCGGCACGAGTTCGAACCCCCGGCCCCGAATCGTGGTCGCGTGGACCTCGTCAATCTCGAACTCCTCGGCGGATGCGGTGGTGTACTCGGCCGCTATCTCGCGGAGCGCGCGCTCGCCCACCGGAACCAGAATCTCGGGGTTTATCATCCGTATCTCGGCGTTGAGGTAGGGTTCGCAGGTGGCGACCTCCCCGTCGGTGGGCGACCGCTCGGGATGGCGACACCGCGCGAGGTAGGTCACGAAGGCGTTTTCCAGTTCGGGTCGGTCGTCGCTCGGTAGCGACTCGTTGAGCCCGAGCCGACCCAGCACGTCCTGAAACTGCTCGCCGCGCTCGTCACCCGTGAACGGTACGCCCGTCTGGTCGGCCCCCTCGGTCGGGGCCTCGCCGACGAACAGGAAGTCCGCGCCCACGTCGCCGTAACCGTGGACGACGCGCTGGCGGGTCTCGCACAGCGCCGGGCAGTTCCGGCAGTCGGCGTCCATGCCGAAGGGGTTCGCGCGGGTCCGCTGGTTGGCGTCCATCGTCGGTACCGTGGGTCTCGCCCGGTAAAAACCGGTCGGAGCGCGCCGGAGTCCTCGGCCTACCCGCGAGCGGCCAGATAGGTCACCGCCAGTTCGTGGAGCCGGGGATGTGGCATCGCGTGGGGCCGGGCCGCGTGGACGACGCCGAGCGCGTCGCGGAACGCAAGCGACTCCTCGGCGGCGAGCGTCGCCGCGACGACCGCGGCGCTCCGCGAGATTCCGGCCCGACAGTGTATCAGCACCGACCCGTCCCGTCGCACGAGTCGGCGGGCGGCGTCGACCGCCGACTCGAACGCGGTCCAGTCGGCGTCGTCGCCGTCCACCAGCGGCCGGTGGTGGGTCGTCAGCCCCCGCTCGCCGCGGCTCACCGACAGGACGTACTCGAAGCGCCGGTCGTGGGCCCCGGGGTCGGCCGCCGGTCCGTTCCCGAGGTGGAGGTCGCGGTCGCCGATTCGCCGGACGACCGGCCGGTCGGCGACGTGGCCGAACGGCCGGACGAACACCTCGGGCGAGTCGGCGTCTCCGGGCGTCTCGTCGGCGTTCACGTCCCTCGAATCCGGTCGATGGATACTAACGCTTGCGGTCCGATTCGTCGGCACTGTTCAGATAAGCGTTGAAGGATGAGGCGGTCGAATTCGTAGTGGTCTATGCCAGAATTCAGCCGCCTCAACGAATGTAGCGACTGGATCGAGTTAGAGTTTGTGGAGCGAGAAGCGACACCGGAGCCGCTGATGAAGCTCAGTATCCACCTGCATGCGGCCGGATTATCACTCTCGGATACTGTTTCTATCTTAGAGAAGTTCGGTGTCAAACGGTGTCGCTCCACTATCCACAATTGGGTGCAGAAAGCCGATCTACAGCCGACTGACGGCAAAAGCCCGAATCACGTTGCGGTCGATGAAACGGTGATTCAACTCAACAATCAACGCTACTGGCTGTACGCCGCCGTCGATCCCGAAACTAACGAATTCCTCCACGTCAAGCTCTATCCGACACGAACTATCGTTGTGACGAAGCAGTTTCTCACCGAATTGCAAGAGAAACACCGCGTCGGTGACGCGGTGTTTCTCGTCGATGGCGCACCGTGGTTACAGGCCGCACTCTTCGAGAAAAACCTCCGATTTCAGTATGTTCGCCACGGAAATCGGAACAGCGTCGAACGTGTTTTCAAAGAACTAAAACGCCGAACCAAACAATTCGCCAATCATTTCCGCCACGCGACCCACCGCTCCGCCGAAAATTGGTTGCAAACCTTCGCCTTCGCATGGAATCAGCTAATCTGAACAATGCCCGATTCGTCGTTCACCTCGTCGTCGGGGTCGACGCACTCGACAACGGTGTCGAACAGCGCCCCGACCGCTCGAACCGCCGCGCGGTCGCAGGCCGAGGGAGTCAGGGGGAAGTAGCCCGCCGCGTCGCGCTCGCCGAGCAGTCGGAACGCCGCGGAGAGGAACTCCGTCGCGGCGTCGACGCCCGCCCGGGCGAGCAGCGCGGTCACCGAGTCGACGTACGCCACCGTCCGACCGCGGGCGGGCCACGCGTCGAGGTAGCTCGCCATCGCGTCGCGTACCGCCGCGAGGTCGCTCGGGTCGGGGACGCCCGAGACGACCGGTCCGGCCGCGGGCGCGGCGACCGCGCCCGCGGAGCGCATCGTGCTACCCACTTCCACGACGCCCACGTCGCGCGGCTGTCGGTCGGCCCGCTCGCGCCACGCCCCGAAGAGCCGGTCCGAGTCGCCGAACGTGACCGCGAGCACGGCGTCGGGGTCGGCGGCTACCGCGAGGTCGAGCGGCGTCGGGTCGTCGGTCGACGACCGAACGACGAGGACGTGCGGGTCGCCGCCGACGCGCGTCCGGACCAGTTTCGTGTTCGGCACGGCTCGTCTCCCCTACGAGTCGGCTACCGAGCGGTTACTGATTCTGATGCGACCGTCGCTCCAGACCACGACCGCGAGGTCGCACACCTCGAAGCTCACGCTCGCTTGACCCTCGGCGTCGGTGAACAGACTGTCGAGCGCGTCCGGGTCGATTCGCTCGCCCAGCGGAACGACGGTCCGGGTCGGGTCGATGCCCGCGATTTCGGCCACGACCTCGATGATCGTCTCGCTGAGCGCCAGCGGGCCGTCGGGGTCGTGGCGTGCGCGATAGACCCCCGACCGTTCGCACGCTTCGGTCAGTTCCGCCCCCTCGTCGGCTCCGTTGCCCCCGTAGCTCTTTGACATGAGTTCCCAACCTCGTGTGACGTTACGTCTTCATCAGGAATAAATTTGTGCATAATATTTCTGTAAATAATTGGGTTGTGGGTGTTTGGACACGGCTGTGTGACCGCCGAGAGAAGGCCCTCGTAATCGCCGGGAGGACGCTCGGCGGCGCCCTCCCGGTTCGAATCCGCGGATAAGTGAGACCTACTCCGATAGCTCCGTACCGCGTCGTTCGGTAAAGTCCGGTTGCCCGACTCCAACGAGCGGTGTCGAGAGCGAACTCCCCGTTACGAAAGGTTCAACCTCGCAACGATGGGTCCCCTTTACCTCTCTCGCGGGACTCGATTCGCTGGGGGTTTCATGACACGCAATACATCGCGCCGTCGCTTTCTGATGGCGACGGCCGCAGTCGGTGCCGCGGCGAGTTTGAACGTCGCGGTACTCGCACAGGACGACGGCGAAGAGTACATCCTGCTCGGCGGCAACACGCCGGGGTGGATACCGTACCGTCTGCCCGGCGACGAGTCGGCCGACGACGCCGAGGACAACCCGACGCTCGCGCTCGAAGCCGGAACGACCTACACGCTGGCGTGGGTGAACGTCGACGGACAGCCCCACAACGTCGCGATACGGGACTCCGAGGGCGAGAACCTGCAGGTCCTGCAGGTTCTCGACGACTTCGGCTCCGACCAGTTCGAGGAACTGAACCAGACCGAGGGTAACGAGACGGAGATGAACGAGACGGAGATGGGGGACAACGAGACCGACGGCAACGAGACGGCGACCACGGTCCCCGAGGAGGAGCTGGTGGACGCCACCGAGAACGTCACCGAGGAGGGCGCGGTCCAGGCCGTCCGGTTCACCGCCAGCGAGGAGATGGCGACCTACATCTGCGAGGTCCACCCCACCACGATGGAGGGCGACGTCGAGATAGAAGGCGGCGACGGGAACGGCGAGGAAAACAACAGTTCTGCGTAGTGACGCCACGCCGCGTTTCGGGGCGATTCGATTTCCGGCCGCTACTCGTTTTTCGGACTGCTCGGATGGTAGTCGGTGTCGTACTCGCCCGGCCGGTCGTCGACACGGTCGGGGTTGATGCGGCCGCCGAGGAGCATGAAGTCGGCGAGCGTCAGCGCCAGCATCGCCTCGACGACCGGGACGCCGCGGGGCGGGAGAACGGGGTCGTGTCTGCCGATGACCTGCTCCTCGCGTTCCTCGCCCGCCTCCCAGTCGACCGTGGTCTGGGGCTTGGGAATCGAGGTGGGCGCGTGGAGCGTGACCTCGCCGTAGAGGGGTTCGCCCGTGGTGATGCCGCCCTGCAGGCCGCCGTGGTCGTTCTCGACGGGTTGGGGGTCCCCGTCCTCGCCGAACTCCCACTCGTCGTTGCGTTCGCTCCCGGTGTACTCGCGTGCCTCCCTGCCGAGGCCGAACTCGAAGGCGGTCGTCGCCGGAACCGCCATCATCGCCTGCCCGAGTCGCGCCGAGACCGAGTCGAACCGGGGCGCACCGAGTCCGCGCGGGACCCCGCGGGCCTCGAAGTAGATGGACCCGCCGATGGAGTCGCCCGCCTGCTGGTACTCGTCGATGCGCTCGCGCATCTCCTCGGCGGTCTCGGGGTGAGCACACCGCACCTCGTTCTCCTCGCTGTGTTCGAGCATCTCCTCGAAGGAGACCTCGGGGGCCTCGATGTCGCCGATTTGGTCGACGTGGGCCTTCAGTTCGATTCCCTCGCGCGCGAGGAGCTTCTTCGCGACGGCCCCGGCCGCGACCCAGTTGACGGTCTCGCGGGCCGACGAGCGTCCGCCGCCGCCCCAGTTGCGCGTGCCGAACTTCGCCGAGTAGGTGAAGTCGCCGTGGCTGGGCCGGGGCGCTGTGATGAACGGCTCGTACTTCTCCGAGCGGGCGTCCTTGTTCTCGATGACCATCCCGATGGGCGTCCCGGTGGTGTAACCGTCCTGCAGGCCCGACTTGATGGAGACAGCGTCGGGTTCGCCCCGACTCGTGGTTATCATCGACTGGCCGGGCTTGCGCCGGTCGAGGTCGGCCTGCACGTCCTCCTCGGAGAGTTCGAGCCCCGCGGGACAGCCCGAGACGGTGACGCCCATGGCGTCGCCGTGGCTCTCGCCGAACGTGGTCACCTGGAAGAGGCGACCGAAGCGATTTCCGTTCATTACCGGGTGTTGGTCGGGCGGGCTATTTAGGGTTTGTAGAAGCCGCAAGCTTGGGCTACGAATCGGACGGGCCGACCAGTTCGTCCATCTTCGCGGCCGCGAACGGGACCAGCATCTCCTCGGGGTGGAGTCCGCCGTGCATTCCGACGTAGGCCAACTCGTCGGGCTCCTCGTCGCCCCACCAGACGCCGAGATTACGATGGGTGACCACCACGTCGCCGAGTCGCCGCCGGAAGGTCTCGGAGGGCGGCGCGTCCCCGAACAGTTCGCAGTCGAGGACCTCCTCGCGCGTGAACACCTTCGCGTCCAGATTCTCGCGGAGGAACGCCGCGGTTTCGGCCTCGCGTCCCTCCTGCAGATGCAGGTGGACGTTGCGCGGGCTCCCCGAGAACCGGACCGGGGTGCCGTCGTCGCGGCGCGCCAGCGCCGCGACGACCTCCTCGAACCCGTCGAGGTCCACGTTGCGCTCCGGGTCGGTGTTCACATGGCCGTGGTCGGCGGTCACGACGAGCAGGGTCTCCTCGGCGACCGCGGCGTCGAGTCCCGAGAGCGCCGCCGAGACCGCGTCGAATACCTCGCCGACCGTCTCGCGGTACGACTCCGAGCGGGTGCCCGACTCGTGGCCCGCTTGGTCCACGTCGTGGAGGTAGGCGTAACAGTACGACCGGTCGTCCTCACGGTGGGCCGCCCCGAGCGCGTCGCCGACGCGCTCGGGGAAGTCGGCCAGCGACTCGTAGGTGTACCTCGCCGCGCCCTCGGTGGTCGTCTCGAAGGGGACGACGTGGTGGGCCGACACCCCGGCGTCTTCGAGTTCCGGGTAGAGCGACGGAGCGGCCGAGACCTCCTCGGGGGCGAGGCCCTCCGGCTCCTCGCCGTCCTTCGTCAGGAAGGGCAAGGCCTCGAACTCTTGGTCGGCGCTCGGTTCGTAGACGTTCCACCCGATGACGCCGTGTTCGGCCGGGAGACTGCCCGTGTGGAAGGTGTGTATCGCCGCGGCGGTCTCGCTGGGGTAGGTGGCGGTCAGCGGGGTCACCCGCGCCGTCTCGGAGAGGCGACTCAGAAACGGGTGGGCGTCGCGAACGCGTCGCCACTGCTCGAATCCGAAGCCGTCGACCAGCACGACGAGGACGTTCTCCACCGCAGTGTCGACCCCCGCGAGCGTGTCGTCGGGGAGCGTCCGGCCGGTGTCGGCCCCCAGCACCGACGCGACGGTGTGGGGGACGTTGGCGAAGCAGTACCCCCCGTAATCGGGGAGGAGGGAGCCGTCCTCGCCGAACTCGGCTCGGAGCGACTCCGCGAGGTCGGTTCGAAGCATTCGACCGTCGATTGGGTGTCCCCCCGAAAGTACGTGTCGACTGCGTGCCAGTCCTTCGCAGGCTACGAGGAGCTACCGCTCGACCGTCGCCCCGAGGTCGTACAGCACGTCGAAGAAGTTCGGGAACGACACGTCGACGTGCTCGCCGTCCGAGACCACCGTCGGCCCGGAGCAGGCCAGCGCCGCCACCGACAGCGCCATCACGATGCGGTGGTCCCCCCGGCCGTCCACGACGCCGCCCGCCAGTTCGGAGTCGCCGCCCCGGACCGTCAGTACGTCTTCGTCCTCGTCGGTCTCCGCGCCCAGATGTCGCAGCTCCTCGGCCATCGCGCTCACCCGGTCGGTCTCCTTGTACCGGACGTGCTCGCAGTTGACGATGCGGGTCTCGCCGTCGGCGACAGCGCCGAGCGCCGCGATGGTGGGCAGGAGGTCGGGGGTGTCGCCCACGTCGACCTCGACGCCCGAGAGGGCAGAGCGCTCGACCGCGACCACGCCGTCGTCGCGGTTCCAGTCCACCTCGGCACCCATCCGTTCGAGGACGCCGACTATCGCGCTGTCGCCCTGTGCGCTGGGGTACGCGCCCTCGACCAGCACCTCCTCGCCCTCGTCGGCCGCCACGGCCCCCGCCGCGAGCAGGTACGAGATGGAGGAGAAGTCGCCGGGGACGTGGTACTCGCCGTCCGCGGGTTCGTAGGACTGGCCGCCCTCGACGCGGTAGGTCCCCCCGCCGTCGCCCTCGCCGCCGTCTCCCTTGCCGCCGTCTCCCTCGCCGATTCCCTCCTTTTCCGCCTCGACTCCGAACGCGTCGAGGAGTTCGAGCGTGATGTCGACGTAGGGTGCCGACTTGAGTTCGGTTTCGAGGTCGACCTCGACCCCCTCGTCGGTCAGCGCCCCGGCCATCAGGAGCGCGGAGACGAACTGCGAGGAGACGTCGCCGGGCATCGACACCGTCCCGCCAGATATCGCCCCCTCGATTACGAGGGGGGCCTGTCCGTTCCCGCGGGTGCTCCGGGCGCGCCCGCCGAGGGCCTCCACGGCGTCGAGCAGGGGGCCGTGGGGCCGCGAGCGCAGGGAGCCGTCGCCGGTCAGCACGGTCGCGCCGTCGGCGAGCGCGGCCGCCCCGGTCACGAGGCGCATCGTCGTCCCGCTGTTCGCGCAGTCGATGACGTCGGCCGGGACCTCGGGGCGGCCGTCGAAGCCGTCCACGTCGAGGTGGTCCGATTCCCGGGTCACGCTCCCGCCGAAGGCTTCGACCGCCCGCATCGTCGCCTTGGTGTCGGCGCTCACGAGCGGGTCGTGGACCAGCGCGCCGCCGGAGTACCCAGCGGCGAGGATGGCCCGGTGGGTGTAGCTCTTCGAGGAGGGCGCTCGCGCGACCCCCGAGAGCGTCGAGGGCTCTATCTCTACGTCCATGTCCGGCCAGACGGCCCGCCCCCGTATCAGGGTACCGGAGGTGGCAGGGTTCCCGGGTCTGGACCCCCGAACCGGGTCTGGACCCCCGAACCCGGTCCCGGCCGCGATTCGGTGACCGTGGTCCGGTGACCGCGGTCACCGGACCACGGTCACCGGAACCGTGGCGCGCCCCACGATGTCCTTGGCGGTGCTCCCGACCCGCCCCTCGTGCTCCTCGGAGAGGCCCCGATGGCCGACGAAGATGGCGTCGACGCCCTCGCGCTCGGCGTCGTCGGACTGCGTCCGACTGCTCGAAGGGCTTCGCCCTTCGGCGTACTCGACCAGTTCGTCGACCGGTTCGCCGTAGAGCATCCCCGCCTCGACCTCGACGCCCGCCCGGTCGCCGACCGCCTCGGCCTCCTCCAGCACCGCCTGCGCTTCGGTCTCGGCGTCCTCGATGTCCGCGGCGACGAGCGCCTCGTCGGCCTCGGCGAGGCTCGTCGGCGGGCCGTCGCCCCCCGCGAAGAACTGCTCGGGGACGACCACGGTCGCCGCCTCCACCTCGGCCCCGGTCGCGGCGGCGAGTTCGACCGCGTGCCGAAGGGCGTCCATGCTGGATTCTGAGCCGTCCACCGCGACGAGGTACTTCATGGTGGCCGATAGGACGCCGGAGGGCATTTGGATTGCGGCCGGGTCGGCGATGCGAGTCGGACCGAGGCGAGTCTCGGGTCCGGGAGGCCTTCGAGAGCGCGGTCGACGGCGACGACTCGGGCAGCGTCGACGCCCGGGACTACCGCGAGCGACTCGACGGCGAGGTGGTCCGGTACGAGGGGCGCAATTACACCACCAGCGCCCACAGCGTCGGCGACTGCGGCGGCGACCCGCGCGCGTTCGTCTTCCTCGGGGGCGGCGTCCTCGCGCTGTCGAGCATCCTGTTCGCGGCGCTGGGCGCGTTCGGGACGCTCCTGCGTCGTTACTCCTGAGCGCGCTCGCGGTCGGAGTCCGGCCCCTTCTCGCGGCCGTCCGTCAGTTCGCTCTCGTTCTCCAACGCGTCGGCGATGCGCTCGACCGCGACCACGAACCGGCCCGCGAGTTCGAGGAACTGCCACGCGAGGTAGGCCCCGAACAGCAGGAGGACGACCGCGATGCCGAGGAGGGGGCGGGACGCGATGACGACGCTGTACAGCAGAATCAGGAGACCGACGAGGGCCTGCAAGATTCGCAGACCCCTCCGCTCGTCGTTTCGGTCGGACATGTCGTCGGCGACACACTCCCGGCACGAGTACTTTCCGTTCCGACGCGGCGCGACCGGCGTCCGGCCCGCCGGACGCCGGTCGCGCGTGGTCCACTCCTCTCGGAGCGCCGGTCAGATTCCCTTGACCGTCTCGATAGCGCCGAGCGATTCGAGGGTCATCCAGAGCAGGAAAAAGGCGTACAGCGCCAGAAAGCCGTAGGCCTCGCGGTCGGTGAGTTCGAGGCCGGTCCGGGTGAACACGACGAACACGAGGGTCGCGAACGCCAGAAACCCCATCGTCGGGATGGCCGCCAGGAAATCGATGGTCGCCCGGCCCGCGAGCAGGACGCCGACCGGGATGGCGACGAGGAGGTTGAACGTGTTGCTCCCGAGGACGTTCGTGAGGCTGGTGACGTCCTCGTCGTTCCGGGCGGCGTTGACGCTGACGAACGCGTCGGGGAGGCTCGTCGCGGCCGCGATGACGGTCAGCCCCCACAGGAAGCTCGGGGTGTCGAAGAACCGCCCGAAGTCGAGCGCCGCGCGAACGATGCCCTCGACCCCGACCGCGATGAGCGCGAGCGACCCGACGAGCAGGGCCCACTGGCGGAGCGGGTTCACGTCGACCGACGCGGTGGCCTCGTAGTCGCTGGCGTCCTGCTGGTGGAGGAAGACGTAGATGGCGTAAGTCCCCAGCGGGAGCACCGCGAGCGGGGGCGTGAGGATGGCCTCCCTGTTGGTCCCGCCCGGGACGTAGGTCGCGCCGAGCGCGAACACGATGAACAGGACGAGCACGCTGATGATGTAGAACTGCGCGTCCTTGTGGACGATGTCGCGGGTCACTTCGAGCTTCTCGGTGGCGAGCGCCGACAGCGCCGGGATGACCAGCAGATTGAAGATGGCGCTGCCGACGATTGCGCCCACGCCCAGCGAGAACTCACCGTGGAGCAGGGTGCTGATGACGATGGAGCTGAGTTCCGGAAAGCTCGACCCGACCGCGACCACGATTGCGCCGTGGACCGCGACCGGAAGGCCGTAGTGCTTGCTGAGGCGCTCGGCCGAGGCTTCGAGGCGTTGGCTCCCCTTCCAGATGACCGCGGTCGAGACGACCGCGAGCGCGACGGCGACGAGGAGGCCGTTCATCGTGAAGATGTTGTCGACGCCGAGTGAAAGGCCGTTCCATTCGTCGTCGGTCCGAGCGCGCCGAAACCCGCATCGTTTTGGCCTCGGGGTCGCTCCCGTTCGGTATGGAACCCGACCTCTCGACGCTCGCAGACGCGCTCGAAGACGCCGGAGCCGACGGCTACCTGCTCGACGCCGACTCGGGCGACTCCGACCAGCTCTACCTCTCGGGCTTCGACGCGCCCGACGCGTTCGTCACCCTCTACACGCCCGAGGAGACTGCGCTGCTCGTGTCCGGACTGGAGTACGGCCGCGCCAAGAAGGAGAGTCGCGCCGACGAGGTGGCCCGCCTCGCCGACTACGACTACCCCGAACTGGTCGGCGAGCACGGCCGCGCCGGGGCCAAGAACCGAGTCCTCGCCGCGTTCCTCGCCGACCGCGGCGTCGAGTCGGTCGCCGCGCCCGAGCGATTCCCGCTTGGCACCGCCGACGCCCTGCGCGAGCAGGGCGTCTCGGTCGAGGTGCTCGACGGCGACGTGCTGACCGAGATCCGCGCAGTCAAGACCGACGAGGAGGTCGCCCACGTCCGCGAGGCCCAAGAGGCCAACGAGGCCGCGATGGCGGCCGCCGAGGACCTGCTCGCCGCCGCCGAAATCGAGGACGGCCTGCTGTACCACGACGGCGAGGTGCTGACCAGCGAGCGCGTCACCGAGGAGATAGAGGTCACCCTGCTCCGCCACGGTTGCGCGCTCGACGAGACCATCGTCGCCTCGGGTGCAGACGGAGCCGACCCCCACGACCGCGGGAGCGGCCCGCTCGAAGCCCACGAACCCATCGTAATCGACATCTTCCCGCGGAATAAGGCGAGCAAGTACAACGGCGACATGACCCGGACCTTCGTCGTCGGCGAACCCAGCGAGGAGGTCCGGCGGCGCTGGGAGGACACCCACGAGGCGTTCGAGGCCGCGCTCGACGCGCTCGGACCCGGCGTCACGGGCAAGGCGGTCCACGACGCGGTCTGCGACGTGTACGAGGAGAAGGGCTACGACACCCTCCGGAGCGACCCGAGCGCCGAGACGGGGTTCATCCACAGCACGGGCCACGGTATCGGGCTGGACGTTCACGAGCTCCCGCGGGTCAGCCCCGACGGCGGCGAACTGGAGCCGGGCCACGTCGTCACCATCGAACCCGGCCTGTACGACCCCGAGTTCGGGGGCGTCCGCATCGAGGACCTCGTGGTGGTCACCGAGGACGGTTACGAGAACCTGACCGACTACCCGATTCGCCTGCGGCCGGAGTAGTCCGAGCGAACAGTCCGAGCGAACACGAACATAGTCGTCGTCGCGCACGCGTCGCGTGCGCGGCGACGACCGACGCGATGCGAGTCCTTTTCCCGGCCTCGGTGCCTACCACCGAGTCATGACCGACGACGGGAGCTATCGCGTGCTCGGAGTCCCGGAGGCGGGCAGGCTCCGCCTGCTCGACAGGGAGACGTACGAGCCGGTCGTCACCGCGAGCGAGGGCCACGACGCGCCGGTCGCCGACCTCCGGCCGGGCTACCTCGTCGACGCCGAC
This sequence comes from Halorussus salilacus, assembly GCF_024138125.1. Classification (NCBI taxonomy): domain Archaea; kingdom Methanobacteriati; phylum Methanobacteriota; class Halobacteria; order Halobacteriales; family Haladaptataceae; genus Halorussus; species Halorussus salilacus. Next base: position 24,959 of record NZ_CP099993.1, read on the forward strand.
CTCGACTGGTCGGAGCCCGAGCCGACGGTCCGGTCGGTTTCGGTGCGCCGCCCGACCCTCTACGTCTTCGCCGACGACATCGACCCCGTGTTCGAGGCGGCCGAGCGGGCGTGGGCCGACGCGCGGGCGGCGGGCGAGTCGATGAACAGCCGGGTGACCCGCAACACCGACAGCGAGGTCAACGGCGTCCTCTACGTCTTCGCCGAGGGGGGTCGACCGGACACGTTCGAGTCGTTCCGCGACGGCGCGCGCCCGCTCGAACCGCTGGTCGACAGAGTGAACGAGCAGGAAGGGCAATCTCCGCGCGAGGTGTTTGCTCTCCGGCCCGCCGACGGGGAGTACGTGGTCGTCACCATCGCGCTCCGGAAGGGCGGCCGGTTCGCCGACACGCTCCGGGACACCTACGACCGACCGCGGCCCGACGAGCCGCTGGGGTAGTCCGAGTCCGAGCGACCCTCTTCGTGCCACCCCCTCGCGACGACCCCCGGCTTTTCACCCCGGCGCGCGCTGTCGGCCCCTCGTGGGCCGACAACCGCGCGAGGGGCGAGTATCGCAGGCGACGAGTGAAACGAGTCGCCGAGAAACGCAGTCGGTTGGGGAGGGCGTGGCCTGCGGTCGCGGTGCTGTGCGGTCTCCTCGGTACCGGAGGTAGCTAGCCCCGCCCGACCGATGAGGTCGAGTCGGCTACCGCTCCCGGCCCCGACGGTCTCACTCGACCAACGAATCAGCGCGTGACGGTACCCCGGTCACTCCGTCGCCTCCCCGCGTCGAACCGAGATACCGGAGAGCGAAAGCCCCCGTTCGTGGGCCGCGTTCATCACCGCGACGAGGAACTCTGTCGTGATCTCGTCCTCGGCGACGCCCTCCAAGAGGAGGTGTGTACGCTCCATCTACTGAACCTCCGTCGGTCGCCGGGTCGTCGTAAATCGATGCTGTCGAGCGGGAGCTTTTTGTCCCGTGTATGCATAGTGCGTCATGCTCTCGTACCTCAGTTACGGGAGCGTTCCGCGGACCCGGTGGCCCTTACACCGGTCCGTTTCGATTCACCGGGACCTCGCCGTGAGCGACTGGTCCGCGTTTCGCTTCCGTGACCGACAGTTCTGTTGGCCGGTACTTAGATGTTACCAACAAATCTGTATATTAAATATCCCGTACTGTATCTGGGCACGGTTCTATGAAAATAGTAATACGGGGTGCTGAGAGTGTGAAATCTAATGCGTCCGGCGCTTCCCGAGTGGATGACTCCGGTCGACCGGGACATACTGGAGCTACTGGAGAACCGCGGTAATCGGGAGTTGGTGCTGAATCCGCGGCTCATCGCGGAGAACACCGACTGGAAGCGCGCTACGATTCGGGAACACGTCAGAACCCTCTACGACCACGACTTGCTCGAATACTACGACGAATCCGGTTCGATTTACCAACTCTCGGAGAGAGGTCGGGCGTTTCTCGCGGGCGAACTGGACGCCAGCGACCTCGAATCCGACGAATAACACCTCGACGGTCTCGTCGCCGACGAACGGCGGTCCGTGACCCGCCACAACCGGGAAGTACGCGACCGTCGAATCCGAAGCGTATGCTACGAGGAGAGACGAGACGCGAGGACCGGCGGGAGGAAGGGTCGGCGAACGCGAACAGGAGGGGTCCCCTCGGGCGACTGCTCCCCTTCGCGCTCGCCTTCGTCGCTGGCTTCCTGTTCGGTCGGCGACGGGGCGGAGGGAGCGACGGCGGGGATGACGGCGGCGACCGAGACGGGGATGACGGCCGACTCGCCCGGCTCAGGTCCGTCCTCCCGGGCGGCGGTGAGGCCGGGGAGGCCGTACCGGAGGAGGCCGAGGAGCGGGCCGAAGCAGTCGAGGAGCGGGTCGAGGAGGCCGTCCCGAATGCGACGACGCCGGGCGAAACCGAGAGCGAGGGCGAAGCCGCCGACCAGCCGAGTTCGACGGGGAGCGTCGCGGGCGAGGAGTCGGCCGCCGAAGCCGAATCCCCGGACCTCCCCGACGAGGCGCAGGCCGTCGAATCCCCGACGACCCGGGGGATGCCGATGCTCGGCCTCGGCACCTACGGGATGGACGACTACGACGAGTGCGTCGAGGCGGTCACGACCGCCATCGAGATGGGGTATCGCCACGTCGACACCGCGGAGGGCTACGACAACGAGGACGCCGTGGGCGACGCCATCGCCGAGGCCGACGTCGAGCGCGAGGACCTGTTCGTCGCGACCAAGGTCAGCCCGGACAACCTCGATTACGACCACGTACTGACGAGCGCCGAGGAGAGCCTCGAACGCCTCGGACTCGACTATCTCGACCTGCTGTACGTCCACTGGCCGACCGGCGAGTACGAACCCCTCGACACCCTGCAGGCGTTCGCGGAGCTGCGCGAGGAGGGCGTCATCGAGGAGATCGGCGTGAGCAACTTCGAGCCCGAGCAACTGGCGGAGGCCGTCGAGGTCTCCGAGGAGCCGGTCTTCGCGAATCAGGTCGAGATGCATCCCCTGCTCCGGCAGACCGAACTCCAGTCGGTCTGCGCGCAGGAGGAGGTGGACGTGGAGCTCGTTGCCTACTCGCCCATCGCCCGCGGCGACGTGGACGACGTGGCGGAGTTGCAGGACATCGCCGAGGCCCACGACGCCACGCCCGCACAGGTGAGTCTGGCGTGGCTCCGCGAGAAGGGCGTCACCGCCATCCCGAAGGCCGCGAGTCGGGACCACCTCCGGGAGAACTGGCTGAGCCTCGCGGTCGAACTGGACGACGAAGATGTGGAGACCATCGACGCCATCGACGACGAAGAGCGCATCGTCGACCCCGACCGCGCGCCGTGGAACCAGTAGCAAACTAAGGCCGTTTAAGGTATTTTATCATAAAAGACCATTAACTTTATGCGGGCGAGCGCGGTCGGTCGGCACGCAATGGGACGACTACCCCGTCTCGGCGTGTACAGCGCGACTTCGGAACGTCCGTCCGACGACCCGATTCGACTCGGCGGAATCGGCCTCCGGAGCGGTGAGGGATGAGCGCCGAGGCCGACGAAGCCGACAGTTCGGGCGACGGAACCGAGCACGTTCCCGCTGGCAGCGAACCCGCCGAACCGTTTCCGACGCCGCCCCGGCGGTTCGGCGACCGCGAGGACCGGACGCTCCGACTGGGAGTATCCCACGACAGCGCCGCGCTGTCGGCGATGTACGACGACTTCGGCGTGGCCGACCGCGCGCAGGGGATTCCGCCCGCCGACCCCGACCGGCGGCGTCGCTGGCTCGACCGCATCGCTCAGGGAATCGAGGTCGTCGCCTGGCACGGCGACGACGCCGTGGGCCACGGCGTCCTGCTCGCGGGCGGCCCCGGCCACGAACTCGCGCTGTTCGTCCATCCCGAGTACCGCGGGGCGGGTGTGGGGACCGCCCTCGCCCGGACGCTGCTCGGCCGCGGTCGGGAGGCGGGCGTCGAGCGCGTCTGGCTGTCGGTCCGGCGCGGGAACCGCGCGGCTGTTCGGCTCTACCGGCGCGTCGGGTTCGCCCCGACCGGCGACGCCGCGGGCGAACTGGAGATGACGCGCCGACTCGGGTGAACCGACGAAGACCCACCGCCTCGGTTGGGGAGCGAACCCCTTTTGAGACCCGGGCGGCAAACGGGTACCGATGAACGCACTCGTCGTCGGGGCGGGCGAGATGGGCCGGTGGTTCGGCCGACTCGCGGCCGCGGAACTCGACGCGGCGGTCGCGTTCGCCGACGCCGACCCCGCGGTCGCGAGCGACGCGGCCGCGTCGCTCGCGACCGCCCGCGCGGTCCCGGTCTCGACCGACGAGCGATTCGACGCGGTCTGCATCGCAGTCCCCATCTCGGCGGCCGAGGAGGCAATCGCGGAACACGCCCCGAAGGCCGAGCGCGCCCTGCTCGACGTGACCGGCGAGATGGCCCGACCCGTGGCCGCGATGGCCGAGGCCGCGCCCGACCGCGAGCGCGTCAGCCTCCACCCCCTCTTCTCGGCGACCAGCGCGCCGGGCAACGTCGCGGTCGTCGCCGACGCGTCGGGGCCGATTACTGCCGCGATTCTGGACGCCCTCCGCGAGCGGGGCAACGCCGTCGTGGAGACGACGCCCGAGGAGCACGACGAGGCGATGGCGACCGTCCAGTCGCGCGCCCACGCCGCCGTCCTCGCGTTCGCGCTGGCGGCCGACGAGGTGCCCGAGGGACTCGCGACCCCCGTCTTCGAGGACCTCTCGGCGCTGGTCGAGCGAGTGACCGGGAACTCGCCCGGCGTGTACGCCGAGATTCAGGAGGCGTTCGGCGGGGCCGACGCGGTCGCCGACGCCGCCGCCAGACTCGCGGCGGCCGATTCGGAGGCGTTCGAGGAACTCTACCGGGAGGCCGGAGAATGACCGACGAGCGACGCGAGCGCATCCGCGAGAACGCGAAGTACCTCCGGAACGTCCGACCCGTCGACCCCGGGGAGGTCGCCGAGTACGTCGAGGGGCGGCCCCACCCCGCGGTCGTTCGCCGAATCCTCCGCGAGGAGGCGTTCTCGCTCGGACTCGTCGAGCGCGAGGACGGCACCTTCGAACCCGTTTCGGAGGAGGCGGTGACCCCGACCTTCCGGGGCGTCGAGTCGTTCCCGACCGAGTACGCCCGGGAACTCGAGGACCTGCTGGTCGAGCGGTTCGGCGCGAACTGGCAGCGCGACGAGTCGGGCGACCGACTCCGCGAGACCATCCGAAAGCTCAAGGAGGACTACTTCCGGAACAACCCGGTCGAGTACGACGGCCTCGCGGCGCTCGGGTACGCGCTCTACCACCTGCCCGACAACTACGCCGTCGTCCAGTACGTCCTCCACGAACTCGCCGAGAAGGGCCTGCTCGGCCGCAAGCTCCGGATTCTGGACGTGGGCGCGGGCGTCGGCGGTCCCGCGCTCGGGGTCCACGACTACCTGCCAGACGAGGCCCTCGTCGAGTACCGCGCGGTCGAACCCAGCGCCGCCGCCGAGGTGTTCGACCGCGTCGTGTCGGCGACCGGCCGGAACTTCCACACGACGCTCGTGCGCGAGACCGCCGAGGGGTTCGACCCCGGGGAGGGCGAAGAGTACGACCTCATCCTGTTCGCCAACGTCCTCAACGAACTCGACGACCCCGAGGCGGTCGTCGGCCGATACCTCGAGTACCTTGCCGACGACGGCGCGCTCGTCGCCATCGAACCCGCCGACCGCGAGACCGCCATCGGCCTCCGGGAGGTCGAGCGCGCACTCGTGGACGACGCCGGGGTCGCGGGCGTCTACTCGCCGACCCTCCGGCTCTGGCCGGGCGAACGCCCGACCGACCGCGGGTGGTCGTTCGAGGTGAAACCCGACTTGGCGGTCCCCCACTTCCAGCGCCGACTCGACGAGGCCGGGGGCGCGACCGGCGAGTTCGTGAACGTCGACGTGCAGTACTCCTACGCCATCCTCCGGACCGACGGCGAGCGCCGGGTCGAGTTCACCGGGGACCCGGAGCGGTCGGCGAAGATGGCCGAGATGGACCGCCACGTCACCCGGCGCATCGACCTCGTGGCGGTGAAGCTCAGCCGGTCGCTCGCTGAGGGCGAGCGCAACCCCGTGTTCAAGGTGAGCGACGGGAGCGAATCGACCGACCACTTCGCGGTGCTGACCACCGAGACCGGGCTGAACCGGGGGCTCCTGGAGGCCGAGTACGGCGACCTGCTCTCGTTCGAGCAGGTGCTGGTCCTCTGGAACGACGACGAGAACGCCTACAACCTCGTCGTGGACGAGGATACGGTGGTCGACCGGATTCCAGCGCCGGTGTAGGGTTCGGAGTTTCGTTCCGGTGAGTCCCGGCGTTTCTCGGATTTCCACAGCTCACGGGACGCGCCGCGCGCTCGGTCGCGGTCGCGGTGCGGGACGCGACCGAGTGCGCACGCGGGGAGGTCCGGGGGCGCGGTTGCGGTGGGGGCGCGGTCGCGGTGCGGTGCGGTCCTCATCGGTACCGGGAGTAGCTAGCGTCACGCGTCTGGACCTCTTCTCGAACACGTCGGAGCTAGCTTCTGCCGTCACCTAGGAGACCGCACCGCACCGCGACCTCAGGCCACGTCCTCCCCAACCGACTGCGTTGCTCGGCGACTCGTTTCACTCGTCGCCTGCGCTACTCGTCCCTCGCGCGTGTCGGCGCGGCCCAACACAGCCGGGCCGCGCCAGCACGCGCCGAGTGGAATGGTCGGATAGTTACGCCCCGGAAGCGAGGGCTTCGAGACACCTTGCCCGAAAGCGAGGGCTTCGAGACACCCTGCCCGGAAGCGACGGCTTCGAGACACCCCGCCGAACGTCCTCGTCACAGCCCCCGGCCACGATTGCCGACTCGGCGGGGTTTTAGCCCGCCCGGCCTCTAGCCCGGGTATGGCCGACACCTTCCGCTCGTTCGAGGGGCTCCGCGGCGCGCTCGCCGACGCGGAGTTCGACCGCCCGCCAGCGCTCGTGGCCAACGCCCACGTCACCGGCTTGAGCGTGGCGCGCGCGCTGAAGGCCCGCGACGTGCCCGTGATCGCCATCGACCGCAACGAGAAGGGGGTCGCGCCCTACTCCGAGGCGGTGGACTTCGCGGGCCGGGTGACCTACCCGCTCGACGACGAGGACGGATTCCGCGAGGACGTGGAGGCGCTCGCGGCCGAACTGGACCGCGAGCCGGTCGCGTTCGGGTGCATGGACGAGTGGGTCCACGCGTTCTCTCGGACCGACCCCGAGGGCGTCCGGCTCCCGTTCGCCGACCGCGACACCGTCAACGCCGTGCTTGACAAGGAGTCGCTGTACGCCGTCGCCGAGGAACTGGGCGTTCCGTACCCCGAGACGTACCGCATCGCCGAGACCGACCCCGGAGAGACGGGCGGCGAGTCGGGCCCGGAGCCCCGCCGCGACAGCGTCGCCGCCGAGGAGGCCGCCGACCGCCTGGAGTTCCCGTTCGTCCTCAAGCCTGCCCTCAAGCGGAAGTTCGAGGAGGCGGTCGGCACGAACGTGATCGAGGTCGGAGACCGCGCGGAGTTCCTCGACGTGGTCGAGAACGCCCGCCGGGAGGGAATCCGCGTGATGGCTCAGGAGAAGGTCCCGACCGTTCGGGGCGAGGACCACTCGCTGGCCTCCTACGTCCCCGAGGACGGCGACCCGGTGAGCGTCGTGGGCAACGCGAAGGTCCGGTATCCGCTGGGCTACGGCACGTCGTGCGTGGTCGAGCGCGCCGACGCCCCCGAAATCGAGGAGAACGCGCTGGCGGTCCTCGACGAGACGGGCTACCACGGCATCAGCGAGGCCGAGTTCGTCTACGACGGCGCTCGGGAGGAGTACGTCCTGCTCGACGTGAACACCCGGCCGTGGAAGTGGATATCGATGCCGGTGCAGGCGGGCGCGAACCTCCCGCTCGCGGCCTACAGCGACGCAGTGGGTGAGAAGTACGAACCAGACGACCCCAGAGACGCGACGTGGGTGTACCTCGCCGACTACCTCAATCTGCTCGGGAGCGACCCGACGTTCACCGACGTGCTGGGTCGCTCGGAGTGGCTCTCGCTACTCTCGGGCGAGTTCGAGACGCGTCCAGACCTCGTGACCGGCGTGTACCGGCCCTCCGACCCCGGCCCGGCCTACCAGCTCCTGCGGACCGAGTTCGGGACGCAGGAGTACTACTGCTCCTGCTGAGCGCCGCGAACGGCGTCGTTCTCGCCCGCCCGCTCGCGGTCGAACGAAATCGCTTTACCGCGAAGATGCCACCCACCGAGTGTGACTCGGGTCTGTCTCGTCGGGTCGGCGGGCGTCGACCTGCGCACCGAACTCGTCTCGCGGGAGACCGCCCGCGAGGCGCTGTCGACCTACGACCTCCGCGAGCCGTTCGACAACTCGCTCGCGCTCGAAACCATCAGCCTCGGCTCAGCCGTCGCGTTGCTGAACGACCTCAACTGGTACCTCGTCCGGTTCGCCGACGACGCGCTCGTGCTGGAACCCAGCGTCAGCGAGACCGAGTGGCTGTCCCGGGACCTCGCGGCGGCGGTCCGCGACGGCGCGGTCGACCCCGAGACGACCGACGAGTACCTCAAGGTCTACGGCCTGACCGAGGACGGCGAGCTGGTCGAGCCGATGTTCCTGACCCGCCGCGACGGCGAGATGCCCGACTACGACCTGCGCGACGTTGCGGATACGGTGGTCGTGCGCGTCACCGAGTCGGAGTTCGGCGGGTAGGGTCGCGTTCGCCGTCAGGCCTCGCGCTCGTTCTCGTCGACGTGGTCGGCGAGGTCGTCGACCAGTTCGCGGAGTCGGTCGGTCTCCTCGGCCGACCACCCGAAGTACAGCCACGTCCCGTAGTCGTCGCGCCTCCGACCCATCGGCCGCCGTTTTCGGTGGACTCGCGCGTCGGGGAACGAGTCGAGCGCCCGGTCGCGGCCGTCGGCCGCGACCGGGCGGACCCTGCAGACCCACCGCGAGAAGAATCGTCTCGCCGAGCGAGACGGGTCAGACCTAGACCAGCGTGAGGTTCTCGGCGGCCTCCCTCGCCCGCTCGTAGAGGCTCTCGGGTTCGGCGCGGTCGACGATTTCCGGCGTGGCGTTCGTCTCGGGGAAGTCGGGCGCGATGCGGTTGCACCCGGCCGGAATCGTCGAATCTTGGTAGGTCCCGATTTCGCGGGCCAGCTCGGTGATGTCGGGCTTGTCCATCGTGAGCAGGGGGCGGTAGACTGGGAGGTCGGTCGCCATGCTCGTCACGCCGAGGTTCCGGGCGGTCTGGGAGGACTTCTGGCCGATGGCCTCGCCGGTCACGATTCCGGCGGCGTTCTCCGCCTCCGCGACGTGCTCGGCGACTCGGTACATGAACCGCCGGTAGACCAGCATCCGGGCGGGGCCGACCGCCTCGGCGAGGAGGTCCATGGCGTCGCCCGCGGGCACCTTCCGGACGCGCATGTCGTAGTTGGGGGCGTAGTCGGCGAGTCGCCGGACGGTCTCGACCGCGCGGGCCTCGTGGTCCGGGCCGCCGAAGTCGCCGAGGTCGAGGTAGACCGGCACGATGGGCGACCCGCGCTTCATGACCTCCCATCCCGCGACGGGCGAGTCGATGCCGCCGCTCATCAGCGCGACGACCTTCGCCTGGCTTCCGAGCGGGAGGCCGCCGGGGCCGGGCCGGTTCTCGGTGAAGACGAACGCCTCGTCGGCCCTGCACTCGACCGAGAACGTGGTGTCGGGGTCGTCGAGGTCCACCTCGGGGTCGGGGAGTTCGCCCCAGACGGCCGCGCCGCCCGCCTCTTCGAGGTCCTTGCTCGTGAAGGGGTGGGCGTCGGCCGTGCCCGCGCGCCGGGCGCTGACCGCGAAGGTGTCGCCGACCGCCTCGCGGTTCTCGCGGGCGGTCCGGGCCAGCGCCTCGACGATGGCGTCCTCCTCTGCCGGGACGACGAGTGCGGGACTGGCCGACTGGACGCCGAAGGCGTCGGTCGCGGCGTTCGTCGCCGCGTCGACCGACTCGGGGTCGGCGTGGACGAAGATGCGCGACCAGCGTCGCTCGACCGTCGCGTCGATGCACCGGTCGTCGACGAGTGCTTCGATGTTGTCCCGGAGCCGTCGCTCCATCTGGGCCTGCACCTTCCCGCTCTTGACGCCCACGTCGGCGTGGCGGACGAGGACCGTGTCGGCTCCCGGCGGTCGCATGGTCGGGGGTAGACACGAGGCGGATAAACGGCCTTCGATTGGGATTCGGGGAATCGGGCCACGAGTTTGTCAGCGGTAGCTCGACCGGAGGGGTCGAGGCGAGGGTGTACCGGTGAAGCTCGCGACGGCCGTCGCCGAGGAGACCGCACAGCACCGCACCACGAACCTCCCCAGCCGATTCCCTCGCTCCTTGCGGTCGCTCAGTCATCCCTCGCGCGGAAATGGCGCGGCGCGAACCACGCGCCGCGCCAGCGCGCGCCGAAGAAACGCTGGCCCTGCCGAGACACGCTGGTCGGCCTCAGAACGTGCTCAGTTCGCCGTCGATGACGCGCTGGGTGATGGCGGTCACGTCGGCGAGTTCGCGGTCGACGATGTCGACGACGTCGTCCTCGATGTCCGACAGCAGGACGCCGTCCTCGGTGACGACCTGCGCGTCGGCGACGTGGGGCTGGTCGATGGGGCGGCCGATCTGGCTGAGCAGGCGGATTCGGAGGTCGCGGATGCCGTCGACCTCGGCGACGACCTGCTCGGCGATCTGGGTCCCGAGGAGGTTGTATATCTTCCCGATGTGGTTGACGGGGTTCTTGCCCGAGGTCGCCTCCATCGACATCGAGCGGTTGGGGGTGATGAGACCGTTCGAGCGGTTGCCCCGACCCACGGAGCCGTCGTCGCCCATCTCGGCGCTGGTGCCGGTGGTGGTGAGGTAGATGCTGTCCTCGCCGTCGCCGTCTCCGTCGGCGGTGTTGACGTAGACCGTCACCTCGCGGTCGGTGTACTCGCGGGCGACCTCGCCGACGAACTCGCGCACAGCCTCGACCTCGGCGTCGTAGTCGTCGCGGTCGGAGACGTACTTGTCGATCATCGCCGCGGCGACCGTGATGTCGATGTCGTCGCCCTCGCGCTTGCCCATGATCTTCACGTCCTGACCCAGCGCGGGGTGGTCGTCGGCGAACTCGCCGTTGAGGCGGCGCTCGGCGTTCAGCACGATGCGCTCGGTCTCGGTCAGGGGCGCGTGGCCGACGCCGAAGCTGGTGTCGTTGGCCATCGGGACGGTCGCGCCCTCCTCGCCGAAGACCTCCCTGAGGTCGCCGCTGCCCTCGCCGAGTTTCACGTCGACGATGATGTCGGTTCCGAGGTCGAGTTCCGGGAAGTTCGACCCGAGGTACTCGCGGGCCGCCCGGAGCGCGATGGTCTCGGTCGGGATGGTCACGTCGCCGTACTCGCTGGTCGCCCGGCCCACGATGAGCAGGTAGATGGGTTCGACCATCTCGCCGCCGCCGAACTCGGGGTTCGCGCGCCCGGCGACCAGCTGGGTCTCGTCGGTGTTGTAGTGGAGCACCTTCCCCACGCGGTCGAGATAGGCCTGCGCCAGCGCGCGCGAGACGCTCTCGGCGATGCCGTCGCAGATGGAGTCGGGGTGTCCGAGCCCCTTTCGCTCGACGATCTCTATCTCCTGGTCCTCGACTGCGGGGCGGTCGATGGGTTCGACCTGAATGTTCCTGTCGGTCATTGTTTACTCTTTCCGGGCGGTGGATTCTATAACTTGCGAAAACGAAGATGGGTGTCGGTGATTACCACCGATTATCCCGAACCCCGGCAGTACTCGCGGCTACTCGCTCCCGTCGGCGTCTTTTTCGAGCAGGAGTCCGAGATACGAGGTCCGAATCTGGTCGCCGGGGTCGAGACCGAGGTCGCGCAGGACCGCGAACGCGCCCTCGCGCGCCGACTCGATGTCGTCCTCGGCTTCGGTCTCGACCTCGACGAACTCCCCCAACCCCTCCACCGAGTCGAGCGTGACGGTGTAGCCCCCGACCGCGAACCGCTCGCGCTCCTTGCGCACGGTCGCCGCGGGGTCGAACCCGAGCGCCGAGAGGATGGCGTCGGCCGCGTCGCCGTCTTCGACCGCGGTCTCTATCTCTCGGCGGGTCTTGGATTCGGCCTCCACGAGCGGTCCCTTGTAGGTGAGTTCGGTGGCCTGCTCGCCCTCGGCGGGCGTCTCCTCGCGGACCCGAAGCGCCTCGTCCGTCTCGGCGAACTCGCGGTGCGGGGCGTCGTAGTAGGTGTCCTCCTGAGCGACCTCGTTCACGGAATCGGCCCCGAGTTCGGCGAGTCGCTCGCGGACCGCGTCGTGGTCGGCGCGGACCTTCACTTCGACCTCGTACATCTCGTGTCTCTCTGGGGGCGTCGGGGTTTTCGGGATTGCGTTTTCGCGTGGGGATGAGAGGTTCGTTCGCGGGAGAGGTGGCATCGACCGACTGGCACAGCGCGACAGCGAGACCGGGCAGTAGCTAGCTAGCTACTCCCGGCACCTATGAAGACCGCACCGCGACCGCACTGCGCCCCGTGCCTCCCCGCGTCTTCGTGAGCGGAGCGAACGAAGGCTCGTGGGAGCTTCGCTCCCGCGGCGCGCGTCTGCGCGCTCGGCGAGCGCGCAGACGCGGCGCATCCTGATGGATGGTCGAATCGCGCGAAACTCGGAGAGAGCGAACGACAGCGAAGGGAGCGAACGAGAGCGGAGACAGAAGGGGAAAGAGAGGAGAAGACGGCGACCGCCGGACTTCTCAGTCCAGCCGAATCGCCCGGCCTTCCTCGTTCGAGCGGTAGATGGCGTCGATGACGCGCTGGACTTCGAGGCCCTGCTCGACCGTGTTCCGCGAGGGGGCGACCCCGGCCCGGACCGCGTCGAAGAACGCCCGCTGTTCGGCCTTGTGGGGGTCCTCGTGGCGGGTCTCGATGGTCGAGTCCGAGAAGTGGTCGGTGCCCTGTCGCCCCGTCTCGTAGAGGGTCAGCGAGTCGTCGGCCTTGTCGAAGCACGCGCCAGCCTCGGTGCCCCGGACCACGAACTCCTCGTCGGGCGAGCGGTTGGCGGCCCACGCGACTTCGAGCGCGATGGTCTTGCCGCCCTCGCAACGCAGGAACGCGCTGACCGAGTCGTCGACGCTGAACTCCCCGGACTGGGCGTCGTCGCCCCACATCTCCAGATAGGCGTAGTCCTCTCGCGTGCCGAACTGCGAGCGAATCGTCCCCGAGACCTCCTCGACCCTCGGGAAGTCGTGGAAGTGGAGCGCGAGGTCGATGGCGTGGACGCCGATGTCGATGAGCGCGCCCCCGCCCGCTATCTCGCGGTTCGTGAACCACGACCCCCGGCCCGGAATCCCGCGCCGCCGGACGTAGTTGGCCTCGACGTGACGGGTCTCGCCGAACCGGCCGTCGTCCTGGTAGCCCTTGACGACCTCGACGGGGTTGCGAAACCGGTTGTGGAACCCGACCATGCAGAAGCTGTCGGCGTTCCGCGCGGCCTCCGCGATGCGCTCGGCGCTTTCGAGCGAGTGGGCGAGGGGCTTCTCCAACAGCACGTCGACCCCGGTCTCGAGCGCGGCGACCGCGTACTCCTCGTGGAACTTGTTCGGCGTCGTGACCACGACCGCGTCGACGTCCCCGGTAAAGAGGTCCTCGTAGCTCTCGAACGACTCCACCCCGTACTTCTCGGCGAACCGGGCCCGGGCGTCGGGGTTGATGTCGACGCCGCCGACGATGTCCACTCCCGCGAGGTCCACGATCCGGTCGGCGTGGTAGTGACCGATGTTCCCCAATCCGACGAATCCGACTCGAACCGGCTCTTTCGAACTAGACATATGTACTAGTGGTAGCCAACCGTGAGGTACTGTTAGGCTTTTCCCTTCTTTCGTGCGTCAGCGCCGCGTCAGGTCCTCCCGCTCGGTGACTCGGGACCACACCCCCGCCGAGACCGGGACGTTCGGTCATCTCCCTGTTCAGTACAACTGCCGTTCGGTCTCCTCGCGTTCGGTCTCGCGCTCGGTCTGCTCTCGACTCTCCCGGCGGGCCGCGACGAGCGCCCGAATCGCGGGGACGAACTTGTTCTTCACGTCGAGCGCGAACGAGACGATGCCGTACGCCCAGAAGAAGAACAGCACCGTCACGCCGACAACGTAGAACCACCCCATCGTCGTCAGCATCAGTCGTCACCCTCCGCTTCGGTCTCGGCCGCGCCGGGTTCGACCGACGCGAACTCTAGGCTGTGGCTGATGGCATCGCCGGACTCGGTGTCGAAGAGGTGGACGCGCTCGCGGTCGAGGACGACCTCCACGTCGGTGTCCTCGGCGATGTCCGAGGAGGGGTCGACGCTCATCAGCAACTGGTTCTGGGGTTGTTCCGCCTGCGCGTCCATGACTCGCTCTTCGTCCCCGATGAGCAGGTAGACGAATATCTCGTCGCCCATCGGTTCGAGCACGTCGGTCCGGGCGTCGATGGGCTGGGTGGGATTGGCGACGCCTTCGCTCTTCTCGCGGAGGTAGACGTCCTCGGGACGCACCCCGAGGGTCATCGCGTCGCCCCGCGCGACGCCCGCGAGCTGTCCGGGGTCGAACTCCACGTCGAAGTACGGCGTCGAGAGACCGCTCGCGGTCACCTCTCCCTCCACGAAGTTCATCGCGGGCGACCCGATGAACCCCGCCACGAACAGGTTCTCGGGCTCGTTGTAGCAGACCAGCGGCGGGTCGATCTGCTGGAGTTCGCCCTGATTCAGGATGGCGATGCGGTCGGACATCGTCATCGCCTCGGCCTGGTCGTGGGTGACGTAGATGATGGTGGTGTCAAGTTCCTTGTGGAGGCGCTGGAGTTCGGTCCGCATGTGGACCCGGAGCTTGGCGTCGAGGTTCGCCAGCGGCTCGTCCATCAGGAACACCTCGGGTTCGCGGACGATGGCGCGCGCGATGGCGACCCGCTGGCGCTGGCCGCCCGACATCTCGTCGGGCATCCGTTCGAGCATGCCCTCCAGCTGGACGATGTCGGCCGCGCGGTCCACGCGGCGGTCGATCTCGTCCTTCGGGTAGTCGCGCAGGCGCAACCCGAAGCTGATGTTGTCGTACACGTCCATGTGCGGGAACAGCGCGATGTTCTGGAACACCATCGCGATTCCCCGGTCCTTCGGCGGGAGGTTGGTCACCTCCCTGTCGGCGATGGTGATGGTGCCCTCGGTGGGCTTTGTCAACCCCGCGATGGTTTCGAGCGTGGTCGACTTCCCGCATCCCGAGGGACCGACGAGCGTGACGAACTCGCCGTCCCGGATGTCGAGGTTCATGTCGTTGACTGCCGTTACGTCGGCGTAGCGTTTCGAGACGCCGTCCAAGATGACTTTACCCATTGTGTATCACTCCTTGAGCGCTCCCGCGGTCAGCCCGCTCACGATCTTCTCCTGTGCGACCACGACGATGATGGCGACCGGAAGCACGCCGACGATGCTCGCCGCGGCCATGAGGTTGTACAGCTCGGAGTACTGGCCCTGATAGCTCAGGATTCCCCAGACCAGCGGTGCCCACCGGTCGGCCTCCCCGGTGGTCATGAGGAACGAGAAGAAGAACTCGTTGTACACCGAGATGAACGTCAGCACGCCCGCGGTCGCGACCCCGGGAGCCGACAGCGGCATGATGACCCGGAACAGCGCGCCGAGCCGGGTCGTGCCCTCGACCCGCGCGGCGTCCTCCAGTCCGTCGGGAATCTGGCCGTAGAACGTTGCGAGGATGAAGATGGACAGCGGCATGAACAGCGCGCTGAACGGGAGTATCATCGCGAATGGGGTGTTGAACAGTTCGGGACTCGACACCCCCAACAGCGAGACGTTGCCCGTGAACAGCCGGAACAGCGGGATGATGAACGCCGCTGGCGGGAAGTACGACACCGCGAGGATGAGCAACATTAGCGGTCCCCGGCCCGGGAAGTCGAGTCGCCCGAACACGTAGCCCGCGAGGCTCGCCAGTACCAACACGACCGCAGTCGTCGCGACCCCGAGCACGAAGCTGTTGAACACGAACAGGTGGAACGGCACCCGCTGGAACACCTCGACGAACGCGCCGGGGTTGAAGCCGTTCGGAACCGGTGGGAAGCCGAAGTTGGCGATGGCGTCCTGGGGGGTCAGCGCCAGGACCAACAGCCAGTAGAACGGGAACAGCGTCGTGAACAGGAAGAAGACGGTGGCGACGTAGAACATCGCCCTGTAGGCCTTCTCCGGGTCCTGAATCGCCGAACTGGCCCACCGGGAGAACGGTCCTTGCTTGGTTTCGCTTTCGGTAGCCATGGTTACGCTGCCGCCTCCTCGGTGTCGGCGTACTTCACGATGTAGACCGAGACCACGATGCCGATGAGCGCCGCCGTGATGAACGCGACCGCGGCCGACGTGCCGTACATCCGGGAGTCCCGGAAGGTGGTGACCACCAGACACGACAGCGACGGCACGGTGTTACACCCCGAGACGGTCTCGATGATGCCGTACACTCGCATCGCGCCGATGGTCCGAAACAGCATCGCGACCAGCACCGACGGCAGGACCAGCGGCAGGGTGATCATCTTGAACTGTTGCCACCGCGACGCGCCCGCGACCCGGCCCACGTCGTAGAGGCTCCGGTCGACGCTCTGGAGTCCCGCGAGGATGATGAGCGCCATGAACGCAGATGTCTTCCACACGTCGGCCACCACGAGGATGATGACCGAGTCGACCGCGTTGGTCAGCGGCGTCTGGGTGAAGATGCCCAACTGCTGGAGCGGGGTCACGAGAAAGCCGATGTTGGGCTGGAACAGCAGGAAGAAGATCATCCCCTGGATGACGATGGGGACCGCCCACGGCAGGATGATGGCGACCCGGACCCACCGCCGACCCCGGAAGTCCTGGTCGAGCACCAGCGCCTGGGCGAACCCCACGAGCGTCTCGAAGAAGACGCTCGCAACCGTGAAGATGAGCGTCACCGTCAGCGCGCTGCGGAACGGCGCGTTGAGGTCGAGGAACGGCCGCACCAGCACCACGTCGCGCTGGCCGGTCAGCAACGCGACGTAGTTCTCCAGCCCCACGAACTCCCCCAGCGCGCTCGCGCCGACGAGACTGTCGGCGTACAGTGACATCCGGAACGTGCTCAGTAGCGGCCAGAACGCGATGACCGCGAGGAGCAACAGCACCGGGGTCAACAGCAGGTAGGCGAATTGCGTGTCGTTCAGGTTCTCCATCCACCGCACTGCCGAGACGTACGGCCCCGAACGTTCCGTGTCTCGGATGCCGTCTTCGGTGGGTACCGACATAAAAATCGTGTAGGATTTGAAGCGACTTATGCTTATGCGCTCCTCGAACCCCGGCGGCGTCGCCGTCCGAGTCGGTTCCAGCCCTCCTCAACTGTTCCGACGTCGGAATCGCTGGTCGTCGCCGTCCACGCGCCGACTCGCTCGGCGAACTGTCGTCTAGACGTTCCGCGACTGTCGTGTGCCCCCATCTGTCACTCCCAAAACCGATTGACGGTATTCCACAGTATAACACCTGTGGCCACCGCGGTCGGAGGCGTCCCCGAAAGAAGTCCGAATCGGCCCCATCAGTCGGGTCTTCGTGTCGATGCTGGGGTAGTGTCGGCGGGATAACGTGACCCGAACGAGAGGCGCGCGCGCCGGGACGGGGGCGTGCAACGACCGAGACGGACACCCGGACGCCGACCGCGAGGCGCACACTCGGACGCCGTTCGGTGACCTACCGTTCTGGCGGGGCGTTCCGTCCGATGCGAATCTCGTGGGCCTCGACGTTCTCCAGCGCTGCGACCTGCCCGCCGACGGTGACCTCGCCGTCGGCGGTCTCGACGGTCATCCCGGCGACGCGCTCGCCGCCCTCGAACGAGAAACCGACGACCTTCCCCTCGACCACGCGCGAGGACCCGGTCTCGATGTCCCGGCCCTCGATGGTGGCGTAGAACTCTCCGTCCAGTTCCTGAAGCTCCTTCACGCAACGCCGGATGGAGGCGTAGCGCCGGGGGAACGGTCGGTCCTCGCCGTCGGCCGCGAGGGTGCGCTCGGCGGTGGTCCACAGCACCGTGCCGAAAAAGCCCGAGACCAGAAAGCCCAGGGCCGAGCGGTTGAAGATGACGCCGTAGCGGTCCTTGTCGTCCCGAAGCGCGTCCTGCGTGGCGTAGACGGAGTACTCGCCGTCGGCGACGGCGACGACCGGGGTCGTGATACCCCTGCGGGCGCGGGCGGTGGTCGCCACGTCGAGGTAGTCGAACTCGTCGGGGTCGGGCGCTTCCGAGGCGGGCGTGACGAGGAGTTCGACGCTGACGCCCGCGTCGACGGCGTCGCCGAGTCGGTCCTCGAACCGGCGGAGCAGGTCGGGGGTCAGCGACAGCGCGATCTCGAACTCGGCCTCCTCGATGACGTCCTCGAGGTAGCGCAGGATGGTCGAGCGCGACTTGACCAGCGAGACGGCCTCGGTGTCGCGTGCGGGGGCGGTGTACCGCGCTTCGAGTTCCGAGACCATCTCCATCAGCGACGACTGGACGCCCGAGAACGCCTCGTCGGGGTCGACCGCGATGACCTTCATCGGCCGGGATTCCCGGAGTTCGACGAGTCCCCGGTCGCTGAGGCTCCGGACGGTGTCGTACACCCGCGGTTGGGGGATGTCGGTCCGGTCGGCGATCTGGCTGGCGGTGAGGTCGCCGTGTTCGAGCACGGTGAGGTAGGCGTCGATCTCGTACTCGCCGAGGTCGAACCGGTCGCCGACTCGCTCCATCGTCGCGCGCAGGTCGTCGGAGGTCATGTGGGTGGGCATTCTCCCGAGGGGTAAATGGTTTATTCGGTTTCGAGTAGCACTGCGTTCCGGAAACGAGTTTTATTAGGTCGAGGAGTAATTGGGCGACCGCCGCGAGCGCCGCGAAAGCGCGGCGCTCGCGGCGGTCCTCCGATTCGCTCGACGCGGTCGAGGTCGACACAACACGGGCTTGTCCCGTCCTGTCTTATAAACCCTCGGCGGTCCGGTGGGCCGAACGCGGGGGTGCGTCGGGTGGACCGACCGCGCGGGGCGGGTCCGGTGGATCGACCGAGAACTTCACTCGCGAGGCGGTGCGCGACGCGCACCGCCTCGCGAGTACCCGTCTCTCCCGGCGGTTTCTGGTCGGTCTGTTACCAGCAATGAGGCGGCGAGCCGGAGGCTCGCCGCCCCGTGCGCAGAAAACGGGGGTCACATGTACATCCTATCTTCGGGCATCTCGGCATCCGCGCGCTCCGAGAGGCGGTTCGAGAGCTCCTCGTAGTACTCCCGGACCTCGGCGGCGAACGCCTCCAGCGGTTCGGTGTCGACGTCGAGCCCGTAGACCTGCTCTACGGTTTCGAGCAGTCGAATCGCGGCGTCCACGTCCGGGGCCTGCGCGTGGACCGGCGTGACGAACACCGCGGTCCTGAGCGACGACCGCATCCCTCTGGCGACGAGTTCGGCGTTGACCCCGTCGAGGAATCCCCGGCCCATCGGGGGGACCTCGGTTCCGGCCCCGGCGTCGGCGAGGCGGCGCTCGCGGTAGTCGTCGGTGGCGACGTAGAACACCTGGTGTTCCTCGGGCGCGTGGGGCATCGTGATACCGTTGAGGACCGCTATCTCCTCGACGTCGTTGGTCTCGGTCCAGTCGAGGACGGCGTCGCTGAACGGCTTGGCGGCCCAGACGGGGACGAACAGCTCGCCGACCAGCACCGTCAGCTCCCGGTCGGCGTGGGAGAACAGCCGAGTGTGGTGGCGCGGCCGACCGTTCTCGAACGGCGTTATCGCGGGCAACTGGTCGGCCGTGACGTGGCCCGTCTCCTCGAAATCGAGCTGGTCGACGAGGAAGTCCACGGCGGTCAGCCCCGCGAGTCCGAACTGCGAGAAGCCAGCGAGCAGGGTCTCTTGGGGCTCCTCGGCGGTGATGTCGAACGATGCCGACTGGTGTTGGTCGGTTGCCATACCTCGGAGTACGACGAATCGCGTCTTAGGTTTGCGGGGCGGCGTGAGCGGTCCGAAAGGTTTTGCCAGTTCCGAGAGAGGTTGGTGGCATGGCGAGCGCACAGGACGCGGTTCGGAGCGTCGTCGAGCGGTTCCTCGACTCGCCGGTCGCCGACTGGACCGCCGCGATACTCGCGCTGGTCCTCGGATGGTACGCCGGAAAGCTCGTCGTCCGGCTGGTCGGCCGGTCGGTCGCCCGCCGGTTCCAGCGTCCGAGCCTCACGAAGACCGTGCTGGGTGGAATCCGCGCTGGCGTGATGGTCCTCGCCGTCATACTCGCGGCCCGGGCGCTTCGGTTCCAGGCCTCCGACATACTGCTGTCGGTGACGGTCTTCTCGGCCGTGCTGGGGCTGGTGCTCGCGCCCATCGTCGGGAGCGTCATCAACGGACTGTTCGTGCTGGCCGACCAGCCCTACGAAATCGGTGACATGATTGAGTTCGTCGAACTGGACACCCGCGGCTACGTCGAGGACATCACCATCCGTTACACCAAGGTGTTCACGCTGGAGAACTCGTTTCTCGTCATCCCGAACGCCAGCATGCGCGAGCGCGACATCGTCAACTACTCCGCGGAGGACCCGCGCTCGCGGCTCTCGCTCGAAGTGCTGGTGACCTACGAGGGCGATCTGGAGGAGGCCCGCGCCATCCTCGAACGCGCGGCCCGCGAGACCCCGGGGGTGATCGAGAGCGGTCCCGACATCCGGGTCGGGGGCGCGCGCTACCCCTCTGCGCCGGTGGCCTACATCAAGGAGTTCGCCGACCACGGCGTCCTGCTCCAGCTCCGCTACTGGGTGACCGAGCCCTACTACATGCCCCGCATCCGGTCGAAGATACAGGAGACGGTCTGGGACCACCTCGACGACGCCGACGTGGAGATCGCCTACCCCCACCAGCACCACGTCTTCGACGAGACCAGCGGCGTCGCGCGGGTGGACGTCGAGGGACGTCGCGACCGGTCGTCGGCCCCTCCCGAGGAGTTCGACGGGCGCGATTAGCCGACCGTGACGACCTCCGCGTCGAGCTTCTCGCGGAGGAAGCTCTCGATGTCGGGGTCGGCGGTCAGCTTCCGGAACATCCGCCGCCACCGCCCGACCTGCTTGTGGCCGATGACGACCACGTCGGCCTCGTCGGCCGCGACCTCCTCCAGAATCGTCTCCTCGACCAGAAAGCCCTCGCGGACGACGTACCGGCTCCGGGGAATCCGGCCGACCGCGGACTCGACCGCGCGCTTGAGTTGCGTGCGGCTCACGTCCCGTCCGCGCTGATAGAGGTTGACGTGCAGGACGGTCAGCGACGCCTCGCGCTCGTCGGCCACCCGGATGGCCTCCGAGAGCGTCCGTCTGGAGTGTTCGGTCAGCGGGTACCTGACCGGGACCACGACTCGTGTCATTGCCGGTATCGACGCCGTCCGACACCTTTTACGTCCCGGCTGTCGGGCGCGCTACACTTCGACCACTCGCCCCTCGACCGCGGGGAACTCGCCCACCTCGCGGGCGTACTCGACCAGCACGTCGTACTGGACGCCGTGGCGCTCGACCCGGTGTTCCTCGCGCAGCGACGGGAACTCGTCGTCGGTGTGGAGGATGTAGTCCGAGAGCGCGACCGCGTAGGTCCGGTCGGGGTCGAGCGGTTCGCCCCCGACCGAGACCGACTCGACTGCGCAGGCGTCGGGGTCCCACGCGATTTCGACACCGCTGACCTGGGCGTGCCACCAGTCGCGCTCCGCGAAGTCGAGGTCCGGCCCGGCGGCCCACTCGAACGCCGCCCGGAGGTCGTCGCCCGGCACCTCCGCGACGACCACGCGCTCCTCGAAGGGGGTGACGCTCACGAGGTCGGCGGCCGAGACCGCTCCCTCTAAGGACGTGCCGGTCCGGACGCCGCCGCTGTTCTGGAGGCCGACCTCCGCGCCCGTGGCCCAGCGATAGGCGTCGGCGACGAAGTTGCCGAGGCGCGACTCGCCGCCGAACAGCGTCGTCTCCCCGCGGTCGATGGGCGATTCGACCTCGGCGACCACCTCGTCGAGACCCGCGTCGGCGAGTCGCTCGCGCATCGCGTCGGCGACCCGCTCGTCCACCGGCGCGTCAGCGGTCTCGTGGCGGGCCACCTCGCCCGTTTCGAGGTCGATTTCGAGGACGACCGATCCGCCGTCGCCGGGCCGGGTCAGCAGGGTGCCCTCGACCCGCTCGCGGCGCTCGGTCGGGACGTGTCCCCCGAGGATGGCGTCGGCGTCGACCGCGCGCGCCAACTGCTCGTCGCTCCGGCCGAGGTGCGAGAGGACGACCGAGTAGTCGGCGTCGAGGTCGGCCAGCGCCTCCCGGGCGGCGGGAACCGGGTCGGCGAATTCGAGGTCGGTCGCGAAGGGGTTGAGCGAGGCGGTCCGGGTCGTGGTAACCCCGACGAACCCGACCGTCGCGCCGTCGGCCGCGACGGTCGTCGCGGGCGCGACACCGGCGTCCCCGCCGAACCGCTCGCTCGCTCCCGCGTCCTCGAAGACGTTCGCGCTGACCCACGTCTGGGGCGAGTCGGCGACGAGTCGCCGGAGCGACTCGTCGCCGTGGTCGAACTCGTGGTTGCCGAAGGTCTCGACGTCCGGTTCGACGGCGTCGAAGAAATCGAGCGCCTGCTGGCCGTCCTCGACCAGTGCCAGCACGCCCGGCGAGGTGTTGTCGCCCGAACCGGCGACGACGGCGTCGTCGCCGTCGAGTTCCCGCAGGAGCCCGGCGAGTCGACCGACCCGCTCGGGGGAGTCGTAGACGTTCTCGACGTCGGAGTAGTGGAGGAGACGAGGGGCCATTTGATTCGGGTCGGAACCCGCGGGCCGAAAGCGTTTCTACTCGCGGCGGGCGCGCCCCTCTCTCGGGAGTCGATTTCCTCGACGGACACGGATCGTGTCGGCCGACCGATACCGGTGGCTTTCTTAACCGTTCGTCACGTACGCAATCGTATGACAGGCGTACGAGTCGCGGGGGTCGGCCTCACCCACTTCGGCAAGCACCCCGAGCGGACGGGCCGGGACCTGTTCGCGGAGGCGTGCCAGCGCGCGCTCGACGACGCGGGCGTCGAGCGCTCGGCGATAGAGGGACTGAACTACGGCAACTTCATGGGCGAACTCGCCGAGCATCAGGGCCATCAGGGGCCGCTGATGGCCGAGGCCGCGGGAATCGACGCGCCCGCGACGCGCTACGAGAGCGCCTGCGCGTCCTCGGGCGTCGCGCTCCGCGAGGCGGTCAAGGACGTGCGCAACGGCGAGGACGACGTGTTGCTGGTCGGCGGGGCCGAGCGCATGAACAACCTCGGTACCGCGGGCACCACGGAGGCGCTCGCCATCGCGGCCGACGACCTCTACGAGGTCCGGGCCGGGATGACCTTCCCCGCGGCGTACGCGCTGATGGCGAAGGCCTACTTCGACGCGTACGGCGGGACCCGCGAGGACCTCGCCGAAATCGCGGTCAAGAACCACGAGAACGCGCTCCCCAACGAACACGCCCAGTTCCAGCGCGAGATATCGGTCGATGAGGCCCTCGACGCCCCGATGGTCGCCGAACCCCTCGGCCTCTACGACGCCTGCCCCATCACCGACGGCGCGAGCGCGCTCGTCCTCGTGAGCGACGAGTACGCCGACGAACGCGGTCTCGACGCGCCGGTCGCGGTCACCGGAACGGGACAGGGCGGCGACAAGATGGCCCTGCAGGACCGTGAGTACCTCGCGCGCACCCCGGCCGCCGAGAAGGCCGCCGAGGAGGCCTACGCCGACGCCGGAATCGCCCCGACCGACGTGGCCGCCGCGGAGGTCCACGACTGCTTCACCATCGCCGAGGTGCTGGCGCTCGAAGCGCTCGACTTCTACGCGCCCGGCGAGGGCATCGGCGCGGCCGCCCGCGGCGAGACCACCCGCGACGGCGACCTGCCGGTGAACCTCTCGGGCGGCCTCAAGGCCAAGGGCCACCCGGTCGGCGCGACCGGGACGAGTCAGGTCGCGGAGATGACCCGCCTACTCCGGGGCGACCACCCCAACAGCGACGCGGTCGACGGCGACGTAGGCGTCGCCCACAACGCGGGCGGGACGGTCGCCAGTACGACCGTTCATGTGCTGGAGGTGGCGAAATGAGCGACGAAAGCGTCCGCGACGAGGGGTTCGACGACTTCCTCGACGCGGTCGAATCCGGCGAGGGCTTCTACCTCGAATGCCCCGAGGGCCACGGGTCGCTCCCGCCCCGGCGGGTCTGTCCCCACTGCGGGCAGGGCGACCTCGCCGAGGTCGCCCTGCCCGAGTCGGGCGCGGTCGCGACCCACACCACGGTCCACGTCCCAGCGCCGGAGTTCGCCGACGACGCGCCCTACGTCACCGCGGTGGTCGACTTCGGCGCGGTCCGACTCACCGGACAGATTCGGGACATCGACCCCGAGGAGGTCGGAGTCGGAACGGCGGTTGCGCCCGCCGTGGACGAGACCGAGACCACGGGCGAGCGGATTCTGGTGTTCCGCCCGCGGTAAGGTCGACGCCTCGAACGCGGCGGCGACGCCCCGACCGCGGCGGCGAGGCTCCGGGCGCGCCCGGAGCCTCGCCGCCTACTCGGCCGCGCTCTCGACCGGTTCCTCGCTCAGTTCGTCCAACAGCACGTCGAGGAAGGGGCCGGGATGCTCGGCGTGCGGGAGGAGTCGCGCCTCGTCGAACACGACGAGCTTCGTGTCGGCCGCCTCCGCCAGCTTCTCGCCCTCTCCGAGCGGCGTCACGGTCGCGTCCCGACCCCAGACGATTGTTACCGGCACCTCGACGGCGGCGAGTTCCTCGCCGAGGTCCACGTCGGGGTCGAGGTAGCCCGAGACGAACGACGCGGGCGCGTACCGCGCTCCCTTCTGGTGGGCGGTCTCCCACTGGTAGTCCACGTCGCGTTCCGTGTAGCTCGCCTCCGAGGAGTAGGCGTCGCGGTTGTCGAAGAAGTGGAGCGACCGCTTGCTCGCGAGGGCGTTGAACAGCGCCCGCCCCACCAGCGGCGACCGGAACAGCGACCGGACCCACGTCCGTCGCGGGCCGGTCTCGGCGGTCGGACAGACCAGTACGAGCCGGGAGAACGGCTCGGACTGTCGCTGTGCGAGGACGGCGTACGCCCCCGTCAGCGACGACGCCACGCAGGCGGCGTCGTCGGTCAGGTCCTCGGCGAAGTCGGAGACGAAGGCGGTGTACAGCGCCGCCGAGTAGGTCAGCGGCGGCCGGTCCGACCGCCCGAACCCCGGCAGGTCTGGCGCGAATACGTGGTGGGTCTGGGCCAACTGGTCGAACATCTGGTCGAACTCCTTGCTCGACGCGGCGGCGTGAACGCCGTGGAGCAGGAGGACGTCCGGGTCCTCGGGGTCGCCTGCCTCGGTGTAGGACACGTCGAACCCGCGCCAGCGGTAGGTCCCCTGTCGGCCGTCGAGCGCGGGGTCGAGGTCGCCCGCCTTCCACGCGAGCAGTCGATTGGCGAGCGCGGCGGCTCCGAGTCCTCCCACGGTCGCGGCCACGGCTCTCGTGAGCTTCATACCGAATACGTCACCGCGAGGAAAGTTAGCCGTTGCGCCGGGGGCGTATCTCAGCGACGACGACTGCGACCGACCACCCAACTACGACCCCCCGACCGACCACCCGACCATGACCCCCGACCGACCACCCGACCATGACCCCCGACCGACCACCCGACCATGACCCCCCGACCGACCACCCGGCGCGCGCTGGCGTCATCGCGCCGACGGCGCGATTGCTCGGAAGACGCGGTTTGTCTTCCGGCGCGGCGCTCGCGAGCGCCGCGCCATCGTTCGCGCGAGGGAGGCGGCCGCGCGGAACCGCGCGGCCGCCGAGGCTGGGGAGGCGTGAGGCCTGCGGTCGCGGTGCTGTGCGGTCCTCATCGGTACCGGCAGTAGCTAGCTTCGGCGAATCGCGACACCCTCGCTCCGATTCTCCCCAAATAGTCTCGCTCCGACGAACGACGAGTCATCCCGCTTCGAACGACCCGTCGAACGCGCTCCGCAAACGTGTTAATCCCCGGCCCGGAACCCACGAGCATGGTCGTTTCGAGCGCTCCGGGCAAGGTCTACCTGTTCGGAGAACACGCGGTCGTCTACGGCGAACCGGCGGTCCCCTGCGCCATCGAACTCCGGGCGCGGGTGGCCGTCGAGGCCCGCGACGACGACCGAATCCGGGTTCACGCCGAGGACCTGAGCCTGAACGGGTTCACGGTCGAGTACAGCGACGAGAGCGACGACGCCCCCGACGTGGACGTCTCCGAATCGCTCGTCCGGGCCGGAATCGAGTACATCGACGCCGCGGTCGAGCAGGCCCGCGAGGCCGCGGGCCGACCCGACGCGGGCTTCGACATCACCATCGAGAGCGAGATTCCCCTCGGCGCGGGACTCGGGTCGTCGGCCGCGGTCACGGTCGCGGGCATCGACGCCGGGACGCGCGAACTGGGCGTCGAACTCCCGCCCGAGGAGATAGCCGACCGCGCCTACCGCGCCGAACTCGAAGTGCAGGACGGCGAGGCCTCCCGCGCCGACACCTTCTGCTCGGCGACGGGCGGCGCGGTCCGGGTCGAGGGCGACGACTGCCGGGCCATCGACGCGCCCGACCTCCCGTTCGTCATCGGGTTCGACGGCGGCGCGGGCGACACCGGCAGGCTCGTCGCTGGCGTGCGCGCGCTCCGCGAGGAGTACGACTTCGCGGCCGACACCGTGGCGGGCATCGGCGACCTCGTGCGTAGCGGAGAGGACGCGCTCGCGGCGGGCGACCTCGACGAACTGGGCGAACTCATGGACTTCAACCACGGACTGCTGGAGGCGCTGGGGGTCTCCTCGCGGTCGCTCGACGCCATGGTCTGGGCGGCCCGCGACGCGGGCGCGCTGGGCGCGAAGCTCACCGGGGCGGGCGGGGGCGGCTGTATCGTCGCGCTCGACCCGACCGACCGGACCGAGACCGCGCTCACGTTCACGCCCGGCTGCGAGGACGCCTTCCGGGCCGAGCTCGACACCGACGGCGTGCGGGTGGAGGACGAGGAGGACGTGCGATGACCACCGTCCTCAAGCTCGGCGGCAGCGTCGTCACCGACAAGGACCGCCCCGAGGCGCTCGACGGCCCGGCGCTCGACGCCGCGGCCGACGCGGTCGCCGACGCGCTGTCGTCGGGCGACGTGGACGACCTCGTGGTCGTCCACGGCGGGGGGAGCTTCGGCCACCACCACGCCAGTGAACACGGCGTCTCGACGACCGAGGGGACCCGCGACGCCGGGGCGGTGGTCCAGATTCACGGCGCGATGAAGACGCTCGACGAGTTCGTCCTCGCGCGCCTCCACGACCGGTCGGTCCCGGCCGTGCCGGTCCACCCCCTCTCGGTCGCCTCCCGCGACCGCGGCGGCGACCTCTCGCTCCCGACCCGGGGGGTCGAGACCATGCTCGGTGAGGGGTTCGTCCCTGTCCTCCACGGCGACGTGGTCGCCCACGAGGGAGCGGGCGCGACGATACTCAGCGGCGACGAGGTGGTGACCGCCGTGGCCGAGGGCGTCGGGGCCGACCGCGTGGGGTTCTGTTCGACCGTGCCGGGCGTGCTGGACGGCGACGAGGCGGTGATTCCCGAAATTCGGTCGTACGAGGAGGTCGCCGACCTCCTCGGCGGCAGCGACGCCACCGACGTGACCGGCGGCATGGCGGGCAAGGTTCGGGCACTGCTCGACCTCGGCGCTCCTGCAACGATTTTCGGCCCGGACGACCTCCGGGCGTTCCTCGCGGGCGAGCAGCCGGGGACGCTCATCCGGGGCTGAGTCCGAACGGTCGCAGTCGCGACCGTTCGGACCCGTCGAACCACCACCGACTCCGGCCTGCCGGAACCGGGACCGATAACTGCCCGGCTCTCCTCGTCTCGGGCGTGAACCACCGCTTCGTCACCGCGGGCCTGTTCGTGACCCTCGCGACCCTCTGGGGCTTCTCGTTTCTGGCCATCGAAGTCGGCCTCGAATCGCTGGAACCGGTGCTTTTCGCCGCGTTCCGATACGACATCGCCGCCGTCCTCCTGCTCGGCTACGCGGTGGTCAGCGAGACCGACCGGTGGCCGACCGACCGCGCGAACGTCGAGGCCGTCCTCGGCGGTGGCGTCTTTCTGGTCGGCATGAACGGCTTCCTGTTCGTCGGCCAGCAGACCGTCCCGAGCGGCGTGGCCGCCATCATGCAGAGCCTCGTCCCCATCCTGACCGCGGTGTGGGCGCTCGGACTCCTGCCCGAAGAGCGCGTCTCGGCGACCGGCGCGGTCGGCATCGCGCTGGGATTCGTCGGCGTCGCGCTAATCGTCCGACCCGACCCCGACAATCTGGCCGGGGACCTCCTCGGCCGCCTGCTCGTGTTCGTTCAGGTCGCTGGCGTGGCGCTCGGCGGCGTGCTGGTCCAGCGCGCCCGGCCCACGCTCGGCAACGCCGCGCTCTCGGGGTGGTCGATGCTCGTCGGCGCGGTCGTGCTCCACGCCGTCAGCACCGGCATCGGCGAGCCGTTCGCGCTCCCGAGGACCGCCGAGGCGGGCGCGGCGGTCGCGTACCTCGGCGTCTTCGCCACCGCGGTCGCGTTCCTCATCTACTTCACCCTGCTGGAGGTCCGGGGGGCGCTCGAAACCTCGCTGGTCGCGTACCTCGTCCCGGTCGTGGCGACCGTCGTCGGCGTCGTGGTGCTGGGCGAGTCCATCACGCCCCTGACGGTCGCCGGGTTCGGCGTCGTCTTCGTCGGGTTCGTCGTCCTCAAGCGGCGAGCCATCCGCGACCTCGTGTCCGGACCGAGGGCGGTCGAGGACCGCGCGGAGGGGTGAGCGGCTCCGTCTCTTCCCCGTCCGAGGTCGTCCCGGTTTCTCGCCGGTATCACCCGCCTTTTGCACCGCCCGGACCTCGGTTTCGCCAATGAGCGACCGCATCCATCTCAATCTCTTCACGATGAACTCGGTCGAACACGTCACGACCGGTAACTGGCGGACGCCGGGCGACCAGTCCCACCGCTACACCGACACCGACTACTGGCTCGACGTGGCCCGCACCGCCGAACGCGGGGGGTTCGACGCCGTCTTCTTCGCCGACGTGCGGGGCATCTACGACGTGTACGGCGGCGACAGCGACACCGCGGTCGAGAAGGCGGTCCAGACGCCCGCCAACGACCCCCAAGCGCTGGTGCCCGCGATGGCCGCGGTCACCGACCACCTCGGGTTCGCGGTGACGCGTTCGACCACCTACGTCCACCCCTACCAGCTCGCCCGCGAGCTCTCGACGCTCGACCACGTCACCGACGGCCGGGTCGCGTTCAACATCGTGACCTCCTATCTGGAGAGCGCCGCCCGGAACCTCGGCCTCGACGAGCGGATGGACCGCCAGACCCGGTACGACCGCGCCGACGAGTTCATGGACGTCTGCTATCGGCTCTGGGAGGAGAGCTGGGACGACGACGCCGTGGTCCGCGACCGCGAGCGGGGCGTCTACACCGACCCCGAGAAGGTCCGGGCCATCGACTTCGAGGGCGAGTACTTCTCGGTGCCCGACGCCCACAGCTGCGAGCCCTCGCCCCAGCGCACGCCCGTCCTCTATCAGGCCGGGTCGTCGGACCGCGGCCGGGAGTTCGCCGCCGACAACGCCGAAGCCGTCTTCGTGAGCCAGCCCACCGAGGAGGGCGTCCGGAGCTACGTCGAGGACATGCGCGAGCGCGCCGCCGAACGCGGCCGGGACCCCGACGAACTCCGATTCTTCCCCGGCATCGTCCCCATCGTGGGCGAGACCGAGGAAATCGCCCGGGAGAAGTACGAGACCTACGCCGAGAACGTCGATTACGAGGCCACTCTCGCCCTGCTCGCGGGGTTCATCGATCTGGACTTCTCGGAACTCGACCCCGACCAGCGGGTCGAGCACATCGAGACCGACGCGATTCAGGGGGCCATCAACGCCTTCACGAAGAACGACCCCGACCGCGAGTGGACCGTCGGCGAGGTCGCGGAGTTCGCGGGACTCGGCTCGACCTCGCCCGTCGTCGTCGGCGACCCCGAGCGGGTCGCCGACGTTCTCCAGCACTGGTTCGAGGACGTGGGCGTCGACGGCTTCAACCTCAAGGAGGTCGTCCGACCCGGCACCCTCCGGGACTTCGTGGACATGGTGGTGCCCGTCCTGCGAGAGCGCGGCCTCGTGCGCGAGGAGTACGAGGGCGAGACCCTGCGAGAGAATCTGTTCGAGGAGGAGGGGCGGAGGGGGTTGGCGGCGGACCATCCTGCGCGAAACTGAGGGGAGTGGCACTCGTCCCGGCCCAGACGCAGACGACGTTCGAGACCGACTCTTCGAAATGTTTAACTCTCGTGAACATACCGCATTCGATAGACGATGGCAACTTCGACACGAGGTTTCGTCGACGGCATGGCGAATCGCGCGAACCCGGCGTTCGCCGCGGGCGTACTGGCCGTCCCGCTACTCGCGCTCGTCTACGGCGTCACGGTGGGGTCGTACCGACACCTGACGTACGTGCATGTGATGGCCGGTGTGATGTGGACCGGCGTGGACCTGTTCATGGGGCTCGTCCTCGGCCCGGTCATCGGCGGCCTCGCGGTGAAACAGCGCGCGCAGGTGTTCCAGCGGCTCACCCCCAAGACGACGTTCCTGATGCCCTCGCTCGCGTTCGTCACCATCTTCGGCGGAGTCACGCTCGCCCAGCGACTCGGGAAGTTCCCCCACGCTGACCCGTGGATCGCGCTGATGAGCACCGCCATCTCGGTTCCGGTGGTGCTGCTCGTCGCGGCGCAGTTCGACGCGCTGACCGACCGGCGCACTCTCGCGGTGTTCGGCGTCGTCGCGGTCGGTCACGCGGCGTGGCTCGTCCAGACGCTCCCCGAGTTCGCGATGACCTCCCACGCCATCGCGGCCGCGCTGGGCATCGTCACGTTGCTCTCGGTGCTGGGCTTCGGCGTGTTGCTCCCGGGGGAGATACGGATGTACCTCCAGATGACCTCGGAGAATCCGGACGAGGAGGTCATCAGCGAGATCGGAATGCGAAACGCGAAGCTGGCTGGCGTACAGGGCGCGCTCCAACTGACGATCATCTTCGTGATGGTGTACGTCCGGTTCTGACGCGCGACTCCGGTTTCGTTGCTGACACGCAAACGAACCGGTTGCGGTAGGGTTTTTGTCCCCGCTCCACGACTCGGGGCACATGACCCACTCGCTCGAAATCCTGCTCACGAACGACGACGGGATAGATAGCCCGGGTATCCGGGCGCTCTACGACGCCCTCTCCGATATCGGCAACGTCACCACGGTCGCGCCCGCCGACGACCAGAGCGCGGTCGGCCGAGCGATGTCCAGCGAGGTCGAGGTCGAGGAACACGAACTCGGTCACGCGGTCCACGGGACGCCCTCGGACTGCATCGTCGCCGGACTCGCCGAGATCGGCCCGTACCCCGACATCGTGGTCTCGGGGTGTAACGAGGGCGCGAACCTCGCCGCCCACACCCTCGGGCGGTCGGGCACCGTCAGCGCCGCAGTCGAGGCCGCCTTCTTCGGCGTGCCCGCCATCGCGACCTCGCTTCACGTCCCCAACGACGAGTGGCCCCGCGAGACGGCCGTCGAGGAGTACGCCGAGGTCGCCGAGGCGACCCGGTATCTCGTCGAGAACGCCCCCGGCTCGGGGGTGTTCGAACACGCCGACTACCTCAACCTCAACGCGCCCCTGCCGACCGAGACCGAGGGTCACACCCCGATGGTCGTCACCCGGCCCTCCCACGTCTACGACATGGAGGCCGAGCGCGCGAACGGCGTCGTCAGACTCCGCGACAGGACGTGGGACCAGATGGAGTCCGACTCCCTGCCCGACCCCGAGGGCACCGACCGCCGGGCGGTCTACGAGGGCAAGATAAGCGTCTCGCCGCTGACCGCGCCCCACACCACCGAACACCACGAGGCGCTCGACGACCTCGCAGAGCGGTTCTGACCCCGATTTCGGCGACCGCCCTGACTGGACAAGCACGCGCTACTTCCCCGTGGACGCCCTCCGTAGAAGTCCGATGGCGAACGTCAACTCGAACTCGGTGAACGGACTCAGCATCGTCTCGACGCTTGTCGACGCCGCGGTGGCGTTCGCCCGCGGCCGCACGAAGAGCGGCGTCCTCCTGCTCGGGGCCGCGGCGCTCTCCTCGCGGCTTCCGGGACTGGGAACCGCCACCTCGATACTCCTGCGACTGTACCGGCGATTCCGGTAACGCCGGTTCGGTCGGCCCGAACGGTCCCGGATCGCTCGCGGATTCCCGTTTTCGACCGATACGTTACGCTTCGCTTCGCGGGTCGGTAGCCGAAATCGGCGGTTCACGGCTCGACTCGGGGTCTATCGACCGGAGGAACCGACCCGTCAAGAACAGGCCCGCGAGCGTCAGCGCGCCGAAGATGAGGACCTGGGGCAGCGGAACGGTCTGGCCGTCCAGCATCATGAACAGCGCCATCGCCAGCACGGCTCCGCCGAGCGTGGCGACCTTCACGAGGAGGACGGCGGTGAACGCGTATCCCCACGCCCGGCGCTCGCGGAGCCAGTACGCCGAGAGGACGAACGCGGGAGCGACGACGCCGAGGTCGAGCGAGTGGATGACCGACGTGGGGAGGTCGGCCTCGGCGACGCTCGGCGGGGTCGTCCCCGCGAGGGTCGCCGGGACGATCTCGGCCAGCCACAGGAGGGCGACGAGGGCGGCCAACACCAGTTGGAACGCGACGTACGACCGGACCGGAGCGTCGCCGACCGCGCGCTTCAGGGCCCGCGCGTCGAGTCGGACCATCCCCCCGACGAACGCGAACAGCGTGAGCCACAGCAGGGCCACGTAGACGAGATACAGCTCGTTGAACGCCGTCATGAAAGCGTACGAGGCGTAGGTGTAGAGCAGGTAGCCGGTCACGCCGAGCCACGCGACGTAGCCCCGGAGCGACCCGCGGTTGGCGAAGTACAGCGACGCGGTCAGTGCGGGCGTGGCGACGACGAGGGTCAGCAGGTCCTGTCCGTATATCTGGGGGAGCAGGACGGGAGCGTCGCGGTAGAAGCCCGGAACGGACAGGCCGACCGCGGTCGCGACGACCGTCAACGCGAGGGTCGCGAGCGACGCGAGGACGTACGGCCGGGGAAGGGCGAGACGGGGCGCGGTCGTGCTCATGGCGGTGTCGCCGTCCGGTACGCTCCCCGGGTCGATAAGGGTTGGCGGCGTCGGTCGCTCCGAGACGGCGCTTTCGGTCGCTCCCGAACCGGGAGATATACTTACACCGCGCGCCTCCGCGTATCCATGCGCCGGACGTTCGTAGACCTCTTGGAGGGCAACGCCGACCACGCCAGCGAGTTCGAGTCGCGGTTCGACGACCTACAGGACGCCCAGCACCCCGACGCGGTCACCGTCTGCTGTTCGGACTCCCGCGTCCTCCAGGACCACATGTGGGGCAACGACCAACCCGGGCGCGTCTTCACTTGTGGCAACATCGGAAACCGGGTCGTCCAGCCGACCGACTCGGGCGAGGCCGTCTCGGGCGACGTGCTCTACCCGGTCGAACACACCGGGACCGACACCGTGGTCGTCGTCGGTCACACGGGCTGTGGGGCCGTCACGGCGACGTACGACGCACTGACTGCCCCCGACGGGGTCTCCGAGCCCCCGGGAATCGAACACTGTATCGGCCTGCTGAAGCCCCACCTCGAAGCGGGCGTCGAATCGCTCCCCGCGGGACTGGACCGCGCGGAGGCGGTGAACCGACTCGTCGAGTACAACGTCGACAGACAGGTCGAGTTCCTCGTCGAGAGCGACGAGGTCCCTCAGGAAGTCGACGTCTGCGGCGTCGTCTACGACTTCCAGGACGCCTACTCCGGGCGGCGCGGGGAGGTCCACGTCGTCAACGTCGACGGCGAGACCGACGTCGAGGCGTTGCGCGCGGAGTATCCGGACATCGAATCGCGAATCGAGCGGCTCTGGGAGTACTGAACGCCGACAGCGGATGGGTCGGACGAGCGATTCCGAACGCGGGCTATCGCTTCTCGCGTTGCTCGACCTTGTTCAGCTCTATCAGCAACCGGAAGATCGCCTTCACGAGGTTCGCGTCCACGTCGAACCGCTCTGCGTTCTCGCCCGCGCGGTCCATCACGCGCTGTTCCTGGTCCTCGTCGGTCGTCGGCATCTCCCGCTCGGACTTGACCTGCGCGACCGTCTCGGCCACGTAGGTCCGTCGAGCGATGAGTTCGACGATTTCTCGGTCGATGCTCTCTATCTCCTCGCGGAGTTCCGCGAGGCTCATCTCGTCCGGGCGCCGTCGTTCTGTGTCGTCGTCAGCCATGTAGTACCCTCTCGTGTGCTCCATTCGTCTCGGACCGCGTTCAGCGTCTCGCGCTCACCCACCGCGACGAAACTGGGACCGGTCCCCGACAGCGAGACGCCCGCCACGTCAGGGAGCGCCTCCACCATCGGGTCGGCCGAGAATCCCAGCGCCGCGCAGAACGCGAAGCCGTTGACCGTCATCGCCTCGCCGTACCGGCCGTCGAGCGCGAGGTCGGCGACCAGTTCCGCGACCGGGGCGATTCGCCTGCATCGCGCCACGTCGGCGTCGGCGCTGTAGGCCGTCTCCGGCGGGGTCCAGACCAACGCCGCCCACTCGACCTCCTCGCGCGCGAGGAGGTCGTCGGTCCGGTTGTCCGTGACGGTGACCCCGCCGAGCATGCTCGCGCTGGCGTCGTCGAACGCGCCGGTCACGGTGACCCCGGCGTCGCGGGCCGCGCGGACGCCGAGTCGGCAGGCGTCCTCGCGCGCCACCTCGTCGGCGACCCCGAGCGCGTCGAGGGTCGCCAGTACGGTCGCGTTCGCCGCGGCGCTCGAACTCTTGAGGCCCGCCGCCATCGGCACCTCGCTGTCGGTCCGGACTGCGCCACCGACCCCGTCGGGGTCGGCGGCGTCGAGTCGCTCCAGCGCGTCGGAGTCGGCGTGTTCGGCGACCGCGAGTTCGACGCAGCGCTCGACCAGCCGGGTGTCGGCGTCGGGCGCGCCCGCCACCTCGCCGGAGACCTCGCCCGAGTCGTCGAGTTCGACTGCCGCGGTGGTCTCGGCGTCGATGGCGAACGCCGAGCCCTTCCCGCAGGCGAGAGCGTTCAGGACCGTCCCCGCCGCCGGGGCCGATGCGCGGCCGTCCATGAGTGTCCGTCTCTCGCGGGGGGTATTGACGCTGGTGGTTCGCGCAAACGGCGGGGCTCATCGGTCGGCGGTCGACATCGGTCGCACGCGGGGCCAGAGCGCCGCGAGCGCGCCGACGCCGAACGCGACGACCACCGCGGTCGTCCAGACGCCCTCTCCGGCGGGGAACCGCGTCAGGGGACTCGTGAGGAGCAACGCGACGCCGAGGGCCGTGAGGCCGAGCGCGAGCAACGGCGACTCGTCGCCGTTGCTCGTCCGATACCCGACGACGCCGACCGCCAGTCCGAATCCAGCGAGCAGTGCCTCGTAGAACCAGTAGTAGAAGGCAAACCCGCCGCCAGCCATCGTGTTGAGTTCGTAGTACCCGCCGCGGTACTCCACGAAGTAGATTCCCCGCCCGAGGCTCGCGTGGTCGCTGTAGAAGAACTCCCCGGGGACGTTGCCCTCGCGGTAGACGACGTGCGAGCCGTCGCCCTCTACCGATTTCCGGACGGCGTGCTGGGCGTCGGGCGAGAGGTCCTCGTACGCCAGCACGTCGGCCTCCTCGGGGATTTCGCTGTCGGGGACCTCCTCGACGTGGTGGGAATAGCTGGTGTGCCAGAACGACAGGTAGGCGGGGTTGGCGACGAGGACGACCGCGAGTGCGAGGGCGAGGAAGGCGGCGGGGCGGCGGAGGGCGGCGACGCGCCTGAGCATACCGAAGCGGAGTCGGCTGGTCGGTAAGTGCTTTGTCCCGAAGCGCACTCCTTTTCCCGGTACCGACCGAATCTCCGGGCATGAGCGCGCGCAACGACGTGGCCCCGGACACGCTCGGCGTCGAGCTGACCGAGGACGGCATCGTCGTCGAGTACACCGACGGTCGGGAGGCGTTCTACCACGGGGTACCCCAGAAGGTCACCGACACCCTCCGGACCCAGCCCGGAAAGCTGGTGCAGGTGCTGGTCACCGACCCCACCGAGACCGAGGGGGTGCTGATGTACGTCAACGACCGCAACACCCACGACGACATCCTCGAAGAGACCGGCGTGGGCCGGGTGATGCTCGAACCCGACGAGGAGGAGTCGCTGTTCCCCGGCGTCGAGGTCCGGATGGACGGCTACGCGGTCGAAGTCGAGGCCGACCCCGAGACCGCACGCGGCCGGGTCTTCGTCTTCGAGGAGGACGAACTCGACGAGCAGTCCTACGAGATGGTCAGCGAATGAGCCTCCCGAAACGCTGGCAGTCGCTCTCGCGGGGGACGGTCGGGAGCGCGCCCGAGCGCTACGGGGTCTACGAACTCGGCGACGCCGACGGCGAAATCCTCGAAGTCGGATGGGGCGTCCTGCGCGACGAACTCAAGGACGCGCTGGCGTACGGAACCGGCGAGCAGGTGCGCTGGGAGGCGTGTCAGACGAAAGCCGAGGCGAGGGAACTCGCCGCCGAACACCGCGAGCGCGCCGGGCTGTAGAACTACTGGATGTAGGAGGGGTCCTCGTGGTCGCAGTTTCGTTCGTGCTGTTCGGCGTCGTCCTCGTCGTCGAACATCATTCCACACCCCTCGCACTTGTACCACGTCATGTCGTCGCGCTCGGTTTTGACGACCATGTTCGATTGTACGCGAGACGAAAGTAAATCGTTTGCCCCGGACCGCCGGGCGGCGTTCGGACGCGACGGGCGAGGTGACACGTTCCACGAAAACGGCCGATGACCCAGTCCACCGAAAACGGCCGGTGACACAATCCACCGCGGGGTGGGACTGAAAGGGGCCGCCCGGTCGCGTTCACTTCAGTCGTCTCAGCGACCCCTATCGTCGCGCGGGCTGTGCGGAGAGCGCGGCGATATGTCGCTGAGCGACCGCGAGCGGGCGGGGGCTTTCGAGGAAGACACTGCGGCAACTGATGACGTTCGTAGCGAGCGGGCGGGGGCTTTCAAGGTCCGATTTCCGGCTTCCGTCGATTCGACGAAGTCGTAGACAGCACCCAATCAGGAACCGCTCACACGTAGGGGAATCCTCAAGACGGTAGAGCAACCAGAGACTGACATGAGCGCCAAGGGTTCCGCCGCGGTCGAACTCACCGTGCAGGGCGCGGAGAAGCGCGACGCGGGCCGGGGAATCGCGCGCATCCCCGAGTCGGCCCGGTCGACGCTGGGCGTCCTGAGCGGCGACACCGTGGTCATCGAGGGCGAGCGCGAGACCGTCTCGAAGGTGTGGCCCGCGGGCGGGTCGGTCCGGTCGGGCGTCGTCCAGATCGACGGCGAGACGCGGGCCAACGCCGGGGTCAGCATCGGCGACTCGGTCACCATCCGGAAGATTGCGGTCGAGGACGCCGAGTCGGTCGTCCTCTCGCCGACCGCGCGGTTCTCGCCCGACGACCGCGAGACGCTGGAGCGCGCGCTCAAGCGCGCGCTCCGCGACCGGCCGGTCAAGGAGGGCGAGCGCGTCCGCATCGAGCGCCTCGGCGACGCCGGGACGTTCCACGTCGCGGGCACCGACCCAGACGGCGTGGTCCGGGTCTCTGAGGACACCAGCGTGGCGGTGTCGCTCGACGAGGGGTCGGGCGACGAGGGGTCTGCCTCGACCGCCTCGTCGACCTCGATTCCGGTCTCGGGCGGCGACGCCGAGACGCCGCCGAAATCGACCGGCGCGACCTACGAGGACATCGGCGGCCTCGAAGAGGAGCTTCGACGGGTCCGAGAGATGGTCGAACTCCCGCTGTCGAACCCCGACCTGTTCCGGCGGCTCGGCATCGACCCGCCGAAGGGCGTCCTGCTGTACGGTCCCCCGGGGACCGGCAAGACGATGATCGCGCGGGCGGTCGCCAACGAGGTCGACGCCCACTTCATGGACATCTCCGGCCCGGAGATAATGAGCAAGTACAAGGGCGAGAGCGAAGAGCAGCTCCGCGAGCGGTTCGAGGAGGCCCGTGAGAACGCCCCGACCATCGTGTTCTTCGACGAGATAGACGCCATCGCAGGCGAGCGCGACGAGGAGAGCGACGTGGAGAACCGCGTGGTCGCCCAACTCCTGTCGCTGATGGACGGCCTCGAATCCCGCGGGCAGGTCATCGTCATCGGCGCGACCAACCGCGTGGACGCCATCGACCCCGCGCTCCGGCGGGGCGGCCGATTCGACCGCGAGATCGAAATCGGCGTGCCCGGCGAGGCCGGGCGGCGCGAGGTTCTGGAGGTCCACACCCGCGGGATGCCGCTCGCCGACGACGTGGACGTGGACCACCTCGCGACCCGGACCCACGGCTTCGTTGGAGCCGACCTCCACACGCTCGCGACCGAGGCGGCGATGGCGTCGCTCCGGCGGGCGCGCGACGCCGGGGCCAGCGAGTCCGAACTCATGGAGATAGAGGTCACCCGCGCCGACTTCGAGACCGCGATGGCGTCGGTCGACCCCTCCGCGATGCGGGAGTTCGTCGCCGAGTCGCCCGAGATCGACTTCTCCGCGGTCGGGAATCTGGAGGAGGCAAAGCAGACGCTCACCGAGGCGGTCGAGTGGCCGCTGGCGTACCGCAACCTCTTCGAGGCGACCCGGACCGACCCGCCCGCGGGCATCCTGCTCCACGGGCCGCCCGGAACCGGCAAGACCCTGCTCGCGCGGGCGCTGGCGGGCGAGAGCGACGTGAACTTCATCCACGTCGACGGCCCGGAACTGCTCGACCGCTACGTCGGCGAGAGCGAGAAGGCGGTCCGCGAGATATTCGAGCGCGCCCGGCAGGCCAGCCCCGCCATCGTGTTCTTCGACGAGATAGACGCCGTCGCGGGCGAGCGCGGCGGCGGGATGGGCGGCGGGGCCGAGGTCAGCGAGCGCGTCGTCTCCCAGCTGCTCACCGAGATGGACGGGCTGGTCGACAACCCCAACCTCGTCGTGCTCGCGGCGACCAACCGCAAGGAGACGCTCGACCGCGCGCTGCTCCGGCCCGGCCGACTCGAAGAACACGTCGAGGTGCCCGCACCCGACGAGGCGGGGCGAAAGAAGATTCTGGCGGTCCACGCCCGGGACAAGCCGCTGGCCGACGACGTCGACCTCGACGAACTCGCGGCCGACCTCGAAGGCTACACCGGCGCAGACCTCGAAGCCGTGGTCCGGGACGCCTCGATGCGCGCCATCCGGGAGGCCGCAGACGCGTGGGGCGTCGAGCAGGCCGACGCGAACGCCGACGAGATAGAGGTCCAGAAAAAGCACTTCGAGGCCGCGGTCGAGAAGATTCGGCCGACGCTGGGCGACTGAGCCGCCCTCCCAATCGACCGCTCCGAGTGGCTCATCCGCACCCGCGCTGACGACTGCCGGACGCCCGACCGGTGTGGGAGTCGTGACGCCCCGACCGGGCGGCGGGGGTTCGCGGGCGAACCCCCGCCGCCCGCCGATTTCGATTCCTCAATCGCCGCCAGCCGGTTCCGGACGTTCAGTCCCAGAACGACTGCGTCCGGGCGTACCGCCGCTCCTGTTCGAGGATGTCCCGGTAGAAGTCGTCCTCGTCCTCCCGGAGCTTCGAGATGATGCGCGCGGCGTTCCGGGGGCCGACCCCCCGCGCCGCGAGCGCGACGACGGCCTTCTTGCCGTGGCTCTGGACCAGATTCGCGGCCTTGTACGCTCGCTGGGTCATCTTCTCCTGCTCGTCGTCCTTCTCGGGCGCGCGGACCGCCTTCACGACCTCGTCGGCCCACGGATTCAGCGCGGCGATGCGGGTCGACCCGCACTCGGGGCACTCCGGCCGGTCCGAGACGCGCCTCACGGGCTTCGTGCGCTCCCAGTCCCGGCAGTGAAGGCAGAACAGGATGACGTCGTCGTTGCGGATGCGCTCTTTGACCGTCTGGATGACGCTCGCGTCGGCGTTCTCGGGCGCGAGCAGTTCCCGGCCCGACGACCGGCCGCCGGTCCCGACGGGGGTCAGCCCGCCGGTGGTGACGACCTCGATGTCGCCGTCCCGAATCCGGCGGAGGACCTCGCTCGCGCGCTCGACCGCGAGGTCGTCGTGGAACACCTCTCGGACCGCCTCGTCGTACATCGGGGTGTCTTCGAGCGCCGCCATGAGCCGCGAGATGTTCGGCCCGCCGGAGCCCTGCCACGACCGCAGCGCGCCGAACTTCGCGGCGACCTGCGAGAGCTTGAACTTCAGCGAGTCCGAGCGCTTGAGGCTCAGTTCGATGATGGCCTCGACGTGGTCGGGGTCGGTCTCGCGGAGTACCTCCGCGACCTCCGGCCCCGTCACCTTCGGGGGCACGTCGAGTTCGATTCGGTAGGGGTCCACGTCGAGTCCCACCGACGACCCCGTGCGCTGGCCGACCAGCGACGAGAGGACGCGCCCGAGGGTCTCGTTGGTCTTGTGGCCGAGACACGAATTGACCACCACCGTCCGGGCGGCGTGCTCGACCACGACCCGGTCGGCGGTCGGAATCGGGTCGCCAGCCTCGGCCTGCCGGTCCAACTGGTCGAGCGCCTCGCTGGCGGTGTGCTCGTCGGTCGGGTACCTGTTCGTGAACTCCCGGGCGACCCCCTCGCGGGGCGCGCCGCGCTCGAACTGGGGTCCGGCCACCGCGCGCATCTCGCCGACCTCCCGGGCCACGTCGTAGGGAACTGGAATCTCCTCGCCGACCCAGCTCGGAATCTCGCCGCCGGGGTCCTCGATGGGCGAGACCTTCACCGTCTCCTCGGCGTCGTCTATCTCGGTGATGCGCCACATCTCGCCGCGCTGGACGAACACCTCGCCGGGCTCGGCGAAGTTGACGACGAACCGCTCGTCGAGGGTGCCGACCCGCGACCCGCTGGCGATGTCCTCGACGACGTACTTCTGCTCGTCGGGTATCATCGAGAGATTGGCGTAGAAGTACTGCCACGTCTGGGAGGACTTCTCGATGCGGTCTTCCTCCTCGTCGAGCCAGACGAGGCGGTTTCCCTTCAGCTCCCGGAGGACCGCCTTGAACCGCGATTCCGAGAGGTCCCGGAAGGGGTACGCCCGGGTCACGATGTCGTAGGCGCGCATCGCCGACAGGTCGCCGAAGTCCATCACCAGCCCCACCACCTGATTCGCCACCGTGTCGAGGCTCCCGTCGTGGATGCGGGCGGGTTCGACCTCCCCCTGCTTCGCGCGCCGGGCGATGGCGAGCGCTTCGAGGGTGTCGTCGGGGTGTTTCGTGACGACGGTTCCGTGCGAGACCCGGTCGCTGCGGTGGCCCGCGCGTCCCACGCGCTGGAGCAGGCGCGCGACCTCCCGGGGGCTCGAATACTGGACAACGTGGTCGATCCGGCCCACGTCGATGCCCAGTTCCATCGAGGAGGTACAGAGCAGGGCGTCGATCTCCCCGGCTTTGAAGCGGTCCTCCACGTCGATGCGGGCCTCCTTCGACAGCGACCCGTGGTGGACCCCCACGTCGGCGTCGAGGGCCTTGAACCGCGAGCCCAGCGCCTCGGCGGTTTGGCGCGTGTTGACGAATATCAGCGTCGAGTCGTGGTCCTCGACCACGTCCAGAATCGCCCGGACGTGGCTCGCGTACTCGGGGTCGGTCATCAGTTCGCCCGCCAACTGCTCGTCGGCCTCGGTCACCTCGGGTTCGCGGACCTCGAACTCCACCTTGCTCCCGGCGTCGACCTCGACGATTTCGCACCCCCGGTCGCCGGTGAGGAATCGCCCGACCTCTTCGGGGTCGCCCACGGTCGCCGAGAGACCGATGCGCTGGAACTCGCCCGCGAGTTCGCCGAGTCGCTCCAGTCCGACCGTCAACTGCGCGCCGCGCTTGGCGCTGGCGAGTTCGTGGACCTCGTCGACGACGACGTGGTGAACGTCCGAGAGGGCCTTCCGGAGCTTCGACCCAGTGAGCATCGCCTGCAGGGTTTCGGGCGTGGTCACCAGCACGTCCGGCGGGTCGTCGGCCTGCTTCCCCCGCCGGTAGTCGGTGGTGTCGCCGTGGCGCACGTCCACGTCGAGGTCCAGCGTCTCGCCCCACCACTCCAGACGCTCGCGCATGTCTCGGTTCAGGGCTCGCAGGGGCGTGACGTACAGCGCCGAGATGCCGAAGCGCGGGCCGTCCTCGTCGCGGGCCCGCGCAATCGCGTCGAACACGGGGAGCATCGCGGTCTCGGTCTTGCCGGTCCCGGTCGGCGCGACGACCAGCGCGTGTTCGCCCCGCGCCAGCGGCGGAATCGCCCGGCGCTGTGGCTCGGTCGGCGTCGAGAACCCCCGCTCGGAGAGCGCCGCCCGGACCTCCTCGCCGAGTCGCGCGAAGGCCGCAGAATCCGCGGCCGTCGTCTCGCTCATTACGCTCTGGCTTGGCACGCGAGGGGATTAAGCGCAACGCTAGGCACGGGAGCGCGTACCACGAATTCGGCGACAACCGACTTACCGCCGCCCGCCGAAGCCCGGCCATGGAGACCGAAGTCCTGTTCCGCGAGACCCAGACCTACCGCCAGCCGTGGCTCTGGGGCCTGCTCGCCCTGCGACCCGCGCTGACCCTCGTCGGCCTCGCCCGCGGGACGCGAACGCGGGCCGACGCGGCCCGCGAACTCGCGTCGTTCCTCGGGGTCGCGCTCCTGCTCGGGACGACCCGGCTCACGACCGAGGTCCGCGACGACGGCGTCTACCTCAAGTTCGAGCCGTTCCACCGGTCGTTCCGTCGGATTCCCTTGGAGGACATCGAGGAGTTCGAGGCCGCGGGCTACAGCCCGCTCCGGTACGGCGGTTGGGGGTTCCGCTGGACCCCGAGTAGCGTCGCCTACACCGTGAGCGGCCGGAGCGGCGTCGTCTTCGACCGGACGAACGGGCGGTCGGTGTACGTGGGCTCGGACCGCCCCGACGAACTCCTCGCGGCGGTTCAGGAGGCGACGAACCGGACTGTCTGACCTCGGCGACCTGCCGGAGTACCCACCCCTCCGAGCGCGACTCGGCGCGACGCGCCGAGTCGCGCTCAGACCGCTGGGTACTCCCCCAGCCGCGTCCCGTCGAGCAGGTACGCCTCCGCCGAGGGGGACGCCTC
Organism: Halorussus salilacus; assembly: GCF_024138125.1. Taxonomy (NCBI): domain Archaea; kingdom Methanobacteriati; phylum Methanobacteriota; class Halobacteria; order Halobacteriales; family Haladaptataceae; genus Halorussus; species Halorussus salilacus. Next base: position 67,531 of record NZ_CP099993.1, read on the forward strand.
CGGGAGGAACGGCGCGAGGAACCCCTGGCCCTCGACGTTGACCCACGTCGCGCCCGCGAGGTCGTTGAACGCCGGGAAGACGACGAGTTCCGCTCCCGCCCGGACGCTCGCGGCGCGCTCGGCGAACGCCTCGCGCGCGAGCGGCCCCCGGAGCCAGACGCGCTCGACGCGGCTCCCGCCGACCTCGTCCGTCAGTCGGACCGCGGGGTGCTCGTGGCCGACGCAGACCACCGCCGCGGAGAGGACCTCCGGCGCGGGCCATGTGTGGCCGTGGGCGAACCCCACGTCGCCGAGTCGGATTCCGTCGCCGTCGGTCACCTCGCAGTCGACCCACGACTCGATGGCCCCGTCGTGGTTGCCCTTGACGAGCGTGGCGGCCACGCCGCGCTCGTCGAGGCGTTCGAGCAGGACCTCTATCTCGCCGCGCTCGGCCCCGCCGGGGTCGCCGATAGCGTGCATCAGGTCGCCCAGGAAGATCACGCGGTCGGGGGCGACGCGCTCCACGAGCGAGAACAGCCGCTCGCGGCGCTCGTCGGCGCGGCTGTCGAGCGAGACGCCCTCCGCGCGCAGCGCCGCCTCGACGCCCGCGTGGAAGTCGGCGACGACGAGCGCGCGCTCGGACCCGACCTCGGCGACCGCGGCGGGTTCGCCGGGAACGGGCTCGACGAGGCTCATCAGATAGGCTTGAGGGTGTCCTCGCCCGACTCGTAGCAACGCCCGGCCATCAGCGCGGATTCGAGCGCGTCCTCCACGTCGGCGGGGGTCACGTCGTACTCCCCGACCACCGCGGCCAGCAGGGTCTCGCGCTCGACGCCGTCGCCCTCGTTGAGGTCCTCCATCGTCTCCATCACGGTGTTTTCGAGGTCCTCGGGTTCGGGTTTCCCGGCGTCCGATTCGGCTTCCGCCTCGGAGTCGTCGGATTCGCCGTCCGGTTCGGACGCGGGTTCGGATTCGTCCACGTCGGACGCCGAGTCCGACGCCTCGGACGCCGAATCGGGACGCTCGTCCGGGAGGGCCTCACCCTCCGGCGCGTCGATGTCGGCCTCGCCGGGTTCCTCGACCTCCGTCCCGGAGGAGAACTCCAGACCGTACTCCTCCTCGACCTGCTCGCGTTCCTCGTCGTCGAACTCGTACATCTCGTCGCCCGCCCCGGCGGTTCCGAGGTCTGGCCCCTCGTCCCGCCCGTCGGTCTCGGTCGCGGTCTCGGGGTCGACCGACTCGTCGGTCGAGGTGTCCTGCTCGTCGCCGACGGTCGGCGGTTCGTCGGTCCCGACCTCCTCCTGAAGGTCGGCGGCGTCTTCCGAGTCCTCGACTTCGGCGGGTCCGTCGTCGGCGACCGTGCTGGTCGGGGCTTCGCCGAGGTCGTCGGCCGCGTCGGAATCGGTCGCCGAGTCGGTCTCGGCTTCCGCGCTCGATTCGGACTCCGCGCTCGATTCGGACTCTGCGTTCGATTCGGACTCCGCGACCGGTTCGGACTCCGAACCGGTCGCGGCCTCGGGACTCGTCTGGTCGGCGTCGACCGTTTCCACGTCGGCGACCTCGGTCGCCTCGGCGTCGGCCAGCGAGTAGTCGAGGGCGACGCCGACCGCGGCGTCGCCCTCGTCGGGCGCGAGGTCGAGCGGTCCCACGTCGTCGGCGTCGAGTTCGCCCGCGACGACCCGCGCAGAGTCTATCGCGAGGTCCCAGACTCCCGCGAGATACCCCTCCGTCGTGCCGTAGTGGTCGATGGCGAGCGGGATGCCCGCGGCGAGACCGGCGTCCGAGCCGCCCGCTTCGAGGGCGGCGCGGAGGTCCTCGCCCCGCGCGTCCGAGTCGAGCGCGTCGGCGAACGTCGAGACCCGGTCGAGGGTCTGCTCGGCGGTCTGGACCACCCAGCGGTCGCGGGTGTCGGCGTCCACGCGGTTGATGGACTCGGGCCGGATGGAGGTGAACACCCGGTCGGAGTCCTCGGGCTGGAAGGTCCGGGCCTTGCCCGTCACCGCGACGAACGCCGGGGGCGAGGCATTTTCGAGGAACGCCATCTCGTCGGGCTGGTACTGCCCGGCGTAGACCACGAACGCGCCGGTCGGGTCCACGATTCGCGCCCGGAGCACGTCGTCGCTGACTTGCTCTACTTGTGTCAGAACGCCCACGACGAACAGGCGATTGACTCGCGCGCCCGTGGGGGTGACCACGTAGTTCGGGGCGCGCTCCTCGTCGCTCTCGGAGTAGTCGAGGGTGGCGTCGTCGTACTCGGCGGCGAACACGCGCCACGCGACCTCGCGGCGGCCCGCGCCGCCCTGCTCGGAGTCGTCGTCGCTCGAACTCATTCTGCCACCTCCGCGAGCAGGGCGTCGGCGCGGTCGGTCGGCGAGTCACCGCACTCCTCGAACTCGGTGACTTCGAGGTTCGCGCCGTAGTCGTCGACCGAGAGGTTCCCCCGGACGCGGAACTCCCGGCCGACGATTTCGTCCCGGATGGCGTCGGCGACGACCTCCTTGTCCATCGCGTCGCGGGCCTGGGCCTTGGCGTCCTCGACGCCGCCGCCGTACACCTCGGCGGTGCGCTCGTCGTCCAGCACCGCGGTGACGGTGCCGGTGCCGTCGTCCACGATGGCCTTCACGCGCAGGTCGTCCTGACCCTCGACCTCGCCGTGGCTCCGACACTGGCCGTTCTGGATGACCCGGCCGCACTCGGGACAGCGCTCGATGAGGCCCGAGCCGTCCCGGACCGCCACGACCGACCCGATGACCTCCACGTCGTACGCGCCGCCCGTGCCGACCGCGTCCCGGACGGTCATCCGGGTCGCGGTGTCGCTCACTTCGAGGTCGCGGTCGAGCGGCGCGACGGTCGTGAACTCCGAGAGATTGACGGAGGGGACCCCGCGGAACTCCCGGACGTACACGTCTTCGAGGCGGAGTTGCGCGCCCTCGGCGAGTTCCGGGCGGGCCTCCCAGTCGGTGAACGGGAGGCGGGCCGACTCGTCGGCGAGCACGCCGCTGCGAATCTCGGTCTCGCCGTCGCGGCCGTCGATGGTCTTCTGTTCGACCTCGACCACCTCGACGTCGAGGCTGACGCCGCGGTCGCCGGGTTCGAGGTCGGCGAGCGAGGCGTCGCCGCCCACCTCGTAGGGCACCTCGATGTCGTCCTCGAACGCGACGTTGGTCGACTCGCCCAGATTCAGCTCGGGTTCGCCCTCCCACTCGCGGACGCCAGCGTTGCCCGCCGTGATGGTGTCGCCCGCCGAGAGGCCGAAGTCCTCCCACGCGGTGTAAGAGATGGTGCCGGTCTCGTCGGCGAGTTCGCCCTCGTGGATGGTCTGCTCGTCGCCCTGATACCGGATGGAGCGCTTGCCGACGGTCAGCACCTTCGCGGTGACGGTGACGTTGCCGTCGTCGGGCGTCACGTCGGCGATGTCGGCGCGCGAGGGGCCGCCGCCGCCCCCGCCGCCGTCGCCGTACTTCCGCCGGAGGCTCTGCTTTGCCTCCTCGACCGGGACGCTGTACTCTACGAGGTTCTTCAAATCGGCTTTGACCTCCTCCTTGTCTACGCCGAGGTCGGAGGCGAGCTCCTCGGCATGGTCGTCGAGACTCATCACCCGGACTTTGCTCGGGACGGATTAAAAGTGTTCGTCACGCGCGAGCGCCCCGGGGGCGCTCGCGCGTGAGGCTCCCCGTGGCTGGCGCGGTGCGGGAACCGGCGCAGTGCGGAGGGCGACACGGACGAGGGCTGGCGCAGTGCGAGTGCCGACACGATGCGAGCGCTGGCGCAGTCGCGGCCGCGACTGCGCCAGCGCTCGGTTGGGCCAGCCTATCCGCCAGCCCGACCGAAAGCGGTTTTCGCCCCGAATTACTATCGACTCGCATGCGCGTGGTCGTCAACGCCGCGACGAGCGTCGACGGAAAGCTCTCCTCGCGGCGGCGCGAGCAGATCGCCATCAGCGGGCCCGAGGACTTCGACCGGATGGACCAACTCCGGGCCGACAGCGACGCCGTGATGGTCGGGGTCGGCACGGTGCTGGCCGACGACCCCCACCTGACCGTCGACGACCCCGCCCGTCGCACGGCGCGCCGCGAGCGGGGGGAATCCGAACACCCCGCGCGGGTGGTCGCCGACTCGCGGGGTCGGACCCCCACCGACGCCCGGATTCTGGACGACGCGGCGACGACCTACGTCCTCGTCGCCGACGCCGCGCCCGACGAGCGAGTCGAGGCGCTGGAGCAAGCGGGCGCGCGGGTCGTCGCGGCGGGCGAGGACCGTGTGGACCTCGCGGGCGCGCTCGCCGGACTCGAACGCGAGGGCGTCGAGACCCTGATGGTCGAGGGCGGGGGCGAACTCATCTTCTCGCTGTTCGAGGCGGAACTGGCCGACGAACTCCGGCTGTACGTCGGTTCGAAGCTCATCGGCGGCCGGGACGCCCCGACGCTGGCCGACGGCGAGGGGTTCGTCGACGACTTCCCGACGCCGGAGTTAGAGAGTGTCTCGCGCGTCGACGACGGCGTGCTCCTGCGCTACGCGGTCGAGTGAGTTCACTCCCCGACCTTCGACACCGAGAGGGTGTGGCCGGTCTGCTGGCCGTGTTCGACGAGCACGTCGGCCGGTTTCGTGTCGCCGCAGGCGTCGACGACCTGCTCGAACGAACAGTCTCGACAGCTCACGCGTAGCCGGGCCGGGTCTTCTCCCATTGTCACCTGCCCTAGTGAAGTTGGGGTTTCCGGGAGAAGTCCCTGTCCCTTGCTATACTATGCCATTCTTAACCCCGGACGGTCGGCGGGCCGACGCGCTCGCGGCGGAAGGGCCCTCGACCGAGAGAATCGCTACCGAGTCGGTCAGTGGGAGTGGCCGGTCATCTCGCCGAAGGTCGTGCCGAAGCGCTCCTCGAACAGTTCCATCGTCTTCTGCTCGTCGGCCTCGACCCGCGGGTCGGGTTCGCCGTGGCCGTGGTGGACCAGCGCGTGGGCCTGCTGGGCCAGCGACAGCATCGCGAGGTCGCCGAGGACCGAGGTGTCTGTCTCTGTCTCGTCCTCGCGTAGCATCTCGACGATTCCGACCGGGACCGTGAGTTCCTCGGCGTCTCCGTCGGGCGATTCGATGGTGTACGTCTTGGTCTCGACGTCGTCTGCGTCGGTCATACCTCCCCTTCCCCCGGCGAACGTAAAGATGTGCGGGTCTCGGGACGGTTCTCGGTCGTCTGTCGCCCTCCCCTCGTCGCGGAACACCGACCAGTTCAGACGAAAATGCGCTTTCCGACCAACCCACGGCGCAGCGCGCGAAGCGCGCGCACGAGCAACCTCCTACTGCGAGCGAACGTAACCGGAAGAGCGCCGCGGTCGCGGCGCTCTTCCGGAGTGAGCGAGCAGTATTTTTTGGTCTCTTCGTGAGCGGAGCGAACGAAGGCTCGTGGGAGCTTCGCTCCCACGGTGTAGATTTTTTCGAGGAGGGTGCGCCAGCAGAGCAGACCGCGGAGCGGTCTGCTCTGCGCGCACCCGACGAAGAAAAAAGGTGGGTGCTGTTAGTCGTCCCCGGCCGCAACCTCGGTCGCGGCCTCCTCGGCTACGACCTCGGCGGTTTCGAGGTAGTCGTCGGCGTCGAGCGCGGCCTTACAGCCCATGCCCGCGGCGGTCACGGCCTGCTGGTAGTGGAAGTCGACCACGTCGCCCGCGCCGAAGATGCCGGGCACGCCGGTCGCGGTCTGGCCGCCGCCCTTCCCGCCCTCGGTCTTGAGATAGCCCGCGTCGTCCATCTCCACGTCGGTGCCTTCGAGGTAGTCGGTGTTGGGCGTGTGGCCGATGGCGAGGAACACCGCGCCCACGTCCATCTCGAACGTCTCGGTCTCGGGGTCGTCGAGCTTATCGGAGGGGTAGCCCTCGGGGTGGCGGACCAGTTCGGCGTAGTCGACGCCCTCCTCGGGCGAGCCGTGGACCTCGCGGAGTTCGGTGTTCTTCAGAATCTCGATCTCGCCTTCGTCTACCTTCTTCTGGACGCGGTCTATCCAGTAGTCCTCGGCGCGGAACTCCTCGCGGCGGTGGACCAGATACACCTTCTCGGCGAACTTGGTGAGGAAGTTGGCCTCCTCGAACGCGGCGTCGCCGCCGCCCACGACCAGCATCTCCTCGTCGCGGAAGAAGGCTCCGTCGCAGGTCGCGCAGGTCGAGACGCCGTAGCCCATCAGTTCGTCCTCGCCGGGGACGCCGAGGGTCCGGGCGCTCGCGCCCGACGCCGCGATGACCGCGTCGGCGGTGTACACGTCGCCGTTCGTGAGCTCGACCCGGAACGGTCGCGCGGAGTCGTCGACCTCCTCGATGACGCCGTTCTCGACCTCCGCGCCGAACCGCTCGGCCTGCTCTTTCATCCGGTTTATGAGGTCGGGACCGCTGAGACCCTCGGGGAAGCCGGGGTAGTTCTCCACCTCGGTCGTGAGGGTGAGCTGACCGCCGGGCTCGTCGCCCTCCAGCACCAGCGGGTCGTTGTTCGACCGCGCGGCGTAGATGGCGGCGGTCAGGCCCGCGATGCCGCTCCCGGCGATGACGAGCCGACGGTGTTCGACCGCGTCGTCCTCGCCGCCGTCGGTCGCCGCGATGCCGAGTCGCTCGTCGAGTTCGCCGGTCTCGTCGAGTTCGCTCGTGTCCTCCCACCCGCCGACGAGTTCGTCGTCGATGAACACCTCGGGCGCGGTCTTGCGGCCGTCGGCACGCTCGACCATCTCCTCGAACAGTTCCTCGTCGCCGGTCACGTTGTACGTCTCGTACTCGACGCCCTTCGAATCGAAGAGGTCCTTGGCCTTCTCGCAGTAGGGACACTCCTTCTTGGTGTAAATCTCGACCCGGGGGTGTTCGCTCATGGTACAATATTGAGTCCGGCGGGGTATTTAGCTTGTGTTGTAGCGCCGTCTTTCCGGTATCTCGCCGACCCGACGAGTCGGCGTTTCGGGCGTATGTTCTTGTACGAGGACGGGGCAAGCGAGAGGTCACCGAAAACGGATGACCGACAAACCAACACAGTCAGAGACCCACGATGATACCCGAACCCGACGACTCGAACGTGCGTCGACGAATCGAAGCCTCGATACCGACGCACTCGCACACGCTCGTGCAGATGCTCAGGTGGTGCTCGAACAGACGATTCAGACGTTTACTGACCTCTCGGACAAGGCGTTTCGCCTCGTTCGACTCAACGGATTAGTCGTCACTATCGTAATCGCCATCTCGTCACAGATAGAGACGAAAGCGTACGTAAACGTCGCTTCACTCGCGTCGATACTGTTGTTCATCTGTTCGGCCCTGTTTGCCATCATTGGATACCGGATACGGACGATAGACGGGGGAATCAGCACCGATGCCTTCCAGAAACTCACCTCGTACAAACTCCGCGAGAAGGAGTACCTGAACTGGGTCCTTACGCTCGGGTATCCGAAGTGGATAGCCGACGGGGTGCAGAAGACCAATCGAAAAGAACGGTGGATCGGATACTCATTACTCGCGTTCCTCGGTGGAATGGCGATGCTTCTCGCCGGAACATTTTTAGCTATTTACTGACACGAAGAACCATGAACGACGATTCCGACGACGAGGACGTGTTTATCCGGCCTGAAGACCTCGGCGAACCCGGTGCCACGGTCCTCGGTCCGAATGCGAGTGACGAATCGAGCGACGAATAACCTCCCGAAGCCCTTACCTCCGGGCCGCCCCTCGCATCGCCCATGCCCGCCGACCTCGAAGAGAAGACCGACCGATACGAGGGACTGCTCGCCGAGGCCCTCGACGCCGCCGAGATCGCGCCGCCCGAGGACACCCCGATGGGCGAGGCGGCCGCGGAGTGCCGGGAGATGGCGGCGTCCTACCTCGAGGACGGTCGCCACTTCCGGGAGAACGACGACCCCGTGAACGCGCTGGCCTCGTTCTCGTACGGTCACGCGTGGCTCGACGCGGGTGCACGCGTCGGACTGTTTGACGTGCCGCGCGAGGGCCACCTGTTCACGGTCTGAGCCGGACCGAAAAGAGGCGACGGTTCCGACGATTCAGTCGCGACGCTATCGGTTCTCGTGCTCGTCGTTCCTGCGCCCCTCGCGACGCCGGGACCCGTGCCCGTACCGGCTTCCGTACCGGCGGTCGCGCTGGCCGCCCTCGCGCCCGGAGATTCCCTCCTCGCGGTGGCTTCCGCGCTGGCTTTCCCGACTCGGGGAGGACCCGCCGTGTCCCGAATTCCCGGACCTGCGGCGACTGCCGTACCGGCTGTCGGTGTGCTGGCCGCCGCGGTTCTCGCGGTCGCCGGTCGGCCCGAGGTTCCGGTCGCTACCGGTGTCGGAAGCCCCCTCTTCGCGGCTGTAGTCGACGTTCCCGCCGGTCTCGCGGGTCGTGGGCGTGATGTCGTCGCGGTCTCGGCCGCGGCCGGTTTCGCGGTGGTCGTTGCGGTCGACGTACGACCCTCGGCCTTGCTTCGGTTCGCCCCCGCGCGAGCGAGTCTCGTCCGGCGCGTCCTCGGTCCCCTGCCCGGGACTCGGCTCGCCGCCCTCCGAACGGGGTTCGCCGTGACGGTCCTCGTCGCCGCTTCGGGCGCGGTTCGGGTCGCCGCCGGTTCGGGGACTCCGCGACGTCCCGGCGTCGTTCGCGCCGCGGCTCCCGTATCGGTTGGTGCCGCCCCGTTCCTCCTGCTCCTCGCGGCGCTGGCGGTCTCGGTCGGCGGCGTCGCCGTACTCGTTGGTGTGTCGCTCGTCGGCGGGGTGGTCGTCGGTTCGCTCTCGTCGCTGCTCGTCGTGCTGTCGCTGAGGATTGGCCATCTGAATTTCCCCCGACGGAGGTTCCCCGAGCGCTTCCTTAGGCGTGCTGGCCCGGTCGGGTCGGAACCGAACTCCCGTCTCCCGATTTTCCCTCCCGGGTCCGGGAGGCAGTCCGCGACAAGTTTTTTCTATCACCCTCACACACGTTATCATGGATATTATGAACGAAACGTACGTGCGACTGCTCTGTCCGGAGTGTGGCAAGGACTGGGAAGAGGGCCCCGACGCCCTCCCGGCCCACGACCAGCAGTTCCACTGTCCGAACTGTCACGCCACGCGCCGGACCGCCGAGTTCACGCGGACCGAGAAGGACCTCGACACCCTGAAGCAGTTCGGGGGTTAGTCACTGCTGGTCGCCGAGCGCGCGCCGCACGCCTCGCACCGCAACAACACCGCGCCCTGTTCTCGTTCGAGTCGCGTGTCGGGGAGCCCGCACTCCGAGCAGAGGACGAACTCCTCGGCGTACTCGTCGATGGCGTCTCCGATTCGGCCCTCGCTGAACTCGCCGGTCAGCCGAGCGCGGCCGCTCTCGTCGATGTGAGCGCTGGTCCCCAGTTCGTCCTGCAGGAACTTCAGGACGTGGTCGTCCTCGCGGCCGAGCCGGTCGAGCGTGTCCTGGAAGTTCTCGTAGACGGTGACGTTGCCCTCCTGGCGGACCTCCGGGTCGGGCACGTCGAAGCGGTCGCCGGTCCCCTCGATGTCGGGAGTCTCTTCGAGCGCCCGGTCGAGATGGTCTTCGTACCCTTCCATGGGTCCACCATGGGTCTCGTTCGGATAAAAACCTTTCAGACTCCTCGAATCGACGCCCTCTGGCGGTCGGTAAGCTTTCGTTGCACGCCGAACGGAACGAAACGGTGTGAACGATTCGCCAATACTCGGTTGCTTGGCTCACCCTGAAATTGCGTTCTTCAGGGGAGGGGTAATCCGTACGCCGTGTTAACGGGACTCAAGATAATACTATAACCCTGCAACCGTTATCCTCGGTTGCTTATGAAGAAGCAGGAACTCATCCACCTTCACGGCCTGCTTGCGGAGGTTGGAAACTACTACGAAGACGAGCACAGCACCGAAGTCGACCTTTCCGAGTACGAGTCCCTCGGCGTACGACCGACATCTATTCACAAGTCGAAAACCGATCACAAAGCCGCGGTGTTCGCGATGGCGAAGGCAATCACGTCCGAGATGGCAGACGCGGAGGCCACCGAGAAGGTCGCCGCGAAAGCCGACTGAGCGCGCGGAGACGTCCGGTTCCTACTGTCCTGTAGCATCCCCGATAGTTGCACGCGTAGCGACTCCTTCCCGACGGTTGCACGAGTAGGGTCCTCGTAACGCTCGGCCGACGCGCTACTCGTCGGTCGGAACGCAGAGAAGCGTGGGTGAGCCGCGCGCCAGTCGCCACTCGACTCGGGCGGCGCGACCCGACGGGTCGCGCCGCCCGGGACGCGTCGGTGGAACTCGGGGTCTACTCGATGAGGTCCTCGAACTCCGGCAGGACCTCGTCGTCGTCGCGTTCGTCGCCGGTGGCGTCCTCAGTTGCGGAGTCGCCCTCGGAGTCGGCCTCCTCCTCGCTCTCCTCGTCGTCGTCTTCGATGACCTCGACTTCGAGGACGGTCAGCGGGATGTTCTCGAGGCGCTGGCCGATCTCCTTTCGTGCAATCCGCGAGGCGTGTTCCTCGCGCTCGACGTTGAAGACGGTCATCTCCAGTTCGAGCGCGACGAGGCTCTCGTCGGCCGCGATGAACGCGGGTTCGAGTTCCTCCCCGCAGTGGGGGCACGACCGCTCGCCCATGTTTATCTCGACGTAGTTGAGGTCGGGATTGAGCAACTCACCGGTCTTCGAGATGGCGATTCGAACCGCTTCGTCCGGCGTCTCCACGTCGTAGACCGGAACCGCGGCTTCCACGACAACTCTGCAGTTCATGGTCGCATAGACGTTGTAGGGCCAACAGTATCAAGTTTGGCCCCAAAGCGAAAGACTTCCCCCGCCTCGGTCCCTCGGGTCGCTCGATGGAATCCGGTTCGATACCGCTGGCCGACGTGCCGGGCGGGTTCGACCTCCAGTCGACGCTCGAAAGCGGCCAGACGTTCTGCTGGCGGCGCGAGGACGGCCGGGCCTACGAGACCGACGACGCCCACGGCGGGTCGGCGTGGTACTACACCGCGACCGAGGGCGAGGTCGTCCGGGTGCGCCACCGCGAGGGACAGTTAGAGTGGGAGGCGACGACCGACGCCGACGGGCTACTCGTCGAGCGACTCCGCCTCGACGACGACCTGCCGACCATCTTCGAGGCGGTTCCCGACGACCCGCTGGTCGCCGACGCGCGCGCGGCCTACCCCGGGATGCGACTCGTTGACGACCCCTTCTTTCCGTGTCTCGTCTCGTTCATCTGTTCGGCTCAGATGCGGGTCTCGCGCATCCACGGGATGCAGACCGCACTCGCGCGGGAGTTCGGCGAGGCCATCGAGTTCGACGGGGAGACGTACCACGCCTTCCCGACGCCCGAACGCCTCGCGGCCGCGACCGAGGCTGAACTCCGGGAGCTGGGGCTGGGGTATCGCGCGCCCTACGTCCGGCGGTCGGCCGAGCTGGCGGCCGCCGGGGAGGTCGACCCGGCCGACGTGCGCGCGAAGGAGTACGAAGACGCCCGCGACGCCCTTCAGGCGTTCGTCGGCGTCGGCGACAAGGTGGCCGACTGCGTCCTGCTGTTCTCGCTCGACTTCCTCGAAGCGGTGCCCCTCGACACCTGGATTCGGACCGCCATCGAGGACCACTACCCCGACTGCGACCGCGGGTCGTACGCCGAGACCTCGCGGGCCATCCGGGAGGCGTTCGGCGGCGAGTACGCGGGGTACGCCCAGACGTACGCGTTCCACTACCTCCGGAGTCGGTACTGAGGTTCTCGGAGACCGGTACCCGACCCCTCCGGAACCGGACCGGTCGGTCGCCGCACCGCGGCGACCGACCGGTCCGGGGTTCCCCCGTCGTCCTCTCCCGGTCGTCGTTCTCCGGTCCTCTCCCGGCCGTCGTTTCCCGCCGTCTTCCCGCCGTCGCCCTCCCCGGATTCTCCGACGCCAACGACCGCTACCCGATGGTTTTAAACGGCTGAACGCCCGGGTATACGATAATGGCTTTTGAGGACCTACTCGAAGACCCGGTAATTCAGAAGTATCTTCACGAGTTGGTCGGTCCGAAGGGAATGCCGGTGGCCGCGGCCCCGCCGGACGGCGAGGTCACCGACGAGGAGCTCGCCGAGGAACTCGACCTCGAACTCAACGACGTTCGACGGGCGCTTTTCATCCTCTACGAGAACGACCTGGCGACCTACCGGCGGCTCCGGGACGAGGACTCGGGGTGGCTGACCTACCTCTGGACCTTCGAGTACGACAACATCCCCGGGAACCTCGAAGAGGAGATGCACCGGCTACTGGAGGCGCTCGAACAGCGCCGCGAGTACGAGCGCCACCACGAGTTCTACCTGTGTGAGGTCTGTTCGATCCGGTTCGAGTTCGGCGAGGCGATGGACTTCGGCTTCGAGTGCCCCGAGTGCGGGTCGCCCCTGGAGTCGATGGAGAACTCCCGGCTCGTCGACTCGATGGAGGGCCGAATCGAGCGGCTCCGAGAGGAGCTCAACGTCGAGCACCTCGAAGAGGCCGAGGCATAATGGTCGTCCTCGCTACCAAGGTGTACGTGCAGGGCGACGCCCGCGAGCGCGCGCTCGACGGCCTCCGGTCGCTCGTCGACAACGCGGTCGGCGACCTCGACGTCGAGTACACCGTCGGGGTACGCAGGGACGACTTCGCCGTGGTGACTCTGGAGGGCGACGACGAGGTCGTCGCGCGCAACCTCCTGCGCGAGGAGTGGGGCGAGATAACCCCGGACATGCGGCCGGGCGAGACCTACGTCGGGACGCTCGAATCGTGGGACGAGGACGGCATCGTCCTCGACGCGGGCGAAGACGTGCGGATTCCCGCGAGCGAACTCGGTCTCGGGCAGGGGACGCCCGTCCAGATCGTCGAGCGGTTCGGACTCGTCCAGCACGTTCCCCTGCGATTCGTGTACGGCGGCGAGGGCGGAGACGACGGCGAGTCGAGCCCCCCGCGCCTCGCAGACGAGGAGCGCGACCGCCTCTACGAGTGGACCCGCGGAACCGGCCGGGTCAACGTCAACAGCGCGACCCGCGGGGAGGTCCGGGCGACGGTCAACCGCGCGGGCCACGCCCGCGACATCGTCACGGTCGAGCGACTCGGCCTGCTCGAACAGAGCGTCGTCTGCAAGGACGAGACCGACCCGCCGGGGTTGCTCGCCGCCATCGGCGACTACCTGCCCGCGGAGATTCGTTGCGTTATTCCATGAATCGGCGACTCCTGCTCGGGTTCGCGGCGCTCGCGTTGCTCGCGCTCGGGGCTGGCTGTACCGGGCTGTTCGGCCCGGACGAGTTCAGCGACGACCAGCTCTCACAGGAGGCCGACTACGACTGGAACACCACGGCCGACGTGACCGTCAACATCACGAGCGACGAGTACCGGGCGGTCTACAACGTCTCGAACCGCTCGGCGGTCGAGACCTACCAGCGCGAGTCGCTCGGCGGCGAGTCGCCGGTCGAGGTGTCGGCGGTCCAGTTCCGGTATCCGAACGGGACGGTCGCGACCGCAGAGGAGTTCGAGGTCGTGAAGCAGGACGACCGGACCGTGATACGACCGCCCGCAGAGGACGGGAAGCTGGCGTACACCGCGCCCCACCGCGGCAAGTCGTTCAGCATGCCAGTCACCGTCGAGGGGTCCTACGAGGTCGTCCTCCCCGAGGGAATGCGGGTCGGCAACTTCCTGCTGAGTCAGGTCCGGCCCGGCGAACACACCACCGAGGGTCCCGACGGGACGGCCGACGGCCGGGTCCACATTCACTGGGAGGAGGTGACCGCCGACACCGTCGTCGTCCGCTACTACCTCGCCCGGGACCTCACCATCTTCGCCGGTATCATCGGCGGGGCCGCGCTCGTCGCGCTGGTCGGACTCGCCTACTTCCGGCTTCAGATTCGGAACCTCGAACGCGAGCGCGAGGAACTGGGGCTGAACGTCGACACCTCCGACGACGAGTTCGACGACGGGCCGCCGCCCGGGATGCGGTAGGCCGCGGGCCCGATTCCCCGGGACGCCGCGAGACGGACTTTTATTCGCGCGCCCACAACGGACCCCTATGCAGGTAGCCCTCGTCTCCGTCGGCGACGAACTGCTGGCGGGCGACACCGTCAACACGAACGCCGCGTGGCTCGGCCAGCGACTCGCCGAGCGCGGTGCGACCGTCGAGCGCGTGGTGGTCGTCCCCGACCGTGTCTCCGACATCGCCCGCGTGGTCAACGAACTCCGGGCCGAGTACGACGCCGTCGTCACCACCGGCGGGCTCGGGCCCACCCACGACGACCTCACCATGGAGGGGGTCGCGGCCGCCGTCGGGGTCCCGGTCGAGGAACACCCCGACGCAGTCGAGTGGATCACCGACCACACCGACTACGAGCGCGGCGACCTCGTGGCGGGGACGACCCACCTCCCGAAGGGGGCGCGGATGCTGCCCAACGACGCGGGAGTCGCGCCCGGTTGCGTCATCGAGGGCGTCTACGTCCTGCCGGGGGTGCCCGCGGAGATGGAGGCGATGTTCGAGCGCGTCGCCGACGAGTTCACCGGCGAGTACCGGTACGTGACGACGGTTCGGGCCGACGAACCCGAGAGCGCGCTGGTCGAGCGGTTCGCGGAACTGGACGAGCGATTCGACGTGACGGTCGGAAGCTACCCCGGCGACCACGTCCGGGTCAAACTCCAGAGCACCGACGAGGACGAACTCGACCGCGCGGCGGCGTGGCTCCGCGAGCGAGTCGAGTCGGTCGAGTGAACACCGGCGGTTACCGGTAGAGGTACGCGAGCCACGCGACCGTGAGGGCGATGCCGACGACGCTGACGACGATTCCCGAGGCGTTGGCCGGAATCGACGCGGATTCTGCGAGTACGAACATGCCCGACGGTTCCCCCGGCGCTCCCTTAACGTTTATCAAGCGCGGTGATGCGGCGCGCTCGGCACTGCCGAGCGCGCCGAGGAGTCGTCGAGGGAGCCGACGCGACCGTTCGAAACGCGCCGTTGAAATCGTGAACCGAATCGTAATCCGCGGCTACGTCGCGGTTCGTGCCCTGGCGAAAAATCGGGTTTCACACCGGGAGTCACTGGAAACAGTCCGTTGTCTGGCTGAACGCTCCCCAACGGTCGGCCCGGTTTATTTATAACTCGGGCGAACTCCGAGTCGTCCGTGAAGGCCCCGTTACCCGTTTCTGGGGCCTGCGCGGGGGAGAACGAACAACGATGTCACAGAACTATCCGAACCCGACGGGAAGCACCGGCCAGCAGACAGGCGGTCAGATAGGCGGCGGTCAGATGGGCGGTAGCCAGATGGGCCAGCAGACCGGGGCGGCCTTCCAGACCGCCCACCAGCAGGTCGGCCACCAGTTCGAATCGGAGCTGACACCCGAACTCAACGAGGCGCTCGAAGCCTTCGACCGCGTGGTCGAGGTCGCGTCGTGGTGCGCCGACAAGTGCATCGAGTCGGGACCACAGATGGCCGAGTGCGCCCGCCTGTGCGACGACCTCTCGGAGGTCGCGGAACTCAACGAGAAGCTCATCGCGCGCGACTCCATCAACGGCCCGGAGGTCGCCGAGGCCTTCCTCCGCATCGCCCAGCAGGGCATCCCGATACTCCAGCAACACCAGCAACCCCACGTCCAGGAGACGCTCCAGACGGTCACCTACGCCATCGACACGACCAACAAGCTACTGGACTCGATCAGCGGCCAACCGATGGGCACCCAGCAGGGATTCCAGGAGATGGCTCAGCAGGGCGGAATGGGCCAGCAGTCCGGTGGGCAGATGGGCCAGCAATCCGGTGGACAGATGCGCCAGCAGTCCGGTGGACAGATGGGCCAGCAGTCCGGTGGACAGATGCGCCAGCAGTCCCAGCACCCCCAGAGTCAGGGGCCCCAGTCCCAGAGCGAGTTTCAGGGCGGCCGGACGCCATACTGAGTTCCGCTGACCCCGACCGCACCGACCGCGTCGCTTTTTCCGGACCGCTTTTGCGCCCGACCCCCGTAGACCCGTCCATGCGACGAATCGGCGTGGTGGTCAATCCCATCGCCGGAATGGGCGGGCGAGTAGGACTCAAAGGCACCGACGGGAAGGTCGAGGAGGCCCGCGAGCGCGGCGCGGAGCCGCGCGCGCCCGGCCGCGCGGTCGCGGCGCTCGCGGCCCTCCGCGAGCGCGCGCCCGACGCCGAGCTGCTGACCTACGGCGGCCAGATGGGCGCAGAGGAAGCCCGAGAGGCGGGGTTCGACCCGGTCGCGGTGGGCGAACCCGCAGGCGGGGAGACGACCGCCGCCGACACCCGCGAAGCCGTCAGGGAGTTCGCCGGGCGAAACGCCGACCTGATACTGTTCGTCGGCGGCGACGGCACCGCGGTCGACGTGGCCGAGACGCTCGACGAACTCGACGCCGAGGTCCCGATTCTCGGCGTTCCGGCGGGCGTGAAGGTCTACTCGGCGGTGTTCGCGGTCAGCCCCGAGGCCGCAGGCCGGGTCGCCGCCGACTTCGACCGGACCGAGACCCGCGAGGTCAACGACATCGACGAGGAGGCCTACCGGGAGGGCGAGGTCCGCGCGGGGCTGAAGGCGCTCGCGGCGGTCCCGGTCGCCGAGGACCTCCAGTCGAGCAAGCAGGTCGGCGGCGGGACCGTCGAGAGCCTCGCGGCGGGGGTCGCCGACGACGCGCGCGCGTCGTCGGCGACCTACGTCCTCGGGCCGGGCGGCACGGTCGGGGCGATAAAATCGGAACTCGGCTTCGAGGGGTCGCCGCTCGGCGTGGACGTGTGGCGGGACGGGGAGGTGCTGGTCGCAGACGCCAGCGCCGACGAGATTCTCGACCACTTGGGCGAGGACAATGTAATCGTGGTCTCGCCCATCGGCGGGCAGGGGTTCGTCTTCGGCCGGGGCAACGACCAGATATCGCCCGACGTAATCGGCGAGTCCGAGGTCGAGGTTGTCGCGTCGAAGCGCAAACTCGACGACATCGGCGTCCTCCGGGTCGACACGGGCGACGACGAGGTCGACGAGTCGTTGCGCGGGTGGCGGAAGGTCCGGGTCGGTCGGTTCGAGCGCCGGATGATGAAGGTGGCGTGAGGGCCAGAGCGTGAGGGCCAAGGCGTGAGAGCCAGAGCGTGAGGGGACACGGGGACGGAGGGAGTGACTCGGAGAAGGGTCAATAATTGGCATCTAGGGAAGCTTAAGGTCGTTCGGGTCCGACTAATCGGATATGGAGACGCGGAAGGTACAGCGGTTAGGACCCTCGACGCTCGCGATGACCCTCCCGGCCGAGTGGGCCAAGGAAAACGACGTCGAGAAGGGCGACGAGGTCTCGCTCAGGATGGGTGGCAAGGGAACGCTGACGGTCCTCCCGGAGTCGGCTCACACCGAGGAGTCCGAAGCCATCATCCACGCCGAGAACCTCGACGCCGACGCGGTCGAGCGCGCCATCGTCGCCCAGTACGTGCTCGGACGCCGGGTCATCCACGTCGAGAGCGAGGAGACCCTCGATAGCGCGCACATCAACGCGGTCTACAAGGCCGAGACCCAGTTGATGGGGCTGGGCGTCGTCGAGGAGACCCCCAACAGCATCGCCATCCGGTGTTCGGTCGACCCCGAGGACTTCAGCCTCGACAATCTGCTCGAACGACTGGAGAACACCGGTTCGACCATGCGCGGCGAGGCGGTCAAGGCGCTCGCACACGGCAACCCCGACCTCGCCCAGCGGGCGCTGAACCGCGAACGACAGGCCAACAAGATATTCGTCCTCCTGCTGAGGCTCATCTTCACGGCCTACCAGAACCCCACGCTCGCGCGCGCGGTGGACTTGGATAGCGGCTTCCCACTTATCGGCTATCGGTCCATCGCCAAGAACCTCGAACTCACCGCCGACAACGCCGAGGACATCGCCGAGATTGTGCTCGAAGCCGAGGGCCACACCCTCGACGTGGACGGCGCGACGATGCGCCGCATCCGGGAGTTCACCGATCAGGTCGACGAGATAACCGCGCTGGCCGTGCGAGCGGCGGTCGAGCGCGATTACGACAAGACCCTCGAAGTCCGGGCGCTGTTCCACGAGATCGGCGACCGGGAGGGCGAGATACTCGCCGACCTGCCCGAGATGGACAACGAGAGCCTGCTCGCCATCCGCGAGGTGCTGGTGAGCCTCCAGCAGACCGCCCAGTACGCCATGCGGAACGCCGAAATCGCGGCGAATCTCGCGCTCAACGAGGAGAGCGAGCACACGACCATCAACTGACGCTCCGCGACGCGACCGACCGCGACGCGGTCGGTCGCGTCGGTTTCGTCTTTCGTTTCGTCCGAGAAGCCGTTTCGTCCGAGAAGCCGTTTCGCCGAGGGACCAACGCGTCTAGTCGGCGCTGATCACCTCGCCCTCGTCGCGGGTAGTCGTCTCGTCGGTGCCGTCGTCGGTCGCCTTCTCGGCGGTCAGGGGGTTCCGCCGCGAGATGCCACAGTCGAACGCGGGATGCTCCGCGAAGTGGCGCACCAGCATGTGGCGGCGCGACCCCGTGATTCCGGTCCGACCCACGTCGTCGGCCGTGAACTCGTCGGGCAGTCGCTCGAACAGTCGGCGCAGAACCTCGAAGCTCTCGAACACCTTCGAGTTGCCCGCCGAGTTGGCCCCGCGTCGGGCCACCTCGTACGCGCCGTCCTCGCGGTGGACGCCCGCGGTCCGGAAGAACTCCCGGCGCTGGGTCAGCGCGTCGCCGACCGCGTCCTGCAGGTCTGCGGCCTCGTCCCTAGTCAGTTCGTAGTCACTGCCGTCGACCGCCAGAACTATCGATTCACCGTCTCGTCGTACCGATACGTCGTTCTCATCGCCCGAGAAGAACTCGATCAGGAGCCTGAACACTCCGTGTCATGCAGTCGTACGTCTTCTCCCCGGGGTAAAAACTCTACCGGCGAGTGCAAAGGTTACGGAAAATTCGAGGAGAAGACCCTGCCCTTCGGGGCGAGGAGAACGTCAATCCCGAGTAAAAGCTGTCGGCCCCGACCCGCGGCCCGCGACGCGAGTAGAATGAACTAAGTTCCGGCCGCCGGAAACGCTCGATATGGCCGAACACGAGACGGTCGCGACCGACAAGGGCATCGGACTCGCCACGCTGTTCACGCTAGTGGCGGCGGTCGCCGCGGTGGCGATGTTCGCGGTCCCGGGCACCGAACTCGCCGCGTGGGGTTTCGCGGTCGCCATGCTGGCTGGCGTGCTGGCGGTCGCGGCTGTACACCTCTACTGGCGGTGAGATAATCGAGCGATTTCCGGCGGGAAATCGTTAAGGGTACGAACGCCGTATACCCCTGCGAGGATGACTGACTACACCGACGAGGAACGGCGTATACTCGCGTACCTCCGCGAGAGCGTCTCGCGCGGCGAGCGCTACTTCCGCGCGAAGAACATCGCCGAGCAACTCGGCCTCTCGTCAAAGCAGGTCGGTGTTAGGCTTCCCCGACTCGCCGAGAAGAGCGAGGAGGTCGACATCGAGAAGTGGGGGCGTGCGCGCTCGACGACGTGGAAAGTGACGCCGAGTTAGACGGGAACGTGACGCCGAGTTAGTCGGCGGGTTTTTGGGACCGCACCCCGAATCACCGATATGACCGTCAGGGTGGAGCGGACCTTCGACCTCGCGGTTCCGCCGGAGGAGGTCTGGGAGTTCATCGCAGACCCCGAGCGTCGAGCCACCGCCATCAGCGTCGTGGAGGACTACGAACGGACCGGCGAGAACACGTCCATCTGGCACATCTCGGTTCCCATCCCGTTTCTGAACACGACCGTCCCGGTCGAGACCGAGGACGTAGAGATCGACCCGCCGCGCTACGTGAAGTTCATCGGCCGGTCGTCTGCGCTCCGAGTGACCGGCGAACACGAGGTGAGGGAGACCGACGCCGGGAGCCAGCTCGTCAACCGCTTCGTAGTCGAGGGCCGGGTCCCCGGCATCGAGCGCTACTTCAAGCGGAACCTCGATCAGGAGCTCGACAACCTCGAAGACGCGCTCCGAGAGGAGGCTCAGGCGTGAGGCTCGCGCTGGCCCAGCTCGAGATCGAGGCCGGGGCAATCGAGGGCAACCGCGAGCGCGCGCTCGACGCAATCGCGGCGGCCGCCGACCGCGGTGCCGACCTCGTCGCACTCCCCGAGATATTCAACGTTGGGTACTTCGCGTTCGACACCTACCGGCGCGGGGCCGAACCGGTCGAGGGGCCGACCCTGACCGCGATAGCCGACGCCGCGCGCGACCACGGCGTCGGCGTGCTCGCGGGCAGCATCGTCGAGGACCTCGCCGAGACCGAGAGCGTCGAGACCCCGGCCGACGAGGGGCTTGCGAACACCTCGGTCCTGTTCGACCGCGACGGGAGTCGCCTCGCGGTGTACCGCAAGCACCACCTGTTCGGGTACGAGTCGGCGGAGGCCCGGATGCTCGTCCCGGGCGAGACCCTCGGCGTCGCGACGTTCGGTGGCGCGACGGTCGGGATGACCACCTGCTACGACCTGCGATTCCCGGAACTGTACCGCGACATCGCCGAGGCCGGGGCCGACCTCGTGGTGGTGCCGAGCGCGTGGCCGTACCCGCGCGTCGAGCACTGGAAGCTCCTCGGTCGGGCCCGCGCGGTCGAGAACCAGCTGTTCGTCGCGACCGTCAACGGGGCGGGCGAGTTCGACGACGCATCCCTGCTGGGTCGCTCGACCGCCTACGACCCGTGGGGGACGACGCTCGCCAGCACCGACGACGACCCGGACCTCGTCGTCGCCGACATCGACCTCGACAGGGTCGAGGCGGTCCGCGAGGAGTTCCCGGCGTGGCGCGACCGGCGCATCTGACGACCGCGAGAGAGGTCTCGTCGTCGCTCGCGACTGACGCCCGTCGGACGCAGGCAGCTCGAAAACCCGAATTTTAATTACAATCCACGTTAGATATACGAAAACAGACAGATGTCCACAACGACACGCGAGACGCGTCCCGTCGGGGCGGGTGGGGCCGACGCGACCCGACCTTCCAGGGAGGTGATGTTCGACTTGCTGGGCAACGCGCGGCGGCGGTGGGTCCTCCGGCACCTGCTCGACGACCGGGCGATGACGCTCACGGACCTGAGCGCCCGGGTCGCGGCGTGGGAGAACGACACCACGGTCGAGGACGTTTCCTCGCGCCAGCGAAAGCAGGTGTACTCCTCGCTCTACCAGACCCACATCCCGCGACTCAGCGAGCACGGTCTGGTCGAGTACGACGCCGACGAGCGCGTCGTCGAACTCACCGGCGACCCCGAACTCCTCCGGCGGTTCCTCGAAATCGAGGGACCGAGACGGGGTCGGTCGTCCCACCAGTGGAGCCGCTACTTCCTCTGGACCGCGGTGGTCGGGAGCGCGGTCATCGCGGGCCACTGGCTCGGGACCACGCCCGCCGACAGCATCACCACCGAGAGCCTCTACGGACTGCTCACGGTGGTCTTCATGATGCTCAGCGTTTCGTTCGTCATGGCGGTCGAGGGCGAGAAACTACTCCGGAAAATCGGCCAGTAGTCGATTCGCAGCGGTAGGTCTTTTGCAGTTACTGCCCGAAAATATGGGTCG
The DNA here is from genome assembly GCF_024138125.1 of Halorussus salilacus. NCBI lineage: Archaea > Methanobacteriati > Methanobacteriota > Halobacteria > Halobacteriales > Haladaptataceae > Halorussus > Halorussus salilacus. The sequence continues at coordinate 88,977 of NZ_CP099993.1, forward strand.
TCTCGTCGCCCGACTGTGAGTTTCAGCGAGCGTTCGGTGCGCGGAGGCCGCGCCTGCGGCGCGGCCTCCGCGCGTGACGGTCACTCGGTGAGAATCAGAAATCCGCGAAAGTTAGAAATTCAGAAAGCGCCGCAGGCGATTTTCACGTCTCAATCGCCGCTCTCTGCGGGTCGGAGATCGAATGTCCTCGACGCCCGCCGGGAGTCTCGGAGTTCCATCGTCGAACTCTGGGAAAACGATGATTAAGTGCGTTCGGCCCGCTTCGCGGGCCTCACAGCTCAGTCGTCGCTCTCTGCGAATCTGATGACTAAATGTGCTCGGCCACAGGGGCCTCGCAGTTTAGTCATCAGACTCGGTCTTGATGTCCGCGCTGAGCCCCTGGGCCATCTCGATGTCCTTGCTGTTGTTCAGCGTCCACGCCGTGCGCTCGGTGACGGCCTCGATGGCCTCGCGGGCGCTCGGGTAGCCGTTGCCCGACTTCTTGACGCCGCCGAACGGGAGCTGGACCTCCGCGCCGATGCACGGGAGGTTGGCGTACGCCAGCCCGAGTTCCGCCTCGTCGCGGAAGTGGTTGATCTGGCGGTAGTCCTCGGAGATGACCGCACCCGCGAGCCCGTACGGGGTGTCGTTGTGAATCTCCATCGCGCGCTCGATGTCGCCGGAGTACTCGATGAGCGCGACGTGGGGACCGAAGACCTCCTCCTTGATGCAGCGCAGGTCCGGGTCGTAGTCGACTTCGTAGACGAACGGGCCGACCCAGTAGCCGTCCTCGTGGCCCTCGGGGATTTCGTCGTCGTCGAGTTCCTCGCGGTCGACCAGCACGTTCGCGCCCTCCTGGCGCGCGAGGTCGTTGTACTTGCCGAACTTCTCGACCTGCTCTTCGTTGACCATCGGGCCCATGAAGGTGTCCTCGTCGAGGGGGTCGCCGACCGAGACCTGCTCGGCGAGTTCGACGTAGCGCTCCTTGAACTCGTCGTATACGTCCTCGTGGACGATGAGGCGCTCGGAGGAGACACAGCGCTGGCCGGTCGTCTTGAACGAGGACATGACCGCCGAGTGGACCGCGATGTCGAGGTCGGCCTCCTCGGTGATGACGATGCCGTTCTTGCCGCCCATCTCGCAGGCCGCGAGCTTGCCGGGTTCGCCGCCGACCTTGCCCGCGATCTTGTGGCCGACCTCGCTACTGCCGGTGAACAGGACGGTGTCGACGCGCTCGTCCTCGACGATGGCGTTTCCGGCGTCGCCGAAGCCCTGGACCATGTTGAACACGCCCTCGGGGATGCCCGCGTCCTCGAACATCTCCGCGATTATCTGGCCGCACCACGGGGTCTGCTCGGCGGGCTTCCAGACGACGGTGTTGCCCTCGACCAGCGCGAGCGCCATGTGCCAGAACGGGATGGCGACCGGGAAGTTCCACGGCGTGATACAGCCGATGATGCCCCGCGGCTTGCGGCGCATGTAGGCGTCTTTGCTCGGAATCTCGGAGGGAACCACGTCGCCGTGGGGGTGACGGGCGTTGCCCGCGGCCCACTCGACCATGTGGGCGGCCTCGACCACGTCGGCCTTCCCCTCGGATATCTCCTTGCCGCACTCCTTGGTGATGACCTCGCCGAGTTCGTCGGTCCGGTCTTTGAGTTCGTGGTAGATGTCCCAGAGGTACTCCGCGCGGTCGATGTACGAGAGGTTCCGCCACTCGTCTTCGGCCGCCTCGGCCGCCGCGAGCGCGGCGTCCACGTCCTCGGGGGTCCCGCGGTGGAACTCGCCGAGCGACTCCTTGGTCGCGGGGTTGACGCTCTCGAACGTCTCGTCGCCCGCACCCTCGGTCCACTCGCCGCCGATGTAGTGCTCGTACGTCTGCTCGCTGGCTTGCTGGCTCATGCTCGGATGGAGATTGAATCGGCCACGATAAAAAGCCCACTCAATCGCCGGGCGTTCGGCGCGCCGAACGCCCGCGACTCCCGCTCGGATTCGCCCGTTACTCCTCTTCGGATTCGCCCGCTACTCCCGCTCGGACTCCGCGAGTTTCTCTATCTCGGCCTTGACCTCGACCGCGTCGAAGTCGTGGTCGGGCCGGATGTTCACGAAGTCGAGGAACTCGCGGCCAGCGAGCAACTCCTCGGGCGAGTAGTGTTCGACGGCGGCGGTGACCGCCCGACGCGCGCCGATGAGGGGTTCGAGCGCGCCCAGCGCGCACGCGAGGTCGTACGACCGCGCCTCCGCGAGGCCGTCCTCGCGGACGCTGGTCGCGTCGATGAAGTAGACCGCCCCGTCGTGGACGAGGACGTTCTCGCCCCGCAGGTCGCCGTGAGCGAGACCGTGGGCGTGCATGACCGACAGCGCCTCGAACACCTCGGGCGCGAAGCGCTCGACCTCGTCGGGCGGGCAGTCGTCGAGCGAGCGGAACTCCGGGAGGTACTCCATCACGAGCACGCCCATGCCGTCGACCTCGAACGCCTCTATCGGCGCGGGGACGTTCACGCCGATGTCGCGCATCCGCCGGGTGGCTTCGAGTTCGTGCTCGGCCATCTCCATCGGGTCGGCGAAGTGCTCGAAGAAGCCCTCGGTGCCCGACGAGAAGACCCCGAGGTTGCGCGCCCCGGTGAACAGCGCGTGGACCAGCGAGTTCTGGCCCGTCACGATCTTCACGAACCACCGGTCGTTCACCACCGCGGGCGTCGAGAGCCAGTTGTCGGCGTCGAGGAACTCCACCCGGAGCTCGGACTCGTCGTAGCGCGCCGCTAACTCCCGGAACACGGTTTCGAGGCGGTCCCACTCGATGGTGCCCCGAACCAACCGCCGGATGCTCATCGGGTGTCGGTTGGCGGTGCGAGTTTAAAAATACATCCGCCGAACGGCCCGGGAACGTCCTGCGACGCCGGAGATTCACCCCTGACCGCTCGCTACTGGTTTCGTACCGCTCACGGGGGGTCGCGGTAACGGCTCGGCTCGTGTTAGTCGTCGTAGAACGTGAGCCTGATGTCGTCACTGCAGGTCAGCGTGCCGACATTTTCGGTGACACAACTGGTATCGCAGTAAGTTCGGGTAACCTCGGCGGTGACGGAAACGTTCATCCATCGGTAGACGTTTCCGGGGTCCTCAACCTCCCGCTCGAAGTTGATGACGGGATTCATCGAACCCGTACTCTCGTCACCCGGAGTACCGAATTTGTAGCTCACGGTTTCTCGCGTAACGTCGCTGAGATGTTGTTCCTGTTTCATATCGGGGATGGGGAACGAAACCCCGACGAGGCGGGCGATTGCCTCTTCCATCGCCGTTTTGACGATTTCCTCGAGGTAATCGTCCTTAAGCGACGATTCCTCGTAGGCCTCGGCGGAGGAGACGTACGCGAATCCGTCGTCTACATCGTCGGTTGATCCAGCGTAGAAATCGACCTCCATGGTCGCTGGGCCGATAGAGTAGTCCCAATAGGTGCTGTCGTCCTCGATGTGCGAGCCGAAGCTCATGATGTAGGGGGACTCGTAATCGTAGATGTCGTTGTCCCCATCGGGAGCGCGTACTTCGAGCGACAACTGGGCGTCTACGTCATCGTCCGAAAGTTCGTCCTCGTCGCCGCCGACGGTGCCGTAATTGTCCGCCATCACGGGTTGGCTCAGACTACCGAGCGTAGCCAGACCGATGGTTGCACTCGTTCCTCGCTTCAACATCTTGCGCCGGGTCATCCGGTCCATATCGGATGAGTAGAAAATTACTGTATTAAATATTTTGATTTTTATCTAGATAACTAATAATTTATATCTATTTATACAGTATTTAGGTTGCGTTGTATCGTCGCTCTCGTAGCGGCGTCCAACGACTTAGTAGTCGGTAGTCTCGGCCGTGAACGAGCCAGTCCGAGCGTGCTGGCTTCGCTGTCTTTATACTACCACTCGCGCAAAATTTGCGTATGGATTTCAGCCTTCCCGACGAGCATCGGATGATTCGGGACACCGTCCGGGAGTTCTGCGAGGAGGAGATCGCTCCCATCGCCCAGGACATCGAGGACGAGCACCGCTTCCCCGAGGAGATCTTCGACCAGCTCGCCGACCTCGACATGATGGGCGTGCCCGTCAGCGAGGAGTACGGCGGCCTCGGTGGCGACCAGCTGATGTACGCGCTCGTGACCGAGGAACTCGGGCGCGTGTCGGGGTCGGTCGGGCTCTCGTACGCCGCCCACGTCTCGCTCGCGAGCAAGCCCATCGAGCTGTTCGGCACCGACGAGCAGAAAGAGCGCTGGCTCCGCCCGCTCGCGGAGGGCGAGTACCTCGGGTCGTGGGCGCTCACCGAACCCGGGTCGGGGTCGGACGCCAGCGACATGGACACCACCGCCGAGCGCGAGGGCGATGAATGGGTCCTCAACGGCACCAAGCAGTTCATCACCAACGCCAGCGAGGCCGGGAGCGTCCTCGTGAAGGCGGTCACCGACCCCGACGCTGGCTACGACGGCATCTCCACCTTCATCGTCGACCCCCGCGAGGACGACGGCTTCGAGGTCACGACCCTCTGGGACAAGATGGGGCTGAACGCCTCCCCGACCTGCGAAATCCAGCTGAACGACGTCCGCCTCACCGAGGACCGTCTGCTCGGCGAGGAGGGAGAGGGCTGGGACCAGACCAAGAAGACGCTGGACGGCGGGCGAATCTCCATCGCCGCGCTCTCGACGGGTCTCGCGCAGGGCGCGTTCGAGGCCGCCAGGGAGTACAGCACCGAGCGCGAGCAGTTCGGCCAGCCCATCTCGAAGTTCGACGCCGTCCGGAACAAGGTGGTGTCGATGGACCGCAAAATCGAACGCGCGCGCCTGCTGACCCACAAGGCGGCCTGCAGGTACGACGAGGGCCACTCGGTCTCCCACGAGAGCGCGCTCGCCAAGCTCGACGCCAGCGAGGCCGCCCGCGAGGTGGCCGAGGACGCGGTGCAGGTGCTGGGCGGCTACGGCTACACCACCGACTTCGCGCCCCAGCGGTTCCTCCGGGACGCGAAGCTGATGGAGATCGGTGAGGGGACCAGCGAGATACAGCACCTCGTCATCGGGCGCGAACTCGGGCTGTAAGCAGGCGGTTCCGACGGCCGTAAGGCCCGCGCTCGGGGCGACCGTCGGTCGCCCCGAGCGCGTTGTTCACAGTTCTCCGTCCGGCTCACCGTTCTCCGAGCGAACGTAATCGCTTTCGGGGCGGAGTGTCTGAGGTAACTCGGTGACGAGCGGTGGGCGGTCACCCGCAGCTCAGGGCCAGTTGCCGCTCTCCTCGTAGGCGTCGGCGACGCGCTGGACTGCGACCGCGTAGGCGGCGGTCCGCATGTTGGGCGCGTCGGTCTCCTCGTAGGTCTCGACGAGTTCGTCGAAGGCGTCAGTGATGATGCGTTCGAGTTCCTCGTTGACCCGCTCTTCGGTCCAGTAGAAGCGCTGGCGGTTCTGGACCCACTCGAAGTACGAGACCGTCACCCCGCCCGCGTTCGCGAGGATGTCGGGGAAGACGTAGGTGTCCGAGTCGGCGAGCACGTCGTCTGCCTCGGGCGTGAGCGGACCGTTCGCGGCCTCGACCACGACGTCGGCCCGCACGTCTCGCGCGAGGTCGCCGTCGATGGCGTTCTCCAGCGCGGCGGGCACCAGCAGGTCCACGTCGAGGGTCAGCAGGTCGTCGTTCGAGAACTCCTCGTCGGCACCGGGATAGCCGGTGACGCTCCCGGTCTCGTTCTTGTGCTGTTTCACGTCCCGGGGGTCGAAGCCGTCCTCGGTGTAGATGGCGCCGCTGGAGTCGCTGACCGCGACCACGTTCGCGCCGAGGCCGTGGATGAGCTTCGCCGCGATCCAGCCAGCGTTGCCGTACCCCTGCACCGCGACGCTCGCGCCCTCCATCTCCTTGTCGAGGTAGTCGAACGCCTCGCGGGCGGTGAGCATTGTCGAGCGGCCCGTCGCCTCGACGCGGCCCTCGCTGCCGCCGCTCTCGATGGCCTTCCCCGTGATGACGCCGGGTTCGGTCGTGTTTTCCAGCGTCTCGTAGGTGTCTTTGATCCAGTTCATCTCGCGCTGGCCGGTGTTCACGTCGGGCGCGGGGATGTCGCGGTCCTCGCCGACCAGTGGTCGGAGTTCCTTGGCGAACGAACGCGTGATGCGTTCGAGTTCGGCCTCGCTGTACTGGTCCGGGTCGATGACGATGCCGCCCTTCCCGCCGCCGTACGGGATGTCCACGATGGCCGTCTTGTAGACCATCCATCCCGAGAGCGCCTTCACCTCGTCGCGCGAGACGCCGGGGTGGTATCGGATACCGCCCTTGTACGGGCCTCGGTCGCCGTTGAACTGCGAGCGGAACGCCTTGAACACCTCGACTCTCCCGTCGTCCATCTCGACCGAGAGGTTGGTTTCGAGCACCCGCTCGGGGTGTTTGAGTCGCTCCAGTACGTCGTCGGGGACGTCTACGTACTCCGACGCGTCGTCGACCTGTTCTTGTAAGCTCTCGAAGGGGTTTGCTTGCTCGGACATGGTCTGGTAAATTCTGCCAACACGTAGGCTGTCACGGTGGACATTCATACAGTTTCCGGAAGCGTATCGGCAAAAAAACGGGCTCTCGAAGGCGGAGCCGCCGGTTCGACTCGTACCGTTTAGATTCCGAATCCCGCATGAGTGTGTGTATAAGGCCCTAAGTCGAAACTATAGCATTAATATTTTATACGACTGCGGGAAGGTACTCCTACGATGGGTCGCTGCGACGAGTCGCGTCGGTCCGGGGGGTCCCGGCCGAGCGGGTGCGACGACTTCCCAGCGGCGACACCACGACCACACCATGTCTTCAGGAACAGTCGAATCCACGGAGCCGGAGGGTAGCGACGAGCAGACCGAAGAGCCCGAGTCGGCGCTCGAAACCGCGCGCCGACAGCTCGAACACGCCGCGGCCCACCTCGACGTGGACCCCGGCGTCATCGAGCGACTCAAGCACCCGACCAAGGTCCACCGGGTCGCGGTGCCGCTCGAACGCGACGACGGCAACGTCGAGGTGTACACGGGCTATCGGTCCCAGCACGACGACGTTCGGGGACCGTACAAGGGCGGCCTGCGCTTCCACCCGCATGTGAGCGAGGAGGAGTGCGTGGGGCTGTCGATGTGGATGACGTGGAAGTGCGCGGTGATGGACCTGCCGTTCGGGGGCGGGAAGGGCGGCATCGTCGTCGACCCCAAGGACCTCAGCACCGACGAGAAGGAGCGACTCACCCGCCGGTTCGCCGAGGAACTCCGACCCTTTATCGGGCCGAAGAAGGACATTCCGGCACCCGACATGGGGACCGACGCTCAGACGATGGCGTGGTTCATGGACGCCTACTCGATGCAGGAGGGCGAGACCATCCCCGGTGTCGTGACCGGCAAGCCGCCGATAGTGGGCGGGAGCAAGGGCCGCGAGGAAGCGCCGGGACGGTCGGTCGCCATCATCGCCCGCGAGGCCGCCGACTACTACGACTACGACCTCGAAGAGACGACCGTCGCGGTACAGGGGTTCGGGAGCGTCGGAGCGAACGCCGCGCGCCTGCTCGACGACTGGGGTGCGAACGTGGTCGCGGTCAGCGACGTGAACGGTGCCATCTACGACCCCGAGGGACTGGACACCCACGCGATACCCTCCCACGAGGAGGAACCCGAGGCCGTCATGACCCACGACGCGCCCGAGAAGCTCTCGAACGAGAAGATACTCGAACTCGACGTGGACGTGCTGATTCCGGCGGCCATCGGCAACGTCATCACAGCCGACAACGCCGGTGACGTGCAGGCCGACGTGGTGGTCGAGGGCGCGAACGGCCCGACCACCTTCGCCGCCGACGCCATCCTCGAAGAGCGCGGGGTGGGCGTGATTCCGGACATCCTCGCGAACGCGGGCGGAGTCACGGTCTCGTACTTCGAGTGGCTGCAGGACATCAACCGCCGCAAGTGGTCGCTCGAACGCGTCCACGAGGAACTCGAATCGGAGATGCTGTCGGCGTGGGACGACGTGCGCGCCGAGGTCGAAGAGCGCGACGTCTCGTGGCGCGACGCCGCCTACATCGTCGCGCTCTCGCGAATCGCCGAGGCCAAGAGCACACGCGGTCTCTGGCCCTGAAACCGACCGACGACGGCGCTTCCGAGGTTCCCGCTACTTCTCGCCCGCCGCGCGGGCGTACTCAAGCACGCGCTCGGCCTGCGCGACCAGCGGCGCGTCGATCATCTCGCCGTCCACCCGGAAGACCCCCCGCCCCTCCTCGTCTGCCTCCCGCTTGGCCGCCAGCACGCGCTCGGCCCACTCGACCCGGTCGGGGTCGGGAGTGAACGCCTCGTTTACGACCGGCACCTGCGCGGGGTGGATGGCCAGCTTTCCGTCGTAGCCCAGTCCGACCGCGAACTCGGTGTCGTCGGCCAGTCCGTCGGTGTCCTCGATGTCGGTGTAGACGGTGTCGATGGCGTCGACGCCCGCGGCGCTGGCCGCGAGGACGACGTGCTCGCGCGCGTGGAGCACCTCCGTTCCCTCCGGGGTCCGGGTCGCGCCGATGTCGGCGGCGAGGTCCTCCGCGCCGAACGCGAGCGCGTCGGTCTCGGGGACGCGGGCTATCTCCTCGGCCGCGAGGATTCCGGCGGCCGTCTCGACCAGCGCGAGGACGGGGACCGAGCAGTCGCGCTCGTCGAGGAGGCGCGCGAGGGTCTCTACGTCCCCGGCCGTCTCGGTCTTGGGGAGCATCACCGCGTCGAGGGTGAGGTCGTCCCGCTCGCTTCGGTCGCCCAGAATCCCGCGGACGTCGTCATCCGCGTCGATTCCGGCGGGGTTGACGCGAACGCACACCTCGGCGTCGGGGGAGAACTCGGGGTCGGCGAGGACCTCGCCGACCGCCTCGCGGGCCTCGTCCTTCCGGCCGGGCGCGACCGCGTCTTCGAGGTCGAAGACGATCACGTCGGCACCCGCGCTCGGCGCTTTGCGCATCATCTCCGGGCGGTCGCCCGGCGTGAACATGACGCTTCTGCGAGCCATGCGCGGACCGACGGGACGCGGTGGTTTCAAGCTGTATCTTTCGAAAGCGCGTAGACGACCCCGCCCCGGTCGGCGACGTACGCGGTCGCGTCGGCGACGGCCGCCGGAGCGACCACGGCCCCCTGCGCCCGGTAACACCACCGGACCGTCCCATCCTCCCGAGCGATGGCGTAGACGTCCCCGGCGTCGTTGCCGACGAAGACGGTCCCGTCGGCGACGGTCGGCGACGCCCAGATTCGCGCCCCGGTGTCCACGCGCCACACCTCCCGGCCGTCGTCGGCGTCGAAGGCGTAGACCGCGCCGTCGCCGCTCCCCACGACCACCGTCCCGTCGGCGAGCGTCGGCGAGGCCCAGATTCGCGCGCCGGTCTCGGCCCGCCAGCGGACGTGCCCGCTGACAGCCGAGACGGCGACGACGCGACCGCCGTCGACCGTCCCGAGGTACGCCGTCTCGCCCTCGTCGCCGAGCGCGGGTGCTCCCCCGACCGCGACCGAGGAGTCGAACCGCCAGCGCTCGCGGCCGTCGGTCCGGTCGTGTGCGTACGCGCCGCCGTCGAGGCTCGCGAGGACGAGCAGTTCGTCGTCGACCCCGAGCGAGCAGACGCCCCGCGATGCGTTGCGGAACGTCCGGAGGCGGCTGCCGTCGGACGCGTGGAGGGCCGTGACGCGCCCGTCGGTCCCCGCGACGTAGACCGCCTCGGAGACGCGAGGCGACGCCTGAAGGCCGCCGCGCACCTCGAACCGCCACCGGCGGTCGCCCGTCGCGGCGTCGACAGCGACGACCGCCCCGTCGTCGGTCCCGGCGTAGACGAGTCCGTCACCGGCCGCCGGGGCCGTGACCTGCCCGCCCACCCGGCGGGTCCACAGGAGCGTCCCGTCCGGGGCGAGCGCGTACGTGCAGCCGTCTGTACAGCCGAGGTACACGCTCCCGTCGGCGACTACTGGCGCGGTTTCGAGCGGTCCGTCGGCCCGAAACCGAAACCGCTCGCGGGGTTCGCCCGGACCTCGGCGGCGGTCGCCGCGACCGGCGACCGCCGCCGAGCCAGCGCGCGAGAGCCACGCACCGCGCGACCCGCGTAGACCCGGTCGGCCGCCAGCGGGGCCGAGTCCCCTACACCTGCCGGGGGCGAGTCGCCTACACCTGCCGGGGGCGAGTCGCCCGCCGCGGGCGACTCGCCCCGGGGTGTCGCTTGCGCCGCTTCGCGCCCGGTGACCGAGTCGACGCGCTCACATTCCCCTGTTCGCGGTCGCGCCCACTCGAACCGGCCTGCGTCTTCGGACATGGAGTACCTCGGCTGTCACTGACTGCGACCCGAGTTATTCCCGACGTACCCTTTGTTATGTCGTCGTTACCGCGGTTTCAGGCCGCCCCTGTCGAGCGGTCGAACCGCCGTCCGGTGTCGGTGTGGGGCCGTCCCGAACCGCCTCGCGTCGCTCCCGGCGTCGCCACATCGAACCGGCGGGGTTTTTGCCGGGCCCGGCCGAGTTCCCTGACATGACCGGGCTCTACTACGAGGAGTTCGAGGTCGGCACGACTATCGAACACGAGAAGCGCCGGACGATAAGCGAGAGCGACAACCAGCGGTTCTGCGACATGACGATGAACCAGCAACCCCTCCACCTCGACGCCGACTTCGCGGGCGACACCCAGTTCGGCGAGCGACTGGTCAACGGCCTCTACACCATGAGCCTCGCGGTCGGGGTGTCGATTCCCGACACCACCGACGGCACCATCGTCGCCAACCTGAGCTACGATAACGTCGAACACCCGAACCCCGTCTTCCACGGCGACACCATCCGCGCCCAGTCGACCGTGACCGACAAGCGCGAGACGAGCGACGGCGAGCGCGGCGTCGTGACGATGCACGTCGAGGCGTTCGCGGTCAATCGAGACGGCGAAGGGGGGTCGGCCGGGGAGACGCTGGTCTGTGAGTTCGACCGGACGGTGCTGTCGCTCAAGCGGGAGAACCGGGATTAGAGCCACTCGTCGAGTTGCGACTCCACCCGTTCGACGGTCTCGTGTAGCGAGTAGGTGTCGGGCGCGACCGACTCGTAGACCGTCGGCGGTGCGGGCTCCGGGGGGTCGTCGAGGGGGCGACGCGACCGCGGGATACCGCCGTAGGTCAGCCCCACCACGTCGCCGTCGAGCGTCACGAGCGGCGACCCGCTGTTGCCGCCGATAGTGGGGACCAGCGTCTTGAGCACCTCGTCGACGCTCCCGTCGGCGCTCCGGAACCGCGCGCGCTCGACGAACGGGCCGAGCGAGATGACCCAGTTGCCGAACGACCCCGGGTGGCCGACCTGCACCAGCGGCTGGTCGGCCTCGAGGTCGGTCGAGTCGCCCGCCGACAGCGCGGGACGGGTGTCGTCGGTCGCGCGGAGCGCGGCCACGTCGGGGTTCTGGCTCTCGACGCGGCCGATGGACTCGACCGGAATGGACTCCCCGTCGAGCGTCCAGCAGGTGACGTCGGTCGCGTCCCCGACGACGTGGCTGTTCGTGACCACGAGGTCGCGGTCGAAGAAGAAGCCGGTTCCGTGGCTCCGCCTGCCGTCCCTGACGTGTTCCAGAAACACTATCGATTCGCGCATCCCCTCGCCCACTTCGAGGGCGGTCGAGCGAACCGCCTCGTCGAAGCGACTGTCGGGACCGCTCTCCTTGAGTAGCGATATCGTCGCCTGCAGTTCCGTAATCCGTTCCTCTTGGGCATCGACCCGCGAACGCAGAGTATCGACCTCCGCGGTTCTGTTGTCGAGCCGCCGACGCAACCGTCTGCTCTCGGCTCGCTCCTCGGCCAGTCGCGTTTCGAGGTGTTCGCGGTCGGTCTCGCGCTCGGCCACGGTGGTCCGGAGGTCCTCGTTTTCGGCTTCGAGTTCGCGAATCCGCTCCCGTAGTTCGGCCTCCTCGGGGTCCTCGCGGTCGAGCATTCCGCCGCCACACCCCGCGAGTCCGGCAGTTCCGACCGCCGACGCCACCGCGAGGTATCGCCTGCGCGAGACCGAGTCCATACCGGCCGGTCTCAGAAGATTCTTAAATTAGTTTCGGCGCGACCGGGGAGAAACGCCTCGGTCGGCGAGTGTCGGTGACGGACCGCGGCTCAGGCGACGGCCGCGTACACCGATAGATTCACGATTACGGCCGCCAGCCACGGCACCGCCAGCCCCGCCGGGACGAGCGCGACGTGGCGCTCTGGAAGCAACTGGCGACACAGCAGACCCACCCCGACCGCGAACAGTTTCAGGCCGACCAGCGCCCCGAATCCGAGGTGGGACATGGCGGCGCGGGCGACCGGGTTCGACTCGGCGAGGCCGAGTCGAAGCCCGTAGTACGTCGTGAGGAGGTCGCCCACCAGACCGACCGCGACCAGTATCCAGAGCAGTCGCTCTACACCATCGACGTCGGCGAGCGCGGTGGTCGGGCGTCGGTCGCCCGTGCGAGTCGTCGGTAGCCAGTGGCGTCCGTCGGAGCTCATGGGTGGGGTCGGGCGCGAAGCGCGCCTCGTGGCGGACGGACGACGAGACGGTCCATTGTTATGGGGCTCCTTAGGGGCTGATAGGAGCGATTAATTGGGGACGGGTCCGCGTCGACGGAGGGGCGCTGGCCGGCCGAGACGAGGGCACCGTCGCGGGTTCGGCCGAAACGAGGGGTTACGGGAACGGCGCAAGCCGACAGGCGGGTCCTGTTCGCGGGTTCGAAGCCTCCGCGTCCTGCCCGCGGAGACCTCCCGCCGGGAGAGCGACCGAGCGGAGCGACGGCGAACGCCGAAGTGACACACAGATATAGTTGGTTAGGCTAGAAATTTATATGTGGTTAGCTCGTTGTCTTTTCTGCGCCATGAAGCGAAGACAAGTACTCAAAGGCATCGCGGCAGGTAGCGCACTGAGTCTCGGAATCGGCGGCGCGGCCGCCGATTCGGGCGCACGTCAGGTGGACATCTCCGAGTTCGACCGCGTCCTCGTCAAGGAGGGCGACCGCGTCGTCGAGACGGTCGAAGCCCCGACGTGGGACGACGTGAAGCGGCTCAACAGCGAGACGACCGCCGACCAGCAGGTCGTCACGCCGGACGACGACTGCGTGGAGTTCTGTCGCAGTAACTGCAGTACCACCTGCGACAGTTGCGCGTACGGGTGTTTCAACTGCTGTAACCCCGAAGAAGAGATATGTAGCTGTTGTAGCGAGGTCGACGACCCCGACTCGACCGAGTGCTGCGAGGGTTGCTGACGCGAGCGGGTCGCGGGCGAGAGTCCGTTTCACCGCGACTCGACGCTCGCTGAGGCCGCCACTACCGGCCTCACAGAATCGTGCCGTGCTTCTTGTCCGGGAGGTCCTTCTCGATGCCCTCGTAGAACGCGAACCGGTTCTCCAGTTCGGTCCGGAGCGTGCTCGGGGGCACTATCTCGTCCACCACGACCTCGCTCGCCATCCGGTGGATGTCGATGTCCTCTCGGTACTCCTCGCGGAGTTCCTGCTCCATCTGGGCGCGCTCTTGTTCGTCCTCGATTGCCGAGAGCTTCCGGGCGTACACCGCGTTGATGGCGGCCTCGGGCCCCATGATGGCGATCTCGCCGGACGGAAGGCCGATGATGCTCTCGGGGTCGTAGGCCGGGCCGCCCATCGCGTAGATGCCCGCGCCGTAGGCCTTCCGGACGACCACGGTCTGCTTGGGCACCGTGGCCGAGGAGGTGGCGTAGATGAACTTCTTGCCCTTTTCGAGGATGGCGTCCTTCTCGACCTGACTCCCGGCCATGAAGCCGGGGGTGTCACAGAGGTAGAGCAGGGGAATCTCGTAGGCGTCGCAGGTCCAGATGAACTCCGCGGCCTTCTCGGCGGCGTCGGGGAAGATGGCCCCCGCGCGCTGGGCGGGCTGGTTTGCGACGATTCCGACCGGTCTGCCGTCGATGCGGGCGAACGCGGTGATGATCTCCTTGCCGTACTCGGGCTTGAGTTCGAAGTACGAGCCCTCGTCGACCACGCGGTCGATGAGGTCGGTCATGTCGTAGCCCCTGTTGGGCTCCTGGGGGACGACGGCGTCGATGCCCTCCGGGGACTTCGCGGGCGCTCGGCCCTCGGTCCTCGGAGGCTTCTCGTCGGCGCTGTCGGGCAGGTACGAGACGAGGTCGGCGACGAGTTCGCGGGCGTGTTCCTCGTCGTCGGCCACGAGGTCTGCGCTCCCCGACTCTCGCGCGTGAACGTCCGGACCGCCCAGTTCTTCGAGTTCGATGTCCTCGCCCGTGACCATCTGGACCATCCGGGGGCTGGCGATGGCCATCGCCGACATGTCCCGGACCATGATGGTGAAGTCGGCGAAGACGGGCGTGTAGGCCGCGCCCGCGATGCAGGGGCCGTAGAGCACGCAGATCTGGGGGACCCGCCCCGAGAGCATCGAGTGGTTGTAGTAGTACTTGCCGATGCCCTCGCGGTTGGCGAAGAAGCCGGTCTGCTGGTCGATTCGGCCGCCCGATGAATCCATCAGGTAGAGGACGGGCTTGCCCGACTTGAGCGCGCGCTGTTGCATCCGGAGGAACTTCTCGACGCCCTTCTCGGCCATCGACCCCGCCTTGACCGTGAAGTCGTTCGCCATGAAGTGGAGTTCGCGGCCCTCGAACTCGGCCGCGCCCGTGAGCAGGCCGTCGCCCGGCAGGCGGTCGTCGTTCTCGTCCTCGACTTCCGGGCTGTCGGGGTGCCACGCGTCGAAGTTGGCGAACTTGCCGTCCTCGAACAGCATCCCGTCCTCCCCGAACCAGAGGTCCAGCCTGTCGCGGACGAACAGTTTGCCCTGCGCTTCGAGTCGGTCCTTGTACTTCTCGGGGCCGCCCAGCTCGATGTCCTCGATTTCGTCCCAGAGGGCCTCCTCGCGGTCGGTCGGGCCGAGGTCGTCGGTCTCGCTCCCGGCCTCGCTCGCGGTCGCGGGGTCGGGCCCCGACCCCGCGACCGGTCCCTCTCGGACCGCTCGGGGAGTGTCTGCGTCGCCGACGTACACCTCGACCTCGTCGCGGACGTGCTGGGAGAGCGCCTCCGCGATGGCCGAGGCCTCCTCGTCGGTCGCCCCGTCGCTGATGCGGACTTTCATGGTTCGGAATCCGGGGCGGGATTTCAAACAGTTTTCCCTTTCGGATACGGCAAGAAACCCCGAGCGAATCGGTAGCACGCCCCGGTCGAACTAAGGGGGCTCGCGCACGTCTCGATGTATGGACGTACTGCTCACCGGCGCGCACGGCACCGTCGGCAGCGCGATAACCGACCACCTCGACCGGGAGTTCACCCTGCTCGACCGCGAGCAACCGGGCGACGGGGACGACGGCCGCGAGTCCCGCCCCGACTACGACACCGTGGTGGCCGACGTGACCGACTACGACGCCATCCGGCCCGCCTTCGACGGTCAGGACGCGGTGGTCCACCTCGCGGGCTACCCGAGTACGGACGGCTCGTGGCCCGAGGTGCTGGAGAACAACGTCGTCGGGACCCGGAACGCGCTCGAAGCCGCCGCCGACGCGGGCGTCGAGACGTTCGTGTTCGCCTCCACGAACCACGTCGTCGGGATGTACGAGGTCGAGAACGCGCCCGACATCTACCACCCCGACTTCGACCTGACGGTGGACCACACCGGACCGGTCCGGCCCGACTCGCCGTACGGCGCGTCGAAGGTCTGCGGCGAGGGATTCGGGCGGTACTACGCCGAGAACCGCGGTATCTCGTTCTACGCCATCCGTATCTGTAGCGTCCGGGACCCCGAGTACGACCACCCCTACGGCGACGCCGAGCGCGGGGTCGACCGGGGCGACTGGGAGCGCGGGAGCGAGGAGTACGAGAAGATGGTCGCGCGGATGAAGGCGATGTGGCACTCCCGCCGGGACCTCGCCCACATGGTCGAGTGCTGTCTCGACGACGGTTCCGTGACGTTCGATATCTTCTACGGGGTCAGCGACAACGACCCCGAGCGCCGATGGTTCGACCTCGACCACGCCCGCGAGGTACTGGGGTACGACCCGCAGGACAGCGGCGAGGAGTGGGACGCGCCGCCCGAGCGCTGAACCGAGAACCGGACGTGGTCCCCCTCGCCGCGGATGAACCCGGTCGCGTGGGGAGAACGGTCGTTCTTGATTTTAGACGTTTGATATGTTAGCCGTACCCCTCGAAGGAGAAATTATAAATGGGGTCTCTGTATCGTATCCCCCATGTCGACATCCAGATATGTGTTACTATTTATACTCGTTCTGGGGGCTTCGAGTAGCGGCGTGGTCGCCGGGACGAACGTGATCGACCTCGACGACGACGGGGTTCCGGCCGCGTTCGAACTCGCGGAGGGGACCGACCCCCTCGACGGCGACACCGACGATGACGGTCTCGACGACGGCCAAGAACTCGACGAGTACGGCACCGACCCCACCGACCCCGACACCGACGGCGACGGACTGGCCGACGGCGAGGAGGTCGAGGAACACGACACCGACCCGACCGCCGCCGACACCGACGACGACGGACTCGAAGACGGCGAGGAAGTCGATGAGTACGGAAGCGACCCCACCGAAACCGACACCGACGGCGACGGTCTCGACGACGGCGAGGAGGTCGAGGAGTACGGCACCGACCCCGCTGAGGCCGACACCGACGACGACGGTCTCGACGACCCCGAGGAACTCGACGACTACGACACCGACCCGACTGCCGCCGACACCGACGACGACGGCTTAGAAGACGGTGAGGAGGTCGAGGAACACGACACCGACCCGACCGCCGCCGACACCGACGACGACGGACTCGACGACGGCGAGGAGGTCGAGGAACACGACACCGACCCGACCGAGGCTGACACCGACGGCGACGGACTGGAAGACGGCGAAGAGGTCGATGAGTACGGAAGCGACCCCACCGAAACCGATACCGACGGGGACGGTCTCGACGACGGCGAGGAGGTCGATGAGTACGGTACCGACCCCGCCGAGGCCGACACCGACGGGGACGGTCTCGACGACCCCGAGGAACTCGACGACTACGACACCGACCCGACCGCCGCCGACACCGACGACGACGGACTCGAAGACGGCGAGGAAGTCGAGGAGTACGACACCGACCCGACCGTTGCCGACACCGACGATGACGGGCTGGCAGACGGCGAAGAGGTCGAGGAGTTCGGAAGCGACCCCACGGAACCCCACTCCGACGGTGACGACCTCGACGACGGCGAGGAGGTCGAGGAGTACGGCACCGACCCGACCGCCGCCGACACCGACGACGACGGACTCGACGACGACGACGAGGTCGAGCAGTACGACACCGACCCGACGACCGCCGACACCGACGACGACGGACTCGAAGACGGCGAGGAGGTCGAGGAACACGACACCGACCCCACCGACCCCGACACCGACGGTGACCGACTCGAAGACGGGTGGGAAGTCGAGGGCGAGACGCCCGGCGGCGTCGAACTGCCGGGTGCCGACCCGCTTCAGATGGACCTGTACGTCCAGACGAACCACGCCGAAAACGTCGGTGGGACCGACGACGGCTTCCGGTCGTCGGTCGCCCGCCAGTGGGCGGAGATGCCCGTCGAGAACCCGGACGGGTCGACCGGTATCGACCTCCACACGGAATCGGACGGCTCGGTCGGTGAGTCGGTCACGTTCGACGGAGAGAACTTCAGACGACTCGAAGCCGACCACCACGGAGAGCAACTGGGCGACAGGGCCGACGTGTACCACCAGGCCCTCTTCCTCGATTTCGAGTCGAACGTCGATTACGACGGCTACGGCGAGGTTCCGGGGACGTTCACCATCGTGGACACCACGGCCGACGAAGATGTTCAGCGGAACATGGCCGTCCACGAGCTGTTGCACAACGTGCTGGGGGAGCTCGACGTCGAGGAAGCCTGTGACGACGACCCGGCCCACTACTGTGACGGTGGCTGGCTCGAAGCCGTCGTCACGACCGGCCAAGACGAGTACCTCCCCGAGCCTCTCGTCGAGATGATAGAGGAGGACGGATTCGAGGACTGACTCCGGGAGAGAACGCGAACCGAATCGTCAGTACTCGTAGAAGCCTTCGCCCGTCTTCTTGCCGAGGTCACCCGCGTCGACCTTCCGCTTCAGGAGGTAGGCCGGTTTGTACCTATCGCCCAGTTCCTCGTGGAGGGTCTCGCTCGCGTCGAGACAGATATCCAGTCCGATGTGGTCGGCGAGTTCGAGGGGACCCATCGGGACGTTCGTGCCGAGTTTCATCCCCGTGTCGATGTCCTCCTTGGAGGCGACGCCCTCGTCGTAGGCCCGGATACCCTCGTTTATCCACGGCATCAGGATGCGGTTGGTGACGAACCCCGGCTTGTCGTCGGACTCCCACGTCTCCTTTCCCAGGTCCTCTGCGAGCGCGTGAGCGAGGTCGGTCACCTCGTCGGCGGTCTTCTCGCCGACCACGACCTCGACGCCCGTCATGACGGGCACGGGGTTCATGAAGTGGAGGCCGACGACCTGCTCCTCGCGGTCGGTCGCCGACGCGATGGTCGTAATCGAGAGCGTCGAGGTGTTCGTGGCCAGCACCACGTCGTCGGGGACTTCCTCGTCCAAGTCGGCGAAGATGTCCCGCTTGATGTCCATGTCCTCGACCGCGGCCTCGACCACGAGGTCGCAGTCGGCGAGGTCCGAGAGGTCGGTGGTGCCCGTGATCCGGTCAGTCGTCGCCTCGGCCTCGTCCTCGGTGAGCTTGTCCTTCGAGACGAACCGCCCGAGGCTGTCCTCGATGGTGTCGAAGCCGTTCTGGACGAACTCCTCTTTTATGTCGCGCATCACCACGTCGTAGCCCGACTGGGCCGCGACCTGCGCGATGCCGCTTCCCATCGTTCCCGCGCCGACGACGCCGATACTCTCGATGCTGTCGAGCGTGCGTACCATGGTCGGCAATTCTTGCGGTCGGGTCGTAAGCCTACCGAAGGCGAGCGACGACGCGAGTGAGGAGGGGAATGGCCGACGAGAGCCGACCCGAGCGACGGCGACCGAACGCGTCGGACGCCGCCGACGGCGGCGTCCGACGCGATTCCGCCAGTTCGGTTTGCGCCAGTTCGGTCTGCGCCAGTCCCGTCTACACTGACTCGCCCAGCGCCGCCAGCACCTCGTCGCTGTCGGCGATTCGCGCGAACTCGCTTCGAAGCTGAGCCAGCGCGACCCGGTGGTTCCGTGCGGCCGGAATCGGAGTCCCGTCGGGGGCCTCGCCGTCGTGGGTCGCAGTCGCGTCGGCCACCACCACGGGGTCGAACCCCAAATTCTCCGCCATCCGGGTCGTGGTCGAGACGCAGTGGTCGGTGGTGAGTCCCGCGACGACCAGCGTCTCGTGGCCGCGCTCGCGGAGCCACGCTTCGAGGTCGGTGTCCACGAACGCGCCGTTGACGCGCTTGACGAATTCGACTTCGCGCTCGCGCCCGCTTGCGGGCGCGAGCGCGGGCAGGAACGCGAACCCCTCGCGGTCGCCCCGGAGCGGCGAGTCGGGTTCTCGCGAGTCGTGGCGGACGTGGACGACCGGGAGGTCGGCCTCGCGCCACGCCGCGAGCAGGTCGCCAGCGCGCGCTTCGGCGTCGGGGTTGTTGCGCTCGCCCCACCCGGGCTCGTCGAACCCCCGCTGGAAGTCCACGAGCAGGAGGACCGGGTCGGGCGGGAGGTCGAGGGTCATGCACCCACCAGCAGCTCCGACTCGACCTTGGGATGTTCTCGCGTCACGCGAATCGGAGGCTCGTCGGGTGCCTGCGATTCGTCGGCCGAGAAGAGGTACTGCTTCCACTCGCGGTCGCCCTCGACGCCCCAGTCGCCGAGGTCGGCGTGGGGACAGACGCCGTCGTAGTCTTCGAGGCGGTCCTGAATGATGTCGCGAGCGCGCTGGCCCGCCTCCGTGTCGGCAGTCACGCCGTCGAAGAGGTCCCGCGGCTGGAACGTGACTTCGAGACCGACCGGACAGTAGCGACTCTTGCGGTCGTCGTAGAACGGCGCGCGGGAGGTCGGGAACATCGGGACGCCGCCGAAGCAGAACTCCCACCGGTCGTGGTCGGGGTCGGTCGGGATGTCCTCGGGCCACGGTTCGGGGTCGTGGACGTGGAGGAACTGGAGGACGTGCCAGAGTCGCTCGTGGTACTCGGCCTCGGAGAGGTCCTCGGAGACCCTGAAGAAGACGGTGAGAGGCGCGCGCTCGCTGTGGTCCCGGTAGGTGTCGAGGTATTCGACGAGCGTCTCACCGAGGTCGAACAGCGCGTCCTTGTCGGTCGTGGAGTCACAGAACGTGTACAGACCCATCCCCTCGCGCTCGGACTCGACGCCGAAGTAGCAGGGGAACGGCGTGCCGTTTCGTTCCTGCAGTATCCCCTCGTGGAAGCTCTCGTAGTGGGCGACCGCCCAGTCGGGGAGGTCGCCGCGTTCGACTCGGGCCTCGACCGCCTGCTGGTCGAGCAGTACGTGGAGACCGGGTTCGTTCATGCAGAGGAGTACGGTGCCAGCGGCTCTAATCGTTTCGCAACGCGGTCGCGTCGGCCGTGTCCTGCCGAGTTCCGAGCCGCGGAGCGACGGCCGGACCGCGTTCGCCCAGTAGACGTATCTGCGTCCGGCACCTGTGTCACGACGAGGTTCGATTCACAATGGCGAAAGGGAAGGTCGACTTCTTCAACGACACAGGCGGTTACGGTTTCATCGAAACGGACGACGCAGACGAGGACGTGTTCTTCCACATGGAGGACGTCGGCGGCCCAGACCTCGAAGAGGGCCAAGAGGTCGAGTTCGACATCGAGCAGGCCGACAAGGGCCCGCGAGCGAAGAACCTGCAGCGGCTGTAGCGGGGTCCCACCGAGCGATTTTTGCGAATATCGCAACGAGCGACGTGAATCGGAGCGAGCCGGAGCGAGCCGGAGCGAACCGGAGTTCGAGACGCGCGTCGGTCGTGGGGACTTTACGGCTGGCGCTCGACTCCGCAGTAGTGAATTCTAACGACGTCAGGGAACGGTGGGCCGAGCGGTCGGGGGAGTACTCGCCGGACTACTACGCCTACTACGGGCCCGACGAGGCGAGCGACGCGGTCCGCGCCCGAATCGAGGAGGTCGTCGGGCCGGACGCGGCAGTGCTCGAACTCGGGTGTAGTTCGGGCAGACACCTCGCGCACCTCCGGGAGGCTGGCTTCCGGGACCTCCACGGAATCGACATCAACGACGAGTCGTTCGAGGTGATGGCCGAGGCGTACCCCGACCTCGCCGACGAGGGGACGTTCCGCGCCGACGCCATCGAGAACGCCGTCACCGACTTCGGGGACGACCGGTTCGACGCGGTCTTCTCGGTCGAGACGCTCCAGCACATCCACCCCGACGACGCGTGGGTGTTCGAGGAGGTGTGTCGAATCACCGGCGACCTCCTCCTCACGGTGGAGGTCGAGGACGGCGAGGCCAGCGGCCCGGCCGGAGACGGCCCGGAGGGCGGCGACGACGAGGGCGACGGCCCGGAGGGCGGCGACGCCCCTGCCGGGGGCGACGGAGCGGTCGAAGACGACGCCTCCGCCGGGAGCGATGTCGCCGCTCCCGACGTGAACTACGTGGACGAGGAGGTCCCGCTGTACTACCGCGACTGGAACCGGGTCTTCACGGAGCTGGGGCTCGCCGAGGTCGACACTGAGTCGCTCGACCGCGACACACTCCGGGCGTTCCGACCCGCGTAGCCCGAGTCCCGGTTCGTCGTCGAATCGAAGGTTCCAGCCGATTTTCAGAAGAAACTATCTAACTTCTTCCACCCCATGCAAAACATTCAAGCATCGGGAGTGTGAGTCCGAAACGACTGGTGACGCCCCGTGAGCGAAAACGACGCCCCCGACGACCAAGCCCCCGACGCCGACGAGCGCCGCCCGTCGGCCGACGGCCCGGCGTCCCGTGACGACGTGACGGACCCGACCGACGTCCGCTGGGTCGGCCCGGCGACCGCGGCGGTGCTGGAGGACGCCGAGTTCGACGCGACAGCCATTCCGGACAAGTCCGTCTCCTACGAGATGCTCGTCGACGCGGGCGTGAACCCCGGCGTCGCCACCCGCCTGCGAAAGGAGCACTCGCTCCACTGGTCGTTCGGCGGGAGCGACGAGAGCGACGATTCGCTCGAACAGCGCTCCGAGAAGGTTCGGGGCCTGCAGGACGGCGAGCGCGCGTGGGTCGCCGCGAGCAGTGGCGACTGGGAGTCGGCCGAACCCGAGACGACCGAGACCACCGACGGCGACTGGACCCCGACCGGCAGGGCCTCGACCGACGGCAGCGGCGCGGCCGAGGCCGCCGAGGCCGCGTGGCGCGAGCGGAGCAAGCCCGACCCGATAACCGACGTGCCCGGCGTCGACGAGGAGATCGCCGAGGTGCTGGCGGAGGCTGGCGTCACCTCCGTCCGGAGCCTCGCGACCGCAGACCCCGAACACGTCGCCGACTCGCTCGAACTCGACCCCGACCGGGTCACGGAGTGGCGCGACGCCGCGCGCGACCTCGCGTGAGATCGCACGTTCTGCGAAGTCTCAGCCGTCCGTAGCGACGCCGCCGCGCGGTCGGCCCCGCCCGCGGGCGGGGCCGACCGCGCCGGCGTGCGCGCGTGTCGCGACTCCGAGGTCGAGGGGGTTCCGATGGGGCCGAAATTAACTACATCTGTAGTATTTTTACTGGAACTAGAAACTCCGAATTCGGAGCCTAGAGGGCCTGATACCGACATATTCTGAAACTGGGGTTCGCGGTTCTGACCAGTAAACTCTTATGTGAGCTAGTCGGATTTGGAAACGATGATTCCGCTCGACAGCTCCCCGGTAACGCGCGACGGGAAGTCGCTCATCCTCGCCTACGACCACGGACTGGAGCACGGCCCCTCGGCCGACTTCGGTTCGGTGCCCGAGACGCTCGACCCCGAGAAGATATTCGACATCGGGACCCACGACGCGGTCACGGCGCTGGCGGTCCAGAAGGGCGTCGCCGAGACCTACTACCCCTCCTACGACGACGACGTGAACCTGCTGGCGAAGCTCAACGGGACGAGCAACCTCTGGATGGGCGAGCCCCACTCCCCGCAGAACTGGTCGGTCGAGTACGCCGCGGAACTCGGTGCCGACGCTGTCGGCTACACGGTCTACTCCGGGTCGAACAACGAGAAGGACATGTACGAGGACTTCCGCGACGTTCAGGAGGAGGCCCACAGCGAGTACGACCTCCCGGTCGTCATGTGGTCGTACCCCCGCGGGCAGGGGCTGAAGAACGACACCAAAGAGAGCGTCATCGCGTACGCGACCCGCATCGCGCTCGAAATCGGTGCCGACATGGCGAAGGTCAAGTACCCCGGTAGCAGGGAGTCGATGGAGTGGGCCGTCCGGTCGGCGGGCGACATGCCGGTCGTGATGAGCGGCGGGTCGAAGGTCAGCGACTACGAGTTCCTCTCCAGCGTCGAGGCCGTGATGGACGCGGGCGGGTCGGGCCTCGCGGTCGGCCGCAACGTCTGGCAACGCGACGACCCCGAGGCCATCCTCGACGCGCTGGAGAAGGTCATCTTCGAGGACGCGACCGCCGACGAAGCCCTCGACGGATGAGCGACGCCCACGCCGACACCGACGCCGACCCGGTCTCGCGAGTCATCGAGACGGTCGCCCGCACCGCGCCCGAGATTCGGGGCGGGCTCGCGGGTCGCCGCCGGAAGGCCGACGAGCAGAACCCCAGCGGCGAGACCCAACTGGCCGCCGACGTGTGGGCCGACCGACTCCTCGAAGAGCGGCTCACCGCCATCGAGGGCGTCGGCCAGTTCGCCAGCGAGGAGCGCGAGGCGGTCGTCGACGCTGGCGAAGGTGCACTCGCGGTCGCGGTCGACCCCCTCGACGGCTCGTCGAACCTCGTGTCGAACAACTCGATGGGCACCGTGGTCGGCGTGTACGACGCCGACCTCCCCGCGAGAGGCCGCGACCTCGTGGCGTCGGCCTACGTCCTCTACGGCCCCATCACGACGATGGTGGTCGCCCGCGACGGCGAGGTCACCGAGTACGTGATCGAGGGCGACGAGCGGCGCGCGGTCGGCGAGGACCTGACTCTGCCCGACGACCCCACCGTCTACGGCTTCGGCGGCCGGGTCCCCGACTGGACCGACCGGTTCGCCGAGTACGCCCGCGAGATAGAGCGCGAGCTCAAGCTCCGGTACGGCGGCGCGATGATCGGCGACGTGAATCAGGTGCTGACGTACGGCGGGGTGTTCGCCTACCCCGAACTCGAATCCCGGCCGGAGGGCAAGCTACGCCTCCAGTTCGAGGCCAACCCCATCGCCCACATCGTGGAGTCGGCGGGCGGCGCGTCCTCGAACGGCGCGGAGTCGCTGCTCGACGCCGACCCCGAGGGACTCCACCAGCGGACGCCGATGTACGTCGGGAATGCCGACCTCGTCGAGCGACTGGAGTCTGCGTTCCGGTAGCCCGCCCCGACGCCCTCCCGGTCGGACGCGCTGGTGCGAATCGCCGCCCGACACCCGATTTTATATCAGCGCGCTAACTACGTTCTGGCATGAGCGATTCCGGCGTCCGACTGCACAACGGCGTTCGGGGGGCCTCCTCCGGAGTCGTCGAGTACGGACTCCTCGCCGCCCTCCTGGTGGCGCTGGCGGTGTCCCAACACCTCCTCTCCGGACTCGCGCGGGCCGTCGCCGACCTGCATCCGTACCGCATCGACGCGCAGGTGTTCGGAACCGCGGTCTACGCCGTGGTCGGGGGAACGGTCGCCGGAATCGGGTACCTCGCGTACCGCGAGTCGCGCGAGGAACCGCGCCTCGACTCCGACGAACGGATTCGGGTCGCGCTGGCGTGCGGGCTGTTGTTCGTGGTCGGTGTCTACACCGCGCTCGGGGCCGCCGACGCGAGCGCCGTCGCGCCCGGTCGGTACCTGCTCGGGCCGCTTCTGGTCTCGGTCGCGGGGATGGGACTGCCCGCGGTCGCGTACCTCCGCGTGTGGGGCGACCGACTCCGGTTCGAACCGCCGGACCGGTCCACGCTCCCGACGGTGGCGGGCGCGGTCCTGATACCGCTACTGCTCGCAGTGGCGCTGTGGGCGGTCGCCCGGTTCGCTCCCGGATTCCCGTCGAGTTGGCTCCTCGGCCCGGAGTACGCGGGGTCGGCGCCGGGCTGGGCGGTCGTCTCGCGCGCGGCGGTCGGGTCGGCGTTCGGCGCGTTCGGGACCGCGGTCACCTTTCACGGCGCGGTTCAAGAGACCCTCCGCGACCACGCCGGGCCGACCGCAGCGGTCGCTGGCGTGACGGTCCTCGTCGCGGTCTACCGCGTGGCGTTCGCGCGGTTGCCCCGGGTCGAGGGCGTGGCCGCGCTGGGTGGCGTGGTCGTCGCGGGTGCGCTCGTCGCGGCGGTCGCCGCGCTCGCGGTCGGCGTCTGGCGGGCGCTCGGCGAGCGTATCGTGAACGGCGGTCTCACCGCCGCGGCCGGATTCGGAATCGTCGCGGTCGTGCTCCTGCTCGGCGGGGCGGGACTCGCGCTCGAATCGCCGGGCGGGGCGTTCGTCGGCTACGCGCTCGGCCACGCGGTCACCGTGGGGGTCGCTGCGGTCGCCTACGAGCGCACCCGCTCGGTCTGGGTTCCGGTCGCCGCGCTCGCATCGTTCTCGGCGGCGTTCGAAGTCGCGGCGTCCCTGTGAGGGTCCGACGACCCGGCGACTCGGCGGCCCGCGGGCGGGCCGCCGAGTCGCCGGGCGTCGCTACGCCTCGCCCAATCCCCAGTCGTCGTCGCTGACGCGCTCGGTCAGTAGCTCCCGGTCGCCGTCGGCGAGCAGGCGGAACGCGAACCCGCCGTCGTCGCGCGCCACGTCCAGATTGAGCGTGGTCACGTCGGCAGTGGTCTGCCTGCGGCGCTCGTCGGAGTCGCCCTCCCCGCGGGGGGCGAGTCCGTGGTCGCGGTAGTCGATGTACACCGACTCCTCGATGGTCCCGCCGTCGTTGTACACGTCCCCGGTGATTCCCGCTCGCTCGTCGCCCTCGCTCACGACGAGCGTGTACGTCACCATCGACATGGGCCACGATTGGTCGGCGAGTCGGTTGAGTCTGTGGGCCGGTCTCGCGGCGTCGGCGACGAGCTGGGACTCGATTCGTCGTCGAACGGTTGGGGAGCGCCGACCTACGCTCGGTGGTACGGCTCGCGCGCGATGGTCTCGCGGACGTCGCCCACCGTCTCGCGGTCGGAGTCACCGGCGAGCGCGCCGATGACCGCGTGGACCTCCTCGCGCGAGACCTTGATGCTGGCGTCCCGGACCGCGTCGCGCGGTCGGTCGCGGACCTCCCGGAGGGTGCCGACCGCGAGCAGGTAGGGGATGGCCCACGCCGAGAGCGTGTTGCCGCCCTCCAGCGGGACCGATTCGAGGTACGTCTGGGAGTCGCCGAGGTAGCTCCGCGCGCGGTCGGCGGTCCGGCGCACGACCGCCGCGACCCCCGCCTCGTTCTCGGGGGCGGTCACCTTCTCGGGCGAGACGCCCTCCGACCGCAACCACGTCGCGGGCAGGTAGACGTTGTTCTCCTCGCGGTAGTCGTCGCGGACGTCCTTGGCGATGTTCACCAGCTGGAGCAGGCGACCGAACGACTCGGCGCACTCGTAGAGGCGGCGCTCGCCGACGCCCTCGACGCCGTTCCGGGTGGCGAGGTTGGTGATGAGTTCGCCGACGGTCCCGGCGACGTAGTGGCAGTACTCCTCGAGTTCGTCGATGGTCTGGATGCGCAGGCCCCCCTCGTCGGCGTAGCGCTCGACGAACAGCCCCATCCCGGAGACGAGTTCGCGGACCGGCCCGCGGACGGCCTCCCGGACGTCGGTCGGCTGGGCGTCGAACGCCCGGAACACCCTGTCGGCCTCCGCGACGACCCGCCAGTCGTCGTCGCGCTCCTCGGGCGCGGGAAGCCACGGCTCGACCTCCTCCAAGAACGTCTCGATGGTCGTCGGGTCGTCGGGGTCGAGCACCCGGTCGTACAGTTCCAGCAGTCGCACCTGCTCGTCGGCGGGAATGTGCCCGGCGTCCTCGACGGTGTCCGGGACGCGACACAGGAGATACCCCACGCAGATGGCCGACTTCATCGGCTCTTCCAACACGTCGATAGTGATCGCGAACGTTCGGGAGACGCCGCGGACGGCCCGGAAACACCAGTCCATCTCGGCGTCCGCCGTACGCTCGCTGGGCGGCTCCGTATCCATTGACTTTCGCACCCTTAGTGCTGAACACAGAAAAACTTGAGCAAAGCAGACGGCTCGAACCGCCGTGGCCGGGGCGTCCGACACCCGTTCGGGCCGAACGCTTATTCGCGTCGGCCCGCTCTAGCCCACACATGATTCCGACCCCGAAGGACGCCGCGAAGGTGCTCGCTGGCAGACCCCTCGACGTTCGCAGGGACAGGCTCAACGTCGTGTCGTTGCTGGCGCAGGCCGCCATCGCGTTCCGGAACGGCAACCCCCAGAAGGCGTTCCTCTACCTCGGCGCGGCCAGCGTCGCGCCGCGGTACCCGGGGCTGTCGTGGGCGGTGCAGGGCGCGGTCGCGGCCAACGACGTTCGCAAACGGCTGATGTAGGCGGAAAGCCGACGCTACTGGCGACTCGCGGCCGGTGACACGGACCACGGGAGTCGGCCGGTGACACACTCCACCGAGAATCGCCCGGTGACACACTCCACCGAGAATCGCCCGGTGACATTAACCCCGGGGTGGGACTGAAAGGGGCCGCCCGCTCGCGGCCGTAGGCCGTGGTCGTCTGACCGACCCCTATCCGCGGCGGGCGTTGCGGAGAGCCGCGGATATGTCGGTCAGCGACCGCGAGCGGGCGGGGGCTTTCGAGGCTGAATTCACGGTGACTGTTCCTCCGTGGCGTAGCGAGCGGGCGGGGGCTTTCGAGGCTGAATCCACAGTGACTGTTCCTCCGTGGCGTAGCGAGCGGGGGCTTTCGAGGCTGAATTCACGGTCACTTCCCCTCAGTTACTCTCGAATTCACCATCACAAATCCGAAAAGTTCCCGAGAGGGTTCGACGCGAAGGGAAAACTACAGGGCGCGTCCGGCGCAACTTTTGCCCATGGACTTCAGCCTCTCGACCGAGCAGTCCCAGATACGCGACATGGTCGCGGAGTTCGCCGACGAGGAGATCAAGCCCCGCGCCGAGGAGATAGACGAGTCCGACGAGTTCCCCGCCGACCTCGTCGACCAGATGGCCGACCTCGGCCTGATGGGGATGCCGTTCCCCGAGGAGTACGGCGGTGCGGGCCTCGATTACCACTCGTACGCCATCGGGCTGGAGGAGATATCGCGGGGGTCGGGCGGGCTGGGAACCATCGTCGCGGCCCACACCAGCCTCGCGGGCAACATGCTCTACGAGTTCGGCGACGAGGACCAGAAGCAGGAGTACCTCACGCCGCTGAACCGCGGGGAGGACATCGGCGCGTTCGCGCTCTCGGAGCCCGGCGCGGGGTCGGACGTGCCCGCGATGGAGACCACCGCGGAGAAGGACGGCGACGAGTACGTCCTGAACGGCAACAAGCTCTGGATTTCGAACGGCTCGGTCGCCGACACCGTCACGGTCTTCGCGAAGACCGACCCCGAAGCGGGCAACAGGGGCATCTCGTCGTTCGTCGTCCGGCCCGAGGAGGACGAGGGCTTCCACGTCGAGGGCACCGAGCACAAGCTCGGCGACAAGGGGTGTCCGACCGCGGAACTGCGGTTCGACGACATGCGAATTCCCGAAGAGCGCCTGCTCGGCGAGGAGGGCCGCGGGTTCGTCCACGCGCTCAAGACCCTCAACGGCGGGCGAATCACCATCGCGGCGCGCTCCATCGGCCTCGCGCGCGCGGCGCTGGAGGACTCGCTGGAGTACGCGCAGGACCGCGAACAGTTCGACCAGCCCATCTCGGAGTTCCAGACCATCCAGCACAAGCTGGCCGACATGGACACCAAGGTCCAGGCCGCCAAGATGCTGATGCACCGCGCCGCCGACCGCAAGATGCGCGGCGAGGACTTCATCAAGCACGCCGCCCAGGCCAAGCTCTACGCCTCCGAAATCAGTCGGGAGGTCGCGAACGAGGGCATCCAGATCCACGGCGGCTACGGCTACACGACCGACTTCGACGTCGAGCGGTACTACCGGGACGCCAAGCTCAACGAGATCTACGAGGGGACCAGCGAGGTGCTTCGGAACACCATCGCGAACGAGCTGTTGGACTGAGGGCGGGTTCTCCTCGACCGACTCACGTCACTCGTCCCCCACCCTCCCGCGCAACCACTCGAAGTGCTCCTCGACCCGGCGCTCGCCCGGCTCGGTCAGCGCGTAGGCGTCGTGGATGCCCTCGGTGCGCTTCTCGACGAAACCCTGCTCGACGAGCGCATCCATCGCGCCGTAGAACGACCGCGAGTCGATGCGAGAGTCGTAGTGGTCTTCGAGCGCGGTCCTGAGTCGCTGGCCGCGCAGCGGTCCCTCGTCGTACAGCAGGGCGCAGAGGTCGCGGCGTCGGCCGCTCTGGAGCCATCTGGTCATGCGAGGAACGTCCCGCCGCGAGAATACGACGTTTGCGCTTCGGGCGCGAAAAGAAGGTGGTTCGAGCGGGCGTTCGACCGCTCGGC
Organism: Halorussus salilacus; assembly: GCF_024138125.1. NCBI lineage: Archaea > Methanobacteriati > Methanobacteriota > Halobacteria > Halobacteriales > Haladaptataceae > Halorussus > Halorussus salilacus. Next base: position 118,532 of record NZ_CP099993.1, read on the forward strand.
TCAGGTGTTGTCTAGCATCCCGCGAACGTCGTCCTCGGACATCGACTTGTCGTGGACCGCTCGGGCGTGGATTTGGACGAAGTCGACCATCTCGTCCTCGTTCTCCGAGGTGATCTCGAAGTCGCAGTCCATTCCCTGCTCTCGGCAGGACATGTGCTTTGGCATTTGTTGTCAACCCCCAGTCCGAATGGCACGCCGGAGTGCATAAAGCTACCGTGGCCCTTCCCGGGGGGTCCGAGTCGCGACCCGACCGGAACGAATCGGTAGCTTCGACTGGCGGGGGTCCGAACCCCCAGCCATGACCGAGAAGACCGCGGACGGAATCACCGCCCGTTACTTCGAGCGCGACGGCGAGCGCGTCCTCGCGTTCGACGGCCCGAGCGGAGCGACTGCGGCCGTCGCCCAGAACGTCGAGGGGTACGCGATGCTGAAGGTCCGGCCGACCGCCGACGGCGACGAACTCGAACGCTACTACGGGTTCGACATGGCGCTCGACCACGTCGGGGAACTCCTCGGGGTCGCGCCCGGCGACCTCCCGGTGCCCGACGAGGCCGCCGACATGGGGATGTGACCGTCTGAAGCCGCGAGGAGGGTCACGAGAGCATCTGTTCGGCTTCCTCTATCGAGTCGGCGGACATGCCCTCGTAGCCGACCTTCCGAGACCGGCGCTTGAACGCGTTCTCGACCACGGTACTCGTGTCCTCGTCGACGATGCGAACGACGCGGTCGACCCCGAGTTCCATCAATTCGGCCTGTGCTTCCTTGATGGCCTCCGCGGATTCGGGGTTCGGCGGTGAGAACCCCGAAAGGTCGTTGACGATGTCGAACCCCTCGCGGAGCCGTTCGGCCTCGGCGACCGCCTCGCGTGCGGCCGCTTGGAGCCGGTCTTCACCGAGCCTTCCGGTGAGTTCGAGATACAGTCGGTTCTCTTTCGGGTCGGCCGATACGTCGTAGGAGCCTGTTTTCAAATCGTCCACGCGTACATATTATCCGACACACATAAACATATTGTGTATTACTAGTCGTGTAGGCGGGACCGACGACCGGAGGACAACATCTATCCGGCGGGCGACCCCATCTTCTTCCATGACAGATTACACTACCGTCTCGATTCCGAAGGACCTCGCCGACCGCGTCGAGGAGACCATCGAGGGCACAAGCTTCTCGTCGACGAGCGACCTCGTCCGGTTCCTGCTCCGGAGCATCGTCATCCAGCACCAGAAGGAGGGCAAACTCACGGAGGCGGAGTTCGAGGAGATAACGGGTCAGCTCCGCGAACTCGGCTATCTGGAGTGATCAGACCAGCGACTCGCCGGGGGGTTCGGCGTCCAGCAACTCCAGGGGCTGGCGGCGACCCGACCGGTCGAACGCCGCGACCGACGACTCGTCCCACGGCGGCACCGCGACCAGCATCGCCTCGTGGAGGTCGTCGGTCTTCGAGACGCCGAGGTCGCCCCTCGGGTGGGAGATGAACCGGCCCTGAGTCTGTCCGGCGGGAATCGAGAGGTCGACCCCGAACACCGCGGTTATCGAGTTCCCGGCGTCGGGCGGGTAGAAGTGGGTGAACACCGACGCATCCGACGGCGCGTCGGCCTCTCCGTGGAGTTCCGCGGCGGGGGTGACCGCCAGCGAGACGTTCAGCGCGTCCGGTTCGGCCTCCGCCGCGAGGTCGAGTAGCGCGGCCACCAGTCCCCGAGTCGCGTACACCACGCCGAGCTATTGGGGCTTTCCGCGCTTAAGAGCATCGTCCCGTTCGAGCCGTAGACCTCCGCCGCGAGTCGAGCGCTCGATGCGGTCGCGTATCTCGACCGGTCCGACGTACTGCCGAACGAGAGCGTCACCGACGGCTCACCTCGTTCCGGCCGACGAGCTCTCGGACGGAAGGCATGTCCTGTCGTTTCCATCGCTTTCGCAAAAAATTATCGGCCATCGAGGGAGACGACTGGAGGGATATGAGGCTACACCGGTAAGAGCATCCGGAAGTTTCGAGCGAACAGGGTCGGCGCTCGGCGGCGTGCGCCGCCGAGCGCGTCGTCGAGCGCGCGGGCGGCGTCGTCGAGCGCGCCCGGTCCGTGGCCGACCAGCACCCGGTCGGGTCGCAGGCCCCGGAGCACAGACGGCGGGAAGAGTCGCATCATCGGGTGGACGCCGAGCCGCTCGTCGTCGGTGGTGAAGTAGGGCGCGTTGCCGACGCTCTCGGGTACGAGGAGCGTCCCCTCGTCTTCGTCGTAGAGCGCGCCCTCCTCCCAGCCGAAGCGGTCGAAGACCCTCAGCAGGCGGTAGTCGGTGCCGGGGAGCGTCTCGTCGAACCGCCGGACTTCCGCCGAGAGGTCGGGGGCGCGGTCGAACCACGCGGGGACGTAGACCGGCACGTCGTGGCGCTGTGCGAGTTCGTCGGCGTCCCGGTAGTGGCGGTTCAGCAGGACGACGACGCCCGCCACCTCGCCGAACTCCGCGAACAGGTCGTCGACGCCGGGGGCGTCGACGGGGTCGACGACCCACACCTCGTCGTCGACCGCGAGGGCGTGACTCGCCCGCAACATCGCTTCGTCCGGGTGGGCGATCCAGCCGACACCGCCTTCCCAGCGGTCGATCACGTCGTAGTCGGTCGCGGGTCGGGTCCGTTTCATCGGCATGTCCGGACCTACGGACCCGACTCACAAAATGTTCGGGTTCGGAGGGGCGGGGTCTCGCCCTCTCTCGACCCCGGTTTTAAGCGCCGGGCGCGCGTAGCCGGGAGCGATGCTCTCGGGGCTCCGCTGGCTGGCGCTCGAAGCGAAGTACCTCGACCGCGCCCGGTCGTTCTACGAGACCCACCTCGACCTGTCGGTGGCCCGCGAGCGCGACGGCGAGGTGGTCTTCGACGCCGGGGACGCCGCCCTCGTCCTCCGGGAACCCGGCGCGGTGCCCCGCGGCGGGGTCCACACCCACTACGCGTTCGCCGCGCCGCCGGACCGCTACGACGCGTGGCGCGAGCGCCTGAGCCCGGAGTTCGACCTCACGGAGTTCGACTTCGGCGGGTCGCGGTCGCTGTACTTCTACGACCCCGACGGCAACTGCGTCGAGATCGGCGGCGTCGGCGAGGGCGACGACCCCATCTCGGGCGTGTTCGAGATCGTGCTGGAGGTCGAGGACCTCGCGCGCGCGGAGTCGTTCTACACCGACCTCGGGTTCGAGCCGACCGACCGCGGCGACCGACGGCGACGGGTCCGACTCGGCGGCCCGGTCGACCTCGAACTCTGGGAGCCACAGCTCGGCATCGCCGACGCCCGCGGCGGCCTCCACGTCGACGTGGGATTCGCGGCCGAGGACCCGGAGGCGGCGGCCGACGCGGTCGCCGACCGGGCCTGTTCGGTCGAGGAAGTCGAGGACCCAGACCGGGAGGCCGTGCGCGTGCGCGACCCGGACGGTCACTACCTGACGTTCGGATGATTCGTCCGTCGCGCGGAAATCGGGGGCCGGGATTACTCCCCGAACCGTGCGTGGCGCGAGTCGTCGGCCTCGAACAGGTAGAGCCCGACCGCGCAGAAGGCGAGGCTGAGGACCCCCGTGAACAGACCGAGTTCCAGGAACTGCGCACCCGTCAACACCCAGACGACGCCGAGCGCCAGCACGAATCCGACGCCGACGACGTAGAGGATGGCCGCCCAGAACCGGGTGAAGAAGACCGCGACAAGTGTGGCGAACCCGCCCGCCGCGACGAAGAACGGCGAGTGCGCCGCAACGAACCCGAGGTAGACGTGAATCCCGGCGAGCGACCCCAGCAACGCTACGGCGGCCCACTGGAGGCCGGACCACGCTCGCACGTCGGCGACGACTCGGGGCCTGCGTTCGGTCGCTGTCATCGGTTCCCGAACGCAACGACGCCGCGACAGTCAACGTTTTCGGTCGTTCGGACGGCCGGACAGTCGGTCGTTCGGCCGGGCGGACGCTCGGGCAACGAGTTCGCACCCGGCCTACTCGTCGGCCGGAACGGGCGTCTTCACCACGGTCACGGGGCGCTCGGCCATGCGAGCGACGCGCTCGGCGACGCTCCCGAGTAGTCGGCGGTACTCGCCCGAGCGGTTCTTCGACCCGACCACGGTGAGGCCGATGTCGGCCTCGTCGGCGTACGCGAGTATCTCCTCGTGGGGGACGCCGTGGCGAATCGCGGTGCGGGTCTCGACGCCGGACTCGGCCGCGGTCTCGGCGATCTCCTCGACCGCGTCGCGGCCCGCCCGTTCGAGGGCGGTTTCGAGGCCCTCGAACTCGTGGACGTACTCGTCGCCGGGGTAGGAGCTGTACGCGTCGGCGTCGACGACGTAGAGGACGTGGAGGTCGGCGTCGTAGCGGTCGGCGGCGTCGATGGCGTGTTCGATGGCGCGGTCGACGCCGGGGCTCATGTCGGTCGGGAGCAGGATGCTGTCGTACATACCCGATAGTTCGTCGCGGGCCACCAAAGAAATCAGGTCGGTTACCGGAAATCGGGAACCGGAGAAAGAGACTTCCCGTTTCGATGCGAACGCCGGGCGACACGGCCCCCTTCAGAGTCGGTCGGAGTCGACGTGCACGTCGGCGGGCGTCACGAGCAGGAACTCCCGGAAGTGAACGAGGTTCCCGCCCCGCTCCTTGACGCGCGGCGCGAGGTCGGCCGCCAGCTCCGGCAGGTCGCCCTCGACCGCCAGCACCAGCACGTCGCCGCGCTCGACGACCCGGAACCACTCGGTGTCGTCGGTCGTCCCGTCGAGCACCCCGAGGACGATTCGGCGGTCGGTCCCCTCGCCGTCGCCGCCGTCGCCGTCCTCGGCCGATTCTATCTCCCGTTCGACCGCGTTGAGGTCGAGGTCGAAACCACTGCTCATACCCGCTCGCTCGCACTCGCGAACAAAAACTCTTCGCTCCGAGAACGTTGATAATCGACCATTTTAAATAATCGGCCGCAACATATATTAATAAGCTTTCTATTGCACCTTTTTAGACAGTTTCAATGCGACGGGCGTCATCGTGGTTAGTGTACCCATGGCACACAGAAAGGCACCCGACACGATGGCAGAGTTCCTCGAAGAGCACCCGCGGATGATGGGCGCGCTGTTCACGATCTGCCTGCTGATGATGCAGGCGGGGAACGTGATGGCGAATGCGCAATCTACGACGAATGGACCCTGACTCAAAGGTTCTCTACCAGTAATTCGTCGCTCCAGTAAAGCGTCTTATCGATCTCTACTGGCATAGCTTCTAGTTTAAGGAACTCTTGGAGTTCCGAAGCCGAAACCCGAAACTTTCGTCCACTTCCGGATGCTAAATGACGAATAGGGGTCTCACGGATGTTAGGCGTACACATCGACCCTAGACCGAATTTCGGAGTCAACGATTCTCGTATTTTAACTTGAAACACGGACTCATCTGCTCGTTCGACTTGCAGATATGTCGGACACCCGCTCTCGCTCTGACACAGCGTCATCCCGCCATCCCCCACAGTCGTGTACTGGTACGCGGAAGGCGTGGTGTCCTTGACGATGGACAGCGCCACGCGGAGCGGGAACCCGCAGTTGAGCAGGCGCGCGAGGGTCTGACCGATGTCGGTGGCGACGCTGTTGGCGACCTCCGCGAGCGTGACGACGCCGCCGTAGCTTCCGGCCTCGACGAGCGCCTCGCCCTGCGCGTACGACCGGCAGGCGTTGAGGACGAACGACTTGACCGCCACCTCCGAGAGCGAGCGCGCGTCGAGGTGGCCGTCGGGACACCGCATCCCCTGGTCGTCGACGTGGCCGATGTAGTGGAGGAAGTCGGCGGGGGTCGCCAGCACCTCCCGGAGCTCGTCGGTCGTCAGTTCGTAGTGGACCGACACGTCGAACCGCAGGAGGTCCCGGAGGCCGTAGAGCTCCTCGACGAGGCCCTCCTCCTTCATGCGCTCGTCGTTGCAGACCACATGTATCTCGATGCTTGTCTTGTCCGGAGGCGCGCGCTCGATTCGCCGCCGGTAGGAGTCGATGGTGGCCTTGTTGGCACCGAGCGGGAACCCCTCGCCGACCCACGCGTGCTCTATCGTCTCGGCGGGTTCGGGGTTGAATATCTCGCCCTGCGCGGGCGGCGACGCGCTGGATTCGGTCGTGCTCCGAGTGAAGTCGGCGGGGTCGCTCCCGGCGACCCCGCCGTCCGTGCGCGGGGGTCGGCTCCGGAAGAACTCGTCGAGGGGTTCGGGCGCGGGGCTGACCGACGCCGCGGTCGGGTCGCGCGGGCACCGCACCAGCGCGAGTTCGTTCGCCACGAACGGGAGCACCTCGGCGTTGTCGGGAATCGCCATCACGTCGGTCGTGAGGTTCCAGTCCGGGACGTGGTCGGCGACCGTCTCGAAGTCGACCGAGAGGTAGGCGTCGAGGCGCTCGGCCAGCGACGCGTCGTACAGCGCCGCGAAGTCGAGGTCGAGGAGGGGTTCGACCGCGCGGCGCTCGTGGAGGTCGACCTGATAGTAGCCCTCGGTGCGGGTCACGCAGTCGAAGAAGAACGTCTGGCGGAGGACCCGCCCGACCGTTCGCTCGTAGCCCAGCGGGCCGTCGAGGGGGTACTCGAACCCCTCGTCGGTGACGAGTCGGGGCTCCTCGCCGGGCACGACTGCCGCGCCGAGGTAGTACGCCAGCGACGCCGCGGGGTAGACGTACTCGTAGTCGGCGGGGAGTTCGAGCCGGACGCCCGTCTCGGGCCGCGAGATTCCCTCCGGCGCGTCGAACTCGTCGCCGACCTCTATCAGCGGCGGGTGACCGCGTAGCGTCGGGAAGCTACGCTCGGGCGAGGTGGTCTTGAGCGCCGACCCGAGCAGGGAGATGGCGTCCATCGCGCCGACCGGGTCGGCGGTCGTCGTGACGGTTCCGGCGGGTCGGTCGTGGAACGACCGCGCGCCCACCCTGACCTCGGTGACCTCCTCGAACGCGACGGTGACGGTGGTCTCGTCGTGGCGCACCTCGATAGCGCTCTCGACCGACAGGTAGAGCTTCATCGGCGCGGTGCTGAGCTCGACGTTGTACGCGCCGGGCGCGAGCGACCGGTTGACGTGGTCGGCGTTGTCGGCCACGAGGTCGCCGTCCTGCGTGCGGACGAGTACGTTCGCGAGCTTCGGTACGACGAGCGCGTCGGTCTCGACCGCGACCGCCGAGTCGACCGGGAAGTAGAACTCGTCGGTGTCCGTCGGCGTCGGGTCGACGGGCGCGGGGGTGTAGAGCGCGAAGCGGGCGCTCTCGATGGGGTCGGTTATCTCGATACCGTCTCGGTTCGGGGCGTTCGTGAACGTGGGGTCCATTGCTCACCTCACAGGCGTACCCAGTCGGTCGTCTGGTCGTGCCGGGGGACGTGCCAGCGTTGCTCGGTCGGGAGACCGTCGCGCTTGCGGAGTTCGATGCGGGCGTCGAACAGCGGCGAGAGTCGGTCGACGAGGTCGTCGTCGTCGGGCCGCGGCAGGTGGTAGTGGGCCATGCCGCGTACCCCGCGTACCATCGCGGAGACGCTGCGGACGAACCTCGTGACGGCGTCGGGGCCGTGTTCGTGGGCAAGCCACCCGAGCGACGACACCGACAGTCGTAGCTCCGAGGGGCCCAGGTCGTCTGTCGCGCCGTCGAAGTAGTCGATGGCGATCACGAGTTCCTCGCGCAACTGGGCGAGTCCGTCGTCGTCTCCGGGCGTCGGCAGGTCGACCTCGCCCGACTCGGCCGCGCGCGGCACCGACCGTCGGTGGGCGCGCTGGTCGACGACCCACACGTCCGACCCCGTGGCATCGACGCCCGCCGGGAGTCGCTCGTCGACCGCGCGCCCGCCCGAGTCGGCGAGCGCGACGATCCGTTTTCGGTCTTCGTCCGGCGCGCCGAGCAGGGTCCGCGTCGCCTGCTCGGTCACGTCCTCCGACACCGCGCCCGTCACCAGGAGATTGCACCCGTCCTGCTTGAGCCTTGTTAACACCTCCCTAAACTCGCGAGTCGAACCGTCCCCGCGAGTCGTTGCCCGCTCGAATGGCATCTCGACTCACACCACACAGTCGATGAAAATAAAATTTTGTGTCTGACTGTACCTGAACCAACAGTTTCTCGGGGGCGCTACCGGCGCGAGCGCACCACCGAGTTACGGGACCCGTCCTCGCGGAGCGAATCGACGCCGACGACGGTGGGGACCGACGCGGTCAGTCCTGCCGGTACTCGCGCTTGAAGCCGCGGAACTCGGTTCGGTGGGCCTCCTCGTCGCCGAGGATGGTCACCGCGATGTCCTCGGTGACGGGGTCCTCGTCGCCCGCGGCCGTGATGAGCGAGCGGTACGTCTCGATGGCGTCCTCCTCGGCGTCGAGGACCCCTTCGATGACCGACAGTACGTCGGTGCTGTCCTCCGGAGGCTGGAGGCTCTCCTGGTGGGCCTCGAAGTCGTAGGAGGCGGGCGGGCGCTCGTCGAGTTGCTTGAGGCGGTTGCCGAGCATCTCGGCGTGACCGAGTTCCTCCTGAATGTCGACTTCGAGGCTCTCTTTGACCTCTTCGGCGCTCACGCCGTCGAGGATGATGGAGTTCGTGAGATAGTTCATCACGGTCTCGATCTCGTCGCTGTACGCCTTCTTGAGCAGTTGCGTGACCTCGTCGTTCGTCATGACGTTCGAGTATTCGGCCCCCAACCCCGTTATCGTTGTGGTGGCCCGACTTGCCTCGGGCCGGACCCGCGCCCGACTTCGCTTGCGCCGCTCGGGTCTCGGAACGAACGGTCGCGTCGCGGGCGGCGCTCGTCCGAGCGCCGCCTCGATATAAGGACGTATAATGTCTTCCCCCGAGTCTCAGGACGTTGGTGTCCGTCGGTTTCGTCCGGAGTGGCCGTCGAATTGACGTGTCAGCTTGGTCTCTCGGTCTGTCTCAGCGGTAGGCTTAAATACGAGAGTGGCCCCACGACGGAGTACGATGTCCGACAACGACATGCACTCGTCCGGTACCAGCCGGGCGGGTCGAGTTCTTCGAGGGTACGTTAGCTACCACTGCTGAAATCGAGTCCGCGCGGGTCTTCGACACGACCCTGCGGGACGGGGAACAGGCACCGCGCACCTCATTCTCGTACGACGAGAAGCGGGCGATTGCTGGGACCTTGGACGACATGGGCACTCACGTCATCGAGGCGGGGTTCCCGGTCAACTCCGACGCCGAGTTCGAGGCCGTCAGCGACATCGCCGCGAGCACCACCGCGACCACCTGCGGGCTGGCCCGCGTGGTCGAGGGCGACGTGGAGGCCGCGCTCGACTCCGGCGTCGAGATGGTCCACGTCTTCGCCTCGACCAGTGACGTCCAGATAGAAGACTCCATGCACGCCACCCGCGAGGAGGTCGTCGAGCGCTCGGTGAAGTCGGTCGAGCGCGTCAAGGAGGCGGGCGCGACCGCGATGTTCTCGCCGATGGACGCCACCCGGACCGACGAGGAGTACCTCGTCGAGGTCGTCGAGGCCGTCACCGAGGCGGGCGTCGACTGGATCAACATCCCCGACACCTGCGGGGTCGCCACCCCGACGCGGTTCGGGAAGTTGGTGGCGACCGTTCGCGAGCACACCGACGCCAGAATCGACGTTCACACCCACGACGACTTCGGGATGGCGTCGGCCAACGCGCTCGCCGGGTTCGAGGCCGGGGCCGACCAGGCGCAGGTCTCGGTCAACGGCATCGGCGAGCGCGCGGGCAACGCCGCCTACGAGGAGGTCGTGATGACGGTCGAGTCGGTGTACGGCGTCGATACCGGCATCGACACCACCCAGATCGCCGACCTCGCGCGGGCCGTCGAGGCCTACAGCGACGTGCCGGTACCGGCGAACAAGCCCGTCGTGGGCGACAACGCGTTCGCCCACGAGAGCGGCATCCACGCCGCGGGCGTCATCGAGAACTCCGATACGTTCGAACCCGGCGTGATGACCCCCGAGATGGTGGGTGCCGAGCGGGAGTTCGTGCTGGGCAAGCACACCGGCACCAACTCGGTCCGCAAGCGTCTGGAGGAATCGGGATTCGCCCCGACCGACGCCGAGGTCCGGGAGGTCACCCGCCGGGTCAAGGACTACGGCGCGGAGAAGAACCGCGTCACGGCCGCCGACCTCAAGCGGTTCGCCCGCGAGGTCGGGGTCGCCCGCGAGGAATCGGAGGTCAGAGCCTGATGGCGCGTCCCCGGTTCGCCGACGGTCGCCAGCCGCGGGTGTCGGCCCCGCGTCGGGTCGAAGCGCGCGGGTCGGTCCCGCGCGGGACCGACCCGCGCGCACCGGCTTCGGGTCGGACCGTCGCCGGTGTGTCGCGCCACCGAACCGACGCCGGTGTGTCGCACCACCGAACCGACGCCGGTGTGTCACGCCGACGCGGTTCGCGCAGCGGTTGCCAGCCGGGCAATCCTTATGTCCCTGCGGGTCGGTACGGAGTAGATACAGATGCGACGGTCGCTCACCCGGACGACGCTCGCCGATTCGGCGAGCGTCGCGGCCGTCGAGCGCGTGATTATCGTAGGGGCCTGAGCCCCTACAACACCACTTCTCCGACCCGCTGGTTCGCCGAACCGTCGCCGACGACTGAACCCACAGCACGCGCTCGACCGATGAACGCACCGAAGACACACGCACCGATAACCCCGCAGTATAGCACCCAGACCACCGAGGGGGTGGCCCGAACGTGAGCGAACGAGCGACTCGCGCGTTCGACGCCGCCGACCCAGAGGACCCCGACGCGGCCGACACCGACTCCGCCTCGGAGGACGCCGCCGACGCCGAGGCCGGGGGAGCCGAGACCGGCGCGCAGGCGGTCGTCGCCGCGCTCGAACGCGCGGGAGCCGAGACGCTGTTCGGCGTTCAGGGCGGGGCCATCATGCCCGTCTACGACGCCCTCTACGACTCGGAGTTGCACCACGTCATGATGGCCCACGAGCAGGCCGCCGCCCACGCCGCCGACGCCTACGGCGTCGTCTCGGGCACGCCCGGCGTCTGTCTCGCCACCTCCGGGCCGGGCGCGACCAACCTCGTGACCGGCATCGCCGACGCCAGCATGGACTCGGACCCGATGGTCGCGCTCACGGGGCAGGTCCCCACGAACTTCGTGGGCAACGACGCCTTCCAGGAGACCGACACCACCGGCGTGACCGCGCCCATCACCAAGACGAACTACTTCGCCGACCGGGCCGACACCGTCGGCGACACGGTGGGCGAGGCGTTCGCCTACGCCGAGGCGGGGCGACCCGGCCCGACCCTCGTGGACCTGCCGAAGGACGTGACCAACGCCGAGACGGGCGGAGGGTCCGGCGAACCGCCGCGCGCGGAGACGCCCGACACCTACGACCCGCGGACGGCGGCCGACGGCGACGCGGTCGCCGCGGCCGCCCGGACGCTCGAACGCGCCGAGAAGCCCGTGATTCTGGCGGGCGGCGGCGTCGTCAAGGGCGAGGCCAGCGACCGGCTCCGCGAGTTCGCGACCGAACACGAGATTCCGGTCGCCACGTCGATGCCCGCGGTGGGTTGCTTCCCCGAGGACCACGAGCTGGCGATGGAGATGGCTGGCATGCACGGCACCGGCTACGCCAACATGGCGACCACCCACTGCGACGTGATGCTCGCGGTCGGCACCCGGTTCGACGACCGACTGACCGGCGGCGTCGAGACGTTCGCGCCCGAGGCCGAACTCCTCCACGTCGACATCGACCCCGCGGAGATATCGAAGAACGTCGAGGCCGACGTTCCGCTGGTCGGCGACGCGGCCACGGTGCTGCAACAGGTCGACGAGGAGATGGACCGCTCGCCCGACTGCCCGGAGTGGCGCGAGCAGTGCCGGGCGTGGAAGCGCGAGTACCCGATGGACTACGCCACGCCCGAGGACGAACCGCTCAAGCCCCAGTTCGTGGTCGAGGCGTTCGACGAGGCGACCGACGACGACGCCATCGTCACCACGGGCGTCGGCCAGCACCAGATGTGGGCGGTCCAGTACTGGACGTACCGCGAGCCCCGGACGTGGGTGTCCTCCCACGGCCTCGGCACGATGGGCTACGGCCTGCCCGCGGCCATCGGCGCGAAGTTCGCTTGCGACGACCAGGACGTGGTCTGCTTCGAGGGCGACGGCTCGTTCCTGATGACGCTGCAGGAGCTCTCGGTCGCGGTCCGCGAGAACCTCGACATCACGGTCGCGGTCCTCAACAACGAGTACATCGGGATGGTCCGTCAGTGGCAGGACGCCTTCTTCGACGGGCGACACTCCGCCTCCGAGTACGAGTGGTGTCCGGAGTTCGGCCCGCTCGCCGAGGCGTTCGGCGCGAAGGGCTTCACCGTCTCGGAGTACGACGAGGTCGCCGACACGGTCGAGGCCGCGCTCGACTACGACGGCCCCTCGGTCGTCGACTTCCGCATCGACCCCGCGGAGAACGTCTACCCGATGGTCCCGAGCGGCGGGGCCAACGGCGAGTTCGCCTTATCGGAGGACCAGCTATGACGGGCGAACTGCGGGGGCCCGCCCCCGACGAGCGCCCACAGCCCGACGGGCGGCGCAACTCCCAGGGCACGCGCATCGACCCCGAAGTCGAGGCCGAGCAGGAGACCCGGACCGCGGTCGTCTCCGCGCTGGTCGAACACGAACCCGGCGTGCTGGCGAAGGTCTCGGGGCTGTTCTCCCGGCGGCAGTTCAACATCGAGAGCCTCACCGTGGGGCCGACCACCGTCGAGGGCAACGCCCGAATCACCCTCGTGGTCGAGGAGACCGACGCCGGAATCGACCAGGTCAAAAAGCAGGTCGCGAAGCTCCGGCCCGTGATTCAGGTGGGCGAACTCGGCGACGACGCGGTGCAGGCCGAGCTGGTCCTGCTGAAGGTCCGGGGCGAGGAACCGGACAAGGTCCACGCTATCACCCAGATGTACGAGGGCCAGACCCTCGACGCCGGGCCCCGGACCATCACGGTCCAGATCACCGGCGGGCAGGGGAAGATAGACGACGCGATAGACGCCTTCCGGCAGTTCGGCATCATCGAGATCGCCCGGACCGGACAGACCGCGCTGGCCCGCGGCGACACGCCCACCACGCCGGGCGAGGAGCCGGGTCACGAGAAGGCCAGCGACGAGCGACGAGCCGACGACGCGCCCGCGGGAACGTACGACGACTGACCCATCCACAGGAACTTACGATGACTGACGAATTCGACACCGACATCTACTACGACGACGACGCGAACAGCGCGCACATCGAGGACAAGACCGTGGCCGTGCTCGGCTACGGCAGTCAGGGCCACGCCCACGCCCAGAACCTCGCCGACAGCGGGGTCGACGTGGTGGTGGGCCTCCGGGAGGATTCCTCGTCCCGCGAGGCCGCCGAGGCCGACGGCCTCCGGGTCGGCACGCCGACCGAGGCCGCGAGCGCGGCCGACATCGTGTCGGTACTGGTCCCCGACACGGTCCAGCCCGCGGTCTACGCCGACATCGAAGGGGTTCTGGAGGCGGGCGACACCCTCCAGTTCGCCCACGGCTTCAACATCCACTTCGGCCAGATCGAACCGCCCGAGGACGTGGACGTGACGATGATCGCGCCCAAGTCGCCCGGCCACCTCGTGCGGCGCAACTACGAGAACGACGAGGGGACCCCCGGTCTGCTGGCGGTGTATCAGGACGCCACCGGCGAGGCCAAGCAGGAGGCGCTCGCCTACGGGAAGGCAATCGGTTGCACGCGGGCGGGCGTGGTCGAGACCACGTTCCGCGAGGAGACCGAGACCGACCTGTTCGGCGAGCAGGCCGTGCTGTGTGGCGGCATCACCGAACTCATCAAGCAGGGCTACGAGACGCTCGTCGACGCTGGCTACTCCAAGGAGATGGCGTACTTCGAGTGCCTCAACGAGATGAAGCTCATCGTGGACCTGATGTACGAGGGCGGGATGCGCGAGATGTGGGACTCGGTCTCGGACACCGCCGAGTACGGCGGGCTGACCAAGGGCCCCGAGATAATCGACGAGGGCGTCCGCGAGAACATGGACGAGGCGCTCGAAGCCGTCCAGAACGGCGAGTTCGCCCGCGAGTGGATCGCCGAGAACCAGACCGGCCGCCCGGTGTACCGCCAGCACAAGCAGCGCGACGTGAACCACGAGATAGAGGACGTAGGCGCGCGCCTTCGGGACCTATTCGCGTGGAGCGAGGCGCAACGCGCCTCGGAAGACGCGAGCGGTGAAACCGCGAGCGAGGCGGACGAGCAGGACGAATCGACCGAGGAGAACGACAAAGAGCGAGTGAGCGCAGATGACTGAAACCAAACCGACCCGACCGAACCGAGGACAGCCGACCGACCGAACCATGCGAGAAGTGTCCCACACCCACCCGTACACCGACCGCGGCGCGGTCAACCGCCCGTTCGAGCGCGGGCCGGTGGTCGCGGCCGACGGCGGACGACGAGAGGCCTACGACGAGGACGAGGAAGCGCCCGAGAACGAGGCCGACGAGGAGGAACCGACCGAGAAGATGAAGCACGTAGACCACACCCCGCCGCGGGACGCCGAGAGCGCGAACCGCGTCTTCGAGCGCGGCGGGGCCGAAGAACCGGTAGAGTCCGAAGAATGAGCGGCGTACGTGCGTTTTCGGGCGCAACGGCGAACAGTCGAGGGTGTCGAGCGACCGAGCGACGGCCGCGGGTGACCGAGCGACGGTCTCGGACCCCCGGGAGGACGGGGAGGTCCCGATGAGCGAACGCACCCTCTACGACAAGGTCTGGGACGAGCACAAGGTGACGACCCTGCCGACCGGGCAGGACCAGCTGTTCGTCGGCCTCCACCTCGTCCACGAGGTGACCAGCCCGCAGGCGTTCGGGATGCTCCGCGAGCGCGACATGGAAGTCGCGTACCCCGAGCGGACCCACGCCACCGTCGACCACATCGTTCCCACGGGCGACCGCGACCGCCCCTTCGAGGGCGCGGCCGAGGAGATGATGTCGGAACTGGAGGAGAACGTCCGCGAGGCGGGCATCGAGTTCTCCCATCCCGACACCGGCGATCAGGGCATCGTCCACGTCATCGGCCCCGAGCAGGGGCTCACGCAACCGGGAATGACCATCGTCTGCGGCGACAGCCACACCTCGACCCACGGCGCGTTCGGCGCGCTGGCGTTCGGCATCGGCACCTCCCAGATTCGGGACGTGCTCGCGACCGGCACCGTGGCGATGGAGAAACAGAAGGTCCGGCGCATCCGGGTCACGGGCGAACTCGGCGACTGCGTCGAGGCCAAGGACGTGATACTCGAAATCATCCGCAGGCTCGGCACCGACGGCGGCGTCGGCCACGTCTACGAGTACGCGGGCGAGGCCATCGAGGAGATGGGGATGGAGGGCCGGATGAGCGTCTGCAACATGTCCATCGAGGGCGGCGCTCGCGCGGGGTACGTCAACCCCGACGAGACCACCTACGAGTGGCTCGCCGAGACGGACGCCTTCGCCGACGACCCCGAGGCGTTCGAGCAGCTGAAGCCCTACTGGGAGTCCATCAGGTCCGACGACGACGCCGTGTACGACGACGAGGTCGTCATCGACGGCTCCTCGCTCGAACCCGTGGTGACGTGGGGCACCACGCCCGGACAGGGCGTCGGCGTCACCGAGCCGATTCCCGCGCCCGAGGACCTGCCAGCCGACAAGCGGGAGACCGCCCGACGTGCGCAGGAGCACATGCGCGTCGAACCCGGCGACACGATGGAGGGCTACCCCATCGACGTCGCCTTCCTCGGCTCCTGCACGAACGCCCGCCTGTCGGACCTCCGGCGCGCCGCACGACTCGTGGCTGGCCGGGAGGTCCACGACGAGGTGCACGCGATGGTGGTCCCGGGGAGCCAGCGCGTGAAGGACGCCGCCGAGGCTGAGGGACTCGACGAGGTGTTCCGCGAGGCCGGATTCGACTGGCGCGACGCGGGATGCTCGATGTGCCTCGGGATGAACAGCGACCAACTGGAGGGCGACGAGGCCAGCGCCTCGTCGTCGAACCGCAACTTCGTCGGGCGACAGGGGAGCAAGGAGGGCCGAACGGTCCTGATGAACCCCCGGATGGTCGCCGCGGCCGCCATCGAGGGCGAAGTGACCGACGCCCGCGAACTGCCGGAAGTGGAGGTGGCCCGATGACGACCGACGACACCGACCGAGCGGGCGTCGAGACCGTCGAGGAGGTCTCCGGAACCGGCGTGCCGGTCCGGGGCAACGACATCGACACCGACCAGATAATCCCCGCGCGGTTCCTGAAGGTCGTGACCTTCGACGGGCTCGGCCAGTTCGCGTTCCACGACGTGCGGTTCGATGATGAAGACAATCCGAAGGACCACCCCTTCAACGAGGACCGGTTCCGTGACGCCTCGGTGCTCGTCGTCAACGCCAACTTCGGGTGTGGCTCCTCGCGCGAACACGCCCCGCAGGCCCTGAAGCGCTGGGGAATCGACGCGGTCGTGGGCGAGAGCTTCGCCGAGATATTCGCGGGCAACTGCCTCGCGCTCGGCGTACCCACGGTCACCGCGAGTCCCGAGGAGATAGCGGCCCTGCAGGACTTCGTCGAGGAGAACCCCGACGCCGAAATCGACGTGGACGTGGCCGACGAGACCGTCGGATACGGCGACCGCGAAATCGACGCGACGGTCGACGACGCCCAGCGGAAGGCGCTCGTCGAGGGCGTCTGGGACACGACCGCGCTGATGAAATCGAACGCGGCGGCGGTCGCCGAGACCGCCGCGAGTCTGCCCTACATCGACGCCGGAGCCGACGCGAGCGACGCGAGCGGCGCGGAGGGCGATGCATGACCGAGAAGATCGCAGTGATTCCGGGCGACGGAATCGGTCAGGAGGTCACCCCGGCGGCCCGCGAAGTGCTGGAAGCGGTCGCCCCAGACTTCGAGTTCGAGGAGGCCGACGCGGGAGACGAGGTCGCCGCGGAGACCGGCGACCCCCTCCCCGACGCGACCCGCGAACTCGCGGCGAGCGCTGACGCCACGCTGTTCGGCGCGGCGGGCGAGACCGCGGCCGACGTCATCCTCCCGCTGCGGAGCGCGGTCGGGTCGTTCGCCAACGTCCGGCCGGTCCGGGCGTACCCGGGGACCGACGCGCCCCACCCCGAGACCGACCTCGTCTTCGTGCGCGAGAACACCGAGGGCGTGTACGCGGGCCACGAGACCGAGGTCGCGCCGGGCGTAACCACGCTGACACGGGTCGTTACCGAGGCGGCGTCCGAGGAAATCGCGCGTTACGGCTTCGAGTACGCCGCCGAGCGCGACCGCTCGGTCACCATCGCACACAAGGCCAACGTGATGCGCGAGACCGACGGCCTGTTCCTCGCGACCGCCGAGGCGGTCGCCGAGGAGTTCGACGTGCCCGCAGACGACGCGCTGATGGACGCGCTGGCGATGCACCTCGTCCAGCGCCCCGAGGACTTCGACGTGGTCGTCTGCCCCAACCTCGCGGGCGACGTGCTCTCGGACCTCGCGGCCGGACTCGTGGGCGGGCTGGGCCTGCTCCCCAGCGCGAACGTCGGCCGCGAGCGCGCGCTGTTCGAGCCGGTCCACGGCACCGCGCCCGACATCGCGGGCGAGGGCGTCGCCAATCCGACCGCCGCGATGCTGTCGGCCGCGCTCCTGCTGGAGTACCTCGGCCACGACGACGAGGGCCGACGCGTGCGCTCTGCGGTCGAGGCGACGCTGGAGTCGGGGCCGCGCACGCCCGACCTCGGCGGCGACGCGACGACGAGGGACGTGACCGACGCGGTACTGGAGCGCCTGTAGCGACTCGATGCCGAGTCGTCCGTAGCGCGGCGAGAAGAAGCCGTCCCGATTCCGAAATCCGACCGTCCTATCGAAGCGGTTCGCGCCCGCCGATGAGGTTGGTCGTGTCGACCGTCTCGGCGCGTGCCCCGCCCTTCTTGACCTCGGTCGCCGTCATGCATTCGAGGCAGCCGAACACCTCGTTCTTGTTGTTCCCGAACACGCGAGCGAAGTCCCGCGTCACGAAGGAACCGCAACTCTGGCACCGGTTCTCCGCCATCGTGTCGTCGCCGTTGGTGAGTCTGTTGTCGGTCGTGGTCATGCGTGGCGATAGTTACACGCCACTAGAGACACTTTGTTATCCAGTACCTACACCCCCGTAACCAACCGCTACCGACCCCGGTAAGCGCCTGTTACGCGGTTTCCGGCCCTCGCGTCGATTCCGAAAACGTGCCCATAATTTAAGAGTCGGGGGTGAGAAATCGTCCGGTCGGTCGTCGGCGTCGGTCGGGGTTCGTTTCCGCCCGTCTCCGTGCTCGTTTCGCCGCCCGCCCGAAATCGTCCGGTCGGGTCGCCCCCGTCGCTTAAGGTTCAGGCCCTCCTACGGGGACGCGATGCCGAAGATAAACGTCGACGAGAACACCGTAGAGCGACTCGACGGCCTCCGGACCGAGGACGAGTCCTACGACGAGCTCATCAACGAGCTCATCAACATCTACGAGGCCGAGGAGCTGACGCTGTTCCACGGCGGCGACGAGGTTTAGACCTCGGCGACCACCGTCTCGCCCGCCCGCACCCTGTCGCCGCGCTCGACGGTCACGTCTCCGAGTCCGACCGACGCCGGGAGGACCACGTCGGCCCGGCTACCGAACGAGATGTGTCCGAGTCGCTCGCCCCGGTCGAGTTCGTCGCCGGGTTCGACGTAGGGGTGGATGCGCCGGGCGAACGCCCCCGCGATGAGCGTCACCTCGTGGTCGTCGAATCGGATGTGGAGCTTCTCGTTTCTGTCCGACTCCTTCGAGAACGCCGGGAGGTGTCTGCCGGGTTCGTGGTCGACCGCCTCGACCCGACCCCCCAGCGGCGCGCGGTTGACGTGAACGTCCGTGACGTTCATGAACACGCCGACGCGCACCCGGTCGCCCTCCTCGCGAACGACCGACACCTTCCCGTCGGCGGGCGCGGGGATGCCCGACTCGGGCGGCGTCCGGTCCGGGTCGCGGTGGAAGGCGAGGACCGCCGCCGCGAGCGCGAGCGCCCCGGCGCTCGCGAGCGGCGACGCGACGACACCGGCGGGAAGCGCGAGCGCCAGCGGTATCGCGGCGTACCGCCACGCGCCCGGCGCGAATCGCCGCCCCATCTACTCGGTGCCAGCCGCGGTCTCACGGACTCGCGACCACTTGCCCTGGGATTCGAGGCGCTCCTGGAGTTCGTCGGCGTACTCCTGAGCGAGTCGGTTCGCGGCCTGAAGCTGGCTCGGGTCGGCCCCGCCGCCCCCGCCGCCGAGTCCGAGCATGCCCTTCACGGAGTCGAAGATTCCGTTTCCGCCCGCTCGCTGGCCGCCCGCTCCGCCCATCGCGCCCATCTGACTCCGGATGTTCTCGAGTTCGGGCATCACCTGCTCGACCTTCGAGGTGTCGGCGACGACGCGAGCGCGCTCGGCGTCGTCGGGGTTCTCGATTTCGAGTTCGACCGCGGTCATGATGAGCCCCCACTCCTGCGAGGAGAACTCCGACTCGGCGACCCGCTGGGCGAACTCCTGGTCGACCGCCATCCGGTCGCCCACTATCGTATCCTGCCAGCCTCTGTCGGACATGCCCGGGGGTTCGGGTCGGGGGAGTATCAGGGTTTTCCTGCCGGACGAAAAAAAGGGACCGCGAATCGGGGCGTCCTCAGAACGCGCCGCCCTGCACTTCGACCTCGGCCGCCAGCGACTCCTTCAGCGCGTCGTGGACCTTGCAGAGTTCGTTCGCGCGCTCGACGACCGCCTCGGCCTGCTCGTCGTCGAGTTCGGCCTCGGTCCGGACGACGAAGGTGACGCTGTCGAGTTTGTCGTCGTCGTCGAGACCGCCCTCCACGTCGATCTCGACCTTCCCGAGGTCGCCGACGTCGCGCTGTTCGGCACCCACGCGGAGCGCGGGAACGTAACAGGAAGCGTAGGCCGCGAGGAGCGCTTCGAGCGTGTCGGGGGCCTCCTCGCCCGTGGCGTCGATGGTGTGGTCGAAGTCCCGAATTCGGTTGTCGGCCTGGAATCCCGCTTCGGACGTGGTGGTGACTTCTTTCGTCATGCGTTCGATGTATCTCTCGCCGAGCCCCTTAGTGTTGCTCTTATCGGCGGAATGCGAAAACAGAACTCGGAAGACGGTCGCTACAGCTCGTCGGCGAGGTCGAACGACTCGTCGCCGTCGAGCGCGCGGACCTCGGTGTCGCTCCCGACGGCCTTGACCTCGCGGGCGAAGTCCTCGGGGTCCTGCTCGATGGGCGGGAAGGTGTCGTAGTGAATCGGGACGGCGTAGTCGACGTCGAGCCAGTCGACCGCGATGGCGGCCTGCCACGGCCCCATCGTGAAGTGGTCGCCGATGGGGACCGCGGCGACGTCGGGTTCGAGGTGCGGGCCGATGACGTCGCGCATCTCGGTCATCAGGCCGGTGTCGCCCGCGTGGTAGAAGGTCTGGCTCTCCTCGTCTGCCACCTGCGTCGGCTTGGTGTCGCTGATGATGAATCCAGCGGGCATCCCGCCGGTCGCGCCGTAGTCGGTGTCCATGCCGTTGGTGTGGTCGGCCCGGTGCATCGTGACGAACGCGTCGCCGCACTCGACCGTGCCGCCGAGGTTCATCCCCATCCCGCCGACCGCCTCGAACTCGCCGTACTCGTCGCGGCAGTACGAGACGACCTCGGGGGTCGCGACGAGTTTCGTCCCCTCGTAGCGGTCCACGTCGCCGATGTGGTCGGCGTGGCCGTGGGTGAGCAGGAGGTAGTCGGGGTCGAGTTCCTCGGGGTCGGTGTCGGTCTTGGGGTTGTCGAAGAACGGGTCGATGAGCAGTTCGGTCTCGCCGACTTCGACGTGGAACGTCGAGTGGCCGTAGTAGGTGATATTCATGGGTCCGGGCGGATATACTCGCGTTCGACACTTAAATGATGTTGGAGGTGTGGCCGGACGCGACCGACGCCGCCGCGGCGGCGTCGGTCGCGTCCGAACTCAGGTATGTCCAAACTCAGCCACGTCCGAACCCGGTCACGTCCGAACTCACCCACGTTCGAACTCGGTCGGGGCGACCTCGCCCCGACCGAGTCCACCGAGCGTCCGGAAGTAGCAACCCCTAAGTTTAGGCCGACCTAAGACCCGCGAGAATGGAGCTAACTCGCCGGGACGCCATCGTCGCGCTCGCCGCGAGCGGGGTCGCGGTCGGCACCGGAGCGTACCTCGACGGGAATCCCTTCGCCGACGAGTCGACCCCCGCGAGTGAGTCGCCCTCCGACCGGTTCGACACCCTGCTGGCGGCCGCCGAGACGGTCTACCCCACCGAGGTTTCGGGCGTCGAGGAGTTCGTCCGGACCTACGCGCTCGGCCGGGTCGAGGACCGCCCGGCGTACCGCGACGGGATGGCCGGGGCGCTCGCGACGCTGGACGAGTACGCGCGGGAGTGGCACGACGCCGACTTCCGGCAGCTCGACGCCGCGACCCGCGAGAAGACGCTCGACCAGATGGGCGTCGACACGGCCGACCCCGACCCGGAGGGGGCCGACCGCCACCGGGTCCGGTACTACGTCGTCAACGAACTGCTGTACGCGCTGTACACCTCGCCGACCGGCGGCGAACTGGTCGGCATCGAGAACCCGCAGGGCCACCCCGGCGGGGCCGAGAGCTACCGACGGGGGCCGGGAGAATGACGCAGGAAATCGACCGCTCGCCCTCGGAGCGCGCCGACGTGTGCGTCGTCGGCGCTGGCCCGGCGGGCGCGCTGGTCGCCCACCGACTCGCGAACGCGGGCCGCGACGTGGTGGTGCTGGAGGCCGGGAAGCGCTTCGACTTCGGGGACCGCGAGCGCCGGATGGAGCGTGCGATTCGCCCGGCCCATGACCACCTCTCGGTCTGGGACATGGGCGGCGAGCGCGACGAGTACACCTCCGCTGGCGAGCGCTTCTACCCCCTCAACAGCGCCCGGGTGAAGGGCGTCGGCGGCACCACCCTCCACTGGCAGGGGATGGTGATGCGGTTCCACGAGTCGGACTTCGAGGAGTGGCCCATCGAGTACGGCGACCTCCAGCCGTACTACGCCGAGGCCGAGGAGGAACTGGGCGTCGCGGGGGCCGACGACAACCCCTACGCGCCACCCCGCGAGGAGCCCTTCCCGATGCCCGCGTTCAAATCCTCCTACAGCGACTCCCTCTTCGCGGAGGCCTGCGAGCGACTCGGCGTGACCATGCACTCGGTCCCCAACGCCCGCAACTCCGAGGGCTACGACGACCGGAGCGCGTGCGTGGGCTACGGCACCTGCAAGCCGGTCTGCCCCTCCGGCGCGAAGTACTCGGCCGACCACCACATCGAGAAGGCCGAGGACGAGGGCGCGCGGGTCATCGACCGCGCGCCCGTCCAGCGCCTCGAACACGACGACGCTGGCGAGCGCGTCACCGCGGCGGTGTACGCCACGCCCGACGGCGAGACCCACCGACAGGAGGCCCGCGAGTTCGTGCTGGCGGCGGGTGGGGTCGAGATTCCCAGACTCCTCCTGCTGTCGGAGTCCGAGGAGTATCCCGACGGCCTCGCCAACTCCTCGGGCGCGGTCGGCCGGTACTTCATGGACCACCTGTTCGGGGGCGCGGGCGGGACCATCGACCGCGAGACCCGCCAGAACCACGTCGGGTTCATCACCAGCGAGTGCCACCAGTTCTACGACGACCCGACCCGGGCCGCGGAAGGCACCGCGGGCGAGATTCCGGAGTGGTCCGGCGACGGCCCGGAACCCGGCCCGCTCAAGCTGGAGTTCCTGAACTACGCCGGGCCGTCGCCCGTCGAGATGGCGCTGTCGGGCGAGGAGTTCGGCGACGACCTGCTCGACGACCTGCGGGAAGGGTACGGCAACTCCATCGCGATGGGCGGGCTCGTCGGCCAGCGCCCCCGGAAGGAGAACCGAATCACCCTAGACCCCTCGACCACCGACGACCACGGCAATCCAGTCCCCGAGATACACTGGCGCGTGGACGACCGCACGGCCGCGAGCCTCAGGCGCGCCAACGAGATACAGCACGCCGTCCTCGACGAACTCGGGGTCGATATCTCGTGGACCGTCGGCCCCGAGGACACCGGCCCGGCGTTCCACCACATGGGCACGACCCGGATGGGAGACGACCCCGAATCCAGCGTGGTGAACTCCCGACTGCGGGCTCACGACCTCCGGAACCTCGCCGTGGCGTCGAGCAGCGTGTTCGTCACGAGCGGGGCGCTCAATCCCACCCTCACCATCGCGGCGCTCGCGCTGAAGGCCGCAGACCACGTCGAAGAACGGTTGTAGGCCGGATATCGCGGGTGGGAAGCAGTTCGGTTCTCACTCCTCGCCCGATTCCTGCTCGCTCGATGCCCCCTCGCCCAACATCTCGGCGGTCCCCCCGTCATCGGCGGGTTCTGGCGCTCGCTCGGCGTCGCTTCCGCCAGCACGCCGTCGTCGCCACGCCCCGAAGACGACCCCGAGCGGGACGCCGAACGCCAGCACGTAGGGCGCGGCGTAGGCCGTTCCGACCGCGAGCGCGCGCGTCGCGACGCCGACGCCGCTCACCGATTCGAGGAACGCCGCGAGCAGTCCCGTCTCGTACCACGCGGTCGGCTCGGTGGTCTCGGGTTCGGGCGGTTTCTCGTCCATCTCGACGGTTATCGTGGAGTAGGCGACCTGTCGCTGGAGCGACTCCTGCTGGGCTTCGAGGCGCTCGATTTCGGTCTGGACCTCCGAGAGGCGCTCTTGCACGTCGAGGACGGTCTCGGTGTCGTTGGCCTCCTCGTAGAGCTCCCGCAACTGCTCGCGCTGGGACCGGAGGTTCTCCAGTCGCGCTTCGATGTCGACCAGCTGGTCGGTCACGTCCTCCGTGTCGGTACTGACGTGCCGGACCCCTCCCTCGTCCTTCACGCGGTCGAGGAACGCCGAGAAGTTCTCGGCGGGGACCCGGAGGACGAGCCTGCCGCTGGTCCACGACTGATTGGCGCGATTGTGGACCTGCTCGTCGGTGTCGCCCACGAACCCGCCGCGGGACTCGACCGCTTGCGTCAGGTTCCGACGCGACTCGTCGAACGACTCGACCCGTAGGGACACCTCGCCGGTCCGAATCAGCTCCCGCTCTCGATTCTGGACGGCGCTCTCGCCCGACGAGTCGTCGGCCGACCCGTCAGATTCCTGCACGGTGCCCTGAGCCTCCGTCGCCGCGAGGTTGGCCTGTGCCGACTGGTCGGCGCTACCGGCGTCGCCGCCGCTTCCGGAACACCCCGCGAGGACGACCAGCGACGCGAGCGCGACCGCCACCAACAGTCGTTTCTTCGACCGTGACATGTCGAGGAGTTGTACGCCGGACTATCATAAGTCCGACGTAGACTGAAACGACCGTTTCACCGATTCCGGAGACGGCTCACGGGAGACCGACCGCCCGGGGACCGCCCGGTCCCCGGGCGGTCGGTCCGGTCGGGCGGTCGGTCCGGTCGTGGCGGGACGCTCTATTCGAACTCCGGCAGGACGTTCTCGTCGTAGAACTCGAAGAAGTCCTCCTGATTCGGTCCGATCTGGTGGACGTAGACGTGGTCGTAGCCCGCGTCGACGAACTCCTCGATGTTCTCGACGTGGGTCTCCGGGTCGGGGTCGGTGACGATGCTGTCGGCCTCGCGGACGTCCTCCTGTGAGACCATCTCCGTGGCCTGCTCGAAGTGGGTCGGCGTCGGGAGGACGGCGGCGAGTTCGCCCGGCAGGACGCTGTTGGGCCAGTTCTCGTGCGCTGTCTCGACGGCCTCGTCCTCGTCGTCGGCGTAGCAGACCGTGAGCTGGCTGAACTTCGGTCCCTCGCCGCCCTCCTCCTCGAAGGTCTCGACCACGTCCTGCGGGCCGACCGACCAGAACCCCTCGCCGATTCTGGCGGCCGCCTTCGCGGCGCGGTCGCCGTAGGCCGACACGCAGACGGGCGGGTTCTCCTCGGGCAGGGTGAACAGCCGCGCGTCCTGAACGTCGTAATGCTCGCCGTGGTGGCTGACTCGCTCGCCCGACCACAGTTTGCGGATGACCGCCACGGCCTCCTCCAGCATCTCCAGCCGGATTTCGTGTTCGGGCCAGTGGTCGCCCTGAACGTGTTCGTTCAGGTTCTCGCCCGTACCGACCCCGAAGTAGAACCGCTGGCCCGACTCCTCGAACAGCTTCGCGACGGTCCCGGCCGCCTGCGCGACGATGGACGGGTGAATCCGCATCGTGGGACAGGTGACGCCGACGCCCACGTCGAGGTCGTCGGTCTCGCGCGCGACGCCGCCGAGCGTCGTCCAGACGAACGGCGAGTGGCCCTGCGCGCGTATCCACGGGTGGAAGTGGTCCGAAATCGAGACGAAGTCGAAGCCCAGTTCCTCCGCGCGGACCGCGTGCTCGACGAGGTCGTTCGGCGGATGCTCCTCGCTGGAGAGTGTGTAGCCCAGTTCGACCATGGACATGGCACGGCGGATTCGCCCAAGAACGCTACGGCCGTCGGCGAACGTGTGCGAATCCGCGAGCGAACGCTCGCGGATTCGCCAGCGTCACCGGTCGGTCGACCCGAGGGTCACCGGTCGACCGACCCGAGGGTCACCGGTCCACCGACCCGAGGACGATGTCGAGGCTCCCGAGCGCCGCGACGAGGTCGGGCACGTACTCGCCCTCGGCCATCGCTTCGAGGGCGTGGAGGTTGTTGAAGCAGGGGCTTCGAATCTTGAACCGGGCTGGCTGGGAGGTGCCGTCCGACCGGATGTAGATTCCCATCTCGCCCTTCGCGGCTTCGACCGCCCGGTACACCTCGGTGTCGGCCTCGGGCTTGAGGGTCCGGGGGACGTTGGCCTGAATCGTCCGCTCGTCGTCGGGCCACTCTTCGAGCAGGTCGACGCACTGCTGGATTATCTTCGCCGACTCCTCGACCTCCTGCATCCGGACCAGCACCCGGGCGTAGTTGTCGCCGTAGGGTTCGGTGACCACGTCCCAGTCGAGTTCGTCGTAGTAGCCGTAGGGGTCGTCCCTGCGCAGGTCGTAGTCGACGCCCGACCCGCGGGCGACCGGCCCGGTACAGCCGTAGTCCTTGGCGGTCTCGGCGGTGATGACTCCGGTGTCGACGGTCCGCTTCTGGAATATCTCGTTGCCGGTCATCAGGTCGTGGTACTCCTCGACGTGTTCGGGCAGTTCGTCGAGGAAGTCCCGGACCTTCTCGAAGAACTCCTCGCGGGGTTCGGGAACGTCCCAGACGACCCCGCCGAGCCGGAAGTAGTTGAACATCATCCGCTGGCCCGTGAGGTCTTCGAGGATGTTCTGGACGATCTCGCGATCTCGGACCGAGTACATGAAGATGGCGGTGAAGTCGCCGTACACGTCGAGCGCGAACGTCCCCAGCGCGAGCATGTGGCCCATGATGCGACCGAACTCGACCGCCATCGTCCGGAGGACCTGCGCGTACTCGGGCACCTCGATGTCGGCGAGCGCCTCCGCGGTCCGGGCGTACGCCCACTCGTTGGGCATGTTCGCGGTGTAGTCCCACCGGTCGGGGTACGGCATGATTTCGTACCGGTAGTTCTTGTCTTGGCACATCTGCTCCTCACACCGGTGGAGGTAGCCGACGTCGGGTTCGACGTGGGCGACCTGCTCGCCGTCGAGGACGGTCTTGAGGTGGAGCACGCCGTGGGTCGCTGGGTGGTGAGGGCCGATGTTGAGGAACATCGTGTCCGACCCCGGGTCGGAGTCGGCTTCCGACTCCGACTCGGACCCGGACCCGGACCCGGTCTCGCGCTGGGTGTCGGCGAGCGGATTGACGTGCTCTTTCAGCGTGACGACTTGGGGCTTGTCCTGGTGGTAGTCGAGGGCGAGCGGGTGGCCCTGCCACGTCTCGGGCAGGAGGATGCGCCGCAGGTCCGGGTGGCCGTCGTACTCGATGCCCACGAGGTCGTAGGCCTCTCGCTCGTGCCACTCGGCGGTCTTGTACACCGACGCCGCCGACTCGCTCACTGGGTTCTCGCGGTCGGTCGGCACGATGACGTTGACTTCCCGAGTCCGGTCGTCGTACGTGGTCAGGTGGTAGATGCTCTCGTAGCGGTCCTCGTACTCCTGAGCGGTCAGACACGAGAGGTGGTCGAACCCGGCCTCGTCCTTGAGGGTCCGGAGCACTTGCTCCACGTCGGACGGTCGTATCACGAACCCCTCGGCGTCGAGGTGGCTCTCGCGGCGAATCACGCGGTCGCCGAGCAGGGCGTCGAGCGCGTCGTAATCGACGGACTGGACCCGCTGTGGCTCCCCCTCTCTGGATTCGGTTTCGGGTGCGTCACTCATTGTAGATCACGCGGGGACGCGAGCGTAACCGAACCTCCGGCGGTATCCCGGACGGTCTCCGGCGGTGTCGCGCGCTTCCCATCCCCCAACCAAGGTATCCGCCGGGCATCAATAGGACTACCGTCTCTCGTCGCCGGGCCGCGCCGCGAAAAAAGCGCTGATTCGACTCCTACTGCTCAGTACCGCGGGCTCCGGCGTCTCTCCTCGCGTCCTCGGCCCTGCGAGCGCTCCTCGCCGTGTTTCTCGCCGCCCTGCTGGCTCTCGCCGCGCATCGCGGTCTGCTGGACCGGGCTGAACCCGCTCTCGGAGCTCCCGCCGTACTGATTCTGCTCGCCGCCCTGCTCGCGGCGGCCCTGCTGGCCCTGCTGGTGGCCTTGCTGACTCTGGCGGCCTTGCTGGTGACCCTGTTGGTGGCCCTGCTGACCCATCTGCTCGTGCTGGCCTCGGCCGCCCATCTGCTGGCCCTGCTGGCGGCCTCGCTCGTGTTGGCCACTCTGCTGGCCCTGTTGGTGGCCACCCATCTGCTGGCCGTACTGCTCCTGCTGGTGGCCGCCCTGTCGGCCCCGCTGTTCGTGGCCGCTGAACTGGCCGCCGCCGGGTTGGCCCTGCTGACTCTGGTGACCGTGCTGGCCCTGCTGACTCTGGTGACCTTGCTGGCCGCCCTGTTCGTGCTGGCCACCTCGCTGCTGGCGACTCCGCCCGCCGTATCGACTCTCTCGACGGGGTTGCTGGCCGCCCTGTTGGCTCATCTGGCCGCCCTGCTCCTGCTGGTGGCCGCCCATCTGTTGGTGGCCCTGCTCGCGCTGACCCTGCTGGCTCTGGTGACGGCCCTCCTCCTGCCAGCCCCGGCCGCCCCGCTGGCCGTGCTGTCCGGACTGCTGGCCGTGCTGTCCGGACTGCTGGCCGTGCTGTCCGGACTGCTGGTGCCGTCCGGACTGCTGGTGCCGTCCGGACTGCTGGCCGTGCTGTCCGGACCCCTGATGTCGTCCTTCCTGCTGGCGCTGTCCGGACTGTCCCTGCCGCCCTCGCTCTCGTCCGCCCGACGAGTATCGGCCCTGCTCTCTCGGTTCGTCGCGGTCGCTCCACTGCTCTTGGTCTTGATTTTGTCGTGTCATCGGCGTCTCCCCCGTGGGAAAAATCGCCGCGACTTTCCTTATGTGTACTGGGCGGATGCTGACAAAAGAACCACCCGAAAGCGGGCTGACCCGTTCGCTACCCGAGGTGAGCACGCTTAAGGCGCGGCGCGCACACCTCCCGCACATGGAACCACGGGACCTGTCCTCGCACACCGTGTATCAGGCCGGTCGGGGCGTCGAGGAGGTGGCCCGCGACCTCGGGCTCGACCCCGACGACCTCGTGAAGCTCGCCTCGAACGAGAACCCCTTCGGGCCGAGCCCGAACGCGGTCGAGGCGATTCGGGAGGCGGCCGGGAGCGCTCACTCGTACCCGAAGGCCTCCCACGCCGACCTGACCGAGAAGCTGGCCGACCGCTGGTCGGTCGCCCCCGAGCAGGTCTGGCTCGGCAACGGCGGCGACGGCGTCCTCGACTACCTCGCTCGCGCCACGCTCGACCCCGGCGACGCGGTCCTCGTGCCGACGCCCGGCTTCGCCTACTACGGGATGAGCGCGCGCTTCCACCACGGCGAGGTCGCCGAGTACGACCTCTCGAAGGCCGACGATTTCGCGCTGACGGCCGAGACCGTCCTCTCGGACTACTCCGGCGAGCGAATCGTCCACCTCACCAGCCCGCACAACCCCACCGGCGGGCGGTTCTCGCTCGACGCGGTTCGGGACATCGCCGACGGGACCGACGAGGACACCCTCGTGCTCGTCGACGAGGCCTACGGCGAGTTCGCCGACGGCCCGAGCGCGGTCGACCTCGTCGGGGAGCGCGACGACGTGGCGGTCCTCCGGACCTTCTCGAAGGTGTACGGTCTCGCGGGCGTTCGACTGGGGTACGGCATCGTGCCCGAGGAGTGGGCCGACGCCTACGCTCGGGTGAACACCCCCTTCGCCGCGAGCGAGATCGCCTGCCGGGCCGGACTCGCCGCGCTCGACGACGACGAACACGCCGAGAAGACGGTCGAGACCGCCGCGTGGGCGCGCGAGTACATCTACGAGAACCTCGACGCGCCGACGTGGGAGAGCCACGGCAACTTCGTGCTGGCGGAGGTCGGCGACGGCTCCGCCGTCGCCGACGAACTCCAGCGCCGGGGGGTCATCGTCCGGGACTGCACCAGCTTCGGCCTGCCCGAGTGCGTCCGCATCACCTGCGGCACCGAGGCGGAGACGAGGCGCGCGGTGGCCGAGTGCAACGAGGTGTTGGCCGAGTGAGGGTCGCCGTCACCGGGACGCCCGGGACGGGCAAGACCACCGCGGTCGAGGCGCTCGTCGGCGACGAGCGCCTCGACCGCGACCTCGAAGTCGTCCACCTCAACGACCTGATCCGCGAGGAGGGCCTGTGGAACGAGCGCGACGAGGAGCGCGACAGCCTCGTCGCCGACCTCGACGCGGTCGGCGAGCGCCTCGCCGACCGCGCCGGGAGCGAAGCGCCGGGCGAGGCGGACCTGCTCGTCGAGTCTCACCTCGCTCACCACCTCGACGCCGACAGGGTCGTCGTCCTGCGGTGTCATCCCGAGGAACTGGAGCGCCGCCTGCTCGAACGGGGCGAGCCGGAGGCCAAAGCAAGCGAGAACGCCGAAAGCGAGGCCCTCGACGTCATCCTCTCGGAGGCCGTGAGCGAGCACGGCGTCGAGAACGTCTACGAGGTCGACACGACCGACCGGACGCCCGAGGAAGTGGCCGACGACATCGCGGCCGTCCTCGCGGGCGAGCGCGAGCCCAGCGCCGGGGAGGTGGACTTCCTCGACTATCTATGACGCTCGACCAACTCCGCCCGGTCGCCGACCGACTGCTCCGGCCGTTCGTCTCCGTCTCGACCCGGCTCGGTCTCACGCCCGACGCGGTCAGCGTCGTCGCCTTCGTGCTGGCGGGCGGCGCGGGCGCGGCGTTCTACCTCGGCGGGGCCGACCCCGTCTGGTATCTCGCCGGGTCGGTCCTCGTCTTCCTGAACGGGTGGCTCGACCTGCTCGACGGCGCGCTCGCGCGGGAACTCGGCACCGACTCGCTGGCGGGCGACCTGCTCGACCACGTCCTCGACCGGTACGCCGATATCGTCATCATCGCGGGACTCGCCGCGGGCGTCGGCCGGTACGCCCTCGGATTCGCGGCGGTCACGGGCGTGCTGATGACCTCCTACCTCGGGACGCAGGCGCAGGCCGTCGACCTCGACAGGGTGTACGGCGGCCTGCTCGGCCGGGCCGACCGCCTCGCGCTGGTCGGCGTGACGGGCGTCCTCGCCGCGGTCGTGTCGGCCGCCCCCGCCGGACTGTCGGTGGTCGCGTGGCTGCTCGTCGTGTTCGCGGTGGTGGGTCACGTCACCGCGCTCCAGCGGTTCTACTACTCGTGGCGCGCGCTCTCGTGACTGCGCAAACAGTTAAGTTTTTCAACCTTACCGCCGTCGGAACTAACCGAGGGCGAAGAGTGTCATGGATAGTGAACGACCGGGCGAATCGGGAATCAACGTCGACCTCGAAGAGATACTGCCAGCCAACTTCCATATCACCCCCGAGGAGTTCCTCGACGTCGCGGAGGACGTGGACTCGCTGTTCGAGTTGAGCCGCGAGACGCGCCTCTCGCGCGAGAAGTGCAGACGGATACTCAAGTACTTCGAGCGTAGCGACGAGGTCAAGCAGGGGTTCGGCTACCTCCGCCACCAGCGCGGCGACGACCGGTTCCCGTAGTCGGCGTTCGGGCGTCTGCTGGGGCCGCCGACCGGCAGCGCGAACCCGACCGACGGCCGAATCCGCTGGCGGCGTGTAATTTAAGAGCGGGGACAGACTACCTCCGGGTATGGTTCAGTGTGAGATGTGTGGTGCCGATACCGGCTCCCCCAAGACCATCAAGGTCGAGGGAGCCGAGTTGGACGTGTGCGACGACTGCGCCGACTTCGGGACCGAGGTCAAGACCCCGGACTCCGGTTCGACCTCGACCAAGTACTCGACCTCCTCGTCGAGCGGCTCCTCGACCTCGTCGGGGACTTCCTCGTCTTCGAGTTCGTCGCGCTCGCGGCGCTCGGACATGTTCGACGACATGGACGAACTCGCCCAGGATTACGACGACCGCATCCGCGACGCCCGCGAAGAGACCGGGATGAGCCAGGAGGACCTCGCCAAGAAGCTCAACGAGAAGGCCAGCCTCATCCGGAAACTGGAGCGTGGCGACATCCTCCCGAGCGACGAGGTCCAGACGAAGCTCGAACGCGAACTCGACATCGCGCTCACCGCGGGCGGGTCGCCCGACGACGACGAGGAGTGGAGCGGCGGGAGTTCGACCGGCGAGTACACCCTCGGCGACGTGGTCAAGCGCAAGGACTAGAGACGACGGTGTCGCGCGCGGAGATTCGCCGGAGGCGAATCTCCGCGCCGAGGACCCCGACAGAGCGACCGCCCACGGCCCACCGCTCTCGCAACCTATTAGTCGCGCCCGGGGGACGATTCGGGTATGAAAATCGTCGTCAACCTCAAGGCCTACCCCTGCGACCCGGTCGAAATCGCCACCGCCGCCCGTGACGTGAGCGAGGGCTCGGGCGTTCCGATTGCGGTCGCGCCCCAAGCCGCCCACCTCGAACGCGTCGCCGAGACGGGCGTCGAGACGTGGGCCCAGCACGTCAGCCCGGTCGAGCACGGCAGTCACACGGGGTCGACACTCGCGGAGGCCGCCGCCGAGGCGGGCGCAACCGGCACCCTGCTCAACCACTCCGAGCGCCGCCTGAAGCTCGCCGACATCGACGCCGCGCTCGACGCGGCCGAGCGCGCGGGCCTCGACACCTGCGTCTGCGCGAACAACCCCGACCAGATCGGCGCGGTCGCGGCGCTCGGTCCGGACGCCGTCGCGGTCGAGCCCCCGGAACTCATCGGCACCGGCACGCCGGTCAGTCAGGCCGACCCCGATATCGTGACCGACGCCGTGGCGGCCGCCCAAGCGGTGGACGAGTCGGTCGCGGTCTACTGCGGCGCGGGCATCTCGACCGGTGAGGACCTGACCGCCGCCGGGGAGTTGGGCGCGGAGGGCGTCCTGCTCGCCAGCGGCGTGGCGAAGGCCGACGACCCCGAGACCGCGCTGGAGGACTTGGTCGCGCCGCTCTGATTCACCCGTCGGAGTCGGAAGTCGGTCTCGTCGGCCGCCGAATCACTCCGCCACGATTATCCAGTGGTCGTCGTCCTGCTTCTCCAGAATCGCCTCCTCGCGCATCCGGACCACGTAGCCGGTGACGGTCTGCTCCAGTTCGTGGTCGGCCTTCACCCGGACGAGGTTGCCCAGCACCCGCGCCGATGGCGGTTTCTGGGCCGCCCCGCAGTCGTAGATGGTGAGCAGTTCGGTCTCGCGCTCGTCGTAGACCACGACGTAGGCGTGCTGGGGGAGGTGCCACCGGTTTTCCGCGGTCCGAGCGAGGGTATTCATGGTCCGAGGTTGTCGATGGAGTGGTAAAGTATGCTCGTTGCTTCGTCGAAGGAAGAGCCGGGACGTTCACTCCGGAATCGTCGTTCGGGGGTTTCGTCCGTTCCGGTGCGGTCCCTCTTTTGCCTCGGTAGTAGCTACCCCCTCCGGTACTGCATTCTACGGTGTGAACGGCAGGACGCTAGCTACTGCCGAGACCTCTGAGACCACACCGCACCGCCACCGCACCGCCACCGCACCGCCACCGCACCGCCACCGCACCGCCACCGCACCGCCACCGCACCGCCACCGCACCGCCACCGTCTCTCGTCCTCCCCAACCGCCTGCGGTCCTCGTTACACTGCGGTCCTCGGCCCTCGCGCGATGTTGGCGCGCCACGGCGCGCGCCAGCGCGCGCCGAACGTCAAGGTCTTCGAGCGTAGCCGACGACACGTCACCTCCGGGTCTAGCTGACGGCAGACTGGCCCATCTGCAGACACGACCTCACTCAACGTCGGGTAGCTCCTCGGCGACCTGCGCCAGCGTCTTCTCGCGGTCGTCGTCGTCCATCTCGCCGTCGGTCAGCGCCGCGAGCAGGGAGGGCAACGAGGCGACGTACTCCCCGCCGCCCGCGTGCTGGACGAACCCCCGCCGACGCAGGGTCCGGTTGTGGTTGTACGCGAGTTCGCGGTCGTCCGGTCCCCCGGCGACGACGTGGGCGTCGACCGGCGACGCGGGCCCCTCCCGGAGGTAGTAGGCCAGCATCGCGCGCTCGACCGGGTCGAGCGCATCGAGCTCCTCGCGGATGGCGTCGAGGGGGTCGCGCGCCGCGTCGGTTTCGGCGTCCCCGGATTCGTCTCCGTCGGACTCGTCTCCGCCGGACTCGCCCCCGTCGGATTCGGCGGCGGCCGCCGCCGAATCCGACCCCTCGTACGTCCCGAGGTCGGCTTGCCGACCCCCCGGCCCGCCGCCGACGTAGGGGTTCGCGCGCCGGTTCCGGGAGGTGTCGAGCATCGCCTTCGCGAACTTGTCGGCGACCTCCTCCATCTCTCGGGCCTCCTCCAGCTGGCGTTCGAGGTCCTCGATGTGGCTGTCCTTCTCCCGCAGTTCCTGCTCCAGTTCCTCGATGCGGTCCTCTCGCTGGGCCTCGGCCTCGCTGATCTCGCGGAGGTCGCCCACGAGGTCGTCGCTGACCGACTTGAGGTCGGGGCGCTCGAAGTCGTCGAGTCCGGGGGTCGCCCCGGCGTCGAACGTCTGCTTGCGGTGGAACTGGACCCGCCGGGTCTGCTCGGACCAGTCGGTCGTGAGGAACGCCTCGCCGTCGTCCATCTCCTCGATGGCCTCGGCGTACTCGCTACCGAGGATTCGCCCGACGACGTTGGTGTCGTTGTTCCACGTAAGGCGGTGCCACACCAGCCAGTCGCACTGGGTGATGAAGTCCTTCTTCACGTCGGCCGGACGCTGACTGATGCCCGCGATTCCCAGCCCGTGCTTGCGCCCGCGCTTGCCGATCTTGATGAGCATCCGACCGCACTCGTCCATCCCGCCCCCTTCGGGGATGTACTCGTGGACCTCCTCGACCACGAGCAGGAACGGCTTCTTGAGCTTCTTCTCCTTGGCGAACAGCTGCTGGGCCACCGCCTTCAGGAGGTCTTTCCCGTCCTGCTCGTTCAGGTAGCCCGACACGTCGAGGATGATGGGGACGTTGTCCTCCAGCGCCAGCGAGGCGAGTTTCTCGGCGTGCTGGGGCTCGACCTGGATGTCGCACTCGTCGTCGGCCCCTGCGTGTAACAGTTCGTACTCCTCTTTGAGACCGTAGTACTCACCATCTACGTCCACGATCATTACGGGGTATCCCCCGTCGAGTAGCTTCTCGACGACGACGCTCGCGGTGTTCGACTTCCCGGACCCGGACTTCCCGGTGATGAACGCCCGCCCCGTCAGCACCTCCACGACGGGGAGGTCTACGGTCTCTCCCGGCGTTCCGGCGTCCCCGCCGACGCCGTCGCTCACCTCCGCGACGGCCATGGTTTCCTCCGACATGCTCGTTGGGCGCTACCTCTCACCCGTCCCTCATAAACTGTCGGGGCTGCCCGCGGAACGAAGCCGAAATCCGGAGCCCTACGCGCTCGACTTCGACCGCACCGACAGCACGGCCCCGAACCCGGCCGCGGCGAGCGCGAACCCGGCGAGCACCACGAACAGTGCGGTCGGAGAGAACAGTTCGAGGACGTAGCCCGCGATGCCCGCGCCGAGCGCGCCGATTCCGAACACGCCGAGGTAGGTGAAGCCGTACGAGAGGCCCCGCGTCCCGGCGGGCGTGTACTGGGCGACCGCGGCCTGATAGAGAGGCTGGACCACGAACAGCGCGAAGCCCAGCACCGCGCTCGCGGCCAGCAGGGTCGCGAGCCCGCCGTTCAGCGCGGGCACGTAGAGGAGTGCGATGACCGCCAGCGCCGCGAACGCGCCGGTGATGCCGCGCTCGACCCGGATGCGGTCGGTGAGCTTCCCGCCGACGTACTGGCCGCCGATGCCGATCATCAGCAGTCCTGCGTAGACGTACTGGGAGGGCTCGATCTCCCGGGACCCGACCGCGACGGGGTCGAACAGCGGCTGGTTCGCCAGCATCTCGGGCAGGAAGGTGAGCGCCCCGCGGTAGTAGAGCCCCGAGAACATCACGACGCCGAACACGAGGGCGAACGCGCCCGTGAACAGGGTCTTCGAGTCGGCGACGAACTCCGAGAGCGACGAGACGCCGCCGTCGGCGCGGGAGTCGCTTCCGTCGGACCCTTGGTCCGACGACGTTCGCGAACCGTCGGTTCGCTCACCGCCGTCGGCCACCGACTCCTCGACGGCCGCGGTCTCGTCGAACTCCACGGTGAGCGCGAACAGGATGGCGAGCGCGGCGGGGGCCGCGAGCAGGACCACCACGACGCGCCAGTCGAAGAACAGCAGGAGGACGGCGGTCGCCAGCGGCCCGAGCGCGATGCCGAGGTTGCCCGCCATCCCGTGGTACGCGAACGCGGTCCCCTGCCGGGAGACGCCCTTGCTGATGAGCGAGAGTCCGGAGGGGTGGTAGACGCTCGCCGCGACGCCCCAGAGGACGAGCGCCAGCGCGATGACCGGGACGGTCGGCGCGAGACTGAGCAGGACGAACGACCCGCCCATCCCGGCGAGGCAGGCGATGATGAGCCGACGCGACCCGTAGGCGTCGGCCAGCAGGCCGCCGGGGAGCGCGCCGAGGCCGAACAGCGCGTACCCCGCGGAGACGACGATGCCCATCGTCCCGGCACCCACGCCGAACCGGTCGAGCCAGATGGTCACGAGGATGGGAATCGAGAGCTCGTAGGTGTGAACCATCGCGTGGGCGACCATCACCAGCCCCACGATGGAGCGGTCGTTGCGGTTCATCGGGTCACCTCACGCGCTCGACGTTCCCGTCCTTCCCGCCACGCCAGCCCTCCGTCCTGCCTCGACAGCCCTCCGTCCTGCCGCGCCAGCGCGCACGGCGCGCTGGCGCGGCGCGCAGTCGCTCCCGCGGCGTTCGCGTCACGATTCGTGCGGGTCACTCTTGGTCACACCCGGAACTTATCGCCGCCGCCCTTGAGTCTGATTGTATCGGCAGGCCCGCGTCCCTCAGAAGTCGGCGAGCGACGACTGGCCCTCGGGGTCCGACTCGGAACCGCTGGCGTCGGAGGGGTCTGCGGTGTCGGTAGGGTCGGAGGACTCGGGAGAATCGGCGGAATCGCCGGGACCGTCCGAACCGTCGTCTCCGAAGTCCGAGAGGCTCGCGGGCGAGTCCGGCGTCTCGCCGGACTCGCCCCTATCACCAGAGTCGGGGAGGTCGGCACCGCCCCACCCGTCTCCCAGACTCGCCTGCTCGGCGTCGGCAAACGAGAGGTTCGAGACCCGCACCCCGACCTTCCGGACTCTGGCGTCGTCGAACTCCGCGAACAGGTCGAGCGCGACCTCCTCGACCAGTCCGGGGTCGTCGACCGGCCCGGGCAGCGACTTCGCGCGGGTGTTCACGTCGTAGGGCGGGGTGACGGCCTTGATGCCGATGGTCCGGTACATCGCGTCCTTGCCCCTCGCGCGGTCGGCGACCGCCGCCGCGAGGGTGCGGATGCGCTCGCGGGTCTCCTCGGCGTCGTCGGTCGGTTCGGTGAACGCCGACTCGCGCGAGAGGCTCTTGGGGCGGCCCCGGGGCGTGACCTCGCGGTCGTCCTCGCCGCGCGCTCGGCGGTGCATCTCCGCGCCGCGCTCGCCGAACCGGGCTTCGAGGTCGGCGCGGTCGGCCGCCGCGAGGTCGGCCGCGGTCTCGATGCCCGACTCCCGGAGTTCGCGGGCCGTGACCGGGCCGACGCCGTGCAACTCGGCCACGTCGAGCGGCGCGAGGAACTCCCGGACCTCGCCGGGTTCCACGACGACGAGCCCGTCGGGCTTGTCGTGGTCGCTGGCTATCTTCGCCGCCGACATGTTGGGCGCGACCCCGACGCTCGCGGTCACGCCGACCTCGCGGTCGATGCGGTTCTTGACGTGGCGCGCGAACCCCTCGGCGACCTCCCACGCGGTCCGGTCGGTCACGTCGAGGTACGCCTCGTCGACGCTGACCTCCCGGACCACGTCGGCCGAGTCGTGGAGTATCTCCTTGACCTCGGCGCTGACCGACTGGTAGTAGTCCATGTCCACCGGCCGGTAGTGGCCCGCCTCGTCGGGATCGAGGTCCGAGTCGGGGTCGTCGGACTCGACCTTCCGGGGCAGGCGCTCCAGCGCGGTCGAGATGGCTTGCGCACTTTCGACGCCGAACTCGCGGGCCTCGTAGCTCGCGGTCGCGACCGCGCCGTGGGTCTCGCCGTCCTCGTAGCCCATCCCGACGACGACCGGTTCGCCCCGCAACTTCGGTTCCCGGCGGCGCTCGCACGCGGCGTAGAAGCAGTCCATGTCGACGTGGAGGACGATGGGGTCGGCGCGCTCCTCGTCGGGCGTTCCCGGCAGGCGCGCGCCGCCGCGGGTCATGGGCGGTGGTAGGCGGCCGCGAGACGATAAAAGGTCGGGACCGACTCGGGTGGAGGTTTCGTTCGGTTCGACCACTGCCGACGAATCGACGGGCATCCATCACCCGGCGCGCGCTGGCGCGACCTCGCTGTTTGAGGTCGCGCCAAGGCGTGCGAGGGATGAGGACCGCAGACTGCGAGTGGAAACGAGCAGTCGAGGACCGCAGTCGGTTGGGGAGGGTCGTGGTCTGCGGTGCTGACGCGGTGGCGGTATCGGGTGGACTGAAAGGGGCCGCGCGCTCGCGCTTGCTTGGTCGTCTGTGCGTGGCCCTATCCGCGGGCGCAGAACTGCGCCCGCGGATATCCCGCACAGCGACCGCGAGCGCGCGGGGGCTTTCGAGGACCGATTCATGGCAGAACCACGCCTGATTCGAGAACGTCTCGCTCACCCGGATAACCGCTCCCCTATCGACGAGACCGCCGAGTACAGCCGCGAGTACACCGGGTACGGCGCGTGCCTCGCGACCGCGTACACCGCCCGATTGCGCACCGAATCGGTCGAGTCGGCGTCAGTCGAGCGCGCGGCGAGTGCGTCCACATCGGCGTCCCGGAGCCACGCGAAGAACTCCCGCGCGCCCTCGTAGGAGTACTCGCGCTCGCCGTCAACCCCGACGCGCTCGCCGTCCACCTCGACGTGGCTCTGGATGTCCCGCCACATGAACCGCTCGTCGGCACCGAGGTGCCAGTCGCCCGCCTCGAACCGTCCCCGGATGTAGTCGAACGACGCCGAATCGAACTCGTAGCCGTGGTCGGCGGGGTCCAGTCCGGCCAGCAGGAGGCCCACCTCAGTCCGGGCGCACTTCTCGCAACGGCCGCAGTTGCCGCTCGCGTCCGAGCAGGTCCGGATTCGGAGGTCCGGGTCCTCCTCGCGAACGTGGTCGGCGATGCGGTAGAGCTTCTGCTGGCGGGTGAGTTCGTACCCGTCGTGTTCGACCGCGGTGTCGCCCCACGCGACTCGGTCGTCGATTTCTGGGTGCGAGCCCCACGGGTGGGAGAACCCCGCCGAGTGGGTCGCGGCGATGTAGAGCGTCCCGAAGCCCTCCGTGACCGAGAGGGGCGCGCACGCCCCGAGCAGGCCGAGTCCGTGGTGGACCGAGGTGATCCAGTTGTCGTCGTAGTAACGCCCGAAGTGAGCGTTCAACTGCACCAGGTCCAGAAACGACTGCATGTTGAGTCGGACGAACCGATTGTCGACGCCCGCCGAGTCGCCGAACGCCCGGAGTTCGGCCTCGCGCTCGTCCCACCGGTCGTCGCGGTCGAGCGGGATGTCGAACCCGTGGACGCTGATGAGCGTCGGCTCCTCGTCGCGGTGGCGCAGGTAGGTCGTCAGCGAGTCCACCCCGCCGCTGAACAGCATGGCGCTCGCGGAGTCGGTGGCGTTCCCGCCTTCGCCCGCGTCGGTCACGTCCGCGGTCGTCTCACCGACGCCCGCGTCCACTATCTCCCTCGCGTACACCGTTCCGCCCCGCGCGAACCCCGGATGAAGGGTCTCGAACCCCTCTCGAACGTCTGCGAGCGCGCGGAGGAACGCCTCGTCGGCGCGGGGGACGTACACGTCGGCACCGACCGCCCACGCGACCGGACAGAGGTTCGCCACGAGTGGGACGACCAGAATCTCCGCTGGCACCTCGCTCACGTCCACGTCGTACTCCACGACGAAGTCGTCAGCGAGGAACCGGCCCACGTCCGGCGTGGCGTCGTACTCGTACGCGATTCGGCCGTCACGGACCGACACGTCGCGGATGCGAACCGACGACATGTCAGGGATGGCGGTGGTCGGCGTCGCGTTCGGAGGACTCCTCGCTCGTCTGCGCGCGACGGGTCGAGCGGGTTCGATTCCGGACGCGGAGGTCGATTTCGTACTCGGAGAATTCCATGGGACGGCCTCGGCGAGCGAGACAAAGAGTGGTTCCGACCGTTCACCGACTCCCGCCCCCGTGGAATCCGGTAACGAGAAGTTGTAGTGTGGCTGACTAGACCGGAAAAGGGACGATTCCGTCCGGCAATCGGTCGTTGAACGCCGTCGGTCGGCGTGAAACGGTCGCGAACCCCTCGGCGGACCAGACGGCCGACTCAGGCGACCTCGCCGTCTCGAAGCAGGTCTGCGACGACGTGAACGTACAGCACCGCCGCGGTAAAGCGGGCATACGTCGGGGAAACGAGAGCGAGCGCGCCGACCAACGCCCCGCCGACCAGCGCGTGACTCAGGAGTCGGTGGGTCTCCAGCGTCCGGGTGTCCACGCCGTCGAACACCTCCTCCTGTCGGGTGAACGCGAACACCGGGTCGGTCGCACACCGCCGGAAGTGCGACCAGTCCCCGGCGTGGTAGCGCGCGATGAGGAAGTGGTCGAGGTCGACGAACACCGAGAGGGCGACGCCGTAGGCGAGCAGCGCGGCGGCCTCGACCGGGAAGCTCACCGGGAGCGCGAGAACGAGGAGGCCGGAGGCGGCGGCCCCGAGGACGGCGTGTTCGGGCGACTTCATTGGATTCGGGTTCGAACCCGGCCCAGTTAATTCGGGGGGTCGGCCAGCGGACCGGGCGGTCGTCGCGCCTCTCCCGCGTCACCCCCTCGATAGTCACCCCTCGATAGTCACCCCTCGAAGTCGTCGAGCGCGCGCTGGAGCGCGCGCTCGACGAACGCCGACTTCCCCGCGGTGTAGGCCGCCCGGTCGTCGGGATGGGCGTCGGCGAGGTCCCGCTTCAGCGCCTCGTACTCGGCGGCGGCCTCGGGGTTCTCCCGGAGGTAGTCCCGGAACGCGACCTGTTCGCGGTAGGTGTCGCTCTCGCGCTCGCAGATCGAGAGGTAGTGGGTCCGGTTCGACCGCGGTCCCCTGGCGAAGAACAGTCGGTCGGGAACCTCGTCGTTCGGTCGGTACTCGTAGCCGTGGGATTCGAGGACCCCGACGAGGTCGGTCGCGTCGTCGAGCGAGTCCACGGTGCCCACGAGGTCGATGACCGGTTTGGCGGCGAGTCCCTCGACGGCGGTGCTTCCGACGTGTTCGAACGCCCGCAGTCGGTCGCCAGCGACCGACTGCAGGCGCTCGACCTCCGCCTCGTAGCGGCGCGTCCACGCGGGGTCGTGCTCGCGGAGTTCGACCGTCCCCCGTTCCAGTCCGACCATGTCGGCGATTCGAAGTCGACCGAAATAGCCGTTGGGGTCGGTCGCGTCCCGACGCGACCGACCCCATCACGCCCGCGGCGGCACCCGCCTTCACGAAATCCCACCGATAGAGGTCCAACTGTGGAAGTAACAGCTCCCGCTCCTCCGCGTTCGAATCCCCCTCCTCGGAGGGCTCGTGGGTCGTGTGTTCGGTCATGGTTCGAGTGCGGAACCGACTCCGCTATGGCTGAACCTCGGAGTAGCGGGGTTACACCACCCGTATCCGGTTCTCGACGGGTGAGAACCCGGCTGAATCAGTTCGGCCGATTCTCAGTATCTGAGAACGACGACCCACCCTTACGCTCGGCGCGGCGTATCCTCGACCATGTCAGTGGTCGAGTCGGTCGCGGCCCCGGTAGCGGTGGTCGCGCTCAAGACCGTCGTCCTGGCTCTGGGCGGCACCGTGACCTACGTCGCCTCGAAGGCGTATCGGCAGACGGGGTCGCCCGCGCTCCGGGCGCTGGCGGTCGGGTTCGGCCTCGTCGTGATGGGGAGCGTCCTCGGCGGGAGCGTCCACCAGTTCACGGCCTTCAGCCTCGAACTCGGCGTCGTCGTCGAGACCGCCTTCTCGGCGCTGGGATTCGGCGTGCTGACGTACTCGCTGTACACCGAGTGAATCGGCAGCCTCGAACCCGGTCCCGGACCGCGGGAGGATTCCTACTTCCCGAATCGCGGGCGGACGCACGCCACCCCAACCTCGGAGTGACTCAAACCGCTCTTTCACTCTACGTGACGTATTTCTCGCGGAGAATCGTACCTCCGGCCGCATGACACCCAGACGACTCGTCGCCCCGCTCGCGGTCGCCCTCCTGCTCGTGACCGCGGGCTGTGCGGGCGGCGTGAGCGACCTCGGCGAAACCGGTTCGAACGAAGCGGGAGTTCAGGACGGAACGAACGACGTCGGCGCGCAGAACGGGACGAACGCCGCCGACGCCTCGACCGTCGGCGTCGGCGCGACGGGCGAGGTGACCGCCGAACCCGACCGCGCGCTCGTCGGCGTCGGCGTCGAGGCGACGGCCGACGACCCCGAGACCGCCCGCCAGCGCGTCGCCGAGAACGTCTCGGACCTCCGGGACGCGCTCGCCGACATCGGCCTCGACGACGACCAGGTGACGACCGAGCGGTACGCGATTCGCGAGGACCGCGAATCCCGACGCGAGGGCGGCGACGCCACCGCCTACCGCGCGACCCACTCGTTCGAACTCAGCGTCGAGGACGTAGACGAGGTCGGGACCGTCATCCAGACCGCGGTCGCGAACGGCGCGACCGACGTCGGACGCGTGGAGTTCACCCTCTCCGAAGAGGCGCGGGCCGACCTCCGCGAGGAGGCGCTCGCCGACGCGATGGACAACGCGCGGGCCGACGCCGAAGTGCTCGCCACGAACGCGAACCTCACCCTCGCGGGCGTCGATAGCGTCTCGACCGACGCGGTGGACGTGCGACCCTACCGCGCCGAGGCCGACATGGCCGCGACGAACGCCGACACGGAGATCGAGTCCGGTCCCGTGTCGGTGACCGCGCAGGTCCGGGTGACCTACGAGGCCGACGAGGAGGCCTGACGGGGCCCCACGAGCGCAGTCGTATCAGGTCGCGCTTCCCGCGGGCCGACGGATTTCGACGCGAGCGTCGACCGAGACCAGACCGTCGAACGACCCTCTCCGGATTACACGCCCTCTTCGTACGTTTCAGCCCGGGGTTCGGCCTCCATCGCGACGAGCTGTTCGTACGTCCGTGCGGCCGTGGCGACGAAGAAGACGGTGATAAACGCCGAACCGAGCTCTGCGATCAGATAGCTCGGGATGTCGGGGAGAACGATTCCCGGAAGTCCGAAGCCGATGCTGACCACTATCGCGATGGCCACGACGAGGATTCCGAGTCCGAACAATCGCAGCCGATTGCCGTCGGTCAACCCCCAACTGCTCTGGAACCCCTCGACGAAGTTCTGGTCCTCGACCGCGACGTAAATCTGCCAGAAGAAGAGGCTCACGAGGAGGAACAGCCCCGGAACGACGAGGAAGACGAATCCGATGGTGACGAGGATGCCGAAGACGATGCCACCGACGAGGAGGTTCAGCCCCGCCCACAGGAGGTTGTGTCTGAAGTTTTCTCGGGGTATCTCGTCCGTCTCGTCGCTCACGAACGTCCGTATCGCCGCGAGCACCACGGCGATGGAGACGACGGCGAGGAGCAACGAGAGGAGAGACGCGACCACCGGCGAGAGACCCAACGATGGCGCGTACGGTTGCATCCCTTCGGCAGGAACGGGACCCGTCCCCGGCCCGCCCATCGGGTCGGGAAGCGCGGACTGTCCAGCGGGGACGGGCGAGAGCAGTCCGTCGAGGAGAGAGAGCACGTAGAAGAGACCGACGAACACCAGTCCGTTTCGTGCCACGGTCCGTTCGTACCCCTCGCTCACGACAGCTTCGATGTCGATTGGCATGCGTATCTTCGTTGAACCACTGCAACTACGAAAAAGGTGGTAGTGTCTCCGGGCTGAGAGAGTCAGTGTTCGTCACGGCACAGAATAATCTAACACTCCTAAGGAAAATTTCAAGTCAGGGCGTTGCTAGGACTCGCGTATGCGAAAGGGCGTATGCGCGGGTGTTAGAGCCACCCGTTTCGGACGTACTGACGGGTATAACCGTGAATCTTGTGCTATTGGAGGAGGAC
The DNA here is from genome assembly GCF_024138125.1 of Halorussus salilacus. Taxonomy (NCBI): domain Archaea; kingdom Methanobacteriati; phylum Methanobacteriota; class Halobacteria; order Halobacteriales; family Haladaptataceae; genus Halorussus; species Halorussus salilacus. The sequence goes on from NZ_CP099993.1 coordinate 162,121, forward strand.
GATGATAGACCTCACCGACCTCCAGGAGGACATCCTGACGCTCGCGGTCAAGAATCCCGAAATGACCAACGAGGAGATCGCCGACGTGCTCGACTGTTCGCCGAACTGGGTGGGTGAAGTCCGACGGAAGTACGAACACGCCGTTGATGAAAGCCAAGTCGACGATTCGCTGAATACCGTTCGGGGGAACGCACAGACCGTAAAAAGCAGTTCTGGCGGTGGCGGCCTTCTCGGCTTTTTCATCATCATGCCGCTGGAGTTGAGTCTTGCATTCACGGTATGGGCATTGGAAAACAGTCTGAGGCTGTCTGTGTGGTTGCTGGAGAAAACGTTGGCACTCTCGATTTGGCTTCTGGAACTCCCGTTCCGGATTCTCGGTGGACTGGCCGGATCCAGTAAAAACGAACGATAACAATGCCTGAGTTATGGATATACGGAGACAAGCATACCAGAAATCACGACGTAGTTACAGAGGAAATCAAAAATTATCTGCCCGAAGATGTAGAGATCATATTCTACGAAGGAGGTTTGAAAACGGAACCCTCCGTGGGTAGGTGGGTTCATTTACTCAATCCGATGTACGTTCTGCTAAAGTTCTTAATCGTTCCAATGATGCTTCTGCAGCAATGGCGACGCGGATCGACAGGTGAGGCGGCAGGAGTTGTTGGAGCTAACAACGTTGCATCTATTTTTGATACGCCTGTTCGAGCTACCGATCTCCATCACCGGGATAAAATCCTAAAACAAGGCCCCATATCATTCATTTCAATTTGGTCCCTGCTCCTCTTTTCGGTATTAATTGCTCTGAACGAGACCATATCTGGTGCATTATTCCTTCTTGTCATAGGTAGTCTTACACATCGTCTGTATTTCTCAGCATTCATTGATCCGGTCCGTGAACGGAAGATGGTTGATGACATCACAGAAGAAATAATAGAAAATAAGACTAGCAAGGTCGCCTTGGTTACTGGAAGTGCACATGTTCGGTGGATAGAGAAATTAGCCAAGAACCGAGGTTTCGAAGTTCATACTGAGCGACGTGACGACTCTCGGTTGCGAATATTTCTCCGGTCACTCGCGTCTGTACCATACGGGCGATATCACTAGTTTCCGTGGATAATCTTTCAAAAAGTCGAAATAGGCTCTATACAGGCCTAATGAAGGCTATCGAAACCGTCGAGGTGAATTCATTGTCTTTTGCTTCTTGATACGGGGGCGATTCTGTCTCTCACCATCTCTCTCAGATACGCTCCGATACGTTCTCACATATTCTGCTTCGTGAACTCTTTTGGCAGATTCCGGCGGAATGTAGTTTGGGAGATAGCCAATAACTCTATCTCGAAAGATAATGACTGAGAGAATAAGCCAGAATCCGCCGGATATAATTGTTCCATCACCTTTCATGAAAAGGAGAGTCAACCAGATCCATGCAACTATTACATAGACTTTGAATAGACCTGCTGGGATGAATCTTAGGAATACACCCCATCGCATATCGTCAGAGTATATCGCGCTCGAAATTAACTCTACTACAGATGTCGTATCTGGTAATTTATTTGGCTTAACACCGGTTGCGAAGAATGTCAAATGCTTTCGGATAATTGATGTTCTTCGAGAAGATTCCATACCTGCCTCATTTCCGAAGATAAGCAAAGAGGTATGATGTAACCATAATGTGGCATAGAGTGAGAGAATCAAAAGCGAACAGGCTACAATAGAGTCAATGGACCCCAAGAACGGCAATTCCAGAAAGGTCTCTGAAGCGAGAATATAGAGATACGTTCCAGGAATTATATACATTAAGCCATAACTCCGCTCTCCTAATCCCTGAATTGGATTTAACATACCTGTTTCATATATTTGGATGGTATATAATCCCCCTCCTGTTCTGACCAATTGTTAAGTGCTATTTTACTCAACTCCATCTCTCACGCGACTATACGGGGTTGCACGCGAACAGAAACAAATCCTGCTCGTTGCACAAGTCGAGCGAGATTGGTTGTGCAATGAGCGCCTCTCCGCGCTACCATTCCCCCCAACCTCTGGCATGATTGTGTCGCTCTCGAACCCTATTTATATACTATCCACGTTTGAGTGACCGCAGAATACTAGGTTCATGGGGAGGTTGTGCAACGAGTATGCGAATCGAAGCCACCGCAACGCGGAAACGGAAGTGGGAGAACCTAAAGGAAGCCACCGGAAAAGGCCACAAGTCGACTGCTCTCGACACCGCGGCCGAATACTACTTGAAGATGGCTGGGGATACCACGGCCGTGCCTGTCGGTGCGATAGAGGAACTGATGGAACTCGCAGTTGAGGAGGGCTCGGTTACGCCTGAAGAGATTGCAGATGTCTTAGACACCGAGCAACTACATGTTCAGGCAAGGACTAGTTGGTCCGTCGGTAACAAATAAAATATTTTCATCCACATAACAAAATTGTGATGGTATTTAAGGCGTTATCTTGTGTGCCAGAGTCCTCAATCCACGACTATAAATAACAATTAACAAGCACAATAATATTCTGGGTTTTGTTCGAGATAAAATCCATATCTAAAGAGTAATATACCACCTAGTGTAATCGATTAATATGGAGTCAAGTCTCCAATCATTTGAGATTGAAAATTATAAGTCCATAAAAACCTCTGGGAAGGTCAAACTACCCGGGATAACTTTAGTTCTCGGACCTAATAGCTCAGGCAAGACAAATATAATTGAATCACTTCTGCTGTTAAAGCAAACCTTTGAAAATAACGAACTAGACTTAGTCCTCAATGGGAATAATATCAAAACGGGGGAATTTAAAAATATAGTTTTTGAGAAGGATGTTAACCGGAGTCTCGTTTATCGGTTCTTCTTCGATAGAGGATTAGAAGATCAAGACCCTGCACTAATCTGCCCAGTATGTCACAAGGAATACACCTATGAGGGGTACTTTACCAACCATATGGAAGATGTGCATGGTGATTTTTGGGAAGAAAATCAGGGAGATATTGCAAAATACAGCAACTTCTTTAGTCGCGATAAATTTGTTGAATTCAAATATCGGTTCGATAAGGAGGAGAAGCGAAGTAGATTTTATTCTATCAAGTTTGGCAATCCAACGCCAGAAGACGGACTTTATATCTCTTCTATCGAATTTATTGATAAAGGAAAGAAAGTCGGAATGAAGGTTAAAGACACGAATGGAGAACTTATTATAGATATATCCGTTTCTCTAGAATTGCCAACAAGAGCGGGTGATTCTGAAGAAGACAGCAGTCGTAACACATTGTTTGATTCAAACCCTAACTTTCTCCCTCGACAGATGCATGCTATTATTTACTCACTTATCCCACAGGTAGACGATAGACCACCTTGGTTCAGAAGTCCTGAAAAAGTAGGACAGAACGAACAGTTCCTTAATATACACAAACACAAGAATAAAGTGCAAGATTTCATGAATCATGCTGACGAAACAGAGGGATTAGAGGACAGTATAGAAGTAAAAGAGATTTCAACAGGGTTGTTAGCGCGATTAGCAGGCACAATACAAAAATCAGCACCAAGGATAAATGATATACAGAATTTCTTAGATAATATAAAACATGTTGGCCCACTTCGTAATTCACCACGTCGAATTTATTTCGGGGCAGGCGGTAGCCCTGGTCTTCAAGCGGAGGGACACAATCAAGTAGAAGATAAGATTTTCTCGGCTGAACGTTCCGGAAATAGAGGATTGATCGAGAAAACGAACCAGTGGCTATCTGAGACGGGATTTGATTGCCAACTAGATGTCTCCAAAGTTGGTGTCGGCGATCTCTATCAGCTCGAGGTAAAACAATCTGGATTATCGGTGAACTTAGCTGATACTGGCTTTGGACTCTCACAAACTCTACCTATAATAATTGAATGTATAACTATGCAAATGGAGGACGATTCCCCGCAAAGAGGCCCATATCGGTTTGCTCCATTCCGTTCATCCAACAACCAAAAACCATTAGCTCTGATTGAGCAACCAGAAATCCATCTTAATCCGCGTATTGAAGCCTCATTAGCAGACTTCTTCATAGATGTGATGGAGTCGGGGACGAATCTCATTATAGAGACCCATTCAGAATACCTTCTCAATAGATTACAGAGAAGAGTCGTTGATGGGAAAATTGAGAATAAAGACCAATTAGTGATATACTTCATATCTAAAGAAGGTATCGAGAGCAAAGTTAAAGAAATAAAGGTTTCTTCTTCAGGAAGCCTTAGTGATTGGCCTGAAGGATTCTTCCAAGATGATTTCGAAGATGCAGTGGAAATCCTCAAGGAGTCGATGAAGGATGAGTGAATCATTCGTCATAGATGCCAATGTCATAGCCTTTGCAGCTGGCGCTCATGGTGAAGACGAACAAAATGCTGCATGTCTAAATATTGTCTCCAAGATAATGTTAGAAGAAGACCTCTGTTTTGCTTTAGATACAGAGGGTAAGATTCTTGGAGAATATAAGAGCAATTTAAGCAACTATAAGAACCCTCACACAAAGTTGATACAGGAATATATTGAGAAGCAATTGAAACAGAAAGATGGAATAACATTTCATATTCCAGAACATGAGTCGGAAGTGGAGGAATTAAAAGCCAAAGGCTTCCACGATGATGATCTAATATTTGTTCGGGTCGCTCCTAAGACCAGTTCTCAAACAATTACAAGTTGTGATAGTAATTCCTTCTTAGATGATGAATACAAGGACTGGATTGAATCAGAATTGGGGGTCTCAGTTTTTCCTCCAGAAGAATTTAATCCAAGTTCTAATTGATAGATTTATCTTTCCTCGGTGAATGGATTGTTGCGGTTTCACTATTCTCTTTACCCGTCCAAAGAATTTCATCGCCACCTTCGATACCGAGTTCCTCGACGACATCCTTCGGAATCGTGACCTGAATCACGCCGTTGCCTTCCTGTGCCGTCCGTGTATCCGCGAATTTCTGTCTGATTCCCATGATTACTCTGCACTTCCTGCGAACCGTCTGTGTAATAAATGTGCAGGGTCCCCTGAGCGGCTATGTAGCGACACCCCGGCAACCATACATAATTTGTCAATTTATCGGTGGGGAAGTTAGACCACGGAGTACCGACCGGTCGCTCCGGTCGTGATACTTCCATGACTCGGTAAACAGGGCACGAACGCCCAAACACCTCCTTTTTGAAGGACACGGAACGACGGTGAAGAACTACAGCGAGCAACGAAGACGCATCACTCGTCCTCGTTACGCCGCGAAAGAGTGGGGTCGGAGGGATTTGAACCCCCGATCGACTGATATCTCCGGTCTCGTGCGCCTCGGAACTCCAGAGGGTCGTCAACGCGAACCGATGATCAGTCGGCCGCTCGGTATATCAGCTGGAGTCTCGTCCCGGGCGCGTGGCCTCTGGAGTCAGTCGCCATCCCTGGCTTGGCCACGACCCCGCAGGAGACCGTTGGTCCAAGCGCCCTAAAGGGGTTTCGATTTTCTCACTCCCGGTCGGTCTCGGCCCACTCGCAGTCCTGGCACTTCCACCCGGTGACGAACTCGGTCACGCTGGGCATGTAGCCGACCGAAAGCACGTCCCCGCCGCAGTCGGGGCACTCGCGGTCGGCCTCCTCGATGGCCTCGGCGTCCATCACGTCTCCGTCCTCGATCAGCTCGGCGAGTGACTCGGGGGTCACCATCCGGCCCTGGACGACGCGGTTGTCGCTCATAATTGGATGGACTCGTCCCGTCCGTGTAAGCCTTCTCGTCTGCGTGGAGTGTTAGTTCTCTCTGGCGAGGAAGTCGTGAGGCGAAGGAGGTTTTGACGACTTCCCGCGAATCAGGTTGCGAATACGGAGAACAGCCGGAAAGCCCCCGCCCGCTCGCGGACCGTAGGCCCGCGAGCGGGCGGCCCCTTTCAGTCCCACCCGCGGTGGTTCAGTCGGTTGGCTCTACGATGGTTTCTTCGAATAGCTATCGCAGTCCGAAAATCGTCCCCGCCGTCACAGCCAGGGTTCACGCTCGTCGTCGGGGTAGCCGTACGACGAGTCGCCATCGCGGTCGCCCGAGCCGTCGGTCGCGAGCGCCTGCACGCCCGACGACGCGCCCGCGTCCGCGGGCGCGTCGTCGTCTATCGGATCGGTCTCGGGCTCGTCCCCGGCGGTCGCCTCGCCGGGGTCGAACGCGAGCAGGCTGGTGACCGCCAGCACCGCCAGCGGGGCGTTGCCGGGCGCGAGTTCGAGGATGCTCAGTGGCAGGACGCCCAGCGCGACCGCGCTCCCGAACCGGAAGCGGTCGATGTCCACGACGTCGCGCAGCCACGGCGAGGTCAGCGCGACGGCCAGCGCGAACGCGACGCCCGTGGCCGCCGCCGCGGTGGCCTTCAGGATGAGCAGGTAGTCGACCGTCGCGACCTGAAAGCCGCCGGGCTGGAGGCTGGCGACGAACCCGAGGCCGACGATGACCGCCGGACGGGGAAGGTACTCGCCGACGCGCGAGCTCGCGGTCTTGGCGGCGATGGCGAGCATGACCAGCGCGGCGAACCGCTCGAAGATGACGGTGTCGAGCACGCTCTCGATGGTCGGAGCGAACGCCGCCTCGACCGCCGCGATGGCGACGATGCCGACGCCGACCGTCAGCACCGACGTAGCCTGCTCGCGGGGCGTGCCGTCCATCTCCGCGAGGATGACCGCGACGGTGGCGCTCCCGCCGAAGACCAGCAAGCCGATCTGGACGATTCCGGTGACGGAGTCGACCGCGCCCGCGAGGACCAGCGCCGGGAAGATGCCGTCCACCAGCGGCAGGCCCATCACGGTGGCCAGTAGCTTCGTCGCGCCGCCTACCTGTCGCTCCAGGCGAAGCGCTATCGGATGCTGTGAGCTACTCATGACCTACTAGCTGGCGTGGCCGTGACCATCGGCCGAACGGTGATGTGAGTCGCGGTACCTGCGGTGGCCCGAGTCGCGTCCGAGGTCCCACCGTCGTCCCACGAATGTATTCTCTACCAGTGTAAGAAACGCCATCGCGAACGGTTTGAAGCGGGTGCCGGAGTCGAGGCTCGTTCGACCGGCGATGCGCGATGCGATGGGACTGGTAGAGTCCATACTCCTAACGAGTCGCGTTTCCAGCATAAACGTTGCGTGAGAGACAACCCCAATCGAGAGAAGAACGTAGTTTTACCCCGGTTGAAAATATAGAATCGTTCGTTAGACCCGGTTTATTTTCTCGTTTCCCCACCGGTTCGATTCCACTCCTGTCGAGTCGTCCCGCCGGGTCTCCTCGCCAGATCGCCAGCATTCCACGTTCGTGCATACCGGTAGTGCCATCGAGGGCCAAACCACCAACATCTCGCAACCCTTTTGAGAGCCGGGTCCCTTCGGCTTATATGGCGAGAGATTCTACCCCCGGCGGAACGTACACGGAGAAGCTCCGCGTACCCGAGGCCCTGACGTTCGACGACGTGCTCCTTCGACCCAAGGAGAGCCGCGTCGAACCCGACGAGGCCGACGTGAGCACTCGCGTCTCGACCAACGTCGAACTCGAAGTCCCCGTCCTCTCGGCCGCGATGGACACCGTGACCCAGAGCGAACTGGCCATCGAGATGGCGCGCCACGGCGGTCTCGGCGTCCTCCACCGGAACATGGAGGTCGACGAGGTCGTGGCCGAGGTCGAGCGCGTCAAGCGCGCCGACGAACTCATCATCCGCGACGTGGTGACCGCCAGCCCCGACCAGACCGTCCGCGAAGTCGACGAGATGATGGAGGACGAGGGCGTCTCGGGCGCGCCCGTCGTCGGCGACGACGACCGCGTGCTGGGAATCATCTCGGGCACCGACATCCGGCCGTACCTCGAAGTCGGCGAGTCCGACGAGGTCCGGGAGGCGATGACCGACGAGGTCATCACCGCGACCGAGGACGTGACCGCACGCGAGGCGCTCGAACTCATGTACGAGCACAAGATAGAGCGCGTCCCGGTCGTCGACGACGGCGACCACCTGCTCGGGCTCGTCACGATGCAGGGCATCCTCCAGCGCAGGGAGTACGGCAACGCCGCCCGCGACGAGTCGGGTCGCCTCCGATGCGGCGTCGCGGTCGGTCCCTTCGAGACCGACCGCGCTGTCGCGGTCGACGAGGCGGGTGCCGACGTGCTCTTCATCGACTGCGCGCACGCGCACAACCTCAACGTCATCGACGGTGCGCGCGAGATCGAGGAGTCGGTCGAGGCCGACGTGGTGGTCGGCAACGTCGGCACCCGCGAGGCCGCCGAGGACATCGTGGACTTCGCCGACGGCCTGAAGGTCGGCATCGGCCCCGGTTCCATCTGCACCACCCGAGTGGTCTCGGGCGCGGGCATGCCCCAGATTTCGGCGGTCGCGCAGGTCGCCGACGTGGCGGCCGACCACGACGTGCCGGTCATCGCAGACGGCGGCATCCGATACTCGGGCGACGCCATCAAGGCCATCGCGGCGGGTGCTGACGCCGTAATGTTAGGCTCCTACTTCGCGGGCACCGACGAAGCGCCCGGTCGCGTCATCACCATCAACGGCAAGAAGTACAAGCAGTACCGCGGGATGGGGTCGGTCGGCGCGATGGCGTCGGGCGACGGCGACCGCTACCTCAAGGACGAACCCGACGACGAGGAGGAGTACGTCCCCGAGGGCGTCGAGGCCGCCAAGCCCTACAAGGGGAGTCTGGAGAGCGAACTCCACCAGCTCGTCGGCGGGATGCAGTCGGGAATGGGCTACGTCGGCGGCTCGACGATTCCGGAGTTCAAGGAGCGAAGCGAGTTCGTGCGGGTCTCCTCGGCGGGCCAGCAGGAGAGCCACCCCCACGACGTGATGATCACCGACGAAGCGCCCAACTACTCGCCCAGCGAGTGAGACCGGTCGGCCGAGCTACGCCGAGGCCGTCTCGCAGGCCGGGCGACAGTAGCCCTGCTCGGCCGCGTTCGAACCGTCCACTGTTTTGAACTCGGTGCCGCAGTTCTCAGAGGTGTCGGTCTCGAACTGTAGCATGGTCGAATCGACCTACTTCGACGGTGTCAGTTTTCGCGCTTGTTCGCTACGGACGCGTTCCGAGACGGCATTGTTCAGATTAGCTGATTCCATGCGAAGGCGAAGGTTTGCAACCAATTTTCGGCGGAGCGGTGGGTCGCGTGGCGGAAATGATTGGCGAATTGTTTGGTTCGGCGTTTTAGTTCTTTGAAAACACGTTCGACGCTGTTCCGATTTCCGTGGCGAACATACTGAAATCGGAGGTTTTTCTCGAAGAGTGCGGCCTGTAACCACGGTGCGCCATCGACGAGAAACACCGCGTCACCGACGCGGTGTTTCTCTTGCAATTCGGTGAGAAACTGCTTCGTCACAACGATAGTTCGTGTCGGATAGAGCTTGACGTGGAGGAATTCGTTAGTTTCGGGATCGACGGCGGCGTACAGCCAGTAGCGTTGATTGTTGAGTTGAATCACCGTTTCATCGACCGCAACGTGATTCGGGCTTTTGCCGTCAGTCGGCTGTAGATCGGCTTTCTGCACCCAATTGTGGATAGTGGAGCGACACCGTTTGACACCGAACTTCTCTAAGATAGAAACAGTATCCGAGAGTGATAATCCGGCCGCATGCAGGTGGATACTGAGCTTCATCAGCGGCTCCGGTGTCGCTTCTCGCTCCACAAACTCTAACTCGATCCAGTCGCTACATTCGTTGAGGCGGCTGAATTCTGGCATAGACCACTACGAATTCGACCGCCTCATCCTTCAACGCTTATCTGAACAGTGCCTTCCGAGACGACCCGAGGTTTCATGAGCCCGAGTTCCGCACTCCGAACCGATGGCCGAACTGGTCGAACTCGAACGCGCCGTGATCGAAGCGCTCTCGCGGGAGGTCGGTATCAAGTCGGTCGGAGCCCTCCGGAACGAGCTCCGACAGGAGGGGTACGCGACCGAGATGGACTACGACGAGGTCCACGACCTCCTGGAGTACATGCGCGAGCGGGGCTACGTCGAGTTGGCTCACGGCGAGTGGGGCGAGTACACGCTCCCGGCGTCTCCGTCCTCGCACGGACAGTAAGGACTTTCCGCGTCCTCGTCGCCCGTTCGAGCGTGATACTCCTCGTCTGCGGACCGCCCGGCGCGGGCAAGACCACCGTCGCCGGAGAGGCCCGCGAACGCCTCCGGACCGCGGGCTACGGCTTCCGACTCCTCCACTCCGACGACTTCTCGCGGAACACCTACGAGAAGCTGTACGAGCGCGTGAGCGCGGACCCCGACGCCGACTGGATTCTGGACGGGACTTTCTACCGCCGGGAGTATCAGGAGCGGTTCCGCGGCCTCCCGGACGCCCACCTGATATCGGTCGTCGCGAGTCTGGAACTCTGTCTGAAACGCAACCGGGAGCGCGAGGACTCCATCGACAGACGCGGCGTCCACGCCATGCACGCGGATTTCGAACCGCCGGAGAACCCGGACCTGACCCTCGACACTGAGGTGGCGTCGGTCGAGGAGGCCGCCGACGCGCTGGGACGGTACGTGATTCAGTGGTACGATAACGGGTGATTCGGGCCCGCTCCGTCCTATTTCGCTGGTCCGATTTCACGAGGGCACGCATCCGCGAGCGGACGGGGGTGAGCGAGCGGACGGGCTTGAGGGAGCTAACCAAGGAACCCTCGAAGGGGAGGGTCGGCGGCGGAGCCGCCGACCCTCCGACTGAGGGGGTGCGGCCGTCTCGCCGGAGTGCAACGAACGACCGCCCGGAGGACGCGGTTCGTCCTCCGGTGTTTTTGGTCGAGCGTTTAGTAGCGAACGACCGCGAGCCGAAGGCTCGCGGTTCGTGAGCGCAGTAAAATAGTGAGCGCCGCGAGGCGTCGCTCACCGATTTGCTCGCGGAAGAATACGGGCCGGGCGCGATTTGAACTACGCCGAGACGGTCCGGGCTTGCGGCGCGAGCGAGGCGCGAATCGCCTCGCTCGCGCCGTTCCGGGCGTGCGACTCGTCTACTTCAAATCGCTTCGGAGTTCGATGCTTCCGCTCGCAGTGGTGGTGAGCGCCGCGAGGCGTCGCTCACCCATTTGCTCGCGGAAGAATACGGGCCGGGCGCGATTTGAACACGCGACCGTCTGATTAAGAGTCAGACGCTCTGCCTAACTGAGCTACCGGCCCAACGCATTCCGAACTTGCCGCGTCGGACGTAAATACGTTTCCGTTTTCTCGGACTGTTACCGCTTTCGATTCGAAGCCGAATCGGGCGACGGAGCGCCGTCGAGACGGGTCCTCCGGAGGCCATATTTTCCGCACGCCCCGGTCGTAAATAGGACGACTGGACCGCTGTCCTCGCCGAACCGACGTTCAGTTCGGGACTGTTAAGTGCGGTCCGAAGCTACGCCACAGTATCATGAGCGCCGGGATTACCATCTCCTCGATGTCCGACTACGCCATCTTGGGCTGTGGTTCGGTCGGGCACGCCGTCGCCGAGGAGCTCGTAGAGCAGGGCAAGGAGGTACTCATCATCGACCGCGACGAGGACCGCGTCGAGGCCCTGCGCGACCAGGACCTCAACGCTCGGACCGCCGACATCCGAGAGGAGGGACTCGTCGAGACCATCGCCGACAACGAGGTCGTGCTCATCCTCGCCTCGGACGTGGAGGCCAACAAGCAGGCGGTCGAGAACATCCGCGAGAACGGCGGCGACCAGTTCGTCGTCGTCCGCGCGAGCGACCCGGTCTCCGAGGACGAACTCACCGAGCTCGGGGCCGACGTGGTCATCAATCCCTCGGAGGTCATCGCCGACTCGGCCCTGCACGCGCTCGAAACCGGCGAACTGGAGTACAAGGCCCAGCAGCTCTCGGAGGTCATCCGCGACACCGACGAGAAGCTCGCCATCGTCACCCACGACAACCCCGACCCCGACTCCATCGCGAGCGCGGTGGCCCTCCAGGCCATCGCCACCACGCTGGGCGTCGAGGCCGACATCCTCTACATCGGCGACATCGGCCACCAGGAGAACCGGGCGTTCGTCAATCTGCTGGGTATCGAACTCCTTCCCTACGACGACGCGACCGTCGACGACTACGACACCATCGCGCTGGTCGACCACGCGAAGGCGACCGAGGCGACCTTCGACCGACCGGTCGACGTATTCATCGACCACTTCGAACCCGACGAGGAGTACGAGGCCGAGTTCGTCGACATCCGCCCGAGCGTGAGTTCGACCTCGACCATCCTCACCAAGTACATTCAGGAGTTCGACCTCAACGTCTCCGAGGAGGTCGCGACCGCCCTGCTCTACGGCATCCGCGCGGAGACGCTGGACTTCAAGCGCGACACCACCCCCGCAGACCTCACGGCCGCGGCCTTCCTCTATCCCTTCGCCAACCACGACACTCTCGAACAGGTCGAGTCGCCCTCGATGTCGCCCGAGACCCTCGACGTGCTCGCGGAGGCCATCACGAACCGCGAAGTCCAGGGGAGCCACCTCGTGAGCAACGCGGGGTTCATCCGCGACCGGGACGCCCTGACGCAGGCGGCCTCCCACCTGCTGAATCTGGAGGGCATCACCACCACCGCCGTCTTCGGCATCGCCGACGACACCATCTATCTCGCCGCCCGCTCGAAGGACATCCGGATGAACATCGGCAAGGTCCTTCAGGACGCCTTCTCGGACATCGGGGAGGCGGCGGGCCACTCGACGCAGGCCAGCGTCGAGATTCCGCTGGGCATCTTCACCGGCATCGAGACCACCGACGACAACCGCGACACCCTGCTGTCGCTCACCGAGGAGGCCGTCAGGCGGAAGCTGTTCGACGCGATGGGCGTCGAGGGCGGCGAGGGCGGGAACGGAAGTTAGACCACGGCTTCGCCTTCTTCCTCGCTGTTCGGCTGTTGGAGGCGCTCGATGATGTCGTTGATGAGCACCACGTCCCCGACCGCGCGCACCCACCGGTAGGGTATCATCACGCCGTTTCGCCCCTCGATCACGTCCGAGAACAGTTCGCGGTTGAGTTCGCCGAGCGCGAGCCCCGTCACGGCGTTGCCGTTCACGTCCAACCGAACGTCCTCGACCTCGCCGACGAAGACCCCGTTGTTCGAGTACACCTCCCGTCCGACCAGCGTCGTTATCTCCTGCGGTGTTCCGTCCATGTACGGACCGATTGTATGCACGGGTCTTAACTTTTGGCAGAAGCCGACTGCGAACGCAACCCGGCGGTCGGCCAACCGGAGGGCCGCGGAGTTCGATGCGTCGCGCTCGGGCGCGGGAACTACGTCCTCCCGCCCGAGCGGTCGTCCGGAGTTCCCGCGCCCGAGCAGTCGTCCAGCGCGGAGCCGAGCGCGTCGAGTCCCCCGCGAACCGCGTCGGGGCGTGCGCACGCCCCGACGCGGACGTACTCCGAGGCGTCGAAGAACCGTCCGGGGACGACGAGCGCGCCCCGCTCGGCCGCGGCCGCGGCGACCTCGTCGCCGTCGGCCGCCTCGTGAGCGAGGAGGGCGTACGAGCATCCGGGTTCGACGCTCCCTCGGAGGTCGTCGCGGTCGGCCGCGAACTCCGCGAGGGCCTCGCGGTTCGTCCGGACGCGCTCGCGTGACTCCGCGGCGAGTTCGTCGGCATTGGCCAGCGCGCGCCGGGCGAGTCGCCGACTCGGCTCGGCGACCGCCGGGACGTGATTCTTCGCCGCACGGGCGCGCTCGACGAACGCCTCGTCGGCGACCAGCCAGCCGATTCGGAGGCCGCCGAACCCGAGGAACTTGGTCAGCGAGTTCGTGACGACCGCGTTCGGGAGTCCGACCGCCGTGGGACCGCCGAACGGGCCGTCTCCGGGGTCGGTCCCGAAGGGCGCGTACACCTCGTCCACGAGCAGGCGAGCGGGCGCGTCCGCGCGCCCGCTCGCGTCGGCGGCGACCTCCGCGACCGCTCGGAGCGCGTCCCGCCCTACCCGCCGCCCGCTTGGATTGTGGCGGTTCGTGACCGTGACCAGCGCGGCGTCGGCCGCCGCCCCGTCGGCGGCGAGCGCGTCGGCGACCCGGTCGGGGTCGAGCGGGCACCCCTCCGCGACCGGGCGGGCGAAGCGGTCGACGGTCGCGCCGAGTCCCCGCGGGGTGGCGACGAGCGGTTCGTAGCCGGGGTCCTCGACGACCGCGCGAGGCGTCTCCCCGCGGTCCCCCGCGGCCGCCGCGGCGTCGAGCGCCGCGGCGGCCGCGAGGAGGTTGGCGTGGGTCGCGCCCGCGGTCACGAGCACGTTCTCGGGGCCGACGCCGTACTCGTCGGCGAGCAGTCCGTCGAGGGTCGCGTCGGCGGGCGGGTCCGGGAGGCCTGCGAGCGCGGGCGGGACGACCGAACCGGGGTCGGCGGGCGCGCGCCGGAGGTCGCTGGAGCCAAGGTCGAACTCGGCGTCGTCGGGGCGACCGGAAATCCAGTCGAGGTACGCGATGTCGGAGAGCACGTCCCGAGATACGGCGAGCGCGGGATTAACGTTCGGGTCGGGTCTCGGGGGCGCTCGTCGCGCTTCCGACATCTCTTAATGATGCCTGCACGATACCCGAGACGATGTTCGACCCCGACGTGTACGTGGACTACCGGACCAGCCTGAGTCTGGTCGGGACCGTCCTCAAGTACATCGGTCTCGCGCCGCTGTTCCCCGCGGCGGTCGCCCTCTACTACGGCGAGAGCCTCCTGCCCTTCCTCGCGACGACCGTCGCCATGGTCGCGGTCGGTACGGCGCTCGAACGACTGGAGTCCGACCCCGACCTCGGGAACCGCGAGGCGATGCTGTTCGTGAGCCTCTCGTGGCTCGCGGTTCCGGCGTTCGGGACGATTCCGTACCTCCTCGCGGGACAGGGGACGGTCGCCCACCCGGTGAACGCGCTGTTCGAGAGCATGAGCGGGTTCACGACCACGGGGTCGACCGTCCTCGGGGAGATATCGTTCGAACGCCACTCGCGGTCGATTCTGCTTTGGCGGCAGTTCACCCAGTGGCTCGGCGGCATGGGAATCCTCGTGCTGATGGTCGCCATCCTCCCCCAGCTCTCGGTCGGTGGGGCCCAGATAATGCGACAGGAAGCGCCGGGCATCTCCATCGAGAAGCTGACCCCCCGCATCCGGGAGACCGCCAGCGCGCTGTGGAAGATATACTTCGGGTTCACGGTGGCCGCGGCGGCGGTGTACTACGGCCTCCACCTCGCCGGGGTCGCGCCCCGGATGGACCTCTACAACGCAGTCGCCCACGCGCTCACCACGATGCCGACCGGCGGGTTCTCGCCGGAGGCCCGGAGCGTCGAGGCGTTCGCCCCGATAGTCCAGTGGGCGGTCATGCCGTTCATGGTCGTCGCGGGGACCAACTTCGCGCTGTTCTGGTACGTCCTCCGGGGCGACCCGCGGAGGCTCACCGACAACAGCGAGTTCCGGTCGTACCTGCTGGCGATGGGGGTCGTCGGTGCTGTGCTGGCGGTATTGCTGTTCACGGGCGGCGGTCTCGCGAGGCTTCCGACCGAGATAGCGCCGATTCCGGGGAACGTCGAGAACTCGCTGCGGCAGGCGCTGTTCCAGACGATAGCCATCGTGACGACCACGGGGTACGCGAGCATGGACTTCAACGCGTGGGACCCCTCGGCGCAGGTCGTGTTGATGCTGGCGATGTTCCTCGGCGGGTCGGCCGGGTCGGCCGCGGGGTCGATCAAGATCGTCCGGTGGTACGTGGTCCACCGGACGATGACTCGCGAACTGTACACGTCGGTCCACCCCGAGGCCGTCCGGCCGGTCCGACTCCCGACCGGTCCCGTCGACGAGGACACGATTCAGGACGTGTTCGTGTTCGTCCTCATCTTCCTCTCCATCTTCGCGGTCTCGACGGTGGTCGTCTTCGTCGACGGCCTCGCGCAGGGGCTGAGCCTCTCGGCGCTGGAGGCGATGAGCGTCGCCATCGCGACGCTCGGGAACATCGGCCCCGGGTTCGGTATCGTCGGTCCGATGGACAGCTTCGAGCGTTTCTCGGCCGCCGGAAAGCTCTACATGGTGTTCCTGATGTGGATCGGCCGCCTCGAAATCCTGACCGTGCTGGTCGTCCTCACGCCGTCGTACTGGCGGCGGTGAGGGCGGGTCCGAGGTCCGGAGTCGCGGGGCCAGAGCCGGGAGCCGCGAGTTCGAGGTCGAACGCCGACTCACTCGGCGCGACGCTCGCCCCCGGGCGAGCGTCGCGGGCCCGCGGCCGGTCCTCACTCTCGTTTCGCTCGGACTCCTCGACCACGTACCGCTGGCCCATCATGGGGTCCATGAGGCTGTCGACGGGCGCGTGGTCGTCGGTCAGCACCGGCACGTCGTCGGTCGACTCGTCGTGGCGGTAGGACTCTATCTCCGCCGAGAGGTCGATGCCGATGTCCCGGCGGTCGTTGCGCTCGCGGAGCTGGGCCTCGGTGATCCGGGTGTCGTTCTTGGTCGCGACGAGTTCGATGTTCTGAACCGCGCCCGTCTCGGAGGTCGGGAAGGCGTAGACCTGCGGGAACACCCGGGCCATCGTCTTGTACTCGGCGCGGTAGAACTGCGAGGCCGAGCCGTCGGGCGCGGAGATGAGGTTGGCGAAGAGCATGCCCTCCTCCGAGAGGCGGTCGTTGGCCAGCTGCATGAACTCCACGGTGGTCAGCTGGAACGGCACCTTGTCCTTCTTGTAGGCGTCGAGGACGATGAGGTCGTACTCGCGGTCGGTCTCGCGGAGGAACTGGCGGCCGTCGGCGTTGTGGACGTTCAACTGCTCGGACTCCTCGACCCCGAAGTAGCGCTCGGCCACGTCGATGACCTCGGGGTCTATCTCGACCACGTCCACGGTGGCGTTGTACTCCTCGACGAACCGCTTGGGGCCGGTGAACCCGCCGCCGCCGACGAACAGCACGCGGTCGATGTCGTCGGGGTCGTCGGCGAACAGGTACGGCGCGTGGAAGTACCGCGTGTAGTCGAAGACGTGCCGGTCGGGGTCGCTCTTGTCCATCGCGCTGTGTCGCTGGCCGTCGAGGTACAGCGTCCGGGTGTCCCCGAGGTCGGCGACCTCCAGTTCCTGATACGGCGTCTGGGTCTGGTAGACCACCTTCCCGCCGGTCGAGAAGCCCAGCGACCCGCTGGCGACCGCGGCGACCAGCACCAGCGAGACCGCGAGCGCGGCGAACACCGACCGGCGACGGAGCCGCGGGGCCGCGAGCCAGACCGCGGTCGCGGTCAACAGCAGGCCGAACGCCAGCGCGATGCGGTCGATGCCCAGCGCGGGGATGAGGAAGAACGTCGTCCCGAACGCGCCGACGATGCTCCCGATGGTCCCCACGGCGTAGACGTGGCCCGACGCCTCGCCGACGCCCTCCTTCTCCGAGAGCTGTGCGGCGTAGGGGCTGACGAACCCCAGCAGGTACGTCGGCAGGCCGAACAGCAGGATGACGGCGGGCAGGGACGCGAACCGGTAGGGCAGGGGCATCGCCGCGGCCGCCGCCAACAGCAGGTCGTCGGCGAAGATGACGACCGCGACGTACCCCGCCGTGAGGACGAACAGCCGAATCAGCCGGTCGGTGGTCGCCCGGGACGCCGCGCGCTTGCCGCCGTAGTGGTAGCCGAGGCTCAGCGCCGCGAGGAACACCGCGATGATGCTCCCCCACGTATAGATGGAACTGCCGTACTGGGGCGCAACGATTCGCCCGGCGAGGATTTCGAGGCCCATGCTCGCCACGCCCGAGACGAACACGGCGACTTCGGGCTTGGTCACGTCCGTCGCGTATTCGCGGAGGTCACCCATTCGCCGTGAGATACACGCACGGGATTCTTAAAGGGTCGGTGCGGCGAAGAAGGCGGTGTAGTAGCGCGGGGATGGAACCTTCAGTTTCGAGGGAATCGACGCCGACCGGGTGCCAGAGAGCTACGGGTCCGGACGCGGCATCTCCTGCAACTCTCGAATCTCCCCGGTCTTCTGGACGCGCTCGTACTGCCGTCGCCACGCCTCCTCGGGGAACAGTCCGTTCCTGTCGAACAGGTCTCGGGCAACCTTCGTGAGTCGGTAGAACTTGTAGGGGAACTCGCGCATCCGGTTTCCGGCCTCGATTTCGAGTTCCTCGACGACGCCGACATCGCGCAGTATCTTGAGATGGTTTCTGATGGCGTCCTTCTTCAGACTCGGGTTCATGTAATCGAGTTCGTCGACGCTCGGAGCGCCCTTCGGATGCCCGACGATGTCGGCGATGATGTTCGCGCGAGTGTCGTCGGTGGCCCTCTGGAGCGCTTCCCAGGTGTTGAACTCGGACTTCGACGATTCCTCGCCTCCCCCGGGTTGCCTCGCTTTCGGGTGCATGTGCGACACTACAGTTTCATCACCCATAAACACTTGGTCACTCAGTTCGAGTGGTTTCCAACTAATTGTCTGACTAATTGTCGAGGTAGTTTCGAAGTAATCGGTAGATTAATCGGTTCGTCGTTCCCACATCCGGTATGCCGAGTAGCGACGACGAACCCGGCCGAGACGACGGAGAGTACATCGGAGGTGTCGGTTCGGAGGAGTTGCTCGACGCCGACGACACCCTTTCGCCGACGCCGACTCAGCACGAGCGGTTGAAGAACCACCTCCACGGAGAGCAATTTCGGGAGATCAAGCGGGCCGACCGCCGATACCTCGTCGTCGGACGCGGCGGCGACGACGCTCCCGGAAAGAGACGCCGACGAGTTCGCGACATCCTCGACGACCGCCCGGAAGCGACCGCCTTCCGGCTCGAAGACTTCGGACTCTCCGGCGACGAGCTGGAACTGTGGGTCCCGGCGTTCGACATCCTCTCGGAGACGGCGACCCATATCGTCGGTATTCTGGAGGATTACGACGGCGGGCACGTCTGGGAACTCGGCTATCTCTATCACCATCAGCGCCACATCCGCGACGTCCTCTGGTTGCTGAAGCGTATTTACGGGACCGAAGCCACGCAACGCGAGAAGTACGACAACGGCATGGCGGCCTCACACCTCGCGGCGCTCGAAGAGGCAACCGGCGACCGCGTTATTCCGTGGGGGGACCCCGACGACCTCTCGGACGCAGTGGAGAAGATTCCGTAACGACCCGCTAGACCGAGCGCCGGTATACTCTCTCGGCCAGAATTTCGAGGCCCATGCTCGCCACGCCCGAGACGAACACGGCGACTTCGGGCTTGGTCACGTCCGTCGCGTATTCGCGGAGGTCACCCATTCGCCGTGAGATACACGCACGGGATGCTTAAAGGGTCGGTGCGGTCGCTGGGCGGGTCGAAAAATGGGGAGGAATCGCGGTGGTGGTTAGATGTCGACTTCGGACTCGCCGATGACGGCGGTCTGGTCGCTACCAGAGGCCGACCAGATGACTCGGACCTCGTCACCGTCAGAGAATTTCCCATCCACGTAAATGGAATCTCCAGCGGTGATGTCGCCACTCCAACTACTGCTATTCTCACCACTATCATCTACTAATTCTCCGTCAGCGTAGACGTCTGCCCCACCAACAGAGACATTCACTTGGTTGGCCTCCACCGAATCACCGCCATCGTGGGTGACTTCAACAACTATGTCGTTACCTGCGCTGTAATCGAACCCGAAGTTCGCGTTCGGACTCGATTGCCCGACCCGGTCACCGAGACCGAGGACGAACGTTCCGATGACGGCCGCGAGGATGACCGTAATCGCGACCATCAGGATGACGCCGATGACGGGACTGACCGCTCGCTCCTCGTCACCGCCGACGAACGACTTGAGTGCCTCTGACAGATTCATGGTTTAGAGACTCACCTCGGACTCGCCAATGACGGCTGTCTTGTCGCTACCGGGAGCGTTCCAGATGACCTTCACCGAGTCGCCATCGGTCATGTCAGCTCCATTTTCCTGTATGTCCAAGCTATCACCAGCAGTTATCTTCTCCTTATCCCAACCGTTCGTCCCACCAGCATTCACGAAGTCATTATCACCGCCGGTTTTGTATTCCGTATATTCACTAGTCCCATTCCAAGCGAGAGTCCCGCCGATTTGAACACTTATCTGATCCGTATTTACTCCTTCACCGCCATCGTGGGTGATATTCACGTAATCTGATCCACCCTCAGCGGTTCCGTATCCAAACCCAAACTGCGAGTTCGGACTCGCCTCGCTCACTTGGTCACCGAGTCCCAACACGAACGTTCCGATCACGGCCGCGAGAATCACCGTAATCGCGACCATTAGTATCACGCCGATGACAGGGCTGACCGCCCCGTCGTCTTCGAACAGTGTCTTGAGTTTCATGTTTTGTATCTCTCCGTTCTATGGCACGTTATCAGCCCTGAGAAGTGGCCGTACCCTTTAAGGCCCCGAACGGAGTACTGAAATCCGTCGGAGGGGAGCCGTCAAGCCGCCCCGTACCGGCACTTCTCGGGCCATTCCTACGTGCTTGATTTACCTGTTCACAGCGAAGATATATAAACACTTCCTTACCTGAAAACAGAATTATAGAACTTGATATCCTCAGAAAGGTTAAACAGACACCTTGCTAATAAATCCGGCGATTACGGGAAGGCCTATCTTTAAGATAGCGCGCACGTATCTGGAAACCGATGAGCCAGCAGGTCGCTCCGGAGACCCTTCGGGCCGCGCTCCAGTCGCTGGCGGCCCGGCTCGGCAAGACGCCGACCGTCGTGGACATGCACGAGGAGGGCGACTACGCTCCGGAGCTGTACCAGGAGGTGTTCGGAAGCTGGAACGAAGCGCTCGAAGCCGCCGGACTCGACCCCGACGAGATGGGGAGCAAGCGCATCCCCGACCGCGAGCTGTTGGCGGAGCTCCAGCGTCTCTACACCGAACTCGGCAAGCCGCCGACCCAGCAGGACATGACCGAGCGCGGCGAGTACTCCAACCGGACCTACCAGCTGCGGTTCGGCAGCTGGTCGTCGGCGCTTCAGGAGGCGATGCTCGACACCAACGACCGCATCTCCGAGGCCGAACTCCTCCGGGAGATCGAGCGGCTGGCCGACGAACTGGGCCGCGCGCCAAGGGTGGCCGACATGGACGAGCGCGGCGAGTACGCGCCGGTCACCTACCACCGCCGGTTCGGGTCGTGGCGGCGGGCGCTCGCGGAGGCCGACCTCGACGGTATCACCCCCGGCTGAACGCTCGCCGGAGGCGAGCGTTCAGCCCGAGAAGTCCTCGTAGGACACCGACCCCTCCTCGACGATGGTGTCGCTGTCGGGCACCTCGCCGTCGGGGGGCATCCCCTCCTCGCCCGGGCCGCCCGGCTCCCCGACCACGATGCGCCCGACCATCCCCAGCGTCTTGTGCGGGATGCAGAAGTAGTCGTAGGTCCCCTCGACCTCGAAGGTGTGCTCGAAGGTCGCGCCCTCCTCCGAGATGGTCTCGCTGTCCCACGGCTCGGCGTCCTCGGGGATGCGCGTCACCTCCGCGCCGCCGTTGCCCTCGGCGTAGGCCGTCGAGGAGTGGGCCCCGCTCTCGTTGACGAACGTGACCGTGGTTCCGGGTTCGACCGCCAGCCCGATGGGGTCGAAGTAGTACTCGCTGCCCTCGGTTATCATCGCGACCTCGACTCCCCCGCCGTCGCCGTCCTCTCCCGCGGTCGTCTCCGTGTCCTCGGTGGTCGTCTCCGTGCCCTCCGTGGTCTCGCCGTCTTCCTCCTCCGTCGTCTCCCCATCCTCGGCTTCTTCGGTCGTCGCCCCGTCCCCCTCGCCGCCGTTTCCACCGTTCCCATCGTCCCCGGTCGGTGCCCCGCACCCCGCGAGTCCAGCCAGCGCGGCCGCGCTCGCGGCGCTGACGAACGTTCGTCGCTTCATGACACTGCATATACGGCTTCCGCGCGGAATAACGATTCGGCCGCTGGTCCGGCGTTCGACCGCCAGAGCGCTTTTCGGGCCGCTCGCCGTACCGAACGCCGTGTCGTCGACGCGCCAACCGGAGTCGGCTGATTCGAGGACCCCCGAAGGGGAGTCCGAGACGACCGAGACCGCCCGCATCGGGGCGTCGTGGCTCCTCCTCGGGGGGCGACGGTGGGTGGTCGCGGGCGTCGTCCTCGCCGGAACCTCGGTACTGCTGGTCGGCGTGCTGTCGGCGTACGGACGCGCCGCGGTCCGACCGGGAAGCCCGATGAACTTCCTGCTCAGTTCGCTCCTCACGGGAAATCTGACGCTCGTCACGGTCGTCCTCTCGATAAATCAGCTCGTGCTAGCGCGCGAACTCGCGGAACCCGGGACGCTCCGCGAGCGCATCGAGCGGACCCGCGAGTACCAGCACAGCGTCGAGGAGACCGCCGACGCGGGCGTGAGCCCGAAGACGCCAGCGGCGTTCCTCCGGTTCCTCCACGAGAGCCTCGAATCGGAGACCGAGACGCTGGCCGACGCGGCGGCCGACGCGGGCAGTGCGACCGACGCGGGAGACGCGGTGGACGGCGAGACCCGCGAGCGACTCCGTCAGTTGACCGAGTCGCTCGCCGCCGACGCCCGGGGCGTCGAGGAGGTCCTCGACGGCGAGGGCGAGTCGGTGTACGCGGTCATCTCGGCGACGCTGGCGACCAATCACGTCGACCAGCTACAGGAGATCGCCGAGATACGCGGGGCGGCGGAGTCGTTGCCCGCCGACCTCCGCGAGTCGCTCGGGACCGTCGAATCCCACCTGCTCGAAATCGACGTCGCGCGCAAGTACTTCCGGACGGTGTACGTCCAGAAGGAACTCGCGTTCCTCTCGCGGCTCCTCCTCTACGTCGGCGTCCCGGCGGTCGTCCTCGTCGGACTCGCGCTCTTGTTCTACAACGCCGCGGGCGCGGCCGGAGTCGCGGTCCCGACGACCGCGCTCTTCGGCGTCGCGTCGACCGCGTTCGTGGTCGGGTTCGCGCCGCTCGCCATCCTGTTCGCGTTCGTTCTGCGACTCGCGTGGGTCGCCCAGCGGACGACGACGGTCACGCCGTTCGCCTCCGAGGCGAGCTATCCGTCCCGGTAGGGGGCAGGGGTGGCGGATTCGTCGATGTCACCGAACTCACCAGACGTTCACCACTCGCGCCCTCTACCCGACGTTCACCACTCGCGTCTGCTCGCTCTCGGCGCGCGCGAGGAGTCGCTCGACGCGCTCGTCCATCGACGGGTGGGTCGACAGGAGTCGCGTCACCGGCCCCTCCTCGTCGCCGCGGACGGACAGCGGCGCGAGCAGTCCCCAGCGAGGGGTCGAGGCGCGCTCGATCTTCCGGAGCGCGCGGGCGAGCGCGAGCGGGTCGCCGGTCACCTCGACCGCGCGCTCGTCGGCCGCGAACTCCCGCCGCCGGGAGTGGGCCAGCACCGCCAGCGTGAGCCCGACGAACCCGACCATCACGACCCGCCCGACCTGATAGCGGAGCGCTCGCGGCCCCACGACCGGCTCGGCTGGCGGCCGCCCCCGCAGCCACGCGAGCGCGCGCCCGACGCCCGCGAGGACGACCGCGAACGGGAGCGCGGGCAGGACGACCGCCCACACCAGCGTCCGCCCGGCGCTGTACGCTAGCGTCTGGACGAGCGCGTCCCTGCTCTCCAGATGCGCGAGTTCGTGGGCGAGCAACGCCTCGAACTCCGCGCCCGACAGCAACCGAAACAGCCTGCGGTCCACCACGAGCGCGCCGCCGCCGGGCGCGTCGAGCGCCAGCGCGTTGGGGGTCGCCATCCGCGCGACCAGCAACCGGGGTCGCTCGGCGTCCATCCGCTCGACGAGGCTGTCGAGTCTCGCGTGGGCGCGGGGCGCGCGACTCCGCGGGAGGTCGGTCGCGCGAATCTGCGAGAGGAGCCGCGCCGTGCCGAACCGGTAGCTCAGGTAGCCGAGCGCGACGGCCAGCGCGGTGGCCCACGCGACGGCCGCCAGCAGGTCGACCCGGAGGAACCACGCGGCCGCGAGCAGGCGGACCCCGAGGTACGCCACCCCGGCGTAGACGACCAGTAGCGCGACCCCGACGACCGCCATCAGGGCGCGGATTCCGACCCGGCGCATGGTCGGCTGTTGGTGCGGGTCGGGCAAGGGAATGTCGGTGGTGGAGTCGCGAGTGAGGTCGGCCCGGGTCGAACCCTCCCGCGTGACGATTCGAGCGAAGCTAGCTACTCCCGGTCCCTGTGAAACCGCACCGCGACCGCAGGCCACTCACCTCCCCAACCGACTGCGCTTCTCGGTCGTCACTCCGTTCCTCCCTGCGATGCTCGCCCCTCGCACGCTCTGGTTCGGGCCAAACCACGGCCCTCACCAGCGCGCGCCGGGAGACGAACGACGTCTTCCGCGCCTGCTGTCGCTTCACCCCGGCAGACGCCGGGTGGACTGTCCCACCGGCCGATTCTCCATCGGACAGTCGACCGAACGACGACCGGCGAAACATCCTACCGGGCGGGACTGAAAGGGGCCGCCCGCTCGCGCTTGCATGGTCGTCTGTGCGGGCAACTATTCGCGGCTCGGGCTGTGCGGAGAGAGCCGCGAATATCCCGCACAGCGACCGCGAGCGGGCGGGGGCTTTCTGGCTGTTCACGGCAATCACTGTGGAAGCGGTCACGGTTCCAATCGAACCGCGAATGCAATCCACACCGAACGGGCCTCCACTAATCCAGATCCATTTCACACCTAGCGGGCGAACCTTCTTTACGACTCACCGATAGTTCGACCTCATGGACCAACCGACGGCGACCCAGCGGTGCGAGCGCGTCCTCGACGCGGTCGGGAGCGCGGTCATCGCCGACCGCGAGTTCCTCGAGACCGTCCTGACGGGAGTCCTCGCGCGGGGCCACGTCCTGCTGGAGGACGTGCCCGGCACGGGAAAGACCCTCACAGCCCGGAGCTTCGCCGACGCGCTCGGCCTCTCCTTCTCGCGCATCCAGTTCACGCCCGACCTCCTGCCCGCCGACATCACGGGGTCGAACGTCTACGACGAGGGGACCGGCGACTTCGAGTTCTCGCCCGGCCCCGTCTTCGCCAACGTGGTGCTGGCCGACGAGATAAATCGCGCCCCGCCCAAGACGCAGGCCGCCCTGCTCGAAGCGATGGGCGAGGGGCAGGTCACCGTGGACGGGACGACCCACGACCTCCCCGACCCCTTCTTCGTGCTCGCCACGCAGAACCCGGTCGAACAGGAGGGCACCTTCGGCCTGCCGGAGGCCCAGCGCGACCGCTTCATCGTCAAGACCCAGATGGGCTACCCCGACGAGGCGGGCGAGCGCGAACTTCTCGACCGCCGGGCCGACCGGACCGCGAAGGCCCCGAGCGTCGACCCGGTCGTGCAGGGCCGGGAGGTCGCCCAGATACAGCGCGTCCTCGAATCGGTGCGCGTGGACGCCAAGTTGCGGGACTACGTGGTCGCGCTCGGTCGGGCGACCCGCGAGGACGACCGCGTCGCGGTCGGGGTCTCGCCCCGCGGCGTCCAGCGCCTGTTCGAGGCCAGCAGGGCGGTCGCGGTCGTCGCCGGTCGCGACTACGTCGCGCCCGACGACGTGAAGCGAACCGTCGAACCGACCTTCACCCACCGGCTCGTCCCGACCGACGAGGCGAGCGTGCGCGGGGTCGACCGGCGCGAAATCGTCGCCGACGTGCTCGACCGGGTCGAGGTCCCGGCCGTGACGCCGACCCAGTGAGCGTCGGGTCGAGGTGCCTGCGAGCATCGAGTCGCGCCGACCCTCCCGCCCGCTGCGACGCTCTCACCGCAACGCAGCCACCAGCAACACGACCGCCGCGACCGCGCCCACCAGCGCGATTCCGGCCTCGCCGACGCCTCCGGCGACGCCCCCGGCGCTCGCGTCGGTCGAGAGCGCGCCCGCGAGTCCGCCCGCCGCGACGACCGCGAGCGCGCCCACGCCGACCGACCGGACCGCGTGGAGGAGCTCCGCCTGCCGGGTGGTCGCGGCCCGGCCGACCTCCGCGCCGAGGGTCGCCCCGAACTCGCCCGCGTCCCAGACCGCCAGCGCGACCGCGAGACAGCCGAGGACCAGCCAGAGCGGCGCGTCGAGCGTCCCCGCGAACGCCGCCGCGAGGAAGAGGCCGCCGCCCGCCAGCGACGGTCCGGCCGCGCGGTCGGGGACGAACCCGAGCAGGTACCCGAGCGCCAGCGCGAACAGCCCGGTCGCCGCGAGGAACGCCACGACCGCTGTGAGGCCGAGAACCACGGTCTCGGAGCCGTAGAACTCCACGACGCCGCCCGAGAGCCGACGGAACTGCTCGGCGAGGGGCGCGTCGAGCCGTCCCGCGACGAAATCGAGGAGGGCGTCGAGAACCGGCCCGTGGACCGCGCCGACGCCAGCGACCACCGCGAGTCCGGCGAGGTAGGGCGCGTAGCCCACCAGCAGGTCGGCGGTCCCGGTCCGGGCCGACCGCCGGACGAGCGCGGCAGCTCCCGCGAGGCCGACCGCGACGACCGCGGTCCGGACGAGGAGGCGACGGAGACCCGACGACCCCGTCGCGTCGGCGAGGAGGCCGTAGGCCGCCGGGGGGAGGGCGTCCCGGAGCGCCTCCGCGGGGACGCCGACCCCGCGAGCAGGGCGATGGGAAGCCCCGCGAGCGCAGCGAACGCGAGCCGGACCGACCAGCGCTCGGCCCGGTCGGCGAGCGCCGCGAGTTCCACGCCGCCGACCGCGGCGTCGCCCGCGAGTTCGCGGGTCGGGAGCGCGCGGAGCGCCCGGTGGGTCGCGACGGCCGCCGCGGTGAACACCACCCAGAACGAGAACAGCCGGGGCTCCGGTTCGGGGCTCCCCGGTCCCGCGAACACCAGACGGGCGGCGGTCGAGACCGCTTCGTCGACGAACCCGTCGACCGGAACAGCGTCGAAGTTCGCCGCGAGCGCGCGGCCCGCGAGCGCGACCGCGAACCCGACCGGGAGGACCGCGGTCCGGACCGCGAGGCCGAGACACCGCGCGAGCGTCTCCCTCGTCGCGACGCTCCGGACCGACGCGGCCGCGCCGAAGACCGCGAGCGTACAGCCCCAGATGACCGCTCCCGCGCCGACGACCCGGAGGGCGTTCGCGCTCACTTGGCCCGGGGTGGGCGCGGGGAACAGCGCCGCGAACCGGACGAGGACCTCGTAGCCCACCCCGGCCGCGACCGCGCCCCCGGCCGGAACCACCAGCAGGCTCGCCCCGACGGTCGCGGGGACGCGCCACTCCTCGACCGCCAGTAGCCAGAGCGCGAGCGCCAGCCCCGCCGCGCCCGCCGCGGCGACGAGGACGCCCGTCTCGACGCCGACCGCCCGCGAGAGCGCCGCGACTCCCCCGGCGGTGCCCGCCAGCGCGACCGCGGTGCTCGCCCGCGTCGGCGACCAGTTCGACTCCGGGACGACCGGGTCGGCGTCGGGGTCCTCACCGGTGTCTTCGACTCCGTCGAACGTCACGACAGGACCCTCCGCAGCGAGCGTTCGAGCGCGACGCCGAGCGGTTCGGCCACGTCCCAGTCCACCACGCCCGCGCCGGTCGCCCGGAGGTCCCGGACCCGGACGGTCCGGCGGGTCGCGGCGACCGCCCGGCCCGGCGACTCCCCGCCGGTCACGTCGGGGCTGAGGACGGTGCAGTCGTGGCCCCGGACCGCGAGCGCCCGGGCCAGCGACCCGGGCCACTCGTCGAGGACGGGCGAGACGACCACCACCTGCGAGTCGACGGGCAGGCGCGCCAGCAGGCGTCGTATCGTCGCGCCCTCGCGGCCGCCGTCGGGGGCGGCCCGGGAGGATTTCACGCCCGCCGAGGGTCCGGCGGCGGACGCCGCCGGACCCTCGGCGGAGAACGGTGTTGCCGAAATCTCGCCGTCGGTCGGCACCTCGCTCGGGGCGTCGCGGTCGGCCGCGTTCGCGGCCGCCGCGAACACGAGGCGCGCGCTCGCGGCTTCGTCGTCGGAGTCGGCCCACGGCAGGCCGTCCGGCGGGAGTTCGCCGTCGAGGTCGGCGTCCCGCACCCCGAGCGCGGTCACGCTCGTCGCGACGTTCGCGTCGGTCAGCGCGTCGTAGAGTCGCTCGCCCGCGTAGGTCGCGAGTTCGGCCCCGTTCGGGTAGCCCGCCCGCGGGGTCGCGCGAGCGACCCCGCGGGCGTCGACGACCACCACGGTCCGGGACGCGCGCTCCTCGCGGAACCGGACCGTGGTGAGGTCGCCCGTCTTGGCCAACCGCCGCCAGTCGATTCGGCTCAGCGAGTCGCCGGGCCGGTACTCGCGAGTCGAGTGGAATTCGAGTCCCTCCCCGCCCGAGTCGATGGTGTGGGTCCCGACGCGTCTGGGGGTCGCCCGGGCGAGCGGCGCGTCGGCGACCCCGAGCGAACACGAGAGGGTGGACTCGCCCCCGGCCGCCACCGCGGTCGTGACCCGGTCGGTCGCGCTCGCGGTCCGGACCCGGACCGCGGGGTCGCCGAACTCGTGGTCGCCGCGCGTGGCGACCACCTCGTAGGTGACGGTCGCCTCCTCGCCCGGCCGGAGCGAGAGCGCCGCCCGGGGCGACCCCGAGACCACCCGGAGTTCGTCGGGCACGCCGTCGACGATTCGCACGTCGGCCAGCGCCGACTCGCCCTCGTTGCGCACCCGGAGCGCGACCCCGACCCGCGCGCCCGGCGGCGGGCTCGCGGGGTCGAACGACCGCTCGATTCGCGGGGCCGACGCGCCCGACAGCGACGAGAGCGCGCCGACCGCCACGTACGCCAGCGGGACCACGGCGGCCGCGAACAGTCGCGGTTCGGCGTACAGCAGGCCCAGCGTCACCAGCAGGAGCGTCCCCGCGAGCGCGCCCCGCCAGCGCGGGACGCGCTCGCGCGCTCGGTCGACCGAGTCCTCGCGGTCGTCGCTCACGGCGACTCGCCCTCCGTTTCGTCGAGCGCCGACTCGACCGCCGAGACGGTGCGCTCGACCCGCCGCCGTCGCTCGGCCGCCGGGTCGAGCCACTCCCGGAGGCGCGCGGAGAGCGGGAATTCCGGGCCGTCCTCGCCCGCGAGGAACGCGGCGGCGGTCGGGTCGTCGGTCCACGCGCCGGTCTCGACTGCCTTTCGGGCCTCCTCGGAGGACAGACCGCCACCT
The DNA here is from genome assembly GCF_024138125.1 of Halorussus salilacus. NCBI lineage: Archaea > Methanobacteriati > Methanobacteriota > Halobacteria > Halobacteriales > Haladaptataceae > Halorussus > Halorussus salilacus. Next base: position 191,068 of record NZ_CP099993.1, read on the forward strand.
CGGGCGTGGACCCCGGCGGCGGTCTCGGCCAGCGTCGAACGGACCGCTTCCATCGAAGCCGCACGGCCGTCGGCCCCGGTAGCGACCCGCCGGTCGAACGACCGGCCGGTCCGAGCGCGGTCGGCGGCGCTCGCGGTCTCGGGCGGGTCCCCGACGCGCGCGAACCGGGCGGCGGGGCCGTCGGTCGGGGGCGGGCGTCGGCCCCGGACCGCGCGGCCCACGCCGAGTACAGGCCGACTGCGACACCGAGCGCGAGCACGAGCCGCCCAGTGTCGGTCGATTCGAGGCGGTCGGCGACCGCCGAGAGCTGAGTCGCGAACAGGTCGGGCGCGAACACCGCCGCGGCGGTCGCGGCGGTCAGGAGCGCGCCGAGGCCGCCCAGAAGTTTGGCCCGCATCAGTCGTCACCTCCCGCGGGGTCGGAGGCGGCCGCCTCCGACCCCGCCTCATCCGGTTCGTCGACCGAGGTCTCGCCCCGTTCGTCGGCCGACCCCTCGCCCGATTCGGGCGGGCGCGCCGCCGCCTCGACCGCCGCGAGCGCCTCCTCGACGCGGGGGAGTCGCTCGGCGGGCGAGCGCGCGCCGTACTCCACGTCGCGGAAGGCGTCCCGGAGGGTCGCGACCGCCTCGGGCGGCAGGTCGTCCTCGCGGACCGCGTGGTCTGCGAGTTCGCCCGGCGTCATCGCGGCGGGCCGCCGGACCGAGACCACCCGGAGGAAGTCGGCCCACGCCTCCCGGAGCGTCCGGTAGGAGTCGACCTCTTCGGGGTGGGGCGGCGCGTCGGACGCCGCGGAGGCGTCGGCGTCCCTGACCTCGGCTTCGCCCGCGAGTCGGCCCGCGAGCGCCTGCGCGGCGCGCAGGCGCTCGCGGAGCCACGCGCGGAGTCGCTCGACCAGTTCCGGCACCGTGGCCTCGCCCGCGAGCAGGTCGCGGATGGCGTCGGCGACCGCCCGAATCCCGCGGTCGAGTCTGTCGGCGATGCCGAACAGCAGGGCGACCGCCAGCCGCGGTATCGCGGCCGCCGCCCGGGCGAGGAGCGCGGCGATTCGGCGGGGCGTCAGTCCCCGCCGACGGGCCCCGAGTGCGAGGCCGCCGACGACCGCCGCGGTCCCGACGAGGACACCGAGGAGATTGACGAACAGGCCCGAGACGGTCGTCCGGCGGGTCTGACCGTCGGCGACGACGGTCACGGTCGCGCTCGGACCGAACGGGAGGGTCGCGGTCGCGCTGCCGTTCGGGCCGGTCCGGCGTTCCCCGCCGCCGACCCGAACGCTGGCGTTGGGGACCGGTTCGTCGCCGTAGGCCGCCGCGACCTCGACGCCGGTCCCGGGGAGGGCGACCGGCAGGACCGGGTCGGCCGAGACCGTCAGGTCCGGGAGCGAGACTGTGGTCTCGCCCGAGACCGGCCCGCGCTCGACCGCGAGGGTGGCGTTGCCCGGCGACTCGGGAAGCCGGACCCGGATTCTGCCCTGCCCGTCGGTCTCGCCGAGGCGCTCGCCGTCGAGTTCGACCGCGGCGTCCCGGACGGGCACGCCCGAGACGGTGGCGGTGACGACAACCTCCTCGCCGGTGGCGGCGTCGCCCGAGACCGCGAGTTCGGCGTCGGTGTCGAGGGAGTACGACCGGGACTCGTTCGTCTCGTTTCGCGCGAAGAGCGACTCCGGCGGCCCCCCGAGCGACCGCGGCGCGTCGGCGTCGTGGAGGGGTGGGACGCCGAGCGCGCCCGCGCGCTCGGCGTCCCCACGGTGACCGTGAGGTTCCGGGCGTAGGGGACCTCGCCGGTCACCGTCCCCGCCCGTCGGTCGTGCCGACGAGGTCGCCGTTGAACCGCACGGCGACGCCGACGGCGGGCGACCCCTCGCGCGTGACGGTCGCGGTCACGCTCTCGCCGGGAACCGGGTCGGGATCGAGTTCCACCTCGTAGCTGTCTCGGTCGTCGGACTCCTCCTCCGTCGTGGTCGTCTCGGGTTCTTCGGTGGTGGTTGTCTCGGACGATTCCGTCGTCGTCGCGGATTCTTCGGTCGTCGTGGATTCCTCGGTCGTGGTTCCAGACGTCTCGGAACCCTCGGTCGTCTCGGACTCAGACGTTTCCGGCGACGAGTCGGTGGTCGTCGGACTCCCCTCGGTCTCCGACTCGCGCGCGGTCTCGGTTCCTGACCTGCCCGTCGTCTCGGTCCCCGACTCGTCGGGGGTCGTGGCCGTCTCCTCGGCAGAGAACGTCTCGTTCGGGCTCCCCTCCTCGGTCGGGGCGTACTCGTCGCCGGACTCGCCGGTCCGGTTCTCGAAGGCGTCGCGTTCGGCATCCAGACGGTCGCTCCCGGGCGTGGGGTCGAACCGGACCCACCCGACCTCGGGGAAGTAGACCTCGACCCACGCGTGGGCGTTCATCCCCCGGACCTGATAGGTGTTCGCGCCGACCTCCTGACCGGTCGAGTAGCCCACGACGTATCGGGCGGGCACGCCCTGCGACCGGAGCATCGCGGTCATCGAGGTGGCGAAGTACTCGCAGTAGCCCTCGTCCATCTCGAAGACGAACTCCGAGGCGGCGTCCTCGCCGGGCGCGCTCGCGTTCAGCGAGTAGCTCTTGTTCTCCTCCAGCCACGACTCGACCCTGGTCGCGGTCTCGTAGGGGTCGTCGGCGTCCTCGGTCAGGTTCGCGGTGAACTCCCCGAGACGCCGGTCGGTGTCGGCGGGGAGCGCGGTGTACCGCTCCTCGATATCGGTCGGGTAGTCCTCGCCCGCGGCCCGCAGGACCGCGGGGTCGCGGGGGGGCTTGTGACTCACTCCCTCGTAACTGGTTCCCTCGCCGAGCGCGTCGTCGGTCTCGAACGCGCCCGCGTCGGTGACGTACACCGAGTCGGTCCCGGAGACCGAAGCGGGCCGCCAGACGGTCGGGAGCGCGGTTCCCTGCCGGGCGAGCGTCACCTCGTACTCGACGCGCTCGCCGCGAATCCCGTCGCGTTCGAGGCTGCCGTCGGAGGGTCGGCGCTCGCCCGACTGCTCCCACCCACCCCCGGTGTAGGTGTCGTACGCGCCGGTCCGCCAGTAGCTCGCGGTCGAACTCTCCACCGTGAAGTGGACCTCGGCGTTCTGCGACCGGAAGGCGTTGGTCTCGCCCTCGTCGGCTAGCGACCCGCCGACCGAGGTGGTGTCGCCCGGGTTCAGCGCGCCGAGACCGCCCGCGCCGTCGAGCGCGGCCGCGCCGCCGCCACCGCCGTCCGGCCCCTCGTCGAAGGGGTCGACCCCCGGCTGGGGAATCGCCGACCCGAGCGGCGACCCGCCGGGTCCGGCCCCGGTGAGCGCCGGGAGGACGAGCGCCGCGAGCGCGACCGCGACGACGCAACAGACCGCGAGCAGGACCCGGAGGCGGTCGCGGGCCTCCTCGTCGTCGGGCACCAGCGGGGGCGACGTGTCGGTCATGGAGTGGGGCGGTGTGTTGGCGTCGGACGTGTTCGCGTCGGGTGGGTTCGCGTCGGGTGCGTGGGTTCGCGTCGGGTGCGTGCGTTCGCGTCGGGTGGGTTCCCGACGGCCGTGCCGCGGGCCGCGCGGCGCGCGCCGCGCGGCCCGCCGAGAGTGTGGATGACAACTGCGGCGACAAACATAAAAAAATTGCCGAATATTCGGGCGGGCGTCGCACGGCGACGCCCGCCCGAATCGCTTTAAGTGGTTCTGGCGACAAGGGATAGATACGAGGGGCGTGCGCCCGGGTTCTGCGGTGACTCCGACCGGCAGTTACGACGCTTTCCGAGCGTCGCGACGCTCTCTCGGACCGCGACGGCGGGGGGTCACTCCGCCGCGGTCTCGGCCCCCGTCTCGCGCTCGCGGAGTTCGAACTTCTGGACCTTCCCCGTGGTCGTCCGCGGGAGTTCGTCGACGAACTCGACCTCGCGGGGGTGTTTGTACTCCGCGAGGTTGTCGAGACAGTACTGCTGTATCTCGTCGGGCGTCACGTCGGCGTCCGGGACCGGCACGACGAACGCTTTGACGGTCTCTCCCCGGCGGTCGTCGGGAATCCCGACCACTGCGGCGTCGGCGACCGACTCATGTTCGAACAGGAGTTCCTCGACCTCCCGCGGGTAGACGTTGTACCCCGCGGTGTTGATGACGTGCTTCTTGCGGTCCACGACGTAGAAGTAGCCGTCCTCGTCGCGGTAGCCGATGTCGCCGGTGTGGAACCACCGGGTTCCGGAGGGGCCCTGCTCCTCCGAGGTCCCGCTCGCTTCGCTTGCGGGACTTCCGTCGATTTCGGTGAACGCCTCCTCGTTGGCCTCCGCCAATCGGTAGTAGCCCTTCATCACGTTCGGCCCGGAGACCACGAGTTCGCCCGTGATTCCGTCCAGATCGGCTTCATCTTCGTCCACTGGCCCCTCCTCGACGGGGTCGCGCTCCTCGAAGTCGTCGCCGACGATCATCGCCTGAACGCCGGGAAGCGTCTTGCCGATGCTCCCCACGCGGCGACCCCGCTCGGGGGAGTTGAAGTGGGTCACGGGGCTGGTCTCCGTGAGGCCGTACCCCTCGTAGATGGTCGCGTCGTACAGCTCCTCGAACCGCCGGAGGACCTCGATGGGGATGCCCGCGCCGCCGACGCCCGCGAGCCGGAGCGACGAGAGGACGAACTCCTCGGCGTTGGGCTGATTGATGACGTCGTTGTACATCGCCGGGACGCCGTGCATCAGCGTGAGCCGCTCGTCCTCGACGAGCGAGAGGGCCTCCTGGGCGTCCCACTCGGGGAGCGGGTAGTAGGCCCCGCCGTTGAACAGCGTCGCGTTCATCACCACGGTCATCCCGTAGATGTGGAACAGCGGGAGGACGCCGAGTTGCCTGTCGTCCGGACCGATGCCGCCGGGCACGAGGTCGGCGGCCATCGTGGCGTTCGACCCGAGATTCCGGTGGGTCAACTGGACGCCCTTGGGCTGGCCGGTCGTCCCGCTGGTGTAGGGCAGGACCGCCACGTCGTCGTCGTCGCGGTCCACGACCGCGAACTCGTGGTCGTCGCCGAGGAACGCCTCGAAATCGGTCCCGGCGTCGGCTCCCTCTCCCACCGTGACGACGTGCTCGACGTCGGTGTCGTCCCGTACTTCCTCGACGAAGGGGACGAGGTCGCTCAGCGTGACCACGACCTCGGCCTCGCTGTCGGCCAGCAGGTGGCGTATCTCGCGGGCCTTGTACTGGGGGTTCATCGGAACGACGACGCCGCCCGCCCGGAGCGTGCCGTGGAACGCGGTCACGAACTGGGGAAGGTTCGGCAGGTACACCGCGACCCGGTCGCCCGCGCCCACGCCTCGGTCGGCCAGTCCGGCCGCGAACTGCCCGGTCCGCGCCCAGAACTCGGCGTACGTCGCGTCTCGACCCCGGAAGGAGACCGCGAGTTCGTCGGGATGCTCCGACGCGACCTCCCGAACATTCGTGACAAGATTTACCATAGCGGTTAGATAACACACTTCGGTCTATAAAACGTTACTCCGTTCGACTTCGGGACACCGCGGCCTCGCCCCCGCCACGCTTCCCTTCGGCACACCCCTTCGGCACACCCCTTCGACACAGGTCTCTCCTCACCGGTCGGGGTCGGAATCAGGGACGGGGTCACTCCCCGCCGTCAGTCGATTCGAGGATTACGTCGGCCGCGGTCCGGTTCGCCGGACCGACGGCGTCGGTCCGGGCGAACCGCGCGATGCGCTGTTTGGCTTCGGCGACCGACGTTTCGCCCGCCGAGACGCCCGACAGGAGGTCCTCGTAGAGTTCCAGTTCGGCGGTCAGCCCGCCCAGAAGCTCCGCGCGGGCGTCCCCGTAGGAGTCGGCCGCGTCGAGGTACGCGAACAGCTTGGTTCCGGACTCCCCGAGGCGCTCTTTCGTCGCCTCCGAGACCGCCGGGTGGTCGAGCAGTTCCTCGGCGGGAACGTCCTCGACGGACTCGTCGGTCTCGCGTCGAATCTCGTCCCTCGCGTGGGACTTGACCGCCTCGTATTCCGCGAGGAGGTCCTCGTGGGTCGCCCGGCTCTCGCGTATCCACGCTTCGAGCGCGTCGACGGCCTCGCCGACGGTCTCGACCCTGTCGGACAGCCGCCGACTGAACTCCGGGACGCTCTCGACCGACTGGATAGCTTCGACGAACGTGGGCACGGTCGCCCTTCGGTGCCCAGACGCCAAATATTTCTGGTTTGGTCTCGCTACTCGTCGGGTCGGCGCGCCTCGACGCTCGGCAGGTTCGGGTCCCGGTGGGGGTTGCGGCCGTAGACCGCGTCCTCCAGCTCGCGGGCCTCCAGCTGGTCGGTGAGAACGCGCCGGAGGCGGTTCAGGCTCGTGATGTCGAGGCCGTGCTCGGCCGCGAGGGCCGAGAACTCGGGGTCGTCGGTGATGGAGTCGAACTGGTCGTAGAGGGCTTCGAGTCGCTCGGGCGGCAGGTCCCGAATCCACTCGGTGTCGTGCAGGCCCAGATACCGCTCGCGCTCGCGGTCCACGACGTGGCGGATGACGACGAGCGCGACCGTCGGAATCGCGCGCTGGCTCCCGAACGCGGTCAGGTCGAGGTCGGCCATCACCCCGACGACCCGGTCGCGCTGCCACGGCGTCAGCGACAGGTCGTTGGCGAGCGCGTGGGCGATACGGAGCTTGTCGAGGCGGGCCATTCGCTCGCCGTGCCCCGCGGTCGCGGAGTGACGTTCCTCGTGGAGTCGCCGGACGCTCTCTTTGAGGTCGGCCTCGGGCGACTCGGCCCGCCCGATCTGGGTCGCGGCCGGGGTCACCGGACCCCACCGCCGGACGGTCGCGTCGCGCTGGAGGTCGGCGCGCGCGACCGACCCGTCGCCGGGGCGCTGACTCAGCGGTCGCTCGGCGTCGCGTTCGCCGTCGGAGGGCCGATACTGCCACGTCGCGGTCTGCGGGTGGGTCCCGCTTCCCGTCATTGGACGCTTCTATGGGCCCGGGGTGATTTAAAAATACGCTTCCGGGTCGGGGTCGGCGGTCGGAGCGGTCGCTCGAAGTCTAGCGAGTCCGGCGAGAACGCGACCGCCCGCCCTCGTATCTATCCATTGTCGCCAGAACCACTTAAACGCAGGCGCGGTCTCCCTACCGCGACGCGTATCGTTATGTCGCCCGCTCCCCATCGTCGAACCATGCCAGACGACGCCTACACCGGAGCCGACCTGTTCGTCGACGCCCTCGAACGCTACGGGGTCTCGCACGTATTCGGCAACCCCGGGACGACCGAGTTGCCCGTGATGTCGGCGCTGGCCGACTCGGACCTCGACTACGTCCTCGGCCTCCACGAGGACGTTGCGGTCGGGATGGCCGCCGGATACGCCCAGACCCGCCGGTACCACGCCCACCACGACGACGCGGTGACGCCCGTCGGCGTCGTGAACCTCCACGTCGCGCCCGGCCTCGCCCACGGCCTCGGCAACCTCTACGGCGCGAGCGTGACCGGCGCGCCGCTGGTGGTCACCGCGGGCAACCACAGCACCGACTTCCGCCACGAGGATCCCATCCTGTCGGGCGACCTCGTCGAGATGGCCGACCAGTTCACCAAGTGGAGCGCCGAGGTGGGGGACGTGCGCGCCCTGCCGACCATGCTCCGGCGGGCGTTCCGGGTCGCGCTCACGCCCCCGACCGGCCCCGTGTTCCTCGCGCTCCCGCTGGACGTGATGATGGACGAGACCGACGCGTCCCCCGAGCGACTCGGCGCGATTCCCGACGCGGGGCGGGGCGACCCCGACCAGATCGAGTCGGCCGCGCGACTCCTCGCGGAGGGCGCAGACGACGTGGCGCTCGTGGTCGGCGACGGGGTCGCGCGCTCGGGCGAGGACGCAGTCGAGGCCGCGGTCGAGTTCGCGGAGGCCGCGGGCGCGAGAGTCCACGGCGAGATTCTCGCCTGCGAGGTCGACTTCCCGACCGACCACGACCAGTGGGTGTCGTTCGTCCCGCCCGACGAGGACCTCGCCCGGACCCTGCTGGGGACCGACGTGCTGGTGCTCGCGGGGTGTTCGACCAACACCACGCTGACCCGCCACGAGGGTCCGCTCGTCTCCGAGGACACGACCTGCATCCACGTCAGCGACGACGCGTGGCAGGTCGGCAAGAACCAGCCAGCCGACGCCGCCGTACTCGGCGACCCCGGCCGAGTACTCTCCGACCTCGCAGACAGGGTGGCCTCGCGCGTCTCCGCGGAGACGCGCGAGGCCCGCCTCGAACGCGTGGCCGCGGTCGGCGAGATGGTCGAGGCCCGGACGGCCGAGATGGGGGCCGACGCAACCGACGACCCCCGCGCCTCGAAGGCCGAACTCGTCGACGCGATGCGCGAGGTCGCGGAGGACGCCTTCGTCGTCGACGAGGGCGTCACCTCGAAGTACGCGATGCTGTCGCGGTGGTCGTTCTCGCCGGAGCAGTACGTTTCGAACAAGGGCGGCGGCCTCGGCTACGGCCTCCCGGCGTCGGTCGGCGCGGGAATCGCCCAAGCGCAGGCCGACGACCCCCGCGACGTGGTCGGGTTCGTCGGCGACGGGTCGTACCTCTACTATCCCCACTCGCTGTACTCGGCCGCGAGGCACGACGTGGACCTCACCGTGGTGGTCTCGGACAACCGCAACTACCGCATCCTCAAGGACAACACCCTGAAGCTGTTCGGCGGCGAGGACGACGACCACGAGTTCGTCGGGATGGACTTCGAACCGCCGGTGGACATCCCCGCGAACGCCGAGAGCCACGGCGCTCGCGGACAGTTAGTCGAGGACCCCGACGAGATTTCGGCGGCGCTGGCCGAGGCGATGCAGCGCGACGGGCCGGACGTGCTCGACGTGCTGGTCCACGACTGACTCGCGGCCGACCGGGCCGGGTCCGCGAGGGGGTCGGCCGGGGCCGGGTCCGGGACCCGTGGGTCCCGGACCCGGCCCGCTCCCCGAGCGGTCACCGACCGGTCCCGAAACGAAAGAGGCGGAGAATCTCGGAACGAAGGAAGGGTGAACGCGGAGACGAACTGCCACTCGTAGCTACTCCTCGTCGCCAGAAGCACTTATACGACCGGTGAACGCGACCCGCCGCGCCCCGCTCACGGCCCGCGACGGCCGTCGCGGGCCGTGAGCGGCGTTCGAGGCGGGCCGTGAGCGACGTTCGTGGCGGGCCGCCCCGGAGCAGGCCGTCAGTCCGACGGGTCGTAGAACTCCGCCCGGAGGTCCTCGTCGTCGAGGCCGGTCGCGGTGTCCGACAACTGTGCGCGGAGGTCGGCGAGCTCCTCCCGGAGCGACTCGTACTCCTCGCTGGCTTTGAGTTCTTCGGGGCTCTTTTTGGTCTCCAGCGCCGCCTTCTTGGTCGCCAGCGAGAGGAACTGTTGCATCTGAGAGTCGTAGGTCGTGCGCTGGAGGAGGGTCTCGACCGTTTCGAGGAGTTCGTCTGCGTCCGAGACGGGCTTTTCGAGGTAGGCGTCGAACCCGAGTTCGAGGATGTCGAAGTCGGGTTCGACCGCCGAGACCAGCGCGACCCGGCAGGTCAGCCCCTGCTCGTGGATTCTGTCGAGCACGTCCTCGCCCGAGAGGTCGGGCATCCGCCGGTCGAGCAGGACGACATCGACCGCGTCGTCGAGCTTTTCGAGCGCCTCGGACCCGCTGTAGGCCGTGCGGACCTGATAGTCGTCCTCCAACCACCGCGCGTAGGCGTCGGTGATCGGCTTCTCGTCGTCGACTATCAGGACGGTCGCTTGGTCGGGCATGGGTCCGGTATCACATGGGGTCCGTGTTGATTCACTCATACTGTGAGAACTTAAGCGTCCTTGCACGCGCGCCGACCGGTCGGTCGCGCGACCGGACGAGCGGTCTCGCTCGCGGGCGGTTCGCGCTCATGGTCAGCTCGACTCCCCCTCGAACGGCGACTTGGTGGTCTCGGGTTCGTAGCCGCTCAGGAACACGAGGTTCCCGCGACCGACCTGAACTCGCGTGATGAGCCCCTTCTCCTCCATCTTCGACAGCTTGCGGCTGACGGTCGACTTCGACCAGTCGGTCTCTTCGGTCACGTCGGCCTGCTTCATCCGGCCGCCGTACCGGGTGAGCAGTTCTCGGATGCGGTCTTCGTCGGTGAGCATCGCCTCGTCGGGCAGGTCGCCGACGCTGGTGGACCCGCCGGAGCGGTCGGGTTCGGGGGTCGGCGAATCGTTCCCCGCACGCTCGGGAGAGCCGACGGCGGTCGGTGCGCCGTCCCCCGCGTCGCCGCCGGAGAACAGTCCCGAGAGCGAGTTCCGCAGCGAAGTGAACAGCCCCTCCTCGGAGTCGGGAACCGACACGTCGGTGTCGTGGGTCTGGGCGTGGTCGCTCGTCGCGGTCCGGTCGCCGTAGGTCTCCGAGACCGACCACTCCTCGCCGTCGGCCGAGACCTCGACCACCGCGTCGAACAGCGATTTGAGGGTGTTGACGGTCTCCTCGTCGTGGATGTCGGGGTCCATGTGATAGAACCCGATGGCACCCGCTGCCTGCACCCGGTGGGTGAGGATGTGGAGGTACCGGAACGCGGTGTCGAAGTCGACGTATTCGAGCAGGACGCTCAGCGTCTGGACCGAGACCACCGTCTCGTTGCCGTTGCCCTCCCAGCGCGTGAGCTGTTCGCTCAGCGGCGCGATGATGTCCATCGGCTGGTTGGGGTCGACGCGGGCGACGCTCACGCCCTCCGGGAGCGATTCCTCCTCGGAGGCGGTCTGAATCTTGTTGGCGTGGATGAACGCGAGTTCGGCCGGTAACGTCTCGACGCGCGTTCGCCAGTCGGCGATCCACGTCTCGGGCGGCGGCGTGTACGTGATGGCGGCCACGTTCGCCTGCTCGGGCGGTGTCGTCGACGCGAGTAGTTCGAGACAGGCGCGATTGCCCGTCGGCGTCAGTGGGGCCAGCAGGAGGACGTTCGAGGACTGTTCGAGTCGCCTCCTGTCGGATGTATCGATGTTCATTCGTAGTGGCTCGTGTTCATCGGTCGGTTCTCACTCGATGGGACAGATAGCTTCGCGAGTAACGTATGCTATCGGTATCACGGCTATTAATCTATTACCCTTCGGAAACGCGGTTCGGTTCGTCGTCGATGCTCGCCGAAACGAGGCTCCGGCCGACATTTCTTTTCCACGCACCGAAGGTCGGTCGTTACGGGAATCGGTTACGCTTGCGGCGGCCGAGACCGAAACGACTCCCGAGTTTCCATCGGAACGAAGTTACCAGAACCGTAAAAGAGCGCGGCAGAAGTATGCAAGGAGTTCAAGTCGGAGCCTCGGCCGACCCGAATCGGGGTCGGCATCCGCCGCATTCGGCGGCGGCGGTCGGTCCGACCGCCGCCGCCGAACCACGTACCGATAAGAGCGACGAGGACGAAGAACTCGCGCATGCACGCAGTGATTCTCGCGGCGGGCGAAGGCACCCGTATCCGGCCGCTGTCGGCGTCGGTCCCGAAACCGATGTTACCGGTGGCCGACCGGCCGTTGGCGGCCCACGCCGCCACGGCCGCGGTCGACGCTGGCGCAGACGAACTCGTGTTCGTGGTGGGCTACGAGGCCGACGCGGTCCGGGAGTACTTCGGCGAGGAGTACGCCGGAGTCCCGGTCGCGTACGCCGTTCAATCCGAGCAAGCGGGCACCGCCGACGCGGTCCGGGCCGCCCGACACCACCTCGACGGGGAGTTCGCCGTGCTCAACGGCGACAATCTCTACGACCCCGCCGCCATCGCCGACCTATTCGATGCGGGTCCGGCGGTCGGCGCCTACCGAGTCACCGACCCCTCGAACTACGGCGTGCTCTCGGCCGACGGGGCGACGGTCACCGACATCGTCGAGAAGCCCGACCACCCGCCCACCGACCTCGCCAACACCGGCGCGTACCACTTTCCCGCACAAGCCCGCGAGTGGCTGGACGTGACCGAGAGCGAGCGCGGCGAACGCGAGATTACAGACGTGCTCGCGCGCGTCGTCGACGAGTACGACGTGACCGCGGTCGAGATGGACCGATGGCTCGACGTGGGCCGCCCGTGGGAACTCCTCGAAGCCAACGAGTGGAAACTGGGCGAACTCGACCGCGCGATTCGCGGTGATGTCCACGAGTCGGCCGACCTCCGCGGTGACGTGGTGGTCGAAGACGGCGCGACGGTAGACGCGGGCGTCGTCATCGAGGGGCCCGCACTCGTGCGTTCGGGCGCGCACGTCGGCCCCAACGCCTACATTCGCGGTGCTACCCTCCTCGGCGAGGACGCAAAGGTCGGCCACGCCGTCGAAGTCAAAAACAGCGTGCTCGGGCGCGGAACTCACGTCGCCCACCTCAGCTACGTCGGCGACAGCGTTCTGGGCCGGAACGTCAACTTCGGCGCCGGAACGAACGTCGCCAACCTCCGCCACGACGGCGAGGACGTGAAGCTGACGGTGAAGGGCCAGCGCGTCTCGACCGGCCGCCGCAAGTTCGGCGTCGTCGTCGGCGATGGTGCGAAAACCGGCATCAACACCAGTCTGAATCCCGGCGTGACGCTCTCGCCGGGCGCGGCGACCGCGCCCGGCGAGGCGGTGACGCGCGACCGCTGAACGCCCGCGGCGCTCGCGACGGTCGGTCGATAGCGACCGCTATCGGCCGACCGTCGCGGTGTGACTCGCCTCGGCCGCGAGGTCGGCGAACGCGTCCCGGGCCGGGTCGGACATCGAGAACGCGCCGTGGTACGGGTCGGGGTCGCCCTCCGCCCGCGTCACGGTCCGGACCGCGTCGGCCAGCGACTCGTAGTTGTCGCCGACGATATCACCGATGAGCACGGGCATCCCGGCGCGCTCGCAGAGCTCGCGGGCCGCCTCCCGGCCGACGTACACCCGTTCCTCGCGCGAATCCGCGAAGAAGAGCGCGAAGGGGGCCTCGCCGAACTGGGCGTCGAGGAAGGCCTGGGCGGCGTCCTCGCCCCACGCGATGGCTCCGACGCCCTCCAGTTGCCGGAGCGCCGTTGCCGCGGCCGAGCAGAACGGACACTCGCCGTCGTAGACCAGCACGGCGTGGTAGTCCATGGACGGGATATCGGCCGCCGTCGGCAAAAAGGCGGTCGCTCGCGGGACGCGAGCGACCGCCGCGCGAGGCGCGAGCGACTGCCCCCGATTCCTACCGCTTCGACCGGCCGGGGGGCCTGTCGTGTTCGGCGCGGTGGTCGAGCATCTCCTCCTCCTGACAGGCTCGAATGCGGAGGTCCGACCGGGGCTTGGCGACGCAGGTCAGGACGAGGTTCGCCTCGCGGTCGGCGTCGTAGTAGCGGCGGGCCGCCGACTGGTCGACCTCGCCTTCGAGGAGTCTCGCGGCGCAGGTGGTACACCACCCCTGCTGACAATCCGCGGGGAGCCAGACCCCGGCCTCGCGGGCCGCCGCGAGGACGAACGCCGACTCGTGGACCTCGATCTCGACCGTCTCCCCTGCCTGCTCGATGTCGCAGTCGTCCGGCACCTCGATGGCGACCGTGTAGCTACTCACGGGGACGAGTACCGGCCAAATAGGGTTGAACGTGTCGGCCCCGGCGAGTCGGTCCCGCGGGGACCGACTCGCCGAACTCGGGGCGATTCGTCGGCTCTCAGGCCGAGTCGTTGATGCGGCGGTTGGTCGAGTAGGGCGCCTCGCCGGGTTCGCCCCGGACGAAGTGGCCCGCGGGGTTGATCTCGCCGTCGCGCTCCATGCTGAGGAGCTCGACGAACCACGCCTCGTGTTCGATCTCCTCCTGCAGGATGCGACTCGCCATGTCGTAGGTCCGGGGGTCCTTGCCGTGGGTCATGTCGCAGACCTCGGCCCACGTCCGGATGGCACACCGCTCGGCCTCCAGCAACACTTCGAGGATGCTCTCGGCGTCGAGGTTCGCGGGGTCGGGCGAATCGCCCGCCATCGGAACCGGCAGTTCCGCGTGCGGACACGACGCCCGGTCCATGAAGTCGCCGATGTCGGTCGGCAGACTCCCGCCGAGTTCGTACACCCGCGGCGCGACCAGTTCGAAGTGGGCGCGGTCTTCGAGGCGGGCGTCCTCGGTTATCTCCTTGTAGTCCTCGTGGCCCGCGAGATGCATCCGGAGGTTGGTGTAGTAGTAGTACGTGCTGAACTCCGCGCCGATGGCGTCGATGAGCCGTTCGCGGAGCTCCTCCGGGTCGAGACCGCGCTCTTCGAGCGCCTTCATCCCCACGCGCTGGTCGGTGCTCCCCGGTTCGACGCTCCCTGATCCGTGTCGTCGTTCGTCGTCTGCCATTGGTTCTCCCCCGAAGCCGAACACCACTCGCGCACCCTTAATCGTTCTTCCCGAGATTGGATCGACTGCTTTGGCTCGGACGAGCGCGACCCGGTCCCCGGTCCCGTTCGGCCGTCGACGCACCCCGAGAGTCGACGACCCATTCCGGGCAGGACCGAAAGGGGCCGTCCGGTCGCGGGCCTGGGCCCGCGACCGGACGGGGGCTTTCGGGGAAGTCGTCCCCTGAGTTACGAAACGAAGCGGCCGAATTCAGTCGACTACGTCCCGCACTTCACTTCCGGTCCACGGCGAAAGCCGTTAGGGACCCCGACCCTACCCCTGGGACGTGGACGAGACGATAGACTGGCTCCGGGGCAGACCCTACTACGACGGGCAGGTCGAGGCCCACCGCGTCCTCCCCGGCAGGGACGGCGACGTTCGGGAGGTGGACCTCGAATCTCGACTGGAGAGCGCGCTCGAAAAGCGCAGCATCTCGGGACTCTACCGCCATCAGGCCGAGGCGGTCGAGGCGGTCCGGGACGGCGAGAACGTCGTGGTCGCCACGCCGACCGCGAGCGGCAAGAGCCTCGCGTACACCGTCCCCGCCTTCGAGCGCGCGATGGACCGCGGCGGCCGGACGCTCTATATCGCGCCGCAGGTCGCGCTCATCAACGATCAGGAGGAGACCCTCTCGGAACTCGCCCGCGATTTGGGATTCGGGAGTCGGGTCTCGGTCGCCCAGTACACCGGCCGACTCGACAAATCGGAGAAGCAGGCCGTCCGGGACCGCCGTCCGACGGTCCTGCTCGTGACGCCCGACATGCTCCACTACGCGCTGTTGCCCCACGCCTATCGGCTCTGGGACTGGTTCGTCAAAGGACTGGAGACCGTGGTGCTCGACGAGGTCCACGAGTACCGCGGCGTGTTCGGGAGCCACGTCTCGCTCGTCATGCGCCGCCTCCGGCGGGTCTGTGCGCGCTACGACTCGGACCCCGACTTCGTCTGCTGTTCGGCGACCATCGGCAACCCCGTCGAACACGCGGCGGCGGTCACGGGCGAGGCCGAGTCGTCGTTCCGCCTCGTGGACGACGACGCGAGCGAGACCGGCCCGACCCACTGGGTGCTGTGGAACCCGCCCGAATACGAGAACCCCGAGGCGGGAACCGCGGGCCGCCGGAAGTCCAACCACGCCGAGACCAAGCGACTCTTCGCCGACCTGATCTCGAAGGACTACCAGACGCTGGCGTTCACCCGCGCTCGACAGGCCGCCGAGCGCTACGCGATGGAGAGCGCCGACGCTCTCCGCGAGCGCGGGCGGGGCGACCTCGCCGGAAGCGTCACGGCGTATCAGGCCGCGCTGGGCCGCGAGCGCCGGAGCGAAATAGAGGAGGGGCTCCACGACGGCGGGGTCCGGGGGGTCTGGAGCACCAACGCGCTCGAACTCGGGGTGGACATCGGCGGCCTCGACGCGGTCCTGCTCGACGGCTACCCCGGCACCCGGATGGCCGCCTTCCAGCAGGCCGGGCGAGCGGGCCGGGGCGACGACCCCGCGCTGGTCGGCCTCGTCGCTGGCGAGGACCAGCTCGACCAGTACCTCCTGAGCAATCCGGACGACCTCTTCGAGGGCGACCCCGAGCGCGCGGTCGTGAATCCCGAGAACGACCAGCTGATGCCCGATCACGTCCGGTCGGCCGCCCGAGAGACGTGGCTGAAACCCGGCGACGACCGCTTCTTCGGCGAGTCGTTCCCGGACCTCGTGGCCGACCTCGAAGCCCGGGGCGAACTGGAGCGCCGCGACACCCCGAAGGGCGTGCGCTGGACGTACGACGGCCCCGGGAGCCCCCAGCACGAGATGAGCCTCCGGAGCATCGACGACCGCGAGATCAATCTCATCGACCGCAGGAACGACGACACCATCGCCACCCTGCCCTTCGGCGACGCGCTCACGGACGCCCACCCCGGAGCCATCTACCACCATCAGGGCCAGAGCTACGAGGTCGTGGACCTCGACCTCGGCAGAGAGGTCGCGGAACTCTCGCCGACGTGGGCCGACTACTACACCAAGACCCTCCACGAGAAGACCATCACGGTCGAGGAGGACCGCCGCGAGAAGCGCCTCTCGTCCCGCGAGGACGTGCCCGTTCGGTTCGCCGAGGTGACGATGCGCAAGCAGATCACGGGGTTCGAGCGCCGGGACCGCTCGACCGGCGACGCCCTCGCCAGCGAGTCGCTCGACCTGCCGGAACTCTCCCTGCGCACCAAGGCCCTGTACTTCACGGTCCCCGAGGACGTAGAACAGGAGATTCGCGAGGGCGGGGACTTCCCGGGGGCAATCCACGCCGCCGAACACGGGATGATATCGCTCTTTCCGCTCGAACTCCTCTGTGACCGCGGCGACATCGGCGGCCTCTCGACGCCGCTTCACCCTCACACGGGCCAAAGCACCATCTTCATCTACGACGGCTACCCGGGCGGCGTGGGCCTCACCCGCGAGGGCTACGAGACCGTCGAGGACCTGATGGCGAACACCGCCGAGATGATAGGAAACTGCGAGTGCGACGCCGCTGGCGGGTGTCCGGCCTGCGTCCAGTCGCCCCACTGCGGGAACGCGAACGACCCGCTGGACAAGGAACTGGCGCGATTCCTGCTGGAGGAACTGACGGGAGCCGAGTAGTTCTGGAACGTATCGCCCGGTGACACCAACTACCCTGAATCGCCCGGTGACACCAACCACCCCGAATCGCCCGGTGACACCAACCACCCCGAATCGCCCGGTGACACCAACCACCGGGCGGGACTGAAAGGGGCCGCCCGCTCGCGTTCACTTCAGTCGTCTCTGCAGGCAACTATTCGCGCGGGCGGTGCGGAGAGCGCGAATATCCTGCAGAGCGACCGCGAGCGGGCGGGGGCTTTCGAGGCGTTCTCGTTCACGGACTCTGGTTTTCGTAGCGAGCGGGCGGGGCTTTCGAGGCGTTCTGGTTCACGGACTCTGGTTTTCGTAGCGAGCGGGCGGGGCTTTCGAGGCGTTCTGGTTCACGGACTCTGGTTTTCGTAGCGAGCGGGCGGGGCTTTCGAGGCGTTCTCGTTCACTGACTCTGTTTTTCGTAGCGAGCGGGCGGGGGCTTTCCGGTCCTACCCCCGTCGTAGTCGAGGCCGTAAAATTAAGTCCCAGTACCCGCAATCGTCCGGCAATGAGCGACGGCGACGACGACCTCTCGACCGTCAGAGAGCGAAAGAAGCGCGCGCTGATGGCCGACCACGGCCTCGGCGCGCCGCCCTCGCCGGTGTACGTCGACGGGTCGCGCAACTTCGAGAAGACGGTCGCGGCCCACGACGTGGTGGTGGTCCACTACTACGCCTCGGGGGGCGCGGGCCAGCGCCTCCACCCCATCGTGGAGTCGGTCGCGCGCGAGACGTTCGCCGCGGTGGCGAAGGTCAACGTGGTCCACCACCAGAAGCTCGCGCTCGAACGGAACGTCGAGGGCACCCCGACCTTCGACGTGTTCGTCGACGGCGAGCGCGAGGAGCGCATCGAGGGCGCGGTCGAGAAGGAGGAACTGGTGGAACTGGTCGAGGAGTACGCCGACGTCTGAGTTCTCCGGGGGGTTTCTGAGTTCTCCGGGGCGTTCGGTTCCCGCCGGGTCCGATTCCCTCCAGCGTCGGCCGCATCCGCAACCTATTTTAGGCCGTCCTAAACTAGTTTAGGGTAGCCTAAATCATGGCCGACGCCCTCGACAGACTCCGGCGACGAATCGACGGCCTCGCGACCCCCGACGGGGACTTCTACGTCGCGTGCGCCGAGACCGACCGCCGCCCCGCCCCCCTCGCCGACCGACGGTTTCCCACGGCCGCGGCGGCCTGCGAGGCCGCCGCGGCCGCTCGCGAGTACCGCGAGGCGCTGCGCGAGTCCGACCCCGGGCTCCCCGAGTACCGACTCGCCGCCTACCAGGCCCGCGCCGACGCCCCGACGCTCGTCTCGACCCGCGAACCCGCGGCGGGGCGGCGCGAGAACGGCCTCCCGCGGTCTTCGCGGTCGGTCACGCTCTCGGGCGACGGCGAGCGCGAGTGGCTACGGATGGACAACGCGCCGCTGGTCCACGTCAGCCACGACGGCGAACCGCTCGACGACGACGCGGTCGCCCGCCAACTCGACGCCAAACTATGACCGGGAAGCTCCGGACCCACGCTGCCGTCGAGCGCGCGGAGGCCGAGCGCGAGCGCGCCGAGCGAAAGCGGGCGGCCTTCGAGGCGTTCGGTCGGCGCGTTCGGTCCCTTTCGGCCGACTGCGGCGGGGGGCCGACGAACCCGTCGGCGTCGGTCGGGGCGTCTCCGGGCGGCGCGTCGTCCGGTAGCCCGTCGCCGGGCGGCCTCCGCTCGGGAAGCCCCGCGCTCGGCGGCGCGCTCGCGGCCGGAGGGGCGGCCGCGAGCGCCGCGTCGGCGAGCGCGGAGTCGGTCCGCGAGGCGTTCGGCGAGACGGTCCTTCCGCTGGCCGACCCCGACTCCCTGCACGAGGCGGTGGCCGACGAGCTGTCGCCCGACATCGCGGCGGCGCTCTCGCCCGCCAGCGGCGGATTCTCGCCGGAGTCGAAGGCCCAGCTGGTCGCGCGGGCCGACGAGCGCGTCGCGGAGTGTCGACTCCTCGCCGACGCGCTCGCGACCGAGCGCGACGCGCTCGGGGCGGTCGGCGACAAACTCGACCGAATCACGGAGTGGGTGTCGGAGGCCGACGAGACGCCGCTCCTCCAGCTCGGGTTCGAGCAGTTGCGCGAGCGCCACGACCGCCTCGAAGCGTTCCGCGAGACGTGCGACGAACTCGCCCGCGAGCGCCAGTCGTCGCTGCGCGAGACGGTCCACGACGACGCGAGCCCCACCGGCATCCGGATGCGCGAGGTCCGACGACTGCTGTACGCCGACTTCTCCGACGACCACCCCGTGCTGGCCGACCTCGCGCGACTCGACTCGGTCCTCGCGGAGTGTCAGCGGTCGGTGCGCCGCCACCTCTGCGCGCGGGTCTGAGGCCGCCCCGAGCGATTCCACGCCGCGCGAAGGTCCGACCTACGCCTCGCGCAACTCCCGGCGGAGCTCCGGAATCAGGTCGAACTCCCGGTTCGTGTCGCCGAGCACGAGCAGGGCGTGGTACCGGACGAACGTCTGGACGGGCACGAGGACGAGCGCGAGCGCGACCAGCACGGCCAACAGGTAGCCGACCAGAAGCGCCACCCCCGCCGCCAGCGCGGCCGGGTTCGAGACGACCCCCGCCGGACCGCCCAGCGCCGGGAACGCCACCACCCCGGCAATCGCGAGCGGGACGAACAGTATCGCGCCGACAACGCTCCCGACCACCGACGACACCAGCCCCGCCGCGAACGCGAGGACGAGCCGGACGAGGGCGTAGACGCCGTACTGTTGCCACTCGCGGGTCAGCGTGGGCCAGAACCGCCGCCACGCCGCGAGCACGCCGAGGTTCCGACCGATCATCACCGGGACGACGAAGTGGGTCGTGAACACGTCTACCGCGGCGACGAGGATTCCGAACAGCGCGAGCAGGGGCACGAACACCGCGAGGAGGCCGAGCGAGACCCGCGGTTCGCCCGTCGCGGCCGACAGCACCGCCAGCACCACCCCGCCCGCGGGGACGACGACCAGCAGGCCGAGGACCAGCCGGAACCCGAACAGTCTGAGCGCGCGTGCGAGGTGCTGGTCGGCGTAGCGTCGAATCCGGGCGCGGCGTCTGCGCAGCGATTCGACGAACACGAACTCCATGACCGACCCGACCAGCGCGTACAGCAGTCCCAGCGTCAGCCCGACGACGACCACCGCGAGGCCGACCGACAGCACCTCCTCCGGGGAGAGCGGCAGGCGGAGTTCGCCGCCGGGACCGCCCGGGCCGCCGGGCGCGGCGGTCGGGCCACCGGTAGAACTCCCCGCGGTCGCCGATGGGCCGCCGCCGGTGCCGCTGAGGAAGAAGACCACGAGCGCGAGTCGGAGCCACTGGCGGGGGTCGACCGGGGTGAGAAGCGTCCTCGTCGCGTCGAGGGCGTCGTCGAGGTCCTCGACCGCGTACCACGTCATGGCTCGACCTACGCGAGCGACCGAGAAAACTGTCGGGGATTAGAGGTCGGGAACACTGTCCGGGTTAGAGGGAACACTGTCGGGGATTGAATACGCCCGAGTGAGAGGTGCGGATATGACCTCTGGAGCAGACGAGCGCGCGGGCGAGACCGGAATCGCCTCGACCGTCGGCGCAATAGCGAACACGCGCCTGTTCGCGTCGCTGTTCGCTGGGTTGCTCGTCGGCAGCGGGTTCTCGCTACTCGGCACGAGCGCGGTCGCGGTCCCGGCCGTCGGGTCGGTGTCCGGGACGCCGGTCGGCGTCGCCGGTATCGTCGTCGGCGTCCTCGTCTACCTCCGGGCGGGCCGATGCGAGAACTGCAACGGGACGTTCGGCCTCGGCCGGGGTTGCGACTGCGACGGCGACTGCGGGGACGGCCGTTCGGTCGACCCCTGAGCGGGACCCCAAAAGACGGGACCCGACAGCGCTCGCACTCCCCCGCGGTCAGACCGACACGGCCTCTCCGAGACCGCCGTCGATGAGTTGGATGAGGACCGTCGCGATGCCGGTTCTGGACGACCAGATGGCGGTCTCGTCGCCGAGTTCGGGGTCGTCGCCCGCCGTCCGGACGCTCAGCAGGATTGTCTCGCCGTCGACCACCACCACCCGACCCACCGGGTCGTCGGCGTGGGGGTGGTCGACCGGGAGGTCCCGGAACGCCACGGGGTCGTCGGCGAACCGCTCGCGGAGTTCGGCATCGGCGTTCACGACCAGCACCTCGACGCCGGACTCGGCGCACTCGCGAAGGGCGTCGGCGACCGACTCGGCGAGCGGGTCGGCGTCCTCGCCGAGCGCGAAGACGACCCGGCGCTCGGCCTCCGCCAGCAGTTGCTCGACCCGGCCGTCGATGCTGGTCCGGCCGTGGACCGTCCAGATGTCCTCTCGTCGCTCGTCGGCGTCGCCGCGCTGTTTGCGGGCGGCTTCGAGGTAGTCGAACGCTTTCTCCTGTGTTCGCTCGAACTCCCCGCGGAGGTGCGACCGCGCGGAGTCGAGGCTGACGGGCCGATACTGGATGGGTTTGGACTGCTGGACCTCGACGAGACCGCGCTCCTGGAGCGACTCGGCCGCGCCGTACACCTGCGACCGCGGCACGTCGGTCGCGCGATGCACGTCGCGGGCGGTGCCGGTGCCGAGTCGCTGGAGCGCCGCGAACACCTTCGCCTCGTAGTTCGACAGCCCCATGTCTTCGAGGGCCTCGATGGCGTCATCGGACTGGGTCCGATTGCTCGTCGGGCTTCGCTCGGCGGTGTCATCGGACTGCGTCCGGTCGTTCGTCGGGCTTCGCTCGGCGGTGTCATCGGACTGCGTCCGATTGCTCGTCGAGCTTCGCTCGACGGTGTCGTCTTCGTCCATCAGTCGTCCTCCCGGCGGTCGGCCGCGGAGTCGTCGACCTGAGTTCCGAACTCCCAGTCGGACTCGGCGTCCGACGACGCTCCGGTCGCCTCGCTCACGGACCCGCCGTCGGACCCCGGGTCCGACGAGGCGTCGCTCGTTTCACTCGCGACGCCACCGTTGGCGACCGCGGGACTCGGGTCGGCCGACTCACTGACCTCGGGTCCGAGGTAGCGCATCCACAGCACCAGCAGGCTCGGCAAGACGAGGACGCTGGCGAGGAACGCGTAGACGATGGTCAGCCCCGTGATGATGCCGAACTGCTGGAGCGCGGGCAGGATGGCGACGGAGAGGACCCCGAACCCGCCGACCGTGGTCGCCGCGCTCCCGAGCAGCGCGCCGCCGGTCCCGGTGACGCTCTTGTCGAGGGCGGCCCACACCGACCCCCGACGGTCGAGTTCGACGTTGAACCGCTCGCTGAGGTGGATGCTGTAGGCGACGCCCAGCCCGACCGTCAGGCTGGTGATCATCCCCGTCAGGACGTTGAACGGCATCCCGAGCAGGTACATCGTCCCGAGAATCCACGAGACGCTGAACGCGACCGGGAGCAGGGTGACCGCCCCGAGCGTGGCGCTCCCGTGGACCAGCCGGTAGGCGACCATCAGGAACGCGAACACCGCGACGAGCGTGATGAGCAGGCTCTGGATGACGGTGTCGAGCAGCTGCTGTTGGACGATTTCGAACACGATGGGCTGACCGGTCGCGGTGGCGACGAGACCGTCGCCCTCGACGACTCCCGCCACGTCGCGCATCTGCTCGGTCACGTCGGCCGACGAGGCCCCGCCGTCGACCGAGACGATCATCCGGACCGCCCGGTACTCGCCGTCCTCGCGGTAGACGACGTTGCCCGCCCGGTCGGGCGCGACCTCGAACAGTTCGTCGTACACCGCCTCGACGTTCTGGTCGGGGACGCCGTCGCCGTCGGTGTCGGCGGCGGTAAACGTCTCGTTGAACGACTCGTTCTCGTCGGCGACCGACTCCATCACCGACAGCGGGCTCTGAATCTGGGGGTCGCCGTTCGAGAGGACGACCACCGCGTCCTTCTCGACCGCGCGGTCCTCGGCTCGCTGGAGGCTATCGAGCGCCGCCGCGCTGGCAACGTCGCCCTCGACGAGTATCTGGGCCTGCGAGTCCTCGCGCACGAAGTTGTCGTTGACGAACTCGAGGTTGGCCTTCGCGGAGTACTCGCCGGGCCGGAACGGTTCGGGCAGGTCGTCGGTCCACCCCGGCGGGTCCTCGGCGAGGAAGTCCTCCTGCTGGAAGCTGGTGTCGACCTGCGTCGCGCCGTACGCGCCGCCAGCCGAGACGACCAGCGTGAGCGCGAGGACCGCGACCGGGGCCTTTCGCGCCGCGACCGAGCCGAGCTTGAGCGCCGACCCGAGCGCGCCGCCGCCTGTCCCGAACGCGCGCTTGCTCCGGTCGAAGCCCCACGATTCGAGCAGGGAGTCGAGTTCGACCTTCAGCGCCGGGACGAGGCCGCCGAACACCAGCAGGGCCGCGAGGATGCCGATTGAGCTCACGATGCCGAAGTCCTGAATCGGCGGCACCGGGCTGATGAGGTTCGACAGGAAGCCGATGACCGTGGTCGCGGTCACCCACGTCAGCGCGACGCCGACGCTGGCGAGCGCGACGCGCATCCCGTCTCTGACGCTCTCTCCGGCGTGTTCTTGGCGCTCCTCGCGGTGGCGCATGAATACGTGGATGGCGTAGTCGATGGAGAGTCCGATGAGCAGGACCGGCACCGCGATGAATATCTGGTTGAAGGTGATGCCGAGCCACCCCATCGCGCCGAACGTCCAGATCAGCACCGCGAAGATGCCGAGGACCCCCAGCAGGATGTCGAGCAGGTCCCGGTAGGCGACGAGCAGGGTCAGGACCACGAACAGCAGTGCGAGCGGTCCGACGATGGCGATGCTGTCGGACATCGACCGGTCGGTCTCCTCGCTGATGATTCCCGCGCCGAACACCATCACCTCGCGGTCGCTCGTCTCCTGTGCGACCCGCTGGATGGCCTGCTGGGACTCCTCGATGTCCGTGGACGCCTGGCCCTCCATGGAGGTCTCGCCCTCCTGAGACTGGAAGACGACGATCATCGTCGCGTTCGCCTCGGTGCTTCCGGGGTCGTAGGAGGTCGGCATGAACGAGAACGCTTGGGACGACGGCCCGTCGCCGTCGTCGCTCAGCACCGTCGTGACCACGTCCTCGACCTCCGAGTCGTTCATCGACCGCAACTGTTCGACCTGCTCGTCGAGGGTCGGCTGGGAGCCGTTCTGCAGGTCCTCCTGGCGCTCCTGCAACCGGTCGCCCCGCTCGCGGAGGTCGGCGAACTCCCCGCGGAGGACGCCGGGCGCGCCCTCGCGGTACACCTCCTCGAATCCGGACTGGACCTCACCGGCCCGCTCGCGGTACGTCGTCTGGTTGATCTCGCCCCGCTCGTAGGAGGCGTTCAGGCCGCCCATCTGCTGTTGGAGCGTCCGGGTCTGGCCGACCAACCGCTCGAACCGGGCGTCCTGCTCGTCGGTCAGGCTGCGGTCGGCCTCCGAGCGAATCGAATCGAAGCGCGATTCGAGTTCGCTCGAACGCTGTCGATACGTCGAGTCGTTGACCTCGCCAGCCTCGTACGACCGGTTGAGTCCGTCGTACTCGCGCTGGACCTCGCGGGTCTCGTCGAGCATGACCGTGAGGTTCTCGACGGTGGCGTTGAGACGCGCCCGGTCGCGTTCGAGTTCCGCGCCGTCCTCGCGGAGTTCGTCGGCGCGCTCCTGCTGGATTGCGGCGGTCGCGACGACGTTCGAGATGCCCGACGACTGGGTGTCGTCGGCCAGCGTCCGGTTTACGGTTGCGTTGTCCCGGAGCGACCGCTGGATTTCGAGCGACTCCACCAGCGCGTCCTTCGAGAGGACGTTGTCCCCCCGGAGTATGAGTTGGACGGTCGTGGTGTTGTCGTCGCCCGACGAGAAGTTCTCCTCGGCGTAATCGAGTTTGTCGGCGGCCGTGCTGTCGCTCTGGAACTGATCGAGCGACGACGACTGCTCGATCATCGGCGCGCCCGCCCCGACCGCGAGGGTCAGGACGAGCAGGACCGCGATGACCACGCGACTGTGCTCGGTGACGACCGCGAAGAGGTCGCTGGCTCTCACCGCGCGACCCTCCGCGTGGGTGTGTCCCTTGACATGCTATCGAGTCTGTTGTTAGAAGACTACTAACAGCAGGCGCATAAAGAATCCGGATTCCGACCGGCGGGCCGTCGGGGCGCGTTCGACGCCGTTCGGCGTCGAACGCGCCCCGGTCGATACTCGCGGTCGGTCGCTTCTCGTGACCAGACTGCTTCGCGCGACCGCGCCACGTCTCGCGACCGGGCCGGGACACTCGCGCCGCGCGGCGCGAGTGTCCCGGGACCGACCCATCCGGGCCCCTCGGCTCGGAGGACCCACCACCGAGAGACTCACGACTGGCGGGCGTCGGTCGGCGAAGAAAAATCGGGTAGCTAACGGGCGTCGGTCGGCGACTTACTCCAGCGCGTCGACCGGGTTCAGGAAGCCAGCGCCGTAGTAGGTCTTGTCGAACTCCTCGACGGTGTCGGCGCTGTTCTTGAGGGCCTGACGCACCTGATTCGCGTTGTACTTGGGGTTCTGTGCCGCGACCAGTGCGGCGGCGCCCGCGACCTGCGGCGCGGCCATCGAGGTCCCGGCGAGCCAGCCGTAGGAGTACGCCGCGCCCAGATACGAACCGTCGTCGTCGAAGACGGGTTCGGCGAGGGTGTTGTACACCAAGTCGTAGTAGTAGCCGGGGACGCCGTCCTCTGCGGCTTCGGGGTCGTAGTTGCCGCCGGGCGCGGCCACGTCGATTTCGTTGGTCCCGTAGTTGGTGTAGACCGAGGGCGTGTACTCGGGGCTTTCGAGGCCCTCGTCGCCCCAGTTGAATCCGATGGGGCCGGTCGCGCTGACCGACAGCACGTTCGCGGCCTCGTTGGGCAGGCTGATGACGTCGCTGTCGTGCTGGAGGTCGGCGGCGTCGTTCCCGGCCGACGCGACTAGCAGGGTGCCCTGACTGTTGGCGTAGGTCGTCGCGCGGTTGAGTACCTTGCCGTAGAAGCTCCCCTGACCCTGTCGGGCCACGGGGTACGCCCCGAGGCTCATGTTCGCGGCGTCACAGCCGATGGACGCGCTGTAGACGATGGCGGCCACGATGTCGGCGAACGACGCCCCTCCGGTCGGGGAGAAAACCCGGCAGTCGACGATCTCGGTGGCGGGCGCGGTCCCGACGACGCCCTCGTCGTTGCGGTCGTCGGCCGCGACGATGCCCGCGACGTGGGTGCCGTGGTAGCCGCCGTACGGACCGCCCGCGCCGTAACCGTCGCCCGTGAAGTCCCGCGAGAGGTCGGTGTTGACCGCGTGTTCGAGGTCGGGGTGGCCCGCCGCGACGCCGGAGTCGACAATCGCCACGCGCGTGTCCTCGCCGCGGGTGACCTCGTGGGCCTCCGGGACGTTCTGGACCTGCTTGTCCCACTGGATTCCGTACCCGGGCTCGTCGGTCGCGTCCTCCTCGGCCGTGACGGGCGCGTCCTCGCCGACCGGCAGGTCGAGCGAGTAGACGCTGTCGGCGGCGTACGCCGAGCCGAGCGACTCGACGTCGGATTCTTCCCCGCTGACGACCAGCAGGTCGATCTCGCTCACGTCGTGGACGACTTCGAGTCCCGCCGACTCGGCCTCGGACGCCGAGACCTTCTTCGCGTCCACGAGGAACCGCTCGCTGGACGCCGCGGCAGTGACCGTACTGCCGAGCGCGATTCCGCCGAGTGCTGTGCCGCTCACCTTCAGAAACGACCGTCGTGAATAACCGGCCATAAGAAATTTACACTACTTCTTCGGTTATAATACCTTTGGTATAGGTTTACATTACCAAGAACTCGGGGGAACCTACCGGGAGTTTCCGGCACCGACCGAACGTCGCGAGAGCCGACGGCTCCGGTACCCGCGAGTCGTTCGTAGCGATTCCGGGGTACCCACCACTCATTTGTATCGGGTCTGAGTATAGTCAGGTGATGAACTCGCTCGAAGTCCTCGCCCGTATAGTCGCGGGTGTGTTCCTGATACTGGCGAACGGCTTTTTCGTCGCCATCGAGTTCGCGTTGACCCGGGCCCGACAGTACACCGAGGAGGAGTTCGTCGGCGACAACCCCGGGCTCCAGCGCGCGTGGGAGATGACCCAGAACCTCGAGATATACCTCACCACCTGTCAGGTCGGCATCACGGCGTCGAGCATCGCGGTCGGTATCGTCGCCGAACCCGCGCTGGCGGCCGTCTTCGAACCCCTGTTCGCGAACACCGCGCTGGCCGGTATCGGGACGGGCGCGGTCATCGCGTTTCTCATCATCAACCTCGTCCACCTGACCCACGGCGAGCAGACCCCGACGTACCTCGGGGTCGAGCGCTCCCGGATGGTGTGTCGGTACGGCGCGACCCCGCTGTACTGGTTCAACTGGCTCATCTCGCCGCTCATCACGCTCGGCGACGGCGTCGCGAAGTGGACGCTCAGGCTGTTCGGCATCGAGATGACCGGGGCGTGGCTCGAAACCGAGGAGGACGTCATCGAGTCGCGGGCCGACCTCCGCACCGAACTCGGGTCGGTGCTCGAACGCGGCGACCTGCCCGAGGACCGCCGCGACGAGGTGATGAACGCGTTCCGAATCGGCGACCAGTCGGTGCGCGAGACGATGGTCCCGCCCGACGAGATCGTCGCGCTCTCGACCGAGGTCGACTCCGAGGAGAACTTCCGGCGGATGGAAGAGCGCCCCCAGACCCGGTATCCGCTGGTGGGCGAGGAACTGACCGACTTCCGGGGTATCGTCTACGTTCCCGTCTTCATGCGCCATCGCGAGGAACTGGCGTCCGGCGACATCGACTTCGCGGAACTCGCCGCGCCGCCGATGACGCTCTCGCCCGACACCGACGTGAGCGACGCGATAGACCAGTTCCAGACCGAAAATCAGGAACTCGCGCTCGTGGTCGAGGACGGCGCGGTCGTGGGGCTGGTGACCGTGACCGACCTGCTGGAGTCGGTCACGGGCGAGATCGAGGACCCGCTCGACAGGGAACAGGCCGCCGCGTCCGAGGACTGAACCCGGTCGCTCGTCTGCTACCCTTGCGCGACGACCGAGCTATCCCCGAACGGTTCCGACCGACAGGTCCGCGAGCGTCCCCTCGACCGAGTAGGCGGGCGTCTCGACCTCGACCGTGGAGTCGGGACCCACGTCGTGGAACGTGAGGTGGAGTTCGTAGGTGCCGTCGTCGGTGATGCCGGTGGCCTCGGTCTGGCCCGTCGGGTCGTGGTAGGCCCAGGCGTCGTCGCGGGCGTAGTTCGGGTCGGTCTCGCCGCGGATGACCCAGCTCTCGGGTCGCTCGTCGATGTCCTCGCCCTGCATCGGGTAGTCCCGGTCGTGCCACTCCCAGAAGCCCTCGTCGATGATGTACACCTCCTCGTAGCCAGCGTCGATGAGCCTCGCCGCGCGGATGCCCGAGAGGTGGTGGGGACACCCGCAGTAGGCGACGATGCGGTCGTCCTTCGGCCAGTCCGTCACGGCGTCGGCGTCGTCGGACAGCGCCGACTCTTCGGCGGGACTCAGTACCGCGCCGTCGACTCGCGACGCCTTGTACTGCTTCTCGCCGCGGGCGTCGGCGAACCGCGCCTCCCGCCGCGCGTGCCAGTACTTGGCGACGTCCACCGGGACCAACGGTACCTCGACGCCCTTCTGCGTGGTGGTGCTGAACGAAGAGGTGTCGACGTCCCGCTCGTCCGGCACGTCGTCGTACTCCGGCGGGTAACCGTCGAGGTCCCCGTCCGAGGGGGTGACGGGTAGCTCGTCTCCTCCGCCACCGCCGAGGCAACCGGCGACCGCGGTGAGAGAAGCCGCTCCGGTCGCCAAGAACGTTCGTCGTTTCATGTGCGTGGCCTTAGCGCCCGACGAGCTATTAATTTTATTATCCTGTAATCTGTAGACAGAACTGGAAAATCAGCACCACAACGTCCTGAAATTATTCGACGGAGACCGCGACGTCGCAACGGTCCCGGAACCGCGAGTAGGTCTCGTCGGTGACCGCCTCGCGCACGACGCAGTACGCGCCGCAGGCGTCCTTGGCCCGCACGTTCGAGACCACGGAGTCGACGAGTCGGTAGACCCGGTCCTCGCGACCGTACATCAGGAGGACGTTGAGGCTGTCGAAGACGACCCAGCCGCCGCGCATGACGTACCGCAACGCCGTCGAGAGTCGGATGCTGATGCCGGTCAGGTCGCTGGGGTCGACCGAGTCGGCGGTCCACAGCGGTCCGTCGTACTCGACCTGCGAGCCCGTGACCGGAATCACGCCGACCTTCTCGGGGTCGCCGCCGCGGCGCTCGACCAGCGACTCGACCTTGGCGGGCGACGCCTTCGCCGACACCACCAGCAGGTTCTCGAACGCCTCGTCGGGCAGGTGTGCCAGCGGCGACCCCATCGACGGCACCGAGACCAGCGCCTGCTCGCCGGGCGACAGCGAGAAGTCTGAGGCGTCAGTCGTCCCCGGCACTCTCGAACCCTCCGGACGCGCGTTCGACCGTCTCGGTGTCGAGTTCCGGGTCCTCGAACCGGACGAACGGGCGGGCGAACTGCCAGATTCCGGCCGCCGCCAGCAGTGCCGAGGCGAGGTCGAACGCCGCGGAGGCGACCGACAGCTCCAACACGATTCCCGCGACGTACGACACGGTTATCGCCAGCAACGCCCCCGAGAGAAACAGGAGCCCGCGCGTGTGTGCGACGTTGTGTGCGTAGGCGACGACCGGGTAGACGAGCAGTGCGCTGGCGATGACGAGCGTGGCGGTCTGGGCGATGAACGCGAAGGTCACGAGGTCCATCAGAGTTTCCTCCGTTCGGTGAGCAGGACGAGGACGTGGGCGGCCGAGACGAGGACGGCCCCGGTCGCCACCGTCGAGGTGACGATCTGGTACGCGGGCGGAACCGAGACGTCGAGCGCCCACGCCGAGTTCAGCGCGATGTACGCCACGAGCACCACCGGGAGCGGGCGCAGAACCGCACCGAAGGGAGCGCCGCGGAATCCGCGGATGGCGACGAGCGAGAGCGGGAGCGTCGCCGCGAGGACGAGGACGGTCGCGAGCGACAGTATCCGTTCGACCACCATTTCCTCGGCGTTTCCGCTCACGGGATTTATACTCTGGCGAACGGGCAATCGAAGCGAGGCAAACCGGGAGTCGGCCCGCGGGAGCCGGTACTCCCCCGCAGGGCCGGGAGAGCGCCCCGACGCTCAGCCGTCCCACTCGTCGGCCAGCACGCCGTAGTAGCACACGTCGACGTACTCGCCGCCGGTGAACGCCTCGTCGCGGTGGACGCCCTCGCGCTCGAAGCCGATTTTCTCCAAGATGCGCCGTGACGCGTCGTTGTGCGCGAAGACCCGGGCACCCACCCGATGCATCCGGAGTTCGTCGAAGGCGTAGCCGGTCAGGAGCCGCGACGCCTCGGTTCCGTACCCCCTGCCGTGGTGGTCGGGCGCGACCCAGAGACCGATCTCGCAGTTGCCCGCCCGCTGGTCGATGGGACTCAGACTGACGTTGCCGACCGTCTCGCCGTCCGAACAGATCATCAGGCTCACGGTCTCGTCGCTCGAAATCCGCTCCTCGAAGTACTCCCGCTCCTGGTGGCGGTTGAGCGGCCTGTTGGTCATCAGCCGCGCTCGGACCTCGGGGTCGTTGAGCGTGTCGCGGAGGAACTCCACGTCTGATTCCTCGACGGTTCGGAGCGTCACGCCGTCGCCCCGAAGGAAGACTGCACCGGGCATACGCCACCGGTCTCTCCCGACCGAATTAATTCTTTCCCCGGTTCCGGACCGAGTCGCACACCGGAGGCCGACCGTCGAGTGCACTCGACGGTCGGCCCGGACGCTCGCGCCGCGAGCGTCCGGGCCTATCGAGGACCGAGACGCGGGTGGCGACTCACACCGAGACG
The DNA here is from genome assembly GCF_024138125.1 of Halorussus salilacus. Lineage (NCBI taxonomy): Archaea > Methanobacteriati > Methanobacteriota > Halobacteria > Halobacteriales > Haladaptataceae > Halorussus > Halorussus salilacus. The sequence continues at coordinate 221,743 of NZ_CP099993.1, forward strand.
CGGGTGGCGACTCACACCGACTCGTCGGCGGCGACCCGCTGGGCCGCCGAGGTGACCCGTCGGAACTCCCGTTCTTCGGCCTCCCACTGCTCGACCAGTCGGCGACCGAGTTCGCGGAACTCCGCCATCGGGCGCTCGTCGTGCTCGCCGACGGTCAGGTCGTAGGCCTCCTCGCCGTCCTCGGTCGAGACGTACTTGTACCGCTGGCCCCGGAGCGCCTTCCGCTCGGAGTTCTTCGTGCGGACGAGCGGCTTCGTGAACTCGGCGAGGTCCACGTCGTCCTCGGTCGCCAGTCGGGGCAGGAGTTCGGGAAGCGACCGCAGGGAGAACGGCTCCTCGACGGTTCCGGAGGGGCCGTTACCGACGACGAGGGGGACGTGGACGTGCTCGTCGTACACGTCGCCGTGGCTGTACATGGTGTGCTCGCCGAACTCCTCGCCGTGGTCGGCGGTGACCACGAACAGCGGGTCGTCCTCCGCGAGGTCCGACCGCAGTCGGTCGAGGAACGCGTCGGTCGACCGGATGGCGTCGTCGTACGCCCGGAGCAAGCGGTCGCGGAGGAAGTCCGGGAACGCGTCGTTCTTGAGGTAGAGCCAGAGGTTCGCGGGGAACATCGCGTACTTCGACTGGGTCCGGTACTCCTCGGTCGGGAGGTACGGCATGTGAACGTCGACGAGGAAGATCCACAGGAAGTACGGTTCGTCGCCCCGCGCCCGCTCGACGATGTCGTCGTAGAAGGAGGTCCACGACTGGAACATGTTCTGCTCCTGAACCCAGTTCAAGGTGTGTCGGACCGCGTTCGCCGTGAGCGAGTCGCCCTCGGTGACCTTCTGCTCGATGAGACCGCTCGACCGGTCCTCGTCCATGAAGTCCTCGAAGCGGTCGAAGCCGTCGTCGAACGCGGTGTACCGCGAGGTCCACGGGTTCGCGGTGAACCCGACGGTCCGGTAGCCCCGCTCGGAGAAGCGCTCGGCGACGTTCCGGCGCGCCCGCATGTGCCTGCGCATCTTCTCGTAGGAGACCGCGGTGGACGACGACCGGATGTCGCGCTCGGCGGGGAACTGGCCGGTGAAGATGGCGGGCATCGCGTCGAGCGTGCTCGGGCCGGGCGTGACCGCGTTCTCGAACACCAGTCCGTCCTCGGCCATCCGGTCGAGCGTCGGAGTGGTGTCCTCCTCGTACCCCATGAACCCGCAGTGGTCGGCCCGGAGGCTGTCGACGGTCACCATCACGACGTTACGATTCTCGGAGTCGGGGTTCTCGGGGGCGCTGTCACCGCTCATCGCATCACCTCGCATGCGCGCGAGCGCCGACGGAACGGCGGTCGATTCGACGAGGCCCGGACTCGGTTTCGGTGATAAGGTGTCACGGTTGGCGGCGCTACTCCGCCGTCGTCCTTTGTTATGGACGCTCTGTCGGCGCGTACGGGGCGTCTACGCCGTCATCCGAGTCCGACTTCGCCCCGCCGACCTCGTGCCGCCGAATCCGACTCCGCGCGCGGAGTCGGATTCCGCCCGCGACGCCCGAACCGCGGGCCCAAGCGCGTTCAAACCGCGGGCCCAAGCGCGCTCGAACCGCGGAGCGACGCGACCGCGAAGGCCGGTCGTACTCGCGGTCAGGCCGCGTATAACAAAGGCCGTCGTGGGGCAACTGGGGACCATGAGCGGGACCGAAGAAGCGACCGCCGTCCGCCAGACCAGCGACGTAACCCTCCCCGACCACCTCGTCTCGCGAGTCGCCGACCGACTCCCGTACACCGAGTTCGACTCCCCCGACGAGTACGTGGCGTTCGTCCTTGAGGAGGTGCTCTACCACGTCGAGGAGGACACCGACGAGGAGGCGTTCGACACCGACGAGCAGGCCGAGGTCGAGGAGCGCCTCGAATCGCTCGGCTACCTCGGCGAGTGAGCGCGCGAAGTCGGGGCGCAGGGGCCGGTCGTCGCGGGTCGAGTCGACTCCTCGCGGGTCGGGTCGGTCGGCGACCGACCCGACCCGCGACGAACTATTCTTCCGAGACAGGTCCGAGCAGTCAGGTCAGAACTGTAGATACGAGAACTGGGCGTACGAACTCGGTTCGGTCGTCCGGTCGCCACACGCCTCGCACTCGAAGGTCTCTTCGAGGTACACCTCGTCGGGGCCTTGGCCGTCCGACTCGCGGCGAATCTGCCGGGCGCGGGTTCGTCGCCGGGCGAAGGCGGTCTCGCACGACGAGCACGACGAGCGCGCGCGAACGACGAAGTAGCCCCCGCCGAACGCGAGCAGGAAGAGTCCGATTGCGAGCGTCCGAACCGACCCGCCGAGCGGGCCGAGCGAACCACCGGTGCGAGCGAAATGGCCGAGAAGGAGAACCGCGCCGCCGAGGAGTCCGGTTCCGCCGAACGCCGCGGTTCGATACCCGGTCGGCGTCAGCCCGTGAAGGCGACCGTAGAACGAGACCGAGATGGCCTGTGTCGATACCTCGTCTGGGCGCGCGAAACCGCCTCCTCGCCGCACGTCTGTCGAGTAACGGGACCCCGACGCACGTTCGGCCCCTACCTGTCTCCTCCCGGACCTGTCTGACATTAGCAACCGTTTACCACACTACTGACTTATATTTTTCCAGAGCATTTCCAGCGCATCTCATGTCGCAGGGCGAGCGACCAGAATCCCGCTTCGCTCCCACGAGGTGTTGCTGAAACCATGCCCGACTTCGGGGCTCACCCCACCGTACCCACCGGTCGCATCGTCACGTCGGGCTCGATTCGCCGAACCTCCATCTTCCCGTACATTTATCAGAGTGGGTTCGAAAGTGACAGCTATGCCACACGGACAATCGGCGGTTCGGAGGGTACAAACCTGAATGCGGCTTCTCGTACGACTTTCCGCGCGTGCAAACGCGGTGTACGACGAAGCGTACCACCACAAGCTTCGCGGACGGCTCTGGAACGCGCTAGAGGGGACCGAATTCGGCGAGTCCCACGACGCGAACGTCCCCTCGGAGTTCTGCTACTCCAACCCGTTTCCACCGAGAGACATGGACGAGGGCGACAGACGGACGCTCCTCGTCGCGTCGCCACACGAGGAACTACTGAGCCACGTCGCCCGGGACCTCAAAGCCGACCGCGAGTTCAACGTCGGCGAGATGCCGTTCCGTGTCGAGGACCTGAGCGTCCTCGCGCCGGATGTCGGCGAACCCGGAACCTCGGGCGTTATCGAGACAGGGACCGGCGTCGTCGTTCGTATCCCCCAGCATCGATTCGAGGACTACGACATCGACCCCGACGGGAACGCCGCGGCGTTCTGGCGACCGGAGTACACGACCGAGCCGTTTCGCGTGCAGGTCCGGAACAACCTCGACCGCAAGCACGGCCGTTTCTATCCCGAGCGACCCGGTCCGAGCGACCGCGAGGGGCCGCTGTTCGATTCGCGGGAACTCATCAAGACCTTCGCGCTACCGGTGACCGTGACCACGGGCGAGGTGATGACCTACGTCCTCAGCAAGTGGAGGTTCGAGTACACGGTCCGGAACGACCATCACCGACGCCACCTGAACCTCGCGCTCGACTGCGGTATCGGCGAGCGGAACGCGCTCGGCTTCGGGTTCCTCAACATCGTGGAGGACGAGGATGGTTGAACCGACTGACCTCCGCGAGGTGTCACCGACGGACATCGAGGACGCGCTTCCCGACCGGCAGGTCACCTCGCTTCGAGACATCGAGGCCCTCTACGGCGAACTCTACACCCTCGCAACGGCGGGCGGCGGCGAGTACGCGAAGTACCTCACGCCCGACGCCGCCGAGGACTTGCTGGGCAAACCGTCGGTCCTCGCGGTTCGCGTTGACCTCCGCGGGGAGACACCGACGCTCGACGCCGACCGGCCCGTGGTCTGCTGGCAGTACACCGAAGACCTGATTCCGAGGCTCTCCCACTCGAAGTACGCCTCGGCTCGCGGCGTCGACCACAGTCTCACCCACAAATCCGGCCGGGACAACGAACGAGAGAAACTGGCGGCTCACGCCCGAGACAGACTCACGCGCTGGCCGACCGAGGACGCGGTCCGTGAGGTCGCCGAAGACCACGACGACGGCTGGCTCGTCGACGCGCTCGCCACCCTCGGAGAGAGCGAGTCGGTACGAGACGCCATCTCGGGCTCCGACCGGATTCCCGACGAGCGGACGATGCTCGTCACCGTCGCGTTCCGACTCGACGCCGACGAGCGGAACGTCGCCCGAACGGCGGCGTACGACGGGAGCGAGAAGTGGCACCTTCCGGGCGAGTTCGAGGTCTTTCAGGAGGCGATGGCCGCCAGAAAGACCCGGAAGTTCAAGGCCAAAAACGAGGCCGACGACGCGGTCGGCCTCGGGACCTGCTTCGTGAACGATACCGACGAGGCGGTCTACGGCGTCGTCGACGACCCCCTGAAGTCGTACCTCTCGAAGCAGGCCGAGAAGTTCCCGCGGTTCGACTCCGACGAGTCGTGGCGGACCCAACCGATGGGTCGAGACGCCGCAATCGCGGCTCAGAACGCCGAGACGTTCCTCGACGCCTGTCAGTACTCGGGCGCGAGAGGCGCGTCGGTGTACTACCTGCCGTATCTCCGCAAGACGCCAGACGCCGACGACGCGAAGCGGCTGTTTACGGTGCTGGCGAAACTCACCAACGTCGACGGGGACAGGAGCCGGACCCCGGTGGAACGGACCTACGAGAGTGCCGACGGAGTCCCCGACCATCTCCGGTACGCGGTCCTCGTCGTCCACAAGTACCAGAAGGACAGGTGGCGGCTCGTCGCCGGATCGACGAACGTCTCGGACGTCGAGACCTCCAAACTGGGCGCGGCCCACCGGGCGGTCCTCGAAGGCCCGTCGTTCGGCGACGGTGGGGCCTTCCAGACGAACGACGAGTGGGCGCTCACGAACCCGGACCGCCCCGAATCGGCGTTCACCGGAATGGTCTCGAAGCCGGGGTACTTCTTCCGGACCTGCGCCGAGACCGACGACGACGAACCGAGCGCCGACGACCTTCGGTTTCGAGCGACCGTCGCCGCCATCTCGGGCGGGACGATACGAATCGAGTCGTTGCTCGAATCGTACGTCGAGCGGCTCGCCGAGGAGTTCGACACCAGCGACGGGTGGTTCCCGCGTGACCTCGTCGCATCGCAGTACGCACAGTTCGCCGCGCTCGCCGAACGAGGAGTGGTCGAAGCCAGCGGCGAAACGACCCGGATCTTGGAGCAAGCACCAGACATGACTCCCGAAATGAGCGGGACGGAACCGTCCCGCATCGAGAAGCTAGACGAGTTCATCGACCGACATCCCGCGTTGGAGATCAGAGACGACTACGAGAATTATGAGCGCCGCGGCGCGTTCGTTCTCGGTGCGCTCGTGGGTCGCGTCACCCAGTACCAGCGGTACGAGGACAAGAGCATGACCGCGGTCAAGCGCCACCCCATAGACAACCTCACCAAGCACAACGTCGCGCGAACCGCGACCGACGTAGTGGGCCTGAACGTGACCTACGGGAGCGAAGACGGCGGAAGCAGTCGCATCCGCGACGAACTGGCAGGTCGCGTCTGCGACGACCTCCAGCACGCCGACCCGGAGGACTGGGACATCACGACCCAAGACCTCCGATTCCACTACGCGATGGGCATCGCTTACGGACTGAACGACACATCCGACTACGAGGAGGAAGACAACGATGACTGACTACACCCCCGTCGAGAACCGCTCGGAGATCGTGTTCCTGTACGACGCAGTCGACGCCAACCCCAACGGCAACCCCCTCAGCGGGGCGAACCGCCCGCGAATCGACCCCCACACCAAGCAGGCCATCGTCACGGACGTGCGCCTGAAGCGCTACCTCCGCGACCAGCTCGAAGCCGACGGCCACGGGGTCTACATCACGAGCTCGCGCGAGCGCGACGAGAACGCGAAACAACGCGAGCAGATGATAAAGGACGCGCTCGGCGTGACCGACGCCGACGACATCCCCGAGGACCCCTACGGCGAGTTCCTCGCCAACGCCGCCGACGTTCGGCTGTTCGGCGCGACGATGAGCATCGACACGAAGGACGACAACATCATCGGAAAGATCGAGGCAGACCTCCCCGACCACCTCACCGGCCCGGTCCAGTTCTCGCCCGGAAAGACGCTCCACCCCGTCGAGATCAACGAGGAGTACAACAGCCTCACGAGCGTCATCGCTACGGGCGACGACAAAGAGCAGGGCGGGTTCGACCTCGACGACCACCGAATCAAGTACGGACTCGTGGGGTTCCACGGCCTCGTCGACGAACACGCCGCCGAGAACACCAACCTCGCCGAGGACGACGTGCGCCGACTCGACACCCTCTGCTGGCGCGCCATCAAGAACCAGACCATCACGCGGAGCAAGGTCGGCCAAGAGCCCCGCCTTTACCTCCGGGTCGAGTACGACGAGGAGAGCTTCCACCTCGGCGGATTGACCCACCTCCTCGACGTGAGGGGCCGGGACGACGCCGACGAGGCAGGAAGCGACCGCAAGGACCCAAGCGAGTTCCGGACCGTCCACGACGTGGAAGTCGACGCGAGCGACCTCGTGGCGCGACTCGGCTCCCACGCCGACAAGGTCGAGACGGTCCACGTAGTCGAGAGCGACGTGCTCTCGGTGTCGGTCGGCGACGCGACCGGCGAGGAGTTCGAACCCGAGAGCCTCGTCGACGCGCTCGAATCCGCGCTCGGCGCGGATTCGGTCCGGTCGGTCGACGTGTACGACGAGTACGAAGCGACTCGCCCGTAACCCATGCCCCAGACCCAACTGGGTTCGTACGACGAGGCCGACGACTCCCACGACTCCGACCGGTCGGCAGGCGACCGGTCGGCGAGAGGCACCGACGACTCGCCGAGTCGTCGGTGCCTCTCGCTGACCGTTTCCGGACCGTGGGGCCACTTCCGGCACGTAGACGGCAACACCATCAAGCGGACCTACCGAATCATGCCCCGGACGACCGTCGCGGGGATGCTCTCGGCGGTCGCGGGCTACGACCGCGACAGCTACTACGACCGCTTCGGCCCCGAGGTGTCTGGCATCGCGGTCGAACTCATCGGCGAGATTCGGACGATGAACCTCCCGGAGAACAGCCTGACGACCTCCAGCGAAGGGCTGAAGACGGTCAACAGTCGCGGGAAAGTCAGTATCACCTATCCCGACCCGAACGCCGACCGCCAGCGGGTCAACTACGAGGTGCTGGTCGACCCCGAGTACCGAATCGACGTGTGGCTCGACGACGACGAGGCCTACCACCACCTGAAGTCGATGCTCTCGGAAGGGAAGTCCTACTACGCTCCCTCGCTCGGCCTCTCGGAGCATCTGGCCGAAATCGAGTACCACGGCGAGTACGATGTCGAACCGATGGCCGTCGATTCCGAGGAAATCGTGACGGTCGAGTCGGCGGTCCCCGACGCCGACGGCGTGGTTCCCTCGCCCGAGACGACCTACGGCACCGAGCGCTCGCCGGGCTACATGACGAAGACGACCGGCGAAGGGGAGTTCACGGGTCGAAAGACCACGGGCTTTCTGACCTACACCTACAGTCCGAGCGGAGCGCCCCTCGACGTGAAGGGCGTCGAACCGGTCGAGGTGGACGGCCGAACGGTGGTCTTCGTGTGAAGGTCCACCGACTCGACGACGACGGGACGAACTTCGTATATCCCTGCTATCGGTGTGTGAGGTGCGTGACCCACCCGACTGTCCTGTCCCATCCCTCCGAGAACGACGACCCATCCGTCCCGCTGGAAACTCACCTCTCTCAGGTCGGGACTCGCGCCCGCGAGGTCGTTCCCGACGGCGCGACGACCAGCGCGGGCGACGACCTCGCGGAAGTCGCCGAACTGCTCGGTCGACTCCACGACTTCGGGAAGCTGACGACGTTCTTTCAGGCGCACGTCCGCGACGAGCCGACCGACAGGCCGACCCATCACGCTCGGCTCGGCGCGTTCGTCACGTATCACGCGCTCTCACAGTGGGGCGTGAGCAAATCGACGCGGCTGGCGGGGACCGTCGCGGTCTGGCGACATCACGGCGACCTCCCGAACGTTGCGGTCGGCATCGCCGAGACCCTCGCGTCCGAGAACCTCTGCGACGCAGTTTCCGAGCAGGTCGGTGATATTTGCGACCACCGGAGTGACCTCGCCGGACGTATCCTCGCCGACGTTCTCGATGACGGCGGTTCGTGGGACGCGTTCGTCGAGCGCGGCGTCGAAGATGTCAGAGCGACCATCGAGGACGAGGTGACGTACCTCGATGTCGTCGACGACGAGGACATCACCGCAGAGACCTACGCCGACATGCTCCAGCTGTCGAGCGCACTCGTCCTCGCCGACAAGACGCGTGCTGGCGGACTCGACGACGACCGTCTCGAACCCGAGCCGCTCGATCTGGACGACCTCACCGACCACCTCGAAACCCTCGGTGGCGACGAACGAAACGACCACGAGAGAGCGCTCAACGGCCTCCGCGCCGAGGCCCAATCCGAGGTCGTCGAGAACGTCCCGCAGTTCCTCGACGCCGACGAATCGGTCGCAACCGTCACGCTTCCGACCGGTTACGGCAAGACGCTGGTCGGCCTCCGTGCGGCACTCGAAATCCAGCGACGGCGCGACACCGACGGTCGAATCGTCTACGCGCTCCCGTTCACCTCGATAATCGACCAGACGGCCGAGACGCTTCGGGAGGTGTTCGACGCCGACCCGCTGGGCCGAACGCTCACCGTCCACCACCACCTCTCGGAGACCGCGACGCTCCCCGAGCGCGGCGGAGACGACGAGGACCGAGCCGACCCGGACGAGCCGACCGACCAGCACGCCCGCGAGGACGTGCTGGTCGGCGAGAGCTGGCGGTCGGGAGCGACGCTGACGACGTTCGTCCAGCTGTTCGAGAGCCTCGCCGGACCCGAGAACGCCCAGAGCATGAAGCTCCCCGCACTCTACGGGAGCGTCGTCATCGTGGACGAGCCGCAGGCGCTACCGCTGTACTGGTGGCCGCTGGTCGAGCGCCTCGTGGGACTGTTGACCGAGGTGTACGACGCGCAGGTCGTCCTGATGACCGCGACCCAGCCAGAACTGGTGGACGAGCCGTTCGCGCTGATTCGGGAGCGAGAGCGCTACTTCGACGGGGAGCTTCCCGACCGGGTCGAGTACGAGTTCGACGCGAGCGCGACGGCCCGAGACGACGAGACCGTGGTGGGCCACGAGGAAGCCGCCGTCCGACTCGTCGACGAGGCGGCTGGCGGGACCGACTCGACGCTCGCGGTCTGCAACACCATCGACAGCGCGCGCGAGCTTTCGGAGGCCCTCGAAGACCACGTCGGCGACGACCTGCTCGACGTCAGCGACCTGTACCGACGGGCCCTGCGAGGCTCGTTCGGTGGCATTCCGACGACCGAACCGCGCGGTAGCGAGACCGTCGCGACTCGGGAGCGAGCGCGGTTCGTCAGGCGCGTCGCCGACGCGGATGCCGACCTCGCTCTGGTCCATCTCACGACCCGGATTCGGCCGTGCGACCGCAGGGCGCTTCTCGACATCGCGTCGGACCTCACCGGGGAGGACGTGCCACTCGTCGTGGTCTCGACCCAGCTGATCGAGGCTGGCGTGGACATCAGCTTCGACCGGGTGTACCGGGACCTCGCCCCGCTCGATAGCATCGTGCAGGCCGCCGGGCGGTGCAACCGGTCCTACGAGCGCCGCGACCGCGGGACCGTGACGGTCTGGCGACTCGGACCACCCGGCGACCGCGAGAAACCGCCGTCCGCGGCAGTGTACGCGCGTGTCGAGAAATCCACCGAACAGAACCTGATCAACGCGACTCGGGAGGCACTCGAATCGGCGGTCGAACCACGAATCCCGGGAGACCTCGACGGGGCGACGGTTCCCGAGTCGGTTCTCACCACCCACGCAGTCGAGGCGTATCACCGACTGGTCGGAGAGGGCGTCGAACCCGACGGCAACGACCCCGTGAACTACTACGAGAGCGCCGAAGCCGCATCGCTCCGGAAGGAATCGCTTATCGATCAGGTCCTCTCGTTCGAGGTGTACGTCTGTCGGACCGACGCCGAACACCGACTCGTCTCGGACCTCCGGGAAGCCCGCCGCGAGCGGCGATTCGACGAGATCGACCGGCTTCGATCCGACCTCACCGAACTGCGCGTATCTGTCCCCGTCTATCGGCGCGATTCGGAGGCCGCGAGAGTGCTCGCCAACATCGACCCGCTGTTCTCGCTCGACCGCGGGACGAACTGGGGCGACGAGACCGAGCGCGTACTCGACCGCTCGGCGTCCGACACCGAGTTCGGGAAGTACTTCCACCCCCGAGACGGAGTCCACTTGCCCGAGAGTAACGTGGAGGCGCGATTCTTCTGACCGACGACGGTATCGGAGGCGACCCGACCGAGGACTACCCGACCGAAAAGCGGCCGCCCGAGGACGACCCGGTCGAACGCCTCCTCCGAACGGCTCGCGACGAGGCCGTCACCGACGAGTTCCGCGTGACGGGCGTGATGATGCAGTACTACGAGGTGTGCGAGCGCGAACTCTGGTTCCTGAGCCGTGACGTCGAGATCGACCGCGCGAATCCGGCGGTCGTCCGTGGTACCCACGTCGACGAGAGTGCCTACGACGAGAAGCGCCGCAACTTCAGCATCGACGGTACCATCGCGCTCGACGTACTCGACAGCGGGCAGGTCGTGGAAGTCAAGCCGTCGTCGTCGCTGGTCGAACCCGCGAAGCTCCAGTTGCTGTACTACCTCTGGTACCTCGACCGCGTGGTCGGCGTCGAGAAATCCGGGGTTCTGGCTCATCCGACCGAGCGCCAGCGCGAGACCGTCGAACTCACCGATGAGAACGCGACTCGGGTCGAGGACGCGATTCGAGGCGTCCACGCGGTCGTCACGAGCGACTCGCCGCCGCCAGCCGAGGAGAAACCGTTCTGCGAATCGTGCGCGTACTACGACTTCTGCTGGAGTTGCTAACATGGACAGGAACTACCACGTCTTTTCCGACGGCCGCATCGAGCGAAACGACGACACCGTCCGCCTCGTGACCGAAGACGGCGAGAAGAAGTACCTCCCCGTCGAGAACGCCGAGGCGCTGTTCCTCCACGGGCAGATCGACTACAACACGAGACTCGTCTCGTTCCTGAACGACCACGGGGTCGCCATGCATGTGTTCGGCTGGAACGACTACTACGCTGGGTCGATAGTGCCCAAACGGGGCCAGACCTCGGGACAGACGCTGGTCGAACAGGTCCGCGCCTACGACGACCCCGAGAGACGTCGCGACCTCGCCGCGAAGTTCGTGGCGGGGAGCATCCACAACATGCAGACGAACGTACAGTACTACGACAACCGCGGGCACGACTTCGGCCCGATACGCGACCGGCTCGACGCGTGTCGGTCGGCCCTCGACGACGCCGAGAGCGTCGAGGAAGCGATGGGCGTCGAAGCCACTGCCCGCCGGGCGTACTACTCGACGTTCGACGAAATCCTCCCCGAGGAGTTCGTCTTCGGCGGTCGGAAGTACAACCCCCCGAACAACGAGGTGAACAGCCTCATCTCGTTCGGCAACTCCCTCGTCTACGCCAACGTCGTCTCTGCGATTCGCGCGACCGCACTCGACCCCGCGATAAGCTACCTCCACGAACCGGGCGAACGGCGCTACTCGCTCGCGCTCGACATCGCCGACCTGTTCAAACCCCTCCTCACCGACCGGGTCGTGTTCCGACTCGTCAACCGAAACCAACTGACCACCGACAGCTTCGAATCCGAACTCAATTCGTGTCTCCTGACCGACGCCGGGCGCAAGACGTTCTCGAAGGCGTTCGAGGAGACCCTCGAACGCACCGTCGAACACCCGCGACTCGACCGCAAGGTGAGCTACCAGTACCTCCTCCGGATGGAGGCGTACAAGCTCAAAAAGCACCTCCTGACCGGCGAGGAGTACGTCCCCTTCGAGCGGTGGTGGTGAGCGGTGGTCTACGTCATCGTCGTCTACGACATGCAGGCCGACCGCACGCACCTCCTGCTCAAATTCCTCAGGCGCTACCTGACGCACGTCCAAAACTCCGTGTTCGAAGGGGAGGTGACCGAAGGCGACCTCGAAACCATCGAAACTCGAATCGACTCGATTCTGGAACCGGACGAATCGACCATCATCTACGAGGTCTCGTCCGAGAAACTCCTCCAACGAGAGGTCTTCGGCGACGACCCGACCGAAGACCAGCGTTTCCTGTAGCTGTCCGGCGCTTCCGTCGGAGGTGCGTACTCCGGAGCCCAAGCGATAGTCGATACCCCGTCGTCGACCCCCCGGGGGTTGGGAGGGTATTGGCGGTCGACGGAAATGTTGATGTACGAGCAGTGGGTACGGTGGGGTGAGGCCCCGAAATGGGGCATGGTTTCAGCAGAACCCTTGTGGGATTGAAGCACCCCGCAAATCGGGCATGGGACGTTGCTCATAGGGTTTCAGCAGAACCCTTGTGGGATTGAAGCGTCCTCGGTCTGCCCGAGTCCTACGGCGAGCCGGAGGTTTCAGCAGAACCCTTGTGGGATTGAAGCCGCACCTGCCGCCGCTTCGACCTGTTCGGCGAGGTCGTTTCAGCAGAACCCTTGTGGGATTGAAGCCGTCTCGCCCGAGCTGGTGATGTCTTGGCGGGTTTCCGTTTCAGCAGAACCCTTGTGGGATTGAAGCCACGACCTCCGCCGGACGTGGGCCACGTCGCTCCGGGTTTCAGCAGAACCCTTGTGGGATTGAAGCGTCGAGGACGGTGGTAGCTCATGAACGCACCCGGAGTTTCAGCAGAACCCTTGTGGGATTGAAGCCCTCCTCCGGAACTTTACCGTATTGCTCGCGGAATTGGTTTCAGCAGAACCCTTGTGGGATTGAAGCATCCTGGCGGTCCTGCTCGACGCGGTCGTCGGTTGGGGTTTCAGCAGAACCCTTGTGGGATTGAAGCTAGGTCCCATCCGGTACTCTCGATATTATACGTGGGTTTCAGCAGAACCCTTGTGGGATTGAAGCAGGTCATCGAGGGCATCGACTCGTTCGGCGGTCTCTTGTTTCAGCAGAACCCTTGTGGGATTGAAGCAGATGTAACATCTACTTTTTCAGAATCACCGCCACCTGTTTCAGCAGAACCCTTGTGGGATTGAAGCATCTGGTATGATAAGGCTATCTGTATCACAATATAGTTTCAGCAGAAACCTTGTGGGATTGAAGCAAAAGTTAAAGCTATTTCAAGAGATGATGGGTCTTAGTTTCAGCAGAACCCTTGTGGGATTGAAGCGAACAAGCTTCTCGAAATCTGGCAGAACAATCAGGTTTCAGCAGAACCCTTGTGGGATTGAAGCGTGCGGTCGGAGCAGAAGTATGGTGAGACGGTTTTCGTTTCAGCAGAACCCTTGTGGGATTGAAGCAGCTGGTTCGTCCGGGTCGCCTCGGTCGTCGCTGTCTCGGGGTTTCAGCAGAACCCTTGTGGGATTGAAGCATGGGTTGAAACGGCCACGAACGTCGAGAAAACAGCCGTTTCAGCAGAACCCTTGTGGGATTGAAGCGTCGTTCATGGTGTTAGTTCGCTATGGAGTACGTGGTTTCAGCAGAACCCTTGTGGGATTGAAGCCTGGGCGAGCCGGTCCTTGATGAGGCCGGGGACTTCGTTTCAGCAGAACCCTTGTGGGATTGAAGCGTCGACAAGACCGGGCTGAAATCCGCGTCGTTCTACGCGTTTCAGCAGAACCCTTGTGGGATTGAAGCCCCTAATCCCCGGTAAGACGCGCTTAAACCCGATTAGTTTCAGCAGAACCCTTGTGGGATTGAAGCCTCATCCCAATTTAGAGTTATCTGCGATGGGGTACCGTTTCAGCAGAACCCTTGTGGGATTGAAGCTTGAATAAACATATAATGTATCATTATATATAGCAGGTTTCAGCAGAACCCTTGTGGGATTGAAGCGCGGTATCAACCACGGGGTCCACGTCAAATACGGCGTTTCAGCAGAACCCTTGTGGGATTGAAGCTTGTACGCGGTTTCGTAGGAGCACCCGACGTAGTCGGCGTTTCAGCAGAACCCTTGTGGGATTGAAGCATCAGCACCATCCCATGACGCCGTAGTCGTCGTGAACGTTTCAGCAGAACCCTTGTGGGATTGAAGCCGGGGCGGTTCGTCGATGGAAGTAGTCAATATCACCGGGTTTCAGCAGAACCCTTGTGGGATTGAAGCGATCCAGCCGCCCGTGATGCTCGACAGCTGGCGGAGTTTCAGCAGAACCCTTGTGGGATTGAAGCCGTACGTCGGGCCGACCGCGGGCGACATTGCGAAGTTTCAGCAGAACCCTTGTGGGATTGAAGCTCCTCGTACCCCATCTACTCGTCACCTCCGACGAACGGTTTCAGCAGAACCCTTGTGGGATTGAAGCCGCGACTGGATACACCTGATGCTCACCGCGCTCACCGGTTTCAGCAGAACCCTTGTGGGATTGAAGCGTCGTGAGGGGTCTCGTCAGTCATCGGCGGTGGTCCAGTTTCAGCAGAACCCTTGTGGGATTGAAGCAAGGGCGCTGAGGTAGCGGTTATCGATACGTGGCAATTGTTTCAGCAGAACCCTTGTGGGATTGAAGCTGGCCACTCAACGTCTCCAAGCGGGTCGTCCAACCATGTTTCAGCAGAACCCTTGTGGGATTGAAGCAGGAAGTGGGCCACGGTATCAGCGTAATCCGCGCCCTGTTTCAGCAGAACCCTTGTGGGATTGAAGCGAGATAGCGGTCGACGTGGTGCAGGGGTGGCGACGAGTTTCAGCAGAACCCTTGTGGGATTGAAGCACCGTCGACTGCGCGAACGAAGCCGTCGCCCACCGCGTTTCAGCAGAACCCTTGTGGGATTGAAGCTCGTCGAGTCCGTCGACGGACGCCGTCACATCTTCAGCGTTTCAGCAGAACCCTTGTGGGATCGAGTATCAAGCAAGAATCGCAAAACTCACCGCGGAAATCCCGCCTCCGGCCGACCTACTCTTCGCCGCCCGCCTCACCGCCCACGATGGCCGCCACGTCGGCGTGGTCGTGGAGCAGGTCGCGCATGCGCGCTACCGTCTCGGCGTCGCGGGTCCGGCCGCTCCGGACCACGTCCTCGGCGCGCTCGATGGTGGTGAGGGTGTCCGACTGGACGAGCAGGACGGGGACGCCCCGTTCCTCTGCCGCGCCGACGATGGCCCCCGGCGGGCGGAAGCCCCCCGTGAGGATGAGACACTTCACGCCCGGCGCTTCGAGCGCGACCCGCTGGAGGTCGGGGCGGTCGCCGCCGGTGATGAGCGCGGCGTCCTTGGTCCGACGGAGGTGCCGGAGCGCGGAGTCCCCGGACATCGCGCCGACGAGGAACCGCTCGACGAAGGCGTCGGCGGGCGCGTCGGTGAGCTGTTCGGCCGACAGCTCGTCGGCCAGCTCCGCGACCGTGACGCCCGCCAGCGCCTGCTCGCGCGGGACCACTCCGAGGACGGGCACGCCGCGGCCTTCGAGAAACGGCGTGACCTCGGTTTCGAGGTCGTCGAAGCTCCCGTCCGGGACCGCATTGAACAGCACGCCGAGCAGGCGGTCGCCGATGTCGTCGGCCGCCGCGAGCACCTCGTCCACGTCGCCGCCCCGCTCGTAGCGCGAGAGGAGCAGGACCTCGGCGTCGAGCAGTTCGGCCACGTCGGCGTCGGTGAGGTCGACGATGCCGCCCGTGGTGAGTTCGCCCCCGCCCTCGATCACCATCAGGTCCTTGCCCTCGGCGAGGGTCTCGAAACTCTCGCGGACCCCCTCGCGGAGGTCGTCGGGGTCCTCGCGGCCGCGGATGGCCTGCTCGACGAACGTCGGCGAGTAGACCACGGGTTCGAGGTCGTGCATCTCGGCGTCGAGGCCGAGCAGTTCGCGCGCGAGCATCGGGTCCTCGTCGAGCGTCTTGCCGACGTTGCTCTGGAGCCGGGTGCCCTTCGGTTTCATGTAGCCGACCGAGAGGCCGCGCTCGGCCGCGAGCTTCGCGAGCGCGAGCGCGACCGCGGTCTTTCCTGTGCTCTCTGCGGTCGAAGTGACGAGTACTGTCTTCATGCGTTGGTCCTCATAGTTCGTCTGTGTCCACGGTGAGTCGCACGTCCACGGCGGCCACGCCGTCGGGCCCGGCCACCAGCGGGTTCACGTCGAGTTCGAGTATCGCGGGGAAGTCGGTCACGAGCTGGGAGAGCCGCTGGAGGCTCTCGACCACGGCCTCGCGGTCGGCGGGCTCGCGCCCGCGAGCCCCCCGGAGCAGGGGAGCCGACCGGATACCCTCGACCATTTCGGTGGCCTCGCGCTCGCTGACGGGCGCGACGCGGGTCTCGGTGTCCTCCAGCACCTCCACGAAGATTCCCCCGAGGCCGAACAGCAGGAGCGGCCCGAACTGGGGGTCGCGGTTCATCCCGATGATGGTCTCGGTGCCCGAATCGAGGTCCACCATCTCCTGTACTTGGACGCCCAGAATCGTGGCGTCCGGCTGGTAGTTCCGGGCGCGGGTCACGAGGTCCTCGAAGGCGTCGTACACCTCCTCGTCGGGGACGCCGACCCGGACGCCGCCGATGTCGGACTTGTGGAGGATGTCGGGGCTGACGATCTTCATCACCACGTCGCCCTCGATGCCCTCGGCCGCCGAGACGGCGTCCTCGGGCGTCTCCGCGATTGTCCCCTCGGGCGTCGGGATGCCGTAGGCGTCGAGCAGGCCCATCGCCTCGACGCCGAGGCGGTTGTCGCCGCGGTCCTCGGCGCGTTCGAGAATCTCGCGGGCGCGCTCGCGGTCCACGTCGAACTCCGTGGGGTCCTCGTAGTCGCGCTCGCGGATGTCGCGGTACCTGACGAGCGCGTCGAGGCTCCGGACCGCGCGCGCGGGGTCGAAGTAGTTGGGGATGCCCCGCTCGCGCAGGACGGCCTTCGCCGACTCGGTCCGGTCGCCGCCCATCAGCACCGCGGCGATGGGCTTGCCGTGGTCGGCCTGCAACTCGGTGATGGCTTCGGCGAGGTCGTCGAAGTCGATGACCGCGGTCGGGGCCGACAGCACGACGGCCGCGCCGACGTTCTCGTCGCCCAGCGCGAGGTCGAGCGCCCGCTCGAACCGGTCGATGTCGGCGTCGCCGATGGCGTCGATGGGATTGTAGATGTTGGCCTCCTCGGGCATCGACGCCGAGAGGGCTTCGAGGGTCTCCTCGGAGAAGGAGGCAAGCGAGAGGTTCGAGTCGCCCACCGCGTCGGTGGTCATCACGCCCGGGCCGCCAGCGTTGGTCACGATGGCCACGTCGTCGGATTCGGGCAGGGGCTGGCCCGCCAGAATCTGGGCGAAGTCGAACAGCTCCTGGACGTTCTCGACCCGGAGGACACCGGCCTGTTCCAGTCCGGCCTCGTAGGCCTGCTCGCTCCCGGCGAGGGTGCCGGTGTGCGAGGAGACCGCCTGCGCCCCGGCCTCCGTGCGGCCGGATTTGACCATCACGACCGGCGTCTCGGCGGTCGCCTCGCGAGCGGATTGGATGAACGACTGGCCGTTTTCGACGCCCTCCAGATACCCCAGAATCACGTCGGTGTCGGGGTCGTCGGCCCACGCCTCGACGAAGTCGGTCTCGTCCATCACGGCCTTGTTGCCAAGCGAGACCACGTCCTTGAAGCCGATGCCCTCGTCGTTGGCCCAGTCGAGCACCGCGGTGATGAACGCCCCCGACTGGCTCATGAACGATATCGAGCCGGGCAGGGCGTTGTCGGGACCGAACGTGGCGTTCATCCCCGAGGGCGTGCTCATCACTCCCAGACTGTTCGGGCCGACCAGATTCAGGCCGTACTCCTCGGCGACCGCGGTGAGTTCGCGCTCGCGGCTCGCGCCCTCGCTTCCGGTCTCGCCGAACCCGGCCGTGATGACGACCACGTTCCGGATTCCGGCCTCGCCGCACTCGGCGACCGCCTCGACC
Source organism: Halorussus salilacus (assembly GCF_024138125.1). NCBI lineage: Archaea > Methanobacteriati > Methanobacteriota > Halobacteria > Halobacteriales > Haladaptataceae > Halorussus > Halorussus salilacus. The sequence continues at coordinate 239,698 of NZ_CP099993.1, forward strand.
GCGATTCCGGGCGGCACCACCACGACCGCCAGTTGCACCTCGCCGGGTATCGACCCCACGTCCGGGTAACAGTCCAGCCCGAACACGTCGTCGTAGTTGGGGTTCACCGGGACCGTCTCGCCAGCGAAGTCCGCCCGAAGGTTCTCGACGATGGCGCGGCCGATGGACCCCTCGCTCTCGGTCGCACCGACCACCGCGACCCTCTCGGGTGCGAACAGTCCGGCTACCCCTTCTGATCCGGTGTTCTCGTCCACGAGTGTGAGTTCGCCGGGTTCTCGCTTAAAAGTGGCGTCCGGTTCCGAGCGACCGGGAATCGGCTCGCCGGACTTCCGCCCGAATCCCGGGAGCCTCGGCCGCGAACGGTCCCCGACCGACGGACCGTAAGCGGTTCCTGACCGGTTTCAGACCGGGTCATCGCACGCCGTCGCCCGTCGTCGCTCCTCTCGCCCGCCGTCGAACGCCGTCGCTCTTCTCGCCCGCCGTCGCACGCCGTCGCCCGTCGTAACGAGGACTATTTACTCGGAAGCGAAATCAAAATCTGTGTCCTCGACGGGGTGAGAGCGGTAAATGGTGCATAATTATACGTCCGCGTACGCTGTCTTCACTCGATGTCAGAATCCGGGACCAGAACACTCCCGACGGCACTCCCCGACCCGGCCGACGCCGACAACGTCGCGTACGACCCGTCGCTCGACCGGCTGCGCGAGTTCTCGTCGAACCTCGAAACCACGACGGAGTTCGGCTCGCCGTCGTACGTGAGCGACGAGCGCTCGCGTAACGCCGACAAGACGAAGAACGCCGTCGACGACGACTTCGACGCGAGCGACTACGCCCGCATCGAGGACGCCGTCGAACACGCCAGCGAGGCCGAGATGGTCTGCGTCGACCGCCGGATGGGCCGCCACCCCGACCACTCCTACGTCTGTCGCCTCTACGTCTCGAAGGAGTACGCCCGCATCGCGCTGGCGTGGGCGAAGCTGTTCGAGCCTGTCTCCGGCGACGCCGACCCCGACTTCGTGACGGTGCAGGTCCCCGAGTACGACGAGACCGCCATCCGCATCCTGCCAGAGGAGGGCGTGACCGCGGTGCTGGGAAGCGACTACACCGGCGAGGCCAAGAAGTCGTTCCTCCGGCTGTTCATGTACTACGCCAAGAAGCAGGGCGGCCTCGGCCTCCACGCCGGGAGCAAGCGCGTGACCCTCCAGCACGACGACGACGGCGACCTCGACGAGGTGGGCCAGCTGTTCCTCGGCCTCTCGGCCACCGGCAAGTCCACCCTGACCGCCCACGGCCTCTGGCTCGACGACCCCGAGGAGGCCACCATGCTTCAGGACGACGTGTGCGCCCTACTCCCCGACGGGACCGTCGCCGGGAGCGAGGGCAACGGGCTGTACGTCAAGACCATCGGGCTGGACGCCGACGAACAGCCCGCGATGTACGACGCCGTGACCGACGAGTCGGCGGTGCTGGAGAACGTCGACGTGGCCGACGACGGGACGGTCGACTTCGACAGCGACCGCCACACCTCGAACGGCCGGGCGGTCATCTCCCGGGAGTGCCTCTCGTCGGCGGGCGAGGACATCGACCTCGACTCGGTCGACCAGGTGTTCTTCATCACGCGCAACCCCACGATGCCGCCGGTCGCGAAGCTCTCGCCCGAGGAGGCCGCCGCGGCGTTCATGCTCGGCGAGTCGATACAGACCAGCGCGGGCGACCCCTCGAAGGCTGGCGAGTCCATCCGCGTGGTCGGCACCAATCCCTTCATCCTCGGGTCGAAGGGCGAGGAGGGCAACCGCTTCCGGGACCTCGTCGCCGACCTCGACGTGGACTGCTTCGTGATCAACACCGGCCACCTCGGCGAGCGGTCGACGGACGTGGGCGTCGCCGAGTCGGTGACCATCCTCCGCGAGATAGCGCGCGGGACCGTCGTGTGGCGCAACGACGAGACGCTGGGGCTCACGATTCCGGCCGAGGTGCCGGGGATGGACATCGAGGAGTTCTACGTCCCCGACCACGTCGAGGACTTCGAGCGCGAACAGGAGCGGATGCGGACCGAGCGGCGCGCCCACCTCTCGACGTTCGAGGACCTCGACGACGAGATCGAAGACGCCGTGTACTGAGGCGGGCGGTCGCGGCGTACCGAGCCTCGACCGCGGCGCTCGTCTCGAACGGTTCGGGAGTGAGCGCCCGGAAAGCGGCTACAGTTCGGCCGCGAGCGTCAGGATTCGCTCGATCCGCTCGTCGGACTGGTATCGGACCGTGCCCGACCGCGGGTCGTGCTCGACCAGTCCGTGGCGCTCCAGCTTCGGCAGGTGGACGTGATGCAGTCTCGCCCGGACTACCCCGGTCGACGGTGACTCCGCTTCGCCGCCGTCGGCCACGACGCGGGTGAGGTGGCGGCTCAGCTCCTCGACCGTCGCCACCTCGGTTTCGGCGGAGACGAACCGGTCGAGTATCGCGCGTCGTTCCCGACTCGCGAGCAGGGCGAACTCCCGGTCGAGTCGGTCTGAGTCGTCGTGCATTGTGGAGATGAGTCCTCGATTCATCGAGCTACGTTCCCGATGGACCTTCGCCAGCCTGTTTCGACCGTGAGGTCTTGCCAGTGGCGTTGTCCCGCCTCATCACGCTCTGTTCATATCACCGATACTTTCTCGACGAATCGCACCTGAGGCGTCGAGTCGTCGGGTCTGGACAGTCACCCGTTTCCTCACACGCCCGGGACCAAATCGAGCGCACGGCCGGACGGTCCGGTCGAGTCCGTCGTCGTCCCCGTCGACCATAGGCGTCGCTCGACGGTCGGTTCCAGCGACCCGCCCGGCGGTCTCCGTCGAGCGAGGTCGGTACTCTCGCAGGAACCTGCCGGGAAGGGCAGGTTCGGCGCACAGCAAGTCGTGGTTGGGACACTGCCGACTGCGCGCCACCTGTCCGTTGGGTTCCCATCCGTATGTAGCTTGTGTGATTAACTGAGTAAACGAATTCGAATCGAGTACCCCTTCGGGGGAGAAAATCGACACTTCGGGTTCATGTTCGGGGCGCGTTTCCGGCCAGCGGCCCCTCGCCGCGCAACAGGACAACGACTAAACGGCGCGACACCGTATTTTCGGTAACTCCGGGACAGCCCGGTGGTTGGGACACTATGGCGGAAATCGACACACAAGCGGAGGCCGCTGGATTGCTTCAGCAACTCGGCCTCAAAGAGTACGAAGCGAAGTGTTTCGTCGCCCTGACGCGGATGGACACGGCGACTGCGAAGGACATCAGCGAGATCACCGACGTGCCCCGGACCCGGGTCTACGACGCGATTCGGGTTCTAGAGGCTCAGGGTCTCGTCGAGATTCAGCACACGAACCCCCGCCAGTACAGGGGGGTTCCGCTCGACGAGGCGGCTCGGACCCTCCGACGGCAGTACGAGTCCCGAATCGACGAGCTTCAGGAGGCGCTGACCGCCATCGAACCAGCCGAGACCAACGACGAGCAGGTGACCCACGAGGTGTGGTCGCTCTCGGGCACCGACGGCATCACGAGTCGCTCGCTACAGCTCCTCGACGAGGCCGACACCGAGGTGCTGTTCATCATCAGCGAGGACTCGCTCGTGACCGACGAGACAATCGAGACGCTCCAGACCGTCACCGCGCGGGGCGTCGACGTGCTCGTCGGAACGGTCACCACCGAGATGCGCGACCGACTGCGCGAGCGCGTCCCCGACGCGGAGGTGTTCCTGTCCGAACTGGAGTGGCTCCACGCCGCCGACGACCAGATAGCTATCGGGCGGATGCTCTTGGTCGACGAGAGCACCATCCTGCTGAGTTCCCTCGACGAGTCGAAGGGCACGGAGAAGGCCATCTTCGGGCGGGGCTTCCAGAACGGACTCGTCGTCATCACCCGGCGGCTCATGGCGACCGGACTGCTCCCGACTCGCGACCCCGGGAAGTGAAGAAGCCGAGCGCCGAAAACGGGGGGAGCCGCCGATTCGGACCTCGGCAGTGACGACTCTTTCAATCGCGGTCGACGACGAATGCTCGAAAGGGTGGGTGGTCGCGCGCGAGGACGCGGTCAATCGCGCGAGCAAGTGTCGATTCCCAACAGCGCGTTCACCCCGCAGAACCGCGTGGCGGCGTTGAACAGCAGGGCCGACCCCGCGAGCGCCGCGGCGATTGCGACGGTCGCGTACCCTTGGACGAACGCACCGACCGCCGCGACGGCTAGCGCACCGCCGAGGACCGCGCGGGCCGCGCGGTCGCGCCCGCCGACGTTCGGTTCGAGTGTCATGGTCGAGTTGGAGGCCTCCGAACAGTTAACTCTACTGTCGGCCGAGCGAGTCGGACCCACCACCCACCGATTCGCGCTCGTGTGCCCGCCGGACCGCCCGTTCCAGCGGGTCGCGCTCGCGAGCGTACCGGAGGTGCGAGTCACACTCGCAGTCCGAGGCCCCGAGACCCGCGACGGTCTCGGCGTCGAGGTCGCCGTCGGTGTCGAGGCGTCGACTCACGGCACACTCGGCGTCCACGCCCACCGACTTCACGACTCCGGCGACCCGGCTCGCGGGGTAGCCCAGCAGGTAATCGACGTGCCAGTGGCGGGCGTCGCGCTCGCCCGCGGCGAGTTCGCGGTGGCGCTCGATCCGCGCGAACCCGCCCGGTCCGAACGCGGTGCCGGTGTAGGCGTACCACCCCGCAGCGAGGTCGCGCTCGCCCGCCGCGCCGAACTCGACGGTCGCGGCCTCGTCGAGGGCGATCAGGAGGGTGTAGGTTCCCTTCCCGGTCATGATGGGAGGTGCGAGACGACGAGTGCCGCCGCGACCGCGAGCATGGTCACGGCGTTGAGCGCGACCGACTGCTTGTGGTACCTCGCGAAGGCGTCGTCGCCCGCGTCCTCCATCTTCGGGATGAGGACCTGCCGGGCGTAGAGGTCGAGCGCGACGCCCACAAGCGGGAGCGCGACGAGCGCGAGGCCGTCGTAGGGGCCGATTCGAACCGCGAGCGCGGCCCCGGACGCGACGACCCCCAGCGCCGCCCCGAACGAGTAGTACTTCGGGAAGATGGCGTTGACGACCCGTCCGGCGTCGTCGCCCAGCACGTCGAAGGTCGTCGGCGCGGCGACGAACGAGAAGAAGACGATGCTCCCGAGCCAGACGCCGAGGCTGGCGTCCACGAGGGTTTCGAGTGCGGTCTGGAGGAGGCTCATGTGCGGGAGTTCGGACGCGCGCGGAATCAACGGTTCGGATGCGGTGAGGAGTACGTCGCGTGCGAAACGGGTACGTCGCGTGCGGAAGAAGCGCCCGAAGTTGCGGGAGAGACCGCCCGAAGTTGCGGGAGAGACCGCCCGAAGTTGCGGGAGAGACCGCCGAGCCGCTAGCTACTCCCGGTACCTGTGAGACCGCACCCGCACCGCATCCGCACCGCATCCGCACCGCATCCGCACCGCGCCCCCGTTCCTCCCCGCGTGCGTCTGCGCTCGCGGTGCGAGCGCAGACGCGGCGCGTCCTGTGGCCGGTGAAGATTCGCGTTTCCCGCGGTCGGTGAAGATTCGCGTTTTCGGTGGTGAGCGAAAATCCGTATCCCGGCGGAAACCGACGACTCACTCGGCCACGTCGGCCACCTCGCCGCCCGACAGCTCCCGGAGTCGGTCGGGGTCGATGGGGAAGACCGCCTCCGGGGTCCCCGCGGCGGCCCACACCGTCTCGAAGTCGGTCAGCGTCTCGTCGACGTACACCGGCACCTCGGTGTCGTGGCAGAACGGCGGGACGCCGCCGATGGACCACCCGAGGACCGCCTTGATCTCGCCAGCGTCGGCCAACTCGACCGCGTCCTCCGGAATTCCGCGCAGGTCGGCGACCTTGGCCTCGCTGACGCGGTTCGCGCCGCTGGTGACGACCACGACCAGCGCGTCGTCGGCACGCATCGCGATGCTACTGGCTATCTGGGCCACGTCGCATCCCACCGCAGCGGCGGCGTCTTCGGCGGTCTTGGTCCCCTCGGGGAACTCGTGGACGTCGACGTCGAAGTCGTACTCGCGGCTCGCGCGGTCGGCGAACTCCTCGGCTCGTTCGTGCATGCCAGGGGTTGTGTGGCCGCGGGTCAAATAGTTCGGGGAACGGGAACCCGGCCCACACCTCCGGAAGGGATTTACCGCGGTCGTCTGAACTCCGACCATGCCCGGACCCGTCTTCCTGGAGGGCGAGACCGTCTCCCTCCGACCGGTAGAGCGCGAGGACATCGAGTTCCTCCACCGCGTGATGAACGACCGCCGCGTCTGGCGGCCCGCGCTCGACATCGACCCGATGAACGCCGAGCAGGGCGAGGAGTTCTTCGAGACCGTCATCACGAACGGCGACGGCGTTCACTGTCTGGCCTGTGACGGCGAGGAGCCGCTGGGCGTCGTCACGCTCGCGTTCTCCCAGTACGGCCCCGACGAGACCTCGCGGGCGCGGTCGGCCGAACTCGCCTACTGGTTCGCCCCCGAACACCACGGGCGGGGGTACGGCTCGGACGCCGCGGCCCGGATGGTCCGGTACGCCTTTGAGGACCGGAACCTCCGGCGGCTGAGCGCCCGGCTCGGGAGCTTCAACGACGCCTCCCGCGGCCTGCTCGAATCGCTGGGCTTCGAGCGCGAGGGACGCCTTCGCGAGGCGGCGTGGTACCGCGGCGAGTACCACGACATGCTCGTGTACGGACTCCTGCGGAAGGACTGGGACGCGAGCGAGAGCGAGTAGGTACTCGCTCGGCCGAGCCTCACTCCCCAGAGCCCGCCCCTCCCGTCTCGGCGAGTCGCTCCTCGTACTTCGCGAGCGCGGCGTCGAGCGCCGCGCTCGCGTCGGTATCGGTCGAGTCGGCGAGCGCGAGCAGTGCGAAGATGGCGTCGCCGAGTTCGTCCTCCGAGAGCGCGAGCGCGTCGGGGTCACCGCCGTAGTCGGTCGAGACGGTGGCGTCCTTGGCGAGTTCGCCGAGTTCCGAGACCAGATCGAGCAGGCGGAACGCGGGCGGTGCGTCGAGGTCGTGGTCGTCGACGAATTCGGCGACGCGGCGCTGTGCGTCCTCCATGGTCGGGAGTGGGCGGGTCGCCCCGTTCAATCCTCCGAAATCGCGCTGGCCGACTCCGGACGCGCGAGCGGCCCGACCGCGTCAGTCGTCGGCCCGGGCCTCGGCGGGGTCGGATTCTATCTCGAACTCGTCGAGCAGGTCGAGCAGGTCATCGGCCCGCTGAGCGAGTCGGTCGGCGCTGTCGGAGACCTCCGCGACGGTCGCGGTCTGCTGTTCAGACGCCGCGGCGGCGTCCTCGGCCTTCCGGGCCGACCGCTCGCTGATGTCGGTCGCCTCGTCCATCGTGGCGACGACCTCCTCGGTCGTGACCGCCTGCTCGTCGGTCGCGCGGCTGATCTCTTGGACGCCCTCGGTGGTCTCGTCGACGTTGTCGGCGATGGTTTCGAGCGCGTCGTGGGCCCGCGAGACGACGCGTTCGCCCTCGGCCACCTCCTCGCGCGTGTCGCTGATGTCCTCGACCGCGCGCTCGGTGCGCTCGCGGATGCGCTCGATGCGGGCCTCCACCTCGTCTGCGGCCTCCTTGGTCTCGGTGGCGAGCGACTTGACCTCCTCGGCGACGACCGCGAAGCCGTCGCCGGAGGCGTCGGCGCTCGCGGCCTCGATGCTCGCGTTGAGCGCGAGGACGTTGGTCTGGTCGGCGATGTCGCCGATCAGGTCCACGATTTCGCCTATCTCGTCCATCTCCTCGGCGAGCGCGTGTATCTCCGAGACGGTCTCCTCGGCCTCCTCGCTGACTGCAGCCATCTTCTCGCGGGCCTCCTCGGCGGCCTCCCGGCCCGACTCGCTTCGCTCGTTGGTCCGCTGGGCGGTCCGGGCGACCTCCTCGGCGCTCGCGGCGACCTCCTGGATGCTGGCCGAGAGCTGGCTGAGCTCGTTCGTCGCCGCGGTCAGGCTCTCTTTCTGTTCGCCCGCGCCCTCCGAGAGGACCTGCGTCGCCTCGCTGACCTCTTCGCTGGCCGTCGATATCTCGGCGGCGCTGTGGGTGACCTCGCGGCTCGCGGCGGTCACGGTGTCGGCGAACTCGTGGACCTCCGCGACGGTGTCGGCGAGGTCCTCCATCATGGCGTTGAACTCCCCGGCGATGTCGTTCATCGCGTCGCTCTCGCTGTCGGTGTCCATCCGCGCGGTGAGGTCGCCCTCGGCGGCGTGGCTCATCACGTCGCCGAACTCGGTCGCCTTGCGTTCGAGCGCGGCGGTGAGCGCCTCGGCGTCCTCGCGGGCGTCCTCGGCCTCGTCGCGGGCGGTCTCGATGTCCCGAATCAGGCTTTCGAGGTTGGTGTGCATCCGGTCGAACGCGGTTCCGAACGTCCCCGGAACGTCCTCGTCGAGCACGTCGGCGTCGAACTCCTCGTTCGCGAGCGCCTCGGCCTGATCGGCGGCCGTGTCGAGGTAGTCGCGCATCTCGCCGAACGCGCCGAACAGCCGACCGAGTTCGTCCTCCCGGCTGCTCTCGGGGACCTCCACGTCGAGTCGGCCGTCGGCGATGGCGTCTGCCTTCCCGGCGAGAACGTCGAGGGAGTTCGCGGTCACTCGACCGATGGTGAGGCCGATGAACAGGAGCGCGACGACGGACGCGCCCGCGAGCAGCCAGATGTTCGTCGTGACCTGATTCTGGAGCGCGTAGGCCTCGCCCACCGGGACGTGGTAGGTCATGACCCAGTCGGTGCCCAAGATGGGACGGTAGGCGACCACGTAGTCGCCCTCGTCCATACCGACCCTAGCCGAGGACTCGCGGACGCCGCTGTCGCCGTCGAGGCCGCGCTCGACCACGGTCGAGGACCCGTCGTCCCCGCCGTACTGTTCGAGCAGGTCGGCGTTGCGGTTGTCGAGGACGACCGTCCCGTCGCTGTCGACGACCTTGATGTCGCCGGTCGGAATCGGCGAGTGGAACTCCTTCGAGCGGTCCGGGAGCGACGCCGTCAGGACGAGGACGCCGTCGAGTCCCGCCACTCGCGTGGTGAATCCGACGACGGGCACCGACCCGCCGACGGATTCGTGTGGGGCCGAGACCCCGACCGAATCGGTCGTGCTGGAGTTGAGGTCCTCCACCCACGGGGCCTCCTCGGAGGACAGTTCCTGACCGGTCAGGTCGTCGTTGGTGCTGGCGACCACGATGTTCGTGTCGGGATTGACGTAGTGGAGCCCCTGCACGTCCTGTGGCAGGTCGATGAGCGTGGCGTCGAGTCGCTCCTGGAAGCCACCGCCGGAGCCGTCGGTGGTCGCGATGGACTCGGCGACGAACGTCGTCGTCGAGCGCTTCGAGACGACCCAGTCGTTGACCGACTTGGCCTCGACCTTCGCGATGCCCGAGACCTCCGATTCGGTCTGGGCGGTCACCTGCGACTGGGTGTCGAAGTGGATGTACGCGCCGAACCCCGCGATGAGGACCATCACGACGAGCAACCCGAGCCAGAACTTCGCCGCGTAGCTCCGACGAATCCGCGCCGGGAGCAGCGATTCGAGCCGTCCGAGCAGTCCGTCGAGCTTCTCGCCCGATTTTCGCCGGTCGGACCCGTCGCCCGATTTTCGCCGGTCGGACATGGTTCACACCGCCCTCCCTTCGAAGTACGAGGAGTGGACGAGTTCGAGCGGGACCACGTTGCGTCCCTCGACCTGCTCGACCACGTACGGACTCAGCGGTTCGAGGCGCTCGTTGAGGCCGACGCTCCCGGCCGCGCCCTGATAGGTGACCTCCCTGCCAGCGCGAAGCAGGGACTTCGCGCGGTCGAACTCCCCGACCGTGACGGTGTGGCCCGGCCCGGCGGAGACCGCCTCGATGTTCTCGGCGATGGCTTCGGGCGTGGCCTCGCCCGCCCGCTCGACCGCGAGCGCCTGCAGGAAGAGCGCGTCGTAGGCGTTCTCGGTGAACGGTGCCAGCGGCGCGACGTCCCGGAGTTGCTGGCGCAGCCGAAGCGCGCCGTCGGTCTCCTCGACCCTGATGGACGCGCTGTAGGCGTCCCGGAAGTAGCCCGCTGGCGAGTCCGAGAGCAACCCGGCGCTCAGCACCCACTCGGCGTCGTACTCGCTGTCGGCCCACTCGGTCATGAGTCCCTCCGTCGTCCCGGGAGTGGCGACGAGCGCGACCCCGTCCGGGTCGTCGGCGAACGCCTCGTCGAGAACCCCTCCGTACGCGTCGGCGTCGGGGTCGTACGGCACCGTCGCGGTGACCGTCCCGTCGAACAGCGACTCGATTCGGTCGGCGAGACCCGCCCCGAACGAGTCGTCGACGTGGAGGACCGCGGCCGCGTCGGCACCGACGTACTTGGCATCTTGGAGTATCTTCACCATCACGACCGCCTGCAGGACGTCGCTGGGGACCGTCCGGGCGAAGTACTTCGTCTCGTCGGCGTAGCCCTTCGACGCCAGCGACGGGTGGGTGCTCGCGGAGCTGACCTGCATGCACTCGCCGGGGACCTCCTCGACGAGTTCGAGCGACACCTCGCTCAGGAGGCCGCCGACGAATCCGATTGTTCCCTCCTCGCGCAACGACTCGTAGGCGTCGAGCGCCCGGTCGGTGTCGGCCCCGCTGTCCTCGGGAAGGAACTCGATTTCCCGGTCGAGCGGTCCGCCCGCGCGGTTGACGTCGGCGACCGCCTGCTCGATGGCCCTGACTCCGTGACTCCCGACGGTCCCGAGTTCGCCCGAGAGGGAGGTCGGGAGGATGGACCCGAACCGGACCGACTCGCTCCCGCCCGTAATCTGCCCGACGCACCCGGAGATTCCTCCAAGCGCGAGGCTCCCACCGGCGGCGAAATGCTTCAGGAACCGTCGTCTCGATTCACGCACTCCCATCGGGCGGAGTGAGCAGTGAGTATATCATAATACTTATGAACGTTATCACGGATAATAATGTGCGTTCGGCCGCCGTCCGCCGGTGTTCCGGTGGCCGTCACGGGTCGAACCACCGCGGTTCGGCCGGAGGGGGGCGAACCGCCCCCGTCGTCGGCCTACCGCGATTCGCGGAACCGCCGGACCTCCTCGCGGGTCGGCAGGGCCGACATCGCACCGACAGCGGTGGTCGTGACCGCGGCGACCGCGTTGGCGAACGCCAGCGCGTCCGACAGCGAGGGTCGGCCCTCGCCCCCGATTCGCCCGGCCAGCGCCGCCAGCGCCCCGGCGGTGAAGGCGTCGCCCGCGCCCGTGGTGTCCACCGGGTCGACCTCGTATCCGGCGTGGGCGGCCGTTTCCGGACCCCACGGCGCGGGCGCGGTCGCCGCGGCGACCGCGCCCGCGCCGCCGAGGGTGAGCAGGGCGGTGTGCGGGCCGCGCTCGCAGACGGCCTCGGCGAGCGTCTCGGGGTCGTCGGCCTCGAACCCCACGGCGCGGAGGTCCTCGGGCGTTGCCTTGACCACGTCGGCGTAATCGAACATCCGACCCACGAGGTCGGCGAACTCGTCGCCGTCCGGCCAGAGTTCCGGCCGGGCGTTGGGGTCGAAGACCACGGTACAGTCGCGTCCACTCGCGCGCTCCGCGAGGTCGAGGGTCGCCGAACGGCCGGGTTCGGCGGCGAGCATCACGCCGCCGAGACAGACCCACTCGACCGAATCGAGCGTCTCGTCGGACACCCCGCCGGGTTCGAGTCGGGTGTCGGCGGTCCCGTCGCGGTAGAAGGTGAACGCGCGGTCGGCCGACTCGTCGTGGCTCACGAACGCCAGCGCGGTCTTCGCGTCGGGGTCGCGCTCGACGAACCGGTCGGGGACGCCGTAGCCCGCGAGCGTCTCGGCGAGGTGGCCGCCGAAGGGGTCCTCGCCGACCCGGGTCCAGAACCACGGGGGTTCGCCGAGCCGCGAGAGCGCGACTGCGACGTTGGCGGGCGCGCCGCCTGCACGGCGCGAGAACCCTTCGACTCCCGAGAGCGGGCCGGGCGAGTCCGGCAGGAAGTCTATCAGCGTCTCCCCGGCGACGAGAACGTTTGGGTCGGAGTCCGTCATGGGTATCGTTGGGTGACGGTTCGGCGGTCGGCCGCGAGCGTGAAAGGGTTTTCCGGGTCGGGAGGCCCGTGGTTTCTTACGTTGGCTCGGTGAATTTGGTCCGGGATGGGAGTGACGGGGGAACCGACCGAACACGAGACCGAGAGCACGACCCGCCGGGGATTCCTGCGGGCGGCCGCGGTGGGGGCGGCCGCAGTGGGCGCGAGCGCGGGAGCGACGCGGGGTGCGAGCGCACAGGACGAACAGGAACCGGCCCAGACCTTCCGGTTCGGCGGGGAGGTGGCGGCGTGGCAGGGCGAGGAACCCTCCGACATCGAGGGCGCGGAGAACCCCACGCTCGAACTGGAAGCCGGGACGCAGTACGAGGTGGTCTGGGAGAACCTCGACGGCCAACCGCACGACTTCGTCCTTCAGGACGACGGGGGCGGGAACCTCGCCGGGACCGAACAGATGAGCGAACAAGGGGCGACGAGGTCGGTGACGTTCGAAGCGACGCCGGAGATGACCACCTACATCTGCACGGTCCATCCGACCACGATGGTCGGCGACGTGGAGGTGTCTGGCGGGACCGTCGCCGAACCCGAGGACACGGGGATATCGACGTGGTCCTTGCTGATGGTCGGGGCCGTCGTCGCGATGTTCCTCTCGCCGGTGGTGTTCGCACTGTTCCTGTTCTCGCGGGGCCGCGAGGCGGCGACAGAGCGATGAGGGCTGACCCGTGAGACCGACCGTCCTCCTCGTCGTCGCGCTGGTGGTCGCCGCGGGGGTCGGTCCGGCGCTCGGGCAGGACGGGGAGGGAACCGTGGTCGGCCGCCCGAACATCGAACTCTCGGCGACCGAGAACCGGTTCGGGCCGGGCGAGCGGGTCACCCTCGACGTGTTCGCCTCGAACGACGGCGACCTCGACCGCGGCGGTCCCTCGGAGTACGAACAGCGGGTGACGACCGCCCGGAACGTCCGGATGGAGATCGACGAGAGCCGGATGGACCCCGAACTCGCCCGCGGCGTCGAGGTCCGGACCGGGGAGGTGTTCGCCGGGACCGTCCCCGAGGGCGCTTCCGGACCGTTCTCCTTCGGCCTCGAACTCTCGGAGTCGCTCGCGCCCGGCACCTACCAGATACCCGTCGAGGTCACCTACGACTACACCAACTTCGTGCGCTACGCCGAGGGGCGCGCGCCCGAGTACGGCGACGGAACCCGGAGCCAGACCGCGTTCGTGACCGTCGTGGTCGAGGACCGGCCGCAGTTCGAGGTCGAGACCCGGGACCTCTCGCGCGTGACCGCGGGCGACACCGAGTCCTACCGGCTCAACGTCACCAACACCGGAACCCGGACCGCGACCGACGCCGAGGTGACGCTGTCGACCGGGAACACCTCGGTGTTCTTCGGCGGCGGCGACCGGCCCAGCCAGCGCACCAGCGTCTTCGTGGGCGAACTCGGCCCCGGCGAGACGCAGTCGTTCGAGGTCACGGTCGGCGCGAGCGCCGACACCGCGCCCGGAACCTACCTCGCCGACGCGGTGGTGAGCTATCGAAACCCGAACGGGGTCGCCGAGCGCTCGGACCGGCTCACCTTCGGGGTCGCGGTCGGCGGCGAGCAGACGTTCGGTCTGCGGAACGTCGACAGCAGTCTGCAGGTCGGCGAGACCGGGGAGGTAACGGGCCGGGTCGTGAACACGGGCGAGACCAACGTCGACGACGCCGTGGTCGTTCTGACCACCGAGAACCCCAACTTCCGGCTCAGAGAGACCGAGTACTCGGTGGGGGACCTCTCGCCCGGCCAGTCGGCGAACTTCAGCTTCCGGGTCGACACCGCGAACGCCACCGACCCCGGACCGCGGCGACTCGACTTCAGCGTGGAGTACCGCAACCCCGACGGCGAGTCCCGGACCAGCGACCCCCTCGGCGCGCGGGTCGCGGTCGCCCGCGAGCAGGCCTTCGACGTGCGAGCGACCGACAGCAGTCTGCAGGTCGGCGACCGCGGAACCGTCTCGGGCACCGTGGTAAACGGGGGCGACCGCCCGGTCTCGAACGCCGTGGTCGTCCTGCAAGCCGAGGGGACCGCGCTCCAGCCCCGCGAGACCGAGTACGCGGTCGGCGACCTCGACCCCGGCGAGTCGGCCGACTTCGACTTCGAGGTGGACGCGCCCAACGACACCGACCCCGGCGTCCGACAGGTGTCGTTCCGCGTGCGCTACCGGAACGACGCCGACGAAATTCGGTACAGCGACTCGTTCGATTCGAGCGTCGCGGTCGGCGGCGAGCAGACGTTCGCGGTCGGGAGCGTCGGCGGCGACCTCCGGGTCGGCGAGACGGGCGACCTCCGCGGGGAGGTCACGAACGCGGGCGACCGCCCGGTCTCGAACGCGGTCGTCGTCCTCCGGACCGGCAATCCGAACCTCGAACCGCGCGAGACCGAGTACGCGGTCGGCGACCTCGACCCCGGCGAGTCGGCCGACTTCGAGTTCGCGGTGGACGTGAACGCCGGGGCCGAACCCGGCCCGCGACAGGTGTCGGTGCAGGTGCGCTACCGGAATCGCGACGGCGACCTGCGGACGAGCGACGACCTCGACGCGCGGGTGGACGTGACCGCCGAGGTCGACGAGTTCTTGGTCGAACCGGTCGACGCGACGGTCGCGGCCGGGTCGTCGTCGGTGGTCGAGTTCCGGGTCACGAACGCGGCGAACGCGACCCTCCGGGACGTGGAGGCCAAACTGTTCGCGAGCGACCCCCTGTCGAGCGACAACGACGAGGCGTTCGTCTCCCGACTCGAACCGAACGAGTCGGCGACCCTGAAGTTCGCGGTGAGCGTCGCCGGAGGCGCGATTCCGAAGGCCTACCCCGTCTCGATGGACTTCGCCTACGAGAACGAACGCGGCGACGACGTCCTCTCGGACACGTATCGAGTCCCGGTCGAGGTGACCGACCCCGAGCGGCGAGGATGGGGGCTTCCGGCCGACGTTCCCGTCGCGGGACTCGCCGCGCTCGGCGCGGTTGCCCTCGCGCTCGGACTCGGCTGGTGGAAGCGCGACGCCATCGCTCGTCGCTTCTCGTGACCTCTTAAGCGTACGCCCGTAACCGGGGCGCTTCGGACGGTCACGTCGGGTTACCGCGAGTAATCCGGAACTGACGCCGAGTCGGGCGCTCGCATCAGAGAAAATCGTCGGATAACCGCATATAAGTCGGTCCGAGGGCGCGCCGAAGGCGAATCGGTCCCGGACGAGTAAGGTCGCTGACCTCTCCGTTGGGTTATCCTAACAAGTCAGCTCTACTATAGTTTTGTCGATGATATTTCGGTCGGGACTATCGGCGGCGAAAAACGGCGTAATACGACCTTCCCCGTGGCTTGCCGATACCATCCGGGCTTTGAAGCGTCCAGATAGCCGCGCTCACCGAACTGGCAGAATCGCGATGCTACCCCGGGCCTAGTGCGAGCTACGCCGAGCGACATTCCCGATTAGTGTTGGTATTCTGGATTTCCGGAGAGTCAGGTCCCGATAGACCACGGGTATTAAGCAATACCTAATCGCCGGAGAGGAAAACGGTCGTCGCTCTTTATACATCACTCCGGTGTTCGATTTGACCGAGGTGAAAACTCGGAACTCGGTGAGGATACGGAGTCGGGTCTGACGCAGACACCACGGCGGGGGTACAGCTTGGCGAACAGAGATAGGGGGTACCGAAGCTCCGTATCGACAATCGAAACGAAGAATCAGAATGACACGAAAATCAAGAAAGAAAGCAAGTGCAATAATCCTCTCGGCACTGATGGTGCTCTCGATAGCGGTCGCGGGAGTAGCACTCGGTGCGGACGTACAACGCGGCGGCGAGGACCGCACGTTCAACCCGGGCGTCGGCGGACCCAACGACGTCGTCGTCTCCGAACAGAAACCGGTCGTCTTCCAAGGTGAAGACGACATCAACTTCGTCGGCGACAACGGTCAGCCGGTCGACCCGTCGACCCTCATCGGGGTCTCGGGTAACGCGGAGGGCGTGCCGCTCGAATCGCCCATCCCGCGCGACCAGGAGCTCGGCCAGTACGCCGCAAACGGCCGCAGCCAGAATCCCGGCGTGACCGTCCAGCGACCGCGCGTGACCGACCTCGAAGTGTTCAACGAGCGCGCAGTCGACGTGGAGGGCTCGTCGGTTCAGGAGGACGAGACGCTCCTGATCCGCGGCGAGTGGAACTTCCAGAACGCCGAGGACCTCTCGCTGACCGTCACCGACGAGGACGGCAACGAAATTACCGGCGACGTGCTGACCGACACCGAGTCGCTCTCGGACGCCCAGCGCGAGGAGCTCACGGGGGCGTACGCCGAGTACCCCGAGAAGGTCGCTAACCCCGGCCAGCGCGGGACCGGGACCGGCATCGAGCACCTCCAGGGCGTCGGTCAGTTCGAGGAGGAACAGCTCCAGAACGCCAGCGTCGACGCCGCCTACTGGGCCATCGACCTGAGCGACCAGGACGCGGGCGACTACACCATCACCATCGACGGCTGGGACAACCTCGACTTCGATTCGGCGACCCGGTCGAGCGTCGTCTCGCTGACGACCGATAGGGACATCGCGCTCGACCTCGACGCAGACGCCGCCACCCGCGGCGAGAACGTCCGGTACACCGTCCGGGGTTCGACCGCGGGTGCGAGCCACTACGTCACCATCGAGGACAACGACTTCCGGAACAACCAGGTCAACGAACAGGTCTTCCGCGACGTGGAGGACGTCGTCGACCGCGGGTCGGTCGACACCAACGACGACGGCGAGGCCGACTTCGCGTGGGCACAGATCGAGATAGACGAGGACACCGGTCTCGGGGTCGGTCAGATAGACACGACGTTCCTCGACGACACGAACGTCGACGTCAACGTCTACGAGGCCGACAGAGAACTCGACGACATCGCCGACGACATCGGCGACACCGAGGACGACCGGACGCTCGACGTCCAGCAGGGCACCCTCTCGATAGAGAGTCCCATGGGGACGTACATCGCCGGACAGGAGGTCGACCTGACCGGAACCGCCGCGCCCGGCGTCGACGACGTCGCCATCTACGTCCGCGACCAGGGCGACTGGGAGCTCGTGGACGTCAACGAGGACGGACAGTTCGACCAGAGCGACCTCATCAACGTCGACTCCGACGGCGAGTGGGAGGAGCGCGACGTGACCCTCTCGCAGGCCAACGACATCCTGAGCATCCCCGGTCGATACCGCTTCGGCGTGGTCGAAGCCGAAGACGTGGTCGGCCAGAACGACACGGTTCAGGAGACGCTGACCACGTCCGAGTTCAGCAGCGCCACCAGCGAGCAGACGTCCATCATCGTCGGCGAGCCGACGCTCGGCGCCGGAAACGCCTCGCTCGCAGCGTCGCTCGGCGGCGCGCCGATGGCGATGCAGGACGACAACAACACCACGCTCGAACAGACCGAAGAGGAGTCCGAGTGGGTCTTCAGGACCTACAACGAAGAGGTCGCCGTCGAAGACGGCACCGTCGAGGTCGCGGGCGTCGCGCCCGGTCTCGACGAAGTGCTGGTCGTGATGGTCGACACGCGCGGGCGCGTCGTGACCGAGACCATCAGCGTCGACGACAACGACGTGTTCGAGGAGGACGACATCGAACTCATCACGCAGGAGGGCCGACAGCTCAACGAGGGCGAGGTCCGCGCCATGGTCATCGGACTCGGCAGGGACACCGTCGTCGGTGACGGCGTCCTTCCGGGCGAGGAGCGAGCCGACCTCGCCGGACTCGAGAACTGGATTCAGTCGTTCGGTGCCGGTGGGCTGACACAGGCACAGGTCACCGAGCGCATCACCGACGAGACCACCGACGAGGCGGGGAGCGACGACCTGATGCTCCAACAGCAGTTCCGCTACGCCGACGCGCGAACCTCCGTCCAGAGCATCGCGCCCGAAGGGGAAGACTCGGACCTGACTCCGACCTTCCAGCGCCAGATCTCGCCCGTCGAAGCAGACGGGACGATGGTCGTGCAGGGGCTGACGAACCGCCAGCCCGACGACAACACCATCACCGTCGAGGTCATCGACGGTCCGAGCGCCGACGACTTCGACTCGGCAGCGACCGACGAATGGGACCGCACCGGCGTCTGGTCGGTGAACCTCAGCACCGAGGGCATCGAACCCGGCACGTACACCCTAGAAGTCGACGACGGCGATAACACCGACGTCGTCCAGTTCGAGGTCGTCGAACCGGGCGAGGCCGAGGAGACGACCCCGGCCGAGAACGAGACCGCAGACGAGGACAACGAGACGGAGACCGCAGACGAAAACGAGACTGCAGACGAGCTACCCAACACGCTCGAAATCAGTGCGGCCGACGAGGACGACACCGTCACCTACACGATGGCGGTCGACGGGAACGTCGAGGTCGTCTCGGGCATCAACGCCACCGCAGCCGAGGAAGAACTCGCGGAGGGGAGCCTGACGGCCAGAACCTCCGGAACTGACTCGTTCGAGTTCGCGGGCCAGATAACCGAGTTCTCGGTCGAGGGTGACGCGGAAGTCCTCCTCAACGGCGAGGAGGTCGACCCCGACGAGGTCGCGAACGCGACTGCGGCCAACGACTCGGTCGTCGCTCCGTAGGACGGCCGGTACAGCCAGCGAACCGACTTTCGGTTTCGATTTTTCGACCCGCGCTCAGCCACCGACCAGTCGGACCCACGTCACGAGCACAGACGGGAGGACCAGAATCGACGCGAGGTAGGCGTAGACCACGCTGAGCGCCGTGAGCAGTCCGAACTGGCCGATGGCCGGGAACACCGCCAGCACGAGGACGCCGATGCCGAAGACGGTCGTCAGCATGCTCCCCGTCAGCGCGCCGCCGGTACCGACGAGCGTCCGGTCGAGCGCCGCGAGGGCGCGCGCGCCCTCGCGGCGCGGTCGCTCGGTCCTCGGAGTTCGGCCGGTCGTCGGCACTCCCGTCCCGGCGTTCGAGACCAGCGCGCCGTCCGGCGCGCTGGTCTCGCCGTCCGAGGCCCAGTCGCCTCTCGGCTCCTGCGCCTCCCTATCCGAGGCCCAGTCGCCTTTCGGCTCCTGCGCCTCCCTATCCGAGGCCCAGTCGCCTCTCGACTCCTGCGCCTCGCGCTCCTCGAACTCGTCGACGAACCGGTGGACGACGTGGACCGAGTAATCGATGCCCAGACCGATGGTGATTGCGAGCACCGTCGCGGTGAAGGCGTTGAGCGAGATGCCGACCGCGCGCATCGTCCCCGCGAGCGCCGCGACGGTGACGACGATTGGGACGAAGTTGGCGACGCCCAGCGAGGGGCGACCGAGGAGGGCCGCGTACACTGCGACGAGGAAGGCCGCGGTTCCGACGAGCGCGACCGCGAGGCTGACGATTGCCGACTCGAAGATGAGGTCCGAGATGGCCTGAAACACCACGATGTTGCCGGTCGCGGTCGCCTCGTACCGGAACCGGTCGGCGACCGTCCGGGCGTCGGCGGTGACCTCGCGCTGGTCGGCGTCGCCCCGCACCGAGTAGACCACCCGGGCGCTGCGGCGGTCCTCGGTGAGGTACTGGCTCGCCAGCGGGGCGTACTCCGAGTCCAACAGCGCGTCGTAGACGGCGTCGAGGTCGCGGTCCGGGATGCCGTTGCCGTCGCGGTCGTTTCGCGCGACGAGTCGCGCGAACTCGGGGTCGGTCGCGGCGAGCGACTCGACGACCGTGAGGATGCTCTGCTCGCTCGCGTGGCGGCCGTCGCGCACGAAGGTCTCCGGCGGGTCCTCGCCCGCGCGGTGGAGGGCTTCGAGCGCGGTGTCGCGTCCCATCGGCCCCTCGACGTAGACCACCACCTGCTCGTCCTCGCTCGTCTCGAAGTTGGCTTCGAGGAAATTGATATCGCGAGTGACGGTGTACTCGTCGGGCCTG
Organism: Halorussus salilacus; assembly: GCF_024138125.1. Lineage (NCBI taxonomy): Archaea > Methanobacteriati > Methanobacteriota > Halobacteria > Halobacteriales > Haladaptataceae > Halorussus > Halorussus salilacus. Next base: position 259,553 of record NZ_CP099993.1, read on the forward strand.
AACGGTTCGGGGAGCCCGTCGAGGTAGGCGGGCGTCTCCTCGGGCGGCAGGAACTGCTCGTCGGAGAAGGAGGTGTCCACCCCGGTCGCGTACCCCGCGGCCCCGGCGGTGAGGAGCGCGGTCATCAGGAGGAAGACGAGAGGTGCGCGACGCGAGATGCCGACGCCGACGGTCAGGGCCGCGGCGAGCGACGACCCCTCGGAACCGAGCGGCGACTGGCTGAGCGTGGGAATCGGATACCGCTCGCGGGCCCGGTCGAGCAGGACCTTCGCGGCGGGGAGGAACACCCCGAACACGAGCGCGGTGAACACGATGCCGACGCTGGCGACCAGCCCGAAGTCCCGGATGGGAATCAGTTGGCTCGTGAGGTTCGACGCGAAGCCGATGACCGACGTGGCGGTCACGATGAAGAACGCGACCAGTAGCTGGTCGGTCGCCCTGCGCATCGCCGCGCCCGGCAGGTCGGTCCCGCCGAAGACGGCGGGGCCGCGGTCGGCCGACTCGCCGAGGAGGTCCCGGCGGTCCTCGCGGTAGCGATTCACCGCGTGGATGCCGAAGTCGATGCCGACCGCGAGCAGGAGCGGCGGCACCGCGATGAGGATCTGGTTGAACGCGACGCCAGCGAACCCCATGAAGCCGAAGGTCCAGATTATCGCCATGACGAGCGCGACGACCCCGAGAAGGAGGTCGGCGAGGTCGCGGTAGGCGACGACGAGGAAGGCGACGATGAGGACCGCCGCCGCGGGCACGACGACGAGCAGGGTGTCTCCGATGACGTTCTCGAACTCCGCGGCGATGATTCCCGCGCCGAACACCCGGACGTCGCCCCCGACGGACGCGGCGACCGACTGCATCTCGCGCTGGATGGCGGTGAGGGGGTCGGTTCCGGCCGTCTGTTCGCCCGCGTCGAATTCCGGGACGGCGTGCTCGACGACCGTGATGCTCGCGCTCGCGGAGGCGGCGCGGGGATTGAAGTCCTCGCTCAGCAGGCGCTCGAACGACGGATTCTCGCTCGCGGCCGTCCGGACCGCGGCCTCGATTCGGGCGGGACTCGCGCGCTCGACCGCCCGGAGTTGCTCCTCGGCCGTGGTCGCCTCGGGGTCGAGCGTGGTGGCGACGACGTTCGCCGGGCCGGTCGTCTCGACGATTCGGAGGCCGGGGCGTCGTTCGAGCCGATGCTGGAGCGTGAGCATCCGGACCAGCGCGGGCTTCGAGACGACGTTCTCGCCGGTGTGGATGAGCTGAGTCGAGGTGGCTCCCGGCGCGAAAGCGGGGTCGAACTCGCGGTTGACGGCGTCGAGCGCGGTCTGCTCGGGCACGTCCTCTCCGAACTGCTCGGTGCCCGACTCGGTGGAGACGCTCCCCGTGCCGACCGCGAAGACCGCGGTCAGGAGCAGGAACGCGGCGACGACCCGGCCCGGCCGGTTCACGATGTAGCCGTCGAGTCGGTCGATGACGCGCTGGTAGTCGAGTCGCAGAGTTCCACCCCCGATTCGGATTGGCTACTACGGCGACCGTGAAAGGTGCGCGGGTGATATGTAATTCGGGTGTGGGTTCGGAGAATCGGACCGGCTGTGTTCGAGTTAGCGAGTAGTACGAATTTACAGAACTCCGTGAACTGCGCTCGCACGTCACAAATGAGGACCGCAGGCCACGCCCTCCCCAACCGATTCCGTCGCTCACGCCTTCGGCGTTCGCTCGGTCATCCCTCGCGCGGAGTAGGCGCGGCACAAGGCCGCGCCAGCGCGCGCCGTGACTCACGGACGAGGGTTCGCGAAATTCGACGTGTTTCGTGGCGCGTGGCCTGCGGTCGCGGTGCGGTTTCATAGGTACCGAGAGCAGCTAGCTTCTGCTCGAATCGTCTGGTCCAAATGTTGCGAAGCGAGCGCCGACCAGATATCCCGCAGAGCAACCGCGAGCGTCCGGAGGCTTTCGAGGACTTCCCAGTAACGAGTGCGCTGACGAACACTACAGAACGGAACGACCCTCGAAACGCGTCTAGATGTAGTCCTTCACGCTGGTGTGGACGCCCATCGACTCGAAGGTCTCCTCCAGAGCGTCGAGCACCACCGCGAGGTCCTGCTGGAGGTCGTACTCCCGGTACTTCCCGCCCGCAGACCCCTCGTTGATCTCGGTGACGTTCAGGATGCCCAGCATCGCGAGGTCGTCCAGATGCTCGCGGAGCCACCGGGCGGTCAGGGGGTCGCGCTGGGCGGCCTCGGACAGCGACTTGTAACGAGTGTAGATTTCGCGCGAGCGAGCGGGCGTGTCGTTCTCGGCTTCGAGGGTGGCCAGCGCGTAGACCACGAGGCGCTCGTGGTCGTTGAGGTCGGCGATGCCCCGGGCGACCTGCTCGCGTTCGAGGAGCTCCCGGCCCCGGCGGACGTGCTGTTCGGTGACCCGCTTCTCGTTCTCCTCGCGGGCGAGGTCCCCGGCCTTGAGCAGGAGGTCGAGCGCCTTGCGGGCGTCGCCCGACTCCTGCGCGCCGAACGCGGCGCAGAGCGGGACCACGTCGTCGGTCAGGACGCCCTCCTTGAACGCCACGTTCTTGCGCTGTTCGAGGACAGCGCGGAGTTCGTTGGCGTCGTAGGTCGAGAAGGAGATGGCGCGTTCACAGAGCGACGAGCGGACCTTCGGGGAGAGCGAATCGCGGAAGGTGAGGTCGTTGGAGATGCCGATGAGGCCGATTCGTGCCTCGGTGAGGTTCTCGTTCTCTCGGGCGCGCGAGAGCTGATAGAGGATTGAGTCGTCCTTGAGGTGGTCGATCTCGTCGAGCACGACGAGGACGATGCCCCCGTGGGAGTCGAGTTCCTCCCACATGAGGTCGTACACCTGCGAGCGGGAGTAGCCCGTCTCGCTGATGTGGCTCGACGGGGGTCGCATCGCGTTGACGAGGTGGCTCGCGACCCGGTAGGAGGAGTTGAGGCCGTCGCAGTTGACGATCTCGGTCCGGACCTCGAGGTCCTCGTACTCGTCGGCGTTGTCTTCGAGCTTGTTCAGCAGGAACCGCGTGGCGGCGGTCTTGCCCACCCCGGCCTTGCCGTAGAGGAAGATGTTGTCGGGTTGCTCGCCGTAGATGGCGGGCTGGAGCGCCCCGTGGTACTCCTCCAGTTCGTCGTCGCGCCCGACGAGCGTGTCGGGCGTGTAGTCGTCCAGCAAGGCTTCGCGGTTGGTGTAGGGAGAGTACTCGCGGACGAAGTCGAACGAACCCATTACTCGCCGGATTTCGCGGGGCGGCCTTGAAGGTGTCGAAACCACCCGTTCCGCTGATTCCGCTGATTCGTCTGAGTCGTTTATTTAAAAATGACCCCCACCCCATCGTTCCGCTGTAGGTGGCGCGAGAGGGTGGGGTGGGGGGTGCGGTGGACGGGCGGTCTCTAGAAATAGGAACCTTCTTGTCCTAGACGAGATAACCATACCCGTAAACTAGTCAAAAAAGACTATTTCGACTACATCGCCGCGGAAATAACTCCGAAACGCCCGGCACGCACCGACCCCCACCCCCCTCCCACGAGGAATTCAGCGGAACGACGGGGTGGGGGACTTTATAAACGAACTCCGACAGACGAAACACCGGAAATGGCGGTTACTCGTGACACACCCACATCACTCCCACGATACACCCACATCACCCCCCACGATACACCCACATCACCCCCACGATGAGTCCACGACTCTCACGATTCGGGAGGGTACACCTATCGCACCAGAAGCCACGCAGTTCCGCCGAAAGGCGGCAGTGGGAAAGGCCTGCCGGATAAGCAGTCTTGACGTGATTTGCCGCCACGTACGATTATTCAAACAGTTATTATAAATATCGGGGTTTATTACTGAACCCTGGCACTACTTCCGACGCGAATAGCGACCCCCGAGAACCGCACATCGGGTCGAGAGGCCGAAATCGAGAGACCGAAATCGGAGGTCGAACCCGAGGGGTCGAACCCGAGAGGTCGAAATCGAGAGACCGAAACGACGACTCATCCCCGGTTCAGAGCACGATGCTCTTCTCGCGAGTCATCTCCTTTATCGTCGTGTGGAGGCCCTGACGCCCGATACCGGAGGCCTTGTTGCCGCCGAAGGGGATGTCGCCAAGCCCGTGGCTCGGCGCGCCGTTGATCCGGACCGCACCGGCGTCGAGTTCGTCGGCCAACTCCATCGCGCGGTCGTAGTCACCGGTGAACACCGAGGCGTCGAGCGCGAGGTCCCCCCGATTGGCGATCTCGACGGCCTCGGCCTCGGTCTCGAACGTGGTCACCGCCGCGACGGGACCGAACTGCTCCTCGTGGACGATTCGGGCGTCGTGGGGGACGTTCGCGAGTAGCGTGGGTTCGAACTCCCGGCCGCCGCGCTCGCCGCCCCGGACCAACTTCGCGCCCTTCCCGACCGCGTCATCGACGAGTTCCTCGACCCACTCGGCCTGCCCCTCGTCGATGAGCGGACCCATGGTGGTGTCCTCCTCGAAGAGGTCGCCGGGCTGCCAGCTATCCATCTCGGCCTCCAGCAGGTCGACCACCTCGTCGTGGACCGACTCGTGGGCCAGCACGCGGCTCACGGCCGAACACCGCTGGCCCGCGTACTTGAACGACCCCTTCGCGCACTCGCCCGCCACCTTCGAGAGGTCGGCGTCGGGGAACACGACCGCGGGCGCGTTGCCGCCCAGTTCCATGTGGAGGTTGACCATGCCGCTCTCCTTGGCGACGTGTCTGCCCGCGGCGCTCGACCCGGTCATCGAGATCATGTTGATTCGGTCGTCGCCCGCGAGCACGTCGCCGATGTCGCTCCCTCGGCCGGAGACGAGGTTGAACGCGCCGTCGGGCAGGTCCAACTCCGAGATCACCTCGGCCAGAATCGCGGCGCTGACCGGCGTGTCGCTCGCGGGCTTGAGGATGACGCTGTTCCCGGCCGCGAGCGCAGGCGCGACCGACAGCGCGGTGGTCGAGACCGGGTAGTTGTAGGGCGTGATGGCCAGCACGGTGCCGATGGGTTCGTGCTTGACGATGGCCTCCCACCCCTCGTGGCCCGCGGTGGTTCCCTCGCGGAAGTCGCCCTTCAGCGCGCGGGCCTCCTCCTTCGCCCGGCGGAACCGCTCGGCGGCCGACTCGACCTCGCCGCGCGCCGAGGAGATGGGCTTGCCCGCCTCGCGGACGACGACCTCGGCGAGCTCCTCCTTGCGTTCGAGGAGGCCGTCGGCGATGTCGTCCATCCAGTCGGCGCGCTCGGGAATCGTCGTCTCGCGCATCGCCGACTGGGCGCGCTGGGCCGCGGCCAAGGCGTCGTCGGCCTGCTCGGGACTCGCGGCCGCGACCTGCGCGAAGGTGCCGCCGTCGGCGAGGTCGGTGACTTCGAGCACGTCGTCGGCGTCGTGCCAGTCGCCGTCGATGTAGAGGCGTTCTCGGCGCTGGAGTGGTCGTTGTGACATGAACCGACCTTGGCGCTCCGCGGGTAAAATATTTACTCAAGAGCGGATTAACGTAGGCGGCCGAAACGCTCCCGGTTCTCGGCTCCGAGGTCACCATCTCTTCTCGTCGGCCGTCGACTGCCACCGCCACGAATCCAGACGGCTTTTGCCCCGCGACTCGGACCGACCACGCATGGACGATTCGGACCGCGATACGGACGCCAGACCGTCCGACGCGCCGATTTCAGACGCCAGACCGTCCGACGCGCCGACGGTCGCGGCCTGCCAGACGACGGTCGCCGACCTCGACGTCGACGCGAACCTCGCGACGGTCCGCGAGCGCGTGGCCGACCTTCCTCCCGAGGTCGAAGTCGCCGTCTTCCCCGAGTACGCGCTGACCGGGTTCGTCGGCGACGAGCGCATCGGGGCCGTCGCGCTCGCGCGCGACGGCCCCGCGCTGGCCCGCCTCCGCGAGGCCGCGACCGCCGCCGACTGCGCGCTCCTCGTCGGCTTCGTCGAGGAGACGGGAGACGCCTACCACAACGCCGTCGCCTACCTCGACCCCGACGGCGGGACGACCGTCTACCGGAAGCGCCACCTCTGGGCCAACGAGCGCGAGGTTCTGACCCCCGGAGAAGACCGCGTCACCGTCGAGACGCCCGTCGGCACCGCGGGCCTGCTGACATGCTACGACCTCAACTTCGTCGGCGAGAGCGCGGCGCTCGCCCGCCCAGAGGTGGACGCGCTGTTCGTCATCGGCGCGTGGCCCGACGCCCACCATCGGAACTGGGAACTCCTCGTGCGCGCTCGCGCGCTCGACGGCGTCCGGTGGGTGGTCGCGGCGGGCCGGACCGGTCGCAAGTCGGTCCCGAGCCCGGGCCCGGACCGAAGCGAGTCGGACGACGAACCGACCACGTACGCCGGGCGCTCGCGAGTGGTCCGACCCGACGGGCGCGTGCAGGCCGGACTCGACCGCGGGGAGCGCGACCTCGTGGCGAATCTGGACCCCGCGGTGCTGGCGAGGTGTCGGGAGACGATTCCGGTTCACGAGGACGCCCGTCGGTGAGTCAGTCCCGATGGCGACTTCGCACCCACGCTTAAGCGCTCTCGGGTCGTTCCCCCGTCGGGGGAGAACACATGAGCAAACAGCAACGACAGATACGTCAGCAGGCGGGCACCGTCGAGGAGAACCCGGTCCGACTCGACCGCGGCAAGGCCGAACAGGTCGTGGAGGCGCTGAACGCCGACCTCGCGGCGAGCTACGTCCTCTACCACCAGCTCCGAAAGCATCACTGGAACGTCGCGGGCGCGCAGTACCGCGAGCTACACCTCTTCTGGGGCGAGGCCGCCGAGGACGCCGAGGAGAACGCCGACGAGCTCGCGGAGCGAGTTCAGGCGCTCGGCGGCGTCCCCGTGAGCGGTCCGGCCGCGCTCGAACGCCACAGCCCGATTCCGTTCGAGGGCGAGGACGTCTACGACGTGCGGACCTCGCTGGAGAACGACCTCGACGCCTACGGCGACGTCATCGAGAGCGTGAGCAGTCACATCGAACTCGCCGAGAGCCTCGGCGACCACGCGACCGCGGAAATCCTGCGCGAGCAACTGGTCGGAATCGAGGAGTACGCTCACGAGGTAGACCACTTCCTCGCACACGACTCGCTGACGCTCTGGTGAGAGAAACCCCTCTCTCGGGGGTTCGCGCCCCGAACGCCTTCGTTCTCGCGGCTGATAATCCACAGGATACTTATTACGGTCGGGCGAATCGTACGAAACGAAAGAGGGTCGCATGGTCTCGAAGGCGTTCTTCACCGGGTCGAAGTACCTCGTCGAGGACAACGACGGGCGAAACGACTACCTCCGGTACGACGACGAGCGATTCCTCGCGGTGCTGTCGACCGCGGGTCGAAAGCTACTCCAAGCGCCGTTCGAGGCAGACGACCGGAAGGCCGCCTACCTCAAGTCGCTGGTTCGGCTCAACGAGGCCTACTTCTCGGCGCGCGAGTACGAGAACGACGCCAAGGGACGGTACTACAAGCACGACGACCGCTCCGAGCGACGCTTCCGGATACGGACCGCCGAGCGGTTCAGCGACCTCCGAGACGACCTGCGGACGCTCCTCGCGGCCCACGACGCGCTCGTCGAGGCCGCGGCCGACTACGTCGACCGGACCTACGACGGCGCGGAACGCAGGCGGGCGCGCTCGGCGGTCCGCTCGACCCTGCTGGCCTGCACCGACCCCGCGGTGAGCGAGGCGTGGTATCCGACGTTCGAGGCGTACTACTACAGCCTCAGCCCGGGCGAACTCGTCGCCGAGGACCGCGAGCGCCGGAAACAGCGCATCGAGGGCACCGAGAACTCCCGGGGCATCGCGGAACTGCTCGACAAGCCCGGCTTCCGGAAACTGACCGAGCGCGACCTGCGCCGGATCCGCCAAATCAACCGCGAGTCGCCCGGTTCCGACGCCCGCGTCTGGAAGCGACTGCTCGAGGACTACGGCTGGTATCTCACTCACGAGCGCGAACGCGAGCGAGCGGCCCCCGGCGACGAGGCCGGGTGAGCGGCCGGAAGAAGGTCGGCGCGACTCCGCGCCGACCTACAGCGCGAGCCAGTCGGTCGCGATGTCGGGGTCCGAGAGGTGCCACCGTTGCTGAATCTCGCCGTCAGCCCGCCGCACCTCGACCACGGCGTCGAACAGCGGCGAGAGCGAGCCGACGACCTCGGAGTCGTACCTCGCGGGCAGGTGGTAGTGGCCCATGCCGTCGACGCGCTCGACGGTCTCGGTCACGCCGAGCAGGAACCGGCGCACGTCGCGGTCCCCGTAGTCCTCGACGAGCGGCGTGAGCGAGTCGAAGCACACCCGGAGCTCCGCGGGCGAGATGCGCGCGCCCCCCTCCTCGAACCCCTCGATGGCGTCCTCGACCGCGACCCCGAGGTCCCGGAGGTCGTCGCCCTCGACCGCTACCTCCCGGAGCGTCGGCCCGCCGTCCGATTTTGGTCCGTCGTCCGGTTTCGGCCCGCCGTCCGACGGCGAACCGCCGTCGGACGGCGGGCCGCCCCGGGACGGGCCCGGGGAATCGCGGTCGCTGGCGGTCACGTCCGCGTCGTCGCTGGCGGTCGCGCCGCCGCGGACGTCGGTCCCCCAGTTCACCACCGCGGCAGCGTCGCGGTCGGGACGCGGCCCCACAGCGTCCAGTTTGGCCCTCGCGGTGTCGGGACCGGCGTCGGCCGTGACGAACAGCCGATACCGGGGTCCGGCGTCCGACTCCCCGAGCAGGCGCTCGCAGGCGGCGGCCAGCGCGTCGGTCCCGACGAGCAGGATGTTGCTCCCGTTCCGCTTGAGGTCGGCCAGCCGACGTCTGAACCGGACGGTCGCCTCCGGACTCCCCCTTCGTTCCTCCCCCGACATTGATTCACCAATAACGCTAATGGCTACAATAAGTGTTTCGGGGGGTCGAGCGGCGTCTCCGGCCATCTTTCGGCAAAATCGGGGGAGAGCCGAGGGCTTTCGAGTCGGGAGCCCCGAGTGTGGGCCGATGAACGACGACCTGTTCACGCCGCTGTCGATTCGCGGGACGACGATTCGAAACCGCGTGATGGTCTCCCCGATGTGTCAGTACTCCTGCGAGGACGACGGACTCGCCACCGACTGGCACGAGGTCCACCTCGGCAGTCGCGCCACCGGCGGGGCCGGAATCGTGATGGCCGAGGCCACCGCGGTCGAGCCCCGCGGGCGCATCTCGCCCAACGACCTCGGCATCTGGAGCGACGACCACGCCGAGGCGCTCGCGCCGGTCGCCGAGTTCGTCGCCGACCGCGGGGCGACCCCCGCCATCCAGCTCGCCCACGCCGGGCGCAAGGCGAGCAAGACCCGACCGTGGGAGGGAAGCGAACCCCTCCAACCGGACGAGGGCGGCTGGGAGACGCTCGCGCCGAGCGCGATTCCCTACCCCTACGACGACGACCCGCCCGAGACCCGGGAGATGGACCGCGACGACATCGCGGCGTTCGTCGACGACTTCCGGACAGCGGCCGAGCGCGCACTCGACGCTGGCTTCGAGATAGCAGAGGTCCACGCCGCCCACGGCTACCTGCTCCACGAATTCCTGTCGCCCGTCACCAACCGCCGCGAGGACGCCTACGGCGGCGACTTCGAGGGCCGGACCCGCCTCGCCCGGGAGGTCACCGCGGCGGTCCGGGAGGTGTGGCCCGACGACCTGCCCGTGTTCGTCAGGGTCTCGGCCAGCGACTGGCTCGACGACCGCGAGTCGTGGACCGTCGAGGACACCGCGCGGCTCGCCCCGCTTCTCGCCGACGCGGGTGCCGACCTGATAGACGTGAGTTCGGGCGGCATCCACCCCGATCAGGAGATTCCGAGCGCGGGGCCGAACTACCAGGTGCCCTACGCCGAGCGCGTGGGCGAGAACACCGACGCGCTCGTCGGCGCGGTCGGGGGCATCACCGAACCCGCGCAGGCAGACGCCCTCATCCGGAACGGCCGGGCCGACCTCGCCATCGTCGGCCGCGAGCACCTCCGGGACCCCTACTTCGCGCTCCACGCCGCCGAGGCGCTGGGGGCGCTCGACCGCGTGGACGTGCCGGTCCAGTACCGGCGCGCGTTCGAGTAGTCGGCGAACTCCGCGCTACCGGATATCACACCACGGGAAGCTATCTGCCCGTTCCGAACCCCCGCTACTCCATGGAGTACCGCCCGCTTCCCGACGACCGGGAGCAGAAGTTTCAGGACTTCCTCCAGTACGCCTTCGAGCCCGAGTCGGGACCCCGGGACGACCACGACTGGGAGATGGCCGAACAGCCCGGCGACCCCCGGGGACTTCCTCACAGCGCTGTGGCCGTTCGAGTACCCCTTCTACGAGCGACAGGGCTGGGGTCTCACCTGCAAGTGGGTCGAGTACGACTGCCCACCGGAGGCGCTGTCGTTCGCCCGCGAGGCCCGCCTGAACCTCCTGCGATTTCTCGCCGACCACGACTCGCAGGTCGAGGCGGTCACCCTCCGCGGCCCGCCGGACACCCGACTCCTCGACGAGGTCGAGGACCCCGCCATGGTGACCTGCGAGGTGAAGCCCGGGCCGATGGTCCGACTCGTGGACGTTCCGGCCGCCGTGACCGCGCTCGACTATCCCGACCGGACGAACGCCGCGTCGGCGGCGTTCGTCCTCTCGGTCTCGGACCCCCTCGCGGAGTGGAACGACCGGACCTTCCGCATCGCGGTCGCCGACGGACGCGCGACCTGCGAACCCACCGACGCCGACCCGGACGCGGAAGTCGGGGTTTCGACGCTCTCGCAACTGTTCGTGGGCTACCACTCGGTCGCCGACGCCGAGACGCTGGGCGACCTCGAACTCCGGGACTCGACTGCCCGCGAGACCCTCGAAGCGATGTTCCCCCCGACGGATGTCTTCCTCCGCGAGGGATTCTGAGGCCGGGGTTCGCAGCGCGGTGGCCGACCGGCCATTCGCCGCGAATCGCCCGGCGAATCATCCAGCGTGGAATCGCCCGGCGAATCATCCGCCACGGGCGGGACTGAAAGGGGCCGCCCGCTCGCGCACCGTTTAGTCGCCTGCGCGACCCCTATCTGGGCCGGGCGGTGCTGAGAGGCCCAGATATGTCGCGTCAGCGACCGCGAGCGGGCGGGGGCTTTCTGACGGTTCACGGTGCAGGTGACTCCGGTCCGTAGCGAGCGGGCGGGGGCTTTCGAGGCGTTCTTGGTTACGGCACCTACGTTTCGGACGACGACCGAGAAATCACACGAACTCGTTCCTGGGCGGCCAAACTCTTTACCGCTCGACACGAAACCCCACACATGGACGACCGCGACGAGAGCGACCGCGGAGACGCCGACGACCGACGCGACTCGGACGACCGACGCGACCCCGAGGACCTCGACGAGCGGGTCGCCGAACTCGAAGCGCGGGTTCGCGAACTCCGGACCGAACTCGGCGACCCGCCCCGCGGCCCGCTCGGCCTGCCCCGACCGCCGACCCCGCGCGAAGTCCTGTCGTTCACGGGCGAGTACGCGATTCCGACCGCCATCGCGGTGCTTGAGGCCAACCTCCGCGCGCTGGAGGCGCTCCAGCAGGTGATTCGGGTCCTCGACCCCGACCGAAGCGTCGTGGACGAGGAGCGCGGCCGCCTCGAACGCCGGGCGGCCGACGCGAGCAGGGCGACCCTCGACCGACTGGAGGACGCGCTGGGCGAGGTCGAGACCGCGGTGCGCGAGAGCGACCTCCCCCGCGAGGACGAGGCCCGCGACATCCTCGAAGACGCCCGGCGAATCAACCGCGAGATACGCGACCGGGTCGAACGGAGTCGCAGGGAGGCCGACGAGGCCCGCGGTCGCGAGCGGAACCGAGACCGCGACTTCGAGGAGCGAAGCACCACCATCGAACTCGGCGACGCCGACGAGAACGGAGCCGACCGAGACGCCGAGGGCGACGCTGACGACGGGGACGACGGAGGTGACCGAGACGACGAGGACGACCCGGTCCGGGTCGACGTGGACGCCGAACTCGAATCCATCAAGGACGAGATTCACGACCGCGAGGAGAACCCGGACGATACGGCCGGACGCGAGGAGAGCGGGGGTGACGACGGGAGCGATTCGGACGAGGACGAGACCGGGGACCGACGCGGGGAACCCGCGGAGGGCGACGGTCCGACCGACGAATCGAACGGGTCGGACGACCCGGACGGCTCCTGATCACTCGGTGGCCTGCTCGCGACCCCGGAGTCGGCGGTAGGCCCGAACCGGAAGCGAGCGCCCGGGTCGTGTGGGTCGGCCCGCCGTCCACGCGACTCCGACCGCGAGCGCTCCCGCGGCGAACAGCGCGTAGTTGGCCGCGTCGTTCCCGGCGTACACGAGGTCCAGCGTGTAGAGCGCGGGGGTCGCGGGGTACAGCGGCATGACGCCCCACGGGGTCAGCACGTCGGCGAGGAGGTGGGCGACCATCGATGACGACCCGAGGAAGAACGCCCACGCGCCGCCCCGGACCGCGTCGCGCCGGGGGAGACGCCGCAGGTCGTTCGTCACCACGAACAGGCAGACGAGTCCGGCCGCGAGCGCGAACCACGCCGTGTGGGTCACCCCCCGGTGGACCACGAAGTCGAGTTCGGTGTCGAGGTCCGGGAGTCGGGTGTACACCAGCACGATGGCACCGCCGAACACCGCGTCCCGGGTGTATCCCCGCCGCAGGAGGGCGTATCCGGCGACAGCGTACAAGAGGAGCGCCATCCCGTAGTGACCCGGTGCGAACATACGACGAACCGGCCGCTATTTCAATGTTAATCTATCGATTCAAATAGTATCGACCGGATGTCACGCGGGATGGAGATGCGGGTCATCCTGCTCACCGCGGTCCTGCTGTTCGGCGCTGACAGACTGCCGACGCCACGTCGCGCGCGCGACGTGGCGTCGGACGACGAGTCCGAAAACGACCGCGCTGTCGGCTCACTTCCGAACGAGACCCTCGACGGTCCCCCGCATCGCCACCCCTCCGCCCTCCTTCTCGCAGACGACCGACGCCGCGAGGTCGTAGCGATTGTCCCGCTCCTCGACGCGCTCGATTTCTATCCGACAGACCACCGTCTCGCCGGTGTAGACCGGTCGGACGAACTCGAACGCCATCGACCGACCGAGGACTTCGAGGTCGCCGCCGATTTTCGTGGGCATCGTGGCCGTGAGCAGGCCGTGGACCAGCAGGCGTCCCTCCTCGTCGGGGTCGAGGTGGCGCGGTTGCTCGTCGCCGGAGAGGTCGGCGAACCGACGCACGTCCTCGGGCGTGAAAGTGCGTTCGAAGGTTCGAGTGTCGCCCTCCGAGGGTGGCGTCATCGGGATTCCCGTTCACACCGGTTCGAACCGGTAGCCGTCCCAGTCCTGACTCTCCTTCTCCCGGATTCCGGCCTCGGGGTCGCGCAGTTCCTCGGCGTACACCGGCCGGACCTCGTCGCCGATTTCGACCTCCGAATCCTCGACGACCTGCCCGATGGCGCGCACCGTCTCGGCTCCGTCGGACTCCGCCCCGCTCGACGAGGCGCTCTGCGCCTCGTCGAGCGAGAACTCCACGATTGCGAGCGTGTTGGGCTGACGGACCCCCGGCGGGGTCGCGGTGCTGGTCGTCCACGTCACGACCTCGCCGATTTCCTCGGCGAGTTCGACGGCCGATTCCTGTGGCTCTCCGCACTCCGGGCAGAGCTCGTGACCGGGGTACGTGAGGTGGCCGTTCGGACAGCGGTGTGCTTGCAGTGTCATCTCAGGGTTCCTCCAGAATGGTGGTGGTCACGCAGTTGCCGAATCCGCCGACGTTGCAGGCCAGACCGACCTCGGCCTCGACCTGCCGCGCCCCGGCGTCCCCGAGCAACTGCCGGTGGAGTTCGTACGCCTGTGCGACCCCGCTCGCGCCGAGGGGGTGGCCCTTCGACTTGAGGCCGCCGGAGGTGTTTATCGGGAGGTCGCCGTCGCGGTCGGTGACGCCCTCCTCGACCGCCTTCCAGCCCTCGCCCTGCTCGAAGAAGCCCACGGCCTCGCTCTGGAGGAATTCGAGGATGGTGAACATGTCGTGTAGCTCCGCCACGTCCACGTCGTCGGGACCCCTCCCGGCCATCTCGTAGGCCTGCTCGGAGCTCTCGACCGCGCCGCCCATCACCGTTGGGTCCTCGCGCTCGTGGACGACGTGGGTGTCGGTCGCGCCGCCGATGCCCGAGACGACGGTGTACTCGCCCTCGCCGACGTACTCTCTCGCCACCGACTCGGGACAGAACAGCAGGCCCGCGCTCCCGTCCGTGATGGGGCAGAAGTCGTAGAGTCGAAGCGGGTCGGCCACGATGGGCGAGTCCATCACCGTCTCCAAGTCCACTTCCTTGCGGAACTGGGCGTGAGGGTTGTCGAGACCGTTCTTGTGGTTCTTGACCGCCACCTTCGCCAGACTCTCGCGCGGGGCGTCGTACTCGTGGAGGTACCGTCGAGCCGTCAGGCCCGCGAAACTCGGGAGCGTCACGCCGTGCTTGTACTCGGCGGGATGCGTGAGCGAGGCGATTACGTCGGTGGCCTCCGCGGTGGTCCGGTGGGTCATCTTCTCGCCGCCGACCAGCAGGGTCATCTCGGAGGCCCCGGAAGCGACCGACTGCCACGCGGCGTAGATGCCCGCGCCGCCCGACGCGCTCGTCTGGTCGACGCGCTGGGTGTAGGCCGGGAGTGCGCCGAGGTCGTGGGCCAGGGCGTTGGGCACGCCGGTCTGGCCCTCGAACTCGCCGCTCGCCATGTTCGAGACGTACAGGTGTTCGACATCGTCGGGAGCCACGTCGGCGTCGGCGAGGCACTCGCGCCCGGCCTGCGCGAGGAGTTCGCGCACCCAGGCGTCGCGCTCGCCGAACTTCGTCATCGAGGCTCCGATGATCGCGACACGGTCCATACCCTTCCGATGACGAAGAAGGGGTTTATAATTCGGGGGTCGGCCTGCGTCGTCCCGGGAGGGGGAATTAAGCCCGCGCGGTCACATCGAACCGACCAGAGATGACGCGCGCGAACCCCGACGAGACGGTGACGGTCGAACTCCGGTTCTACGCGCCGTTCCGGGACGCGGTGGGCGAGAAGACGGTCGCGCTCGACCTCCCCGCGGGCGCGACGCTCGGCGACGCGCTCGCGCGCGTCGCCGAGCGCCACCCGGAAGTAGAGGGGAAGCTACTGGACGACGAAGGGGAAGTTCGCCGCGGCGTCCGGGCGCTCCGGAACGGAAACGAGCGCGCCGAGGCCGACGACCGACTCGACGACGGCGACGAGGTGAGCTTCACGACGCCGATTCACGGCGGATGAGAGCACCGGAAAATACAGTAGATAAATGGATAGACCACAATTCGATAGCACAATAGTAACATCTAATCCATGCCCCCATTTCGTGATATAATATCCAAATAAAAAATAGAAGTGATTGGACACAAAACAGATAAACGAATAGGAGATGTGTTAGGATAATGGATAGACGTATACCTTCAGCGACTCTCGGAATATTCGGGATAGTAGCATTACTCGCTCCGTCAGCCATAGACGGACTAATGTCTAACACCATTCCTTTCTTTCTCGGATTTGGGCCGGACTTCGTTCAACGGCTAGGAGCTACGTTCGTCATTTTGATAGCGACGAACGAACTCATCGTCGTCAGTAAAGTTCGACTCGAGGTGGCTCACGGGGTTTTGTCGATAGTTATGTTATCACTGCTCAGCCTTACCCTTCTCGGAACCGATATTCTCACCGAGGAGGGTACGCTACTGATTGTAAGTCATACGCTTCCGTATCTGTTCGCAATTGCCCGTACACGTCGACAGCGACTAAATAGTTCATTTCTATTCGTTGTCTTACCAATTGTTGGGTACATCGCCCTCGAAACATTCGACGGCGCTCCCCCAACCAGAGAAGCGGTCGTTATACCATTTATCGGGCTTCTATTCGGTTTACCACTCGCCGCAGTCGGCTGGGTCACGAGAAAACAAAGCAAATATAGTTCCGACTGAACTCAAACGTGCGCCTCAAAAAAGAGTGAGAATATTAGGGAGTTGAAAGTTCAGAGACCGATACGTTCCCGTGATTTCGGATGGCAAGTCCTTTCCTAACTGTTGCGGTCATCGTTGTGCGGGTATCTTTGATTTCTCCGTCTTTCTTTTCGACTCGGCGAGCTAGGATCTCTGCGTTCGTTTCTCCAACTTCAATCACGGTGCGTTCACCGTCTGGGATAGTATGGGACTTATTTGCGACCTCTGCTGTCACTGTAGCCGACCCCGCCTCCGGTCGGGTTTCTATGTTTGTGCTCGGGCGAGTAACAGCACTCTCAAGCATGACAGCACTTTTTGGTCGCATGTCCTCTTCAATCTGGGTTGTCAGTGAAGACGTTCGCTCGGATGGAATAGTGACCTCCGAGGCACTATCTTTTGGCTGTTTCCCGCCCGGAGCGACACCAGGGAACCGAATTACGTTTTCACTGCGTCCGTGAGATGCGACGACGGCGTTCGCTGACAGAATCCCATCTTTAAATTCGGGAAGAGAGTTCTCCATGAGGTAAAGGACCCCGTCTTCTACGTGGTAATCCTTCGGTGTACAGACGACACCATTTCGGGTACGGAGTCCACACTTGCTGGTATCTGTGATTTCTGCGACTGGTGTCGTTTCTACGAACCGTATCGTTTTACCGGTTTTTCGGGCAAGAACCTCGCTGGTAGACACACTACTAGTAAGGCCAGCCGCGACCGCGGCTTGAAGCACCGACCGTCGAGTTACAGTATTTTCTTCACTCATGTTAGTTTTCAGATTTTTTTGCCGAGTACAGGTACGACTGTAACGCACAGTGTGACAGTTCTTTCACATGACCACTCTTACTTTCTGAATGATTACACGCTCCCCACTCTTTCTGGGCTTTCGGATATCCACTTCCCATGATTGTAATTTTCCCATCTGTTTGTCGAGTACCGAGGCTATGTTCTTGATCCGGGTGTTCGTTCTTGACTTCTTTATCAGGAAACTGCTCAACGTAATCTTGGAGGTTTTCGTTCTCCATGTCGAGGAAACTGTGCCCGGGCTCGTGAAGCGGCCAGTTCTCTGCATAGTCCGTATCGTAGGATCTCCAACCTACAACACCGTTAGCACTTACTTTCCACCCAAAGTACTCCGGATTGTCTGATGGACCGGGGTCTGGGTTACAGTTATCAATATTGTACGATTCAGCCATGCCACCGTAGTCCGGACTCGTAACGAGAAGATGGAATCCGGCAACACTATTTTTGTTATTTTCCCCGTCTTTTTTTATCCAATTACAGAGAACGTCTTTTATTCCAACTCCACTTACATTTGGATGCTCGTCACTTCGTTCAATTCTGGCAACGTGTATCGCATCGTAATCAATGAGTTGGTCGCACAATTTCTTGAGATTCTCGATGTGTCTCGTAGCGAGCTTGTCTTGGTCTGACGTGTTCGGGTACACGTGGATGGCCAGTTCGGCACTACGGTCGTTGTCTTTGACCTTGTAGTATTTATTATCGTATGACACAAAGCGGTATAATTACCATAGAAATATAAACATAACTAAATTAAATAAGTATAATTCATACAAGTAATATATTTGTTGTATTATTATATTAGTATATTTTGAATAGATTCAATTTGACGTGCTAAATATAGTACTAGATGCGGCTCTCGGGCACCGTCCCGTCGTCGTTCCAGCCCCGGACCTGGTAGTACTTCGAGAGCGCGTCCTCGAAGTCCGGCAGGTCGTACGGGAGGGTGTCGTCGCTCCGGTCGAAGCCGCGCTGATTGTTGAAGTGGCGTTCGAGTTCGACGGTCCGCGCCCCGACCGCGAGCAGGTCCTCGTGGTCGGCGTCGAACAGGGCTTCGAGGCGCTCGGGGGTGACGTAGTCGCTGGAGAACGCACAGACGATGCCGCTGTCCTTGAACGCCGCGGCGTTCTCCGACTCGACGAGGTGGGCGGGCTTGCCCTCCAGCCCCTCGGGGTCGAGTTCGCCCGAGTACTCGTCGCCCAGAATCTCGGAGTACATGTGGTCGGCCCCGCTGTTGGAGGTGGCGTAGGAGAGGCCCTGTCCGTGGATGACCCGGCCGTCGTGGGCCGCGAACTCAAGCCCCTTCGACGACCAGTTCTCGACGCCGAGTTCGTCGTGGGCGCGGTCGACCCCCTCCGCGAGCAGGTCACCGACGCCCTCCCGGACCGCGATCTTCCGGACGAGGTCGTGGACCAACTCGGCGTTCCCGAACTCGTCTTCGGCCTTGAGGTACGCCGAGACGGTCACGCCGCAGGAGATGGTGTCGAGGCCGAACTCGTCGCAGAGGTCGTTGGACTTCATCACGTCCACGATATCGCCGACGCCCGCACAGGAGCCGAACGCCATCACGGTCTCGAACTCCGGCCCCTCGGTTTCGAGACCGGTCTCCTCGTCGCGGGTCGGGAGCTTACAGCCGTAGGCGCACTGCGAGCAGGTGCCCCGCTTGTACTTCTTGCCCTCGACCGCGTCGCCGCCGATCTTGTCGGCGTGCTCGAACGTGAACTCCGTGAAGTACCGGGTGGGGAGCGAGAACTCGTCGTTGATGAACTCCGTGCCGCCGGTCGTCCCCTGTCGCTTCATCAGGTCGTCGCTCTGGGCGGCCTCGCGGTGGACCTCCATCTGCACGTCGGGGACCTCGACCGCGGGCGCGGAGTCGCCCGCGAAGCTCACCGTCTTGACGCCCTTCGCGCCCAGCACCGCCCCGAGGCCCCCGCGGCCGAACGCCCGGGTGTCGGAGGTCATCAGGCAGGCGAACCGGACCTCGTTCTCGCCCGCCGGGCCGACGGTGACGAGGTTCTCGGCGTCGAGGCCGCGCTCGTCTCGCAGCCGGTCGGTGGTCGCCGAGACGGTCGCGCCTTCGAGGTCGGGCACCGCCTCGAACTCGACGCCCTCGTCGGTGACGTGGACCGCGAGCAGTTCGTCGCTCTCGCCGACGAACTCCACGACCGAGTGGCCGGTCTCGACGAAGTTCCGCGAGAGGTACCCGCCCGCGTTGGTCGAGCGGATGCCGCCGGTCAGCGGCGAGACCGACGTGGCGTTCATCCGGCCGGTGAAGCTCATCCGGGACTGCTGGAGCGGCCCCGACGAGAGGTACAGGCGGTTCTCCGGCCCGAGCGGGTCGGCGTCGAACGGAATCCGGTCGTGGGCCAGTTTGGTGGCGGCCCCCCGACCCCCGACGAACGAGTCGAGGACGTCGTCGATGGCCTCGGTGCGCGCCTCGCGTTCGCTCAGGTCGACGGTCAGCAGGGTGCCCTTCGCGCGTAGCATACGTGTAAAGAATCCGCACGGGACCGTAAAACCGGGGGTAGCGGTAGCCGGAACGGCGGGGTAGTTCGGGGTCGCCGGAACGGAGGGGAGTTCGGGTCGCCGGGGCCAGCGGCCCCGGCGACCCCCGTGAGACTCCGAATCCCGAGAAGCTATCAGCTTCCGGACCCGGGGAAGCCTGATGGTCGCGCGCCCGCTACGGTGGACCATGGGGGAAGACGAAGACATCGGCTCCGTCTCGGGGCTTCCGGACGAACTGGGAATCGACGAGGACCTCGGCCGGGCCGAACAGCGACTGTCGGTCCGGGTCGAGAAGCGAACCTACGGCAAGGCCGTCACCATCGTGGAGGGGTTCGACGACGCGTCGACCGACGTGTCGGAGCTGTCCTCGGACCTCAAGAGCAGGCTCGCGACCGGCGGCACGGTCGACGAGGGCCGCATCGAGTTGCAGGGCGACCACCGCGAGCGCGCGGCCGAGACCCTGCGCGAGAAGGGGTTCGCGGTCGAGGAGTAGGTCGGGGGAAAGAGCGCCGGGCTGCGGTCGAGGAGTAGGTGGCGGGCGAAGGCGAGCGCGGCGAACGCGGCGACGCCGCGTTCGCCGCGACCCCGACGTATTTGGTCCTCCCGCGCGCGACTCGAACCATGCTCCCGCGCGTCCACGTAATAGCGACCGGCGGCACCATCGCGAGCACGCCCGACGAGGACGGGGCGGCCCCCAGCCTCTCGGGCGAGGACCTCCTCGAATCCGTTCCGGACCTCTCGACCCACGCCGACCTGAGCGTCGAGTCGGTCTCGAAGGTACCCGGATTCGACGTAAATTTCGAGACGATGGCCCGCGCGGGCGAGCGCGCGAGCGCGGCGGTCGAGGACGGGGCCGACGCCGTCGTCGTCACCCACGGCACCGACACGATGGCCGAGACCGCCTACTTCCTCGACCTGACGCGCTCGCTCCCGGTTCCGGTCGTGGTCACCGGCGCACAGCGAAGACTCGACGAGCCGAGTTCCGACGCCCCGGCGAACCTGCTCGCGGCGGTCCGGGCCGCCACCCACCGCCGGGTCGAGGAGGGCGTCTACGTCGCCTTCGACGACGAACTCCACGCCGCCCGCGACGTGCGGAAGGTCCACACCCACGAGCTATCTGCGTTCAAATCGCCCAACGACGGCCCGGTCGCCACCCTGACCCGCGCCGGAATTCGGTTCCACCGCGAACCCCAAAGCGAGTCGGTGTACGTCCCCGCGCAGCGAACCGACGCCCGCGTCGAGATGGTCGTCTCGGCGGCGGGCGTCGACGGCGCGGGGGTCGAGCGCGCCGTGGCCGACGGCGCGGACGGCCTCGTAGTGGCCGGGACCGGCCTCGGAAACGCGACGAGCGAACTCGGCGAGGCGATAGTCGATGCGATGGACTCGGGCGTCCCGGTCGTCCTGACCTCTCGCTGTGGCGCGGGGTCCACGGGCGCGGTGTACGGCACCCCGGGCGGCGGAAAGACCCTGCAGGACGCGGGCGCTATCGCGGGCGGCGACCTCGCGCCGTGGAAGGCGCGGGTGAAGCTGGCGCTCGCGCTGGAGGCAGCGGAGCGTACCGAGGACGTGCCGCGGTACTTCCCCGACCCCGCCGAGTAGCCGTAACGGAAATTCGAGGGAGAACGGGGCGCGGTCGCGGCGAGGACCGCCGCGACCGCGCGTAATCGAGATTTCGAGCGACACGAAGACGCGATACCCGGCGGAATCGTCGCGTTACTCGGTTTCCTTCCGGATTACCGGCGTGAAGGGTCGGGGCCATTTAGGTCGGTCTGCGCCCATCTTCGGACGTAGTATGAAAACAAACAGCAATGTACGACAGCGGATGGTAGCCATCGGTCTCGTCCTGATAACCGTGGTCGGACTGGGGGTCGGCGTTGGCGCGTCCGGCGCGTTCCAGGACGATGGGGACGGCCAGGTCCGCATCGCGCACCTCTCGCCGGACGCTCCCGCAGTCGACGTGCTGGTCGACGGCGAGCCAGTCCTCGAAGGGGCCGAATACGGTGACGTGGGCGACTACACGAACCTCTCGGCTGGCGAGCACGACGTGACGATACAGACCAGCGAGAACGAGTCGGTCGTCTTCGAGGGGAACGTGACGGTCGAGTCCGACACGCAGTACACCGTCGCGGCCATCGGCGAGGTCAGCGAGGAGACATTCGACGTTGCGGTGTACGAGGACGACTTCGAGACCCCCGAGGAGGGTGACTCGTCGGTCCGACTCGTCCACGCCTCGCCCGACGCGCCCGCGGTGGACGTGACGGTCGCCGAGTCGGGCGACACGCTGTTCGACAACGCGTCGTTCGGCAACGCGACCGACTACGAGACCGTTCCGGCGGGCGAGTACACGCTCGAAATCCGTCCCGCGTCCGAGGACGACACCGAGGACCCCGTGACCACGGTCGACGTGACGCTCGAAAACGAGACGGTGTACTCGGCCATCGCGGCGGGCTACCTCTCGCCCGACGAGGCGGCGGCCGACCAGCCGTTCGAGGTCCTGCTCGTGACCGACTCGGGAGCCGAGATGGTGGATGAGGAGACGACGGAGGAGATGGACGAAGAGGAGACCGACGAGGAAGAGACGACCGAAGAGATGGACGAGGAGACCGAGACGACTACGGAAGCGTAATCACTCGCCGAACTTTTCGCGCTCCTCCTTCCGTAGCTCTATCCGCCGGATTTTCCCGCTGGAGGTCTTGGGAAGCTCTTCGACGTACTCGATTCTCCGGGGGTACTTGTACGGGGCCGTCTCCTCCTTCATGTACGACTGGAGTTCCTCGGTGAGGTCCTCGTCCCCGTCGTAGCCGTCGGCGAGGACGACGTAGGTCTTGACGACGTTGCCGCGCTCGTCGTGGGGGCTGGCGACCGCGGCGGCCTCCGCGACCGCCTCGTGGCCGACCAATGCGTCCTCGACCTCGAAGGGGCCGATGCGGTAGCCCGACGAGATGATGATGTCGTCGGCGCGACCCTCGAAAAAGAAATAGCCATCCTCGTCCTTCCGGGCGAGGTCGCCGGTCCGGTAGTAGTCGCCGTGGAACGTCCGTTCGTCCAACTCGGGCTTCTCGAAGTAGCCGTCGAAGATGGCGGGCGAATCGACCGGGACCGCGATTTCGCCGGTCTCGCCCGCGTCGACCTCCTCCTCGTCGGTCGTGTCGAGCAGGGTCACGTCGATGCCCGGCACGGGCTTGCCCATGCTTCCCGGCTTCACGTCGATGCCGGGGTAGTTGGTGACGAGCGCGACCGTCTCGGTCTGGCCGTAGCCGTCCCGCGGAGTGACGCCGAAGGCGTCCTCGAAGGCCTGAATCGGCTCGCGGTTGAGCGGTTCGCCCGCCGAGACGGCCTCGGTCAGCGCGAGGTCGTAGTCGTCGAGGTCGTCCTGCTGGGTGAACATCCGGTACTGGGTCGGCACCGCACAGAGGCGCGTGACCGCCTCCTCTTCGAGCAGGTCGAGGAAGGCGGCGGGCTCGAAATCGCCCTCGTAGACGAACTGGGGCGCGCCCGTGGTGAGCGCCACCCCGACCGGGCTCCAGAACCACTTCGCCCACCCGGTGCCGGTGGTCGCCCAGAGGAGTTCCCCGGAGAAGTCGGTGTCGCGGTCGACGCCCCACCAGTACCGGCCGTTGATGCGCTCGAAGCAGTGCATCCACCGGTGGCGGTGGAGGACGGGCTTGGGCTGGCCGGTCGTCCCGCTGGTGTAGTTGATGGACATCGGGTCCCCCGCGCCGAGTTCCGGCCCGTCGTGGTCGGGGTCCCCGCGGTCCAGCAGGTCCCCGAAGGCGTGCCAGTTCTCGCGGTCGAGAGTCGCCTCCTCGTCCTCCGCGTCCAGCACGACGACGCGTTCGAGGGGCGTCTCGTCCAGCACCGGCTCGACCATGTCGGTCAGGCTCGCGTGGACCACCATCGTCTCGGCCTCGCAGTCGCTCGCCCGGAAGGCGAGGTCCTTGGGCTTGAGCATCGCCGAGCAGGGCACCAGGATGGCCCCGCGGGTCAGCGCGCCCAGCTGAATCGCGAATGCCTCGGGGTGCCGGGGAAACAGGTGCATCACGCGGTCGCCCGTCCCCACGCCGAGGTCGGCCAGCGCCGACGCGAACCGGTTCGCGTCGGCGTGTATCTCGGCGAAGGTCCGCTCGGCCTCGGTGCCGTCCTCGTGGCGGAACCGGACCGCGAGTCGGTCGCCGAACGACTCGGCGTGGTCGGCGATTACGTCGGGGAGGTTGAAGTCCTCGGGGATGTCCCACTCGAACGTCTCTCGCTCGTGGTCGTAGTCGAGCGCCATGTGGCGAACATGGTCCAGCCATCACTTGGACCTATCGCCGCCGAGGGGTTCTCGGCGGACCCGACGCGCGGGCGGGCGGTCAGACCGCCCGCCCGCGCCGCGAGAGGCCGACCAGGAGCGCGCCAGCCGCCAGTAACAGCACCCCGACAGCGAGCAACACCACGGTGTACTCGACCGCGGCGACCAGCGGCGCGAACAGCAGAATCCCGCCGAGCGCGATGAGAACGGCCCCGCCCCAGAACTCCGCGTCGTCGCGGTCCATGATACAGACCTATCGACGCGAAGCCACTTAGCTCCGATTGCCGGAGTCCCCCGGTCGGGCGAGTCGCGGTTCTCGGCCCGTCGCGAATGGACACTCTTTTAGGCCTACCTAAACCACTTCGGGGTAACGCATGAGCACAGACGCCGACATCTGCGTTGTCGTCCCGACGATTCGAGAGTACGACTGCATGCGGGCGTACTTCCAGAACGCCCGCGACCACGGCTTCGACCTCGACCGTCTCCACGTCGTCCTCGTGACCGAGGACTTCTGCGACACCGAGGCGATGGCCGCGATGCTCGACGAGGAGGGCGTCTCGGGCGAGGTCTTCGACGGGACCGCGCGCGAGGAGTGGTACGACGAGCACGGCATCGCCGAGTACTCCCACGTCGTGCCCGCCGCGAGCCACGCCGAGACGAGTTTCGGCCTGCTGTACCTCTGGGCCAACGACTTCGAGTACGGCTTCTTCATCGACGACGACACCCTGCCCCACGACGAGGACGACTTCTTCGGTCGCCACATGCGTAACCTCGACTACGAGGGCGAGATCGAGGAGGTCTCCTCGGACGAGCAGTGGGTCAACGTCCTCTACCAGAACTTCGAGGACCACGGCCTCTACCCCCGGGGGTACCCCTACTCGGCGATGGACGAGACGGTCGAGACCGACACCACCGAGATATCGGACGTCGTCGCTTCGCAGGGCCTCTGGACCAACGTCCCGGACCTCGATGCCGTGCGCATCCTGATGGACGGCGACCTGCAGGGGCAGGCCCAGACGCGCACGAGCGCCGACGACTACGACCGCGACTTCGTGGCCGCCCGCGGGAACTACCTCACGGTCTGCTCGATGAACCTCGCGTTCCGCAGGGAAATCGTCCCGGCGTTCTACCAGCTTCCGATGGACGAGAACCGCTGGGACGTCGGCCGGTTCGACGACATCTGGTCGGGCGTGTTCCTCAAGCGCGCCTGCGACCTGCTCGGCAAGCGCATCTACAACGGCCGACCGCTCTGCGAGCACAACAAGGCCCCGCGCTCGACGTTCGACGACCTCAACAACGAGGTGCCGGGCCTCGAACTCAACGAACACCTCTGGGAGGTCGTCGACGAGGCGGGCGACGACGCCGACTCCTACGCGGGCGTCTTCGAAGCCATGGCGACCGAACTCGCAGAGGGCGACTTCGAGGAGTACAACAACGGCGCGTTCTTCAACTACGTCGGCGAGTACATGCTCGACTGGCTCGCCGCGCTCGACCAACTCCAGAGCCCGCGAGCGACCCCCGCGCCCGCAGACGACTGAGAGAGCGGAACCGGTAGGTATAAGAGTTTTAGGCCAGCCTAATTCTAAACATGAGCGAGCGACGCAGATGGACTCGACGTCGATTCCTCGCGACGAGTAGTCTCGCAGGCACAGCAGGTCTCGCCGGTTGCATGGAGGGGCTGCCCTTCGGTGGCCAAGAGGAGAGTACCAGCGCGCTCTCGCTGGACGACTTCCGCGGTTCGGGTCCGATGGTCGAGAGTCGCCCCGAACCGGGCGGCACCTCGATGGACGACCTCCCGGACCTCGAGGGCGAACTGAACCTCTATCTCGGCGGCGGCGAGGGCGGCCTCTACCAGAATCTCGTCGACCTCCTCGAACAGAAGTACCCCGACTTCGACGTGCAGCTCAAGATGGACGGCTCGTCGACGCTGGCCAACACCATCATCGAGGAGAAGAAAGGCGGGGAGAGCCCCGCAGACGTGTTCTGGTCGATAGACAGCACCTCGCTGGGCGTGGCAGTCGACGCTGGCGTGACCACGCCCCTGCCCGACCGCGTGCTCGACGAGGTCCCGGAGGGCTTCCGGGAGAGCGACGGCAACTGGGTCGGCGTGGCCGGACGGGCCCGAGCCATCTCGTACAACACCGACGAGCTCTCGGAGTCGGACATCCCCAACGACGTCCACGAGTTCCCCGAGACGGCGGCTCTGGAGGACGCGGTGGGGTGGGCACCGACCTACGGCGCGTTCAAGTCGTTCGTCACCGCGATGCGACTCATCTCGGACGAGGACGACACCCGCGAGTGGCTCGAAGGGATGATAGACCACGGCACGACCGAGTACCAGAGCGAATTCCTCGCGTCGAACGCGGTCGCCGACGGGGAGATTTCGGCCGCCTTCGCCAACCACTACTACGCCATCCGCGTGATGGCGTCCCGGCCCGACGCCCCCATCGACCTCGCGTTCACCGAGAACGACGCGGGCGCGCTGGTCAACGTCTCCGGTGTCGAGATGATCGAGGGCACCGACAAGTCCGAACTCGTCGGTGACTTCGCACGCCACCTCCTGTCCTCGGAGGCCCAGGAGTTCTTCGTCACCCGGGCGTTCGCGTACCCGATGATTTCGGGCGTCGAGCCCGTTGGCGGTCTGCCGACGGTCGACGAACTGTCGCCGCCCGACGTCGACCTCTCGGAGCTGTCGGACCTCGACCCGACGAACGAACTCCTAGACGAAGTCGGGCTGTAGATGACTGCGAGCGACCGGGTCCGAGCGTTCGTCGGGGACGTCGGCGACGACGAGTCGCCGCCTCGGGTCGCGCTGGTGCTGTTGGCGGGAGCCGTCGCCGCAGCCGTCACCTTCCCGGTCGCGTGGCTCGTCCTCCGGTCGCTCGAAATCGGGACCCAACAGGCGCTCGACCTGCTCGTCCAGTCCTCCACCGTCGAGATCGTCACCAACAGCATCGCGCTCGTCGCGGCGGTCACCGCGGGGTCGGTGGTCGTCGGCGTCCCGCTCGCGGTGCTGACCGTCCAGACCGACCTGCCGTTCCGGCGCTTCTGGACCATCGTCTCGGCGCTCCCGCTGGTGGTGCCGAGCTACATCGGTGCGTTCGCGTTCGTCTCGGCGTTCGGGCCGCGGGGTCAGCTCACCGACCTGCTCGCGCCGCTCGGCGTGACCGAGATTCCGCCGATTTACGGCTTCCACGGGGCAGTGCTGGTGTTGACGCTGTTCACCTACCCGTACGTGTTCCTCACGACGCGGGCCGCGCTCATCTCGTTCGACGGGACCCTCGTCGAGGCCGCTCGCACCCTCAATCACGGCCGGTGGGCCGCCTTCCGGACGGTGACCCTGCCCCGAATCGCGCCGGGCATCGCGGCCGGGAGCCTGCTGGTGGCGCTGTACGCGCTCTCGGACTTCGGGACGCCCGCCATCATGCAGTTCCCGGTGTTCACGCGCGAGATCTACGTCAGCCAGTGGGACCGCAACTTCGCGGCCCTGCTTTCGCTCCAACTGCTCGCGCTCGCGGCGGTCATCCTCGCGCTCGAAAAGCGGGTCACGGACGACGAGCGCGGCGCACACGCATCCCGGGGGTCCGGGTCGGTCCGGTACTCGCTCGGCGTCTGGAAGCTTCCCGCGCTCGCGTTCTGCGCGCTGGTCGCCGCGCTCTGTCTGGTCGTCCCGGTCGGCGTCCTCTTCGTGTGGCTGACCCGGAGCGGTCCGGGCTACGCTGGCGGGGGCTTCGACTTCACTTGGGTCTACGGCCTCAACTCGGTGTACGTCGCCCTGCTCGCGGCGGGGGTCGCGACGCTCGCCGCGCTCCCGGTCGCCTACCTCTCGGGTCGGTCTTCCTCCCGGCTGGCCTCGCTGTTCGAGCGTGCGAGCTACGTCGGCTACGCGACCCCCGGCGTCGTGCTCGGACTCGCGCTGGTCTACTTCGCCTCCGCGAGCGCCCCGGCGTTCTACCAGACCATCCCCCTGCTGGTGTTCGCCTACGTGGTCCGGTTCATCCCGCAGGCGGTCGGGTCGGTCCGGTCGTCGGTGCTGCAGGTCGACCCCAAACTCACGGAGGCCGCCCGGACGCTCGGCGAGTCGCCGGGTCGGACGTTCCGTCGGGTGACCCTCCCGCTCATCGCGCCGGGCGTGGTGGCGGGCGCGGCGCTCGTCTTCCTGACGACGATGAAGGAACTGCCCGCGACCCTCTTGCTTCGTCCGACAGGTTTTGAAACCCTCGTCACGTACATCTGGCGCGTGCAGGAGGCTGGCTACTACGGACAGGCGGCGGTGCCCGCGCTCGTCCTCGTGGGCGTCTCCGCGCTCTCGATGCTCGTCCTGCTCAATCAGGACGGGAGTCTCGTCGGACAGGACGGAGGAAACGATGGCTAAGGAAGCGACCCAGAACACCCAGAACATGACGCCGAGTCAGGAATCCGAACCACCGTCGAGCGCCCCGGCGGAGACCGACGACGCCGACCGAGTGCTCGAACTCGACGGCGTCCTCAAGGAGTACGGTCCCGAGACCGCGGTCGATTCGCTGTCGCTGTCGGTCCGGGAGGGCGAACTCCTCACCCTGCTCGGGCCCTCGGGCTGTGGGAAGACCACCACCCTCCGGATGATGGCGGGGCTCGAACGCCCCGACGCGGGGACCGTCACCCTCGCGGGCGAGACGGTCGCCGACGGCTCCCGGCACGTCTCGCCCGAGAACCGCGACGTCGGACTCGTCTTTCAGGACTTCGCGCTGTTCCCTCACCTCACGGTGGCCGAGAACGTCGCGTTCGGACTGACCGACGCGACCGACGGGGAGGTCGACGAGCGCGTGACCGAACTGCTCGATCTCGTGGACCTCTCGGGCCACCGCGAGGCCACGCCCGACGAGCTGTCGGGCGGCCAGCAACAGCGGGTCGCGCTCGCGCGGTCGCTCGCGCCCGAACCCGCGATCCTGTTGCTCGACGAACCCTTCTCGAACCTCGACGTTCGCCTCCGGGTCGAGATGCGCGAGGAAGTTCGCTCCATTTTGAAGGAGGCGGGCGTCACCGCGGTCTCGGTCACCCACGACCAGGAGGAGGCCCTCTCCATCTCGGACCGCGTGGCGGTGATGAACGACGGCCACCTCGAACAGGTCGGCCGTCCCGAGAGCGTCTTCGAACACCCCGAATCGCGGTTCGTCGCCTCCTTCCTCGGTCAGGCCGGGTTCCTCTCGGCGTGGCACGAGGACGGCGCGGTCGTGACCCCCATCGGGACGTTCGCCCCGCAGCGACTCAACGGCCTGACCGCCGAGTACGCCGGGACCGACCTCGACGTGCTGGTCCGGCCCGACGACCTCCGGGCGACCGTGGTCGACGAGGAGGAGGCCGACGGCCACATCATCCACCGCCAGTACACCGGTCCCTCGTTCGTCTACCGGGTCGAACTCGACAACGGCGACGTGGTCCACTGCCAGCACAACCATGTGAAGGAACTCGACATCGGCAAGCCCGTCCGGGTCGACCTCGACGCCGACCACACGCTGGCGTGGTACCCGACGCGCGAGGACTCCCCGACCGCCGAAGCGCCGCAGTCCCGATGAACCGACGCAGATTCCGACTTCTCACCGGCGCGCTCGCCCTGCTCGCGGGCGTCGTCGTCTTCGTCACCGCCCACGAACTGTTTCCGTACCACACTCCCAACCACGACGAGGGCGTCTACCTCCAGCAGGCCGCGATGTTGCTGGAGGGGCGACTCTTTCTGGAACCGCCGGTCGCCGACGCGTTCCGGCCGTGGTTCTTCGTCGACGACGGCGGGCGACTCTATCCGAAGTACGCGCCCGTCCCCGCCGGGATGTTCGCGGTCGGCGAACTCCTCGGGGGCTACCGCGTCGCGCTCGCGCTGGTCGCCGCTGGCAACGTCGGACTGGCGACCCTGCTGGTCGCCGAGGCGTTCGACCGCCGGACCGGCCTGCTCGCCGGTGCCCTCCTGCTGGCGTCGCCGCTGTTCCTCGTCGATTCGTCGGTGTTCCTCCCCTACGCGCCGACCACGTTCTGGAACCTCCTGTTCGCGGTGGCGTACGTGAAGGCCGCCCGCGCGGGGGCCAAACGCGAGGAGCGCCGGGACGAGACCGAACGCCCGACCGGAACCGCCTCGCGCGGGCGAGCGCCTGCGGCGCTCGCCCGCGCGACGTACGGCTACGCCGCGCTCGCGGGCCTCGCGGTCGGAATCGCGTTCTTCTCGCGGCCCTACACCGCGGTCCTGTTCGCGGCCCCGTTCATCGCTCACGCGCTGTACTCGCTCGGAACCGCGCTTGGGCGAGAGCGCCGCGCCGTGCGCGGCGCTCTCGCCCGCCTCGCGCCCACCGCCGCCCTCGGACTCGCTGGCGTGGGGGTCACGCTGGCGTACAACGCCGCGGTCACCGGGTCGCCCTTGCTCTTCCCCTACGAGGCGTTCGCACCTCAGGACGGCCTCGGGTTCGGCTACCGCGAGATTCTGGGCTACGGTCGGGACTACACCCCGGAACTCGCGCTCGAAGCGAACGCGAAGGTGGTCGCGATGTTGTTCGACCAGTGGGTCGTCGCCGGACCGCTCGGAACCGCGCTCGCGGTAGTCGGAGTCGGGGCGTTCCTGTGGCGCGCGCGGACTCGCACCTCGTGGCGCGACCGGAGCGCCGACCTCACCGACGCGCAGGTCGGGGCGGTCCTCGCCGGGCTGTTCGTCTCGGTTATCGCGGGCAACGTCTACTTCTGGGGCAACCTCAACATCCTCGGGGACCTCGCCGACCCGAACGACGGCCTCATCGACACCCTCGGGCCGTACTACCACTTCGACCTGCTGGTCCCGACCGCGGCGTTCGCCGCGCACGCGACCCTCCTCGGGTTCGACCGCGCACGCGCGCGGGTCGCTCGCGCTGGCGGCGCGCGCCGCCAGCGCGCAGCCCTCGCGGCCGTCGCGCTCGTCGGCACCCTCCTGCTCGCGGGCGCGGCCGGGGCGGCGCTCGCGGGCCCCGTCTCGGAGACCGCCGAGATAACCGACTCCTACGAGGTGGCCTACGAGCCGTTCGAGGAGCGCGACCTCTCGAACGCTGTCGTCTTCGTCCCGACGCCGTACGGCGACTGGCTCAACCACCCGTTCCAGCACCTCCGCAACGACCCCGGCTTCGACGGCGAGGTGGTCTACGCGCTCGACGGCGGCCCCGACTCCCTCGAAGTCGTCGAGGCCTACCCCGACCGCACCTACTACCGCTACGTCTATCGCGGCGAGTGGACGCCCTTCCTCGGGCAGACGGTGGACCCGGCGCTCCGCGAGATTCGCGCGGTCCGCAGCGACGCGGTGGGAGTGGACGCCGCGGTCGGTATCCCGAGCCACGCCGACCGGGTCTCGGTCCGGCTCTCGACCCACGCGGGCACGACCTACTACGCGGTGAACGGAACGCCCGAGCGCCTTCCGCTCGACCTCCGGGTGAGCGACGACTCGGCCCGAATCGCGGGACCGGGCGTCGAACCGACCGGCGAGAACCGTACGGTCCCGGTCGAGGACGCCGACGAGGTCGTCGCGGAGGTACTCGTCAGCGACGCCGCTGGCGGCGGGTTCTCGTACCGACTCGAACTCCCGATCCGCCACGAGGACGGGGCGGTCGTCGCGCTCTCGCCCTACCAGGAGGCCTGCTTGGTCCCCGACGAGTGCGGCGGCGAGGCCGCGTACGTCGACGGTGCGGTGTCCCCGAGCGTGTTCGTGGAGTCGGAACTATACGATCCGACCAACGAGTCCGAACCGTGACCGACCTCGACGCGATTCTGGCTGGCGAGGAGATTCCGAAACGCGAGGAGACCATCCGCCTCGACCCATCGGAGTTCGAGACCGTCGCCGAGAACGTCCACGCGGGCTTCGACCGGTGGGTCGGCGCGCTCGTCCGCGACGGCGAGGGACGCGTCGCGATGGTGCGCAATCGGTGGAGCGACGGCTGGGTGCTTCCCGGCGGGAACGTCGAATCGGGCGAGACGCTACGGGAGGCGGCCGTCCGCGAGGTCCGCGAGGAGACCGGTCTCGCGGTCCGAGTCGAGCGGCCGCTGGAGGTGGTCGAACAGACGTTCGTCTGCGACGGCGACTCGGTCTGGGGTCACTTCGCGGTGTTCGAGGCGCTCGCGGCGGGCACGCCGCGACCCGAGTTCGGCGACGACCTCGGCGTGGACGAGACCGAAATCGAGGCCGCGGCGTGGTTCGAGTCGGTTCCCGACGACTGCGAGTACGCGCCGCTGTTGGAACGCCACTTCGGGTGAGGGCTCGGCCCTCTCGGGCTACGCGGACTGTCGGTCCCGGAGGATGGCGACCGACCCGGTGAGGTGCGCCCGCGAGAAGGTGGTCCCGGCTTCGTACTTGAAGGTTCGCCTCAACCCTGCGTCTGGAGGTCCGGGAGCCCAGCCTCTATCTCGTCGCGTCGGTCCTCCAGCCACTCGGGTAGTACCAGTCGCTCGCCGAGCGCATCGATGTCCTCGTCGACCGTGTAGCCGGGCGACTCGGTGGCGAACTCGAAGAGGACGCCGCCCTCCGTGCGGGCGTACACCGACTCGAACCACTTGCGGTCGATTATCTCGGTCGGGCGGAGTCCGTGTTCCATCAGCACGTCTCGCCACTCGGACTGGTCGTCCTCGGTCACCCGGAACGCGACGTGGTGGACGGTGCCAGCACCGGGTCGCCCCCGCGGAGCCTGCGGGTCTTCGAGGAGGTCGACCACGTAGCCGAGGTCACCGCTCGACTCGTATCGACTCCGGCCGCGCTCGCTCTCGGTTTCCCGATAGCCCATCGCCTTCAGGAGGGTCGCGGTCGGTCCGGCCGACGCCAGCGAAAGCGTGACCCCGAAGAACCCCCGAATCGCGTGCTCGTCGGGGACCGACCCCTTGGGTGGGTCACCGGACGCTGCGTCCTCGCGGGCCACCAGTTCGAGCGGGAGGCCGTCGGGGTCCCGGAACGGAACGACCGCGTCGCCGAACCGCTCGCGGGGTTCGTCGGCGTCGACGCCTCGCTCGTCGAATCTGTCGACCCAGTAGTCGAGCGATTCTTCGGGAATCAGGAACGAGACCGTACTGACCTGCCCCGTCCCGACCCGGCCGCGCCGAGCCCCGGTGTACGGGAAGAGCGTCATGCTCGTTCCGGGACTGCCGCTCCGGTCGCCGTAGAACAGGTGGTACACCGAGACATCGTCCTGATTCACGCTCCGCTTCACGAGTCGGAGGCCGAGCGTCTCCGTGAAGAATTCGAGATTGGGCCCCGGGTCGCTTGCGATGGCGGTGACGTGGTGGATGCCGGGAACGTCGGTGGGCATGCTCCACCGTACCGCGTTGTGTCGAATAACTCTGGGGGCCTCGGTCGTCGGTTCAGTCTTGCCGTCGCTCTTCGAGACACACCTTCACGATGGACTTCGCGATTGCCAGTCCCCCTTTCAGGGGGTCGAGCTTCGTCTCGCCCGCGCGCTCGTCGTACTCGATGGGGACCTCGCGCACGTCGTAGCCCCGCATCAGCGGCCGAATCAGGAGTTCGGCCGAGAGGCCGGTGTTCTCCGTCCACGCGATGTCCTCGATAACGTTCCGGCGATAGGCCCGCATTCCGGTGGTGGTGTCGTGGACGCGCTCGCCCATCAGGAGGCTCGCCAGCACGGCGAACGCCTGATTCCCCCGGCGGTTCAGGTCGGGCATCGCGTCGGCTCCCCAGTAGAGGCGGTCGCCGCTGACCACGTCGTAGCCCCGGTTCACCCAGTCGAGGAACTCCGGCAGTTGCTCCATCGGATAGGTGTCGTCGCAGTCGGTCGTCACGACCACGGGCCGGTCGGCCGCGAGCACGGCCTCTCGGACCGCGACGCCGTATCCCTGTGGTTCCTGGCGGATGACCCGCGCGCCGTGGTCGCGGGCGATCTCGGGCGTCCGGTCGGAAGAGCCGTCCACGCAGACGACCTCCGCGCGGCCCTCGGTCACTCGGTCGATATCCGACAGAACCGACTCGATTGCGGCCTCCTCGTTGTACGTGCCCATGACGACGCTGAGGTCGTCGAACGTGTACTCGTCAGTTCCGTCAGCGTCAGCGACTGCGGCGTCCGAATTCATGCTATCCGGTGTTTGTGGCGGCGCGTATTTGTAGTTTTAGGTTCGCCAAAAATATGTTAGAATGGATGACATTTTGTGTTCAGAACGGTTCGGAGTAATCCGTTTCGCTCTCCACCTTCTGCTCGGAGGACGAGGAGTGTACGGCCTCGAACCCCCGATATCTGCTGATTCGGCCAACGATTCGTTCTCGTCTCGACACCCAGATTTTGTAT
This sequence comes from Halorussus salilacus, assembly GCF_024138125.1. Taxonomy (NCBI): domain Archaea; kingdom Methanobacteriati; phylum Methanobacteriota; class Halobacteria; order Halobacteriales; family Haladaptataceae; genus Halorussus; species Halorussus salilacus. The sequence goes on from NZ_CP099993.1 coordinate 293,346, forward strand.
ATCGTTATACGATTTACCAGTACGGGACGGAACACCGCCGGATACTCGGACCGTGTCGAGTCGAGAAAAAAGCGATTCAGACCAACGAGTAGACGTTCTCCTCGTACACCTCGCGCACTCTGTCGCCCCAGTTGTGGGTGTAGGTGTCGATGATGTCCTCGGCGACGTCCCCGCGGAGATACTTCACGATGCCCCGGTCGCCCGTCCGGTCCCGGAGGTGGGTCGTGAAGAAGTGCCGGAAGTAGTGGGGCGTGACGTTCTCCTCCGCGCCGCCGCCGGTCCGGTACCATCCGGCCTCGCGAGCGTGGGTCTCCACCGCGTTCCGGACCATCTGGGGCGTGAGTCGCCGCCCCCACTCGCGGCTGGTGGAGACGAACAGCGGGTCGGCGGGAGAGACCGGGTCGGGTCGGATCGCCAGCCATCGGGTGAGCACCGCGGCGAGTCCCTCGTCGACCGGAATCACGGTCGCGCGCTTGCGCTTGTTCGCGGCCGTCCGCTGCTCGCCGTCGACGACATCGCCACGGGCGATGTCGCTGGCGACGAACACTGACTCCCCCCGGCCGTCGAGCTGGGGGCGGGTGCCCAGACGGTACGCTTCCGCGGGCTCTCCCGAGAGCCGGAGGTCCCGGAGGTCGAGGTTGCAGAGCTCGCCCACCCGCATCCCCGTCTTCAACAGGGTGACGACCACCGCCTTCTCCAGCGGATGGGAGACGCCCGCGACGAACTCCCGCATCTGCGGAATCGAAATCTCCCGCCGGGTCGGGTCCTTGTCGATGGACTCGGTCATCTCCTCGACGACGAGCGCCATCGGGTTCGAGTCGAAGGCACCGACCTGTGTCATGTAGGCGTAGAACCGGTGGAGGTAGGAGGCGTAGGTCGCGACCGTGCTCGACGCGAGGTCCCCGCGGAGGCCGTGGACCCACGCCATGCACTCGCGCTGGGTCGCCTCGCCGGGGTCGAGCGACGCTCCGGCGGGGTTGCGCTCCGAATCGGAGAGGAACGCCTCGAACTCCCGGAGGACGCGCTCGTAGGCCTCGCGGGTACGCTCGCTCTTGCCGTGAAAGCGGAGGTCTTCGAGGAAGTAGCCGACCGGGTCGTCGGGGTCGGTCTCGCCCGTGGTCCGACTACTCGCCATCGTCCACCACCGTGTACCCGCCCCGACGGCCGCTGTACTGGACCCGGTTCTCGTTCTGGAGTCGCCCGAGCGTCTCTTCGAGTCGGTCCTCGAAGTCGCCCGCGAGTTCCTCGACCAGTCGGTCCCACGACAGATGGCCCTCCGAACGAAGGAGGTCGAGGAGCCGTGTTTCGAGGCCGTCACCCCTGGGGTTCGACCCTCCGGAACCACCTTCCTCGACGCTCGCCGCCGGACCGTCGTCGAGGTCGAACCCGCGTCTCCCGGCCTGTACCATCGTTTTGACGAACTCGCTCTGAGTCATATCGAGTTCGTCGGCGTCGCGCTTCCACTTCTCTTTCTGGTAGGTCGGCACGAAGGTCTTCACGACCGCCCGGTCGGTGTCAGCGTCGCTCATCTCTCCTCTGGGTCGTCTCACCCCCGGTATATCAATTTGTCCCACTAGTAGTGATAAGGAACTTTATCTTCTGGAGAAGGACCACAATTGCCGGGAAGTAGAGTATTATTTAGAGAGATTTGTATTATAAAGGCCCATATAGAGAGATTCAAAAGAGTCGATTGCAGGTACTACGTAGAGAGATATAATATCTGGTGGAGGGGGGAGGACAGTCTCTCGGCGAACGGGCGTTTTCCTCGGTTCGTCGTCTCCGCGACGATTGGTCGACCGCTGGTGCGTTCGCGGGCAAAGTCGGGCGAACTCCTCTCGGCGAGCAGGACGTATCCGTGAATTCGCATTCCCAGTCGGGTCTACGCTCTTGCGAGTCTCCCGGCGCCGACGTGCCGAGTTACTCGGCCCTCTCACTCCCCCGAGTTACTCGGATCACCGACTCCGCCGAGTCCGAAGTACCCTCACCCATGAACGGTCGTTTCGGGACGAAGTATCGTCTACAGAGGGGCGCTCGAAGCACCGAACGAACGACGTGGCAAAAATACATCCTATATCGCTATATTCGAGAGGGTGCCGAACACCACCGCGGAAGCCTCAGTAAATCGCCATCTCGCTCTCGGTCTCGGCCCGGACGAAGACCTCCTTGGCGCGTTCGACGCCCGCGCTCGCCTCCGAACAGTTCTCCATCAGCACCGTCTCGCTCGGGAACAGTTCCTCGCCCACCACGAGCCCGTGCTCGCGCGCGGTCGAACCCGTGACCGTCAGGTAGACGCCCACGCCCGCATCGGCTATCGCGGCTTCCTCCTCCTCGTGCTCGCCGGGGTACTCGAAGCGGAGCGAGTCGGCGTTCCGAGTTCCGAGGACCGCCTCCACGAGGCGCTCGTAGCGCGGCGAGATGCAGAGGCTCCCCTCGTAGTCGGTGAGAAACTCCCTGGTCGGTTGCTCGCCCTGCGGGAGTGTCTCGGGGGTCGCCATCAGCGTGTGGTAGACCGTGTCGCCCATGCCGGAGACGACCCGGACGTCGGTGTCGTGGGGGTCGATGCGGGCGTTCACGTCGGCGATACGGGTCAGCGGGTCGGGTCGTAGCTCGACGACCTCCTCCAGCACGAGGTCGGCGCTGTCGAACCCCAGCGCGAACTCGTGCTTGCGGAGCGCGCGGAACGGCTCCTCGCGGCCCACCAGTCGGAGGTTCGCGTCGCCGACCGGGACCGTGACGCTGTCGAACACGATGCGGCGGGGCTTGCCCGCCCGGTCGTCTCGGAGGAGGGTGTAGTCGGGACGGGTCGGTTCGCCGAGGTGACTGTAGTCGGCGAGTCGGTCGTAGGCTCCCCGGTCGGGGGTCTGGTCGCCCTTCGTGACCGCCTTCTCGTAGCGGAGCGTCGAGATAATTGCATCGGCCACCTCCTGAGCGTCGGCTTCCGCCGCGACCCGCTGGAGGACCGCCTCCAGCGGTCGCCCCTTCCGCGGGACTGCGACGGGAATCGTCTCGGTCATTATCCCGAAGATGGGAGGGCGCGAGTAAACCCGTTGCGCTTTGGCTACTCGTCGCCCGCGTCGACGAACTCGAAGCGCGCGCCGCCCGATTGGCTCTCGGTGACCCGAATCCGCCAGTCGTGGGCCTCCGCGATGCGGCGCACGATGGCGAGTCCGAATCCGGTGCCGTCGGTTCGGGTCGAGTATCCGCCCTCGAAGATTCGCTCGCGGTCATCGGCCGGGATTCCCGGCCCGTCGTCGGCCACGTAGAAGCCCTTCGAATCGGGGGCGGACTCGCCACTGAGCGACCCGACCGTGACCTCGTCGCCGCCGTGTTCGGCCGCGTTGCGAAAGAGGTTCTCGAACAGCGCGCGGAGTCGCCTGCCGTCGGAGACGACCGTCGCATCGACCTCGGTGTGGAGGACCATCCCCGGCGTCTCGACGGTCGCCCACGCCTCGCGGGCGACCGCGTCGAGGTCCACGGGCGTCGGGTCCTCGACCGTTTCGCCGCGCCGCGACAGCGCGGGCACCTCGTCGACGAGTCGCTCCATGCGCTCGTGTGCGCCCTCGACCGCCTCGAAGTGGCGCTCCTCGCCGGTCTCCCTGGCGAGTTCGAGGTGGCCCTGCGCCACGTTCATCGGGTTCCGGAGGTCGTGGCTCACGATGCTGGCGAACTCGTCGAGCCGGTTGCGCTGTTCGGCCAACTGCTCGGTGCGTTGCCGGACGCGACCGTAGTACACCCCGAGTAACCCCCCGCCGACCGCGCCGAGTCCGACCTCCGTCAGGACGATGTACGCTGGCTGGAGCATCGGTCGGCCCTGCATCGACTGCAACAGCGACACCCACCCCGCGATCAGGCCCATCACGACCGCACCAGCGACGCTCCAGACCGCGACCACGTCCGACGGGATTCCGGTCGCTCGCACCCAGACGCCGAGCGCGACGAGGAACAGCGAGAGGGCTATCGGGACGCTCAGGCGGACGAACTCCGACGCGAGCGAGTCGCTCCCGGCGACGAGATAGCTGACCGAGACGGCGAGCAGGCTGGCTCCGAGTCCGACGACCAGCCACTCCCGGAGGGCGAGCGCGTCCTCCGAGGCCGACGATGCGTCCAATCGTGATACCATACGAGTAGCCGGAATCTAGTTACCGAACACGTCGCTGATCCGGTCGCGCCACTCCTGAATCCCCTCGATCTCGTCGCGGATGTCGGTGATGTCGGTCTCGACGCTCTCGACGCGCGCCGTGAGGTTCTCCTCCAGCGCGTCGAGGTCCGACGACAGCGAGTCGACGCTCTCGGCGACCGATTCGACCTCGTCGCCCACGTCGGCCACGTCGTCGAGTTCCGACCGGACGGCCTCGATGTCCGACCGAACCTCGTCGAGTTCGCCGGTGACCTCCTCGACCTCTTGGTCGACGGCCGTCACGTCGTCGGTGTTCGCGCCCACCAGCTCTTCGAGGTCGTCGAAGCGCGTTTCGAGGGACTCCATCTCCTCGCCGAAGTCGCCGACGCCGTCGAGTTCGTCTTCGAGCGCCCGCACGTCCTCGCGGAGGTCGCCGACCGCGTCCAGTTCGGATTCGAGGTCCTCGACTTCCTCGCGGAGGTCGTCCACGTCGGCGAGTTCGGATTCGAGGTCCTCGACCTCCTCGCGGAGGCCGCTCACGTCGGCGAGTTCCGACTCGACCTCCGAGAGGGTGGCTTCGACATCCGAGACGTCGCCCTCGATCTCCGAGAGGTCGGCGTCGATGTCGGCGACCCGGTCGTCGGTCTCGTCGGCTTCGGTCCGGATTGCCTGCACCTCGTCCTCGAACGCCTCGACGTCGGCCCGGACCTGCGCGATCTCGTCCTCGAAGTCGGCGATGATGTCTCCCGCCGTGCCGTTCTCGTCGATGAACTCTTCGAGCGCCTCGGTGTACGCCGAGAGGTCTTCGACCCGCGACTGGAGGTGGCGGATGCGGACGTTCGTGCTCTCGGGGGTATCGATGTCGAGTTCCTTCTGGATGGCTCGCAGGTCCTCGTCGGCCACCTCTCCAGCGCGGATTTCCTCGGCGAGCGTTGCGGCCACGCTACCGGGGGTCGGCGGCGAGCGAGCCGTCGGCTCGCTCGCCGCGTCGGCCGCTCGGTCCGACGAGGGAGCCGTTTGGGTCTCGTCGGCGGGACCCTCGTCGTCGAGTGCTCCGGATTCCCCGTCGGCGAGGTCGGGACCGTCGTCCTCCGCGACCGCGTCGTCGGCGTCCTCGCTCACCTCGGAGCCGGAGTCGTCGCCCTCGGGTTCGAGGATGTCGGTTTCGTCGACGCCGAGCGACTCCTCCGAGTCGGCTTCGGCGTCCGAAGCCGACTCGTCGCCCGCAAGCGGGTCGTCAGCGGCCAGCGGGTCGTCAGCGGCCAGCGGGTCGTCAGCGGCCAGCGGGTCGTCGGCGTCGAGGGGGTCGTCGGCCTCCGCGTCGACTTCGTCGTCGAGGGCCAGTTCCTCGTCGCCCGCGACCACGTCGCGGACGAGCTGGCTGTCCTCCTCGGAGACGATGTCGGTGATGGTGTTGCCGTCGGGTCCGCCGACTTCGCCGCCGAGCGCGTCGGCCTCGGGGGTCGCCTGCGGCGACCCCGAGGCCGACTCGGCCGCGTCCGTCGCTCCGGCGTCGACCGTGACGGGCGCGACCTCCTCGATTGCTGGCGCGCCGAGGAAGCTCTCGGCGTCGTCGTCGTCGCCGAGACGGACGCCGTAGACCGTGACCAGTTCCTCCCCGGCGTCGAGTTCGCGCTCGAACTGGACCCGGTGGTCCTTGTACGCGGTCCAGTTGTCGTTCTCGTAGTCCGGGTGGAAGCCGACGTTGTCCATCGGGAACTCCTCGGGAACGTCGTCGGCGAGTCGGAACGAGGTCGGCTCGTCGCGCTCGCTTCGTATCACGAACTTGATGGCCGGGACCGCGAACTCGTCGCCCTCGAAGGACTTCTCGACGACGACGCCGCTCTCCTCGGTCGTCACGACCTCGGTCATGCTGTCACTCATACGATGCACATCCCAGAACGGCCATATAAATCACACGCCCGCGAGGAGCGAAACCACGCCGAACCGCGACCGGCGTGGCGCTGGCTCGGAACCCACCTTTAGGGTCTCGGGGCCCGTAGTCCCGCGCATGCTACTCGCGGGAACCTACGACGGCGTGTACCGCGCGGGCGGGCCGCGGTTCGACTCGGCGCGGAAGGTGCTGGACTCGGGCCGAGTACTTCGCGTCCGGCGGTTCGAAGGCTGGGACGGGACCTTCGCCGCGACCAAGACTGGCCTGTATCGGACGACCGACGGCGGCGACTCGTGGACGAATCTGGGCGTTCCCCGCGAGGAGGTGTACTCGGTAGTCGGCGACACGCGGGGCGAGCGCCTCTACGCTGGCACACACCCGGCGCACCTGTACGTCTCCGAGGACGGGGGCGATTCGTGGCGCGAGCTGGAGGGGTTTCAGGACCTCCCCTCGCGCGAGGAGTGGTACACGCCCCGCCACCGCGACGAGGCCCACGTTCGGAGCCTCGGCGTCCATCCCGACGCGCCCGACCGCGTAATCGCGGGCGTCGAGGTCGGCGGCGTCCACGTCAGCGACGACCGCGGCGAGACGTGGACCGAGCGCGAGGCGGGACTCCACGACGACGTACATCACGTCCTGATTCTCGGTCCCGACGAGTACGTCGCCTCCTGCGGCGGCGGCCTCTACCGGACCCGCGACGCTGGCGAGACGTGGACGCGGCTCGACGAGGCCCTCGACCACACCTACTTCCGGGAGGCCTTCTTCCACGAGGCCGACGCCGACTCCGGGGACGGCGTGCTGTACGCCGCGGCGGCGCGCTCCTCGCCCGGGACGTGGAGCGGCGCGAACGGTGCCGACGCGGCGCTGTTCGAGTCCCGCGACGGTGGGGACTCCTTCGAGGCGCTCGCGTACCCGGGCCGACCCGAGGAGGTCGTGCTGGCGTGGACGACCCACGACGGGGAGGTCCTCGCGGGCACCAACGACGGCCGAATCGTCGTGCGCGACCTCGACGGCTGGGTCGGCGGCGGGCAGTTGCCCGCGGGCGTCTCGTCGCTACTCGGAAGCCCGTGATTTCGAGAGTTGGCTCAGCCGTTTCCGGTTAGTCGGACTGGCAGTCACGAGGTGGTGCGGGGGCGTCGCCCGCGCCGCGGGCGACGCCCCCGCCTGCTCGACACTGCTGGCCTAGGTGCCAGCTATCTGCCCGCAACTGCGCGAGGCGTCCACTCAGGGATGGTCCCGTCCTCGTACTTGAACGTTCGCGTGAGCCCTCCAGAACGACGTCCCTATCACTCGCCGGAGGCGGCCGACTCGGCCGAGTCGGCCGCCTCCGGCGTCGCTCGCTGGCGACCGAAGACGTAGCCGTAGACGAGGGGGACGACCCCCGCGAGGAGTCCGACGAGGAGCGCGAGGGCCCCGAGGAACGCGCCGACGACGCCGAGCGCGAGCGCGCTCGCACCGACCGTGAGCGTCGCGACGAGTCCCGTGAACCCGACGAGTCGGAGCCAGCGGCGCTGGTAGACGAGCACCCCGGCGACAGTGCCGGAAGCGACGACGAGCGCGCTCGCGGGGCCGGTGACGAACCGCGACGCGGAACCGGACTCGAACAGGGCGGTCCCGACCAGCGCGACCGGGACCGCGAGCGCCGCCACCGCGAGCGCGCGGCGGGCCGTCAGGAGGCGGTCGACGGACGGCTCCCGATACCGGTAGGCGAGCAGACCCAGCGCGACCGCGACGTAGCCCCGGCCCACGGGCGTGAGGACGTAGCCGACGAACCCGCCGAGGATGTTCGCGGCGACCGCGGCGTCGTTCTCGGGCGCGACCGCGTAGTACGTCCCCTCGTGGCGGTAGACCCCTCGCTCGACCGTCCAACCGGACGTTTCGCCCGAGTCGATGGCGGTCCGAACCTCCGATGGCGCGCTGTCGTACGGCGAGGAGACGCTTTCGAGGACCGTCTCGGCGTCGGTCGGGGTCATCCGAATTCGAACGAACGTCGACTCCTCGTCGCCGGTCGCGTTCCAGCGGTAGTACGAGCCGTCGTAGACGACGTATCTGGTCCGCTCGCCCGGGAGCGAGATGTGGAGTTCGGGGGTGACGTTCCCCGCGAACGACCCGTTCTCGGCCGCGCGCTCGACGGGTCGGCCGACCGACTCGTTCCCCTCCGGTAGTTCGTCGTCGAGGTTCGCGACCCGCGGGGCCGCGTCGGCGACCCGGTCCGGAGCCTCGCCCGGGTCGACCGTCGTCGCGGTGTAGGTCACGTCCATCCCGCTCGTTCCGGCGTGGAACGCGAAGCTACAGGCGACGCCGACGACGAGGAGGGCGAAGATCGCGAGCGTTCGGGCGGAGGGAATTTGCATGGAGGGGGACATATTCTCGGCCGTATCTTTCGGCGAAGACAGTTAAACGCCCCCGATTTCCGAGAGCGCGGCGTCCCGCCGCGCTCTCGGGAGCGCGACCGCGCGTCGAATCCGTAGAATCGCCCGCGGGAACTCGACCTCGCTACACGTCGACCCGGTCGCCGATCTCGACGATTTCGAGTCGCTCGGGGTACTCGAAGCTGCTGGCGTGGTGGTGGAGCGCCTTCGGGTCGGCGGTCAGGCCCTTCCACATGTCCCAGTGGCTCGGCAGGAGCCGCTCGATTTGGAGGTCGCTGGCGGCCTCGATTGCCTGATTCTCGTCGTTGTACCACCGCGTTCGCTTGGGCTCGCGGGTCTCCTTGTCGGGGATGTTGCCCACGGTTCCGAACGCCAGCACGCCCAGATCGATGTCGTACTCCTCGCCGATGCGCTCGAACTCCTCGGCGGGCTTGGTGTCGCCGCCGTGGAACACGGTGGCGTCCTCGTACTCGAAGACGTAGCTCACGGGGTGGGTCGCGTCGGGGTCGTTGGCGGGTTCGACGTGGACCGTGAACGCGCCGACCTCGAAGGTGTCTCCTTCGGCGACCTCCTCGAACTGGTCGTCGCTCACGTCCCACTCGTCGGTCCACACCTCCTCCTCGCGGGCGACCGCGAGGCTGTCGTCGGGCGCGTGGAAGGTCGCCCCCGTCGATTCGAGGATGGGGGCCTGACTCGGCCCGTGGACGTGGTCGGTGTGCTCGTGGGTGGCCAGAATCGCGTCGGCCTCGGTCACGTCGGCGGGGTCGAAGGGGACCGGCACCATCCGAATCGTTCTGGGCGGGTCGCCGGTCCCGAGGTACGGGTCGACGAAGACGGTCGTCTCCTCGGCCTTGAGGACGAAGCCGTTACAGCCGAGGTACCAGACCGCGATGCCCTCGGGGTCGGCGTCGGCGACCGCGCGCGGGAGCCAGTCTCCCCAGTCTGAGTGTATCGTCATGTGACTCACTCGGCCGAGAGGAGAGGTAAGTGTTGTCTTCCGCGCTCAGAGGCTCCTGAGTCGGACTTCGTCGCCGGTGACCTCCTCGATGCGGTCGGGTTCGACGGTGTAGTCGTCGTCGTCGTGACCCTCCCAGCCGAGTCGCGTCCGGATGCGCTTGGCGAGACCGGGATGCGGGTCGACGTACACCCGGTCGGTGTCCTCGTCCACCTCGCTGATGACGCCGACGTCCTCGCCGTTGGCGTCGATGACCGTCTTGCCCACGTCGTCGTCGTCCAGCGTGACCGCCTCCGCGGTTGCGGGTTCGGCCCCGGTCTCGTCGCCCATCGCGGTCGTCTCGTCGGCGGGTGGCTCGTCGCCCATCGAGGCCGTTCCCTCGGTCGTCCCGGCCTCCGTCGTCTCTGTGGTCGTCTCCGTCGTCGTGGTCGTCTCGGTCGTCGTCGTCCCCTCGACCCCGACGATTTCGGTGACCTCGTCGGTCTCGACCAGTTCGCTCTCGACGATTCGGCTGTCGATGGTCTCGGAGCTGACGACCTCCTCGCTCACGAGTTCGAACCGGAGTCGCGTCCGGTCGAGGACCTCGTCCTCGATGGTCCGACGCTCGTAGAGTTCGGTCAGGACGGCCTGGTCCTCGGTGAACTCGCTCTCCATGTGCCCGCTCTCCACGACGTCGATGTCCTCGGTCACGACCTCGCCGCCGAGCAGGTCGCTCTCGACGATGGTCCGCTGGACGCCTTCGAGGTCGACGTGGCCCTCCAGCGTGTCGGATTCGACGGTCTCGGTCCCCTCGACCTCGTGGTCGACGACCCGGCTCTCGACCGTCTTGCGCTCGATCACCTCGCGGGTCACCTCCCGGGTCTCGTCCACGTCGACCGTGATGACCTCCTGCTCGACCTCCATCGTCTCGTCGTCCCAGCCGACGGTCTCGTCGTCCTCGACGACCGCGATGCGGCTTCCCTCCTCGCCGAGGTGGATTCCGGCGATCTCGCGCCGGACGAGGCGGCTGTCGATGACCTCGTCGCGTACCACCTCGCTACCGATTATCTCGCTCTCGATGGTGTCTATCTCCCGGACCGTCCGCTCGACGACCGTGGTGTCGACGATCTCGCTCGTGACGACCTCGCCTTCGAGCAGGGCGCGCTCGACCTCCTCGTCGTCGAGGGTCGCCCGCTCCATCGCCTCGGTCCGAGTGACCAGTTCGAACTGGTCGGCTCCCTCGCTGGGTCGGTCGGCGTGGCGGACCAGCACCATCTCGTCGTCCTCGAAGCGCTCGAAGAACTCGTCCCACGTTGTCTCCTCGACCGATTCCGTGGTCGTGCCCTGCTCGGGGTGATGGACGTAAAGCCGCCGCTCGTCGCTCTCGTCGGTCATGTACGCGGGCTTCGCGCCGCTGTCCTCGACCCACGTCCGTATCGTTTCGCGATCTGTCGTAATCTCGGTCTCTGTTGTCGTATTATCGGACATTTCCCCCACCATGGACCTAGTCGGGGGGTGTTGCCTTAGGTGTAGTTGCCACTCGCGTATGTGACTTTTCCCAAGAAGGTAGGCGGTCGGAACGTGGTCGAATCGAACGGATTCCGCCGACGTCAGTCCTCGCAACAGCCGCCGCCCTGCTGGCCGAAGTCGACCGCGAGCGGCTCGGAGATGGCGTCGTTGACTGCTTCGAGTTTGGCTTCGAGTTCCTCCTGGGCGTCGAGGTACTCCTCCATCACCGGGAGGCTGTGGAGTTCGTTCTGGGCCCGCTGGACCTTCTGAACGTCCTCCTGCGTCGCCTCGCCGGTCTGGCGCGCGAGCATGAACTCCTGGCGGAGTTGTTCGAACTCCTTGACCTTCTCTTGGGCTTGCTCGTCCTCTTCGACGGCGGCTTTGGTCTCCTCAAACCGCTGGTAGACGGGCGTCTCGGCGATGGCCTCGCCGAGTTCCGCGCCGAGTGCTTCGACGTGTGAGAGGTCCGCGGTCTCGTCGGCGTCCGCTTCGGTGTCGACGCTCATGTATCCGAAGTTGGGACTGCGACGTTTTAGGCCTGCCGATGACGGTAGACGTGGGTGGAGATTTTGTGTGAGTTTGGCGTGGAGACGGCGTGAAAAATACGTAGAGATTCAGTTCGGAAACGGCCTCACGCAGGCGAGAGCGAGCTACTGCCGTCACCGATGAGAACCGCACCGCACCCGCAGGCCACATCCCTCCCCAACCGACTGCGCTTCTCGGCTCCTCGTTCCACTCGTCGCCTGTGATGTCTGCGAACTGCGTTCACAGATCAGCGAGACGCGAAGCGTCTCGCAAGCCTCGTCCCTCGCGCACGTCGGCGCGACCACTTACGGGTCGCGCCGGAAGACAAACCGCATCTTCCGAGCAATCGCGCCGTCGGCGCGATGACGCCAGCGCGCGCCACCGCACGAGGGCGAGCGAACGAGGGCAGGCGAACGAGGGCGGGCGCACGAGAGCCGAGAAACCGCCTTTTCCGATACTCGTCGAAAGCGGTGGCGCGTGCGGGCGAATCCCTCGTGGATTCGCCCATCCGCGCGAGGGATGAGGACCACAGACTGCGAACGGAGTGAGCAGTCGAGGACCGCAATCGGCTGGGGAGGGTCGTGGCCTGCGGTCGCGGTGCGGTCTTCATAGGTACCGGGAGTAGCTAGCTACTCGCAGTAGACTTCGGTATCGTGAGCGGATAGTTGCTCGCAGTAGACTTCGGTATCGTGAGCGGATAGTTGCTCGCAGTAGACTTCGGTATCGTGAGCGGATAGTTGCTCGCAGTAGACTTCGGTATCGTGAGCGGATAGTTGCTCGCAGTAGACTTCGATATCCTGAGCGGATCGTTGCTCGCGGCTGACTCCAGTATCGCTGTTAGAGCTGCAGTAGAACTCGCCGTCGTCACTGGGTCGCGCTACTCCACGCGAGAACATCGCGCTTAAACGTCCTCGCCGACAAAACGCCTTCAATGAGCCAAGAGAACGAGTACAGCGAAGGGGACCTCCGGAACACCGGCATGTCCCTCAAACACGACCGGGAGTGGGACTACGAACTCGACCGCATCGTCGAGGCGGTCGAGGAGCGCGACGCCACGAAGGTCGGCCTCCAGTTCCCCGAGGGGCTGAAGCGCCGGGGTCCGAAGGTCGCCGACGACATCCGCGAACTCGTCTCGGACGACGTGACCATCATGCTGTCGGGCCAGCCCTGTTACGGGGCCTGCGACCTCGACACCTACCTGATGAAGCGCACCGACGTGTTCGTCCACTTCGGCCACTCGCCGATGAAGAACACGGACAAGGTCATCTACGTCCCCCTGTTCTCGAACGTCGACGTGTTCCCCATCATGGAGGAGTCGCTGGCCGAACTCGCCGACCCCGCGGAGGACCCCGACGTGGGGCTGGTCACCACCGCCCAGCACATGAACCGCTTCGAGGAGATGAAGTCGTGGCTCGACGAGCGCGGCTTCGAGGTCCACACCCGGCGGGGCGACGACCGACTCACCCACGAGGGGCAGGTCCTCGGTTGCAACTACGCCTCCGCCGACATCGACGCCGACCAGGTGCTGTACGTCGGCGGCGGGAAGTTCCACCCCCTCGGCCTCGCGATGGAGCACCCCGACAAGAACGTCGTCATCGCCGACCCCGTGAACAACGTCGTGACGGTCGCCGACACCGAGAAGTTCCTCAAACAGCGCTACGCGTCGGTCCACAAGGCGATGGACGCCGAGAAGTGGGGCGTCATCTTCTGCACGAAGATCGGACAGGGTCGCTGGGAGCAGGCCCAGGAGATACTGGCGGACAACGACGACGCCTACCTCATCACGATGGACGAGGTCACGCCCGACCGCCTCCGGAACTTCGACATGGACGCGTTCGTGAATACGGGGTGTCCCCGCATCACGACCGACGACGGCCCGCAGTTCCACAAGCCGATGCTCACCCCCGGCGAGTACGAGATAGCTGTGGGGAACAAGCCGCTGGACGAACTCTCGTTCGACACCTTCCACGGTACGTGGTAGGCCCGGACGACGGTACCCTTTTGTAGTCCTTCTGTCTCGTTTCGGGCATGGCCCTCCAGAGCATTTTCCTCCACCGGACCGTCGCCGACGGGAGGTGGTGCGAGTGAGTCGACCGAATCGCTCCCGGGCGAACCGGCCCCGGACGAACGCCGCCGACTCTAGCCCTGCGCCCGACCCCACCGCCGCGACCCGCCGCCGGTTCCTCGCCGGGGTCGCGGCGGTCGGTCTCGGCGCGACCGCCGGATGCCTCGGTGCGCCGGAACCCCACTACGCCGGGCAGGACGACCCCGACACGGAGTGGTGGCCCCAATCCCGATTCGACCGCCTCGGGTCGTGCTACAATCCGAACCCGGTGGGACCGCGGGACGGCGTGAGCGAGCGCTGGAGCGTCGACATCTCCGCGCCCTCGGCCCGTCCGGTCGTCGCCGACGGGACCGCTTTCCTGCCGACCGCGACCGCGATTCGCGCGGTGGACGCCGTCACGGGCGAGGAGCGCTGGCGAGAGGAGGCCGACGACGCCGGGACGTGGCCCCAGCAGGTCGCCTACCACGACGGGACGGTGTACGTCGCCAGACTGGCCGACGAAGGTGTCCTCGCGCTCGACGCCGAGACCGGCGAGCGCGAGTGGGGCTTCCGACAGGAGGGTCACGGCGTCTACGCGTTGCTGCTCGACCCCGACCGGCCGAGTCTGTTCGTCGGCGACGCCGAGGGAAACGTCTACGCAGTCGACCTCGAAACGGGAGACGCGCGGTGGCACCGCCGCGTGTTCGGGAGTGTGACCGGGTTCGCCCGGGGCATCCCCGAACTTCTCGTGGCGACCGAGGCGGGCGAGGTGTACGGCCTCTACTCCACCACCGGGGAGGCGCTGTGGCGTCGGAAACTCCCGGGACACGTCACCGCGCTCGCGACCAGCAACGGCGGGGGCGCGTTCGTCAGCACGTTCGGCGGGCCGACCGTCGAACTCGACACCGGTCGGACCGGCGCGACCGCGTGGCGGACCGACGTCTGGAGCGCGGACTCGTTCGTGGTCACGAGCAAGACGGCGTTCGCGGCGGGCCATCGCCTCGTCGCGCTCGACACCCGCTCGGGCGACCGCCGGTGGACCGGCGGGGAGACAGCCCAGTGCGGCCCCGCCGCGGCGGGCGAGACCGTCTACGCCGCCGATGAGGACGGCGTCACCGCGTACGATTTCGACGGCGGGGTCGGGGTCCGCCACCTTCGAATCGGCGCGGAGCGGTGGTCGCACTCGGTCGAAGGCAGTCCGACGAGGGGACTCGCGGTGGCCGACGACGCGGTCTTCCTGTTGACTCAGGGGGGCGAGGACACGTCTGCGAAGGCGTACGCGCTCGAATCGGCGTAGAACGTCGCTCCCGGCACGTATTACTATCGCGCATTCACAAACCTTTTTGTATGAGTAACGGGTATGCAGTGGTAACGATGAGCGCCACCCGTTCCGCCGACGTTCGAACTGCCATCGACTGTTGTCGCGTCGAGGACGCCACCCCCGTCTCGCTCGACGCCGAGACAATCCCCTCGACCGCTCCGGCCCGCCTGCGCGACCTGAAGCGGGAACTCGTCGCCGACGACCTCGTACCCGCCCGCGTGGTCGTCGAGGCCTGCTTCGGCGAGGACTGCTCGTTCGCCACGCAGGAGGAGGCCGACCGAATCCGCGAGTTCGTCCGGGCCGCCGCCTTCCTCGGCGCGAGCACGGTCACCGTCGAGTTCGACGCCGTGGCCGACGAGTCGAAGGTCCGGCCCGCGCTCGCGGCGGTCGCCGAGCGCGCCCACCGCGAGGGCGTCGAACTCGACGTGGCGGGTCCCATCACGCTCGACGACTGAGCCGAATCCGATGCGCTCGGTGACGCTTTCCACGCGAATCGGCCGGTGACGGATTCCTCGGGGTGGGAATGAAAGGGGCCGCCCGGTCGCGTCCGAAGGACTTGGTCGTCTCCGCGGGCAACTATTTCCGCGCCGATGCAGTGCGTTGCGGTGAGGCGCGGAAATATCCCGCGGAGCGACCGCGACCGGGCGGGGGCTTTCGAGGACGAAATCATGGCTCCTTCTGAGTAGTCGTATAGCGGGCGGGGGCTTTCTGGCCCTTCACGGCTCTGTTACCTGCAATTCGAGGACGATTATCTGAAATTCCAAGCGAACCACCCACTCCACCGACCGACGAGCGAATCCCAACGTTCTCGTTCGCCCGCTCCCTCCACACTCCTATGAGCAGGGCCGCGCTCGAACGTCGCCTCTCCCGAGTCGCGGGATTCGACGACCCCCGCGTCGAGTTCGAGCAGTACCCCACGCCCGCCGGTCTGGCGGCCCACCTCGTCCACCTCGCCGACGTGCAGGGCGACCTCGCCGGACGGACGGTCCTCGATTTGGGCACCGGAACCGGGATGCTCGCGCTCGGGGCGGCCACGCGGTCGCCCGCCCGCGTCCTCGCGCTCGACCGCGACCCCGACGCGCTCGGAGTCGCCCGCGAGAACGAGCGTCGAATCGCGCCCGAGTCGGAGGCCGCAACCGAGACCGAGGTCGAGTGGCTCCTCGCCGACGCGACCCGCCACCCGATCTGCGCCTCGGACGCAACCGTGCTGATGAACCCGCCGTTCGGCGCACAGCGGGGCAACGAACACGCCGACCGCGCGTTCCTCGCGACCGCGGCCGAGGTCGGGTCGGTCTCCTACTCCGTCCACAACGCCGGGAGCCGCGAGTTCGTCGAGGCGTTCGCGGCCGACGAGGGCGGCGAGGTGACCCACGCCTTCCGGGCGGAACTCGCGCTCGACAGGCAGTTCGACCACCAGACCAGCGAGCGGGAGGTCATCGACGCCGAGGTTTTCCGGGTCGTGTGGTCCTGACGGGGCTCAGTTGTACGTCTCCTTCGACGCCACGCGGACGCGGGTGCCGTCGACTTCGGCGAACAGGTCGTCGTCCTCGCGCTCGAATCGGACGTCGTCGAGGGTCATGTTGCCGTCGGTCGCCGGAACCGGTCCCTCCGCGACAGTGGAGTCGTTCGCCGAGAGCCGAACCCGGAAGTCGCCGTCCTCGGGGACCACGCTCACGTTCTTTTCGGCGAGCGTCGGTCCGGCGGTCGCGGGGTCGGAGGCGAACGTCTGGGTCCAGCCCTCGTCGTCGGGACCCCGGAGCCAGACCTGATACGCGGTCGGGCCGTCGGCGGCCGACCACCCCCGTCGCTGGACCGAGACGACCTCCGACCACCCGAGGCCGCCCACGCGGACGTTCGCCCGGCCCGAGAACGCGAGTCTCCCCTTCGAGACCTGCTGAGTCCATATCTCGCGGTCCTCGTTGACCACGACGACGCCGCTGGTCCGCACGTCGGTCGACTCGCCCAGCAGTTCCACGTCCACGACCGAGACCTTCTCGTTGCTCACGTTCTCGGCGTAGGTCACGGTGTAGCCGCCGACCTCGACCGCGGGGCCGCCGCCGGGCGCGCCCGCGTCGGTCACGGTTCCGAGGTTGACCGGGATGGCGACCCCGGCCATCGCGGCCAGCGGCAGGAGGAGCGCGAGCAAGCCGACCTGCTGGCGCGAGACGTTCCCGAACAGGGGTCGGCGGTCGGCGGTCGCCGCGAGGGTCGTCACCGCCGCGAGCGCGACGACGAAGACGACGCCGAGCCCGCGGTAGAGGACGTAACTGCTCTCGCCGCGGTACCACCAGAGCGCCCAGAGGGTCATCGTGGTCCCGAGGACGACCGCGCCGGTCCAGAGCCGGAGCGCGCTCGGACGCTCGCGACGACGGTAGAGGACCGCGACTCCGAGAATCGCACCGAGCAGGAGGCCGAGCGCGTGGCCCTGGACCGCGACGCCGTACCACCACGGTTCGCTGAAGCCGGGGCCTGCCGACCCGACGACGACGGGGTCCCGGAGCGCGTTGTAGACGGTCCCGACGACCTCCTGGCCCGACACCGCCACCACGGTCAGCAGGGGGTAGCGCACCAGCGCGAAGCCGACGAACGCGAACACGACCCCCGAGAATCCGATGATGGGTCCCCACGAGAACAGGCTGGTAGCGAGTCCCACGACGAGCACCCCGGCCGGGAAGACCACGAACGCCCTGACGTAGGGGTCGGTCGACCACGACGAGAAGGGGTTCTCGCCGCGCTCCGCCCGGAAGTGGCCGAAGAAGTACTCCGCGAGGGGCGCGACCGCGAGCGCGGTGGTCAGATTGCCTAGCAGGTGGCCCGACCCCGCGTGGGAGAACGCCGCGAACACCCACCCGGTCGGGTAGAGGTACGACCACGACGAGAACGGAAGCGTCAGGGGCGCGTGCCATCGCTGTGCGCCCTGCTGGGCGAACAGGTACACCGCGAGGACGACGCCGAGCGACACGAGGCTCCCCCACGGCACGCCGAGGACGAACCGCGTCCGGAGTCGCTGGCCCCACCGCCCTCGCGGCCGGTCGAGTCGCCACACCAGCGCGAACGACAGCAGGAACGCGAGCGGGATGGCGACCTGCTCGGGCGCGGGGAGCCACGGCGGAACGTCGAGCATGTCCCAGCGTTTCGACCGAGACGGTATAAATTCGGGGCGAATCGCTCCGATTGGCGTCGCGTGCCCGACGGAACCGAGCTTTCGCAATATTGAAACGGCCGACGACAGAACAGAGGTGTATGGAACTCCGGGTCATCGAGAAGGCCGAGGACGAGATCTCTATCGAAATCGCCGGGGAGGACCACACCTTCATGAACGTGCTGAAGGGCACCCTCCTCGAACGCGAGGGCGTCGCCGCCGCGACGTACGACGTGAACCCCGAGCAGTCGGGCGGACAGACCGAGCCCATCCTGACCATCAAGACCGAGGACGGCACCGACCCCCTCGACGCGCTGGAGGCGGCCGCGAACGACATCAAGGACAAGACGACCGCGTTCCGGGACGCCTACGAGAGCGCGGCCTGATTCTCCCGGACCGCTCACGCCGTTCAGACGGCCGAATGGCGGTTCAGATTGTCGAATCGCGGTTCAGACGGTGGAATCGACGTTCGCGCTCCCGAGCGGCGGCGCTCGCGGCCGACCGCGAGCGCCGCCGCCCGTCTCGAACCGCCTGAATCGCCTCGACCTGCCAGAATCGCCTCGACCGTCCAGAACCGCCCCGGCCGTCGGTCGCGCCGTCGCGCCGACGAACCGCCGGACTGCGCTCGGTCGCCCGCGCGGTAAGCGGTCCGTAACGGCCGTAATCGGCCACGGAAGGTCGAAACGGTGAGCGCCGTTTATTGACGCGGTCGGTGAGCCACAGAGCGCATGAGAACCAACGCAGTAGTCGTAGCTACGCTCGTCCTGCTCGCTGGCGCGTCGTCGGCGGTGGCGGCGGCCGACGCGCCGCGCGCGAGCGCGTCCGGCGGCGCGACGGACGCGCTCGCGGCGCAGGACGCCCAGAACGACACCGAAGTCGAGGTGGAGAATCTGACCATCGAGGAGCTCCAGATGACCGACGTCGGCGTCGACGACGCCCAACTCCGGAACACGGTCCTCGAACGCGAGACGGGCGACACCAACCCGCTCGGCAACGCCACGGCGTCGAACCTGACGGTCACCAACGCGACGCTGGAGAACGTGACGATGACGAACGTCACCGTCCGGAACGAGACCGTCGCCGACCAGTTGCTCGGCGGCGAGGACCCCGAGGACGGGTCGGTGACCCTCGACAACGCCACGCTCGAAGACGCCCGCATCGAGTCGCTCGTGGTCGAGGAGAGCCGCGTCGGCGAAGTCGGCGTCGAGAACGTCTCGGCCGACATCTCCCCCGCGACGACGCCCGAGGAGACCGACGAGACCGACGCGGAACCCACCATGGCGGTCGGGAACATGACGGTCGATAACGTCCAGCTCGACGAGGTCGCGGCCGAGAGCGCGAGCGTCGAGAACGCCTCGGCCGGTATCGGCTCGGTCCTCGGCGGCGGCGTGGGCGACGACGGACTGGACGGAACCGAGACGACCGTCGAAGGAAACGAGACCACCGACGACACCGAGGCGCTTCGGGCATCCGAACGGTAGACGAGACCCGAGAACCAGACCGACAGAAGCGCCCGCGGTTCGGCCCGCGGTGCGGGCCGAACCGCGGGACTCAGAGCCGAATCGGCAGTCCCTTCTCGTCGAGGTACTCCTTGACCTCGCCGACCGAGTACTCGTCGTAGTGGAAGATGGAGGCCGCGAGCGCGGCGTCGGCACCCGCTTCGGTGAACACCTCGTACATGTCTTCGGGACCGCCGCAGCCCGAGGAGGCGATGACCGGAGTGTCGACGGCGTCGCAGACCGCCTTCGTGAGCGGGATGTCGTAGCCCTCCTCGGTGCCGTCGGCGTCGATGGAGTTGACGAACAGCTCGCCCGCGCCGCGGTCCTCGGCCTCTGCCGACCACTCGACCACGTCGAGGCCGGTCCCCTCGCGGCCGCCCTTGACCGTGCACTCGAACCAGCAGGACTCGCCGTCGACCTCGACGTAGTGCTCGCCGCGCTCGTCGAAGCGCCGCTTGGCGTCGACGCTGATGACGATGCACTGACTGCCGAACGCCTCCGCGCCCTGCGTGACGAGGTCGGGGTTCGCTATCGCGCCGGAGTTTATCGAGACCTTGTCCGCGCCCGCCCGGAGGGTCTCCTTGATGTCCTCGCGGGTCCGGATGCCCCCGCCCACGGTCAGGGGGATGAAAATCTCGTCGGCCACGTCCTCGACCACGCCGAGCATGGTCTCGCGGCCGTCGGCGCTCGCGGTGATGTCGAGGAAGACGAACTCGTCGGCCCCCGACTCGTTGTACCGGCGGGCCATCTCGACCGGGTCGCCGGTGTATTCGAGGTTCTCGAAGTTGACGCCCGTGTACACCGCCGCGTTCCCGTCCTCGTCTACGTCCACGTCGATGCACGGGATGATGCGCTTGGTGAGGGTCATCTAGGGCTTACTATGAACTATCCCATGATAAACTACCCGAAGGAACCAACACTAAGTGCCTTTCAGGGTCGCGAATTCGGCGCTTTAGTCGTAGTCGGTTACTCGTATATTAAATAGTAGGCGACACTGAGAACTCCAATGAAACTCATCAGCCTGATGATGAGGAGGACTCGAATCGAGTCCGAAATCGGTCCCCAGGTCTGGAACGCGGCGTACGGAACCAGAGTAAGGCCAATTACTGCCAAGAGGAACTTGGCAAATCGGCTGAGGTCCAAATCCAATCGCACGCCGAGTACGTATCCGACGACAGGTGCGCCGAAGACGCTTGCAATCGTTACATACCCCCATACTGGTGTCATAACTACTATTAGTCCGTTGGCTAGACCTATCAGTAGCCAAGCTCCTACCGTACAGAGGGTGAACTTCTTCAGACCTTCAGGGACCATTTTTTACTCTACTGCTCCCAGTTAATCTGGATATGATCTAGTTCCACGAAGTTCTTTTTACCGCTTTCGGTATTGTTCAGATTGCCTTTCTTGTGCGAGGTTTCGTTAGAGAAGTCCGAGACGTGGACACGTCCACTTCCCGGTCCCTTGGTGAAGGTCT
The DNA here is from genome assembly GCF_024138125.1 of Halorussus salilacus. Classification (NCBI taxonomy): domain Archaea; kingdom Methanobacteriati; phylum Methanobacteriota; class Halobacteria; order Halobacteriales; family Haladaptataceae; genus Halorussus; species Halorussus salilacus. The sequence continues at coordinate 314,177 of NZ_CP099993.1, forward strand.
CCGTGTCCGCACGAACTCGGATTCCGATGTGATACTCTTTACCGGGTTCGATAGTGGAAACCGGAACCACATTGGAATCATCAGTTGCCAGCTTCCCTTCGTTGTACCAGAGGGGGTTGTAGAACTGAGGATCTGTCAGACCGCTTCCATTACTTGATACTGTAGTCTGAGAACGCTCAAGAATCTCCTGGGTCTTGATTGTGTTCGTTCCGGTGCTCGTCACTTCACGAACGAACCCTTCAATTGAGAAGCTTGCGCTTCCGAGTGCCGCGAATAGATTCGCCTCCCAGTCTCCGTCGAACACGATGTCCACTTCTGCGGACCGGGAACCAGAAACATCTACGTGGGCGAAGACTTCAGACCAAGCGAAGGCACCGCCAGCGAAGTTACTCGTACAACTGACTTCTGCTCGACCGCCATCAACCCAGTCAGCAGAAGTGTATTCCAAGAGCGGAACGTTCGTGTCATCTAAAGTGCCAGACACTCGTCCACCAACATCGACATTTCCGTGTTCGATGTCCCACGAGTAGAGAGTAGTAGAGGTTCCAGCATCTCCAACCGTGAGATCGACAGGTGTCGTCTCATCTGAAGTTGGTGCTCCACTCCCTGCCGAGCTGTCTAACGCATTTCTCACGTCTGCCTGATGATTCTGAAATTTATTGATGTCAGAGTCACTGATGTACAGGTCGTACGTCGTTCCACCTGATGAATCATACTTCGTTTCAGCACTTACATCTCGATTAGATGATCGAATTCCGTACTGAGTTTCGTTGTAACCATCCTCGAACTTGAAGTAAGATTTCCACCGATCCGAGTAACTGGTACAGTCGGTCGAAAGATCAGATTCGGTTCCACACGGATCATCATCCTCGCCGGTACTTTCAGTATCTCCGTGTTGACTGGAAAGGTCATTCATATATCCGTTGTACGTGCTGGCCGCATCTACCTGACCAACGAACAACGACCCCCGTACTGACCGTTCCAAGGGCTGTCATCCCTTTCAGAACCGATCGTCGGGGACTCTGTGCATCTTAGTTCTCGCTTGCACTATCTTCTGCTATAGTGCAATCAAAACATCAGATAGGTATAATTTATATTTTCCTAATCAAATATTATGTAATAGCTATATATTAAGGATATTTAATATCATGGTTGGATGTAGGGTTGGCGTTTGAGAATACTCGAACTTTCACAACAATCTCACACGAACTCTCACGTCATGTCCTGCAAGATGGTGATTCTCGCGACCTGCAAAGACATCACGACCCACGAGGAGTGCATCAACTACATGTACGGGGAGTACGCGCCCTTGTGAACGAATACCCCAACCTCTAGTGATACACCCTCTCGGTCCTCATCGACCCGAGAAGGCGGGCTACGACTACGTGGCCCAACCCTGGTTCGACAGGCCCTGGGAAATGAATAAGTCCTCAAAGGCCGGGACCTGACGGGGAGTCCAGCAGGGCACGACGACGTTCCTCAGCATGAATGCAACAGTGATGATTCCGACTACGGTCAAGATGACCCACTACGAGGCGGAGTAGATTTGAGGTTCCGTTTCCGGAACGCCGTGGCGGCTCCGAAGAGTTCTCTCGGTCGTTGTCCGTGTACACCGCCGCGTTCCCGTCCTCGTCTACGTCCACGTCGATGCACGGGATGATGCGCTTGGTGAGGGTCATTCGTTGCGCGGGGGTTGGCACGACGGAGGTTTCACGGTTTCGACTGTGGCGGGTGGCACCGGCCGCTCGGATTCGGCTACGTTTAAGTGCGCGCGACGGCAACGTCGGGCCATGAGCGACCACGACGACCACGGCCACGACGACCACGGCGAGACGCACGGCCACGACATCGAGGGACTGGAGCGGACGACCTCGCCGATGCAGGAGTTCACGACCCGGGAGGTCGGCATCGGCTTCGCGGTCCTCGTCGTCGGCCTGCTGGTGGCGTTCGCGCTCCCGCTTCTGGCGGCCTGAAACGCCCGTCGAACGACTCACTTCTCTTCGAGTTTCAACTCCTCGACCGCCTCCGGGTCGGTCTCGGGCGCGAGCGCGACGGCGTCGATCCGAGCGACCCGCTTGCCGGTCCTGACGCCGGAGACGCCGGGCGCGACGAACCGCGGGGCGTCGAGCGGTTCGCCCGCACTGCGATGGGCGAGCAGGCCGTCCAGCGCGGCCGAGACCGGTACGCAGACCCGATAGCCGTCGTCGCCCTCGACCGCGACGTGGGTGGTCGCGTCCGGGGCCTCGGCGGCGTCGAGGAGGTCCGAGACGGGGACGCCGGTCCACGGCCCGCCGATCTCGCTGCCCGAGGCGCATCGGAACGACCACGCCGCGGTCTCGGGGTCGGCGTCGACGCCGACCCCGAGACCGCCGTCGCCGTCGCTGTCACGCTCCCCCGAGTGGACGGGGACCGCCAGTTCCCGGCTTCCGACCACGGTCACCGGCTCGCGGCCGTCGAGTCGGCCGTTTCGGTGGATTCGGTCGGTCCGCTCGCCGTCCGACTCGCGCGATTCGGTTGCGGCGGATTGCCCACCTGACATGGGCTATCGGAGGCCGGGCGCGACCCGCGCAGTCTCGCGGTCCTCGGGGCATCCGCGCTCCCGCTCGTCGCGGCGGGAATCGGGGTCGACTCTCATCTCCGTGGTCCCGCAGAGTGTCGAAACGAATCACTCCGCAACACCCCGTGACTTTCTTTTAATAAAGAAATGAAAGTTAAAAATTATATACACAAGAGCTTTATTCCTGTAATTGCGAAAACAAGATATGGAGAGACGAAAACTCGTTATCGGGCTCAGTTCGACCTGTCTCAGTGGACTCGCTGGCTGTATGACCTCGATAACAGCGCCAACTGACTCGCGGGAAGAGTCCGAGACGCGAACGCTGACGGACGGCGGGAGGGAGAATGAGTCGGTTCGTCCGACCGGGAGCCCCGAGTCGGTCCCACAGGAATGGCGGTGTACGGACGACGAATTCACCCGCTACCCGACGAACTACGAGACCGTAGAGTGGGGAGACACCGACGAGATTTCCCTCCGGGTATCTGATACTTATTTCGACTACGGTGATACCGCTCGGATAACGCTCGTAAACGTGTCCGACGAGTATGTTAGTACCGGTGACGAATCGGACTGGGGGCTCGAAGTACACACGGACGACGGCTGGGAGGAGGTCAGGGGCAAGACCGACGGCGATACGTTCGACGACACTGATCTGGGTGCCGACCTCCCACCGGACGAGGGATTCGAATGGGAGATCGAGTTGACCGAGGAGGGTATCGTCGAGCCCACTCCAGAACTGACCGTCTGTCCGGACTTGGAATCCGGTCGGTATCGGTTCGTGTACTGGGGAATCGAGCCAGCTGTCGCCGTCGCCTTCGATCTCGTCCACGAGGGGTCCACCGAGGCCTAAAAAGAGTTCTGGGGATACCCCGCTAGGGGACGACGTTCAGGACTTCTTCGACTCGCTCGATTCCGTTCCCTTTGCCAGTCGCCCAGTTGTGGACACCGATGATGTAGTAGCTATCGTCGTCGACCTCGTAGTAGATTCCTCCGGAATCACCACCATCGCTGTCGCAGGTCGAGTTGAATTTGTGTTCGGTCTCGTTTTCGACCTCGTCGATGGTGCCGGTCGTCCGGCCCGTCGTTTTCCCTTGTTTGATGAACTCCGTGTAGTGGCCCTCAGCTTGGAGCCATTCCAGACTCCGGGTTCCCGAGAGGGTCTCGTCTCTGTAGCCGTTGCCGTTCGGCTCGGCAATCCCCGGGAACTGGTCGACCGACACCTCGAACCAGCCAGCGTCGAAATCATCGTACACCTCCCACCCATCGTCGTCGTAGTCGTAGGAGACGGTTTCGTCGTGGTTCGGTTGTTCGACGCCGGGCCACCCATCGACGACGTGGCCGGACGTCAGCATGACGCGCTCTTCGCGTTCCTTGTGCCAGACCGAGAAACAGGTCGACCCTGCACCGTTACCGTCGAGTTCCCCGATATGACAGCCGCCGACGATTGGCCGGTATTTCTCCCACTCGAAGTCGCTTTCTTGCTCGTCGACCTTCTCGGAGACAACCACGGGGAAATCCGAGAAGGTCTGCTCGAAGTCGTCGTCCGCGAACCTTCCGTCGGCCGTCGTCGGTGCGACCTCTTCGAGTCGTTCGAGCGAAACGTTGGGCTCGAATCTCATCTCACTGCCGTCCGGCCCGCGCCTGACCTTCGTTTTGTAGTTGACGGAAATCTCGAGGTCCGTGTTGGTCTTCGACGACGAGTTGTATTTGACACCAACGGTTACTGGCTTGGCGTTCGAGACGCTCGCGTCGCTTTTGGATCGTCCGGCGACTGTATATCCGAGGGACGCTTCCTCGGCGGTAGCAGCCAACTCCCGGCTCAGAGACGCTTCGACCGTCCGTGCTGCGTCGTATGCCGCCTGTATTTTGGCCCATCGATCATACGCGATGGTCTTGTGGATCGGTTCGACGACGGGCGCTGAGTCGTATCCATCCGGATAGGTGTGCTCGTGGCCGACCAGTATCGGGACTTGGTCCGTCGGATCGTCGGTCAGCGCGGCGAGACCCTCCTGTGAGAGAGTCTGTATCGTTCCCACTGAAACGCCCATCGCTGACAATATCTGCATGAATCTACGTCGACTCGCCGTCTGCAGTTCTTTTCGTTTCATCGCAATCTAATTTAGATTCCTACATTAATATATTTTTATTTTACCACATAGGAAAAATTAATAAGGGGTGGGTCTGGACAGATAATGTTCCGGTCGATGGCATGGAACATCCGAGCGACCGATTGGTAGCGGGGTATCGAGTGTGGGCGGCGAGGACCGCACGAGGAACTTGCCTGAGGACTTCGCCCGGGCCGTCCCTTCATGCACCCGCGGGGGTTCCAGTGCTGGCTCACGTCGGCGTTCTCGTAGCCGCCGGGGCCGGGGCTGGCCTCCTCGTCGTGATAGACCTACTCGGCCCGGATGAGAACCCCGTTCTTCATGTAGAAGTTGAGCGCGCACGACTGGGTGCAGTTGGGGTGACACCCCGTCCAGTCCACCGAGTCGCAGGCGTAGATGTCGTGGTAGACCTGCTCCCAGTCGCGATTCGTACGACTTGAGCGGGTTGTCCACGTCGGTCACCGGGTCGATGCTCTGGGTCGCCTCCCAGCCGCTCCCGAGGAGCGCGCCGACGGTGCCCGCTCCGGCACCGCGGATGAAGTCGCGCCGCGAGAGGCTCACCGCGAATCACCTCGGCTGGTCGGCCGTCTGCCGGTCGGATGGCGTGACATACGCCACACTGGAGCCAACTCGTCCTTCAAGCCGGAACCCAGTTTTCGGGCCTAGAACGCACCTGAACGTGTTCGGCTCGAGAGTTATCAGTCGAGAGGGGGTCGTCGGTGGTCGAACCGGCCACGCTCACGTCGGCCGGCCCTCGGCGAGGACCTTGTACGCGATGGCGACGACACCGGCGAGGACCGCGAGTGCGCCCGCCACGACACCGGCGAGGGCGAGGAACCGAACTCCAGCCTGCACGGACGTGCGAGCGACAAACTCGCCGACCGCCATCGCACTCCACCCGCCCACGAGGACGCCGTAGAGCTTCAGCATCTCGTCGTCGGTCGCGTAGCGGAGGGCCTCTCGGGCGGAGATATCGGACATACGCGTCCCGTCGGACGCCGGTGACAAACGTGTTTTCTTCGGCTCACGTCTCGGCCGCATCCTACGGATAGCGTATCGCGGTTATCCGTTTATCGGTGGGCGTTCCCTCCGCGCTCAGCGGCGCGTTCTCGCGACGTAAGAGGAGATAAAACGGCTCTAGCGGCCAAATCGGTTCAGTCGAGTTCCCGGGCCAGCACGTCCCGCAGGTCCGAGATCTCGCTGGCGTCGTACGAGAGCGTCTCGTCGTCGACGGTCAGGTCGAGCGCGGCCGACGAGTCGGCCGCGCCGACCTCTTCGACCGGGGCCACGCCCTCGAACGCCTCGCCGACCGCGTCGGGGTCGGTCGTCTCCACGACCGCACGGCCGGGCGTCTCGGCGAACAGGAGTTCTGCGGAGCTCGCATCGCCCGACAGTTCGACCGTCGCGCCCGCCTCGTCGGTGACCATCTCGGCGAGCGCTACCGCGAGACCGCCGTGGCTCACGTCGTGGACCGCCAACGTGTCGGGGTGGTCTGCCACCTCCGCGAGCGCCGCCACGACCTCACGGGGGTTCTCGGGAAGCGCGGGGAAGCGGTCGGTCCCACCGAACCGGGCGAGGTACTCCGACCCGCCCAACCGCGCGCCGCCGTCGTCTCCGACGACGAGCAGGGCCCCCTCGCCAGAGAGCGAGGCGGGCGGCGCTTCGAACCCGTCCTTCGTGCCGGTCATCGCGAGCGTCGGGGTCGGCGGAATCGGCCCCGAGGGCGAATCGTTGTAGAGCGAGACGTTACCGCCGACGACCGGCGCGCCGAGCGCCGCACACATATCTGCGAGACCGTCCACGATACCCTTGAAACCGCCGTACACGTCGGGTTTCTCGGGGTTGCCGCCGTTGAGGCAGTCCACGGCGGCGAGCGGTGTCGCTCCCTTCGCCGCGAGGTTGGTCGCATTTTCGAGCGCCACCGCGCGAGCGCCGTCGTAGGGCGCGGCGGTCGTCCAGTTGGGGTCTGCGCCCGACGAGAAGGCCAGCCCCTTCTCTGCGTCCCGGAGCGCCAACACCGCCGAATCGTCGCCCGGCCCGGTCGCGGTCCGGACCTGCACCTCGTGGTCGTACTGGCGGTAGACCCACCGCTTGCTCGCGGTGTTGGGGCTGGAGACGACCGCCTCGAACGCCGATTCGAGGTCGGAATCTGGGAGGTCGCGGTCGGGCTGGGTCGGCTCCTCGGCGGGCAGGTCGTTCATCGGCGCGCCGTCGGCGAGGAACTCCGGCGGTGCGTCGACCACCACGTCGCCCTCGAACGTGCAGACGTAGTTGCCCTCGGTCACTTCGCCGATGACCGAGCAACCGAGGTCGTACTTCTCGGCGACCTGCTCTACCGCGTCGACGTTCTCGGGGCGGACCTCGTAGCACATCCGCTCTTGGGACTCGGCGAGCAGGATTTCCAGCGCGTTCATGTTCGGCTCGCGCTGGTGGACTCGTTCGAGTTCGATCTCGCAACCGAGACCGCCCTTGGCGACCATCTCGGAGGACGCGCCACCGAGTCCGGCCGCGCCGAGGTCGCGGGCCGCCTCCACGAGGTCGCGGTCGAGCAGGGCCTCGTTGGCTTCGATCAGGAGCTTCTCGGTGTAGGGGTCGCCGACCTGGACCGCCGGGCGGTCCTCGGTCTCGGCGTCCTCCGAGAGGTCCTCGCTGGCGAAACTCGCGCCGCCGAGGCCGTCCCGGCCGGTCGCGTTCCCGACGAGGACGAGCGCGTTTCCGAGCTCTTTCGCGTCGGCCGTGACGAGGCGCTCGTCGTCGAGCAGGCCCACGCAGGCCACGTTGACGAGGGGATTGCCCTCGTAGTCGTCGTGGAACGCGGTGCTACCGGCCACGGTCGGCACGCCGATGGAGTTGCCGTAGTCCGAGATTCCCTCGACGACGCCCTCCAGCAGGTAGCGCGAGTGCTCGCGGTCGAAGTCGCCGAAGTACAGCGAGTCGGCGAGCGCGATGGGGTACGCGCCCATCGAGAGGGTGTCGCGGACGATGCCGCCGACGCCGGTGGCCGCGCCGTCGTAGGGGTCCACGAACGAGGGGTGGTTGTGGCTCTCGATACCCATCGTGACGTAGGTGTCGTCGGTGACCGCGACCACCGCCGCGTCGTCGCCCGGCCCGACGACGACCTGCTCGCCCGACGAGTCGAACGCCGAGAGCAGGGGTCGCGAGGAGCGGTACGCGCAGTGTTCGCTCCAGAGGTTCTCGAACAGGGCTGACTCCGCCGGGGTCGGCTCCCGGCCGAGTTCGTCGACGACCCGTTCGCGGTCTGGCTCGGAGAGGCTCATTCACTCTCCTGTACAGACAGCGCGGATTAATGCCTTTCTATACGCAAGTACGTGTATACCACCAGCGGCCGTCCCGGTCGTCGGCTCGCGTCGGCGACCGTGACGGGAACAAGGCGGTCTGAGGATGGAAAAATCGGCAGTCCGGCGCGAAATAGTCGGAAATCCATTACTAATGCCGTTCGACGTACAACTCATAAATCCTATTTCGATATATAGAAAGTCATCGCGTGCGGCTCACTCAGGACGGCCGGAATCCGCCCGGAGGCGGCGACTCGGCCCGGGAATTCTCCGCCGAGACCGACCGCGCCGCCGTACCGAGTCGCTTTTGCCACCGCCCTGCCAACCCTCTCCCGTGCTATCGGTCGAGCTTCACGCCCACTCGTCGCTCTCGTACGACGGCCGCGACGACGTCGACCTCCTGCTGGAGCAGGCGGCGGCCGTCGGACTCGACGCGCTGGCCATCACCGACCACGACGAAATCGACGCGAGCCTCGAAGCCGCCGAAAAGGCCGACGAGTACGGCCTCGTCGCCATTCCGGGAATCGAGATCAGCTCTGCGGCGGGCCACGTCCTCGGTCTCGGCGTGCGCGAGCGGGTCCCCGCCGGACTCTCGTTCGGGGAGACGCTCGAACGGATTCGAGATCAGGGCGGCGTCGCGGTCGTCCCCCACCCGTTCCAGAAGTCCCGCAGCGGCGTCATGGCGAACATCACCGAGACCGAACTCGCGACCGCCGACGCCATCGAGGTGTACAACTCCCGGTTGTTGACCGGCCGCGGGAACCGAAAGGCGAGGGAGTTTGCCGAGCGCCGCGGTCTCCCCCAGACCGCCGGGAGCGACGCCCACATCAGCGAGATGGTCGGGCAGGCCGTCACCTGCATCGACGCCGAGGAGCCCACCACCGAGGCCGTCCTCGACGCGATTCGCGAGGGACGGACCACGGTCGAGGGCAAGCGGACCCCGTGGCGGATCAGCTTCCGACAGGCCGCGGGCGGGGCCAAGCGCCGGGTGAAGAACCGACTCGCTGAACTCCTATGATGCGCGGCGCGTCGGCTGACCGGGTCGCGGGGGCCCTCGCCGACCGCGACCCGCTCCCGGGCGCGGATTCCGGCGCTCGCGCCGGAATCCGCGGTTTCGCCGGAGAACTCCCCGACGGCCGACTCGTCCGCGACGTGCTCGGCCGCCAGCCGCTTTTCGTCGAGGGCGGCGAGTCGGGCGGAAGCGACTGGTCGTTCTCGCCCGCCGACCTCGCCGACCCCGAACCCCTCCCGGCGGGATGCGTGCGCTCGGAATCGGGCGTCGAGCGGGTCTTCTCGCTCCCGGAGCCTTCACCGACCCGCGAGGGCGTCCCGGACCGCGACCGCGCGGTCGCGGTCCGGGACGCCCTCGCGGGAAGCCTCGATTCGGTGGCCGAAGCCGAGGTCGAGAGCGAGGCCGAGGACGCCGACGAAGGCGACCTCGCGGTCGCCTTCTCCGGCGGCGTGGACTCGACGGTCGTCGCGAGCGCCATCGACGCGCCCCTCTACGTCGTCGGGTTCCCGGACAGCCACGACGTGAGCGCTGCCCGGCGGGCCGCCCGACTCATGGGCCGCGAGGACGACCTCCGGGTGGTCGAACTCGACGCCTCGGACCTCGAACGCGCGGTCCCCGAGGTCGCCCGCGCGACCGGCCGGACGAACGCGATGGACGTTCAGATAGCGCTCCCACTCTTTCTCGCGGGCCAGCGGGCGGCCCGCGACGGCCACGACCGCCTCGCGGTCGGACAGGGGGCCGACGAACTGTTCGGCGGCTACGCCAAGGTGGCCCGCGCGCCCGAGGACCCCCGAGTCGAGGCCGACACGGTCCGGGGGGCCACCCGCGAGGTGATCCGCACCCTCCCCGCCCAACTGGAGCGGGACGTGCTCGCGCTCCGGGCGGCGGGCGTCGAACCCGTCGCGCCCCTGCTCGACGACCGGGTGGTTCGGGCGGCGCTCGGGCTTCCGGGCGACCTGCTCGTGGACTCGCGGGGCGAGCGCAAGAAGGCGCTCCGGCTCGCCGCCCGCGAGTTCGTCCCCGACTCGGTGGCGTTCCGCGAGAAGAAGGCGGTCCAGTACGGGAGTCTGGTCGCCCGGGAACTCGACCGGCTGGCTCGACGGGCGGGGTTCAAGCGCCGGATGGACGACCACGTCTCGAAGTACGTCGAGTCGCGGGTCGGCGGTTAGGAGTCGCTCGCCAGTCGGTCGAGCGTCGCCGCGACCTCCTCGTCCGCGGAGAACGTGAGTCGCTGGCGCTCGTTGTCGATGACGACGGTCACGGTCGCTTCCTGCGAGTAATCTCCGACGACGCGTCCGCCGACGAGCATGACGAGCGAGAGCGCGATAAGCCCGACCCCGTCGACCGCACTCCGGGTCACCACGACGAGACCGACGAGCAGACCGACGCCGCCACAGACCAGAAGCGGCGTCGAGAGGTTCGCGCTCACGCCCGCGTCGACCTCGACCGCGCGGACGTGGTCCCACCCGACCGAGGTGGTCGTCTCGCCGGTCGAGAACAGGAGCCGCCGGTCGGTCGCGGCGAACGACGACGGCGAGGGCCGAATCCCCGACTCGTTGGCCCACCGCGCCTGCGCCGCGGTCCACGAACAGCGGACCTCTTCGCCGGGGGCCAGCGCGTCGGCGAATCGGCCGACTGCATCGTCCTCGGAGCGCTCCGGGCGCTGGTCTCCGACCGACCCTGCACTCATGTACGGAAACCATGGTTTCCGGGGGATAATTAAGCTTGCCGAGCCCGAAAGCTCCGGGGAACGGTATCCGAAGGAAAGGGGAACGATACTCGGAGGAAAGGTGAAACCGTGCTGGGGAAAACGCCGCGACAGACTCGCGGTCAGCGTGCTTGCACTCGCTCGATGGCCTCCGCGCCGAGTTCGACGACTTCGCTCGTGAGACCGTCGAACCGCCGGAGGTCCTCGCGGCCGAACCACTCCCACTCGTCGGCGCTCGCCTCGCCGTCGGCGGGCGAGATATCGCGGTTCTCAGCCTCCCCGAAGTAGACGAAGTCGACGTGCTGGTGGCCGACCTCGCCGTCGGGGTAGACGTCGATGTCGAACAGCATCACATGCTCGGGCGGCGGGAGTTCACGCCCCGCCTCGACGGCGAGGCCGGTCTCGGGTTCGAGGATGTCCACGTCGAGGCCGGTCTCCTCGCGGACCTCCCGGCGGGCGGTCTCGCGGGGTCGTTCGTCGCGGCCGACGTGGCCCCCCGGCGGGAGCCACATGTCGAGTCGGTCGTGGTGGTGCAGGGCGACCGCGCCGTCGTGGACGACGTAGACGGTCGCGGTGAAGTGGCGCGTGGTCTCCATGCCGGAGAGATGTCGGAGTCGGGATTTGCGAGTTACGGTCCGGTCCAGTCGGGTCCGGTCCGGTCCACTCGCGCTACCTTATCGGTCGAGAAGCGCGCGGGCGTCGGCTCGGATGCGGTCCATCACCGCCGGTTCGGTCCCATCCGGGAGGTCGAGGTGCTCGAAGTCGTTCATGATGCGAACCATCGCCAGCGCCTCGTAGACCGGTTCGGGGGTCGAAACCGATTCGGCGCGGTTCGGGGCCACCGCGCGATACCCCGACAGCATCGCTTCGCGGACCAGCGAGCGCCGGTCCGACACGTCGGCAAGCCCCGAGAGGAAGGCCCCGCCGAAGAGGTAGACGGCGAACTCGAAGTCGTAGGCCGGTGGCACGGCGAGCGTGTAGCCCCAGTCGAGCATCGCGGTGATCTCGCCCGTTTCCGGGTCGACGAGGAGGTTGTGGAGTCCGTGGTCGTTGCGCCCCAGAACGGGGTCGAAGGGACCGTCGAGGCTCGCGATGCCCGCTTCGAACCACCGGGTCAGTTCGGGCGTCAGGTCCGAGAACCGCGAGTCGGCGTGTCGGTCGAGTTCCGGGTCGACGCGCTCGCGGAGGTACGTCGGCCAGTCGTCGTGCGGTTCGCTGACCGTCAGGTCCGCCGGGTCGCCCGCGGGGCGCTCGCCGGTCAGTTCGGGACCGCTGTGGCGGGCGTGTCCGAAGCTCTCTACCGCCGGAACCGAGTGTAGTTCGGCCAGGTACTGCCCCGTCTCTCGGGCGAGTCGTTCGAGCGCATCGTCAGCGAGTCGACCGACGCGTTCGTAGGCGACCTCCTCGCCGGGGAGCGCGCTCATCAGGTAGTGAGGCGTCGGGAGCGTCTCGTGGGCGTCGGTGACGGCGACCACTTCCGGAACCGGAATCGACGTGTGCGCCCGGAGAACCGCCTGAATTCGGGCTTCGGTCGGAACTGCCCAATCTCGGCCGTCCGGCGAGGCCTTCAGGTACAGTCGTCTCGTCGTGTCGCCGTCGGCGACCGCGAGTCGGTAGACCGAACAGAACCCCCGTTCGGCCGGAGTCGCCTCCCGGAGTTCCCACGCCGGGTCGGCCGACTCGACTACCTCCCGAAGGGTCGAGTCCGGAATCGCTCGCGCCTCGGGGACCTCGTCCATAATCCGGGTAGCGAGTCGTCGATTAGAATCCTTTCGGTGGTGTGGGGCCGACTCACGCACCGACGGTCGTGCCGAGTGAAACGGAAAATTAGGGCGCGATGGCGTCCTCTTTGGCTTCCAGCAGTTCGTGATACCGGTTCCGAATCGTGACCTCGCTGATGTCCGAGACGTCGCTGACCTCGCTCTGGGTCACCTTCTCGTTGCTGAGCAGGGCGGCGGCGTAGACGGCCGCGGCCGCGAGTCCCACGGGCGACTTCCCGCTGTGGATGCCCTTCTCGGTCGCGGTGTCGAGGAGGTCGCGCGCGCGGCGCTCGACCTCCTCGCTCACGCCGAGGTCGGAGACGAACCGCGGGACGTAGCTCTTGGGGTCGGCGGGCTGAATCTGGAGACCCAGCTCGCGAACCACGTAGCGGTAGGTTCGGGCGATCTCGTCCTTCTCGACCCGCGAGACGTTGCTGATTTCGTCGAGGCTCCGCGGGGTCCCGGCCTGTCGCGCGGCGGCGTAGAGCGCGCTGGTGGCGACGCCCTCGATGGAGCGACCGGGCAGGAGGTCCTCGTCGAGCGCGCGCCGGTAGATGACGCTGGCGGTCTCCCGGACGTTGTCCGGCAGGCCGAGCGCGCTCGCCATGCGGTCGATCTCGCCGAGCGCCTGCTTCAGATTCCGTTCCTTCGAATCGCGGGTGCGGAACCGTTCGTTCCACTTGCGCAGACGCTGCATCTTCTCGCGCTGGCGGCTTCCGAGGGAGTTGCCGTAGGCGTCCTTGTCCTGCCAGCCGATGTTGGTCGACAGCCCCTTGTCGTGCATCGTGTTGGTGGTCGGGGCGCCCACCCGGGACTTCTCGTCTTTCTCCTTGGCGTCGAACGCCCGCCACTCCGGGCCGGGGTCGATCTGTCCTTCGTCGACCACGAGGCCGCACTCCGCGCAGACGGTCTCCCCGCGTTCCTCGTCGGAGACGAGGTTGCCGCCGCACTCGGGACAGCGGTGCTCCTCCCGCTCACTTCGTTCGCGTTCCGTTTCGTCGTTCGTGTGTTCGTCGGCTCGGTTACGGGTGCGTGTATCGGTCATGGTCTGGGTATGGGCGAGATAGCCAACGGTAGACGGTGCGCTGGACCGCAGGTGTAGAAGACAGTATTTTATAATAGCCGATACAACTTAAATACTTCGGCTCGGCGAACGCCGGGTCGTTCGACAGACCGAATTCTCGTCGGCCGAAACTGTCGTATTCAGTCCTTAACGGTTTTGCCCTCTAGATGCAATTCTCCGACTTTTTAAATACGACTTTCCGAGAGGTCCCGTATCGAAACCCTTACCGCTGGCCCGCGAAACCCTACGAGTATGAGCGAGACGTCGCCCGGCCCCGAGGAGGTCCGCCACGTCGCTCGCCTCGCGCGCGTCGGACTCGACGACGACGAGGTCGAGCGGTTCACCGACCAGTTCGCCGACATCCTCGACTACTTCGAGACGCTGGACGAGGTGCCCGAGGTCGACCGCGAGGCCGACCTCGTGAACGTGATGCGCGACGACGAGGTGCGCGAGTCGCTGAGCCCGGAGGAGGCGCTGGCGAACGCGCCCGAGACCGAGGACGGCTACTTCAAGGGCCCGAACGTCTCGTAATCGCCAATCATGAGTACGGACCACAACATCTTCGTCACCGAGGAGACCGTCGAGGGCGAGTCCGAGGGTCCCCTCGCCGACGCCACCGTCGCGGTCAAGGACAACATCAGCACCGAGGGCGTGCGCACGACCTGCGGCTCGGAGATGCTCGACGACTACGTGCCGCCCTACGACGCGACCGTCGTCGAACGCCTGAAGGCGGCGGGTGCGACCGTCGTCGGCAAGGCCAACATGGACGAGTTCGGGATGGGCTCGACCACCGAGACCTCGGCGTTCGGTCCGGTCGACAACCCCGCCGCGCCCGGCCGGGTCCCCGGCGGTTCGTCGGGCGGGAGCGCGGCCGCGGTCGCCGCGGGCGCGGCCGACCTCGCGCTCGGGTCCGATACGGGCGGGTCGGTCCGCAACCCCGCGGCGTTCTGCGGCGTGGTCGGCATCAAGCCCACCTACGGGCTGGTCTCGCGCTACGGCCTCGTTGCCTACGCCAACAGCCTCGAACAGATCGGCCCGCTCGCGCCCACAGTCGAGGCTGCCGCCGAACTGCTGGACGTAATCGCTGGCCCGGACGAGCGCGACGCCACGACGCGCGAGGAAGGAGCCGACAGCGACTACGCCGGGGCCGCCGACGGCGACGTCGGCGGGACGACCGTCGGCGTCCCCACCGAACTCGTGGAGGGCGCAGACGAGGGCGTCGTCGAGCGCTTCGAGGAAGCGCTCGACGACCTCCGCGCGCAGGGCGCGACGGTCGAGGAGGTCTCGCTCCCCTCGGTCGAGCACGCGGTGGAAGCCTACTACGTCATCGCGATGTCGGAGGCCTCCTCGAACCTCGCGCGCTTCGACGGCGTCCGGTACGGAAATTCCGGCGGCTTCGAAGGCAACTGGAACGAGGCGTTCAGCGAGTCCCGCGAGGCCTTCGGCGAGGAGGTCAAGCGACGCATCCTGCTGGGCACCTACGCGCTCTCGGCGGGCTACCACGACAAGTACTACAAGCAGGCCCAGAACGCCCGAGCGTGGGTCAAGCAGGACTTCGACGAGGCGTTCGCCGACGTGGACGTGCTGGCGAGCCCCACGATGCCGACCCCGCCGTTCGAGCGGGGCGAGAGTCTGGACGACCCGCTCCAGATGTACCTCGCCGACGCCAACACCGTGCCGGTGAATCTGGCCGACCTGCCCGCCATCTCGGTTCCTGCTGGCGAAGTCGAGGGCGGCCCGGTCGGCATCCAGTTCGTCGGCCCGGCGTTCGGCGAGGAGGAGATCATCCGGGTCGGGAGTGCGGTGGAGAACTGACGAGAGGCGACGCTCCGCGTTCTCGGTGGATCAGTCGACCACTTCTACGTCGAACTTGGCCGTCCAGCGATAGCGCCGCCCGCCCCAGACGAAGGTGGGCCGGAGCAGGCCGTAGGCCAAAAGCGGGACCGACAGCATCACCGCGGGATACGCGAGCAGGAACGTCCACCGACGGAGGCCGAACCCGGCGTACAGCACTGCGAGCAACGCGGTCAGGACGACGGCCGCCGGAAGCGGTGCCAGCAGTCCGCTCGCGGTCGCGAGCGTCCCGAGGGCCGCGTTGAACGCGCTCCCCGCGGGGTCGTGGTACCGGGCGATCTTGGTGAACCGGACGTGGCGCTCGACGGACTCGCGGAGGGTACCGCCGACCTCGACGCGACGGACTCGCTTGACGGGCGTCACGTCGATACGGTCGGTGAGCAGGCCGTCGTCGCTGACGGTTCGGCGGAGGTCCTCGACGAAGGCGTCCTCGTCGGGGAGGTCGTCGCGCTCGAAGACGACCGCACCGGCCCACGCGATTCCCCCGCCGTAGACGCCAGCCGTGCCCGCGATGGCGTACAGCGGTTCGAGGAGGACCGCGAGCGGGTCGCGACCGACGAAGAACGGGAGCTCGGTCGTCGGGCCGTGACGGTCGTAGTCGTCGTGTAGCCGGTCGAGCCAGTCGCCGGGGTGCTCGAAGTCGTCGTCCGTCCACACGATGCGGTCGTTGTCGGCGGCCTCCATCCCGGCGGCGATGGCGTTGGCCTTCCCTGAACAGCCCGCGGGGTCGCCAGCGACGACGAGTCGCGCCCGTTCGGGGAACTCTCCGGTCCGGTCGGTGACGGGGTCGGTCTCGGCGTCGCAGACGACGAGGAGTTCGTCCGAGGGGCCGAGCTGGTCGCCGACCTCCTCGATGACGGGCGTCCACGAGACGGCGGGAAGGAGAACGCTCGTCGGGGGGCGCGAGGACATGTGTCGATATCCGAAATCCGAGGACCAAAACCGGCACGGTTCCGTTCGCTCACCCGACAGCTCCGGTCTGGTCGGGTCGTCTGCCCGGGGTCCGGTGAACTTTTCACGCGTCATGACCGAACCCTGATATGTGCTCGGCGAATCAGTTCTCGGAGGAGCTGGCCGTCTTCTACGAGGCCACCCACGACTACGGCGACATCGGCGACGAGTCGTTCTATCTCGACGCGGCGACCGACGCCGACGAACCCGTGTTGGAGGCCGCCTGCGGGACGGGGCGGCTCTACCTCGAACTCCTCCGGCGGGGCGTCGACGCCGACGGCTTCGACGTCTCGCCCGCGATGCTGGACATCCTCCGGGAGAAGGCCGACGACGAGGGGCTCACACCCACGGTCTGGGAGGCCGACCTGCGGTCGTTCGACGCCGACCGGGAGTACGCGCTGGCGCTGGTCCCCTACAACTCGTTCTGCAACCTCCGGGGAGTCGACGACCAGCTCGCGGCCCTCGACGCGCTCCACGAGGTTTTGAAGCCCGGCGGCCGACTCCTGTTCGACGTGTACGTCCCCCGGTACGACGTCATCGCCGAGGCCTTCGGCGAGTGGCAGGACGTTCGGGAGGTAGAATACGGCGGGACGACGCTTCGGGGGCGCTCCCGGGCGACCATCGAAGATCAGGTGGCCCAGACCTACCGAACCGAGCAGGAGCTTCTGAACACGGACGGCGAGGTCGTGGCACGCGACGAGTTCGTCCTCTCGCACCTCCCGGCTCAGCAGGTCGAACTGCTGGCGCGCCACTCTCGGTTCGAGGGGTGGTCGGTCTCGGGCGGGTTCGACGGTGAACACCTCGAAGACGGCGACGGCGTTCAGGTGTGGGAACTGGTGAAGTAAGAGCGCGTTACCACCGACGGGACCCACCGGTCGCGAGCTACTCCTCCCTCCGGACCACCAGCACCGGCCCGACGGTCTCGGCCGCGACGCGCTCGGTCTCCTCGCCGAACACCAGCGACCGGAGCGACGGCGCTCGCTCGCCCATCACGACGGCGTCGTGGCCCGCGACGGCGTCGACGAGCGCCTCGAACGCCGGGCTGTCGGTCGCGAGTTCGGTTCGAACGTCGATACCGGCCGCGGCGAGTGCCTCGGCGGCTTCGTCGAGCTCCGTCCGGTCCTCGGGTGTCTCGGCGTCGGCGGCCCGGAACAGCGTGACGCCGATGTCTCGGTCGCCGACGAGGTCGGCCACGAACGACAGGATGCGCTCGACCGCGACCTCGCCGGTCAGCGGGACGAGCAGGCGCTCGACCGGACCGGTCGTCCCGGTGATGGCGTAGGCCTCCGCGCCGACCTCGTCGACGACGCGGTCGACTGTCTGCTCGCGGTCGTGGGTGAACACGAGTCGGTGGTCGGCCGCGCCGCCCGCCTGCCGGAACTCCTCTGCGAGGTCTTCGAGCGCCTCGGTCGCGCGGTCCTCGTACTGGATGCGCGCCTGGTCGGGCGGCGTCTGTTCGGGCAGGACGTGGTAGCCGAGCACCGTCACGTCGGCGGTGGCGAGCAGGCCGGTCAGGCCGGTCGAGACCGATTCGCCTTCGAGCACCGCCACGGGTACGAGTACGCGCATCGTCAGAGTTCCCCCTTGAGGGTCACGTCCCGAGCGTAATAGAGGTACCACCCGGCGCTCGCGAGCATGACGGCGACGCCGATGACCTGCGAAGCGGGTTGCATGAACCCCACGAGCGCGAAGCTCGCGACCGCGCCGAGCACGGGCACGGCGGGATAGCCCGGCACCCGGAAGTCCGGGTCGTACCACTCGGGCTCGTCGCGCCGGAGCGCGACGAGCGCGACGCACATCAGCCCGTACATCACTAGGTGCAGGAACGACGCCACCTCCGCGAGTATCTCGACCTGCCCCGTCGCCACCAGCACGAGGACGGGCCCGCCAGCCAACCCCAGCGCGACGTGGGGCGTGCCGTATTTGAGGTTGATGCGACTCGCCCATCGGGGCAACAGGGCGTCCTTCGAGACGGCGTAAATCGCCCGCGAGGTGCTGAGGACCGACGCGTTGGCGCTGGACATCGTGGCGAGGAGTCCGCCGAAGACGATGGCGAGCGCGCCCGCCTGCCCGAGGAACTCGCGGCCCACCTCGACCATCGCGGTCTCGCCGAGCGCCGCGAGGCGGTCGCTACCGAACGCGCTCGTCGCGACGAAGATGGTCGCGACGTACATCACCCCGACCACGACGACCGACCCGACCATCGCCAGCGGGAGGTTCCGACCGGGTCGCTTCATCTCCCCGGCGACCGTCGCCACCTGCGCGAACCCGAGGTAGGACGTGAACACCAGCGCCGCGGTGGTCAGGACGGGGACCGAACCGAACGGCGCGAACGTCTCGGGCGCGCTGGATTCGCCGATGATTCCCAGCGCGTCGAGACCGCCGTAGACGAGGAACACCGCGAGTATCGAGAGTAACAGCGCGACGATTCCGTTCTGGAGCTTCGCGGCGTTCTCGGTGCCGGTGACGTTCAGGACCGTGAACCCCGCACCGAACACGAGTGCCAGCGGAATCACGAGTCCCTCGCCGACGGTCACGCCGAGTTCGACGAGCGTGTCGACGGCGTAGAAGCCGAAGCCGACGAGGTAGAAGGCGGTCGCGAACACCAGTCCGAACCACAGCGAGAGGCCGACGACAGCGCCAGCGAGCGTCCCGAGGCCGCGAGAGATGAAGTAGTAGCCCCCGCCGCTCTTGGGCATCGCCGTGGCGAGTTCGGAGGCGGGTAGCGCGACAAGAAGCGCGATGACCGCGCCGATGGCGAACGACCCCGCCGCGGCGGGACCGGCACGCCCGGCCGCCAACCCCGGGAAGACGAAGATTCCCGCACCGATCATCGTCCCGATGCCGATGGCGAGGCCGCCGGAGAGCCCAAGCGTGCGCTCCAACTCGGCGTCCTCGGTGATGGTCGCCTCGTCGGTCTCGACCGCGGGCTCGGCGTCGGGGGCCCGGCCCTCGATGTTGGTTCCCCTCGGCGGTGGCGGCGTCTCGCTTCCCATGGCGCACCTGATTCCCGCCAGACAGATATCTCTACTGCCGAAACGGTCGGGCCAACAAAAAACGGCCGGGGCAAAAAGAGCGAGTGGGAGAGAGCGGGAGAGAGCAGGAGAGAACGCGAGAGAACGCGAGATGGAACGTCAGAGCCGCCTACTCGCTGTACGCGAGGTTCATGATCCACTGCGAGAAGGCGTCGCTCTCGGGGTCTATCTCCTCCTCGCCGATGAACGGCGAGAGCATGTCCCCGGCCATCAGAAGCGAGAAGTCCAAATCCCGAGCCGCGGGCGTGATGAGGTAGGTGTTGTGCCCGTCGTAGACGGTCTCCTCGCGCTGGACCAGTCCCATCTCGTCGAGCGACTCGACGATGCGGCTCCCCTTCCGGGAGTCGACGCCCAGTTCCTTCCAGAAGTCGCTCTGGTGGATGCCGCCCGACTCCCGGACGAGTTCGAGCCCCGCGCGCTCCTCCTCGCTGAGGTCCTCCTCGGATACTGCCATACCCGGAACACGGACCCCGAGCGGTTTAAATGTGACCGTCCTCGCCGCCGACCGCGACCGCCTCGTAGTCGGTCTCGCAGGGTCTGCCCTCGGCGAACCAATAGCGACCCCCTCGGTCGGCGTCGATTGCCACCAGCGACGACGACCGGGTGCCGAACGCCTCGCCGTGGACGCAGGCGTCGAGGTCGTGGTCCCGAAGGACCGCCCCGGCGCGCTCGAACCACTCCTCGGCGTCGGTCTCGGGGTCGGGTCGGACCGCCTCGCGGATTCGCTCGGCCTTCGGCGCGTCGGCGTCGTGGCCCTCGTTGACGACGACGTGGACGCCGGGGTCGAAGCGGGTCTCCCGGAGGACGCCGTCCCACGCCAGCAGAGCCGCGTCGTCGGCGTCGGCCACCACGAGGTTGAACCCCGCGTAGTCGGTGCCAGCCAGTTCGCTTCTGACGAACGAGACGGCCTCGCGCGCCGACTCGCGGGCGAGCGCGTCCCGAACGAGCAGGCCGCGCGAGCGCCCGCCCTCGACCTCGGCCCGGCGGTTGGTCACCGCGACGAACAGCCCCGCGTCGTTGTAGCCGATCCACGTTCCGCCCGCCTCCTCGTCCCGCGGAGCGACGACCTCGGGCTCGGAGTCGATGACGCCCGGCGGTCGCGACGGGCGACCGAGCGCCTCGTCGCGGTTCGCCGCGGCGGCTATCGGCGTCCCCTCGAACACCCGCCACGCGAGGATGAGCGTACACACGCCCGGAGCTACGTCCTCACCCCTCTAAAGAGTCGCGGGCCGAAACGTTCCGTTCCGTTGACCGAAACGCTCCGGGTCGCTGGCCGAGGTCGCCTCGGCCAGCGACCCGGAGGGACGACACCGCCCCCGAACCACCGCCCGGGGGGCCGACGCGAACTGCAATAACCGTTATTGACGGTGGCGTCGTGGCCCTGCTATGGTCGACCACACCCGACGCCGTTTCCTCTCCGCGGGCGTGACGGCGGGTCTCGCGGGCATCGCTGGCTGTTCCACCCGGAGCCTGCTCGGGGCGACGCGGGACGGCGAGACGAGCGACGGCGACAAGACGGACGGGCCCGCAGCGCCCGCCGAACTCACTTTCGAGGAGTCGGCCGACGAACGCGACCCCCTCGACGTCCGCGGCGCTATCTACGTCCCGGCGCGGGCGTTCAACGTCTACCAGCAGTGGGCCGACTACGACCACGAGGTCGTCGAGCGCGACCTCGGGTACGCGACCGAGGTGAACCTGAACGCCATCCGAGCGTGGGCGAGCTTCGAGTTCTGGGAGGAAGCCCCCGAGGCCCACGCCGAGCGCCTCGACCACTTCCTGTCTGCGGCCGACGACCGCGACCTGTCGGTCGTCCTCAGCCTCTTCGACTTCGCGGGGAAAGAACCCAGCGAGGAACGCCTCCGTGACACCGACCCCCGGACCGCCACCGGAGTCAAGTCGCCCGCCTCTTCGGTCATGAAGCGGAAATCGCGGTGGGACGCCCCGATGGAGTACGTCGGCTGGGCGATGGAGCGCTACGGCGACGACGACCGCCTACTGGCGCTCGAAGCCATGAACGAACCCGGCTGGACGAGCCACTCGACCGAGTTCGCCCGCGGGGTGTTCGAGACGATGGCCGACGACCGCGGGTCGGTCGCGCTGACCGTCGGGTCGACCAGCATGGCGAACAACGCCGAATACCTCGACTGGGGCTCTGACGCTCTCCAGTTTCACTACAACTTCGCTGAGAGCCGAGCCACCTACCGCGAGATGCTCGAATCGAATCGGGCGGTCGCCGACGAACTCGACGCGCCGGTCTGGCTCTCGGAGTGGCAGCGGGTCCGGGAGGCGACGGGGTTCGCCGCCGAACCGCCCGACGACCAGAAGGGGCCGAACTACGCGTCGCTCGCGCCGCTCGTCCACGAGGCCGGATTCGGCAGTTTCTTCTGGTCGCTGATGGTCAAGCCCGCGTTCGTTCCGGCCCAGCGGAAACACGGCGTGCTCAACGGCCTGTTCCACGAGGACGGAACGGTGTACAGCGCCGAGGACGCCCGGGCCATCGCGGCGATGTCGGGCGAGGCGTCGTTCGACGGCGAGGAGCGCCGCGAGTGGCCCGAGTGGGCCGCGGCGGTCTCGGACGGGACCTAGCTCTTTCGAAGGCGCTCGCGGACCGCCTCGCGCTCGACGGTCCCCGACGCGGTCCGGGGGAGTTCGTCGGCGAACTCGACCGTTCTGGGGCGCTTGTACCCCGCGAGGCGGCCCTCGAAGTGGGCTTCGAGGGCCGCCACCGAGAGCTCCGCATCCCCCTCGGGGACGACCAGCGCCGCGACGCGCTCGCCCCACTCCTCGTCGTCGAGGCCGACGACCGCGGCGTCGCGCACCCCCGAGTGCTCGCGGAGGACCTCGACCACCTCGCCGGGGTGGACGTTCTCGCCGCCGGTGACGATGCGGTCCTCGCGGCGGTTGAGCACCCAGATACGGCCGCCCTCGTCGCGGTAGCCCACGTCGCCGGTGCGGAGGCCGTGGGGCCCGAACGCCGCCGCGGTGGCCTCCCGGTCGCCGTAGTACCCCGCCATCACGGTCGGTCCCGAGACCGCGAGTTCGCCGACCTCGCCCTCGGGCAGTGGATTCCCGTCCCCGTCGATTACGGTCACGTCGGTCCACAGGAGCGGTCGGCCGACGGTGCCCCGGTGCTCGAACGCCTCGCGGGGCCGTGCGGTCGCTATCTGGGAGGCGGTCTCGGTCATCCCGTAGGTCGGGTGGACCGGTACGCCGAGCGTCTCGCAGCGCGATATCAGGTCGTCGGAGGCGGGCGCGCCCCCCAGCAGGACGAATCGCAGGGAATCCGCGAGTCCCTCCCCCTCGCTCGCGTCGAGCATCCGCCGGAGCATCGTCGGCACCAGCGAGACGCCAGTCGCCTCGTACTCCGCGATTGCGTCGACCGCGGCCCCGGCGTCGAACCCCTCTTGCAGGACCACGGTCGCGCCGTAGAGCGCCGACCGGAGGACGACCGAGAGCCCGCCCATGTGGTACATCGACAGACAGAGGAGCCACCGGTCGTCGGGGGTCGCGCCCAGCCTGAACGCCGAGGCGGTCGCGCTCGCGAGGAAGTTCCCCATCGAGAGTTCGACCGCCTTCGGGTCGCCGGTGGTGCCCGACGTGAACAGCATCGCCTGCGTGTCGCTACGCGACCACTCGGCGGGCGCGAAGTCGCCGGAACCGGCGACTTCGCGCCCGGAGTCGGCGAGCTCTCCCCCAGAATCGAGGTCGCCGCGCTCCGCGGCGCGGAGCGCGGCGACCGACTCGCATTCGGGCGAATCGACCGACGCGACAGGAAGCTCCGGGACCGCGGCCGGGAGGTCCGAGCCCGCGACCGCCTCCGCGACGGCGACCGCGTCGGCCTCGGTCTCGCGCTCGCAGACCACGAGGGTCAGGTCGGCCGTCTCGGCCTGCCGGGCCAGTTCGGGCCGGGCGAGCCGGGCGTTCAGGGGCACCAGCACCGCGCCGAGTCGCATCGCGGCGTGGACCAGCCGGACGAACGCGACACTGGTCTCCATCAGCACGCCGAGGTGGTCGCCCTCCCGGACGCCCAGCGCCGCGAGTCGGCCCGCGGTCTCCGAAACGGCCGAGTCGAGTTCGGCGTATGTCCGCTCGGTCCCGTCTCCGGCCTCCACGAGCGCGGTCGCCTCGGGCGAGGTCCGCGCCCGGTGGGTCAGCCAGTCGCGGGTGGTCTCCGAATCCCGACCGTTCTCACGCATCGTCGGGCCACACCTCCGGAGTTCCGTTGCCGGGGGCCTGCGGGACGACCGCACGCCCGTCCTCGACCGACGCTGGGTCCGGTCCGAGGTCGGATTCGAGCAGGTCGGCGGTCGCGAGACCACACGCCGGGCGTTCCGGAATCGCGGCCGCGACGTGGACCGCCGCGGTCCGGGCGACGACGCCGTCGATGGTGGTCGTCACGACGGGGAGAACCCCCGCCTCGCGCGCCCGCTCGGCGGCCGCGACCGCCGGTCGCGGCCCGCCGAGCGCCATCGGCTTCAGGACGACCGCGTCGGGGTCGGCGTCGAGGGCGTCCTCGAACGCGACCCGAGCGAGGGTCTCGTCGAGCGCGACCGGGCCCGAGAGCGCCGCGAGTCCGGCGAGGTCGGTCGCGGGCAGGGGCTGTTCGACGTAGGCGAGTCGGTTCCCGACCGCGTCGAGGAACCGCTGGGCCTCGGGGCGGGTCCAAGCGCCGTTGGCGTCGGCACGGAGTTCGGCGTCGGCGAGCGCGTCGGCGACCGCCTCGACGCGCTCGATATCGGCCGCGAGGGGGCGGGAACCGACCTTCAGCTTGACGCAGTCGAAGCCGGATTCGACCGCGCGCTCGGCGACTTCGACCGTCTCCTCGACTCCGGCGTCGCCGACGGTCGCGTTGACCGGCACGCTCTCCACCCGGTCCGACGCGCCGAGGAAGCGATAGAGCGCGAGGCCCTCGCGCGAGGCCCGGAGGTCGGCGAGCGCGAGGTCGAGGGCGTGGCGGGCGGCGGGGGTCGCGCCGCGCGCGACCCCGCCGCCGAGGTCGGCGAGGACCGATTCCGGTCGCTCGCCCGATTCGAGTGCGCTCGCGGCGTCGTCCAGCGCCGCCTCGCACTCCTCGCGGGACTCGGTCCACCCCGGGAGCGGGGCGGCCTCGCCGACCCCGACCGAACCCTCGGCGTCCTCCACGCGGAGCAAGAATCCTTCGCGCCGCTCGATTGGGCCGCGGGCGGTGTCGAGGGGGTCGGCGAGCGCGAGCGAGAAGGGCCGGGTTTCGGCGTTCATGCGAGCAGCCCCAGCGCGAACAGCACCGAGTAGCCCGCGAGCAGTTTCCCGGTCTGCTCCAGCGCGGGGTTCAGGGCCTCGCCCGAGGCGTCGGTGAGGACAGTTCGGGCGACCGACGCGGCGTAGGGAATCGTCACGAGCGGCAGGACGACCGCCGGAGCGTAGCCCTCCGAGAGCCAGAACCAGAACGGGACGGCGTACGCGACCGCGAGCATCCCGACGAACTCCGCCCTGCTGGCGGTGTAGCCGACGAGGACCGCGAGCGTCTTCTTGCCCGCCTTCCGGTCGGTTTCGAGGTCCCTGACGTTGTTGACCACGAGGATGTTCGTGGAGATGGCCGCGACCGGGAGGCTGGCGACGAACGCCGCGAGGGTAACCGTTCCCTCGGGAATCGCGGTGGGGAAGGCGGGGGCGAGGACCGCGGCCGCCTGCACGTAGAAGGTGCCCATCACGGCGACGACGCCGAAGAAGACGAAGACGAACAGGTCGCCGAGACCGTGGGAGCCGAGGGGGTAGGGACCGCCCGCGTAGGCCACGCCCGAAATCACGCTCGCGAGACCGATGACGAGGATGGGCAGGCCGCCGACCCAGACGAGGTAGACCCCGACGAGTATCGCGAGCGCGAAGGTGGCGTACATCGCGCGCTTGACCGACTCGGGCGCGATGAGCCCCGACTGGGTGACCCGGGTGAACCCCTCGCGCTCGTCGGTGTCGACGCCCTTCACGGCGTCGTAGTAGTCGTTGGCGAAGTTGGTGCCGATCTGGATGAGCGCCGCGCCGAGGAAGGCCGCCAGCGCCGGAAGCGCCGCGAACACGCCCTCGTGGACCGCGAGGCCGGTGCCGACGATGACGGGCGCGGCCGCCGCGGGAAGGGTGTGGGGCCGGGCGGCCATCAGCCACGCCTCCCGGCGAGAGCGTTCGGTCGTCGTTTCGGTCATCGTCCGGAGGTTACGGCGAGCGAACAATAGCACCTGTGGTTTTCGCGGCGCGGGAGCTACCGAACGAGAGTCACCGAGAGAACCGTTCTCCGCTCGTATCTACTCCTTGTCGCCAGAACCACTTAAACGAATGACGGAGGCAGGATGGTGAAGCGACGCTCAGTCGTCGCCCGCGGCGAACTCGCGGGCCGCCTGCCGTAGCTTTTCAGAGACGCCAGGAACGTCGTCGGGCGGGACTTCGCCCTCGGATTCGATGTCGGCGAGTGACTTCGGGAACTCCCGGAGGGAGTAGTGAACCGCAATGCCCGCGTTCGCTCCCTCGCCCATCGCCACCGGAATCTGGCTGTGGCCGGGCGTGAGGTCGCCGACCGCGTAGACGCCCTCCACGCTGGTCTCGCCGCTCTCGTCCACGAGGACCGCCCCGTCGTCGCCGAGGTCGCAACCCAGCTCCGCCGCGAGGCCGTTGTTGTACCGCCTGCCGTACATCGGGAAGCCGCCGCGGTACTCCCGGAAACGTCCGTCCTCGAACTCGAAGCCCGCCAGCCAGCCGTCGTCGCCCTTCTCCATGCCGACGACCTCCTCGTGGACGATATCGACCGGGTGGGCCCGGAGCTGTCGGTCGGTCTCGTCGCTCCACTCGGGGTCCTCGCCTCGGGTCAGCAGGTCCACGTCGGCGGTGAAGTTGAGCATGACCATCGCGACGTGGGCGGCCGACTCGCCCGCGCCCATCACGAACACCGGTTCGTCCACGAACATGTAGGCGTCGCAGTGCAGGCAGTAGTGGAGTCCCCGGCCGGTGGGCGGGAGCGGCGGGTCGGGTTCGGCGTCCGAGAAGCCGGTCGCCAGCACCACCGCGTCGGCGACGAAGTCGGCGTCTCGGGCGTCCAGACGGAACCGCCCGTCGTCGCGTCGTTCGGCCGACTCGACGAACCCGCGGACGTAGTCGGTCCCGTAGCTCTCGACCTGCTCGCGGGCCGTCTCGAGGAACTCCTTGCCCGACACGTCCTCGGTGACGCCGACCACGTTGTGGGTGTCGGCCATCATGGCGGCGCGGCCGCCGCCGCGGTTCACGACGACCGTGTCGTGGCCGAGTCGCGTGGTGTACAGCGCGGCCGTGAGCCCGGCGGGACCGCCGCCGACGACTGCGACTTCGTACTCCCGAGTCTCGTCGGTCATGTGGTTCGAATTGGACGTTGACGGCCTTAAGCGGGCTGGCGGCCGGGTCGGGGGTGTCGTCAGTACGTTTCGACCTCGACGCCGAGGCGCTCGAAGTCGGCTACGTTGTCGGTGAGGACAGGCTGGTCGAGAACGTTCGCAATCGCGGCGATGTGAGCGTCGTTCCAACCCACTCCGCTATCTTCGCCCGAGTCGTCGTCTGCGCTTGCGAGCAGTTGGCCCGCGGCGCGGCTTAGCTCTTCGTTCAGGTCGATTCGGGGATACCCGAGTAGCCGATTCCGAATCTCGAACTTGGTGGTGTCGCTTCGCTCTGTCGCCGCGCCGTAGAACGTCTCCGCGACGACGGGAACCGGGAGCCACTGGAGTTCGCCCCGCTCGACTATCTCGACGCCTTTCTCGAACGCGCCCCGGTCTTCTGCCATCAGGTCGAAGACGTACGTCGAGTCGAGTATCATTCGTCGCTCGAAAAGGCCTCTCGCGCTCGGCGTTTTCGCTCTGCGTCGCCTTCACGGAGCCGCTTTACCGCTTCCTTCATCTCCTCGGCTTCCTCCGGAGTGAAGAGGCCAGTGACCTCGCTCGGGTGCGCTCGGCGAGTGAGACGCCGGAGCGCGTCCTCCATCGTCTCGTCCTCGCGCTTGCGGGACTCCACCCACGAGTAGAACTCCTCGGAGACGCGGATGGTCTCGTCCATGTCGGCAATACGCTTCCGCGCGTTCATCAATATTCCCCCGATTAGCGTCCGTATCGAGGGGAACGGTCGGCCAGCATCCACGCCGAGTACGGTCATGGCCCGAGTTGGTCCCGGCTTCGTATTTGAATGTGTGGCCGTAGCGAAGAGTGACACCGACCACCGCGCAGGACGCGAAGCGTCCGCACCAGTAGCACCGACAGCGCGCGAAGCGCGCGCACCGGTTTCAGAACCACGAGTGCGGCGATTTCGGGCCGCCGAGCGGCCCGAAATCGCCGAACGAGTGGCTCTTTTTTGGTCTCTTCGTGAGCGAAGCGAACGAAGGCTCGTGGGAGCTCGCCTCCCACGGTGCAGATTTTTTCGAGGAGGGTGGGCAAGCAGAGGCGACCGCATCGCGGTCGCCTCTGCGCGCACCCGACGAAGAAAAAAGGTGGGTCCTAGTAGTGCCAGTCGAACTCGTCGAAATCGGGTTCCCGACCCTCGACGAAGGCGTCCCGGCCCTCCTTGGCCTCGTCGGTCATGTACGCCAGTCGCGTCGCCTCGCCCGCGAACACCTGCTGGCCGACCATGCCGTCCGAATCGAGGTTGAAGGCGTACTTGAGCATCCGAATGGCGGTCGGACTCTTCGAGTTTATCTCCTCGGCCCACTCCAGCGCGACCTCCTCCAGTTCGTCGTGGGGGACCACCTCGTTGACCATCCCCATGTCGGCGGCCTCCTCGGCGCTGTAGTCCTTCCCGAGGTAGAATATCTCGCGGGCCTTCTTCTGGCCGACCTGCCGGGCGAGGTAGGCCGACCCGAACCCGCCGTCGAAGGAGGCCACGTCGGGGTCGGTCTGCTTGAACACGGCGTGGTCCTCGCTGGCGATGGTCATGTCACAGACGACGTGGAGGCTGTGGCCGCCGCCGACCGCCCACCCGGGGACCACGCAGACCACGGGCTTGGGGATGTGGCGGATGAGCCGCTGGACTTCGAGGATGTGGAGGCGACCGCCCTTCGCGGCGCGGTCGGTCTCGCCGTCCTCGCCGCGATATTCGTACCCCTCATCGCCCCGGACCGTCTGGTCGCCGCCCGCGCAGAACGCCCACCCGCCGTCCTTCGGGGAGGGGCCGTTGCCGGTCAGCAGGACGCAGCCCACGTCGGTCTGGCGCTTGGCGTGGTCGAGCGCGTCGTAGAGTTCGTCCACCGTCTTCGGTCGGAAGGCGTTCCGCACCTCGGGGCGGTCGAACGCGATCCGGACCGTGCCCGAATCGACCGCGCGGTGGTAGGTGATGTCGTCGAAGTCGGGTCCCGCGGGCTCCCACGCCTCTGGGTCGAAGATGTCGGATACCATGTGTCGGGGTCGGGGTGGGACGCCCAAATAGGTTCCTCGTTCGCTTGTAGGGGATTGGTCTGGAGCGTGTGTTCGCGGGACTCTTTCCGCTGTCCGAGTGCCCTCCTCGAAAGCCCCCGCTCGCCCGGTACAGAACGGAGACGACGGAGTCAAGAACCGCCAGAAAGCCCCCGCCCGCTCGCGGTCGCTCTGCGGGATATTTCCGCGGCTCTCCGCACCGCCCGCCGCGGAAATAGTTGCCCGCAGAGGCGACTGAAGTGAACGCGAGCGGGCGGCCCCTTTCAGTCCCACCCGGGTGGACCGGTTCACCGGCAGATTCGCCGGTGGATTGGTTCACCGGCAGATTCGTCGGTGGATTGGTTCACCGGCAGATTCGCCGGTGGATTGGTTCACCGGCAGATGTCCCGGCGGTTGGTCGGCGGGCGCGATACTCCGTGGAAAGATTCGCCAGCCGACACCTCCGAGGGCGAATCCGGCAACCGCCCCGCACGCACCAAACTACTTGATGGGGGACTCCGTGTCCTTGCCCATGACCGACGCCAGCCAGCGGCCCCCGACTGCCCGACTCGCCGCACGGACCGGCGACCTCGAACGCTCGAAGATACGCGTGATGTTCGACCTCGCCGAGGAGTACGACGGCGACCCGGTTCGCCTCCACGTCGGCGTACCCGACTTCAACACGCCCGAACACGTCATCGACGCCGCGGAGGCGGCGGCCCGTGAGGGCCACACCGAGTACACCCAGAACGCGGGAATCCCCGAGCTCCGGGCGGCCATCGCCGAGACGCTGGCCCGCGAGGACGGCGTCGAAGTGAGTCCCGAGCAGGTCACCGTCAAGAACGGCGCGATGGAGGCGCTGTCGCTCGCGGTCCTCGCGGTCGCGGGACCGGGCGAGGAGGTCGTGATTCCGACGCCCGCGTGGCCGAACTACGTCAACCACGCCGTTGTCGCGGGTGCGAACCCGGTCGAGGTGCCCTTGCCCGCCGACGAGGGGTTCGACCTCGACCCCGAACTCGTCGGCGAGGCCATCACCGACGACACCGCGGCGGTCATCCTGACGACCCCATCGAACCCGACCGGCCGAGTCTACGACGAGGACGCGGTCAGCGCAGTGGCGGACGTCGCGGCCGACCACGACGCCTACGTCATCGCCGACGAGGTGTACGGTCGCCTGACCTACGACCGGGAGTTCCGGGGGATGGCGTCGTACGTCGACCACCCAGACCGCGTGCTGACCGTGGGGTCGTGCTCGAAGACCTACGCCATGACCGGGTGGCGACTGGGGTGGCTTGCCGGACCTCAGCCGGTGGTCGACGCGGTCAGCCGCCTTGGTGAGAGCACGACGGCCTGCACGTCGAGCGTGAGCCAGCACGCCGCGCTCGCGGCGCTGACCGGCCCACAGGAGCCGGTCGCCGAGATGAAGGCCGCGTTCGAGGAACGCCGGGACTACGTGGTCGAGCGCGTCGCGGAGATTCCGGGGGTCTCGTGTCCCCGGCCCGAGGGGGCCTTCTACGCCTTCCTCGACGTGAGCGATTTCCCGGGCACCAGCTTCGAGGTGGCCGAGCGACTGCTCGACGAGTACGGCGTCGTCACCGCGCCGGGCGACGGCTTCGGCGAGGCGGGCGAGGGCTACATCCGGCTCAGCTTCGCCAACAGCGTCGAGCGCATCGGCGAGGGCCTCGACCGAATCGAGGAGATGGCCCACGAGCGCCGGTAAGACGACTCCTCGGTTGCATTAGCGGTCCATCGCCTCCATGCACTTGCCGACGAAGGTGTTGTGGACCGCGAACACCTCGCCGTCGAGCGCGACCGCGGTCCCGCTCGTCTCGTCGCGGGGGAAGTGCATCTCGACAGCGTCGTCGAAGCATCGGACCGTGCAGTTCAGCCGACCGTGGGCGTAGAGGTCCTCCTGATGCGGTTTCTCGACGGCTTCGAGTCGAACGTCGTCGACGACTCGCCCGATCTCGTCTTCGGAGTACTGTTCGGCGACGTCGTCGCGGACGTACAGGAGCTCCGCGCCGTCCTCGTCGTAGAATATCACGCTCCGCAGGTGGTCGCCGACGTAGTCTTGCAGAAATTCGGTGAGGGCTTCGGAGGGCGTCTCTGACATGCGATTGGCTGATTTTTCACTCCGCACCGATATTAATCTTCCAGCCGATTATCAGAATTTGCAATCGTGGTCTCCGGAGGCCGGGCTATCCGAGTCGGTCGGCCACCCGACCCGCCAGTTCCTCGCGGAACCGATGGCTCGACTCCGAGTCGGTGACGACCTCCACGACCTGCGTCCCCTCGCTCCCGACCGACTCGCGGAACGCCGACCGGAACGAGGGCAGGCCGTCGACGCGCTCGAACTCCAGCCCGTAGATGTCGCCGGTGGGCTCGAAGTCGAGGCCGTGGGGCGTGCGGAACTGCTCGGTGAAGGGCGGGTCGAACTCCTCGATGGGGAGCATGTGGAAGATGCCGCCGCCGTCGTTGTTTATGAGGACGACGGTCGCATCGACCCCGCACCGCGAAATCGCGAGCAGGCCGTTCATGTCGTGGTAGTACGCGAGGTCGCCGGTCACGATTACGAGCGGGTCGTCGGTGGCGCTCCCCGCGCCGAGTCCCGTGCTCGCGATGCCGTCGATGCCGCTCGCGCCGCGGTTGCCCAGCACCGTCAGGTCGGCCGCCCGGGGTCGGCCGAACCGGTCCAGATCCCGGACCGGCATGCTGTTCGAGACCATCACGGTCGCGGGGTCGGGGGCGTCCTCGGCGACCGCCGAGAGGACGCCGCCCTCGAAGAGTCGCTCCTCGCGGGCGTCGGCGACGAGGTCCCAGTAGCGGCGCTCGGCGTCGGCGAAGCGGGCGCGCCACGCTTCGGTCGCGTCCCCTCCGTCTCTCTCGCCCCCTCCGCCTCCCGCGGCGGAACCGAGACCCGACGCGAGTCGCCGAGCGACTCGCGTCGGGTCGGCCGCGAGCAGGTCGGTCGCGGTGAACGTCGCCTCGCGCCATCCCGCCGCGGGGTCGACGAGGAACTGGCGGGCGTCGCTCGATTCGAGGTACCGGCGCAGGACCTTCGAGGTCGGGGACGCGCCGAAGCGCACGACGACCTCGGGGTCGGGCCACGAGTCGCCGACCGCGTCGAGGTAGCCGTCGTAGCCGCCGAGGACCAACGGGGCCTCCGGGCCGACGGGAGTGCTCTCGCTGGCGTCGAGAGCACTCCCGTCGTGGCCGAACCGGTGGTCCGAGAGCGGGTCGGCGAGGACCGGGAAGCCGGTCGCTCGCGCCAGCGCCGCGAGCGCGTCGCGCTCGGGCGCTGGCGCGTCGGTCGGTCCGACCACGAACAGGCCGCGGTCGGCGTCGGAGAGGGCGTCGCGCACCCGGCGCAGGTCGTCATCCGCAAGCTCCGGGCGACCCCCCGCGGTTCGGACGAAGGGACCCTCCCGGCCCCCGGCGGCGAGGGGGTTCTCGTCGGCGAAGCCGTCGGGCACGTCACCTGGCACCTCGGTCGGTTCGAGGGGCTTGCGGAACGGGACGTTGAGGTGGACCGGACCCGGCGGGGTGCCGGTCGCCTGCGCGAGCGCGCGTGCCGCGGCCGTCCGGAGCGACCGGAGCTTCCGGGCGTCGGCTTCCGGTTCCGCGAGGTCGGCGTACCACCGGACCGCGTCGCCGTAGAGCTTCTGCTGGTCTATGGTCTGGTTCGCGCCCGAGTCCCGGAGTTCCGGGGGTCGGTCGGCGGTCAGCACGAGCATCGGAACGCGGGCCTGACTCGCCTCGATGACCGCGGGATGGAAGTTCGCCGCGGCCGTTCCGGAGGTGCAGACCAGCGGGGTGACCTCGCCGGTCCGCTTGGCCCGGCCGAGCGCGAAGAAGGCCGCCGACCGCTCGTCGAGGTGCGAGAACGCCCGAATCTCGCTCTCGGCGAACGCGACCGTCAGGGGCGTCGAGCGGCTTCCGGGCGCGATGCAGACCGCCTCGACCCCGGCGGCTTCGAGTTCGGCGACGAGCGCCCGGGCCCAGAGGGTGTTCCGATTCGGGGCGGGACCGGAACCGGGGTCGTCGCGGTCGGTCATCGCTGGAGCTCGTCGAGGATGGGTCGGTACTTCAACTGTACCTCCTCGTACTCGGCGTCGGGGTCGCTGTCGGCGACGATGCCGTTGCCCGCGAACAGGGTCACGGTGTCGCCCTCGGCGACGCCCGACCGCAGGCCGACCGCGAAGGTGCCGTCGCCGTCGGCGTCGAACCAGCCGACCGGCGCGGCGTACCAGCCGCGGTCGAAGGTCTCGACAGCCCGAATCGTCCGGAGCGCCTCGTCGAGCGGGAGGCCCCCGACCGCGGGGGTCGGGTGGAGCGCCTCCACGATGTCGAGGACGTGGCCGTCCCCGGGGAGGTCGGCCTCGATGGGGGTCCAGAGGTGCTGGATGGTCGCCAGCTTCCGGACCTGCCGGTCGTCGACCCGGACCTCGTCGGCGAGGGGCCCGAGCTGGTCGCGTATCTCGCCGACCACGAGGTCGTGCTCGTGAGCCATCTTCTCGCTGTCGCGCAGGTCGGCTTCGAGTCGGTCGTCGGCCTCGGGGGTGTCGCCGCGGCCGACCGTCCCGGCCAGCGCCTCGGTCTCGACGGTCCGGCCCTGCAGGGTCGCGAGTCGCTCGGGCGTCGCGCCGAAGAAGGCGGCCTCGGCGGAGGGTTCGACCATGAACCGGAAGCAGTCGGGGTACGACTCGCCGAGGCGTTCGAGCACGTCCGGCACCGAGACAGGGCCGTCGAGGCTCGCCGCGAGCGCCTGCGCGAGCGTGACCTTCCGGAGGTCGCCGCGCCTGATTCGGTCGACCGCGTGGCGGACCTGGTCGGCCCACTCCTCGCGGGTCGCGGTCGGTTCGGTCCCGAGGACGGTCGGCGGGCGCTGGGGCTCGTCCCCGTCGCCGAGTCGGTCGGCGACCGCGTCGAGTTCGTCCTCGACCGCCTCGGGGGCAGCGTCGCGGGCCGACACCGTCAGCCACGTCTCGCCGTCGGCGCGGGTCAACTGAGTCCGTGGGAGCACGAACTCCGCGGGTGGGAATCCGCGCCACGGCGGTTCGGATTCGTGGTCGGCGTGGAACGAGAAGCCGCCGAACAGCCGCGGTCGCGCGGCGTCCGGTCCCTCGTAGTCGAGGCGGTCGAAGAGGTCGTCGGCCGACTCGCGGACGCGCTCGAATCGGTCTGGTCCGGTCGCGGTGATGCGAGCTGCGAGGCCGCCGCCCGCGAGTTCCGGGCCGTAGGGGCTGGTCCAGTAGACGCGCGGGGCGTCCCGCCCGACGAGAAACGGCCGAGCGGCGCAGTCCGAGAGCTTTCGAACCCGACTCACGAGGGCGGAGCCGGTCGGTTCGGCCGACACCTGTCCGTCGCGGGGCGGAGACTCCATTCAGTCGAACTCAGGAGCGGTGACCCTTGAGTCTAACTGTATCGCTCCTCGTTCCACGGGTTCGCGGTGTTGGAGTAACCGCGCTTCTCCCAGTAACCGCGCTCGGGTTCGGTGAGGAACTCGACGCCGTCGACCCACTTCGCGCCCTTGTAGGCGTACTTGTGGGGCGTCACCACGCGCAGGGGACCGCCGTGTTCGCGCGCGAGCGGTTCGCCGTCGAAGTCGTATGCGAACACGACCTCCTCGCGCATGCAGTCGGAAAGCGGGAGGTTCGTGGTGTAGCCGTCGAGCGCCGAGAACATGACGTGGACCGCGTCGTCCTCGACCCCGGCCGCCTCGGCGAGCGTCGGGAACGTGACTCCCGTGAACTCGCAGTCGAACTTGCTCCACCCGGTCACGCAGTGGAAGTCCTGTCGCTGGGTCTCGCTCGGCAGGTCGCGGAACTCCTCGAACGACAGCGCGAGTTCGTCCTCGACCGCGCCCGTCACCGTGAACTCCCACGTCTCGGGGTCCCAGTCGGGCGTCGAACCCTTCGAGAGGACGGGGAACTTGCTCGTCTTCCGCTGGCCGGGCGGGAGGCGCTCGCCGTCGAACTCCTCGTGGAGGTCGGTCACGTCGGTGACGCTCATGCGTCCGAATCGGGAGGCGAGGTAGGTAGGTGTGTCGAATCCGGCCGGTTTCCGGCGACGAGACGGGCCTCCAATCGGACGTTTCGAGCGACGTAATCCCCGAATACTTCCCGAACCCCTCGATACTCTCGGGTATCGGCTCAATAACAAAGGACTCGCTGACCCAAAACAGACTCGCAATGGCAACTCAACAGCAACGGATGGAAGAACCGGCGACCAAGGAGGCCGCCCAGCAGTCGACGACGGACCCTGCAGTGCTCGCCGCCGTGGGTTCGGTACTGCTCGCGCAGTACCAGTACTTCATGCGCGGGAACAAGATGATGGGTATCTTCATCGGTCTGTGGGCACCGACGTTCCTCTCGTTCGCCAGCTACTTCAACCAGCGGCGGATGGAGGAGAAGCTCTCGTCGGTCGGCCCGAGCCGGATCATGAACTCGCTCGAACAGATGCTCAGCAGTCGGTAGACGAAGGGCTATCACGGTCTACACGTTCTTTCCGAGCATAATTTCTCGGTTCAGGGTTTCGATATATACTACCTTTTTGTGAATAGGAACCGCTCGTTGGAGGTTCGAGAACGATTCTTTCCGCTACGAGCGAAATGATTCGCACTCGCCGGTACTCTCCCCGTCAGACTTAAGAACACCCCTCCCGAACCCTCGAATGTTCCAATGCCGAAGGTAGAGATAACTATCCCGGAGCATCTCGAAATGCAGATCGCCCAGATGGTCGAACAGGGCGAATTCGTCAACCGCGAGGAGGCCATCGAGGACCTCCTCTCGACGGGCCTGAAGGCCTACAAGACGAGCGGGCCGATGGACGACGACGACCGCGAACCAGGACTCGAAGACGAGGGGATGATGGGGCACGAAGACGAGTACGTTTTCTAGTTATTTGTCTCGCGTGCGAACGCTTCTCAGAAACCCTTAAACCGAACACTTCCGTACCCACGGACATGCACAAAGACGAGCTTCTGGAACTCCACGAGGAGATGGTGCTCATCATGGAGTACTTCCAGGACCGCGAGAGCGTGACCGACGGCCTGTTCGAACCGTACGAGGAACTCGACGTGGACCCCTCGCACGTCCACAAGTCCAAGAGCGAGCACAAGCACGCGGTCTTCGTGCTCGGCAACGCCCTCGCGACCGCGATGAGCGACGACGAATTCAGCGAGGCGGGCCGCATCGGCAAGCGGATGCAGGAGCTCGCCGACGACGCCGAATCCAAGATCTAGACGCGTCCTTTTACTGTGCGAAAGACCCGCGAGCCTCCGGCTCGCCGGTCTTTCGCTGGTGATATCGCCAGGCGCTGCGCGGAGCAGACCGGAGAACGTTCGACCGAGCGCGGCGAACGGCGGGGGCCGGGCCGCAAGATATTTGAGAGGGCTTTGGTTTGACCGTAATATGGAAACGCGCACGGTCGAGCAGGTCGAAAATTGGAGTACCCGTCGGTTCTCTGAGGGGTACGCTGGCCTGCGCGAACTCTCCGACGGGGAGTTCTCGGGGGCAGTTCGGGCGGGTGGCGCGTGGCTGTTCATGCTCAACGGGCGAGTCATCGGCATCCACGAGGGCAGTCTCGACGACTTCGAGGACGCCGACGGCAAGGCCTACGCCGCGCCCCACCCGTCCCTGCCGCTTCTCTTCAACATGAAAGAGGAGGGCGGAGAGACGCAGGCGAAGTACTACACGAACGACACGCCGCTGTCGGAGGCCGACTCGACGCTCTCGAAGGGGGGATTCACCGGGTACGTCGAACTCAGCGAGAACGTCCTGAGCGGCGACTACTACGTGGTCTACTACGGCGGGCGCTCGATGAGCGTCGCGTTCGTCGGCGCGAGCGAGCAGGTCGTCTCGGGCGACGAGGCGTTCAAGCGCGCGGCCGACGAAGTCGGTATCTACGAGGTCAGGGACGTCGACATCGAGGTGATCGACCTGCCAGAACCGGAGGAGCCAGACGATTCCGACGAGCCCGAACCGGCGACCGGGAGCGGAACCGCGGCCGCCTCCGACGGTTCCAGCGCCGGGCCCGGCTCCGACCGGTCCGGTGCGAACGCGGATACCGGTCCGTCCGGCCCGAACCCGGATTCCTCGCACGGGTCGAACGCCGGTCCCTCGCCCGACCCCACCGACACGTCCCAGCAACGCGGAGCCACCGATTCGCCCGCTGGAAGCGCAACGACGGCGACCGGGCAGACCGCCCGGTCGCCCGAGAGCGACGCGACGTCGAGCGGTTCGGCCCCTGAGGCGCGAACGAGCGTCGGCGAGGCCGAGTCGGCGACCGAGGTCGACTCGACTCCGGACACACCCGAGGTCGAAACGGAGAGCACGGACGCGCCCGGCCGTACCCCGGACGACTCGGACCGCACCGAATCGGCGAGCGAGCAGACGACCGACGACGAGGGGATGTTCGGCGAGGAGGAGCGGTGGCGCGAGACCACGACCATCCCGTCGCTCGACCCCGACCGGACCGAGGGAGGGGACGACGCCCCGGCGGCGACCGCGCAGGGGGCCGCCCAGACCCGGGAACAGTCGGACGCCGCGAGCGGCGAGTCTCGCGCTCGACGCTCGAAGTCGGTGGCGGGGAGCGCGTCGGGAAAGAGTAGCACGTCGGACGCAGGTACCGCGTCCGAGTCGAGCGGTCGGTCCGGACGGGGGAACGCGGCGGCGGCAAGCGCGGCCGACGACTCGGCCGCCGACGAGGCGAACGCCCGCGTCGAGGAGCTCCGGTCCCGACTCCGCCA
The DNA here is from genome assembly GCF_024138125.1 of Halorussus salilacus. Lineage (NCBI taxonomy): Archaea > Methanobacteriati > Methanobacteriota > Halobacteria > Halobacteriales > Haladaptataceae > Halorussus > Halorussus salilacus. The sequence continues at coordinate 351,635 of NZ_CP099993.1, forward strand.
GCGCGAACAACAGGTCGAGCGACTGGAGAACAGCCTCTCGACCGTGCGCTCGGAGCGCAACGAACTCAAGCGCGAGCGCGACGCGCTCCGACAGGAGGTCGAGCGACTCGAAGCGGAACTCGAATCCGCGAAATCGGGCGGCGCGGCGAGCGGGGCCGACCGGCGGCTCGACCGCGCGCAGGCGTTCGACGGGACCAACCTCTTCGTCCGGTACCGCTCGAAGGGTGAACCGACCCTGAAGGAGGCGGCGGCGGGCAACGCCGACGCCGAGGACGTGAACGGGAACCTCCGGCTCGAACACCACACCCAGTTCGAGGCCGACGACGCCGCGGTCGACGGGCGGCCCTTCGAGGAGTTCCTCACCGATTCGTTCGAACACCGCTTCGTGTCGTGGCTGGTCGAGGAGCTTCTGTACGAAATCCGCGACACCGGCCACCGGAACGGCCTTCGAGAGCTCTACGACGCGATTCCCCGGATCGACCGGGTCGACCTTCACGGCTCGGTGAGCGCGGGGACCGACGACGAGGACACCCGACAGGAGTCGTTCGACGTCATCGCGCGCGACCGGATGGGCAACCCGCTCGTCGTCGCCGACCTCAACGGCTCGCGGGACCCGACGACGGGCGAGATGATGGGCACTCACGTCGACGCCGCGACCGGCGTAGCCGAGGCTCACGACGAACTCGCTGGCGCGTTCCAGGTCACGGAAAGTTTCTTCGAACCGGAGGCACTCGAAACCGCCGAGTCGGCGACCAGCGGGGGACTGCTGAGCCGCGAGAAGAGAGAGAGCTTCGTGAAACTCTCCCGCAAGCGGGGCTACCACCTCTGTCTGGTGGAGTCACGTAGCGGCGGCTTCCATCTGAACGTCCCGGAGCTCTAGTCGTTTCCGGAGCCCTAGTCGTCGGCCTCGGCCGTCTCGCTGATCTTCATCTCGTCGAGCTTGTCGGATATCTCGTCGATCTTGCCGTCGAGTTCGGAGACGAACTCCTCGGTCCGGTCGGTCGTGATGGCTCCCTGGCTCGACGGCTCGATGAGGTTCTCCTCTTCGAGGACGCGGAGGGAGTATCGGACCTTGTGATGGGGATAGCCCGTCTCGTTGGACATCTTCACGATACCGATGGGTTCGCTCTCGATGACCATCTTCAGGACCTGCAGATGGCGTTCCAACATATCGACTTCCTTCTCAAGCCTATCTATCATGGCATGTGTTAACTTGTCTTAGAGACTTTTAAAAGTTGCTGTCGACAGGCAGGAACGTCCGGACAGTGTCCCGGACTTATCGGTGGGAGTAGTTAACAGTTCTGGTCAGTGCCGGGTGCGAATCTCCCGCGGAGTATCCTCGAAGGTGCGGGTTTTGGAGAGCACCTCCGGGGGTGTATCCGCGAACGTGTACAGCTTCGGTCGACGGACCGTAATCGGTTTAGGGAGCGGGCGGGAATCACTCCGCGTAATGACCGTAACCATCGTCGGTTCGCAACTCGGCGACGAGGGGAAGGGCGGCATCGTCGACCTCTGGGGCGACGCCGCCGACGTGGTCGCTCGCTATCAGGGCGGGGACAACGCAGGCCACACCGTCGTCGAGGACGGCACCGAGTACAAGCTATCGCTCGTCCCGAGCGGGGCGGTCCGCGGCAAGGTCGGCGTCCTCGGCAACGGTTGCGTCGTCAACCCCGCGACGCTGTTCGACGAGATAGACGCCCTCCGCGAGCGCGGTCTCGACCCCGACGTGCGGGTCGCGCGTCGCGCGCACGTCATCCTCCCGTATCACCGCGTGCTCGACGGCATCGAGGAGGAGGTCAAGAGCGACTCGGACAGCGAGGTCGGCACGACCGGCCGGGGCATCGGCCCGACCTACGAGGACAAGGCGGGTCGGCGCGGCCTCCGCGTCGGCGACCTGCTCGACTCCGAGGTCCTGCGCGAGAAGCTCGAATACGTCGTCTCCCAGAAGCGCGCGCTCGTCGAGGACGTGTACGGCGTCGCCGTCACCGACCTCGACGACCCCGACGCGTTCGACGTCGAGGCCCTCTTCGAGGAGTACCGCGAGTACGGCCGCAGACTCGCCGACAACGACATGACCGTCAACGCGGGCGACTTCCTCGCCGACCGCCTCGACGACGGCCAGGAGGTCATGTTCGAGGGCGCGCAGGGGACCATCATCGACATCGACCACGGTAACTACCCCTACGTCACCTCCTCGAACCCGACCGCTGGCGGTGCCGCGACCGGGACCGGACTCTCGCCCGGCGTCGTCGGCAACGGCGAGGTCGTCGGCATCGTCAAGGCCTACCTCACGCGGGTCGGGAGCGGCCCGATGCCGACCGAACTCGGCGGCGTGGTCGGCGACACCCCCGGCTACGACGAGCAGGGCGGCGGCGACAACGAGGAACTCGCCACCTACATCCGCGAGGAGGGCGGCGAGTACGGCACCGTCACCGGCCGCCCGCGCCGGGTCGGGTGGCTCGACGTGCCGATGCTCCGCCACGCCGCGCGCGCGAACGGATTCACGGGGCTCGCGGTCAATCACATCGACGTGCTGGCGGGACTCGACGAGGTGAAGGTCGGCCACAGCTACGACCTCGACGGCGAGGAGGTCTTCGCGATGCCCGCCACCACCGAGCGGTGGGCCGACTGCGAACCCAACTTCCGCAGCTTCGACGGCTGGGACGACGTGGACTGGTCGGCGGTCGCCGAGGCGGGCTACGACGCCATCCCCGAGAACGCCCGGGCGTACCTCGACTACGTCAGCGACGAACTCGATACGGACATCTACGCGGTGGGCGTCGGCCCGGGCCGCGAGGAGTCGGTCGTCGTCGAGAACCCGTTCCGGTAGGACCCGCGGATTTCGCCGGAGTTTCCGGCCCATCGAACCCGTCACGCTTTTGGCCCGCCCCTCCGCAGTGGTGACCATGAAGCAGTCGCTGATGGACATCATCTGTTGTCCGCTCGACAAGCAGGAACTCGAACTCGACGCCACCGAGACCGACGACGAGGAGGTCATCTCCGGGACCCTGACCTGCACGGAGTGCGGCGAGACCTACCCCATCGAGGACGGCATCCCGAACCTCCTGCCGCCGGACATGCGCGAGGAGGCCTGAAGTTTTTTCTACCCTCCGTGGGAGGTACGAGTAGCCGTGTCAGAGAGCCTCTCCGTCGACCTGAACGACGAGCGCCTCCACGACATCCGGACAGCCGCGGCGTTCGAGGCGACGGACTCGTTTCCCATCCTGCTGAAGAACGGCGACGCGCCGGTCCACGTCCACCTCCACCTCGACGACGCGCTCTCGGAGGTCGCGTCGATTCCCGCCAACAACCACTTCGTGAACGCCGACACCACCAGACAGGTCGACGTCGAGGTCGCAGAGGGTCCCCGGCCGGTCGAGGGACGGCTCAAGATCGTCACCGGCCACGGCGCGGAGACCGCGTACGTGGACGTGTCCGTGGTCGAACCCGACGAGAGCGCCGACGCCGTGGACGTGGACGAGACCCTCCGCGTCCCGGCGCGCGACCCCGACGGTGACCCCGAGGGCCAGGGGTTCGACCTCCCCGACCTCCGACTCGCGGAGAACGCGCCCGTCGTCGCGCTCGGCCTGCTCGCGCTGGCGGCCGCGGTCAGTTCGGCGATGCTGGCCGACAGCGCCGTCGTCCTGCTGGGCGCGCTGGCGGTCGTCGGGAGCCTCGCGACCGCGGGCTACCTCCTCGTGCGGTAGTCTCTCGTTCGGACCCCGTCCACGCACCGCCGGACCACCGCATCGCTTTTGTCACTCGCCTTCCATCCCCCGCACATGTCACTCGCCGAGGAAACGCGGGCGGCGGTCCGGCGTCGCCCGTTCCTGCTGGCGGCGCTCCGGGCGGGCGTGGTCAACTACACCGCGGCGGCGCGGTGGTTGGACGAGGCGGTCGAGGGCGACGCCGACTCGGTGGCGACCGCGCTCCGCCGGTTCGCCGGGTCGCTCCCGGCGTACGACGCCGACTCGCGGGACGCCCGCGTGAGCATGCGCAGCGGCCTCGGAGAAGTCGCCGACGGCGACTTCTCCGAGGCGCTTTTCGAAATCGGCGGGGTCGGCCTCGTCCCGGATGCGGGGTCGCTCACGGGCGTCCTCGCCGAGGGCGACGTGGACGCCACCGCGCTGACCCACGTCCTCGGACGACTCGACGCCGCGGGCGTCGAGGTCCGCGTCGCTGGCGTCGCTGGCGACTCGTTGCTCGTCGCGGTCGAGCGCAGGGACGGCCCGAACGCGGTCCGGGCCGTCGAGGACGCGCTCGCGGCCGTGCCGACCCGAGAGGGGTAGCGGTGTCGTCCCGGTACCCGGTCGGAGCGCCCTCGTTCCGACGACCTTCCCTTTCGACCCCGGCGTACTGACTGCGTGAGGGCTCCGTAGGGCGGTTCGGTTCCCGGCGCGAAGGCGTCGGCGCGTAGTGTCCCTATCGACGCTTTGAAACGGCCGCTGGGGGTAGAGAGAGGTAATGACGCTCCATGTGACGAACACCCTCTCGGGCGAGCGCGAGGCGTTCGAACCGCAGGACCCCGATTCGGTGCTCCTCTACTACTGCGGGCTGACGGTGTCGGACTACGCCCACCTCGGCCACGCCCGGTCGTGGGTCCACGTCGACGTGATGGCCCGCTGGCTCGAACACCTCGGCTACGACGTGCGACACGTCGAGAACTTCACCGACGTGAACGAGAAGATCGTCGCTCGGACGGGCGAGGACGACCTCGGCGACACCGAGAGCGAGGTCGCTCGCACCTTCATCGGCGAGGTAATCGAGGACATGCGGTCGCTCAACCTCGCGCGCGCGGAGGTCTACCCCCGCGTGAGCGAGCACGTCCCCGAAATCGTCGACCTCGTCGAGACCCTCGTCGAGAAGGGCTACGCCTACGAGTCGAACGGGTCGGTCTACTTCGACGTGACCGAGTTCGAGGAGTACGGCAAGCTCTCGAACCAGAACGTCGAGGAGATGGAGGCCCAAGGCGAGGAGAGCGAGCGCGCGGAGAAGCGCCACCCCGCCGACTTCGCGCTCTGGAAGGCCGGGGAGGCCCACCCCGACGACGCGCCGCCCGGCGGTCAGACGTGGGACTCGCCGTGGGGCGAGGGCCGTCCCGGCTGGCACATCGAGTGCTCGGCGATGAGCATGACCCACCTCGGCGAGACGCTCGACGTCCACGTCGGCGGCCAAGACCTCGTGTTCCCCCACCACGAGAACGAGATCGCCCAGAGCGAGGCCGCCACGGGCCAGCGGTTCGCGAAGTACTGGCTCCACGTCAGCCTGCTGGAGACCGGCGGCGAGAAGATGTCTTCGAGCCTCCAGAACTACTTCACGGTCCGGAACGCGGTCTCGGAGTTCGGCCCGAACGCCGTCCGGATGTTCCTGCTGTCGACCTCGTACAACAACCGCCAGACCTACAGCGAGGCGACCATCGACGAGGCGGTCGAGCGCTGGGAGCGACTCGAACGCGGTTACGACCGCGCGGTCGAGACCGTCGACGGCGTCGACGCCCGGACCAAGGTCGAGGACGCCGACCTCCGGGCGGCGGTCGCCGAGACGCGCGAGGCGTTCGCCGAGGCGATGGACGACGACTTCAACACCCGCGAGGCCATCACCGCCCTGCTCGAACTCGTCTCGGCGGTCAACAGGCACGTCGACGACCGCGAGGAGTACGACTACCGGGGGCTCAGGGACGCGGTCGAGGCGTTCGAGGACCTCGGCGAGTGCGTCCTCGGGTTCGCGCTCGCGGGCGACGCCGAGGGCGAGGTCCGCCTGCTCGACGAACTGGTCGAGCTCGTGCTCGACGTGCGCGAACGCGAGCGCGAGGCCGGAAACTACGACCGGGCTGACGACCTGCGCGACGACCTCGCGGCGCTCGGCATCGAGGTTCAGGACACCGACGAGGGCGCGACCTTCCGCGTCGAGTAGCCCCTCCGACGCGGTCGCTCGGGGCGTCCGGCCCGCTCGTTCCCGGTCGCGGGATTGATTAGGCCCCCCCGAGAATCGGGGTGCACATGGCACGCAACGTAGCTGCTGGCGTCGTCCTCGCCGCGCTGGTCGTCCTCGGCGGATGCACCGGCGTCCTCTCGGGGCCGGTCACGTTCTCGGCGTCCGAGGCGACCGTGAGCGACGAGGCGCTCGAATCGACGGGGTACGAACACAACCGGACCGACAACGTGACCGTCGAGCGGGAGTTCTCGGCGGCCGGACAGACCAAGGAGGTCGAGGTCAAAAATCGCGTCTCCGAGTACCACGAGTCGGTCGGTATCGACGGGCTGGCCGAACAGCCCGTCGCGGTGTTCACCACCTTCGCCAGCCCCAAGGTCGAGGTGCTCGGCAAGTCGTTCAACCCCCTCGGCGAGTACGACAACCGCGAACTCGCCCAGCAGTTCACCGACCAACTCGACGACGTGGGCGACCTCCGAGAGGTGAGTAGCCGGAAGCTCACGATGCTCGGAACCGAGACGGAGGTGACCAAGTTCGAGGCGACCGTGACCACCGCGGGCGGCCTCCAGTTCGACGCCTACGTCCACGTCACGAAGGTCGAGCACGGCGACGACCACGTCGCCGCGGTCGGCGCCTACCCCCAGAAGCTACCCGGCCAGCAGGAGAAGGTCAACGAACTCATCCGCGGCGTCGAACACGACGAGTAGCGCCAAACGCTTTTCTCCCCCGCGTCGGAGATACTGGTATGAACGGCGCGCTCGCCGCCGGAACGGCGCTCACGGCGGTCGGCCTGCTCGGGTACGTCGTCGGCGTCGCCGCGGCGTATCCCGGCCGGGCGTTCTCGGTGACGGCGGTGCTGGTCGGAGTGACGCTCTTCGCCATCGGCATCGCGGGGGAGGACCGACCGTGACGATCCGCTCCGTCGTGTACACGACCGAGGGCGCGACCGTCCACACCGACCTCGAAACCGCCCGCGACGCGCCCGGGACGACGTGGGTCCGGGCGTCCGGCGCGTCGCCCCGGGAACTCGACCGGGTCGCCGAGACGTTCGGAATCCACTCGCTGTCGGTCGAGGACGTGCGCAACACCGTCCGGCCGAAGACCGAGGAGTTCGACGACCACGCGTTCGTCCTGCTCAAGACCGCGACCCTCCGCCGGGGCGAGACCACCTTCCGGGAGGAGATCGGGACCGAATCGCTCGGCCTGTTCGTCGGCGAGGACTGGCTGGTGACCCTCTCGACCGAGGAGGTCGACGCGGTCGAGCGCGTCTGGGGCATGGTCGCCGCCGAGGAGGGGCGCATCCTCCGGCAGGGGCCCGACTTCGCCGCCTACCGCATCGCCGACGCCATCGTCGACGAGTACTTCGAGGTGCTGGACGCCATCGAGGACCAGATCGAGGCGGTCGAGGAGAACGTGACCACCGCGACCGACACCGAGACGCTGGAGACCATCAACAACGTCCGGCGGGAGCTCCTCTCGTTCCGCAAGCTGCTGTGGCCCTCGCGGGAGGCGGTGGGGTACCTCGCCCGCGGCGACCCCGAGCAGGTGCGCGAGCAGACCGAGAAGTACTATCGGGACGTGTACGACCACCTCGTCCAGTTGGTCGACCTGACGGAGACGTACCGCGACCTCGCCAGCGGCGCGCGCGACATCTACCTCAACACGCTGTCGCTTTCGACCAACGAGGTGATGAAGCGCCTGACCGTCGTGGCGACCATCGTCCTGCCGCTCACGTTCGTCGCTGGCGTCTACGGCATGAACTTCGAGGGAAGCGCGTACAACATGCCCGAACTCGGGTGGGCGTTCGGCTACCCCGCGGTGATGCTCGGAATGCTCGGGATGACGGTGATTCTGGTGCTGTACTTCCGGGAGTCGGAGTACGTCTGAGACCGGTTCCGGACCGCGCGGTCCGGAACCGGTCTCAGGGGTCACGACTCCGAGGGTTCAAGTAGGAGAAGGCGACCAGTCCTGCCCGGACGCTTCGCGCGGTCACGCGAGCGAAAGCGAGTGTGACCTCGGTGGGCGCAGATTTCCCACCGGCGTCTCGCCGGACGCAGGACGGCGAGGCTCGGAAGACACGGTTTGTCTTCCGGTGGTCACGGGCAGATAGCTGGCGTCTCGGCCAGCAGTGTCGAGCAGGCGGGGGTGTCGCCCGCGTCGCGGGCGACGCCCCCGCCCCTACCCCGTGACCGCCAGTCCGACTACCCCGAAAGGGCTGAGCCAATCCCCGACGAGCGACGACTGTCACTCGGTCTGAGCGGGCGCGACAGCACCGAGGACCAGCACCGTCTCGGTCGCGGCCGGGCGAGTGATGGGTCTGCAGAGTAGGACCAGCGGTGCGACTGCACGAACGGTCGAACGGCCTCGACCCGGAGAACGGGCGTGGTCCGGCGGTCGATACGCCAGAAGGTGTATCCGCTAGATCAGCAGTTGGATGTCGGCCTCGGCCATGTCCTGGACCGCGGTAGCCGCGCCGACGCCCGTGGTGACGCCGTCGTAGAAGTCGTCCTCGTCGTAGTCCATCAGCTCGATGGTCATCTGGCACGCCTGGAACTCCACGCCCATGTCGAGGGAGGTCTCGATGAGTTCCTCGATGGTCGCGGTGTCGTTGTCGGCGATCTTCTTCTCCATCATCGAGGTGGTCACTCGGTCCATCCCGGGGAGCGCCCCCACGGCGTTCGGTACCGGCATGTTGGGGTTGCCGACGGAGCTGAGCTTGAGGTTCTTCGAACGCTCCTCGTGGAGGATGTCGAGTCCCCAGAACGTGTGGAACACCGTCACCTCGTAGCCGAACGCGGCGGCGGTGCTCGCGAGGATGAGCGGCGGGTACGCCATGTCGAGCGTCCCCTTGGTCGCGATGATGCTCATCTTCTTCGTTCCGTCTTCGTCGTCGCTCGCGACCGCGGCCAGCTGTTCTTCCAGTTCCTCGACGCGGGCGGCGAGTTCTTCGCGCGACGGCGCGTCGGCGGACTCGTCGGACAACTCTTCGGCCGACGCGTCGGGTGCGTCCGTACTCATCGTCACTCCGTCTTCCGCACGTAGTGTTTGTAGACGTCGCCGTCCTCGACCTGGTCGAGGAGTTCGACGCCAGCGGTGCTGGACGCCCAGCCGTCGATGTCGCTCATGCTACCCGAGTCCGTCGCCAGCACTTCCAGTACCTCGCCCTCACCGAGGTCGTCGATAGCCGACTTCGTCTTGACGACCGGCATGGGACACGATGCGCCTTTCACGTCGAGCGTCTCCGTGATGTCGAATTCTGCACTCATGTTGAATCTGCCCCGTTGTTCTGTATTGGAGCTATCACACAATACCGTTTCCGCGGTTAAAAACGTGCCGGTTCTTGCACGATTCGAGAACAGCCGCGCGTCCGTTCGGGGTTCACCAAGGCACGGACGCTACCGTAAATAGTCTCTCGTGCACGCGTTCGGACCCCGAATCGGCGAACATATCCGAATCACGACCCTGCCGAACTGGTCTCGGGGCGAACACCGGTCCAACCTATATTGTGTGGTTATCGGATTACTATGCAAATCCTTTTGTGTGTCCGGCCGGTACGTTGGGATACACACGATGAACGCAGACGACTTCCCGACCCCCGACGCATCGGTCGAGACCATCGACCCGGAATCGCTCAAAGACCGCATCGACGCTGGCGAGGACGTCACGCTCCTCGACGCGCGCATGGAATCCGACTACGAGGAGTGGCGCATCGACGGCGAGAACGTCACGTCGATCAACGTCCCCTACTTCGAGTTCCTCGACGACGAGATCGACGACGAGGTACTCGACCGGATTCCCGACGACCGACCGGTGACCGTCCTCTGTGCGAAGGGCGGTGCCAGCGAGTACGTCGCTGGCACGCTCGCGGAGCGCGGCTACGACGTCGACCACCTCGAAGACGGCATGAACGGCTGGGCGAGCATCTACGAAGCGGTCGAAGTCGACCGCTACGACGGCGCGGGGACGCTCCTCCAGTACCAGCGCCCGTCCTCGGGCTGTCTCGGCTACCTCGTCTACGACGACGGGGAGGCCGCTATCATCGACCCGCTACGGGCGTTCACCGACCGCTACCTCGCCGACGCCGACGAACTGGGCGTCGAACTGAAGTACGCTATCGACACCCACATCCACGCCGACCACCTCTCGGGCGTCCGCGCGCTCGACGACGCGGGCGTCGAGGGCGTCATCCCCGAGGCGGCCGTCGACCGCGGCGTCACGTACGCCGACGAGATGACGCTCGCGGCCGACGGCGACACCTTCGCCGTCGGTGACGCCACCGTCGAAGCCGTCTACACCCCCGGTCACACGACCGGGATGACCTCGTACCTCGTCGACGACAGCCTGCTCGCGACCGGCGACGGCCTGTTCGTCGAGAGCGTCGCCCGGCCCGACCTCGAAGAGGGCGACGACGGCGCACCCGACGCCGCCAGGATGCTCTACGAGTCGCTTCAGGAGCGCGTCCTGACGCTCCCCGACGACACCCTCGTCGGCGGGGCCCACTTCAGCGACGCCGCCGAGTCCGCGAACGACGGCACCTACACGGCACCGATTGGCGAGCTCGTCGAGGAGATGGACGCGCTGACGATGGACGAAGACGAGTTCGTCGAACTCGTCCTCTCGGACATGCCCCCGCGGCCCGCCAACTACGAGGACATCATCGCGACCAACCTCGGGCAGAACGAGGTCGACGACGAGGAGGCGTTCACGCTCGAACTCGGACCGAACAACTGCGCCGCAAGCCAGGAATCCCTCGCGGGTGACTAACGACGCCAATGGTGACTGACCCCATACTGCTCCAGACGGCCGCCGAGCTGTTTCCCAACGGAATCAGTCGCTACGCCGTCGGCGGGCTACTCGTCGGCCTCGGGACCGTCCTGATCTACCTCGGGACCGGGATTCCCGCTGGCGCGAGTACCTTTCTGGAATCGACGCTGTCGTACGTCTCCGACCAGCCGCGGTTCCAGCAGTACGTGTCCTCGCGCGACTGGCGCGTCGTGTTCACGGCTGGCATCGTCTTGGGCGGAGCGGCGTTCGCTGCGACGTTCCAGTCTGGCCTAGTATCGAGCTCGCTCTACCAACCGGGAACCACCGGACAGCTGTACGAGGTCGCGGGCGTGACGCTCTGGACGACCGAGGTCCAGCCGTGGCGGTTGTTCCTGGGCGGCATCCTCGTCGGTATCGGCACCCGGGTCGGCAAGGGCTGTACGTCGGGCCACGGCGTCTGTGGCGTCGGTTCGGCGTCGAAGACGTCGCTCGTCGGCGTGCTGACGTTCCTGACCGTGGCAATCGGTACCGCGCAGGTCGTCGCCGCGCTGGGGGTGAGCCCATGAGCGACCGCCACCCCCTGTTCGTGCCGCTGATCTTCGTCGGCGGCCTGATATTCGGGTTCGGGCTCGGGTTCAGCCACATGGCGCGCCCGGAAGTCGTGCTGGACTTCCTCCAGTTCGAGGACCTCGGACTCCCGTTCGTCATGTTCGGTGCCGCAATCGTCTCCGGGGTCGCGTTCGCACTGCTCCCCCGCATCCGGGACGCCGCACCCCTCACAGGGAAGCCCTACGAGCGCCGGTTGAAGCCGTTCGACCGGAACGTCCTCGTCGGCGGCGCGATATTCGGCGTCGGCTGGGGCCTGTCCGGTATCTGTCCGGGTGCGGCGTACGCGAGCCTCGGGGTCGGTAACGTCACCATCCTCTGGGCGCTCGCCGGGATGTTCCTCGGCGCGTACCTCCAGGGCTGGTGGCGCAGTCGCACTCGGACTCGTGACACTGCGGCGACCGGCGCAGACTGAGTTCTCCGATTTCCATGGACCTCGCTCTCATCGCCCTCTTCGCCGGTGCAGGGCTCGCCAGCCTGTTCATGGCGTGGGTCATCGGTGCCGGGTCGAGCGGTGCCACCCCGTTCGCTCCCGCCGTCGGGGCGAACGCCATCGGGACGATGCGGGCCGCCCTTCTGGTCGGTCTCTTCGGGTTCGCCGGTGCCGTCACGCAGGGTGGCAACGTCTCGGAAGCCGTCGGGAGCGGTCTGGTCGGCGGTATGAGTATGCCCGTCGCTGGCGTCATCCTCGTGTTGGTGTTGGGTGCCGGACTGATGGCAGTCGGCATCATCACGGGGTACCCGATTGCGACCGCGTTCACAGTGACCGGAGCCGTCATCGGCGTCGGTCTCGCCCTCGGTGGCACGCCGGTCTGGCCGAAGTACCAGCAGATCGCCGCCGTCTGGGTGTTGACACCGTTCGTGGGTAGCGGGGTCGCGTACGCCATCGCGAGTATCCTCCCGCGACCCGACGTACCCGAACGGTACAGCGTCCCCGTCCTCGTCGGCCTCGTCGCGGCCGTCCTCGTGAACGTCGAGTTCGGTTTCCTCGGCGGGGCCAACTCCGCAGGGACTCTCCGAGAGGTCGGCCAGCAGGTACTGGCGGTCGACGGAGGTGCATCGGCGGTCGTCGTTACCGGCGGTGTAGCAGTGGCCGTCGCGACCGTCGTCTGGTGGGATATCGGCCGAGACCAGCACGGGGGGTTGCAACGCGTGTTGCTCGCGCTCGGTTCGCTCGTCGCGTTCTCCGCGGGCGGTAGTCAGGTCGGACTCGCGGTCGGGCCGCTGATTCCGCTCCTCGACGAGGTCGAGATGGTTTCGATGGTCGCCGTGCTCGTCGGTGGTGGCCTCGGGATGCTCGCGGGGTCGTGGACGGGTGCCCCGAGGATGATCAAGTCGCTGGCGCAGGACTACTCGTCGCTGGGACCGCGGCGCGCTATCTCGGCACTCGTCCCGTCGTTCCTGATCGCACAGCTGGCCGTCCTGTTAGGCGTCCCCGTGTCGTTCAACGAGGTCGTCGTTAGCGCCATCATCGGGAGCGGTGCGGCAGTGGGTGGACGGGATGCGGTCGACGCACGGAAGATCGGCGTGACGCTGGGAGCGTGGGTGGGTTCGTTCGCGCTCTCGTTCGGGCTCGCGTACGTCGCTACCGCTATGGCCCTGTAGTCTGTCGCGGAGGGAGTCTCGGTGTCCGTCGTTCGACCACACGAACCGACCTCGCCTTCGGGGCGAGTCGGCTCTCGCCGACGACTGTTTTCCGTCAGACCAACCGCTCGACGAGTCTGCTGGCTGTTCGAGATTCTCCCGTCGCTTTGTACTGGCCGGTCGGGCATGCGTACCGTCTTCGTACGAACCGTTCCGCCGACCGGCGTCAATACGGCTATGTTCCATTTCCGTCACTGGATGCGCGGCCCATGGAGGTGGCCGGGCCGTTTCCGGAGTCGGTCGGCCCTATATCTTATCCATAAGTTATCGATACTCCAGTCGAGGTTACGCGAATATAGTATTGTGTAGTAGACCCAAAACTGTTAAACGCACGAACCGGGTAGAGGGTATTGAGCAGAAATGTACCAACACCGAATTTCCGCGGTCGGAGATCAGAGGGAGAATCGATGGCAGGATTAGAAGTACCGACGTGGGATCCGGAGACGGCCTTGCTCATCGGCACGATACTACTCGAAGCAATCGTGCTGTACGTGGGCTACGGCGGTCTCGAACGGCTACTCGGACCCTACATCATGGAACTCCTAGTCGAGGGTGAACAGAATGCTCGATAAGCTATTCGACGGACTCGGGGTACTGGAGACGAGCCCGGAGATGCTGGTCCTGTTCGTCGGATTCGGTCTCGTCGTCGGCGTGCTGTTCGGGTTCTTCGGCATGGGTGGGTCGTTCCTCGTCACCCCCGCCCTGCTGATGTTAGACTACCCGGCACCCGTCGCGGTCGGTAGCGGGATGGCGTTCGTCTTCGGCACCGCAGTCATCGCGACCCTGAAACACCACGACCTCGGGCAGGTCGACTACAAACTCGGCGTAATCATGATCACCGGAACGACCATCGGAATCGAGGCCGGACGCGCCAGCGTCTACTATCTCGAATCGCTGGGACTGGCCGGTGGCATCATCAGTATCGCCTACGTCGTCCTGCTGGGCGGGGTCGGAGCGATGGTCACCCGTGACGCCCTGACGAGCGATGGTGACGGTGGTATCGACCACGAGGCGGCCGACAAGGACCTCAGCGAGTACGAGATTCCCGAGGTCGCGAAGACGATTCAACGGACGGTTCGGATTCCGCCGATGGTGACGCTTCGCGGCGATGTCCGCGTCTCCGCGTGGGTCATCACGGCCGTCGCCTTCGCGACCGGCCTCCTGTCGGGATTCCTCGGTGTCGGTGGCGGATTCATCCGGATGCCTGCGATGATATACGCCATCGGCGTCCCGGTCCCGGTCGCGGTCGGGACCGACCTCTTCGAGATCGTCTTCTCCGGTGGTCTGGGGAGTTACCTCTACGGTCAGGGAGGTGGCGTCGACCTCGGTATCGTCGCGCCGCTGTTGCTGGGGAGCGCGCTCGGCGCTCGCATCGGCTCTGCAGCGACCGCCGTCGTCGACGCCGACGACATCAAGATCTACTTCGGCGGGATGCTACTGGTCGGGGCCGCCGCTGTCGGCGTCGGTGAGGTCGGCTCCTACGTCGGCAACTCGACCCTCGAACTGCTCGGACTGGTGCTCGTCATCGGCGCGGCAGTCGTCGTCGCTATCGCCATCCTCTACACGACCGTTTCGTCGCTACGTGTGACGAATCGCCAGCAAGCGTCCACCGCCGACTGATTCGTTTTCGCTCGGTGTTCGAGAGTGAAAGTCCCGCCAGATGGAGTGGCCGACCGCCGGGCGACACCGACGTTCCGCTCTTCGACTACCGGCTTCCCCGCAGAATCGCTCTCCGGGTGACCCACTCCGGACCCGAGTTGTATCTCACAATATTGTGAAAATTGAGGAATACTTTTGGTCCTGTCGGTCGAACTGTTGAATATGAGCGATACGTTCGTGGTCGTCGGCGGGGACGCCGCAGGGATGAGCGCCGCGAGCAAGGCCAAGCGCGAGGACCCGCAACTAAACGTCGTCGTCTTCGAGAAGGGCGAGTGGGTGTCCTACGCCGCCTGCGGGATGCCCTACTACGTCAAAGGCGAGGTAGAGAGCCTCGACGACTTGGTCGCCGTGACGGCCGAGGAGTTCCGAGAGGAGCGCGACATCGACTTACGAACCGGCCACGAGGTCGTCGAAGTCGACCCGGAGGCCGAGACCGTCACCGTCGAGGGTGACGGCGATACGTTCGAACAGCCCTACGACCACCTCCTCGTTGCGACCGGGGCGACCGCCGTCGAACCGCCGTTCGACGGCCTCGACCTCGACGGCGTGTTCACCATCCACGACATGGACGAAGCCGGTGCCATCGAGGACTACGTGACCGAGCGCGCGCCCGACACCGCGGGCATCGTCGGCGGGGGATACGTCGGCATCGAGATGGCCGAAGCCCTGTCGGCACGGGGAGCCGAGGTCCACCTCTACGAGATGCTCCCTCACGTCCTCCAGCCGTTCGGTGACGCGGTCGCGGAGGTCGTCGAGGACCACCTGCGAGAGCAGGGCGTCCATCTGCACCTCGACACCGCGGTTTCGGGGTTCGACGGTGACGGGGCCGTCGAGCGCGTCGTCCTCGAAGACGGGGCTCGTCCCGCCGATATCGCGATAGTCGGCGTCGGCGTCGCGCCGAACACCGGCCTCGCCGAGGACGCTGGCATCGAAGTGGGCGAGACCGGAGCCATCGCGACCGACGAATTCGGCCGGACGAACGACGAGAACGTCTACGCCGCGGGCGACTGCGCGGAGGCCCGCCACGTCGTGACTGGCGAGCCCGACCACGTACCGCTGGCGCTGACCGCGAACCGCGCTGGCCGTGCAATCGGCCAGACCGTCGCTGGCGACCCGGAACCGGTCGGTGAGACCGCCGGGACGGCCATCGTCAAGGCGTTCGACCTCGGCGCTTCCCGCACAGGCATCGTCGACGAACGGCGGGCGCGAGAGGCTGGCTTCGACCCCGTCTCGGTCTCGATTTCGGCACCGTCGAGAGCCCACTACTACCCCGGCGGGGACGAACTGACCGTCACGCTGCTGGCTGACCGGGAGTCCGGCCGACTGCTCGGCGGAACGGTCGTCGGTCGCGAGGGCGCAAAGCGAATCGACACGATTGCGATGGCGCTGACGGCGGGCATGACGGTGACCGAACTGCGGAACGCAGACCTGGCCTACGCGCCGCCGTTCAGCCCCGTCTGGGACCCGGTCCTCACGGCGGCGAAAGTCCTCGGCGGCAAACTCGACTGACCATGCGCGACGGTACCCCGGCCGCGCACGTCCGAGCGAACCGCGAGGAGTTGGTCGAACTCGCCCTCGAACTGCTCGCGGTCGACACGTCGAACCCACCCGGCGATACCCGACATATCGTCGACGCAATCGAGGATTTCCTCGACGCGCTACCGGTCGACGTCGAGCGATTCGCGGCCGACTCGGCGAAGCCGAACCTCCTCGTTCGGGTCCCCGGAGCCTCGGACCGCACGCTGTTGTACAACGGACATCTCGATACCGTACCGTTCGACGCCGATGCGTGGACGCACGACCCGCTTGGCGAACGCGTCGGCGAGCGTCTCTACGGTCGCGGGGCGACCGACATGAAAGGCAGCGTCGCGTCGATGCTGTTCGCGATTCGGGCGTTTACAGCGACCGATACCGAGCCGCCGGTCGACCTCCTGTTCGCTCTGGTGAGCGACGAGGAGGTCGGCGGGGACGCCGGTCTGCCCGCGCTGTTGGAGGGCGACCGTCTCGATGCAGACGCTTGCGTGATCGGCGAACCGACCTGCGAGACCGGGCGACACTCCGTGACCGTCGCCGACCGCGGCAGTATCTGGTTGACACTCGAGGCGAGCGGTGAGGGGGCTCACGGCTCACGGCCATCGCTCGGCGTCAACGCGATCGACCGACTCTACGACGCCGTCGAGACCCTTCGAGGTCGCTTCGGCTCTCGGGAACTCGACCTCGATACCGACGTGGAAGCCATCGTAGACGAATCGGTCGAGTACTACACCCCGTTGCTGGGCGAGGACGCGGCTCGCGATCTGTTCGCGTCTCCTTCGATCAATCTCGGCGTCTTCGAAGGCGGTGACGCGATAAACAGCGTCCCCGAATCGGCCCGTGCCCAGATCGACATCCGACTGACTGCGGGCGTCCAGACGCCCGAAATGCTCTCGGAGGTCCGGTCCTGCGTCGCCGACTGCGAGGGCGTCACCATCGCCGACGTGTCTCGGAGCATCGGGACCGCCGAGTCGCTCGACAGCCCTATCGTCCGAGCGGTCGCGTCGACGGCGGAGAGCGTCACGGGAGAGCGCGTGTTCCGCCGAAGCGCCACGGGCGGCGGCGACGCCAAGGCGCTCCGGAACGCGGGCATTCCGACCGTCGAGTTCGCGCTCGGGACCGACACCGTCCACGCTCCCGACGAGTACGTCCCGGTCGACGCGCTCGTCGACAACGCAGTCATCTACACGCGGATTCCGACTGCGTGGGCGTTCCAGACGGGGCGGTCGTCGTCCACCGATGATCGGACCGAGCGGTCGTAGTCCGCCGATGGACAGACCGAGCGGTAGCAGTCCACCGATACGGTGGGTTGGACGGCCCGACTGATTCGGCGTCGGCCGGTCGTCGAATAAGACTTAGGTACTCGCGGTGTGTAATCGTGGGCATGAAGAGCAATATCGGTGCGACGGACCGAGCGACCCGAATCGCTGTCGGCGTCGCGATGGCCGCCGTCGGAGTGGCGACGCTCGTCGGCCTACTGGGACTCGGGACGACGGTCGGCACGGTCGCGACGCTGTTGGGCGTCCTCCTCGCCCTGACGGGGGTCGTCCGGGTCTGTCTCCTGTACCGACTGCTGGGTATCGATACGTCGGGTACCAGATAGGATAGAATGGTTCCAGACCATCGACCACTCCGGCGAGTCGGTCGCCGAGACCGACCGTGACAGCGGCTACGTTGCGCGACCGGCCGTCGAATCGACGAGCAAGAGCGGTGTCGGGGGTCGACTCCGACGAGACACGCGACGAACTCGGTTCCATTACGTCCTCGGGTTCGACTGGTCGGTCCGAGTCCTCCCTGCGGGTCGGCGACCGCCACACTCACTTGCCGACTCCACGACCTGCTTTTTCAGTATCTTGGAATAGACGCACAATACTAATACGGTCCGCTTCCAACTACCACCCGTGAGAGACCTATGACCGACATCGAACCCGACGAAACCGTCGACGCTCGAGGCGCGGCCTGCCCCGGTCCGCTGATGGACCTCATCGGAAAGACCCGGAGCGCCGAGTCCGGCGACGTGATTCGGCTCCTGAGCGACAGCGAACAATCGCTGACCGACGTTCCGGAGTGGGTCGAGGAAGCTGGCAACGAACTGCTCGCCGTCGAAGAGCCAGACGACCACTACGAGTTCTACGTGGAGAAAGCATGACCGAACACGTCGTCATCGTCGGTGGCGGGACCGGTGGGGCCGTCCTCGCGAACGACCTCGCCGAACGACTCGAACCCGAACTCGACGCCGCCGAGGTCCGCATCACGCTGGTCAACGACGACCCCGATCACGTCTACAAGCCGGTCTGGCTGTACGTGCCGTTCGGCCAGCGCGAACCCGAAGACGGTCGACGGCCTCTCGGCGACCTCGTCGACGACGCCGTCGATCTCCGAATCGACCGCGTGACCGACATCGACACCGAATCCAAGCGGCTTCGGTTCCGCGGTAACACCCCGTCGGTCGGCTACGACTACCTCGTGTTGGCGACCGGGTCGACGCTCGAACCCGAACGGATTCCCGGTCTCGCGGAAGGTGGGTACGACTACTACAGCGAGTCGGGCGCGACCGACCTCCGCGACGAGCTTCTGGAGTTCACCGAGGGCGACCTCGTGTTGAGCGTCATCGGGACGCCACACATGTGTCCGGCGGCACCACTCGAGTTCGTCTTCATGGCCGACGACTGGTTCCGCGAGCGCGGCCTCCGCGACGAGGTCGAGGTCACCTACACGTATCCGATCCAGCGAGTCCACGGCAACCCCCACATCGCCGAGTGGGCCCGACCCATCATGGAGGAACGCGACATCGAGGTCGAGACGTTCTTCAACGCCGAGGAGGTCGACCCCGAGGCGCAGACGATCACTTCGATGGAGGGAACCGAGCTCGGTTACGACCTCCTCGTGACGATTCCGCCCCACGGCGGCATCGACTTGATCGAGGAAGTGGGACTCGGCGACGACGGATGGGTGAACGTCGACAAGCACACCCTCGAAGCCGAGGCGGCCGAGAATGTCTACGCAATCGGCGATACCGCCGACACGGGCGTTCCCAACGCGGGTAGCGTCGCCCACTATCAGGCCAGCGTCGTCGGCCAGCGACTCGCCAGCGAGATTCGCGGTCGACCGGCGACGGCGACCTACGACGGGAAGACGCTGTGTTTCATCGAGACGGGGATGGACTCGGCGTCGTTCGTCGAGTTCGACTTCGAGAGCCCGCCGTCACCGGCGCCCCCCTCCGAGAAGCTCCACTGGTCGAAGCTGGCGTACAACGAAGCGTACTGGCTCACCGCACGGGGGCTACTCTGACCATGGCCGACGGAGCCGAACCCGACCGGTCCGACCTCGAAGCGGCAATCGAGCAGAACCCCGAGGCCGTCGCCGAGTTCGTAGACCGCCTCGACGCCGTCAACGAACTGCTCGACGTACTCTCGCTGGGCGAGAGCGCGCTCACCGACGAGATGGTCCGTGACCTCTCGGCCACGGGGTCGACGCTCGCCGAATCCGCAGACGGGCTCGCGACCGACGAGACGGTCGCGCTGGCCGGGACCGTCGGCCAGAACGCCGACGAACTGGAGGACGCGCTCGAAACGCTGCTCGTCCTCCAGAGAACCGGCACGCTCGACGAGCTGGCAGAGCTCGCGGGAGTCGGGTCGCTGGCGACCGCCGCGCTCGACGACGAGATGGTCGCCTCGCTGGCCAGCACCGGCGCGTCGCTCGGCGAAGTCGCACAGACGGCCGCAGACGACGACACCCGCGACGGTATCGAGACGTTGCTGGAAGGCGTCGGCGAAGCCCAGCGCGGCCCGCCCGAACAGGTCGGCCCCGTCGGGTTGGTTCGCGGGCTTCGTGACCCGGAGGTCCAGTACGGGCTGGGCTTCCTGCTGGCACTCGCAGGGGCGATTGGCCGTGAGCGCGCCTCCGGGGATTCACGGTAGCCGACATCCGGTCGCTCGCGTTCGCCCCTCGCGAGCGAGGGGCGAACGCGAGTTCGTTTCGCCCGGGACGTGTAACATCACTTTGAGAAGGATTGTCGTCTCGTGCCGTCGTAGATGAGTCGATGCGCGCCCTCCCAGTTCGGTCCCGGTCGCTCGTTCTCTCGGCGGTCGCCGTCGTCGTCCTCGCGAGTCTCGCGGGGTGTCTCGGGGGAATCGCCGAGCAGACCGAGACGACAGCGGGGACGGGGACCGAGACGACAGCGGCGGTCGAGGCGGTCGGCGGCCCGCCGCCGACCGCCAACGCGACCGACGGGACCCTCTCGGTCCACTTCATCAACGTCGGGCAGGGAACGAGCGTGCTCGTGGTCGGCCCGACCGGCGAGACCCTGCTGTACGACACGGGCAACTGGAACGACGACGGCGAGCACGTCCTCGAGTACCTCCGCGAGCGCGGCGTCGAGCGAATCGACGGCCTCGTCACCTCCCACGCCGACGCCGACCACATCGGCGGCCACGCCGCGGTCATCGAGTACTACGAGACCGAGGCCGACGGCGTCGGCGCGGTGTACGACCCCGGCGTCGCGGCCGCCACGGCGACCTACGACCGGTACCTCGACGCGGTCGAGACCCACGACGTGACCCTCTACCGGACGCAGGCTGGCGACGAGATTCCGATGGCGGGGGCCGACATCGACGTGCTCGCCCCGCCCGAGGGCGGATTCTCCGGCGAGGACCGCAACGAGAACAGCGTCGCCCTCCGGGTCGCACACGGGAACGCCAGCGTCCTGCTGACCGGCGACGCCGAGCGGACCGGCGAGCGCTACCTCCGGGAGACGTACGGGTCGGGACTGAACGCCTCGGTGCTCGCGGCGGGCCACCACGGGAGCAACACCAGCACCGGGCCGGGCCTGCTCGACGCGAGCGATCCCCGGGCGGTCGTCGTGCAGAGCGCCTACGACTCCCGGTACGGTCACCCACACGACGAACTCCTCGCGCGCCTCGCCGACCGCGGGGTCCCGACCTACTGGACCGGGGTCCACGGCACGGTCGCGTTCGAGACCGACGGCGAGCGGTTCGCGGTCGCCACCCAGCGCGAGGCCCCGACCCGGCCGCTCGACCTCCGGGACGCGCCGGGCGTAGAACCCGGCGCGGGCGGCCCGCTCGAACTCCGGGCGCGGTTCCCGGTCGGGGGCGGGGACCGCCCGCGAGCCGCGCCCGACGGCGGCGAGCCGACGGAATCGCGGGACTCGACCGACCTCCGAGTCGCCGAGGTCCACGCCGACGCGGCGGGGGACGACTGGGAGAACCTCGACGACGAGTACGTCGTCTTCCGGAACGGGGGCGACCGGACGCTCGACCTCTCGGGGTGGACCGTCGCCGACGAGGCGGGCCATGCCTACGCGTTCCCGGAGGGGACCGCCCTCGCCCCCGGCGAGGCCCTGACGCTCCACACCGGTGAGGGGCGAGACGGCGAGGGCCGCCTCTACTGGGGCTCGGACGCCCCGGTCTGGAACAACGACGGCGACACCGTTTTCGTCCGGACCGACGAAGGCGAACTCGTCGCGGAGGAGAGCTATGGTTCCTGACGGACGCTACACCGCGGTCGTCGACCGCTTCGAGACCGGACGCCCGGGGGGTCGGGGGGACGGAGAGCGCGCCGTCCTGCTCGTCGAAGACGACGAGGACCTCGCGGGCGAACTCGCGGTCCGACCGGGCCGACTGCCCGCCGAGGCCCGCGAGCAGGACGCCGTCCTCCGGGTGACGGTCCGGAACGGCATCCTCGTCTCGGCACGCCGCGACCCCGACGAGACCGAGCGACGGAGCGAGGAGGCACAGTCGCGGTTCGACCGACTGGCCGAGCGCCCGGACGATTCGGGGTCCGAGCGAACTGGGTGACGTCTTCCACGAGATATCGCCCGGTGACGCAGACCACGGGGTGGGAATGAAAGGGGCCGCCCGCTCGCGCTTGCTTGGTCGTCTCGGCGACCCCTATCCGAGCGAGCGAAGCGAGCGAGGATATGTCGCCGAGCGGCCTCCTCGTGAGCGGAGCGAACGAGGGCTCGGCAGAGCTCCGCTCTGCAGGTGGCGAGCGGGCGGGGGCTTTCTGGGTGTTCGTCGTTCCGTCTCGTGAGACGGTTCGTAGCGAGCGGGCGGGGGCATTCGAGGCCCACGTATCCACATCTGCTCTCGCATTCATACGTGACTTCCGTCTCCTACTCCGCGACCCCGTTTGCGCGAATTTAAGTGCGGCCGGGAGAATCTCCTGATATGCCTGAACGAGTACTTCAATCACCTTCGTTCGACGCCGACGAGCGGACCCTCTACGTCGGCCGGGACCGCCCGATTCGAATCAGCGCGGGCCACCGAATCCTCCACCACGACGGCAAGTGTAGTCGCCCGCACGGACACAACTACGAGATATCGGTGAAGGTCGTCGGCGACCTCCGCGAGGAAGGGTGGGTCGTCGACAAGGGCGATATTACGTCGATACTCTCCGAGTGGGACCACAGGTTCCTGCTGGAGTCCCGCGACCCCCTCGTCGAGGCCTTCGAGGAGACCGGCGACGGCGACGCGCTGGTGGTGCTGGACGCCCCGCCGACCGCGGAGGTGATGAGCGCGGTGCTGGAGGCCCGCCTCGAATCGGAACTGCCCGAGACGGTCTCGGAGGTCGCGGTGCAGGTCAGCGAGACCGCAGAGCTCTGTGGCGGCGCGGAGTTCTGACCATGCCGGTGACCAGCGACGTGGGTGACGACGAGAGCGGGCGCGGCGGCGAGCGGAGCGAGACGACCGCGGCGTCCGACGACGCGCTCCCGATAAACGAACTCTTCGAGTCCCTGCAGGGCGAGGGCCGACTCGCTGGCGTGCCGAGCGTCTTCGTCCGGACCTCGGGATGTAACCTCCGGTGTTGGTTCTGTGACTCCTATCACACCTCGTGGGAGCCGACCCACGCGACGATGAGCGTCGAGGAGATACTCGGGGAGGTCGAGTCGTTCGGGGCCGACCACGTAGTCGTCACGGGCGGCGAACCCATGATCCACGACGCGGTCGAGACCCTGCTCGACGAACTCGACGCGCGGGGGTACCACACCACCGTCGAGACCAACGGCACCGTCTTCCGGGACGCTCCCATCGACCTCGCGAGCGTCAGCCCGAAGCTCGCGTCCAGCTCGCCGACGCCCGAGCGCGACCCGAAGGGCGAGGGCGAGTGGGAAGCGCGCCACGAGGAGCGCCGCGTCGACCTCGATTCGCTCGCCGCGCTGGTCGAGTCCTACGACTTCCAGCTCAAGTTCGTCGTCTCCGACCGCGGAGATATGGACGAGGTCACCGACCTCGTCGAGCGGATTCGCGGGACTGCCGACGTTCCGGTCCCCGACGAGAACGTCCTCCTGATGCCCGAGGGCGCGACTCGCGAGCGTCTGGCCGAGACCCGCCCCGTGACCGCGGAACTCGCCCGCGAGTTCGGCTTCCGGTACACCCCCCGGCTCCACGTCACCCTCTGGAACGACGCACCGGGGACGTAGGCGAGCGCAGGTCGCGGTTCGTGACGGCTTCCGCGGGCCGACTCGCTCGCCGTTCAGGCGAGCGAGTCGAGGCGGTCGGTGTAGAACGCGACCTGATAAACCACGCCGAACGCCGAGACGAGCGTCGTGACGACCACCGTCAGGACCGCCGCGGCCGCGACGACCCCGAGACCGACCTCGGGTACCGCCGCGCCGGTCGTGGTCGTGTCCCCGTACGTCCCCCCGAGCAGCGAGGCGACGACGCCCGCGACGCCCGCCGCGCTACCGGCGAGTCCGGCAATCGCGCTGTAGCCGAGCGTGGACGCGAGGTTCCGACGGACGAGGCCCGCGCTCCGCTGGAAGGACTCGACCACGCCGAGGTCCGACACGACGATTGCCGGGGCGTAGAACTGGAGGAAGAACGGCGGAATCATCAGGACGAGCAAGCCGACCAGTGCGAGCAACGCCATCGTGATGACGCTCGCGTTCGCCGCCGCGAGCGAACTCCCCGCCCCGGTCGCGTTCACGCCGACCACGAAGATGCCGACAACCGCGAGACCCAGCATAACCACGAACGCGAGGATTCCGAACACGACGCCGAACAGCAACATCGACGCCAGCAGGCGGAGGTAGTTCGACTTCCCGCCTGCCGCGAACGCGCCGAGTCCGCCGACGCCGTCGAGTCCCTCCTCGGCCATCGCGAGCATGCCGCCGACGAAGAACGGCAGGACGAGGTACGTGATTCCGGTCAGCGGGAGCGACACGAGACCGGCCATCGGTTCGGGGAACGTCGCCGGAACCGCCGCGAGACCGAGGTTCGCCGCCGAGGCGAGGAGGGCCACGCCGAGGAGTGCGCGACTCCTGGCCAGAACGCCGACCGCGGTCGAGAACGACGAGATTGCACCCATGGCGGACACATCAGACGGATTTATTTTATTCCTGTCGATGTCCCCGCTCGCGCCGGACCGCACGACTCATGGGCCTGCTCGATTACCCTTCGCACATGAGTGACGCCACCGACGAGCGCGCGGTCGTCCTCGCCTCCGGCGGGATGGACAGCGCCACCGCCGCCTACGAGGCGAAGGCGCAGGGCTACGACCTCTACCTCCTCCACACCTCTTACGGACAGGAGACCGAGGACAAGGAACGCGAGTGCGCCCGCCGACTCGCCGACGAGACCGACGCCGCCGACTTCCTCCACGTCGAGACCGGCCACCTCGCCCGCATCGGGGGGTCGAGCCTGACCGACGACGAGATGGACGTGGCCGACGCCGACCTCGACGCCGATGAGGTCCCCACGTCCTACGTCCCGTTCCGGAACGCCAACCTCCTCGCGATGGCGGTCTCCTACGCCGAGGCCAACGACTGCTCGGCGGTCTTCATCGGCGCGCACACCGAGGACTTCTCGGGCTACCCCGACTGCAGGCCCGCGTTCTTCGAGGCGTTCCAGCGGGTCGTCGACACCGGCACGAGAGACGACACCGACATCGAGATTCGTGCCCCCTTCGCCGACCTGTCGAAGACCGACATCGCCGCGCGCGGCCTCGAACTCAGCGTCCCCTACGAGCACACTTGGAGTTGCTACCGCGCGGAGGCCCCGGCCTGCGGCACCTGCGACGCCTGTGCGTTCCGGCTTCAGGCGTTCCAGAACCTCGGCGAGCGCGACCCCATCGACTACGAGGAGCGCCCGGAATACGCGGAATCAGAGTAATCGGTCGGCGAACAGTAACCAACCGTCGGCATAAACGCCGCGAACCGCCAGAAAGCCCCCGCCCGCTCGCTACGAACTGCGACTTTCAAAACCGAGAACGCCCAGAAAGCCCCCGCCCGCTCGCTACGAAAAACAGAATCCGTGAACGAGCCCGCCCAGAAAGCCCCCGCCCGCTCGCCACCGGAAGACAAACGCCGTCTTCCGAGCCCTCGTTCGCTCCGCTCACGAGGAGGCCGCTCAGCGACATATCCTCGCTCGCTTCGCTCGCTCGGATAGGGGTCGCTGAGACGACCACGTAAACGCCGGGAGACAAACCGCGTCTCCCGAGGTCACACTCGCTTCCCTCGCGTGACCGCGAGCGGGCGGCCCCTTTCATTCCCACCCCGGTGGAATGTGTCACCGGCCGATTCCCGGTGGAATGTGTCACCGGCCGATTCCCGGTGGTTTGAGTCGCCGAGCTACGTCGACTTCGACCCCCGGAGTCGCGCGAGCAGGGTCGCCGCCAGCAGGGCGGCGACCGCCGCGCCGACGCCGAATCCGGGCACGCCGGGCGTGTCGATGTCGCCGTCTCCGTCGCTGTCGCTCTCGCCGTTGCCGTCGCTCCCGCCCTCGACCTCCAGTTCGGCGCTCCTGTCGCCGACCGCGGGCTCGTAGCTCCCGGGGGCGTCGATGCGCTGGACGAAGGTGACCTCGGTCGTCTCGCCCGCGTCGAGTTCGACCGTCTCGGTGTCCAGTCGCTCGCCGAACAGCGTCAGGCCGACCTCGCGCTCGCCCGCCGCAGTGCCGGAGTTCTCGACGGTCGCGGTGATCTCGACCTGCTGGCCCTCCTCGATGGTCGAGTCGCTCAGCGAGAGGTCGGCGACCCCGATGTCGGGTTCGGGGTCGGCGACCGTCACCGACCCGACGCGCTCGCCCCCGACTCCGACCTCGTGAGTGCCGGGGTCGAGCTGGCGCTCGAACTCGACCTCCGCGGTCTCCCCGCCCGGCACCTCGACGGTCTTCTCGTCGACGACCTCGCCGTCGACGGTGAGTTCGGTCGTGAACTCCCGGGCCTCCTCGGCCTCGTTCTCGACGGTCGCGGTGACCTCGACCGGGTCGGTGGCCCCGACCTCCTCCTCGGCGAGCGCGGCGTCGGTCAGTGTCGTGGTGTGGTCGGCCCCGACCGCCACGTCGGCCAGCGCCGAGGCGTTCGCTCGCACGAGGACCGTCCCGTCGCGCTCCTCGATTTCGGCGTCGACCTGCCGCCACTCGCCGTCGGTCCGCTCGAAGGCGGTCAGGTCGGCCGCCGCGAGTCCGGCGTCGTCGAGCCGGGAACGCTCGACCGCCGCCTCGTAGGTGACCGACGACACGTCGTCGGCGTCGATGTACCGGGAGTCGACCGCGAGCGACCCGAGCGCGACGTCGCTGGGGATGTCGGTCGCGTTCTCGTCGTCGCGGGCGGTCTCGACCGCGAAGTGGGGGTCGTCGTCAGCGAGGTCCACCCGCACCGAGTCGAACTCGACGCCGGTCTCGGCGGCGGCGTCGGTTTCGGGGAGGCTCAGGGCCACCGGTTCGTCGCTCCGGGCGTTCCGAACGTCCACGAGCGCGGCGTTCGCGCCGCGCTCTTCGGTGTCGGTGAGCACCGCCGGGGGTCCACCGCCGCCACCCCCACCGTCGCCAGAACTACTTCCCGAGTCGCTGCCCGAGTTCCCGTCGTCGCCCCGATGGGCCTTCTCCTCGGCCTCGACGGTCACGTTGACGGTCGCGGTATCGGTGTTGTCGCCGCCGTCGACGACGGTCACGCTCGCGTCGAAGGTGTCGACCTCCTCGTAGGCGTGGTCCACGCTGGCGTCCTCGGTTGTCTCGTCGGTCTCGCCGTCGCCGTCGAAGTCCCAGCGGTACGATTCGATCCCGGTCTCGTTGTCGGCGGAATCGCTCGCGTCGAAGGTGACCTCGTCGTCGACCGTCGTCTCGTTCTCGTCGACCGAGAGGCCCGCGGTCGGCGGCGTCGTGTCCGGCTCTTCGACCGTGACAGTCTCGGTGGTCCGGTTGGCGTGGCCGCCGCGGTCGGTGGCGGTGAGCGTCACGGTGTAGTTGCCCGCCTCCTCGTAGGTGTGGGTGGCCGCCTCGCCCTCGGCCGTGGTCCCGTCACCGAACTCCCACTCGTAGCCAGCCACCGCACCGTTGTCGTCGGCCGACCCCTCGACCTCCATCTCCTCGCCGAATCGGAGGGTCTCCGGGACCGACGCAGAGACGTTCGGCGGGCGGGCCTCGAACACCTCGACGGTGACGTTCGCGGTGTCGGTGTTGTCGTTGCCGTCGGTGACCGTCACGGTCGCGTCGTACGTCCCCGACTCGTCGTACGCGTGGGTGACCCGCTCGCCCTCGGCGGTCTCGCCGTCGTCGAACTCCCACTCGTAGCTCGATATCTCGCGGTTGTCGGTGGAGCCGCCCGCGTCGAAGGTCACGTTGGCGTCGGCTTCGACCTCGTCGCGGTCGGCGCTCGCGTCGGCTTCTGGCGGGGTGTCGTCCGGAGCCAGGACTTCGACGTCGGCTGTTTCGGTCGCGGAGTTGTTGCCCTCGTCGACGACTTCGAGCGTGACCTCGAAGGTGCCGTTGCCGTCGTAGGTGTGCGTAACCGTCTCACCCGTCGCGGTCTCGTCGTCGCCGAAGTCCCAGCGGTACTCCTCGATTCCGGTGTCGTCGGTGCTGTCGCTCGCGTCGAAGGAGACCTGCTCGCCCTCGACCGGGTCGTCAGGCGCGGTCACTTCGATTTCGGGCTCGGGCGGTTCGTCGGCCCCGACCTCGACGCTCGCGGTCGCGGTGTCGTTCTGGTCGCTCCCGTCGACCACCGTCACCGAGGCGTCGTAGGTCCCGGTCTCGTTGTAGACGTGGCCCGCGCTGGGGTCGCTCGTGGTCCGGTCGACCTCGCCGTCACCGTCGAAGTCCCACCGGTACTCCTCGATGCCCACGTCGTCGCTCGACCCGCCCGCGTCGAGGTCCACCCGGAAGCCCTCTGTCGGCGACTCGGTCGCCACGTCGAGCGCGGCGCTCGGCGGGTCGTCTGGTTCGACCGTGACGCTCGCGGTCGCGGTGTCGTTCTGGTCGCTCCCGTCGACCACCGTCACCGAGGCGTCGTAGGTCCCGGTCTCGTTGTAGACGTGACCGACCTCGGGTCCGTCGGTTGTCTCGTCGGTCTCGCCGTCGCCGTCGAAGTCCCAGCGGTACTCCTCGACGCCCACGTCGTCGCTCGACCCGCCCGCGTCGAGACTCACCCGGAACCCCTCGGTCGGCGACTCGGTCGCCACGTCGAGCGCGGCGCTGGGCGGGTCGTCGGGTTCGACCGTGACGTTGGTTGCCGCGGTGTCGGCGTTGTCGCCGCCGTCGACGACCGTCACCTCCGGCCGGTACTCGCCGGACTCCTCGTAGACGTGGCCGACGGTCGCAGTGTCGGTGGTCTGCTCGACCTCGCCGTCGCCGTCGAAGTCCCAGCGGTACTCCTCGATGCCGCGGTTGTCGCTCGACCCGCTGGCGTCGAGGGTGACCTCGTGGCCAGCGACGCCGCCGTCGGCCGCGAGCGCGGCCGACGGCGGCGTCTCGTCGGTGCAGTGGCCGGTCCGAATCGTGACGGGGCGGCTCATGTCGAGGCGCTCGGCGTCGGGGTTCCCGAGGTCGCCCGAGAGGAACCGCCACGCGTCCATGGTGCCCGTGCGGTCGAACTCCTCGTAGAGCGCGGCGTCCTCGTTGAAGCTCGGCGTGACGGTTATCTCGGTACCTTCGCTGTCGAGGCCGCGGAACGCACCGCCGTCGGTCCGGTCGTTCCGGAGCGTCCAGTCGATGCGGTCGCGCGAGTACTCGTCGTCCGGGTCGGAGTAATCGTCGTCGACGACGGCCCACTCGCCGCCGCTCGGCAGGCCCCCGAACTCGAAGGTGACGGCGTGACCGTCGCCCGAGCCGCCCCGTTCGTTGTGAACCATCACGAGGCTCACGCCGTCCGAGCCCTCGTAGAGGAACAGCCGACTCTCGTCGTCCTCGGTGAGGTGGTCGGGCATGTAGGAGCTGTAGGTGTACTCGTCGCTGTTCTCCGGGTTGCGGTAGTCGTAGAACTCTTCGGCGGTCTCGTCGCCCTGTAGCGGCGACACCTCGATACAGCGGTCGCCCTGCTCGACGACGAAGGAGTTCTCCGCCGCCGAGGCGGTCTGTATCGGGGGCGGCGCGACCGACGCGACCAGCAGGAGGGCGATGCCGACGTACGCGAGTTGAGTTCGTGTCTGAGTCATCTGTGGCGGTGTCGAAGTCGTTCGTAGCGGGGCCGGAACCGACGGGCGGCCGACGCACGGACGCTCCGAGCGTTCCGGCCTCCGGGGGCGTTCGCGGTCTAACGCCCGGGCCGTTCGCGAGGTGTCCGACCGTTCGGGAGCGCTCCGGGACGGTCCCGACCGCATCGGGCGGCGGCTTATCCCCGGATTTGCGGTGAATCGGCCTTTGTTATTGGTCGTCTGTCGCGGAGTAGCCCGCGCCAGACGCCCGATATCGGCGGGGCTTATCCCTCGATAGCCCGCGCCTACACTGGCGTCGGCGGCGGAGGACGGAGGTGCGAGAAAAGGAAAGTCCGAGATCGGCGCGGCGTCGTCGTCAGTTCAGGCGGCGGGCGAGCAACCCGGCGGCCGCGAGCGCGGTCAGCGCCGCACCGACGCCGAAGCCGGGCACGTCGGCACCCTCGTCGGTGCCCTCGGTCTCGGTCGTCTCGCGGTCCACCTCGGTCGTCGTCTCGGTCGTGGTCGTCTCGACGCCCTCGACCGCGGTCGGGGCTCGTCGTCGAACGCGTCGAATCGGCCTGTCGGCTCCTCGTCCGTCGCCTACTCGCGAGTAAACGGAGCCTGTCGCCGACGAGCACTACCCCTCATTGGGTCGGCTTCTCGCCGTAACGGAGATGCCCGCGAGCACGACCGCGCCGCCAGCGACGGTGAAGGCGTCGGGTACCTCGCCGAGGAGGGCGAGCGCGAGCAGGGTCGAGCCGACCGGTTCGCCCAGCAGGGTGACGCTGACCACGCTCGACTCGACGTACTTCAGCGCCCAGTTGATGACCGTGTGGCCGAAGATGCCCGGCCCGACCGCCATTCCGAGGAAGAGAAGCCACTCGACCGGCGGATAGGCGGTCAGCGCCACGGTCTCGCCCTGTCCCAGCGCGACTCCCAGCAGGGCGAGCGCGCAGACCGAGTAGACCACGGTGACGTAGGGGACGAGCGCGATTCGCTGGCGGAGCGACCGCCCGGCCAGCACGTAGCCCGCCGCCATGACCGCGCCGACGAGCGCGAGCGAGTTGCCGAACAGCGGGCGCTCCCCGGCGAGGGCGGCCCCCGAGAGCAGGCCGCCCAGCGACATGACCGCGATTCCGCCGACCGCGACGAGGATACCGCCGACCATCCGACCGTTTATCCGCTCGTCGAGCAACACCGCCGCACCGACCGCGACGAACAGCGGTTGGGACTGGACCAGCGTGACGCTCGCGGCGACCGTGGTCCACTCCAGACTCTCGAACCACGTCGCGAAGTGGGCCGCGAGCGCGACGCCCGTGACCGCCGCGATGAGGAGGTCCCGGCCCGACAGCCGCCGGAGGTCCTCGCGGTAGTGAGTCGCCGCGAACGGCGCGAGCAACAGCGTCGTGAAAAACACTCGGTAGAACGCCTTGACGACGCTGGGCGCCTGACTGAATCGGACCAGGATTGCGCTGGTGCTGACCGCCACGACGGCGACCGAGAGGGCGGCCATCGGCGGGGTTCGTGCTTCGAGGCGCGCCAACGTACTCATCGTGGCCCACATCGGCGGGGGCGGAGTTTAGTCGAATCGGTTTCGTGCGCTCCCCGAGCCCCGTCGGTCGCCCGCGCCGGTCGCGCGCGGTGGCGCGCAGGTGTCGTCAGGACTCGTTCGACCGTATCGGCTCTTGGTTCCGATGGGCGAGGACTCTCGGACCGACTCCCGCGAGGTCCGGTGAAGACTTAGGACGACTACGAGGGCACCACGGCTCGAAATTGGGAGATTGCGGAAGGAATAGTGCTCCGTCAGGGATTTGAACCACGCCGAGACGGTCCGAGCGTGCGGTGGGAGCGAGGCGCAACGCGCCTCGCTCCCACCGTTCCGGGCGTGCGACTCGTCTACTTCAAATCCCGTCCGTGCGCTTCCTTCTTCACTCACTACGTTCGCTCAGAAGAGTGCTCCGTCAGGGATTTGAACCCTGGTCCTTGCCGTGAGAGGACACGCCCCGAACCAGGACCATTCCTCCCCATCCTGCCTCCCAAGTCGCGGTCAAACCGGGTGTTTCCCCGGTTTCACCCCGAATTACGGCTGACTCCTATATAAACACCTGGGACGTTGCCCTTGCGGCAACACTACCTTCCTGAGATAATAGTACATAAAATAAAGGATGGAATCAGGTATAAAAATACTTCCGAAAGTACGAACTACACGGGAGAAGGGCTTCCGCAGTCGCCTATTTCACGGTGGTTCTATCCCAAAATTCCACCCCTGGCTTCGCTCGAACCCCGCATCACTCAACCGTATAAACCCCTATTGCTACCCTTTACGGAATGAACGGTCTCCGTAGCCAGTTCGTGTAATCCGGAACGATATAGATTCTATGTAGTAGTCAAGAGCAACGGGAGAAGAATGAATATCTACTACCGATCAACCATGGAAGCCATTAGTATTCACGGAAGACCTCGTTAGTTAATCACCTTGCCCAACTTGAGCCTGCGCCTGGTTGAAGGCGTTCGCGATTTCGAGCTTTTCAACCAAGTGCTCTTCCAACTGTTCGTCGTCTGAAACAATGTCATCTGGCACATCCGCCAACAAGTCGTCATGCCGCCGATAGAACTCAACGAGCGTCATGCGGTCCGAGTTGGTTTCTTCGGATGTGGACCCATCCACTTCTTCTTCGTACTCCTGTAGAGATGTCGTCGTCTGTTCGACTGTACCGACCTCTTCATCCTGTTCATAATCTGAATCAGCTTCCCCACCCCGCTCATCAGTCTCATTGACCGAGTCATCGATACTCGACTGGTTTGTGGTAACTGTCTCTGACTCGTCAGTCTGTTCGTTCTCAGTAGCCGTGGGCGTCTCTTCCTCTGCTATTATCGGTTCGGCAATGTCCTCAAGCTCATCGAACGACAGGTCATCGTTCGTCTCTTGGAGTGCTTTTTTGAGTTCTGCCTCGTATCGCGGAACTCGCCACGCCTCACCCTCCGTTCGGTATTCGGCCGTCGTAGCACTCTCATCAGCGGCCGCCTGCAGGCGGGTCAACGCTGAACCGAGATTCTCGTCAGATTGTACCGTCGGATTACTCATTGGCGGCACTGTGCCCACCGAAGTCAGGTTTTGGGCGATACGTGCCCACTCTTTCGCGTCTGCGACATCAGACATGAATGCCTCGGGAGTATCAACTTGGAGAAGCGCTTTTCCAACCGGGTTTGAGAACTCTCGATCCGAAACCTCGTAGAAGGCCTCTACAAACTCTCTCCCGACGGCATCCTCGTACGTCGGCCGTGCCCACTCATCATACTGGATGTCCGACATTGACTCAGCAACGACACCTAGTCGGGCGTGCGCCGTTGCTATCTTTCCAAGCGTGTCAACCGTAGTGTAGTCTGTGCCGGGTTTCTGGGAAATTCGAATGTGATCGACTTCGCCGCGCCGGAGTCGGCGTTGCTTATCACCCACGTCTACGACTTCAATCTCTCCATCGTTGGCAGCGGATTCATTTTCCGACCCATACGGCTCAAACACCGACTTCGTTTCGATGTGGTCGAAGTTCCCGTATCGGCCAGCCTTCATGTGTCGGTCGGCCATGCGGCGAAGCCACCAGTAGACCCCTTTTTCTGGAGAGGGAGTGAGGACTTTGTGCGACGGCCGAAGACGGCTTTTGTCGGCGCTCCATGGGAGATCGTTCGCATCACCGAATAACTCGATTTCAATCCGAAGCCGTTTAATCTGTGAGGTCTTAAACTTGGGCAATCCGCCGCTGAGTCCATAACCCCCCTTTTCATCCGTGAGGTTGCCCTCTACAAGTCGGTTCTGACAGAAGATGAAGGTGCCAGTCCGGCGTTTAGCGCCCTCGCGGAGGAGACCAACTGTTACCTTCACCTGAACTTGGTCGTTCCAGTTTTCGTCCTGGAAGACGAGTCCTTCGAAGGTCCGGGGATGGAGGCCACCGAACCACGGAGCGAAACTCCACTCAACCGGTTCCGGCGTTTCGACCTCGTCGCCTTCAAGTTCGAGAGCGAGGTCGAGGTCAACATCGCTCTCTTCCTGGAGGAACTTCTGATAGGTCTTGCTGAACCAGTCCTCAATTTTCTCCTTACGATTATCCCAATTGAAGTTCAGATTCCGGACACGGATTTCAGTGACCCCTTGGCCGAGGTCTACAGCATCCATCTCAAACTGCCACTGGTTGGGATTGTCCTCTTCCGGGTCTATGTCGAACCACTCCGGTGAGACGGTGTACTTCCAGCCAGTGTCGGCAGTTTTGTAGTGGCTGGCAATCGTGAACTCATCACCGAGTCGCTTGAGGGCCCGCTTTGCTCCCATCCCGAACGTGCCGACGTTTTGGCCGCCCGCGCGTTCATTCTTACTGCGGCCGAGACCCATGAACACGCCCATCTCGTCTTCCTTGACGCCACCACTTTCATCACGGTAGACTAACTCCATCGTCCCGTCGTCCGTTTCTTCGATGTTGATTGTAATCTCGACGGGATTGATGCCGTGGAGAGCGGCGGAGTCCAGCGAATTATCTACGAGTTCCCCGAGTGCGGATTCAACGGAGATGTCGGAGGCGACCGAATTGTATGTTTTCCGACTCGGCGTCGCGTATGCAACGGAGGCGCCATCGCGGCTTTTTGAGTTACCTTCGCTAACTTCTGAGTTAGGGGTTGGGTTCGCCATCGTTCTATTCATCACTAGTGAGGCACCCTACTTAAATCGCAATATCTAACTCCTGAATTAGATCTGTAATTCGGTCCTCTCCTATCGCACAATCACGGAAAGTGAATAGACGGTCGAACAGTAAGACACGCCAAAAATAGGGAAAGAAAAGAACGCCGAACAACGACTTCAACTAGTCCTTGTCCAGAAGCACTGCCAACGACCGACGTGATTCACCTCCTGTAAGGGCCCGATAGGTGTACCGTCGAGACATTCGTTACGGCAAAACACTTATTCCATATCAGAACGCTGGGTCAAATCGTGATGTCGAACAACACTTGCAATAATGAGCTCAAAACACGTGAATTTGAGGTGATAAAGTATTAAGAAACGACATGTTGAGGTCCATAACGTAACTCACCACATGGAAGGGGCGGGATTGTTGTTTAAGTAGGCGGGAAAGCTAGTTACAGGTAGAACATGAACGGTGAATATCCCGGAGCCCCAAATGGGCGCAACGATGACATCAACTACACTGCAGAGTATCCGTACTGTCCCGAATGTGACGTTGCCTCACGGCCTGATAATGGTGAACTCGTCTGCCCCGAATGCATGGCCGTCGTACAGGACAACTACTTAGACATTTCGCGTACGCGTTACACCCGCGTGAACGCGGAAGGAGATGGGTCGAAGGCCCGATCCACGACGACGTGGACTCGCCACGACCGTGGGCTCGGTTCGTCAATTGCCCCCGCGTACGAAGCACCCCAAGGTACAGTGGACCCCGATCTCGAACGCGCCCAGCAATGGTGGTCGACGAACAGTCAGGACGAGTCCCTACAACTCGGAAACAGCGAGATTAGACGGGTGACGGCGGCCCTCGACCTTCCGAAGTGCACCCGAGAAGAAGCGAGTCGGCTCTTCTACGTCGCTACAGTTGAGGAGAACCACCTTCACGGTCGAAGCATCGAACTGGTCGTTGCAGGTTCCGTCTACACCGCGGCCTACCTCAATAGCATACCGCAAACTCCCCGCGAGGTGGCGAACGAGGTCGGTTGTAACACGAATGATGTACACAAGGGCCACAGGCTCGTCGTCGGACAGACGTACGTCACTAAGTTCCGTCCCGACGCGGTCGACTATCTCCCGCGGTTCGCTCAGGCCCTCCACGCTGAAACTGGCCTTGACTACCAGCACACCGCCAACCTCCAGTCGATGGCCCACCACCTCATCGACAAGACGTTTAGCCAGAAACCGAATACGAGTGCACGCGTGCTGGCGGCGAGCGCACTGTACGCCGCGTCACATGTTGAAGAGGTTTCGATTACGCAGAGTGATGTGGCTACTGCAACCGATGTCGACGAAGCCACCATCTCTCGCCACTACAAGACGTTTCTGAACAGGGGTTCGTAAAAGGGAGGACTCAGTAATTCGGTCCTAGAAGGGCGTACGAATACTGTACTATACCGACTCGATAACGTCCTCTGCCACCGCAACCCCGATTGTTTTCTGCTCCTGCCTCAGAGCAGCATCTAAAATACGGCTACAGATAGCGAGTACCTGCCGTATATTCCCCTGTGACTGTTGCAGGACGAACTCAAGGGTCTCCTTCGTAAATGGGGCAATCCCCTGCTTCCCGCTGTTCCGTACTGGGTTTAGGTACTGCTCGACCAATTCGTACACCTGCTCGGCCGTCAAGGGCTGAAGTGCGACTTCCCGACCGATGCGCTCAC
The DNA here is from genome assembly GCF_024138125.1 of Halorussus salilacus. Classification (NCBI taxonomy): domain Archaea; kingdom Methanobacteriati; phylum Methanobacteriota; class Halobacteria; order Halobacteriales; family Haladaptataceae; genus Halorussus; species Halorussus salilacus. The sequence continues at coordinate 387,531 of NZ_CP099993.1, forward strand.
TAAAGGCGTGATATTCGCTCATCACGTCTTGCCAGACCTCGGGGGCGCATCCGAAGAGGAGACAGAGTCCGGAGTTATTCTGGTCCATGAGGTGGCGAAGGCTGTTCAGAGTCGTCTGTTCGTCCTTGGTCGAGAGGCGCGCGATGCTCTCGAACTCGTCGATGAAGACGAACACGGCATCGTAGCCGAGTTCGATGAGGAGATTCTTCATCGAGGTGAACGCTCGAACGGCCATCGTGTCGTCATCGAGCGCGCTATGGATTTCGAGCTCCTTTCGCTGTTCGTAGCGAATTCCTTCTGCGGTCAACCACTGCCATGCGTAGAGGTTCGTGTCCTCGTAAACTAAGTGAACGACCGCCCGTGCGAAGTCCGCAAATTTTGCGGTTTCACTCAGTCGCTTGATGGCCGGTGGGACGAGTTCGGAGAGAAGTATCTCGCCCTCATCGATGAGCGACTTGATTGCCGCGCTGCCGATCGGGTTGTATTCAGTTTCGTTACGGGCAACATCGGCTAGGAGTTCGTAGGCGACCTGTTGGACATAATCGAACCCGAGATCGGCCATGAACTCGTGGTAGATATCGAGAAAGCCGGTGCCCGGCTGTGCTACGTAGCCGACGACGACATCCTCTCGATCACGCAGTAGCGACCGGGTGTACTTCAGCGTGTGCGACTTTCCATTGCCGTACTTGCCGGTGACGACGAGATGCTTTGATTTTCCCGTCGAAAGGACCGTTGAGACTGTATCGCTCACGGCTTCCGTGACGTGCTCCTGGCCACAGTAGATGTCCGGCTCATCGTCTGGGACGGGACTGTACGGGAACGGGTTCTCTTCGAGGCCGAATCGTGAGTAGTCGCGTTTCTGGTCGCTAATCGTGAAACCGTGTTGAGTCATTGTTCTTCGGACGTGAACGTGAGTTTGTGATCGTGAACCGCGAGGTAGTAGTACTGTTTATCGAACTGTTCTATCCCTTGCATGACTCGCTCCGTCGACTGGGAGGTTGAGACGAGTCGCGGACCCTCTATGAGTTGAATCTGCTTGATTCCCAACGCAGCGTCCTTCGCAGTTGTATCGAGCGGTGCGCCCGACAATTCGAGTTTCCCAACGTTCTGCCGACAGAGCGACAAAAGTCCCGCATCGAACGCCGTGCGCGTACAGCGGAGCCGTTCACACCCCTGCTCGCGGAGTTGCGGAATCGAAAGATAGCGCTGTCGAAGATTCACACCGGTCGTCTCTTCGAGCCGGTCGTACTCCTCAAGCAGGACCTGTTGAAAGTTCGTGGGGACCGTATCGTGTTCGACGCGGTAGTAATCGCCCGTAAATGCATGTCGCTGAACCGCCCCGAGACGCTCGGCCCAGTCACCGACCACCTCGACGCTAGCTTGGTTATACGTGTACGGCGTTTCATCTGCTGATTCTGCAAGATGAGCGAGGAGATTATTTAACGATACGGAACCCTGTTCGTCGAGTACGTCGAGAAAGGCCCCATAGTGGGGGCTTTGTGTCTCGAGGACCTGGCTCACGTCACTCCACGATTCACTGCGTACGGCATCAAGCAACTGCCGACCGCTGGTCGATGTTTCGTACGTATCCTCGTCAGATTCCACTATGAGGTTGATACGGAGACCTTCAAGAATTGTCTCCCGCGCCCGCCGATGAGTCACATCGAGTGCCTCCTCGATATCTGCGGTTTGCTGGCAGGTCCCGTCGCAGAGGTACACGAGTTCGACGAGTCGTGGGAGCGTCACCGGTCGAATCGTGGGTCGTTCGTCGGTCATACGAGGCGTCTCACCTGCTGTTTTGCGGCGCGATACGCCCGCTGTGTTACTTCGTTATCCTGGAACCGAAGATCAAGGTACGCTTCAACGTCTTTGTCAGAAGCGGCAATGTATCGGAACCGGCGGAGTTCGGTCACCATCGACCAGAGGTTATGTCGCACCAGGAGATTGCGGTCTACCCGTATCTCATCGAGCGTTCGCGTCCCACAGACGGGGCACGGACATGGGAGATAGTCGAGGTGATCGATGTTGTGAAGCTCTTTTCCTCCAAACCCGGGTAACAGATAGTTCCGATTCCCTGCGTTCCGGATGAAGGCTGACGAATCAAAGCTATCGACACCGAGATATAACAGAAGTGGGAGATAGGTGATGCCCCCGAGTCCGTACACATGTAGGTGTTTGTCCGTCGCCCGCCGGGCCGCGAGAATCAACCTCGTGGTCTTTTTGTAGTCGGTGCGAATAAGTGAGAGGCTCCCGAGGGCATACCCGTCAAAGTCCCCTCGCTGTTCTAAGTGCTGGATGTTGTTGCGAACTGTTTCAGGGTCGTAACCGTGGACACTCGCAAACAGCAGGCTGGCATCGTCTTCGCGGTGCTTCTCGCTCGTCTGAATTGCGTATTCGATATTTTGGCGTACCCGTCGGTGATTCTCTTCTACCCAGTTTTCACGCGAAAGCGGAATATCAATTGTGCCGTAAATATCTGCATCCAAATGTCTCTGAATCGACAGCATCTCTGCCGGTGTGATGTCGGGACCGGTTGGGTCGAAATCGAGACCACCGCTATCCGCGAACACGATAGTATCCTCTGGGACCTCCATCTCCTCGCGGAGTGTCACCCCCTCTTGAAGTCGCTCCCACATCGGTGCTCGTTGGTAAATCGACCGGGCGTTGATCATTGCAGTCGGAAGATCCGGGATGGTTCCGACGTACTCCGGGGTGTTGTCGCTCGACCGTTTCCCCACGTTCCGGACCGGGAGTAAAATCGGCGTCTCTACATCCCCATGTGGGAGGTCGAGTGTTCGTTGTCTGTACAGCATAGCCTCCCGCTCGGGTTCGGTCGCCGCCTATTTGAGTGCTATTGACACGCAATGATATGTGTGATATCGTCTGTTTTGGAACTACGGGATGACGGCCCATTCGTGAAGAACCGTGGCAAAATGGATACTGGATAGTACGAGAGGCCTTAGCACCATTACGGTACATATTTCAGGTATGAATACTATCCCAGTTACACATAACCAATAGCTCAAATATGGGTAGTAATCTTAACATATCTGCAACGGAAAGCACCGTAGACAGCGTTCTCATCGATAATAACCGATACGAGGTACCGGATTATCAGCGCCGGTACTCGTGGGATGAAGACCAATGGGAGGCCTTCTGGAGCGACTTGAACAGTCTAGAAGAGGGTGACACTCACTTTTTGGGTTCAATCGTCGTTATTCAGCACTCTCCGATTGACAGTCTCAATTGGCGCGAACTCGTCGACGGCCAACAGCGCCTGACCACGATCACAATTCTGCTGAGCGTGATGCGCGAGCGGTACCTAGAGGAGGGCGACCAAAATAATCATGCTGAAACAATCAAAGACGATTACTTGGCCGAGCGAGATCTGGATAACAACCAGTTCCCCAAACTGACCCTCAGTAAGTTCGATAACGAGGATTACCAAGCCATCCTCGAAGGCCGTACCTCCGGTGTCGATAACGAACAACTGGAGAATGCTGTCGAATTCTTCCGAAAGAAAATAGCGGACTGTGACTTAGAAGAAGTCGACGAACTCCGCAAGCGACTCTTGAGTTCGATGACGCTCGTCATCATCGACTGTGATAGCGAGCAGTCCGCTTTCCGGTTGTTCGAGACGCTGAACAACCGCGGCCTCGAATTGTCTGCGGTCGATCTCATGAAGAATTTCCTGCTTCAAGTCGCCTCGGATTCCGGGTCTGCCGACTACGACTACATCAAAGGACAATGGGAGACGATTCTCGAAACGGTCGTCCGTGAGATTAACGACCCGGATCGGTTCTTCCGGGACTACATCATGGCGGCTCCGGAACCCGACTACGATTCTTCCGTCAGTTCGTACAAATTGTACGATATCTTCCGGGAGATCGTTACCGAGAAGCTTCCTACGGAGAACACCTCGTTAAGTGACTACATCGATGGGATGGTCGACAAGGCGACTCTGTACGTCGAGTTGACGCAGGGACAGGTGGACAGCGTGGGGAGCGCAAAGACGCAACGCCAGATTAATCAGCGTCTGGAGAACCTCGATGCAATCAATTCGATAAACACCCGTCCACTCCTGCTCCGATCCTTCGACGAACTCGACGCCAATGATATTCTGGAGGTGTTGCGCATTGTCGAGAAGTTCATGCTCCGCTGGCAAGTCGCAGGGTACGTAAGCGGGTCGCGGTTGGACAAAATCTTCTCCTCGCTCTGCTCGAACGCCTTCGATGAAGACGACCCGGTCGGAGAAATTCGGGACACACTCGCCAGCGAGGGACCGACCGACGCCGAATTCCGGTCCAGTTTGGTCAGCAAAGATCTGCCTCGAAACGCACGTACCAAGTACCTTCTCGATACGCTCGAACGCCGCCACTTCATGCCCTCCGGTGAGGGGAAACAAGTGGCGGACCGTTCTATCGTGGATATCGAGCATATCGCCCCGGACAAAGCCTTCTCCGCGAAGAAGTACACTTCGTGGGAAACCTACCTCGATGCAGACGAAAGTACCTTCGAGCAGTACAAAGACAGACTCGGGAATCTGACGCTCTTGGAGAGTCGGCACAACGCCCGAGCTGGAACGAATCCGTTCGAGGAAAAGAAGCGTGAATACCGGACCTCAGACTTCGAGATGACGCAGGCAATCTGCGACTACGAGAGCTGGTCTACCGAAAAGATAGAGGAGCGCACCGAGGAGCTTGCGGATATCGCTGTCAAAATCTGGGCTATCAAATAAGGGGATTGTGGAATGTCTGGTCTCCGAACTTTGCTCTCCAATGAATGGTTTTATGTACTAAGTATATCGTGATTCATCTATGCCTATACCGGATCCAACTAGTCCTTCTTCCCCTCATATTGATAGTATTCAACCAACTTGGAGAGATTTACCATATGCTTGCGAGTTAGTTCGTTTCACCTACAATCATCCGAGGGAATCCTTCCCCGACATTCGTGAGGGGCTCATCCAACGGAGTACAAAAACCAAAGTCAAGCAAACCCTCAATTTTCTAGGAAAAATAGAAGTTCTCGATAAAAAGACTGGCTTACTTCCCTTGGGAGAATGGTTAGCAGAAAAATACAGCACACCGCATCAAATGACCATTGGTGATTCGGCCTCAGTAGGAATAAAACAGGATCTCTCAGGTAGCGAGGCCAGAGTCTGGAAATATCTTCTTTTTAATAATGACTGGGTCCCAATGCTTGGAGCGATAAATCAGTTAGCAACCACCTCTGTTTCGACCAAAGAGACAGAATCGCGGGCAGAAGAATTCTATACTCGGCTTAGCCACCTCACAGAGTATAAGAAATATAATAGTATTAGCACTAAGAAAAAGAAGGCACAGGTTCATTTTCAATGGCTCCAAAAGGTCGGTTTAGCAAAGATTGACAAACATGAGAAAATGTCCCTTACGAAGAAAGGGGAGTTCCTTCATGAGCAACTCCGGCCTCACTATCACCCTAATTGGCCTTCTTCTCAAAATGAGTCGAACTAGCTGACTGTTTTGCCGAAGTGGGATGATGAGAATTAGCCAAAACAGCGTGTGATTAATACAGAGAAGCACAAGATTCAGGTATGAACCCTGAAGATGGTCTTACAATCGCATCTAATTACGATATATGACCGATAAGAATCGTAACGTTCATAATATTGGGTCTGGCCGCCGGTATATCATCGGCGATGCAGTTGAAGAGCTTCGAAATATAGAATCACCTGCTGATCTCATTTGTCTTGACGATGCATGGGCAAGACCGCAACGGGCTAATCAATTCGGTGTTATGTATCCTACCCATCGATTTTCAGAATCGGAGAGCCAACGGGCATCAGACGAATCAACAACGACAATTGAGATTCTTGACGCTTGTTGGGAGGCCCTTACAGAAGGCGGCTGGTTAATAGCAGATGCTGACGACTGGCTCTTGCCTCGACTTATTGAGTATCTTGTCAGAGAGTGGGGAGACGTAGTAGAAGATTACAAAGGGGGTGGATATCGGCGAATTGGTGGAGTTACGTACATTGCAAAAAGTACCAAAAGACCGGATAGAAGTACTGCAGGAGAATATTTTACTAACGGTGGGTATCCTGTTGTTTTTGCACACAAAGGAAGTACAGACCGGAAGTCCTCAACATCTGCTCGGCAAATAGCCCACAGGCAACATGATAAATTCGGCTGGGGGAGTGTAAAACCAATAAAGCCATATAAGAAATGGATTGAAGGTCTTCTCACTGAAGGAGACCATCTCGTCGTCCCTTGTGCAGGGACTGCACCCGCTGCTATAGCGGCAGAGCGCGTTTTTGGCACAGCGGCTCGGTACACATGCATTGACATTGAGAAAGAGGCATTTGAGGCCTTTCAGATCCGGCGTCAGGAACAGTTGGATAGCATCCAAGAGAATATTAAGCCTAAATTTTAGTACTTAAAAAACAAGAGTTGAAATTAAATTCGTGTAGCCTCTACTCATTGAAGTTCGTAAATCCGACTTGAGATGACTTTTTAGAAGTGCAGTAATCAACTATCTCACTTTTATTTGGCACGGGTTGGGATCTAGCTAGACTACGTGCTAGATTCTTTAGATACTCTCCCTTCAACGCAACCACTATTGTTTCGAACTGCTTCGCCTCCTCATTCCTCGCCGATAACGACACGACGTTCGAGAATTGCTCTACGTCATCGTCTTGATTGAAGACAAGCCCAATCGACTCGTCGGGCACTCGTCGGAGCGTCGCTTCGAGATTGATACTGCGGTAATAGTCCTTTCCAAGCGCGAAATACACTATATCGTAGGGTAGTTCCGTTTCGAGGAATGCCTGCACATCGTCGGCAATTCCGAGTTGCTCGGCTCGCTCGTCAATCTCTGCGTCAGACATCTCCGCGAATGTCACGTCGTACGGCGGGAGGCGTTCGGTGTCTTCAACAAATCCGAATCCGGCACTGATGAAGTACCGCTCGACTTCGTGACCCCCCTGCTCCAGCATCCGTATCCCCTCGGTGATCTTCCGCTGTTGCCGTCCCGTGTAGAGTTCACGAGCTTCGATAGCAGGTGTATCATCACGAGCCTGGAGTTCGTCCAACGAGTGGGCATCGAGAACGTCGGTCCCGAGTGGCGACACGTTGTCGGGGTACTCCTTTTGCTTCGAACATTGGTCGATGACGAGTATCCGCATCGTTAGAAGTCTCCCAGTTCGATTTGGACGGGGCGTTTCGGGACGAACTCGTTATCGTAGTCCAGCCGGTCGAGAACGGCCGCTCGAACGTCGTCACCGGAGTCGTAGATATGAACCGTGCAATTCGCGTCTTCGATTTCCTGGACTGTCTGCTGGGACACGTCACCGTCTGGATCGTATAGGTAGAGGTCATCGTACCGGACGCAGAACTCAGAGACGGGGCCTGCCATTGCGTCAGTCGCCACGGCGGAGGGAGCATCGGTCCACCATTCGTAGAGTCCGCCGTTATCAAGCGTCCCAATTTCGGCCACAGGGAGATCATAAATCTGCTCCCAGAGGTCTGGACATTCACCACCGAGGTAGTCCTCAACGGTTTCGACCTGTGTGAGTTCTTCAGTCGCCGGTGTTGCAACGAGGAGTTTCGGGAGGTCTTCCTCGAATTCATCATAGAATCGCCTCATGTTGTGGAATCCACGTCGCCGATTCCGGTTGTTGGCCCGGAACACCGCAACTTCGATACCTAAGTCCTCGCAGATTGGGCAGTCGCACTCTCGCCACGGTTTGACGCGGAGAAGGTCTTCGTAGGCTTCGAGATACTCTTCATCGTCGATTACGTCGGCCGTCACGTAGTCTTCGACGACCCGTTGAATCTGGGCGAAGGTAGCGACTTCGTCCTCGCGGTCTTCGAGTGCTTCGACCGCGTCGAGGGTCTGTGGGAACTTGGTTTCGAAGATATTTCGTGCAGTTTCAACGAGTGATTCGTACTCGTCAAGCGTCGCGTCTGTGCCGTTGTCGCGGAGATGTTTGACGACTTGTCGCCGGAACGTTCGACTGAAATTGGCACGGAGCGCTCGGCTGTACTCGTAATCGTCCCGAAACTGTTGCTCGACGTCCCTAAGGAGTCGCTGGTCGTACTTCTCATCGAGGTGGTTGGCTTCTAAGTATGGGGGGAGGCCATCAAGCGCAACTGTGGCAGTTGCATACCACTCGCGTATCGCGTCAGCAATTGATTCGCCATTATCGAATGCCCGTAGCGCGTGAAGCAATTCTTGACCGTGAAGTGCCTTCTCGATGCTCTCTTCGAGCGTATCCCTGGTCGTCCCGAACCGGACCCGAATCGCGTCGTACCGCCGGTCACTACTGAGGTGATAGTTGTCGCCGCCGGTCCATGCTGCACGGAGCATACTCGCACTATCGAAGCTCGCCATTCCGGCCTGGCCCACGGTATCGAACGCGTCCGTCTTGGCGAACCCGAAGACGTGTGTATCGACTCGCATTGTCTCTGCCCGTTCGTGCGTCTTGACCGTATTTCCGACAGCCGTAACGATGTCACGTACGTCATCGACCGGACTTCCCGCAACGCCACCGATTCCGAGGTACTGATAGCCATGGTCGAGCACGTCCTGTGTCGCCCGTGCATAGGAATCCGCATCCCAGCCTTGGACGGCGACCATCAACCGGAACGAATAGTCCTTCGCATCGTACAACGCCTTCATCTCTGCAGCATTCTCCAACGTCAAGTCGTACCGGAACTGGGTGTCGTTCTCGCGGTAGACCGCACGCGGATCATCAGCGAATCGGGTAAGTACCCCAGATAGTGATCCCTCGAAATCAGCTCGCTCGAATGGAATCGGTGAAGTCTCCCCATAAATCGTTTCGTCATACTCCGTGACGTATTCTGGCCAGTCCGTGGGCCACTCATCGACCATGACATCGACGTTGTCAGCTATCGTCTCGGGGATGTCCGATGGGGTAAACCCACTCCGCTTGAACGCTCGCTTGTCGAGGTAGAGGCGACCTTCTTGGCCGGAGCCAAGTACGAGATGGTCGATCGTGACGCCTACCGTCACATCCATCTGCTCGTAGAAGTCGAGCATCTCCTGATTTCCGTACGGCGGAAACGGGAGAGACTTGTACCCCCACGCACCACAGTCGCTGATCGTTGGCAACCAATCCGGCAGATGCAAGCGTGACTCAGGATGGTAGACACCATAGGTCGTGAGGTTGTCAAGCTTGGTGTTGCTTTCTTCGACCTGTTCGCGGGAGATGAGGACTCCATCAATCGGCGTCGTGTCGTAGTCAAAGATGTCCCAGATGTACTGGAGCTCCCGCTCTGTTTTCGCTAACGTAGAGTGTTCGTCATGCAGAAAATCGTAATTCGCATCGACGTTATCATCCCACTCAGGAACATAGAAGCGCACGTATATCGATCACCACATCGGGGTAACGCGTTCTCCTATATCAATATCAAGGTCTGCGCTGTCCACAGACGTTGGTACCGTTACACATATTGTCGCTGATGGCCGTCTCTTTCACATGGAACGAGTTTCACCTGGGACGACACTCACCAACGTCGAACGGATTCTGGGGAGCGATTCTGGTGTATTGGATTTTGAAATTGCTGACGACGACACCTACTACGTGTGGGACGGTGATGACCGAGAAGACGCTGACTGGACCGTCGAGGATGTCGACCGCGTAGAGAACCACACGGAGGATCGCTTTATCATGTTTCCCGAAGGAGATGGGTTCACATGCAAAATCGATGTGAATGACGACGGCTGGGAACGAGCACGATGTTGGTGCGAGTAAACCCGCTTCCAGAGAATACAATAGCCGTTCCCTTTTGATACGTCCCAGTAACGAACGGCACTGTTCAGATAAGCGTTGAAGGATGATGCGGTAGAATTCGTAGTGTTCTATGCCCGAATTCGACCGCCTCAACGAATGTAGTGACTGGATCGAGTTAGAGTTTGTGGAGCGAGAAGCGACACCGGAGCCACTGATGAAGCTCGGTATCCACCTGCATGCGGCGGGATTATCACTCGCCGATACTGTTTCGGTCTTAGAGAAATTCGGTGTCGAACGGTGTCGCACCACTATCCATAATTGGGTGCAGAAAGCCGATTTACAGCCGAGAGCAAAATCTCCAATTTCAGCATATCACTCATGGACACCGGAATAGCGTTGAACGTGTCTTCAAAGAGTTAAAACGCCGCACCAATCAGTTCGCCAATCATTTCCGCCACGCAACGCACCGCTCCGCCGAAAACTGGTTGCAAACCTTCGCCTTCGCATGGAATCAGCTAATCTGAACAATGCCAGCAATCCGGTCTATGAGCGAAGATGACCCGGCGGACATCCACATGTCGACGGACGACCTCGTTGCAACCCTATGCCGTGGAGTAGCTCATCCTCACAGAATGGCAATTCTTCGAGGCATCAACCAGAACTACGCGTTGACCAGGGTGGCGACGGTCCTCAACCTGTCCCGGAGCGGCGTCCAGACCCACGTTGATACCCTGGTCGATACCGACCTTGTTGTCCGGACCGGCGACCAGCAGGACCCGTACCATGTCACGGTACTCGGTGAACTGGCACTCCACCTCGTAGAACACGTCCAGAACTCGGTCGAGGTCATTGAGGACGCCCGGCAGACAGCAGCGGCCCAGGCCAACGACGAACTCGGCGAGACGCCGTTGCCGGACGTCGAACGCGACCGCGCAATCCACCGTCGAACGTGGGAGTTGGTTGATGATGCAATTGACGATGCTGATTTAAAATTTTAATAGATACTTCTGTAAGATTATGGACTATCGGTCGTCCAGCGGACATTCGGTCGCCTAATCAGGAACTATCTTATTCAATAATAGTGAATCCTCTTATCAATAAGTAAAAGATAAGACGAGAATCGGTAGAAATATAATACGTTTCTTCTTGTGCCGAATCATATGAGCCTTAGCAAAGGAGCGACGTGGAATCGGTGGGATTTACACGTTCATACTCCAGAGTCATTTGACCATCAGTTCTCGACGGATGCTGATGGGGAGTACGATGAGGTATGGGAAAGATACATCGATGAATTATCAGAAATTGACGATGTATCTTGTCTCGGTATCACTGACTACTTCAGCATTGATGGATATGAACGAGTTCGTAAAGCGAAAGTGGAGGGACGACTCGAAAACCTGGATTTGGTCATCCCGAATATCGAATTGCGTATTGACAACGTGGTTGTCGAACGTGGCAAAGAAAATAAAAGCGGGGCCTCACGCAGCATCGATCTCCACGTTCTATTCAGCGAAGATTTAGACCCAGACACGATCCGCAAAAACTTCTTACACCGTGTGGACGCATTGAAGCCCAACGGAGAGGAAATCAGCCTCGCTCGTGAAAACATTGAGCGGCTTGGACGAGAACGCGGTATCGAACACCTCGACGAACGCTCCGGCGATGATTTCCAAGTCGGATGTGAGCGCCTGAACGTCAAACGAGAGTCGGTATTCGATGCCCTCGACAAGGAAGTATTTGAGGGGAAGTATCTCATTGTTCTTGACGATACGACGTGGGATGATATCCCTTGGAAGACCCGAGCAGGCACGATGAGAGCCAATCTAGCCAGCCAAGCAGACGCATTTTTCAGTTCGAACGAGAACACACGCAATTTCCTTTTGGGCCAACATCCATCAAATACGCCGAAGGAAGTCATCGAGACGTTCGGCAGTCTCAAACCATGCATTCACGGCTCGGATGCGCATGATTTTGCCTCGCTGTGTGCCCCCGATGAGGACCGATACTGCTGGATTAAAGCTGAAACCACCTTTGAAGGCCTCAAACAAATAAAATACGAACCCGATGAGAGAGTGCGGATACAACCAGAAGATCCCCAAGGGCACGTACCTGGATACACCCCAGAACGGGTCGAAATCCGTGATGGGGAAGTTGAAGATGTGCTCACGGTTACAGATACTGATCTCCCCCTCAATCCCAACCTAGTAACAGTGATTGGAGGGAAGGGTGCCGGAAAAACAACACTTCTTGACCTGATTGCCAATTGTTTCGAAGACCGATGCCGCCGTGACAAGAGCGTGCCCATTGATGAAAACTCGTTCATTCAGCGCATCGAAGACGAAAACCCGGAGATACTGACTCGTCTAGAGTTTAATAGTGACAGTATTGACGGATTCCATAAACGAGTTCGTGATAAGGAAACCATCGAATCAGCACAAGTAGAGTACCTTCCTCAAGGGAAAATATCCGAGTACTGCCGCAAGAAAGAAAAGTTGCACGAACAGATCATCAACCTCATAAAAAGCAGTGTCCGGCAATCGGATCGTAACCTGATGAACCGGTTCGACGAAAAGCTAGACGAGATCTCCGCAATTGAAGATGAGTTAGAGGACCTGACGAGGTCTCTTTACCAGTTTGAACCAGAGACAATCAACTCACGGATTCAGGATGCACGCGAGGAAGTGAAGACCGCAAAGGCCAAACTCGAAGATAAGAAGACGGAGATTGAGGAATATCGGGAACAGCACGGAGACGAGCTACAGAATAACTCAGCGACAGACCTCCAAAATGAGATCGATTCTTTGGAAGGGGCCATTGAGTCACTCGAATCCTACAAGGCCGAGATCGAAGACGTACTCAACGAGATTGACGGGTTGGAAGAGGTGAACGAAAGTCTTGCAAGTATCTCAATAGAGGCGGAAGAACGGGAACTCGGAAACTCCGTTTCCCCCATCGAGTATCGCCAACAACTCCGAAGCCTCCAAGAAATCAAAAACACGATCGACAAGCGGATTGATACGAGGGAAACAGAAAAAGAAGCAGTCGAAGCCGAACTCGAAAACCTCACCGACGCTGAAGAGAGACTTTCTGAACTACTGACTGAGAAACGTGATATCGAGTCCGACCTTGAGAAAAAGCATACGAGATTAGAGACTCTTCGAGAAAACAAGCAACAGATAACTAAACTACGAAAAAAGCGACGTGAACAGTTCAAACAATACGTTAGCGGGTTTGTAGCCCTAGAAAACGTCTACCAGCTAGTGATAGAGGAATTCAATCGAAATCAGGTCACGATTCTAGACGATGTTGATTTCTCCCCTCAAGTGACTTCTGACGAATCACTATCTGAGCGTCTTCACGATTGTCTTGACGGTCGGCAGGTTAACGTTCAGCGGTTACAAGAGGCTCTCGCCAATCTTGACCAAGCTCTTGAGAAAGACTCCCCCGAGCGGGGAGAATACGTCGAGCGGTTCCTCGACAAGGTTGAGGGACTGAAACAATACCTCGTTTCAGATGTTGATGAACGGAAATTCGATGAACTTCTGTATGATTCTTATCTCTCTTTGACTGAGGAGATTTACTTCCAAGGAACGAAGATGGAGGGTCTTTCCTTGGGACAGAAGGGAACGGTTCTTCTAAAAATCCTGCTTGCAGAAGGGTCAACGCCGCTGATAATTGATCAGCCTGAAGAGAATCTTGACAACCGGTTCATCTACAAAACGCTCAAAGACACGTTCCGCGAGGCGAAAAAACAGCGGCAGGTCATCATTGCAACCCATAATGCAAATCTCGTGGTGAACACCGATGCAGAACAAGTAGTCATTGCAAACTACGAGGAGAGCGAGATCAATTTCACTGCGGGCCCTCTTGAAAACCCCCAAATCCGTGATGAAGTCACCACCCTTCTTGAAGGCGGAAAGAAAGCATTCCGGTATCGTGAGCAAAAGTACGGACTAACAGACTGACTTCCCTCTCTTCGCCATCTAATCAAGCTCGGCCACGACTTCCGGTTCTGGAGGGTACGGGGATATCGACGTTTACGATGATTCCTCCCCCTTCCTTCCGTCGTAGAACGCCGAACAGTGCCGGATGGCGTTCCGAATCGTGCGCTTCCGGTAGTCCGGCCGGTCCCGCCACTTGTCACGAGTAAGCCCGCTCTGATCGAACAGCCGCTCAATCCGCTGCGGGTCCCCGCCCGTCCAGAACGCGAGCAACGTACACAAAGCTTGGTCCGCCTCCGAATGGCTATCGTACCCCAACGTATCGCCCTCCCACAGCGCCCGGAACTTCTCGCCGTTCGCCGCATTCTGCGCCTTCTCGAGTAACGCCTCGTCCGACAAGGACAGCGGTTCCGACGGTGGTGCTCCCTCCACGTCGGAGGTGGGCTCCTCCGACCCAATGTACTCCTCGTGGACCGCCTGTAGTGCGTCGTTCCGTTGCTCGACCTCTGTCGGGGCTCCCGGGACGCGGTCGCCCGTCACGGTGAAGTACCGATTCTCGTCGTACAGTTCCAACTGGTCCGCCCGGTTGCCCCCGGACGGCACGGTACCTTCGACGATGACGTGGAACCCGGTGCCGCTGGGGCTGTACTCCGTGTACGAATCGAGGGCCCGCAGGACCTCGATGGCCCAGTCCTCGACCTCGCCCGTTGCCGGCTCCCGGCAGGCATCGAGATCGACGCCCGCGTACGGATCGTCCGCGGTGAACACGAACCCGATGCCGTCGACACCGGCCGTGGCCCGGGCATACGCCTGCGCGGTGGCGTAGTCGCTCCACGTGTCCGTGTCGCGTACACTGGCGTAGCCACCACCGGCAGGATCGACGGGCACCTTCGTCGCCTCGCCGTCCCGGTCCTCGGTGCGCCAGCACACCCACTGGGGTCTTCGTTGCAAGACCGCGGGAATCTGCGTGTCAGCCATCACGAACCACCACCCACCCCTGGGGGTCGTGATGGCGACCGCGCAGTCTTAGCGGTCGGCCAAGACCCCGGTTCGAATGAGGCGCACCACGCAAAGGCCGCACCTGCACAACGTCGGTGGAGCGCTGCACGTCTCGTCCGGCGGCTGTACCACTCACAGTCGGACGTCAGTCCTCCCGGCGGCGCTCACGGTCCGCAAAGAGGTCTTCCATCAGGTGGGCGTGGACCTGCAACCGGGTCGCATCCTCGTCACGGACGCCACTGAGGCCAGCCAGCGCAACCCGGAGGCCGAGGCCGATGAGGATGAGCACTGTTGCGAGGAACAGGCTCGCGCCAAAGACGGCGACGACTTGCCAGATGATAGCCAACACCGTCGCGGCAAGCACCACGTCGGCGTACGTCTCCGTCAGCACCGCGAGAATCGCCAGAAAGACGAGTCCCGTGAACCCCAGCTTGAGCAACAGTGCGGCGTCGACCGGGTCGGCGGTCATTGCGGCTCCCCACCGGACACGGCCATCATCGCTTCTGCTCCGCGACCGCTTTCACCCGCAACTGGTCCAGCACCGATTGGACGTCGGTGTCCGCACCGTAGAGTTGGTGGCCGACGTGAAGCGCCTCTCGGCCCCGATCGGAGAGGGTGCCGTCATCGGCAAGGTAGCCCTGCTTGACCACGGTATTCGCTACGGCATCGATGTCGACGGCGGTGATCTCCCCGGCCTGGGTCGTCACGTCAAACAGGTCGGCAAACGTCATCGTCTCATGCTGGAGGAACACGAGCGTCAGGAACGTCCGCTTGTCCATGTCGAACCGGCGGCGGGCGCACAGCGGACAGACATGCTGCCGGCTCAACCGGATTTCGCACCGCGTACAACAGATGAGTTCACAGTCACAGCACCGGTAAACGTCCCCACTTCCGCTGATCGGGGCGCCACAGGTGCAGAAGGGCACCGCGGTCTGTTCGACGCGTTCGGTCAGGTCGTCGAGGTCGGTCGTCTTTTCCTCCTGTTCGAAGACGGGACTCCCCCGTGGTCCGAACGTTCGGACCGTCGTTTTCGTAAAGTCAGTATGTTCGTCGGTCATTGTCTCAGAGTCGGTCTCGGTGTCGCGGTTCGGTCTATGTGTGCATGGTCTGTCGGCAGCGGGTTACCGGTCCTCCCGGCGGGTCGACGTCGAGCACCAGCCGCGGACGAGGTGCCGGACCAGCTGTGCCCCCAAGTAGGGCCGCGTATCAGCCGGGCAGAACACCTTCTGGCCGTTCGCGACCCAGACTTGGTGGCCCCGGCAGATCACCCGGCCACACAGCTGGCACGTGGCGAGGCAGTCGGCACAGAGGCGGGTTGCACAGCCCTGGTACTGGCAGACCCCGGCGAACTCGCCGACATGCCCACAGTCCAGTAACCGCCCCTCAGGGTCCGCGGTCGTGCGCATCGGTGGTTGGTCTGGCATGACTTGGGATCACCGTCGATAGTCCTCGATCGATCCGGTATCCAGATCCATGTCCAGGTCCGTCCGGCGTGGTTGCGTCCGGGACGGGCGACTATCATCAGGACTGTGCGACTGCTGACCCTCGCTCCCGATCAGGGCTGTCAGCAATCCGACCACCGCGAGTCCGAGCAGTCGCACCAGCACACCTCCAATCGTGAGCAGGCCCAGTTGGATGAGCAACAGGCCCAGTGGTTCAACCAACCCGACCACGAGCACGCCACACAGCACTGCCAGGACCCCGATAAGCAAGACGCCGATGGTCACCCACCTCCCGTTACCGTACCGGCGATGTCGCCAGGAGTCATGGCCGCACCTGCTGGCTTATCCGGGTGAGCCACTGTACGAGGCGCTGACCTGGACGACGGGTCCCGGCCACTGGAGTCCCGCCATCGGTCGCCGTATCACCTCCGGAGATGGCCAGGTCGAGATCGCTGTCGGCCGGGTCACCCAGGTCACGGTCCGCGGCAGGGTCCCGGTCGCCCTGGCCCAGCAAGCCCTCCTCGCCGCAGGTCGGACAGCTCGAATCCCGGTGCGTCACCAGTTCCTGCAACTGCGTGTCCAGTTCCTCGTACCGCACCATGTCCGGCGGCGATGCGTACCCGGCCGCGAGCCGGGCGAAGACGGCCGCCGCCTGGCTTGCAATCGTACCGTTGAGCGTGACGACCGCGGGGTCCGGTGCCAGCGCCGACTCCTCGATGTAGCCCTCCGCGACCTCGGCATCCAGTTGAGCGGTCGAGAGCTGTTCACGCCGAGCCCGCTCGGGATCCGCCCGGTCGAGACACGCATAACACGCGCTTGCACCGGGCGCGACCAGTTGGACGATCCCCTCGATGGCGGTAACCTGCTCCTCGTCGGCGGTCCGGATAACGGTGCCCGCATCGATGTAGTACCGCAGGTGCCGGACACAGTACTGGTTCAGGACCGACCGGGTCGAGACCTGATCGACGGTGCCGACCACCACGTCACAGTCCGTCAAGGCGTCTGTCGCGTCCTCAACGGGGTCGGGCACCGTCTCCACCGTCAAATCCAACCCGGTGTCGTGAAGCTGTTGGGCCAGGACGGTCACTTTCTGCCGCCCCACGTCCCAGACCGTTGCCCCGGTCAACCGGTTGAGGTTCGACCGTTCAACCGTGTCCGGGTCGATGAGAACCAGGTGCTGGACCCCGAGCCGCGCCAACTGTTTCGTGAGGCTGAAGCCGAGCCCACCGGTCCCGACCACGGCCACGGTCGTGGCCGCGAGCCGTTGCTGGCCCGGCTCAGTCAACAGCCGGAGCGACCGATCGTGGAGGTCGGCATCGATCGCCGCCGTGTCGGTCGCCGTCGCCACCGGCGGGTCAAGCCGCCAGTTCCCCACCACGTCGACTGGGACCGGATGAAACTGTTCGGCCGCCGCCTCGAACACGGTGGTCTCGACCTCCCGGCGGCCCACCACGCTGAACCCGAAATCGGTCTCTGGATACAGGCCGTGCAACCAGTTCGTGTACCGATTGATTGCCGTGATGTCCTGCCCGGAGAACCCCGCCGTGTCGCTGAACGGATGGGAATGCATGAGCAACGGGCGGTAGCCGTGACGCACACAGGTCCCGAGCTGGTCCCGTTCAAAGGCCGGGGCCGGCCGACAGGCCGTCCGGCGCTGGGTCCGCATCGCCTCGTCCGGCACCGCCACGATATCTGCCACCACCCAGCGGTCCCCCGACCGTGTGCAGAACCCGTACGCACACCGTTCCTGGGCATCCTCCTGGAGCAGGTGCTCGCGGAGCGTCTGCATCTGCCCGGCCGACACGACGAGTCGGTCAGGCATCCGACGCCTCCCTGCCGGGTGCGTCCGCGGTCAGCAGATCGGCTAGCATGACGTCGGTCTCCTGCCGCAAACTCGACCGGGCCGGATCCCAGTCGGTCGGCCAGTAGATGATCGGGTCCCCTAACTGCCCGCGGGCCAACCAGTGGCCGGACGACAGGATGTGCCGCGGGACACGCCCGTTCAGCCGGAGCTCCCCGGGCAACACCCATTTCGGCGGATTCCGTGGGTGATGCTCCGAGAGCTCGATCCGGATATCGATGGTCCGTGGCTCCCATCCCTCCGGCAGTTCGACGGCGTCCAAGACGATGGTCTGCTCGTCGGCCGCGGGCCGTACGTCGTACTCGCGCTGCAGGGCGCGGTGCTCGCGGTGCAACAACGCCCGGAGCACCCGGTGCATCCGGCGGTCGGTCATCGGTCCTCGGGCTCCTGCCCGATCCGGAATTTGGCCGGGTCGCTCAGCGATTCCATCATCTGCCGGGTCGTCGAGACCAGGGTGTGCCGCCGGGGTTCCCACCCGAACCGGACACACCACCGGTCCCAGCCATCGAACCGACTGGGTTTCTTGCGCGTGATGTCCTGCTCACCCTGGTAGGCCATCTGCGCCGGGACGTGGACCGCCGGTGCCGACGCCGGATAATCCGGCGGCAGCTCGTACCGCAAGGTGCTGACCTGTGGTGTCCAGTCCGACGGATACGTGAACCGGACCAGGTCAACAAGCCGGTCCGACCGGCGACGGACCGTGTACGCCTCGGTGAGCGCGGCCAGCTCCTTGTGCAGGCGGTGGTCGTTCATTGCCCGGCCGCTCCCCCGAAGTAGGTGTCCTTCGGCATGAACGCGACCCGGGCGTCCTCCGGGACGTGTTTGATCTCGTCGCGGTCACTCAGCGTCACGATACTCCCATCCTCGTCCGCATAGGTCGCCAGGTCGTTCTCGGCCGCGCCCACCTGCGCCTTCACTTCCGCGATGGTGGTGTCCTCATCCAGTTCGTAGGTCTCGCCGTCCGCCTCGATGTGTGTTTGCCCCATTGCTGGTTCTCCCCCCGATTGGGTTTCGTTCCCCGCCACAGGAACATCGTCAGGGCCCTGTGCACTCCCCTCGGTGCTGGCTGGGCCGACCCCACGGTCACCGCGGTCCGGAATCCCTTCGTCCACCAGCGGTGATTCCGAAACCACAGAGACTGGATCTCTGCGGTCGGTCAGCGACCGATTCTACCACCAGTAGTGCCCGGGAAGCTCGACCGGTGCCGTGAACGCCGTTGAGGCGTACGGGTTCTCCGTGTCCCACTCCCCCCACCCGGTCGTCGGGTACGGATCTTGCTCCCGTGGGCTGTGTGTGCCTGTCATAGGCAACTTGAGGCTACACCGGGCTAGGTCATAAACCTATGGTTAACTAATACTCTTTGTTAACACTAATAGAACGTATATTTTCACCCTTTATTACGATGGAAGCCGTAGAGAGACCGACCGAGACTTATGGAGCCGGATCAGACGGAACCACTCGATTGGCTTGCCACAGTTATCAGCGGATGCGCGAACCTGCCCCGGTTAGCACTGCTACTTGGCTTCTCGCAGGGCTACACAGCACAGGAAGTCACAGATATACTCGAGATCTCGCGGCCCGGCGTCCAAAAGAACATCGAGCGGATGATCGAAGCCGACCTCGTCTATCGACCCGCAGCCGATGATGCACCAACATACGCATTAACCCCGATTGGGGAATTCTTTGCCAGCTTTATCGATGACCACGGACCCGTCCTCCTGACCGCCCTCACCATCCTGCGCGACTCTGAGGCGACCATCCAGCAACAACTGGAGGACAGCCCCGTCGCCGACGGAATGAGCCAGACAGAGCAAGACCGATTGGTCCACACCCGGAAATGGCAGGAAACAAACAACCAAATCCACGACCTACTTGAACGACACACCCACGACCGTCCCGGTGCGGCCGAGAGCTCGATAGACCGGGCCTTCGCGACCCGCTCCCCTTTCTCCCGTGAGGAATTCGGTGACATCCTCGATGAAGTCAAGGAGGACGACGTGGACGAGACGAACGAGGAATGACCGTGGAACACGCTCGGGCGTTCACACCCGACACCGATGTTGCACGCCTAAACCCAAGCCAAAGTACCCTCTCCATCACGCCATCCGCCTATACGGGCACAGGCGCCGTCTCCTTCCCCCTGTACGGGTTGGTCGAGGAGATCATACACGGCAGTGAGGCGATGAACGGCCACATCCGAACGATGCACCTCCTCGAACGAGACAACCAACACGCACTCACCAATCTCATCGACGGCCGCACCGACGTCGCCACCGCGAAGGAACGGATCATACAGAACGAACTGGCGTGCACCCGACTCTACAACGAGTGTGCCGCGTTCGTCGAGACCCTCGACCAGTACGCACTCCAAGCGCGTTCCCACAAGATTGCCGCCATGGATACAACCGGTCTCCGGACCCAAATCCAACGTCTCCAAAACACCTTCTCCATTCCTACAGAGGGCCAACTTTACGCCCACCCCGACCAGTTCCGAGATGAATTTGCGTATCTCGGCATCGATGCGACCGGAGACACGATGAACGATGGCGTGCCTGACCTGGCCGCCGAAGAGCCGACCATACTCCAACGGTTCAGCGCCGCTCTCACCGAACAGGCAGTCATCCGCCGAGAGACCCATACGACCGAGCTCTATACGAAACTGGAGCAACTGGAAAACCGATTTGGCTCGTCGCTCATCGCCCGCCTGGCCGGATTCTTGGCACTGAACATCCCCATTATCGATCTCGAGGAAGACCCGGCAACCCGCACCGAGACCGTGACGGCAATTGATATCACGGCCCGATTCGAGGCGATTTACACCGCCATGATGAACACGACGGACCCCCCGCCAGCCATTCCCGAAGTCCCTGACCGCACCAGGAACGCCGACACGAAGCAATCCGTTTTGCCGGACACAGATAAAGTCACCCTACGACAGTGGCTCACCGACATCATCACCGCGGCGGACATCGACGCAACACCCTACCGGCGTGCTGACCCCCCGCTCCCCCTGCTTGACCTCCCGCTCAGCCAGACCCCCTCCTATTCCACCATTCTGGCCAGCATTCAACAAAGCGACACACTGGCGGCCTGCCCCTCCCTCGTCGAGGACTTGCTGATTGATGCCTATCTTGCATTCGGCTCCCACGGATGTGTCATCCTCTGCACCCCCGAGATGACCCCCATCGGCTACCTGCCGAACGCCTACCTCGCTCAAGCAGAACTGGATTCGGGAAATTACTGGTTCGAACTCTTCGAGTTTCTTGCGGCCAGCGGCACCGTCGCCCAACTCATCCACCTGAATGAAACGAACACCTCAGCAACCGAGTTACACTGTCCGTTCTGTCGTGTGGTCCATACCCCCTCTGACAGCAACTGCGCCTGGGACGCCCTCCTCGGCCCAATCGGAAAGACCCTCGCCCGCCCTCATCTTTGGACTGGATACCGGACCCACACTGCTCCGTACGTCGACGACTTCGTGAGCACCACCGTCCCTGGCGAAGCCCAGTTAGCTTCCGAACGCACCCGCCTCAACCACCCATAAACCGACACCTGCAAAAGCTCCGACACAGTAATCATCGCCTGGTCACATTTTCAGTCCATTCCCGCACCGCAACCGGTGATACTCCCCTCACCCGCGTTGCCCCCAGGTCCGCCTCGCGCACACACGACCCGGCACGCCGCCAGTCCTCATCCAGATTTGTCCGAGCTACCGCCCAGCAGTCCACTACGCTCCCGAGGTCTTCCTACGGGCAATATCCACCCGGCGTTGCCCCCTAGGTCCCGTTCGACTTCGAACAATAGACCGCCTCCCGGGTATCCAGCCCCCACCCCGTGGTCCAGACAGAACAGCCCTTCCGTACCTCAACCAGGGTTCTCCACGCACACAGAACCGCCCCTCGCGTGCTGTACTCCCCCATCCTCCGAGCACCATCCGCGGCCCTCACCGATTGACCAAACGCCCGGGGAACGGTGAAGGCCGCCAACACCCCAGCTGCCCGGCCGCCATCTCCCACCACACCCCGGACACACGCGCATTCCGTGGAACTGCACGACCCCCTTGACGCCACCGTCGTGTGGCCTTCCCCCTTCCATCGGTTCACGCACCTCGTGCCGTGAACGCATCGCCGTCCCCGTCCCCTCAGCGTGACCGGCCCACCAGCCGCGTCACCCCCGTTCCTAGCGATCGACCCCACACGGGCCCGATCGCCCACCCTCCTCTTCTCCCCTCCTTTCCGCTTTCTCTCCCCTTCCCTCTCCTTCCCTCCTCCTTCTCTTTCCCTTCCTCTTTTTCCACCCCCTTCCTTATTCGGGATGGCAGAAATCACGAGCAGGCGTTAGAGCACCTCTCGGCGATGCTGATCGCGTAGATCTCGAAAATAAATGCTGAGAAGGAAAATAACGCACGTACTCATTTCGAGCGCATCGATTCGCCGCTCTCGGCTTTTGTTCCGTAGCTGAATAGCTACGATGAGAACGAGTTGATTTTCAGCCGTGAAAATCAATCATCGCCACTCCACGGCTGCGGAAGTCACCTAGACGAAGGCCGAAATTGGTTTGAACACGACCCGGTCCGGCACGTGGCCAAACCGTTCCTGGACCGCTGATTGAATCCGGTCCCTGACAGCGTCCTCGATGGTGACGACCTGCACCGTATCCACCCCGGCGTCCAAACACTTCTCAATATTCGTGACTTCATGTTCGGGACTGCACGCGACCTCGATGGCAATCGTCTCATCCGCCCGCTCCGCATAGACGTCGATCCGCTGGGACCCGACCGCAAACTCAAGCTCTGCCGCGAACCCGTGAGCCGCATAATACTCCTTGACCTGGTGTTGCCAGTACCGGTGGACGATGCCCCGGCGACCGGTCTCCGGCACGTCGTAGCCCCGCTCGTCGAGGACGTCCCGGCCCACAGGGGTCAGTTCCAACAGTGTCGGGTTGCGGCCCGGCCGGCCCGTGGGTACCGTGACTTCTCGCACCAAGCCGAGTGTCACCAACTCGGATTTCGCCGCCGTCCCGTTCTTCGAGCCGACCCCGATTGCCTCGTACCGCTTCGATATCGAGAGGAACGGCATCTCGGTCACGCTAGCGAGCAACGCTTCTGCGATCTCCCCGACCGGTGTGGTCTCGTCCGCCGTCTCCGCCTCACTTGTGATCCCGAGGTACTCGTTGAACCGGTCCGGCCGGACGCGGTCCTGAACGGGCAAGGCCTCGAGTTCCGGTGCCATCCGGGCTCGAATCTCCGCCTCGGTCATCGCCTTGTCCAACTCGTAGTCCGGCAACCGGATCGGGACCGGTTCCCGGTCGGCCAATTTGAACAGGCCTTCCCCCTTCTGCATGGTCCGGGTGAACTCCGTCTCCTCCGGGTCCAACCCGAAGGTCTGGGCCATCTCCTGGATGTCGGTGCCACTGCCCAGGGTCAACCAGAGTTTCGCGGTCGTGTTCGCTTTCAGGCTGTCCGAGAGTTTGGATGGTTCGTGGTCTGCAACGACCAATCCCTCTCCGAACTCGCGGATCTTCCCGACGAGGTCGTCGATCGGTGGATACCCCGAGGCCGGTTGGCGGCTCCGGTTCACATCGAAGACGCGCTTGGCCTCATCGAACATGATGAGATGGCGCAATTTTTGGCGCTGACCCATCGCATCCCGGTAGTAGAAGATCCAGGTCAGGAGGGCCTCGACGACGAAGTTGGTCACGTACTGGTTCGGCTCTTTCAACTCTAAGACCACGTTCCGGTCGAGCAACGCGTCGATGGGATACCCCTGGCTGCAATCGAAGATGGCGCCGGAGAACCCGGTCATCATGGACAGCCGACTGTGGACCCGTTCCTTGTACTTGAACCGGGGCGAGGCCGGCCGAATCTCATCAGCCGCCACCAGGTCCCGCAACTCAAACAGTGACGGATACTGGTCGGTTGCGGCGGTGTCGTACAACTCGTAAATCCGCCGGAGCTGGTCGAGGAAGTAGCTTTCCGACCCGATCAGCAGGTCGGTTGCATGCGCGAACGTGTCCGCGAGGATTTCGCCCCACTTGCCGGGTTGAACGTCCGGCGGTGGCTGTAAAGGGTTGAACTTGAAATCCCGCCAGTTGACCACGAGCAGGTCCTGGTGCTGGACGAGGTGCCGATAATCGTTCTTGAAGTCGAAGACCAGGAACGGGACGTCATGACCCACGGCCGTCGCCATCAGGTTGTAGAAAAATGTCGTCTTCCCAGCCCCGGTCATGCCGACAAGCAACAGGTGCTCGTTGACCTGGTCGCGGGTCAACCCGATTCGTCGCCCGTCCGGATCCGTTCCGATGCCAACCGGCCCGTCCACCACCTCGTACGGATAGAACACGTCTTTGGTCACAGCCCGGGCGGCCTGCTGTTCGTAGAGCTCCCGGAGGTCCGCATACGTCTCGGCATCCATCGACGCGATCGTCAGCAACTTCGCCATCCGGTCCTCGGATTCGCCGACCCGTTCCATCAAGGCCTGTAACTGTTCGACCTCGTGGGGCCGCGGCCGCTCACCGGACTCACTCATCGGAGGCTCATGCTCCTCCGGCTAGTCACCGCCACCATCGGAGGTGTCCTCACCGTCAGGCGGCTGCCGCCCGGCCCGTTGTTCGCGGACCTGTTCATGGGCCTGTTCGAGAGTATCGAAGGTGACGTCGCCGGAGGCCAGGACGGTCTCGGCGATCCACCGTGCTTCCTCCGGGGTCAACTGGTCCGTCCGCTCGCCGGACATCTTCTCGCGGATGACCGCGGGGTCGATGGGTGCGGTCGCCTCCACGTCGATACTGGCCCGTACGTGCCGGTCGAAATGCTGGTGTTCAGCCCGCTGGATACCTTCCTTGGCCAGATACTGGAATGGTGGATGGAAGTCGATCGTCGCGCGGTAGAAGAACCCGAGCGTATCCTCGATGGCGGTCCGCAGCGGTGCTGCATCATCGGCCCGGGGATCGAACACCTGGGCGAGGTCCCGTGCTTCCATATGATCGAACAGGAGCGCGAAATCGAAGAGGGCGTGGCGCACCCGGGTCCGGATGGTCGCCCGGATATCGCGTTCGGTCTGTGACCGCGATTCGATCTCCGCTTCCCCAAGGAGGTAGTGGCGTTCTCGTTCATTGAGAATCCCGCGTGGCCGTGACGGATCGGTAGCCTTGTCCATCGGTTATCTCCCCATGGTGTAGGTCAGCACCTCTATGCTTAAGCGTATCGGCATGTTAGCACACCCCGTGGACAGACGACGTCCATTCACTAGGTATGACGCGACACACGGATTCACCGAAGCCATCACAGACGGTCCAGCCCACGGCAAGGAGAACGGCGGACGGATGGCCGCTCGAGTACGACATCGAAGATGAATTCAGTGTTGTCCCGGACCCGGCACTCGAGTACCTCAATGAACGCCAAGCCGACGAGTATCATAGCTACCGGCTCCGGTTATTGACGTGGTTAGTCACGGCGGGGAAATCGCCAGCCGACAATGAGGGCCTCGCGCTCCGGACGGCAAAGAACTACGCCAGTCGCATGGATCAGTTCTATCGATGGCTCTGGGAGTACCATGGCTATACCACACGAGTTCCACACGAGCGTGCCGACCAGTATGTGACGAGCCTTGCCCGAGACACCCTCTGCCAGACTACTGGCACCCCGTACAGTGAGTCCTCGAAACGGAAACTCGTCAATGCCGTCTCCAAACTGGCTGAGTGGCGCCACCTCGAATTTGGGGATGACCGTTGGGAGCCGGACAGAACGTTTAGCGAGACCGCTGCTAACCACGCGGACGTGTTCACCACCGCGGAACGGCACCGCCTCCGCGAGGGCGTCCTTGAGTTTGAGACCATCCCGGCATACAACAATCTCTCGCCGCCCGAGCGTGATCGGTGGAAGGCCTATCTGGCTCAACGGCTTGGCAAGCCCAAAGCCGAGGTCTCCCCTCAAGACTGGACGGTACAGAACACCAGTTGGAAATTCCCTTCCTTGATTCGGACCGCACTTGATGCCGGACTCCGCCCGTGTGAAGTTGAACGGGCAGAGACGGATTGGGTGCGCGCCGAGAAAGAAACACTGTATATTCCGAAGGAGGATGCCTCGAAGAATCGGGAGAACTGGGAGGTCGCCTTACGGCCCGATACGGTAATGGCCCTCCAGAAGTGGCTCGAACAACGCACGAACCAGACGAAGTATGACGGCCGGAAAGCACTCTGGCTCAACCGACAGGCAAACCCATACACGTCCAACACGTTGAATCACTGGCTCCGGAAACTGTGTGACGACGTCGGCATCGACCGCGCGAACCGGAACCTTACATGGTACAGTATCCGGCACAGCGTTGGAACGCTAATGGTGAGCAACGGCACCCTCGCGGAGGCCCGTGACCAACTCCGCCACAAATCTACGGAATCAACCATGCAGTACGTCCATACGACACCTGACGACCGGCGAAAGACACTCGAAAAAATGGGCTGACAATCCTTGAAATTCTTAAGCGAGAATCCGTTTTTGGACTCGTGCTGGATACCTGCTCTACATCTACCACTCAGTGACAATCAGTCCTGAGTGCGTTAGAGGCTTAACTCAACAACAATCACCTACCAAATCCCTGAATAACACAGCAGTGGGTTCTCGGGCATACTTCGGTATATCACGAAGTATTTGCTTCTGTAGTATTGAAATTCAATTAACCAACTATGAGCGATCCAAGCACTACTATAGGCGGAAAACTACTGGCCAGCGGCATTGCGAAAGGTACTAATACGGCCAACCGTAGGATTGCCAATCGACTCTTTTCCTCGGATTATAAATCAGAGTTCGCCACTGCGACAACCGCGTTTGACGAGAAATTCCGAACTAAGTTCGATCTATACCTCAAAGAATTACGAGAGACCGGACAACTCGATGAGGAAGTCGAAACGGATTGGGAGAAACTCTCCAGTCGCTACTCAGTCGACCAGCTTGATTCGCCAGAAGAAGCAGCACGAGATTTTGTTGATATTCTTCTTAACTTGAATAGGATTGATGTTTCAGAGCATAGTGAGCTTCGGGACATCATTCACCATGAGGCACTCATTGCATTTCAAGAAGGCTATGATGCGTTCCTTGCAGAACTGAAACCTGAACCAGCCCAGGTCGCCATTTTTGATGGACAACAGACCGTCAAACAAGTAGTGGAAGAGATTAAGGAGGATGTTGAGAAGAAACTAAAAACCTTACAGAAGCCGACTCGCGCAACGAGATTCGAGATTGGCGACGCGGCGAAGGCTGCGGATCAAGTACTCCAGCAAAGCTTTGCTGAGTGCATAGAATATGTCTCTCGCGGGGAGTTTGATGATTTCTCTGGTAACACCCAGTGTGTCATTTTTGGGCCGGAGCAATCTGGGAAAACTCGATGTCTGGCGTGGCTTACTCAGAACGCCTCAACACTATACGACGTAGACGAGATAATCGTCATCGGCAGGGATTATACCCACCAGACAGATTATCCAGCGGTCCGGGAATTAATTCAGGGAGATAATGTTCTGGTGGTCTGGGATGACATTACGACTACACCGGGCAGATCATCAGTTGACCTGTTCAGCCATACTGTCAACAAACTCTATAATGATGTTCCCGGTACATGCCATGTCATCTGTAGCAGCGAATCAGGCCAAGGGTTGGAGTACAAAGTAAATGAAATATTGTCTAGCAGTGGGGAGGACACATGTATCGTGACCCTCAGTATGCCCACATCTTCTCAGTTGCGACAACTGATAGATAGTGTGGCCGACTACTACGACGTTGTCGTCGCAGAGGCTGACCGGGACACTGTCGAGAAGGAGATTCGGAGCCGGACGCCACTTCCAGGAGCAGTCGTTGAGCTTGTCGAGACAATTAGTACTGATACCGACCTGCTAACTGCGGACGCTATCAAGGACCTACCAGGAGTATCCGAAGTCTGGAAATATCGCTATCGGGATTTGGATACGGTGGACAAGAGTCTGCTCATCGCTTCAAAGTTGTGCCACGACTTCGGACTACATCAACGGCGAGATTTTCTAAAGAGAATTTTTATCGACGTATTCGATAATCGACCGCTGGAATTTGCTGATAGCTTGGATAGAATAGCAAAGGATGGTTGGATCCAACCGATTGTACCTAACCGCCCGGACAGCAGGCTTCAAAATACGGAATATATCTATATCCCAGCTCAGCGGCTGGATGCCATCGCAGGAGCAGTTGATGATTACTACTACCCGTTGAGCAATTGGGTCCAAAACAATTGTACGACAGTTAGCGAAATTCTGTCATCTAAAACAGCTGCTGATTTGAACTATAATCTAGCTCTCCGGCTCATGGAAATTGACGCTGAATCAGAACGAATTGTTTACCATCTTGAGAAATCAATCAACTCTGGCATTGATGATCCAGATTATCACATCGCATATGGGGTTTACCTCGGGAAAATTCAGGAAGATGCTGAGGAAATCAAAACCCAATTTCAGCAGGCCTATAACTGCGCTCCAGGGAATTCACGAGCACGGTTCTACTCAGCTCTAGGGTATTTGCTTGATTTGGAATTTAAGCGTGCAGCGGAACAGCTTACAAGCGCTGTGCAAATTGATCAAGATTGCTTCCATCTCCAACATTTATTACAAAATAGCGGCTTCTCTGATTTTATCCAGAGTACTCTTCCTCTTTTCGAGAAACAACGTGACCACACAGCACTCATTGCATTAGCCGTGTATGCGTATTTGGAGCAGGACAAATTGGAGCCTGCTCGGGAACTATCTATAGATGCAGCAAGCACTGCAGAAACTGGCGCTGAATATCTCATTGCCGCACGGGCACTGGATGCTACCCTTAGCCGCCAAGATGAGGATCAGGATTCAGACCTTATTCGGCGCATCACTAATTGTTACCATTTCGCACTTGCAGAGCTCGCGTCGCCTACTCTCCAGTCCGAGTTCGGAGCGTTCTGTCTGCGTGTTGAAGCGTACAAACAGGCGGTAACCGAACTTCAAGAAGCTCTCGAGGGCGGCGATAAGCGCGCAGAAACATGGAGTCGGTTTGCTACCGCTCTCACCTACTCTGACATCGATACGACTGACAGTGAGAACTGGCGTGAGAATCCGGAAATCGGTTTCCAGATGGCAGTAGATAAACAGCCACAACAGCCCGAATATAGATACTCTTATATCGATTACCTCAAACTACACGGTCGGTTTAATGATGCCGTCCAGCAATTCGAGTGGATTGAAAAATTAGAGGAGATGGAGCCGAAAGCGCAGATAATGTACGCTGAGACACTGTACAAAGCAGGAGCTATCGAGGAAGCATTGAAAATTTGTGAGGAGTTCCGGTACAGCGATACGTATTCAGCAGAGGTTCAGATGCTGACCAGCCAGTTACGGCACAATATTAAACTAAAGCATGGCCCCGGTTGGGGAATGTAGGCAATGAGAACTACTCCTAACTCAGACGAGTGATCATAGACGAAGTGTTCATCAAACTTCTTCAATTTACTGGTGGATAGACGGATGAGTATTCTATCCAAAATGCGACTGACCACCATAATATAAATCCGCACTTGTCGCTTGCTAAATATACGCTCTGTATCTTACACGCCAGTGTTGTCGGTCGTTAAGGGTTTTGATAGAGTCGGATATCCACTGCTCACATCGCGGTATCAATACTGAGAGATCGGCTATGGTGCAGTGATTGCGTCTATTCCCTACGATGAGCGAGTCCAGTACCTCTCACACAAGCCCCGTTTTAGACACCTTGGTTGGCTAAAAAATCGTTCCAGTCAGTAGGCACCGACAGTGGTCATCATCCGAGTCGATCCAGCGCGTCCTGGCGATCTTCGACGGGCGCTTGGTCGTACTTCATCGTCGTCTCCGGACTCTTGTGCCGGAGTTGTGCCTGTGCTGCGGCCAGGTCCTCCTCCCGGGTCATATACGTGCCGGTCGAGTGCCGGATCGTGTACCAGCTCATCTGCCGGTGCTCGTAGTCGATGCCAGCAATATCGCACAGGTCGTGGAGCAACCGGCGGAGTGGCGTGGACCGGAATGGGTTCGCTT
The DNA here is from genome assembly GCF_024138125.1 of Halorussus salilacus. NCBI lineage: Archaea > Methanobacteriati > Methanobacteriota > Halobacteria > Halobacteriales > Haladaptataceae > Halorussus > Halorussus salilacus. The sequence continues at coordinate 417,558 of NZ_CP099993.1, forward strand.
CTCGGGTCAGCCAGAGTTCATCACGCCCGTCGTACAGTTCGTAGTTCTGGCGCTGGTCCAGCCACCGGTCAAGTGCGTCGAGGGTTTTCGTACTGAGGCCGACCCGCCAGTGCCCCTCGTTTTTCGAGGATTCTTCTTTGGGAATCCGCAGGAGTCCGTTCTCAATGTCAACCCACGATGTGACGGCTCGTTTGACTTCGATAGGGCGGAGGCCTGCATCGAGACTGACCCCCACGAGGCTCGGGATGCGCCAGTTGTTCGCCCGCTCCCAATCGGCCGGTCCGACGTCTGCCTTCGGTTTGTGGAACTTTTGGGCGAGGTAGGCCGTCCACCGGTCACGTTCCTCGGGCGTGACGTTGTTGTAGTGTGGGATGCTCCCGTATTCTAACGATGCTTCCCGGATCTGCCGCCGCTCCGGTTTCGTGAGGTAGTCGCGCGGTGTCGTTGTCCCGCTGTTCGACGAAAAGCGGATGGCCGGGTCCCATTCGTCATCGCCCCGTTCATGGGCCCGCCATTTGAACAGCATCTTGACGGCCTTCTGGCAGCAGTCCCGGTGGGCATCACTGTAATCGGCCATCGCCAACTGTTGCATCCACTCGTCCGCGTGGTCGTGCGTGACCGTGGTCGTATACTGCTCGGTGGATTCCCAGACGAACCGGTAGAAGTGGTCCATCCGATAGCTCCGGGCCGTGACCGTGGTCGGCGCATACCCATCTGCCTGGTCGGGATCTTTGCCGAACGCCAACAACCAGCGGAGGCAGTCTTCGCGTTCGGCCCGGTAGTCGACGCGTTGGCGCGGGCCGAGCCGGTCTGCGGATGGCTGGGGAACGACCGGGAAGTCGCTCAGGTCCATTGCCGCGCCTCCCTGGGAACTATGCGAGTCGTCTTGCCCCGCGAAAACGCGAATCGCCGGACAGCGTGGGGGTATTCGACTATGCGAGTCGGGTTGCCTGTGGTGTCCATGGTTACGTTGGGTTAGGGCGACCCGGGAATCCGCAGGAAGGAAAGGGGATGGAAGTGCTCCGTCAGGGATTTGAACCCTGGTCCTTGCCGTGAGAGGGCAAGATGATTGGCCGGACTACACCAACGGAGCATTCCGTTCGTCGCGTCTGCACTCTCTCGTAGTGCCACGTTACGTTTAACAGTTGCGCTTTCGCCCCGCCGTGTGCCGGTTCCACACGTCGGGAGTCCGACCTGAACGGTTCACAAAACCGAAAGCCGGGATTGACGGCTCTCGATTGACAGACACTCCCCGTTACCGGTCAGACGCGGAATACGTGAACGGTCACTCTTCGAGAGGCGACCCGGCGGCGTCCGGTTCGTGGCCTTCGAGGCTGATGATGTTCTCGCGGCCGACCCGTAGCTTGCTGATCTCGCCTTCGTCTTCCATCTCCGAGAGGAGCATGCTCACCTTCGACTTCGACCACCCGGTCTCGTCGACGATGTTGACCTGCTTCATCCGGCCGCCGTTCTCGTCGAGCAACTTCTTCACGCGGGCCTCGTCGGTCAGTAGTTCCTCGTCGCTGACCGAGGGTTCCGGCGTTGCAGACTGGGCGCTCGCGGCGGCAGACCCGCCGCCACCGGGGTTGTCGTCGTCGGTCGCCAGCGACCCGAAGTCACCCTGTCGCCACGCGAACGCCGCCGCGAGGCCGAGCAGGACGAGGACGGCCGCGACGAACAGCATCAGCGGCGACGACCCGTTCCCGGAGGGCGCTTGGCCCGCGCTCGACGACGTGGTCGTCGCGTTGTCGGCACCGTCACCGCCTCCCTCGCGGGTCGTGGGCTCCTCGGTCGTGGTCTCCTCGGTCGTCGTCTGCTCTACCGGGTCGAACTTCACCCGCGGGCGCTGGTCGGTGAAGTCGCGTTCGCCCTGCCACGTTATCGACTCGCTGTCGGCCAGTCCGTCGCCGGAGGGCTCGTACCCCTCCGGGGACGCCGACGCGAATTGGAGGTTGGGTCCGGCGTGGATGACCAGCGACTGGTTCGGACCGAGGTAGAGACCGCCCTGAAACACGTCGCCGATGACGACGTCCTCGCCTTCGCCCGCCGCGAAGGCAGACCACTGGAACGACATCCTGACGACGCCGCGGTTCTCTTCGAGGATTCCGACGACTTCGGCCCTCTTCGAGAAACTCTCGGCCTTCATCGTCCGCCCGGTGGCGTTCTGTCCGGCGTCGGCCAACTCGTTCGCCTGCCGCTGGAAGCCCTCGTACAGGTCGGTCGAGTTGTTGTTGAACTCGTCGGCGAACTCCTCGAACTGCTGGCGCTCGGTGTCGTTCTCCAGGGTTCGCTGGTAGAGGAACGTCCACTCGGCGGTGCCGTTGTCGTAGACATCGATGTGAAACTCGACGCTATCGAAGTTCTCCGCAGCACCCAGCGTTTGTGGGGTCGCCTGTGGGCCGCGCATGGGCTGAGTGCCCGAAATCGCCGCCGTAGGCACCGCCCCGACGAGTAACACGACTACGAGGCCGACCGCCAGCAGCCGTCTCATGTACGTTATTCCTCCATTGCCCGGTATAAAAGACCTTTTGACGTGGGGCTGTCACCGCACCGCGGTTCCGGCCGACACGACCCGTGCTGGCGACCCCCACACCGTCGCGTGGTCGAGCGGATTCCCGTCGAGTACGACGAGGTCGGCCCGGTAGCCCTCGGCGACTCGGCCGACCTCGTCGCCCTCGATTGCCACGTCGGCTTCTCGTCGGCCGTCGGCGTCCACCACCGTCCCGCCGCGAAGTACGAGCATACCGAATCGATTGGTTCGGCGGGTCCTAAAGCCCCGGGTCGGGGATGTCCCCGCGAACCGAGCAAACGCGAGCGTTCCGGCGCAAGAACCAACTCGGTCGGCGTCGCAGGGTCGGCCATGGCAGACGACCCCCTCGACGGACGTGTGGCGCTGGTAACGGGCGCGAGTTCGGGCATCGGAGAGGCGACCGCGATGGCGCTGGCGCGCGACGGCGCCGACGTGGCGCTGGCGGCCCGCCGCGAGAAGCGCCTGCGCGAAGTCGCGGCGCGGATTCGCGAGGAGCACGGCGCGCAGACGCTCCCGGTCAGGACAAACGTCCGCGACGAGGACTCGGTGGTCGAGATGGTCGAGACCACCGTCGCGGAGTTCGGCCGACTCGACTGTCTGGTCAACAACGCGGGACTCGCCCGCGGGGAGTCGGTCGAAGAGATGAGCGCCGACCAGTTCCGGACGATGATGGAGACCAACGTCGACGGCGTGTTCTTCGCCACCCGGGAGGCCATCCCGCACCTCCGCGAGCGCGACGGTCACCTCATCTTCGTCGGGAGCTTCGCCGGGCAGTACCCCCGACCGTTCAACCCGGTCTACGCCGCCTCGAAGTGGTGGGTCCGGGGGTTCGCCCACAGCGTCGAGGGGAACGTCGGGGAAGAAGGCGTGGCCGTGACGGTCGTCAACCCCTCGGAGGTCCGGACCGAGTTCGGGGCGGCCTACGGCGAGTCGTTCGAAGAGCGCTTCGAGGAGGGCGAGGTGACCGAACCCGAGGAGGTCGCCGAGGCCATCGCGTTCGCGGCCCGGCAGGAGGGCTCGACGGTGAGCGAACTCGACCTCTACCGGCGCGATAAATTCAGTGGGTTCTGAGCGATTCTGTCGGGTTTACGAAGTGGGTGTGCGTGGCTGAGTCGAGAACGCCTCGAAAGCCCCCGCCCGCTCGACCCTCCGGGCCTCGTTGCGCTCCTCGGTCACTTCGCTCCCTGCGGTGCTTACTTCGTCCGGGAGGGACCGAGCGGGCGGCCCCTTTCAGTCCCACCCGCGATTGGTGTCACCGGCCGAACCTCGTCGACCGACCCGCTATCGCGTGACGGATACTCCCCTCAATCGAGCGCCTCGGCCACCTTCTCGATGGGATGGTGTGGCTCCTCGTCGCTCTCGTCCCGGTCGCCGAGTTGGCCCCGGCAGGACGCGCCGGGCGCGACCACCTGCTTGCCCGGACTCGCCTCGACCTGCTCGAACAGAATCTCGCCGATGGCCCTGCTCATCGAGTAGTGTTCGGCCTCGTAGCCGAAGCTCCCGGCCATCCCGCAACACCCCGAGTCGAGCGCGTCGACCTCGTAGCCCGCCTCCCGGAGGACCGCCGCGGCGTGGGCGTCCTTCTTGGTCGCCTTCTGGTGGCAGTGGCCGTGGTAGGTCAGCGCCTCGTCTGGCGCGTCGAAGGCGAGGTCGCCGGTCAGGTCGAGCGCGTCGAGGTACTCCATGATTCCGTAGGTGTTGGCGGCGACACGTTCGACTTCGGTGCCTGAGACCCCGGCGTCGCCCGCGGGCGGTTCCGGGACGCCCCGCGTCCCGGAACCGCCGAGCAGGTCGAGATAGTCCGACTGGAGCATCACGGCGTCGGAGGGTTCGACCACGACCACGTCCCAGCCGTCCCGCACTCTCGGCGCGAGCGCCGCGACGTTGGTCGCGGCGCGCTCGCGCGCCACGTCGAGAAAGCCCTTCGAGAGCGCGGGCCGCCCGCTGGCGGTCACGTCGTCGGGAACCCGGACGTGGACCCCCGCGGCTTCGAGGACGCGGACCGCCGCCCTCCCCGCGTCGGGGTGGTTGTAGTTGGTGTAGGCGTCCGGAAAGAGCGCGACCGTCCGCGCGGCGTCGGACTCGGGGACGCGGGACCCGCCCCGCGACTCGAACCAGTCCTCGAAGCTCTCGCGGTGGAAGGTCGGGAGGCTCCGCTCGCGGGCGATACCGAGGGCCTTCTCCATCGCGGTCCGCGCGCCCGGGAGCCCGCTCGCCCAGTTCGAGAGGGGCGCGAGCGCCGACCCGACCGTCGAGAGCGCCTCGACGTTGGCGAACAGTCGGTCTCGGAGGCTCGCGCCGTGTCGCCGGTGGTACTCGTGTTCGACCTCGGCCTTGAGCTTCGCCATGTCGACCTCGCTCGGACAGTCGCGGGCACAGCCCTTGCAACCGATACAGAGGTCCAGCACCTCGGCCATGAACTCCACGTCGGTGGCGTCACTGTCGAGGTCTCCGCTCATCGCCTGCCGGAGCAGGTTCGCCCGGCCTCGCGTCGCGGTTATCTCCTCGTCGGCGGCCCGGTAGGTCGGACACATCACCCCGCCGGTCGTCTCCTGCCCGCCGCGACAGCCGCCACAGCCGTGACAGAGCTCGACCATCCCCTGAAAGCCGTTCTCGTTCTCCCAGTTCAGTTCGGGCGCAAAGCCCGCCGAGAACTCGTAATCGGGGTCGAACCGGAGGTTCTCGGTCATGGCCGCGTCCCCGCAGACCTGCCCGGGGTTCAGGAGCCAGTCGGGGTCGAACGCGGTCTTCAAATCGCGAAAGACGTTCCAGACGCGCTCGCCGTACAGTTTGCGGTTCCACTGGGTCCGGGCGCGGCCGTCGCCGTGTTCGCCCGAGACGCTCCCCCCGTACTCGACCACGAGGTCGGTCACGGCGTCGGCGATGGCCTCCATCTGGTTCACCCCCACCGGGCTCTTGGTGTTGACGAGGGGTCGGACGTGGAGACATCCCGGTCCGGCGTGGGCGTAGAAGCTGGCGTAGGTGTCGTTGTCCGCCAGCACCTCCCGGAAGTCGGCGACGTAGTCGGGGAGGTTCTCGGGCGGGACCGCGGCGTCCTCGATGAACGAGATGTGCTTTGCGTCGGACGTGCGCGACAGCAGGATGGGAAGCCCGGACTTCCGGAGCTTCCAGAACCGGGCGCGCTCGGCCTCGTCGTGGGCCTCCAGCGCGGCGAAGGCGCGCGCTCCGTCTCTGTCCGCGAGGAGCGCTTCGACCTTCTCGCGGCCCTCCTCGTCGTCCTCGGCGTAGAACTCCACGAGCAGGACCGAGTCGGTGCCCTCGGGCAACATTCCGACCACGTCTTCGAACTCCTCGGTGTCGCGCGCGAGGTCGACCAGCACGTCGTCGAGCACCTCGACCGCGGAGGGGTCGTGGTCGAGGATGGGGGCCACGTCGGCCATCGCGTCGAGCAGGTCGTCGTACGCGAGCAGCGCCATCGACTCGGTCTCGGGAATCGGCTCCAACCCCACCTCGGCCTCGGTCACGATGGCGAGGGTGCCCTCGCTCCCCGCGAGCAGGCGCGCGAGGTTGACGGTGCCCGAGTCGCTCGCGGTTTCGCTTCTGGCGGTTTCACCGCTCGCGCGCGAGGCGCGCCGCGCCTCGCGCGCTTCCTCGACGAGTCTGTCGAGGTTGTACCCCGAGACGTTGCGTTTGAGCTGGGGGTACGCCTGCTCGATGGCCTCGCTCTCCTCGTCGAGAATCCGGACGACCTCGGCGTAGATGCGCGCTTCGAGGTCCCCATCGGGGTCGGCGCGCTCGCGGAGTTCTCCGAGCGACATCTCGCCGAAGGTCGTCACGGTCCCGTCGGCGAGGACGACCTCGCACTCCTCGACGTAGGCGTCGGTCTTGCCGTACTTCAGGGAGTGCGAGCCGGTGGAGTTGTTGCCGATAGCGCCCCCGAGCGCCGACTTGTCGCCCCACGCGGGGTCGGGCGCGAACTTCAGGCCGTGGGGTTCGAGTTCCGCGTTCAGGTCGGCCAGCACCGCCCCGGGCTGGGCGCGGGCGGTCCGTCCCTCGGGGTCCACGTCGAGGACGGCGTCCATGTGGCGGGTGAAGTCGAGCACGACCGCCTCGTTGACCGCCTGCCCCGCGAGGCTGGTGCCGCCGCCCCGCGGGAGGACGGGAATCTCGCGGTCGGCGCAGTAGCCCATCACCGCCGACACGTCGGCGGTCGAGGTCGGGAAGACCGCGCCGATGGGCGTCACCTCGTAGGCGCTGGCGTCGGTCGCGTAGAGCTGTCGGGAGTAGCTGTCGAATCGGACCTCGCCGTCCACGAGCGACTGCAGGTCGGAGACGAGCCCCGGGCGCGCCGTGTCGTCGGACCCGTAGTCGTAGTCGGCGCGGGCGTCCCGCCGCGGTCCGTCGGCGTCGCGCGTAGCCATACCACCGCATTCGCACGGAGGGCCGAAAAGGGGTCGGTTCCGTCAAAATGCTCGGTACATCGGTCGGGGGGTCTCCACCGACCCGCCACGAACTGTGTCCGGAGTTCGTCGCTTGCCGTGCGTGCGAACAGACGAACGGTTCCGATTCGAGGGTTCGGTGGACTGGAGACTAGCACTCAACAGAGGAGAGCCACGGACCTCCCCAACCGACTCCTTCGCTCGCTCCCGGCGGTCGCTCGCTCAGTCATCCCTCGCGCGGATGATGGGCGCGGCGCAACACAGCCGCGCCGCGCCAGCGCGCGCCGAGTGGATGGTGCGGCTTCGCGTTCCTTCGAGGTGGCCCCATCAGTCGTCTGCGGGACCGACATCACCGGACCACGCCTCCTCCCCCGCATCGTCGCCGCACGACCGCAGTCCCGCGACGACCCCGGCGAGCGCGCGGCGCTTGACCAGCGCGAACCCGAGGAAGATGATCCCGAACCCGGCGACGGTCCCGGCGTCGATGAGGTCGCCGAGCAGGAGCCAACCGAACGTTGCCGCCGTGACGGGTTCGAGGTAGCCCACGAGGTTGAGCTGGGTCGGACCCACCCGGTCGAGCAGGAGGAAGTAGACGCCGAACGCGACCACGCCCGACAACAGCGTGAGGTAGACCAGCGACCACGCCGCGGTGGGCGTCCACGAGACGGTCGCCATCGACTCGCCTCGGAGCGCGCCGACCGCCAGTAGCGCCCCCGCACCACCGACCATCGCCCAGCCCTGCATCGCCGCGAGCGGGAGGTCAGACCGGAACGGCCGGGTGAGGACGCCTCCCAGCGCGAACGAGGCGGTCGCCAGCAGGACGAGTCCGACGCCGACCGCGCTCGTCGAGAGCGCGGTCGCGGGGTCGAACCCGGCGACGATTCCGACGCCGAGGACGCCGAGCGCGAACCCGGTCGCCTGGACGCCGGTGAGGCGCTCGTCGAGCAGGACTGCCGCGAACGCCACGGTCAGGACGGGCGTGAGGCTGACCACGACCGCCGCGATGGCTCCCGAGACGTACTGCTCGCCGAGGTAGAGGAACGCGTGGTGGCCAGCGATGATGAACGCGCCCACTATCCCGACCGTGAGCCACTCGTCGCGGCCCGCGGGCCGCCAGCGGTCGGCCGCGACCACGGCGTATCCGAGGATGGCCGCTCCGGCAATCGCGTACCGCAGGCCAGCGAACAGCAACGGCGGGAAGTGATGGAGGCCGACCTCGATGGCGACGAACGAGCCGCCCCAGAGGATTGCAAGCAGTACGAACAACACCGGCGTTCGAGAGATGAAATCTCGGATTCTCCCCGAAATCATGATTCTGTTCCAATCGAAGCCACCCGTGGTTGTTAAACCTTTCTACAAAGAACGAAGTTATAGTTGCTATCCATTCAGATTCGGCGGCAGTTTTTGACTCCTTCCCGCGACAGCCGTCCGTGAGACCGCGGACGGTAGACGGTCTCGGACGACGGCGGACCCCAGCACCCCAAGTCAAACGCCGGTGATTAATTAGTCGGGACGCGAAACGCAACCGACATGGACGAGCGCGACGTCACGATCCTGAAGGCCATCGCCGACCTCGGCACCGGAAGCCCCGAGAAGCTGAGCGAGGAGACCGACATCCCCGTCTCGACCATCCACTACCGGGTGAACAATCTCCGCGAGGAGGGCGTCATCGAGAACGACCTCTACGACCTCGACCTCGAAAAAGCGGGCCTCGGTGTCACTGTCCTCGTGGAGGTGCTCGCCGACTACGAGGGCCCCTACGAGGAGTTCGGCGACAGACTCCTCGAAGTCGAGGGCGTCACGCAGGCGTACTTCACCATGGGCGAGACCGACTTCATCGTCATCGCTCGCCTGCCGAACAGCGACGCGGTCGAGCGCCTCATCAGCGAGTTCGAGGCCATCGAGGGCGTCGAGCGCACCAACTCGACGTTCGTCATCTCGGCGCTCCGGGACGGCGAGCGACCCCTCCGGAGTTACGGACTGGAGACGCTGGTCGAGGAACTGGCCGAGGAGTAGCATTCAGTTCGGCGTCTCGTCTAAACGGGAGCGCGTGACGGGAACGTCTACTCCGTGGTCCTGAAGGGTGAGTTCGACCAACGTCCGGAACGACTCGGAGGTGCCGGGAGCGAGGACCACTCCCGTCACGAGTCGCTCCGTATCGACCGGGACGTACTGCCCCGATTCGGCGACGTGCATCTCCTCGCCGGTGAGCAATCCGTGGAGTTGAACCGAATCGTATCCCTCGACCTCGGGCGTCAGGGCGGCGTCGTCTTCGAACACCGCTCGGAATTCACGCTCGTCTTCGAACGCGTTCCGCTTGTGAAAGTACCGCGAATAGGAGAACGTACTCCCGGGTATCGCGTCCTCGTCGTAATCGAGGTACTCTACCGCGCCGACTTGGAGCTTGGAGAGCCCGTCGTACATCCGCGCCTGTCGCTCGGCCCGTTCCGGGCCTCTCGACCGGACGTACTCTCGATAGAGCTCCACGTATCCGTCCGAAACGTCCATCTCGACGGCCGCTCGAAAGTCGCCGACCGTCGTCTCGACTGCGACTCCGTACTCGTCGCCGATGTAAGCGTTCCAGAAGACCGCGGATTCGTCCTCGCCCAGACGCCAGCAGTTGATGTACGTCCTGTCGTCGCGCCGTTTCCGCATCCGCTCGTTGTGCTCGGTCTCCGTGGAATCGCGGCCGGACCAGCGCTTCACCGCATCGCGCAAGTCCGCGTTCGGTTTCGGCAACGTCGCCTCGAACTGGTCGGAGAACCCGTCGATTCGGGAGAACCACAGTCCCGACGCTTCGAGAAGCGACCAGAAGCGGTCGACGCTGAGATATCGCCGAATCACCGCGTCGTCCGGGGGTACCTCCGGGTCCCACTCGGAGTGAATCGTGAGGCGGCCGCGGTGAGCGTCGAGGTCGTTTCGGGCCGCGAACACCGCGTTCTCTGCCGTGTCGTTTTTGGGGAACGCACGCCGGAGCAAGTCGCGGTCTTGCTCGTCGAGGAGTTCGTCCGCGATAAATCGACCGTACGACCGCTTTAGCGTTCGTTCGAGTTCCGCTTCGGCTTGGTCGTCCATGAATTACGGAAGCCAGCTCAGGGTGCCAGCCGGTTCTTCCGGTTCTTCATATTCTCGTTATAGTATTTGAAGGTGAGCGGACACCACTCTTCTGCGAAGTCGAGAACGGTTTCGGTTAGCTCACGGATCTCCCACTGGGCGTCGGCCGCCGCGCGCATGTCGGCGACGTGCATGAGCATTCGCAGATTCATCGACATCACCATGTTGACTTTGGTTCCGATGGGAAGGACGAATCGGGCGTCTTCCGGCGGGACGCCGAGGTCGAGGAGTTGCTGATACGCATCGACCGATTCGGTGACGGACGCTTCGAACACTCTCCGGCGTTTCTCGACCGTTTCCTCATCGACTGCACCGCCCTTCTGGTTTCGACCGATCCAGTCCGGGTCGTTCACCGAGTGCGGTATCACGACCATCTCGCCATCGCCCACATCGTCCGGATCGACGTCGTCGAACGAGACGTACCGCATGCTCTGGACGTCGAAACTGACGTGCCTGTGTCTGGTGATCTGAGCCATACAGGAGCGACTGATCCCTTTGACGGCGAAGACGGCCTTGGGATGTTCGAACGGACCGAAGTGACCGTGTTTGAGGAGGTGACTGATGAGCGTGTACTGTTTCTCCTCGATGGTATCGCCCTCTACCGTCTCCATGATCTCCTCGAAGCCCTTCTCACCCACCCAGTCACTCATGTAGTCGTTCCGCGCCGCAGTACAGATCGCCTCTTCCGGGTCTTCCGTGGATTTGAGCAGTGTGACTTCCATAATCTGACTCCCGCGGTCGTCGTGGTAGTTACGAGAACTGGTCCTTCCCTGTTTCGGTCGCCAACGATACTCACAAACCACCTCCCCTCTTACCACCGCGCATGATAACCAACGTCGCGCGCGGCGTGCAGGCGTTCACGAGCAACGCCTTCCTCGTGGAGGGCGACCGGACCGTGCTGGTCGATACCGGAGCGAACTTCGACGCGGAACCCCGAATCCGCGAGCGAGACGCCGACCTCGATGCAGTAATCCTGACTCACACTCACCCGGACCACGTCGGGAATCTTGAGGCGGTCAAAGAGGCCTTCGGCGTCGAGGCGTGGGGTTTCGACACCGGCCAACCCGGCGTGGACCACGCCATCGCAGACGGGGAGACCGTTCGAATCGGCGGCGACTCCTACACCGCACTCCACACCCCCGGCCACAAGGACGACCACCTCTGCTTCCACTCGTCGGGGGCTGGCGTCCTGTTCGCGGGCGACCTCGTCTTCCAGAACGGGAGCTTCGGCCGGACCGACCTCGAAGAGGGCGACCGCGGGAAGCTGATAGAGAGCATCGACCGCGTGCGCGAGCGGGTGGACGAACACCTCGCGGAGATGCACACCGGCCACGGCCCGAGCGTGACCACGAACCCCTACCACGACATCGAGTTGGCGGGGCGGGCCGCCCGGATGGGGTAGGCCGACCCGTCGAAAGGATTTACTTTTCGCCCGCCACCATTTCGGCCGTGACAGGGAGAACGCGACTCACGACGGTCGAGACGGTCAGGGAGAACCGCTCGTGGCTGTTCACGGTCCGCGACCCGTACGGCGAACCCGACGAGGTCATCCTCGTCCCCTGCGAGAACGGGGAGGACGAGGGAGGCGAGGAGGACGAGGGAGGCGAGGAGGACGAGGGAAGCGAGGAGGACGAGGGAGGCGAAGGGAACGAACGAAGCGGGGAGAACGCCGCGGTCGAGGCGTGGGTGAACCGATGCACCCACGAGGCCCAGCGCCTCGACCGCGGGTTCGGCGCGGCGATGCGCGACGGCCGGATAATCTGTCCGAAACACGGGTCGATGTTCGACGCGTGTTCGGGCTACTGCGACAACGGAGACGCCGCCGACACGACGCTGGTCTCGGTCGACGTCGCGGTCGAGGACGGCGAGGTGTATCTCACTGACGGCGGCTACGACTTCCTCCACGAGGGCGGCATCGAGGACGGCGACGGCGGGGACGAGGGCGATGACGGTGAGGACATGCCCGGCTCAACGTCCCACATCGGATTCTGACTATCCGTCGGCGACCCCGAGCAGGGCGTCGTAGGCGTCGGCGTAGGCCCGCGCGACCGCGGCGGGGTCGCCGCGGTCACGACCAGCGAGCGCGGGCAGGCCGACCGTGGCCTTCGGGTCGGCGAGGTCGGTCACGTCGCCGGTGTGGACCTCCAGTTCGCCCTCGCGGGGGCTCCGTCCGGCGACCTCGCAGGCCTTCAGGAAGCGGTCGCCGTCGTAGGCGGCCATTCGGCCGGGTTCGACCACCGCGACCGCGTCGAACGCGAGGTCCCGAATCGGGAGCGCCACGTCGGCGTACGACTCCACGACCGCGGTCTCGGTCTCGCGGATGCGGTCGGCGAGGCCGTCGAGCATCGGGAGGTGGAGCTGGCGCGTCACCTCGTCGAGTTCCTCGACGGTCGAGACCGTCGGGGCGTCGGCGAGCGGGAGGTTCTCGCGCGCCGACTCGGGCACGTCGGCGGTGGCGTTCACGACGAACGACTCGCCGACCCTGTCGAGGACGAACTCCCGGTGGGCTACGCCGACGAGTCCGGTGTCGGGCCCGGGCGAGGGCCGCCAGAGGCGGTGGATGGGGTTGCAGTCCTCGGGCGCGAACGCGTCCGCGTCGTCGGGTCGCGCCCGGTCGCTCGCGGAGGCCAGCGCCGCGGCGCTGGCCTCCGCGAGCCGTCTGGCGTCCTTGCCGTACAGCCGCCCGTCGCCGACCGCCCGGCGGTAGTCGTCGTGGTCGAACCAGAAGTCGTTGCCAGCGCGGGGTTTGAACCCCACCGCGCCGCGGTCGTCGAGGGAGTCCAGCAGGCCCGTGGTGAACGTCGTCTTCCCGGCGTCGACGCGGTCGCCGCCGACGACGAGGACCCTCATCGCTCGCCGTCGGTCTTCAGGCCGTAGTAGCCGGGTTCCTCGTCGCTCTCGGGCTCGGCGACGACGAGGTCCTCGGCGTTGAACACCACCCACGGGATGGCCCAGTCGAGCAGGATGTCTTCCGTCTCGCGGTCCAGCTCGGCGTCGGCCTCGACGCCCTGGAGGAGGCGAGCTATCTCGTAGACGGTGTACATCCGGTCGTCGTCGAGCAGTTCGTCGGGTTCGTAGAAGTCGCAGGGGTACAGCTGGTCGAAGTCCGACTTGGGTCGGGGCATGGCGGGGGCTACGCCAGACGCCCGGGTAAATCGTTCGTCTCACGGCCGGTACCCCCTCTGGTCGTCGGCCGCCGGAACCGTGCGGAACGGGCCGAATCGTTCCTAATTTTTATGTTATTCCTTGCTAGATATCATACGACATGGGAGCAGACGCTGGCGAGCGCCGGTCCGGAAAGGCCGCGCTGGTCGAGACCGTCGAGGCGTTCGGGGACGAGGCCCTCCGCGACGTGTGGCTGTTCGACGAGACGGGCCACGAGGCGATGTTCGTCCGAGACGACGTGGCGGCCAAGATCGGCGAGATAGACGTCGACCGGTTCGTCGACAACGAGCGGTACGGCTACGTCACCCGCGACACCTACGACGACCTCTACTACGCCGACTACGAGTACACGGTCCGCGGATTCGACGGCTTCGAGAAGTTCCGGACGTTCCTCTCGGACGCCGACCGGAAGATTGGAGTGTTCGCGAGCTTCGACCGGCGAGAGGGCGGCTACGACTTCGGCGCGCTGTACGAGGAACTGACCGCGGTCGTCGACGACCACCCCGTCGACTCGTTCGCACCGGAGTGAACAGCGGGACGAAGTCGCGACTGGCGGCGTTCGAACGCCGCCAGTCGCGGCTATCGGGGTCGGGCCGAAAAAAAAAATCGGGTTCGGTACTCGACGCGACGACGGCGTCGTCTTACTCGTGGTTGCCGACGGTCTTCTCGTACTGCTCGGCGACGTTGTCCCAGTCGACGACCTCGAAGAAGTTGTCGACGAAGTCGCCGCGGTCGGGACCGTAGTCGTAGTAGTAGGAGTGCTCCCACACGTCGAGCGCGAGGATGGGGTGTGCGCCCCAGAGCGCGCCGTTGTCGTGCTTGTCGACCGCGACGTTACGGAGCTGCTTGGCGACGGGGTCGTAGACCAGAAGCGCCCAGCCACCGGCGGCGCTCGCGGCGGCCTCGAACTCGCCCTTCCAGCCCTCGTAGGAGCCGAAGTCCTCCTCGATGCGCTCGCGGAGGTCGCCCTCGGGTTCGCCGCCGCCGTTCGGGTCCATGTTCTCCCAGAACAGCGTGTGCAGGTAGTGACCCGAGCCGTTGTGGGTCACGTCGCCGAGCGCGCCCGCGGTGCCGGAGTAGTCGCCGCTCTCGCGGTTCTCGGCCAGCGTCTGCTCGGCGCTGTCGAGCCCGTTGACGTAGCCCTGATGGTGGGTGTCGTGGTGCCACGTCAGCACCTGCTCGGAGATGTGGGGTTCGAGGGCGTCGTAGTCGTACGGGAGCGGTGGCAGTTCGGGTTCGGATCGCTCGGACATGAATGATTCCTCCGTTTGTCATATGTCACTTGTCGGTATTAAAGGTTGAGAAGGCGTTTGGTAACACGGAACGCGGTGCGTGCTAAACGAGTGCTTCGGGGCCGCTACCCGCGCTTCAGGTGACGGGTGGTGAAATCGATTACAGTAAGAGAAGTGGTATTTACGTGGTCGCCCGCCGACCCCCGAGCGCCGTCAGTGGGTCCCGGTGTCCACCGGAATCGCGTCGGCCTGCTGGGCCTGCTGGTAGCGCTGTTCCACGTCGGCCCAGCTCACCACGTCCCAGAAGCTCTCGACGTACTCGCCGCGGTTGTTCTCGTACTGGAGGTAGTAGGCGTGCTCCCACACGTCGAGCACGAGCAGGGGCGTCGCGCCCTGCGGGTGCTGGTTCTGGTGGTTCTCCGCGGCCGCGACCATCGGCTTGTCGGCGACGTGGTCGTAGACGAACATCCCCCACCCGGACCCCTCGGCGTTCTTCGCGGCGGCCTCGAAGTCCTGCCGGAAGCCGTCGAAGCCCCCGAAGTGCTCGTCGAGCGCGTCGGCGAGGTCGCCGCCGGGTTCGCCGCCGCCGTCCGGGTGCATGTTCTGCCAGAAGACGGTGTGGTTGACGTGGCCCGAGAGATTGAACGCGAGGCTCCGCTTGACCGCGCGCACGTCGCCGAAGTCGCCGGACCCCCGCATCTCCTCCAGCTGGTCGAGCGCGGCGTTCGCGCCGTCGACGTACCCCTGATGGTGCTTGTCGTGGTGCAGTTCCATGATGCGCTCGTCGATGACCGGTTCCAGCGCGTCGTAGTCGTACGGCAGTTCCGGTAGCTCGTAAGTGGTCATTCTGTCTCCCCCGTTCGTCCCCCAACGGCCACTCGGTTAAGTGTTAAGCGAGTGGTCGAGAGCGCGTCAGGTCGCCCTCGCCCCGGAACGCGCGGGGCGTCGCGGTCGGCGGCCGTTCTCACGTCGGCGGTCGCGACCGTTCTCGCCCCGGCCGCAAGTCGCTTTGAAGCGGGGGCCCTCCGTCCGCCCATGTCACTCGAAGGCGAAACCGCACCGGAGTTCGCGCTCGAAAGCACGTCGGGCGGCGAGGTGTCGCTCGAAGACACACTCGACTCCGGGCCGACGGTCGTGCTGGTCAACCGCGGTCACTGGTGTAGCTTCTGCGCCGAACAGCTCGCGACGTTCAGCCGGGTGTTCGAGGACCTCCGGTTCAACGACGGCGTCGACGTTCTCCCGGTCGTGACGAGCGAACTGCCGAAACTGGTCGAGATGCGCGACCGGTTCGATTACGACTTCCAACTGCTCGCCGACCCCGACGGCGAGGTCGCAGAGCGCTACAGCGGCACCGAGGAGACCAGCCACGGCCTGACCGGCGTTGCGGGGACGTACGTCGTCGACACCGACGGGGTCGTCCGGTACGAACAGGTCGCCGACCGGCCCGACGACCGGACCTACGGCAACTGGGTCCGGTACTTCATTCGCAACGACTTCGAGGACCCCTTCGGGGAGTAGAATCTCAGTCGTCGCCGCGCGCCTTCTCGAACATCGCGATGGCCTGCTCGCGGCGCTCGGCGTGGTCCACGACGGGCGCGGGGTAGTCGGGCGCGAGTTCGGCGCGCTCGTCGTCGCTCAGTTCGTGCCACGCGTGAATCTTCTCGGCGGGCACGTCCCGGAGTTCGGGGACGTACTCCCGGACGAACTCGGCGTCGGGGTCGTAGCGCTCGCCCTGCGTCATCGGATTGAACACCCGGAAGTACGGCTGGGCGTCCATTCCGGTCGAGGCAGCCCACTGCCAGCCGCCCGCGTCGTTCCCGGGGTCGTGGTCGACGAGTCTCCGGCGGAACCAGTCGTAGCCCGCCCGCCAGTCGACCATGAGGTCCTTCGTGAGGAACGAGGCGACCACCATCCGCAGGCGGTTGTGCATCCACGCCTCCTCGCGGAGCTGGCGCATCCCGGCGTCGACGATTGGGTAGCCGGTCCGACCCTCCTTCCACGCCCGGAGCCCCTTCGGGTCCTCGCGCCACTCGACGGCGTTCTCGTAGCCGCGGTAGTCGCTCGCCACCACGTCGGGGCGGGCGGCGAGGACGTGGGCGTAGAACTCCCGCCACGCGAGCTGGCGCTGGTACTCGCCGACGGAGGCGGCCTCGCTCCCCTCCTCGTCGGGGCTCCCGTCGGCCCGGGCCATCGCGTCCTCGGTCGCCCGCCAGACCTCCCGGATTCCGACGGTCCCGTACTTGAGGTGGACCGACAGCCGCGAGGTCCCCTCTCGCGCGGGGTAGTCGCGGTCCTCGGCGTACCGGAAGACCGCGTCCCCGCAGAACGCCCGGAGTCGGTCGCGGGCCGACTCGGTGCCGACCGCCGGAACCTCGGCCTCGGGCGCGTCGAATCCGAGGTCGTCGAGCGTCGGGAGGTCCCCGGCGTCGGAGTCGCCCGCGGCCGGGTCCGTGACGGACCCGGCCGCGGGCGCGTCGAGGGGGTCGTCCTTCTCGCGGTCGCGCCACTTCTTCCAGAAGTACGAGAACACCGAGTAGTGCTCGCCCGCGTTCGTCCGGATGGAGCCGGGTTCGTGGAGGAGTTCGTCGTGATAGACCGCCCGCGAGACCCCGGCGTCGTCGAGCGCGAGGCGAACTTCGGCGTCCCGGTCGCGCGCCAGCCCCGAGTAGTCGCGGTTCCACGAGACCGCCTCCGCGCCGTATTCGTCGGCGACCCGGGGGAGTTCCTCACGGGGGTCGCCCCGGACGACCAGCAGGTCGCCGCCCAGTTCGCGGTAGTTCGCGCGGAGCGATTCGAGCGCGTCGAGCAGGGCGGCCGCGCGGGGCGGCGACGCGTGGTCGAGAATCCCGGGGTCGAGGACGAAGACCGGCAGGACCGAGTCGGCCTCCCGGGCGGTCTCCGCGAGACCGCGGTTGTCGGCGGCCCGGAGGTCCCGGCGGTGCCAGTGAAGATGCATGCGTGGAACGTCGGACCGCCGGATTGTCAAACGCGGTGGTCCGAACGCGGTTCCCACGGGAATGATGGGAATCCGGTAATTTTAACGCGGGGGACTGTCTCGAATCGTGTCGTATGACACGAGTTCTCAAAACGTCCGGGTTCCTCGGACTCGCGGCGATGATGGTCGTCGGACTGTACCAGAACGTGTTGCTGGCGTCGGGGCAGGCCGCCCCCGCCTGGATGATCGGCGGGCACGCCCACCTCGGCGTGCTGTCCATCCTCGCGATAGTGATGGGATTCGCGGTGGACGCGCTCGGCGTCGTCGGCCGGATTCGGTCGGCGGTCACGGGCCTCTACGTCGTCGGCCAGTGGTTCCTCCCGCTGACGGTGTGGCTCGCGGGCGGGTTCGGCCTCGGATTCCTCCACCCGACCGCGTTCGTCTGGGGCCTGTGTCTCATCGTCGCGATGCTCCTGATGGCGTACCGAACCGCCACCGCGAGCGCCGACGCGGGCGGGCAGGCGCGAGCGAGCGCGCTGGCCGACGACTGACTCGTCCGGATTCGGTCCCGGCGAGACACCGATTCACGCCGCCGACCCCCCAACTCGCGAGCGTAGCGCCGAGACCGCGATGCCCGCGAAGAACGCGAACCCAACGTTCGTGAGGAGGCCGAGGACGCCGATACCCACCGTCAGGCCCACCGAGTCGGTCCGGAGGCTCGTCCGGGCCAACTGGGCCGCCACGAGGACGAGCACCACGCCGAGCGCCGCGAGGGGGAACGCGGCGACCAGTCCGGCCGCGCCGAGCGCCGCCCCGGCGTAGAGGACGCCCAGCACGACGTTCGACCCCGCGGTCCGCGCTCCGAAGGCGTACTTCCCGGCGACCCCGCCGCTCCCGTGACACATCGGGAACGCGCCGAGCGGGACCGCGACGAGGTTCATCGCGCCCATGCTGGCCGAGAGCTCGTCGGGCGAGACCTCGGCGTCGAAGAGGTCCGACAGCAGGAGCGAGGTCGCGACCGCGGCGTTGCCCACGGTCATCGCGAGCTGTGCGGCCGTCGCTGAGAGCGCATCGGCGGTCGGCGCGACCGCGACCCCGACCCAGAGGTCGGGAACCGCGAGGCCCGGTAGCCCGGTCTCGGCCCCGGCGAGGCCGACCCCGAGCGCGAGCACCGCGAGCGCGCTCGCCCGGGGGTAGCCGACAGCGGCGACCGCGACGCCGACGGCCGCGGCCCCGAGCGCGACCGCCGGGTCGGCCGCGCCGAGTTCGACCCCGGTCCGGGCGAGGACCAGCGCGACCGCCAACTGGACGCCCCGGATGACGGCGTCGTCGATGCGGTCGGCGAGCGCGCCGAGCGCGCCGACCGCCCCGAGCGCGAGCAGGACGCCTCCCGCGAGCGTCCCCGCGAGGGCGAGTTCCGCGACCGACAGCGACCCCGCGATGACCAGCGCGGCGAGCGCCTTCATCGGCTCGACCGAGACGGGGTGGCCGTACCACAGCCCCCAGACGACCTGAAAGACGCCGAACCACAGCAGGAGCAGGGGGAGCCCGAGGTCGGTGAGCGCGGCGACCGCGACCACGACCGGGAGGACCGTGACCGAGTCGCCGACCGCGCCGGTCACCTCGTCGAGAGAGAACGCCAGTCCCCGCTCCGCGCGACCGACAGAGAGGTCCATGTCGCGCAGGAGGAACGTAATCGGTATAGATTTAACGAGAAACCGAATTCCGGTAAATAGCGGAGAAATGTAACTGATTTCGGTTCCACGATGTCGCGGGAAACCCCGTGGAACCCACCCGCGGTTTCCCACCAGTTTTGTAGCTCGGGGTCGTCGTCGGCCCACGATGACGAATCCGACCCACGACCGGTTCTCGGTCGCCGACCGGACCGCAATCGTCACGGGCGCGAGCTCGGGCATCGGGCGGGCCATCGCCGAGGAGTTCGCGGCCGACGGCGCGAACGTGGTGGTCTGCTCGCGCGAGCAGGGGAACGTCGACCCCGTCGCGGAGGGAATCCGCGAGGGCGTCGCCGACGGCGACGCCCTCGCGGTGGAGTGCGACGTGACCGACCGCGACGCCGTCTCGGCGCTCGTCGACGCGACGGTCGAGGAGTTCGGCGGCCTCGACGTGCTGGTCAACAATGCGGGCGCGAGCTTCGTGGCGAACTTCGATGACATCAGCCCGAACGGCTGGGCGAAGATTCTCGACATCAACCTCACCGGGACCTACAACTGCACGCAGGTCGCGGGCGAGCACCTCAAGGACGGCGGCGGGAGCGTCGTCAACCTCGCGAGCGTGGCGGGCCAGCAGGGCGCGCCCTACATGAGCCACTACGGCGCGGCCAAGGCCGCGGTCGTCAACCTCACCCGGTCGCTGGCCTTTGAATGGGCCAGCGACGGCGTCCGGGTCAACTGCATCGCGCCGGGGTTCGTCGCCACCCCCGGACTGGAGAGCCAGATGGGAATCTCGGCCGACGACGTGGCGCGCGAGGAGGTAGAGCGCCGGGTCGGCGTCAGCGAGGAGATCGCCGACGTGGCCCGGTTCCTCGCGAGTCCGGCCTCGTCGTTCGTCGTGGGTGAGACCGTGACCGCGGCGGGCGTCCCGGACGTGCTGGAGTCGCCCGAGGTGTGATCAGAGGTCCCGCGGTCGCCCGGGTGGCCGACCCGCGGAGCCTACCCCCGGCGAGCACCCGGGTTCCCAACGCCACACCGAATCAACTCCGTTCCCCATCCGCGCGGTTGGCGGGGAACTATGGTGGCGGCCTCCGTGGTCCCGGCCATGACCGACCGAACCGTTCACCTGCCCGTCTCGGCACAGCCGACCGTTGCGGACATCGTCGGCTTCGCACAGCGCGCCGAAGACCGGGGCTACCGGCGCGCGTGGCTCCCCGAGACGTGGGGTCGCGACGCCGCGACCGTCCTCTCGGCCGTCGCCGAGCGCACCGACGACATCGGCATCGGGCCGTCGATACTCAACGTCTACTCCCGGTCTCCGGCGCTCGTGGGCCAGACCGCCGCGACCCTCCAGGAGCTCTCGGAGGGCCGCCTCCGAATCGCGCTCGGTCCCTCGGGTCCCGCGGTGATTCAGGGCTGGCACGGCGCGGAGTTCGAACGACCCCTCCGGCGGACCCGCGAGTACATCGACGTGGTCCGGGCGGTCCTCTCGGGCGAGACGGTCGACTACGACGGCGACATCTTCACCCTCGGCGGATTCCGCCTGCGATGCGACCCGCCCGAGACCCCCGTGCCAATCGACGCCGCCGGGATGGGACCGAAGTCGGTCGAACTCGCCGGGCGGTTCGCCGACGGGTGGCACGCGCTGATGCTCACGCCCGAGGGAATCCGGGACCGACTGGACGACCTCCGGCGCGGCGCGGAACTCGGCGGTCGGGACCCCGACGACGTGCGGGTCACCCTCTCGCTGACCTGCGCAGTCTCGGAGGACGGCGAGCGCGCTCGCGAACTCGCACGCCAACACCTCTCGTTTTACGTCGGCGCGATGGGCACCTTCTACCGGGACGCGCTGGCCCGGCAGGGCTACGAGGAGACCGCCCACGAGATCGCGGCGGCGTGGGGCAACGGCGACCAAGCGGCCGCGCTGGCGGCGGTCGGCGACGACCTGCTCGACGACCTCGGCGCGGTCGGCACGCCCGAGGCGGCCCGCGAGCGGCTCGCGGCGTTCGAGCGAATCGAGGGCGTCGACCGGGTCGCGGTGTCGTTCCCGCGCGGGGCGGAGCGCGGCGAGGTCGAGGCGACCATCGACGCGCTCGCGCCCGACGCCTGACCCGGCGAGGATTTTTGTCCCCCCGCTGAGCACCAACGCGTGGAGGACCAACCGTGAGCAAAGCGACCTTCGAACTGTACGAGGACAGGAGCGACGAGTGGCGGTGGCGACTCGTCCACGACAACGGCAACGTCATCGCCGACTCGGGCGAGGGGTACGCCTCGAAGCAGAAGGCCCGGCAGGGCATCGAGAGCGTCAAGTCGAACGCCCCGGAGGCGGCGGTCGAGGCGCTGGAGTGACTTACTCCACGTCGCGGTAGTAGACGTTTCCGCGGACCATCACCGTACCGCCGCCCGACGAATACGAGTCGGGTGTCGGCCGGTCGGGGGTCGGGGTCGCCGCGCGCCGGAGGGCGTCCCACTTGACCGCGAGGAAGCCCGCGAGGATGACCAGAAAGCCCGCGACGGTGGTCCCCTCGACGGTGCCACCGAGCGCGGCCCACTCGCCGAGCGCGGCGAACATCGGCACGGCGTAGTTGACCAGCGACACCTCGTTGGGTCCGACCCGCCGCATCAGGGTGAAGTACGCGAGCAGGCCGCCGACGCTCGCGGCCACCGCGAGGTAGACCAGCGCCGCGACGGTCGCGGGCGTCACGGCCGACAGCGACGCCGACTCGCCGACCGGACCGGCCGCGAGCGCGTGGAGCGCGAGCGCGCCCACGACCATCATCCACGCCTGCATCGGGACCAGCGGGAGGTCGGCGTCCCAGCGCTCGGTCAGCACCGACCCGAGCGCGAAACTCGCGGCCGACAGCAGGAGGAGGACGACCCCCATCGCGTTCGCGCCGCCGCCACCGGGGTCGGGCCGCGCGACGACAGCGACCCCCAGCAGGCCCAAGACGATGCCGACCGCGCCGGTCCGGTCGAGGCGCTCGTCGGGCAGGAGGACCAGCGCGAACAGGGGCATCAGCACGGGGGTCGTGCTCATCACCACGGAGGCGATGCTCCCCGAGACGTACCCCTGTCCGACGAACAGCAGAGCGAAGTGGAGGCCGACGACGAGGAGGCCGCCGACGCCGACCAGTCGCCACTCCCGGAACCCACGGGGCCGCCAGCGGTCGCCGCGCCGGAGCGCGGCGACCGCGGCGTACGCCAGCAGGAGCGCCCCCGCGAGGTCGTACCGGAGCGCCGCGAACGTCACGGGCGGGAGCGCGCGCAGACCAACGTCTATCGCGGGGTACGCGGTCCCCCACACCGCGGCGAGCGCGAGGAACAGCAGACCGTCTCGGTACTCGGAGAAGTCTTTCAAATCCAAGATCATCGATTTAGTTCGGATAAAAATCCCTAATATCTCGATATTCTTGAACCTGTCTATAACACAACTGGCGTGCGACGGACTGTCTAGCGAGGGAATCCGCTCACGTCCAACTCCGCGCGCCGCCCGTCGAGCACCGCGAACGCCTCGCCGCGTCGGACCTCCAGCCACCGGAGGAGTCGCTCGGCCCACCGGAGCTTGCGGGCCTTCTCGGGGGTCACGTCCGGGTCGTCGAAGTCCCACCCGACGAAGACGAGTTCGGCCGCGCCGAGGTGGTCGGCGAGGAACGCCGCCCGGTCGCCGTCGGTGAAGCCCCCGAAGTTCCGGACGTGGGCGACCGGTTCGGACTGCGTGGTCGCGAGCACCCACTCGGCGTCGAACCGCGGGACCCACTCGCGGACCGCGGGGACGTTGTCGCCGTGGGCGTGGGCCGCGACCGGGGTCCCCTCGTCGGTCAGGTCGCGGGCGGTCTCGGGGTTCTTGTCGAGGTCGGTCACCATGCAGTCGACCGCGATACCCGCCTCGCGGAGGGTATCGGCCGCGGTCGAGGCCGCGAACACCGCGTCGGCTCTCCGGGCGCGGTCGAGGTCGTCGGCGAGCGACGGTCCCGCCCCCGCAATCGCGACCCGCTTCCCGGCGGCGTCGAGTCGATTGCAGTCGAACGGCCGAGTGAGGTCGGCGAGGGCGTCTCTGGCCGCCTCGTCGCCCGACTCGTCGTACCCGAAGTCGTCCAGTATCTCCCGATAGACGGGGCTCCACGTCTCGTAGTTCATGGTCAGGAATCGTCCGAGCCGGAAGTTCGCTTGCAAGTACCCCTACCCGCGAGCGCCCTTCCGGCTTCCCATCGGGAATTGTTCTCGCCTCGGTATAAGTTTTCTCTTAGCGTTCTCGCTCGCTGACTGCATCCAGAACCGCGTCGAGACGGGGCGAGGCGTCCGAAAACCCCGATTCGAGCCGCGCGAGTGCGGCGGGCGACCCCGCGAGCAGGCTCGCCGACTCGCCGGGCGCGAAGGCCGCCCCAGCGTCGCTCGCGGCCGACGCGAGCACTTGCCGGTCGCGTTCGTCGAGTCCGGTCAGTTCGAACGCCCGGACCGTCGCCTCCTCGGCCAGCGAGCCCTCGGCCCCGATTCGGTCGAGGTGGCGGGCCGCCTCCCGGGTCGTGGTCACGTCGAGTTCCTCGACGCCGAGTTCCTCCTCCAAGGTGCGTTCGCGGGCGAACGCCGCACCTATCTTCGCGGCGTCGGCGGTCTCGGCCACGTCGTGGGTCCGGACGACGTGCGCGCCGCGCTCGACCGCCATCGCGGTCGCCGCGAGCGAGACGGGCAGGGCCTCCTCGGTCGACCGGCCCGCGATGTCCCGGAGGAAGTTCTTGCGGTTGATGGAGACGAGGATGGGCCGACCCAGCCCCCGGAACTCCCGGAGCCTGCGGAACGTCTCGCGGTCGTCTTCGAGGGTCTTTTTCTCGGACCACCCGCCGAACGCGGGGTCCACGATGGTCTTGTCCGTCAGGCCCTCGCGCTTCAGGGCGTCGTAGATGTCGTCCGGCCGCTCTATCGCGCCGGGACGTTCGAGGTCGGGCGGACTCGCCATCTTGACCACCGCGGCGTCGTGGGCCTCACAGACCGCGGGCATCTCCGGGTCGGCGAACCCGCAGATGTCGTTGACCATGTCGAACCCCCGCGAGAGGGCTTCGTCCGCGACTTCCGCGTACCGGGTCTCGATGGAGAAGACGGCGTCGCCCGAGACGCTCTCGATGGCCGCTATCGCGGTGTCGAGCCGGTCGAGTTCCTGTTCCGCGGAGAGGACCTCGAAGCGCTTGTTCGCGGATTCGAGGCCCACGTCCACGATGTCTGCGCCCTCGTCGACGAGCTCGGAATCGACGTACTCGGCCGCCTCCCCCGGGTCGTCGTAGACGCTGGGGTCGTAGGGGGACTCCTCGCTGACGTTCAACACCCCCATGATTCGCGGCGGGTGGTCGTCGCCGATGCCCAACCCCGCGGCGGTGACGTTCTGCATGTGGGATAGGCGTGGACCGAGAGATAAAAAGGAAGTCGCTTCGCGTCGGTCGGCGCTCGCACCGCCTCCGCGCTACCGTCCGGCCCCGCCTCGACGCCGCGCCAGCGCGAGTGCAACGATGACCGCCACGAGCGCCGCGGAACCGGTGAATCCGGGCTGTGACGCCTCGTTGCTGTCGTCGGCCTCTGCGGTCTCGTCGAAAGCCGTCGTCTCGGTGGGATTGGTCTCGGTGTCGGGTTCGGAGGTTGCGGTCTCGGTGTCGGGCTCTGAAGTTGCGGTCTCGGTGTCGGGTGACGACGTAGCTGAAGTCTTCGTCTGGGCCTCTTCCGTCGTTTCGGTCGCGGTCGTGGTCTCGGTGGTCGTGGTCGCAGTCGTAGTCGCGGTGGTCGTGGTCGCAGTCGTAGTCGCGGTGGTCGTAGTCTCGGTCGTGGTCTCGGTGGTCGTGGTCGCAGTCGTAGTCGCGGTGGTCGTGGTCTCGGTCGTCGTGGTCTCGGTCGTCGTGGTCGCAGTCGTCGTCTCGGTGGTCGTCGTCTCGGTGGTCGTCGTGGTCGGTGCGCCCTCGGTGAAGGATATCGACCAGTCCTCGGATTCGGTCCCGACGCTGTCGCTTTCGAGTTCGACGTAGAGGAAGCCGGTCTCATCGGCGGTCGCGCTCTCGGTAATCCTCTCCTGCGATTCGCCGCTCAAGGTGGTCGCCCCGCCCGGCCAGTAGATGTTCCCGACGATGTCATGGCCCTGCGCTTTCTCCAGCGCCGTGGTCACCGTGTCGCCCTTCTGGACCGGCAATCGCATGTAGTCGGTGTCGTCCCAGCTACTTATCGCGCCCGAGTGAGTTCCCGTCCCCACCTCGGTGGCGTCCTCCTCTTTGTCGGGCCACTCGTCAACGTCCTTCGTCCGGTCCAGCGTGACCGACCAGTCCTCGGACTCGGTCTCGACGCTGTCGCTTTCGAGTTCGACGTAGAAGTAGCCTTCCTCCTCGATGGTCGCCTTCTCGGTGTCTTCGGACTTGTCCTCGCCGCTCAGAGAGGTCGCCCCGCCCGGCCAGTAGATGGATCCGGTGATGTCGTGGCCCTGTGCTTTCTCCAGCGTCGCGGTCACCGTGTCGTCCTCGTCGACGGGCATCCGCATGTAATCGGTGTCGTCCCAGCTGTTGACCGACCCCTCGTGAGTTCCCGGCCCGACTTCGATTGCGTTCTCCTCGTGGTTGGGCCACTCGTCTGCGCCCTCGTTCCGGTCGAGCGTCACCGACCAGTCCTCGGGGAAGTCTTCGTCGGACTCGCTGTGGAGTTCGACGTAAAAGTATCCGTCCTCATCGACGGTCGCCTTCTCGGTGTCCTCGGTCTTCGCTTCGCCCTCCAGTGAAGTCGCGCCGCCCGGCCAGTAGATGCTTCCGATGACGTCGTCGCCTTGGGCTTTCTCCAAGGTCGCAGTCACCGTGTCGCCCTTCTCGACGGGCATCTTGATGTAGTCGGTGTCGTCGGAGCTATCGATGGACCCCTCGTGAGTTCCGGGGCCGACCTCCGCCGCGTCTTCTTCGTCGTCGGGCCACTCGTCGTCGGCGGTCGCGATGCCGACGCCGAACGGAATCGCCCCGACGAGGAGCATTCCGACGACGGCCAGCACCAGAACGCTCGATTTGAATCCTCGTTCCATATCGTTGGTGATACTTATATAGTTCAGATATATCAAGTCACTGGATTCGGCAGAGTTCCGACCGCAAGCGCGCTCTTTTTCACCCCCGAAACGCTACTCCCGACCGTATGGGCAAGGTCAGCATCGGGCTTCGCGGCTGGCGCTTCGAGGAGGACGAGGTGTTCGACGACGACGGGGCGTTCAAGCCGCTCGACGAGATTCCGGACGACCCGCGAAAGCGACTCCTCCGCCTCCAGACGCTGGTCGGGTCGCCGTGCGACGCCTGCTGGCTTATCCACGGCGACGAGAACCTCCGCGAGTGCAACGTCTCGGAGGTCGTCTACGGCGAACCCCTCTCGGAGGTCACCCTCTGTCGGGACCACGAGACCGACTTCCTCTACTGGTTCCTCGAAGCGGGCGGCGACCGATACAAGGGCGAGGACGAGCTTCAGGACGCGTTTCACGAGTGGTTCCTCGACGGCGGCCGCGCGCCCGAGGGGTACGGCGGCATCGAACACGTCGAGACCGACCCCGACGACATCCCGGAGCCGCCGGAGGCAGACCCCGGGGCGCACGACATCGAGCGCCCGGACCGCGAGCGCGAGCGCATCGACCTCCGGAACATGGAGGTCACCACGGTGGGCGGCGAGGACGACGAGAGCGACGGGGACGGGGACGACGAGAACGGCCGCGAGGAACTCGACCTCGACGACGCCGACCTCGACCTGAATCAGGAGTACCCCTCGTGAAACCCGCAGTCGCCGTCGTGGAGCCGAAGACGCCCGGCAACATCGGCACCATCGCCCGGGCGATGAAGAACTTCGGCATGCACGACCTCAAGCTGGTCGACCCGCCGGAGTTCGGCCGCGACAGCGAGGCCTACGGCTACGCCGGGCAGGCCCGCGAGGACGTGCTCCCCAACTACGACGAGGTCACCTTCGACGAACTCGTCGCGAACTACCACACCGTCGGCTGTACCGCCACGACCAACGAGGACGCCCGCAAGCACCGCCGGTTCCCGTTCAAGACGCCCGCCGAACTCGCCGACAGTCTCCGGGACGTTCGGGCCGACACCGTCCTGATATTCGGCCGCGAGGACAACGGGCTGACCAACGACGAAATGGCCCGCGTCGACGAGGTGTGCTCGATTCCCGCGAGCGCCGACTACTCCTCGCTGAATCTGGGGCAGGCCGCGACCGTGACCCTCTACGAGCTCCGCGAGCTGACCGTCGAGGAGACCCAACACCCCGACGTGGCCCGCGAGCGCGCCGACGAGGCCGAAATCGAGGGGCTCTACGACCACTTCGGGGAGTTCCTCGACGCGGTCGACCACCCGCCCGAGAAGCGCGAGAAGACCCTCCGACTCGCCCGCCGACTCGTCGGCCGCGCCCACCCGACCGGCCGGGAGGTCCGGACCCTCCGGGGGGTCCTCCGGCGCGCCATGTACCACGCCGAGGACGACTGAGCCCGCGGTCGGGAGGTCGGAGGCTCGGGGACCCGAAGACCCGAAGACCCGAAGGAAGACCGCGGTCGGGGCCCGCGGCGGGGCCGCGGGCCCCGACCGGGTCTCCTCGCCGCCCGAACGGTTTTACCGATTCGCGGAGAATTCCCCCGCACGAGAGTCGACATGTTCCCGGTCGGAGAGTCGAGCACGGCGGTCTCCTCGCTGGCGCTGGGTGTCCAGTTCAACCTTCTAGTCGCAGTCCCGACCGTCGCCGCCCTGCTCGCGGGAAAGCGGGTGTTCATCCCGGACCAGCGACTCGGGACCCTGTTCGCGGAGTTCGTCCGGAGCGACTGGAAGTACCTCGGCGCGGCGGCCGCCGTCACACAGGTCGTGAACGCGCTCGCGTTGCACTTCCACGCCCCGCGGACGTTCACCGGCGCGGTGTACGCGGTCGAGGGCGCGACGGTCGCGGCCTTTCAGGCGGTCGCGACCCCGCCGCTGACCTACGTCGCCACCGTAATCTACCTCGTGGGGTTCCCGTTCATCGTCCTGCTCACCTACTTCGTGCTGAAGGCCCGCGCCGAGGAGGAGGCTCGCCGGTACGCGCTGGCGTACGTCCTGACGGTGGTCTCGTCGGTCCCCTTCTTCCTGTTGTTCCCGGTGAAGGTGTCGTCGCTGTACCTCTCGGGGGTCGAACCGCTGATGTACCAGCTCAGCCCGGCCATCCGGTACGGCATCTACGGCACCGACACGCTGGTGAAGGCGTTCCCGAGCCTCCACACCGGGCTGTCGGTGCTGGCGGCGCTGTACGCCCGAAAGGCCGACGCCGGATACGCCAGGGCGATGGCGGCGCTGGCGTTCGCCATCGTCCTCTCGACGCTGTATCTGGGAATCCACTGGCTGGCAGACGCAGCGTTCGCGGGACTGCTCGTGGCGGGCGCGTACCTGGTCTCCCAGCGCGTCGCCGAGCCGCGGTGGACCGCCATCTTCCGCGAGGCGGTCGCGGGCGTGCGCCGGTACGCGTGGCCGTGACGCTCCGATGCGCGGTCGTGACGCTCCGTAGCGTAGCCGTCGCTCTGACGCGACAGCCGGACTGCCGGACCGCGGTTTTCACGGGTGATAATCTACAACGGCGTTAAGTACGGGACGTTCGTTCTGCGAATCATGGACGGCGCGGCGACGGATGGCGAATTCGCGGAGCGTATCGACGGTGAGTCGCTTCTCTCGGACCTCGACGTCGACGAGGACGAGATCGACTGGCGAAAGGAGTTCACGAACTTCGACGAGAGCGACGCCGAGCGGCTGTCGGGACTGTCCGATCAGTTCGCGTCCGTCGCCGACGACGCCGTCGAGGAGTTCTACGACCACCTGACCGACTACGACGAGACGAAGGCGGTGCTCGACCGCTCGACTCGAACCGTCGACCAACTCAAGCGGACGCAGGCGGAGTACCTCGTCTCGCTCGGCGACGGCGAGTACGGCCCGGAACACTTCGCGGACCGCGCCCGCATCGGCAAGATACACGACATGCTCGACATGCCGATGAAACACTATCTGGGGGCGTACATGCTCTACTACAACATCCTCGTTCCGCGGATCGCCGACCGGGCCATCGAGCGGGCCGCGAGCAGGGTCGGCGACGACGCCGCCGAGGTCGTCCGCGAGGAGTTCGAAGACGGTATCGAGGACATCCTCTCGCTGTTGCGGATAACGAACCTCGACATGCAGATGGTCACGGACACGTACATCCACTCGTACAGCGAGCAGATACGCGAGACCAACGCGGAGATGCAGTCGCTCCAGCGGGGCATCTCCGAGGAGGTTCACCGGGACCTCGACGACCTCTCGTCGTCGGCCGAGGACGTCGCCGCCAGCACCGAGTCCATCCGCGACCTGACCGACGAGCAGGCGGTCGACGTGGACGAAATCGCAGCCGAGACCGAGAACATGAGCGCGACCGTCGAGGAGATCGCCGCGAGCGCCGAGGAGGTCGAGCAGACGAGTCGCCGCGCCATGGAACTCGCCGAGGACGGCCAAGAGACCGCGAGCAACGCGATGGACGCCATGTCCGACATCGACGACGCACGGGGGGACGTGACCGACGACATGACCGACCTCCAGGAGACGGTCACCGAGATCGACGATGTCGTCGACGTCATCGACGACATCGCCGAGCAGACCAACCTGCTCGCGCTGAACGCCTCCATCGAGGCGGCCCGCGCGGGCGAGGCGGGCGACGGCTTCGCGGTCGTCGCCGAGGAGGTCAAGGCGCTCGCCGAGCAGTCGAAACAGCAGGCCAGCGAGATAGAGGGGATGGTCGACGACATCCACGCGAGTACCGGCGACACCGTCGAGAGCCTCGAACGCACCGAGCGACGCGTCCAGCAGGGAATCGAGAACGTCGAACGCGCGATGGAGACCCTCCGGGACATCGTCACGGCGGTCGAGGAGACGGTCAACGGCATCGAGGAGGTCGCCCAGGCGACCGACGAGCAGGCCGTGACCGCCGAGCAGGTGTCGGCGATGGTCGACGAGGTCTCACGTCACGCCAACGACATCGCCCGGGAGGTCTCGGCGGTCGCGACTGCGACCGAAGAGCAGGCCGAACACATCGGACAGATAGAGTCGTCGGTCGACAGACTCGCCGACGGAAGCTGACGCGCGACTCGGAGTTCGACGTCGGCCGCCGTCTCCTCGCCCGAGAGCGCGGCGTGGCCGTCGTCGAGGAGCGGGACGGACACCGCGCCGCCGAGCCCGTCCGGAACCTCGAACTCGCTCCGCCCGACCAAACGCCTCAGGCCCGCTTCTGTATCTCCTCGCGGAGGACCTCGCTCACGAGGTCGCCGTCGGCCTTGCCGCCGAGTGCGCCCATGCACTCGCCCATCAGCGCGGAAAACGCCTGCATACCCTCCTCTTCGACCTGCTCGGCGTTTCGCTCGACGACCTCCGCGACCGCCTCCCGGACCTCCTCGTCGCCCGCGCTCCCGAGGCCCTCGCGCTCGACGGCCTCCGCCGCGGTGAGGTCGGGGTTCTCCGCGAGGACGGTCAGTATCTCGCCGACGTTGCCCTTCGCGGTCTCGCCAGCCGCGACCAGTTCGAGAGTGTCGAGGACGTGGTCGTCGGTGAGGTCCTCGACCGGCACGTCGTCGCGCCGGAGTTCGGTGACGGTGCTCTCGACCGTCCCCGCCGCGAGCGTGGGATCGACGCCGAGGTCCTCGACCGCCTCCTCGAACAGCGCCATTCGCTTGCCGTAGGCGACCTGCTCGGCGAGTCCGGAGTCGAGACCGTACTCGCTCTGGTAGCGCTCGGCCTTCTCGGTCAGGAGCTCGGGCGTCTCGACCGCGGTCGGGTCGGGGTCGACAGGCGGCACGTCGGTCTCGGGGTACATCCGGGCCGCGCCCGGGAGGGGCCGGAGGTAGCGGGTGGTGCCGTCCTCGTTCGCGCCGCGGGTCTCCTCGGGGACTCCGTCGAGCGCGGTCTCGGCGCGCTCGGCGGCCGCCTCGATGGCGAGGTCGGCGGTCTCGGGGTCGGCCGCGACGATGGCGACCGCGTCGGTCTCGCCCGCGCCGACGGCTTCGCGGAGGTCGGTCACTTCGTCTTCGGTCACGCCGTAGGCCGGGAGTTCGTCGGTGTGGAAGATGCCGCCCGCGCCGTGGCGCTTGGCGTGGTCCGAGAGCTCGGTGCCGAGGCGGCGGTCGGGCTGGATTTCGGCACCCACGAGTCCGTCGAAGCCGTAGAGGGGGACCGCCGTCACCTTCCCGCCGGAGTCGAGCGCGCCGCGGATGACTCCCGAGTCGGTGTCGGCGAAGACCTCGGTCACGTCGGCCACCTCGCCGACCTCGGCGTCGCGCTCGCGGAGGTCGTCCCGAATTTCGAGCAGTCGGACCTGTCGGTGGACCTCGTTTCGAACGAGGTCGTCGATGTCGTCGAGGCTCTGGACGCCCTTGACCTCGACGCGCGCGCCCTCCGCGATGGAGATGTTCACGTCCTGACGGATGGTGCCGAGCCCGCGCTTGACCCGACCGGTCGAGCGCAGGAGCATCCCGATGGTCTCGGCGGCCTCGCGGGCCTGCTCGGGCGAGCGGATGTCGGGCTTGGTGCCGATCTCCACGAGCGGGATGCCGAGCCGGTCGAGGCTGTAGAGGACGCCGTCCTCGCGCTCCTCGACGCGCTGGGCGCTCTCCTCTTCGAGCATCAGGTCCTCGATTCCCACCGACCCCTCGGAGGTGTCGATTTCGCCGTCGGTCGCCATCAGGGTCGAGCGCTGGAACCCCGAGGTGTTCGAGCCGTCGACGACGATCTTTCGCATGACGTGGGCCTGATCGACCGCGTCCATGTCGAGCAGTTGGGCGATTTCGAGGACGACCTCCTGGGCCTCCTCGTCGAGTCGGTGGGGCGGTTCGTCGTCCTCCTCGACAAGGCAGGTCGAGTCGTACGCGAGGTACTCGAACTCGCGGTCGACCTGACTCTCTTCGAGGGCGGCCTCGTCGATCTCGCCGAGTTCGCTCTTGGTCGGGTGGAGGTATCGGGTGAACCGGCGCTCCGCATCCTCGGGTTCGCGGAGTTCGGTCGGACAGCCGCAGAACAGCTTGGTCTCGGTGTCGAGCTGTTGGTGGATTTCGAGGCCAGCCACGAGGCCGAGGTCCTCGTAGTCGTGTCGGGTCATTACCCGCCACTCCGAGCGCGAGGAGTAAAAAACCGTTCAGTCTCGTTCGGGACCGTTACGGTTCGAGTTCGCCGCCGCCACCGCCGCCGTCGTCGTCGTCACCGCCGCCGCCTCCGCCCGCGTCGAGTTCGAAGAAGAGCCCGCCGTCGAGACTGGGTTCGAGTTCGCCGCCGCCGCCACCGCCGTCATCGTCGTCACCGCCACCGCCGTCGAGGCATTCGCAATTGGTGCCCGCGTCGAGCGTCGTTGGATTCTGCTCCAGCGCCGAGACAGGCGACGACGCCAGTCCGACGGCGAGGAGCGCGACCGATACGACGAACAGGAGCTTGCGTGTTCGTGTCATGGTGAAGCGTCCACCTCGAATCGCGATTCGAGCGTGGGGTAAGTAATCATATCTCACGGACTCATATAATTTTTGTCCAAAAGGTAGTGTTATCTATATGTCGTCGCCCGCGGAGCGCCCCTCGGCCGTTCCGGCACGCCGCGTTACCGGGCGTCATCGCGTCCGAGTCCGTCGCGACCACCCCGACCACCCCGACCACCCCGACCACCCCGACCGCGCTCGGGTCCCGGCGCTCACTCGAAGATTTTGTCCTTCTCGCGCGACCGGGACCGACCGCCGCCCGACCCGCCACCGCCCCTGAGCTTCGAGACCGCGAGGTACGCCAGGTACAGCAGGACCCCGAGGACGAGGACCGAGACGACCGCCTCGACGAGGAACGAGACGATACCGAAGACGATGCTCAGGACCTCCAGCGCGACCACGACGCCGACGAGCAACAGCACGGCCAGACCGCCGTAGCGAAGCCACTTGTTCATACCCGGTAGTTGTGAGGCCTCCATCATGAGTGTTTGCACCTACCGAACCTCCGGCGTTCGAGACCCCGACGCCGGACGCGAGAACCGAGGTCACCACGCCGCTGTCCCCGGAATTTATATCAGTCGTCTGTGAACGCCCGCGCATGGGACCGGAGGGCGCGACCCCGGGAGCGAGCGAGCGCGTCCACGTCCGGCGGCTCGACGTGGCCGACACGCTCCGGTGGTCGTGGTACGCGCTGACCGACCGCCCCGAGCTCGCGGCGCTCACGCTCGCGGTCCAGTCGCTCTCGGTGGTGACGACGCTCGGCATCTCCGGCGAGTCGGCAACCGACGCCCCCGCGATAGCCGACTGGGTCTGGCCCGTCTCCGTGGGCTACCTCCTCGCGCTCGCGGCCGCGTGGGGGGTCTACTTCCTGACCGCCGCCGACGCGGTGGCCGAGGGGTCGCGGGCGCGCTCGCTCAGCGAGCGCGCCCGCATCGCCGCGAGACGCCTGCCCGCGCTGGCGGTCGCGGCGGTGGCGGTGTGGCTGGCGGTCTGGGTCGGTGTGGCCCTGTTCGTGGTTCCGGGCATCTATCTGTTCGTCCGACTCGTGTTGGTCTACCCGGCCTGCGTCGTCGACCGGAAGGGACCGCTCTCCGGACTGACCGCGGGCTGGCGCGCCTCGCGAGGGTCGGGCTGGAAGATATTCGGCGTCACCGCGGCGTACGTCGTCCTCACGTACGGGTCCGGCATCCTGACGGGGCTGTTCGGCGGGACTTCGAGCGTCCTCGGTAGCGCCGTCAGCGCCGTCTTCGGGTCGGTGCTGGGGCCCGTGTACGGTCTCGCGCTCGGCCACCTCTACCTCGAAGCCAGCAGGAACACCTGATCCGAATCACTCGCGCTCGGTGGGTTCACCGTCTTCGTCTTGGTCGTCCTCCTTCGCTCCCTTCGCACGACGACCCCTCGCCCGTCGGTCGGCCCGACGCGCGGCGAGCCGGTCCTGTAATCGCTGGCCCACCAGCTCGCGGAGCGCCGCGGCGTCGTCGGCGTCCAGATCGACCGCGGTGGCGTCCCGACCGCCGAACCCGGCGGAACTCGCGGTGTCCACCACGACGCTCGCGAGGTCCCTGCGGCGCTGGAACGGCGACTGGGACTGGATGACGGTCTGGACCCGGTCGTACGCCACTATCGTGGTCGACCTGCGCCAGAAGCCGTTGCGGGTCACGACGTACCGGTCGCCAGCGTCGTACCCCCGATTGACCCACGTCAGGTGGGCCGCGACCGGCGTGAGGGGGACGAGCGCGAGCGCGAGGTACCACTGGTCGGGCCACCCGACGACCGCCCGCGCCCCGAACAGGACCCCCGCGAGCGCTGCCAGCGCGATGGCGTACCGGGCGACGTACCGGGTTCTCGCGCGCTCGGGCGGTCGAGAGAACTCCGGCGGGTCGAAGGGTTCGACCTCCCGGGCGAGGTCGAACACGCGCTCGCGGGTCGCCAGCGGAATCGCGGCCTCCGACCCGCCCGAGGGCGACTGGCCGGGCGCGTAGCCCGCGGTCTCGACCGAGAGCGCGGCGTAGCCGAACCGCCGCATCGGGAGGTTCTCCGAGACGGTGAGCGCCTGCACCTTCTCCAATGGAATCGAGCCGTCGTAGCGCTGGAGGAGCCCGCGCTCGTACCGGAGTTCGTCGCCGATTCGGGTCAGCCGGAAGCCGTAGTAGCGCGCGAACGCCACGGCCGCACCGATGGCCCACAGCGCGACCGCGAGCATCCCCACCAGCATCACGCCGCCGACCACCGCGAGGTCGGCGAGACCGGGTACCGCCGGAAGCGCGACCGGGCCGAACGCCAGCAGCGAGAGGTATCGCAGGTCGAACGAGAGGGCGCTCAGAATCGCCAACTCGGTCGCCGAGAGTTCGAACAGGAGTTCCTCGCGGTCGGCGAGGCGGCCCTCGCCGACCGCGCTCTCGCCCTCGCCCTCGGCGTCGTCCCCGACCTCGCGGTCGGACCGGGTTGCGTCGCGTTTCAGGCGCTGTATCTCGCGCTGGAGGCGCTTTGCCTCGTCGTAGCCCACGTATCGGAGGCTGGCCTCGGTCTCGCCGCCCCCGGCCGTTTCGAGGTCGAGCGCCGCGAGACCGAGCGCGCGCTGGACCACGTTCCGCGAGATGTCGACGTTCTGGACCCGCCGGAGCGGAATCTCGCGGTGGCGACGCGACACCACGCCCGACGCGATGTCGAGGCCCTCGTCGGTGAGCTCGTACTCGAACCGCCGGTAGTAGGCGACCTGCCACGCCACGGTGGCGGCCACGCCAGCGAGCGCGGCCCCGACGAGGAACGGTCCGGTCAACTCGGGGACCGCGCCGGTCCCCGACAGCGTCAGTCCGAGGAAGACGAAGGTCGAAGCGACGCTGAGCCCGCGCGAGACCGCCCTGTACGGGACCGAGAGGGGATGGAGCTTCATACCGCGTCGAAGTCGCCTTCGCTCTCGATAGCGAGGCTCCGCAACTGTTCCTGCAACGCGTCGGCGCGCTCGGGCGTCAGCCCCGGAATCGAGACGTCCGCGCCCCGCGACCCGGCGGTGTAGACCACCACGCTCGACAGCCCCACCGCGCGCTCGACGGGACCCCGCTGGGTGTCGACGTGCTGGACCCGGACGAACGGGACGACCGTGTTCACCCTGGTCAGGACGCCGCGTTCGAGGTAGAGGTCGTCGTCGCGCACCTCGAACCGCCAGATTCTGTACCTGAAGACGGCGTGAACAACGCCGAGGGCGAAAACGACCGCGCCGACCGCGATTCCGACCCAGTCGGGGAACTCGAAGACGAGTCGACCGGCGACGACCACGACGACCCCGAGCAACGTCGCCGACACGAGTCGGCCGACCACCCAGACCAGGCGGACGCGAGGGTTCAGCACTTCCATGCGGGAAGGAAGTATCCGAACCCCGAAAAGTTCTCGGTCGCGGGCGCGCTCGTTCGCCAGTCGGGTCGGTCCTAGAACGCGTCGGCGATTCGGCGACGCACGCTCTCGGCGGTCCCGGCGTTCTCCTTCGACTCGTCGCGCTCGAAGCGCGCGAGCGCGTCGGTGACGACATCGACCTCCGCGCGGGACAACGCTATCTCCTCGGTGTCGTCCGGGTCGTCGTCGCCGAAGACGGCGTCGTCGTCGATCCAACCCCCTTCGTCTCCGGCCGCGGTCTCGTCGGTCCCCGTCTCGCGGTACTGGTCGAAACCGAACTCGGACGCGAGGCGGTCCTGGACGTTCTGGAGGCGCTCCCCTCGGTCGGGGGAGGCGGTCATCTCCTCGTCGGACAGCGCGGCGACGACCACGCGGGCTTCGTTCCTCGTCATGCGGAAGTTCGCAGTGTTTCGGTCGGCCATACCCTAGAGAGACGGTGCTCTCCCTGAAACGCGTGACGGGCGTTTCGAAAGCCAGTATTTAGATTCGGAATCAAACGCAGGGACGAATCTACACCCTCGACCCGGCGCGCGCGAGGAACGCGCGCGAGGGACGAGTAACGCAGCGAAGCGAGTAACGCAGGAGGCTGGGGAGGACGAGGTGCGGTTTCCTATGTACCGGGAGTAGCTAGCTCTTCTGACTTTCCGTTGATTGAGAACGGTTCTTTGTAGAAATCCCTCGCTCGCTACGAACCGTCTCACGAGACGGAACGACGAACACCCAGAAAGCCCCCGCCCGCTCGCTACGAACCGTCTGCGAAGACCCCACGACGAACACCCAGAAAGCCCCGCCCGCTCGCTACGAATCGTCTCACGAGACGGAACGACGAACACCCAGAAAGCCCCGCCCGCTCGCTACGAACCGTCTGCGAAGACCCCACGACGAACACCCAGAAAGCCCCGCCCGCTCGCTACGAATCGTCTCACGAGACGGAACGACGAACACCCAGAAAGCCCCGCCCGCTCGCTACGAATCGTCTCACGAGACGGAACGACGAACACCCAGAAAGCCCCACCCGCTCGCTACGAACCGTCTGCGAAGACCCCACGACGAACACCCAGAAAGCCCCCGCCCGCTCGCGGTCGCTGTGCGGGATATCCGGGCCTCTCAGCAACGCCCGGCCCGGATAGTTGCCCGCACAGACGACCACGTAAACGCGAGCGGGCGGCCCCTTTCAGTCCCACCCCGTGGTCTGCGTCACCGGGCGATTCACGGTGGTCTGCGTCACCGAGCGATTCCCGCCGGATGTGTCACCGAGCGATTCCCGCCGGATGTGTCACCGAGCGATTCCCGCCGGATGCGTCACCGGGCGATTCACGGTGGTCTGCGTCACCGAGCGCGATTCCGCCAACCGCGACTGTCTCGGTGCGGGCGGAAAAACGAAGCGACCGACGCGATTTCAGTCGTCGCTACCCAGAATCCCGCGGTGGGTCATCGCCTCGGGGTCGATGACCTCCTCGGCCTCCTCCTCGCTGAGGTAGCCCTTCTCGACCACGACCTCCCGGACGGTCTTGCCCTCCTTCAGGGCGGCCTTCGCGGCCTTGCTCGCCTTGTCGTAGCCGATGTGGGGGTTCAGGGCGGTCGCGAGCGCCATGCTCTGTTCGACCTGCGCCTCGCAGTGGTCCTCGTTGGCCTCCAGCTTGGCGACGAACTTCTCGGCGAACACCTCCGCCGAGTTGGCGAGGAGTTCGGCCGACTGGAGGAAGTTGTGGGCGAGGACGGGCTTGTAGAGGTTGAGGTCGATTTGCCCCTCCGCCGCGCCCGCGCTCACGGCGGCGTCGTTGCCCACGACCTGCTTGTGGACCTGATTGACCGCCTCGGCGACCACGGGGTTGATCTTGCCGGGCATGATGGAGCTCCCGGGCTGGTTCTCGGGCTGTTCGATCTCGCCGAGGCCGTTGCGCGGACCCGACGCGAGCAGGCGGAGGTCGTTTGCGATTTTGTTGAGCGACCCCGCGACGGTGCGGAGCGCGCCGTGGGCCTCCGACATGGCGTCGTGGGCGGCCTGGGCCTCGAAGTGGTCGTCGGCCTCGCGGAACGAGACGCCGGTCTCCTCGGAGATGTACTCTGCGGCCTTCTCCGGGAACTCGGGATGGGTGTTCAGACCCGTCCCCACGGCGGTCCCGCCCAGCGCGAGCTCCGAGAGGTGGTCGCGGACGTAGTCGAGGCGCGCCAGTCCCTTCTCGACCTGCGTCCGGTAGCCGCCGAACTCCTGTCCGAGGCGCACGGGCGTGGCGTCCTGCAGGTGGGTCCGGCCGGTCTTGACCACGCCGTCGAACTCCTCGGCCTTCTCGTCGAGCGCCTCACGGAGCGTGTCGAGCGCGGGCAGGAGGTCCTTCTCGACGGCTTCGAGGCTCGCGACGTGCATCGCGGTCGGAATCACGTCGTTGCTGGACTGGCCGAAGTTGACGTGGTCGTTAGGGTGGATTTCGCGCGTGCCGAGTTCGCCGCCGTATATCTCGGTCGCGCGGTTGGCGATGACCTCGTTGGCGTTCATGTTCGAGGAGGTCCCCGACCCGGTCTGGAACACGTCGACGGGGAACTGGTCGTCGTGGTCGCCCGCGATGACCTCGTCGGCGGCCTCGACGATGGCGTCGGCCTTCTCGTCGGGGACCAGTCCGAGGTCGCGGTTGGCCTGCGCGGCGGCCTTCTTGACGACCCCGAGCGCGCGCACGAACCGCCGCCCGAACGTGATGCCCGAGATGGGGAAGTTCTCGACCGCGCGCTGGGTCTGTGCGCCCCAGTAGGCGTCAGCGGGCACTTGCATCTCACCGAGACTGTCCTCCTCCGTTCGGAACTCGTCGGACATGCCCGGAACTCGACGCTCGCGGAAAGTAAACCCCGCGGAAGGCCGGTCGCCGACGGTCCGTCGGCGACCAAGGAGATTAATTCATATTATCTAGATAAAATTTAAACATCTATAGGGGTTACAAAACCATGCATGTCAGAAGAGAACACGCTCAATCGGCGAAACGTCCTCAAGCAACTCGGCGGCGCGGCCGCGGGGAGCCTCGCCATCGCGTCGTCGGGCGTCGCGTCGGCCGAGAAACCGGACCTCGAAGAACGGTACGCCGGTCGGGCGAGCCTCCGCGAGGCGTTCCGCGACCACGCCGCCGACCTGCCCGCCGCCCTCGCCGACGCAGGCGTGGTGTCCGAGGAGTTCGACTTCGAGCAGGTCGACTTCGCGGTGGACCCGGACGCGACCAAGGTCCGGCCGACCGACGCCGACGGCCGCGCGGGCGTGACCGTCGTGGCGGCCTCGGGCCCTCGGTCGGCGCTCGGGATGATATCGACCAGCACCGACGACCACGACATCTCGCTGTACGTCCAGCCCCAGCGCGAGGAGAGTTACGCGTTCGTCGAACCGAAAGACGACGGTGACCGCTTCGTCGTGACCGACGACGGCGACGAGGTCACGACTCTCGAATGCACGTACAAGAGTTGTTCGTGCGAACGGTGTTACAACCCCGACGGCGTCATGTACTACTACGAGGAAGAGTACCGATGTAACACCGACTGTACGGACTGCTTCGTCGAGGGGACCGAGTGTATCTGCACCTCGTGCTCGTAGCGAGGACGGCGACTCCTCGAACGACCTTCGCGACTCGCGACCGTCCCTTCGTTCGAGGGACGACACTGGCGACCGAGCGCCGACCGACTATATCATAGAAAACCATTAAGTAACAGGTCGTTGAGTGTCGGACGAGGGTTCGAAAAATGACGGGAGGGGGGAGCTTCGACGGTATCGACAGGCGAACGTACATCAAGTGTGCTGCGCTCTTGGGGGGCGCTGGCGCGGCGTCGCTCTCGGGCTACACTCAGCAGGAGTGGGAGAACACGCTCGAACTGATGCACGGGTGGACCGGCGGCGACGGGGCCGAGGCGGTCGACGCGCTCGAATCGGCGTTCGAGGAGGAGTATCCCGACATGGACACCGACTTCCGGGCCATCGGCGGGACCGGAAACGTGAACCTCGACCAAGCGGTCGCACAGCGACTCCGGGACGGGGAACCGCCGAGCCTGTTCGCGGGGTGGCCGGGACCGAACCTCCAGCAGTACGAGGGCGTGCTGGGGGACATCGAGGCCGACGTGTGGGACGAGGCCGGACTCAAGGACGCCCACGCCGGGGAGGTGGTCGAGGCCTGCCAGTTCGGCGACGGCTTCTCGGCCGTCCCCATCGGCTCCCACCGGATGAACGACCTCTTCTACAACGTCGAGGTCGTCGAGGAGGCGGGGGTCGACCCACAGGACATCGACAGCTTCGACGCGTGGGTCGACGCGCTCGACGCGGTCGCCAGCGAGACCGACGCGGTGCCGTACGCCAACTCGCTGTCGACGTGGACCGTCCTCCAGTTCTGGGCGGTCAACATGCTGGGGACTCAGGGCTTCGACGCCTACATGAACTTCATCGAGGGCGAGGGCGACGAGGAGGCCGTCCGGGCGGCCTTCGAGAACGCCGAGACGGTCCTCTCGGAGTACCTCAACGACGACGCCCCGGAGATCGACTTCACCGAGGCCAACCAGCGCATCATGTCGGGGGACGCCGCGTTCATCCACCAGGGCAACTGGGCGGCCGGGGCGTACGTGACCGAGGACCTGACCTTCGGCGAGGACTGGGACCGAATCCAGTACCCCGGCACCGAGGAGATGTACGGCTTTCATCTCGACTCGTTCATCTACCCCGGCAACCAGCTCGACAATCCGAGTCCCGAGGAGTCGAAGGCGTTCCTCCGGTTCGCCGGGGGGCAAGACGCGCAGGTGGCGTTCAATCAGTACAAGGGGTCGATTCCGACCCGCGAGGTGCCGACCGACGCGTTCAGCCCGTACCTGACCGAGACCATCGAGGACTTCGCGGAGGCCGAACAGCGACCGCCCACGCTAGCTCACGGGCTCGCGGTGACCCAGGACGTACAGTCGGACCTCGAAGACGCGCTCGCCGACACCTTCGTCGACCCGTACGACGTGGACGCCGCCACGCAACGGTTCATGGAGATCGTGTAGCCGGTCCATCCGCCTTCGCTTTCGACAGGCCATGAGCGACGAACTGGAGTCGACGGTCGACCGCCGCCGCGAGCGAGACGTCGAGAGCGACGTCGCCACCGAGCGGTCGGCTCTGCGGCGCGTTCTGGACCGCGACGTGGTTCAGTCGGCACCGTTCTGGCTCCCGCCGTTCCTGCTGATGGGCTTCTTCATCTACGCCGCCATCGGCTGGAACTTCGTCATCTCGCTCACCGACTACTCAGGGTTCGGGGCCATCGAGTACCGGCCCATGAACTTCGAGAACTACCGGGCGATGCTCGACGACCCGGCGATGTGGACGGCGACCCGCAACACCTTCGCGCTGTTGGTCGGGTTCACGCTGATCTGTCTGGTCGTGGGTCTCGCGCTCGCGGTCCTGCTCGACCGCGAGGTGCGGTTCGGGCGGGCGTTCCGGACCATCTACCTCCTGCCGATGAGCCTGTCGTTCATCGTGACCGCGCAGTTCTGGATGTGGATGTACAACTTCGACTTCGGCATCGTGAACCGGGTGGTGGGGCTGGTCGGACTGGGTCCCTACAGTTGGCTCGGGAGCCCGCGGCTGGTGCTGGGGTCGGTGATATTCGCGCTCGTCTGGCAGTTCAGCGGCTACACGATGGTCGTCTACCTCGCCGCCCTGCGGGCGATTCCACGCGACCAGTACGAGGCCGCGAGGGTCGACGGCGCGAGCACGCTCCGGATGTACTGGCGCGTGATACTCCCGCAACTCAAGCCCGCGATGGTGAGCGCGTCGGTCGTGCTGGTGCTGTTCGCGCTCAAGGCGTTCGACTTCCTCTACGCCATCTGGGGGTATCGCCCGCGGCGCGGGGCCGACATCCTCGCGACCAAGATGGTGCGGGAGGCATTCAACAAGCAGGACTGGTCGTACGCCGCCGCCATCGCCATCCTGCTGTTCGCGCTGTCGCTTTCGGTCATCGCGCCGTACCTCTACCAACAGCACAAACAGGGGAACCTATGAGCGGGGAATCGGAGGAAAGTGGCCGGTCGATACGGCACCTCGCGACGGACGCACGCGTCCGTCGCGTCGCGCTGTACGCGACCACGCTGGCGCTGGTCGCGTTCTACCTGACGCCCATCGAGACCGGCGTCGTGACCTCGCTCAAGACCAGCGAGGCGGTCCGGAACACCCAACCGTTCCTCCCGCCCGGCCCCGGCGGCTTCACGCTGGGGAAGTGGGCGTTCGCGTTCGACGCGCTCTCTCACGGGATGGTCAACAGCATGCTGTTCACGATTCCCTCGACGCTCCTCTGTGCGGTCTTCGGGAGCATGGCGGCCTACGGGCTCACCCTCGTGGACTGGCGGGGGCAGGTGGCGGTGCTGGCGCTGTTCATCGCGGGCATCTTCATCCCGTATCAGGCGGTCATCATCCCGCTGTCGGAGTTCTGGTCGATATGGGTCGACCTCGACGAGCGACTCGCGTTCCTGTGGGCGCTACCCCTGCTCGAACCCCACTACGCGACGCTACTCGAACTCGTAATCACTCACACCGCCTACGGCATCCCCATCTGCACGGTCCTGTTCCGGGCCCAGTACCAGACGATGTCGTGGGAGATGATAGAGGCCGCCCGCCTCGACGGGGCGTCGCTGTGGCGGGTGTACCGGCGCATCGTCCTGCCGCTGTCGGTGCCGATGTTCGCGGTCGTGTTCATCTTCCAGTTCACCCAGATATGGAACGAGTTCCTGTTCTCGCTCACCATCATCCGGAGCGTCAGCGACCCCGCCGCGTCGGTCACGCTGATACTCTCGGGGCTGGGCGAGGCCCTCGAAGGGGTCGACTTCCCCCTCCGGATGGCGGGCGCGTTCGTCTCGGCGCTGCCCACGCTCGTCGTCTACGTCCTGTTCAGCGACCAGTTCGCGGAGGGGGTGAGGGTGTGACCCGCCCGCGAGCGCTCTCAATCGTCCAGATCGACCCGAGGTAACACATGGCAAAGACAGAACTCGACCACGTAACGAAGGTGTACACGGAGACTGACGGCTCGGAGGTCGTCGCGGTCGACGACCTGTCGCTCGCCATCGACGACGGCGAGTTCCTCGTCCTCGTCGGGCCGTCGGGGTGCGGAAAGTCGACGACACTGCGGATGATCGCCGGACTCGAATCGGTCACCGACGGCGAGATTCGGCTCGGCGGCCGGGTGATAAACGACGTTCCGGCGAGGGACCGCGACATCGCGATGGTGTTCCAGTCGTACGCGCTCTACCCCCACATGACGGTGCGGGAGAATATGGCGTTCGGACTGGAGGAGTCGACCGAGCTCCCCGACGACGAGATAGCCGACCGCGTCGAGCGGACCGCCGAGATGATGAACATCGCCGACCTGCTCGACCGGACTCCAGGCGACCTCTCGGGCGGCCAGCAACAGCGGGTCGCGCTCGGGCGGGCCATCGTCCGGGACCCCGCGGTCTTCCTGCTCGACGAACCCCTCTCGAATCTCGACGCAAAGCTCCGCGCCCAGATGCGGACCGAACTCCAGCGCCTCCAGGAGGACCTCGACACCACGACCATCTACGTCACCCACGACCAGACCGAGGCGATGACGATGGGCGACCGCATCGCCATCCTCGACGGCGGGGTCCTCCAGCAGGTCGGCACGCCACTGGAGTGCTACCACGAGCCCGCGAACCTGTTCGTGGCGGGGTTCGTCGGCGAACCGTCGATGAACTTCTTCGACGTGGACCTGCGCGATGGGACCCTCGTCGGCGAGCACTTCGAGTACCCCCTCTCGGAGGCGGTCCGGGCCGACGTGGCGGGCCACGACCGACTCGTCCTCGGGATTCGTCCGGAGGACGTGGAACTCCTCGGGGACGCCGAGACAGCCCACGACTTCCCGGCGACCGTCGACGTGGTCGAACCGATGGGCGACGAGAATCAGGTCCACCTCGCCCTCCGCGGCGGGGTCGAGACGGGAGCGGAGGCGGGAGACGAGTCCGCGCAGGTGACCGACTCCGAGCAGGCGTCGCTCGTGGCGACCGTCTCGGGGATGCGTCGGGTCGCGGCCGGGCGGGACGCCGTCGTCCGGATTCCTG
Source organism: Halorussus salilacus (assembly GCF_024138125.1). NCBI lineage: Archaea > Methanobacteriati > Methanobacteriota > Halobacteria > Halobacteriales > Haladaptataceae > Halorussus > Halorussus salilacus. Next base: position 461,541 of record NZ_CP099993.1, read on the forward strand.
AGGACGCGGTCCACCTCTTCGACCGCGAGACGGGCGAGGCGCTCCGCAACCGGGAACTGGAGAGCGTCGAGGCGGCGAGTCCGAACCTCTAGGCGTCGGTCCCGGCGTGCTCCTCGGGCGTGTAGGTCTTCAGCTCCAGCGCGTGGATGTCGGTCGTCATGTGCTCGCCCAGCGCGTCGTACACCAGCTCGTGCTGGGCGACGAGGGGTTCGCCCTCGAACGCTGGCGAGACCACGGTGGCCGCGAGGTGGTCCTCGTCGTCGACCCCCCGCGGGTGGGTGACCGTGGCTTCGGCGTCGTCGAGATTCTCCTCGATGAGTCGCTTCACGTCGTCGGCGTTCATGGTTCTACGTACTGGTAGGGAGTCCGGGATGAAATGGGTATGGATGCCGGTGGGCGAATACAGCAGACTTCGGGAGAGTAGTGGTGACTTCGAAAGCCCCCGCCCGCTCGCTACGAACCGTCTGCGAAGACTCCACGACGAACGCCCCGAAAGCCCCCACCCGCTCGCTCTACGTCCGGACCACGAACGCATTCGGACCGGTGAAGACTTCGGAAGCCCCCGCCCGCTCGCGGTCGCTGGCCGACATATCCGCGCAAACCGCGCGCGGATAGGGGTCGGCCAGACGACCAAGCGATGCGCGAGCGGGCGGCCCCTTTCAGTCCCACCCCGTCGAACGGTCCACCGGGCGCTTCGCGGTGGACTGCGGAAATCCGAGAAATTGCGTCGTCAGGTTCCTGTTCGCGTAATCCCGTCGAGTCGCCCCACCGTCTCGGCGTCGGGGTCTTCGTCGCCCTCGACGCGCTCGACCGGCGGGTCGCGGTAGTCGGTGTAGACGTTCAGCGCGAAGTCGTCGGTCTGGACCGTGAACTGCTCGACGTCGCCGTCCGGTCGCCAGACGCGCGTCACCTCGCCCTCCGCGCGCTTTCCGGTTCCGGGGCTTCCCTTCGGCGACCATTCGAGTTCGACCCTCGTTCCCTCTTCGAGGTCGTTCGGCTGGAGTTGGTCGGCCATCACGCGTGAGAAGTGGGTCCGCGAACGTGAGGGTGGCGGCCGTCTCTGTCGAGGCTTCCGATTTCACTAATCGGCGCGCTGGGGCGACGCCGTGGTCACGCGAGCGAAGCGAGTGTGACCTCGGAAGACGCGGTTTGTCTTCCGGTGGTTTGGCGTCGCGCCCATGCGCGCGAGGGATGAGTATCGCAGGGCACGAACGGAGTGAGTGCCTGAGAAACGCAGTCGGTTGGGGAGGCGTGAGGCCCGCGGTGCTGTCGCGGTGGGGTCGGCTCGGACCGAAAGCCCTCGACCGCGAGCGGTCGAGGGCTTTCGATGGCTTTCGAGGACAACACTGCGCTACCAACTGGGGCTCCGAATCCGAGGAGGTTCCGCCACCACCGTCAGGTCCACTGGTCGAGTCCGGTCTGAACCACCGACTCCTCGATGCGCTCGAACCCGCGCTCGACCTCCGACTCGTGGACGCTCCACTCGCCGACCACGTACTCGCGGGCGGCCTCGATGTCGGGGTCCATCTCGGCGTCGAACTCGACCTCGTCGCTGACGGTGGGATTCAAGAAGAGGTCTCGAATCACGTCCACGTCCTTCTCGATGCTCGCGCCCCGCGATTCGAGGACGCCCCAGATGTCGCCGTGCTCTTTGACCTCCTTCAGGGCGGTCTTCGGGCCGACTCCGGGGACGCCTTCGTTGAAGTCGGTGCCACAGAGGATGCCGATATCGACCAACTGCTCCCACGTCACGCCGTGCTCGTCGAGGGTGGCCTCGAAGTCCATGAGTTCGGGGTCGCCCTTGCTCGTGAGCTGGCGCAGCGTCAGGGGTGCCCCGAGCAGGAGGGCGTCGTAGTCCTCGGTCCCGCAGTAGTCGACCGCGCCGGTGCGGTTCATGTGGGCGGCCTGGGCCTCGCCCTCCGCGGGGGCCTCGATGGTGGGCACGTCGAGCAGGTCGAGCAGCTCGCGGGTCGTCCGCTGGATGGTGTCGGTGAGCCGCTGGGTGTGGGCTTCGAGGCGCGCGATCTCGATGGCGTCGCCCTCCTCGCGGGCTTCTTCGAGCTTTTCCTCGCGCTTCTCGCGCTCCTCGCGGCGCTGTTCGAGCTCGGCGGCCTTGTGGTCGGTGACCGCGCCGTCGAACACGAACACGGGCGTGAGGTCGTTCTCGAAGAACTTCGGCAGGCCCTGCACGATGCCGACGAGGTTGGCGACCTCGGTGCCGTCGTCGGTGGTGTATATCTCGTCGCTGGTCCACTTGACGGTCGTCGTGAGGTACTTGTAGAGCCAGTTGTGGGCGTCTACCGCGACGGTGTCGCCGTCGAGTTCGTCGAAGGCGACCTCCGAGATGACCGCGAGTTGGCGCAGGTCGGTGTTTCCCATTGCGTGGGAGTAGGGGGCGTGAGGGTTTGAAAGCTACTGGTCTCGGGTGAAGCAGGATTTCTAAGTATCGTAACGGACGGAGAACGGCCCTTTCGCGTGACGCCGAGCTGTCGATTCGAGCAGGAGCTAGCGACTCCCGGTACCGATGAGGACCGCACAGCACCGCAACCGCGACCGCAGGCCACACCCTCCCCAGCCGACTCCTTCGTTCGCGCCTTCGGCGCTTCACTCAGTCATCCCTCGCGCGCTGAAGGCGCGGCCTCAAACAGCGAGGCCGCGCCAGCGCGCGCCGGTCGTCGGAAGTCGAATTGGCGAAATCCGTCGCCTCACTCCCCGCGCTTCGAAAGGTCCTCGACCGCCGGGCCGTCCAGCACCTCGCCGTCCACCGAAAATCGAGAGCCGTGGCAGGGGCAGTCCCACGACTCCTCGCCGTCGTTCCACCGGACGAGACACTTCATGTGGGTGCAGACCGCCGAGACGGCGTGAATCTCGCCCTCGTCGTCCCGGGAGACCGCGAGCGGCTTGCCGCCGCGCCGGACCACCTTCCCCTCGCCGGGCGCGAGGTCGCCCGCGTCGCCGCCAGCGAGCGCGGCCGCGCCCCAGTCGCGGGCGAACTGCGCCCCGGCGTCGACGTTCTCGGCGACGAGGTCCTTGCCCGACGCGCCGGGGTCGAGACGCTCGGGGTCGAATGTCTCGGCCCACGGCGTCGACCCGCCGCGAGCGAGCGCCGCGAGCAGGGTCCCCGCGGCGGTGCCGTTGGTCATTCCCCACCCGCCGAACCCGGTGGCTCCGTAGACGTTCTCGTAGCCGGGACCGAGTCGCCCGACGAACGGAACCTTGTCGGCCGAGACGTAGTCCTGCGTGGACCACCGGTACTCGACCGACTCCACGTCGAAGCGCTCGCGGGCCTGCGATTCGAGTTTCCGATAACGCTCGGCGGTCGAACCGCCCTGTCCGGTCTTGTGGTTCTGGCCGCCGACGAGCGTCAGGGTGCCGTCGTCGGTCGGATGCGGTCGGACCGAGAAGTAGGGTTCGGCGTCCCGGTAGAACATCCCCCGGGGCGGCTCCTCGGCGAGCCGGACCGCGAGCACGTACGACCGCTTGGGGTGCTGGCGCGCGAAGTAGAACGCGGGGTCCTCGATGGGGAAGTGGGTCGCCACGAGGACGTTCTCGGCGGTCACGGTCCCGCGCTCGGTCTCGACCTCGCAGGGCGATTCACTCCCCCTCACGCCCGAGTCGCCGTCCTCGACGCCCGTGACCCTCGTCTCCTCGAAGACGTGCGAGCCCGCCTCGGGAATCGCCTCGACGAGGTCCAGCAGGTACTTCCGAGGGTGGAACTGAGCCTGGTCGTCGAACCGCACCGCGCACGGCGACTCCGCGGGGAACGGCGGGTCCTCGACGTACGACGCCGGGAGGTCGAGCGCCTCCGCGGCGGCGGTCTCGCGCTTTATCGCCCGGCGCTGGTCCTCGTCGGCGGCGTAGGTGTAGGCCGGAAGTCGCTCGAAGTCGCAGTCGATGTCGTACTCCTCGACCCTGCGCGCGACCGTCTCGACGGCCGCCGAGTTGGCCTCGGCGTACCCCCGCGCTCGTTCGCGGCCGTGCTTGCGAAGCAGTTCGTCGTACACGAGCCCGTGCTGGGCGGTGATTTTCGCGGTCGTCTTGCCCGTCACGCCCTCGACCACCCGGTCGGCTTCGAGGAGCGCGACCTCCCGTCCCGCTTCCGCGCAATCGAGCGCCGCGGTCACCCCCACGATGCCGCCCCCGACCACCGCGGTGTCTACCCGAAGGTCGCCGTCCAGCGCCGGGAAGTCGGTCCGCGGCGTGGTGTCGGTCCACAGCGATTCGTGTCGGCCCGGTAGCTCCCCTTGGCTCATTTCAGAAACCCCCAGAATCTGGATTCGGTTCGACCGGACCGGCCTTATTGGCACCGGCCGCGATGTGGAGATAGCTCGACTTCGGACTGCGGAAACGGTGTCGATAGTCCGGATTCGAAAGCCCCGGCACGCTCGCGGTCGCTCTGCGGGATATTCGCGCCTCACCGCAACGCACCGCATCGGCGCGAATAGTCGCCCGCAGAGACGACCACGGGCCGAAGGCCCGCGAGCGCGCCGCCCCTTTCATTCCCGCGAGCGAAGCGAGTGGGAAGTCGAAAGACAAGCGAAGCGCAGTTTTTCGGGAGTCCCGCCCGCGTGGACGGGTCGGTTCGGACTCGTGGATTACTCCGGCACAGAAATCACGTCCGGCGGTCCCTCGCCCGCCTTCGCCTCCAGAAATTCCCGCTCCTCGGGAGCGAGGTCGTCGCGCTCGCGGTAGGCGTCGAGTCCCGCTTGATACGACTCGCGCGCCCGGTCGCCCGGGCGCGCGAGGACCAACTCCGCGAGGCCGGTCCGCTCGCCGGTGTAGCCGAACCCGGCCTTGTGGAGCGCGTGGTACGCGAAGGGGTTGTTGACCGCGATCTGCACGCGGTCGTAGCCCCGGGCTTCGAGGCGGTCGCTGGCGAACGCCGCGAGTCGCGCGCCGACGCCCTCGCCGCGGCGGTCGTCGCGGACGGTGACGTACCGCAACCACGCCGTCCCGGGGTCGGTCCGGTCCTCGTTGAACGCGACGGCGGCGACGAGGTCGTCGCCGCCGTCGCGACCCGGTCCCGCGTCGTTCCGGGCCACCGCCTTCCCGGTGTTCGACATCACGAACTTCCCGGCGTAGCTGAATTCCCGGTGGTCGAGTCGGAGTTGGGGCCCCTCGTCGGGCCACCCGACCAGCGCGTACTCCATGCGTCGGCTTGGGGCCGCCGCGACAACTGTGCTTCGCCGTGGACCGGCCTGCGCCTTTTTGGAGGTCCGGGTCGTCACTCATCGCATGACCCACGCCGTGGGCGACACCGCCTTCTTCGACCGCCTCGCGCGGCGCTACGACTGGTTCGTGCCGACGCCCGACGCCGCCGAGATTCGGGCGGGACTCGACCTCGCCGACCGCGAAATCGAGCGGGTGCTGGACGTCGGCGGCGGCACCGGCAGGGGCGCGGGCGCGGTCGAGGACGCCGAGCGAATCGTGGTCGACGCCGCGCCGGGGATGGCCCGCGAGGCCCGCCGGAAGGGGTTCGAGGCCGTGCTGGCCGACGCCGCCCGCCTGCCCTTCGACGCCGACAGCGTCGATGCCGTCCTCGTCGTCGACGCGCTCCACCACTTCGGCGACCCCGAGTCGGCCCTGCGGGAGGCGGCCCGCGTCCTCCGACCCGGCGGCGTGCTGGTGGTCCGCGAAATCGACCCGACAACCCTCGTGGGCCGCCTGATCGCGGGCGGCGAGCACCTCTGGGGGTTCGACTCGCGCTTCTTCGCGCCCGACGACCTCGCCGAGCGCGTCGGCGAGGCGGGCCTCGAAGCGCGGTACCGCACGCAGGGGTTCCAGTACACCGTCGCCGGGCGCGCACCGCGGGAATCATAACGACCCGACCCCAAGCCCGAGACATGAGCAACGCCGTCGGAACGCTGGTCCGCCCGCAACTCGACCGCTCGACGGGGACCCTCGGTCTCGCGCTCGGCGACCTGGTGGTGCTGGCCGGGTTCCTCACGCTCGGGTCGATGAATCACGGTGTCGACCCCGCCACGATGACGGGCCGAGTCGCCGGGACCGTCGCACCGTTCCTGATCGGGTGGGTCGTCGCCGCGCCGCTGGTGGGGGCGTACGCGCCCGACGCGACTCGGACGGTCGGGACCGCGGCCGTGCGGGCGTCGCTCGCGTGGATTCCGGCCGCGGCCATCGGTCTCGCGCTCCGCTCGACCGACTTCTTCCACGGGGGTTCGCCGTGGACGTTCGCGCTCGTCGTGACCGGCGTCGGACTGGCGTCGTTCGTGGCGTGGCGGGCCGCGGCCGCGGTCCTCCGGTGAGCCGACCCGGGCTACGTCGGGTCGCGACCGTCCACCGGCCCGCCATCCCGACTGCATCTCGGGAGCGGCGAGCGCGCTCGCCGCTCCCGAGAGCGCCGCGAGCGTGAGACAGGACGAGGGCAGGTCGTTGGGCTCCGCGTTCGCGGCCGATGGCGTGGGACCGACCAGTGGATGGCGCGATTCTGGGACCGCCCCGACCTGATAGCTCGTCGCATAGTCGTCGATAGCTGACCGGAAGCCGGGGCGAGGAGCCTCCCGAACGACCCCGGATTCGGAATAACTGGCGAGAATACTAAAACGCGTCTGAGACGCCCGGGAGCACTAATTACCGCGGTTGTACCTCTGGAAATAGTTCGGTGGCATATCCATAAGTTATGAGAATCCAACGGAGCACGTACTATTCGCCTATCGAAAACTCCCATCTCAGGTATGGGGAAGAATTATATACCCATGCCGCATAGAATGTAATGGATTATGACTGGGTACTACGACATCATCCTTGGCCTCATTCCGCTTTCGCTGATAGGTATCACCGCCGTGCTGAGCGCAGCCGGTATCTCGCTGACCGCGGCAGTTCCCTTCGCTGCGACGGTACCGGTCGCGCTCATCGGGCACGCGCTGTTCGTCAACGGTCCGGTCGACGACATCACCTCGACCCAGTCCACTCAGTCGTCGGCCGACTCGCCTTCCTTCGAACCCGCCGACTGAACGGGTTTCCTCTGCGCTCTCTCCGCCGCTTTCTCCACCCCGCTTTCTCCACCCCACTTTCTCTCCGCCGCCTCAACGGTTTTGAGGCTGGACTGTGTTGTCCCGCCCATGACCGACACCCTGTTCCTGACGAGCGAGGAGGTTTCCGGACTCGCGACGCCCGCCGAGTACGTCGAGGCGGTCAATGAGGGCTACCGCCAGCGCGGCGAGGGCGCGCCCGCCCACCCCCGGACGAAGCTCACGAACTCCGAGCCGCCGGGAATGCTGACGGGCTACTCGGCCGTGCTCCCCGAGACCGGCGCGATGGGCGGCTACATGTACTCCGCGGGATTCGGCGCGGAGGACGCGTGGTTCGTGACGCCGGTCTTCGACGCCGAGACCGGCGAACCCCTCGCGCTGTTGGACGGCGCGAGCATGAACCCCTTCAAGACCGGGGCAGCGGGCGCGGTCGGCGTCGACGCCCTCGCGCGCGAGGACTCCAGGACGCTCGGTCTCGTCGGGAGCGGGTCGCAGGCCCGCGGGCAACTCCGCGCCGCGGCGACCGTCCGGGACTTCGAGAGCGTCTGGGTGTACTCCCCGACCAAGGAGTCCCGCGAGTCGTTCGCCGCCGAGATGAACGAGCAGTTGGACGCCTCGGTCGCGGCGGTCGCGTCCAGCGCGGCCGCGGTCGAGGAGGCCGACGTGGTGATCACCGCCACGACCGCGAGCGAACCGGTCTTCGACGGCGACCTGCTCGCGGAGGGCACCCACGTCACCGCGATGGGCCAGTACCACCCCAACAAGCGCGAACTCGACGCGACCACCATCGAGCGCGCCACGTACGTCCCGGACCTCCGCGAGCGCGTCACGCAGGACGCCGGAGCCTTCATCGCGGCGGTCGAGGAGGGCGTCGTCTCCGAGGACCACGTCCACGCCGAACTCGGCGATGTGGTCGCCGGAAACGCGCCGGGCAGGGAGTCCGAGGAGGACATCACGGTGTTCGACTCGGGCGGGACCGCCATCGAGACGGTCGCCGCCGCCCACATGCTCTACGAGAAGGCCCGCGAGGAGGGCCTCGGTTCCGAAATCTCGTTCGCACCAGCGAGCGAGGCGCTCACGGGGCGATAAGTCGGCCGTAGGTCGCGCGCCGACGAGCGCCGCTGGCGCTCGTCGGCGCGAGAACGGTGGAGAAACGAGTGGTTCGGAACCGATTCAGGCGGCGAGCAACATCGCGGCGATGAAGTTCGAACTGGTTCCGGCCTTGGTTTCGTTCTGCTTTCGCTCTACGTCGGTCATGTTTCGGGGGTGCTCCCAGTTCACACCTATACTAAATATTTACTCGGACTTGAGTATGTTGGTTCGGTAACGGATTGCGAGAGGCTCGCAAATCAGTCGTGATGGCATATCACGGGGGTTCGCCGGAGAACCGGGCTACGCCGACGCGGTATCGGTCTCGGCCGAATCCGAGGAGACCGGAATCTCGACCTCGATGTCGTCGAACTCCACGACGGGTCGCTTCGAGCGACCCGTCTCCTCGAACCGAATGACGTCGAGGTCGGCGAGTTCGGTGAGGTTCCGGTGGACCTCTTTGTAATCGAGGTCCACCATGTCGGCGACCTCGCGCATGCTCTGGGGGTCGCGTCGGGCGATAGTCCGGAGCAGTTCGAGAGTGGTCGGACGCACGATTCTGGCGAGGTCGGCCTCGTTGTGGAGGTTGAGGACGAGCATCTCGTCTGGCGATTCGCCTCGTTCGAGCGCGCGAACTCGCTCGCGCAGGTCGGCACGGGTCTCTTCGGTGGAGGCGATACGGACGTGAAGTGTGCGGTTTCGGTCGGACATGGTGTTGTGTCACCGGCGTTCTTCGACTTCCCGGACGAAGCGCTCCAACAGCGCGTCCATGCCGGGAAAGTCGATTTCTTCGGTTCGTTCGGTCTCGCCGTCTCCGACGTGTCGTTCGTGTCCCTTCGTCAGTTCGTGAGAGTTGTCGTACCGGAGTATCGTCTCTCCATCGGTCGTCCCGAAGTGAAGGCGGTACTTCCATCCGCAGGGGTACGTCTCGTCGTCGGTCTGCCGAACCGTCACCGACTCGACCGTTCCGTCGGGTCGCTTGTCGGTGTAGGTCAGCAGAACGTCTTCGCCTGCCATCCCACGAACGGATGGTCCCGCTCTGTCGTATAAACCTATGGGACTGGACCCATCAAAAAGCTACCGACGAGTCGGCTCCTCACAACCCCACCGCCTGCATCAGCGTCATCCCGCTCGCCAGCGCCCCCACGAGGTACCCGCCGATTGCGCCGCCGTTGAGCAGGGGAAGCCCCGCGTGCGCCCGGCCCTTCATCACCATCCAGATGAGCACGAGCAGTCCCGCGAGCGTGCCGACCATCGCGGTCAGCGCGGGGAGATTGAGCGCGATGCCCGACACGAGGGGGTCGGCGGGCGCGAAGAAGGCGGCGCTGGCGACCATCACCGAGGGCATCACCGCGTCGCCCAGACCGATGAAGAAGGCGTCGCGGTCGGTTATCTCGGGGCGCTCGGCCTCGGGGTGGGCGTCGTCGGCCGACTCGTCGGGCTCGTCGCCCTCGCTCTCGGCGCGTTCGTCGTCCTCTTCGTCGAGGAAGGAGAACGAGAGGGTCAGCGGGACCACGAGGATGACCGGAATCTTGAGGTCCATCACGCCGGACGCCAGCGTCAGCATGTGCTCGGTGCCGTAGACGCTGATGGCGTCGTAGACGGCGAGTACGCCGAGCAGGAGAATGGCCGGGAGCAGACCGAAGCTGATGCCGAACAGCCCGGCCGCGCCAGCCCCGATTATCACCCCCGCGCCGTCGATGACGTACCACTCGGGGTGGACCAGCAGGGCGAGCGAGACGGCCCCGGCGGCCCCGACCGCGAGGAGGTTGACGGGCGCACCCCCGACCGGGACGACCACCCACGGCGGCACGAGGACCGAGAAGACGTACCACGAGAGCAGGCCGCTGGTGAGGATGATGGCCGCTCGGAGCAACCACTGAACGTCGAGTTTGATTATCGCGAGCATCGCGGCTGTCAGCACCAGCACCGCGCCCACGTAGACGACGCTGTTCGTCGGGTCCGAGGGGTTCTCGACCTGCTGGTAGCCCGCTCGCTGGAAGGGTTCGACCAGCGCGAGCGCGCCGAGTTGGACCAGCAGGAACAGCGCGACGGTGAACCCGGCCGCCGCGAACACGCGCGTTCTGTCTTCCATGCCCGGAGCCTCACAGTCCTCGGCCTTTGGGGTTGCGGATTCGGCCGTCGGAGACGTGCATGCCCACTGGTAACGAGCGTTATGGGTCGGTAGTGGCGGGTGGAATCCGGGATATGCACGCCCTAACCCCGAGAACGGAATCAACCGTTCTCGGGGTTGAAAGTCCGGGGCGATGTGGTGAGGCCGAGACCATGCAATCGACCGGACACGTCGTGACCGTCGTTCTCGTCGCCGCCCTGCTCGTCGCGTCGGGCGCGGCCGCCGGAGTCGGTCCCCAGCAGGCCAGCGCCGACGGCTCCGACGCCGACCGCCGGACCGCCGAGACCGGGGCGACCGACGCACCGCAACTACTCGCTCCGACCGAACTCGGCGAGACCGACGCCGACGAGAGTCTCGGCACCGACCTCGCCGTCCAAGACGACCCGCCGACGCCGAACGAGCGACTGCAGGCCGCGGTCGCGGGCGTGCGCGAAGGCGCACGCCTCGCGGAGGACCAGGGCGCGACCGTCACGCCCGACGAGCGCCGCGCCGCGATTCGCGGCGCGGCGGCGGCCGCGGTCCAGTCCCAGACCGCCAGCGTGACCCAGATACAGCGGGCCGCTCGCGGGGCGGCCCACGGCTCGCTGGTCCAGTCTCAGGAGGCGAACGTGAGCCAGATTCAGGCCGCGACGCAGGGAGCGACCGCGGGGACGACCCGACAGGTCCAGGCCGTGAGCGTCGCCCAGATACAGGGCGCGTCGTACGGCGCGGCCCACGGGTCGGTCGCCCAACACCAGCGAGCCAGCGTGACCCAGATACAGCGGGTCGCGGAGGGGGCGTCCCGCGGCGCGGCCCGCTCGGCGGGTGCCCGCGAGGTGAGCGCGGTCGGCAAGATCCAGGAGGCCGCGCAGGGCGCGGCCTACGGGTCGCTCGGGACGTTCGGGCAGGTGGACCAGACACAGCGCGTCCGGGTCGAACAGCGACAGGCGGCCGCGCGGGGCGCGTCCAGCGGCGCGCTGGTCCAGTCCCAGCGCGCCGACGTCAAGCAAGTGCAGGTCGCCGCGCTCGGCGCGGCCACGGGCGGGGTCAAAGAGCGCAAGCGAGCGCCGCCGCGGCGCGTCGCGGCGGCCTGCCGGGGCGCGGCCATCGGGGGCATCAGCCAGTCCCAGCGGGTGACGGTCGAGCAGATTCAGCTCGCGGCCGAGGGGGCGTCCATCGGAGCCATCGTCCAGCAACAGGAGGCGAACGTCCGACAGGTCCAGTCGGCCGCGCAGGGGGCGGCCCGCGGCGTGCTGGTCCAGATCTCGGTGGTCCAGATTCAGGTCGTCAACGTCGTCCAGATACAGGTCGCCGCGCGGGGCGCGGCCGACGGCGCGGTCCGGTCGGCGGTCCAGAATCAGGTCGTGAACGTCCGGCAGGTCCAGTCGGCGGCGTTCGGCGCGGCCCGGGGCGGAGCGACCGTCGTCCAGACCCAGACGGTCAACGTCCAGCAGATTCAGGCGGCGACGAGCGGCGGGGCCTACGGCTCGCTGGTCCAGTCCCAGGACGCGAGCGTGACCCAGATTCAGGCGGCCTCGCGGGGCGCGGCGACCGGCGCGATACGGTCTGCGTCCCAGTCGCAGGTCGTGACCGTCGAGCAGGTGCAGGCCGCCGCGCAGGGCGCGGCGACCGGCGGCATCTCCCAGAGCCAGACCGCGACCGTCGTCCAGATCCAGAGCGCCTCGCAGGGCGCGGCGTCGGGCGCGGTGGTCCAGACCGACGCGCTCGACGCCGTGACGGTCGAGCAGGTGCTCGCGGTCTCGCAGGGCGCGGCCACCGGGGCCGCATCGAGCGCCGCCGAGGAGGGCATCGTGACCGCCCAGCAGATTCGCGCGACCGCTCAGGAGGGCGCGGCCGAGGCGAGTACCGTGGTCGCCGAGAGCCCCGAAATCGACCCGGCGGAGCTACAGGAGGCCGCCAGCTCCGCCGCCGCGACCGCGGCGGCGGAGCTTCCCGACGAGACGCCGGACGAGACCGCGACCACGGAAGCGACGACCGAGACGCCTGAGGTGACACCCACCACGACGACCGAGGGAACGACCGAAGAAACGGCGACGACCACGATAGGAACGACGACCGAGGGAACGACCGAAGCCACGACCACCACGATAGGAACGACGACCGAAGCCACGACCACCACGGAACCGACGACCACCGAAGAGACGACCACAGAGGCCACGACCACAGAGGCCACGACTACCGAAGAGACGACCACAGAACCCACGACGCAAGAGACTACGACCGAAGAACCAACGACGACCCCCGAGACCACCACCGAAGCAACGACGACCGAAGTCGAAGGGGTCGCCAGCGTGACCTTCGAGGACCAGACCGCCGACGACGAGGTCGAGGTCGAGTCGGCCGTCCTCCCCGAGGGCGGGTTCGTCGCGGTCTACGACCGGAACGGCGAGTTCGCGGGGGTCTCGGAGTACCTCGACCCCGGCGAGTACGAGGCGGTCGCGGTCGGACTCGACCGCGACTTCTCGGACCGGCAGGTGATGATCGCGGTCCCCCACCGCGACACCGACGGCGACGAAGAGTTCGGATTCGTCGACGACGCGGAACTCGACGACCCGTATCTGAACGAGACCGACGACCTCGTCTTCGACGGTGCCGTGGTGGACTTCGGCGGCGAGGCGGCCGCGACGACCACCGCCGACCTCCCGACGACCGAGGTTCCGGCGGAACCGGACGAGACCACGACGGCCGAGGAGACCACGGACACGCCGACACTTGAGGAGACCAGGGAAACCACGACGACCGAAGCGGTCACGGAGACGACCGACCTCCCGGAGGAGACGACCACCGAGGAAATAACGGAAACCACGACGACCGAGGAGACTACCACCGAAGAAATAACGGAAACCACGACGACCGAGGACACGACCACCGAAGAGACGACGACAACGCAGGCGACCCCGACCACCGAAGAGACGACGACAACGCAGGCGACCACGACCACCGAGGAGACCCCCGAACTGACGCCGACGCCCCAGGAGACGCCCACCGAGGCCCCGCCCGAGGACGAGGTCTTCGCCAACGTCACCTTCGAGAACCAGACCGCAGACGACGAGGTCGAAGTCGAGTCCGCAGTCGTTCCGGACGGCGGATTCGTCGCGGTCTACGACCCGTTCGGCGAGTTCGCGGGCGTCTCGGAGTACCTCGAACCCGGCGAGTACGAGGAGGTCGCGGTCGAACTCGACCGCGACCTCTCGGGCCAGCAGGCGATGATAGCGGTGGTCCACAACGACACCGACCGCGACGAGGAGTTCGACTACGTCGACACCGACGGCGCGGAGGACCTGCCGTACCTCAACGAGACGGACGAACTCGCGTTCGACGGTGCGGTCGTGGACTTCGGCGGCGAGGAAGTCGCGACGACCACCGCCGACCTCCCGGCGACCGTCGAACCCGGGACGGCGGCCGCGGCGGAGTCGAGGAGTTCGCCGACCGCGCCCGCCGAACCCGGCGCGCTCCTCGGTGTCGTCGGGTTCGCCGGGGCCGCCGTGCTGTTCGCGCGGTCGGCGAGGAGGTAGGGAGTCGGAAGCCCGGCGGTCGGCCCGCGGGCCGACCGCCGGGCTCGTGGCGGATGCACCGGAATTTCACCGCGCGTAGAGCTTCTCGCCGAGCAGGGTCGGGAGCGCGACGCCCGCGTCGGGCGAGACGGCCACGTAGGGGCGAGCGACGGGGCCGAACACGTCGACGACCCGACCGACGCTGGTGAGCTGCTCGTCGACCGCCTCGGTCCCGATGTCCGGGTGGTCCTCGCCCGGACACCGCACGATTGCGAGTCCCTGCGCGGTCCGGACGACTTCGCCGAGTCGCTGCATCAGTCCCTCAGGGCGGTGACGTAGGCGGCGACCGCCTGTATCAGGTCGTTCTTCGAGGAGTCGTCGGCGTTCTTCACCAGCACCCGACCCCGCTCGGTCCAGTTCTCCCGGGAGTAGGCCTTGTCGCGCTCGATTATCGCGTCGTAGCCCACCTGCTGGACCGCCTTGGCTATCTCGTCGACCGTCGGCTCCTCGACGGCCATCTCCACAGCGACCCGGCGGCCCTCGTTCCGGCTCTTCTCCGCGTCGAAGTACGCGGGCCAGAGGACTTTCTCGACCATGTTCGATGGGTCGCACCGGCCCGTTAAACACCTTTCCCGTTGGGTACGAACGGGGAGAAATCGAGGGGGTTCAGTACCGACGTGCGAGCAGGACTGCGCCCGCGAGCGCGGCGAGCGCCGCGGGGACCCCGAAGCCGGGCACGTCGCTCGACGAGTCGCTCGACGCGCCGGTCGTGGTGTCGGTCTCCTCGGCCATCGCGCCCTCGTCGGTCGTCGCTTCGGTGGTGGTCGGTTCGTCAGTCGTCGCGTCGGTCGTGGTCGGTTCGTCTGTGGTCGTCGCTTCGGTGGTGGTGGTCGTCTCCGCGGTCGCGTTCGCCTCCTCGTACGCCTCGGGGTGGAACGCCTGAGCCATCTGGACGATGGCGTTGACCACCCGGGGCGCGGGCTGGCTGATGTTCTCGTTGGTGACCGTCGTGACTTGGTCGTTCTGCACGGCGGTGGTGGCGTTGTAGGCGTCGGTCTGCGGGTACACGCCGTACGCGCCGAGCTGGACTATCCACTCGGGGTCCTGCTCGACGATGACCTCCTCGCTGATCTGCTTGTAGCCCGAGACGTTGGCCTCGACCGCGATGTTGGTGCCGCCAGCGACCTCGACCATGTTGCTCACGAAGGTGCCCTGCCCGGCGGTGTAGCCGCCGCCGACCGACACGAACACGCGCGGCGACTCGGAGTTCTCGACCGCCTCCTCGACGGTCTCGACGCGGTCGCGCATCGACGCCACGGTCTCGTCGGCGGCCTCGCAGTTGCCGGTGAGTTCGCCGATGCGCTCGGTCTTCGCGTAGATGTCGTCGAGCGAGGTGGCGAACCGGGTCTTGTAGACGGTCAGGCCCGCGTCCCGGAGGCGCTCGACCGTCTCGTTCGGGATGACGTTCGGCGCGAGCACGAGGTCGGGGTCGGTCGAGACGACCTTCTCGACGCTGACGGTCTGGTTGCCCGCGGCCGAGACGTTGGTGCGCGAGTCAGCGCCGTCGAGGTACAGCGCGTACTGGGTCAGTCCGACGACCTGCTCTTCAGCGCCGAGTTCCCACATCGTCTGGGCCGCGCTCGGCGAGAGCGTGGTGACCCGCTCGGGGGACTCCTCGACCGTCACTTCGGTTCCCGTCGCGTCGGTGTGGGTCGCGGGGAACGAACACTCCGCCTGCGTCGCGCTGGTGCCGGACGCGGCCGCGACCGGAGCCACACCGGCCGTCAACAGCATCAGCACCGCGAGTACGCTCGTGACCTTCGTCTTCATGCGTCCCGAACTCCGACCGTATCCAATAAGTATTTACCTAAAGCAAGCTGGCTTTCAGACACGAACCATGCGATGGGGTCCGCGCGCCGCGAGCTGGTCGGCAGGATTGGTCGCCGCGCTAGCGGTCGTGGTGGTCGCGAGCGCGGCGCTCGGCCCCGTCAAGCTCGACTACGTCGTGGTCGGGAAGGTCCTGCTGAACTCGCTCTCGGTCCCCGCGGGGCTCGCGGTCGGCGAGCGCACGCTCCGGGTCGCGGGACTCGCGCTCTCGGTCCCCGCGCCCGCGGTCGAGTTCGCGCCCCTGTTTCGCTTCGCGGTCCCCGACACCGCCACCACCATCGTCACGACCCTCCGACTCCCGCGCATCGCGCTCGGCGCGGTCGTGGGGTTCGCGCTCGCCACCGCGGGCGTCGTGATGCAGGGGTTCTTCCGGAACCCGATGGCCGACCCCTCCATCATCGGCGTGTCGTCGGGCGCGGCGGTCGGCGCGGTCGCGACCATCGCGGTCCCGGTCGCGGTGCCGGTCCCGCTCCCCGTCGCGGCCTTCCTCGGCGCGATACTCGCCGCGTTCGGAGTGTATCTGCTCGCGACCGAGGACGGCCGGACCCCGGTCGCCACCCTCCTGCTCGCGGGCGTCGCGGTCCAGACCCTCCTCGGGGCGGTGGTCTCGTACCTCATGCTTCAGAGCGGCCGGGGCCTCCGCCGGGCGGTGTACTGGCTGATGGGCCACCTCCACCTCGCCTCGTGGGACGACGTGACGCTGGTCGCCCCGGTCGCCCTCCTCGGATTCCTCGTGCTGTTCGCCTACGCCCGGGACCTCAACGTCCTCCTGCTCGGCGAGGAGGACGCCCACGCGCTCGGCGTCGAGGTCGAGCGCACCAAGCGCCTCCTGCTCGCGGTCGCCAGCGTCGTGACGGGCGCGGCGGTCGCGGTCTCGGGTGTCATCGGCTTCGTCGGCCTCGTGGTCCCCCACGTAATGCGCCTGCTCGTCGGCCCCGACCACCGGGTCCTCTTGCCGACCTCCGCCTTGGCGGGCGCGACCTTCCTCGTCGCGACCGACACGGTCGCCCGGTCGGGCGCGGGCGAACTCCCGGTCGGCATCGTCACCGCGTTCCTCGGCGCGCCCTTCTTCCTCTATCTCCTGCGAACCCGGGAGGTGCACGCGCTGTGAGGGGGATTCCCGGCAATATCGCGCCCAACTACGCATCCGCCAGTATCGCCCGGCAACACAGTCCACCGAGGGCGGGACTGAAAGGGGCCGCCCGCTCGCGCACCGCTTGGTCGTCTCCGCGGGCAACTATTCGGCGCGCGGTTTGCGCCGAATATCCCGCGGAGCGACCGCGAGCGGGCGGGGGCTTTCTGGCCGTTCGTCGTCCAATCTGTTCGAACGTTTCGTGGCGAGCGGGCGGGGGCTTTCGGGGACGAAACCGCCGTAGTCCCCTTGACACCGACCGATCAAAACACGACTCTGAGGAGGTCGACAGACGATGATAGAGATAGACGACGTCGCGGTCGAACTCGGCGGAAACCGAATTCTCGACGGCGTGACCACCACCGTCGACGACGGCCGGTTCGTCGGTCTCGTCGGGCCGAACGGCGCGGGCAAGACCACCCTCCTCAGAACCATCACCGGAGCCCTCACCCCGGACGCGGGCGAGGTCCGTCTCGGCGGCGACCCAGTGAGCGCCCTCTCCTCGAAGGCCGCCAGCCGCCGGGTCGCGGTCGTCCCGCAGGACACCTCCCTCTCGTTCGACTTCCCGGTCGAGGAGGTAGTGGCGATGGGGCGCAACCCCTACAAGTCGCGGTTCTCGACCGGGAGCGCGCGCGGTGGTGACGGAGACGCCACGACCGACCGCGAACTGGTCGCGGCCGCGATGGCCCGCACCGAGGTCGCCCACCTCGCAGATCGGCCCATCACCGCGGTGTCGGGCGGCGAGCGCCAGCGCGTCCTGCTCGCGCGGGCGCTCGCGCAGGACGCCCCGGCGCTGCTACTCGACGAGCCGACCGCGAGCCTCGACATCAACCATCAGGTCCGGACGCTGGAGTTGGTCCGCGAACTGGTCGACGACGACGGCAAGACCGTGGTCGCGGCCATCCACGACCTCAACCTCGCGGCCCACTACTGTGACGAACTCCTCCTGCTCGCCGACGGGGTGATTCGGGCGAGCGGCGACCCCGCGGCGGTCCTCTCGGAGGGCAACCTCGAAGCCGCGTTCGACACCCGCGCGGTGGTCTCCAGCCACCCGGTCACCGGGTCGACGTACGTCACCGCGCTCCCCGAGCGTCCGCCCGAGGACGAGTCGGCTGGCCGGGTCCACGTCGTCGGCGGGGGCGGCACCGTCTCGCGGTTGCTCTACCTCCTGTCGGCGGCGGGCTACGAGGTCTCGGTCGGCGCGCTCAACGAGGGTGATTCGGACCTCGAAACCGCCCGGTCGCTCGGTCTGGACGCCGTCGCCGACGAACCGTTCGCGCCGGTCGGCGACGCCGCCCGGCGCGAGGTCGAGTCCCGCATTCGCAACGCGGACGCGACGGTCGTCGGGGACGTGGAGGTCGGCGCGGGCAACCTCGACAACCTCCGGGCGGTCCGGGAGGCCGAGTCGGTCGTCGTGGTCGAGGAGCGCCCCTTCGAGCAGCGCAACTACGCCGGGAGCGAGGCCGCCGCGCTCTACCGGGAACTCAGCGAGCGCGGGCGCGTCGTCGGCCCGGACGAACTGCTGTCGGCGGTCGCCGACGCGGTGAGTTCGGGGGTCGAATCGGTGAGCGCCGATTCCGAGTGAGTCTCGGACTCACGCACCAATCCGGGAGCGTTGCTGGAACAACTCGAACAGCAGAAGCGAGGCGAACGTGCTCGCGGCGAGCAACACCATTGCGGCGACCCCGAACTCGACCGTCGGCGCGGCGATGCTCACGCTCCCGAGGACGACGCCCGAGACCGCGGCGAGCGCACCGCCGACCGGATTCGGGAGGTCGTCGAACCGCTGGGCGACCGTGGGGTCCAGCCCCACGATTCGAGTCCAGACCACGTAGAGAACCGACACGAACAGGAACGCCAGCAGGCCGACGCCGAGCAACAGCGCGAACTTCGCCGGATTCATTTCCCGTTCCGAAAACCTAATCGTTTAAATATAAACGTATCGGTCGGGCGTCCATTCGCGCGCGCCGCTATCCTCACTCGTTTTATGTGACTCGCGCACTCAGAACCCGGTATGGAACTCTCGGACAGGTCTGTCGCGGTCGTTGGGAGCGGTTTCGGCGGCCTCTCGACGGCGTGTTACCTCGCCGACACGGGCGCGGACGTGACTGTGCTGGAGAAGAACGAGCAGCTCGGCGGACGGGCGAGCACCCTCGAACGTGACGGATTCCGGTTCGACATGGGACCGTCGTGGTACCTGATGCCCGACGTGTTCGAGCGCTTCTTCGGGCACTTCGACCGCAGTCCCGGCGAGTACTACGAACTGGAGCATCTGGACCCCCACTACCGGATATTCTTCAAGGACGGCGACCGGATCACCGTCACCGCCGACCGCGAGGAGACCAAGCGAACGTTCGAGGAGTACGAGGACGGAGCGGCCGACGCGCTCGACGACTACCTCGCGGAGGCCGAGAACACCTACGAGATCGGGATGGAACATTTCGTCTACACCGACCGGCCGCGGTTCCGGGACTACGTCGACTGGGACGTGGTCCGCCACGCCCGCGGCCTCTCGTTCCTCGGGTCGATGGACGAGCACGTCGCCGACTACTTCGACCACCCGAAGCTGCGACAGATAATGCAGTACACCCTCGTCTTCCTCGGCGGGTCGCCGACGACCACGCCCGCGCTCTACAATCTGATGAGCCACGTCGACTTCAACCTCGGCGTCTACTACCCCGAGGGCGGGATGGCGGGCGTCGTCGACGGCATCGCCGAGTTGGGCCGGGAACTCGGCGTCGAGTATCGGACCGACGCCGAGGTCGAGGCGATTCGGGGGTCGGCGGGCGATTTCCGCGTGGAAACCGCCGACGGCTTCCACCGCGCCGACTTCGTGGTCAGCGACGCCGACTACGCCCACACCGAGCAGGAACTCCTGACCCCCGACGAGCGCCAGTACGACGAGGACTACTGGGACTCGCGGACCTACGCGCCCTCGGCGTTCCTCCTCTATCTGGGCGTCGAGGGCGACGTCGAACCGCTCGCACACCACTCGCTGGTCCTGCCGACCGACTGGGACCCTCACTTCGAGCGGACCTTCGAGGACCCCGGCTGGCCCGAGGACCCCGCCTACTACCTCTGCGTGCCCAGCGAGACCGACGACTCGGTCGCCCCCGAGGGCCACAGCAACCTCTTCGCGCTCGTCCCCATCGCGCCCGGTCTCGACGACGACGAGGAGACCCGCCAGCGCTACCGGGACTTCGTGCTCGACGACGTCGCCGAGAACACCGGCGTCGACCTCCGGGACCGAATCGTGGTCGAGGAGCGCTTCTCCGTCTCGGAGTTCGCAGACAGATACAACAGCCGCGAGGGAACCGCGTTGGGGCTCGCTCACACCCTCCGACAGACCGGGCCGCTCCGGCCGGGCCACCGCTCCTCCGAACTTGACGGCCTCTACTTCACCGGGTCGTACACCACGCCGGGCATCGGGGTGCCGATGTGTCTCATCAGCGGCGAGCACACTGCCGACGCCCTGCTGGAGGACTACGGCGGGTAGCATGCTCCGGTACCTCCTCGTCCTCTCTCGGCCCCGGTTCTGGCTCTATCTCGCCGGGCCGGTCCTCGTCGGGGTCGCCTACGGCGCGTCCGGGGCGTCGGACCTCCTCGCCTCCGAAGCGGTCGCGCTGTTCGCGTACTTCCTCGTGCCCGCGAACGTCTACCTCTACGGCGTCAACGACGTGTTCGACGCCGACATCGACGCCGAGAACCCCAAGAAAGAGGGCAGGGAAGCCCGGTACCGCGGCGACCGAGCGGTCGCCGCGGTCGTCGTCGCGTGCGGCCTCGCGGGACTGGCGCTCGCCGCCCTGCTGCCCCTCGGTGGCGCGGTCTGGGTCGTCGGCTTCCTCGCACTGGGGTACGCCTACAGCGCCCCGCCGTTCCGGCTCAAGACGACGCCGCCGCTCGATTCGGTGTCGAACGGCCTGTACGTGCTGCCGGGGGCGGCGGCCTACGCCGCCCTCTCGGGGAGCCACCCGCCCGCGCTCGCGCTGGCGGGCGGGTGGCTCTGGGCCATGGCGATGCACACCTTCTCGGCGGTGCCCGACATCGACCCCGACCGACGGGCCGGGATTCGGACCACCGCGACCGTCCTCGGCGAGCGCGCGACCCTCGCGTACTGCGCGATTTGCTGGCTGCTCGCCGCGGGTGCGTTCGGCCTGCTCGACCCCCGGGCAGGGGCGCTCCTGCTGGTCTACCCCCTGCTCGCGGTCGCCATCTCCGAGACCGACGTGTCGGTCTCGCGGGCCTACTGGTGGTACCCCGCGATAAACGGGGTCGTCGGGATGGTCCTGACGCTCGGCGGCCTCTGGGGGGTCGTCCGTGGATAGCTCCACATCGTCGCTCGCGGGCGGTTTCGACCGCACCGCGGTCGAAACCGCCCTCTCGGAACTGGTCCACGACAATCGGTTCACCATCGCGGTGGTCTTCCCGGCGGTCGGCGCGGTCCTGTTCGTCGCCAGCCACCGGGGGCTGCTCCCCGACTGGCTCGCGATGCACCCCGCGCTCGTGCTGTTCGGGACGCTCGTGATGCGGACGCCCCTCGTCGCGGGCCTCGCGCCGCTCGTGGACCGCCGGGCGCTAGCCGGACTCGCGGCGGTCACCGCCTACAGCTACGCCATCGAGTTCGTGGGCGTGACGACCGGCCTCCCCTACGGCGAGTTCCACTACCAGACCGAACTCGGGCCGATGGTCGCGGGCGTGCCGGTCGGCCTGCCGGTCTTCTTCCTCCCGCTGGTGGTCAACAGCTACCTGCTCGTCCTCCTGCTGTTCCCGAACCTCCCCCGGACCCGGCGGGTCCTCGTCTCGCTCGGGGTCGTGCTGGTCGTGGACCTCGTCCTCGACCCCGCAGCGGTCGCGCTGGGGTTCTGGGCGTACGCCGGAGGGGGCCCCTACTACGGCGTCCCGCTCTCGAACTACGCGGGGTGGGTCGTAAGTGGCCTCGTGGCGGTCACGGCGGTCGAGTACTCGTTCGACCGCGAGCGACTCGCCGCCCGACTCGCCGACTGCGAGTTCATGCTCGACGACCTCGTGAGCTTCGTCCTGCTGTGGGGCGCGGTCAACGCCTACTTCGGCAACTGGGTCGCGGTCGCGCTGGCGGGCGCGCTCGCGGGGGGTCTCGTCCGGGCCGAGCGCTTCGACTTCGCGGTGTTCGACCCGGCGAGTCCGCGCGAGACGTGAGTCGGCGGGCCGAACGCCGCGAGTCGGGCGGAGGTCCACCCACGACCCGGGCGGGCGTCCGGCCCCCGGGGCCGGACGCCCGCCAACGACGTGAGAGTTAACTGTCGGGGGACGAACCTGTCGGCATGAACTGCCGATTCGTCCACTACTCGGACGTGGAGAACGCCTACGACGACCCCGAGCGAATCGGGCGACTCGCTGGCCTGATACGGCAACTCCGCGACGACGCGACGTTCGTCTGCGGGACCGGCGACACCACCGCGCCCGGCCTGCTCGCGACGGAGACCGGCGGCAGCCACGTCCACCCGTTCTTCGAGGAGATAGCGCCGGACTTCGCCACCTTCGGCAACCACGACTTCGACAACGGTCGCGACGCGCTCCGGGAGGTGGTGGCGGCCGCGCCCCAGACGTGGCTGTCGGCGAACGTCCGGACCGACGCTGGCGACCCGTTCGCGGCCGACGCGGGTGTCCGGACGACCGCGCTCGCCTCGGTCGGCGGCACGCGGGTCGGGTTCGTGGGCGTCACCGACCCCGAGACGCTCGGGGTCCATCCCTGCGCGGCGGACCTGACGGTCGCCGACCCGGTCCCGGCGACCGAGCGAGCGGCCGCCGACCTCCGGGACTCGGGCGCCGACCTCGTGGTCGTCCTCTCGCACGCGGGCGACCGCGACGACGACCTCGCCGGACTCGACGGCGTGGACCTCGTCCTCGGCGGCCACGTCCACGACGTTCGGGCCGACTCCGTGGACGGGACGCCGGTCGTCCACCCGGGCCAGCGCGGCGAACTCGTCTCGGCGGTGACGGTGACTCGCCGGGGCGTCGACGCGACCCTCCACGACGTGACCGAGGCACCCGTCGCCGAGGACGTGGCCGAAATCTACCGCGAGACGTACGTCGACCTCGGACTGGACGAGACGGTGGCGACCACGGAGGCGACCCTGCCCCGCGACCGCGCGGCGTGCTACCCCGAGAGCGCCATCGGGAACACGGTCGCCGACGCCCTCCGGTGGGCGGGCGACGCCGACCTCGGGGTGTTCCACGCGCTCCAGCTCCGGACCGGCCCGCCGCTGTCGGGGGAGGTGACCGTCGGCGACCTCCGGTCTGCGGTTCCGTTCGACAACGAGATACACGCGACCCGGCTGACCGGCGGGGAGGTCGCCGAACTGCTCGGGAACCTCGCGACGCCGGGCCCCGACCGCGAGGTGTTCGGCCACGTCAGCGGGGCGACCCTCGACTGGCGGCGGTCCGAGACCGACCTCGCGCTCGCGTCGGCGACGGTCGGCGGCGAGACCCCCGACGAGTCGGCCGAGTACACGGTCGCGGCCCCGGCCTACGCGTTCGAGCACGGGCTGTTCGCGCCGCTGGGTCCCGACCGTATCGAGGGGACCCACGGCTGGAGTCAGTCAGTGCTCGTCGAGTACGTCCGTCACCACGGACTGTCGGCCGGACCCGAGGGGCGGATGAACGCGGTCGCCGACGCCGGTCGGGAGTCGTCGGGCTCGCTACGCTCGCTGTGACGGGCCGAGTCTCCCGCCCGCCGACCGGTCGCGCGACCGGTCGGCGGGCGTGGGCGATGGCGAGGACGAGGGCGATGGTACGAGCGAGAGGCTACTCCATCTGTGGCGTCCCGCCCGGAATCTCGGCGCTCTCGGGGGGCTCGTCGCCCTCCGGAACCGCGCTGACCTCGCGGAACACCGTCTCGGGGTCGTTCGACCACTGCCAGTGCCACCGTGTCCTGACCCACAGCCACCCGGACCGGACCGCGCTCAGTTCGGGCGGCGAGGTCAACACGTCGTAGTCGCGCGCCCGGATGAGCCGGTGGTACTCGGCGTACAGCACCGCGGCGTACAGCACCGCGAACTGACAGTCCTCGGGGAGGTACTGGATGCCCGCGACGCCCTCGCGGTACTTTCGCTCGGCGCGACGCAACTCCTCGGCCATCGCGGCTCGGAAGCCCTCGGTGGGTTCACACCGCCGAATCTCGGCCTCCGTGACGCCGTGGCGCTCGCGGGTCGTCCCCGGGAGGTAGATGCGGTCGTGGTCGCGGATGTCCTCGCGGACGTCCCGCAGGAAGTTGGTGAGCTGGAACGCCTCTCCGAGCGCGACCGCGTGCGGTCGCGCTCGGTCGGGGTCCTCGACGCCCATGACCGCCTGCATCATCACCCCGACCGCGGCCGCAGAGCCCCGGACGTACGACTCCAGTTCGTCGTAGGAGTCGTACCGGCTCTTGTCGATGTCGGTCGCCATCGCGTCGAGGAACGTCTCGATCTCGTCGGGGGGAATGGCGTGAGACTCGCGCATCTCGTCGAACGCCGCGAGTATCGGGTCGTCGGTCTCGCTGTGACCGAGCGCCTCTGCGCGGAGTCGCTCCAGGCGCTCGCGCTGGTCCTCGGGGGGAAGGTCGTCTGCGCCGTCCACCACCTCGTCGGCCACGCGGAAGAACGCGTAGAGGACGTAGGTCGAATGACGCACCCGCTCGGGGAGGAGGCGCGTCGCGAAGTGGAAGGTTCTGCCGGTCTGCTGCTGTATCGCCTTGCTCCGTCGGAGTTGTCTGTCGGTGACCATTCGATGTCTCCCGTAATCGTGCAGTGTCCGGCCGTGAGACCGATAGGGGTGCCGCGATGTGGAAGCTACGGCCGCCCCGGAGTTAATTGTTGGTGTCGGTGAACTCCCGGAGCGGAGACACGCCCGTCGGACAGCTTTTTGACGGCTGAGGACGTTACGTGCTACCGAGTGTCAGCTAGACGGGAAGCTCCCGGAATCCGATATGACTACCGACCAGAACGACTCGGCCGACGGAACCGCCCGGTCAGACGACGCGCCCCCGACCACCGACCGAATCGACGCGCTCGAACGCGCGGTCGAAGCGCTGGCCGAGGAGGTGTCGGACCTCGAACGAACCGTCGCGTGGATGGCCCGCCAGCAGGCCCGCGAGACGGGCAACGGTGCGTGCCCGCGGTGTCACACCGGCGGGGCGTTGCGCGTCGAGCGCACGCCCGCCGGAAAGAAGCGGGTCACCTGCTCGAACTGCGAGGGGCGGTTCGACTAACCGGAGGGTCGTCGACCGCGACCGACCGGCGTCGGTCGGGTCGGCGTGCCAGCCTGCGCAGCGACGGTCCGGCCAGCGCGCCGACGCCGGTGCCGAGCAGACCGGCGGCGACGACGGCCGGGTGCGAGAGGGCGAACAGCGCCAGCGGGACCAGCGCGGCGGAGCAGACGTACAGGGCGATTCCGGCCCACGTTCGGGGCGGGCGGTTCGGGCGGCGATGCGGCGGCGTCGATGCGTGGGGTCGTGGATTCGAAGTCATTGGCGGGGTGAAGCGGTCGGCGGTCGGCGTACGGCACACCTGAGTCGAGAGCCCCGCCACGGTCGTACGCGGTGTACTTCCCTGACTGGGGCGTCGTCAAGGGGCGTCGTGGAGCACCATGGGATTACACTCTACAGATGTATCCGTATTAACAATTTTTAACATGGGGCAACACATGACGCGGTAGCGTGTATCGTGATGGAAGTGTCGCGCGCGCTCGACGCCCGCCGGGCGTCGAGCGCGCGCCCGGGAACTTCGCCCACCTTTAGGACGGTGACGGCCCAAGCCGTGGCATGGACGAACGCGACGACCTCCTGATGACGCCCGGACCGACCGCGCTCGCTCCCGAGGTGCGCGAGGCGATGAGCCGCCCCCTCGTGAACCCAGACGTAGAAGCCGAGTTCGCCGAGTTCTACCGGTCGCTGTGCGACGATTTGGCGGCGGTCTACGGCACCGACGACGACGTGCGAATCCTGGCGGGCGAGGGCATCCTCGGACTCGAAGCCGCGGTCGCGTCGCTGGTCGACCCCGGCGACGAGGTGCTGTGTCTGGCCAACGGCATCTACGGCGAGGGGTTCGCCGACTTCGTCGAGACCCACGGCGGCGACCCGACGGTCCACCGCGCCGACTTCGACGCGGGATTCGACCCCGAGGCGGTGAAGGCGGCGGTCGAGTCGGGCGACTTCGCCGCGGCGACGCTGGTCCACTGCGAGACGCCGACCGGCCTGCTCAACGACTTCGAGGAGGTGCTGGGCGTCCTGCAGGACGCGGGCGTGCTCACCGTGGTCGACGCGGTGTCGTCGCTCGGCGGTGCGCCCGTTCCGGTCGAGCGCATCGACGTGTGTCTCGGGGCGTCCCAGAAGTGCTTCAGCTCGCCGCCCGGCCTGACCACGCTCTCGGTCAGCGACCGGGCGTGGGAGGCGGTCGAGGCGACCGACCAGGACACCTTCTACACCAGCCTCGGACCCTGGCGCGAGGCCGACTTCTCGGGCGAGGCGTTCGAGATGCTCCCCTACACCCACGCGGTGTCGAACCTCTACGCGCTGGAGGCGTCGCTCGACCTGCTCCTCGACGAGGGCCTGACGAACGTCCACGACCGCCACGAGCGGGCGGCCGAGCGGTGTCGCGAGCGCGGGCGCGACCTCGGCGTCGACCCGTTCGCCGCCGAGGGCTACCGGTCGCCGACCGTGACCGCGTTCGAGGTCGAGGGTCGCGCGACCGACCTCCAGCGCCGACTCGACGAGCGCGGCGTGGTGGTCGCTACCGGCCTCGGCGACTACGAGGACGACCTCCTCCGAATCGGCCACATGGGATACAACGCCGAGGTCGAGCGCGTCGACCGGACGATGGACGCGCTCGCGTCGGTCCTCGACTGACGACTCGCGGGTCTCGACTCACACTACTCGGTCCTCGACCGACGACTCGCGGGCCGCCCGCTCTGCGGGCGGCCCGCTAGCTCTCGCCACCGTCTTCCGCACGTCATACGGATATTTTAAGTGATTCGCCGTCTTCTCCGAAATATACTAGACGATGTCTCTCACGTCGACCGCGCGCGAACGGGGCCTGTTCATCGGGTGGGCCGCGAGCGTGTTGGCGCTGTGTCTGCTCCTCGGCTATCTGTACGGGGTCGGCTACTGAGGGTCTCGACCCTCCGCGCTCCGCGACCCTCGGCCTGCTCCTCCGCTCGTCGTCGTTCGCTCCGCGTTCCTCCGCTCGGATGCCGACCCTCCCGCCGCCCTGCAACGGTTGCAACGGTCGGGACCGAAGCGGGTGTTTAGGAGGGCCGCCTCGCAAGCCGGTAGTAACGCGAGGGCGACGCCCTCGCCGCGACGACTACGCAACCATGGACACCGAAACAACGTTCGACATCCTGAACGACCCGGTCCGACGAAACGTCATCGCCATCCTCCACGACTCGGGCCCGATCACGCGGGCGCAACTGGCCGCGGAGCTCTCCGAGGCGATGGACGACGCGGCGGGCCCGGAGACGGCCCGAGGGGCCGGCCCTCGACAGCTCCGGATCTCGCTCCATCACAACCACCTGCCGCGACTCGCCGACGCTGGCGTCGTCGAGTACGACGGCGACGGCGTGGCTGCCACGTCGGCGCTCGACCGACTCGCAGGGGCGCTCGCCCCCTCGGATATCGAAGCGTCCTCGGCGCTCGTCTGAACCATGGTCATCCACACGCTCCAGTGCGCCGAGTGCCGGGAGACCCGGCCCGGACGGGACACCGACGAGGGCATCGAACCCATCCGGACGGCGTGCCCGAACTGCGGGGCGACCGAGTACGCCCGATTCACCGGGAGCGAGAGCGGTTCGCGCGGCGCGAGCGATTAGTGTCTGTCGGTCGTTGCGGGTCGTGCGGTTGGAAGCGGATTTTTCGTCTTTCTTGGGAGTGTTCTCTCGCACGTATCCAAACAGCACTCAGGGAGTGATTCACCGCCCTCATTGGTGTGTCAGCTCCAAATGCAACGGAGGATTGCACTCCATGAGTGGATTTTAAGAAGCTCGTCTCTAAACGGGAGTGTAATGCCGGATACGTTCCTTGCTGATCTTCATTACGCCTTCCAGAGAATCGGAGATGAGATTCGTTCAGAAGGGAGCGAATTCGACTTCAGGTACAGTCTGGTCGACCATCTCTTCACCGATGCGCTCGGCTGGTCACGTACAGAGGGAGAGGGACACGTCAACTTCGAGGACGACAGGAAAGACGTCCTCTGTTATGACGATAGTCATCCGCCGTTTCCCGTCATCGCCTGCGAGACGAAGCGCCCGTCTCACGACCTCGAACTCGGCGATGTCGAGCAGTTGCAGACGTACATGGTGGGAATCGGGAGTGCGGGATACGGGATTTTGACCAACGGGCACGAGTTCCGCGTCTACGAATATTCGTCTACAGACAGATCGCTGTCAGCCATCGATGACTTCCACATCGGCGAGGTGGCCGAGGCAGAATCTGTCGACGATCTCGACCCGTCGCAGAAGTCCGCACTGGAGGAACTGGAGTACTTCCGTCGTGATCGGTTCACGAACGTTGGTGATGCCGATTACTTCCAGAACAGGGCGAGAGAGGTTCCCATTCAGTACCAGCCGGGGACGGACGACGAGGGATATGACCTGTTCCTTGAGGCGGTGAAGGAGTCGCTGGACGAACTATCCAGCGTTATGCACCGGTTCTTCGATGACTACATGGCGCGACCGGAGAACTCCTATCCTCGGAAGTTCTTAGAGACAACCTTCCCCGACTGGAAGGACTGGCGTGAATACACGGGAAAGAGCGACGACGCGAAACAGACGTTCTGCCGCGAGACGGCCTACATCTTGATGAACCGGGCGCTCTTTGCCCGTATCGCAGAGGACAAAGAGATCGTCGGCAACACTCGTCTGTCGGGGCGGGGGATGGCAGACGGCCTCGAACAGGGAGACGAGCGACCGTACCTCGATGCCCTGATGGACACCTACGACAGAATCGATGACCACTACGCAGACCTGTACGAGCTGGGCATCTTCGACTGGTGGTGGGTGTCGAGGGACAAGCGTCAACGCTTCGACTCCGACGAGGAGAGCCGTCAGGAGAGCCTCGAAGATGATCTGGACTACCGGCTCGGCGAGGTTTTCAAGCGTTTGAACCGGTTCGACTTCGAGTACGTCAACCGGGACATCCTCGGACACGTATACGAAGACTATCTCCCACAGGACGAACGGAAAGAACTCGGTGAGTACTACACTCCAATCGAGGTAATCCGGTACATGTTGGATGAGACCGGGTACAAGGCGACCGAGGGCATCGGTCGCCGGAAGATTCTGGACCCGGCATGTGGGAGCGGTGGCTTCCTAACCGAGGCGACGGAACGTCTCATTCAGCATTTCATCCGCAAGTTCGGCAAGGAGAGCATTCACTACCTCGACGCCGAGGAGGCGCGCACGATTCTGGAGCGCGTCGAGGAGAACGTCTACGGTATCGACATCAATCCGTTCGCGGTTCACATCACGCAAATCAACCTTCTGTTTCGCACCGTCGATCTATACGACAAGGTGACCGAACAAGACCCGTCGTACACGATGGACGGATTCGAGATTCACGTCGCCGACACGCTGACGCCGACCGTGCTGGAGCAACAGGAGGGTAGCACCGCCGATGAGGGCCAACAGGCACAGATCACCCAGTTCGCCCAGTACAACGGTCGGGCGCAGTCGTTTATCGACGACAGAGACGCGGTTGACCGCATCAAGGACGAGATGGAGTTCGACGTGGTGATTGCGAACCCGCCGTACGTCCGTGTTCAGAACATCAGCGGTCCAAAGCAGGACTACGTCGCCCGGTACTCGTCCGTCGAAAGCAATTTCGACCTCTACGTTCCCTTCATCGAGCGTGGACTCGACTGGCTGACGGACGACGGAAATCTCTCGTACATTTGCCCAAATCGGCTTCTCACCCACGAGTACAGCGAGTCGATTCGTGATCAGCTCGCCGATGAGCCCCTTACCAACATTGTCGACTTCAAGGACGTTGAGGTGTTCGACGCTGCGACCCCGTACCCGTGCATCTTCACCGTCGACAGAGACCGCTCCCCCGAGGAGGATGTCCTGTGCGCGAGGTTCGCCGAGGAGCGAGAGAACGTACTAGACGAGATTCACCATCTCGACGAGTGGGTCACTCCAGACGGAGTCGACGAGTACAGTCTGTACACCTACGAGAAGGAGGAGATGCGGGAGGACAACGAAGACGACTATCTGCCGAGCTGGAAACCGATGCCGGACAGCGAGCGGCGACTCTTCGATACAATCGAGGAGCGTGGTGACATGCGCGTCGGCGAGATTTCGGCAGAGGTATTCGTCGGGACGCAGACGAGCGCGAACACCGTCTACCTCGGTGAAATCGCCGGGCAGACCGACGAGGATGGGGTCGTTGAGTTCAAGCCGAGCGGCGAAGACGAGACGTACCCAATCGAGGAAGAGATTCTGACTCGCGTGCTGAAGGGCAGAGAGATCGACCGCTGGGGCGTCGACTGGGAGGGTCTGTGGATGATTCTCCCCTACGAGGTTTCCGGCGACGAGTTCGACGTGATTTCACAGTCCGTCTTGGAAGAGGACATGCCGCATGCGTGGGATTTCTTCCTCGCCCACGAGGAGAAGCTGAAGGACCGCGAGTCCGGAAAGTTGCGTGATGAGGACGACTGGTACGCCTACATCTACCCGAAGAATCTCACCAAGTTCGACCCGGACAAAATCATGACAAACATCCTGAGTAGCTACAACCGGTTCGTCGCGGATACGGAGGGCGAGTACTACTTCGTCGGCGGCGGTAATGCCGGTGGGTATGGAATCCAGTTGCGCGACGAGTACGCGCCTACATCGGAGGATCACCTGTACTACGTCGCCCTTCTGAATTCATCCATACTGGAGTTCTATCACAAGCATACCGCTCCAATTTTCGGCGGAAAGTACTACTCCTACAACAAGCGGTACTTAGAGCCACACCCCATCGTTCTCCCCGACGATGTACCGGAGGAGACGGTTACAAAGTACGCCGAAGACATCCAGAATATCCGGGCGAAATGGACGGACTTGGAGTACAAGACCAGCGACGTACGGAACTACCTCCCCGACTACGAACGGGACGGCTCTATCCTCGACCTTGCACAGACGATCAACCTCGGTGGGGACGACTACCGGCAGGGGCCGATTCGGAAGGACGTGAAGACGAACGTGGACACCGGAGAGAGAGCCTATCAAGTGGTGATGAAACGGGGCCACGACCTGCAGTTTGACGACCAGCGTGTGCGTGACTTCGTCTTCGAACTGTTGACCGCACAAGATCGGCGACTCTCCCGGTCAGAAGTCCTTCACATGGATACCCCGACTCGTGACTCAGTCATCGAGCTTATGAAAGAGTATCTCAGCGACGTTGAGCGAATTGAGGAGCTACGAGAGGAGTTCGACCGATTGTGCGACGAGCTCGACGAGGTCGTCCTCCGAGACGTGTACGGACTAAGTGACACGGACGAGAACACCGTCGAGGAGTTCCTTGAGGTCTGGTAATTCCGAACCTTTTCGTCGCGATTTCCACGTCTCTTTTACACCGAACCGAGAGAGACGCCGATCTATGAGCAGATAGAGCGTTGTTCAGGATATCGACCCATCAGTTCCCGGCTGGGGAAGCGATTTTGATACGATGTTCTCAAGGACTCAAATCGGGGTAAGAAGCCGGTGGAGGGATTTGAACCCTCGGCCTATTCCTTACGAAGGAATCGCTCTAGCCAGTCTGAGCTACACCGGCACGAGGTGCCTTCTACACTCAAACATAGCCGCCAGCATGTGCTTAAGCGTTCCGAAATCGCACGCCGTCAGCGAGTCAGTCGCACGTCGAGACAGACGTTGAGTTCGTGTGGCGCGTACGACCGGACCGGGTGGCGGGTCTCGACCGCGACCTCGTACTCCGGTTCGGCCGCCGCCCGAATCGCGGCCTCGCCCGGCCCGAAGGGGTCGCCCTCGTGCTGGATGTCGTAGTAGTGGAGGACGCAGTCGTCGCCCGCGAGCGCGACCGCGGCGTCGAGGAACTCGTCGGCGCTGTGGGGGAGGTTCATCACGATGCGGTCGGCCCAATCGCGGTAGTCCTCGACTACGTCTCGGACGCCGTCACTTCGCTCCGCTCGCGACGAGCCCGCGACTACGTCGCGGACGTCCCCCTGTATCGCGGTCACGCGGTCCTCGACGCCGTTGCGGCGGGCGTTCTCCCGGAGGTACTCGACCGCGCGCTCGTTCAGGTCCACGCCGACGACCTCCGCGCCGCGCTTCGCGAAGGGTATCGCGAAGGGGCCGACCCCGGCGAACATGTCGAAGGCGCGTTCGCAGGGGGCTCGCGGGCCCTGCCCGCTCACGGCTTCGCCGTTCGCTTCGCCGAGGCCCTCGCTTCGTTCGCGCCTCGCACCGCTCGCGTTTTCCGAGGGCCGTCTCCCCTCGCACACCTGCTCGGCGACGCGATGGCGCTCGGTCGCGAGTCGGGGCGAGAAGTACACCTCGGCCACGTCGAGTGCGAACTCGCAACCGTACTCGCGGTGGACGGTCTCCGTTCCGGAGGACGCGTCCCCGGCCAGCACCTCCCAGTCGCGGACCCGGAGTTCGCCCTTGACCTTCGAGGCGCGGTCGATGACCGTCCGCACGGGCAGGTCCGAGGCCATCACCGCGTCGGCGATCTCGCGGGCGCGCTCGGGGTCGTCCTCGTCCAGAATGGCGATGTCGCCGAGTCGCTCGTAACTGGGTTCGAAGCCCAGCAGGTCGGCGGGGGTGTCCTGCGTGTCGCGCTCGGGGACCTCGCGCTCGACGACCCGGAGGTCCTCGGGCACCGCCTCGGGGTCGGCGACCGGGACGTACAGCCAGCCCTCTTCGACCTCGATCTCGAACTCGTCGGCGAGCAGTCCGGCGTCGGCGAGCCGCCTTCGGGTCTCCTCGCCTCGCTCGCGCTCGACGCGCACGCACGGCACTTCCATGCCTATCGGTTCTCCCCGGGACCGGTAAGCGTGACGCTTCCCGGGGCGCGCTCGCACGCTTCCCGAGTCGCACTCGAAAGGCTATAGCAACCTCGGACGCCTACACTCGGCCATGCTCACCTTCGTCGGACTCGGACTCTACGACGAGCGCTCGGTCACGGTCGAGGGCAGAGACGCCCTCCGGGACGCCGATTCGGTCTTCGCGGAGTTCTACACCAGCAAACTCCTCGGCGCGAGCGTCGCCGACCTCGAAGCCTACCACGGCGTCGACATCGAGGTCCGGGACCGCGCGGGCGTCGAGCGCGACCCCGAGGCCATCTTGCGCGCCGCCGAGGGCGGCGAGGCGGTCTTCCTCACCGCGGGCGACACCATGATCTCGACCACCCACGTCGACCTGCGCCTGCGCGCCGAGGAGCGGGGCGTCGACACCCGCGTGGTCCACGCGCCGACCGCCGAGTCGGCAGCCAGCGGCCTGACGGGCCTCCAGAACTACCGGTTCGGCAAGGCGACCACGCTCCCGTTCGACTACGCCCACGGCGCGGAGGGCGTCCCCGCCAGCGTGACGGAGGCCATCGACGAGAACCGCGAGCGCGGCCTCCACACTCTCGTGTATCTGGACATCAAAGCAGAGCGCGAGGAGTACATGACCGCCGACCACGCTGCCGACCTCCTCGCCGACGACTACGGGGACGTGCTGGCGGTCGTGGTCGCCCGGGCCGGAAGCCCCGACCCGCTGGTGGCCGCCGACCGGCTCTCGGCGCTCGCCGACCGCTCGTTCGGCGACCCGCTCCACCTGCTCGTGGTTCCGGGCGACCTCCACCACATCGAGGCCGACGCGCTCGCCGAACTCGCCGACGCGCCCCCCGAACTGCTCGACGTGGAGTAGCTCCGACTCTGCGTCAAAAAGACCGTCCCCCGAAACGCGTCCGACACCCTCTACTCGGCGCGTGCTGGTGCGGCCCCGCAGTTTGGGGCCGCACCGACACGCGCGAGGGCTGAGGACCACAGACTGCGAGTGGAACGAGCAGTCGAGGACCGCAGGCGGTTGGGGAGGGCCGTGGCCTGCGGCGGCGGTTGCTGTGCGGTGCTGTGCGGTGCGGTGCTGTGCGGTGCGGTGCTGTGCGGTGCGGTGCGGTGCTGTGCGGTCTTCATAGGTACCGGGAGTAGCTAGCTCTGGCATCTCCGAGACGAACGCGACAGCTCGAAGCTAGCTACTCCCGGTACCTAGGAGAACCGCACCGCCACCGCAGACCTCGACCCTCCCCAGCCTCCTGCGTTTCTCGGTCGTTCCCTTCGGTCACTCCCTGCGATACTCGTCCCTCGCGCGCGTTGCTCGCGCGCGCCGGGTATCAAAATCCGGTAGCGCTGGTAGTTCTGGTAGCGGAGCGCCCCCTCGCGACTCGGTTGCCCTACTCGCCTTCGCCATCCGCGCGGAGTTGCCGGTCGCTACCCACCGCGTCGTGGAGGTCGTAGTCGTCGCCGGTGGCGATGTACAGCACGTCCTCGGCGACCGTGAGGAGTTCGGGAACCTCGCGGGCGACCGCCCACGCGATGCCCACCAGCGCGACGACCGAGAGGCTCTGGGCGATGACCCGGTCGGAGAGGAAGTACGACGCCCGCACGCCGTAGGCGGGGTCGCCGCCGTAGAAGAACTCGACGAGCGGGTCGACGACGAACTGGAACTGGAACCACTGCTGGCTGAAGGCGAGCGTGATGAACACCACGCGGGCGAGGTTGAGCACCCAGATGACCGGGATGGCTATCGCGAGCGCCCGGAGCTTCCGGCGGAGGGGCGCGCGGACCGCCGCGATGAGGCCGCCGAAGATGGCCATGCTGCCCAGTCCCGTACACGCCAGCAGGACGTTGATTCGGAACCGACCGGCCTCGGGGTTGTGGAAGACGTACCGTCCCCGAACGTCCTCCTCGACCGACTCGCCGAACAGGGGGGTCTCCAGGGTCCGGGTGGCGACCTCGAACTCGTAGCCCAGCGCCCGGAGCACGAACTCCCCCTGTGCGGTGACGAGTTCGATGAGCCCCTGCTTGGCGGGCGGGATCATCGTGAACGGCATGTAGATGAGACCCATGAACGCCACGGCGCGCGAGAGCAGGAAGAGGGTCGCGCGGCCCTGCACGAGCAGGTACGCGGCGTACAGGCACGCGGGGAAGGCGGCGAGGCTCAGCGCGCCCTCGATGAAGCTGTGCTGTTCGAACGCGAAGTGGGGGAACAACACCAGCCAGAAGACGCCGAAGACGACCCACGCGCCCCCGGCGATGTAGCGGGCGCGGCCCTCCCCGCGGTCGCCGTCGTGCCAGTCGAGCGCGATGGCGACCACGAACAGGCCGATGGTGAGCCACGCGAGTCCGTCTGTGAGCGCGGAGGTCACGGTTAGGAGGTAGCAAGCCCGCCGGGAATAAAGAGTTGACGGCTTCGGGTGGCGGTCGGGTAAGGTCTCGTTGAGTCGTCGGAAACGTCGCGTTTCGCTGCGGTGGCAGTGTGGGTGCGAGCCAACCGATCCCCGTGTCGGAGCACGAGCCAAAAACTGATAACCTCGTATATCCAAATATACACCATGACCAAGACGATTCGCGTTTCGGAGGACTTCCACGAGGTGGTGAAAGCCCACAAGCGAAACGACGAGACGATGGAGGAAACCCTGCGGCGACTGATGGGCGGTCCATCCCCGGATGCTCTCGCGGAAGTCGTCGGACGCGACGACGAGACGGCCGCGGAGATGCGAGAAGCGATAGAACGCAAGCGCGACAGCGGCCGCGAACGACGTGCCGAACTCCGGGAGCGGTTCGAATGATTCTGGACACGTCATTTCTTCTAGATCTGAAGGACGGAAAGCAAGACGCGTTCGAGAAGGCGACCGAACTGTACGATTCGGGCGTCGTCCAGCGCGTGGCGATTCCATCGGTGATGGAACTGCAGTACGTGGCGTCCATCGTCCAGTCCGACGACGAGCAACGTCGGGTGAGGAATCTCCTCCAGATGTACCCCCTCGTCCCCGTCGACAAACGCACGGCACTTCGGGCAGGCGCGTTGTTGGCCGAGGCCGACCGCCGCTACGGAGGGACTAGCGGCGTCGACAACCCCGACGCCCTCATCGGTGCGGTCGCCGAGCGGTTCGGCGAACCCGTCCTCACCGACAACGTCGACGACTTCGCGAGGTTGCCCGGCATCGAGGTCGAGACGTACTGAGTCCGATTCTCGGCTGTCGTGGCGAATCCCTCATGAGGGTGCTCATGAACTTTATTACTCCGGAGGCCGTATCCTCGGCCACGATGGCTACCAACGGCGAGCGGACCACGGTCAACGACCACTACTCGGTGACCGTTCCCGCCGCAATTCGGAATCGACTCGACATCCAGCCGGGAGACAAACTCGACTGGAAGGTGACCGACGACGGCCAACTCGCGGTCGAAGTGGTGCAACAGCGGTACGGGGCGTTCGACGACTTCGAAGCCGTCGACATGGGGGCGACGAACGCGGCCGAGGACCACGACGCAATCGCCGTCGACGCCGGAGCCGACGATCCGACCGCCGACGAGCGTGGAGACGATGGATGGCCGTCGCGATAATCGACACGAACGTCCTCGTCGCCCGGGCGAGTCGCAGAGACCAGAATCACGAGGCGGCCCGCGCCGTCGTCGACGGTATCGACCGCGGTGACTTACCGAGCGTCAGGGTGACGAACTACGTGGTGACCGAGACGCTGAACTACATCCACGAGCGCCAGCACCACGCCCTCGCGGTCGACCTCTACGACCGGCTCGCCGAATCGACCGGATTCGAACTCGTTCACCTCTCGAAAACGGACTTCTCGCGCGCGGTCGAACTGTTCGAGCGGTACGACGGACTGGCGTTCGCCGACGCCACCATCGCCGCGTACATGGAGCGCGCGGAGATCGAGTACCTCTACAGCTTCGACGACGACTTCGACACGCTCGACGACATCACGCGACTCGCGAGCGCGACGAATCCCTTCGACTCCTCGTAATCCCGTCGACACGCTATTTCCAAGTCACGTCCCCGCTTGACCGCGGAGCCGCCGCTACTCGGTCGGTAGCGCGCGAAAGAATGGGAACCGCGAAACCGGGAAACCCGGTGGTTAGTCAGCTATTCAGTTGTTGCGGCGGAGCGCGAGGAGCGCGGCCGCGAGCAGACCGGCGAGCGCGACACCGATGCCGAAGCCGGGGATACCGCCGTCACCGGGCTCGGTGGTTTCGGTGTCCTCCGTCTCTTCGGTGGTCTCCTCGGTGGTCGTCTCTTCGGTGGTCTCCTCGGTCGTCGTCTCCGTCGTGGTCGTCTCCGTCGTGGTCGTCTCGGTGGTCTCCGTCGTCTCCGTCGTCTCGGTGGTCTCCGTCGTCTCCGTCGTCTCCGTGTCTTCGTCATCGTCGGTCGATTCGACGACGATGGCAGTGGCGGAGTCGGAGGCGTCGTCCGTGGCCTCAGCGGTCACGTCGAGTTCGCTACCGTTTTCGACGTCGCTGAGGTCGAACGTAGCGGAGAACTCACCGTCGGAGTCGAGTTCGACGGTGTCCGACCAGAAGTTGTTCGACGATTCGAGTTCAACGTCGACCGACGTACCGGGTGCGAGGTTGCTCGTACCCTCAATGGTCGCGTTCTCGGAGTTCTCGACCTCGAACTCGTCGTCGTCGTTCACGCCGTCGATTTCGAGGGACTGCTCAGAGACGCTGAGTTCGGTCGAGACGCTCTGGTCGCTGGAGGTGAATTCGTTCGCCTCCGTGACGTTGAACGTCACGTCGTAGTCGTCACCAGCCGACATGGCGGAGCTGTCGTAGATGAAGTACAGCGTGTCGTTCTCCGCGTCGATGAGCGGGTCCGCCATCGCGTCTTCACCCGAGAACTGCTGGGCGTCCGCGTTCGGACCGGGGTCCTGCTCGGTGATGTTCAGGAAGAGACCGTAGTCGCTCGTGTAGGTCTCGTCGTCGTTGTCCCATGCACCGAAGTCCTCGGCGTTCTCGGCGTAGCCGTAGATACCCGACGCCTCGACCTGGACGACTGCGAGGTCGTCCTGGGCGACGTCGTCGGATTCGGAGACGCCGTCGAGGAGTTCGCTGACGTCCTCGGGCAGGTTGTCAGCACTGGCGTCCTGGTGGACCCAGGTGTTCACGTCGTCGGTCGACCGGTCGCCAAGACTGACGCTGGTCTTGTCCGAACGGTCCTCGAACGAGTCGTCGGTATACGCGACGAGGTCGTAGTTACCCGACGCAATCGCGCTACCCAGCGAATCGTCACCGTCGTCTTCCTCGGTGTCGATGTCGCTACCAGTCCAGACACCGTAGTCACCGTCGCCGTCGTTGCCTTCGACATCCGCACCGTCAGAGACGTCGATGAAGTCCTCGGGGTTGTCGGTCCCGTGGATGTTGTCGGTCTCGATGGTGATGGTCACTTCGTCGGGCTGGCGGTCAGTGTTGTCCACCTGGAAGCGCGAGACGAAGTTGCTGTCGGTGTCGCCGAACTGAATGTCGGCGGTGTCGGAGTTCTCGATAGTCGCGTTGAACTCGAGGTCGTCACCACGCTGTTGCGAGATGGTCTCGCTGGGGAGCGTGATGTCGGCGTCGCCCTGTTCGCTGAGGTTGAGGTCGAGCGAGTGGCTCGCGGTCGTGTCCGTCACGTCAACGTTGACCGTGTAGTTGCCCGCTTCCGCGTCGTCCTGCAGCGGAACCGTGATCTCGTCGTTGGCGTCCTGTCGACCGACATCCTCTGCGATGTAGCCGTGGTCCTCAACGCCATCGTTACCGTCGATGACGCCAGCGTCGGCGTCCTCAGTGGAGACGTTGACGTCCCACTGGCCGCCGCGGTTCGAGTCAGCGATGTCGAGGGTGAGCTCGTTACCCTCGTCTTCGAGCTCGTACTCAATCTCGTCCTGCTGGATGTCGAGCGATTGCTCGACGACCTCGAACGACTGGCTGTCCTCATCGGAGTCCTCAAGGAAGTAGTCACCCTCGAGGTCGGAAGTGTCGACCATCACGTGGCCATCATCGTCCACGTCGAGCTGGTCGACGTAACTACTGCCGTCCGTATCTCCTTCGCGCAGTTCTACGGTGTCGTCACCATTCCAGTTTCCATCTGTGGAGACTGCCTGCTGACCCTGGAAGATCGGCGAGGTATTGCCGATCTCAACGTCAGCATCGTTGCCGTGTTCCGCAACTGCCGAGCCTGCGAAGGCGGTCGCGCCCGCGAATACGGACATGACCATCAGCGCAGACAGGAGCAGACTGCGAATCTTATCGTTTGTCGTTGTCATGGTTTGGTTGGTTATTCGGTCGGCGACAGCGTCTTTCCGCGGTCCGTTATAAAGCAACCCGGCGTTTCCGGGCGTGGACCAACTGTACTCGCTACTGCCACCATGGGTAGGGGTACATTCCAATGCAACCGGCGGGCGTGGTAAATACTTTGTGTTATCTTAACCCCGAATTGGGCGTGGTAAACTCTCTCTAACGACCGTTTTTGGTGTCGAAGTAGATATGAAATGGCACCATTATACGCGGGAGCAGACGCAATACCACGGTCTCTAGGCCAGGGATATGCGCCATCACTCGGAGACCTGACCCACCAAGACCGACAGGGCAAGATATTCCACGCGAAACATAGACTTTAATAATCACTATTCCATAACTAGTTATGAATACAGCAAGATGCTGGAGACGACCCGCACCTACGTCGCACGCATCACGAATCACAGTCAGATTCGTGACGATCTCGACCAGTGCGGGTTCTCTGCATCCAAACTGTGGAACGTCGGACGCTCCTACATCCAAGGCCGATGGGATGAAGACGGCGAGATACCCGACGAAGCCGAACTGAAATCGGAGTTGAAAGACCACGAACGCTATAGTGACCTGCATTCTCAGTCGAGTCAGCGAGTTCTCGAAGAGCTTGCTGAGGCGTTCACGGGCTGGTACAACTCCGACGATGGCAACAACCCACCGGGCTACCGGAAACGTAACGACCGACACCCGCGCTCCACCGTCACGTGGAAACAGAAAGGCATCAGGCACGACGACAAGCACGGCCAACTTCGCCTCTCGAAAGGCTTCAACCTGAAAGACGGGCGGTCTGACTTCATCCTCGCAGAGTACGAAACCCGCCCCGACGTAAACGTCGAGAACATCCAGCAGGTGCGTGCCGTCTGGAACGGAGACGAGTGGGAACTCCATCTCGTCTGCAAGAAAGAAATCCCGGTCGAGGACGCGTCCGGCGACAAGACGGCGGGTATCGACCTCGGCATCAGTAACTACCTCGCCATAGACTACGATGATGGCGCAAGTGAACTATATCCGGGAAACGTGCTGAAAGAGGACAAACACTACTTCACTCGCGAGGAGTACCAGACCGAAGGCGAGAACGGCCCGTCGAAGCGGGCGTTGAAGGCTCGTCGGAAACTCTCTAGGCGCAAAGACCATTTCCTCCACGCCCTCTCGAAGCACATCGTCGAGCGGTGTGTCGAAGAAGGCGTGAAGAAGATAGCAGTTGGCGATCTCAGCGACATCCGAGAAGACGGGAACCGCGATTCGCGGAACTGGGGTGCGTCGGGGAACAGGAAACTCCACGGATGGGAGTTCGACCGATTCGCCCGTCTACTCGAATACAAGGCCGAGGAACACGGTATCCTCGTTGACCGCGTAGACGAGGAGAACACGAGCAAAACGTGTTCGTGTTGCGGACAGATTCGGGATAGCAACCGCGTAGAGCGTGGGCTATACGTTTGTTCGTCGTGCGAGACGACGATGAACGCGGACGTGAACGGTGCAGTGAACATTCGAAGAAAGATAACTCAAAGTCCCCCGACCGGGGATATGAGTAACGGCTGTTTGGCACAGCCCGGAGTCTTCCTGTTCGACGGCGAGAGCGGGTCGTTCAAAACGAGAGAACAGGGAAGCTGCAAACCATAGTGTCCCAACGCTCGGGACGTCGTGCAACGGAGCACGGAGGATGTCAAAAGTGCTTTGTGGTTTTGATTCGGACGCCCACTTATAAAGGAACGCGGCGTTACTCGTTTCGCGAACGGTTCGAAAGCTCCGCCCTTCGGAACGCTGGGCCAAATTTCGGATTTCGTCCCGCCGACCTACCGAACCGCGGACCTGACCCCGAGCTAGAAATCGGTTCCGAGCGCGAGACGTACGGGCGAGAGACGCGCGAGCGAAGCCGCCGCGAGGAGTCAGCGATTACTCGCGCTCGATGACCTCTATCTCGTGGCCGTCGGCGTCTTTCGTGAACGCGTAGCGGTTGTCGCAGGACTCGGGGTCCCGATAGTCTGCGGCGTCCCGTTCCATCAGCGTCTCCCAGTCGTCTTGGAGGTCGTCGGCCCGGACCGCGAGGTGGCCCCACGCGTCGCCCATGTCGTACGACCGGCCGTCGTAGTTGTAGGTCAGTTCCACGGCCATCGCCTCGTCGGCCGCGCCCGCGGGCTTCATGAAGTAGTTCGCGAAGGTGTCTGCCTCCCAGCGGCCGGTGTGCTCGTATTCGAGCTTCCGGGTGTACCACCCCAGCGCCTCGTCGGCGTCCTCGACGCGAATCATGGTGTGGTCGAGGCTCCAGCGCGCGCCGTAGTCGCGCTCGACGATCTCGACCTCGTGGCCGTCGGGGTCCGTGACGAAGG
This sequence comes from Halorussus salilacus, assembly GCF_024138125.1. Classification (NCBI taxonomy): domain Archaea; kingdom Methanobacteriati; phylum Methanobacteriota; class Halobacteria; order Halobacteriales; family Haladaptataceae; genus Halorussus; species Halorussus salilacus. Next base: position 502,870 of record NZ_CP099993.1, read on the forward strand.
CGTACGAGCCGCCACAGGAGTCGGGGTCGCGGTAGTCCTCGACGCCCGCGTCCATCAGCTCCTCGTAGGCGTCGTACACGTCGTCGACGCGGACGGCGATGTGGCCCCACGCGTCGCCCATGTCGTACGACCGGCCGTCGTGGTTGTAGGTGAGTTCGAGGACCGCGCCCTCCTCGTGGACGCCCTCGGGACCGAGGTAGACGTTCGTGAAGGTGTCGGCCTCCCAGCGGCCCTTCTCCTCGTAGCCGAGGTGGCCCTGGTACCAGTCGAGCGTCTCCTCTAGGTCCTCCACTCGCATCATGACGTGGTCGAGCGTCGCGTTCATACGGTTCGGACGTTCTGCTTCCGGGGCGAAAAGGCTACTGTTCGCGGAACTCCGACGACTCGATAGAGAAGACGGTGTTCGGAATTGCTCCTCCAGAGGAAGCAAGACGGTGTCCTCGAAAGCCCTCGGGCGCTCGCGGTCGCTGAGACGACTAAATTGAACGCGAGCGCCCGACCCCTTTCAGTCCCGCCCGCGGTGGACCGGCACACCTGCTGTAGCGACGGTGGGGAAATCCACCCGGCGCGCGCTGGCGTCATCGCGCCGACGGCGCGATTGCTCGGAAGACGCGGTTTGTCTTCCGGCGCGACCCGCAAGTGGTCGCACCCCCATGCGCGAGGGACGACCGAACGAGCGAAGCGAGTGAGGGAGTCGGCTGGGGAGGATGTGGCCTGCGGTCGCGGTGCGGTTCCCCTAGGTACCGGAAGTAGCTAGCCCCTGCTCGAACTTCCAAAGTCGATTCACGCGAAGGGAATCCGACGAAAACTGAATGGTCACTTCGACAGAAGTTTCGAAGCGTTCTACCGCCATAGCGCGTTCCGGAGGTCCGACCAGTGGAACCACCACGCCAGCGTCCACAGCGCCAGCGTCCCCGACGGAATCACCGCCGACCCGCCGCGAGCCATCCCGAGCGAGAACCACAGATCGCTCGCGCCCGCGAGGACGAGAAGGCCGCCGGTCACGCGCCGGTCCTCCCAGCGCGGGCCGACCAGCGTCCCGAGCGTCGCGCTCCCGACCGCCAGCAGATAGAGCAGGACCGCGACCGGCCACGCCAGCAGTCGGTCGGGCAGGCCCGCGGTGTGGACGTACAGGTAGTCGGGCAGGGTCGTGACGTGGAACGGGTCCGCGCTCACCAGCCCCCACGCGAACACGAAGTCGCCGGTGAAGAACGCGGTCCACGGAACCAGCACCGCCCCGAGAAGCGCGAGCAGTCGGCCCACCCCCGCCGAATCTCGGTCCGTCCCCCTCGGGTCTCGGGACATCTCAGCGCTGGACCACGAGCCGGAGCACGTCCTCGTCGGCGAGCTCGTGGTCGGTGCCGACCTGTTGCTCGTCGTGTTTCGCGCTCGGGCCCGAGACGCGCGCGAACCGGAACCGGCTTTCGAGGTCCCCGCCCAGTTGGCGGGCGGCGTCCCCCACCGTGCTCCCCTTCGGCACGACCAGCGGCTCGTCGTAGTCGACGCCCCGGCCCGGCTTGTCCATGTAGATGCGCATCAGGCCGAGTTCCTCCCAGATGGTCTCCTTGAGCGATTCGAGGCCCTTCTCCTTCTCGGCGGAGATGAAGACGGCCTCCTCGGGGTCGATGCCGTGGTCGCGCAACTGCTCGTTGACGGTCTCGACGTAGTCGGGTTCGATGAGGTCGACCTTGTTGACCGAGACGATGGAGGGGATGTAGACGCGGTTGTCCATCACGCCGTCGACGAGGCGGTCGATGTCGACCTGCTCGCGGATGGTCACGTCGGCGTTGACGTAACCGTGCTCGCGGATGACCTCCTTGACCACGTCCTCGGAGAGTTCCAAATCGACGCTCGACGTGACCCGGATGCCGCCCTTGCCCTTCTTCGCTATCTTGACGCTCGGGCGCGTCTGGTCGAGCCGAATCTTGTTCTCGTACAGTTCCTCGCAGAGGCGCTCGTACTGCTCTATCTCGAACACAGAGAGGACGAAGACCACGAGGTCGGCCGCGCGCACGACCGACAGGACCTCCTGACCGCCGCCCCGCCCTTGGGCCGCGCCCTCGATGAGCCCCGGCACGTCGAGCAGTTGGATGTTCGCACCGTTGTACTGTAGCATCCCGGGGTTGACGTTGAGCGTGGTGAACTCGTAGTCGCCGACCTCGCTCTCGGCGGCGGTCAGAGCGTTCAGCAGGGTGGACTTGCCCACGCTCGGGAACCCCACGAACGCGACCGTGGCGTCGCCGTGCTTCTCGACGTGGTAGCCTTCGCCCCCACCGGCGGAGGACTGGTTTTCGAGTTTCTCCTTTTTCTCCGCGAGCTTCGCCTTCAGACGGCCGATGTGCTCCTCCGTTGACTTGTTGTACGGCGTCTCGGCGATCTCCTCGCGGAGGTCCTCGATTTCGTCCTCCAGTCCCATGAGGAGTGAGTGGGCCGTCCGCGCCGAAAAACCCTTTCCTTCCGGGTGGGCCGTGGCGTATCGTCGGTTCCGCCCGACCCGAGACCGCAGGGACCGAAAGATAAGCCTTAAAACTGCCGCGGCGGTTCGTTTAGGTATGGCTGAGACGATAGAAGTGCTCATTCCCGGCGGACAGGCCGACCCCGGGCCGCCGCTCGGGCCGGAACTCGGGCCGACCCCGGTCAACGTACAGGACGTCGTCAACGACATCAACGAGCAGACCGAGGCCTTCGACGGTACCGAGGTCCCCGTGACCGTCACCGTCGAGGACGACGGGAGCTACGAGATCGAGGTGGGCGTCCCGCCGACGGCTGCGCTCATCAAGGACGAGGCCGGGTTCGAGACGGGAAGCGGCGAGCCCCAGAAGGATTTCGTCGCCGACCTCTCCATCGAACAGGTCAAGACCATCGCAGAGCAGAAGCACCCCGACCTGCTCGCCTACGACACGCGCAACGCCGCCAAGGAGATCGTCGGCACCTGCGCGTCGCTCGGCGTCACCATCGAGGGCGAGGACGCCCGCGAGTTCAAGCAGAAGGTCGACGCTGGCGAGTACGACGACGTGCTCGCAAACGAAGCGGAAGCGTAATTTCGAGTTTTCTTCCGTTCTCTCCGGTCGAGAGACATCGTCGGTGCTCGTAGCAGTTGGTCAATTCTCAGTAGATTTTCGAACGCGCGTACGCGAGACAGTTAGAATACGTCCGTCTCCATTCGAACTGGAAAATTAGAATACGTCCCTCTCCACGAACTGAAAAACGATTCCCGACTACTGGCGACGCCGACACGCGTATCCGCAACCGAGTAGCACTGCGAACGCCGTCACTACTGGTCCGAATCCCGGAATGGTCCCCTCGGTACTCGGGTTTGTCGTCGTTCCAACGGTTTCGCGTTCGTCGTGAGCGGCGACCGTTGTGGCCCACCCAACAGTCTCGTCTTCGTTGCGGTTCGTCTCACCAGCGAGGAGGAAGCCGTCGGCGGCGGGGAGCGCAGTATGGACGGTAGTCGCAGACTGTTCGTACGTCGCGCGCCATCGCTCCTCGCCGTCGGCCTCCGTCCGAACGACGACAACGTCACCATCCGGGTCGGCGAGGTTGGTCGTATCACCGACGAATCCGAAACCGTCGTCCGGAAACTGCACGACATCGGTTACGTCGAAATCGCTATCGAGTGAGGGATAGGACTTCTCCCAGCGTCGCTCTCCCTGTTCGTCGAGTCGAATCAGCCATCCGGACGACCCGCTGGTTCCGGCGACTGCGAACCCCCCGTCGTCGGTTCGGGTCGCGTGAAATTTGCCACTATGTGGGCCGAAATCGACGGTCCTGGTTCGTTCACCCGAAGCATCGATGCGCCACAGCCAACCGCCGCTCGACCCGTGGGAACCGACGACGAACAGTTCGTCGTCGGGACCAGCGAACAGAGCGCGGACGCGGTTCAGTGGCGACTCACTTTCGCCCCACGTCCACGGCCCTTGCACGGTATCGGTCTCGGCGTCGTACACCGCGACGACCGCCCAGAGGTTCTCGGGACTCGAACCGGTATCGGCGAGTGCGTACCGACCGTCGGACAGTTCGGCGACGTGTCGAATTTGGTCGAACGCCTCGATTCGTCGGTGCCACGCTCGGGAGCCGTCTGCTTCGAGTTTTGCGAGGACTCCTCTTCCGGACCTGCCGCCGACGAGAAAACTGTCGTCGTCGGCCGAGACGATGGTCTTGAACTCGGTCGCTTCGCCGAAGTGATGCCGTCTCCGCAGTTCGACGTGACCCACCTCGTCGGTCGAGATGAACAGGCCTCGGTCTTCGCTAGCGTCTTCGACGGTCGTTCCGGCGAACGCATACCCGGTCTCGTTCGGTGTAACGTCCGAGATCGTCGTGGAGTCTGGACCGTACGTCTGAGTCCACTCCATTCCAGCAGGGAGGGCAGTCGTTCCAGCGGTGTGTTCGTCCGCGCGAGCGACGGTCGAACTGACCGCTGTGGCGGCGAACACATGGAGGAGGCGACGTCGGGGAATAACTGTAGATTTCACGAGTGGATTCCTTCTTTGAACGGCAAATAAATAGAGTGTTCGGTAACTACTAGTCGGAGCGTTGGGCTTGCTCGACGACCAATTTATCAGTCGCGTCTATCGCGGTGACCTGACCGTAGTTACGGATTCGCAGTTTCGGAGTGATACGAACCGTTTCGGTCCATCGTTCGGTCTTTGTCGCTCGATACTTTTCGGGGACGTCAGGATTTTCGACGAGGTCATCAGTTGACTTCCGAAGCTCCACCGACACGTCCTGTGAACCGAGCTCGAAGGTCCCTTCCGAACCGGGGTTGATTGTCCCGCTGACGTTCTTTCCGGACGGCGAGATTACGTTGCCATTCCGTTCGAACTCGACGGATGGGACTTCGATGGCATCCTCAGGCTCGAAGAAGTAGCCACGGCGATAGTGCTCCAAGAGGTTGGTCGGTATCTTGTTAACCTTACCGCCGCCAAGACCGTCCGAGAGTGGGTGGAACTGTTGTGCCCGAACGACTCCCTCGTTCTGTTTTATTGTCTCGATAGCGCTCTCTGGTGCGGGCTTCGTGAGGAACAACTGTTCCCCGTCGGGGGACACCGTGCGGTCGAGCGGCGTCTCGAAGTGCATAACGGGGTAGCTTGCTCGCGGGTCGTCGAGAGCAGGAAGTTCGACTTCGAAGGCGGCCTCTACAAAATGGGTTGGCCCGAGAGAAGTACCAGGCTTTGCTTCCACCGGAACGACACCAGCGGCACCCATGGCGGCCGTTGCACCCGCCGCTTTGAGGAATTTTCGTCGGTCGATGCGTCCAGATGTATCCTGTGAATCGTTGTTTTGGGTCATGGAATCAGAATTCAGCGTTGGCAGTGTCGCGCATGGCTTGCAGTGTGCAGTCGGTCATAAGCTGGTCGTACTTTCCCTGCCAGCTTTGGTCGCTCGTACACTGACCGTCGTACGCTTGGTCGTCCGTATCGTCTGCCCAGAGAGTCGCCATCGGACTGGTCGCACCGTATTCGCCCGAGCCACCCCACTCGTAGACCTTCCCGAGTTGGTGGTCGCCGTGGAATCCATCGTCTGTAGTCAGGCCGTTTTGCTCCGAGAGCTTACTGCTGATGAATCCGTGCAATGGCTCTTGAATGGAAAAACTCCGAATCAGGTCCGAGTTGTCGGATTTCGTGCCAAGCATCATCCAGAGCGCTTCTTTGAATGCAGTGTGACCAACCTCGGTTGGGTCGAAGTTGTATCCGTTGTTCGAGTACCAATTGACTGAAGGGCCGCCAGCGTGGTCAAAGCCGTCGCTGACGCCGTAGTGAAGTCCTCGGTAATCCGGGAACATGTTGTCCGAACTACTGTCTAGCCAACTACTGAACTTATCTCCAAAGTTGTGGGCTGTGTCTATCTCGTCGCTTCCTTCCTCGTAACTCAAGTTCATCGGGCCGCCGGTGTATTTCACTATTTCGTAGTAGTCCAGACAGTCGTTCGAGACGAACACGTCCATCGCACCCTCGATAGCGTTGACGACACGCCCGTCCTCCGAAACGTCGCCATCGACTGCCGACTCATTTGGATAGAGGTACAGAAACGCCCTCCTTGTGTCACTACCATCACAAAAGCAACCGCCGCTCGCTACAGTTTCTCTGTTCGACATCCTTTATAATTTTATTAGGAGATATTATAAAAATTTTTAGTGATTTTTTATATAATTATTTATTAAATAGACAGTATTATTATAAATATATTTTGATATAGGAGATATTAAACCAACAGTCGGTAGAGCGACTATGAATTCGAGCAGAAGGTCGACGCTGGCGAGTACGACGACGTGCTCGGCGCGGAAGAAGCCGCGGCCTGAACCGGACTCTCTACGCTTTTCCCGTTGGACTCGGTCCGAGTAGCGACGGCTCCCTTCGGTCGCCGTCGCTCGGTGGGGTCGCGTACACGCGCGCGCGACGACTACCGATATATGCTTCAGGCAACGGGACGCGTCTCGCGCGCCGACCGCCGGATGTCCGGATTCGGCGGCCACGGCGACCCACGTCGGCCCGCGACCCGGAACTGGTTCGACGGGTTTAAGTTTCGCATGACCGTCGGTTCGAACGAGACAGGCATAGCCTGTTTCACTGACCCGTAGGAGCGTCCTGCGTACTACGGAGGTGAACAATGGCAGATCAGGAGATAGAGCAAGCAGTCTCTCGCGCACTCGAGGACTCCCCGGAGCGGAACTTCCGCGAAACGGTGGACCTCGCGATAAACTTGCGCGACTTGGATCTTAACGAACCGTCGAACCGCGTAGACGAGAGTATCGTCCTTCCGTCCGGCACCGGCCAGGACACCCAGATCGTCGTGTTCGCGGAGGGCGAGACCGCCCTCCGCGCCGAAGAGGTGGCCGACGAGGTCTTCGACAGCGACGACCTCGAAGACCTCGGCGACGACGACGACCGAGCGAAGGACCTCGCCGACGAGACCGACTTCTTCATCGCGGAAGCGTCGCTGATGCAGGATATCGGTCGGTACCTCGGTACCATCCTCGGCCCGCGAGGGAAGATGCCCGAACCGCTTCAGCCCGACGACGACGTCGTCGAGACCGTCAACCGGATGAAGAACGTGGTCCAGCTTCGGAGCGGCGACCGGCGCACCTTCCACACGCGCGTCGGCGCGGAGGACATGAGCGCAGAGGAGATCGCCGACAACATCGACGTCATCCTCCGGCGACTCCACTCCAACCTGGAGAAGGGCCCGCTCAACGTCGACTCCATCTACGTGAAGACCACGATGGGACCCGCCGTGGAGGTAGCATAGAATGTCCGCCGAAGCCGAACGCAAGACCGAGACGATTCCCGAGTGGAAGCGCGAGGAGGTCGACGAGCTGGTGGACCTCATCGAGGGGTACAGCAGTGTCGGCATCGTCAACGTGACGGGCATCCCGTCCAGGCAACTCCAGACGATGCGGGCCAACCTTCACGGGAGCGCCCAGCTCCGCATCAGCCGGAACACGTTGCTCCAGCGCGCCCTCGACGAAGTCGACGAGGGCGTCGAGGCGCTCGGCGAGTACGTCTCCGGCGAGGTCGGACTCATCGGCACGAACGACAATCCGTTCGGGCTGTACAAGGAGCTCGAAGCCTCGAAGAGTCCGGCCCCCATCAGCGCGGGCGAGGTCGCGCCCAACGACATCCTCGTCCCCGAGGGTGACACGGGCGTCGACCCGGGTCCGTTCGTGGGCGAACTCCAGAGCATCGGCGCTGCGGCCCGCATCATGGAGGGCTCGATCCACGTCACCGAGGACAGCGTCGTCGCCGAGGAGGGCGATGAGGTCTCCGAGGACGTGGCGAACGTCCTCGCGGAACTCGGCATGGAGCCCAAGGAGGTCGGCCTCGACCTCAAGGGCGTGTTCTCCGACGGCGTCGTCTTCGAGTCCGACGAACTCGCAATCGACGTCGACGAGTACCGCGCCGACGTGGAGACGGCGGCGGCCCGCGCCCGCAATCTCTCGGTCAACGCGGTCTACCCGACCGCTCGGACCGCGCCGACGCTGGTCCGGAAGGCCGAGGGCGAGGCCAAGAGCCTCGGACTGGAGGCGGCCGTCGAGAGCCCGGAGCTCGCCGACGACCTCGTCAGCGCGGCCGACGCGCAGGTTCGCGCGCTCGCGGCCCAGATCGACGACGAGGAGGCACTCCCCGAGGAGCTTCGTGACGTCGAAGCCCCCGCAACGGGCACTGCCGAGGAGACCGAGGCCGACGCCGACGAATCGACCGACGAAGAAACCGAATCCGACACCGACGCCGAGGACGACGAAGACGACGACGGCGACGACGGCGGAGACGCGCTCGGCGCGATGTTCGGATAACCAACCCCCCAACGACTACTACCAATGGAATACGTTTACGCTGCACTCATCCTGAACGAATCGGGCGAAGAGATCAACGAAGAGAACCTCACCAACGTGCTCGACGCCGCTGGCGTCGACGTCGAGGAGTCCCGCGTCAAGGCGCTCGTCGCCGCGCTGGAGGACGTCGACATCGACGAGGCCGTCGAGCAGGCCGCCGCCGTCCCCGCTGGCGGGGCCGCCGCTGGCGCTGGTGCCGCCGAGGGCGGTGCCGACGAGGGCGGCGACGAGGACGAGGCCGAAGAAGAGGAAGCCGCCGAGGAAGACGACGACGACGAGGACGACGAGGCCAGCGGCGAGGGTCTCGGCGAACTCTTCGGCTAACTCGGGCTTCGCGGAACTCGATTTTCTTTCGGACGCCGACCGACCAGCGACGGCCGTCTCACCGACCAGCCACGGCGCTCGCGGGCGACACCCCCTGCGAACGTTTAAATCCGAGGACGGGACCAACTCTCCGCGATGGAGGCGCTTGGCGTCCGACTCGCGCTCGACCCGGCCGGGACAGCGACCGCGCTCGCGTTCGTCCTCGGCGGCGTCGCGCTCGGTACCGCGAGCGGTCTGGTCCCGGGCCTCCACGTCAACAACCTCGCGCTGTTGCTCGCGTCGGTCGCGCCCGCGGTGCCCGGCCCGCCCCGCCTCGTCGGGGCGGCGATGCTCGCTGCGGGGGTCGTCCACTCGTTTCTCGACGCCGTGCCCGCGCTGGCGCTCGGCGTCCCCGACCCCGCGATGGCCGCGACCGCCCTGCCCGGCCACCGACTCGTCATCGCGGGACGCGGTCGGGAGGCGATTCGGCTGTCGGCGCTCGGTAGCGGACTCGCGGTCGCGCTCGCGGTCCCGCTGGCGGTGCCCGTGACCCACCTGATGACCACCGCGTATCCGACGCTCCGGGCGCACATGCCGGTCGTCCTCGGGGCCGTGACCGGCTTCCTCGTGGTGTCCGAACGAACGCCGCGCGCCGCCGTCGGCGGCGCGGCGGCGTTCCTCGCGAGCGCCGGACTGGGCTACGCGACCCTCGACGTGAACCCGGCGGCACCCCTCGACGCGGGCGGGATGCTCACCCCGCTGTTCGCGGGGCTGTTCGGCGCGCCGATCTTGCTGGACGCCCTCTCGGGGTCCGGGGTCCCCGAACAGGACGACGCGACCGTCGCGATTCCGCGCCGGGCGGTCGGGGTGACCGCCCTCGCGGGAGCGGTCGCCGGGGCGGTCGTCGGCTACCTTCCGGGGGTCTCGTCGGCCATCGCGGCGGTGCTGGCGCTGACCGCGGTGCCGGGGTCGACCGGCGCGCGCGGGTTCGTCGTCACGACCAGCGGGGTCAACACCGCCAACACCATCTTCGCGCTGTTCGCGCTCGCGGCGCTCGGCGCGCCCAGAACCGGGGTGATGGTCGCGCTGCAGGAGACCGGCGCGCCCGTGAACCTCCCGCTACTGCTCGCGGCCGCGGGACTCGCGGGCGTCGCGGGGTTCGCGCTCGTCCTCACGGTCGGCGACCGCTACCTCGTGGCGGTCGGGTCGCTCGACTACGCTCGGTTGTCGACGTGCATCCTCGCCCTGCTGGTCGGACTCTCGTGGCTGTTCGCGGGACCGGTCGGCGTCGCGGTGTTCGGCGCGGCGACCCTCGTCGGTCTGGTGCCCGTCCGATTCGGCGCGCGCCGCGTCCACCTGATGGGGGTGTTGATCGGGCCGCTGATGGTGGGCGGGTGACGCCTCGTTCACTCCAGAATCTGCCGGGTTCGGCGGTGGCGGTCGCGGAACATCGGTTCGAACCCCAGCCATCCCAGCGGGCCGAGCAGGTCGCCGACGACCGGAACCGACCCGACCACCGGGAGGTCGTAGGTCACGCGGTCGCGGACGAGCGTTCCCTCGCCGTCGGCGTAGAAGCCGTGGACGTGTCGCCACCGCGGGAAGGGTCCATCGTCCATCACGTCCTCGAAGACCGCCGACCCGTCGCCCCGGTCGCGCCGGGTGATGCGGGAGGTCCACCGCTGGCGCGGGCCGACTCCGAACGGTCGGACCGAGAGGTCGATCTCCGTCCCGGCCGCGAGCGTGTGGTCCGTTTCGGCGGTCCGGTCGCTGCCGTCGGGACCGCGGACCGCCTCGACCCGGAGGTTCATCCAGTCGGGCGTGAGCGCCCGCAGTCCCTCGATTCGGGAGTGGAACTCCCACACCGCTTCGAGGGGCGCGTCCACGCGGACCGCTCGCCGGTAGGTTGCCATGGGTCGGGGGTTGGGCCTCCAGGAAGGCAATCCTTGCGGTCGGCGGTGGCTCGACTGTCACATCGAGGGTTTATATTCGGGCGACGCGTGAGGCCACACCATGGTTTCGGAGCGCGCGACTCGAACGACCCCGTTCGCCGCGATGGACGTGCTCGAACGGGCCAATCGAATGGACGACGTGATACATCTCGAGGTCGGCGAACCCGACTTCGAGACGCCGCCCGCGGTGACCGAGGCGGCGGTCGCGGCGCTCCGCGCGGGCGAGACCGGCTACACCTCCTCGAAGGGCAAGCCCGAACTCCGGAACGCGATTTCGGACTACTACGACCGCCGGTACGGCGTCGACGTGGCCCCCGAGCGCATCGTCGTGACCTCCGGGTCGTCGCCCGCGTTGCTGCTCGCGTTCTCGGCGCTGGTCGACCCCGGTGACGAGGTGGTCCTCACCGACCCCCACTACGCCTGCTATCCCAACTTCGTCCGCCAGACCGGCGGCCGGATTTCGACCGTCCCGCTGTCGGCCGAGGAGGGCTTTCGGCCGCGAGTCGAGGCCTTCCAGCGCGCGGTGAGCGACGAGACCGAGGCCCTGCTCGTCAACTCCCCCGCGAACCCCACCGGCGCGGTCCTCGACGGACCCACGCTCGACGAACTGGTCGGCATCGCCGACCGCGCCGACGCCACCGTGATCTCCGACGAGGTGTACCACGGGCTGACCTACGAGGGCGAGGACCACACCGTGCTGGAGTACACCGACGACGCGTTCGTCCTCGACGGCTTCTCGAAGCGGTTCGCCATGACCGGGTGGCGACTCGGCTGGATGGTCGCGCCGCCCGACTACGTCGGCCACGTCAACCGCATCGCCCAGAACACCCTCATCTGCGCGCCCAACTTCGTCCAGTCGGCCGGAATCGCCGCACTCGGTTCGGGCGACGACTTCCTCGACGAGGTCCGGGAGACCTATCGCGAGCGCCGGGACTTCCTGGTGGACGCGGTCGACGAGTGGGACATGAGCATGGGGTACACCCCGGGCGGGGCGTACTACCTGCTCGTGGACGTGAGCGATTTGCCGGGGGACGCCTTCGACGCCGCCGACTTCTTCCTCGAAGACGCGGGCGTGGCGATGACCCCCGGCCCGGACTTCGGCGCGAACGCCGCCGAGTGTCTCCGGGTGTCGTACGCCAACAGCGAGGAGAAACTCCGGGAGGCCTCAGAGCGAATCCAGCGGGCGCTCGAACGCGTGGAAATCTCGGCCGATTGAGAGGAGACGTTCCCCCGCCCGAATCTACACGAGCCACCCGGCGCGTGCGGGTGCGACGCCCGCGGGCGTCGCACCCACCGCGCGAGGTCGTCGGAAGCGAAGCGACCGACGGCTCGGGAGAGTTTGCCTCTCCCGGTGGACGAGGACCACAGGGAGGAGCGACCGAAGGAAGCGCCCGACCGAGGACCGCAGTCGGTTGGGGAGGACGTGGCCTGCGGTCGCGGTGCTGTGCGGTCTCTCATAGGTGACGGCAGTAGCTAGCGTCTCGGCGTGAAAGTAGTCGTCTGTTACGACAGAAGGGAGTACGACCGCGAGCATTCGAGACTGCTAATCAGACCCTCTCGACGACTCCTGCAACCTCTAGCCGTCACTTCAGGCGTTCCTGCAGGAAGGAGGGGTGGGCGGCGGTCACGCCCTCGATGTCCAGAATCTTCTCGCTGATGACCTCGCCGACCGCGTCGCCGTCGGCCGCGCGGACCTCGGCCATCAGCATGTGGTCGCCGCTGGAAGTGTAGAGCGTCTCGACCTCGTCGAGGTCCTTGAGGTCGCGGGTGGCCTCGACGTACTGCTCGCTCGCGACGTCCATCCCGACCAGCGCGATGCTCTGGCTCGACAGCTTCTTGGGGTCTATCTCGGCGGAGTAGCCGACGATGACGCCCTCGTCTTCGAGCTTTTCGATGTACTTTCGAACCGTGGGCTTCGAGACGTTCGCCCTGTCGGCGATCTCCGCGTAGGAGGCCTGGGCGTCGTCCTCTAAGACTTCGAGAATTCTGTCCTGCGTCGATTGGGCACTCATTGGGTGACTATTTACGATACGGGAAAAAATACCTTCCGAATGGAAAAACGCTTTACTTCCCGACTGAAATCGGGTCGGACGCGGTTTCGGCGGCCGTAACGCCGCCTCGACGCGGGGAACGAGTCGTTACTCGCGTGCTCGCGAGTCCGACGGCCACTATCCTCTTTCGGGACGACCGCGTACCGACTCCGCCGTGACACGACACTACTCGCGCCGACGCGTTCTGCAAGTGACGGTCGCCACAGCTTCGGTCGGACTCGCTGGGTGCGGCATGCCCGGCGGGAACGGTGACGACGAAGAGGAAAACGGGGACGAAGAGAACGGAGATGGTGAGGAAGAGACCACGACCGAGGACGAAGAGAACGGAGACGGTGAGGAAGAGACCACGACCGAGGAAGACGAGTAAGGCGACGCGAGCGACTCGCTCGCGAGCGAGTCGCCCGCGTCGCGCGACCGCTCGGAACCCTCCACTGGCCGAGCGTCGCGACTACTCGGCGAGTGAAAAAGCGAAAACCCACGTCGCTGGCGTCGCGGTTACTTGTGGCGGTCGAGCAGGTCGTAGCTACGCTCCCACTCGTAGTCGTCGTCGAAGTACCGCTCGGCCAGCGGTTCCTCGGGCATGTCGCCCGTGGCCTGCTTTTCTTCCTGGTAGGACGGGCGGTCCTCGTCGACGTAGAACCGGCCCGTCAGCACTTCGCCCTCGTAGAGGGCATCCTCGGCCTCGTACATCATCTCGGCCGCCTCGCGGCGGTCGTGGATGTCGAAGTCGTAGTCGTCGCTATCCTGGATGTCGATGTAGGGGACGTACTGCTTGGCGTCCTTGTTCCAGGTCGGACACTGCGTCAGGAAGTCGACGTGGGCGAAGCCGTCGTGCTCCATCGCCTCCACGAGGATCTCCTTGGCCTGATTGGGGTTGACCGCGGCGGTCCGAGCGATGTAGGACGCACCGGAGGTCAGTCCGAGCGAGAGCGGCCGAATCGGGCTCTTGGCGCTCCCGTGGGGCTGGGTCTTCGACTTGTGGCCCTTCGGGCTGGTCGGGGAGGTCTGTCCCTTCGTGAGCCCGAAGATTTCGTTGTCGAAGACGATGTAGGTCATGTCGTGGTTCTCGCGGGCGGTGTGCATGAAGTGGTTCCCGCCGATGCCGTAGCCGTCGCCGTCTCCGCCCGCCGCGATGACTTCGAGGTCGGGGTTGGCCATCTTGGCGGCGCGAGCCACCGGCAGGGCGCGGCCGTGGATGGAGTGGAAGCCGTAGCTTCGGAAGTAGGAGCTGAGCTTGCCCGAACAGCCGATGCCCGTGACTAGCAGGCTCTCTTCGGGGTTGCGCCCGACTTCGGGCATCGCCTGCTTCAGCGCCTTCAGCACGCCGAAGTCACCGCATCCCGGACACCACGTCGCCTGAGGCTCGATTTCGGGGGTGAACTCGTCTCTGTCTATCTCGCGTTCCTCGCCGATTGCGTTGAATACACTCATGGTTAATCACCCGTTGCCGACTCGATGCGAACGTTGTACTCGCTGATGTCGCCCGACCCGTCGATGCGGGTGCGGAAGCCGTCGACGACCTCCGCGGGCTCGAACGGGTTGCCATCGTACTTGAGCAGGCTGTACAGCTTCTCGCCGAACCGGCCGAGCTGACCCTGGATGTGGCGACGGAACTGCGCGGTCGCGTTCATCTCGACGACCAGCGCCTCGTCGACGCTCTCCAGGAACTCCGTGACCTCCGCCTTGGCGAACGGCATGATGTCGCTGACGTTCATCGCTTTCACCGAGTGGCCCTCGTCGTTCAGCACGTCGACGGCCTCCTCGGCGACGCCTTTGGCGGACCCGAAGGTGAGGATACCGTAGTCGGCGTCCTCGGGACCGTACACCGGCTGGTGGTCGGCGTTCTCGTCCAGTTCCTCGCGGATGGCGTCGAGCTTGGCCATCCGGCGGTTCATCTGGATCACGCGGTTGTCGGGGTCCTCGCTGATGTGGCCGACCTCGTTGTGCTCGTTGCCCGACGCGAGGTAGTTACCGCCCTTCTGGCCGGGGAGCGAGCGCTTGCTGACGCCGCCCTCGCCGTCGTACATGTACCGCTTGAACCGGCCCGCCTCCTGGGCGGCCTCTTCGAGGTCCTCCTCGGTGACGACGCTCCCGATGTCCGGGTTCGGCTCCTCGTCGAAGACCGCTTCGGGGACCGTCTGGTGGCCGCCCGAGAGCTTCTGGTCGTAGAGGACGATGGCCGGAATCTGGTAGTCGTAGGCGAGTTCGAACGCCTTGCGGGTCTGTTCGTACGCCTCGGCGGGGTCGCCCGGCGCGAACACCACGCGGTTCGAGTCGCCCTGACTCGTGTACAGGACGTGTTCGAGGTCGCCCTGCTCGGGCTTGGTCGGCATCCCGGTCGAGGGACCCGCCCGCATCGACTCGACGAGAACGACCGGCGTCTCGGTCATCTCCGCGAGCCCGAGGGGCTCGGACATCAGCGCGAAGCCGCCGCCCGACGACCCGGACATCGCCTTCGCACCGGCGTGGCTCGCGCCGATGGCGAGCGACGCCGCCGCGATCTCGTCTTCGACCTGCTCGGAGATGCCGCCGAACTCCGAGAGGTGCTGGGTCATGATGGTGAACACGTCGGTCCACGGGGTCATCGGGTAGCCCGAGATGAACCGACAGCCCTCGTCTATCGCGCCGTAGGCGATGCCGTGGGAACCCGAGACGAGGACCTGCTCCTCGTCGACGGTGCCCTCGGGCGCTCGGAGGTCGTGGGTGTGCTCGTAGTCCTCGTCGACCGACTCGTACGCGTCGTGGAGGATGGTGAGGTTGGCTTCGAGCACGTCGCCGCTCATCGCGTCCTCCATCAGGCTCTCGATTGGTTCGAGGTCGAGGTCGAGCAGTGCGGCGGTCGCGCCGACGCCCGCGGTGTTGCGCATGACCTCGCGGCCGTGCTCTTTCGCGAGCCCGCGGAGGTCGAGGTCGTAGACGTGCCAGTCGTTCTCCTCGACCCGCTCGTCGAAGTCCTCGATCTCGTCGGTGTCGAGCAGGCCCGCGTCGTAGACGATGACCCCGCCCTCTCGGAGCTCGTCGAGGTTCTCCGAGAGCGGCTTGATCTCCTCGTTGCCGTAGTAGGCCTCCTCCTGCGGATTACGGGCGAAGCTGTCGCCCAGCGCGAGCAGGAAGTTGTAGCCGTCGCCCCGCGACTTCACCGGATCGTCGCTCGCCCGGATCTCTACGTACGTGTGGCCGCCGCGGATGCGCGACGGATAGTGCCGATGCGTGAAGACGTTCAGCCCCGACCGCATCAGGGCCTTCGCGAAGTTCTGGCTCGTCGAGTCGATCCCGTCGCCGGAACCGCCCGCGATTCGCCAGATGAGTTCATCGTCCGTCATATTGTAGTCTCACGGCCGTTAGGCCCAGTGTTTTGAATTTCGGCATGGACGCAGTAAAGCCTTTGCTATAGATTAGCAAGGAATGTTCATGACAGACCGCGGGTAACCGCGGGTTTCTACCGGCTTTTCGGATACCATCCGACCGGAATCGGATAGTCAAGTGAACTCTCCGACCCCACATATTTCATACTATGTTTTAATTATCTAAATTTATAAGTGAAAAGGAGCAAACCTGCCCCAGAATGCCGAAGCCGAGTCTCGCCGTCGCTGTCGCTCTGCTGGCCGTGACGATGGTAGTCACCGGAACCGTCGCATCGCCGAACGAGTCTCCGCTCGCCGACGCGGGTCTGGACCAGGACGTATCGAAGGGCGCGACCGTCCTCCTCGACGGAACGGGGTCGTACGACCCGGACGGAAGCATCGAAACGCACGGCTGGACGATTCGAACGCCGAGTAACGAAACTGTGAGTCCCGACTGTAGGACCTGTGACCGAACCTCGTTCGAACCGACCGAGGTCGGACAGTACCGAGTTACGCTCACCGTCACCGACGACGACGGTGCGAGGAGCAACGACACGCTCTACGTCGACGTCTCTCCCGGGGCAGGTCCCGAAATATCGGTCTCCGGGGACCGAGAGCCGACGGAAGGCGATGTAGAGACGTACACCGCGGATATCGATCCGGGCGCCGCCGAACTGGACTACGTCGTCTGGGCGGTCGATGGGACCGAAATCGCGAATCACTCGCTTTCGCCCGACCGGCCGACGGATACCGTCGAGAAACGCTTCCCGACCGCGGCCTCGCGGTCGCTCACCGCGACCGTCTACGACGCCGACGGCCAGACGGGGACAGACGCGCTCGACGTGACCGTTCAGAGCGAACCGACTCCGCCCTCGGAGTCGGAACCTGACCCCGAACGAACCATCGCACAGGAGACCTCGCCGACCGTCGACGGAGATACGGTGGTGACCGGAACCGAACCCCTCCGCGGCCAGTACGACGTTCGATTGGACGCGCCCAGCACCGACATCGATTCCATCGAATGGCGGAACAGCGCTGGCCGCATCGGCGAAGGCCGGTCGCTGACGCGGGCGTGGGAACCCGGGAACCACACCCTCTACGCGGTCGTCTCGTACGCCGATGGCTCCGAAAACATCGCCACCTTCGACGACGGGACGACCGCCATCGTCGCCGACCCGGAGCCGAGCGTCTCCATCGACTCGCTCGACCGGTTCGGCGCGATTTCGGGGACGGTAGCCGGACTCGACGAGTACGAGAACCTCGAAAGCATTCGCGTCGAAGTCGACGGCGAGACGGTCGCGACCGGTGGTCCGAACCTCGACGGCTACCTTCGGGACGACCCCGGTCGCCGCCAGACGCTGGATTTCTCGCACTCCGATTTCACGCCGGGAGAACGCTACTTGGTGACTGTAGTCGCGACCGACGAACGCGGACAGACGACGAGAACGACCGAGTCGATCGTGCCGGTGAAACGGCCGGAGATCGTTCGCTCCGAATTCGTCAACGACCCCGTCGATTCGTACCATCCGCGGATAGATGCGAGTCGATATGCCGCGCATCATGTGCTGGAGATCGATTTGAACGGGGTGGATCCGGATAATCTCACGGCGTCGACTAGAAGACGCAGTGAGAATTTGTCGAAGATAAGAGATAGAGGGTATAATGAAGAAGGCGGACGCAGTAATATTTTAATCCATACATTCTGGTCTGGTACTCACCCCGGTGAATATACCGCGATATCCTCATTTTCTACTTCAGAAATAGATGTAAACTGGCAAATGAGTAAGAAGAGTTCATTTAAAGTCACACCCAGCAAACCAGAATTACGCATCGAAGTCCTCAACGACGGAACGAAAGATTACATAACGAAGGACCACGGGATTCTCGTCGACGCGAGTGACTCCTTCGATCCCGATGGAACCGACCTCAAGTACATCTGGGGGTACGGTGCGGAACCGACGAAACCGGACAATACGACCGCGAAGTTCTCGGCCTACGAGAGAGCCGAGAGCATAGTCGAGGACGAACACGACCTTCGAGCGAAGCGAGATTTCGACTTCCTCGACCAGTTCGTTCCGGAGGTCGAGAGCCGCGAGATTCTGACCGAGGGACCGTACTACGGTGACGAGACCATCGAGATCCGAGTCGAGACGGAACCGTACCACTTCTCGAAGCGGACCTATTACGACGACTTCGCGCTCGATATCTCGACCACTGGCCCGGAGGCGGAGGTCGTCGAATGGAGGCAGGTCGAAGCACCGGACAGCGAACACTCGGGTCCCGGAGAAGACGCGTATCGGTACGCGGGAATCGTCGAAGTACCGGCATCCGAACTCTCGTCGACTACGGATACCCCTGAAATCACGGTTTCCAACGAGGAAAACGAGCATCAAAACGTTCAGGTAGAATTCCCCGAAGCCGACGTGTTCACGGCCGACGGGAGCTACTGGTCGAACCTCACGGTTCAAAATCTAAAGTACTCGATAGAGAGACCCGAGACTCGCGAAGTTACGGCCGATACGAAGGCCGAACGAGACGACTATCGGATGGACGGATACGCCGTCAGCGACGAAACCGAGACCACGGAGTACGTACTCGAAGAACGGACCAAGGTCGAAGACGCGGAGTACGAAACGGAAACGAAGGAGTTCGCATCGGAACAGAATCGGGAGATGTTCCTCTCGACCGAGTCCGAGTGGGACCCTGCGGGGACAGCTCAAAAGGAGGTCACCCGGACCCGGCGGGATACAGACTGGCGGGATACGAACCCGGCCGAGAGACCCGAGTGGAGCGATTCGGACCTCTGGAACGGGGAGTTCACCGGCGAGACGAGACAGAAGTTGGTAGAGCCCGCGGAGTATCGGACCGAAAGACGGTACGAGTACGAACGTGAGGTCGAGAAAACGGGTACGCGAACGGTCACGCGAACGAGAAGAGTAACGATTCCCAAAACGGGCACTCGAACCGTAACTCGCTGTGACATCGGTCTGGGCTGTTACGAAACGACGGAGACGTACACGTACTACGAGACGGTTACGCGGAGCTATACGACGACAGAGACATACACATATACTACAACGGAAACCGAGACGTACTGGGCCAGATCGAGACTCGATTCGGATCACGGCCGGACTGGCGAGACCAGACGGATAAAAGAGGAAGACGCGGTCTACAAGACCCAGTACGAGGTCGAGCAGAAGGAGAGATACACGGATTCCGTTACGGTTTACGAGGCGACACGGGAGAAGATGGTAGCGCCCGCGAAATACGAGTGGGAGCGCGCTCAAACGACTGAGGAAGCGATGCTCGCCCGACACAAAGCCAACTCGGACGACGACTGGCGTATCGGCGAGCAGACCACCAAAACGATGTGGACTCTCAGCAAGCAAACCGGAGTAACGGAGTTCGAGTCGGAATATTACGAGAACGAGGAGCACGTAGTCGAAACGTCAGCGACCGTCGAAGGTGATGTCATCCAGACGTACGTGAACGAAGACTCAGGTGAGACAGAGACGCGCACTACCGGAAAGACGGAGGAGTTCACGTACTCGGGCGCAAAGGACCAGCAGGAAATTCTGGACGAACTCAGACAGTCCGGCGGTGAGCGGCGGTGGTGTAAGGTAGATCACCGATGTAGATAGAGCACGACATCATTTGAGTTAATTAAATTTAAATTATATAGGTCCTAAATGATATATATGGGTTCAAATCTGAAGTTCGTCTGTTTCCTAATTCCAGTTCTGATTCTCGGAATGGCTACTGTGTCTGGTAGTGCAGTAGCTCAGGACGAAACAGTCAATGAAACTGTAATCAGTGGTGAAGGAATCGTGTATCAAATCTCATTTAGTAAAGCTAATTCAAGTATTTCTACAACTGTAGTTAATCCCACAGATTGGGAAGACAAAATCACGGGATATATATTAAAAGTCGACGGCCAGCGAGTCCACGACGCTAATTTCAGACTAGACCAAGACGAACAGCAAACCGAGCAGATAAACATCACGCCCGGGATAAACGTCAACCAACGCGAACACACCATTACGTTCTCGACCTACGAAAACACGACCCGGTTCAATTTCACCCGCGAGATCGATTCCACGGACTCCGAAACGGTACCCGCTCCGCACATCTCGAACGTCGAGGTGAAAGACGGAACCGCCAAGGGCGAACCCTCGGCCGTTGCCAACGTCACCATCGTCAATCCGTCCAAACAGCTCTACAGCACCAAGCTCATGGTCCACACGGTCGATACCGACGGGAGTCTCTACCCCGCGTCGGTCCGGCCGGGAGACTCTCGAACAATCTCGGTCGAACTGCTCGACGAACAGGGGTCAGAGATAGCGGGCGAAGCCCGACTGTACACAGGAAATATGACGACCGAGGAGGGCGCGTTAGACCAGGTGGAGTTCGCCGGGCAGGACGGGGGCGACACGTCGGTCCGGGACGCGTCGTACGAGCCCGCTCGGCCGACATGGATGAGCGACAACTACGAGTACGAGAACGAAAGCTACGAGCGCGGTATCGGAGAGAAGCTCAGTCGCGGTCACGACGTCGAAGGGATTCCGGTGGTCTACCCCGCCGTCGCGTTCCTCGTCGGGGTCGGTATGCTACGGAAGTGGAGATGACTCAGGACTCTTTCGTCCGGAGAATCTCGCGCATATTCAGATAGATGTCCTTTGGCGAGGTCTCCTCGTCGGGGTCGTAGAGGTCGCTGACCCGGTAGAGCATCGCCGCGACCATCTCGCTCTCCGATGTTTCACCGCGGATGTCCTCCGCGATTTCTCGGAGTTCCTTCGCGCGCTCCACGTCGGGTCCGTCGGAACCGTGGTCGTGGGACATGGCTTATCGTTGCGAGCGGCGTTTGATAATCCCGACGTTGTTGGCGACGTTCTCGGTGAGCACGCGGAAGGCGTCGCCGGTGTCGCTGTCCTCGTCCAGCACGATGGGGCGCCCCTCGTCGCCGCCGGTCCGGACCGACGGGTCGATGGGGATGGACCCGAGGAACGGCATGTCGTTGTCCTCGGCGAACTTCGCGCCGCCGCCGCGACCGAAGATGTCGTGTTCGCCCCCGCAGTCCGGGCACTTGAACGTGGACATGTTCTCGGCGATGCCGAGGACGTTGGTGTCGTGGCGGCCGAACATCCGCAGGCCCTTGCGGGCGTCGTCGATGGCGACCTCCTGGGGCGTCGTGACGATGACCGCGCCGGTGACCGGGACGCTCTGGAGGAGGGTCAGTTGGGCGTCACCGGTCCCCGGCGGGAGGTCGACGACCATGTAGTCGAGGTGGCCCCACTCGACGTCCTCCCAGAGCTGGGTCAGGACCTTGTGGACCATCGGGCCGCGCCAGATGACGGGGTCGTCCTCGCCGACGAGGAACGCCATGCTCATCAGCTTCACGCCGAACTGCTCGGGCGGAATCATGGTCTCGTCGTCGGTCGCTCTGGGGGCCTCGTCGGCGTCGACCATCCGTGGGACGTTCGGTCCGTACACGTCGGCGTCGAACAGGCCGACGCGCGCGCCGAGTTGCGAGAGGCCCGCCGCGATGTTCACGGCGACGGTGGACTTGCCGACGCCGCCCTTGCCGGAGGCGACCGCGATGATGTTCTCGACGTTCGGGAGGACCTGCTCGTCGGGCGAGAGGTCGTCGTCGACGCGCGCCGAGAGGTTCGCCTCGATGCCGTGCTCGCCGAGGACCTCCCTGACGCGGTCGGCGATCTGTGTCTCGTGGGGTGAGTACGGTGCGCCGAGCGCGAGGGAGATGTCGGCGGTGTCGCCATCGACCGACACGTCGTTGACGAGGTTCAACGAGACGATGTCGTCGCCGAGGTCCGGGTCCTCGACGTTCCGGAGCAGGTCGCGTACCGCTGATTCGTCCATACCGGCGAGTAGGGGGCGAGCGAGCGAAAAGGCTTGCCCCTCGAACTGAACCCTATTGCATTGCAGTTCCGGACCGGTGGGGGACGGTCACGCACCGATTACTTAACCTCGGTCGAAACGTGGGTGAGGACGTGAGCGATTCGGAATGAACGATTCGGACTCCGCCCCGGTCGAAGCCGGGGAACGCTACTCGGTCGAAATCGAGGACCTCGGGAGCGAAGGCGACGGCGTCGCTCGAATCGGGTCGTTCGTCGTCTTCGTCCCCGGTTCGGGACTCGGCGACCGCGTCGACGTTCGCATCGAGGAAGTCGGGGGGAGCCACGCCGTCGCGTCCGTGGTCGAGGACGACGAGGAAGTGTGAGGAGTGTGATAGTAGTAACCCCGGCCGACCGATTCGACTCGCCGGACGTAACCGGATACGGTTACGAACAACCGATTTCCTCCCGCGATTTTAAGGTCGCTCGGTCGAAAACTCCGTCGTAATGCTGGAGGACGATTTCGGGCGCGAGGTCTCCGGCGTGCGGGTCTCGCTCACCGACCGATGCAACTTCGACTGCGTCTACTGCCACAACGAGGGGCTGGGGGACACCCGCGGCCCGATGGACCCGCAGGACGGGGAGATGACCGCCGACGAGGTCGTCCGCTTTCTGGAGGTCGCCCGCGAGTTCGACGTCGGGAAGGTCAAGTTCACCGGGGGCGAGCCGATGCTCCGGGAGGACTTAGAAGAGATAATCCGGCGAACGCCCGACAGGATGGAGGCCTCGATGACGACCAACGGCACCTTCCTGCCGGGCAGGGCCGAGGACCTCGTCGAGGCCGGACTGGAGCGAGTGAACGTCTCACAGGACGCCCTCGACCCGAAGGCGTTCGCGGAGGTCACCGAGAGCGGCGCGTACGACCGGGTGATGGAGGGGGTCGATGCGGCGCTCGACGCGGGACTCGACCCCGTGAAGCTCAACATGGTGGTCTTCGAGAAGACCGCGGGATACGTGCCCGAGATGGTCGACCACGTCGCCGACAACGACGGGCTCCAGCTCCAGCTCATCGAGTACATGCCGGAGCTGACGGGCAAGCCCGAGTGGGCCATCGACATCGAGCGCGTTCACGGCTGGCTCGAAGACCAGGCCGAGGAGGTCGAGATACGCCAGATGCACGGGCGTCGGCGCTACTGGATCGGCGGCGACGCCGAGGAGGGCGGGATGGTCGAGATAGTCGACCCCGTCGAGAACGAGAGCTTCTGTCGGAACTGCCATCGCGTGCGCGTCACGCACGAAGGATACCTCAAGGGGTGTCTGAACCGCAACGACGACCTCCGGCCGATGGGCGAGATGACCAAGCCCGAGATTCGCGAGACGTTCCGCGAGACGGTCGCGAACCGGGTGCCCTACTACGGCGAGTACATGGTGAAGGGCGACGACGGCGAGTGGGAGATAAACGACGAGTACATCGAGGTCTAGATATTTAGGACGGTCGGGACAGCACTCTTCGAGTCTTCCCCGGGGCAGGCGAGTCAAGGGGTTTCCGTGGTATGAACCGCCAGAAAGCCCCCGACAGCTCGCCTCCCGGGACTCGCTGTGCTCCTCAGTCGCTCACTCCGTTCGCTCCTTGCGGTGCTTACGTCGTCCGGGTTCGTCGAGCGGTCGGCCCCTTTCAATCCCGCCCGCGACGGAGGGGCAGTCGGGCGTGTCCCGGTGGGAGGGCCCACCGGACGCTTTCGGTGGTCCGTGTCACCGAGTGAGGCACGACGACCGTGGCCCGCAGGCTTAACCGCACGCCGGGCGAACTACGGTGGCATGACCGAACTCGCAGAGGCGCTCGGCGAGGTCGGCGTCGACGACCGACTCCGAGTGACGACCGAGGACGGGACGGCGTTCGAGGGGCGGGCGAGCCCGGTCGACTACGTGCCCGAGGAGTCGCTGCGCATCGAGGTCCGGCCCGAGGACGGCGGCGTCGACAGGTACGAGATACGGGCGACCTACGACGACGGCTGGAGCGACCCGCTGGTCCGGCACGCCGAGGCCGACGCTGAAGACGGGTCGTGGACCGAACTCGGGAGAGTCGGGGAGTTCGCGGCCGAGGAGCAGGGCGGCCAGTCGGGCCCCGAGTCGGAGCCGTCCTGACCGAGTCCGGGGCGTCCCGAAACCGAGCGCGGAACCGTCGTACGACGTGATACGATTCGTTGCGTTTATATATGTCCCGTGGGTACGTTGAGTTGCAAACCTGTAGGGGCACCGGGTCCCGAGTCCGGAAGGGCGACAGTGAATGCAAGCAACGTGTCGAGGTAGCCTAGTCTGGCCCACGGCGCAGGGTTGCTAACTCTGTGGCGTCAAGCCTCGAGGGTTCAAATCCCTCCCTCGACGCTTCAACGTATCCAACTATGAGCACGGAAGAACCACAGGAGGAAGACGAGGACCTCCAGTACTTCGTCCGCATCGGTCGAACAGACCTCGATGGGACGAAGACCGTCGAACGGTCCCTGTCGGAACTCAACGGGATCGGCCGCCGAGCGGCGCGCATCATCGCCGACAAGGCGGGCGTCGACCGGACGGCGACGTTCGGCCGTCTCGACGACGGCGAGATCGACTCGGTCGTCGAGACCGTCGAGAACTTCGCCGACGAGGTCCCCGAATGGCTCGCAAACCACCGCAACGACTACTTCACCGGTGAGACCACCCACGAGACGGGCAACGACCTAGACATGACCCGTCGTCAGGACATCAACCGGATGAAGATGATCGACTCGTACAAGGGCGTCCGCCACAAGCGCGGCCAGAAGGTCCGCGGACAGCGCACCCGCTCGACCGGCCGCACCGAGGGCACCATCGGCGTCAACGTCGAGGAGATCAAAGAAGAACAGGCCGCCGAAGAAGAGGGTGGTGAGGAGTAATGGCGCTCGGCGAGAACACCAAGTTCTACGAGACGCCTAACCACCCGTTCCAGGGCGAGCGCATCTCCGAGGAACACAGTCTCCTCGACCGCTACGGCCTGAAGAACAAAGAGGAACTTTGGCGCGCCCAGTCCGAGCTTCGTGGCTTCCGCCGCGAGGCCCGGAACATCCTCGCCCAGCGAGCGCAGGGCGACGTCGAGGCCGCCGAAGGCGAGGAGTTCGTCGGCCGCCTCCAGCGGCTCGGCATCCTCGGCGACGGCGACGAACTCGACGACGTGCTGTTGCTCGAAGTGACCGACGTGCTGGAGCGTCGCCTCCAGACCGTCGCCTACCGGAAAGGACTGGCCCAGACGCCCCAGCAGGCGCGGCAGTTCGTGACCCACGGCCACGTCAGGGTCGACGGGCGGCGCGTGCGAGCGCCCTCCTACAAGGTCGAAGTCGCCGAGGAGGGCACCGTCGAGTTCGACGAGAACAGCCCGCTTGCCGACGAACTCCATCCAGAACGAGCGGAGGGTAACGAATGAGCGCAACCGACGACGACAAGTGGGGCGTAGCCCACGTTCACGCATCGTTCAACAACACCATCATCACGGTCACCGACCTGACCGGTGCCGAGACCATCGCGAAGTCCTCGGGCGGGACAGTCGTGAAGCAGAACCGCGACGAGTCCTCGCCGTACGCGGCCATGCAGATGGCCGAGACGGTCGCCGAGGAAGTCAAGGCGGCGGGCATCGAGGGCGTTCACGTTCGCGTGCGCGGCCCCGGCGGTAACCTCCAGCAGAACCCCGGACCGGGCGCGCAGGCGACCATCCGCGCGCTCGCTCGCGCCGGGCTGGAGATCGGCCGCATCGAGGACGTGACCCCCATCCCGCACGACGGCACCCGAGCCCCCAAGGGCAAGAGTGGATTCTAACCCATGACCGAGGACTTCGACGTCGAGTTCATCGAACGCGGGGACCGGAAGTCGCGGTTCCTCGTCCGGGGTGCGAGCCCGGCGTTCGCCAACGGCATCCGGCGGGCCATCGTCGCTGACGTGCCGACGCTCTCGATAGACACGGTGCGGTTCATCGAGAACTCGTCGGTCATGTTCGACGAGCAGATCGGGCTCCGGCTCGGTCTCGTCCCGCTATCGACGCCGCTGGGCGAGTTCGAGGAGGGCGACACCGTCACCCTCAGCCTCGACGTGTCGGGTCCGGGTACCGCCTACTCGGGCGATCTGGTCAGTTCCGACGAGATGGTCCAGCCCGCCGACGACAACGTTCCCATCATCGACCTGAAGGACGACCAGCGCCTCGAACTCGAGGCCGACGCCGTCCTCTCGTCGGGGAAGGACCACGCCAAGCATCAGGGCGGCGTGGCCGTCGGCTATCGGCACCTCCAGCGCGTGGAGGTCGTCGGCGACCGTGACGAGTACGAGGACGACGAGACGAACGTCCTTCGCGGGGTCATCGAAGACGACGGCGAACTCGTCCCGACCGAGGAGTTCGACCACGACCTCACGAACCGCTACCCCGGCAAGGAGGTCGAAGTCCACGACGTCGAGGAGGCGTTCGTGTTCCACGTCGAGAGCGACGGCTCGCTGTCGGTCGACGAACTCGTCACCGAGGCCGTCGGGTCCATCGAGGCCCGCGCCGACGAACTCGAAGAGGCAGTACAGCTATAGAACCATGCAGGGTCCTTCCAACCGCGTTTCGGCGACGCTCGCCCGTCGCGCCGAGCGGCGTAGCCGCACGGCGCGACGACGAGCTCGCGGGCTTCGCCCGCTCGCGTTCCCGTCGGTCCGTTGGAACGACGCACGTCAGACCGAAACTGGTTTGAAGGGCCACCCACTACACACTGTTGCCCGCGAGGGGCTGCACGTGTGTTCTCCGTGCAGGGATAGCCAAGTCAGGCCAACGGCGCAGCGTTCAGGGCGCTGTCTCGTAGGAGTCCGCAGGTTCAAATCCTGCTCCCTGCACTGCAATTCTCATTCCCATCAGGAGGAAGTATTATGAGCAAGACGAATCCGAGGCTCACCAGTCTCATCGCTGATCTGAAGTCGGAGTCCCGCGATTCGGACGCCGACGTGTGGAGTACTGTCGCAGACCGCCTCGAGAAGCCCCGCAGCACGCACGCGGAGGTCAACCTCGGCCGCATCGAGCGGTACGCCGAGGAAGACGAGACCGTTATCGTGCCCGGCAAGGTTCTCGGGAGCGGCGCTCTGCAGAAGACTGTCACCGTCGCCGCAGTGGACTTCTCGTCCACCGCGGAGACGAAGATCGAGCAGGCCGACGGTGAGGCTCTCGACCTCGAACAGGCAATCGAACAGAACCCCGACGGAACGAACGTGCGGGTGATTCGATGAGTATCGCAGAATTCGACGCCGACGTCGTCGTGGACGCCCGCGACTGCATCCTCGGTCGCGTGGCGAGTCAGGTCGCACAGCGCGCGCTCGACGGCGAGCGCGTCGCGGTGATCAACGCCGAAGACGCCATCATCACGGGCAACGAAGACGACGTGATGGAGACCTACCAGAAGCGCGCCGAGCTGGGGTCCGACCGCGGTCCGTACTACCCCAAGCGACCGGACATGATCTTCAAGCGGTCGATCCGCGGCATGCTTCCGTACAAGAAGACCCGCGGCCGCGAGGCGTTCGAGAACGTCCGCGTCTACGTCGGCAACCCCTTCGACGAGGACGGCGAAGTCCTCGAGGGCACGTCGCTGGACCGGCTATCGAACATCCGCTTCGTCCAGTTGGGCGAAATCAGCAAGAATCTGGGTGCTAACGTCACATGGTAACCAATACGAGCGGAAAGAAGAAGACGGCCATCGCCCGCGCCACCGTCACGGACGGCGAGGGCCTGGTGCGAATCAACTCCCGACCGGTCGAGCTGGTCGAACCCGAGATGGCTCGGCTCAAGATGCTCGAACCGTTCCGCATCGCGGGCGACGAACGCCGCGACGCGGTCGACGTTGAGGTCGACGTGCAGGGCGGCGGCATCAGCGGACAGGCCGACGCGGTCCGGACCGCCATCGCGCGCGGGCTGGTCCAGCACACCAACGACGCCGAACTCCGAGACGCGTTCATCGAGTTCGACCGGTCGCTGCTGGTCAACGACTCGCGGCGCTCGGAGCCCAAGAAGTGGGGCGGCCCCGGCGCTCGCGCGCGCTACCAGAAATCTTACCGCTAATGACCATGACAGGAAACCCGCGGTTCCGAACGGAGGAACGATAACCCATGATGGTACCAGTCCGCTGTTTCACATGCGGCAAGGTCGTCGGGGAGTACTGGGAAGAGTTCAAGGCGCGGTCGGCGACCAAGGAGGGCGACGAGGACCCCGAGAAGGTCCTCGACGAACTCGGCGTCGAGCGACAGTGCTGTCGCCGGATGCTCGTCTCGCACAAGGACCTCGTGGACATCGTCTCACCCTACCAGTAATGGCTCAGCAACAACGCTACTCCCGGTACGAGAAGGCACGCATCATCGGGGCGCGCGCCCTGCAGGTGTCGTACGGCGCGCCGGTACTCGTCGAGACCGACGAGACCGAGCCCATCCTCATCGCGGCCGAGGAGTACGACGCGGGCGTCCTTCCGTTCACGGTGCGACGAGGCAAGCAATGACGCTGGTCAGCGAGGTTCGGCTCCGCCAGATACTCGACTCCCGAGGTAATCGGACGGTCGAGGCCGACGTGGTGACCGAGAGCGGCGGGTTCGGCCGCGCGGCCGCGCCCAGCGGCGCTTCGACCGGCGAGTACGAGGCCATCGAACTCGACCCGAGCGAAGCCATCGCCTCGGCTCGCCAGCACGCCGTCCCTCGCTTGGAAGGCCAGGTGTACGTCGGCGACCAGCGCGACGTCGACCGGACGCTACGGGCGGCCGACGGCACCGACGACTTCTCCGAAATCGGTGCGAACAGCGCGGTCGCCATCAGCATGGCCGCCGCGAAGGCCGCCGCCGATGTGCTGGGTGCGCCGCTGTATCAGCACCTCGGCGGCGCGTTCCGGGGCGAGGAGTTCCCGACGCCGCTCGGGAACGTCGTCGGCGGCGGCGAGCACGCCGCCGACGCGACCGCGATTCAGGAGTTCCTCGCCGCGCCCGTGGGCGCACCCAGCGTCCAAGACGCGGTGTTCGCCAACGCCGCCGTCCACCAGGAGGTCGGCGACCTGCTGGACGACCGGAACATCCCGGCCGGAAAGGGCGACGAGGGCGCGTGGGCTCCCTCCATCGACGACGCCGAAGCGTTCGAGATCGTGGCGGAGGCCACCGAAACCGTCTCCGAGGAGTTCGGCTTCGAAATCCGGTTCGGCCTCGACGTGGCCGGTTCGGAGCTCTACGACGCCGACGCCGAGGAGTACGTCTACCGGGACACGACCCGGGACACCGGCGAGCAGATCGAGTACGTCGCAGACCTCGTCGACGAGTACGACCTCGCGTACGTCGAGGACCCGCTCGACGAAAACGACTACGCCGGGTTCGCCGACCTGACCGAGAGGGTCGGCGACCGGACGCTCGTCTGCGGCGACGACCTGTTCGTCACCAACGTCGAGCGACTTCGGACGGGCATCGAGCGGGGTGCGGGCAACTCGATTCTGGTCAAGCCCAACCAGATAGGCACCCTCAGCGACGCCGTCGACGCCGTGGAACTCGCGGTCGAGAACGGCTATCAGCCGGTCATCTCCCACCGCAGCGGAGAGACCGAGGACACCACCATCGCACACCTCGCCGTGGCGACCGCCGCGCCGTACATCAAGACGGGCGCGGTCGGCGGCGAGCGAACCGCCAAGCTGAACGAACTCGTTCGAATCGAGCAGAACGTTTCACAACTATGAGCGAAAACGAGAGCGAACAGGTAGAAGAAGAAGGCCTCGAAGCTGCCGAATCGGAGACCGACCTCGAACCCGAGGGCGAATCCGGTGCGGAGCCGTCGGTCGACCCCGACGACGACGTGGCGGCACAGGCCGACGAGGAGGAAACGACCGCGGGCGACGAGACCGAGTCCGAAGACGAGGGGCCGTCCCTCGACGAGGACGTGATGGACAACCAGGAGGAGGCCGACCTCCTCATCCCCGTCGAGGAGTACCTCGGCGCTGGCGTCCACATCGGGACCCAGCAGAAGACCCAGGACATGGAGCGGTTCATCCACCGCGTCCGCACCGACGGGCTGTACGTCCTCGACGTCTCGAAGACCGACGAGCGCATCCGCACCGCCGCCGACTTCCTCGCGAACTACAATCCCGAGCAGGTGCTGGTCACCTCCTCGCGCCAGTACGGTCGGTTCCCGGCCGAGAAGTTCGCCGAGGCCGTGGGCGCGCGCGCCCGCACGGGCCGGTTCATCCCCGGCACGCTCACGAATCCGAAGTACGACGGCTACATCGAGCCGGACGTGCTCGTCGTCACCGACCCCATCGGCGACGCACAGGCCGTCAAGGAGGCCATCACGGTGGGCATCCCGGTCATCGCGATGTGCGACTCCAACAACAACACCAGCAACGTCGACCTCGTGGTCCCGACGAACAACAAGGGTCGCAAGGCGCTGTCGGTGGTCTACTGGCTGCTCGCCAACGAGACCCTCGACCGCCGCGGTGCCGAGCCGACCTACGGCCTCGACGACTTCGAGAGCGGTATCTGAACTGCGCTTTTGGGTGTTTTTCGGTTTTGCGACCGTCGTTCTTCGAGCGCACAGCGATGCGTCTTCCGTGGGATGGAGCGTGTTCGTGATCGTGAGACGGAGCGTTCGCGAGTTCCAAGACTGTTGAGGGTACTAGCTACTCCCGGTACCTAGGAGGACCGCACCCGCAGACCACGCGTCTCCCCCAATCGACTGCGCTTCTCGCTCGTCGTTTCACTCCTCGCTTCGATGTCTGCGAACGCAGTTCGCAGATCAGCGAGACGCGAAGCGTCTCGCAAGCCTCATCCCTCACGCGGGAATGTCGGCCCACGAGGGGCCGACCCCGCGCGCCACGATTTGAGTGAGACCAGTATCGCGCAACTTCGACGTTGGTCACGGCGCGCGCTGGCGCGAGTTCATCTCGCGCCATCATTGCGCGAGGGATGACTGAGCGACTGGAAGGAGCGAGGGAATCGGCTGGGGAGGGGTGTGGTTGCGGTTCTCCTGGGTACCGGAGGTAGCCAGCGTTCTCGGATACACCGACAGCCGAAGCTACGCCGCCAACAGAACACACCGACGCTCGAAATAAATGACGCTTTCTAGAACAAAAATCGCGCCGAGCTACTCCTCCAGACAGTCTTCCAGCGGTTCGATGATCTCGTCGGCCACCGAATAGGGGTCGGTCTCGCGCGCCCGGACGCGCTCGACCAGTTCCGCCATGCCGCCTCGGCGCTCGATCTCGTCCTCAAGCAGGTCGCCCACGTCTTCGCGGAGCAGGTTCCGAATCTCCTCGGCGTACCGGGTCCGGGCCTTGGCTTCGAGGGTGCCCGACTCCTCCAGATACGCCCGGTGGTCGGCGAGGGTCTCGACGAACTCCGCGACGCCCTGCCCGTCCTTGGCGACGGTCTCGACCACGCGGGGGCTCCAGCTTTCTGCTTCGTCGCCCTCGGCGGCGCTCGCTTCGCTTTTGTCCGCGCCACCGCTACCGCCGCCGACGGCACCCGCGCCGTGGTGGCCGGTCGCGAGGTTCGCGGTGCGGTCTTCCTGCATGTGGATCATCTCACGCAGTTCCTGTACCGTGCGGTCGGCACCGTCGAGGTCGGCCTTGTTGACCACGAACACGTCGCCGATCTCGAGGATGCCCGCCTTGAGCATCTGGACGTTGTCGCCGGACTCGGGCGGGACCAGCACCGCGACCGTGTCGGCGGTCTTCACGATGTCGATCTCGTTCTGGCCCGCGCCGACGGTCTCGATGAGTATCCTGTCCTTGCCGAACGCGTCGAGGGCCTTGACCGCGTCGGTGGTCGCGGTCGACAGGCCCCCGAGAGTGCCGCGGGCCGACATCGACCGGAAGAACACGTCCATGTCGCCGACGTTGCTCGCCATCCGGATGCGGTCGCCCAGCACCGCGCCGCCGGTGAACGGCGAGGAGGGGTCCACGGCGATGACGCCGACCGTCTCGCCGCGCTCGCGGTAGTAGTTCGCGAGTTTGTCGACCAGCGTCGACTTGCCAGCGCCGGGACTCCCGGTGATGCCGACGACCTCGGCGTCGCCGGTGTGGTCGTGGAGCGCCGAGACGAGTTCGCGGTAGCCCGGGTCGCGGTTCTCTATCTTGGTGATGACTCGCGCGAGCGCGCGGTGCTTGCCCGCGAGCAGCTCCTCGACCAACTCGGCGTGTTCTGCGTCGGCGCTCATCGCTGGGGCGCGTTCTCGCGGACGAACTCGATGGTCTCCTCCATCGGCGTGCCGGGGCCGAACACCTCGGCGACGCCCATCTCCTTGAGTTCGGCCTTGTCGTCGTCAGGCACGACCCCGCCGACGAGGATCAGGGTGTCCTCGAACGCGTCGTACTCCTTGAGGCCGTCGATGACCTTCGGCACGAGGGTGTTGTGGGCTCCCGAGAGGATGGAGATGCCCAGCACGTTCACGTCCTCCTGGACCGCCGCCTGCACGATCTCGTCGGGCGCGTTGTGGAGTCCCGAGTAGATGACCTCGAACCCGGCGTCCCGGAACGCGCGGGCGATGACGTGGGCCCCGCGGTCGTGGCCGTCGAGTCCGACCTTGGCGACGAGGCATCGAATCGACTGCTGTTCCTGGTCTGCGCTCATACACGAGAGTTCCGCCCGTTCGGGTTTCACTTTAACGGAAATCTTGCCGAAAGTTCATTTGAATCCCTACAAGTTTGCTTGTAGAATCGCCGCCCACCGGCGGGTTCGTGCCGGTCGGACTGGGCGTTCGTCCCGCCCCCGTCGACGGGAGTCGCTCGTCTCGCGCCGGTCGGCCCCTCCTCGGCGGCCGACGCTACTCCTCGAACCCGCCCGTGACCAGCACGGGACGGTCGGCCTGAAGGATGACCGACTGAGAGACGCTGCCGAAGATGGCCTTCCCGGCGGGCGAGCGCCTGCGCCCGCCGACGCAGATGCAGTCGGCATCGACCCGGTCGGCGACGTCCAGTACGGTGGCGGCTGGTTCGCCGCTGCGCTCTATCACCTCGACATCGACACCGGCGTTGTTCAGGACGTCGCTGGCCCGCCGGACCGCCCCGACCTCGGTCGCCGACGCTCCCTCTCCGTCGGTGAATACGTGCAGGAGCGTCGCCCGGACCTCCCGAGCAGCCTGCGGGAGGTCGGCGACGGCTCGGGACTGTCTCCGCGCACGGTCGGCGTCCTCGTCGAGAGCGACCACGACGTGGTACATGCTCCGGTCCACGACGAACGGGACCTTAGCTGTTCTCCCCGGCCTGCTCGGCGTCGGCGACGTGCGAGACGACCACCACGAGCCCCAGCAGGACGCCCAGAACGAGTCCGACCGTGACCGCGCCGTACACCGCCAGCCCCAGCGGCGTGGGCTGGAGTTCCATCACGCCAAACAGTTCCACCGCGGTGAGGTCGCCGGGACCGAACGCACCGAGTACCGCGCCCACGACGCCGGTGATGGCCACGATGAGCGCGTAGAGTCCGACCACGAGCCGTCGACCCTCGAACGTCCCCGTCACGGTCGACCCTCGGGTCGGCGGAAGGATTAGCCTTTTCATCCGGTCGGGCCGTAGGTCGAGTATGTCCGAGAAAGACCTGTTGGCGCTCCTGCTCGGGGGAATCGCGCTTCTCATGTTCGCGATGGGTATCATCCTCGCGGTGACGTGACGACCTGACGGGGGCGACCGGGGTCCGTCGCCGTATCGGAATCGAAGTTATCGACCGACTCGGGCCGTAGCGAACGCTACCCGGTCGAGAGAAAAACCGAAAAATTGCTCGTTACGCTTCGTCTTCGGCGGGTTCGTCGCCGTTTATCTCTTGGCCGCCGTCAGGGACGACTTCCTCGCCGCCGTCGGTGGCCGCAAGCGCGGTCTCGCGCTTGCGCTCGAACCACGCCCACTCCTTGGTCTTCAGACCGTCGTCCTCGAGGTTCCACGGGTCGCCCGACTCGACGCGCGGGCCTTCGAGCCACGAGGTCACGATGTTCCAGACGAACACGAGCTGGCCGAAGCCCATGATGAACGCCCCGACCGTGGCGACCATGTGCCAGTCGGCGAACTGCGGGAGGTAGGTGGCGTACCGACGGGGCATGCCGCCGTACCCGAGGAACAGCATGGCGAAGAAGGTCATGTTCGACCCGACCATGGTGGTCCAAAAGTGAATCTTCGCGAGCGTCTGCTGGTACATCCGGCCGGTGTACAGCGGGAACCAGTAGTAGATGCCCGCGAAGCCGGCGACCGCGATGGCTCCCATCACGACGAAGTGGAAGTGCCCGACCACGTAGTAGGTGTCGTGGAGAACGAGGTCGACCGGAACCGACGCGAGGAAGACGCCGGTGACGCCGCCGATGATGAAGTTCTGGACGAACCCGATGGAGAACAGCATCGGCGCGGTGAGCCTGAGCCGGCCGTTCCACATGGTGGTGATCCAGTTGAAGGTCTTGACTGCCGAGGGGACGGCGATGGCGAGCGAGACCGCCATGAACGACGCCCGGATGCGGGGGTCCATGCCCGTGCTGAACATGTGGTGGGCCCAGACGCCGAACGAGAGGACGCCGATGGCGAGCGTCGAGTAGACGACGAATTTGAATCCGAACAGCTTTCGGCCGGAGAATCTGGGCAGGATGAGGCTGACCAGTCCCATCGGCGGGAGGACGAGGATGTACACCTCGGGGTGGCCGAAGAACCAGAACAGGTGCTGCCACAGCATCGGGCCGCCGCCCTCGGCCGCGAAGAACAGCGTGCCGAAGTTGCGGTCGAGCAGGAGCATCACCAGCGCGCTCCCGAGCAGGGGGAACGAGAACAGGATGAGTCCCGACTGGGTGAGCATCGTCCACGAGAAGATGTCGAGGCTCTCCCAGCCGACGTTCTCGCCGCGCTCGGTGAAGATGGTCGCGATGAAGTTTATCGCCCCCATCGTCGCCGACACCCCCGACAGGTGCAGTCCCAGCAACATCAGGTCCACGCCGGGGTTGGCCTGTTCGACCGACAGCGGCGTGTACATCGTCCAGCTGGTCTCGGCCGCGCTGATGCCGATGTCGGTCGCACCCAGCGGGAAGCCGATCCAGATGAGGATTGCGGCGGGCGGGAGCAACCAGAACGCGATGGCGTTGATGCGGGGGAACGCCATGTCGTCGGCTCCGATGAGTAGCGGGATGAAGTAGTTCCCGAACGCCGCGATGATGGGCGTCCCGAACAGGAACAGCATCGTGATGCCGTGGGTCGTCAGCAGGGCGTTGTAGAAGTTCGCCCCGATGATGGCCTCCTCGGGCACCGCGAGTTCGGTCCGCATCAGGAGGACCGCGATGCCGCCCCACGCGAACGAGAGGAGGCCGAAGAGGCCGTAGAGCATCCCGATGTCCTTGTGGTCGACGGTGGTCAACCAGCGTACGATTCCGGCGGGCTTCTCGTGGTGTACCTGCCCGGTCTGTTCGCCGACGTAACCCCCACCGGTCGCGAGGGGAGTGTACGAACGCCAGTCCTCGAGGCGCGTGAGGAACGCGGCGACCGCAAGCAGGAACACCCCCATGACGACGGTGAGTGCTATTTGCCCGGCTTCTACCATACCCCACGGTCAGGACTACAAGGTAAAGAAAGGTTAGGTTCCGTCCCCGCGACGTGGGGGTGCGATTACGGTCGAAAAAGACGCGAAGGCGAACGGGTTCGGTCGGGCCGGGAGTTCGACCTCGGCGTCTATCGTACGATTCCCGATACGTCGAGAATCGCTCGGTTGAACCGTGGTAATCGGACCCAAGAGTCGTGGAACCGCGCCCGACGGTCGATTCGCGGCGTCGGGCCGACCACCGGTCCGTCGAGGTGTAAGCCGGAGCTCACATCGTCGTATTTTTGGTCGCGTCAGTCGTCGTCCAAGCCGACGCCCCCTGAACGGAGGACTCCAATGCACACGATTCTCATCACCGTCGACGCGTTGCGGGCCGACCACCTCGGGCAGTACGGCCACGAGCGCGACACGATGCCAGCCCTCGACAGACTCACCGCGGACGGGACCCGGTTCGAGGCCGCGTTCTCGAACGCGCCCTACACCCGCATCTCGATTCCCTCGTTTCAGACCTCGCAGTTCCTCGCGTACGACGAACTCGCCGAACTGCCGACCATCGCGTCCATCCTCGGGGACAGCGGGGTGACGACCGCGGCGGTCGGCACCCAGACCGGCGTGGGTCTCGTGGACGCCGACTTCCGATTCGATCAGAACCTCGACCTTGGTCGCGACGAGTACCACGAGGAGGCCAACAGCGACCGAGCGTTGCGGGACCGGATCGTCCACCGCGTGGACCGACTCGCGTCGCGAGTCGGTCCCCTCCTGCGGCGGGTCGAACCGGTGTACGAGGCCGTCGACGACGCCTACCGGCGACTCGTTCCCACGCCCGACTTCCAGTACCTCGGGTACACGAGCGCGGAGGTCGTCACCGACACCGCGGTCTCGTGGCTGGAGGACAACCGCGACGAGGACTTCTTCCTCTGGATTCACTACATGGAGGGCCACCGGCCTTACGGCGTCCACGACGAGGACCCCGCCTACCTCGACGAACCCCTCGACACCGACCGAATCAAGCGCCTGATGAAGACCGCGGGGACCGCGCCCGAGGAGATTTCCGCGAGCGAACGCCGATTGCTGGAGGACCTCTACGACTCGGACCTGCGGTACTGCTCGCGCCACCTCGACCGACTGTTCGACGCGATGGCCGACCTCGGTGTCTGGGACGACGCAAACGTCGTCTTTTCGAGCGACCACGGCGAGGAGTTCGCCGAGCACGGCAACTACTTCCACCGAAACTACCCCTACGACGAACTCATCCACGTCCCCCTGCTCGTCAAGCGCGAGGCCGGGACCGCAAACGACTCCGACGCTCCCGACACCGTCGAGCAACAGCGCCAGTTGCTCGACCTCGCGCCCACCGTCTGTGCGTTCCACGGTATCGACCCCGAGGAGTTCGACTTCGAGGGCGAGCCCCTGTTCGAGGGCGACGACCGTCGGGTCGTCGCCCTCGGGTCGGGTCGGCCCGACGACGAGCAGGTGGTCGCGGGCCGGTGGGACGGCTGGAAGTTCATCTACGACGACGAGTCGGTCCAGCTGTACGACCTCGACGCCTCGCCCGACGAGACCGACTGCGTGGCCGACGACCACCCAGAGGTCGTCTCGGAGTTCCGCGAGGCCATCCCCGAGTACCTCTTCGACCGCGAGGACGAACGGCTCCGCGACCCGGTGGACGGGGTCGAGAAAGAGCAGTTAGAGGCGCTGGGCTATCTCGAACTGAAGGACTGAACTCACTCCGCGTCGCCCGATTCGGCCGACTCGATGCGGTCGGCCGCGACGTACGTGAGGTACGCCAGCAGGACGAAGGGAACGATGAGCAGGCCGTACGCGACGGCGGAGGTCAGGCCCTCTATCGCCCACGGCGTCGCGACCGTGAACAGCGCGATGAAGAAGCCGATGATGCAGAGCGGGATGAGGTTGACCGTGATGTCGAGCCACGTCTCCCGTTCGAAGATGGGGGTTGCCATGGTCGCCGGTAGCCACGCAGCCGACAAATAGGTTTCCGATTCGTCGTCCTACACCGCGCGGGGTTCCCAGAGCGACCCGAAGACCCCGGCCAAGAGGACGAGGAAGCCGCCGACGACCACCGCGAGGCCCCGGAGGCGGATGGCGTCGGTGGTGTTGAGCGCGACCGCGCCGCCAGCGACCAGACAGACCACCGACGCCGCGACCAGCGCCTTCCACGGATTGCCCACGTACTCGGACTCGCGCAGGATGCCCACGACGCTCCCGACGAACAGCAGGAGCCCGCCGACCGCGACGGGGAACAGTGCCATGACGATACCGACCTCGAAGATGGCGAGTCCGAACGCGACGAACACCGGCCACGGACTCGCCTTCCGGTACTCGTCGCTCAGCCCGGGTTGTTCGTCCATGGTAGTGGGTGGGTCCGGTGGAAACTAAAGCGCTCCGACTGCTCGGTCGGGGCGCGACGCCGACGGCGTCGCGCCGAGGGTCAGGCCCCGAGGAGCCACCCGCCGACGAAGAGCCCGCCGCTGAGGGGGTCGTTCGTGTAGTAGGAGTAGACGAACAGGAACCCGAAGTACAGCAGTACGAGCAGTCCCAGCACCTTCAGCCGGAAGCTACGGAGGTCGTCGGTCTCCTCGGCGTACGCCGACTGGAAGGCCTCGCGCTCCGCGTCCGAGAGGTCCTCCCAGTGGTCGAGCCCCTCGTGGAGGACGAGCAGTTCCTCGCTCTCCAGCGGGCGCTCGCAGTAGGGACACTCGACGGGCGACTCGTCGGGCGGAACGCGGGTCTCGTACGTGAGGGGTTCGTCGGTCATGGGGTGAGGGGGTCGTCGGTCATGGTGAACGTGTCGTCGGTCACAGGTAAGGCGGTTCCACGTCGGGGGCGGCGACGATCCAGAGGCTGATCATGGTGTACAGCACCATCACGACCACGAAGGGGTACTGGCTCCGGACCGCCTGCAGACGCCCCGGGAACACCTCGTACGCGGTCGCGTGGGCGACCCACACCGCGAGCAGGTGGCCAAGCAGGACGAACGTCACCGCGACCGTTCCGAACCACCCCGGGAGCACGATGACCACCGGGTCGAACGGCGGCGAGAGCGGTGACGAGAGCGCATTCGTCAGCACGGGCGACAGCGAGATGAAGTACCCGAGGAAGTGCGCGAGGTGGTAGCCCGCCGCGATGGGCAGAAGCGAGGGCACGAACCGGCGGCCGATGGCCTCCGGGGTGAGGTAGGTCCCGGCGGTCTCCCGGGAGTACCGTGAGGCGAGCCGGTAGGCGCCCCAGAACGCCCCGAACCCGACGAGGAGCGCGGCGGGGTAGACGAGCTGCGCGGGCACGCCGACTCCCACGACCGCCCGGGCGAACTCGGCCCAGACGGGCGTGCCGACGAAGCCGTCGTAGGTCGTCACCCACAGCAGGGCGACCACGAACGCCACCTCGTCGCGGCCGTCGGCGAGGCGGGGTTCGGTCAGCGCCGCGCCCGGCAGCCGGAGTTCGAACCCCGAGTCGGTCCGGCGCAACGGTGCGACCCGGCCGTAGTAGCGGAACACCCGCGAGACGGGGTCGACGTTGTCGAACCACGCGTCGGGGCCGTAGACCAGCGCGCCCGCCAGCGTGACGACCGAGTAGCCGACGATGACCCACGAGAGCAGTCGGGGCTCGTCGGCCAGCGGGCTGACGACCTCGACCCAGATGAGCGCGAGCAGGCCGACCACGCTGGGCCACGCGCCGAACCGCTCGGGGTACTCGCGGTCGAGCGAGGGGAGCCACTCCGCGAGCGCGCGCCACGGGTTCAGCGCGGGCCAGCTGTTGCCCAGCAGGTAGACGGTCGCGACGTAGCCCGCCCACCAGCCGACCCACACGACCATGGTCGCGGCGTTCCGGAGCGAGTCGGCCGGACCGAGGAAACCGATGACGACGATGCCGACGAGCGCGAGGACCGACAGCAGTCGGGTCACGGTCCGGATGCCGTCGACCCGCGCGCTCGCGACGCGACGCCACTCGTGCATCGTCCGGATGAACGCCCGGTCGGTGACGAAGCTCGCGAGCAGGAACGACGCGCCGACGACCCCTCCGCCGGTGAGCAGGAACAGCCACGTCGGAACCGACATCGACCCCGCCGCCGCCCGGAGGTTGCCGCCGTGGGCCAGCGCCCGCCCGACGACCGGGCCAGCGAGGACGGCCGTGAAGAAGGCCGCGAGCGCCGCGATTCGGCGGTCCATCCGAACTCTCATTGCCGGACGTTGGGCCGGTCGGGACTTGTGGGTTCCGGATACCTGCCGGGAGGCGGGATGCGCAACGGCGGAACGCTCGCCAGCAGGGTTTTATGGACCGGTGTGGTACCGGAGACGGGGGAGTTATCGTGGAACGCCAAGACCAGCCGACGGGTTCGGGCGAATCGGAGATGGGAGAGGCCGCCGACGCCGCGCCCGACGACATCGCGGAGATGGACATCACCGAGCCGACGGTGACGTGGCTCGAAGTCTCGCACCCGCAACAGCCGATTCCCATCGGGGAGAGAGACCGGGTGCTGGACAGCCACTTCAACGAACAGTACGACGTCTGGGAAGTGCTGTTGGTCGCGCTTCCCGACGAAGACGATGACGACGAGGAGTAGTCAGATCATGTCCTTGTCCTTCAGGCCCTCGATGAGGTCGTCGACCAGCGAGTCGACGTCATCGTAGGGGAAGTCCTGCGCGTCGGACATCTTCGTCGAGAGCTCCATCGCGGTGAAGCTCACGTCGCCCGCCTCGAAGCGCGTGCCCGGACCGTTCGGGAGCGCGGGAACGAGGTCCATCGGGTTGCTGACCGGGTAGTCTGCGCCTTCGAAGGCGTCGGTGAACTGCTCGCGGAGTTCGGCTTCGGTTTCTTCGTCTGCCATACGCGTGTTGTGTGCAGTTTCCCGCAAAAACGTTCCGGAACAACTGGAAACTGGTTGTGGGTTGTTCGGGACGGACGGGTCGGGACGGGATGACCGGGTTTATAAGCAGTGGGGCGTCATTCCTTCCCATGAACGCCGACTTCGATTTCGACTTCGACCTCCTGCGAGAACTCACCGAGGAAAGCGGCGTCGCCGGGTACGAGGACCGAATCCGCGAACTCGTTCGCCGGGAGTTCGACGGGGTGGTCGACTCGGTCCACACCGACGCGATGGGCAACGTGGTGGGAACGGTCGAGGGGTCGAGCGACTACTCGGTCGCGGTCGCCGCGCACATGGACGAGATCGGCTTCATGGTCCGTCATATCACCGACGAGGGCTTCCTCGAACTCGACGCCCTCGGCGGGTGGGACGCCGACGTGCTCCGCGCCCAGCGCGTGCGGGTCCACGCCGAGGAGGGAGATTTGACGGGCGTCATCGGCTCCATCCCGACCCACGTCCAGGAAGACGACGAGGACGGCCTGTCGGTCGAGGACGTTCACGTCGACCTCGGTCTGCCCGCCGAGGAGGTCGACCAACGGGTCTCGGTCGGCGACCTCGTCAGCATGGACCAGACGACCACCACGGTCGGCGACCACGTCACCGGCAAGGCGCTCGACGACCGGGTCTGCCTGTTCGCGATGCTCGAAGCCGCGAAGCGACTCGACGACCCGGACGTGACAGTCCACTTCTGCGCGACAGTCCAAGAGGAGCTGGGCATCCGGGGCGCGCCCGCGCTCGGTGTGGACCTCGACCCGGACCTCGCGGTCGCGCTGGACGTGACGGTCGCCAACGACATCCCCGCGGTCGAGAAGGAGGGCGAGTACGTGACCGAACTCGGCGAGGGGACAGCGATAAAGCTCAAGGACTCCAGCGTGGTCACGACCCCGAAGGTCCACCGCCGGATGCGGTCGGTCGCCGAGGAGCGCGACATCGACCACCAGCTCGAAGTCCTCCCCTCGGGCGCGACCGACACTTCGGGGTTCCAGAACACCCACGGCGCGAAGCCGGTCGGGGCCATCTCGATTCCCACCCGGTACCTCCACACGGTCACCGAGAGCGCCCACCACGGCGACGTTGGGGCGACCATCGACCTCCTGACCGCGTTCCTCGACACCGAGACGGGAGAGCACGACTACAGCCTTTGAACCGGCGGATTTCGTGACCTTCGATTTTCGAACACGTATCGACTCCCGACCGTTCTACGGGCGCACGAGTGATTGTCCCGCGAGCGAAGGCTTTTGAGCAACCGTTTGCCAGCGGAGGCCCGCGCTCCGCGCGGGCCTCCGCTGGCAAACGGTTGCGGAGCGCGGCCCGGAGCGCAGGAAAAGGTTGCGGAGCGCGGGAAGAGGTCGTATCGAAAGTATAGAGTACCCGCCCGCGCTACCGTCAGGTATGACGAACACGGAACCGAGCGAGTCGGTCACGCGGCGCGGGTTCATGCGGACCGCCACCGGCGCGGCCGCGACCGCGGCCGCGGCGGGGACCGCGGCGGGCCAAGACAACGAATCCGAGGGCGACGGCGACGGCGGCGGTGGCGGCAGCACCGAAGAAGTCACCGTCGGCCCCGGTGGCGAACTCGTCTACGACCCCGCGGAACTCGAAATTACGCCCGGAACGACGGTCAAGTGGGTCTGGGACTCGGACAACCACAACGTGGTGGCCGAGAGCACGCCCGACGACTCCGACTGGGAAGGCACCGAGGGCGGCGACGACGAGACCTACGACACCGGCTACGAGTACGAGTACACCTTCGAGACCGAGGGCGACTACGCCTACTACTGCACCCCCCACCAGAGCGCCGGGATGGAAGCCACCATCACCGTCTCTGAGGACGCCGGAGGCGGCGGTGCGGCCGCCGGGCCCGCGGTCCCGAGCAGCGCCAAGACGCTCAGCATCGCCACCACCGCCGCGCTCGTGTTCACGCTCGGGCTGGCGTACTTCTTCATCAAGTTCGGCGGCGACTACGGCGAACTCGACGAGTAGCGGCGGAGTCCCGTTTTTCGCCGAGTCCGAATCCACACATCGACTCGGGCGTGTTCACACCGAGTCGGGCGTGTCGTGAAGCGTCAGTTCGACCGGGCGGTGCTCGCCTTCGAGGTCGGCGACGATGCGCTCGACCACGCGCTCGGCCTCCTCCAGCACGAGCGGTTCGACCTTCTTGACGACCCATCCGAGCGAGACCAGCCGCGGCAGGTCGAGCATGTCCGAACTCGCCGAGTCGGCGTCGAACCGGATGACGAGTCGGACCCGCGAGGCGGTCTCGCGGTCCTCGGGGGCCTCCTCGGGGACGTGGTCGACCAGCCACTGCCCGCGGGCGTCGAGGTCCTTGACCAGTCGCCAGTCGATACGCTCGGGCCGGTCGAGGTCGGTCACCGTCGACCGGACGGTGTAGTTCAGCTTCCACCACCGGAGGTGGATGTCGTACTCGGTTCCCGGGCCGCCGTCGCCGTGGCGCTCGACCCCGGTGAGGTGCTTCGAGTACCCGGCGTACCCCTCGAAGTCGGTGAGAAACTCGTAGGCCTCCTCGGGCGGCACGTAGACGACGGTGCTGACTTCGACGCTGTCCACGAACCGGGGTTCGGACGAGCGGAGCGTAAAAGTTCCGGCGACTGGGGGTGATTGGCGTCGTTCTGCTCGCCCTCGACCGAGAACCGAACGAAAATGTCGACCGGGAATGTATCGTTCGGCGCGCGCGTTGCTCGCGCGCGAGGTCTGCGTGAGCGGAGCGAACGCAGGCTCGTCAGAGCGACGCTCTGACGGTGGACGAGGACCGCAACGCAGTGAGGACCGCAGGAGGCTGGGGAGGACGAGGTGCGGTCCTCATAGGTGACGGGAGTAGCTAGCTCAGAAGCGTTCGAAACAGAATCTCGGACGCCGAGAAGCTAGCTACTCCCGGTACCGAGGAGAAACCGCACCGCGACCGCAGGCCACACGCCTCCCCAACCGACTGCGGTCCGCGACTGCTCGCTTCGCTCGCAGTCTGCGGTCCTCGTCCCTCGCGCATGAGGGCGCGACCTCGAACAGTGAGGTCGCGCCAGCGCGCGCCGGGTTGGCCGGGTCGGTCTGTCGTCACTCCGAGGGGTCCGACCCGAACCGCGAGATTTGTTACTCCCTGCGCGCGAACGCCCCACCATGGCAGACCGAGACGCTTACGACGTGGTGATCGTCGGCGGCGGGGTCGCGGGCCTGACCGCCGCGGTCTACACCGCCCGACACGACTTCCGGACGCTCGTCCTCGACGCGGGCGGGTCGCTGCTCCGGCGAAACGCCCATCTGGAGAACGTCCCCGGCTTCCCGGCGGGCGTCGACTCCCGGCTGTTCCTCGACATGCTCGCCGATCAGGCCGACCGCGCGGGCTGTGAGCGCCGGGAGGCCGAGGTGGTCGCGGTGAACCGGACCGACGCCGACGACGGTGCTGGCGACCGGTTCGCGGTCGAGACCGCCGGGGGCGACCGGTTCGAATCGGCGTCCGTCGTCGCGGCGACCAAGAACGAGACGGGCTACCTCGACGGCGTGGAGGGAGTGGAGTTCGTCGAGCGCGGCAAGACCTTCGTCGAGACCGACGAGCGCGGCCGGACCGGGGTCGGGGGCCTCTACGCCGCGGGCCGCCTCGCCGGGAAGCCCCACCAGACCGCGGTCGTCGCGGGCCACGGCGCGGAGGTCGCGGTGACCCTGCTGGAGGACGACGACCGGCCGTTCTACCACGACTGGGTCGCGCCCGACCGGTACTTCACCGGGCGCGGTCGGGACCTCCCGCCGGGCTGCGAGGAGATAGACGGGCAAGAGCGCGGTCGGCGCGAGGCCGAATCCCGGTCGGTCATGCGCGAGTACTTCGAGTCGCCCCACCCCGGCGAACCCGAACAGCACCCGAGCGTCGACGACGACTGACCCCGTTTCCGAAACGCGAGTCCATTGCCGTTCCGGATTCGGACCCCGGAACGAATCGACGACGCTCCCTTCGACCCGCCGGAACCTCGATGCGATGCCCGAATTCAGTCGGCGAAGCCGGGCGTGCGGGGCGACCCCGACTGCATCGAGTCCGAGTCGTCGGACCGCCGCAGGTAGGGTTCGAGGTCGGTCGCCGACTCGGTGAGGCGCACGATTCCCGTCGAGCGGTCGTACGCCACGACCCCCGCGTCGGCGAGTTTGGGGAGGTGGACGTGGACGAGGCTCGTCCGGACCTCGTCGGCGCTCGGACCGCCGGTCTCCTCGACGGACCCGCCGTCGCGTTGCCACGCGGCGATGCGCTCGGCGAGGTCGTCGACGGCCGCGCGGCCGTCGCGGCCGACCGCGTAGAGGACGCCGCGGCGGCGAGCGTTCGAGAGCAGGTCGAAGGCCGCACTCACTTCGGCAACGTTCTCGTCTGCGAGGGTGTGTTCCGTCATACACCCAGTCCCTGGTGGCCGGGGTATATCAAGCGGGGACTCGTTCCCG
The DNA here is from genome assembly GCF_024138125.1 of Halorussus salilacus. Classification (NCBI taxonomy): domain Archaea; kingdom Methanobacteriati; phylum Methanobacteriota; class Halobacteria; order Halobacteriales; family Haladaptataceae; genus Halorussus; species Halorussus salilacus. The sequence continues at coordinate 547,555 of NZ_CP099993.1, forward strand.
ACGATTTCGAACCGGCCCTCCCGACCGTTGCAACTGTTTCAATGCTAGATTCTCAGTTTTTATACTGTATTGTTCGGGGCGGTGGGAGCCCGGAACGACTCGATACCGCGGAATCGGAGTCGGCCCGCGCGGCGAGTCGAACCCACACCCATTTAACGTATCAGGACCCGAACGTCGGGTAATGCTCGCGGGAGTCAACGTCGCGCTGGGCGTCACCGGTAGCATCGCCGCGGTGAAGGTGGTCGAGTTGGCCCACGAACTCCGGCGGCGCGGCGCGTCGGTCCGCGCGGTGACGACCGACAGCGCGCGTGGTATCGTCCACCCATGGGCGGTCGAGTTCGCCACCGACAATCCGGTCGTCACCGAGATAACCGGGGACGTAGAGCACGTCGAACTCTGCGGCCGGGACGGGTGGGCCGACGTGTTCCTCCTCGCCCCGGCGACCGCCAACACCGTCGGCAAGGTGGCGGCCGCGATAGACGACACGCCCGTGACCACCTGCGCGACGACCGCGCTCGGCGCGGGCGTCCCGGTCGTGGTCGCGCCCGCGATGCACGAACCCATGTACGACCACCCCGGCGTCCTCGACGCGATAGAGCGCGTCGAGTCGTGGGGCGTCGAGTTCGTCGACCCCCGAATCGAGGAGGGCAAGGCCAAGATCGCGACCGAGGACGCCATCGCGCTCGCAGTCGCGCGCGCCGCCACGCCCGACCCCCTCGCGGGCGAGCGCGTGGTCGTCACCAGCGGCGCGACCGGCGAACCGGTCGACCCCGTCCGGGTCCTCACGAACCGGTCGTCGGGCCGGACCGGCCGGGCGGTCGCCCGGGCCTGCCACGTCCTCGGTGCCGACGTGACGCTGGTCCACGGGTTCGTCGGCCCCCACGCGCTCGGACGGGGCGAGGCCGTCGGGGAGGTCGCCTACGCCGATCTCGTATCGGTCGAGACCGCCGAGGAGATGCTCGCGGCGGTCCGGCAGGCGACCGAGACGAGCGCCTCGGCGCTCGTCTCGGCCGCGGCCATCTCCGACTACACGGTCGAGGCCGAAGGGGAGAAGATACGCTCGGGCCGGGACCTCTCGCTCGACCTGTCGTCGACCCCGAAACTCATCGACGAGATTCGCGCCGACAGCGACATCCCCATCGTGGGGTTCAAGGCCGAGACCGGCGGCGACGACGCGGCGATGGTCGAGCGCGCCCGCGAGACGCTCCGGCGCGCCGACCTCTCGTTCGTGGTCGCCAACGACGCCGGAGTGATGGGCGACGACCGGACCCGCGCGCTGTTCGTCGACGAGTCGAGCGTTCGCGAACACGAGGGGACGAAGGCCGAACTGGGCCGGAAGGTCGCCGAGCGACTGGCCGAGGAACTGTCCTGAGGCCGCGCCGATTCGGCGGCGAACCGTGAGAAACCGAAGCAATCTTTAGACACTGGGCGCGCTTTTCAGGTAGGATATCAACGATGGTCGGACACCTACTGGCGTATCGTCGTCCCGAGAGCAACGCGCCGAGAGCAACGCGACAATGACGGGAGCGCGCATCCTGGTTCCGGTTCGCGATTCGTCCACGCTTCGCAACACGGTGGCGTACGCCGCCACCACCGCGGCCGAGTCCGACTCGGAGCCGCGTCCGACCATCCACTTCGTCTATCCCGTGAGCCAGCGAATCACCCCCGGCCAACGCCCCGCGGATGCCGAGGAACTCCTCGGCCGCGTCGAGGCGTGGATCGAGGAGGACCTCGCGGAGTACGACGCCGACGTCGGCGTCGAGACCGGCTTCGTCGCCGAGGGCGAGTACCTGTTCAATCCCCGCGACTACGCAGACGTGCTCGGTCGGTACGCCCGCGAGAACGCCATCGAGACGGTCGTCCTCGACCCCGAGTTCAATCCGCTGGGGATGACACCCCTCCTTCCTCCGCTGGAGACCGAACTCGAACGGGCGGGCCTCGACGCCGAGGTCGCGCCGGTCGACCGGCCGACGCGGCGGTTCCCCATCGTCCGGCGCGCCAGCCTCGGCCAGTTCGTGGTGCTGTTCGGCTGGGCGTTCGGGTTCTACCTCGTCATCGCGGGGTCGCTCGCGCCGTTCGAACTCGCGACCGGGGCCATCTCCGGCCTCGTGGTCGCGGGCCTGCTGTGGCGCATCTCGCTGAGCGGGTTCGCCAACGTGGGTCGGCTGGTCGGCCGACTCGTCCGGATGGGGCTGTACGCGCCCCTTCTGGTGTGGGAGATCGCGAAGGCGAACGTCCAGATCGCCTACGTCGTGCTCCACCCCGACCTCCCCATCGACCCCGAGGTCGTGGAGTTCGACGCCGCGGTCTGGTCGGAGCTACCGGTGACGACGCTGGCCAACAGCATCACCCTCACGCCGGGGACGCTCACCGTCGACGTGAACCGACAGAAATTCACGGTTCACGCGCTGACGACCGATTCGCGTGAGGACCTCCTCGACGGGGGGCTCGAACGGGCGGTCCGGTTCGTCTTCTACGGCCGGTCGGCGGCCGACATCCCGAGTCCGGCCGAGCGCGCCGGGGACTCGAACGACACCGAGACCACAACGGAGAGTGACACAACGTGACATTCATCAGCGACGTGTTGTTGACCGCGGCCGCCGCCTTCGTCCTCATCTCGCTCGTGGTCGTGTACCGACTCGTCCGCGGGCCGACGATGCAGGACCGGGTCATCGCGGTCAACGTCATCGGTTCGAACATCGTGGTGACCATCGCGCTGGTCGCGGGCGCGTACCGCGACGTCGGCGCGCTCGACATCGCCATCGTCTACGCCCTGCTGAACTTCCTGATGAGCATCGCCATCTCGAAGTTCACCGTCGAGCGGGGTGGTGTGCTGTGACGCCCCGTGAGATAGCCGTCCTCGTGCTGGCGGCGGGCGGCGTGTTCTTCGCCGTCGTCGCCGCGGTGGGCATCGTTCGGCTCCCCGACCTCTACACCCGGTCGCACAGCGCCTCGAAGAGCGACACCCTCGCGGCCGGACTCTCGCTGGCCGCGGTGGCGGTGACGTTCGGACTCGACGTCTCGACCGTCAAGGCGGTACTCCTGCTTTTGTTCATGTTCATCACGAATCCGACCGCCGCCCACGCCATCGCGCGGGCGGCCGCCGAGGAGGGCATCGAGCCGTGGACCAGAGACGGGGCCGACAGCGGGTCGGCCGACGGAACGGGGTCCGGGCCGACCGACGGAACGGGGTCCGGGCCGACCGAGAGGGAGGTCGAGGAATGAGTCCCCTCGAACTCACCCTGCTGGGGTTCGTGCTCGCGACCGCGCTCGCCACCGCGGTGCTCCGGGACGTGCTCGGCTCCATCATCGCGTTCGCCGCCTACAGCCTCGGCATGGCGGTCATCTGGGTCGTGCTCCGCGCGCCCGACGTCGGCCTCACCGAGGCCGCCGTCGGCGCTGGCGTGACCACGGTCCTGTTCCTGTTGACCATCGCCAAGACCGTCCGGCCGTCGGGCCAGCGGACCATCGAGCGCCTCGACCTCCCCGCGCTCGGGGTCGCGCTCGCGCTGGTCGGCGTGCTCGCGACCACGCTCGGGGCGCTCCCGCCGGTCGGCGGCGCGGAGACCCCGGTCGCGACCTCCGAGGTGACCGCCTACTACCTCGACAACGCCTACGAGGAGGCGGGCGTCAAGAACGCCGTCACCGCGGTGCTGGCGGCCTACCGTGGGTTCGACACCCTCGGGGAGGCGGTCGTGGTGTACGCCGCGGGCGTCGGTATCTTGGTCGTGCTTCGAAAGGAGGTGTTCGCGTGAGCGAGACGCCCCCGGACGAGGAGGCCGACGCCGCGCGTGACCCGGAGGCCGAGGCCCCCGAGGCCGTCTCGAACGGAGCGGAGCCCCGCCCCTACGTCGAGAGCCCCATCATCATGGCGACCGTCCGGGTCGTCGCGCCCTTCGTGTTCACGTTCGGGCTGTTCATCATGTTCCACGGCGCGGACTCGTCGGGCGGCGGCTTCCAGGGCGGGGTCATCGTCGGCACCGTCATCCTGATGCTGGGCATCGCGTTCGGCATCGAGCCGACCCGCGAGTGGGTCGACCCGGAGACCGTCATGGTGATAATCGGCCTCGGAACGCTCGGCTTCGTGGCTGTCGGGGTCGGCACGGTGGCGCTCGGCGGGGCGTTCCTCGACTACCCCGTGTTCGGCGACGCGTTCGGCATCCCCCACCCGAGCAAGTACGGCATCGAGCTGGTCGAACTCCTCATCGGCGTCATCGTCTCCGGCATCATCACCGGCCTGTTCTTCGCCATCGCGGCCGGGATGCAGGGAGGTGAGACGGCGTGATCGACCTGCTCGCGTCGCGGTACTACTACCTCGTGACGTTCGTGCTGCTGGGGGTCGGCACTTACATGATGATCGGCAACCGCAACCTCGTGAAGAAGGTCATCGGGATGAACGTGTTCCAGACGGGCATCTTCCTGTTCTTCATCGCGGCGGCCTACCTCGACGGCGCGAACCCGCCCGTGCTGACGGCCGACGCGCCCCACGTCAGTCCCCTCCCCCACGTCCTCATCCTGACCGCCATCGTGGTCGGGGTGAGCCTCACCGCGGTCGCGCTGGGGCTCATCGTGCGAATCCACTCCGAGTACGGCACGCTCGACGCCGATGTCCTCTGGGAGGTGCGCCACGATGACTGACCTCGTCCCCATCGCGGTCGCCGTCCCGATAATCGGCTCGGTGGTCGCGCTACTGGCGGGACTGGTCCGCTCGGAGACGGGGTGGCCGGTCGCGCTCGCGGCGTCGGTCGCGCAGGTCGGACTCGCGGTCGAACTCGCCCGACGCGCGTTCGTCGAGGGAACCATCCGGTACGTCGTCGGCGGGTTCGAGGTGCCCTACGGCATCGAACTCGTGATAGACGGCCTCTCGGCGTCGGTGCTCGTCCTCGTGGCGGTCGTCGCGCTCGGGGTGCTGAGCTACGCCCGGGCCGCGGGACCGCGCTCGAACGCGTTCTACGCCGCGTACCTCCTGCTGGTCGCGGGGCTGTCGGGGATGACCATCACCGGCGACCTGTTCAACATGTACGTCTTCCTCGAAATCACGGGGCTGGCGGCGTACGTGCTGGTCGCCAGCGACGACGGCGGTCGGTCGGCGGTCGCGGCGCTCCGGTACCTCCTCATCGGGACGGTGGGCGCGTCGCTGTTCCTGCTGGGCATCGGCTACCTCTACATCGGGACCGGGACGCTCAACATGGCCGACCTCGCCGGACTGCTCGCCGAGGACGTGGGCCACGCCTCGACGCTCGCGCGGGCGGCGTTCGCGTTCGTCGTCGTCGGCCTGTTCATCAAGGTCGCGGTGTTCCCGCTTCACACCTGGCAACCCGAGGCGTACGCCGCCTCGCCCGACTCGGTGTCGGGGCTCATCTCGGCGCTGGTCTCGACCGTCTCGGCCTACGCGCTGATTCGCGTGGTCTACACGGTGTTCACCGCCGACTTCCTCGCGGCGAACCCCTTCGCCCGGGACCTGCTCGCGGCCGCGGCGATGGTGAGCATCGTCGCCGGAAGCGTGCTGGCGGTCGCTCAGACAGAGGTCAAGCGCATGCTGGCCTACTCGTCGGTCGCCCAGTTCGGCCTCGTGGTCGCGGGGGCATCGCTCGCCAACGAGACCGCGATGGTCGGCGCGGCGGTCCACCTCGTCGGCCACGCCGTCGTGAAGGGCGGACTGTTCCTCGCGGCCGGAGCGGTCGCGACCGCCACCGGTGCGCGCACGGTCGCCGAGTACGACGGTCTCGCCGACCGCCTGCCGGTCGGCGCGACCGCGCTGGGCGTCCTCGCGCTGACGATGGTGGGCATCCCGCCGACCGTCGGCTTCGTCGGCAAGTGGTACATCGCGCTGGGCGCAGTCGAGTCCGGGGCGTGGGTGCTGACCGCGGTCATCGTCGCCAGCACCCTGCTGACGCTGGCGTACTTCGCCCGACTCGTCGAGCGGATGTTCTTCCGCGAGGCGTCGGTCTCCTCGCCGACCGGCGAGGAGACCGACGCCCGCCCGGAGGGGCCGACGTGGTCGCCGACGGCGACACGGCCGCCGAGACCGACGTGACGGCCACCGACGGCGGGCCGCTCGCCCCCGGCGGCGTCTCGCTCGGGATGTACGCGGTCGTCGTCGCCGCCGCGTTGCTTGGCGTCGCGCTCGGCGCGGCCGCCTTCGAGTACGCACAGCTCATCGAATCGACCGTGACCGCCCTCCTCTCGTGAACAATGACTGAGATAGATTCTCTCCGACCGGTCGCCGCGGTGGTGGTCTCGCTCGTCGCAATCGCACCCATCTTCGCCTCCCGCGGGCGTCCGAACGTCCGGGAGGCGTGGACCATGCTGGCGGCCGTGGGGACGTTCGGGGTCGTCGCGAGCATGGTCCCGGGCGTGCTCGCGGGCGACACCTACGTCACCGACTTCGGGACGTTCGTCCCCGAGGTCTCGTTCGCGCTCCGGGCCGACCCGCTCGGAGTCCTGTTCGCCCTGCTGGCGAGCACGCTGTGGATCGTGACCAGCCTCTACAGCATCGGCTACATGCGCGGGCTCGCCGAGCACGGCCAGACGCGGTACTTCGCGGCGTTCGCGGGGAGCGTGGCGTCGGCGGTCGGCGTGGCGTTCGCCTCGAACCTCGTCGTCCTGTACGTCTTCTACGAGCTGCTGACGGTCGCGACCTACCCGCTGGTCGCCCACGACGAGACCGACGAGGCCCGCGCCGCCGGGCGCAAGTACCTCGCGTACACCTTCGGCGGTGGGGTCGCGGTGCTGGCCGGGATGCTGCTCGTGTTCCTGCTGACCGGCACGGTCGACTTCTCGGCGGGCGGCATCGCGGCGCTCGCTGAGGCCGACCCCGCGATGGCTCGGGCGGCGTTCGCCCTTCTGGTCGCCGGGTTCGGCGTGAAGGCCGCGCTGATGCCGATGCACTCGTGGCTGCCCGACGCGATGGTCGCGCCGACGCCGGTCTCGGGACTGCTCCACGCGGTCGCGGTCGTCAAGTCCGGCGTGTTCGGCATCGCCCGCGTGGTGCTCGACGTGTTCGGGCCCGACCTCGTCGGCGACCTCGGGATGGGGCTTCCGCTCGCGGCTGTCGCCGCCTTCACGCTGCTCGTCGCGAGCGTCATCGCGCTCCGACAGGACAACTTGAAGCGCAGGCTGGCGTTCTCGACGGTGAGCCAGCTCTCGTACATCGTGCTGGGACTGGCGATACTCCACCCGATGGCGCTGGCCGGAGGACTCCTCCACATCCCCGCCCACGCGTTCATGAAGCTCACGCTGTTCTTCTGCGCGGGGGCCATCCACGTCGAGACTCACACCGACGACATCTCCGACATGGCGGGCATCGGAAAGCGGATGCCCCTCACGATGGGCGCGTTCGGGGTCGCGGCGGCCGGGATGGCGGGCATCCCGGTCGTGGCCGGGTTCGTGAGCAAGTACTACCTGCTCATCGGTAGCGCGTCGGCCGGGCAGGTCGCGTTCACGCTCGCACTGCTGGTCTCGGGCGTGCTCAACATCGCGTACTTCTGGCCCGTGGTCTACACCGCCTTCTTCGAGTCGCGGGGCGACGAGGACGAAAAGCCCCTGCTCGAAGGGGCCCTCGGCGGTCGGTTCGGCGGAGGCGGCGACGACTACGCGACCGACGGCGGTCACGACGACCACGACGGGAGCGACGACCACGCCGAACACGCCGACCACGGACACCGCCACACCGGCCCGTGGGAGCGCCGTGCGCCCACCGGCGCGGAGTCGACGTGGTTCATGCTGTTCCCCATCCTCTTCGCGGCGGCGGGGTCGGTCGTGCTCGGGGTCGTCCCCGACGCGGTCGCGTTCCTCGACATCGTTCGTCTCGTCGTTAGCGGCGCGACGGGGGTGAGCGTCTGATGGACCCGATAGTTCCGCCGTTCGTGCCCGTCCTGCTGGCGGCGCTCGTGCTACCGTTCGTCGGGCGACGAGTCGGCCACGCGCTGGGCGTCCTCGCCACCGCGGCGGTCGTCCCCTACGTCTGGCTGGTTCCCGAGGGCACCCACCTCCCGGCGGAGCTGTTCGGCTTCCCGGTGGTGCTGTTCAATATGGACGCCTTCTCGCAACTGATGGGGCTCATCTTCGGGTTCATCGGCGCGGCTGCGGTGCTGTACTCGTACGCGAGCGACGCCGAGAACGTCCAGACCGCGTTCGCGCTGAGCTACGTCGCCAGCAGTCTCGGCGCGGTGTTCGGCGGCGACTGGCTCTCGCTGCTGTTCTTCTGGGAGCTGATGGCGGTCACCTCGACCCTGCTGGTGTGGCACCACGGCGGCCGCGCGGTCCGGGCGGGCTTCCGGTACGCCCTGCTCCACGGCGTCGGCGGGACGCTCCTGATGGCCGCCATCGTCTGGCACTACGTCGAGACCGGCACCTTCCTGTTCACGGACGAGGGCATCGTCGCCGGGTTCCCGCAACTGCTGGCAGCCATCGGCATCGGCGTCAACGTCGGGTTCGTGGGCCTCCACGCGTGGCTTCCCGACACCTACCCGCGCCCCCACATCGCCGCGAGCGTGTTCCTCTGCGTCTACACCACAAAGACCGGCGTGTACGGCATGTACCGGGCGTTCCCCGACGGCGAACTCGCCATCGCCTACATGGGCGGCATCATGGCCGTGTTCGGCGCGACGTACGCCCTGTTCCAGAACGACATGCGCCGCCTGCTGTCGTACCACATCCAGTCGCAGGTCGGCTACATGGTGGCTGGGGTCGGCATCGGGACGGCACTGGGTCAGGCCGGTGCGATGGCCCACGTCTTCAACCACATCCTCTACAAGGGCCTGCTGTTCATGACCGCGGGGGTCGTCATCTACCGGACCGGCAAGGAGAGCCTGAAGAAGCTTGGCGGGCTCGGCCGCGAGATGCCGGTCACGGCCGCCGCGTTCACCGTCGCGGCGCTCTCAATCGCGGGGTTCCCCGGGTTCAACGGCTTCGTCAGCAAGGGCATCGTCATCTCCGCGAGCCACTACACCTTCGAGAAGGGACCGCTCGCCGTCGGCGACTTCTACACCCTCGAACTGTTGCTCCTCATCGGGGGCGTCGGCACCTTCCTCTCGTTCATCAAGTTCGGCTACTACGCGTTCCTCCACGGCGAGTACGACGGAAGCGTCGAGGACGCCAACCGCGGCCAGACCGTCGGGATGGTCCTCGTGGCCGCGCTCTGTGTCTTCTACGGCATCTTCGACGGCGCGCTGTTCGCCATCCTGCCCTTCGACGTGACCACCGAGGCGGTCGTCTCACACGAGTACGTCACCTACACGGTGGGCCACGTCGTCGAGGGGCTGGCGCTGGCGGCCATCGCGCTCGTCGGGTTCGTCCTCATCAAAAAGCCCCTCGCGAAGTACGGCGGGGCGGTCCCGGACGTAGACGCCGTCTACAACCCCGCGGCGTTCTACGGCACCCGGTCGCTCGTGGTCGGCGTGACCGAACTCTACGCCGCGGTCGACCGCCTCGCGGTCGCCGCGGCGCGGGCCGCGACCGTTGGCGTCGCCCGCCTCGGTCGCGGTGCCGTCGAGGTGGTCGGCGGCCGGGAGATCGAGGTCAGGACCGACATCCGCGGGGGCGTCCTGCTCGTGGTGGCCGCGCTCGTGGTCGCGCTGGCCGTGGTGCTGTAAACCCCCGCGATAGACTGCATCACCCTATTTTATCGGCCGTCGAGACGACCCGGAGTGTCGCCCGATTCACGTTCCACCGGGCGCTCGCCCAACGAATCATCCGCTGGAAATCGGCCGGTGACACAATCCACCGAGAAACGCCCGGTGACACAATCCACCGAGAAACGCCCGGTGACACAATCCACGGGGTGGGACTGAAAGGGGCCGCCCGGTCGCGGGCCGCAGGCCCGTGGTCGTCTCTGCGGGCCACTATTTCCGCGCCGGTGCTGTGCGTTGCGGGGGAGGCGCGGAAATATCCCGCAGAGCGACCGCGAGCGGGCGGGGGCTTTCGGGGTGTTCGCGGTTTTGGAAGCTGTCGTGGGTAGCGAGCGGGCGGGGGCTTTCGGGGTGTTCTCGGTTTTGGAAGTCGTCGTTGATAGCGAGCGGGCGGGGGCTTTCGAGGAGGAATTCATGGTGACTGCTCCCCGGGCACGTCGCGAGCAGACGATGACTTTCGCAGTCCGAACCACGCTACACCATACCGAGTACGGACCGAGACCGTCACCTTTTATTGGCACGTCGAGTACCCCCAACATGGATAAGCTGAGGCAGTCTCTGCTCGACGCGCCGATCATCGAGAAAGACGGCTATCACTACTTCGTCCACCCCATCAGCGACGGGATTCCGATGCTCGAACCCGCCCTGTTGCGGGAGATCGTCATCCGCATCATCCGGAAGGCCGAACTGGAGGACGTCGACAAGATCGTCACCCCCGCGGCGATGGGCATCCACATCTCCACGGCGGTGTCGCTGATGACCGACATCCCCCTCGTGGTCATCCGCAAGCGCGAGTACGGACTGGAGGGCGAGGTCGCGCTCTCCCAGCAGACCGGCTACTCCGAGAACGAGATGTACGTCAACAACGTCAACGAGGGCGACCGCGTGCTCCTGCTCGACGACGTGCTCAGCACCGGCGGGACGATGAAGGCCATCACCGAGGCGCTCGAACACATCGGGGCCGACGTGGCCGACGTGCTCGCGGTCATCAAGAAGGAGGGGCCGAACGAACTCGACGACACCGACTACGACGTGAAGACGCTCATCAACGTGGACGTGCAGGACGGCGAGGTCGTCATCGTCGACGAGGACGGCGACGGATAAGAGCTACTTTCCATTATTGGTCATTCAGCAACGGGTCTTATTCCTCAGACCGTTGCCACACCATGACAGCCCGTGTCCCTTGAATAGATAGGTAGAGGATGATGAGTCCAAATATAAGGATAATCGTTTGCTCTAACGCGGAGAAAGAGGAAAGTTGGGTATCAGACCAAAAATAGAGTGAAACTGAATACTGTATAAAAACGACAAAAATTAGCCCTGCACGTGATATATCTCGTGCAAGAGCATCGAATGTTCTACGAATCTCGTCATATGAATCTACTAGCGACGAAATGTTCATTGAGAATGTAAATAAGACGGCAGTCCCCAATACTAAACCCACTGGTTGAATCTGAATTGACCACGTTGCAAGAGAAAGCAAGGCCAGAAACGCTCCGACATGGAAAGCGATAACAGCCGAATTATTCTTTTTCAATGCATCAGCTAAGTAGTATCCTGTTCCTAGCCCAATTAGTGCAATTCGTACCGGAGTCACAATCTCCTCCCCAACAACAGCTAATCCAATTGATGACTGCATTCCTCGGTTCAAAACAACCAGAAATAGAATTAGTGCTACACCAGCGACAAATGCTGGCAGATGATACTGTTGAAGGGTAAGAAGAACTCCAGACTCCGTATCCATGTTCGCTTCATCAGTTTCCATACATCTGACGGAGCGTATATGAACTTAAATATACTTCGCTAAGTAAGGAATCCGATTTTCAGAAGCCGATTCGGTTCAGGCGTCCCCGCGAGCGACCGCGCCGCGGGCCGACGCGAGCGCGTCCGTCGCGGGCGCGGGAAGCGCGTTCGAGTTTGTTCGCGAGGGTCGTCACGCCCGTGAGGCCGAGCGAAGCGAAGCCGAACGGGCGTGACGGGAGTGAGCAGACCGCTGGTCTGCGAACATCGAAAGCCCCGACGCGTCTTTCGGAATTCGAACCGAAGCAAGACATTCCGGGCGTGCGGCGCTTCGCTCGCGGTTGCACCGCTCGCATTCCCGAGGCGCGTTGCGCCTCGCTCTCGCCGTTCCGGGCTGTGACTTGCAGGGTTCGAACCCTCACGCCCGCTGTTGCGACTCGCTCCGCTCGTCGGACAGCGGGCGTGACGGGATTCGAACCCGCGATCAGGAGGTTAGGAACCTCCTGCCCTATCCACTAGGCCACACGCCCCACAAAAAACGAGTTATTCGGTGCTCGTCTCGGTTTCGGTCTCGGAGTCGGTGGCCGAGTCCGTGGAAGCCTCACCGATGGGCTCGGAGTCGGTGTCAGTGTCGGCGTCGAGGTCCGGGTCCTGCATCTCCTGGAGCTCCTGCTCGACTTCCTGGCGGCCCTTCTTGAACTCGCCCATGGCCTCGCCGGTCGAGCGGGCGAGCTTGGGAATCTTGTTCGCGCCGAACAGCAGGACGGCGATGAGGAGTATCACCATCATCTCCATCCCGCCCGGGATTGGTCCGAATAGTGGGATCATCTCTACCATCTCTACGTGAGGATAGCTGATTCTAAATTATAGGCTTTTTGCTCGCTGCCGACCCGAGGAACCGGCTCCGAACGCGTTCCCGGTCGGCCGAGAAACCCGAGTGACCACCAGCGGACACTGCGCGGCCGAGGGCTTTTTCCTCTGGGCGACGAGGGAGACCATATGAGCGAGACGCAGGAATCCGACGAGGGCCGCCGAACCTACGACCCCGACGCAGACCACGCCTTCCCCGACGACCGACTCAACGAGGTGCTGGCGTCCGTCGACGAGGACCCCGAGATTCAGACCTACCTCGACGCCCAGAACGTCAACCCCGTCACCCGGAAGGGGTACAACGACCACGGGAGCAAGCACATCGAAATCGTCCGCGACCGGGCGCTCACCCTCTACGACCTGCTCAAGGAGGGCGGCGTCGAGTTCAACGGCGCGGCCGACCAAGGACTCGACGAGGCCGACGAGAGCGTCATCGTCGCGCTGGCGGCGACCATCCACGACATCGGCCACGTCGTCCACCGCGACGACCACGCCTACTGGTCGATTCCGCTCGCCGCCGACCTCCTCGACCGAATCCTCCCGGAGTTCGACTTCTACGACCGCAAGGACGCGGTCCGGGTGAAGGGCGAGGTCCTCCACGCCATCCTGTGTCACCACACCGAGGAGGACCCCCTCACGACCGAGGCGGGCGTGGTCCGTGTCGCCGACGCGCTCGACATGGAGGAGGGCCGCTCGCGCATCCCCTACGAGCAGGGCGGCCGGGGCATCAACACCGTGTCGAGTCAGGCCATCCGGCGGGTCTCGCTGATGTCCGGCGACGCGGTGCCGGTCCTCGTGGAGATAGAGATGCTGAACGCCGCGGGGGTCTTCCAGGTCGACAACCTCCTGAAGGCGAAGCTCCGGGACTCGGGACTGGAAGACGACATCCGCATCGTCGCCGTGAACATCCGCGAGGACGACAATCAGCTCGTCGAGCGCGTCGAGCTGTAGCGTCGCGCGGCCACCCGGAGGAGAGTCTCAGCTCACGCGGTCGTACACGTCGCGCAGTCGCTCGACCGCGCGCTCGACGCTGATCGCCTCGCGGCTGGCCAGACACGTCCCGCGGAGGTCCTCGCGCTCGTCGAGGGTGCGCGAGATGGCGTCCCGGAAGTCGGCGATGTCGCCGCTCTCGTAGTGGTAGCCGGTCGCCCCGTCCTCGACGGTGTCGGCGAGCGCGCCCGCGTTCGCGCCGACGACCGGCGTCCCGCAGGCGTTGGCTTCGAGCGCGACCAGCCCCTGAGTCTCGACCGGGCTCGGGAACGCGAAGGCGTCGAGCGCCGAGTAGAACGCGGGCAGTTCCTCGCGGTCCAGAAATCCGAGGAAGCGGGCGTCGGCCCCCTGCTTGTCGGCCTGTCGTTCGAGGTCCTCGCGCGCGGGGCCGTCGCCGCCGAACACGACGGTCACGTCCATCTTCGATGCGGCCGCGACGAGCTCCGAGAGGCGCTTCTCGTAGCCGTGTCTGCCGGTGTAGCCGACGAGGGGTCGCTCGCCCGCGAGGTCGTGGCGGTCGAGGAACGCCTCGACCGCCTCCGGGTCGGCCGGACTGAATCGCTCGACGTCGACCCCGTTGGGGACGACCTCGACCGGGGTGTCGACGCCGACCTCCCCGTGGACGTGGTCGCGGGTCGCCGCGCTGGGCGTGAGGACCGCGTCGGCGCGCCCGAAGAACCACCGCTCGTAGGTCTCGCAGACCCGACCGACCGCGGCCGCGACCGCGTCGGTCGGCGAGATGTAGTCGGCGTACTCGCTGGTGGGCGTGTGATAGGAGGCCACGAACGGGAGGTCGCGGCTCCGCGCGAGCCGAAGCCCCCCGAGACCGATGCTGAAGGGGGTGTGGGCGTGGACGACCTCCGCGTTCCGGACGGCCTTCGGCACCTTCGGCGTGCCGAGGCGGAAGCCGTCGTAGAAGGGAAACGGCAGGCTTCCGACGGGGTGCTCGCCGCTCCCGGACTCGTGGCCGTCGGACGCGGGATACACCACGTCCATCCGGCCGCCCGACCGTTCCCAGCGGTCGCGCCACGACTGAACGGTGTACGTGACGCCGTTGACGGTGGGGAGGTACGTGTCGGTGAACGCGGCGACCCGTTGCATTACTCGGTCTTTTGCAAAGCGATACTTAAGACCTTATGAACTCGGGCCGACAGGCGACTCGCCCGACGCGGTGCGTCGGGCGAGTCGCCGGACGCTGGCCGTCGTCGGCTCACGCGACCCGCCGGTACAGCGCTTCGAGGTCGTCGCCCACCGCGTCGAGTCGGAACTCCCGGCTCTTCTCCTCGGCCGCCCGACCGATGCGGTCGCGGCGGTCCTCGTCCGTGAGACTCTCCAGTTCCGCCACGAACTCCTCGCTGGCCTTCAGACACTCCTCGCCGTCCTCCAGCCACCCGAACGTCGGGATGTCGCGCACCACGGGGGGTTTCCCGCACGCCATGGCTTCGAGCAGGGCCATCCCCTCGTTCTCGTTCTTGGTCGGGAAGAAGAAGACGTCCCCGGCGGCGTACGCCCCGCGGATGTCCTCGACGTAGCCCGTGAAGGTGCAGTTGTCGGGCGCGCTCTCGACCAGTTTCTTGGTGTTTCGACTCCGGAGCAGTCGGTCGAGGTCCCCGCCCGCAGGGTTGAGGTAGCCGAACCAGACGAAGTCGAGTTCGGGCATCCGGCGGGCGGTCTCGACGAACGACGCCAGTCCCTTGCGCTCGATGACGTGGCCGACGTTGAACACGACCGGCGGTTCGAGGTCGTATCTGTCGAGGTACTCCGCGCGGAGGTCCCCGTCGTCGACGCCCGCCAGCATCTCGGGGTCGAAGCCGTTGCTGATGACGGTCGTGGGCGCGTCGGCGTACTCCTCGATGACCCGGCGGTTGTACTCGGAGGGACAGACGAGGTGGTCGGCCAGCGAGTAGGCGTACCGGAGGTACGGCTTCATCGGCCTCGCCAGCAGGTTCGAGAACGCGAAGCTCTCGCGGAAGTCCTCGGCGGTCTGGTGGGTGTGGACGACCACGGGTACGCCCGCGCGGCGGGCCCGCTTGGCGTAGTAGATCGACTTCGGCCCCATGTTGTTGAGGTGGAGCAGGTCGGCGTCGAGGTCTGGGTCTGTGGTGTACTCGATGCCCCGGCGGTCGAGAATCTTGCGCTGGTTCTGCACCGACTGGTGGTGGCCGCCCGTGATGTACTCCTCCCACTCGAAGTAGTGGCTCACCTTCATGGTCGTCCCCTGCCATCGTGTTCGAGGTAGTCGAGCGCGCTCACTACCGGCGCGGAGACGCGGCGCGGCCTAAATCCTACCGGAACGCGGTCGTCCGGAGGCCGACCGCGTTCTCCCGCTCGCCCGGAAACCAAAAACTATTTTAGGCGCTCGGAGAATTCCCCCCATGGGGCAACGCAGGATAACCTTCTATCCTTGTCCTGTCTCGCCCCGGAAACCCCCCCCCCCCCATTCCCACATGTCCATAGCCGAAGAGCGCATCGCTACCCTCGCCACGCTCGCCCGGCGGGCCGCGGCGTCGTGTCACGACGACCGCGCCCGCGAGTACGTCCGACTCGCGCGTCGACTCGCCGAGCGCAACCGCCTCTCGCTCCCCCGCGATTTCAAGCGCTTCACCTGCGACGACTGCGACAGCTACCTCCGACCCGGCAAGAACGCCCGGGTCCGACTGCAGGACGGCCACGTCGTCATCACCTGCGACTGCGGCGCGCAGTCGCGGTATCCCTACGACTCCTGACCGCCGTCGCTGCGCGAGGAGCGCGTTCGTCGCCCCTTCACGCCTTTTAAGGCGCTCCGACGCCCAGAGTGGCGTATGACCGACGAAGCACTCCGGAAGCAGGCCCACGACCTCGACGTGACCGTCTGGGTCGGCAAGGCCGGTATCGCCTCCGTCACCGACGAACTGCGCGACCAACTGCAGGACCGAAAGCTCGTGAAGGTGAAGTTCCTCCGGGCGGCCCGCGGGGGCACCACCACCGAGGAACTCGCCGACGACCTCGCCGACGAGGTCGGTGCCGACCTCGTGGAGACGCGCGGGAACACCGCGGTGTACCACTGACGAACGACTTTCTCGACGTAGGTTTTTGTACGAAGGGGCGGCGAATCCGGGCCACCGATGGCCGACGAGCAGTCCGAGTACGACGTGAGCACGCTTCGCGTCACTCGACGGGAAGCGAGAGCGGTTCTCGACCGACAGATAGAGGCGCTGAACGACATCGACGACAAGGCGGCCTACACCCTCCGACTCAACGTTCTCGTCCTCGGCGTCGTACTGACTGTCGCGTCGATACTGGCGAGTAGCGAGGCGACGCCGACCGCCGTTCGGGTGGTGAACGAGGTCGTCGCCGCAGGCGCAGTAGCGTCCGGGTTCTCGATGGTCGGAGCGGTCTGGGCGTACACCGGGACGTCGTATCGAACGGGAGTCGGACGTTCCGACGTTCGGACCGCGCTCGGTCGTCGACCGGCGGAAACCGAGTGGCTCGCTGTGTTATTGTACAGCTACACCATCTGGATGAAGCGAAACGAGCAGGCGAATCGACAGGACGGATTCGCGCTGTTCGTGAGTCATCTCTTCTTACTGTTGTCGATGGGTTACTACGCAGGCGGGGTAGTTTACGGTGTGTTCGTGGGCTCCGACGTTTGGCTCGCGGTATTGCTCGTCCTCGGTCACGCCCTCGTCACCTGTATCGTCCTCTTCGTGCCTCGGGTCGCGACCGGAATCCCGCTGATCGAGCGGTTCCGAGCGTAAATACCGACCGTAGACTTATCCCGGAAGCGGAACAAACGTGAGCCATGGAGGACGAAGACGTGGAGAAGCCGGAACTGGTACAGGAGATCGGTGTTCTGGAGGGACAAGAGGTCTTCAAAGGTCCTCGTCTCCTCCCGCCTCTCGAAGGCTCCGAAGAATAATCGACATTCCCGCGCCTTTTCGCTCGGCCGACCGTCCTCCGGCCCACACCCCAATCCGCCGCGAGCGAAGCGAGCGGGCCGAGGAACTCTCGACCGAGCGAGAGCAGGGCGGCGAAGCCGCCCTGCTCGACGCGAGGGAGGGGGTGATGCAGTGATATTGCTCAAACCGTTTGCCAGCGACGAGTCCGAAAGCCGCAGGCTTTCGGACTCGTGAGTGCGGGAGAGAGGTGTCGCGTATGAAGTATGAGTGTGGACGGGCCGGAGTTGCCCGGCGTTCCGTGTCGGGGAATCCCGGTCGCGTCCTCCACCCCGCGACCCCACGAGCGACAGGTGTCCAGTGGTCCGCTGCTCGCTTCCGCGCCTGACGGATTGCCACCGGTAAACCCCGGCTGGAGCGCTCCTGCGAGCGCCCGCCGAGGACCGCTGTCCCCGTGGGACGAGGCTTCGAAGTCGGCTTCCGGGGCCCGGCACGGTCTGACCGGACGCCTCCGGGTTTCGGCCCCCGCTGAAGACCGTAGCGCGGGTGACGAGCAGGGCCTAACTGCCCGGCCTGAGTCCATCTCCAACTCGGAGCCACGGACTTAAGGGCCTTTCGCTAATCACGAGACGGCGACCCCCGCGACAGCGAGCGAGAACAGGACCGACAGAGCCACGAGCGCGTACGCGACGGCTCCGGCCCGGCGGGTCGACCGCGAACTCCGCGTGACGCCCGGCAGGAGGACGAGCAGGACCGCGACCGTCGCCTTGGCGACGACCAGCCCGCGTAGACCCACCTCGGCGACGACCGGCGCGAGGAACGTCAGCGGGTCGAGGCCCGCCGCGGTCGCCGCGCCGACGAGCGCGGCGTCGGCGACCATGACCGCGACGAGGACGCCGAAGGCGACCGGCCAGACCCACGAGCGCCACGACCGGCCGTCGTCGCGGAGGACGTACTCGCGGTCGGACTCCAGCAGGAACTCGTCGTCCCGGAGCATCCACTTCGCGTCTGGCGCGTCGGCGTCCGAGAGGGGCGCGTCGGCGTCCGAGAGGGACGCGTCGGCGTCCGAGAGGGGCGCGTCGGCGTCCGAGACGGATGGGTCGGAGCCCTGGAGCGCGGCCTCGGTTCTCGGCCCCGAGTCCTCCCCGCGTGCGTCGGTTCTCGACACGACTGGGGGGAACTCCGACTCCCCGGGACTTGGTTATGCGCCGCCTGACGCGTCGCAAACGCCCCCTGCGCTCACAGCGACCCCCCGAGGTTACAGCGCGTCGCGGGCGTACCACCCAGCGACCGCCGCGAGCGAGAGCGTCGCGGCCGCCAGCACCCAGCGGTGGTAGTCGAAGGTCGCGTCGTCGGTGAGACCGCCGACGGTACCGCCGACGGCGACCGCCCACCAGAGGGTGAGCCCCGCCGTGACCCCCGCGAGGACCAGCGCCGCACCCGCGGCGGTCTCGGGGTCCGTGCGACCGTTTCGCCCGGCGGCGAAGACGATGACGACCACCGAGGCGAACAGGACGACCACGAGGTGGATGGGGACGAAGATTGGCGAGTCGTAGTAGACGGTCGCCGCCGAGGTCGGGACGAGGAAGTAGGGCGCGGCCACGGCGGCCAGCACCGCGAGCGCGGCGAGGATGCCGACCGTCGGTGCGGGCGTCTCGGGCAACTCTGTGGACATGCCCGAGGGTTCCGAGCGGGCGGTCAAAAGGCCGACGGTCGAGTCGGAAACCTCACGTATCCGGGGATACACGTCCCGGGTATGGGATTCGGAAGCACGGCCAAGAAGGTCCAGAAGCTGGCCGACACCGCCGAGAAGCTGTACAGCAAGCTCAACGAACTGCGCGAGCAGGTCGTCGAGATGCGCGACACGCTCGATTCGACCAACCAACGCGTGGAGGAACTCGAACGCCAGTCGGCCGAACAGCGCGCCCTGCTGGAGGCGCTCGCCGAGGAGCGGGGCATCGACCCCGAGTCGGTCGAAGTCGACCCCTCCGAGGACGAGGCGGGCGAAGACGCGACGACCGAAACCGACTCCGACGCGGGAGCGGAGGCCGAGACCCCCGACGCCGACGCATAAAAAACGTTAACAGACCCCGCAACTTTTGCCTACGCGATGACGACCCATCGGACGCCCCTCGATTCCGTCCTCGAAACGGTCGGGGAGACGCCCCTCGTGCGCGTCCACGCGGCACCCGACGAGGTGCCGGTGTACGCCAAGCTGGAGTCGTTCAACCCCGGCGCGAGCGTGAAAGACCGCATCGGCAAGTACATGGTCGAGGCGATGCTCGACCGCGGGGAGCTCGAACCCGGCGGGACGGTCATCGAACCGACCGCGGGGAACACGGGCATCGGCTTCGCCATCGCGGCCGGACAGCTCGACGTGGACGCCGTCTTCGTCGTTCCCGAGCGCTTCAGCGTCGAGAAACAGCAGCTCATGGCCGCTCTCGGCGCGGAGGTCATCAACACCCCGACCGAGGAGGGGATGGGCGGCGCGATAGAGCGCGCCCACGAACTCGCCGACGAGATGGAGGGCGCGGTCGTCCCCCAGCAGTTCGCCAACCCCCTGAACGCCGAGGCCCACTACGAGACCACCGCTCCCGAAATCTTCGACGCGCTCAACGGCGAGGTCGGCGCGGTCGTCGCAGGCTGTGGCACCGCGGGCACCCTGATGGGCATCGCCGAGTACGCGCTGGAGCAGGACCCCGAAATCCACGTCACCGCGGTCGAACCCGAGGGGTCGCTGTACTCCGAGACGAAGGGCGGCCACCCCGAGGAGGGCGAGTACAAGATAGAGGGCATCGGCACCCACGACCCCTCGACGAACGAACTGTTCGACCCCGACCTCGTCGACGAGGTCCTGCAGGTCCCCGACCGGCGCGCTCACGACGAACTCGTGCGACTCGCGAGCGAGGAGGGCCACCTCGTCGCCTCCAGCGCGGGCGCGGCCAGCGCCGCGGCGCGACACGTCGCCGAGCGCATCCGCGACGGCGAGATAGACGCGCCCCACGATTCGGTGGTGACGGTGTTCCCGGATTCGAGCGAGCGCTACCTCTCGAAGGGCATCTACCGGTCGTTCGAGGAGTGGGAGGGGTAGTCGGGCGCTGTTCTTCTGCTTGTTCGGTCGAGACCCTCTCTGGTGTGCGCTACGTGAAGTCCACGTCCGTCGTGCTCGAACGCGACACTGCATCACGGCGCGCTGGCGTCATCGCGCCGACGGCGCGATTGCTCGGAAGACGCGGCTTGTCTTCCGGTTCGACCCGCGGTCTGGGTCGCGCCATCTCTGCGCGAGGGCCGAGTAGCGTGGTTCGAAGGAGCTTCGCTCTCTCGTCATCCGGGAAATCTCCGATTTTCCGAGACAACGAAGCGTGGCTTGCGGGACACGACGCGTCCCGCTGATCTGCGAACTCGGTTCGCAGACAACGCAGGAGGCCGGGGAGGTCCGAGGCGCGGTGCCGTGCGGTACTCGTTGGCTCAATCGTGACGTTGCGTTGCTCTCTCCGACGGCGCGGAATACAGCGACAGCCACGGCGACGCTAGCTACTGCCGTCACCAATGAGAGACCGCACCGCGACCGCGGGCCTCACACCTCCCCAACCGATTGCGGTCCTCAATCGCTCACTACGTTCGCTCCTTCCGGTCCTCATCCCTCGCACGACTTGGCGCGACACGAGGTCGCGCCAGCGCGCGCCGAGGTGGAAGATTCGGCTTCGGAGACGGAAGTCATACCCCGACAGCCACGGGAAGTCACACCCACGGCGGTTCGCGCAGGTCGGCCATCGACTCGATGGCGTACTCGGGCGCGTACTCCCCACTCGCCCCGCTCTCTGCCAGCCACACCGCGTCGATGCCCGCGGCCTGCGCGCCAACCACGTCGGCGCGCAGGGAGTTGCCGACGTGGACCGCCTCGTCGGCCGAGACGCCCGTCGCCGAGAGAGTGCGGTGGAAGTGGTCGGGGTCGGGCTTGACCGGGCCGCCGGGTTCGGTGTAGGTCGCGGCGTCGAAGTGTCCCTCGATGCCCAGCGCCGCCAGCTTTGCCTCCTGGGTCTCGCGGCCGCCGTTGGTCACCAGCGCGAGGTCGTACTCCGCGCCGAGTCGGTCGAGGGCGTCCTCCGCGCCCGGGAGGAACTCGACCGCTTCCGGGTCGGGGTCCTCGTAGGCTCGGGCGACCTCGCGCGCGAGCGCGGGGTCGACTCCCAGTTCGTCGGCGACGCCGCCGAAGCACTTCTCGCGGAGTTCGAGCCGAGTCTCGGCACTCACCTTCGGGAGCCACCGCCGGAAGTCGGCGACGTCGAAGAAGGGCTCGACTCCCGCCCGGTCGAAGGCCTCGGCCAGCCTGTCGGCGGTCGAGCGCGGGTGTTCGCAGATGGTGTCGTCGAGGTCGAGAAAGACCGTGGAGACGGAGGCCATTGGCCTCGCTACGGCCTGAGAGGCTAAAAGGACCCCGGCGACC
Source organism: Halorussus salilacus (assembly GCF_024138125.1). Lineage (NCBI taxonomy): Archaea > Methanobacteriati > Methanobacteriota > Halobacteria > Halobacteriales > Haladaptataceae > Halorussus > Halorussus salilacus. The sequence goes on from NZ_CP099993.1 coordinate 569,109, forward strand.
GACCGGTCGCCGGGGTCCTCCGGTCGGTCGTCGGGGGCGTCCGACGAGCCACCGGAGTCACCCGACCAGTCGGCGGTGTTCGACCTTGAAGCACCTGTCCTGAACGACCCGCTTTCCGGCGTCCTCGGCGCGCCGGGCCGCCTCGTCGTCCCGGATGCCGAGCTGGGTCCAGACGACCGTCGCGTCGTCGCGGTCTATCGCTCGCTCGACGATTCCGGCGACCTCCTCGCTCGGGCGGAACACGTTCACGATGTCGACGCCCTCGGGCACGTCGGCCAGCGAGTCGTAGGCCTCCCGGCCGAATATCTCGTCGGCGTGGGGGTTGACCGGAATCACCTCGTAGCCGTGTTCGCGCATGTAGCGGGGAATCTCGTGGGCGTCCTTGCCGGGAGTGGACGAACAGCCGACCACCGCGACCGTCTCCATCCCGAGTATCTCGCGGAGTTCGGCGTCGCTGTCGACTGGCATGGTTCGACCGAGGAGTCGGGCGCGCAAAAGGGTGTGGGTGGCGGCGAGAGGCGGGACGAGCGACCCGCGGCCCTCACGGCATCGGCCGCCAGTCGGTCTCGGTCCCCACGCCCGTCACCTGGAGCTCCGACCCGCCGTCCTCGGCCTCGCGGACCTCTATCTGACCGTCGAACAGCTGTTTCAGGGTGCTCATGGTCTGCTGGTCGTGGGCGGTCGAGTCGATGACGAACACGCCGAGGGCGTCGGCGCTCTGGACCCGGCCGGTGAAGACGTGGAGGAACCGGAACACCGTCTGGAGGTTCGAGTACATCAACAGCGTCGACAGCGAGTGCAGCAGGATGCGGTTGCGCTGGACTCCCCGGCTCTTGTAGAACTCCTGGAGGTACTCCGAGAGCTGGATTCCGATGCCGGTCATGTCCACGGGCGAGGAGGCGTACTTGATGTCGTCGCTCGGCGAGGGGTTCATCCCCTGCTGTTTGGAGACGCAGTCGACGATGCCGAGCGGCCCGCCCTCCTCGCGGCCGAGCATCTCGCGGAGGGTCGCACGCACGTCCTCGCCGCCGTCCTTCGTGGTGACGACGATGGACCCGTCCCCGCGACGGCTTCCGTGCGCGAGAACCTCCAGCGCGAGATTCCGTTTGCCCGTCATCGGCGGCCCGGCCACCAGGAGGTTCGTTCCCGGTTCGACCTCGACCCCCGGACAGACCTCACCCAATCCGTACATGGCGGTTCCTCGTGGCGATACGACCGGGGGCTCGCACTGCATCCCCCGGTAGCGTCTGGCAGTAAAATATCCTGTTCCGCTTATATTCTTTTTGATTACTATCGAGGATTTGGCACGGAAGCGCCTCGTTCGGCCGTTTAGCGCCCCAGACGGTCGATGCGGTCGAGCGACTGCTGGCGGATGTACTCGACCGCGATGCGGGTCAGGTGGTCGTCGGGGTCGGCGCAGGCGTCGGCCCGGTCGAGGTACGTCTCGACGATGTCGCGTATCCGCTCGACGCCGGTCTCGCGGTCGGGCGCGAGGTTCAACTCCGCGGTGACGGGGGTGAGCTGGGTCCCCCTATCTTCGGGGTAGTCGTCGGTGTCGTCGAGGCCGATCTGCGCGCCGACGACCATCAGCACGATGGCGCGCTTGAACCCCTCGCCGAGGTCCATCCCGAGGTCGGCCTCGTACATGTTGAGCATGTCCTCGTAGAGGATGCCCACGCGAGCGTACTGGGTGGCGAAGTAGGGCAGGTCGGCCTCCTCGTCGAACAGTTCTCCCTCCTCGACCGGCGCGAACTTGTACCGCTCGCGGACCTCGTCGGCGACCGCCTCGCGGTCGCCGACCTCCGCCGCCCGGAGGCGGTCGAGCAGGTCGCGGAAGGCCTCGTCCTCGTCCTGATGGCGCTCGGAGAGTTCGACCGCGTGGTCGTAGGACTCCCGGACCGCCTCGGGGGTGTCCTCCCGGTCGAACCACGCTTCGACGCCCTCCCGCAGACTCTGCTGGGCGAGTTCGGCCACCTTCTCGCGGGGCCGGAGATTGGTCTGGAAGTCCTCGTACTCGTCGTCGTTGATGGCGTCGCGCATGTCGCCGTCGAGCAGTGCCCGGACGACGTTGCGGGTGGTCTCGCGGCCTCGCGAGACGAGGTCGTAATCCACCTCCCTGCCGAGGCGGGCCACGGGAACGTCACCGGCCTCGGCGTGGATGCGCCCGAGGGTGAGCATCGCCGGGAGCACGAGTCGGGTGTCGTAGTCGAACCGCGCTCCCTCGTCGGCCGCGCCCGGCGCGAGTTCGACCTCGCCCGCCTCTCGGGCCTCGTCGAGGTCGCGCTCGACGCCGAGGAACAGCCGTTCGGTCATCGACTCGATCTCGGACTCGACCTCGTTGCGGAGCAGTACGACCGCGAACACCCGCGGGTCCCTCGCCGCCCCGAGGTGATTGGCGAGCGCCCGCCCCGTCGCGGGAATCTTCGACCGGAAGGTGCCGACCATGCCCTGTGTCACGTTCGTGAGTCGCCGGTCGCCTCACATGAGTATTGTGGAAACTCGGCCGGGAGCGAGCTATTTATGTGGGTCACGCGACCCTTCGCGTACATGACGAACCCGGACGAGTTCGCCCGCCTGCTCGGCCGCGTCGGCCGGGGCGTCGCGCTCGGCGCGCGGACCGTACTCCCGCTCGACACCAACCCGGTCCCCGCCGAGTGGACCCACGTCACCAAGGTCGACCCCGAGCACGCCAAGAAGCTCCCTCTGCTCTTTCCGCTGTACCTCCGCCACACCGGCGCGGTGTCGGTCGGCGGGTCGGACGACGTGACCGCCGAGAACACCGAGGAGACGTTCGACCTGCTCGCGCCGACCTCGGTGCCGGTGTTCCACGAACCCAGCGGGCCCCGCCACGTCACCCGCCGGACCCGCGAGCAGGCCGACCTGCTGGCGGTCCCCGAGGTACTGAACGGCGACTCCGAGTCGCTGGTCGGTCAGCTCGGCACGGCGACCGAGTACGTCCGCGAGGAACTGGTCCCCGACCTCCTCCGCGAGGAGTTCCCGTGGCTCCCCGCGTTCGTCGCCGACCCGCTCGCGGATTTCGCCACCTCGTGGTTCCTCTCGGCGGCGGTGTTCGAGGCCTACATTATCCAGAACCCCGACAGCGCCGCCGCGCGCGAGGCCAACGTCGGCGCGGCCGACCTGCTCACGCCTCGGGAGGCGAAACAGCGCGCGATGGCGGCCGAGCGTCACCTCGAAAGCGAACTCGTCTACCTCGAATACTCGGGCACCTACGGCGGCGAGGAGGCCACCGAGATTCTGGACGCGGTCGCCGACGGCCTGACGTGGTCCCGGCTCTGGTACGGCGGCGGCCTCGACTCCCGCGAGCGCGTCGAGGACGTGCTCGCGGCGGGGGCCGACGCGGTCGTGGTCGGCGACGCCTTCCACCGGGTCGCCGACGAGGAGGCCGACCTCTGTGAGCGCGCAGTCGGCGAACTCGACTCCGAGGCCTCCGCGTCCCGGGTCCGGGAGTGGGTCGGCGAGCGCGTCGACGCCGGGGAGTCGGCCGCCGCGGCCTACCTCGCCACGATCCCCTCGGTCGCCGACCCCGAGCGACTCGCCGAGCGATATCTCGCGCTCGCGGTCCGGACGTGGCTCGGCCTGCGGAGGCTGGCCGACGAACGCTCCGAGGACGACTCGCCGTCGGCCCGAGACGCCCCCCGCGCGCTCGTGGCGGCCGATTCTCCGTGGCTGGCCGACGTGTCCGACGGCCTCGGGGAAGCCGATGCCGCGGTGGTTCGTCGGGTTCTGCGCGCGCTCCTCGCCGACGGCGTCGGTGAGGCCGACGCGCCGCCGACGGACGCCGCCGCGACATCGGGCGGCGCAGGAGCATCCCCGACGGCACCGACGAGCCACTTCGCGGTGTCGCTATCGCGGGAGTAGTGGCGGTCAGGCGGGGGCTGAGGACGGTCTAGAGACGCCGTTTTAGGGAACTTACGGGCGCTGTAACGATGCTTCTGTGACGATAGAATGGAAAACGCCTTCAATCGGGTCGCCCTACCGCGCGGTACGCTTCGACCGGGACGGTCAGCTACCTATGCGTATCACTACCAAAATCGCCCGCGTGGTCGGTGCCGTCGGCCCCGAACCCGAAGGAGTCTACGAGTGCGAGGACTGCGGCGCGCGGTTCGACCTCGACCGCCAGCGGTGCCCCGACTGCGAGGGGTACTCCATCGACCGCGTCGACTGGCTCTCCGCCCTCTCGGAGTGAAACCGCGTCACGGGACCGCACGGTCGGTCCGAAACCACGGTGTTTAAAACCGACCGGCCAGTAGAACGACGTGCGGGCGCTTAGCTCAGTCTGGACAGAGTACTTGGCTTCGGACCAAGCTGTCGCGGGTTCAAATCCTGCAGCGCCCATTCGTTTTCCGAACGATATAGATTCGACGGACTGCCGTCTCCCGAACTGCTAATAGATCGAAACGTCGGTGTCGGGATGTCGCGGATGGCACCGTCTGGCCGAGCGATCTCCGACCGCACCGGAACTACAGTTCCGCGTCGGTCGTCGCCGAGCAAGACGGGCCTCTGAACAGTCGTCGAGGTGTGCGCTGAACATTGGTCATCCACCAGTGCTATCGACGACCAAGACGGGGACCTGACCTGCCCGGAGAAGCTCTTCTGTCGTGCTTCCCAGCAGTATCGTCTTGAACGCTGACCGGCCTTTGGCACCCACGACGACGAGGTCGATTTCCCGGTCTTCGACGTACGCGAGAAGCTCTTCGTACGGAATCCCTTCTCGAATCGAGGTGACGACGGAAACGTCGGGGGGTCCCTCCGTCTCGATGTCTCCGAGTGCTTGTTCTCCGTCCTCTCGGAGGTTCTGTCGGACGGTATCGGGGTCGACAATGGCGTTATCGTAGCCCGTTCTGGTCTCGATGACGTAGACGGCGTGGAGTTCGGCTCCGTACTTCCGGGCCAAGTCGAGGGCCTGGCGCGAAGCGCGTTGCGCGTTGTCACTCCCGTCAGTCGCGACGAGGATTCGGTCGTACATCGCATCCCAATACGTGACGGGGGGCAAAGAACCGGGGGCCGACACGCGATCCGCGAGCGTGCGTTTCCGGTTACAATCGTCCTCGTGCCAGAAACTTCACCGATACGTACCGTGTAGCTGTTCGTATCCCGTCGAACACCGACTCAGCACCCAACTATGGACTCTCACGGTCGCCTCTCTGATTTCGTCACCCGACACCAAATCGGGATGGTTCTGGGACCAGCACTGTTCGCTGGCGTCCTCCTGTCTTCGCCGTTCGACATTCCCGCGTCGGCAAACGCAACACTCGCAAGTACGCTCTGGATCGCAGTCTGGTGGGTGACCGAAGCGATTCCGATTCCGGCGACGAGCCTCCTTCCCATCGTACTCTTTCCCCTGACCGGTGTCGTCGACGCGCCAGCGGCTACCGCACCGTATGCCGACCAGATCGTGTTCCTGCTACTCGGTGGGTTTCTGCTCGCGCTCGGAATCGAGCGCTGGGGCCTCCACCGACGAATCGCACTCACCATCATGCGTTTCGTCGGGGTGCGGTCCGACCGGCTACTGCTCGGGTTCATGACGGCGACCGCCTTCCTCTCGATGTGGATTTCGAACTCGGCGACGGCGATGCTGATGGTCCCCATCGGGGCCGCTGTCATCGGTTCGGTGTGGGCAGTCGACGAACGGGAGCGGGAGATGGCCGGGGGCGCTGAACAGGGGAATCTCGTCGCGAGGATTCGTACGGACCCAGACGACCGTCCTGCGACCGACTTCGGACTCGCGCTGATGCTCGGTATCGCGTACAGCGCATCGATTGGAGGCGTGGCAACGCTGATCGGGAGTCCACCGAACGCCGTCCTCGCAGGCGTGGCAGAATCCCGACTGGACGTGCAGGTCACCTTCCTCGACTGGCTCGTGTTCGCGGGGCCGCTCTCTTTCGTGTTCCTGCTCGTGACGTGGCTACTGCTGGTGAAACTCCTCGGACCGGAGATTCCACACGAGACGGACCTCGAAGCCATAATCCGGACACAGCGGGAGGAACTCGGAGCGATGACACGCGGCGAGCGGCGGGTGTTGCTGGTCTTCGTTCTCGTCGCGGCCGGATGGCTTCTCCGGCCGTTCGTCCTCCAGCCACTGTTTCCGGCGATTACGGACGCGGTCGTCGCCGTGGTCGGCGGGGTGCTCCTGTTCGTCGTCCCGGCGGACTACGAGAACCGCGAGTTCCTTCTCGACTGGACTGAGACGACACGCGTTCCGTGGGGCGTTCTCCTGCTTCTCGGAGCCGGATTCTCGCTGGCGAACGGGTTTCGAGAGAGCGGGCTCGACGCGGCCATCGCACGGGGGCTGGCCGGTATCGCGGGGGTTCCGACGGTCGTCCTCGTACTCGTCATCGCGACGGTCGTGGTGTTCCTGACGGAGGTCACGTCGAACACGGCGACGGCGACGGTCTTCATGCCGATCACGGTCGGCCTCGGGCTGACCCTCGGCGTGTCGCCGTTGACGCTGATGGCGACCGTTGCGCTCGCGGCCTCGATGGCGTTCATGCTCCCGGTGGCGACACCTCCGAACGCGGTCGTCTTCGGCAGTGGCTACGTAACGGTCCCACAGATGTCGCGCACCGGTCTGTGGTTGAACCTACTGGGTATCCTCGCCATCGTCGTCCTCACGTACGTCTGGCTACCGGTCGCCTTCACGATTTCGGGGTAGGGTCCAGAGAGGGATTTCAGGTCAGTGGTGTGCCTGCCCCGGATTTCGGACTCGGGCCGCGTACGCGTCGGGACGACGCGTACGCGGCCCGACTGGAGCCCCGTGGACGCGGTGGGCGGGGTCCGGGAACGCCGCTCTCTCGATATCTCGTCACCGAACCGCAGTCGGCTCAGTCGTCGCCGACCGCGGGGCCCTCCCGCTCGGCGCTGTCGAAGTCGGGGTGGACCGGGAGTTCCGCGAGGAGGGGGACGTCGTAGTCCTCGCAGATGGCCGTCGCGCCGCCCGACCCGAAGACGGCGTGGTCGTCCTCGCAGTCGGGACACCGGAACGCGCTCATGTTCTCGACCACGCCCAGCACCGGCGCGTCGTGGCGGTCGAACAGCCTCAGCCCCTTCCGGGCGTCGTCGACCGCCATCTCCTGTGGCGTCGTGACGATGACGCCCGCGAGCGGCAGGGTCTGGAGGAGGTTCAGCGACGCGTCGCCGGTGCCCGGCGGCAGGTCGACGATCAGGTAGTCGATTGCCCCCCACTGGACCCCCTCGATGAACTTCATCATCACGTTGTTGACCATCGGCCCCCGGAGGACGGCGGGGTCGTCGCCGTCGGCGAGGTCGGCCAGCACCCCCGTCGAGTTCGCGGTCGTCCTCGCCGAACTCCTCGACGAGGGCCTCGTGGTACTTCTCGTGGAACTCCCGGTCGCTGAGTTCGCCCGCGACCACCCGCTGGGCGTCCTGCGCGAGTTCGACGCCGAGTTCGGCGTCGAACTCGACCGGTGAGTCGTCGTCGGTCGCCGCGGTCCACCTCCGTGGTCGGACCGGCGATGGCGGTTCCTCCGGGGGTCCGTGTCGCGGAACGGCGGGCGTCTCCCCGTCGGTGCCGCCGTCCGACTCGTTCGTCTGCGCGGCCGATTCGCGTGCATACAGCCGAATCCAGACGCACCGACATCCTAAATCGACGCCGCGATTCCCAGTCGCCGGGGCCTCACGCGAGCGTGTTCGGGACGGCCTATTTGCCTTCGGTGGTGTCACTCGCGTTCCCCACGAGGACCCGTGTAGCCAATTTCATCGCCCAGCGCGTGGGCGAGCAGGGTCGCCGACTCCACCGTCAGTTCCTCTCCCGTGTCGTTTACGGTCGGGTGAGTTCGCGTTCGGACATGCCCAGAGCGGTCGACCGGACCGCGCCCCGCGGGGCGCGGTCCGGTCGACGACGTTCCGGACGTGGTCACGCGTCGAACCGACGGAAGCGCTTGGTGAACGATTCGCACGTCGACGGCCGGAGCGTTGCCGAAACCGACCGGCTTTTGTCGCTTCGGCATATGTATTTTTAAATACGAGGACGGACCGATATTTCAGTAGGTGTGGCGCGGGGGGTTCGACGCACGACTCGCGGGGGTTCCGCCGTGACCGAGGAACTCGCGCGTCGTCGAGTTGCCCTCGCCCACCCGAACAACGCTCGGGCGAACACGTCCATCCAGAACGCATGAAGGAACTCGAACGCGACCTCGGACTCCCGTCGGTACTCGCCATCAGCATCGGTGCGATGATCGGTAGCGGCATCTTCATCCTCCCGGCGCTCGCGCTCGAAATCGCCGGCCCCGCCGTGATACTCGCGTACGCGCTGGCGGGGCTGCTCGTGGTTCCGGCCGCCCTCTCGAAGTCCGAGATGGCCACCGCGATGCCCGAGGCCGGAGGAACGTACATCTACATCGAGCGCGGCATGGGTCCCCTGCTCGGAACCGTCGCCGGGGTCGGAACGTGGTTCTCGCTGTCGTTCAAGGGCGCGCTCGCGCTCGTGGGCGGCGTGCCCTACCTGCTCTTGCTGGTCGACCTGCCGCTCAAGCCGGTCGCGCTGGGGCTCGCCGCGGTCCTGATACTGGTGAACCTGCTCGGCGCGAAGCAGACGGGGCGGCTCCAGGTCGCCATCGTCGTGGTCATGCTGGCGGCGCTGGGCTGGTTCGCCGCCGGGAGCGCGCCCGCGGTCGAATCGACCAACTACGCCGACTTCTTCGACGCGGGCGTCGGCGGCCTGCTGGCAGCGACCGGACTGGTGTTCGTCTCCTACGCCGGGGTCACCAAGGTCGCGAGCGTCGCCGAGGAGGTCGAAGAGCCCGGCCGCAACATCCCGCTGGGCATCCTCGGGTCGCTTGCGTTCACCACCCTGCTGTACGTCGCCATCGTCGCGGTGCTGGTCGGCGTGACCGACCCCGGAAGCGTCGCGGGGTCGCTGACGCCGGTCGCGGTCGCCGCCGAGGCGACGCTCGGACGCGCGGGCGTGGTCGCGGTCATCCTCGCGGCCATCCTCGCGCTCGTCTCGACCGCCAACGCGGGCATCCTCTCGTCGTCGCGCTACCCGTTCGCGATGAGTCGCGACAAGCTGGCTCCGCCGTCGCTGTCGGGCGTCAGCGAGCGGTTCGGGACCCCGGTCGCCTCAATCACGCTCACGGGCGCGGTCCTGCTGGCGCTCATCGCGTTCGTCCCGATTCTGGAGATCGCGAAGCTGGCGAGCGCCTTCCAGATCATGGTGTTCGCGCTCATCAACCTCGCGGTCGTCGCCTTCCGCGAGGGGAACGCCGAGTACGAACCGGAGTTCACCTCGCCGCTGTACCCCTGGATGCAGGTCTTCGGGGCCGTCACCGGGGCGGGACTGCTCACCCAGATGGGGACCGTCGCGCTGGCTGGGGCCGTCGTCATCACGGTCGCGAGCGTCGTGTGGTACGTCCTGTACGTCAGGCCGCGGGTCAACCGCGAGGGCGCGGCGCGAGACGCCATCCGGCGGCAGGTCAGCCGGGACGCGCTCACCGACGTGGACTCCGTCGCGGGGGGCACCCACGAGGTCCTCGTCGCGCTCACCAAGAACGTCGACGAGGCCCGCGAGCGCGCGCTCGTCGCGCTCGCGGCCGACCTCGTCCGACCCCACGACGGCCGGGTGGTCGCGGTCCGGTTCGAGGAGATACCCGACCAGGCCCCCCTCACCGAGGACGCGACCGCCCAGTCGTCGGCCGACGTCTCGTTCGAGACGCGTGCGGAGTCGCTCTCGGCGGAGTTCGGCGTCGAGGTCGAGGCCGACGAAATCGTGAGCCACGACACCAAACACGCCATCGTCAACTTCGCCGACCGCCGCGAGGTCGACTCCGTGGTGGCCGAACACGAACCGCTCCGGCTCCGGTCGCGGCTGTTCGGCGACCCCATCGACTGGGTGGTCCGCCACGCCCCCTGCGACGTGCTCCTCGTCGACAACCTCGGGTACGACGACCCCGAGAACGTCGTCGTGACGGGCGACGGCGAGCCATATCCGCCGCTGGCGCTGAACGTCGCCGAGGCCGTCGCCGCGGCCAACGGCGGGAGCATCTCGCTGTGGTACCCCGCGAACCCCGACAGCACCGACCAGCAACTGCGCACGATACGCGACTACCAGTCCGAGCTGTCGGAGATGCTCTCGGTTCCGGTCCGGGCGGAGTCCATCCGGACCGACGGCGGGCAGTTGCCTCGCCCCGACATGCTCGTGCGCCGCGGTGCCGACCACAGGCTCCGGGGCGCGCTGTTCGACGACCGGCCGACGTTCCCCGGGCTGGGCTGTACGACCGTCACCGTCCATCCCCACGAGACGCGTCGGCCGCCGCTCGTCCGTCAGCTGGTGGAGCGGTACCTGCTGTAGGGTCGCCCGACAGCCCCGCGGTCGGCCCGACCGAGTCGCCGGTCGGCGACTCGGTCGGCCTACTCGCCGAGACCGCTCGCCTCGACGAACCGCCGGACGGCGGCGTAGCCCGCGAGCGCGACGACGACGTACGCGACCACCATCGCGTGGGTGAGCGCGGTCGGACTCCCGATGGCGAGCTTCGCCACCGTGTTTGCGGGCGACTCGGGCAGGAGGTAGGTCGCGCTGACCACCACCAGTATCCCCATCGAGAAGAGGAACTGAGCCTGCTTGCGGTCGCGCAGGCGGAGCGCAGACAGCGCGCCCATCGAGACCACGCCCACCGAGAGCGCGGTCACGAGCAGGAGTATCTCCGCGGCGTTCGAGACGCTGGTCCCGTTGAACGACAACAGCGCGAGCCACGCACCCGCTTGCAGGGGCGCGAGGACGCCCATCGCGATCAGCTTCCCGTCCACGATGTCGCCCCCCGTCAGCGGCGCGACCCGGAGGAGTTCGAGCGTGCCGCGGTCGTACTCCTCGGCGATGGCGTCGACCGTTACGCTCCCGCTGAGGAACACGGGCAGGAACATCAACAGGGGGATAAGCACCGTGTAGGTGAACCCGAAGTAGGGGCTCGACTCGCCCTCCGGGGGGAGCGGGACGGGCGCGCGTTCGAGCCGGTCGGCCAGTCGCTGGCGCTCGCTGCGCTCGAAGGCGTCCAGTACCTCTCGAATCTGGGTCACGACCAGCGTGGTCCTGACGTTGCCGTCGGGCGCGACCGCCCGAACCTCGGCGCGCCCGTCCGACCCGCGCTCGACGTGGAGGACGGCGTGGACCTCGCCGCGCTCGAAGCCCTCCATCGCGGCCTCTTCGGAGCCGTACTCGACCGCGCGCCACCCGTCCTCGGCCTCGATGACCGGGACGATGTCCTCGCCCGCCTCGCCCGAGACGCCGAACTCCACGACGAGTTCGCCCGAGACCGACCCGGGGTCGTACAGCGACACCAGTCCCACCGCGAGGAACGACGAGAACGCCGCCACGAACAGCTGGATGAGGATGGCGAGCACGATGGTCTTCTCGCTTCGCAGGGAGGCGAGTTCCCGCCGGGCGACCGTCAGGCGCTTACCCAAGGTGGCTCACCACCGTTAGGTTGTAGGCGGCGTGAACCAGCGTCGCCACCACGAGCGTTCCGGCGTACCAGTAGCGGTCCCGACTCGCGCCGTAGGCGGTCGTCGCCGCGGTCACCGCGTGAAGCGCGAGCGGTGCGAGCAGAAGGCCGACCAACACGAGCGGCGAGGTCTCGACGCCCAGCCCCGTCACCGTCCCGAACGCCGCCTGCCCGAGTTCGAGGTCGGGCAGGCCCACCAGCTGTGCGAGTGCGGTCGCCTTCTCGCCGACGAAGAAGCCCAGTCCGGAGAGAAATCCGAGGAGGGCGACCGACCCGCGCGTCGGCTCGAACCGACCGTGGGCGAACCCCGCGTAGACGCCGACGCTCTTGGCGACCTCCTCGATGAGCGCGATGGCGACCAGCAGGACCGGAATCGACACCTCGACCGGCAGGGCGAACAGGAGCGCCACCGCCAGCAGTTCGGCGACGAAGACGAACGGAATCGAGAGCGCGCTGAGTTTGGCGACGCTCCGCGGGCCCGAGAGCTGGCCGTCGAGCGCGTCGAGGAACTTCAGCGGGACCGACCGCTGGGTGAACATGTCCTCCTCGCGGTAGACCCCCGCGCCGAGCGCGAACAGCACTCCCGCGGTCAGCGCGAGCGGGAGCGTCGAGAACGCGTAGTCGGCGAGCGCGACCTCGCCGCCGCCGAGCGCCCGCACCACCAGCGTCAGCGGCGAGATGGCCGCGATGGGATGCACGTCGGTGAAGATGGCGGGGATGAACGCGTAGGAGGTCAGGAACACCGACAGCGAGACCGTAACGAAGGTGAGTTCCTTGAACGACCGCGAGAACATCGCGCCGACGAACGAACTCGCGAGGAAGACGAGCGCGATGGGGACCACCGCGGCGACCGAGACCGCCGCTGTCGCCGCGATTTCGAGCGGCGCGTCGCCCCCGGCGGGGGTCAGCGCCGCGATAGCGAGCGCGGTCAGCGTCGCGATGGCGACCATCCCGAGGAGGTACGGCAGGGTCTTGCCCGCGATGATGTCGCCCCGCGAGACCGGCGACACCAGCAGGAGCTCTCCGCGGTCGTTGACCCGCTCGTTCAGCACGCTGGAGGCGTACGCCTGGATGACGAAGTTCATCGGCAGGACGAACGCGAACGCCAGCACCAGCGACTCGAAGGGGAACGGCGGCGTGATGTCGGCGGGCGTGCCGCCGGTCGCGTCGTCGGCGAACAGTGGTTCGGCGTCGTTCACAGAGGCCCCGTCCTGCCCGAGGTCGTTCCCGCTCGAACCGCCGGAGTCCGTCGTCTCGGAGCCCGCCGGGCGTTCGTCGGTATCGTCCGAATCGGGCGATTCATCGCCCGATTCGGATTCCGAGTCCCCGCCGTTCGTTTCCACCGGTACCGTTTGCTCACCGTCGCTCTCTCCGGAGTCGGCATCGCGGTCATCGCTACCTCGGGAACCGTCCCTGTCTCGGCTCTCCTCCGAATCGTCCTGCGCTGCTGTCTCGGCCGAGTCGTCGCTCGCGTCGGTACCGCCCGGACCGCTCCCGTCGCCGAACTGTCGGTCGGGGTCGGTCGGCGAGTCCTGCTCGGCGTAGCGCAGCGAGACGTTCACGGGAAACGCCGCCGCCCGGTCGGATTCCTCGCCCATTCGAGCGTCGTTGTAGGCCTCGACGGTGGCCCGGAGTTCCGAGGCGGCGGCCTGTCCCTTCGGCGAGGGGTCCCACCGCACCTGTCCGGGTGGGCACGCGGGCGTCTCGGCGGTGCAGACGGTCACGTCGGCGTTCTCCGAGTCCGGGTCGACCGCGACGAACGTCGGGTCGGCGACCACCGGACCGTGGTACGGGCTGTCGTCGGCGACCCCGACGCGGTAGATGCCGTCGTCGAGCGCGACGCCCTCGCTGGCGACCATCGGCGCGAGCGCCGCCATCAGAACGAGGACGACCCCGACCGCCGCGAGCGTCCGGCGGTCGAGTTGGCCCGCGTTCCTGCTGACCTCCCACCGCGCGATGCGCAGTGTCTTGTCGGGCTTCACGGTCTGCCCTCCACGTCCGGGGAGTCCTCTGCGAGGTCGAGGAAGATGTCTTCGAGGCTCGGTGTGTGGGTCTCGATGTCGGCGACCTCGCCGCCCGCGTTCCGGGCGAGGTCGCGGGTCTCCTCGACGCCGTCCATGCTCTCGACCACCCGGCGGTAGCGGCCGTTCTCCGCGACCGCGCCCTCGACCTCGACCGTGGTGTAGACGCGGTACTCGGTCCGGCCGTGTTGCTCGCGGATGGCCTCGACGCTCCCGCGGGCGACGATGCGGCCGTCGTTCATCATCGCGACCCGGTCGCAGATGCTCTCGACGTGGAAGAGGTTGTGAGCGCTGAAGACCACCGTCTTCCCGGACTCGGCGAGGTCGCGGGTGAACTCGATGATGTAGTTGGTCGTGAGGGGGTCGAGGCCGCTTGCGGGTTCGTCGTAGATCAGCACGTCGGGGTCGTTGACCAGCGAGCGCGCGATGGCGACCTTCCGGCGCATGCCCTTCGACATGTCGCCGAGCCGACGGTCTCGGTGGTCGAGGTCGAGCCGGTCGAGGGTGTCGCGGATGCGCTCGCGGGCGACCCCCCGGGGCACGTCGTAGAGGTCGGCGAAGAACGTCAGGTACGAGACGGGCGTCATGTCCTCGTAGAGGGGCGACTCCTCGGGGAGGAAGCCGAGGTACTTTCGCATCTCGGGGTCGGCGGCGTCGTAGCCCGCGACCCGGGCCGTGCCGCTCGTCGGCTCCACGAGTCCGGCGAGCATCTTGAGCGTCGTGGTCTTGCCCGCGCCGTTCGGGCCGATGACGCCGAACACCTCGCCGTCGGGGACCGAGAAACTGCTGCCCTCGACCGCGGTGAAGTCGCCGTACTCCTTGCGCAGGTTCTCCACTTCGATCATCGAACTGCCCGACACTCGTGACCGGGGGGACTTGGTTTTACGGTTCGCCGACCGGAACCGACCGGTTCGAGCGGGCCTCCCCGGTCGCTTCGATACCGGGACTCGAAACGCTGATTGGGGTCGCGTAAGAATCGGTTGCCGTACGCGAGCTATCGGTGACTGCCGTGTTCGAACGAACGAGACGACGGAACTGGCGGGTACGCGTCGACTGGCGGCTGAGCCTCAGCCTCGTCGGGACCGTCCTCAAGTGGCTGGTCGTGCCCCTCCTGTTGCCGCTGGCAATCGCGGTGTACGACGGTTCCGACGTGGTCCCGTTCGCGGCGACGATACTGACCACCGCGGTCGTGGGCGCGGGACTCGAATCGCTGTCCGACGAGCGCGACCTCCACGCGAGGGAGGCGTTCCTGATGGTGTCGCTCACATGGCTGGCGGTCGCGGTCGTGGGCGCGCTCCCGATGGTGCTGGCGGGTACCGGCGCGCTCGCCGAGCCGGACAACGCGCTGTTCGAGAGCATGAGCGGCATCACGACCACGGGCGCGACCGTGATGGTCGACTTCTCGGCTCACTCGCGGGCAGTGATGATGTGGCGACAGCTCATCCAGTGGCTCGGCGGCCTCGGGATACTGGTGCTTGCGACCGCCATCCTCTCACAGCTCTCGGTCGCGGGGGCCCAGCTCATGGAGACCGAGACCCAGACCCGCGACGTGAACAAGCTCACCCCGCGCATCTCCGAGACCGCGGGCATCCTCTTCCGCATCTACGTCGGCCTCACGCTGGCGCAGGTGGCGGTCCTCTACGCGTTCCGACTGGTCGGCATCGCGCCCGAGATGACCCTTTACGACGCGGTCGCCCACGCGTTCACGACCATCTCGACCAGCGGCTTCTCGCCCCGCCCCGAGAGCATCGCGGCGTTCTCGCCTGCGGTCCAGTGGGCCGTGATTCCGTTCATGGCGGTCGGCGCGACCAGCTTCGTGCTCATCTACCTCGTCCTGCGAGGCGACACGGGACGGCTCTCGCGAAGCGACGAGTTCCGGTTCTACGTCGGCGTCCTCGGCTTCTTCAGCATCGCGGTCGCCGCGGTCCTGACCCTCGACGCGACCTTCCCCGGAAACGTCGAGGCGACGGTCCGACACTCGGTGTTCCAGGTCGTCTCCATCACGACCACCACGGGCTACGCCAGCACCGACTTCGACCTCTGGTCGGCGTCGGCCAAGCACCTCCTTTTCGTCTGCATGTTCATCGGCGGGATGGCCGGGAGCACGACCTGCTCCATCAAGGCGCTACGGTGGCTGGTGGTGCTGAAGGCGTTCCGGCGGGACCTGTTCGTCGCGGGCCACCCCGAGGTGGTTCGGCCGGTCCGGCTGAGCGGGCGGGTGGTCGACGAGCAGACCATCCGGGACATGTACGCCTACACGCTGGTGAGCCTGATGTTCTTCATCGCGGCCACCATCTTCGTGGTGATGGACACCTCGCGGGTCGGGTTCCGAATCGGCGAGTTCGAGGCGATGGGCGCGGCGGCCGCGACGTTCTTCAACGTCGGCCCGGGGTTCGGCGTCGCTGGCCCGTTCGAGAGCTACGAGACGTTCCCGACGACCACGAAGCTGGCGATGACGGCGCTGATGTGGGTCGGCCGGATAGAGATAATCCCGGTCCTCGTCGTTCTCACCCCCTCGTACTGGCTGTCGTGACCAGTGGGGATCGTCGCCGGGAGCCAGCCAGTTACGACTCCACCGTGTCGAGGACGCGCTCGGAGAGCTCCACGTCAGAGAGGTCCCCGCGGGCGTGAGCGCGCAACCACTCCTCGTCGGCCCGCCACGCGCCGCGCTCGCCGCCCTCGATGTCGAAGACGGTCGCGCGGAGGTCGACCGGCTCCCAGCCGTCGTCGGCCGCGTCGAGCAGGAGATTGAGGACCCGACCCATCTCGCGCTGTGGGACGCCCTCGCCGGGCGTGGCGGTCTCGTACTCGATGGAGAGCGTGCCGTCGGCTCGGTCGAGCGCGGTGACGTACACGCCGTGGCTCATCAGCCGCGATTCGAGTCGGTCGTGGAGGTCGTCCATGTGACCGCCTACGGCCCGAGGGGTGTAGTCGCTACCGGAAGTCCTGCGAATCGCGCGCGGTGATGCAACCGCAGGTCACCGCGGGGTCGAGGACCTCGTCGACCGGCATGGATTCGCCGCACTCGGTGCAGACGACGGTCGTACTCGACGTGCGACGGTAGTACTCTAGTGCGTGCGCGCCGACGACGGCCCCCGCGAGGAGGCCGACCGCCCCCGCGAGCGCCTTGTCGAACAGCGCAGTCTCGCGTGCCATGCGCGGCGAAGGTTCGGCCAGAAACTTAAAGCCATTGACGCGGGGAAAACAACAGAATCAGACAGGACAGCACTGCAACCTTTTTGTCGGCGTCGGCGGTACCCGACGCCATGGGCGATACGCTCGCCGAGACACCCGACGAGGAGAACGCGCTGGTGAAAGCGACAGCGCTCGCGGTCCTCGGGGCCGGGCTCCTCGCGCTGTTTCTGGGCTACAGTTGGTTCTGGATGGTGTTCGCGCTCGGATTCGCGGTCGTCGTCCCGCTGGTGAAAGTGGCGACCAAATCGCTCGGAGACGCCGACCGAACCGGGGAGGTCGGCCGCGAGCGCCGCCCCGAACCCGCCGGGCCCCGGTCGGACTCGCGGGGCGAGTCCGACCGGGGCCCGGCGTCGAGGCGGGACGCCCTCGACTCGCTCCGGGACCGGTACGCCCGCGGCGAACTCGGAGACGAAGAGTTCGAGCGGAAGGTCGAACGACTCCTCGAAACCGAGACGCTCGAAGACGCCCGCGGACACGTCCGGCGGGGACGAGAAGCGGGGCCGCGAGAGTCGGAATCCGCGGAACGCGAGCACGACTCCGAAAGAGGGCGTAGCTCCGCCGAAGGCCCCGAGCGCGAACGCGAGTGAGCGCGGCCCAATCCGACGTTACCTCCGAACGGTCCGGGCGTAACCGGGTCGTGGGCGGAATAAGTGCGACATATAAAAGGCGAGCGAGAACGAAGACAGCGGTATGGCAGTCATCGACTTCGTCATCGGATTCGTCGTGAGCCTCCTCATCGGGGCGCTCGGCATCTACGTCGGCGGCCGGATAATCACCGGCATCGAGGACTACGGCTACGCCGTCATCACCGCGCTCATCGGGTCGGTGGTGTGGTGGCTCGTCGCGGTGCTGGTGGGCTGGATTCCGCTCCTCGGGACGGTTCTCGCGCTCGCCGCGTGGATATACGTCATCAACGTCCGGTACCCCGGCGGCTGGGGCAAGGCCATCGGCATCGCGCTCGTGGCGTGGCTCTCGGTCTGGGTGGTGCTCGTGGTACTCGGCACCCTCGGACTCCTCACCCCCGACGCCATCGGGGTGCCCGGCTTCTAGGTCTCCTAACCCAGTTCCTCACCGACCAACTCGACCGCGTTTCGTATCGCACCCACCGACGAGAGGTATCCCGCTCCCACCGTCGTCTTGAGCGCCTTCGCCGCCCGGCCGGTGAGGACGGTCGGACCGACCTGCGCGACCGCGCCGTCGCCGACCGACACCAGCCACCCCGGCGAGTCGAACGCGAAGGGGTCGAGTCGGGGGTCGAACACGTCGTCGCCCTCGCGGTCGTGCTCGACGAGTCGCGCGAGGTTGTCGGCGACCGCGCGTGCCTCCCGGACCGCGGCCTGCGCGCTCGCCGGGACGGGTTCGCCGTCGGCGTCCACCACGCGCGCGGCGTCGCCGACCACGAACGTCGAGTCCCCGACCTGCAGGGTGTTTCGCACCTCGGGGCGCTCGCCGTCGAGGGCGTCCGGGCCCCGGATGCCGCCGGTCCAGACGAACTGGTCGTAGTCGAGGCTGTCGCCCGACTCGAACTCGATGGTCTCGTCGGTCGCGCGCGCGACCGCGGCGTTCGTCCGGACCTCGACGCCCCGTTTTTCGAGCTCGTTCCGAACCGCCCGCTGGAAGTTCTCCGGGAACGCTGGCGCGACGCTGTCGAGTCGCTCGACCAGCGTGACGGTCACGCGCTCTCCGGCGTCGCGCTCGTCGGCCAGCGCCGCCAGCTCCCCCGCGACCTGTATTCCCGAGAGGCCCGCGCCGCCGACCACGACGCGCGACGCGGGGTCCCGCGACGGCGCGTCGCGGGACGCCGCGTCCGAGGCCTCCGCGCCCGAGGGCTCGGCGCGGTCGAGCGCGCCGAGGAACTCCTCGCGAATCCGCTCGGCGTCCGGAATCGACTTGAGCGGGCTGGCGTGGTCCTCGACGCCCGGCAGGTCGTAGAAGGCGGTCTCGGCCCCCAGACACACCGCGGCGTAGTCGTAGTCGAGGGTCTCGCGGTCGCGACCCTCGCTCCCCGCAGCGCCGAGGGTCACGACGTTCCGCTGGGGGTCCACGTCGGTGACCGTTGCGCGTCGGATTTCGGCGCGGTCGAGCACCTCGTCGAGGGGCACCACGATGTCCTCGGCCACCGACGGGCGGCGGATGACGCGGTGGACCTCGTGCTGGACGAGATGCCTGCCGGTCTTCTCGACCACGAGGAGTTCGACGTCGTCGGGGACGTTGCGTTCGAGCTTTCGGGCGAGGGTCAGTCCGGCGTAGCCCGCGCCGAGGACGAAGATGCGCATTCGACTCGGCGTAGGGGCCGACGACAGTTAAAACAGCGCCTCGCTCTCGTCAAGAATCTCTGCGGGACCGCCGACCTCCCAGACCATCGTCTCGTCGGCGTGTTCGGCGACGGTCGCCTCGACGCGGTCGGCGTGCGCTTCGGTCGTGTTGACGTAGACGCTCGCGCCCGTGTCGGTCGAGAAGTAGACCGGTACGTCCTCCTCCTCGCGCAGGTCGCGCACCGCGTCGAAGATTTCGAGGGTCTCGGGCTTCCAGTAGACCCACCCCGCGGGACCGGTCATCGTGGTCGCGGCCAGCGACAGCGAGTCGTGCTCGGCGGTCTCGAACACCCGGTGGAAGTCGCCCGCCCGGAGCGCGTCGCGCATCTCGGCGAGCTGGTCGTGGATGTGGGCCAGTCTGGCCTCGAACATGTGGCTGTCGGCGGCCTCGCGGTGGGCCGCCTCGGTCTCCTTGTACGCGGGGACCAGTCCCGCCACGATGCGCAGGTCGTCTTCGAGGGGCGAATCGAGGCGCTCCGAGCGGCAGTCCTCGTCGTTGAGTCCGGCGTGGAGGTCCGAGAAGCCGCCGGTCACCGCGCGGGCCGCCGACGACGACCCCCGGCGCGCGATGGTCGAGACCGCGGGCCGCGAGAGGCCGAGGTCGGCGGCCTCCGCGAGCGCCATCGCGGCCGCGGCGAACCCCGACGACGACGAGCCGAGCCCCACGTTCGACGGGAAGGAGTTCTCGCTCTCCAGTCGAACGGGGAATTGGGCGTGGTCGGCGTCGGCGAGCTCGCGAACGCGGGCGAGGACGTTCGAGACGCGGTCTGCCTCGTGGTCGGCCAGCTCCTCGCCGCCGACGACGAAGGTGTCGGCGTCGAGGTCGGGGTCGAACTCGACGGTGGTCTTCGTGTGGCTCGGCGCGGTGCAGACGCTGATGGAGTCGTGGTACGGGAGCCGAAGCTCCTCGTCGCGCATCCCGTGGTACTTGACGAGGCCCTGAATCGGGTGGGCCTTCGCGGTCGCCTTCATGGGTGGAAAGGTGTGGGACGGGGGGTTAAAACTCTCGGAACGTCGACAGCGAGATTCGCGTGGCCGGTTCGATTCGTCTATTGGAGTGGTCCGAAACGAGACTGTGAGAACTGGTGTTGTGATTTCGAAGCCGACTACATTCGAGAAGTGGTGTATCGAGAAGCTAGCTGGCTCCGAAAGGTGATCCACCGACAAGCTAGCTGGCTCCAAAAGGTAATCCACCGAGAAGCTAGCTGGCTCCGAAAGGTGATCCACCGAGAAGCTAGCTGGCTCCAAAAGGTAATCCACCGAGAAGCTAGCTGGCTCCGAAAGGTGATCCACCGAGAAGCTAGCTGGCTCCGAAAGGTGATCCACCGAGAAGCTAGCTACTCCCGTCACCTATGAGAACCGCACCACGTCCTCCCCAACCGACTGCGGTCCTCACTCCGTTGCGGTCCTCGTCCCTCGCACGAGAATCGCGGCCCAAACCGCGGGCCGCGATTCCGCGCGCCGGGTGGTTGACGAATATGCGCGATACTGACCGTTCACCCCGGCGCGTGCTGGCGCGGCGCGCTGTTTGCGCCGCGCCAAGGCGCGCGAGGGATGACTGAACGAGCGAAGCGAGTGAGGGAATCGGCTGGGGAGGGCGTGGCCTGCGGTCGCGGTGCTGGGTGGTTCTCCTAGGTACCGGGAGTAGCTAGCTTCTACCGTCCTGTTCTGGTCTCTCTCGCCACCCGGACCCCTTCACGACGAATCGAACATCACAACACCACCCTAGCGCGGCCAACGAACAAGATTCAAACCGCAGCCCTCCCACGAGAAGCACATGGGAACACCGCTGGACACGCGCGAACAACAGGTCGAAGAGGTCCTCGACAGACTCTACGAGGCCTACCCCGACTCGACGATCTCGCTGAACTTCTCGAACCGGCTCGAACTCCTCGTCGCCGTGATACTCTCGGCGCAGTGTACCGACGAGCGGGTCAACAAGGAGACCGCCCACCTCTTCGAGAAGTACGAGACGGTCGAGGACTACGCCGAGGCCGACGAGGACGAACTCTCCGAGGACCTGAACTCCATCACCTACCACAACAGCAAGGCCGACTACATCAAGACCTCCGCCCGGCTCATGCTGGAGGAGTACGACGGCGAGGTCCCCGACACGATGGACGGGCTCACCGAGCTGAAGGGCGTCGGGCGCAAGACCGCGAACGTGGTGCTTCAGCACGGCCACGACATCGTGGAGGGCATCGTGGTCGATACCCACGTCCAGCGCATCTCGCGTCGACTCGGAATTACCGAGGAGGAGACGCCGAAGAAGATCGAACGCGACCTGATGGGCATCGTCCCCGAGGACGACTGGCAACAGTACACCCACCTGTTCATCAGCCACGGCCGAGCGACCTGCACGGCGCGCAACCCCGACTGCGGCGACTGCGTCCTCGAAGACGTCTGCCCCTCCTCGAAACTCGACGGCGAGGTGGACCTCGCCAGCGGCGAGGCGTGGGGGTAGTCGAAGAAGCGAATGGTGATTGCGGACGTTCGCCTCGCCGAAGCCCGAAATCGGAGACACACGTCAGAGAGTGCTGAGTATGTGTATCCCGCGAGCGGGGTGCTTCGTCCCAGCCAACTACGATGCACTCGGCAAAAAAGAGTAGCTACTTAGCTGTCGAGAAACATTCACTGGCTGATGGATACGAAACCCATGGACGAATCGGAGATCGATTCGTTCCTCCGGGAGCAGGATTCGGGAACGCTATCTCTGACCAACGGAGAAGAGACGTATGCTATCCCGGAATCGTTCGGCTACGACGGAGAGAATCTATATTTTCACATGGCGTATACTACAGACAGCCAGAAGATGGAGTTCATCGAAACGACGGAAGTAGCCACGTTCACGACCTACCGTGAGGACACTTCCGCATCGAGCGTTATCGCTCGTGGCGAGATCGAACGTGTGCCCGAAAGCGACGAGATTCTCGCGTCTCGGGCGTTCGCCGACAACACTGTTGTACCCGTACTCAATGTCTCTATCGAAGAGTCAATCGATCAACTCGACTTCGACTTCTATCGACTACGGCCTACTGAACTCACCGGGCGCAAATTCGGCGATAATCTGGGACGCCCCGACCGGACCGAGCAGTCGACGAGTTGACCGGATTGGCTCCCGAAAGTATCTCGGCTTGGGAGTCCGTCGATTAGCGTCTCAGTACAGCACGTACTCGACGAAGTACCGCGCGATGCCGACGACCCACGCCAGCAACCAGAAGACGACGTAGCCCGCGACCCCGACCCGGAGGCGACGCCGCCACGCGCCCATGTTCTCGTGGAGGTCGTCGATGTCCGCGTTCTCGTCGGGGTCGTGATAGAGGTCGTGGTGGTACTTGACTTGGAAGATGCGGACGATACCGGTCAGCGCGAGCGTCAGCATCGCGTAGGCCTGCAGGCCGAGGAAGACGTGGACCGCGGTCAGCCCCCCGACCTGCTCGAAGAAGCGAGGTGCCATCCACGTCACCACGGGAACCGCCGTCAGGAGCAGGCCGACCGCGATGAACTTCAGGTGGTGGGTTAGCACGCCCCACGTCACCGTCTCCTGGTCGAGGATGTACCACGCGCCGTAGAGGTAGAACGGGAGACTCGCGGTGACGACGAGCGCGACCACCGTCGCAACTATCGCGTCGCTGACCATGGTCGGCGGTTGGGAGCGCGCGAGGTTAAGGCGTACGGAAGCGGTCTCGGAGCCAACGGTCGGCCGTCTCGGCCGAACGTCGGGGCGCTTATGCGCCTTCAGGTCCGAGTCCCCACCAATGACCGACGCCTCGGACGACCCGGCCGCGCCCGCGAGCGACTCCGAGGAGCGCGAGTCCCGGGAGCAGCTCCGCGAGCGGGTCGAACGGAAGTACGACTTCGAGAACTTCGGCCCGCAGGACATGGCCGAGATGACCTACGAGGAGTGGGAGGCCGCCTTCGACCACGGCTCGTGGATCACGGGTCGGGAACTCCTCGACCGGGTGGAGGCCGACCTGAAGAACAGGGTCGCCAATCGCGACGTGTTCGCCGTGCTCGAACGCGTCCAGCAGGACGGAGAGGGACGCCTGCTGGCGTACTCCGACGAGGGGTACGCCGTGGTCTATCCCGACGGGAGCGTCGAGGGGCGGGGCACCGTCCTCCGGGACGTCAAGCCCTCGGTCGCGCTCGCGTCGATGGAGAGCTACGAGGTGCCCGACGCGCCCGACGACGACGTGCTCCCCGACCCCGCGTCGGTCCCGGAGGGGTCGGGCGAACTCGGCAACCAGTTGATGCAGATAATCGCGGGGGTCCACCTGCTGGCGGGCGTCGCCCTGCTGGTGGCGTGGGTCGCGCTCGCGCTCCCCCTGGTCGCGGCCGTCGCCGGGTTCGGCTTCCTGCTGTTCGGCGTCTTCGTCTTCCTCATCGTCGCGAACGCCCGGCTGTCCGACCGGTTCCGCTCGGAGGAGTACCGCAATCGGCTCCGGGCGGTCGGCATCGAGGACGGCGAGCGCCCGGAGTTCCTCGCGGAGGCCGACCTCGGCGAGAGCGAGAGTCCCGACGAGACGGCGTCGAGCGCGCCCGAGGCGGGAGTCTCTCCGGGTTCTGAGGACGACGGCTGACCGCTGGCGGGCGCGGTGGCGGCCGAACCCCGAGTCCGGCGGCATCGGTGGCTTTAAGCAACTCGTGCCCTGAGTTCGAGTTGTATGAAGAGGCGGGACTTTCTGATGGCAGCCAGCGGTGTTGCTGGCGGCACTGCCGCGGGCGCGGCGGCGGGCCCCGTAGCGGCCGCGCAGGACGACGGCAACACCACGACTGCCGACGGAAACGAGACTACGACCGCCGCCAACGAGACCGCCGAGGGCAACGAGTCCGACTCGGACGGAGGCGGCGGTGGCGGAGGCGGACCGACCGAAGAAGTAACCGTCGGCCCGGGGGGCGAACTCGTCTACGACCCCGCCGAGCTGACCATCGAGCCCGGAACGACGGTCAAGTGGGTCTGGGACTCGGACAACCACAACGTGGTGGCCGAGAGCACGCCCGACGACTCCGACTGGGAGGGCACCGAGGGCGGCGACGACGAGACCTACGACACCGGCTACGAGTACGAGTACACCTTCGAGACCGAGGGCGACTACGCCTACTACTGCACCCCCCACCAGAGCGCCGGGATGGAAGCCACCATCACGGTACAGGAGGGCGGAGGCGGCGGGGGCGGCGGTGCGGCCGCCGAGGAGGACCCCGAACACATGGGCGTCCCGATTCAGGCCCACTTCGTCGGGATCGGGACGATTCTCATGATCATCATCTCGCTCGTCTACACGTTCTTCCTGCTGAAGTACGGCGAATCACCGAACACGAGCGGAGGTAACTGATATGTCATCCACAGGCTCAACCTACGGCGACATCCACCGCTACGAACCGGCTCGCGAGAGCACGGCCGCCGCCATCGCCATCGTCCTCCTGACGGTGGTGGAGGTCGTGTTCGTCGGCCTGTTCACCTTCGGACTGGTGGACGGCTGGGGATACACGGGGCTCGGCAACATGTACCTCGGGTTCATCCTCGCGGTCATCTTCGTCGACCTCGCGTTCATCCTCATGCTGTACCGCAAGGAGTTCCTCCCCGACGTGATGATCGTCAAAAAGCGTCGGCGCAAGTGGGAGGACCTCTACATCCGCGAAGACCAGCAACACGGTGTCGACTCGGTCGGCAACGCGTGGGAGCAGTTCAAGCACGCAGTGTACCCGTACTACAAACGATAAACCATGCCAGCAGAAGACGACAAGTATCCGGCAAGCACAGGTCGCCGTCGCTTCGTGAAGGGCGTCGTCGGAAGCGCCACGCTCGCGGGCGTCGGCACCGCCGCGGCGGCGGGAATCGACTCCGCGACCGGTCCGACCGGCGGCGGTGGCGGTATCATCGACTTCCGTGGCGTCGAGAACACCAAGGGTCCCGCACCGCGGGGAATGCCCCAGATTCCGCTCGAAGTCGACGACGAAGGGTATCTGAAGGGCGTCTGGCCCGAACCCGAGACGAGGGTGCTCGACAACGGCACCGAGGTCGTCGAGGCCAAGATGGAACTCGGCGGTGTCACCTACACCACCGAGTGGTTCCAGTACTGCGGCATCCAGACCGCAGAGGGCGTCCGGCCCGACGCAGACCAGGACAACTACTTCCGGTACATCTCGAACTCGAAGTACGACTGGCAGAACAGCGAGGTCGAGGGCGACCAGAAGGTCCACGTCGACGACTTCGCCGACTACGGCTCGTGGGGCAACGGCATCGGGGCCGATGGCCTCGGCAAGCCCGCCCAGGCCAAGTGGCGCTCCGAGGACGTCTCCTCGGCCGAGACGCTCCCGGTCCAGCTCATCCGGAGCGAGCGCATCGAGGAGATGGCCGAGAACAACGAGTGGATCGCGGCCAGCACCGCCGAGGGGTTCATCGCCAACCTCAACAAGTGCACGCACTTCTGTTGCGTGCCGACGTTCAAGGCCCTGCCCGACTCCTCTAGCGCGGGCGCGGAGGACAGGATCTACTGTCAGTGCCACCAGTCGGTGTACGACCCGTTCAGCATCGTCGAGGAATCGTTCGCGGCGCTTCCCATCCCGGAGGGTGAATGATGAGCCTCGAACGCAAAGACGAGTACGACCACGGCGAGTGGATGCGCGAGAAGGAGCTCACGCCGGTCGAGAAGACGTTCCTGACGACGCTCATCTGGATGGACAAGCGCTTCCGCATCGTGGACTACCTCGAAATTCTGGAGACCCTCTACTACCGGGTCAACCTCCAGATGCCCAAGAGCCACACCGAGCAGTACAACCTCGACAACAAGTTCTGGTACTGGTACCCGCTGTACGCGCTGGGGAGCTTCTCGACCATCGCGTACGGCGTGGCCGCGGTCAGCGGGGCCTTGCTCGGGTTCTACTACGCTCCGGCGACCACCGGCGACCCGACGACGGCGTACAATCAGCTGGCGTTCATCATGACCGACCTCAACTTCGGGTTCATGCTCCGGTCCATCCACCGGTGGTCGGCGCAGGTGATGGTCGCCGCGGTGTTCCTCCACATGCTCCGCGTGTACTTCACTGGGGCGTACAAGGAGCCCCGCGAGCTCAACTGGATCATCGGCATCATCCTCATCAGCCTCACGATGGTGTTCGGATACACCGGCTACCTGCTCCCGTGGGACCAGCTGGCGTTCTGGGCCGGACAGATCGGCGTCGAGATGAGCCTCTCGATTCCGCTGGCGGGCGAGTGGGTCGCCCAGCTGCTGTTCGGCGGCTTCAGCCTGAGCCAGGCGACGCTCCAGCGGATGTACATCCTCCACGTATTCTTGCTCCCGTTCGTGGTGACCACGATCATCGCGGTCCACATCGGAATCGTGTGGATTCAGGGCATCGCTGAACCCCACTAAGAACCATGACAGAAAAAGAAGCGAAAACCGACGGCGGCGAAGACGTACAGACAGACGGCGGTGGCGGTCCCGGCATCGTCCCGCCGGACGACGAGACCCCGACGTGGAGCGAGCGCAAGGCTCGCCGACAGGGACTCTCTCGACTGACCTACGAGTACTTCGAGCGCTCGCGCCGGGAGGACCAGGACCTCCGCCAGGAATCGAGCTACGTAGAGCGCGACGTGTTGGCGTTCCCGACGTGGCCCCACGAGATGATCCGGAACCTCTCGATCACCAGCTTCTTCGTCGGGATGATCATCTTCCTCTCGGCGACCATGCCGCCCCACCTCGGGGCACCGGCCGACCCGA
Source organism: Halorussus salilacus (assembly GCF_024138125.1). Lineage (NCBI taxonomy): Archaea > Methanobacteriati > Methanobacteriota > Halobacteria > Halobacteriales > Haladaptataceae > Halorussus > Halorussus salilacus. The sequence goes on from NZ_CP099993.1 coordinate 595,835, forward strand.
GTTCGACGCCCTCGATCATCCTGCCCGACTGGTATCTCTACTGGTCGTTCGGCCTGCTGAAGCTCGGCCCGCTCAACCCCGAGCTCGCCATCCTCGGCGGCGACAAGCTGTTCGCCGACCGGACGTACGGCGTGCTCGCCAACATCGTCGTTGTCGGCGCGGTCGCAATCGTGCCGTTCCTCAACAAGGGGAGCGCGCGCAGACCGGTCGAACAGCCGTTCTGGGCCAGCGTCGGCGTGGGCGGCGTCGTGTTCGCGACCACCATCAGCGCGCTCGCGGTCAAGAACCTCATCCCGCTCGACTCGGACCTGCTGTTCGACCTGACGTTCCTGGCCCCGCTCGTGGCCGGGACCATCACGTACGCGTTGCTGAAGTCGATGCGCGAGGGGTACATGTTCGACCTCAACCGCCGGTACTACCGGCTCCGGCCGCCGAAGTAACCGCCTCTTCTCTTCATGGATTCCAGTACCGACGACGCCGACACCGAGGGCGAGACTCGCGCCCGCGAGGTCGTGGTGCCCCTGCGACTCTACAAGGTCGTGACCGTCTTCTCGACGATGTTCGCGGTCGCGTTCGTGGTCGGCGGGTTCGTGGTGCTCGACACCGCGACCCAGCGCGCCAGCCTCGACATCGAGGAGATCAACGTCCCGCTGGCGGTCCTCGGCGTGGCGATGATCGTCGCGGGGTCGGTCGTGTACGCGTTCTCGACCCGGTTCCGCGCCGAAGGAATGGGAAAACCTAAAGACGGCTCCGACGAACCATCAAACAATGGCTGACGAATTCGCAAAGGGACTCGGTATCCTGACGGGCGGCGGTCTCGTCTGGATGGTACTGTCGGGCTGGTACACGACACCCGGCTTCGAGGACACCCAGCTCATCGGCGAGATTCCGGGCGACCTCGACACCTACGGACAGGCGGCAATCGTGTTCCGCGAGGCGACGTTCTGGTTCGTCATCCTCGGGGTCCTGGTCTTCTGGGTCGTCATCCCGGCACTCCAGCAGTACCGAGAGGCATAGCCCGCGAATCGCCGATATCGTTCTCCACTGGATTTCGTCGCCCCCCCCGGGTCGCGCATCGAGATTTCCGTCGGGGCGGGCGTTTCTCCTCGGTGTCCTCCGAGCGGCCCCGGAGCCGTGCGACTCCGCCGACGGTGGGTCCGCTCCGAGAGTCGGTCCCAACGGCCTCAGAAATCACCGTCGCGTCGTCGGGAACCGACGACGCGACGGGTGGCGCGATGGGTCGTCGCGTTCTGGAGTCGCGCTCGCATCTTCGTTCGGGAGTCGCGCTCGCATCTTCGTTCTGGAGTCGCGCTCACGACCGCGCTCGCACGCTCGTCTGGGCGGCGCTCGCGCCCGCGCCCGCGTTAGCGCGGGCGCGGGCGCGAGCGCGTGAGAAATAGTAGAGTAGTGGTGACAGTGACGAGAAAAACCGGCGGCAGTGACGAGAAAAAGCCGGAGGACGCTCGACGGCCAGCGGGTGAGTAGATTCCGCGCGCTCGGAGAGTCATCGCGAGCGGGAGCCGTGGCTGGGGAGCCGAGACGTGCGGCGAAAAGGCGGCGGGCGCTCAGACGATGCTGTTCCAGAAGGGTGCGATGACGTAGAACAGGCTCTGGTAGGCGGCGTAGAGCAGGACCAGCGCCCAGGCGACCAGCGCGCCGTTGGGCTTGCTCAGGCGCTCGCCGTTCCGGAGTTCGACCTCGCGGGCCTCGAACTCGAAGAAGTCGGTGAGGAAAAGCCCCAGCACGAGCGTCGACATGACCATCCCGGCGTGGTGGTGGAGCGTCAGCAGGTAGAACGACCCCAGCACGAGAACGAGGTTCGACAGTTCGTGGAGGTAGTTGCGGTCCAGATACTCCTCGCGGTCGTCCTCGCGGGCCTGACTCCGGTAATCGCGGTAGGCGAACAGCCGCGTCCCCATGTTGACCAGCACGAGCGCCAACACCACGTACTCGATAACGGGTGCGACGAACGTATCCACCGGCCCGAACATCGACAGCAGTTGCATACACGATACTCGTGAAGGCGGCGTATTAAACCTTGATTTCCGCGTGCGACGGTCGCCGCCCTACCGCTCGAAGAACGACCGGCTCTCGGGCACGCGAGCCAGCGCGAGCGCGCCGTCTCGGCTCACCTCGACCGTGGCGTGGACCGACACCGACCGCACCCGTCGGTCGTCGAGCAGTAGCGACACGTCCCCCTCGTCGCGCTCGACGCTCAGTTCGACGGCCTCGGTCGCGTCCAGCACCCATGTGTCGACGTTCACCGCGAACGGCGCGATGGGGACCACCCCGACGACGCCCGTCCCGGGTTCGAGCAGGGGACCGCCCGCGCCCCGGCCGTAGCCGGGGCTTCCGGTGGGCGTGGAGACGACGACGCCGTCGGCCCGGACGCGGGCGACCCGCTCGCCCCGCGACCGGATCGAGTACTCCGAGATACGCGCGGGTTCGGTCGTCACCAGCATGGCGTCGGCGAGCGCGCGCCCCGCGCGCTCGCCGTCGACCGAGACGCCCAGCACCGCCCGCGATTCGAGGTCGAACTCGCCCGCGAGCAGGGACCGAACGCCCGAGAGTGCGTTCGCGCGGTCCCCGCTCGCGTCGGCGTCGACCCCGCCGTAGCCCGGTCCGGCCCCAACCGGGAGGACCGGCACCTCGACCGACTCGCCGACGAGCGCGAGCAGGGCCGACTCGCCGACCGCGACGACCGCCTCGGGGTCGGTCGCGAGGACTTCCCCCGCCGTTCCGCGGGCGACCGGTTCGCTCGCGGCGTCGGCGACCTCGGCGACTCGGTCGGCGAGCGACCCCTCGCCGACGACACCGACCGTCATCCGACCCCCTCCTCGTGCGTGGTCCGCATCGGTCCCACGTTGGTCGCCCATCCGTGAAAAGAGTACGGAGTCGGTCCGTCGGGGATTCGGCGACGGCCCGGTCGATGCCCCCGACGACCTCGTCGACGAGGTCGACGCGCTGAACTGAGCGGCGGGCGTCGGTCGATTCGACGGCGAGGGTCGGTCGGCGGTCTCCCGCGGATTGCCGGTACCCCGAAGCTTTCGGTTCTTTCGATGTGCTAGCTCTCGGCAACCTTTATTTGGCTCCTGAGAGAGTAGTAAGACGAACCTATGACTGACGATACCGTAGAACTCGAGGCCCGGCTCGAAGAGCAGGAAGCGTTCGAGCCGCCCGAGGAGTTCGTCGAGCAGGCGAACGTCTCCGAGGAGTCCATCTACGAGGAGTTCGAGGAGGAGTGGCCGGAGTGCTGGGAGCGGGCGGCCGACCTGCTCGACTGGGAGGAGGGGTACGACACCGTCCTCGACGACTCGAACCCGCCGTTCTACGAGTGGTTCACGGGCGGGTCGCTCAACGCGTCGGCGAACTGTCTCGACCGCCACCTCGACGAACGCGGCGACGAGGCCGCCATCGAGTGGGTCGGCGAACCCGTCGAGGAGGAAAACCGGACCTACACCTACGAGGACCTCCACCGCGAGGTCAACGAGTTCGCGGCCGCGCTGACGGAGTTGGGCGTCGAGGAGGACGACGTGGTGACGCTGTACATGCCGATGATCCCGGAGCTTCCCATCGCGATGCTCGCGTGCGCTCGCATCGGCGCGCCCCACTCGGTGGTGTTCGCCGGGTTCTCGGCCGACGCGCTCGCGACCCGGATGAACGCCGCGGATTCGGAGTATCTGGTGACCTGCGACGGCTACTACCGCCGGGGCGACGGCCTCGACCACCTCTCGAAGGCCAACGAGGGGCTGGCGGGCGTCGACCACGACGTGGAGGCCGCGGTCGTGGTCGAGCGTCTGCGCGAGGGCGACGGCCACGGTCACGACCTCGCCGACAATCAGCGCGCGTACGCCGACCTCGTGGCCGAACACGAGGGCGCGACGGTCGAGCCGGTCTCCCGGGACGCCGAGGACATGCTGTTTCTGATGTACACCTCCGGCACCACGGGCCAACCGAAGGGCGTCAAGCACACCACCGGCGGGTATCTGGCGTGGTCGGCCTGGACCTCCCGCGCCGTGCTGGACGTAAAGCCCGAGGACACCTACTTCTGCTCGGCCGACATCGGCTGGATTACCGGCCACTCCTACATCGTCTACGGGCCCCTCGCGCTCGGGACCACCACGATGATGTACGAGGGGACGCCCGACCACCCCGAGCGCGACCGCCTCTGGGAGATCATCGAGGAGTACGAGGCGACCCAGCTCTACACCGCGCCGACAGCCATCCGGGCGTTCATGAAGTGGGGCACCGAGTACCCCGACCGCCACGACCTCTCCAGCCTCCGACTGCTCGGGACCGTGGGCGAACCCATCAACCCCCGGGCGTGGAAGTGGTACTACAAGCACATCGGCGACGAGTCCTGCCCCGTGGTCGACACCTGGTGGCAGACCGAGACCGGCGGCATGATGGTCACGACCCTGCCGGGCGTCAAGACGATGAAGCCCGGGAGCGCGGGACCGCCCCTGCCGGGCGTCGACGCCCGCGTCGTGGACACGACCGGCGAGGAGGTCGAGGCCGGACGCGCGGGCTACCTCACCGTGAACAAGCCGTGGCCCGGGATGTTGCGCACCCTCTACAGGAACGACGAGCGCTACATCGACGAGTACTGGGCGGAGTACTCCGACACCGACTCCGACGACCCCGACGACTGGGTCTACTTCCCCGAGGACGGCGCGAAGGTGGACGACGACGGCTACATCACGGTGCTGGGTCGCGTCGACGACGTCATCAACGTCTCGGGCCACCGCCTCGGCACGATGGAGATAGAGAGCGCAATCGTCGGCGTCGAGGGGGTCGCCGAGGCCGCGGTCGTCGGCGGCGACCACGAGGTGAAGGGCGAGGCGGTCTACGCCTACGTCATCACCGAGGACGGCTACGAGGGCGACGAGGCGATGCGCGAGCGCATCGTCGCGGGCGTCGAGGACGCCATCGGCCCCATCGCCCGGCCCGAGCAGGTCGTGTTCACGCTCGAACTCCCCAAGACCCGCTCGGGCAAGATCATGCGCCGCCTGCTGGAGGACATCGCCAACGGCGAGGACCTCGGCGACACCTCGACCCTGCGCAACCCCGACGTGGTCGAAGACATCCAGGGGAAGGTCGGCGGCGACTGACCGACTCGACCCTCGGGCGACCGGACCGCGGTCCGGTCGCCCGAGCGCTGCAGTTGCCCGGCCGACGACCGCTCGCTCGCGGCTCGCGTGACCGGCCATCTCTTCCGTCGCCCGCCGTGCGCGTGACCGACCATCCCCTCCGTCGCCCGCCGTGCGCTCCGCGCACGGCGGGCGACTCCAACCGCCGAGACCCCGGTAATCGGGCGTTACTTTTTATGAATGTTATCTAACTAGTCGTCAGCATGACCGACTCCGACCTCGCGGACGTTTCCGGATACGCCGACGAGTACCGGTTGCGGGTCTTCGACGCCGCGCTCGCCGAGTTCGGCCTACATCGCGGCGACCTGCTCGACGCCGACGCACCGACGGCGTTGGCGGTCCTCGTCCGGCAGTACGTGGTCGGCGGGCCCGGCGGGTCCCCGAGGTCCGACCCCGGCCGGGCCGCTGGGGCCCTCGAACGGGCCCTCGGGACGGGGGGCCTCGACCCCGAGGACCTGTGGCGCGACTTCGCGGCCGAGTGCGAGCGGGCGAACGTCCCTCTCGCCGACGAGCGGCTCCGGGACGCCGTCACGGGGCTCGCGCGACTCGTAGAGCGCGAGGGGAACCCGTTCAGGTGGGTCGAACGCGAGGTCGACGCGTGCGGTCGGCTGACGGTTCCCGACGACGAACTCGACTCGCTCGCCGGTCTCGGACCGGACGGCGCGCGGGCCTTCCTCCGCGACGCGGTCTGGCTCGTCGGCGTCGAGGGCGGCGTGCGCCGACAGGACCGACACCTGCTCCAGTCGGTGGGGCGGTGGGTGCGGCCGGTGGTAGAAGCCCTCTGGCCGTCGCTCGACGGGGCCGACGAGGTGGTGCTGGCGAACCACGTCGCCGACGCCTGTGCCGACGCCGGTGTGTCGGGGGTCGCGTTCAATCAGGGCGCGTGGTACCTCGGCCGCGAGGCGGTCGGGGGCGGCCCCGACCGGGTCCGGCGCGACCTCCGACGCCGGTTCGGCGAGTCGGGCAGAACGGAAGCGACCGACGCCAGCGCCGGAAGGGAACGCACTTAGGCCGGTGGTCCCAAACTTCCGGACATGGCAACCACGAACGCGAAGCGCCGAGTCAGGGACAACCCGCGGGCCGCGACCGCGATACTCTCGGTCCTCGGCTACGTCCTCGTCCTCGGGACCTTCGCGGGCCTGCTCCCGATCTATCCGGACCTCGGCCGCGAGACGGTTGACCTGCTGAGCCACGCCATCGCGGGCGTCAACACAATCGCGCTGACCGCGCTCCTGCTGGGGTGGCGCTGGATACGCCGGGGAGAAGTTCGCAAGCACCGGGCCGCGATGCTGACCGCGTTCGCGCTCATCCTCGTGTTCCTCGTGCTCTACCTCGTGAAGGTCGGCGGGGGCGGCGAGAAGTCCATCGCGGTCACCGGCCCGGTCTACTACGCCTACCTCGCGATGCTCGCTATCCACATCGTGCTCTCGGTGGTCGCGGTCCCGGTCGTCCTCTACGCGGTCGTGCTCGGCCTGACCCACACCCCGACCGAACTCCGGGACACCGCCCACGCCCGGGTCGGTCGGTGGGCCGCGGGCGCGTGGGCGCTCAGCCTCGCGCTCGGCATCGTGACCTACCTCATGCTCAACCACATCTACGGCGTCGACGAGTACATGGCGGCGCTACTGCCGGTCCTCGCGGTGCGTCGGTAAGCGACGACCGGATCAGCGCTCTCAATCGGTCCGCGGAATCGCGTAGGCCCCCGCCGCGAAGAAGGCGAGCGCGAGGACGGCCAGCACGCCCATCTCCGCGCCGAACGCCCCGCCGGAGTAGGTCAGCTCCCGGACCCCGCGAGCGAAGTAGGAAAGCGGCGAGAGCCCCATCGCGGGTCGGAACCACGCCGGGAGCAGGTCGGGCGTGACGAAGGTGTCCGAGAGGAAGAGCAGGGGGAGCGCGATGGTGTTGCTCATGGCGATGACGCCGTCCTGGGAGTCGGCGGTGGCCCCCAGCACCGCGCCGAGGCCGCAGAACACCGCGACCCCGAGCGCGACGAACGCCGCGACGAGCGCGAGGCTCGCGGGGTCGAGGATGAGGTCGGCGGTCCCGGTCACCAGCGCCATCAGTCCGAGGACGATGAGGCTTGCGATGCCGATGATGGCGACGTTGACCAGCGTGTGGGCGAGCAACCACTCGACCCGCGAGAGGGGCGTGGTCGCCAGCTTCTCGAAGCGGTTGCCCTCGCGGTGGCGCGCGACCTCGCTCCCGACCCGCGACAGCGGCGTGAACAGCACGACCACCGCGAGGTAGCCCGGCAGGTAGTACGCCGGGGGTTCGGCGAACAGCCCCCCGCCGCCCGGGTTGGTCTGGACCAGCACCGCGAAGATGAGCACGAGGATGACCGGGAAGAAGAACGTGAAGAAGACCGCGGTCCGTCGCCGGACGAACGAGTGCCACGCCGCGGTCGCCTCCGCGCCGACCCGACCGACCGCGGTCATCGGTCGCCCTCCGCGCGGACGGCCTCCGCGCTAGGTTCTGCTTCTGTCTCCACGCCGCCGAGGCCGGTCGGGCCGCCGGAGGCGACCGACCGGCCGGTCAGTTCGAGGAAGGCGTCTTCGAGGTCGGGCTGTTTCCACGCCAGCGCGTCGTACGCGACGCCCCCTCCGTCGAGCGCCGCGACGATGTCGCCGATGTCCTCGGGACCGACCCCCGGGACGACGAGTCCCCGGCCGGTCGCCTCGGCGTCGAACCCGGTCCCCGCGAGCGCGTCGGTCGCGGCCGCGACCGACGCGCTCGCGTCCCCGGTCACGTCCACGACGATTCGACTCGCGCCGCCGTGCTCGGCCACGAGGTCGGCTGGCGACCCGACCGCGACGAGTCGCCCCGCCGCGAGCAGGCCCACGCGGTCGGCGAGGCGCTCGGCCTCCGCCATGTAGTGGGTCGTCAGGAAGACGGTGGTGCCCGCCGCCGCGAGGTCCTCGATGAGCGCCCAGAGTGCGCGTCGCCCGCCGGGGTCGATGCCGGTCGTCGGCTCGTCGAGAAAGAGCACGTCTGGGTCGTTGACCAGCGCCGTGCCGACGCAGGCCCGGCGCTTCTGACCGCCCGAGAGGTTCTCGTACCACGTTCCGTCGGCATCGAGGCCGACCTCCGCGAGGACCGCGTCGGGGTCGCGACTCTCGTCGTACAGCCCCGCGTAGTAGGCGACGAGTTCGCGGGCGGTCAGCCGCTCGGGCGGGTCGAACGACTGGGGGAGCAGGCCGAGTCTGGAGCGCTCGACCGTCTGCGGGCGGTCGCCGAACACCGACACCGACCCGGCGTCGGGCGTCGTCGTCCCGGTCAGCGCCCGGACCAGCGTGGTCTTTCCCGCGCCGTTCGGGCCGATGAGCGCGAACACCTCGCCCTCGCCCACCGAGAGCGAGACGCCGTCGAGCGCCGCGGTGTCGCCGTACTCCTTGCGGACCCCGTCGGCGACGAGTGCGTCTGCCATGTGCGGGAGTTGGGCGGTTCGCAGGTAAGGCAATCGATTCGGTGGAGCCAGAAGCCGTCGATCCACCCGTCGTTTAGCCTCCATCTACTGGCGTGACGATTCCGTCGACCAGATCGACCGACAACCGTTCGTATCTCAGAACGTACTCTATCCGCCCTCGCTCGTCGTTGTACTCCTTGGAGACGAGTTGGGCGTCTACCAGATTCTCCAGTTCCCTGTAGATGGTTTCACGGTGTTTTCCCTCCTCGTGTTGCCGTTCGTACCGCTCGAAGGCTCCGACGGCGGAATCCGGGCTATCCGCGAGGAGTCGAACGATTTTGATTCGAGTCTCGCTCGATAGCGTCTGTCCGATTCGAGTGATTTCCATACGACTGCGTAACGAAGTAACTCTAATCACAGTTTGTTACGTATTCTTGTAACAAAATAGCCGGATACACAACAAAATCGCATATGACCTCCACGTTATCGTGCGACCGATGTCGGACGACTTCGCGGAGACGTACGAGGAGACGCTCCGCCGGGCGAATCGAATCGCCGAGGAACTGGAAGCGGTCGACCCGGAAGCGGTGTCCCGAGAGAACTGGGAGGAGGAACTCCGCGACTACATGCTCGCTGTCGAGAACTTCGAAGACCACAAGACCGAGATTTACGCCTCGATTTTCGACGAAACGAGCGGAAAAGGGCGAATACGGGAGTATCTGAAGGACAAGGTCGGCGGCCCGGTCAGGTCCGAGACGCTCGCGCGCATCAGCGGTATCAGCCAGTACGCCCGTCGCGTCCGGGAACTCCGCAACGAGGAGGGGTTCGTGATCGACAGCACCCGGACGCGAGCGGAGTTGGGACAGAACGACTACTTCGTGGTCGAGATTCGAGACGTGGACGAGAAACGCCGCATCTCCGCACAGACGCGCTACGAGCAGTTACAGCGCGAAGAGACGTGCCGAATCTGCGGTCGCGGCGTCGACCATCCCGACGTGAAGTACATGGAGGTAGACCACATCGAATCGTTCGTCGACTACGACGACCCGGAGGCCGTCAACGACCCGGAGAACCTGCGTACCCTCTGCAACGAGTGTCACCACGGGAAGAGCGCCGCCGACGACGTCGCCAACAGGCGGCGAGGTGGAGAGATACGCCGCGAGTGAGGACTACGTCCCGAACGCCTGCAACTGGGACTGCTTCTCGCTCCCGACTCGGAACGACTTCTCGAATATCTCGTGGTCGGTCTCGGCTTCGGGGTTCACGCTACTGGTCTCGCCTTCCAGATGCGATTTCATCGCCTGTCCGAGGTGATACGAGAGTTTGGGCGGCACCGCGTTACCTATCTGAGGCGCGACCCGGGTTCGTGCGCCGTAGAACTCGAAGTCGTCGGGGAACGTCTGGAGTCGCGCCCCCTCGCGGATGGTGATCGAACGGTTCGCTTCGGGATGGAGATACCTGCCCTTCTCGGGCTTGTAGAACTCCGTCCGAATCGTCACCGACGGTCGGTCCCACCACAGGCGACCGAACAGGTCGGTTCCGCCCTGCGTCTTGTTCTTCCAGCACTCGGGCATCAGCTCCTTGGGGAGGTCGTATCGGTTCCCGCCGGGCGGTACCTCCTCGAAGCGCTTCTTGCTCAACTCGGTCACCTGCTTTCGACTCACATGCCAGTTCTCCTCGGTCGGTTCGTTCGGCAAGTCTCCGATGGCGTCCGCGACGGTTCTTATCGGACCGTCCGTCTCCTCGGGGAGGAACGGAACGCCGAGCTTGCTTCCGAGGACGAACGCGCGCTTTCGCTTCTGGGGGACCCCGTACTTGTGCGCCCACAGCGTGTCGACGACCGTCGTGTATCCCATCTCCTCCGCAATCTCCACCGTCCTGACGCCCTCCTGAGACTTGAGGAACCGCGGAACGTTCTCGATGAGGAAGACGTCCGGGTCGATATCCTCGACGGCTCGGAGGAAGTGTCGCCAGAGCGAATTGCGCTCGTCGTCGAGTTCCGCCGTCTGGGTCTTGTTGAGATTCGAGAAGCCCTGACAGGGCGGTCCACCGACCACGACGTCGGCGTCGTCCCACGATTCGAACGAGTCTACGTCTCGGACGTCTCCCTCGATCACCTCGGCGTCGAAGTTCCGGCGGAAGGTCTCGGCCGTGTTGTCGTCCTGCTCTATCGCCGCGATGGTCTCGAACGCGCGCTCGTCGAAGCCGATCTCCTCGTATCCCAGATCGGCGAGGCCGTTCAAGCGCTCGGGCATCTCGAACCCGAGCGAGAACCCACCCGCGCCGCTGAAGATATCGACGACCTTGTACGGCGGCTCCGCCATATCTATGGCTTCATTGTTGGATTCGTCTATTATACCTTTGGATGGCGCGGCCGTTCTTCACCCGTCCATCAGTTCGTCCTTGCGGCGCTCGAACTCCTCGGTGTCGAGGAGGCCCCGCGAGTGAGCGTCACCGAGGCGTCCGAGTCGCTCCGCGACGGTCTGGGGTTCGCGCTCGGCCGCCGACGCACCGGGGCCGACGTCGGGCGTCTCCCGCTTGCGCCGGCAGGTCGCGTACTCGACCGCGCGCTCGACTTCCCTCGTCGCGTCGAAGTCGAGTTCGATCCGATGGCGGCGCATCTCGTCGCAGCTACCTGCCGAAGGTCGGCCGCCAGGACAGCAGGCCGACCGTGAGCACGAAGACGACGGTCGAGATGGCGTAGGACCACTCGTTGGCTACGGTGGCAATCGCCGACCCCGCGCCCGCGACGCTCGTGAGGAGTCCCGCAAAGACCGGCCACGTACAGCTCACGCACGAGAGCAGACCGAGCGCGCCCGAGATGGCCGACCCCGCCGCGTCGAGCACGGTCGCGTAGACGAGGTAGGCCAGCGCCGCGTAGCCCACGAGATTGTACGGCATCAGCGTGAGCTTGAAGCTCTCGCCGGTGAACATCAGCGCGGGACCCCATCCCGGCGGTAGCCACGCGAGTCGCCACCCCATCGCGGCGTGACCCGGCGGCGCGACGAGGCCGCCCGCGTACGCCAGCGCGAGGAAGTACCCGACCGCGATTCCCGCTCCGAGGTAGCGGTCCCGCGACGACCGAGGCGTCGGGTCGGTCCGGACCAGCGCCCATATCGCGACGTTCAGCCAGACGAACGGATAGACCAGGAAGCGCCACTCCTCGATGGTCACGTCGGCGGCGAGGAGGTAGACGACTGTCAGGATTATCTCTGTGTTGACGAGCAGGCCCGCCCACAGCAGGGTGTCTCGGCCCGGGCGAATCCGGTCGAGGTCGAGACCGATTGTCCGGGTCATCTCAGAACACCAGCGCGTCGGCGACCACTGCGATCAACAGCGCGCCCAGATACGCGTTCGAGGCGTGGAACGACCGGAACGCCGCCTCCTCGGTTCGCTCGCGGTGGAGACGAACGACGGTCCAGAGGAAGATGGTCCCGAACGCGACGCTCGTGAGCGCGTAGAGCCACCCCAGCGTCGTGACCGTCAAGAGCGCGCCCGCCGCGAGCAGGGTCGCGCCGAGGTACAGCAGGATGTGCTTGCGCGTGACCGCCTCGCCGCGCACGACGGGCATCATCGGGAAGCCCCCGCGGGCGTAGTCGTCCTTGTACGCAAGCGCGAGGTTGTAGAAGTGCGCGGGAGTCCACAGGAAGATGACGCCCGCGAGCACGAGCGCCGGGAGTCCGATCTCGCCGGTCACGGCGGCCCACCCGATGAGCGCGGGAAGCGCCCCGGCGAAGCCGCCGATGACCGTGTTCTGGACGGTGTTTGGCTTGAGCAGGAGGGTGTACACCACGCTGTAAAAGAGGATGGCGAACAGCCCGAGCGCCGCCGCCAGCACGTTCACCGAGAGGAAGGCCGCGAGCGAGAGGACCGCCAGCAGGAGGCCGAACGCGACGGCGTTCCGGACCGGAATCCGCTCGGTTGCGGCGGGGCGGTCGGCCGTGCGCGACATCTTGCGGTCCACGTCGCGCTCGAACACATGGTTGAAGGTGCCCGACGCGCCGATGGAGAGGACGCCGCCTGCGAGCGTGGCGAGGACGGTCTCGACCCGCAGGGCTGGTCCCGCCGCCAGCGCCATCCCCGCCGAGGCGACCAGACAGAGCAACCACATCAGCCGGGGTTTCATCAGCCGGAAGTAGGCGCTCGCGGTCTGCTTGGCGCGGGCGAACGGGTCGTCGGGCGTCTCGACCGCGGGGCGCGGACCCGCGGGCGGGAGCTCGTCGGGGTCCTCGACGCCGCGGGGTTCGTCGTGGGAATCGGGTTCGAGCGTCCACGCCAGCGCGAGGACGACGCCCGAGAAGATGGCCATCCCGACGACGAGGTGGACCGCCGACAGGAGCGCGGGGGTCGCGGTGGTCGCCGCGAACGCGCCGAGGCCGACCTGCACCGGGTAGAGCGCGGCCGAGATACCGACCGCGGCCTTGACTCGGCGAGAGGCGTCTGCGCGTCGCAGGCCGAGGACGGTCGTCCCCACGAGGAGCAGGCCGACGACGAGCGCGGCGACGCGGTGGCCCCACGCGACCGCGAGCTGTGGGTCGTCGAGGGGGACGACCCACTCGCCGTGACACGCGGGCCAAGTCGGACACGCGGTCGCGGCGTCGGTCAGCGCGGTGGTCGCGCCCGCGACCACCAGCAGGTAGACGCCCATCGCGGTCGCTGCGAGCAGCGAGACGAACCGCCGGGAGGAACCGTGTTCGGTCACGCGAATCTCTTACCCGAAAGGTTACGACTCTCCGTATTTAGTCCAACCGGTCCGGGACCGACCCTGCGTGACGGTGGCCAACTGCGGGGGTCCGAACGTGTTCGCGGAAAAACGGAAGCGGTCGGAGGGGAAGTCAGCAACTATTTATGGGTCTCGTCCAAAGTTCGAAGCAGTATGAGTTCCAAGCGGACAGCGCTCGCAACGCTTCTGGGCCTCGGGGCGCTCGCCCTGTTCGCCGACCCGGTCCTCGCCCAGGGGTACGACTCCACCACCGAGGAGCTGATTCGGTCGCTCAACAACCAGCTCCTGTACATGGCGATTCCCATCACGGTGCTGGTCGAGGGCATCCTCATCTACACCGTGTGGAAGTACCGCAACAACGACGAGCCCAAGCCCACCAAGGAGAACCGCCGCCTCGAAATCTCGTGGACCATCGCGACCGCCATCGTCCTGCTGGTCGTCGGGTACGCCTCCTACGGCGTGATGGCAAACGAGTACGTCTCGACCTCCCAGACCGAGTTCGACACCCAGAACGAGGACGTGGTCGACGTCGAGGTCGTGGGCGTCAAGTACCTCTGGGAGTTCAACTACGAGGGCGAGAACGTCTCGAACCAGGGCACCCTCGTCATCCCGAACGACACCGACGTGCGGTTGCACGTCACGTCCGAGGACTGGATACACGCGCTTCACGTCCCCGAGATGGGGCTGAAGCAGGACGCGATGCCCGGACAGACCAACACCATCGTGACTCACCCGACCGACGAAGACAACTACACGCTCTACTGTGCGGAGTACTGTGGCGTCGGTCACTCCGAGATGCTCGGTGAAGTCGAGGTCGTCTCCCAAGAGGAGTACGACGAGTGGCTCGACGACCAGCGGAACGGTTCGGACTGACTCTCGCGGCTTCGCTTTCTCTCCGTTCTCGACCGTTCGATAGCCCCGCGCGTCGTCGTCACGCCGAGGTCCTTCCGTCGCCGCAACTGTCGCGCGTCGAGCGAGGCCGCTCGCGGGCGGCCTCGCTCGACGCGCGACCGAAACGTACAGAACCGGCCCGCGCGGTACCGTACGTATGTCCCGGACCGTCGACGACCTCCGAAACGAAATCCGGCAGGCCGTCGGGAGATACGAACGCGTCGAATCGACCGCATTCACGAAGGAAGCCCTCGCGGCGATCTGCGACGCGGTGAACTGCGAGATCGACACGAACGGCCGCCCCTCCAAATCCCGGATGCGCGCCGGTATCCGCCGGAGGGTGGAGGGACTGGACGAGGACCCGAACGGAACCGAGCGCCCCTTCCGGAAGGCCGAACTCGAATCCATCGCGGCGGCGCTTCGGGGCGAGTAGCTGGCGGCGCTCCGAGCGGCGTAGCCGACGGTCGTCGGCTCAGACGCAGAGGTCGTGGAGGTCGCTCAGCCCCTCTATCTCCCACGTCGGCCAGACGTTGAGCTCCCAGTCGCGCCGATGGGGCCGCCGGATGAACGCCGAGTCGACGCCCGCGTTCTCGGCGGCACGCACGTCGGACTCGTTGTCGCCGACGAACAGCACCGAGTCGGCGTCGGCGTCGAGTTCGGAGACGGCCTGATCGATGTAGTAGGAGTTGGGTTTGCGCCGCCGGAGGCTCTCGACGGTGGGTTCGCGGCCGTAGGCCGAGCCGAACAGGTCCGAGACGCCGAAGTGGTCGAGGACGAAGTCGACCGTCGCCTGCTGGTTCGAGCTCACGATGCCCATCGGCACGCCGAGGTCGTGGAGTTCGTCGATGTCGTCGTAGAGGTCCTTGCGGCCCGTGCGGACCTCGACCTGCTGGGCGCGCGAGAGCGTCCGGTCGCGCGCGGCGAAGAACGTCCCGGGGTCGAGGCCGTATTCCCGGCAGACCTCGGCGACCGACTCGGGGGTCGCACCGATAGTCATCCCCTCGACGTGGGCGGGGTCGGGGTCGGTGACGTCGAACTGCGCGAAGGTGTCCACGATGGCGTCTTCGAGTACGTCGTAACTCGTTCTGCCGACGAGGACACCGTCGTTGTCGAACACGACGGCGTCGTAGTGCATACCGGATATGGGGTAGTGGGCCTGATAAGTGTTTCACCCGGACCCCGACCCCGATCCGGCCCCCGACCCGGACCGCGAGCGTCGCTCGCGGTCCGGGTCCGGGTTCGGGCCAGCGACCTTCGGGGCCCAAGTCGGTACGCCCGCCCCGAACCCGAGTAACCAATTTCAGTTATGCCAAAGCTATTTTGTAACCGAGAGTAGTTATTTCTGCCATGGACCGTCGACGGTACGTGCAGGCGCTCGGCCTCGGTGGCGTGCTGTCGCTCACCGGCTGCATCAGCGACTCCGGTCCGTCCGAGCAATCTCGAACGGCCGACCGTGACCTGACGCTCGCGACCGCGACGACCACCCACGACAGCGGTCTCCTCGACGCAGTCGTTCCGGGGTTCGAGCGGGAGTTCGGTGCGACGGTACGGACGGTCGTGCGCGGGACCGGGGGAGCACTCCGGACCGCGCGCGACGGTGACTGCGATGCGGTCCTCGTCCACGCCCGGCCGCTGGAGGACGAGTTCCTCCGGGCCGGATACGGCGTCAACCGGCGGTCGGTCATGGTCAACGACTTCCTGCTGGTGGGACCAGCCGACGACCCCGCGAATGCGGCAGGGGACGACCCCGTGGCGGCCTTCGAAGCTATCGCCGACGCGGAGGCGACCTTCCTCTCGCGGGGTGATCGGTCCGGGACACACGTCCGCGAACGGCGACTCTGGGACGAGGCGGGAATCGACCCCTCGGGGTCGTGGTACCGCGAGTCGGGGCAGGGAATGGGCGACACGCTGGTCGCGGCCGGACGGACGGACGCGTACACGCTGACCGACCGCGGGACGTATCTCACGGTCGACGACGATTCGCTGGTGGCCCACGTCGAGCGGGGCATCGACGACCCGCCGGAGCTACTGCGCAACGACTACGCCATCATACCGGTCAATCCCGCGCGACACGAGGTGGCCTTCCCGCTCGCGCTCGGGTTCGCCGGGTATCTCACCGGTCCCGCCCGGTCTCGAATCCGGGACTTCCGGGTGAACGGCGGCCGGGCGTTCCGGCCGCTCGGTGCCGCCGAGGAGCCGAACTTCGGACAGTACCTCCCCACGGACTGGCGCGAGTGAGCGCGAGTCGAGCGACGGGACCGGCGGCGTCGTCTCGGTGGACGTGACGCCCGAACGAGAACAGAAACAGGGTCGTTCAGAGGGTAATCTCTGCGCCAGCGTACATCACGACCACGAGGAAGATCCACACCGCGTCCACGAAGTGCCAGTACATCGAGACGGTCGAGACCGAGACGTGGCGGTCGGCGGTGTACTGCCCGTAGAGCGCGCGGATGAACACGATACCGATGAGCACCGCGCCCATCGAGACGTGGAGGCCGTGGAGGCCGGTGAGGCCGAAGAACGCGCTGGCGTAGATGCCCGAGGTGAGCGTGAAGCCCTCGTTGACGATGAACTCGTAGTACTCGAGGACCTGACCGCCGATGAAGATGACCCCGAGCAGGAGGGTCGCCCCCATGCCGATCAGGAAGTTCTTGCGGTTGCCCTTCCGGAGTTCGACGTGGCCCCAGTGGAGCGTGAGGCTCGACACCACCAGGATGGCGGTGTTGATGAGCACCAGCGACGACAACAGGTGGGGCAACTCGGGCCCCGAGGGCGGCCACGTACCCACGCGGATGAAGAAGTAGTACGCGAACCCGGCCCCGAATGTCGCGATTTCGGACCCGAGGAACAGTATCATCCCCCAGCGTAGCGCGCTCCCGTCGCCGTGCCCGCCGCCCGTCCAGAAGGCCTTGACGAAGGCGTGGTAGACCCACCCGTACAGGCCGACGAGGAACACCCCGACCGACCCGACGAACACCGCGGAGCCGTACAGGCTGTCGAGGATGGGTTGCTCGCCTCGCGCGAGGACGAACAGGGCCGCCCCGACGTAGATGCCCGCCCCGCCGAGGGCGGTGATGAAGGGCCACCAGCTCGCCTCGCCGAACCCTCGCGGCCAGTCCTCGACGGCCGGGAGGTGATGGCTGTGGCCGTGCTCTTCTGCTGAATCGTCCGCTACTGTCATACGAGACGATTGCGACCCGAATAGTAAAAAGCCACCTGAACGCGTCGGCCGCCCGGCCAGTTCCGGTCGGAGTTATCGACCCGTTACCGCCGCCGACCCGTCCCGGGCCGCGGGCGACTCGCGACGAGTCGCCCGCGGTCGGGGCCATTACCGGTCGACTTCGGGGTCGTCGACCACCTGCTCGCGCTGGCGGCGGAGCTTCCGGGGGGTCTCGGCGTACACCTGCTCGAAGATGTCCTCGACACCGAGGCCGGTCGCGTCTTCGGCGGTCGCGACCGCCTCGGCGACCCGCTCGTCGGCCCACTCCCGGAGTTCGCGCTCGTCGTCGTCGGTCCACCCGTGGGCGTCTTCGAGGTACTCGCGGGTGCGCTCGACGGGGTCGCGCTCGACCCACTCGGCGACCTCCTCGTCGTCGCGGTACTTCGAGGGGTCGTCAGTGGTGGTGTGTGCGCCCTGCCGGTAGGTGACCGCCTCGATGAGCCGCGGCCCCTCGCCCGCCCTCGCGGCGTCGAGGGCGTCGCTGACCGCGGCGTACACCGCCAGCACGTCGTTGCCGTCGACCCGGACGCCCTCGAAGCCGTAAGCGCGGGCCTTCTGGGCGATGGTCGCGCTCGCGGTCTGGCGCTCGCGCGGCACCGAGATGGCCCACTGGTTGTTCTGGCAGAAGAACACCGTCGGGGCGTCGAACACCCCCGCGAAGTTCATGCCCTCGTGGAAGTCGCCCTCGCTGGTCGCGCCGTCGCCGAAGCTGACGAGCGTCGCGCAGTCGTCGCCCCTGTAGTCGGCCGCCATGCCCGTCCCGACCGCGTGGGGGAGCTGGGTGGCGATGGGGATGGTCGGCGGGAAGGTCCGGAGGCCCTCCGGGTCCTGCCGGTCGACGTAGTTGCCCTCGCCGAGCAGGTAGACCAGCACGTCTTCGAGGGGCAGACCGCGCGCGAGGTACATCGCGTGGTCCCGATAGGTCGGAAAGCAGTAGTCGTCCTCCGCGAGCGCGTACGCCGCGCCCACCTGCGCAGCCTCCTGACCCTGAAGGGGGGCGTAGGTCCCGATGCGACCCTGCCGGTGGAGCGTGACTGCCTTCTCGTCGAACGTCCGCGCGAAGACCTGCAGGCGGTAGAGGTCCACGACCGCCGACGCCGAGAGGTCGGGGTCCGCTCGCTCGTCGACGGTGCCGTCCGGGGCGAGGACCCGGTTCACGTCAGGTGCCTGTATTGCCATATCGTCGATCACCGACTGTCAACCGATATGAGGGTTCCCATCGTAATAAAGGGTCGCTGAGCCGCCGAAATGCCAAAGATACGGAACCGAGTTTAAAAATGGGGTTCGAAATCGTCCGTTTACGAGGCGGCGAACCCGCTCGCAGGTGAAGAATCGTCGGACCTTTCGATTCGAAAAGCTTAGGCGTCGGGCGAATCCATGCCACAGCATGGCAAACTGGATCGGCGAGACGTTCACCAGCGACGCCGGATGGACCCACTTGGAGGACCTCGTTGACATCGGCGACCGGATGGCCGGGAGCGAGGGCGAGCGCAGGGGCGCGGAGCTGACCCGCGACGCGCTCGACTCGGTCGGGGCGCGCGACGCCCGACTCGAGGAGTTCGACATCCAGGGCTGGACCCGCGGTACAAGCGCGATTCGGGCGGGCGACACCGTTCAGGACTGCATCGCGCTCCCGCGGAGTCCGAGCGAGAGCGCCGCTGGCGAACTCGTCGACCTCGGTTACGGCCTGCCCGAGGACTTCGAGGCGACCGACTTCGAGGGGAAGGTCGTGATGGCGGCCTCGAACGTCCCCGACCACTACGACCGGTTCATCCACCGCAGGGAGAAGTACTACCACGCGGTCGAGGGCGGCGCGGCCGCGTTCGTCTTCCGGAACCACGTCGAGGGGTGTCTCCCGCCGACCGGGAGCGTCGGGACCGAGGAGGACCCCATCGGCGACGTTCCGGCGGTCGGCGTCAGCAAGGAGGTCGGCGCGCGCCTCGCACGCCGATGGGACGGCGAGCGGGTGGAAGTGGAGGTCGAGGCCGACGTTCACGACGCGACCAGCCAGAACGTCCACGCCGAACTCGGCCCCGACACCGACGAGGAGGTCCTCGTGACCAGCCACGTCGACGCCCACGACATCGCCGAGGGCGCGGCCGACAACGGCGCGGGAACCGCGATGGTGGTCGAACTCGCCAAGGCGCTGGCCGCCCGCGAGGACGAACTCGACACGAAGGTCCACTTCATCGCCTACGGCTCCGAGGAGGTGGGTCTCGTGGGGTCGGGGTACGACGCCGCGAACCGCGAGTTCGACTCGGTCAAGGCGGTCCTCAACAGCGACGGGGTCGTGCGCGGGCGCACGCTGTCGTTCTACACCCACGGCTTCGACGCGCTCGACTCGGCGGCCGAGGGCGTCGCCGACGACTTCGGCCACCCCGTCAAGACCATCCCCGAGCAGGGACCCCACAGCGACCACTGGCCGTACGTCAAGTGGGGCGTCCCCGGCTACCACGTCATGAGCGAGACGGGGTCGGAGGGCCGCGGCTGGGGCCACACCTACGCCGACACCCTCGACAAGATCGAGGTCCGGGACCTCCGCGAGCAGGCGGTCCTGCTGACCGAACTCGCGGTCCGACTCGCGAGCGACGACTTTTCGGTCGACCACAAAGAGTCCGAGGAGATCGCGGCCGCGCTCGAAGCCGAGGACAAGGCCGAGGGCATGAAGATAATCGGCGACTGGCCCTACGACGAGTAGCGCCCGGCCGCGTTCTCCGGGGCGGTTTCCGCGACCGAGAAGCGAGTCAGGCGATGCTCACGGTCTCCTGGTAACTGCCGTACTCGGCCTCGAACACCTGCATAATCTCGCCCATCGTGGCGTAGGCCTTCACCGCGTCGACGATGGCGGGCATCACGTTCTCGTCGCTCTCGATGGCGTCCCGGAGGTCGTCGAGCGCGGCCTCCACGGCCGCGTCGTCGCGCTCGTCTTTGACCTCCGCGAGTCGCGCACGCTGGCGTTGCTGGACCTCCTCGTCGACCTTGAGGATGTCGGGCTTGGTGTCTTCGTCGATCTCGTACTCGTTGACGCCGACGACCGTCTCCTCGCCCGACTCGACGCGCTCCTGGTACTCGTAGGAGGCGTCCTGAATCTCGCGGTGGAAGTACCCCCGCTCGATGCCTTCGAGGACGCCGTCACGGACCGAGCCCTCGCCCATCTCCCGTATCTCCTCGATGTAGGCCATCGCCTTCTCCTCGACCTCGTCGGTGAGGCTCTCGACTGCGAACGACCCGCCGAGCGGGTCGGCGATGTCGGCCGCGCCCGACTCCTCGGCGATGATCTGCTGGGTCCGCAGCGCGACCCGGACCGCCTTCTCGCTCGGGAGCGCGAGGGCCTCGTCGAAGCTGTTGGTGTGGAGGCTCTGGGTGCCCCCCAGCACGCCCGCGAGCGCCTGAATCGTGACCCGGACCACGTTGTTCAGGGGTTGCTGAGCCGTCAGGCTCTGTCCGGCGGTCTGGGTGTGGAACTTGAGCTGTTTGCTCGCCTCCTCCTCGGCACCGTACCACTCGTCCATCACGGTTGCGTAGATGCGCCGTGCCGCGCGGAACTTCGCGACCTCCTCGAAGATGGAGTTGTGGGAGTTGAAGAAGAAAGAGAGCTGGGGCGCGAACTCGTCTACGTCCATTCCGCGGTCGAGGCAGTCCTCGACGTAGGCGAAGCCGTCGGCGAGGGTGAACGCGAGTTCCTGGACCGCGGTCGACCCCGCCTCCCGGATGTGGTAGCCCGAGATGGAGACCGGCTTTATCTTGGGGGTCTCCTCGACCGCGAACTCGATGGTGTCGGTCACGATGTCGAGGCTGGGTTCGGGCGGAATCACCCACTCCTTCTGGGCGATGAACTCCTTGAGCATGTCGTTCTGCATGGTGCCCCGAATCTCCTCGCGGGGGACGCCCTGCTGGTCGGCCAGCGCGATGTACATCGCGTAGATGACCGGCGCGGATGGATTGATGGTGAACGACGTGGAGACCTCCCCGAGGTCGATGCCGTCGAACAGGATTTCCATGTCCCGGAGGGTGTCGACCGCGACGCCCTCCTTGCCGACCTCGCCGTCCGAGAGGGGGTCGTCGCTGTCCTTGCCCATCAGGCTCGGCATGTCGAACGCGGTCGAGAGACCGGTCTGGCCGTTCTCGATGAGGTAGTGGAACCGCTCGTTGGTCTCCTCGGCGGTCCCGAACCCGGCGAACTGGCGCATCGTCCACGTCCGACCGCGGTACATCGTGGGGTAGACCCCGCGGGTGTAGGGGTCCTCGCCCGGGAAGCTCAGGTCCTCCTCGTAGTCCATCTCGGCCACGTCGTCGGGAGTGTAGAGCCTATCGACTTCGAGGTTCGAGACGGTGGCGAACCGGTCTTTGCGCTCGCCGTAGGCGTCGAGGACGGGGTCTAAGGTCTCGTCCTCCCACTCCTCTTTGGCCTGCCTGATGTCGTCGAGGTCGTCCTGATCGTACATAGGCCAACGTTCGGGTTCGGGATAATTAATATGATTGCATCGATGGGCGGCGACTCGGCCCGGGCCGCGACGGGTCGGGGGCAGGGGCCGTCGGGTTAGTAGTCGCCCAGCACGCCGCGACGCCGCGCTTCGCGCTGGATGTGCCGGAACGCGAGATAGCCCGCGAGGAGGTACGCGACCGCGACCCCGACCAACAGCGCGAGGTCGCCCGCCGGAAGCTCCCAGAGACGCGCGCCGCCGCCCATGGCGTCTTGGAGGAGCGCGCTACCGAGCGAGAACGGCGCGACCTTCAGCGCGGGGAACTGGCCGACCGGCGCGGCGATGAGGCCGATGAACACGAACTGAAGGATGCGGAACGCGTTCTCGACGCGCTTGTAGAGGAGCGCGAGACCGCCGAAGACGTAGCCGAGCCCGACGGCGGGCGTGAGTGTCAGCACCGTTATCGGGACCACCGTGAGCAGGTCGAGGGCGAGGTACTCGCCGGTCGTCACCAGCATCAGTCCGAGCAGGATTCCGCTGATCAGCAGGCTGACGAAGACGTTCACCACCGTCTTTATCCCGACGACGGAGGTGATGCCCAGCGGGGACATGTAGAGCTGTTCGAGGGTCCCCCACTGGGCCTCCCGGGTGATGTCGCCCGCTATCGACGAGTAGGCGCTCATTATCAGCATCCAGAGGAAGTAGCCGACGATGATGCCCTCGATGGACGAGTCGATGGCGGTCGGCGCTATCTGTCGCCCGCCGAAGAACAGCAGGACGAAGAAGAGATACCCCGTCAGAATCTGGCTCAGGGTGTTGAAGAGGTACCGGCGCATCAGGATGAGCGACTTGTACAGCGACGCGCGGGCGAACAGGTAAATGTGCGAGGCGCTCACGGCCGACCCTCCACCGGCGGGGTCGTCTCGTCGTCGGTACCCGGAACGGCCTCCTCGTCGACCCGGTTGGTCACTTCGAGGAACACCGATTCGAGGTCGGGTTCGACCGCCGACACCGACAGCAACGTCGCGCCAGCGTCACGGAGCGCGTCGGTCAGGTCGTAGAACCGGTCGGGGTCCCGGAGCGACACCTCGAACACCGTCCGGTCGGCGCGCTCGTCCCACGACCCAGCGTCGAACTCGCGTTCGAGTTCGGACCGGAGCCGACCCGAGACGCGGTCGCCAACCGTAACCTCGTACGCCTGCGTCCGGAACAGGTCGACCAAGTCGTCGACTCGCTCGTCGGTGACTATCTCGCCGTCGTCCATGATGATGACTCGGTCACAGAGGTCCTGAACCACGTCCATGTCGTGGCTGCTGAGTATCACGGTCCGGTTCTCCTGTTCGACGAGCCGTTCGAGTTCGCGTCGGAGGTCGTAGGACGCTTCCACGTCGAGGCCGAGCGTCGGCTCGTCGAGGAACAGGACGGGGGTCTGGCGCGCGAGCGCGCACGCCAGCGCCGTCTTCTGCTTCATCCCGCGCGAGAGGTTCCGGACCACCTCGTCGCGCTTGTCGGCGATGCCGAGGAGTTCGAGGAGCTGTTCGTGTTCCTCGCGGGCCTCCCTCGGGTCGATGCCTTGGAGGCTGGCGAAAAACGAGAGGTTCTCCACCACGGTCAGCCGCCAGTAGACGTTGCGCGCGCCCTCCAGCACCGCGCTGACGTTCTCGTAGGCCTTCCGGTGGTCCTCGTGAACGTCGACGCCGTTCAGCCGAATCTCCCCTCGGTCGGGGATGACGATGCCCAGCGCCGACTTGATGGTCGAAGTCTTGCCCGCGCCGTTCGGCCCGAGCAGTCCCACGACGGTGCCCGACTCGACGGAGAACGAGACGTCGTCGACCGCGACCACCTCGCCGTCCCCGTAGGTCTTCCTGAAGTTCTCGACCGAGAGGACGGGTTCGTCGAGGTTCGGTTCTCCACTACCCATGATAATTCCTCACCAATTCGTATTTTATAAACCCACCGCACTACTGCAACCGCTTCGTGGTCTCCACCAGTGGATGGCGGGCGTAGTCGACCACGTTCACGTCGTCGATGGTCTCTAGCCCCTCTTTGGCGGCTGTCTTCGCCATTCCGAGCTCGACCGATTCGTCGACTTCGATGACGTAGGCGTCCATCTCCTCGATGTCGAGGCGGTCGGCCGCCAGCGCCCGGTGGTGGCCGTCGGCCAGCAGGAGGTTCCCGCCGTCCCGGGCGTCGTGTTCGATGACCACCAGCGGTTCGGCCAGCCCGCGTTCGAGTTCGTAGGTCCGGCCCTCGAGCTCGTCGGCGTACACCTTCCCCTGCGTCGGGGTGAGGTCGTGGAGGGGGACCTCCCGGCGGGTCTGGGTGACCTCGGTGTCGTGGATGGATTCGAGGGTCCGCATCAGCTTGCCGACCTTCTCGGGGGTCGCGCGCTCTATCTGCGAGCGAATCACGTCGGTGTTCGAGATGATACCCACGAGGTTGCCCGCGTCGTCGACCACGGGGAGCTTCTGGATGCCCGACCGGAGGATGACCCGGGCGGCGTCGTCGACCTTCATATCGGGGTGGGCGACGATGAGCTCCTGACTCATCACCTTGAAGATGGGCTCGTTGGGGTCGGCCAACAGCATGTCCCGGGCCGTGACGAACCCCTCGACGCGCCGCCCGTCGCAGACGGGAAAGCCGTTGTGCTCGTCGCTCTCGGCGATGCGACGCGACACCGCTTCGACGGTGTCGTCGGGCGACACCGTCGCCACGTCGCGGGTCATGTAGTCTTTGACCTTCGCGTTCCCGCTGGCGGTTCCGCCGTCGGACACTGCCGCCACGTCCATGCACGCACGGACGGACCCCGTCCCCAAAAGGCTTCGCGGTCGGGCCCGGATTCGTCGGTCGGGGTCAGACTCGTCGAGCGCGAGGCGTCCCGCGCCGACCGGCGGCGGCCGTCAGTCCTCCGGTTCGGCCACCGGCGGGTCGAAGGAGGTCTCGCCGCCGGGCGCGTACTCACTGTCGGCGCTGGGAGCAGACTGGATCGTCTCGAAGAAGCGGTCGGTGACGACGTCGCTGACCACGTCGGCGAGCGACGACTCCTCCTCGGCTTCGACCTCGCCGAGCAGGCCCAGCGAGATTTGCGCGCCCGCCATGTCGGCGTGGCCGCCCGCGCTCCCGATCTGGCCGAACGCCGCCCGAAGGGTCTCGCCGAGGTCGACGTCGGTGCCCCGCGCCCGCGCGGAGACGTACACCGTGCCGTCCCTGAAGCCGTAGACCAGCGTGGTCGTGACCCGGTCCATGTTGAGCAGCTGGTCGGCCGCCTGCGCCAGCGCGTCGCGGTCCGACAGCGACCCCACGCACGAGGCCAGCACGGTGCCCTCGATGCGGCGGTTGCGGATGGCCCGGGCGATGGTCTCGAAGGTGTCGGCGCTGACCGACGGGCTCTCGACTCGCTCCAGCATCGACACGTCGGCGCGGGGCAGGAGGTAGGAGGCCGCCTCGAAGTCGGCGGTCGAGACCTCCCGCGAGAAGTCCTTGGTGTCGACCCGGATGCCGTACAGCAGGCCGGTCGCCACGTCCTCGGTGAGGTCGATACCGAGGCGCTGGAGGTGCTCGGTCAGCAGGGTCGAGGTCGCGCCCACGTCGCTGCGGAGGTCGACGAACGTCGCCTCGACCGGTTCCTTGGGCGGGTGGTGGTCGACGACCACGTCGACAGGGGTGTCGGGGGGCAACTGGTCGTTGACGCCCGGCCGGGAGTGGTCGACGAGCGCGATGCCCGCGAACTCCGAGAGGTCTGCGCCCGCCTCGAAGTTCCGCAGGTCGATGTCGAGGAGGTTGACGAACGCCCGGTTCTCCTGGTGGGAGATGTCGCCGAAGTAGCAGGCCTCGGCCTCGACCCCGACCGCCTCGGCGACCCGCGAGAGCGCCACCGCGCTCGCGATGGCGTCGGGGTCGGGGTTGTCGTGCATGAACACCCCCAGCTTGCCGTCGATCCGCCGGAGGGTCCGGCGGAGGTTCGCGGTCCGGAACGCCGCCTCGCCGGTCGAGACCGACAGGGCCTTCTCGGCGAGCGCCCGCTTGGGGTCGACCACCTTCGACGCGAGTCGGGCCATCGCGTGCCTGTCCTCGTCGCTGGGGTCGTCGCCGACGAACGCGAGGATGTAGGCGTTCGGAAACAGGTCGGCCGCGAGTTCGGTCGCCCGGCGGTTGGCCGACGACTCGCCGCCCGCCACGACCACGACCTCCGGGTCGTCGGCCGCCTCGCCGACCACCTCGGGGTCGGTCGGGTCGGCCCGGCGCGCCGAGACCCCCTCGTCGCGCAGCGCGTCGACCCGATTCTCGCTCTCGTCGACTACCAGCAGGCTCCCGGGCGCGTCGGCTATCGCCTCGATGAGCGCCTGTCCGTCGGTGCCACACCCCAGCACCAGCCGGGAGACCATTCTAGCCCGCGGTTTCGCTTGCTCGGCCTAAAGTCTACCGTCTACGATACGACCCGAGAATCCGGCGGGAAAAATCCGTCTTCGGGCGTCACTTCTCTGCTCGACCGTCCTTCCGAGACCAGAGAAACGGGCGCAGGGATGTCGAAGCTAGCGACTCCCTCCCGGTGAGAGGACCGCACCGCGACCGCGCGCACCACGAAGACCGTGTCGTCTCGCCATTCCGTCCCTCGGTCACGGCGCGCGCTGGCGCGGCCCTGTGCCGCGCCATCGGTCGCGCGAGGGATGAGTGAGCGACTGGAAGGAGCGAGCGAATCGGCTGGGGAGGCGTGTGGTTGCGGTCTCATAGGTATCGGGAGTAGCTAGCGTCACGTCGAGCAATCCCGTCGAATCACGTCGAGCAATTCTCCCGACTCGACCGTTCCAAAAAATCCGCGGAAACCGAGGTCTGCGAACCGGTTCGGCGAGCCTACGCCACGAGCGCCCCGGCGGCGCTCTGGGCGAACTCCCAGACCGGGGCGAACCCGGGCAGGAGCAGGACGGTGGCGACTGCGGCCGCCACGATGGCGGCGTAGAGGCCGACCGGCTTGGACTCGATGTCGAACTCCCGGGTCGGCTCCTCGATCCACATCGCCTTGACGACCCGCGAGTAGTAGTACAGCGACAGCGCGCTGTTGATGGCACCGACCGCCGCGAGCCACCAGAAGCCCGCGCCGACCGCGCCCGCGAACAGGAAGTACTTGCTCAGGAAGCCGCCGAACGGCGGGAGCCCAGCGAGGCTGAACATGAACACGGTCATCGCGACGCACGCGAACGGGGCCTGCTTGGCGAGGCCGTTGTAGTCCTCGAACGTGCGGCCGACCGACCAGTACTCCGCCAGCGCGATGAACAGGAACGCGCCGGTGTTCATGAAGCCGTAGACCAGCAGGTGGGTCATGCTCGCGCCCAGCACGAACTGGTCGTTGCC
The DNA here is from genome assembly GCF_024138125.1 of Halorussus salilacus. Taxonomy (NCBI): domain Archaea; kingdom Methanobacteriati; phylum Methanobacteriota; class Halobacteria; order Halobacteriales; family Haladaptataceae; genus Halorussus; species Halorussus salilacus. The sequence continues at coordinate 622,995 of NZ_CP099993.1, forward strand.
GCCCGACAGCGCCGCCAGCCCGATGAGGGCGTAGCCAGCGTGGCCGACCGACGAGTACGCGAGCATCCGCTTGACCGTGTCCTGCGTGGCGGCGGCGAAGTTACCGAGCGTCATCGTGACGACGGCGAGAATCTGGACCGCGAGCACCCAGTCGATGCTCGCGAGGTACGCATCCACGGGGAACGCCACGGTGAACACCCGGAACGCCACGGCGAACCCGGCGGCCTTGGAGGCCGACGAGAGGAACGCCGAGATGGGCGCGGGCGCGCCCTCGTAGGCCTCGGGGGCCCAGAAGTGGAACGGGACGCTCGCGGTCTTGAACGCGAACCCGCCCAGTATCATCAGGACGCCGATGCCCAGCACGCCCGTCAGACCCTCGGTTCCGGCCGCGCCAGCGACCTCGGGGAGCAACAGCGAGCCGCTGGCCCCGTAGACGAGGCTGATACCGTACGCGAGGATCGACGACGACAGCGCGCCGATGAGGAAGTACTTGAGTCCCGCCTCGACGCTACCGCGGTTCTTCTTGAGTATCGCGACCAGCGCGTACGACGGCAGGCTGGAGAGTTCGAGGCTGACGAACACCACCGCGAGGCTGTTCGCGGCGGGCATCAGCGTCATCCCGGTCGCCGCCAGCATCACCAGCGCGTAGTACTCGCCCTGATAGGAGTGGTCGCGCATGTAGTCGTAACTGGCGACCGAGACCAGCGCGGTCACGCTCGCGAACACGAACGCGAAGAACAGCGTCATCGTGTCCACCACGAGCGTGTCGGCGTAGAGGCTGATGGGCTCGTCGCCGGTCCCCGCGAGCAGGAACCACACCGCGAACCCGGCCGCGGCGAGCGACCCGAGGACCGAGACGCCCGCGAGCAACGCGCGGTTCTCCGAGTCGGGGTCGATGCTATCGATCAGGAACAACACCAGTGCGGTGGCGACGAGCACCAGCGTCGGTGCCAGCGCCGCCCACGCGGGAAGTTGGTACGCCATTCAGACACCACCTCCGGCTTCGGGAACCAGCGGATTCACGGCGTCCTGAATCATCTCGAAGAAGATGTTCGGGTCGACGCCCAGCAGGATGACCAGCAGGACGAGCACCACGAGGGGTGCCACGTCGTGGAACGCCGCCGGGCCGACCTCGTAGTCGGTCTCGACCTCGAACTCGCCGAACAGCGTGCGCTGCATCGCGAGCAGCAGGTAGCCCGCGACGATGACGATGCCGAACATCGCGGCCGCGGTGAACGCCACCGACCCCTCGAACGCGCCGAACGCGCCGAGGAAGATGAACAGCTCAGCGGCGAACCCGGCCATCAGCGGCAGGCCCATGTAGCCGAACGCGCCCGCGACGAACACCGCCACGGTGATGGGCATCTTGCTCGCCAGCCCGGACATGTCCGAGACCATCCGGGTGTGGGTCGTGTTGTAGATGACGCCGACAGCCATGAACATCAGCCCCGAGATGAGGCCGTGAGCGACCATCTGGAAGGTCGCGCCGCCCAGCCCGTAGACGGTGTAGGCGACGAGACCGAGGATGACGTACCCCATCGACGACACCGAGGAGTACGCCACGATTCGCTTCAAGTCGGTCTGGGCCAGCGCCAGCATCGCGCCGTAGATGACGCTCACCACCGCGAAGATGGCGATGAGCTGGGCGTTCTGCTGGGCCACGTCCGGTAGCATCGTGAAGTTGAACCGGAGCAGGGCGTAGGTGCCCATCTTCAGCAGGACTCCGGCCAGCATGATCGAGACCGGCGTCGGGGCCTCGACGTGGGCGTCCGGCAGCCACGTATGGAACGGGACGACCGGCACCTTGACCGCGAAGCCGACGAACATCGCGACGAACGCCGCGAGCTTCAGCGTCTCCGGGCCGACCGGACCGAGCGAACCGAGTTCGCCCGCGCGCAGCGCCTGCGCGACCGTCGGCATGTCGAAGGTGGTGACCGAGTCGCCGAGCCCGAACACGAGCGCGACGAACCCGATGAACAGCGCGAGGCTCGCGATGTTCGTGTAGACGAACATCTTGATCGCCGCGTACTTGCGGCGCGGCCCGCCCCAGACGCCGATGAGGACGTACATCGGGACCAGCACCATCTCCCAGAAGACGAACCAGACGAAGAAGTCCAGCGCCGTGAAGACGCCGATGAGGCTCGCCTCCAGGAAGAGCATCAGGCCGTAGAACTGGCTCTGGCGCTCCTGAATCGGCGTCCACGACGCCAGCAGGGCCAGCGACGTCAGCACCGTGGTGAGCGCGACCAGCGGCATGCCGATGCCGTCGAGGCCGACGTGCCAGTTGAGGCTGTAGGGTCCGGCCACGACCCACTCGGTGTTCGTCTCGAACGCCAGCGTGCTACCCGACAGCAGGGCGTTTCCGCTGGCCTCGTACGTGCTGTACATCCAGAGGCTCCCGACCAGCGGGAGCAGGCTGAGCGCGAACGCGAGCTTCCCCGCCACCTTGTTCGGCGCGAGGAAGACCGCGGCCGCGCTCGCCAACGTTACCGCGATGAGTGCTTCGATCCACATCTAGAACCAACCTCCCATGAGACCGAGGACGACGAGAAGGACGACGAGGCCCGTCGTCAGCAGGAAGGCGTAGTTGGTCACCACGCCCGACTGGACGCGCTTGATGCGGTCGCCACCGAACAGGCTCACGCTCGACACGCCGTTGACCACGCCGTCGATGACGCCCTGATCGAACTTGTCGGCGACGCGCGCGAGCGGGAGGGTGAGACCCGTCGCGAGCCAGACCTGGAACTCGTCCTGGTAGTAGTTGTTGAACAGCACCGTCTTGGCGCTGCCGAGCTTGTCGGTGTGCTCGACGGGGCTCGGAACGGCGTAGAGCTTCCACGCGAGTCCGGCACCCGCCAGCGCGAGCCCGAGCGAGACGCCCGCGCTCAGCAGTACCGTCGTCACCTCGCCGCCCACGTACGCCGACGAGTAGGGGATGAGGTCGGCGTAGTGGTGGGCGGTCAGCGCCTCGGGCCCGGCGTCGAGCCACTGGTGGAGGAAGTCGATTCCCTCCACGCCGAGGACCTTCTGGACCGGCACCATGTTGACCAGTCCGGCCACCGCGGCCAGAACGCCCAGCACCGCGAGCGGGACCTTGACGTTCCAGCCCACGCCGTGGGGGTTCCGGGCGGTGTCGGTCCGGGGCTCGCCGTGGAAGGTCAGCGCGACCATCCGGAAGGTGTAGAACCCGGTGAAGAACACCGCGAGCAGACCCATCGCGTACGCCCCGAGCAACAGCGGGCTGTCGAGGCCGTGGATGAGCGCCTCGTAGAGCACCTCGTCCTTCGACCAGAAGCCCGAGAACGGGAGGATGCCCGCGAGCGCGAGCGACCCCGAGAGGAACGCGTAGTAGGTCACGGGCATCCGCTCTTTCAGGCCGCCCATGTCCCACATGTTCTCGTTGTGGTGCATCGCGATGATGACCGACCCGGCACCGAGGAACAGAAGCGCCTTGAAGAACGCGTGGGTCATCAGGTGGAAGGTCGCCGCGACGTAGCCGCCAGCGCCCAGCGCGAGCATCATGTACCCGTACTGGGAGATGGTCGAGTACGCCAGCACCTGCTTGATCTCCTTCTTGACGACGCCCATCGTGGCGGCGAACAGCGCGGTGAAGCCGCCGACGAACGCGATGAGCGCAAGCACCTGCGGGAGCAGGGCGTAGAACCCGTACATCCGCGCGACGAGGTAGACGCCCGCCGCGACCATCGTCGCGGCGTGGATGAGCGCCGAGACCGGGGTCGGGCCCTCCATCGCGTCCGGGAGCCAGGTGTGCAGCGGGAACTGGGCCGACTTGCCGACGACGCCGCCGAGCACCAGCAGTCCCAGCACCGAGAACCACGCCTCCGGGCCGAGCCCGAGGAACGTGGTGGCGCTCGCGTCGCCCGCGAGCGCCTGCTCGGCGAGGTGGGGGAACGACTCGCTCCCGGCGAACGCCGTGGTGCCGAAGGTGGCGAACACGCCGACCACGCCGATGAGGAAGAAGTAGTCACCGAACCGGGTGACCAGGAACGCCTTCTTCGCGGCGCTCGGCGGGCCGTCCTCGCGGAACCAGAAGCCGATGAGCAGGAACGAACACAGGCCCACCAGCTCGAAGAACATGAACGCCATCAGCAGGTTGTCGGCGAACACGAACGAGAGCATGCTCGCGGTGAACAGCCCGAGACCGGCGTAGTACCGGGGCAGGCCGGTCTCGCCCTCGTCGTTCATGTAGCCGAGGCTGAAAACGTGGACGAGCAGGGCGATGAGCGAGACGATGACGAGCATCATCGTCGACAGCGGGTCGAGCAGGATACCGAAGTGGAGGTCGAACGCCGCCTCGCCGACCCCGGCGACCCACGTTATCGAGTCGTGGTACATCCCGTCGGACGCGCCCGAGACGGCCACGAACGCCCACACCGAGAGGACGAGCGACCCGGCGGTCGCGAGGATGCCGGGAATCGCGCCGCCCTTCGGGAGCAGTCGCGGGGCGAACGCGCCCACGAGCAGTGCGATCAGGAACGATACGAACGGCAACGCCGCGATGGCCGGTGCCAGTTCGAAGGGGAGTGCTGCCATCGTTTTACCACCTCATGGTTGTCGCTTTCGTCACGTCCACGTCTGCGAAGTTGCGATACAGCACGAGGATGATGCCGATCCCGATGGCCACCTCCGCGGCCGCCAGCGCGAGCGTGAACAGGCTGAACGTCTGTCCAGTCAGGTTGCCGTGGAACCGCGAGAACGCGACGAGATTGATGTTCGCGGCGTTGAGCAACAGCTCGACGCTCATCAGGAACAACAGCGCGTTCTTCCGCGTCAGGATGCCGAACACGCCGATGCAGAACACGGCGGCCGACAGCAGGAGGTAGTACTCGATGGGTACCATCAGTCGTTCACCTCCTCGGCGTCGCGGTCGGTTCCGGCGGGCGTGCCCCCGTCGGTCGCGACTCGCTCCTCGGTCGCGTCTTCGTCGGCCGCGTCCGAGCGCAGCGCCGTCGTGATGACGCCGTCCTCGTCGCGTCGTGCCAGCAACACCGCGCCGTCGAGCGCGGCGTCGAGCACCACCGCGATGACGAGGAACGCGACGAGGAAGCCCTCGCTCGGGATGGCGTCGGGGTGCTGGATGTTGAACATCGCGTAGCCGATGCTTGCCGTGACGCCCGCGTCGCCCGCGAACTCCGCCGCGGGGTCGCCGAACGACGCGCGGACGAACACGACCGCCAGCACTGCGAACAGCGCGACGGCGGCCAGTCCCGGCAGCAAGCTACCTCTGTCTCGGTTGGTCATGCTTCGGTCACCTCCTCTTCAGTCTGTGCCTGGCGCGTCAACATCACCGCGAACGTGATGAGGATGAGAACCCCGCCGACGTAGACGAGGATCTGCATCGCTGCGAGGAACTCCGCCTGCAGCATCACGTAGTGGACGGCGACGGAGAGCAGCGCGACACCCAACAGCAACGCGGAGTGCCACACGTCCCGCACCAGGACGACGCCCAGACTGCTCGCTATCGTGACGAGAGCGAACAGGCCGAACGCGAGCGTCTCGTATACCATTTCAGTCACCTTGGATTTCTCAGAATCGCCCTTTTAAGGTTTCGAGATGGGCGTCTCGTTATTGGTAGTCTACCTCGCCTTCTCCCTCGCCGATCCACGCACCCCGGTCGGGTTCGCGGGATTCGAGGGGGTCGATGTCCTTGTACCAGGGGACGTTCTTCAACTGCTCTTTGTTGTACACCAGATCGTCCTTGGTGTCGCCCGTGAACTCGAAGTTCTGGGTGAGCAGGATGGCGTCCACCGGGCAGACCTCCTCGCACAGCCGACAGTAGACGCACTGGCCGATGTGGAGGTTGTACTGCTCGCCGTTGCGCTGGTCGTCCTGAACGATCTGGATGGTGTCGTTCGGACAGACGTTCTCGCACTGGCGACACCAGATGCAGCGCTCCTGGCTGAACTTGTGGACGCCGCGGAACCGCGGGCTCACTTCGGGTGCCACGTCGGGGTACTCGACCGTGAACGTGGACCCGTCCAGTGCGTGCTTCAGCGTGGTTGCCATTGACTTGAGGACTCCGATCATTAGAGCATCACCCCGACGATGATGGCCGTGAGGATGAGATTGGCGAACGAAAGGACGAGCATGCCCTTCCAGCCGATCTCGATCAGCTGGTCGATCCGGACGCGCGGCACGGCCGACCGCGCCCACTGGGTGAACAGGAAGACCGCCCAGATCTTGATGATGAACCAGACGAACCCTGGCAGTACCGGACCGGCCGGTCCGCCGAGGAACACGGTGGCGACGATGGCACCGCCGAGGAAGATGTGGATGAACTCGCCCATGTAGAACAGGACGAAGTAGATGCTGGAGTACTCGGTCATGTACCCGGCGACGATCTCGGTCGGTGCTTCGGGGATGTCGAACGGGTTCCGCCCGACCTCCGCGAGGTTCGCGACCATGAACAGCACGAACGCGAACGGGTTCACGAAGGCGTACCACGACGGAATCGTTAGGCCGCCGAGGCTCACCAGCGGTTCGGCCTGCTGGGCGACGATTTCGCTCATCTGGAGCGTGCCCGCGAAGATGACGACCGACGCCGCGGTCACGATGAGCGGAATCTCGTACGCGATGTTCTGCGCGATGGCGCGCAGACCGCCCATCAGCGAGTACTTGTTGCTCGAGGCGTACCCGGCCATCGCGAGCGCGAGGGTGGCGATGGAGGCCACCGCGAACACGAACGCGAGTCCGGTCTCGGGGTCGGCGATCTGGAGGTTGATTCCGAAGATCGACCCCATCGGGATGACCGCGAACCCGAGCAGCGCCGAGAGCGCGAGGATGATCGGCGCGAGGTCGTACGCCGGACGGTCGACCCCGTCCGGGATGATGAGCTCCTTCGCCATGAGCTGGACCGCCGAGGCGGGGATGATGAGCAGGCCCGCCGGTCCCACGCGGTTGACGGCGATGCGGTCGGTGAACGCCGCGGTTATCTTGCGTTTGGCCCACGGACCGGCGACGCCAGCCTGCGCGAGCATGATGTTCGCGACGACGAACGCCGCGAGGAAGCCCGCGATGGCCTCCTGCCAGATGGCCATCTCGGAGCCGAACAGCAGGCGGCCGATGGTCTCGGGGAGCAGGGGGTCGGATTGGCCCTGCAGGGGGACGAACGTCATCGGTCCACCTCCCCGAGAATCACGTCGAGGCTACCCAACGTCGCCACGAGGTCGGGCACGTACTCGCCCTTGCTCATCGCATTCAGCGCCGAGAGGTTACAGAAGCACGGGCTCCGAATCTTGAACCGGCCGGGCTTGTCGGTGCCGTCCGACCGGATGTAGATGCCGAGTTCGCCCTTCGCGCCCTCGACGGCCCGATAGACCTCGGTGTCGGGGTCGGGCTTGAGGGTCCGGGGGACGTTGGCCTGAATCGTCTGCTCCTCTTCGGGCCACTCTTCGAGCAGGTCGACACACTGGCTGATGATCTTGGCCGACTCCTCGACCTCCTGCATCCGGACGAGGAATCGCGCGTAGTTGTCACAGCCGTCCTCGGTCACGACGTTCCAGTCGAGTTCGTCGTAGTAGCCGTAGGGGTCGTCCCTGCGCAGGTCGTAGTCGACGCCCGACCCGCGGGCGACCGGACCAGTACAGCCGAACTGCTTGGCGTCCTCGGGGTCGAGGATGCCGGTCCCGATGGTCCGGGTCTGGAATATCTCGTTGCCCGTGATGAGGTCGTGGTACTCTTCGAGGGTCTCGGGCAGGTCGTCGATGAAGTCCCGAATCTTCCCGAAGAACTCCTCGCGGGGTTCCGGGATGTCCCAGACGACCCCGCCGAGTCGGAAGTAGTTGAACATCATCCGCTGGCCCGTGAGGTCTTCGAGGATGTTCTGGACCTTCTCGCGGTCGCGCATCGCGTACATGAAGATGGCGGTGAAGTCGCCGTAGATGTCGAGCGCGAACGTCCCGACCGCCAGCATGTGGGCCGCGATGCGACACAGCTCGGCGCTCATCGTCCGGAGGACCTGCGCGTACTCGGGGACCTCGATGTCGTTGAGGTCCTCCGCCACGCGCGCGTACGCCCACTCGTTGAGCAGTCCCGCCGACGCGTAGTCCCACCGGTCGGGGTACGGCATGATCTGGTGGCGGTAGGTGCCCTGCTCGCACATCTGCTCCTCACAGCGGTGGAGGTAACCGATGTCGGGTTCGACGTCGGCGACCTGCTCGCCGTCGAGGACGGTCTTGAGGTGGAGCACGCCGTGGGTCGCTGGGTGGTGGGGACCGATGTTGATGAACATCGTGTCCGATTCGGCGTCCGACCGCCGGTCGTCCTGCAGGGGGTTCTTGTGCTCCTCGAACGAGACGATCTGGGGCTTGTCCTGGTCGTAGTCCGAGCTCAGGGGGTGGCCCTGCCACGTCTCGGGCAGGAGGATGCGCCGCAGGTCCGGGTGGCCGTCGTACTCGACGCCCACGAGGTCGTAGGCCTCCCGCTCGTGCCAGTTGGCCGTCTTGTACACCGACGCGGCCGACTCGCTCACCGGGTTCTCCGGGTCGGTGGGGACGACCACGCTGACCTCCTGAGTCCGGTCGGCGTACTTCGTCAGGTGGTAGATGGTCTCGTAGCGGTCCTCGTAGTCCTGCGCGGTGACCATCGAGAGGTGGTCGAACCCGGCCTCCTCGCGGAGGAGTTCGAGCGACTCCGCCACGTCGTCGGGCCGGACCACGAAGCCCTCGGCGTTGAGGTGGCTCTCGCGGCGAATCACGCGGTCGCCGAGCAGGGCGTCGAGCGCGTCGTAATCGACGCCCTCGGTGTCGGGAGTACGTACTTCCTGCGAACTCATGGCGAGTCAGCCCAGTTGTAGCGCATGACGAGGTCCTCCTCGTCGATCTCCTTCGCGAGCTTCTCGACCAGCTCGTCCTGTTCGAGGTCGCCGAACTGCTCCAGTTCGTACGGCTTGACGGTCACGGGACTGCTCTCGCCGTTGGCGATCCGCTCCTGGAGCTTGACGACGCCGTAGATGAGGGCCTCGGGGCGGGGCGGGCAACCGGGGACGTGGATGTCCACCGGGATGACCTCCTCGGCACCCTTGATGACGTTGTAGCCCTCCTGGAACGGGCCGCCGGAGATGGCACACGACCCCATGTTCACGACGAACTTGGGCTCGGGCATCTGGTCGTACACCCGCTTCATCCGCGGGGCGAACTTCGTGACGATGGTGCCGGGCACGATCATCACGTCGGCCTGCCGGGGGGAGGCCCGCGGCACGCCCGACCCGAAGCGGTCGAGGTCGTGTTTGACCGCGTAGGTGTGCATCATCTCGATGCTACAGCACGCGATACCGAACTGTAGCATGAACATCGACGACCCCCGCACCCAGTTCATGAACTTGTCGAACTTCGTGAGGATGAACGGCGAGGAGCCGAACGCCTCCCGTAGCTTCGAGTTGAACCGGTTGTCGACGCCCGGGCCCATCCGGGCCTCTCGGGTCTTGCTCTGGGGTTCTGTACTCCCGCTGATCGCGTCTCGTGGTTCGTTGCTCATTGTCTATCGACGCTCCGTTGGGATTCGGTCGGGTTCTTGACCCACTCGACGGCACCCTGTCGCCACGCCCAACCGAGACCGACGACGAGGATGCCGATGAACGCCAGCATCGGATACAGTGCGCCTGCGAGTCCGACGCCTTCCATCGAGACCGCCTCCCGGTAGATGACCGTCCAGGGGAAGATGAGGACCGTCTCGATGTCGAACACGACGAACAGTAGCGCGACCATGTAGTACTGGATGTTAAAGCGGATGCGCGTCCCGCCCGTCGGAACCTCACCGCTCTCGTACACGGTGGTTTTCCCTTTTTCGGGCACGCTCGGCCGGAGCAGGCTGGATACCGTCATCATCCCGAGCGGTATCAACAGCCCCACCAGCGCCAGCGCGCCAATAGCTATCCACGGATTCATTCTCCTACCACGCGGAGGTTATGACCGCACCCCTATAAGCGTTGATTCTTGTGATTCGCATGGATTCGGCCGCCTCACGCGCCTTTCGAGGGGTTGACGGTTACTGTCGAGAAACGGGAGGTTTCGAGGAGGAAGTGGCGGGACGCGAGCGGTCAGCCCCGCCGTCCCGCGAATCTCGATGCGGGATAACCGATAGTATGCCGACTCACCCCGATTCGGGGTCGTCCGCCGAGCGGACCCGTCCGATTAAGGTCGTCGTTACTCGCCGCCCTCGCGGAACCCGGGGGTCCCCTTCTCGTGGAGTCGCCGGGACACATCTTCATTAGTCACCCCGATCTTGGTCATTTACGCGACAAGAAATATTATCGAGGTTTTGAATTGGCGCCGAGGAAAACCGAACAGCCTCCGCTTCGGTTGGCATGCAAAGTGCGTACAAACTTTCTGAATCAATCCGCGAGAGGGCTATTTAATAACTGAGTTTTCATTATTTATGCTAAATAAATTAATAACACTTATTTTTACTATTCACAGATTCGTGATTGCAATGGTGAAATCAAACCGTAGAAAGCTACTAAAGGCAGTAAGTACGGGAGTAGCGGCCAGTTCGGGGTTCGGACTCGGATCGACCAGTGTTGCCGGTTCTGAGGGCGATGGACCAGACCTTACGGAACTCGACGGTGAGCGGAAGAACCAACTCAGAGCGAAGGCAGTGAAGTCCCCCGAATTCAAGACGCTGAAACGTTATGTGAAGAAAACCTACGATGTTCGGCCGAGCATCTCGGATGCCAGCGCGTATAAGGTAGAAAACGGGAATGAGACACGGTACGGCGTTGAGATACCGCTTCCCGGTATCAAAGACTCCATTCACTCCGCGATAGCCGTGTTCGTTCGCGAGGGTGCAGTGATAGGAGCGTCTGGGAGTACGGCGAAAGTTGATGGCGAACAAGTAGTCCGATATACGCGGTTCAAAGCTGAGGACGGAGCAGTAACCGCCGAAAGTATCTCGCTAGCCACGGAAGAAGATAGGAGGACTATTCTCAAGGACTATGGACCGTCAGGCCCACATCTCGCCGGTCAATGTAGCGACTGCGAATGGGCCATCAGTCGCCTCTGTGGCTGGGGTTGTGGCATTTCGGCGGCCACCTTCTGTGGATTGATAGGTGTCGCCTATCCCATCGCTGGCATCGGATGCGGTTCGCTATTTGCGCTGTACTGCTACGAACTCGACGCCTCCGGATCGTGTTACTACAAGGGGAGCGCGAAAGCGGATTGCGAATTTATGGGCTACTGCTGAACTCGACCCCACCCGTAATCTACCCGTAATTTTCAATGTTAAGCGTAAATGAAAGCTGGCATGGGATTGAGAGTGGGTAAGTCGAAGCGGAATCTCGTCTTGCTAGGTCAGTTCGTCGGCGTTGCCGCGTTGATCTGGGTGTTATACGGGTCCCTCGTCGAGAGTGTAATCGCCGGAGTGGTGACGGTCGCCCTCATGTACGCGCTATTCTTTAGAAGCTCGTAAACCGCCAGTCCGGAGTTACGGTTATTCCTCTCGGAATCCCGGCGTCCCCTTCTCGTGGAGGTCCCGCGAGACCTCCGCGACGCCCTCCTGCAGGTCGTCGTGGTACTCGACCAGTCGCTCGCGGAGGTCGTCGTGCTGGCGGGCGAGCATCTGGACCGCCGACAGCGCGGCGTTGAACGACTTGCCAGCGTCCACCGCGACGATGGGCGCACCGGTCGGCATCCCCACGACGGAGGGCAGGGACTTCTCCTGGACCGGCACCCCGACGACCGGCAGGGGGTACGCCAGCGAGGCGGTCATGTTCGGCAGGTCGGCCGACTTGCCGCCCGCACCCGCGATTATCACGTCGAGCCCGCGCTCCTCGGCGGTCTCGGCGTAGGCGTACATGAGTTCGGGGGTGCGGTGGGCCGACACCACGTACGTCTCGAAGGTGAATCGGGCCTCGGGCGGGTCGTCGTAGTCGGTCACCTCCTCGAAGCCCAGTTCAGTCAGCGCGTCGTAGGCCCCGGGTCGGCCGTCCTCGGACCCGGCCATCACGTCGAGGTCCGAGTCGCTCCCCATCACGATGCCGATTTCGGGTGTGTCCTCGGGGTCCCTGTCGCGCTCTGCCTCGGCTCGCAGGTCGTCGATGAGTCTCTGGAGTTCGGTCATTCGAAGGTCACCTCCTCGCGCAGTCGGCGGGCGGTCGCCAGCAGTTCGTCGGTCGATTCGTCGTTTCGACCCACCAGCGTCATGTGGCCCATCTTCCGGAGTGGTCGGACCTCGCGCTTGCCGTACCAGTGGTAGCTCGCGCCGGGGTGAGCGAGGACGGACTCGACGCCCGCGGGATTCGCGGGCCGGGGCTCGGCCACGTCACCCAGCACGTTCGCCATCACCACGGGACTCCGGAGGTCGGTCGCGCCGAGCGGTCGTCCGGTCACGGCGCGGGCGTGCTGTTCGAACTGCGAGGTCAGCGCGCCCTCGATGGTGTAGTGGCCCGAGTTGTGGGGCCGGGGCGCGATCTCGTTCACCAGAATTTCGCCGCCAGCGGTTTCGAAGAGTTCGATGCCGTACACGCCCCGGCCCGAGAGCAGGTCAAGTACGTCCTCGGCGACCTCGCGGGCGCGCTCGGCCACGTCCTCGTCGGTCCGGGCCGGGACCACCGTCTCGCGGAGTATCTCCTCGCGGTGGACGTTCTCGCCCAGCGGGAAGGTCCGGGTCTCCTCGTCGCCCTTTACCCCGATTATCGACACCTCGCGCTCGAAGTCCACGAACCGCTCGGCCATCGCGGGACCGTCGAGTTCGTCGAGCGCGTCGAGGTCCTCGGCTCCCCGGACCGGGACGTTGCCCCGGCCGTCGTAGCCGCCCTCGCGGGCCTTCAGCATCACGTCGCCGAACTCGTCGAGCGCGGCTTCGAGGTCCGAGCGGTCGTCCACCCGCCGGAACTCCGGCACCGGGATTCCGGCCTCGCCGAGCGCCTCCTTCTGGACCAGCTTGTCCTGAATCGTCCGGAGGGTCTCGGGGTCGGGGTGGACGGGCACGTCGTACTCCTCGCCGACGCGTTCGAGGGTGTCGGGGTCGGCCAACTCTATCTCGTACGTGAGGTAGTTCGCGCGCGAGGCGAGTTCCCGCACGCCGTCCTCGTCGCCGAAGTCGCCGACTATCTGGTCGCGGGCGACCGTCGAGGCCGGACACTCCGGGGTGGGGTCGAGCACGACCACCTCGATTCCGAGCGGTGCGGCCGCTTCCGCGAGCATCCGGCCGAGTTGCCCGCCGCCGACGACTCCGAGGGTCTCTGCGTCGCTCATCTACCCCGATGTTGTGGACACGACTGCATAAGATTTGCCAAATAGGGGCTTCAATATGCACGAACGTGAGGTATTAGTCGCGCTCGTCCGAGGCTACTCGTCGTCCCCGTCCGGGTCGGCCCCGTCGGCGCGCTCGACGTACTCCTCGTCGACGAAGAACACGGTCTCGCTGCCGTGGACGGTGAGTTCGTGCTCGAACGCCCGGTAGCCGTCGAGTCGGGACTCGACGCCAGCGCGGTCGTCGGCGCGGGCGACGACGACCGGCGCGGCGGTCGACTCGACGTCGGCGAGGTCGTTCGTGCTGTCGACCTCCGCGCCGTACAGTTCGGTGTACCACGGGACGGGGAGCCGGTCGTACCAGTTGCCCTCCGCGGCCCAGTCGTCGTTCTCGGTCTCGTCGGCGACGTAGAAATCCGAGCCGTACCACAGCACGTCGGTGCCGTCGTTCCGGTCGATGGCGTACTCGACAGTCTCCAGCGTCGGCCGGAGGCCGTCTGCGGGCTGGCCGAACTGGACCAGCATGTTCTCCTCGGTTCCGGCCTCGTCGAGATACTGGTCCTGCGGGTGGGCGAACGAGGTGTCGGCCGCGGTCACCGCGACCTGCCCGGCGACGAGCAACACGACCATAGCGGCCAGCACCGCGCTCACGCCGTCCTCGTCGTCGATGGCGTCGAGCCCCCACCGGACGAAGATGGCGAGGCCGACCGCCGCGGGAATCGCCAGCGGAACGACGGCGTGGACGGTCGCCCACGGCGCCTGGATGTCGGTGGCGATGGGATAGCCGAAGATGCTGACGAACCCGCCGTAGAACGCGAACGACACGAGGTCGCGGGGTCGGTCGCCCCGGTAGCGGTCGGCGACGAAGCCGACGCCCGCGAGCAGGGTCAGCGGCGCGGCCCCCTGCCAGAGCGTCTCGACGTAGTGGACGAGGAAGGGGATGTAGGCGTGGTCCTGGTGGCTGCCCGCCCACGTACTCGCGAACTCCTCCCACGCGCCGACCGTCCCGGCTTCGAGGACCGCGGGGAACATCGCGGGATTCGAGAACGCCTTCCAGAGCCCAGGGCCCGAGACCCCGCGGGCCCGGGGCGCGTAGAAGAAGACGACGACGGCGAGGAAGACGAAGAGGGCGGCCAGCAGGTGGGGCGACCAGTGCCGGAACGCGGTCCACCCCGACCGGACGTACCCGCGGGCGAGCGCAAGGCGCTCGCCCGCGTCGGCCCGGAGCGTGAACCGGTGGTCGAGCAGGAGGACCGCCGCGCCGACCCACGTCAGGACGTATATCAGCACGTTCTCCTTGGTGGTGAACGCCAGCGCGAGCGCGAACGTCCCGGCGTAGAGGTGGCGCGCCCTCCCGGTGTCGAACAGTCGGACGTAGAATCCCAGCGCGAAGATCATCAGCGCCGCCAACAGCGCGTCGTTGCGCATGAACCGCGAGTAGTACAACAGCACGGGGTTGAATGCGAAAAAGAGCGCGAGCGCGACCATCTCCGTCCGGTCCAATCGCTCGCGGAACAGCCACGCCGACAGCGGGAGCAGGCCGGTCACGACCGCGACCGGGAGGCGCGCGACGAAGTCGCTCGGCCCGACCAGCCCGAACAGGAACTTATCGACGTGATAGAGGAAGGGCCCGTGGATGATGGCGTGGTACTCCCAGACGCCGGTCTCGGCGTACCGGAGTATCCAGTAGCCGACCCGGCCCTCGTCCCAGTGGAACACCCGCGACCCGAGCCCGAACAGTCGAACCGAAAGCGCCAGCGCGGTCACCCCGACGAGCGCGACGGCCGTCCTCGTCCGAACCCCGAACGCGGTCTCGGAGGAGGCAAGCCGCTCGCGAACGCTCGCGGGCGTCTCGTCTGCACTCATCGTCTGCGGAAAGCATCCCGGGGGATACAAATTTTCCGGAGAGCGGTAGTTCTTTTACCCGCGCAGGACACCCTTCCGGTATGACTGCACTCGGCCTCGTCGTCTCGCGGTTCAACCGCGAGGTAACCGAGCAGATGGAAGAACACGCCCACGAGGCGGCCGCCGACCGGGGCGCGGAGGTCGTCGAGACCCTCCACGTCCCGGGGGCCTACGACGCGCCGCTGGCGGCCGACAGGCTGGCCCGCCGGGAAGAGATAGACGCTGTGGCGGTCGTCGGTACCGTCGTCACCGGCGACACCGATCACGACCGGGTCATCGCCGACGCCGCCGCGCGGGGGCTGACCGACGTGAGCCTCGACCGCGACACCCCGGTCACCTTCGGCGTGAGCGGACCGGGGATGTCGGGCGCGGAGGCCCGCGAGCGCGTCGGCAAGGGCGCGGAGGCCGTCAACGCCGCCATCGAACTCGCGGAGGAACTATGAAGTTCAGCGACCGCATCCGGCGGGTCGAGCCGAGCGCGACGCTGGCCATCTCCAACCTCGCCTCCGAACTCGAAGCCGAGGGGGCCGACGTGGTGGACCTGAGCGTGGGCGAACCCGACTTCCCGACGCCCGAGAACGTGGTCGAGGCGGGCAAGGCGGCGATGGACGCGGGCCACACCGGATACACCTCCTCGAACGGCATCCCCGCGCTCCGAGAGGCAATCGCCGCGAAGCTCCGGGACGACGGTCTGGACCACGAGGCCGGGAACGTCGTGGTCACGCCCGGCGCGAAGCAGGCGCTCTACGAGGCGGTCCAGACGCTCGTCGGAGACGGCGACGAGGTCGTCCTCCTCGACCCGGCGTGGGTCTCCTACGAAGCGATGGCGAAGCTCGCGGGCGGCGACCTGAACCGCGTGGACCTCGCGCCCTACGACTTCCAGCTCGAACCCGCGCTCTCTGACCTCGCCGACGCGATGTCCGACGAGACCGAGCTCCTGATAGTCAACTCTCCGAACAACCCCACCGGAGCCGTCTACTCCGACGCCGCGCTCGAAGGGGTCGCCGACCTCGCGGTCGAGAACGACGTGACCGTCATCAGCGACGAGATCTACGCCGAAATCACCTACGGTGCGGAGCCGACCAGCCTCGGCACGTTCGACGGGATGGCCGACCGGACCGTTACCGTCAACGGCTTCTCGAAGGCCTACTCGATGACCGGGTGGCGGCTCGGCTACTACGCGGGACCCGAGGAACTCGTCTCGCAGGCCGGAAAGCTCCACTCCCACTCGGTCTCGTGTGCGACCAACTTCGTCCAGCACGCAGGGGTCGAGGCGCTCGAACACACCGACGACGCGGTCGAGGAGATGGTCGACGCCTTCGCCGAGCGCCGGGAGTTCCTGCTCGACCGCCTCGGCGAGGAGGGCGTCGACGCCCCCGAACCCGACGGCGCGTTCTACCTGATGATTCCGGTGGACGACGACGACCAGACGTGGTGCGAGGCGGCGTTAGAGGACGCCCACGTCGCGACGGTGCCCGGAAGCGCGTTCGGCGCGCCGGGCTACGCCCGCATCTCCTACGCCAACAGCAAGGAGCGCATCGGCGAAGCCGTCGACAGACTCGTGGACGCCGACCTGCTGTAATCTCCGACAGAAGACTTATACTTCTCTCCAGAACGGTAGTACGTGTGACAGTTCGATCTCGCCTCGGGGTTCTCCAGCTACCGATAGCTGGCCTCGGCGTCCTCGTCGTGGCGTGGACCGCCTACCAGTTCGCGACGATTCCGCCCTCCCCGCCCGAGAGCGACGGGTTCGTCGAGGGGCTGGTCGGCTTCTTCCTCGGCGTGAGCGCGTGGAGCGGGTTCCTCCTCGCGGCGCTCGGGTTCGCCATCCCGCCGGGAGACGCCCCCGGAATCCGGTTCAATCGGTGGCAACGTCGACTGTTCGTGGGTGCCGCGGCGGCGGCGGTCCTGAGCCTCGCCGCACCGTTGGTCGCGCTACTGCTACCTTCGGTTGGCGTCGGGATGGGAGTCGCCGTTCGGACGTGGCTGGTGCTGTGGCCCGCCGCAGTCCTCGCGTTGGTCGGTGGCCTCGGATGGCGCGCCGCCGAAGCGGTCGCGGTGCGGGTTCGGGCGTGACTCACGCCCGCGCGAGCAACGTGATCCACTCGCCGTCCGAGAGCGACTCGACCTCGAACCCGGCGTCCGACACCAGCGACCGCAGTTCTCCGGCCCGATACAGCGTGAACCGACGGCTATCGCCCTCGTAGCCGTCGCCCTCTTTCTCGCCGTCGCCGCGCTTGACCGAGAGGTAGGCGACGCCGTCGGGTCGGACCGTCCGGCGGAACTCCCGGAGGGTCGCGGGCGCGTCCTCCCGGGGGACGTGGAGGAACGACGCGCACGCCCACAGGCCGTCGAAGGCGTCGGCGGCGAAGCCGAGGCTCCGCATGTCCATCCGCGCGAACGCGGCGTCGGGGGCCTCCTCCCGAGCGACCCGGAGGAACGCGGGCGTGAGGTCGGCGGCCACGACCTCGTGGCCGCGGTCGGCGAAGGTGGCCGACTCCCACCCGGGACCACAGCCCACGTCGGCGACGCGACCGGGTGCGCCGCCGGTCGCGTCCTCGACGGCTGTCAGGAACTCCTCGACCAACTCGGCGACGCCCGAGCGGTCGGCGTGGCGCTCGCGGTACTCGTCGGCGACCGACTGGTAGGTCGCCACGGTTTCGGGGTCGGTCACGTCCGGAGATTCGGAGCCGTCGCTCAAGAGTGTTGTCACGAGTCGTCGCGGCCCGGGCCGCGACGACTCGCGGGATGTTTCTGGGGCTCGGCCCTCCCGGGCTTAGCCGGACTGGCGGTCACGAGATGGAGCGATTTCGCCGCCGTTCGGCGGCGAAATCGCTCGGCGACCGTGCTGACTGACTCGCCAGCTATCTGTCCGTGACCGCGCGAAGCGTCCGAGGAGAGTTGGCCTCGGCTTCGTATTTAAACTCTCGCGTCCGAGTCTCGATGAAAGAACAGCCCCGGTCCTACTGGTCAAGACTCAGGCCGGGGTGCCACCGGTCGACGCCCGCCTCGGCTTTCACTTCGTCCATCTTCGCCAACAGTTTGACCGCGAGGCTCGCAGTTTCGGCGGCGTGGTTCTCGCCCTCGGTCAGGAACTCGCCGGTCTCGCGGTTGGCGAACACCGAGCAGACCGCGCCCGCCCGCAGGCCGTAGATGTTCGCGAGGGTCATGATGGCGCTGGCCTCCATCTCGATGTTCTTGACGTTGGCGGCCTTGAGGCCCTCGACCAGTTCGTCGCTCCCGGCCGCCTCGAACCCCTCGAATCCGGGCCGACCCTGCCCGGCGTAGAAGCTGTCGGCGCTCATCGTGATGCCGGTGTGGTAGTCGTAGCCGAGGCGCTCGGCCGCCGCGACGAGCGCCGAGACGACCTCGTAGTCGGCGACCGCGGGGTAGTCCTCGCGGACGTACTCGTCGCTGGTGCCCTCCTGACGGACGCCGCCTGTCGAGATGACCAAGTCGCCGACCGCCATGTCGGGCTGGATGGCCCCGCACGACCCCACCCGGATGAAGGTGTCGGCACCGACGCGGGCCAACTCCTCGACCGCGATGGCCGCCGAGGGGCTTCCGATACCCGTGGAGGTGACGCTGATGGGCGTCCCCTCGTAGTCGCCGGTGACCGTGCGGTACTCGCGGTGGTGGGCCATCTCCTCGGCGGAGTCCCAGAACCGGGTTATCTTCTCGATGCGCTCGGGATTGCCGGGGAGGAGGACGGCGTCGGCCACGTCGCCCTCGCCGACCTCGACGTGATACTGGACTTCGTCGTTGGGGTCTTCGCTGTCGCCGGGCATGAATACGGGACGTTCTCCCCGACCCCTCAAATAAGCTGTCGGTCCAGTCGGGGTCGAGACGGGTCGGAAGCGACGGCTCTCGGACCCGACCCTACTCCAGCATCTCCTCGGTGATGGTGTTCGGGAGGAGTTCGCCCAGCGAGTACTCTGCCACCTCGTCGCCCTCGTCGCAGACCACGGGCAGGTCGTCGTCGCAGAACTCCGCGAGCGTCTGTCTGCACATCCCGCAGGGCGTGACGCCGTCTCGCCGCGCGGAACTCACCGCGAGCGCATCGAACTCGCGGTGGCCCTCCTTGACCGCCTCCGCGATGGCGACCTCCTCGGCGTGGAGGCTGTTGCTGTAGTTGGCGTTCTCGATGTTACAGCCGACGTAGACCGTGCCGTCGGCGGTCCGCAGGGCGGCCCCGACCGGGTAGTCCGAGTATGGGACGTGCGCTCGCTCCTGTACTTCGCGGGCTGACTCGATGAGTTCGTCCATGGTGGCGAGGTTGGGAGCCATCGGTCAAGTATCCCCCGTCTGCGCGGTCGGCGCTCGCGCTCGCTCGACGCCCCTCGCGCGTGGGACCCCGGCGTTCACCTCCGACGACTCGTTCCCCCGTTAGCTCCCGAGCCAGTCGTTGTCGGACACGTCGTAGCCGTTCCGCTCGCAGAACTTGCGCGCGCGGCGACGGACCTCCCTCGACCCCGGTCGCTCGCCGTCGGTCTCCAGTCGCTCGACTATCCAGTCGGCCACGGCCGCGATTCCCTCGTCGTCGTCGTCCGGTTCGATGTCTTCGAGTGCCCGGAAGGTCTTCCGGTACATCTCGTACTGCTGTTGGCGGTCGTCGGCGTCGGTGCGGGAGTCGTCGGCCGCTTCGATGCGGCGCATCGCTGATTCGACTGTCACACCAGTACGTCGAGAGCCACGATAGTAAAGTTCCGGACCGCTCGGGCGGTTCGCTACTCCTCGCCGGACTCGTAGTGCTCGCCCGCCGCCGAGGGAATCCGCGTCCGGCCGACGAACGCCAGCACCACCACGACCGTCACGTAGGGGATGATTCCGATGAGGTCGCTCGGAACGTTGTACCCGACCTGCTGGAGGCGGAACTGCAACGCGTCGAGGCTCGCGAACAGGAACGACCCGCCGAACGCGCCGACCGGGTTGTAGTTACCGAACAGGTAGGCGGTGATGCCGATCCAGCCGCGTCCGTTGATCATCGTGGTGCCGCCGCCGATGAACTGCCCGACGCGGCCGATGGCGAGCCCCGCACCGCCGATGCCCGAGAGGAATCCCGACAGCAGGACGCCCGCGTACCGGACCTTCCGCACGTCCACGCCGACGGTGTCGAGCGCCTTCGGGTTCTCGCCGCTGGCCTCTATCCACCGGCCGAACGCGGTCCGGTTCAGGACGTACCACGACGCGGCCACCGCGACGAGCAACAGGTACACCATCGGACTGGCGTCGAACAGCACCGGACCGACGAACGGAATCTCGGCGAGTAGCGGGACCGTCCAGTCGTCGAACGTCCCGATGGTCGGACTGTTGACCTGTCCCCAGATGACCTTGCTGGCGAACGGCGCGAGACCGAGCGCGATGAGCCACACCGCCAGCCCCGCGATTATCTGGTCGGCCTTGAACTCGATACAGACTATCGCGAACAGGAGCGCGAACAACGTGCTCACCAGCACCGCGATACCGAACCCGAGCCAGAGTTGGGTCTGGTTCGGGTCGCCGCCACCGAGCGCGGCCGCGGCCGCCAGCGACGTGAACGCCGAGATGATGAGCAGTCCTTCGAGACCGATGTTGATGACGCCGGACTTCTCGGCGAAGATGCCGCCGAGCGCCGCGAACGCTATCGGAACCGTGAGCCGCAACACGGAGCTCACGTAGTTCGCGTCGACGACGATGGTGGCGAGGACGACCGCGATGTCGGTGATCGGATTCGCGGGGAACAGTAGCTCCACCGCGAGGAGCGCCGCGACCGCGAGCCCACCGAGCGCTACGAGTAGCCGACGACCGGTCGGGAGGCGGCCGACGCTCATCGGTCCTCACCTCCCTCGTCGTCGTCGGACGCGTCGGTCGGCCCCGAGTCCCGGTCGGTCCCGGGGTCTTCGGGTCCCGCCCCGTCGGCGGCGACCGTCGCGTCGTCGCCGTAATCGTAGCGAATCCCGATCATCCGGAAGAACTCGGGCATCGCGACGAACAGGATGACGAGGCCGCGGAGGATGCCGACGAGTTCCTGGGGAACCGCGAGTTCGAACTCGATGGCGAGGCTCCCGCCCTTCAACGCCCCGAACAGTAGGGACGCGGGGAGCACGCCGATGGGGTTGTTGCCCGCGAGGATGGACACCGTGATGCCGTCGAAGCCGAGCGACGGAATCCCCTCCTGCCAGTATCCGGCGACCATCAGCACGTACACCGCGCCGCCGATTCCGGCGATGGCACCCGAGAGCGCCATGCTCGTCACCGTCATCCGCTTGGCATCGACGCCGCCGTACTCGGCGGCGTCGGGCTGTTCGCCGCTGGTCCGGAGGTCGTAGCCGAACGTCGTCCCGCGGAGCATCCAGTAGACCCCCACCGCGAGGGCGATACCGCCGATTAGCACGAATATCGAGAAGTCCTGAACGCCGAGTAGCGACGGCGGGAACTCCGCGTGCTCGGGGACCGCCCGCGTCTGGATGTTCTGCGTCTCGGGGTCCTTGAACACCTCCGAGACGAGGGTGAGCGCGAGTCCCGTCGCGACGAAGTTGAGCATGATGGTGGTGATGACCTCGTTGGCGTCGGCGTACGCCTTCAGCGCGCCCGGAATCGCGCCCCAGACGCCGCCGACCAGCGCGCCAGCGAGGAGGCCGAACGCGGCGAGGACGACGCCGCCGACGAGTCCGGCGGGCACGAACGGCGCGGCCCACACGACTCCGAGACCGGTCCCGAGCGCGCCGAGGACGAGCTGGCCCTGCGTCCCGATGTTGAACAGGCCCGCCCGGAACGCGACCGCGACCGACAGCCCGGTGAACACGAGCAAGGTCGTCTCCTTCAGCGTGATTCCGAGGTTGTACGTCGAACCGAACGCGCCCACCACGAGGACCCGATACACCTCGATGGGGTCGTAGCAGAACGCGCCGACGCCCGGAATCGAGGCGAACGGGGTCGACGGACACGGCGACAGCACCAGCCCCGAGACGAGGATGACGAGCGTGCCGACCACGACCGACAGCACGAGCGCCGCGAGGCTGATGAGGATTCGCTCGACCGCCGAGGCGTCGACGAGTCGGCCGAGGGTTCGGCCGAACCGACCACCCGAGTCGCCTCCGCCGTCGACCGAGTCCTCGGCGTCGTCGCCGCTCATGCGTCGCCCCCGCTGGCGCTAGCGATGCTCGGGGCGTCCTCGGGCGTCTCGCCCGCCATCAGCAGGCCGAGTTGCTCTTCGGTCACGCGCTCGGGGTCCACGACGTCGACGAGTTCGCCCTCGTACATCACGCCGAGTCGGTCCGAGAGCTGTCGGACCTCGTCGAGTTTCGAGGAGACGAGCAGGATGGTCTTGCCCTCCCGCCGGAGGTCGAGCAGGCGGTCGTGGATGAACTCGATGGACCCCACGTCCACCCCGCGGGTCGGGTGGGAGGCGACCACCACGTCGGGGTCGCGAGCGAACTCCCGTCCCACGATGAACTTCTGCTGGTTGCCGCCCGACAGCGATTCGGCCTCGGCGTCGGGGTTCGGCGGGCGGACGTCGTACTCCTCGATGACCGCCTCGGCGTGGTCGCGGGTCCGCGACCAGTCGATGCGGCCGTTCTCGGCGTACGGGCGGGCGTGCTGACTTCCGAGCAGGCCGTTCTCCACGAGGTCGAATCCCATCACGAGCCCGCGCTCCTGTCGGTCCTCGGGGATGTAGGCCATCCCCTCGTCGATTCGCTCGCGCCGGGAGCGGTCGGTCACGTCCTCGCCGTGGAGCGAGACCCGTCCCGAATCGGGCGTCCGAAGCCCCGTGATCGCCTCTACGAGTTCGGACTGACCGTTGCCGTCCACCCCCGCGATGCCGAACACTTCGCCCTCGCGCGCCTCGATGTCCACGTCGCTGACCTGCTCGACGCCGCGGTCGTCGGTCACGCGGAGGCCGGACACCGACAGTCCCGCCTCGCCCACGTCGGCGGGGTCCTTGTCGGCTTCGAGCAGGACCTCCCGACCCACCATGAGTTCCGCGAGTTGCTCGCGAGACGTCTCGTCGGTGTCGACGCTCCCGACGTTCTTGCCGTCCCGAAGCACGGTGATCTCGTCGGCCGCCTCCATCGCCTCCCCGAGTTTGTGGGTGATGAAGATTATCGTCTTGTCCTCGGCCGCGAGTTCGTCGAACACCTCGAAGAGGTCCTCGACCTCCTGTGGCGTGAGGACCGCGGTCGGTTCGTCGAGAATCAGTACGTCCGCCCCGCCGTACAGCGCCTTGAGAATCTCGACGCGTTGCTGGACGCCGACGCTCACGTCCTCGATCCGCGCGTCGGGGTCCACGTCGAAGCCGTACCGCTGGCTGAGTTCCCGGACCTCGCGCTCGGCGCGAGCGCGGTCGACGGCCAGTCCGCCCCACTTGCGGGGTTCGTGACCGAGGACGATGTTCTCGGCGACGGTGAGCGTGTCGACGAGCATGAAGTGCTGGTGGATCATCCCGACGCCAGCGTCGATTGCGTCCCGCGGGGTCTCGAACGTCCGGGGCTGGCCGTGGAGACGGATTTGGCCGCCGTCGGGGCGATACAGGCCGTACAGCACGTTCATCAACGTGGTCTTTCCTGCGCCGTTCTCACCGAGTAGCGCGTGAACGGTCCCGGCCTCGACCTCGAGGTCCACCTCGTCGTTGGCGACGACGCCGGGGAACCGTTTGGTTATCCCGTCCAGAGTGACGGCCGTGCTCATCTTGGTCGGTGTTCCGGGCCAGTATGCTTAAGAGAACCGGATTTCCGGCCGATGCTTCAAACGAATTATCGGTGATTCGACCGACGTATCGGCGGAATCAGAGGTCGCCCGGTTCGGCGGGCACCTCGATGTCGCCCGCGATTATCGCCTCGCGGGACTCCTCGACGCGCTGGACGACCTCCTCGGGGATGTCGTCTTCGAGCCCCCGACCGTACACCGCCGCGACGCCGTCCTCTTCGAGTCCGAGCTCGTTGACCCCGCCGCCCTCGAACGCGTCGTTCACGACGCTCTCGACCGACCGGAACACGGCTTGGTCCACCCGCTTGACCATGCTGGCGAGGATGACGTCGTCGTACTCGGGCAGGCTCTCGGACTGGTCGGCGTCCACTCCAATCGCGAATCTGCCCTCCTGTTGGGCCGCCTGGAACACGCCGTTGCCGGTGCCGCCCGCGGCGTGGTAGACGATGTCAGCGCCCTCGTCGAACATCGACAGCGCGACCTCCTGACCCTGCGCGGGGTCGTTGAACGACCCGACGTACGCCGACCGGACCTCGATGTCCTCGTTCGCGTGGGCGACCCCGGCCCGGTACCCGGTCTCGAACCGCTCGATGAGCGGGACCTCTTGGCCGCCGACGAAGCCCACGAGCGACTCCTCGTTGGTCTCGCCAGCACCCGCGCTGAACTCGCGTGTCGTGAGCAGACCGGCGAGGTGGCCCACCTGGAACGACCCCTGGTGTTCCTCGAACACGTAACTGGAGACGTTGGGTTCCTCGACCGTCGTGTCCACGACCATGAAGTTCTGGTCGGAGAACTGCTGGGCGTTCTCCGCGAGCGCGTCCCGCTGGACGAACCCGATGCAACAGATGAGGTCGTAGTCGGGATTCGACGACTGGGCGAACCGGCGCTGGAGGTTCGCGACGTCGCTCTGGCTCTCGGGTTCGGCGTTCCGGAACTCCACCCCGAACTCCTCGGCGGCGTCCTGAACGCCGGTGTGGGCCATGTCGTTGAACGAGTTGTCGCCCAGCCCGCCCGTCGCGTACACCATCCCCACGTTGACCGCCCCGTCCTGTCCGACCCCGGCGGCCCCGACGTTCCCCACGACCCCGGCGGTTCCGAGCGCCGCGGCCAGCCCGCTCACGAACTGTCTGCGTGTGTTTCTCCCCCACATACCCCTCATCTCGACACCCCGGGCAAAGAAATCGACGCTTTGTTGCCGGGCGACTCGCGCGAAACCGACGAGTTCCGACTCGTCGGCGAATTCAGACTTCCGGACGAATCCCACCGCGCCGACCTCGGCCGCGGCCGAGGTCGGCGGGGCGAACCGACGGCCTCAGACCTCGTCGGGGTCGGTCGGCACCTCGATGTCGCCGTCCACGATGGCGTCGTGGGAGTCTTCGAGCGTGGACGTGACCTCCTCGGGGATGTCGTCTTCGAGTCCCTGACCGTAGACGACCTCGACGCCGTCCTGTTCGAGGCCGAGCTCGTTGAGTTGGCCGCCCTCGAACTCGCCGTTCACGACGTTCTCGACCGAGCGGTACACCGCCTCGTCGACGCGCTTGACCATGCTGGCGAGGATGACGTCGTCGTACTCGGGCAGGCTCTCGGACTGGTCGGCGTCGACGCCGACCGCGAACCGGCCCTCCTCCTGGGCCACCTTGAACACGCCGTTGCCGGTGCCGCCCGCGGCGTGGAAGATGACGTCCGCGCCCTCGTCGAACATCGACAGCGCGATCTCCTGGCCCTGCGCGGAGTCGTTGAACGACCCGGCGTACGCCGACCGGACCTCGATGTCCTCGTTGGCGTGCTTGACTCCGGCCGTGTATCCGGCCTCGAACTTCTCGATGAGGGGGGACTCCTCGCCGCCGACGAACCCGACGACCGCGTCGTCGGTGGTCTCGCCAGCGCCCGCGCTGAAGTCCATCTCGGTCAGCAGACCGGCCATGTGACCGACCTGGAACGACCCCTCGTGTTCGCGGAACGTGTAGCTCTCGACGTTCGACTCTTCGACCACCTCGTCGACGACGGTGAAGTTCTGGTCGGAGAACTCTTGGGCGTTCTCCGCGAGCGCGTCGGCCTGCACGTAGCCGATGCAACAGATGAGGTCGTAGTCGGGGTCCGACGACCGGGCGAACCGGCGCTGGAGGTTCGCGACGTCGCTCTGGCTCTCGGGTTCGGCGTTCCGGAACGAGATGCCGAACTCGTCCTCGGCGCCCTGAACGCCGGTGTGAGCCATGTCGTTGAACGAGTTGTCACCGAGCCCACCCGTCGCGTACACCATCCCGATGTCGCCCGCGCTGTCGTCTCCGCCGTCGGAGCCGCTCTCGGTCCCCTCGTCGTCCGAGCCGTCGCTTTGGTTGCCCTCGTCGTCCGAGCCGTCGTCTTGGCCGCCGAGACATCCCGCGAGACCGGTCACGCCAACCGCGCCCGCGCCACCTGTGAGTTCGAGGAATCGCCGCCGCCGCGGATCTATTTTCACCATCTCTACCAGAGAGACACGGACAGTTCGGCATAAATTCGTCGCTTCAGCTATCGGACGGTGGGAGATAGTAGAATCAGCGAGCGCTACGGCGACGAATGCTACTCCGAGTCGCCGACCGCGGTCGCCTCGACGGCCGCCTCGACGACCGCGACCGCCTCGGCCACCAGCGCGTCGACGTCGTCGCTCTCGGCGTAGACCCGGACGTACGGCTCCGTGCCGCTCGGCCGGACCAGCACCCACGACCCGTCCGGGAAGGCGGCCCGGACGCCGTACTCGGTCTCGACCGACGCCTCGGGGAACCGCTCGGGAATCGCGGTCTCCAGTCGCTCCATCGCCCCGCCCTTGGCGGCGTCGGGACACGAGACGCTGCGCTTGCGGTAGGGGCGCTCGGTCACGGGCTCTCGGAGGGGGCCGACCCCGCCAGCCTCCGCGACGAGTCGGCAGACGACCGCGGCGCTGGTGACGCCGTCTATCCACCCGCCGAAGCGGGTGTGGACGTGCTTCCACGGTTCGGCCGCGAACGCGACCTCGGTGTCGGGGCCGCCGTCCTCGCGCGCGGTCGCGATGCCCTCGTGGAGCGCGCCGAGTCGAACGCGTTCGACTCGGCCCCCCTCGGCCTCGACGCGCTCGTCGATTCGTCCGGACGCGTTCGGCGTCGTGACGACCACGGGGTCGGCGGCGTCGCTCTCGCGAGTGTAGTGTGCCGCGAGGACCGCGACCACGGTGTCCTCGTGGACAACCTCCCCGTCGGAGTCGACCACGACGATGCGGTCGGCGTCGCCGTCGTGACCGATGCCGAGTTCGGCGTCGCCGGTCCGAACGAACTCCCGGAGGTCGGCCAGCGTCTCGGGGGTGGGCTTGCTCTCGCGGCCGGGGAAGTGGCCGTCGACGTTCGCGTTGAGGGTGACGACCTCCGCGCCGAGCGCCCGGAGTACCTGCGGCGTGGCGAGCGCGGCCACGCCGTTACCGCAGTCGACCGCGACCCGGAGGCCGTCGAGGGGCGCGCCCTGCTGGCGCGCGTCATCGGACTGCGTCCGATTGCTCGTCGAGCTTCGCTCGACGGTGTACTCGACCACGGCGTCGCGGTAGGCGTCGAGGACGCCCACGCGCTCGCTGTCGCCCCACTCGTCCCACGCCCCCGGCGGGTCGTCGGCCTCGACCCGGTCTTCGACGGTCAGTTCGGCCTCGCGGTCGTACTCCTGCCCGTCGGCGAACAGCTTGATTCCGTTGTCGGTCGGGGGGTTGTGGCTCGCGGTGATCATCACGCCGCGCCGCCCCCGCGAGGCGAACGCGAGCGCGGGGGTCGGGAGTCGGCCCGCCCGACGCACGTCGGCACCGGCGCTCTCCAGTCCGGCCTCCATCGCGGCCGCCAGCGCCGGGCCGGTCTCGCGGCCGTCGCGCGCCACGACGAACTCCGACCCGTCGCGGCCCGCCGCCCGCCCGACCGCGAGCGCCAGTTCCGGCGTCACCGTCTCGACTGCGCTCCCGCGGATGCCCGCGGTTCCGAAGAGGTCCATGCCCGACACTCACGGTCCCGGATACTTAGCTTTCCTCGGTTCGCGCCTCGGTCGCCGCCCGGCGACCGAGGCGCGTCGGCGGCGGATGCGGGGGTGGAAAGCGAGGCACGTCGGCGTCCGGTGCGGGGGCGGAAAGCGAGGCGCGTCGGCGGGCGAGGCGAGGGACGCGACCGGACGCCGTCGAACCCCGTCGCTCTGCCGATTACTGAACCCTTTTGGGCCGACGCCCGGTAGGTGGAGACGAGCATGACCGACGCAGACGCACTCGACCTCGACTTCGTCCAGTTCGGCGGAACCGGAATCCACACGAGCGAACTCCAGTTCGGCACCTGGCGGTTCGGCAAGGAGACCGAGCAGGGCAACGTCGAGATCGACGAGGACCGCGCGTACGAACTGCTCGACGCCTACGAGGCGGCTGGCGGGCGCTTCATCGACGCCGCCGACGTCTACGGCGGCGGCAAGGCCGAGGAGTGGATCGGCAACTGGCTGGCCGAGCG
Source organism: Halorussus salilacus (assembly GCF_024138125.1). Taxonomy (NCBI): domain Archaea; kingdom Methanobacteriati; phylum Methanobacteriota; class Halobacteria; order Halobacteriales; family Haladaptataceae; genus Halorussus; species Halorussus salilacus. The sequence continues at coordinate 651,268 of NZ_CP099993.1, forward strand.
CGACCGCGAGCGGTTCACCGTCGCGTCGAAGATTTACTGGCAGATACGCGACGACGACCCGAACAGCCGGGGGACCAACCGCAAGAACCTCCGCCACCGGGTCGACCGCATCCTCGACCGACTCGACACCGACTACGTCGACGTCCTCTACATCCACCGCTGGGACGACCTGACCTCGACGCGCGAGATGATGAAGACGCTGAACGGCCTCGTCGAGGCCGGGAAGGTTCACTACCTCGGTGCCTCGACGCTGCGACCCAACGCCTGGAAGGTGGCGAAGGCAAACGAGATCGCTCGCGCCGAGGGCTGGGAGCCGTTCGCGGTCCTCCAGCCCCGCTACAACCTCGTCGACCGCGAGATTGAGGGCGACTACCTCGAGATGGCCCACAGCGAGGACCTCGCGGTCTGCCCGTGGAGCCCGCTCGGGCAGGGCTTCCTGACCGGGAAGTACAGCCGCGAGGACGGCCTCCGCGGGGAGTCGCGGGCCGCCGAGTCCAGCCGGTTCCAGGACGCCTACCTGACCGAGGAGAACTTCGACGTTCACGACGAGCTCGACGCGGTGGCCGACGAGGTCGACGCCACGCCCGCCCAGACCGCGCTCGCGTGGCTGATGCACCGGCGAGGGGTCACCGCGCCCATCGTCGGCGCGCGCACGACCGACCAGCTGGAGGAGAACCTCGCGGCGGCCGCAATCGACCTCACCGCCGAGCAGGTCGACCGGCTCACCGAGGCGAAGGGCGGTCCGTACGCCGGTCTCTGAGCGGCCGCCGGTTCTACCGTCGCCCCGTCCGGGGGCGCGGGTCGCGCCGATTCGTCCGAGGGCGCTGGCCGTCCCGACGACCGACGACGCAGTCGGCCCCGAACCCGCGAAAGCGGGGCGTTCGCCGTGACTACTAAGCGTTCGGTCGTCGGAGAAGGTACCATGCAACTGCCGAGTCTCACCACGCCGGAGGGGCTGTTCGACTACCTGCTCTGGAGCATCGTCCTGCTCGCGTTCGTCATCGCGGTGGTGCTGGTGGTGTTCGGGACGCTGTAGCGGTGGGCGGGCGAGCCCCCGGCGAGCGACACGGGCCCGTTCAGAGTTCGACGCCGCTCGGGATGAGGCTGTGCTGGCGCAGGAGGTTGCCCTCGCTGTTGTAGACGAGGAAGGTCCCCTTGTCGTACTCGACGAGGTCGTCGTCGTTGATGCTGATCTCGACGTGGTAGCGTCCGTCGGCGTCGCCCGACTCCTTGCCGTACTCGCGGGCGGCCTGGATGAACTTCAGCACGTCGTCGGCGTCCTCGTTGAGTTCGAGGACGAAGTCGCCCGTGATGCGGTTGGTGACGCTGACGACCCCGGTCGCGTCCTCGTCGTCTATCGAACCCTGGAGGCGGAACGCGACGTCGGTCTCTCCGGCGTCGAGCAGTTCGTCGTCCATCCCCGTGAGGCGCTCGCGGAGCGTCGAAGAGGGCCCCTCGAAATCGATGATTACGGTCGGCTTCCGAGCCTCGCCGCCCTCTTCGACCCAGTCGATGTTTCGAACGTCCAGCGTGAAGTAGTCGCGCCTCATTCCGTATGCCCTCGTATGGTCCGGCGCGTCATGAACGTAACGCCGCCGGAGGTCTCCGGACGGATGATTTATCAGACGTGTTACGGATGCTCTGGCGGCGCGTCGGCCGCGTTCGCGGCCGACGCGCCGCCCGCAGTCGCTACGGTTCGGACCGCGCACTGAAGGCGGCGTGGCCGTCCTGATAGCGCGTGACGCGGTAGCCCTCGTCGGTGAACGTGCACCGCAACCGCGGGACCTCGTTCAACCGGCGCCCCCGTGTCGACCGTTCGGCCGCCTCACGAAGCGATTGCTGGCCGGTCAGTTCGGGTTTCGGTTCTAATCCTCTCGTTACGACGACGGTCTCGCTCTCCCGGGACGAGCAACGAACGATGTCGCTCCGTCCCGCGCGTCTCGTCGGGCCGCTCTCGTCCCGATAGCTTTTACCGTCGGGGCTTCGCGGTCCTCCGCATGGTCTGGGTACGCTCGGAGTACGCCGGAGAGCTCGCCGTCGTGTCGGCGTGGCTCGCGGCGCTCGTCCCGTGGAACATCACGTACTCGACGCTTTCGGGCCTCGGAAGCGTTCTGTTCGTCCGCTTTCCGTTCGCGCAGGTGCGGTTCGCGTTCGGCATCCCGCTGGCCGAGGGTGTCGCGGTCTCGACCCCACTCGGCGCGCGGGCCTACCAGCAGGGCCACCCCATCGCGGCGGCCTACACCGCGTGGGCGGTCGGCGCGGCGGTCGTGGGCGCGGCCGTCCTCGTGAGCGTCCTGCTCTATCGCTACGAGGCGCGGTTCGAGCGCTCGCGGTTCGACGCGGTCCGGGTCATCGGCGGCCTGCTCGCGCTCGCGGGCGTCGTCCTCACGGCCGCGACGTGGCTGCTCTGGACCCGGGGGTTCCCGGGTCTGCCGATTCCGGTCGGGGTCGTCCTGCTGTACCTCCTCGGCGGCGTCCTGCTCGGTGCGCGTCGGGAGTGAATCGATAGGGCTTCTGTGGGTTCTGTGAGCATTTCGCGTGTCATTGCACAGTGAGAAATAGCTACGTCTTCGAAAGCCCCCGGACGCTCGCGGGCCTTCGGCCCGCGAGCGCCCGAAGACAAACCGCGTCTTCCGAGGTCACACTCGCTTCGCTCGCGTGACCGCCCGGCCCCTTTCAGTCCACCGTCGGAGACAGGCTCCGAGGAGCCCTCGTTCGCTTCGCTCACGAGGACCACCCGAGGTGAATTAGTCGCCCTGCACGACACGGCGTCGGTCCCGCGAGACGCCCGACCGTTGATTTAAGTACCGCCGATTCGATGTGGCGGGTGAACCGGTGTGCGGGGCACGATTCCCGGCCCGGACCCAGCCATGTCCCAGTGGACCACCGACGACGTTCGGATTCGCATCCAGGAGTTCGAGCGGACGCTCCGTCGGACCGCGGAGGTCATCCGGGGGTCTGCCGTCGAGGTCGACGGCTACGACCCCGACGACCACGGGCCGCTGGTCTCGTTCTCGGGGCTCGACGGCTTCGAGGAGGTCGACCGCTACTGGGTCAACGCCCCGTTCGCCTTCGTCTCGGTCAACTACGACGACGAGGAGAACGAGCACCGCTACCACGTCGTCGAACCCGACCTCGACGACCTCGAAGCCGACCTGCTCGACCGACTGCTCGAAGACATCCGCGACTCGCTCATCCACCGACGGGAGGTCGGCGAGGGGACCGACGAGGACGCCGAGGCGGTGCTGAAAGACGAACTCCGCGAACTCCTGTCGGTGTACGGCGTCGAAATCGAGCCCGCGAGCTTCTATCGGCTGTTCTACTACCTCTACCGGTCGTTCCGCGGGTTCGGCAAGCTCGACCCGCTGATGCGCGACCCCGGCATCGAGGACATCTCGTGTGACGGCTACGACCTGCCCATCTTCGTCTACCACGACGGGTACACCGACATCGAGACCAACGTGGTGTACGGCAAGGAGGAACTCGACAACCTCGTGGTCCGGCTCGCCCAGCGGTCGGGCAAGCACGTCAGCATCGGCGACCCCGTGGTCGAGGCCACCCTTCCCGACGGCTCTCGGGCCGAGCTGGCGCTCGGCGAGGAGGTCACCCCGCGCGGGTCGGCGTTCACCATCCGGAAGTACGCCGACGAGCCGTTCACTCCGGTGGACCTGATCGAGTACGGCACCTTCAGCCTCGACCAGATGGCGTACCTCTGGCTCGCCATCGAGTCGAACAAGTCGCTCATCTTCGCCGGGGGCACGGCCTCGGGCAAGACCACCTCGATGAACGCCATCTCGATGTTCATCCCGCCGCGCTCGAAGGTGCTGACCATCGAGGACACCCGCGAACTCGCGCTGTATCACGACAACTGGCTGTCGTCGGTCACGCGCGAGCGAAGGGGCGCGGGCGCCGACATCACGATGTACGACCTCCTCCGGTCGGCCCTGCGCCACCGCCCGGAGTACATCGTGGTCGGGGAGGTCCGCGGCGAGGAGGCCATGACGCTGTTCCAGGCGATGAACACCGGCCACACCACCTACTCGACGATGCACGCCGACTCGGTCCAGACCGTCATCAATCGTCTCGAAAACGAGCCCATCAACGTCCCGCGGGCGATGATACAGAGCCTCGACATCCTCTCGGTCCAGACGCTGACCTACGTCGGCGACGAGCGCGTGCGCAGGAACCGCACCCTCGCCGAGATAGAGGGCATCGACCAGCGGACCGGCGACCTCGACTACTCGACGGCCTTCTCGTGGAACGCCAACCGGGACACCTTCCGGCGCGACGACAGCACCGTCCTCGACGAGATACAGGACGAGCGCGGGTGGTCGCGGAGCCAACTCCTCGGGGAGGTCCGGGACCGCAAGCGCGTCCTCCAGTACCTCCGCGAGAGCGGCGTCACCGACTACCGGCGGTTCACCGCGATGGTCAACGAGTACTACGCCCACCCCGAGCGCGTGCTAGACGCCATCGACCTCGACGACCAGGTCTCGGCCGGGTTCGAATGATGCTCGAGTTCCTCCCCCTCGCGGTCGTCGCGCTCGTCGCGCTCGCGCTGGCGCTCGCGCCGCTGACCCGGCCCGGCGACCGGGTCGTGACCCACCTCTCGCTCGCGGCGTTCGGCGGGTGGGTCGCCGACCGCGGCAGGCGACACCGCGAGCGCCGGGGGCTCCTCCAGTCGGTCCACCTCGACGACACCTACCGGATGTACGCCGCCAAGACCCTGCTGTACTCGGGGGTCGCCGCGGTGGTCGGGAGCGTCGCGGGCGTCTACCTCGTGGCGGGGGTGCTGGCGGTCCTCGGAATCCCGCCCGAGACGATTCGGGCGACCCTCCCGACCCGGCTCTGGTTCCTCGCCGACCTGCTGGTCGACCCCGACCTCTCGGTCGGCGAACTGTTCGGCGTCCTGCTGGCCAGCAGCGCCGTCCTCGGCGCGGCCGCCGGGGGCCTGACCTACTGGATTCGGTGGGAGAACCTCTCCTACAGGGCGAACGCCCGCGAGCGCAAGATCGACGAGAGCATCGCGCGCACGGTGGCGTTCGTCTACGCCCTCTCGCGCAGCGGGATGGCGTTCCCCGAGATACTGCGGACGCTCGCGCGAAACCGGAGCGTCTACGGCGAAGCCGCCGAGGAGCTCTCGGTCGCGGCCAAGTCGATGGACTACGCCGGTCTCGACATGCTGTCGGCCATCGAGCGACTCGCCGACCGCACGCCAAGCGAGAAGTTCGGCGACTTCGCCGAGAACCTCGCCAGCGTGCTCCAGAGCGGCCAGTCCATCCCGGCGTACCTCGACGACCAGTACGAGCGCTACCAGGAGGACGCCGAGGCCCAGCAGGAGTCGTTCCTCGAACTCCTCGCCACCCTCGCGGAGGCGTACGTCTCGGTGTTCGTGGTCGCGCCCCTGCTTTTCATCACCATCCTCGTCATCATGGGGCTGATGGCGCTCGGGGACACCCTCTCGCTCCTGCGTGTCATCGTCTACTTCGCGCTCCCGCTGGCGAACGCCGGGTTCGTCATCTACCTCGACAGCATCACCGAGTCCCTGCGGGCGACCCGCGAGGACCGCGACGTGGACCTCGCTCCGGGCTTGCTCTCGGGCGTCCGGCGGACCGATTCGCCCGACGCCGACCGGGACGGCGTCGAGCGGCCCGCGGCGTCTGCAGACGCCGCGGGCCGCGGGGCGCTCGCTCGAAGCGACGGCGGGAGCGTCACCCGCGGCGAAAGCGTGGCCCGCGACGAGACCGCGTCCCACCGCGACAACGCGGTCGCCGGGGGCGTCGCCGACGCCCCCGGCGACCCGACCGATCCGGTGGCCGGGGGTCGCCCCGATGTCGACTCCGCCGCCGCGAACTTCGAGCGCCTCGACGCCTTCGAGCGCGTGCGCTGGCTCCGGGACCTCGTCTCGGACCCGGTCCGGACCCTCCGAGACCGACCGACACTCGTGCTCTACGCGCTGGTCCCGCTCGGCGTGCTCTCGGTTGCCGTCCGAGCGTGGCCCCACCTCGCGGCGGGGTCGCTCACGCTCCGACTCGTCGACGACTTCGTCGTGCAGGCCGCACTGGCCGTCCTCGGGGGGTTCGCGGTCGTGCAGGAGCTGCACCGGCGGCGCATCGCCGCCATCGAGGCCGCGGTGCCCGACTTCCTCGACCGCCTCGCCAGCGTCAACGACGCCGGGATGTCCGTCGTCGAGAGCCTTGGCCGGGTCGCGGGCGGGGACCTCGGCGCGCTCGACGACGAGATAGACCGCGTGTGGGCCGACGTTCAGTGGGGCGTCGACGCCGAGACCGCGCTCTACCGACTGGAGGACCGGGTGAACACCCCGACCATCACGCGGGTCGTGACCCTGCTCGGGAACGCGATGCACGCCAGCGGCGACCTCGCGAAGGTCCTGCGCATCGCGGCCGACGAGGCTCAGGACACCCGACGGCTCAAGCGAAAGCGCCGCCAGGAGATGCTGACCTACGTGGTCATCATCTACCTCTCGTTTTTCGTGTTCCTCGTCATCATCGGAGCGCTCAACAGCATCCTCATCCCGAACCTCCCGACCGGGGGCGCGCCCGACGGCGGCGGAGGGGTCGGGGGCGGCCCGCTGGCCGACATCGCCAGCGTGAACGTCGACGCCTACACCCTCCTGTTCTTCCACGCCTCGCTGGTGCAGGCGGTGTGTTCGGGCCTCCTCGCCGGGCAGATGGGCGAGACGAGCGTCAGGAACGGCGCGAAGCACGCGACCGTGCTGTTGGCGGTCGCGTACGTCGCGTTCCTGGTGATGCCGTGAGGCGGCGTTTCGGTGGGTGAACTCACCCTCCGGATTACGGCCGGTGACGCGAACCGCAGGGGTGGGACTGAAAGGGGCCGCCCGCTCGCGGGCCGTAGGCCCGTGGTTGCTCCGCAGGCAACTATTTCCGCGCCGGGCAGTGCTGAGAGGCGCGGAAATATCCCGGGGAGCAACCGCGAGCGGGCGGGGGCTTTCTGAAACGCCACCTTCAGTTACGGAAGTGCGAGGAGAAAGCCCCGCCCTTCAGGGCGGGGATGAATCCGACAATTGATTACACGGTCCACCGACGATAGCACGGCCTGATATTTCAATAGGTACTTAACCCATCAAAATCTAATTACAATTGTAATGGTCACGGTGACTGTCACCGCGAAGTTCCACAACCCATCCCTCTCACGGAAAAAAGAGTGGCAACACGCTGCTCATCTCTACCGTGATACCAAACAGTTCTGTATCGACGGATGGGAGAACGACGACTTCGGCAAGTCCGTGACCACCGCCAGCATCAACAACGACCTCTACTCGGCCATCCAAAACCAGGCCATCCGAGAAGCGAAATCCGACCACAACAAGGACGGTGAGGTTCGCTATCGAGAGAGTCAACCGTTCGCCGTCAACAACCAAAACTGGGAAATCGACACGACCGAGAACGGCACGGTTATCGTCGGCTTCCCGTGCGTCTCCCAATGGTGGTTCACCCCGATAGAGGTGTACGACGACATAGCCGACCCCGTAGACCGACTGGTCGAAGGAGACGCCGACAAGACCCGCCTACAGGTCTACCGTCGTAGTGACGACTGGTTCTGTACGTTCAACGTCAAGTATGACACCAACACGTCGGGTGAGACGCCCATCGGTGTCGATATTGGTGAACGACACATCCTCGCTGTGACGGCCTACGGTGAGGGTGAGTCGATGTTGGTGTCTGGTGGTGAGGCGAAGTACGTTCGACGCAAATATCGTTCCCTACGTGATTCGCTTTCGGAAGCGGGTGCGCTTCGCGCACGTAACCGCGTGGGTAACAAAGAACAGCGTCGAATCAAGGATTTGAACCACAAACTCTCCCGTCGTCTCATTACGTTCGCGGAACAGTTCGAGAATTCCGTCATTCGGATGGAAGACCTCGAAGGCATCCGTGAGAACAGTTCGTGGTCGGGTGTCCACTCGTGGCACTTCCACCAACTCCAACAGTTCATCACGTACAAAGCCGAACGCGCTGGTATCTGCGTCGAGAAGGTTGATGCGTACCATACCAGCCAGCGGTGTTCGGAGTGTGGTTCGATGGGAACCCGTGATGGCGACCACTTTTTGTGTTCGGAGTGTGGTCGTGGACGCCACGCCGACCTGAACGCTTCGGAGAATATCGCACAACGGGAGGGTGAACCATGCACGGCGTAGCAGTTCGGCTGACGCGAACCGTGCTACCTCGCTGGTTGAACAACCAGACGTCGTTGACGCCCGCTGTATGCGGGGAGGAAGGCCCCATTGACAGGGCTGTACGCGCTGAAAAGCACACCGTTGGTCACAACTCGGTGGCGACCTTCGACGTTCCACGCGAAAGCGTACTTGAGAACCGAGGAAACGCGCAACCTGAATATCCCCTTCGGGGAATCCTCGCCCTTTAGGGCGGGGAGGATGTCAAGCAACCACTATACCGAGCGGCTTTCCCGCACATCCGATGCCGTTTTGTCTCACCACCGCCCACGAACCGACATGGAGGACGCCGAGGAGTCGCCCGTCGCCGACGCGACTCGCGACGAGGTCCGGGAGACCTACGACCGCATCGCGGCCCACTTCTCCGCGACCCGCGAGTACCCGTGGCCGGAGGTCGAGGCGTTCCTCGCCGACCGGTCCCGGGTCGAGGTCGCGCTCGACCTCGGATGCGGCAACGGCCGCCACGCCGAACTCCTCGCGAGGTCGGCCGACCGCGTGGTCGGTGCCGACGCGAGTCCGGCACTCCTCGCGGAGGCCCGCGACCGCGCCGCAGACCGCGGGTTCGACGCCGACCTCGTGGGGGCCGACGCCGCGCGGATTCCGCTCCGGGACGCGACCGCGGGGCTGGCGGTGTACGTCGCGACGCTCCACCACCTCCCGTCCCGCGAGCTGCGAATCGCGAGTCTGGACGAACTCGCGCGCGTGCTGACACCCGGCGGGACCGCGCTCGTCAGCGCGTGGAGCACCGCCCACGACCGATTCGAGGAGAGCGAGAGCTTCGACACGACGATAGACTGGACCCTGCCGGGCGGCGAGCGCGTCGAGCGCTTTTACCACATCTACTCGCCCGCGGAGTTCGAGGCCGACATCGCGGCGAGCGCGCTCGAACTCGTCGAGTTCGAGCTTTCGAGCGGGAACTGCTACGCCACCGTCTCCCGGGCGAAACAGTAAGGCCCTTAACGCCCGGGGGTGAATTTCCGAGTGCGGGTAGAGTGACCGACTGCGCCGATGGTCTAGTGGTAGGACCTGAGCCTTCCAAGCTCATGGCCCGGGTTCAAATCCCGGTCGGCGCACTTCTGGGCCGAACCGATTCGAGTGATTTGACGGAGACGGGTCTCACCCCTCCGGAATCGGACCCCTCGCGAACGACACAGCAGGACAGACTCTTTCGACGACGAACCGCGGTACGGGACACCGATTTCTCACCGCTGGGAGATAGCTCTGGTACGCCCGGTAGAAGTAGACGGATACTGATTACTCGGAGAGCCGCCCGAGAAGGCGGTCCAAGAGCTTATTCTGCCGGTCTTCGCGTCGAGGACCCTTCGAGACGCTTTGGCCCTCGAACGCGTCGTCCTTGTCGGCCATTCTGTGTGTTACTATTCTTTTTCGGGTTATAATTCTTTGTGGTACGGTTCAGTATTCGAGGTGGTAGATGGAGTACCCCACGAACGGATAGCTCACTAGAATCAATCCAGCGGTCAGGAGGTCTATCGTGAACCGCTTTTCTGTAAGCGGGACGCTGGCCCAGATTCGGAGTGGGGCACGAAGAAGGCCCTCCATCGGCCCGACGAACGACGTTCCGAAGAGACCGAGTAAACCGACTGCCAAGAGCCCTCCCGTCGCTTTCAGATACCTCGGTAGCGACCACGATTCGAGGAGCCAAATCTTGTTCCAGAACAGGGCGGCGAGACAGAGACAGACCAACAGAGCGTGAACGAATATGAAATAGGTCTCCGCGTTCACGATTGCAGTTACGACTACGCCCCCCGAGAGATAGGCGAGCGCCCAGACCTCGACGATGATCGTATAGACCATCAGGTCGCCGTTTTCCTGTAGAACGTCGTCGTTTTCGGCTATCCAATCGGCGTATCCGCTCGCCAATCGGAAATACAGGTCCTTCGAGTTGTAATCGTCCTCTATCGCGTCTCTGATATCGTTGTGAGTCACTCCGATCTCCAGATTGGACGAAGTGTACGTGATTCCTGCGAGCGCGATGGCGACGACGAGCAACAGGAGGCCGAGAATGGAGTTGAGATTAGCGAAATACGAAAACGCCCCGTCCGAAGCGAGCGACATCGCACCGATGATGACACTCAAAAGCAGGACGTTCGCCCGATAGATACGAATCGCCTTGTCGTCGATGTCCGTGAGCGTTCGAGTCTGCTGTTCGAGGGTGTTTCGCCCCTCCTCCGCGATCTTACGAGCGGTTACGAGTGATGCGTCCGACGCTTTGATATCGATTCCGTCTTCGGCCCTCTCTTCGGACATGAGTTCCGGGGTATCGAAATCATCCTGACACCGAGGACATGATTCTTGCTATATTCATCTGGAGGAAATCAGCTGGCGAATCCGGCTACGAAACGGGCGTAACCTTCTGGACCTTCCGCCCCCTTCACCACTCATGAGCAAACGCCCCTTCGAGCGTCGAATCTACCCGTGCGAGAACTGCAGTCGCGACGTGACCGTTCGGTCGGTGTTCCGCCACTACGAGACCATCCACGGCGAGCGCCTCCTAGACCCCCGCCGCGAGGGACCCGACGCGTGCGCGCTGTGTCGCCTCGAACTGCCCGCCCCCGACGAGACCCACGGCTGGAAGCGCCGGGTCCGTCACTTCCGGGACGAACACGGCAAGCGCCTCCTCGACGTGGGGTCGCTCGGGTGAGACCCCGGGCGCTCGACGCCGTTCCCCGGCGTCTCGGGTCCGTTCGGGCCGCACCTTTTTTTACTCTTGCCTCCCTGTCTCCGGTATCCGTACTCCGACGACGCTCCCGAGCGCGCCGTCCCAGTCAGAGATGTCGAGACGAACCCGACCCCCGTCCCCACGCCATCGATGACTGACGCCGTTAGCGTCGTCTACCTCGCGCCGGACCGCGCGACCGCGGAGTCCGTCGAGTCGCTCCTCGAAGACGAACGCCCCGGGATATCCCTGTCGGCGGTCACGAGCGTCGAGCGCGTCGAGCGCGCGCTCGACGCGCTCGACGGCGACCCGCCCGGCCGCGTGGTCGTCGACGCCGAAGTCGTCGGGCGGTCCGACGGCGACCTCGTCGCGGAGCTCCGCGACGCGAACCCGGACGTACCGGTCGAGACGGTCGAGTCCGACGCGTCGGGCGGCGAGCGCGAACGCGCGCTCGCCGCCGGAATCGCGGCGGCCGCGACGCCCGCGAACGGCGACGGATTCGTCGAGGACGCCCACTTCCGCGCGCTGGCGGAGGCCGTCTCCGACGCCATCCTCGTCATCGACACCGACAGCGTCGTTCGGTTCGCCAACCCCGCCGTCGAGGGCGTGTTCGGCTACGCCCCCGACGAACTGGTCGGCGAGTCGCTGACCGAACTCATGCCCGAGGAGTACCGCGAGCCCCACCGGGAGGGAATCGAGCGGTACCTCCGCGAGGACGAGCGCCGACTTGACTGGGAGTCCCTCGAATTCCCGGGCGAACACCGCGACGGCCACGAGATTCCGCTGGGCCTGTCGTTCAGCGAGTTCGTCCGCGAGGGCGAACTCCTGTTCACCGGCATCGTGCGCGACATCACCCAGCGCAGGCGTCGGGAGGACGAACTCCGCGACCGGGTCGACCAACAGCGCGCGGTCGCGGAGTTCTCCCAGCGCGCGCTCGAAGACCGACCGCTCGACGAACTGTTCGAGGAGGCGGTCGAACTCGTCGCCGAGACCCTCGACCACGAGTACACCAAGGTGCTGGAACTGACCCCCGACCGCGATGACCTCCTGTTGCGGAGCGGCGTGGGGTGGGACGAGGGCGTCGTCGGCTCGGCGACCGTCCCCAGCGACGAGGGGTCGCAGGCGGGCTACACCCTCCTCTCGGAGGAGCCGGTGGTGGTCGAGGACCTCGACGCCGAAGACCGGTTCTCGGGGCCCGACCTGCTCACCTCCCACGGCGTGAAAAGCGGCGTCAGCACCGTCATCGGGACCCCCGGCGACCCGTGGGGCATCCTCGGCACCCACGACACCGACCGCCGGACGTACGCCGACCACGACGTCCAGTTCGTCCGGAGCCTCGCCTCCATCCTCGCCACCGCCGTCCAGCGCCGCGAGCGCGAGCGCGACCTCAAACGCTACGGGGCGATGGTGGAGGCGGTCGGCGACGGGGTCTACGCGCTCGATTCCGAGTCGCGGTTCCTCGCGGTCAACGACGCCTACGTCTCGCTGACGGGCTACTCCCGCGAGGAACTGGTCGGCGAACGCGCCTCGACGGTCGTCCCGGAGTCGGCGCGCGAGGCGGTCGAGCCGACGCAATCGGCGCTCGACCCCGAGACCGTGACGACGACCGAGACCGCGACGACGGAGACGGCGATTCGGACCGCCGACGGCGAGGAGGTCCCCGTCGAGGCGCGCGTCTCGGCGCTCCCGCTCGGCGACGGCCGGTGGGGACAGGTCGGCGTCGTCCGTGACATCTCCGACCGCAGACGCCGCGAGCAGAAGCTCACCTCGCTCCACGAGATGATGGGGGCGCTGGCCGACGCCGAAGCCAGCGACGACATCGCGAGCCTCGCGGTCGACGCCGCGGTCGAGACGCTGGGGTTCGAGAACGCGGCCGTGGCGCTCTACGACGACGACGAGGGGCGACTCACGCCCGCCGCCCGGCGGTGGCGCGAGGACGAACCCATCGACGAGGCGCTCCTCGGGACCCGGAGCGACGACCTGCTGTGGCGGACGTTCGTCGACGGCGAGACCCGGGTCGTCCGGGACCTCCCCGCGGAACTCGACGCCGAGGTGTCGATGGGAGCCGCGTTGGCGGTGCCGCTCGGGAAGCACGGCGCGTTCCTCGCGGCGGACCCCGAACCGGGGTCGTTCGAGGAGACCGACGTCTCGCTCGCCGACATCCTGTGTGCGAACGTCGAGTCGGCGCTCGACCGGGCGGGTCGCGAGGAGACGCTCCGGGACCAGCGCAACGCCCTCCGGGAGAAGAACCGAGAGCTCGAACGCGTCAACCGACTCAATCGGGTCATCCGGGAGATGACCCGGGTCCTGACCAGCGCCTCGACCGACGAGGAGGTCATGCAGGCGGTCTGCGACCGGCTGGCCGCGACCGGTCCGTACCGGTTCGCGTGGTTCGGCGAGCCCGACCCCGCGACCGGCGAGGTCGAGCCGCGAGCGTGGGCCGGAGTCGAGGAGGGGTACCTCGACGAGATATCGGTCACGGCCGACGAGTCGCCGACCGGGAGAGGACCCGCGGGCCGGGCGCTCCGGACCGGAGAGCCCAAGGCGCAGGCCGACCTGCTCGGCGACCCGCCGTTCGAACCGTGGCGCGAGCAGGCGCTCAAGCGGGGGTACCGGTCGAGCGTGTCGGTTCCGGTCACCTACGGCAACACGACGCACGGCGTCCTCAACATCTACGCGGGCGAACCCGGCGTGTTCGACGAGACCGAGCGGTCGGTGCTGGCGGAGCTCGGCGAGACCATCGGGTACGCGCTCAACGCCATCGAGCGCAAGGAGGCGCTGGTGAGCGAGCGGTCGGTCGACCTCGACTTCAGGGTCCGCGACGAGGACGACCCCATCCTCTCGTTCGTGGCCGAGACCGGGGCGCGCCTCGACTTCGAGAACGCCGTCCAGCGAAGCGACGGTCTCCTCCACATCTTCGTCACGCTCAGCGACGTCTCCCCCGATTCGGTGGCGTCGGCCGCCGACGACATCTCGCGGATCGCGGAGGCGCGACTGGTGGCCGACCGCGGCGACGAGACCCTCTACGAGGTGGCGCTCGGCGGCGAGTCCATCCTCGCGGTGCTGGTCGACCACGGCGCGATTCCCCGGTCGATGACCATGGCGGGCACGGAGGCCCGGTTCGTCGTCCGGGTGCCACAGAGCGCCGACGTGCGGACCATCGTGGGGCTGTTCGAGGACATCTACGACGAGGTGGAACTGGTCGCCCGGCGGGAGCGCGACGAACCGGTGATGACCCGCCACGAGTTCGAGCGGGAGCTCGAGGACCGACTGACCGACCGCCAGCGCGAGGTGCTGGAGCTCGCGTACTTCAGCGGCTTCTTCGAGTGGCCCCGCGAGAGCACCGCCGAGGAGATCGCCGAGGCGCTCGACGTGTCCCAGCCCACCGTGAGCCGCCACATCCGGGGTGCCGAACGGACGCTGTTCTCGCTCATCTTCGAGGAGTAGCGCGAGGCGGCGGCTCGCCCCGCGAACCGAGGGATTTAGATGTATAAATCGACCGCACCCGGGTCGGATATACATCTATCGTGAACCCCTATCCCGGTAGCCCCCCTCAGAGTGAAGTAGAGATAGATGAGCCAGACAATGACCACGGAAACCTTCGACGACATGTCGGCCAGCCAGCGCGTGATCGAGGCGGTCGCAGACGAGACCGGCGACGACCTGACCGAGGTCGGCCCCCTCTATCACGTCATCGACCCCGACGCCCTCGACCGACTGTTCGCGCCGACCAACCGGACGGGACGCACCGAGGGGTTCGTGGAGTTCACCTTCGCCGGATGCGACGTGGTGGTCCGCGGCGACGGGACGGTCGACGCGACCCGGCGCGGCATCGACGCGGAGACCGAGAGTGACGCCCACGTTCGGCCGCGGTCGAACGCCGACCGCTGACCGCATGACCGCACCCCAGCACCGCACGCGGAAGACCGATGCTCGAACCGACTGAATGGCGCGGAGACCCGACCCGGCGAGCCGAGACCGACGACGCGACCAGACGCGAGGAGGCGACCGTTGAGCCCGTGTCGAGCTGCGACTACTGCGGCGGCCCGATAGCCGCCGACGAGTGGCATCCGGTCGTGACCCGACGCGACGACGGCGAGCTGGAGATCTACGCGTTCTGTGACGAGACCTGTCGGGAGGAGTGGGAGCGCGACCGCGACGACCTCGACCGGTGAGGCGACCCCGACCGGTGAGGCGACCCGGACGCCGAACTCGACTGCGGGCCGCGGCCGACGATTCCGAACCGCCGGTCTGCGGTTCCGATGCGCCTGTCTACGATTCCGAACCGCCCGTCTACGATTCCGAACCGCCCGTCTCTAACTCCGAGTAGTCCACCCTGTAGACGACCACGCCGTCGTTCTCGAAGACGGGGTCGTACCCCGGGCGGTCGCCGAATCGGAGGTCCTCGCCGTCGTAGCGCTCGCGCTCCAGCGGCCCGACGTAGACGTACTCCACGTCGTACTTCGCGAGGAGTTCCGCGCGGTTCTCCCAGCTCGCGTCGGTGTAGATGAAGTCAACGTCCTCCTCGCGGCGGTCGGCCACGTCGTAGCCGCGGTACGCGCCCTCCTGATACACCCACCCGACGACCGCGGGGAGTCCGGTCAGCGACGGGACCGGGCTCGACCACTGGTAGGGGCTCCCCGGTGCGGTGACGACGTGGGGTCGGCCCTCCCTGTCGTCGAGCCAGTGGATGGCCTCGGCCTCGTCGGGGTGCTGGGTTTCGAGGTACGCGAGTCCGTCGAGGGTCGCGTCGTCGGTCGCGAGCTCGCCGTCGGTCGTGAAGTGGTCCTGCATCGTGAGCCCGCCGTAGAGGCCGGTCGAGACGAGGAGGACCGCGGCCCCCACGGCCGCGAGGTCGCCCCGACTCACGTCGAACCCCCCGACGGAGCGCGGGCGGGCGGCGGGGGCGACGCGGTCGCTCACCAGCGCCGCGAGCATGGCACCCGCCGCGGTCCCCCACAGCACCCACACCTGCATGTACACCTTGAACACCGTGTTGAACCGGCCCGCGATGGCGTTGTCCTCGACGTACGCGAACTCCACGAGCGTCACCAGTCCGGCACCCGCGATCAGGAGGACCGCCTCGTAGCCGACCGACCCGTCTGCGCGGAGCAACAGCCACCCGACCGCGAGCAGGGGGACGACCAGCACCACGACCGGGTAGCCCGCGAGCCACGCCAGCAGGGCCGCGAGGGCCGCGAGCCCGCCGACCCGGACCGCGTCGGTATCGAACGCCTCGCGGGCCCGCGGCCAGAGGTAGCCCGCGAACACCGCGAGGAACGCGCCGTGGACGAGCAGGAGGCCGACGGCGGTCGACTGGTCGGGGAGGAACGCGAGGCTCCGACTGCTGGAGGAGGCCAGCAGGACGCCGACGAGGAACGGCGACAGCCAGACGACCGCGAGCGCACCCACCACGCCGGTGGCCGCGAGGGCCGCCGCGACGCGGCGGCCCTCGCCCAGCAGGGCGGTCGCCGGGGACGGCTCGCCGCCACCGTCGGGCACGGGCGCGGCTCGCTCTCTCGCCGAGACGCCGGGGAACAGGGTGAGCGGGTCGGCGGGCGCGAACACCAGCGCGAGCCAGACCACGCCGAGACCGGTCGGGAGGCTCCAGACGTTGACGAGTCCGAGGAGGGCGACGACCGCCGGGAGGACGCCGAACGCGAGGAGGCGTCGCCGCCCGCGGTTCTCCGGCGGGGTCCGGAAGTAGGCGTAGCCCAGCGCGGCCGCGAGTATCAGGAACTGGGTGCTGAGCATGTGGCCGTGGAGGTCGCCGTTGTAGAACGCGAACAGCGGGAACTCGTTGATGGTGCCCGGAATCACGCGGCTCGGGGCCCAGTAGCTGAACTCGCCGATCCCGTCGAGCACGAGCTGGCCCGACGAGGAGAGTTCGCCCCCCGAGTCCCGCAACGCGTCGGCGACCCGGTCGGCGATTTGGGACGCGAGCGTCTGGGGGAGGACCCAGATAAGCCCCACGACGGGCGCGACGAGGTTGCTGGCGAACCCGACCAAGAAGGCAGCGAACACCCCGCCGACCCGGCTCGACGCGCCCCGGGCGTCGGCGACGGCCCCGCCGAGTCCGTAGACCGCGGTCACGAGCGACGCGTAGAAGCCCGCGAGCGCGAGGTTGTAGGCGTACCGGGGCGCGGTGCCCGTCAGAGACGAGAGGACGGCCGCCATCAGGTGGCCGCCGTAGTAGTACATGACGTGGTCGCCCGCCCACCACATGTCCTCGGGCGGGAGCGCCTCCGCGCGCATCAGCGATTTGAAGATGCCGAAGTCGAGGAACTTCTCGCCGCCGCCAGGAACGATGGCGGGGTCGACCGCCCGGACCGCCACGAGGAACAGGAACGCGACGGTGAAGACGGTCACGGCCTCCGCATACGCACGCGGGCGAATCAAACCTTTATAAACTCGCGGTCGGTTGTTCCAGACGACGAGGGCCGACAGCCCCGCGACCGCGAGGACGCCGAGCGCCGCGGTCCACCGGCCGAACGACAGGTGGCCGACCCAGTAGACGACGGTGGTCGCGACGAACAGCGAGACCGGCAGGGAGAGGGCCGCGCCGCGGTCGGGGAACCGAGGGAACAACCGGGCGGCCACCGGCAGGCCGACGAACGCGAGCGCCTGAAACGCGACGAGCCACAGCAGGACGAGCGCGTACTCCATCGGTTCGTAGAACGAGCGACGACCGATAAACCTCTTGGGGTTCGCGAGCGCGTTCGACGCCTCGAAGGCGCGAGCGGTGTCCGAACGGCGGATTCTCGACGGGCGACTCGGTGCGGGTTCGGACGGAGAGGGAGAAACTCCCATACGGCGACCGAATCACAATCCTTATCTGTCGAACGGGGTTACGAGATAGTAGCGGGATGGGATAGCCAGGAGATTCCGGCGGGCTCATAACCCGCAGACCGGTGGTTCAAATCCACCTCCCGCTACTTTTCCGAAATTCAACGCACGAGCGACGAGCGTCACGAGGAGCGAGTGCCGAATTTCGGAACGTGCTTCGGAGTGGATTTGAAATAGACCGGACGCACGCCCGCGGAGCGAAGCGAGCAGGACCGTCCGGGCGTGGTTCAAATCCACCTCCCGCTATGTTTTGTCGGACTCACTCCCGACGAGGCGTGCCAACGCCGAGTCGAATCCGAATCCGACGAACTCGCACGGAGTGGATTTGAACTAGTCCACCTCCCGCTACGTTTCCGAAATTCGACGCACGAGCGACGAGCGTCACGAGGAGCGAGTGCGGAATTCGCCACCGGAACCGGCAACAGCGCGAGGGGCCACGGCGCTTATTGAAGTACGGGCCCAATCTATCGGCGATGACATCCGTACTGTTCGTAGTCAGCGAAGAGGGGTACTGGGGCGAAGAGTGCGTCGAACCGCTCGAAACCCTGAGCGAGACCGACGCCGACATCGACGTGGCGACCCCGAGCGGAGGAACGCCGGTCGTCGACGAGCGGTCGGTCGACCCCGACACCGTCGGGGAGGAGACCGCCGAGCGCGTGAAGGAGGTCCACGAGAACGACGAGCGCCTGCAGAATCCGATACCCGTCGCCGACGCCGACGCGGATATGTACGACGCCGTGGTGTTCCCCGGCGGTCACGGCACCGAGTGGGACGTGAATCAGGACAGACACGCCCGCGCACTGCTCCGCGAGGTGGTCGAGCGCGAGGACGGCGGCAAGGCGCTGGTGGTCTGTCACGCGGTCGGCCTGCTCGCGTTCACCCGCGATAGCGACGGGGGCTTCCTCGTCGACGGCCGCGACGTGACCGGGTTCCCGAACGAGTGGGAGGAAGACATCGTGGACGACCGCGACCGGATGCCCGACGGCCGCAAGCTCCCCTACTGGGTCGAAGACGAGGTGGAGGCCGCGGGCGGCGACTGGGACGCCGAACTCGACTCGGACGCGAGCGTCACCGTCGATGGCGACCTCGTCACCGCGAGAGGCCCCGAATCGTCGGCTGCGGCCGCCCGAACGCTGGTCGAGGTACTCGGAACGACACCGCCCGCGTAGCGGTACGGACTGCTTACCGTCGGTTCTGGACGGCCGTTATCCATAATATCGGTCGTTTTTGCTCCGATTGTATCGAGGAATATCCAAACCCAATTCGTATAAGCGCATCATTCTGTAGATTTGCACCATTAATACCGCGGTAGTTAATACCACATCCGATATCTGGGTTAGTTGAACAAACCGGTACATATTTGTAGGTGGTGGGAACAGTTAGCCGATATGCCATCCGGCAACAGAAGTTTTGATAACATTGGGCAAGGGACGACCGGCATCAGCCGCCGAAAGTGGCTTCAGGCCCTCGGCGTCGCCGGTGCGGCTGGCCTCGCGGGCTGTCAGGGTTCCGACGATCAGGAGACGACCACCACGACCGACGACGGGACGGAGTCGGACCCGAGCACCGACTCGGAGACCGAGACCGAGACCGAGAGCGGCAGTCGGTCGGTCGGCGGCACCTACAACAGCGTCACGTCCTCCCCGTACGAGACGCTCAATCCGCTGTACAACGACGAGTACGGCGCTGGCGTCGCGATCGGGTACGCGCTCGACCTGAACTACACCTTCGCGCCCGAGACCGAACCGTTCTGGCTCCACACGGAGTTCGAGACCGACGACAACGAGGTGTGGGTCGTGAAGGTCCGGGAGGGGCTGGAGTTCGGCGGCGACTACGGCGAGGTCACCGCCGAGACGTACACCTACCAGATACAGGAGGTCCACCAGAGCGAGTGGGCGAACACGCCCGACGCGACGAACTGGATCCGAGACGAAGAGCCCATCAACGTCGAGGAGACCGGCGAGTACGAGTTCCAGATCGAACTCCCGAGTCCGGACCCGGTGTATCTGGAGTCCTACGACCCCCAGATGTACCCCATCCCGGTCGATCTGATGCAGCCGTACGTCGACGAGGAGGACGCCGAGGGGCTACAGGACGACGAGGACCTCCTCGAGCTGACGTTCACCGGGAACCTCGGGGCGTTCTCGCTCGACGAGTGGAACCGTAGCTCCGGAGTCACCTTCTCGCGGAACGACGATTACTTCCTGCAAGACGTCGACGACGCGCCCGACGAATTCGAGAACGCGCCGTACTTCGAGGGCGTGCAGGTCGACGTCGTTCAGGAGGAATCTTCGCGGCTCGCCGCGCTCGAAACCGGCGAGACCGACACGGCGGCCGTCCCGCCGAACCGCGTTCAGGAGTTCCAGGACCTCGATAGCACCTACGTGAGCGTCCAACCGCAGTCATACAACGAGATCTGTGCGTACAACATGCGGGACAACGGCTGGACCGCGGGTCCGGGCAACCTCTTCCGCGAGAAGGAGTTCCGGCAGGGACTCGCCTGCGCCGTCAACAAGGAGCGACTCGTCGAGGGCGTCTACCGCGGCTTCGCCGAGATCGAGTACACCTGGCAACCCCCGTGGTCGCAGTGGTACCCCGACGAGGACGACCTGATGACGTTCGGTACCGGCGACCTCTACGGCCCGGAGGAGACCCGGAGCCGCATCGAGAGCGCCATCGAGAACGTCGACGAGGACTACCGCTACGACGGCGAGAACCTCGTCACGCCCGACGGCAATCAGGTCACGCTCAGCCTCTACCACAGCGCCGGGCAGAACACCGAGAAGAACTTCGCGCAGTTCATCGCCCAGGAGTTCAGCGAGAACGCGGGCATCGAGGTCGAAGTCGAGGCCATCGACGGCGTGAAGTTCTCGGAGGACTACTGGCAACAGGAGGTCCCGGACAACCCCGACGAGTACGAGTGGAGCGAAGGCCCCAACAACGCCGGACCGCGCGAGGTCACCAGCGCGAACGAGTGGGACATGTCGGTGGTGTTCGGGCTGAACGCCTACCCGCTGAACCCGCTGACGGCCGACGTGTTCTTCCTCAAGGACGGCGTCTACAACCCCTACGGCTACTACCCGTCGTGGGACGCCGAAGGGCTGTTCGACAAGGCCCGTAACGCCGAGAGCAGGGACGAACTGAAGGAGGCGCTTCGGGATATCTTCATCAACATCTCCGAGGACCAGCCGATGGGGATGCTCGCGTTCCCCTCGGACACCATCGGGTACAACAGCAGTGTCCAGGGTCCGATGGAGGACTACTTCAGCGGTTGGGACTTCCCGGCCTGGTACTTCGAGGAGTAGCGCGTCGACCGACCGCATTCCGTTTTATACAAGGTAAGACACAGATACATGGGACTCGAATGGTACGTTGCGAGACGGGTGGCGTGGGCGATAGTCGTCACGTTCATCATCGTCTCTGTTACGTGGGCACTATTAGCGGCAGCACCGAATCCGGAGGTATCGCAGGCGGCGTCACAGGCGGCGTTGGAGGGCGGTGACCCGGCGGAGGCCCAAGAGCGGGCCAAAGAGCTACGCGGCCTCGACGCACCGCTACACGAACGATACATCGACTACGTGACCGGAATCTACACCTTCAACTGGGGGTGGTCCGAATCGCGAAACCAGCCGGTGACCGACGCACTGATGGAGTCGCTGTACTACACCGTCCAGTACTCGGTTCCGTGGACGATTCTGACCATCCTCCTCGGACCGCTCGTGGGGATATACTCGGCCGCCAACCAGTACAGCTGGAAGGACCACGTAGCCACGGGATTCGCGTTCTTCGGGTACTCGATACCGAACTTCTTCTTCGGTATCATCCTGCTACTGTTGTTCGGGGTGTACCTGGACGCGATTCCCATCGTCTACAACACCGACGTCCCGGTGTTCAGCGTCGAGAACGCCATCCAGTTGGCGATACCGGTGTTCGTTCTCGTCACCGGTTCCATCGGCGGAACGATGCGCGTCTCGCGTAACGAGTCGGCGGAGTACATCAACGCCGACTTCGTGAAGACCGCGACCGCGAAGGGCGTCTCGCCGCTTCGGGTGTACGCCAGACACATCCTCCGGCCGACCATGGTCCCGCTGTCGACGACCATCGTCGCCCAGTTGCTCTACCTGTTCGTCGGGTCGTCGCTGCTGGTCGAGGTCGTCTTCGGCATCCCGGGGCTCGGTCGAACGACCTACCGGGCAATCGTCTCCCAGGACACGAGCCTCGTGCTCGGGGCGACGCTGTTCTTCACGTTCATTGCGACCATCGGAAACCTGCTACAGGACCTGGTGTACACAGTGCTCGACCCGCGAATCAGCTTCGACGATAGATAACATGGCGACCGATAGATCCAATTCCAAGTTCGACCAAGTCGATTGGGACGAGATTTCCAGCGGTAGCGGCCGCGAGCTGACGATTAACGCCAAAGGCACGTTGCTTTCGACACTCGCGCTGGTCGCGCTCCTGCTGTACGACCACTTCGCGGTTCCCGAGCGGACCCCCACCTTCGATGCCATCGGGTGGGGCTACGACGTCCCATACATCGACTACATGTTCGCGTTCACGCTCGTCCTCTTCGGCTTCTACGCGGTGCTGCCGCTGTATCAGAATCCGCGGATGACGAAGTACTACTGGCAGGAGTTCAAGCGCAATCGCCCGGCCATCGTCAGTCTGGCCTGGCTGATCGCCATCTTCCTGATCGGCGTCGTCGGCCCGCTTTTCATCAGTCCGACGGAGACCGAACTGTTCCGGAAGTACCAGCCGCCGATCTGGATGACGATAGAACAGAACTACGTCATCGAGTGCGTCGGGACGATGTCCGACGGCACCTGCGCGGGGACCTGGGAACACCCGCTCGGCACGACCCCCGACGGCCGCGACATCCTCACGATGATCGTCTACGGGATGCAGATCAGCATGAAGATCGGCTTCATCGCGACGTTCATCGCCGTAGCCATCGGCACCGCGTTCGGCACGGTCAGCGCCTACATGGGCGGGATGGTCGACGAGGTGCTGATGCGGTACGTCGACATCCAGCAGTCGTTCCCGACGCTCATCGCGTACCTGCTGATCATCTACATCTACAGCGGCGGGCTGTGGTTGCTGATACTCCTGCTGGGGCTGTTCTCCTGGGAGGGAATGGCGCGGTACGTGCGCAGTAAGGCCCTCTCGGTCACCGAGGAGGAGTACATGAAGGCGACCAAGATAAGCGGTGCGAGCACGTATCGAATCATCCGACACCATGTGATTCCGAACTCCGCGAGCAGCATCATCACCGACATCACGCTCCTGATTCCCGCGTTCCTGCTGGCCGAGGCGCAGCTGTCGTTCCTCGGACTCGGGGACTCGACGGTCTCGTCGTGGGGTCAGCTCATCGCGATCGGTCGGGACTACCTCTCGTTCGCGCCGTGGATCACGCTCGCGCCCGGCATCGTCCTCTTCATCACGATTCTCGCCTTCAACTTCCTGGGCGACGCACTGCTGGACGCGCTGAACCCAGAAGCGGAAGCGGAGTCGGAGTGATTCACGATGAACGACACACCACTGCTCTCGGTCGAGAACCTCACCACCACGTTCAGAACGGGGAACGGAACGCTAACCGCGGTCGACGGCATCGACTTCGAGGTGCGCGAGGGAGAGACCCTCTGCATCGTCGGCGAGTCCGGGTCGGGCAAGACGGTCGCGACCGAGTCGATCACGAACATCGTCAAGACCCCGCCCGGAAAGATAGACGGAACGGTGCGGTTCCGCGGTCGGGACATCACGGAGATGAGCGACGACGAACTCCGAGAGATCCGCGGGAACAACATCGCTCACATCTTCCAGAACCCACAGGACGCGCTCAACCACTGCTACACCATCGGGTGGCAGATCACCGAGGCGATCCAGATTCACGAGGACGTCTCGGATTCGGCGGCCCGCGACCGCGCGGTCGACCTGCTCGACAGGGTCGGCATCGCCAACGCGACCGCGCGCTTCGACGACTACCCCCACGAGTTCTCGGGCGGACAGCGCCAGCGCGTGATGATCGCGATGGCGCTGGCGACGAACCCGGACCTGCTCATCGCCGACGAGCCGACCACCGCGCTCGACGTGACCGTCCAGTCTCAGATACTCCGACTGCTCGACGACCTACAGGAGGAGTACGGCATGAGCATCCTGTTCGTGACCCACGACCTCGGGGTCGTCGCCAACATCGCCGACCGCATCGTGGTGCTGTACGCGGGCAAGGTGATGGAGCGTGGCGGCGTCTACGAGGTGTTCGAGCGACCCGCCCATCCGTACACGCAGGCGCTGATGAAGTGTCTCCCCGGGCGGGGAAGTACCGAGGGCGGAATCCCCGGCTCGCTCCCCGACCTTGCCGACCCGCCGGACGGCTGTCGGTTCGCGCCGCGGTGCGAGTACGCGGTCGACGAGTGTCGGTCGGGCGGCCAGCCCGAGGAGATCGACGTCGGCGACGGACACCGGGCCTCCTGTATCTACTACCGGCCCGGCTACGACGAGTCGGTCCTGTTCGACGACCCGGTGGGAACCGACGCCGCCTCCGAGGGAGGTGTCGGCGATGACTGAGCGCAGCGAGCCGCTTGTCTCGGTCCGGAATCTGAAGAAGCACTACCCCATCAGAGAGGGCATCTTCTCGAAGCAGGTCGGGGCCGCCAAGGCCGTCGACGGCATCAGCTTCGACATCCAACCGGGCGAGACGCTGGGGCTGGTCGGCGAGTCGGGCTGTGGGAAGTCGACCGCCGCCTCCTCGATCATCCGCCTCGAAGAGTCCACCGACGGCGAGGTGATATTCAACGGCGGCGGCCGCGGCGGCCGGACCCGAAACGAGGACGGCACCCACCCCAACGACGTGACGAAGTTCGACGAGCGCGAACTGAAGGCGTTCCGCCGGGACGCCCAGATGATCTTCCAGGACCCCTCTTCGAGCTTCGACCCCCGGATGACGGTCGGGAGTTCGGTCGCCGAACTCCTCCAGGTCCACGGGATGAGCGACAGGGAGCGTCGCCGCGCCATCGTTCAGGACCTGCTCGAACGCGTCGGCCTCTCGGCCGACGACTACGACCGGTACCCCCACGAGTTCTCCGGCGGGCAGAAACAGCGCATCGCGCTGGCGAGGGCGCTCGTGTTGAATCCGGAGTTCATCGTGGCCGACGAGCCGGTGTCGGCGCTCGACGTCTCCATCAAGTCCGAGATACTGTCGCTGATCAACGACCTTCAGGAGGAGTTCGGGCTGTCGTTGCTGTTCATCAGCCACGACATGTCCGTTATCAGGGAAGTCTGCGACCGGGTCGCGGTGATGTACCTCGGGGAGATCGTCGAGATCGGCGAGACCGAGGAGCTGTTCTCGAACCCCGCACACCCCTACACCGAGGCGCTCCTGTCGGCGATTCCGACGCCGGACCCGCGGGTCACCAAGGAGGGAATCGAGCTCAAGGGGACGGTTCCGAGTCCGAGCGACCCGCCCAGCGGCTGTCGGTTCAACACCCGGTGTCACCGGGTCCTCCAGTCCGACGAGTACGACCTCGAACAGTCGGTGTGGCGGTCGGTGTTGAACTTCCGAAACAGGACGCTCGGCCGCGAGATAGACGTAGAGAGCGTCCGGAAGTTCGTTGCGGCCGAACAGGACGTCGACCCCGAAACGGTCTCGGCCGACGCGGTCAAGAGCGAGATTCGGGCGGAGTTCGAACTCCCCGACCGGCTCTCGGACCCGGACGCCGAGCGGGTGCTCGACGAGGCGCTCGACCACGTAGCCGCCGAGGAGGCCGAGGAGGCCATCGAGATGCTCTCGGAGGTGTTCACCACGCCCTGTGAGGAGACGGCTCCGGAGTTCGTCGAGATCGGTCGCGGCCACCGCTCGGCCTGCCTGCGCAACGAACCCGACGCTCCGGGCGAGAGTATCGCGGCCCCCAACGACGACTGACGGCCGTCGGCCGACCCCTCGCTCCGAAGCGCGGGCCCGGCCTCGGTCGGGCGGCGGGAACGGCGACCGCCGGAACCCGTCGCCGGACCGGCGACGGGTTCCGGAAGCCGATGAAATACGTTTTGAAGCCTTGCGAGCTGGTTTTTCGAGATACTTCGATGCTCTTCAACCCCCTCCACATGTTTCTAAATCGGCAAGAGGTTTTTTCAACCATTAGCCGAAGGAAATAGCCAATGAACGACGGATCGGACTCGGGGAATGGGTCCCCCGACGAACCGGGCGCGGAACGCAACGACGAAGCGGCCGATTCGGAGCCGGTCGACGGAGGAACCGAACCGGAGGACGACGCGGCCGACCGACGGGAGACGAACGACGGGAGCGAACCGGAGGACGATAGGAGCGAGTCGGAATCCGACGGCGAGACCGAACCGGAAGCCGACGAGACGGAAACGGGACACGGCGACGAGACGGAAACGGAACGTGAGGACGCGAGCGGTCCGGAAGATGACGACGAGAAGGGTTCAGCGGAAGTCGAAAGCGACCCGGAACGAGACGACCGACCCGACGGACTCGACATCGCCGACGAGCAGCTCGCGTCGGCCCGCGTGACCGCGGGCGAGTACGACTGGGAGGATTTCAAGCGGGAGTTCTTCTACGAGGACGGCAGTCCCCCGACCAACTGGCGGGGCAAGGCCCGTCCCTTCGAACCCGAGGAGTACCTCGGCCACGACCCCGAGGAGACCGACGACAGGGTCGAGACCGCGGCCGAGACCGCCGCGGGGCTCTCGACGTACTTCGAGGCGTTCCTCGACCCCGAGGAGACGCCGGTCGAACTCGGCGAGTACCTCTGGGAGCACTTCCGCTACGAGTACTACTACGAGGAGAGCGACGAGGGCGTCGCGCTCCCGCGCGACGACGCGGGCGAGGTCGTCGCCTTCGACCGCAGCGAGTGGACCGGCCACGACGACGTGGCCGCGAGCGTCTTCGAGTCGGGGCTGGCGGTCACCGACCTGAGCGCAGACTTCGAGGAGTGGCTCGACCCCGCGACCACCCCCGTCACGAAGGGCGAGTACTACTGGGAGCACTTCAAGTACGAGTACTACTACGAGGACACGACCGTCACCGCGCCCGAGCGCCCGCGAGACGAGGAGGGCGAAATCGAGCGCTTCGAGAAGGAGGAGTGGCTCGGCTTCCCGGAGGAGGACATCGAGGACCTGCTCGCGGAGGGCGCGGCGAAGGCCGAGAAGCTACTCGAAGTCGAGGACGACCGCACCCTCGACGTGCCCGAGGAACTCGACGAGGACGCGTTCTTCTCGACGGTCGAGGGCCACACCACCCTCGTGAACCGCTACGACCTGGAGAAGGAGGTCGCGCTCCCCAAGAAGGACCATTTCCGAGAGGTCGACCGCTACTGGGTCAACAAGCCCTACTCGTTCGTGGTCATCTTCCACAGCGAGAAGGAGAACGAGACCAAGTACTACCTCGTCGAACCGTACTGCACGCCCATCGAGGACGACCTGACGGAGTTCCTGACCGGGAAGCTCCGGTCGTCCATCAAGTACTCCAGCGACGACGTGGTGGTCGAGGCCGAGGAGGAAGAGCGCGCCGAGGTCATCGAGCGCGAGACCCTCCAGCTGCTCGCGCGCTACGACCTCTACGCCGAGAACGACGGCGAGCGCGCCGAGCAACTCAGGGAACTGCTCGACCGCTACGACGAGACCAGAGACGCGGTCTCGGCGTTCGTCGAGCGACTCCGCGAGGAGACCGACGCCGCGGTCGAACCCGTCCGGGAGAGCTACGCGGCGTTCCGCGAGCGCAGGGAGTCGGACGACCCGGACGACGACGGAGCGGGCGACGAGAGCGACGACGAGGAGAGCCCCGAGGCCGACGAGGGCGCGGAGACGCCTGACGGCGAGGCACCCGCCGAAGGACCGGCCCCCGACGCCGAACCCGAGAGGAGCGACGAGGAGGTCGCCGCCGACGGCGGGACCGTCGAGGACGACGCCGACGCGGGCGCGTCGGCGTCTCCGGACCCATCGGCCGGTGGCGACGCGACCGAATCGACGGACGGGCCCGTCTCGCCCGACGACCCCGTCTCGCCGGACGCGCCGACCCCCGCCGCGGCGGGGGTCGGCGCGTCGGCGGAGGGCGAGTCACCGGCCGGAGCAGACGCCGCGAGCGGCGACGACGACCCCCCCGAACCGCGAATCCGACTCGACGAGTACCTCGACCTCGACTTCGAGGCCGAGGGGAGTCTGCGCCAGCAGGTCCGGGCCGCGGTGGAGGCCAAGATCGAGGACCTCGAACCCGACGAGTCGGGCGGGCTCGACGGCATACAGGTCCGGCCCGAGCCGGTCCTCATCGAGGAGGACGACGACACCCTCTCGGAGTATCAGGCCGAGAAACTGCTGTACTACCTCGAACGCGACTTCATCGGCTACGAGCGCATCGACGGCATCAAGCACGACATCAACGTCGAGGACATCTCGGTCGACGGCTACAACTCCCCGGTGTTCGTCTACCACACCGACTACGAGCAGGTCATCACCAACGTGTTCCACGCCGAGACCGAGCTGGACGACTTCGTGGTCAAGCTGGCCCAGCGCTCGGGCAAGGGCATCTCCAAGCGCCAGCCCCAGGTCGACGCGACCCTGCCCGACGGCTCTCGGGCCCAGCTCACCCTCGGCCGGGAGGTCAGCGACCACGGCACCAACTACACCATCCGGCAGTTCAAGGACGTGCCGTTCACGCCCATCGACCTCGTGAACTGGAACACCTTCAGTCTGGAGGAGATGGCGTTCATGTGGCTCGCCATCGAGAACCACAAGTCGCTCATCTTCGCCGGGGGCACCGCCTCGGGCAAGACCACCAGCCTGAACGCGGTGTCGCTTTTCATCCCCTCGAACACGAAGATCGTCTCCATCGAGGACACCCGCGAAGTGGAGTTGCCCCAGCGCAACTGGATCGCGAGCGTGACCCGCCCGTCGTTCTCGGACGACGACAAGGGCGACGTCGACGAGTTCGACCTGCTGGAGGCCGCGCTCCGCCAGCGCCCCGACTACATCGTGATGGGCGAGATTCGCGGCGAGGAGGGCCGCACCCTCTTCCAGGTCATGTCGACGGGCCACACCACCTACACCACCTTCCACGCCGACACGGTCGGGGAGGTCCTCAAGCGCTTCACGACCGAACCCATCAACGTCTCGAAGACGCTGTTCACCGCTCTCGACCTCGTGTCCATCCAGACCCAGACCCGGGTTCAGGGCAGCAAGGTCCGGCGGAACAAGTCGCTCACCGAGATCAACCACTACGACCCCGAGAACGACGAGATAAACGTCCAGGACATCTACCAGTGGCGCGCGGAGGACGACGAGTTCATGCGGCTCTCGGGGTCGTCGACCATGGAGGAGATCATGTTCGACCGCGGGTGGGACCACCAGCAGCTCGAAGACGAGATTCTCAAGCGGCGGGTCATCCTCGCGTACCTCATCAGGAACGGTCTCAACGAGTACACGCAGGTCGCCGCCACGGTCCAGGCGTTCATCAACGACCCCGACACCATCCTGACCCTCGTCGCGAACGAGAAGCTCGAAGAGAGCCTCGCCGACCTCCGGGAGATGGAGAGCGTCCACATCGACATCGACCCCAAGAAGGAGGAGATGGTCCCCCGACCCGACCCCGACGAGGAGACCTACGAACTCGCGAAGGGCATCCTCGCGGAGGCCGACGAGCGCATCCTCGACGACTACCGGGGCGTGGACGCCGACGTCGACGGCCTCGCGGTCGCGCTCGCCGACGCCAACGAACCCGCCGAGGGAGCCGACGGTTCCGCGGGCGCGTCGGCGTCGCCCGACGCCGACGCGCCCTTCGGCGGCGACATCCTCGGGACGGGCGCGACCGACGGGACCGGCCGCCCGGACGTGGCCGACGCGACCGACGAGGCGGGTCGCCACGGCGAGCGCGAACCCTTCGAGGGCGGCGAACTCGGGAGCTTCCCGGACGACGACGCCGGAGGGGACGCGACGAGCGAGGAGGTCCCAGACGACGACCGGGACGGCTCGTTCGGCGACTTCGAGGCGGCGTTCGACGAGGACGCGGAGGGCGGCCGGGAGTCCGGTGCCGACGACGGCGGAGCCTTCGACGCCGACGACGGCGGAGCCTTCGACGCCGACGACGGGGGCGAGGAGCGATGAGCCACGGGGCCGCGACCGGCACCGAGCACACGGCCGACTCGCTGGCCGACGCCTTCTACCCCCTGTTCGCGTACCTGTTCGACGAGGACGGCGACTTCGTCGACGACGTCGAGACCAAGCTCGCGGAGGCCAGAATGGCCGACACCGTCGAACTGTACCTCTCGCGTGCGCTCGCGGTCGGCGTCCTCGCGGGGGTCGTCCTCTGGTTGCTGGGCACCCTCGTGGGCTACGGCCTGTTCGCCACCGGTTTCGTGGACGTGGGGGTCCTCATCGGTCTACCGGTGCCCAGCGAGTCGATGGCGGCGCTCATCAACGCCGTCAAGGTGCCCGCCCTCATCCTGGTCAGCGGCGTCGTCTTCGGCGCTGTCGGGTTCGGAATCGGGTTCGGGACGCTCGCGGCGATTCCCTACTACCGGGCTGGCGAACGCAAGCGCGAGATCAACATGCTCCTGCCCGACGCAATCTCGTTCATGTACGCGCTGTCGGTCGGGGGGCTGAACCAACTGGAGATTCTGGAGGCCATCGCGAAGGCCGACGACACCTACGGTGAGGTGTCCCGGGAGTTCCAGTCGGTCGTCCAGGAGACCGAGTACTTCGACACCGACTACCGGACCGCCATCCGCAAGCGGTCGCTGGAGACCCCGAGCGACGAACTCGGTCAGTTCCTCACCGACATGCTCTCTATCATCAACTCCGGGGGGAACATGAGCGACTTCCTCGACGACAAGAAGGACAAGCACATGCGGACCGCAAAGCAGGAGCAGGAGATGACCCTCGAAACGCTGGAACTGTTCGGCGAGATGTACATGACCCTCTCGCTGTTTCCCCTGCTTCTCATCATCATCCTCGTCATCATGTCGATGCTCGGGCAGGCTCAGGAGTCGATGCTGTACGCCACCGTCTACGGCCTCATCCCGCTGACGGGCGTCGGGTTCCTCGTGCTGGTCTCGACGGTCAAGCAGGACGACCCCGGCGACGGCTACCTCGACCCAGACGACGGCGGCGAGCGCGTCGCGACGACCACCGGCGCGGGCCTGCTCCACCTCGGCCTCGTCGAGAAGTACGTCGGCGAGTTCTCGGTGTTCGACCGCATCAAGAGCCGCGAGGGGACCTACGAGACGGTCGCATTGCTCAAGCGCCCCCACGTCTTCTTCCGGGACCACCCCCTGTTCACGCTGGGGCTGACGGTGCCCGCGGCGCTGGTGCTGGTCGGCAACGCGGTCTTGACCGGCGCGGCACCCCGGACGTTCGACGGCATGATAGCGAGTCCCGTCTGGGGGACGTTCATCTACGTCTACGTCCCGGTGTACGTCGTCCTCCTGCCGCTTGCGGTGTTCCACGAGTGGAACGTCCGGTCGCGCCGCACGGTCGTCGAGAAGCTCTCGGACAACCTCCGAAAGCTGTCGAGCGCCAACGACACGGGGTTGACCCTCCTCGAATCCATCCGGACCGTGGCCGATACCTCCTCCGGGAAGCTGGCCGACGAGTTCGACGTCATCCACGCCAAGGTCGAGTACGGCATGGGGCTGAAGGCCGCACTGATCGAGTTCAACAACAAATACCACATCCCGCGGCTCGCGCGCACCGTCAAGCTGGTGGGCAAGGCCCAAGAGGCCTCCAGCCAGATATCGGCGGTGCTCTCGACCGCCGCGCAGGCCAGCGAGAACCAGGACGACATCGCCCGCGAGCGCCGGTCGCGCTCGCGG
The DNA here is from genome assembly GCF_024138125.1 of Halorussus salilacus. Lineage (NCBI taxonomy): Archaea > Methanobacteriati > Methanobacteriota > Halobacteria > Halobacteriales > Haladaptataceae > Halorussus > Halorussus salilacus. Next base: position 682,820 of record NZ_CP099993.1, read on the forward strand.
ATGCAGGTCGTCATCATCATCATGACCTACCTCACCCTGCTCGCGGTGATGGCCATCCTGAAGGTCGAGTTCCTCGACGTGATGGGCGGGCTCGCGGGACAGGCCGACGGCGGTGGCGGCGCGAGCGCGGGCGGCATGGACTTCGGGGGCGGTCTCGACACCAACCTCCTGTCGATGCTGTTCTTCCACGCCGTGACCCTCCAGGCCATCCTGTCGGGGTTCATCGCGGGCTACATCCGCGACGCCTCGCTGTTGGCTGGCGTGAAGTTCGCCGTCGTGCTACCGACCGTCGCGCTCGTCGTGTTCAGTTTCATCTGACCATGTTCCGCGAGACCATCACTTCGGACGAGAACGGCCGACCCTCCCACGAGAATCGCCGCCGCTCGGCGTCCCGACGGGAACGCTCGGGTACGCCGTCCACCCGTCTGGGCGGACTGAAAGGGGCCGAGGTCTCTCGGAGCGACCACGTCGGCGTTCGAGCCCCCGGTTCCGACGGCCGTGACGATTCCGCGCGCGCCCAGACCAGCATCGACTTCGTGGTCGGGATGAGCGTCTTCCTGCTGACGGTGGCGTTCGTCGTCGCGTTCGTCCCGGACGTCTTCGAGCCCTTCACCGCGAGCGGCGAGGGAGACGCGCTGGCGGCCGACCGGACCGCCGCACTGCTCTCCGAGCACCTGCTGGTCGACCCGGCGACGCCGAACGCGCTGAACGCCACCTGCACCGTGGTGTTCTTCGATACCGACGCCACCGCCGACGAGGTCGAGGAGTGTCGGTTCGACGCCAACGCCGACGACCTCGAAACCGCGCTGGGCGTCTCGGCGACCACCTCGGTCAACGTCACCGTCGAGGAGGACGGAGCGGTCCACGAACTCGGCGGCGAGGGACTGGAACTGCGCGCGGGAGCGACCCCGCCCGAGTCAGAGAGCGCCACGACCGCCCGCAGGGTCGTCCTGCTCGACGGCGAGGAGCGCGACCTGTACGTGAGGGTGTGGTAGCGTGGCCGAGAGCGACGCTCCGCGCGGGCCGGGACGCGCCTCTTCGCGAGGGAAGGGACACACCTCCTCGCGCGGGAAGGGGCGCGCCTCCTCGCGCGGGAAGGGGCGCGCCTCCTCGCGCGGGCGGTCCCCCACCGGCGCTCGCGGGCAGGTCCACACCCTCGAAGCGTTCACCGCCGCGTTGCTGGTGGTCTCGGGCGTCCTCTTCGCGATGCAGTCGACCGCGGTGACGCCGCTGACCGCCAGCACGTCGAACCAGCACATCGAGAACCAACAGCAGGCCGCCGCCGCCGACCTGCTCGCGACCGCGGCCGAGCGCGGGAGCCTCCGCCCGGCGCTCACCTTCTGGGATTCGGACGACCGGGCGTTCGTCAACGCGTCCGACCGGGGATTCTACTCGAACGGCGGGCCGCCGAACGACTTCGGGCGCGCCCTGAACGAGACGTTCGGCGAGGTGGGCGGGTCCGACGGGCGGGTCGCCTACAACGTCTACGTCGAGTACCGACTGCCCGACGATTCCACCGACAGCAAGACGATGGTGTACATGGGTTCGCCGAGCGACAACGCCGCGTCGGCGACGCGAACGGTCGCCGTCTACGACGACACGCCGGTCTCCGGACCCGCGGGCGAGACCGCGGGCGAGGCCGACCTCTACGCGCCCGACGCCGCACCCGACGCCGCGCTGTACAACGTCATGGAGGTGCGAATCGTCGTATGGCAGATGTGAGCGACCGCGGTCGGTCCGGCGGTGACCGACTCGGAGAGGGTCGGTCTCGGTCCGGAGAGGGTCGGTCTCGGTCTGGAGAGGGTCGGTCTCGGTCCGGAGCCGGTCGGCCGCGACCCGACGACGACCCACGCGAGCGGGCCCAGCTCATCCTCGTGACCGGGCTCGCGGTCGCGGTGACGCTGGTCGCGCTCGTGTTGCTCCTGAACACCGTCATCTACACCCAGAACCTCGCCACCCGCGGGGCCCAAATCGAGGACGGCGAGGCGGTCGCGTTCCGGGCCGAGGCCGTCGACGGCGTCGGCGACCTCCTCGACGCCGAGAACCGCGAGGAGTACGCCGACCGGGACGACCTCGACGAGGCGGTCCGGGACGGAATCGCCAGATACGACGACCTGCTCTCGCGGTACCACGCCGAGGACGGGACGGTCGCCGAGATACGCACGGACACCGTGACCACGACCGAGGGCGTCCTCGTTCGACAGACCGACCCCTCGCGGAACTTCACGAACGTCGACGACGAGGAGAGCGACTGGACCCTCGCCGAGGACGTAGACGACGCCCGGAACGTCAGGCTGACCGTCTCGGACGACGAGCTGGCCGCCGACTCCGACGACGCGTTCGCGGTGGTGCTCGACGACGGGAGCGAGACGTGGCGCGTCCCCGTCCACGAGGACGGCGACGGCGACATCGCGGTCGGGGGCGACTCGGCCCCCGACGAGTGCCGAGTCGACGGTTCGACGGCGAGCGTCGACCTGACCGCCGGAACCGTCAACGGTAGCGAGTGTCCCGAACTCGATTACCCGACCGAGATGGACTCGTACGACATCGAGTTCGAGAACCCCGACCGGGTCACCGGGACCTACGAGCTGACCGTCGACACCTCCGAGGGCGCGACCGTCGAGGAGTCGAACTTCGCCGCCCCCGGCTCCGAGGACTCGCCGCGCCGGACGCCCGCGGTCTACGCCGCGGAGTTCGAGGTTCACTTCCAGACGCCCCGCGTCGAGTTCCACACAGCGGTCCGGGCCGCCCCGGGTGAGCCGCGATGACCGGGCGAACGGGGCGAACCGGCGGCGACCGCCGCCGGTTCGCCCGCGACGAGCGCGCGGTGTCGGTCACGGTCACCTACGCGCTCAATCTGATGGTGGCGGCCCTGCTCGTCGGGGGCGTGCTGACCGCGACCGGCGGCATGGTCGAGGACCGCCGGGACGCGGCGGTCCGGTCGGAACTGGAGGTCGTCGGCGAGCGCGTGGCGACCGACCTGTCCGCGGCCGACCGCCTCGCTGTCGTCGGGTCCGACGACCCGACCGTCTCGGTGTCGGTCACGTTGCCCGCACGAGTCGGGGGGAACCGGTACGACGTGACCGTGGAGGGTTCACAGCTGGAACTGGTCTCGCGCGACCCCGAGGTCCGGGTGACGGTCGGGTTCCACGCCGAGACGCCGGTCGCCGAGACCACGGTTCCCGGCGGCGACCTCCGGGTCGAGTTCGACACCGACTCGGACCGACTGGAGGTGCGGTCGGGATGATGGACGACCGCGCGGTCAGCGAGACCCTCGGGTTCGTGTTCGCGTTCGCGCTGGTGACCGCCTCGGTCGGCGCGGTGTACACGACCGGCATCGGCGGGCTACAGGACGCCCGCGAGGACGAGCAGGTGACCAACGCGGTCCGGGCGATGGACGTGCTGGCCGACAACGTCCGGGACGTGACGACCGCAGACGCCCCGAGCAGGGCGACCGAGCTGAAGCTCTCGGGCGCGACGCTGCGGTACGGCGACCCGGTCGAGATCGAGGTACAGGCCAACACCACCGACCCCGACGACGACCGGAACGCCACCTACCGGACGACCACCCGGCCGCTGGTCTACGACGCCCCGGCGGGCGAGGTGGTCTACGCCAACGGCGCGACCTTCCGGGTCGACGACGGCCGCGCGGCGATGCGGTCCGAACCCGGGTTCGTCGTGGGCGAGGGCGAGGAAAACACCTCGGTCGTCCCGCTGGTGCTCACCTACCCCCGCGGGGACTCGGGGGGAGTCGGCGGGAGCGGGACGGTGCTGGTCGTCGCCCACCGCCAGAGCGTGGAACTCGACGGCCGGTTCGACACGCCCGCGGAGTCGGGAGAGACGGACGCCAGAATCAACGTCACGGTCGATTCCCCGCGCGCCGACGCGTGGGGCCGGTACTTCGAGGCTCAGGGAATGGACCGAATCGACCACGGCGAGGGCTCGGTGACCTACCAGTTCCACACCGACGGACTGGTCGTTCCCGAGGCGGCCGTGGAGTTCGAGCTGAGACACTAGGTGGCCGTGACGTTCACTCGATTGACCGAGACGTGCATGTAGGTGACGTACGGGGCGGTCTCGTAGTCCTCGGGGAGCGTCGACGACCGGGCCAGCGCTTGGTCGTAGTGGACCACGCCGCCCGACTGGAGGGTCGTCTGACCGCCGACCAGCGCGCCGAACACCTCCGCCTGAGACGTGACCGATATCTCGCCCTGCCGACCGTCGCTGTCGGGGGCGTACACCATGCCGTCGAACTCCGAACTGGAGAACTCGGCGTCGAGTCCCGGCGGGGCGTAGATGCGGAAACTCCCGGCCTTCTCGTCGGGCACGTCGACCTCACCGTCCGTGACCGCGAGCTCCGAGCTGTCCATGTAGACGTCGACTCTCCCGTCGTCGGGGTTCTCGACCTCGATGGTGCCGCCACCGACCGCGATGGGTCCGGCGACCGCGATGTCGATGTCCCCCTCCGAGAGGTCGAGCGTGAGCGTGCCGCCGTCGTGGTCGAGCTCGTCGAGGTAGTAGGACCCCGACGACAGCTCGCAGGTCGAGTCGCAGTCCAGCCTGTCGCCGTCGATGGCGTCGGCGTCGTCGTTGTCGTTGTCGTCGTGGATGCTCTCGTTGCGCGAGGAGACCATCGAATCCACGGGGTCGATCTCGCTGACCGACCCGTTCGACTCGGTCCAGCCGCCGACGGTCGCCTTCTTGTGGAGGTCGGCGCTCCCGCCGTACGAGAGGTTGCCGTCGATCTCGGTGTTCGAACTCTCCATCTCGACCTCGCCGCCGCCCGAGACGAGGTCGCCGCGTATCTCGGCTCCGCCGCTCATCGTCACGCCGCCGACCGTCTCGATGGTCCCGTCGTCGCCCTCGGTCGAGTCGTAGTCGCCGTCCGAGGAGTTGTAGCTGTCGGTGAACGAGGGATTGCCTCCCGCGCCCTGAATCGAGAGCTCCTGGGAGGAGGTAGAGGCGATGCCCTGCTCTATCTCGGGGACGTTCGGGGGCGTGACGAGTCGGAGGGTGACCGACTCCTCGTCGTGGTCGACGGTCGCCTCGCCGCCGGTCCGCTCCTCGAAGAACCGACCCCACGCCTCGTAGTACTCGCTCTCGACCGTGAGGTTGACCTCCGCCTGCAGGAGGGGGTTGCGGAGGTCCTCGCCGTCCTCGACCTCGACGGGGTACATCGGCTCGCTGGACCCGTTCTTGGTCGCGACGGTCCTGCCGTCGAGCGGTCCCTGCCCCGAGACGGCCACGAGCGGGAGCGTCAGGGTGGTATCGCGGTAGTGGACCTCCGGCGGGGAGACCATCGTGGTCCCGTTGTCGGTCCGCCGCCAGACGCCCCCGCCCTGGTACGCGACCCTACTGCCGCCGTTCTCGTAGACCACCGCGCCGAGGCTCTGGTTCATCACCTCTGTCTCGGGGACCTCCGAGCCCTCGGTTGGATTTATCGACACCACCATCCGCCCGCTCTCGTTCTCGACGGCGGTGTGGCCGTCCACGCCGAGCGACATCGACTGGGAGTCCGAGTCGCCCACGCCGACGAGGCTGAGCTTCGAATCGAGCTGGGTCATGGCGTGCTCGGCGCTGTCGAGCTCGGACGCCTGCTTGGAGTCGTCGAGCGCCGAGGACCCGAACGCGACGATGACCCCCGTCCCGGTGATGGTGAGTCCAAGCAACAGGACCACGCCAAGCACCTCCGACTGGCCGCGCCCCGCCGACGACCGGCCGCGCCCTGCCCCCGACGACGTCGCCCGCGATGTCATATCCGGGCCAAGGAACCCCGGTATTATAAACTAATCCGCCACTCCTCGGAAATGTATCAGCTTCCACTCTCGCCCGCGGGGGAGGCCGCGAGGGAGGCAGGAAAAGCGACTGCAGTCTGGCGGTTTCCCCCATCGCAACACCTATGTGCGTGCCACCCTGAGAGGGCGTAGCATCAATGAGTTCGTCGAACGACATCCACCCGGTCGAAATCGAAGCCGAAGCCGACAACGGCGATTCGACCTCTACCTACATCTTCAACGTCAGCGACTACATGCTCTACGGGGAGGTGTGCACCGGCATCGCGCTGGCGCTCTCGGACGTGGTGGGCCGCCCGCCCGAGCGACTCACCCCGCTGAGTTCCGTCGTGGACTGCGACGCCCTGGGGATGCTCTTTCACACGCGACGCTACGGCGACCTCCGGGACGACGTGTCGGTGTCGTTCCCCTACGACGTCTACGAGGTCACGGTGCATTCGAGCGGCCGCGTCGTGGTGCGGGGATAAGTCGAAGGCGCTCGCGTCGCCCCGCGGGGCGACGCGAGCGCCAACAGTAATGCGCCCCGGGCCCGTACTCGGCCGACAAATGGGAGCGCTCACCGTCAGCGGCTATCGGAACGCCGCCGCGGTCGTCGCGGTCGCGGCCACGCTCGCCACCGCGTACCTCCTCTTTCCCCACCCGCTGGTCCGGTACGGCGCGTGGCTGGTCGCCTTCGCGGTGTGGATGGCGTGGTTCGTGGCCGCGGCCCGCGACTGGATCGCAGACGCCGACTTCTGAGTCTGCGCTGGCGACAGGACTACGTAACCGGGAAAGTTATGTCATACCATGGCAAACGTATTCGGTCGGTTCGACTGGCGACTCGTCGCACTGCTGGGAGTCGTCGTGGGTGCTGGCGCGGTCCAGACCCTCGCCGCCGCGGGGGCGGCCGACGGGGACGTGCAACTGCTCGTCATCGGGACGGCGGCCATCCTGATGTTCTCGGCGGTCGGAATCGCGTCGTATCTCCTCCGAGGGGGCGGGTGAGATGACTGGCCCGCCCACGACCCCACTTCGAAAATCCGACCACTTAAACGTCCCCACACCGTATTACGACCGTGAGTGAAGAATCCGGGCGACGGAACCTCCGCATGCCCAACGACGACGAGCAGTTCGCAATCGTCACCGAGATGTTAGGTAAGAACCGCGTCAGACTCCGATGCAACGACGGCGTAGAGCGAATGGGCCGAATTCCGGGCCGGATGCGAAAGCGCATCTGGATTCGGAAGGACGACATCGTGCTCTGCGAACCGTGGGACTGGCAGGACGAGAAGGCCGACATCGAGTGGCGCTACGACGGCTCCGCGCAGGACCAACTCCGGCGCGAGGGCCACATCAACGTCTGAACTGGCGATTTTCTCTGCGGTTATCGAGTGCAGTAGCAAGCTCGCCGTGCAGAAAATAGACTCGCCGGGACCGAGCGGACGCGGTTTGTTCGCGAGGGTCGGCGAGTCCACGACTGCCTGACCAAGCGAAGCGAGGGAAGGAAGGAGTGGACTCGCCGGGATTTGAACCCGGGGCCTCTCCCATGCCAAGGGAGTGATCTACCGCTGATCTACGAGCCCTCGAACGCATTCCAACGTAGTCCGGGGGTATTGATAAACCTCTCGGAATCCTGCGCGGCGCGGCACTTCACCCCACGACCCGAATAGCAATCATTTAACTACCTCGGGCCATTCCTCCTGAACACGGGAACAGCACAGCCGCAAATCTGACTCGCCGGGCGATTGCTCGGCTCGGGATTGCGGACGTGCACGCGTCAGACCGACGCACCGCACGCCTACACTCAAAGCGACAGCGGTCTGTGCAGTTCCAATCCAGAAACCATGGCACGAATGCACACCCGCCGTCGCGGGTCGTCCGACTCGGACAAACCCGTGGCAGACGAACCGCCGGAGTGGAGCGACGTAGACGAAGACGAGATTGTCGACCGCGTGGTCGAACTGGCCGAGCAGGGCCACAGCCCCAGCGAGATCGGCCTGAAGCTGCGCGACGAGGGCGTGAAGGGCACGCCCGTCCCGGACGTCAAGCTGGCGACGGGTAAGAAGGTCACCGAGATTCTGGAGGAGAACGACGCCGCGAGCGACCTCCCCGAGGACCTCCGGAGCCTGATGGAGCGGGCCGTCCGACTGCGCGAGCACATGGACGAGCACCCCCAGGACGCCGCCAACAAGCGCGCGCTCCAGAACACCCAGTCGAAGGTCCGGCGTCTCGTCGACTACTACCGCGGCGACGAACTCGACGCCGACTTCACGTACTCCTACGACACCGCCAAGGAACTCCTCGACTAGATGTCGACCTCGGGCCGAACCGGAACCGACGGGTCAGCCTCCGACGCCAGCGACGCGGCCGCGACGCTCCGCGATGCGGCGTTCGTCCGCGTGCTCGTGCGCGCCGACGGCGACTGCCTCGCGGCCGCTGGACTGCTCGCGCGCGCACTCGGCGGGCGCGGCGTCCCGTATCAGGTTCGCGTCGGTCGGTTCGGCGAGACGCTCGCCGACCCCGACGACGCGAACCGGGCCAGTTCCGAGGACACCACGGTCGGTATCGGTCTCGACCCCGGGGCCGACGCCCACCTGCCAGCCGCGGCCACCCCGGCGAGCGCGACCGCCTACGACGTCGCGCGGGAACTCGACGCCCGGCCCGACCCGACGCTCGCGCTCGCGGGCGTCCTCGCGGCCGACGGCGTTCCGAGCGCTGGCGAGACGGCTCACGTCCTCGAAGCGGCCCGCGAGCGCGGCGTCGAGCGCCGACCCGGCGTCGGCGTCCCGACCGACGACCTCGCCGACGGCCTCGCGCACGCGACGCTCGCGCACGCCGACTACTCCGGAGACGCCGGGGCCGCGCAGGCCGCGCTCGCGGAGCTCGGCCTGCCCGCCGAACTCGACGAGTCGGCCCACCGGCGGGTCGCCTCGGAGTTCGCGCTCGCGGTCACGGGCGGGCAAGCCGCGACCGCGCGGGCCGCCGACGCGGTCGAGCGCGCGCTCCGACCCCACACCGCGCCCGAGGGCCCCTTCGCCACGGTGGAGGGGTACGCCGACGTGCTGGACGCGGTCGCGCGCGAGCGACCCGGCACGGCGACCGCGCTGGCGCTGGGTCACGACGCCCGCGCCGACGCGCTCGACGCGTGGCGCGACCACGCCGAGCGCGCCCACGCGGTCCTCCGAGAGGGGACGACCGGCCGGTACGACGGCCTGTTCGCCCTTCGAACGGACTCTGCGCCCGTGGAGACCGTCGCCCGACTCCTCAGGGACTTCCGGTCGCCCGAACCGGTCGCGCTCGTCGTCGCCGACGAGGCGGCCGCCGCGGCCGCGACCGACGACCGGAGGATCGGCGCGGCGATGAGCGAAGCGGCCCGGAGCGTGGGCGGTCTCGGCGGCGGCCTCGCCGACCGCGGCTACGCCCGGTTCGACCCCGAGACGGACACCAAGGAGTTCCTCGCCGAGTTCCGGGAGGCCCGACGATGAAGCCGACCCGAACCGCGACGATTCGGACCGAACACGACGACGCCGAGATAGTGGCGGCGTCGGTTCGCCCCGACAACACGCCTCAGATCGACACGCGCGTCGAGCGCGAGTCGGGCGTCGAGCGGGTCGTCACGACCGTCGAGCGCGAGACCACCGGCGGCCTCCGGACCACGGTCGACGACTACGTCGTCAACCTCGCGGTGGCCCAGGAAGTCGTACAGACAGCCAAGCGACACGCAGACACGACAACACAATCATGAGCGAACGATCAGTTTCCAAGCAGAAACAGGAGAAGCGGTGGTACACCATCCACGCCCCCCAGCAGTTCGACCGGGCGGAGCTCGGTGGCACCCCCGCAGACGAACCGGAGAAGGTCCTCGGCCGCAACGTCGAGACCACGCTGGGCGAGCTGAAGGACGACGCCAGCGAGAACAACACCAAGCTCACGTTCAAGATCAACGACGTGGGTAGCGACGCGGCCTACACCGAGTTCATCAAGCACGAACTCACCCGCGACTACCTCCGCAGTCTGGTGCGCCGCGGTGCCTCGAAGGTCGAGGCCTACGTCACGGTCCTGACGACCGACGACTACCGCGTGCAGGTCCAGCCGGTCGCCTTCACCACGAAGGACGCCGACGCGAGTCAGGAGAAGGCCATCCGCGAGACGATGACCGAGATCGTCGAGGACGCCGCCGAGGACCGCACCTTCGAGGACCTCATCGACAGCGTGATCGAGGGTCGGATGTCCTCGGCCATCTACGGCGAGGCCAAGACCATCTACCCGCTCCGCAGAGTGGAAATCCAGAAGGCGACGCTCGAAGCCCGGCCCGAGGAGGTCGCCGCCGAGGAGGAGACCTCGGTGGACGTGGACGAAGAAGAAGTCGAAGTCTGAGACGCCTCTCGAATCGATTCTCGTTTTATCGGCCGTAATCGCGACGCCGCGAGCGTCGAGTCCCTACTCCGTCACCACGACGCGCCCGACCATCGCCGACGCCTCGTGGGGGATGCAGAAGTAGTCGTACTCGCCGGGCACCTCGAAGGTGTGTTCGTACTCTTCGCCGGATTCGATTTTGCCGCCGAAGTCGTCCATCCACGCGTCGCGGGCGGCCTGCTCGGAGTCGAAGTCGCCGGAGGCGAAGAAGTCGGCGTCGTCGGGAATCTCGCCCTCGTAGGCGGTGACGGTGTGACGGCGGTTGCCGGTGTTGCGCCAGACGACGGTCTCGCCCACCGCGACCTCGACCTCCTCGGGGCGGAAGAACGACGCGCCCATCCCGACGTCGTAGTCGTCTTCCTCCTCGTCGTCCCCTTCCTCCCCGTCGCTGTCTCCGTCGCTTCCGGACTCCAGACACCCCGCGAGCGCGACGAGCGTCGCCCCCGCGCCTCCCGCGAGGAACGTTCGGCGGTCCATGCCAGAGCCTCGGGACGCGGGGAGTATAGGCCTCACGAATCCGACCGCGAGCGCGCCGGACCGCTCCGCGGTCCGGCGCGCTCGCGGTCGGGGAGGTCGCCCGAAACGCCCGCTGGGCCTTCCACCGAAACGCCCGAGGGACCTTCCACCGAAACGCCCGCGGGACCTTCCACCGAAACGTCCGAGACGACCTTCCATCGAAACGACTCCCCGGGTCGGGGCGCACCGCGCCCCGACCCTGGCGTCCGATTATAAAAACGTATCAAGGGCGGTCACCCACCCCGAACGTATGCAACCCCGGTTCGTCGGACGGCTGGGTCTGGCCGACGCCGTCACCGTCGCCAACGCCGCGCTGGGCTTTCTCGCGGCGGTCGCGGCGACGCTCGACCCCGGACTCGCCGCGCGCCTCGTCCTGCTCGCGGCGGTCGCCGACGGCCTCGACGGGGTCATCGCGCGCAAGACCGGGGGCACGCCAGCGGGCGAGTACCTCGACTCGCTTGCCGACGTGGCGTCGTTCGGGGTCGCGCCCGCGGTGCTCGTGTTCGCCCTCGCGCGCGAGCAGTGGGGACTGGCCGACCCCACGCTCGCGACCGCGGCGGCGTTCTGCGTCCCCGCGGTGTTCGTCGCGATGGCGGTCGTCCGACTCGGCCTCTACACCGCCTACGACATCGGCGACGCCCACACGGAGGGGGTCCAGACCACCCTCTGTGCGACCCTGCTCGCGGCCGCGGTGCTCGCGGGCGTCGACGACGCCGCGGTCCTGCTCGGCGCGACCGCGGCGTTCGCGTACCTGATGGTGACCTGCGTGCCCTACCCCGACCTCTACGCCCGAGACGCGCTCGCGATGGGCGGGGTCCAGATGCTGGCCGTCCTCGCGCCCGCGGCGTTCGGTCGGGCGTTCCCCCGCCTCCTGCTCGGGGCCGCGCTGGCGTACCTCCTGCTCGCGCCCCGGTTCTACTGGCGGGACGCCGACGACCCCGACGCGAGGGGCCGAGTCGAGCGCCGCGACGTGGAAGGGAAACGCTCTTGAGGCGTACGGACCGACTTTCGGGCATATGAGCCGAGTCAGGAAAACGGGGTGGACCGCATGAGCGACGACGAGGAGGCACCCGAGGAGACCGAGGACGCCGAGGAGGAGACGGCCCTCGAAGAGAAGGTCACCGAGGAGACCGTCGAGGAGGAGCTGGACGCCGCCGAGGCCGACCTCGAATCCGCCGAGACCGAGACCGACCTCGACGCGGTCGAGGCCGAACTCGACAAAATCGAGGGGCTCATCGAGAGCGCCGACCTCCCCGAACCCGACGACGAGGACGAGGAGAGCGTGCGCGAGGCCTTCGAATCCCGGCTCGCCGACCTCCGCGACGACCTCGAAGAAGCCCGCGGCCCCTACGACGAGGACGTCATCGAGATCGTCGAGGACGCGGGCACCACCGTCGAGGAGACGCGCTGGACCGAGCGGGGCGTCGAGCAACTCCGCGAGGCGGTCGAGACCTTCGTCGCCGAGGTCGAGGCGGTCCTCGACACCGACCTCGGAGCCGACGTGGCCGGCGACACCGACGACCTCGTGAGCGCGCTCGAAGACGCCGCGGTCGCGGTCGGCGACGCCAGCCTCGACCCCGACGACGACGCCGAGACGGTCGAGACCCTGCTGGCGGCCGCTGAGGACCTGGAGGCGGGCGTCGAGGACGCCGAGGAGTGGGACGATCTGGAGACCCGCGAGCAGTTGCAGGCGCAGGGCTACTTCGACGTGCTCGACCACCGCAAGGACTACCCGCCCGAGTGGCACGCGCTCAAGATCTGGGAGAAGCGCGACCGGGCCGACATGGTCCTGCTGGCGCTCGACAGCCTCCAGTCGAACTTCATGGAGGAACACTGCCTCGACGCCCTCAAGCGGATGGGCAACCCCGAGTCGCTCGACGAGATGAAAGAGCGCGCCCAGCGCCGCGACGAGGACGCCATCGAGATCATCGGGAAGATCGGCGACGAGGACGGCCTCGACGCCGTCCTCGACTACGTGGACTCGGACCCCGGCCTCGCCAAGCCCGCCCTGAAGGCGGTCGGCGAAATCGGTAGCGAAGAGGCGACTCAGGACGTTGCGAACCGGCTCGCGGCCGACGACGCCTCGGTCCGGAGTCAGGCCGCCCGCGCGCTGGGTCTCATCGGCGACACCCGCGCCATCGAACCGCTCGCCGACGTGCTCGAAGACGACGAGGCCGACGAGGTCCGCGCGAGCGCGGCGTGGGCGCTCAACCAGATCGCCACGGAGCGCGCCCGCGAGACGGTCCGAGAGTACCGCGACGACCGGGCGTTCCTCGTCCAGACCGAGGCCGAGAAGGCGCTGTAAGGCGGTAACGGCTCGTTACGCCGGGTTACCCGACGAATAACAAAGACCCTCGTGTGCTTTTTTCGGCGTAGCGGGCCATGACACGCGTAACGACGCTTGGGTGCTGTCCGAACTGCGGTAGAGCGATCACCCGCGATTACCTCCTCATCGAGTACGAGTCCGACGGCTGCCCGGCCAAGTTCGCGGAGTGTCCCGACTGCCGAGACGTGGTCCACCCCTCCGCCGAGTAGCGTCGCCGGGTCAGCCGAGCAACGCCACGAGGAACTGAATCGCGAACGCGACCGCGAGCAGGAAGGCACCGACGCGTCCGGCCCACGAGTACTCGTCGGCGTCCTTGGGAGAGATATCGACGCTGTAATCGTTGTACTCGGTACTGTACTCGACGTAGCTCGGCATCTGGAAGAACTCGAAGAAGACGAGACTGGCTCCCAGCGCGCCGAGCGCGTAGCCCGCGAGTTCGAGCGCCAGCACGTATTCCATACTGACATCGGCGAACCTGCAACTCAAATATCCACCGGTCGGTGAAGGTTTAAGTCCGAGAACGGGACCACTTCGCGGCGTGCGCGCTTCGATACTCGTCGCCGTCCTGCTCGTCGGTACGGTGGTCGCGCTCGCCGGACCCGTCGCGGCCGCGGGAGCGACCGCTCCCGCGGCCGCGACCGGGCCCTCGACCGCCGCCGTCGGTCCCGGCGCTTCCGACGTTTCGGGCGATTCCGGCGCTTCCGACGTTTCCGCCCCGGAAATCGTCGCCGTCTACCCGAACCCCGCGACCCCGGAGGACGCCGGGGAGTTCGTCGTGGTCCGGGTCCCGCGCGAGACGAACGTCTCCGGGTGGGTCCTCGAAGACGACGAGACGGCCGCCCGACTCCCGAACGTCACCGTCTCGGGCGAAGTCGCGCTCTCGACCGACCCCGAGGTCGCCCGAAACCGGACCGAAAGGCGGGTCCTCGGCCTTTCGGGCCACCTGTCGCTGGCGAACGGCGGCGACACGGTTCGTCTCGTCCCCGACGACTCGACCGCCACGACAGGGACCGGCAACGTCACCTACCCGCGAGCGCCCGAGGGCGAGCGCTGGAACCGCACCGACGGCGAGTGGTCGTGGGAGCACCTCGGCGCGACCGACTTCGAAGTCGGTCGCGCCGGACCCGCAGACGCGCGGGCCTTCGTCCTCCCCGACTCGCCCGCGGTCCCGCTCGAAACCGTCCGGAGCGCCGACGAGCGACTCCTGCTCGCGGGCTACACGTTCACCTCCGAGCGGGTCGCCGACGCGCTCGACGCCGCGCGCGAGCGCGGCGTCGAGGTCCGGGTCCTCGTCGAGGGCGGCCCAGTCGGCGGACAGACCCGCAGGCAGGCGAGAGTCCTCGACGGACTCGCCGACCGAGGAATCGAGGTCCGGGTCGTCGACGGCCCGCTCGCGCGCTACGACTTCCACCACCCGAAGTACGCCGTCGCCGACGACCGCGCGCTCGTCCTCACCGAGAACTGGAAGCCCGCCGGAACCGGCGGCGCGGGAAGCAGGGGATGGGGCGTCGCCCTCGACAGCCCCGCGGCCGCAGACCACCTCGCCGACGTGTTCGCCGCCGACGCCGGGTGGCGCGATTCGGTCCCGTGGACCGAGTTCCGCGAGGACCGGCGCTTCGAGGAGGCCGACCCCGCGAACGGGTCGTACCCCGCGGAAATCCCTCCCGAGACCCTCCCGGTCGAATCGGCCGACGTACTGGTCGCGCCCGAGAACGCAGAGGACGGGATGGTCGGCCTGCTCGACTCGGCCGACGAGTCGATCCGCGTCCAGCAAGCGGGAATCGGCGGCCGGGACCAGCCCTTCCTGCGCGCGGCGCTCAGAGCGGCCGACCGGGGCGTCGAGGTTCGCGTCCTGCTGAGCGGCGCGTGGTACGTCGAGGAGGAGAACGCCGCGATGGTCGAGTGGCTGAACGAGCGCGCCGACGACGAGGACCTCCAGATAGAGGCCCGACTCGCCGACCCACGAGGTCGCTACGAGAAGGTCCACGCGAAGGGCGTGGTCGTGGACGGCGAGTCGGCCGTGGTCGGGAGCCTCAACTGGAACAACAACTCCGCGCGCCAGAACAGGGAGGTCGCGGTCGTCTTACACGGCGAAGAGGTCGCCGGATTCTACGCCGGGGCGTTCGACGCCGACTGGCAGGCCAGCGCCGACGGAGGCAAGAAGGTGCCGTTCGGGCTGCTCGTCGGGGTCGCGGTCGGCGCGCTCGCGGCGCTACTGCTGGCGAGGCGGGAGGTGCACTTCGAGCGGGAGGTGTGAGCTCAGTCGTCCTGCTCGTGGCCGACGACCGTGCTCTGCAACTCCTCGTCCAGTTCGGCGTCGGCCATCTTCTCGACCAGCGCGTCGAGGACCGCCTCGCGCATCCCCGGCACGAACTTGATGGAGCCGACGACGAGGTGGCCGCCGCCCGAGACGCCGCCGCCGACGACCTCCTCGTCGAGTTCCGATACCATCTCGGGGATGTCGAGCCGGACGCCGTCGCTCCGGAGGACCGCGAAGTCGGGCCCGTAGCCGATGGTGATGACGGGGTCGCCGGTCTCCCGGACCTTCCGGTCGTGTATCTCCCCGGTGGTCTTGCCCGGCGCGGGGTAGGTGAACCGGTGGGCGTGGTTCTCCACGTCGATTCGGTAGAGGTGGGCGTCGCTGTCGAGGCGCTCGTGTTCGACGTGGGGCATGGCGGCGTCGAGTTGCTTGTCGACGGCAACCTCGCTGCGCTCGGCGAGGAACTCCACGAGTTCGCGGTGGCGCTGCTCGCTGTCGGCCCCCACGTTCAGCACGTCGTTGATGAGGTTGCGCCCGTCGTCGTACTTGAGCCAGTGGGCCTCGTAGTCGAGGGCCTCGCCGATCTCCCGGAGGAACGACTCGGCGTAGCCCTCCGACTCGGCGAGTTCGACGTAGTCGGTCATCGCGTCGGCCTTCGAGCGGTCGCAGAGCCCGGCGACCGCCGGGACGTGGCGCAGCTCCTCGGTGATGTCGGGCCAGATCATCCGCGCCAGCTCGACGCACATCATCCCGGTCGTGATGCGGTAGTCCTCGTCGTGGAGGTAGGGGTTGACGTGGGCGTCGACGAAGGGTTCGACCGCGTCGGGGTCGGGGTGGTGGTGGTCCACGACCACGATGGGGATGTCGTAGTGGGCGAGGTTCTTGTACGCGGGCACGTCCTCGGCGGTGCTCCCGTTGTCGAGCATCAGCAACATCGGGAGCTTCTGGCCGTGGCGGGCCTGGTCTTCGAGCGCGAAGTTGAGGTCGCGGGTCACGTCCTCCATCTCGTAGAAGGGGGCCTTCGAGGGGAGGCGCTTGAACAGGTGGCGCTTGGCCTCGGGGTCCTGATGGGTCTCCTCGATGAAACGTTCGAGGGCGAGCTGGACCGGAATCGACGCGCACATCCCGTCGCCGTCGGCGTGGTGGCGCACCCGAATCGGCCTGCTTTCGAGGACGGTCCGGCGGAGTTGCGTGGCGACCTCTCGGAGGTCGGGGAACAGCTGGGACAGCGCGGGCCACTCGACGAGGGGTTCGACCTCGTGGGGTTCGGCGCGGGCTTCGAGCGCGGCCGCGAGTCGGCCCTCGACCTCGTCGGCCTCCTCGCCGGTCAGCACGTCGAGCTTCTCGACCTCGACTTGGAGGGCGTTGTCGCGCTCCTCGACCAGTCCGGTCACTCGGATCACGTCGTCTATCTCGACTTCGGGATACGCACGGACGCCAGCCTCCTCGAAGGCGGCACAGGGGATGACGCCGGTCTCGTCGCTCAGGTGGAAGATGGTCGGGCCGCCCGTCTGCTTGATCTGGACCACTTCGCCTTCGAGGTGAACGGTCTCGCCGACCGCGTCGGTGAGTTCGCCAGCGTCCGAGACGTCGTAGTCGTGACCGACTTCGACGGTCTCGTAGTCGTCGAGGTCGGCGGGCTCGAAGCTCAGGTCGCCGTTCTCGCGTATCTCGGTGAGTTCGACCACGAGTTCGTCGTCGACCTCGTAACTGCCGTCGTAGGTCGATTCGTGGGCGAGACCGGAGACCGAGTCGGAGAGGTCGACGAACACGCCGTAATCGACGACGCCGTTGACCGTCGCGCGGTAGTAGTTGTCGGGTTCGACGTCCGAGAGCGTGCAGTCCGGGTCGAGGTCGAAGACCACGGGTCGCTCCCCGGCGTCGGGGTCGGAAGACGGAGTCATTCTTGACCGGGACTTCGGCGTCGCCGTTTTTAACGCTTCGCAAGTGGTTCGAGACGGTCGCCGTAGCGCCCGCCTCGTTCGAAGCATCGTCCGCGAAAAGACGTCCCGGCGCACTCACACCGAGTGCGCCGTCGGATCGAACGTCTCGCCGGTCGGTGAACCGCCGTCGTCCACCATCGGTGAACGTCCGGCAGGAGCTACTGACGACCGCCGCACTCGGTGGTCCACTTGCAGTCGTAGAAGCCGCTGCGGTCTGCCTCGTGTCGGGTCACCGTCGTCGCGTTCAGCGACTGTCGACCCTGCGTGTTGTTCGCGTCGAGGTACGCGGAGAACTCGCCCGCGGGGCCCTTCTCGACGCCGCCGGTCTCGGGACCGAAGGTGGCGTCCTTGACGTAGACCTCGCCGGAGATACCGAACTCCGCACCGCCGTAGCCGACGGTCACGCCGACGCTCTTCTGGCGGCCGTTGAGGTCGCTCGTAGAGGAGGGCGAGATCTTCGTGACCTCCTCGTCGTTGCTCCGGATGTTGAGCCGGTTCCGGATGAACTGAAGGTGGGTCTCGTCGTGCCAGTAGTCGCTGTTGGTTTCGGTCTGGGACCAGTGCCAGTAGAAGTACCGGTACCGGCCTTGATCGTCCGTGTCGTTCGACTTGTACACCGACAGGAAGTGGTCGGTCGTCAGCAGAAGGCGTTCGGGAGTCCCGCCCTGAACCTTGTACTCCTGGTTCCAGCTCTTGAGGTAGTTCAGGTTCGTCGTGTTGTCCGGTCCGCTCCCCGAGACGCTCACCACGTCCTCGCCGAACTTTCCGGTCTCGGTATCGACCGGCCCCGCGAGGACGTTCTGGGCGGCCTCGTCGCCGTACTTCTCCGAGAGGCGCTGGACCTCCTTCTCGACCTGACTGCGACTGAGCGCGTTCTCGTCGGTCAGTCGCGTCGTCTTCGACGCCGCTCCGGCTTTCGTCTCGCTTTTGGTGTCGGACTGCGCGGCCTGTGCCGACCCAGCGACGCCGAGCAGGGTCGCCGACCCGACTATCGATTTGATCACGTTTCGCCGACTGGATGGGAGTTTGTCATTTCCCATGAAATTATACAACGAATTGACAGTGTTATATTTTTCTTCTAGAATATGATAAATTTAGTTTATTTAGTTTGTGATTATTATGGCTCCCGATTTTCCCGGCGCACCCGAGGGAGGCGGTATCGAAAACCGCCAGTAACGGTCGAGAACTCGAACGCAGCGGTCCACGTCGAGCGGGCGACTACTCCGGAGACGCGGTTCCGTCCCCGCCGTCCGTCTGCGTACCGCACCTCGAATAGAACCGTGCGGTGTCGATCACCGAATCGTCGCCGTCCGAGGCGGTGATGTCGAACACCGTCGCGTTCCCGGCGCGGAACGTAATCTTCTGCTCGCCCGGTTTCACGTTCGAGACGGTCCGAATCGTCTCGCCGTCCGAACTGACCGCTATCCGCGCTACGTCGCTCTGCTTGACTTCCAGTCGGAGTTCCAGTTCGTCGAAGTGGAGTATGTTGACGAACTCGAACGTCCCGTTCTCGGGACGCTCGGACACTCCGTTCCGGCAGCCTCGACCCTGTCCGTTCGTATCCATCGACTCTCCCTCCGAATCGGACCAATTCACCGCGAGGTACCCTCCGCCGACGACACATCCCGATAACCCCAACAGGACGGTTCTTCGTTTCATCACTTAAATGTAATATAATTATCCGGAGTGCAATAAGCTTGTGGCTGTTCGACCCCGCGGAGAGTCACGATTCGCCCGCGCAACGCAACCTTTAGAACGCGCCCGACCGGACGTTTCACCATGCGGTTGTTCCGGTCGAGCGAAATCCTCGGCATCGCCGAGGACGCCCTCCAGTTCGCGCTCGAAGCGTCGGCCGACGCCCACCCCCACGAGTACATGGGCTTCCTCCGCGGCGAGGACGCCCGGAGCCTCGGGCTCGACCGCGACGGGACCGTCATCACCGACGTGCTGGTCATCCCCGGCACCGATACCAACCCGGTGAGCGCGACCGTCAAGACCAGCCAAGTCCCCAACGACTTCAACTCGGTCGGGTCGGTCCACTCCCACCCGAACGGCGTGCTCCGGCCGAGCGACGCCGACCTCGCCACCTTCGGCCGCGGGAAGGTCCACATCATCATCGGCTACCCCTACGAGCGCGACGACTGGCAGGCCTTCGACCGCGAGGGCAAGCCCCGGAAGCTGGACGTACTGGACGTCTCGTTGCCCGAGGGCGAATCGTTCTTCGACTTCACGCAGGAGGACATCGACGCCGAGCTGGGCTACGACTTCGACGAGGACACCAGATGAATCCCGAAGGACACCAGACGACCCCGACAGGTCTCCAGACGAACCCCGCAGGACGCCAGACGAACCCCAGACGACACCACACGAACCACGAGGACCCAGAATGACCCACGTCATCGCACAGGGAACCTTCGACTTACTCCACCCCGGACACGTCCACTACCTCCGGGACGCGGCGGGGATGGGCGACCGCCTGACGGTCATCGTCGCCCGCCGGGAGAACGTCACGCACAAGGAGCCGCCGATCTTGCCCAACCGCCAGCGCCGGGACGTGGTGGCCGCGCTCGACGCGGTCGACGACGCCCGCGTGGGCCACCCCGAGGACATCTTCGCGCCCATCGAGGAACTCGACCCCGACGTCATCGCGCTGGGCTACGACCAGCACCACGACGAGGCCGCAATCGCCGAGGAGCTCGCCCGGCGCGGAATCGACTGCGAGGTCCGGCGCGCGAGCCCGCGCGACCCCGCCTACGAGGGCGAACTCCTCTCGACGGGCCGCATCATCGACCGGATTCTGGAAGAGCGAGGATAGCGCTAGCGGGCCGGAGGACGCTCGGTAGCCACGGCTCGGAAACCGAGCGCGTCGAAAACGAACCGCGACGAATCGACGGTTCTACAGGGAGTCCCAGGACTTCATCGCGCGGGGCCACGAGGTCAGTCCGGCGATCCAGCGCGCGGCGACCATCTTCTTGAGGAACTTCGCGGGGTACGAGCCGAAGGTCCGGACGGGCAGGGCGTCCACGTCGTGGGCGACCGCCTCCTCGCCGATGGAGACGAGCGTCCCCTTGTCGTCGTAGGTCCACGTTTCGAGGGGCTGGTCGTTGATGGCGCGGGCGATGTTCTGCCCGGCGACCTCGGCGGCCTGCCACGCGGCCTGCGCGGTCGGCGGCGCGGGGTCGTTGCCCTGGTCGATGATGGCCGAGTCGCCGATGGCGAACACCCGGTCGTCGCTCGTCCGGAAGTCCGACTCGCAGGTCACGCGGTTGTGCTCGTTGTCGAGGCCGCAGTCGGCCATGGCGTTCTGGCCCGTGATGCCGCCGGTCCAGACGAACACGTCGTAGTCCAGCGGGTCGCCCTCGTCGAAGTGGATGGTCGACTCGTCGGCCTCGGTGATGGGGTCGTCGGTCAGAATGTCGATGTCGGCGTCTTCGAGGCGCTTGCGGACCGCGCCCTGGAGTTCCGAGTCCTGACCCGGCATTATCTCGTCGAGCGCCTCGACGAGGTAGATGTCGATGGGCGCGCGGCGCTCGTCGCGGAGTTCCGCGACCTCGCCCGCGGTCTGGATGCCCGACAGCCCCGCGCCGCCGATGACCACTTTGGCGGGGTCGTTGCGGGTGGCCTCGGCGGCGGCCTCGGTGACCCGCTCGTGGATGTCGAGCGCGTCGTCGAGGCTCTTGAGCGTCAGCGCGTTCTCGGCCATGCCGGGGATGCCGTAGAAGGCGGTCTGGCTGCCGAGCGCGACCAGTAGGTAGTCGTACTCGACATCCTCGCCGCCGTCGAGTTCGACCGTCTGGCCCTCGGTGTCGACGCCCTCGACGGTCGCCTGCACGAACTCCGTGCTCGGGCTGGCGATGTCGCCGACCGGAATCGTGATGTCGGTCTCGACGCCCGGGTCGCGGATGGCCCGGTGGGCCTCGTGGAGAACGAGGTGGTAGTCGTCGTCGGACACCCACGTCAGTTCTGCGTCGGCGTGTTCGAGTTCTTCTTCGAGTCGCTGTATCGCGCCCGCACCGGCGTAGCCCGCGCCGAGTACGACGACCTTCTCAGTCATACGCGAAACTCCGGAGTCCTCCGATACAAAGGCTTTGAAAGCCCGAGGAGATTGATTGAGAATACCTATCACGGATTTGCGCACGTCGAAGAATCGAAGAAAACGGAGAGTACCGCAGAAGGACGTTCGACCTCCGGAAGCGTGGCGCTAGTGGGCCGTCTCCTCGGCGGGGGCCTCCATCGAGTCGATCTTCAGGATGAGGATGTTGCTGGTGTCGTCCTTGCCGTCGAGGGTGCCCTCGACGACCAGTTTCGAGAGGGGCGTCGGACCCACGCGGACGGTGTCGCCCTCGTGGAACTCCCGGACCGACCCGCGGAGGTGAATCTCGGCCCGGCAGAGTTCGGGGTGGTGGACGCTCGTGAAGTCGATCTCCTCGACGTTCGACTCCTCGACGGCCTCGCCGTTGTGGAACAGGGGGACCTCGGCGGCGCTGTCCATCTTCTGAACGTCGAGCGCTTCGAACGCGGTGGCGGTCGGCTTGTAGCCGCCCTTCGGGCCGGGGACGCCCTCGACCAACTGGAGGGCCTTCAGACTCTGCATCTGGTTGCGGATGGTGCCGGGGTTGCGGTCGACCTCGGCGGCGATGTCCTCGCCCTTGACCGCGTCCTCGGTCTCGCGATGGAGGTTGACGAGGGCGGTGAGTATCGTCTTCTGGCTCGGCGTCAGCTCGATGGCGGACATTGGCGAATTCTTGGTAATAGATGGCCTTAAATGCGGCGAACCGCCCGAAAATCCCGGGACGGTCGGAGTTCTTGCCGATTCGATTTAAGCGTCTCGGACTGGATTCGAACCGAACGTCCGGCGACGGAGCGACACCGATTTGACGCTGGGCCGGGAGGGTCCGGACATGCAAGGGAAACGCGTCCTCGTGACCGGCGGCGCGGGATTCATCGGATCGAACCTCGCGAACCACCTCGCGGCCGACAACGACGTGGTGGCGGTCGACGACTGCTACCTCGGGACGCCCGAGAACCTCGGCGACGCGGTCGAGTTCCGCGACGCGAGCGTGCTCGACGACGACCTCCCGACCGAGGGCGTCGATATACTGTTCCACCTCGCGGCGCTGTCGTCGTACCAGATGCACGAGGACGAGCCCGTCCGGGGCGCGCGGGTCAACGTCGAGGGGTTCGTCAACACCGTCGAGCAGGCCCGCGAGGACGGCTGTGACACCGTGGTCTACGCCTCGACCTCCTCGATATACGGCGACCGGACCGAGCCCTCGCCCGAGGACATGGACGTGGAGGCCCGGACGGGCTACGAGGCCTCGAAGCTCGCCCGCGAGCGCTACGGCGAGTACTTCTCGTACCACTACGACATGTCGATGGCGGGGATGCGATTCTTCAGCGTCTACGAGGGGTTCGGCGGTTCGGAGGAACACAAGGGCGAGTTCGCCAACCTCATCGCGCAGTTCGCCGACGACATCGCCAACGGCGAGCCGCCGGTCATCTACGGCGACGGCACCCAGACCCGCGACTTCACCCACGTCGACGACGTCGTCCGGGGGCTCGAACTCGCGGGCGACCACGAACTCGACGGCATCTACAACCTCGGCACCGGCGAGTCCTACAGCACCAACACGCTGGTCGAGCGCCTGAACGAGGAACTCGGGACCGACGTCGAACCCGAGTACGTCGAGAACCCCATCCCGGAGAAGGTGTACGTCCACGACACGATGGCCGATAGCTCGAAGATGAAAGAGGCGACCGGGTGGGAACCGGAGGTCAGCTTCGAGGAGGGGCTGGCGCGGGTCTGTTCGCAGTACGAGTAGCGTACGATTCGTTTCTCTTTCGTTCGGCTTCGGTTCCGTCTCGCGGTCTGCTTCGATTCCATTTGTCGGTCTGCTTCAATTCCATCTCTTCGAAAGTGGCGATTCCTCGCGCGTCACAACTGAGAGACCGCAACCACACGCCTCCCCAACCGACTGCGGTCCTCGGTCGCTTCGCTCCCTGCGGTCCTCATCCCTCACGCGGTTGGCGCGGCCCCAAACTGCGGGGCCGCGCCAGCACACGCCAAGGGGACTGTCCCACCGGCTGATTCTTCGTGGGACAGTCCACCGACCGACGACCGACGAGACGACCCACCGGGGGGGACTGAAAGGGGCCGCCCGCTCGCGGTCACGCGAGGGAAGCGAGTGTGACCTCGGGAGACGCGGTTTGTCTCCCGGCGTTTACGTGGTCGTCTCAGCGACCCCTATCCGAGCGAGCGAGGATATATCGCTGAGCGGCCTCCTCGTGAGCGAAGTCTGCGCGAGCGAAGCGAGCGCAGGCTCGTCGGAGCATGCTCCGACGGTGCGAACGAGGGCTCGGCAGAGCGGAGCTCTGCCGGTGGCGAGCGGGCGGGGGCTTTCTGGGCGGGCTCGTTCACGGACTCTGTTTTTCGTAGCGAGCGGGCGGGGGCTTTCTGGCTGTTCTCGATGTCGGTTTTTCCGGCGATTCATGACGACCGATGGATAGCGTTCGAGACAGAACCGTCCGAAGACGCGGCAACTGGGACTCCTCGAACCGAATGCAGGTGTTCTTTATCCCCACCGTCCGAAGCCTCACACATGAACCGACAGGTGCGGATAATCGGCGCGCCGATGGACCTGGGAGCGAACCGACGCGGCGTCGACATGGGACCCTCGGCCATCCGGTACGCGGGACTGGCCGACGAACTCCGGGCGGCGGGCGTCGACCCGACCGACGCGGGCGACCTGCTGGTGCCCCGCGCCGAGGAGCGCGACCCCGACGCAGAGCAACCCTCCGAGGGCTCGGCGAAGTTCCTGCGCGAGACCGCAGACGTGTGCACCCGTCTCGCCGACGAGGTCGCCGGAGCGCTCGACGCCGAGGCGTTCCCGCTGGTGCTGGGCGGCGACCACTCCATCGCCATCGGCACGATGCGCGGCGCGGGCCGGGACGCAGACCTCGGGGCGATCTGGTTCGACGCCCACGGCGACTTCAACACGCCCGCGACCTCGCCGAGCGGCAACGTCCACGGCATGCCGCTGGCGGCCGCGCTCGGCGTCGGCGACTTCGCCGACACCGAGTGGGCCAACGTCCCCACGCTCCGCGAGGAGAACGTCGCCATCGTGGGCCTCCGTAGCCTCGACGACACCGAGCGCGAGGAGGTCCTCGACAGCGACGTGACCGTCTACACCATGTCCGACATCGACGAGCGCGGGGTCGTCCCGGTCACCGAGGACGCCCTCGACGTTGCGACCGACGGCGTCGACGGCGTCCACGTCAGCCTCGACCTCGACTGGCTCGACCCCAAGGAAGCGCCCGGCGTCGGCACGCCCGTCCGGGGCGGGGTCACCTACCGGGAGGCCCACTCCGCGCTGGAGACGGTCGCCGAGCGCGACGAGGCCGAGGGCGTCCTCCGGTCGATGGAGGTCGTCGAGGTCAATCCGATTCTGGACGAACACAACGAGACCGCCGAGCTGGCGACTGAACTGGCCGCGAGCGCGGTCGGGAAAAGAATCCTCTGACTTCGACACCGCTATTGCTGTTGTCTCGGGTTGCAGTACAGTTCGATTCCAACGTCGGTGATGAATAGCGCGACCAAGACGGCCAGAGGTGCGAACATCCCCAGAACGAGTGTCCCGGCGAGCGCGCCGACGATTATCGGCGTGATTGCGGCGGCGAATTCTTTCCCACTCAATTCGAACACGCCGTCTAACGCACAGATTTCCTTCTTACAGGCCGCGGCGAGTCGTCGAAGCAGTTTTCGCCCGACTCGTCTGGTTTCTTCGTCGGGGTCGCTAAGGCTTCCGTGATCGAACACGGTTTCGTCGAGTTCCCGGTCCCCGTCAGCGATCTCCCTTGCGATACCGTAGTCCGTCTCCGTTTCCGTCGAGAGACCGAACTCCGAAGCGCGGTCGTCACGGAGAACTCGCGCTTCGGTCTTCACAATGTCGTACGGTTGCTGAAATTCCGGAGAACTCGGTGCGGGCATCTCCTCAAGTTCAGCGTTGATATCGTCGCTGAGTTCTGCAACGGCCGCCTCGAGTTGTTCCGTCTCTAGCTCTCGGGCCTGTTCGACTAGCGTCTCGATTCGATTCTCCGGAAGGTCGTTCGCTCGCTCGAATTCCCCCATCATTAGTTGACGGACCTACACGAGGTCCGGCTCTGGTACGACAACGACCGGCATAAGATTTGGGACCAGTATCGTTACAACGTTGGGGGTTCGGCGTCGTTCGACCCGAAGCGAGCGTCGAGGCCGTCCTCGACTTGTGCGAGTCCGACTCCTCACTCCTCGCTCTCGGCCGACTCCTCGGAGTCGTCGCCGCTGGAGTCCGGCAACACGTCGACGCTGGCGACGGTATCGTCGCCTTCGAGGTCCATCACCGTCACGCCCATCGTGTTCCGGCCAACCTCGGAGATGTCGGCCGCGCGGATGCGCATGATCTGGCCCGCGGCGCTCATGATGACGAGGTCGTCGTCCGGTCCCACGGCCTTGACCGAGGTGACCCCGCCGTTCCGGCCGTCGGTCTTGATGTCCACCAGTCCGTAGCCGTTGCGCGACTGGCGGCGGTACTCTTCGAGGGGCGTGCGCTTGCCGTAGCCGTTCTCGGTGACCGTCAGCAGGTCGCGGTCCTCCTCGTCGCCCGCGGCGACCATGCCGACCACCTCGTCGTCGCCGCGGAGTTCGACGCCGTGGACGCCCCGAGCGCTCCGGCCCATCTCGCGGGCTTCGGCCTCGTCGAACCGGATGGCCATCCCCCCGCAGGTCGCGAGCAGGAGGTCCTTGGTGCCGTCGGTCACCCGCACGTCCACGAGTTCGTCGCCGTCTTCGAGTTTGGCTGCGATGATGCCGGTCGAGAGGATGTTCTCGAACTCCGTGGCGGCGGTCCGCTTGACGTAGCCGTCGCGGGTCACCATGCTGATGCACTCGCCGTCCTCGAACTCGTCGGTGTTGACGACCGCGGTTATCTCCTCGCCGTCATCTAAGTCGAGGAGGTTGATGGCCGACTTGCCGCGGGCGGTCCGGGACATCTCCGGAATCTCGTAGGTCTTCAGGCGATAGACCTGCCCGTGGTTGGTGAAACACAGCAGGTAGTCGTGGGTGTTCGCGCGGAACACCTTCGACACCCGGTCGCCCTCCTTGATGTCACCGCCGATGATGCCCTTGCCGCCGCGGTTCTGGGCGTCGAACTGGGCGACGGGCATGCGCTTGACGTAGTCCTGCTCGGTGACGACGACGACCACGTCCTCCTCGGCGATGAGGTCCTCGCGGGTCACCTCGTCGGTGTCCTCGATGAACGACGTACGGCGCTCGTCGGCGTACTCCTCCTTGATTTCGAGGAGTTCCTCCTTGACGACCGAGAGGAGTTCGGACTCGTCTCCGAGGATGGTTTCGAGGCGCTCGATGCGCGCGTTGACCTCCTCGTACTCGTCTTCGATCTCGGCGGCCTCCAGCGAGGTGAGGCTCCCGAGCTGCATCCGGACGATGTGGTCGACCTGCTCCTCGGAGAAGTCGTACGCTTCCCGCAGTTCGGCCTTCGCCTCGTCGCGGTCCTCGGCGTCCTGGATGATGTCGACCACGTCGTCGGCGTTCTCTAAGGCCGTGAGCCGCCCTTCGAGGATGTGGGCGCGGTCCTCGGCCTCGTCGAGTTCGTACTGGCTGCGCCGCCGGACGACCTCCTTGCGGTGGTCGAGGTAGTGTTCCAGCGTCTCCTTGAGCGTGAGCACCTGCGGCTGGCCGTCGACCAGCGCGAGGTTGATGACGCCGAAGGTCTTCTCCAGATAGCTCTCCAGCAACTGGTTCTTGACGACCTCCGCCATCGCGTTCTGCTTGAGTTCGACCACGATGCGGATGCCGTCGCGGTCGGACTCGTCGCGCAGGTCCCGGATGCCCTCGATGGTGCCCTCGTTGACCGCGTCGGCGATCTTCTCGATCATCCGGGCCTTGTTGGTCTGGAACGGGAGTTCGGTGATGACGATGCGGTCGCTGCCGTTCTCGCGCTCCTCGACCTCGAACTCCGCGCGCACCCGGATGCGGCCCCGACCCGTCTTGTACGCGGCGTGGACCGCGTTCCGGCCGACGATGTTCGCGCCGGTCGGGAAGTCCGGACCCTTGACGTGGTCCATCAGGTCCTCGACGGTCGCGTCGGGGTTCTCGATGAGTTCGACCGTCGCGTCGATGACCTCCCCGAGGTTGTGCGGCGGGATGTTCGTGGACATGCCGACCGCGATGCCCGACGAGCCGTTCACGAGGAGGTTCGGGAACGCGGCGGGCAGGACCTCGGGCTCCTGAAGGCGGTCGTCGTAGTTCGACTGCCAGTCGACCGTGTCCATGTCGATGTCGGCCAGCAGCTCCTCGGCGATGGAGTCCATCCGCGCCTCGGTGTACCGCATGGCGGCGGGCGGGTCGCCGTCGACCGAGCCGAAGTTGCCCTGACCGTCGATGAGCGGATAGCGCATCGAGAAGTCCTGGGCCATCCGGGCCAGCGCGTCGTAGATGGACTGGTCGCCGTGGGGGTGGAAGTCGCCCATCGTGTCGCCCACGATGTTCGAGGACTTGCGGTGGCTCGCGCCGCTGGTGATGCCAGACCGGTGCATCGCGTAGAGGATGCGCCGGTGGACGGGCTTGAGCCCGTCGCGCACGTCGGGGAGCGCGCGGCCCGCGATGACGCTCATCGCGTAGTCGATGTAGCTCTGCTCCATCTCGTCTTCGACCCGGACGTTGCGCACTCGCTCGGCGACGTCGTCCGGGACGTCTGGTGTGTCCGTGCTCATATCAGATGTCGACCCAGTCTGCCTCGTTGGCGTGTTCCTTGATGAACTGCTTTCGCGGTTCGACGGCGTCGCCCATCAGCACCGAGAACATCTTGTCGGCCGCCGCGGCGTCCTCGATGGTGACCTGCTTCAGGATGCGGTTGTCGGGGTTCATCGTGGTCTCCCACAGCTGTTCGGGGTTCATCTCCCCGAGTCCCTTGAACCGCTGGACCTGCGAGGGGTTGCCGTCGCACTTCTCCTCGATGATGCGTTCTCGCTCCTCCTCGGTCATGGCGTCGTAGGTCTCGCCGCGGTAGCGGATGCGGTACAGCGGCGGCTGGGCCGCGTAGACGTACCCGGCCTCCAGCAGGGGCTTCATGTACCGGTAGAGGAGCGTGAGGTACAGCGTCCGGATGTGCGCGCCGTCCACGTCGGCGTCGGTCATGATGATGATCTTGTGGTAGCGCGCGTCCTCGATGTCGAACTCGTCGCCGATGCCGGTGCCCAGCGCGGTGATGAAGTGGCGGATCTTGTCGTTCTCCAGCACCCGGTCGAGGCGGTGTTTCTCGACGTTGAGCACCTTGCCGAACAGCGGCAGGATGGCCTGGAACTCCCGGTCGCGGGCCTGCTTGGCCGACCCGCCCGCGGAGTCGCCCTCCACGACGAACAGTTCGGCCTCGGTCGGGTCGCGGGTCTGGCAGTCGGCCAGTTTGCCGGGGAGCGCGGTCGATTCGAGCGCGCTCTTGCGGCGGGTCAGCTCCTCGGCCTTCTTGGCGGCCTTGCGGGCCTTCGCGGCCTCGACGGCCTTCGAGACGATGGCCTCGGCGGTGCCGGGGTTCTCCTCGAAGTAGGTCGCCAGCCCCTCGTGGACCGCCGACTCGACGATGCCACGGACCTCGCTGTTGCCGAGCTTGGTCTTGGTCTGGCCCTCGAACTGCGGGTCGGGGTGCTTGACCGAGATGACCGCGGTGAGTCCCTCGCGGACATCCTCGCCCTTGAGGTTCTCGTCGAGGTCACCGAGGAGGTCGTTGTCGTCGGCGTAGTCGTTCACGAACCGCGTGAGGGCGGTCTTGAACCCCGTGAGGTGGGTCCCGCCCTCGCGGGTGTTGATGTTGTTGGCGAACGCGTGTAGCGACCCCTGGAGTTCGTCGGTCGCCTGCATCGCCACCTCGACCTGAATGCCCTCGGCCTCGTCCTCGAAGTAGATGACCTCCCGGTGGAGCGGCGACTTCGTCTCGTTGAGGTACTCGACGAACTCCCGGATGCCGCCGTCGTACCTGAAGGTGTCGGACTCGCCGTCGCGCTCGTCGTCGAGCGTTATCTCGACCCCCGAGTTGAGGAAGGCGAGTTCGCGCAGGCGGCTTTCGAGCGTCGAGTAGGTGAACTCGGTGGTCTCGAATATCTCGCCGTCGGGCCAGAACCGGATGGTGGTGCCGGTCGCCTCCTCGTCGTCGAGGTCCCGGACCCGCTCCAGACCGGAGGCGGGTTCGCCCCGCTCGAACGACTGACGCCAGAGCGCGCCGTCGCGCTTGACCTCGGCTTCGAGTTCCGAGGCGAGCGCGTTGACGACGCTGACGCCGACGCCGTGGAGGCCGCCCGACACCTGGTAGGACTTGTTGTCGAACTTCCCGCCCGCGTGGAGGACGGTGAGGATGACCTCGACCGCGGGCTTGTCGTACTCGTCGTGGGTGTCCACGGGGATGCCCCGCCCGTCGTCGGTGATGCTGACCGACCCGTCCTCGCGGATGGTCACGTCAATCGAGTCACAGTAGCCAGCGAGTGCCTCGTCGATAGAATTGTCAACGACCTCGAACACGAGATGGTGTAACCCTCTCGCGTCGGTAGAGCCGATATACATCGCCGGGCGTTTCCGGACGGCCTGAAGACCTTCCAGGACCTGAATCTGCCCGGCCCCGTATTCGCTTTCTTGACTCATAAAACCTGATTCAGCATAGCAGTCCGGCACTGATAAATCCCTCGCACGCGCGCGCACGTTGCTCGGTAATCCCTCAGTTATCGAGGGTTATGGACGCGGTAATCACCGATTATCAGCCGAGTAAGAGATGTGTTCGGGCCGATCCCGCCCGGAGGATATCAGTCGCCTGTCGCTTGAAGCTGGTCGAGGTTGCCGACCTCCTGAATGTCGATGTCACCCGTGAGCTCGCGGTGGGGGTAGGGGATGTCGATTCCCGCCTCGTCGAACCGCTGCTTGACGCCCTTGACGTGCTCGGAGAGCGCCGACTTGAACTTCCCGCGTCCGGGGTCGTCTATCCAGATGCGCGATTCGAGTCCCACGTACGAGTCGCCGAGTTCCGTGGTCCGGACCGAGGGTTCGGGGTCGTCCAG
Source organism: Halorussus salilacus (assembly GCF_024138125.1). NCBI lineage: Archaea > Methanobacteriati > Methanobacteriota > Halobacteria > Halobacteriales > Haladaptataceae > Halorussus > Halorussus salilacus. The sequence goes on from NZ_CP099993.1 coordinate 713,147, forward strand.
AATCGCGGGGTTGCTCCGCGCGTCGTCGAGGATGATGTCGGCCGCCTCGTCGATGTCGTCGTCGTAGCCGATACCGAAGGTGAACTGGAGTCGGAGCCGGTCGTTCGCCATCGGGTTCGTGACGGGGTTGTTCGCGAGGTCGGAGTTGGGGACCGTGATGAGCTCGTTGTTGAACGTCTCGACCTTCGTGACCCGGAGGTCGATGTCCCGGACGACGCCGCTTTTGTCCTCCCACTCTATCCAGTCGCCGATCTCGAACGGCTTGTCCTTGAGGATGAACACGCCCGCGACGAAGTTGGCGACGATGTCCTGCGCGGCGAACCCCAGCGCCAGCGCGAGCGCGCCCCCCAACGTGGCGAACGCCGCGAGGAAGCTCCCGAACCCGGCCACCGTGAACGCGACCGCGACCGCGACGAAGAACGAGAGCGCCTGCACCGTCTTGGTCGCCAACTGTGCCACCGTCTCGTCGAATCCGCGGGCGTCCATCGACCGCCGGACGAGACCCACCAGCACGTACCGCCCGAGGACGTACACCACGACGAACGCGAGGACGAACGCGACGACGTCGGCGATGAGACCGCCGAACTGGTCTATCAGTTCGGCGGTCGTCATCGCCGACCAGTCGGTCTGTAACGGCAACATTTCCAGATACGTACGCATGGGGGTGGTAAAGAAATTGGGGTCGACCCACGATGTGGCGACGGGCCCGCCCTCGAACGGGCCGATATCGCCCGCGGCCCCGGATATTCTGTATATCCGTATCTGATTTATCACCGGGCGGTAGGTACCGGCGCTACCACTTTCACTTTCACCCCGCTTCACCGAGAAGCCTTTAAGAGTCCCGTCGCTACGTGACCTCACAGAATGCCATCCATCCAGTCGACGCTCGGCGAGGAGGAGGGGATCGCCGAGGAGCTGGCCGAGAGCCAGCGTCAGATCTCCATCGCCGAGTTCTTCGAGAAGAACAAGCACATGCTCGGGTTCGACAGCGGTGCCCGGGCGCTGGTGACGGCGGTCAAGGAGGCGGTCGACAACGCCCTGGACGCGACCGAGGAGGCTGGCATCAAGCCCGACATCTACGTCGAGATCGACGACGTGGGCGACTACTACACCCTCGTCGTCGAGGACAACGGGCCCGGCATCACCAAGGAACAGGTCCCCAAGGTGTTCGGCAAGCTCCTCTACGGCTCGCGGTTCCACGCCCGCGAGCAGTCCCGCGGCCAGCAGGGTATCGGTATCTCTGCCGCGGTGCTGTACTCTCAACTGACCTCCGGCAAGCCAGCGAAAATCACGAGTCGGACGAAGGGAAGCGCCGAGGCCCAGTACTTCGAACTCGTCATCGACACCGACGAGAACGAACCCGAGATACGCACCGAGGAGACTACCTCGTGGGACCGGACCCACGGCACGCGCATCGAGCTGGAGATGGAGGCCAACATGCGCGCCCGGTCCCAGCTGGTCGAGTACGTAAAGCGCACCGCGGTCGTCAACCCCCACGCCCGGCTCACCTTCAAGGAGCCGAGCATGGACGAACCCGAGCAGTTCGAGCGCGCGGAGGGCGCAGACCTCCCCGCGGAGACCGAGGAGATTCGGCCCCACCCCCACGGCGTCGAACTCGGGACGGTGCTCAAGATGCTCGCCGACACCGATTCCCACAGCGTCTCGGGGTTCGTCCAGTCGGAGTTCACCCGAGTGGGCAAGAAGACCGCCGACTCCATCATCGACAACTTCCGCGACCGCCACTTCGGGCGCGAGATGGCGTGGCGGCCACCGCAGGCCCACGACGAGGCCGACGTGGCCCGCGCGGTCCAGCAGGCCGTCGCCAACAAGGGTGCCGACGCGACCGACGCCTTCGCCGACGAAGTCTCCCGGAACGTCGACGCCCGCGACCGAGTCGCCCATCACGAACTGGCCGAAATCGTCGACGAGGTCGCCGACGAAATCGGCGACGAGTACGGCGTCACCTTCGGCGACACGGTCCAAGAGAACGCGGTCGAAGCGGCGTGGGACGAACTCACCGCCGACCGGACCAGCGACCTCTACCGACTGGTGGACAAGGCGACAAGCACCCGGAAGGACGACGAGGCAATCAACGGCCTCGCCGAGCGCCTCGAAAAGCGATTCGAGAAGGGACGCGAGCGCGACCGCGCCACCCGCGCGCAACTCCGGGAGTACGTCGACCGCGCCGCCGACCAGACGGAGGAGTACGACGACGCCACCTTCGGCGACACCGCCCGCGAGAACGTCGTGACCGAACTCTGGTCGGTGATGGTCACGGTTCCCGACGAGGTGCCGAAGGTCCGGGACCTCGCCGACGACCGCGACGCGACAAGCGAACTCACGGAGGCGATGCGCGAGACCGACATCATCTCGCCCCCGACCAACTGCCTGTCGCCCATCACCGCCGACCTCTTGGAGGCCGGACTCCGCAAGGAGTACGACGCCGACTTCTACGCCGCTTCGACCCGCGACGCCGACGTTCACGGCGGCGACCCGTTCATCGTCGAGGCTGGCATCGCGTACGGCGGTGACCTCCCCGCGGAGGGAAGCGCCGACGTGTTACGGTTCGCCAACCGCGTCCCCCTCGTGTACCAGCGGGGGGCCTGCGCGACCACCGACGTGGTCAAGTCCATCGGCTGGCGCAACTACAACCTCGACCAGCCCGGGGGCTCGGGCATCCCGAACGGTCCCGCGGTCATCATGGTCCACGTCGCCTCCACCAACGTCCCGTTCACGAGCGAGAGCAAGGACGCCGTCGCCAACGTCCCCGCAATCGAGGACGAAATCGAGCTGGCGATTCGGGAGGCCGCGAGGGAGCTCAAGTCGTACCTCAACAAGCGCAAGTCGCTGGAGAAGCGCAAGAAAAAGCAGAACGTCATCGCCTCGATTCTGCCGAAGATGGCCGAGAAACTGGCCGACGTGACCGAGGCCGAGGAACCCGAGTACGACGACGCGCTTGCCCGCATTATGAACAACGTCCTCGTCGAACGGGAGCGAGAGGACGGACGGGTCCGACTCGTCGTCGAGAACCACACTAGCTCCAACGAGTCGCCCGAAGTCACCGAGATCGTGACCGCAGAGCCGTCGAACCTCTCGGATGGGGCGACCGCGGTCGACATGGACGGCGAGTGGTTCATCAAGTGGTCGCCGACGGTCGCGAGCGGCGAGGAGGCCGTGCTGGAGTACGACATCGACGGCGACGCATCGTTCGACGTCAGCGTCGAAGGAATCGAGGACGCCAAACTCACCAACAACGCATGAGCGCAGACAACGAAGCCAAGGCCCAGGAGAAACTCATCGACCTCGCCGCGGAGTTCTACGACCAGCTCGAACGGGGCGACATCCCCGAGATGTCGGTCCCGACGCGGACCAAGAGCAACATCGTCTTCGACGAGGACGAGGACGTGTGGGTGTACGGCGACCGCGAGAGCACCCGGAGCGCCAACAGCGTCCGGGGCGCTCGTAAACTGCTGAAGGCGATATACACCATCGACTTCCTCGCCGACCAGCTCGACGCCGACCGGTCGTCGACCCTGCGTGAGCTCTACTACCTCAGCGAGAGCTGGGACGTCGAGGAGGCGCAGTTCTCCTCGCAGGACGAGTCGAACCAGCTCGTCGAGGACTTAGAAATCGTCTCGGAGGTCACCCGCGAGGACTTCCACATGCGCCCGGAGGAGTCGGGCGCGACCATCATGGGGCCACTGTACCTCCGCGAGCAGACGCGCAGAGGCGAGCGGGACATCCACTGTCAGGAGGACGTGGGGGAAGGAGGGTATCAGATTCCGAACAACCCCGACACAATCGAGTTCCTCGACAACGACGCCGACTTCATCCTCGCGGTCGAGACCGGCGGCATGCGCGACCGGCTCGTCGAGAACGGGTTCGACGACGAGTACAACGCGCTCGTCGTCCACCTCAAGGGCCAGCCCGCGCGTGCGACCCGCCGCATCACCAAGCGCCTCCACGACGAACTCGGCCTGCCGGTCACGGTCTTCACCGACGGCGACCCGTGGTCGTACCGCATCTTCGGGTCGGTCGCCTACGGCTCCATCAAGTCTGCCCACCTCAGCGAGCACCTCGCGACGCCGGAGGCGGAGTTCATCGGCATCCAGCCCGAGGACATCGTGGAGTACGACCTGCCGACAGACCCCCTCAGCGACTCGGACGTGAACGCGCTCGAAAGCGAGTTGGAGGACCCGCGCTTCCAGACCGACTACTGGGAAGAGCAGATCGAGATACAGCTCGACATCGAGAAGAAGTCCGAACAGCAGTCGCTTGCGTCTCACGGGCTCGACTTCGTCACCGAAACCTATCTTCCCGAGCGATTGGACGCGATGGGCGTGCTGTAATCCGCCGCGGCCTTTTTCACTCTCGTCGGCGTACCCCGCGAGATGCCGCTTAGCGCACGCAACCGACTCGCGGGGACAGTGCAATCGGTCGAGACCGAGGGACTGATGGCGGAGGTCGAAATCGAGACCGACGGCGGGCAGACGGTGACGGCGGTCATCACTGCGAACTCCGCGGAACGCCTCGGCCTCGCCGAGGGCGAGGCGGTGAACGCGGTCGTGAAGGCGACCGAGGTGCTGGTCGAGAGCCGCGAGTAGCCCGACTCACCGCTCGTCCAGCACCACGGGAACTCCGCGACTCGCCACGTCGGCGGCGAACGCCCCCGAATCGGTCTCTAGCGCGTCGAAGGTGTTGTAGTGAATCGGAAGCACGAGGTCGGGGTCCATCGCCTCGGCGAGGTCGGCGGCCTCCCGGCGGTCCATCGTGAACGACCCGCCGATGGGCGGGCAGAACAGCGACACGTCGAGTTCGGCGTGGCCGTCCAGCGCGTCGGTGTCACCGGGCCAGAAGACGGTGGTGTCGGCGAGCGTGACGTGGTAGCCGACGCCGAACCCCTCGGGGTGGAAGGGTTCGCCGGTCGAATCGGTGTGGGGGCCGTCGGGTTCGTTGTACGCCGCCACGGTGCGCACGATAACGTCGCCGAACATGCGGTCTTCCTCGTCGCCGACCCGAACTGTCTCGTAGGGGAGGTCCCGGAGGTCGGCCACGTCGCGGTCGATTCCCGGCGGGTAGACCGCGTCGTAGACCGCCACGGTGGCGTCCTCGCCCGCCACGCGCTCGATGCCGTCCGAGTCGTAGTGGTGGTCGTGAGTGACGAGAACGAGGTCACCGTCCTCGGGCCGGTAGTCGCGCGCTGGCGGGTGGCCCGCGCCCGCCGAGTCGGGTGTCCACTCGCCAGTGAGGGTGCCGTACCGGCCGGGGTCGAGGTAGACCACGGGGCCGTCTGGCACTTCGAGTCGAAGGCCCGCGTAGCCGAGCCACTCCGCGGTGATGCCGTCGTGTCGGATGGTCATGGGCGGAGGTTCGGTGGGGACGGGCCTAAAGCCCGCGGTCCGCGGGGAGGTGGTGGCGAAGGACGTAGGCCGACCCCACGGGAACCATCGCCAGCGCGAGCGCGACCCCCGGCTCCCAGAGGCCGAAGAACGCGTCGTCGCCCGTGCCGTGGTAGCTCAGGACGACCGCGACGGTGAGCGCGCTACCGGCGTACCACAGCGCTGGCGTCCTCTTCCGTCGTCCGTCGAGTACCAACCCCGCGAAGGATAGTACCCCGACGACCGGCGTCGCGTAGGTCAGAAAGACGCCGAGCGCGCCCGTGGCGGCGTGGCTCGGACCGAGAGTGTAGGAGGACGCCATCGCGAGGCCCGCGACCGGCAGTTCGGCGGCGGGGAGCACGACGAGGTAGCGCCACGGGAAACCGTCCGTTTCGGACCCCGCTCCGGTCGGTCCGACCGCCGTTTTCCGCGTCACGGTTGACCAGACGAACGACTGACAGAGATAGCTATCTCACTGCTTCTCTGCCAACCGCTCGACCCGCTCCAGCGAGTCGGCGTCCTCAGGGTCCTTGTCGTCGCGAACTCCCAAGAAGCGCGGGAACCGGAGGGCGTACCCCGACGAGTAGGTCGGCGACTCCTGTATCTCCTCGTAGCCGACCTCGAAGACGACCTCGGGGCGAATATCGACCTCCTGTCCGTCTTGGGCCCGGATGTGTGGTTCGAGCAGTTCCGTGAGGTCGGCCAGCTCCTCGTCTGTGATGCCGGTGGCGACCTTCCCGAGGGTCTCGAACTCGTCGCCCGCGTCGCCGACGCGGGCCGACAGCAGGAAGGTCCCGAGGAACTTCGCGCGCCGACCCTCGCCCCACTCCGCGCCCGTGACCACGAGGTCTAACGTCTCTACTGCTGGCTTTCGCTTGAGCCAGTTCTTCCCGCGTCGGCCGGGCGAGTAGGTCGACTCGGGGTCCTTGAGCATGATTCCCTCGTGGCCCGCGTCGAGGGCGTCGGCCTCGATGTCGGCTATCTCGTCGGCGTCGTCGGTGATCCGGAGGTCGGCGACGCCGGAGGCAAGCACCGCGTCCAGTCGCTCGTGGCGTTGCGCGACGGGCGCGCCGAGCAGGTCCTCGCCCCCGGCGTGGAGGCAGTCGAACGCGAACAGGTCGAGTTCGACCGCCTCGCGGGCGCGGGCCACGTCGTGCTTCCGGCGAAAACGTCTGAGGACCTCCTGAAAGGGCAGGGGGTCGCCGTCGTCGTCGGTCGCGACCACCTCGCCGTCGAGGATGGCCGGGACGTCGAGGTGCGCCTCGACGAACTCGACGACCTCGGGGAGGGCGTCGGTCACGTCCTCCATGTTGCGCGAGAAGACCGCGACCTCGCGGGCGTCGCCGTCGGTCGCGGCGTCTGCGGTCGCCTCGCCAGCCCAGCCGAGTCCCTCGGGGTCGTGGTGGACCTGAACGCGCGCGCCGTCGTACTTCGTCTCGACCGCCGCCTCGCCCCACTCGTCGAGCGCGTCGCTCACGGTCCCGGCCTGCGCGAGCATCGCCTGGACGGGACGGCCGAGTTCGAGGTCCATCGCGTCGAGTCCGGCCTCGCCCTCCTCGCGGGCGACACGGGCGACCTCGCCGTAGTCGTTCGACACCTGGAGGGCGCGCTCGACCGACTCGACGGGCACGTCGAACGCCGACGCGACCGCGTCCCGGACGGTGCCCTCGCCGACGCCGATTCGCATCTCCGAGAGGACGAGCCGGGCGAGGTACCGGGCCTCGCGGGGGCTCGCGCGGTTGAACAGGCCGAACAGGATGTCTATCTTCTTGTCCCGGCTCCCCGACCCCTCGGCGTCTGCCAGCGCCGCCAGTTCGTCGGCGACCCCCGCGACCGAGAGGGCCGAGTCGTCGCCGCCGGACCCGAACGCCGCGAGTCCCCGCTGGCCGCCGAACTCGTAGCTCGCGGCGACCTCGCCGATGTCGCCCACGTCGGCGAGTCGGGCCTCCACGTCCCCCGCGGAGACGTTCGTGCCCGCGGCGCGCGCGACGGCCTCGTAGCAGTAGTTCGGGCCGATGTCGAGCGTCTCCGAGGACCACGCCGGAAACACCCGGCCCTGCACGAACCGCGCGAGGACGGGGAGGTCGTCGGTCGCGCTCCCGAGGAGCGAGGTCACTCGCTCGGTTATCTCGGTGTCGGCGCTCAGCTGCTCGATCTCGGCCGCGGCGTCGGCGAACTCCCCGAACTCCATCGCGCGGGAGTAGTGACGGCCCGGATTTAAACCGTGTGGGTTCCGGTGTCCGAGGGCCCGGTCGCGAGGCGACCGGGCCCTCGGACACCTTCGGGAGTGAACAAGACTTATCGCGTCGGACTCCCCCAGTTCCGGGCGATGCCCTCCACCGACCGACCATTCTCCGCCCGACTCGAAGCCGGGTGGGAGCGAGCGACCGAACACCTCCCGCTGGCGGCCGTCCCCGTGATTTCGAGCCTCGCGAGCGTCGACGAGGTCCGGCGCGTCCTCGAATTCCGGGACGGCGCGCACTTCGGACTCGCCTTCCGGTTCCCGCCCGCGCTGGCAGACGTCTGGACGTTCGTGAGCCTGCCGAACCGAGAGCCGGGAGTCCACGTCTCGCCGACGCTCGCGCTCCTGCCGGTGGTGATACTCGTCGAGTCGGTCCTGCTCGCGGGCCTGCTCGGGAGCGTCCGCGAGGCGCTTGAGACGGGCCGGTACGACTTCGGGGAGAACGCCCGGCGGTACTTCGCGCCGGTGTTGGTCTATCAGGCGCTGGTCGCGGTCGTCGGGTTCGCGGCGTTCGCGGTGATGGCGGCGGTCCTCCCGCTCGCGGTCGTCCTGATTCCGGCGTTCATCGCGCTCTCGTACCTGTTCTACGCCGCGCCGTACCTGCTCGTGGTCGCCGACGCGGGCGTGGAAGACGCGCTGGTCCGGAGCTACGAGTGGGCGGTCGCTGGCGGGCCGTACCTCCGGTTCGGCGTCGGCTACCTGCTCGTCGTGACCGCCGTCTCGCTGGTCGGGACCGCGGTCGTGGTCAACCTCGGCGCGCTCGGGGTGCTGGTCGGGGCGTTCGCGTCGGCCCCGGTCGCGCTCGCGCTGACGTTCGCCACGGCCGAGTTCGTCGCCGAGATGGACCGGGAGGGGATGGGGACTGCGGGGACCGACGCGGGGAGATAGCCCGCGGCCCGCCGAGGACGTAGCCCGTGGATTGAAGGCGATTCCGTGAGACCTACTCCCCATGCCCGAGTCCGACCTCGCAGCGCGGGTCGAAGACGTGCGCTCGGTCGACCCCGAGACGTTCCAGTCGCGAGTCGAAGCCGACGCGGAGGTCATCATCGAGGAGATAGACGCCGGGACCTTCGACAACCCGCAGGCGATAATCGGGTTCGAGTACGAGTTCTACGCGGTCGACGCCGAGACCGCCGCCCTCACGCGAGTCCCGCGCCAACTGCTCGACCTCATCGGATTCGAGAAGGAACTCGGTCTGCACAACGCCGAGATGTCCACGAGCCCCCAGCCGCTGAACCCCCACGGTCTCGACGCTCAGGAGTCGGAGGTCAAAGCCCGCCTCTCGGCCGCCGAGGACCGGACCGGCGCGGAGGGGATGCGACTCGTCAGCGACGCGATGTGGACCATCCCGCCCGAGGGCGAGACCGCCCGGGGGTACCTCACGAACAGCGTCGAGGACCGCGGGGTCCGAATCGCCTCGAACATGAGCGACTCGGTGCGCTACCACGCGATGGCCAACACCGACGCCGACGTGGGGATGGGACTCGACGCGCCCCATGTGAGCCTCGACGCCGACACCGTGATGCCCGAGAGCCTCATCACCTCCATCCAGCCCCACTACCAAGTGCCTCACGCACGCGACCTGCCGACCTACTTCCAGTACGCGGTCCGTATCGCCGCGCCCCTGCTCGCGCTCGGGGTCAACTCTCCCTTCTTTCCGCCGGACCTCTACGACGCCGACGCCGACCCCGAGGAGATACTCGCCGACGGGTGGCACGAGAACCGAATCAGCGTGTTCGAGACCGTGCTCAACGGCCGCGAGGGCGTCCCCGACAAGGTCCGATTCCCCGAGGACATCGCGAGCGCCGTGGAGGCGGTCGAGCGAGTCGCGGCCGACCACACGGTCGTGCCGATGCCGGTCGAGTCGAGCGACCGCTTCGACGACGAGTTCGCCCACTTCCGGCTGAAACACGGCACCTTCTGGCGGTGGGTCCGGCCGGTCTTCGGCGGGGCCACGCGGTCGGATGCCAACGCCCGCATCGAGTTCCGGCCCATCGCGGCCCAGCCCACGGTCCGGGACTCCATCGCGTTCCAGGCCGCGTTCGCGGGGCTTCTGGAGTCGATGTTCCGGCGCGAGCATCCGGTCCACCACCTCGACTGGGTGGTCGCCCGGGACAACTTCTACGCCGCGATGCGCGACGGACTGGACGCCGACGTCTACTGGATCACCAACGCGGGCGAGGAGACCACCGACACCGAGAAGCTGTACACCGACGTCTTCGCCCACGCCAAGGACGGCCTCCAGGCCCGCGGGCTGACCGACGAGCAGGCCGCCAAGTACCTCTGGCCGCTCCGCCAGCGCGCCCGCCACGGGCTGACGCCCGCGAGTTGGAAGCGCGAGCGGGTTCGAGAGCGACTCGACGACGGCGAAGACTTCGAGGAGGCGGTCTACGGCATGCAGCGCGAGTACATCAAGCACCAGTCCGAGACCCTCATCGACGGGAGCTTCGCCGACTGGGTCGGCCGCGGCGGGGGCGAGATGGACCGCGAGGAGTGACGCGACGATGAGGCGGTCCACCGACGAGCGACCGAGCGAGAGCAAGGCGGCAGAGCCGCCTTGCTCGACGCGAACGAGGAGGTGACCCCGGTTTTGGCCCGGGTTTCATCAGAAAAGAATCGCGGCGAAGCCGCGATTTTGAACGCGATAAACGGCCGGTTATAGCGCGTCGTCGTAGTCCTCGAACTCCGAGATCTCGACGCCCTCGCCGTCCATCTCGGCCATCCACATCCCGTTTCCGGAGGCGGTGTCGCGCTCGACCGCGCTCTTGAGCGCGCGGACCGCGACTTCGCGGGCCTCGTCCTGACCGATGTCCTCGTGGTAGTCCTGTTCGAGCACGCCGAGCGCGAACTGCGACCCCGACCCCGAGACGGTGTAGGTCTCCTCGGTCACGCCGCCGAGCGCGTCGAACGAGTAGACGTGGCCGCCCTCGTCGTCGACGCCGCCGAGGATGGGGACCACGATGAGGAACGCGCCCGACCGCAGGAGGTTGGCCGTCAGCGTCGAGAGCGCGTCCATGCTCATGTCCTCGCCCCGGCGGGTCTCGTAGAGGTTGCCCTCGACCTTCAGGGTGCGGATGAGCGACTGGGCCGCCGAGACCGACCCGGCGATGGTGAGCGCGCCGTTGGGGTGGACCTGCTCGACCTTCTGGGCGGTCTTGCTGGAGACCATGTTGCCGAGGCTGGCGCGCTTGTCGGTCACCATCACCACGCCGTCGGCGGTCGTCAGGCCGATGGTCGTGGTGCCGGTCTTGAGCTGCTCGACCTCGGACATGTCGACCGACCGCTCGGGAAGCGAGCCGAGTTCGGGCTCGTAGGGGTTCGGGCCGGAAGATTCGAGGTTCGCTGCGTTCTGTGAGAACTGGGAGCCGTCCATTGGGTTACGCATTACCCGTCCCTAGCCCGCCAGCACTGATAAAACCAACCCTTCCGGAGAGTCGACGTACCGGCGGCTCGCCGGTCGGATTCGCCGGAGAACTCCCGGGACTCGCCGTCAGGCCGCGGCGTCGTAGGCCCGGCCGAGTCGGTTCACCACCCGGTGGACGGGGAGCGGAATGCCAGCCTGCTTGGCGGCGACCGCCAGCGGCAACAGGCAGATGCTGATTGCGACGCTCAGCTGGTACAGGGCGAACAGGGTCGCGCGTCGGAGCCGTGTGGGCATTGGACTGCGTACCTCGTTCGGGGGTCAGCCCACCCGGTATAAAAGTGTTTCTGGATTCTAAAATTCATAATTATCTATATTATCGATAGGAGTCGCCGCCCTCTTGCGATTCAAGTCAGGTTGCGTTACGTCCAACGAGCGAGGAGTCGGCGTCCGCGCGGCCGTATGTCCGGACTTGGCGACGCCCGGCGTACGCATAACTTATGAGAATTATCGGACTCACGTCCGGGGCTCGCGCGCGCCGACCGCGCCCGCCGGTCGAAACCATAAAGCACGACATGGCCCGCGACGACTGCTACGTATGAGCAATTACCTCGTTGCGATGGAAGCGGCATGGTTGGTACGCGACGTCGAGGACATCGACGACGCAATCGGCGTCGCGGTCAGCGAAGCCGGAAAGCGGCTGAACGACCAGAGCATGGACTACGTCGAGGTCGAGGTCGGCGCGACGGGCTGTCCCGCCTGCGGCGAACCGTTCGACTCGGCGTTCATCGCGGCCGGGACCGCGCTGGTCGGACTCGTACTGGAGATGAAGGTGTTCAACGCCGAGGGCGAAGAGCACGCCCAGCGCATCGCCAAGAGCGAGATCGGCGGAGCGCTCCGGGACGTTCCCCTCGAAGTCGTCGAGACCATCGAGTACGAGGAGGACGAGGACATCGAGTTCGGCGGCGAGGAGTGACTCCGGCGGGAGTGACGTGACCACCGGGTTCGGAGACGAATCGCCCGTCGAGACCGACCTCGGGAATCGTCCGATGAACCATCCGCCGAGAACCGCCCGGTGACACAGTCCACCGTGAAACGGCCGGTGACACAGTCCACAGGAAAACGGCCGATTGCGCAGTCCACGGGAAAACGACCGGTGACACAGTCCACCATCGGGTGGGACTGAAAGGGGCCGCCCGCTCGCGCTTGCGTGGTCGTCTGGCCGACCCCTATCCGCGCGCGGTTTGCGCGGATATGTCGGCCAGCGACCGCGAGCGGGCGGGGGCTTTCTGGGTGTTAGTCGTGGAGTGTTCGCAGAGGGTTCGTAGCGAGCGGGTGGGGGCTTTCTGGGCGTTCTCGGTTTTGGAAGTGGTAGCTCGTAGCGAGCGGGCGGGGGCTTTCTGACGCTTCACGACTCCGTCCTGCAGATTCCCTCTCGCATCGTACCCGAGTCTCTATCTTGACTTCCAACACCCGAGAAAGGATTAAGTAATTGCGGTGTGTTATCATTAATCATGGAGTTCTCCGAGTCGCTGGAGTTCGACCACGAGGACCGCAAGCGAATCTACGAGTTCGTCGAGCGCCACGGCGAGGTCGAGGCCGACGACGCGCGCGACCGCCTCCGCGTGGACCCCGGTGGGTTCCGCCACCACGTCGCCATCCTCAAGCGCGACGGCTACCTCGAAGAGCTCGACGGCCGCCTCCGGGCGGCGTTCGAGGAGGGCGCGGCCGAGGAGTACGAGACCGACGGCGTCGAGTTCACCATCCGGCCTGCCCGACAGGAGGACCTCTCGGGCATCGTGGGCGCGATTCGCCGGGTCGCCGAGCGGGGCCGATACATCGTCGCCGAGAGCGTCGCCGACGAGGTCGACCACCAGGAGGCCCTGCTCCGGCACAACGAACTCGAATCGCGGATGTTCTTCGTCGCCACCGTCGGGAGCGAGACCCGCCGTAGCTCCGAGGGGCCCGGGACCACGGACCCCGGCGACGAGGTGGTCGGGTGGGTCCACCTCCACGCGCCCGAACTCGACAAACTCGCGCACACCGCCGAGCTGACCGTGGGCGTCCTCGACGAGTACCGGGGCCACGGCATCGGGAGCCACCTCCTCGAACGCGGGCTGGCGTGGGCGGCCGCCAACGGACTGGAGAAGGTCTACCAGAGCGTCCCCTCCACCAACGAGGACGCCATCGCGTTCCTCGACGCCCACGGCTGGGAGACCGAGGCGGTCCGGGAGGACCACTACAAGATCGACGACGAGTACGTCGACGAGGTGATGATGGCGGTGGAGTTGTAGCGCGAAAGAGCGGTCCGTCGCCGACCGACCTCCCGGCCCTCACTCGTCGTGAACCGGGAACGCGATCTCGGCGGTCGCGTGGTACTCCTGTATCTCGCCGTCCTCGACCTTCGCGGTCCAGTCCTCGACTTCGATGCCGCTGATGTCGTCGACGGTCTTACTGGCCTCGCGGAACGCCTCCTCGGCGGCGTCCTGCCACGATTCCTCGGAGGTGCCGAGCACCTTGATGACTTTGACTGCCGTCATGGCACCGGTGGTACGACGAGGTGGGTGTAGCGCTTTGTGGCCGCGAGGAACGACGCTGCGTGGTTCCGGTTACGGGTGAGTCAGGGCGAGAGCGAAGGCCCAGAAAGCCCCTGCGTGCTCGCGGTCGCACAGGCCCTTTCAGTCCGACCGACAGCAGCGCGACCGCGACCGCGACCGCAGGCCTCGAACCTCCCCAGCCTCTTGCGTTTCTCGGTCGCTCACTACGTTCGCTTCCTGCGATACTCATCCCTCGCGCGTGTCGGCGCGGCCGTCGGTCGCTTCGCTCCCGACGACCGCGCCAGCACGCGCCGGGCGGAGTAGTTCACGTTCGAGACGGTCGCTGGACCACTCGGACTTCACATCTCCCCCGAAGTCCACGGAACCGAAAGGCAGTTCCCCCGGACGCCGGTACACTCTCGCATGATCTCCATCGCGCTGGCGGGCAAGCCCAACGCGGGCAAGTCCACCTTCTACAAGGCCGCGACCATGGCCGACGTGGACGTGGCGAACTACCCGTTCACCACCATCGACGCCAACCGCGGGGTCAGCCACGTCCGGACCGAGTGTCCCTGCCTCGAACGCGACGAGCGATGCGGCGACGAGAACTGCCGGGCGGGCAAGCGCTACGTCCCCATCGAACTCCTCGACGTGGCCGGACTCGTCCCCGGTGCCCACGAGGGCAGGGGACTGGGCAATCAGTTCCTCGACGAACTCACCAACGCCGACGCCATCGTCAACGTGGTCGACGCCTCGGGCGGGACGAACGAGGAGGGCGAACCCGTCGAAATCGGCACCTACGACCCGGTCGAGGAGGTCGACTTCATCGAGGAGCAACTGGACCAGTGGCTCGCGAGCATCGTCGACCGCAACTGGGAGACGGTCGAGCGCCAGTCTCGCTCGCCCGATTTCGACATCGACGACGCGCTCGCGGAGATGCTGACCGGGTTCGGCGCGAGCGAGGCCGACGTGGCCGCCAGCCTCCGCGAACTCGACTACCCCGAGGACCCGATCCAGTGGACCGACGACCACCGGGTCGCGCTCGCCCGCGACGTGCGCGCCCGGACCAAACCCATCATCCTCGTGGCGAACAAGGCCGACGTGGCCCCGCCGGAGAACATCGAGCGACTCCAGGAGACCGGCAAGCCCGTCATCCCCGCGACCGCCGAGGGCGAACTCGCGCTCCGACAGGCCGCCGATGCGGGCGTCGTCGGGTACGACCCCGGCGACGAGGACTTCGAGATAGTCGGGGACCTCTCAGACGAGCAGGAGGCGGGCCTCGAAAAGATTCGGGGAGTCATGCGCGAATCCGGCGGCACCGGCGTCCAGACCGCCCTGAACGAGGCGGTCTACGGCCTGCTCGACCGAATCACGGCCTACCCGGTCCAGAACGAGACCCGGTGGACCGACGCGAAGGGCAACGTCCTCCCCGACGCCTTCCTCCTTCCCCGCGGGTCGACCCCGAAGGACCTCGCGTACGCGGTCCACAGCGACATCGGCGACGGGTATCTGCACGCCGTGAACGGAAAGACGAACCGAGAGGTCAGCGAGAGCTACGAGCTGGAGGAGGGCGACGTGATAAAGATCGTGAGCACCGCGAAGTAGGCGCGGCGCTCGGATTCGGCGTCGGTATCGCCGCGAACACGTCCGAATTCTTACGGAGCGCTTTCACGGGTCGGCGTCGCACCCTGTTCGCATGACAAGCGTCGATTCCGACCTCGTCGAGAACCTCGCCCACCACGACGACTACCTCACTGCACGGGAACTCGTCCAGTATCTCGAACGCCACCACCCGGTCGAGGGGCCCGGCGTCCCCCGGGACTTGGTCGAAGCCTACGCCGAGGAGCTCGACTACGACCCCCACCGACTCGCGACTTCGCTCGACGACCGCACGACCGACTCGCCGACGTGGCAACCCGGAGACCGCGTCTACCGAATCGAGGGCAACCTCAGCATCTACCCGGCGTCGTGGCACGAACGGCTCGCCGACACCACCGACCTCTCTCGGTTCGTCGAGGTCATGCTCGAAAGCGTGGCGGCCCCCGATGGGGTCGAAGTCGAGCGCGGGGACCTGGGCGTCAGGCAGGACGACCTGATAACCGCGGTCGAGATAATCGCCGAGATCGGTCGGGGCGAGGCCCACGGACTCCTCCGAGACCAGCGCGTCGCGGGCGACATCGTCCTCTACGCGTTCCAGAACCCCGAGGAGGTCGTCCGACTCCCGGAGGAGGACTCCGAGTAGCTCCCTCCCCGTCACTCCCCGAGTAGCTCCCTCCTCGTCACTCCCCGAAGAACGCCAGCAGTCGCTCGGTCACGTCGTCGGGGCGGTCGTTCTGGACCCAATGGGTCGCCTCGGGCAGGCGCTCGACCCGGAGGTCCGGAACCCACCCGTCGAGTCCTTCGGTCAGCTCCACGACGAGCGCGGGGTCGCGTTCGCCCCAAATCAGGAGGGTCGGCGCGTCGACGACCGCCGACCGCCCGCCGAAGCCCAGCCACTCGCGAATCTCTCGGCGGAGGTTCCCCCGTAACGCCGCCCGGTAGTAGTTCAGCGCCGCGGTCAGCGCGCCCGGCCGAGACGCCGCCTCCCGGTAGCGCCGGAGGTCGTCCTCGTCGAAGGTGCCTGGATTCGCGGTCTCGCGGAGTAGCCGACCCACTCCGGCACAGTCGCGCGCCCCGAGCAGGGCCTCGGGGACCAACGGAAGCTGGAAGGAGACGGCGTACCACGACCGCCGCCACTGGTCGGAGTTCCGGCGGAGTTCCCGCCGGTAGGCGGCCGGGTGGGGCGCGTTCAGCACCGCCAACTGGTCGACCACCTCCGGATACCGGATGGCGGTCTCCCACGCGACGAGGCCGCCCCAGTCGTGGCCCACGATTCGGGCCGACGACGAGTCCCCGAAGCGGTCTATCAGCCCGACCACGTCGCCGACCAGTTCCGCGGTCCGGTAGCTTCCCACTCCAGGAGGCTTCTCCGAGCGGTTGTACCCCCGCATGTCGGGCGCGACCACCCGGTAGCCCGCGTCGGCGAGCGCGGGAAGCTGTTCGCGCCACGAGTACCAGAACTCCGGGAAGCCGTGGAGGAGGACGACCAGCGGGTCGTCCTCCTCGCCCGCGGCGACGTAGTGGAGGCGAACGTCGTTCACGACGGTCTGGCCGTGGGTCCACGCGCCGTCGAGTGCCATACCGAAGATGTGACGGGCTAGCGATTAAGTCTTGAGGGACGCAATCGTCCGGTATGCCCGACCGGTCGCGCTTCGAACTCCCACTCTCGGCGGTCCGACCGAGCCAACTCTACCTCGATGGCCGAAAGCTCGCGCTCGCGACCCGGTGGTTCGACTTCGACGACCCGAACTACGACCCCTTGCCGGTCCGCGAAATCGAGGGTCGCTGGACCCTGACCGACGGCCACACCCGCGCTTTCGTCGCGCATCTGGCGGGCGCGGACTCCCTTCGAGTGGTCGAGGACGCCGACGACCTCCCGATGGACGTCTATCGGCAGTGCGTCGAGTGGTGCGAAGCGGAGGAGGTCACCGAAATCGCCGACCTCGCGGGGCGCGTCGTGAGCGCCGAGGCCTTCGAGGAGCGGTGGGTCGCGCGGTGTCGGGCCGCGGCCGACGAGTAGGGCCCTCCCGCTCGCCGGTCGTCACGAACACCCCGGTCCCGACCGGCGCGGAAGACGACGGACCCGAATCGCGGATTCAGTCGGTCACGGTTCCCGCGGTCGCTCGCCGCCGATTGACCGCTCAGGCCAACGGCCGGAACCACACCGCCACCAGCAACAGCGCGAGGAAGACGTACGACCCCCGGACGAGGAGCATGGTCGCCAGCGTGGGGTCTGCCCGGCGCGCGGCGAGCGCGACCGCCCCGAACCCCGCGACGGCGGCGACACTGCTCGGCGGGAAGACGGCGAGCGCCGCGAACCCGACCACGAGGACGAGCGCGGCCGTCATCAGGGCGTAGGCGGCGGTCCGGGCGCGGCGGGGGCCGAGCGCCACCGCGACGGTTCGTTTGTCGATGGAGCGGTCGTACTCGAAGTCCTGGGCGTCGTCGATCACCTTCACGCCCGAGAGCAGGACGAGGAAGACGGCGGCGAACGCCAGCGGGACCGCCCCGAGCGCGTCGGCCTGCGCGTAGTAGCCGCCCAGAATCGAGAGCGCGATGCCGAGGGGGTAGCCCGTGGTCGCGGTGACGGGGTTGGTGTCGAGCTGGGGCGCGTGGTGGTAGGCGACGAGCCACGTCGGAAGCGTGAGCAGGGCCGCGCCGGGGCTCGCGGCGAGCCACAGGCCCCCGAGACAGGCGAAGAAGAGCGCGGTCGAGGCCGCGAGCGCGCCCTTGCAGCCCCGCTCGGTCAGCGGGTGGTCGTCGTCCTCGCCGCGGACGTGGAAGTCGACGTAGCCGTCCTTGACGTGGGCGGTGTACACCGCCGCGAAGATGGCGGTCGCGTGGAGCGCTCCCGACAGGGGGGCGAACGCGCCCGCCAGCACCCCGCCGAACAGCGAGCAGGCGACCGGCGGGAGCATGAAGACGGGGTGGACCTGCGAGGCGAGCGCGCGGGTCGCGGGCGCGACGCCGGAGCCTCGACGCGAAAGTGGCATAGACTCTCGCACAACGGGCGCACCCATAAATCTCGGGCGGAGTGAGTGTTCGTGATAGGAACGAATCTGCTCTGGAAGGAAGGATGACAGCGAGAAGCTAGCTACTGCCGTCACCGATGAGGACCGCAACCGCACCGCGACCGCAGGCCACGACCCTCCCCAACCGACTGCGCTTCTCGGCTCCTCGTTTCACTCGTTGCCTGCGATGCTCATCCCTCGCGCGGTTGGCGCGGCCACTGACGGGCCGCGCCAGCACGCGCCGGGGTGGAAAAAGTCGCTATCCCGAAATTGCCTACCGAACCGCCTCGGTCGCCTCGCGCATGATTTCGACCGCTTCCTTCAGTTCCTCCGTCCCCGTCGCGTAGGAGATGCGGGCGTAGCCCTCGCCGTGCTCGCCGAACGCCTCGCCGGGGACGACGACGACGCCGCGGTCGATGACCTCCTCGACCCAGCCCTCGGGCACCTTCGGCATCGCGTAGAACGCCCCGCGGGGCGTCGGGGTCTCGAGGCCCATGTCCGAGAGGCCGTCGAGCAGGAGGTCCCGGCGCTCCTCGAAGGCGGCCACCATCTCCTCGACCTGGTCCTGCGGTCCGGAGAGGGCGGCCTCGGCGGCGTACTGGGCGGGGGCCGACGCGCAGGCCTGGGCGTACTGGTGGACCCGGAGCATGCGCTCGATTCGCTCGTCGCTCGCGGCGACCCAGCCGAGTCGCCACCCGGTCATCGAGTAGGTCTTCGAACAGGCGTTGACGACCACGACGTTGTCCGAGTCGGCGAACTCCATCGGCGAGCGGTGCTCGCCGTCGAAGACGATGTGTTCGTACACCTCGTCGGAGATACAGAGCACGTCGTGTTCGTCGGCGATGCGGGCGAACTCCCGCATGTCGTCCTCGCTCTGGACCGCGCCCGTGGGATTGGCGGGGCTGTTGACCACGAACGCGGCGGTGTCGTCGGTGATGGCGTTCTCGACCGCCCCGGGGTCGAGGGTGAGGTCCTCGCGGAGTGCGACCGGCTTGGGCGTCCCGCCCGCGAGGTGGGTCAGCGCCTCGTAGGAGACGAACCCGGGGTCGGGGTAGACGACCTCCTCGCCCGGGTCGACGTGGGCCTCCAGCGCGATGTGGAGCGCCTCGCTCCCGCCCGAGGTGGCGATGAGGTTCTCGGGCGGGACCGAGAAGCCGTTGTCGCGCTCGTGTTTCGCGCTGATGGCCTCCCGGAGTTCGAGCGTCCCCTTGTTGGAGGTGTAGGCGTCGGCCTTCCCGGCCTCGATGGCCTCTATCGCGGCCCGACGGGCGTGCTCGGGCGTCGGGAAGTCGGGTTGGCCGAGTCCGAGGTTGATGGCGTCCTCGCCCGCCGCCTCGAACACTTCGCGGATGCCGCTGATGGAGACCTGCTCTACTCGCTCGGAGAAGTCGGTCATGTGTTCGTCTGTGTCACCACGAACGATAATTGTTGGTGGTTCGAAACCGCCGCTCGTCCCGTCAGGACAACCGCGCCGCGATGTCGGCCTCGGTGATGATTCCGACCGTGTTGCCCCGCTCGGTCACGATGACTGCCTTGTTGTGACCGAGGTCGGTGCTTATCTCGTCGAGGGTGGCGCTGCGGGACTTGGTGGGGAAGCTCTCGCCCATGAACTCGCTGACTGGACGGTCGCGGGCGTCCTCGTCGACGCTCATCAGGTCCTCGAAGCTGATGGACCCGACCGGGACGCCGTCCTTGATGACGGGGAGTTGGGAGTAGCCAGCGTCCTGCATGGCGGAGACCGCCTCGCTGACCGACGCGTCGGGGCCGACGCTGACGACTTCCTCGTGCATCAGGTCGTCTGCACGGACGATGTCGCCCTCCGAGCGTTCGAGCGCGTCGACGATCCGCCGGAGCGTCGAGAGCCGGGGGTCGACGTCGCCGCCCTCGATGCGCGCGATGAGCGGCTGAGAGACGTCGGCCTGCCCAGCCAGTTCGCTCTGGGTCAGCCCGAGTTCGGTCCGTCGCTCCCGGATATCCTGGGGCGTCGGGAGTTCCATGCGACCGGATTACCACGGGTTATAGATAAAGCTTCGGACTATCGGTCGTTGGATAGCGTTTCGAGAACGGATTCCAGACAGAGATGTCCTCGAAAGCCCCCGCCCGCTCGCTACGAGCTACCACTTCCAAAACCGAGAACGCCCAGAAAGCCCCCGCCCGCTCGCTACGAACCCTCTGCGAACACTCCACGACTAACACCCAGAAAGCCCCCGCCCGCTCGCGGTCGCTCCGGCGGATATTCGGCGCTCTCCGCAACGCCCGCGCCGAATGGAGCCGCCGGAGACGACCACGCAAGCGCGAGCGGGCGGCCCCTTTCAGTCCCACCCGATGGTGGACTGTGTCACCGGCCGTTTTTCGGTGGACTGTGTCACCGGCCGTTTTCCCGTGGATTGCGTCACCGGCCGATTCTCGGTGGACCGTGTCACCGAGCGCGACGACCTACGCACGCCGCGCCGGAACGCCGGTCAACAGTTGGGCGGTGTCGGTCAGGTCCCGAGTGTCAACCACCAGTTCGGCGATCTCTCGGAGCGTGAACGCGGCGTCGATGTCGCGGCCGTGACACCGGGCGTAGAGTTCGAGCCAGTCGTTGAGCGCGCGCTCCAGCAGGGCCATCTCCGCGGCGTCGAGCGGGACGAACTCGCCGGTCCGAGCCTCGACGTAGACCGCGACCGCGTCGCCGACGCCCTCCCGGAGGTATCGCAGAGCGCGCTCGTCGTCGGGCGGGTCGTCGGGCGGGTCGAACGCCTCGCGGTCCTCGCGAGCGCGGTCGGCGAGGTCGGCGATTCGCTCGCGAAGCTCGCTCATCCCTGCTTGAACTCGACGCCCTTGCCGCCCCGCGGGTGTTCCCAGTCGGTGTCGGCGACGACCGCGCAGGTGCCACACTCCACGCAGGGCTGGGTGTCGAGGCTGACCAGTTTCTCCTCGTCGCCGTTGGTCTTCACGGTCTCCTCGCGGTAGCACCCGCCGCCGAAGTCCTGGGCGCTGACCGGACACGCCGAGACGGCCGCGCCGCTGGCCTCGACCGAGTCGTCCCGGAGTTCGATGTGGGCGTTGCCCACGTCGGTGTCGTAGGTCAGGTCGCCGATGCGGTCGAGCAGGCTCTTTGGCTCGTAGTCGGCCTCGCCCTCGACCGGGTCGCCCAGTTCCTCGGCGATGACCGTCGGCAACGTGACGTACGGCGTCCGAGTGTCGGGCACGATTTGGGAGAGTCTGGGCGAGGAGTACAGCCCCTCCAGTCGGTCGCCGAGAAGCGAGACCGCCCGCCTGCCCACGCCGGAGGTCAGCACCGCGTCGGCGAGGTCCGTCACGGTCTCGCGCTCGCCGAGGACGCGCGCGGCCCGGTACCCCCGCGGTCTGAGCTTCGCCATCAGCCCCTCGTCGTAGAGCTTCTTCTCGTAGAGGTCGCCCGCCGACTCGGGGTCGTTGCGCAGGGTCGCCTCGACGAACGCCTCGCCCGCGAGCGCCCCGGCGCTCACGGCGTGGTTCATCCCCTTGATGATGGGGCCCTGAGCCTGCATCTGCCCGGCCGCGTCGCCCACGACGAGCAGGCGGCCCTCGTGGGGCGAGGGGTGGGCGGCCTTCTTCGAGTCCGGGACGAGCTTCGCGCTGTACTCGACCTCGTCGTAGTGGCCCTCCAGCCACTGGGCCATCAGGGGATGTGTGAGCAGGCCATCGAGGAGTTCGTGGGGTTCGGCCTCCTCGGCGACGAGGCTGTCGAGGTGGAAGACGGTCCCTATCGACAGCGAGTCCTCGTTGGTGTAGCAGAACCCGCCGCCGCGCACGTCGCCGAACAGGTCGCCCGAGAACAGATGGGCCTCGCCCTCGTCGTCGCCGACGCCGAAGCGGTCGGCGATCACGTCCTCGGGCACGTCCACCACCGCCTTCACGCCCTGGAACCACTCCTCGGGCTCGTCCCAGTCCATCAGGCCCGCGTCGCGGGCGAGTTCGGAGTTGACGCCGTCGGCCGCGATTATCACGTCGGCCCTGATGGGGTCGAGTTCGTCGCAGGTGACCCCGACTATCTCGCCGTTCTCCCGCAGGAGGCCGTCGACCCGGACCTCCGTGAGGAGGCCGCCGCCGGTCTCGCTCGCCAGTTCGTGGACCCTGTCGGCGACCCACGAGTCCATCCTCCGCCGGAGGACCGCGTCCGACCACTCGGTGTCGTGGTCGTGGAGGTCGGTGATGTCGAAGGTCTCGACCTGCTGGCCCGCGACGTTGTGGAGGTAGTAGTCGGTGACCGGCCGCTCGGTCGCCTCCGCGCGGAACTCGGGGAACAGGTCGTCCATGGTGTACGGCGCCGACTCCTCGGCGTAGATGAGTCCGCCCGTCACGTTCTTCGACCCGGCCTCGACGCCGCGTTCGAGGACCAGCGTTTCCACGTCGTTTCGCGCCAGCGTCGCCGCGGCCGCCGCCCCGCCGGGCCCGGCCCCGACGACGACCGCCTCGTAGTGTTCGTATTCGTCAGTCATCGCTCGCCTCCGCTCGCAGGGTCAGTTCGCCCGCCTCGACGGATTCGGTCAGGCGGGGGAGCACCTCGAAGAGGTCGCCCTCGATGAAGTAGTCGCTGAAGTCCCGGATTCGGGCCTCGGGGTCGGTGTTGATGGCGACGATGGTGTCGGATTCGTCCATCCCGACCTTGTGCTGGACCGCGCCCGAGATTCCGGCCGCGATGTAGAGTCGGGGTTCGACCTCTTGGCCGGTCTCGCCGATCTGCCGTTCCTCGGCGACGTAGTCGGCGACGTGGCCGTCGACGCTGTAGGAGGCCGTGACCACGCCCCGCGAGAGGCCGAGCGCGGCGTCCTCGAAGGCCTCGACGAGGTCGATACCGAGTTCGATTCCCTCGGTCGGGTCGTCGCCGATGCCGCGCCCGAGCGCGACCACCACGTCGTGGCCGGTGAGGTCGACGCCGTCGTCGAGGCGGTCCCACTCGGACACCTCCACCCGGAACCAGTCGTCGGGGAGGTCGAGGTCGTGCTCGACGAGTTCGCCCTCTCGGTCGTGGTCGGGGTCGATGGCGTCGAAACTGCCGGGAATCACCGAACACCCCTGCGGGTGGAACTCCCGGCCGGGGTTGTCGAGACACAGAATCGTGGAGTACTCGAACCCCGAGAAGTCGGGGCGCTTCATGTGGAGGACGCGCTCGAACTCCACCTTCTCGCCGGGTTCGCCCGTCTTGACCGGGTTGGAGATGAGTTCCTCCTCGATGGAGAGTCCCGAGCAGTCGCTCGCCAGCCCGGAGTCGAGTTCGCCCTGCACCTGCGCCGAGAGGTCCCGGCCGTTGTTGGTCGCCGGGAACAGGAAGTAGCGGGGCTTGTCGTAGTCGCGCCAGTCGACGGTGGGTTCGGTGCCGGGGTCGCCGGTCGCCCAGTTCGGAGGGTCTGCGCCGCCGCGGGCCATGTCCGAGACGATCTCGGTGTAGGGCTTGTGGCGGAAGCGTTCGAGTCGGTCGTCCTCGTGGTATATCGCCACGTCGGCGCCGTAGGCGACCGCCTCCTCGGCGAGCGGCTCCATCTCGTCGCCGACGAGGACGCCGACGACTCGCTCGTCCCCACCGTCGGACTCATCCGACGAGCCTCCGTTCGCTTCGCTCACGGAGACGCCGTAGTCGTCGTTGTAGCCGTCCATCAGGTCGCGGGCCTTCCCGAGCATCTCCTTCGAGACGTCGAGGAGTTCGCCGCCCTGGGTCTCGCAGTAGACCCACATGTCCCGATACGTGCCGCCCTTCAGCGCGCGGACGTGGTGCTTGTCCCACGTCCGGTTCTCGACCTCGTAGCTCACGTCGGTCTCGTCTGGCGATTCGTCTCCCTGTTCTGCATCGCCTGCCGCCTCGGGAGTGTCGGTGCCTTCTTCGCCCGCGTACTCCTCCTCGTGGTCGGTGTCTGTCGGTTCGCCTTCGGTTTCCACCTCCAACGCGTCGATGCGCTTCCGGATGGCCTCCTTGGCGGTCTTGCGGTCCTTCCCCGACTCCTCGGCCGCCAGCACCGCGTCGAGGTCCGAGGGGTTCGACACCGCGTTCAGCTCCGCTTCGAGTTCGTCGACCGTGTACTCGCTCGGGTCGAGGCCCGCGTCTGTCTCGTCGGCCACGCTCAGTCACCCCCCGCGAGCGGCCGCATCGTTTCGAGCACGTCGGCCATCGCGTCCTCGTCGCCCGGGTCGACCATCGTCGCCTCGCGCTCGGAGGGGGCCTTCGGGATGGGGTCGACACCGGAGACGATGGTCGGCGACCCGTCGAGGCCGATGAAGTCGGGGTCGAGGTCGAGGTCCTCGTGGTCCCACGTCGTGAGGTGGTCCTCGTAGCTCTCGACGCGCTCGTCGGTCTCGGCCTTCAGTTGCTTGTGTCGAAGCCGGTGTTCGGCCCGCCGGTAGGAGGGCTCGAACTCGGGGTCGGTCACCACGAACGCGGGCAGGGGAGCCTCGACGGTCTCTATCTCGTCGGCGTCGCCCTCGACGAGTCGCTTCGCGCGGATGCGGCCCGCGTCCTCGTCGACCTCCAGCGCGATGACGTGGGTCACGATGGGTCGGTCGAGACACCACGCGGTCTGGGGGCCGGTCTGGCCGGTCTCGCCGTCTGCGGTCTTGAACCCCGCGAAGATGAGGTCCGGTTCGCCGATCTTTTCGATGCCCGCCGACAGCGTGATGGCGGTCGCCCATGTGTCGGCCGCGGCCATCTCACGGTCCGACAGCAGGTAGAGGTCGTCGGCGTACACGCCCATCGCCTCTTCGAGGACGCTCTCGTAGCCCGGCGGACCCATGCTCATCACGGAGACCTCCCCGCCGCGTTTCACCTTGGTCTGGAGCGCCGCCCTGAGCGCGAACTCGTCGTTCGGGTTCATCACGGTCGGGGTCTTCCCGCGTTCGAGGTGGCCGTCCTCGTCGAACGACACCTGCCCCTCCCGGAAGTCCGGGACCCCCTTCGTCAGCACTACCGAGTGCATTGGCACCACCTGACACGAATGTCCATCTCTCCCATGCGTGCCCCCGTATTGTACGCCAATGTTTATTACATTAACCCCGTGACTAATCTGTTCGCGGCCGACGGACCTCAATCGTCGGAGGGCGAAAAGGACTGGCGAGACGCGCCGTAACGCCGGTTCTCCCGAACGCCACCGACGGGCGACAGCTACAACGCTTATGGAGGGGAACGTGGTTGGACGGGGTATGTCAGTAGCCGAGCGGCCCCTCTCCGAGTTGGCGTCGGCGGACACGGTCGACAACGTCCTCGTCTTCGTCTCCGACAGCACCCGGTTCGACGCGCTCCCGGACCGGGTGGCCGAGCGAGGGGTGACCGCGGAGGCAATCGCGCCGAGTACGTGGACGGCCTCGAGCCTGCCCTCGCTGACCACCGGTCGGTACCCGACCACACACGGGGTGTGGGGGTTCGACACCCGGCTCGCCCGGACGCCCCGCCTGCTCTCCGAGCCCGAGAACGTCGGGTTCGACGCGGGCACCATCTGGACCCACGTCGAGTCGGCCGAGAAGCCGCCGCTGTGGATGAACCGGCTGACCGACGAGACGACGCTCGACGAACTCGAACCGCCGTTCGTCCACGTCGTCCACGACAAGGGCGGTCACGCGCCCTACGGCCAGTCGTTCGACGACTGGGAGGTCTCCTCGGAGTTCTTCGACGCGTACGCCGACCGCCCGGACGACATCGCCGAGTGGTACGAGCGGGGCGTCTCGGAGTCGGTCGACCGGTTCCTCGCGCTGGTGGACCGACTGGACGAGCGCGGAATCCTGGAGGACACGCTCGCGGTCTTCACCAGTGACCACGGCGAACTCCTCGGCGAACCCTCGCGGGGCGGAATCTACGGACACAGCGCGCCCCTCGTGCCCGAACTCGCCCGGGTGCCCGTCGCGTTCGTGGGCGCGGGCCTCCCGGCTGGCGAGCGGTACGACCACCTCCTGTCGGGCGTCGACCTCGCGCCGACCGCGCTCAGCGCGTACGGAATCGAGCCCGGGCGGGGCTTCGACGGCGTCGACGCGTGGCGGTCGAGTCCGCCGACAGACCGGTGGCCCCGCAGCGAAATCTGGAGCCAGTACACGTTCGAGCCGCTGGACCGCACGATGCCGCTGTACGCCGCGACCTCGGTCTGGAGCGACGAGGGCGGCGTGGTGTTCCACCACGGCTCGACCGCGATTCGGACGGCCTACGGACTCGGGGGCTACCTCCTCTTCGAGGGCACCGCGGCGGCGATTCGCGCCAACATGACGCCTCGAAAGCTTCTCGCGCTCGCGCGGACCTTCGGCCCGAGAACCGTGACCTACGGGAGCGTCTCCCGGCCGATGCTCGACGCGCGGTCGGGCCTCCCGACCGAGTTCGCCCGCTCGCCCGACCGGGAACCGACCGACGACGCGGAGGGACACCTCGACAAGGAACAGTTGCGAAAGCTCGGCTACATCGAGTAGCCTACGTCTCGGGCGGGGCTTCGCCGGACGACTCAGCGACCGAAGCGTCCTCGGACGACTCAGCGACCGAAGCGTCTCCGGACGACCCGGAATCGGGAGCGGCCGCTCCCGATTCCGGGTCGCTCGCGTCGTCGTCGGCCTCCTCGCCGACATCGGCACCGTCGCCGTCGGCCGCGATGCGCTTGGTCCGCCCGGCCTGCATCATCGTCATCTCGCCGCCTGCGCGCATGGTCCCGTCGACGACCGCGCCCTCGTGGAACCGGAGGTCCTCGCAGGAGACGTCGCCGCGAATCTCGACGCCGTCGGCGAGTTCGACCGTCCCGTTCCGGGTGGTCACGTCGCCGTGGATGACGGTGTCCTCGCCGACCGTGATGTCCCCACGGGCGCGGAGACTGCCGAACACCTCGTTGCGCTCGCCGACCGCGATGGACTCCGCACGGAAGTTGCCGTGGAGTCGACAGTCGTCACCGATTCTCGCGGGGGTCGAGACCCGCCACGAGTCGTCGCTGACGTGGCCGTTCCGGGGGACGACCAGCGGGTCGGCCTCGACCTCCTCGTTTTCGAGCAGGTCCGAAACGAGGTCCTCGGCGGCCTCCTCCTCGCCGATTCGGAGGAGTTGAGAGAGGTAGACGAACACGAACACGATGGTCGGCATGGGGTTGCGGATGACGATCCAGCCGTTGGCCTCGAACCCCTCCTCGATGTTCACGTCGTCGCCGATGTCGAGGTCGCCGGAGACCATCAGCCTGCCCGCGACGTGGACGCGCTCGCCGAGGTAGGCGTCCCGACCGACGAGGACGTTGGCTTCGACGTCCGACCACATGTCGAGGCGGCAGTCGGCCTCGGCCTCGATGTGGCCGCCGAACCGGACGCGTTCGCCCGCGATGACGTTGTGGCCGCGCACGCCGAACTCCACGGTACTCTGACCGCCGATTATCACGTCGCCGTCGGTCACGAGGTCGTGCTCCTCGACGGTCGTCCCGTCGGGGATGGCGAGTTCGTCGAGCGGGTCCGAGCGCAGCGACACACCAACACCTGTTCGGTTCCCCCCTAATAAACTTCCGTCAGACGACCCCCTGTCGGCGGCCCGGTTCTGTGGGTTTTTAAACGATGGGGGCGAACGCCGCTACATGACGACACTCGCGTTCGACGAGGACGGGGTCGACGTGGTCTACGAGGGGACGGAGTTCCGCCTCTCGAAGGACCTCATCGAGGGTGCGACTGGCAAGTCGTACTTCGACGTGACCGACCACGAGGTCCTCCGGATAGTCGAGGAGGACCCCGAGCTGACGGGCCAAGCGCGGAGAATCGGCGACATCGTGAGGTAGGCGCACGCGGGGTCGTCGGGGAGGGATTTAAGGTCCGGCGTCGCCTCGCTTCGAGCATGAACGCGCTCGCCGACTTCGACCACCCCTCGTGGTGGACCGCGCTCGGGACGTTCGCCGGATACGGCCTGATTCTGCTCGTGATGACCGTCGTCCTGTTCCTCGTCCCCTACGCCATCTACGCGGGTCTCTGACCACGACGGCCGTGGCTGTTCCGTGAGTCGCGAGAGAGAGTCGAAGAACGACGAGGAGTTGCCCGCAGAACCGCGTTCTACGCGAAGGTCTTCGAGATTTCCTCGTCCTCGTCCTCGGCGTCGATCTTGGACTTGGCGTTCTCGAAGTCGGCCATCGTGATCTCGGTCCGGTCGTCGCGGATGGCGAACATCCCCGCCTCGGTGCAGACCGCCTTGATGTCGGCACCCGAGGCGTCCTCGGAGTCCTTCGCGAGCTTCTCGAAGTCCACGTCGTCGGCGACGTTCATGTCGCGGGTGTGGATGCGGTAGATCTTCTCGCGGCCTTCGAGGTTCGGCTTGGGGACCTCGATGAGGCGGTCGAAGCGGCCGGGCCGGAGGATGGCGCGGTCGAGCATGTCGAAGCGATTCGTGGCGGCGATGATGCGAATCTCCCCGCGGTCCTCGAAGCCGTCCATCTCCGAGAGCAGTTGCATCATCGTCCGCTGGACCTCGGCATCCCCCGAGGTCTTCGAGTCGGTCCGCTTGGCCGCGATGGCGTCTATCTCGTCGATGAACAGCACGGCGGGCTCGTGCTGGCGGGCGACCTCGAAGAGGTCCCGGACCAGCTTCGCGCCCTCACCGATGAACTTGTGGACCAGTTCGGAGCCAGCCATCTTGATGAAGGTGGCGTCGGTCTGGTTCGCGACCGCCTTCGCCAGCATCGTCTTGCCGGTGCCGGGCGGGCCGTAGAGGAGGACGCCGCTGGGCGGGTCGATGCCGACCTCGCCGAACATGTCGGGATTTTCGAGGGGCATCTCGACCGTCTCCCGTACCTCCTGCATCTGCTCTTCGAGACCGCCGATGTCCTCGTAGGTGACCTCGGGGCTCTCCTCGACCTGCATGACTCTAGCGCGCACGTCGGTCTCGTTGTCGAGGGTCTTGACGATAGACAGAGAGTTGTTGACAGCGACCCGGCTGTCGGGTTCGAGCTCCTCACGCATCTCGTCGGTCACTTCCGTGACCGCCTCCTGGTTGTTGCCGTGCTGTTTGATGATGACGCCCTCGTCGGTCATCTCTTGGACGGTGGCGACGAACAGCGGGGACTGCTTGAGCTTCTTGTTCTCGTGAGTGAGCCGTTCGAGCTTCTGCTGGTACTTGTTGTTCTCCGCGTTGGCATCCAGGAGCTTGTCGCGCATCTCCTCGTTCTGGGATTCGAGGACTTCGAGCCGTTCCTGTAACGCCTCGATCTTCTCCTGTTGGGACGCGCTCTCCTCGTCGTACGGGAGATCGACGTCTTCCACGGTGTCGGTCATCACGCCCGTCTAGGTGCCACCCTCATAAGAGGCTTCGGGTGGGGGTGAGGCCCGTCGGTTCGGGCCGAGAGACCGCCGCGAGAGGCGTTCCGGTACGACGGGTAGGATACCCTACAGTAATATATTGAAAGGAGAAATATTATTACCCTGTATCCGGAACGTGGGAGTAGCATGAGCACCTCAGAAACCACGCGAGCCGACGAAAGCCGCCTCACGGGGGAGAACGTGACCGAATCAATCCGGGACCTCCCGCCGAGCGCGAAGCTGGTCGCCAAGGTACTGGAGTACAACGACACCCTGACCCAGAGCCAGATCGCCGAGGAGTCGCTGCTCCCCGACCGGACGGTCCGATACGCGCTGAATCGACTCGACGACGAGGGACTGGTGGACTCGCGGTTCTCGTTCTCGGACGCCCGCAAGCGCCTCTACTCGCTAGATCTGGAGTAGCTGGCTCTGCGAAAGTTCGGTTCTTCTCTACTTCGCTTCGCGTTTTTCGCCGTTCTCGCTTCGCGTTTTTCGCCTTTCCACCTCGGCGCGTGCTGGCGCGACCCGAATGTGGTCGCGCCAACCGCGCGAGGGATGACTGAGCGACTGAACGGAGCGAAGGAATCGGCTGGGGAGGCGTGTGGCCTGCGGTTTTCCTAGGTGACGTGCGAGCAGGACGCTTCGGCCTCGGTTACTTTCTGTAATCGCGCTCGCGTCACTTTCTGGGTCGTATCGTGTCTGCTCGCACGTCACCGATGAGACCGCACAGCACCGCAACCGCAGGCCACGTCCTCCCCAGCCGACTGCGCTTCTCGGGCGTTCGCTTCGCTCGCGCCCTGTGATGCTCGTCCCTCGCGCGCCTTGGCGCGACCCAAACCACGGGTCGCGCCAGCACGCGCCGAGAGGAAGGTGAACATTTACTCGCTTCACACCCGTTCGACCACACACTTATACCCGATAACGGGACCATACCGGGGTATGTCGAACGCGGGGACGAGAATCACGACCGACCCGTTCGCGAGACCGTCGCCATCCACAACGTCGCGGAACGCCTTTAGGCTCCGGATGCGAACGTCGCCCCAATGACACGGGTGATACACACGGGGGACACCCATCTCGGGTACCGCCAGTACCACTCCCCCGAGCGACGGGCCGACTTCCTCCAAGCGTTCGAGCAGGTGATAGACGACGCCATCGCCGAGGATGTGGACGCGGTGGTCCACGCGGGCGACCTGTTCCACGACCGGCGGCCCGACCTGTCGGCCCTCCACGGCACCATCTCGGTCCTCCGAACGCTCCGTGATGCGGACATCCCGTTCCTCGCCATCGTCGGCAACCACGAGGGGACGCGGGGCCGCCAGTGGCTCGACCTCTTCGAGATGCTGGGGCTCGCCACGCGCCTCGGCGACGAACCCGAAGTAATCGGCGAGACCGCCTTCTACGGCCTCGACCACGTCCCCAAGTCGAAGCGCGAGGACCTCGACTACGACTTTTCGGACCACGACCGGGACCACGCCGCGCTGGTGAGCCACGGCCTGTTCGAACCCTTCGACCTCGGCGACTGGGACGCCGAGGAGGTGCTGACCGAGGCCAACCTCGACTTCGACGCGATGCTGTTGGGCGACAACCACAAGCCCGGCCGGAAGGAGGTCGCGGGCGCGTGGGTCACCTACTGCGGGTCGACCGAGCGCTGTAGCACCGACGAGCGCGAGGACCGGGGGTACAACATCGTGGAGTTCGACGGCGAGGTCTCAATCACCCGACGAGGGCTCGACGCTACCCGAGACTTCGCGTTCGTCTCGGTCGACCTCGGCGAGGACGAGGGCATCGACCGCGTCCGCGAGGCGGTCCGTGAGTACGACCTCGACGACGCGGTCGCCGTCATCGAAATCGAGGGCGAGGGCGAGCAGGTCACGCCCGCACGCGTCGAGGAGTTCGCGCTGGAGGAGGGCGCGCTCGTCGCTCGCGTCAAGGACCGCCGGGAGGTCGAGGAGAGCGACGAGGACGTCGAGGTGTCCTTTGCCGACCCCGACGACGCGGTCCGAGAGCGCGTCCGGGACCTCGGACTCAGCGAGGCCGCCCGGGATATCGACGAGACGGTGCGGGCGAGCAAGGTCGCCGACTCGAACGTCCGCGAGTCGGTCCGGAATCGCGTGAGCGCCGTGATGGAGGAAGGCGACCTCACGGCGTTCGAGTCCGCGCCCGACGACGGTGGCCCCGAGGACGAATCGACCGACGCCGAACCGACCGACGCCGAACCGACCGACCCCAGAGGCGAACCCGAACCGGCCGACGCTGAATCCGGACCGGCCGAGTCGAAGCCCGAATCCGACGAACCGGCGGCCGACGCCGAACCGACCGACGCTACCGACGACCAGCGTTCGATGGAGGAGTACCTATGAAGTTCGAGCGCGTCCGCCTGCACAACTTCAAGTGCTACGCCGAGGCCGACCTCCGACTCGACGCCGGAGTGACGGTCATCCACGGGCTCAACGGGAGCGGGAAGTCCTCCCTGCTGGAAGCCTGCTTCTTCGCGCTCTACGGCGCGACGGCGCTCGACAGGACCCTCGACGACGTGGTCACCATCGGGGCCGAGGAGGCCGAAATCGAGCTGTGGTTCACCCACGAGGGCGGCGACTACCACGTTCGCAGGCGGATTCGGGCGACGGGCGAGCGCGCCCAGACCGCCGAGTGCGTGCTCGAAACGCCCGACGACACCGTCGACGGCGCGCGCGACGTGCGCGAGGAGATAACCCGGCTGTTCCGGATGGACTCGGAGGCGTTCGTCAACTGCGCGTACGTCCGGCAGGGCGAGGTCAACAAGCTCATCAACGCCACGCCGGGCCAGCGCCAGGACATGATCGACGACCTCCTCCAGCTCGGGAAGCTGGAGGAGTACCGCGAGCGCGCCAGCGACGCCCGCCTCGGGGTCAAGAGCGTGCTGGACGACAAGCGCGGGAGCCTCTCGGAACTCGACGCTCAAGTCGAGGCCAAAGAGGAAAAGGACCTCCACGCCCGTCTCAACGACCTCGAATCCGACCTCGAGGAGGTCGAGGCCGACATCGAGGACTTCGAGGACAACCGCGAGACCGCCCGGAAGACCCGCGATCAGGCCATAGAGGTGCTCGACTCCTACGAGGAGAAGCGCGAGGAGCTCGAATCGCTCGAAGACGACATCGAGGAACTGGAGTCCGAGATCGGCGAGACCGAACAGGAGCGAGTCGAACACGCCGAGCGCGTGCGAGAGCTCCGCGAGTGCATCGAGGACCGCGAAGCCGAAGTCGAGGACCTGCTCTCGGAGACCGCCCTCGACTCGGCCGACGAGGACGCCATCGAGGCCCGAATCGACGAACTCGACGCCGAGGACGAGGACCTCGCGGCCGACCTCAACGACGCGAAGACGCAGGCCCAGATGTTCGGCAATCAGGCCGACAACCTCGCCGACCGGGCCGAGGAGTTCGAGTCGCGGGCCGAACGGAAGCGCGAGGACGCCGCCGACCTCGACGCCGAGGCCGAGGAGGCCGAGGCCGACCTCGAACGGCGCCGCGAGAAGCGCGGCCAGTTGGACGACGACATCGAGACCGAGATGGCGAAGTTCGAGGACGCACCGGTCGAGTTCGGCGACGCGGAGGCGTACCTCGAAGGCCGACGCGAGGCTCGCGCCGACCTCCGAAGCCGGATTCAGGACGTGAAAGCCGACCTCCAGAGCGCCCGCGACGGCGTGGCGGAGGCCGAGTCGCTCCTCGAAGAAGGCAGGTGTCCCGAGTGCGGCCAGCCCGTCGAGG
This sequence comes from Halorussus salilacus, assembly GCF_024138125.1. Classification (NCBI taxonomy): domain Archaea; kingdom Methanobacteriati; phylum Methanobacteriota; class Halobacteria; order Halobacteriales; family Haladaptataceae; genus Halorussus; species Halorussus salilacus. The sequence continues at coordinate 746,259 of NZ_CP099993.1, forward strand.
ACTCGCCGCACGTCGATTCGCTCGCCGAGGACCGCGAGCGCGTCGACGACCTCGAATCCGAACTCGCCGACCTCCGCGAGCGAGCCGACGACCTCGCCGACGCGGTCGAACGCGCCGAAGCACTCGCGGAAGCCGAGCGGGAAGTCGACCGGCTCCGCGAGAACCGCGAGCTGGCCGCCCAATCGGTCACGGACCGAGAGGAGACCGTCGCCGAGAAGCGCGAGGAGGCCGAGTCGCTCCGGGAGGAGGCCGACGAACTCGACGCCGAGGCCGAGGAGAAGCGCGAGGACGCCGAAGGCCTCCGCGAGAAGGCCGCGGAGCACCGCGAGACTGTCGAGGACCTCGAAGCCGAGCGCGAGAAACTGGCCGACGAGCGCGAGCGAATCGCCGAGATTCGGGAGCTACGCGCCGACATCGCCGACGCGGAGGACGACATCGAGCGCCACCGCGAGAAGCGTGCGAGTCTCGCAGACCAGAACGACCTCCGCCGCGAGCGGCTCGCCGACAAGCGCGACCGTCGGGCCGACCTCCGGGAGGCCTACGACGAGGAGAAGGTCGAATCGGCCCGCGACGACAGAGAGCGCGCCGAGAACTATCTGGAGCAGGTCGAGGCGAAGTTGGAGGAGCTACGCGACCGGCGCGACGACCTTCAGAGCCGCATCGGCGGCGTGAAGAGCGAGATAGAGGAACTCGAAGGTCTGCGCGAGCGCCGCGAGGAACTGGCCGAGCAGGTCGAGTCACTGGAGTCGCTACGCGACGAGACCGCCGACCTCCAAGAGATGTACGGCGACCTCCGGGCGGAACTCCGCCAGCGCAACGTCGACCACCTCGAAGGGATGCTCAACGAGGTGTTCGACCTGATATACCAGAACGACTCGTACGCGCGCATCGAGCTCGACGGCGAGTACGAACTCACCGTCTACCAGAAGGACGGCGAACCACTCGACCCCGAACAGCTGTCGGGCGGCGAGCGCGCGCTGTTCAATCTCAGCCTCCGGTGTGCCATCTATCGCCTGCTCGCGGAGGGCATCGAGGGCGGCGCGCCGATGCCGCCGCTCATCCTCGACGAGCCGACCGTTTTCCTCGACTCGGGCCACGTCTCACAGCTCGTGGAACTGGTCGAGTCGATGCGCGAGCTGGGCGTCGAGCAGATCGTCGTCGTGAGCCACGACGACGAACTGGTCGCCGCGGCCGACGACGTGGTGTGGGTCGAGAAGGACTCGGTCTCGAACCGCTCGACCGTCGAGCGCCGGGACGCGGTGCTGGAGGCCGCCGACTGACGGATTTCGGTCTCCCTCCCGATTCGTCGGACTGCCGTGGGCTGAACGGACTCCGCTCGGCGACCTCGCCAGGTCCGATACCCAAATTCTTATGGTCTCGGGACGGTCGAGAAGGCGTATGCGACCTATATCGAAGGCGATAACTCTCCTTCTCGTCAGTTCGCTCGCCGTGACGGCGGCGAGCGTCGGCGTCGTCGCAACCGGTGAAGCCGCCGGGGTCGGCACGGCGTCCGAGCACGTCGACGCCGTTACCCCCGCGGAGACCGAACGCAATTCGACGGTCGCCCGGTCGCAGGCCGAATCCGGCGAGTTGGTGGTGGAGACGACCTTCTCACTCGAAGACGTCGATTCCGACGAGATTCGGGTGGTGAGGGAGTACCACTTGGGGAGCGGCGTCGATAGCGTCGAGGAGACGGTCGACCATCCCATCCGGGACGTCTCGACGTCGCACATGTCCGAGAGCGGGGGCGGGTCCGAGACCACGTTCCGCTGGGACGGCACGGGCGACGTCGCCAGAGTCGAGTACGTCGCCGACGCCAATGACCTCGGACGACTGCGAAGCGACCACTCGGGCCCCAAGCACGCCGCGCGCGGCGATGGCTACGCGGTCGTCGGCGCGACCTACGACGGCCTCCGCACGGACGCCGACACCACCGTCGGCGAGGTCGCGGTCGACGGGGAAGGAACCGCGGGTGAGACCTTCGCGGTGCTCGGACCGTACGAGGAGCACGTCGAGGAGGTCGAGGACGGTCAGGTCCGACTCGTCGTTCCCGACCACGCCGCCTTCGAGGCGGAGCCGAACGATGTGCTGGACGGGATTCGGGCGACCGACGAGCAGATAGACGCTGGCGTCTCGCCCGGGGCCAACGCCACCTTCATCGCGGTGAACCACTCACTCGGGGCACCGTCGGGAATCGAGTACGACAGCGGGTTCGGGTCCGAGGACCGGGCCAGCGACGTCGTCGTGGTGGACAACAGTTCCGACACGTTTTCGCCCATCTGGGAGCACGAGACGGTCCACCAGCGAAAGCAGTCCTACCGGACCGCCGACTCGGCGAAGTGGACCACCGAAGGAAACCCCCAGTACTACGGTCGCCTGCTCAGGTGGACCCAGGGTCACACCGAATTCGACCGGTTCAGGACGCATTTCAGTCTAGTCGACGGCCACGCGAACGCCCGGCTATCCGACCCGGACACATGGGCGGGCGAACCCATTCCCGCCTCGAACTACGAGAAGGGTGCGCGGATGACCGCGTGGCTCGACGCCGAAATCCGGAACGAGACCGACGGCGAGCGGAGCTACGAAGACGTGCTCCGGCGGATGAACGACCACTCGGGCCGACTCACCCACGGGGAGTTCCTCGACATCGTCGGCGATGTGGGTGGGTCCGACCTCGAATCAGCGGTCGACCGGTACGTGACGACCGACGCCGTCCCGCCGGAACCGCCGCAAAATCCGTATCTGTACTCCGACGACGACATCGACTCGAACCTCTCGGTCGAACGCACCGACCCGAACGCCACCCCGGAGATGCATCCCGGCGGGCGGGTCATGGTTCCGGTCGAGGTGACCAACCACGGGTCCGAAGCGAGCGTGGCTCTCGGGTTCGAGTTCGCTCGACTCGACAACTGGACGTTCTTCGCTGGCGGGTCGGACACCGACTTCGAACCGGTCCCCGGGGCCGACACGGGGTACTTCCAAGTCCCCGCCGGGGAGACCGAGACGGTCGACCTCTACTTCGTCGTGCCGGACAACGAGTCGGTCGAGTCCCACGACTTCGAGGTCACCGCGCGCGACCTCGCGGGCGAACAGGCCGCCCTCGACGGGAGCATCGAGGTGGTCGAGAAGGGGGCCGACAGTTCCGATGACTCGGAAGAGAGCGACGAGTCGGACGAGTCCGAGTCGGTCCCGCCGCCGTCGGCGGTCGGGATGGAGCTCGATTCCCCCGAACAGGTCGGGACGACGGGCGAGAACGGGAGCGTCCCGGTCTATTCCGAAGGGCAGTCGCTGGACGTGACGCCGACGTTCGAGGCCACGAACTACACCGTGGAGTCCGTCGAGGTCCTCGTCAACGAGTCGAGAATCGTGAACCGAGCGAAAACGAACGTCCGGACCCGAGCGGAAAACGACACCGTAGCTACCGAGCCCAACCGGACGTTCCGGCTGTCGGATTCCGACGCTGGGTCCAAGAACGTGACCGTCAGGATGACCCTCGAGAACGGCGGGGTCGTCGAACGCAACCGGACCGTGTTGTTCAACGACGAGCCCGAGGTGAGTATACACGGGTACAAGCGCGACCAGACGGGAGTTAAGAAGTTCCTCAAGGCGGGAGTGACCGACGACTACGGTGACCTCGAGTATCGATGGATTGTCGACGGCGAGCAAGTCGGGACCGAGGACCACTACGAGTACGAGTACCCGGACGGTCGGGAGAACGTCACGCTGGTTGTCACCGACGAGTACGGGGCGACCGCGAGGGAGTCGCGGACGTTCGAGGGGAGTCCGGGTCCGATGACGGTCTGGCTCGTCGCGATGGAATTCGCTCGGTCGACGCCGACACCCGTGTTGCTCGGAGGCGGTCTGGCGGTGGTCGCGGTCGGCCTGCTCGGGTGGCGGCTACGGTAGCGCTTGGGACACTCGCCCTCCCGCGACGGCGTGCTCACCGGTGTTGGACACCGGTCGTCAGTCGAGCAGATTCGTCAGTCCCTCGTCGGCCAGTTCGGTCGTGGCGTAGCCGCGCTCGCCAGCCACCTCGGCCTCCTCGACGAGGCCCGCGACGCGGAACTCCGTCAGGGCCCCGAGCAGGTCGCTCTCACAGAGGTCTGTGGCGTCGAGCAGGTACCTGACCGAGTGGGGGCCCCGCTCGTGGAGTTCCACGAGGAGGCCGAGCGCGCGCTCGTCGTGAACAGCCGTCAGAATCGTTCGGACGGACTCGGGGACGGCTCGCGCCGCGGTCGAAAGCGGCGACTCTCCCTCGACGGGATCGAGTTCGTCGGCGTCGCGGTAGGTCTCCGCGCCGGTCTCGGGGTCCCGGACCTTCCAGGAGTCGCCCGACGCCGTGACGAGCAGATAGCGGTCCCCCTCGGGGTCTCGGACCGTTCGCATGCCCGGACGTAGGCGGCCTCCGGGGTTAGTCCTTCCGAACTCCGGGGTCAGTCCTTCCGAACTCCGGGGTCAGTCCTTCCGAACTCCGGGGTTAGTCCTCCCGGACGGACCTGTAGCGGAACCACCCGCGGGCGAAGGCGACGACGCCGACCGCGAACAGCGCCCCGCCGACCCGCCACCTCCCCTCGAACCCAACGAGCATCAGCCCGAGGCTCGCGGCGAACAGCGCGACGTTGAACAGCAGGACCAGCGTCCAGAACTGGCGCTTGAGGTCGGGGTCGGCGTCCTGCTCGGAGAGGCCCCCCACCCTCGGAGGGTCTGGCCGGAGGCCCTCTGCGGGGTCGTCGGGGCGAAGGTCTATTTCGGCCTGGTCGGCGTCGTCGAACGGGTCCTCGAACGGGTCGTCGGTCGGCACTCTCGGAGCTTCGAAAAGCAACGGGGAAAGTAGTTCGGTTAGGTCTGCTCGTCGAGCGTCAGCGTGCTCCCCGCTTTCAACCACGCCAGCGGATTCTGGGAGTCGTAGAATACGACGCCGTCGTCCGTATCGTAGGCTTCGACGGTCGCCTCCGTCTGCCCGTCGGCTTCGGGAAGCGCGGCTTCCGCACGGTCCAGCTCGTCGCCGGGGTTGGCGTGGTCGGACATTGGCGTCACCACACCCCATGGTAAGTGTTAGCACATTATATGTCTTTCCATTCGACAAACGATTGCGAGGGTGCAGAAAGGGAGAGTTTTTACCCGGAAGCGCCAAAGCCGGGACACATGAGCAATCCGGGGTCAGACGAGCGACAATCCGACCTCCATCGATTCACCGACGGAGGCGACGGCGGGCGCGATGTCGAGGCGGAAGCGCGGGCCGTCGCCGGGAGTGACACTCAGCGCGCCGATACCGTGGTCGACGCCGACGACTGGCTCCCCGAGCCAACCGGCGAAGTCGAGATGGCGGTGACGCAGGTCGACTACACCATCGAGGGTTCGGGCGACGACGAAGCGCCGGTGATGCATGTGTTCGGGCGCACGTCCGACAACGAACTCGAACACGTCCGCGCGTTCGGCTTCCGACCGTACTTCTACGCGCCGACCGACTCGCTCGACGCCCCGCCCGAGGAGGAGTTCGACCGCCTCACGGGAAGCGAGACCACCGACGAAAACGGCGACCCCTACGAGAGCATCCGCGGCGAGCGGCTGACCAAGATATTCGGTCAGACGCCCCGAGACGTGGGAAACGTCCGCGACCACTTCGACCACTACGAGGCCGACATCCTGTTCCCGAATAGGTTCCTCATCGACAAGGACATAAACAGCGGTATCCGGGTGCCCGAGCGCCGCGGCGAGGACGGCGACCTCTACGTCCCCCACGAGGAGGTCGTCGCCGCCGAGGTGGACGCCGACCCGCGCGTGAACTACTTCGACATCGAGGTCGACGACCGCTCGGGCTTCCCCGAGGATGGCGAGGAGCGAATCGTCTGTCTCACCAGCTTCGACTCCTACGACGACACGTACGTCGCGTGGCTCTACGACGCCCCGGACGGGGACGCGGCGGTTCCCGAGAACCTCTCGGACTACGACCCCATCGAGGACGCCGACATCGACGTGGAGGTGCGGACGTTCGACGACGAGCGCGCGATGCTGGAGGCGTTTCTGGACTACATCGACGAGACCGACCCGGATATCCTGACCGGCTGGAACTGCCTTCCGGCGGACAGCGAAATCCAGATGGCCGATGGGACGGAAAAAGAGATTCAAAACGTCGAAATCGGCGACGAGATCGTCGGTTCCGAGGACCAGAAAACGACGACTGCGAGAGTCACAAATAAATGGCGGAGCGAGAAGGAAGTTCTCGAATTCGGCTTGGCTGACGGGACGACGCTCAGATCATCCGAAGAGCACCGTATCATGGTCGGCGACGACGAGACCGTCGATTGGAAGGAGGGAGGTGAAATCGAACCGGGTGATTACGTACTTAAACCCCGAAAATTCCGGGTCGAAAGTACGACGGTTCCGACCATGGAGGAACTCGTCCCGGCAGAGAAACAGCGGTTCGACGACAAAGAGGCGATTAGCGAGCTCAAAGACGAACTCCCGTACGGGGCAGTTACCGAGCTTTCAAGTGAGTTCGATGTCTCGAAGGAAGTTCTCTATCACCCCGAGACATCCGTTTGGGACGTAGAGCGATATGTCCACGCTTCGAACCAGTACGATGTGCCGGTTCCCGACGGTGGCACCGTCTACAAGCGAACAGGAGCCGATTTAAATCGTGAACTGACCGAACGGGAATTGTATCTCGCGGGATTGGTACTGACTGACGGGACGATGTCGACGGAGTACGGAATCCGGTTCTACAACACGCGAACGGAACTGCACGAGCAATTCCCCGGTGAGAACGCACTTCAACCGGATGGAAAGGGATGCTACAAGCAGAACGTGCTCGACTATGCGACGATGTACGCGTTCCACGGACTCGGGATTCCATTCGGCAACAAGAACGACGGCGAGGTCGACTTCTCGACAGTTTATCAGCTTCCCGAGAAGTATATCGCGCAGTTCCTCGCGGGTGTGATCGACGGTGACGGTTGCATCTCTCACAACATTACAGTAGCGGCTGAAAACCGGAGTATCGGTCGTTGGTACGCGAAGCTGTTCCGACGACTCGGAATCTATGCGAGACAACGCGGACACAAGATCGAAATCCCCGGGTCGAAGCGAGAGGTAGGGCGTCTTCGCGAGACGGTTCTCCCCCATATGTGCCACTCGGAGAAAGTCGAACGGCTCGAAACGTTCGAAGCCGGAAAGAGCCAGCAGTCGGAGAACATTCCGTACGCCCTCTTCGAAGCGGAGACTGGAACCGACGCCAAGCGTATCGGTCGGGACAAGCACCGACGGAATATCAACCTGAAGCGCCACGAGACAGACTGCGAAGAATGGGAGGAGTACGTCTTCGTTCCGGTCGAGCAGGTCGAGCAAACTGAGACCGAGACGACGTACGACATCGAAACGACGACGCACAATTTCGTCGCCGAAGACTGCCTCGTCCACAACTGCGACGACTTCGACGTTCCGTACTTGCTCGACCGTATCGATACCCTCCAAAACGCACACGAGTACGACCTCGACTCCCAGCGCCTCTCGCGCGTCAACGAGGTGTGGCGCTCGGACTGGGGCGGCCCGTCGGTCAAGGGCCGGGTCGTGTTCGACCTGCTGTACGCCTACAAGCGCACCCAGTTCAGCGAACTCGAATCCTACCGGCTCGACGCGGTCGGCGAGACCGAACTCGGGGTCGGCAAGGAGCGCTACCCCGGCGACATCGGCGATCTCTGGGAGGACGACCCCGAGCGCCTGCTGGAGTACAACCTCCGGGACGTCGAGATATGCGTCGAACTCGACCGCAAGCAGGACATCGTCTCCTTCTGGGAGGAGGTCGCCTCCTTCGTCGGCTGTAAGCTGGAGGACGCGACCACGCCCGGCGACGCGGTCGACGTCTACGTCCTCCACAAGGCCCACGGCCGGTTCGCGCTCCCCTCGAAGGGCCAGCAGGAGAGCGAGGACTACGAGGGCGGCGCGGTGTTCGAGCCCATCACGGGCGTCAAGGAGAACGTCACCGTGCTCGACCTGAAGAGCCTCTACCCCATGTCGATGGCGACCATCAACGCCTCGCCCGAGACGAAGGTCGACCCAGACGAGTACGAGAGCCGGGAGGCATTCGAGCGCGCGACGTACCGCGCGCCGAACGGCACCCACTTCCGCAAGGACAAGGACGGCATCATCCGGGAGATCATCGACGAGACGCTCACCGAGCGCGAGGAGAAGAAGTCCCTCCGGAACGAGCGCGACCCCGGCACCGCGGAGTACGAGCGCTTCGACCGCCAGCAGGCCGCGGTGAAGGTCATCATGAACTCGCTGTACGGCGTGCTGGGCTGGGAACGGTTCCGCCTCTACGACAAGGCGATGGGTGCCGCCATCACCGCGACCGGCAGAGAGGTCATCGAGTACACCGACGAGGTGGCGACCGAGTTGGGCTACGAGGTGGCCTACGGGGACACCGACAGCGTAATGTTGGAACTCGGACATGATGTCTCCAAGGACGAGGCCATCGAGCAGTCGTTCGACATCGAGGAGCGCATCAACGCGGCCTACGACGACTTCGCACGCGACGAACTCAACGTCGATATCGACGGCGGCGAGGACCACCGCTTCCAGATCGAGTTCGAGAAGCTCTACCGACGCTTCTTCCAGGCTGGCACCAAGAAGCGCTACGCGGGCCACATCGTCTGGAAGGAGGGCAAAGACGTAGACGACATCGACATCACCGGCTTCGAGTACAAGCGCTCGGACATCGCGCCCATCACCAAGGAGGTCCAGAAGCGCGTCATCGAGATGATCGTCCACGGCGAGGACTTAGACGACGTGAAAGACTACGTCCACGAGGTCATCGAGGACTTCGAAAAAGAAGAAGCCGATTTAGAAAAGATGGGGATCCCAGGTGGCATCGGTCAGCGCCTTAGCGACTACGACACTGCGACAGCCCACATCCGCGGTGCTAAGTACGCAAATGCCATCCTTGGTACGAACTTTACACGAGGGAGCAAGCCGAAGCGGTTGTATCTTGAAAAAGTGGAACCCGAGTTCTTTGAGAGGAAGGAGCGAGAGAATCCTGATCTGCTTAGTGATCCGATGTATCGGGAGTTCAAACGTAATCCTGGCGTGATCTGCTTCGAATTCACTGACCAGATACCCGATGAGTTTAAAATTGATTACGAGAAAATGCTCGAAAAGACCCTCCAAGGGCCAATCGAGCGCATCTTAAAAGCACTCAATATCTCATGGGAGGAGGCAAAGGGTGAAGACCAACAGGCTGGTCTTGACCAGTATATGTGATTAACAACTACTCTTAGGTATCTACAGGAACACCATCCTCGCGTGCGGCTTCAATGACTTCGTAGGCCCATTCTTGAGGAAGTTTATCCTGATGGCGGACAACGAATTGGACCCACTTCTCTCGTTCTTGCTCATTTAGCGTTTCGTGATATCTTGGTTCGACCTTCTCATAATCTGGCGGTTCCTCGTCGGGGAGAAGCGTTTCCGTGATTTCCAGCCCGTAGAGAGCCATAGCTCGTTGCATATAGTCCTTGATTGTGGACTCAGAGGTATCCATGTGTTTGGCCACACCATCGAACGAGTAGCCACGTTCTGTGTATGCGACAGCGGTAGCTTCAGGTTTCCGTAACTCCGTGATCTGAGCCAAGTAGCGTCCCCGCTGTGTTGCGTATCGGTCGTCGTCCATCTTTAGCCTTCTTTGTCTCCTAGATTCCTTAGAACTTGCTTTCTCAGATAATTGGTAATTTAGTCAATCAATGTTTTGATTCTCCCGTGTATCACTACTGATGCATGAGTTCAAACAATTGGATAGTCGGTGCTATCTTAGAAGATGGTTCGTATGATACCTTAACTCAGGCAGGGGGTATCAATCCAGCAATTATAGATGAAATTGTTTTCCCCCTCAGTCTTCCTTGGAACGACGATCCTGTCTTATACGGGAGTTCTCTTAAAAAAGTAGCGACAGATGAGCGAAAGATGGGTACGGAAATCACCCATAGTGCTCGAGTAGAGGATACGGTTCCTAACTCCGATCAAATCTGGCAGATAGAGATTGACATTTGGGAGTATCCTTCAGATGCTTTTAACACGTCAGAACTTCGTCGTAGTAATCAAATTCGAAATGCGCAGTGGGATCCTGATGATTTAATTGACGCAATGAAGAAGAAGTTCTAAGTGATTAAATAAGAGATTATAATTTCTCCAAGGCCCCATCGCGCGCGTCCTCGAAGCCCTCGACATCTCGTGGGACGAGGTCAAATCCGGGCAGGAGCAGACCGGACTCGGTAGTTTCGTCTGAACCCGGCGCGATTCGCTCGCCTCCGACCGCGCCACGGAGTTCGCGATTCCGGAAATATATTTCTCGTTCTGGGAAACCATTTACGTGGGAATGCGAAAGTATTATGGGTCGGACAACCCATTCTCCGAACGACTTAGGTGAACCAATATGGCAACGCTACAACTCAAAAATCTACACGCTGAGGTCGTCGAAGCCGACGAGAAGATCCTCAACGGCGTCGACCTCGAGGTCGAGTCCGGTGAGATTCACGCCCTGATGGGCCCCAACGGGAGCGGGAAGTCCACCACGGCGAAGGTCATCGCGGGCCACCCCGCTTACGAGGTAACCGAGGGCGAGGTCCTCATCCACCTCGACGACGACGAGTTCGGCGACGAAGTCGAGATTCCCGACGACAAGCGCACCTGGAACCTCCTCGAACTGGAGCCGAACGAGCGCGCGGCGCTCGGCGTCTTCCTCGGCTTCCAGTACCCCGCCGAGATCGAGGGCGTCACGATGGTGAACTTCCTGCGACAGGCCCTCAACGCCAAGCTCGGCGAGCGCGAGGAGCTCTTCGAGGACGACGACGAGGAGGAAGAAGAGGAGGAAGAAGCGGGCTACGACACCAGCCCGATGGAAGGCCCCGCCGACGAGGGCGAGGTCGGCGTCGCCGAGTTCCAGCAGATCCTCTCCGAGAAGATGGAACAGCTCGACATGGACGAGAAGTTCGCCCAGCGCTACCTCAACGCTGGCTTCTCCGGCGGCGAGAAGAAGCAGAACGAGGTGCTGCAGGCCGCCATCCTCGAACCCTCCATCGCGGTGCTCGACGAGATCGACTCCGGGCTGGACATCGACCGCCTGCAGGACGTGTCGAACGGCATCAACGCCCTGCGCGACGAGCAGGGCACCGGCATCCTCCAGATCACCCACTACCAGCGCATCCTCGACTACGTGGAGCCCGACCACGTCCACGTCATGCTCGACGGCGAGATCGCCAAGAGCGGCGGCGCGGAGCTCGCCGAGAAGCTCGAGGACAAGGGGTACGACTGGGTCCGCGAGGAAGTCTACGAGGCCGCATAAGGTGATATCATGAGCTCAGAACAAGACCAACTACAAGAGACAAACACGGAGGAGCGCTTCGCGTTCAAGAAAGAAGAGCGCTCGGCGGTCAGGTCCGAGAAGGGGCTGACCGAGGAGGTCGTCCGACTCATCAGCGAGGACAAGGGCGAGCCCGAGTGGATGCTCGACCGGCGTCTGCGCGCGCTCGAACACTACCAGAACATGCCGATGCCGACCGACTGGCCGGGCCAACCCGACCTCTCGGAACTCGACGTCGGGGAGATCGTCCCGTACATCCGGCCCGACGTCGACAAGCGCGCGGGCGCAGACAGCTGGGACGACCTGCCCGAGGACATCCAGGACACCTTCGAGAAACTGGGGATTCCGGAGGCCGAGCGCAAGGCGCTGTCGGGCGTCGGCGCGCAGTACGAGTCGGAGGTCGTCTACCAGAACATGCAGGAGCAGTGGGAACAGAAGGGCGTCGTGTTCATGAACATGGACGAGGCCGTCCAAGAGCATCCCGACCTCGTCAAAGAGCACTTCATGACCTCCTGCGTGCCCCCGTCGGACAACAAGTTCGCCGCACTTCACGGCGCAGTGTGGAGTGGCGGCTCGTTCGTCTACGTCCCCGAGGACGTGACGGTCGAGATGCCCGTGCAGGCGTACTTCCGGATGAACTCCGAGGGGATGGGCCAGTTCGAGCACACCCTCATCATCGCCGAACCCGGGAGCGAAGTCCACTACATCGAGGGGTGTAGCGCGCCCAAATACGGCACGCACAACCTCCACAGCGGTGGCGTCGAGGTGTTCGTCAAGGAGGACGCCCACGTCCAGTACTCGACGGTGCAGAACTGGTCGAAGAACACGTTCAACCTCAACACCAAGCGCGCGCTGGTCGAGGCTGGCGGGCGCATGGAGTGGGTCTCGGGCTCGATGGGCTCGAAAGCCACCATGCTGTACCCCTGCAGTATTCTGAAGGGCCGGGGCGCGAGCGCCAACCACATCTCCATCGCGTTCGCGGGCGAGGGTCAGGACATCGACACCGGCGCCAAGGTCTACCACAACGCCCCCCGCACGAAGTCCACCATCGAGTCGAAGTCGATTTCGAAGGACGGCGGGCGCACGAACTACCGCGGGCTCGTCCACATCAGCGATGGCGCAGAGCATTCGAGTACGAGCGTCGAGTGTGACGCGCTGATGTTCGACAACGAGAGCACGTCGGACACGATGCCGTACATGGAGATCGACGAGAACAAGGTCGACGTCGCCCACGAGGCGACGGTCGGCAAGATTGGCGACGAGGACGTCTTCTACCTCCAGTCGCGGGGACTGGACGACGACGACGCCAAGCAGATGATCGTTTCCGGGTTCATCGAACCGCTGACCGAGGAACTGCCAATCGAGTACGCCGTCGAGATGAACCGACTCATCGAACTCGAAATGGAGGGGAGCCTCGGATGACCGCGACGCAGGTCCACGAGACCATCTCCGAGGAGACGGTCCGCGAGATTTCGGAGGACCTCGGGGAACCCGAGTGGCTCCTCGAAACGCGACTCGACGCGCTCGCGGCGCTCGAAGAACTGGAGATGCCCGACGTGATTCGGACGCCGGGACGCGACTGGACCAACCTCGACGCGCTCGACTACGAGGGCTTCGTCGACCCGCTGAACGCCGCCGAGGAGAAGGACCAGGTCGGCCCCGACGAGGTCGAGGTCCTGCCGTTCGCCGAGGCCGTCGCCGAGCGCGAGGACCTCCTGGCCGAGCACTTCGGGTCGGTAATCGACCCCGAGGAGAACTACCTCACCGCGCTCTCGACCGCGCTGTTCAGCACCGGCACGGTGGTCTACGTCCCGAAGAACGTCGACGCCGAGGACGTGACCATCCGGACGACGCAGAACTCCCGGTCGCTGTTCAACTACACGCTGGTCGTCACCGAGCAGTCCTCGTCGGTCACCATCCTCGAACGGCAGGACACCGGTGACCCGGTCGATGGCGAGCGCTACTACAGCGGCCTCGTCGAAGTCGCCGCGGGCGAGAACAGCCACGTCCAGTACGGCTCCCTGCAGGACCTCGACGACGAGACCTACAACTACACCCTCAAGCGGGGCGTCACCGACGACTACGCGACGGTCAACTGGGTCGAGGGGAACGTCGGTTCGCGCCTGACGAAGTCCTCGGTCGAGACCGAACTCGACGGCGAGGGCTCGGAGACCAAGACGGTCGGGGCGTTCTTCGGCCACGAGGACCAGCACTTCGACATCGCGGCGCGGGTGTGGCACAACGCCGCCCATACGACCGCCGACCTCGTGACCCGCGGCGTCCTCGACGACTCGGCGCGCTCGGTGTACGAGGGCGTCCAAGACGTCGGCACCGAGGCGTGGGACACCAACTCCTACCAGCGCGAGAACACGCTGATGCTCTCCGACGAGAGCGAGGCCGACGCCTCCCCGAAGCTCATCATCAACAACCACGACACCGAGGCGAGCCACTCGGCCACCGTCGGGCAGGTCGACGAGGAGGACCTCTTCTACATGACCTCCCGCGGGGTCGACGACGAGTCGGCGCGGAACATGCTGGTCGAGGGCTTCTTCGTCCCGGTCCTCGAGGAGATCGAGGTCGAGGAGCTCCGCGAGGACCTCGAAGCCAAGGTCCGCGAGCGGCTTCGGTAATCGGTCCCCGACCTCGACTCGCACCGTTCTGCGCGACTCGCACCGTTCTGCGCGACTCGCGCCTTTCTGCGTCGTCCGCTCGGGAGCCCCATTTCAATCACATCTGTTAAGTCCCCTAGCGCCTCAATTGCGCACGATGACCTTCGTATCGCCGTTCGAGCGCGGGTGGTCGGCGTGAGCGTCGGCCACCGCGTCTCGACCGACAACCAGCTCGTTCGCCTGCTCCAGATCGCCGTCGTGCTGGAGGAGGTCGTCGAGGTGCGGGCGGCGCGCCACTACGAGACGCTGTCGCCCGAGGAGCGAGAGGCCGACATCGAGGACCTCCTCTCGGAGGCCCGCGAGGAGTCGGCCGACCACCGCGAGCGCCTCGAAGCCCTCATCGACCGACTCGACGCCGAGGCGGTCCCGCTCGAAGAGGTCGAGCAACTGGTCGAGGCCCAGTACGCCCAGACCGCCCCGGAGGACTTCGACGGCGTCCTCTACGACCAGTTACACGGCGAGGAGACGGCGTACAAATTCTACGACGACCTCATCGAAGCCATCGAAGCCAGCGACGCGACCTTCGGTCTCGACCGCGAGGAACTGCTCGCGACGTTGCGGGAGATACGCGAGGAGGAGGCCGAGGGCGTCGAGGAAGTGACCGCGGTCATGGAGGACAGAGAATGAACACCGCAGATCAGTACCTGAAGGCGATATATCTCGTCCAGAAGATGGAGAACGGTCCGGCCTCGACCGGAGCGCTGGCCGAGCGCCTCGACGTGAGCCCCGCCAGCGTCAACGAGATGATCGGCAAGCTCCAAGAGCGCGGTCTCGCCGACCACGAGAAGTACAAGGGCGTCAGCCTCACCGACGAGGGCATCGAACAGGCCCGCGAGGCGCTCCAGACCTACTGCATCATCGAGCGCTTCCTGAAGAACGTCCTCGAAGTCGAGGAGTTCCCGGCCGAGGCGAAGGCCCTCGAAAGCGTCATCGACGAGACGGTCGCCGAGCGACTCGACACCATCATCGACCGCGAACCCCACTGTCCCGACTGCTTCGACGCCGAGGCCGACATGTGCGCGGAGCTGATGCGAGAAGGCGAGGCCGACTGAGGGTTCGGCGTCTTTCAATTGCGATACGTTCAAGTGGATTGTGCCATTAGAATCGGGTGCAGTCCCGTGGTGTAGTGGCCAATCATAATGGCCTTTGGACGAGGCTGGTATCTTCCAGTTGCGGAAGACAGCCATTGACGGCGGTTCGAATCCGCCCGGGACTACTCATAAACCAAATTACATTTTGGAGTGGTGACACCAACCCTTATCCAACCCCGCGACCTATGGCACGCTAACCCATGGGTCTCTTCCGGAAGCTCGGAAAGCAGGTCGAGCAGTTCAAGCAGGACGCCAAGACCGCCGCCGACGAGGCCGCTGGCTACGAGTGCGCGGCGTGTGGCGCGCGGTTTCACACCTCACAGGACGACTGTCCGGAGTGCGGGTCCGACGAAGTGGCTGCGATAGACCCGGAGACCGCCGAGACCGCGAGTTCGGACGCCGCCGATTCCGGAGAGTAACGTCCGACGCGTTCGGCCAGCGAGTGGCGTTCGGGGTGGGTACCCGCTCGAACGCCGCGCTCTCGTCTCCGCCGTCGTTCTCGCCCTCGGTTCCGTCCTCTCGTCACCGCCATCCGTCACCACGACCTGCTCGCGGTTGGGGTGCCCGTCGCCGTTGGAACCTCCCAGCATGCGAACGCGGCGTCGACGGAACTCTCGGTCAACGCGTCGGCCGCGAGCGCCGCGAACGCGGCGCTCGCGGCCGACCGAAACCGGTCTCGGTGGACCGGGTCTGAGGGGTAGACACCGGTTACCGCCGTCGGTGTGTAGCTTCAGACCTTCTTTGCCCCCGCCGAGACGTTCGGCAAGCGACGCATAACAAAGCCGTTGCCTACGGTCGTTACGCGTGCATGGTCCCCACTCGGAGGGAACGAGACGAACACCGCCGCCGCGAACAGCGATGGACCTGACGCTGGTCGCGGCCTCCTCGGTCCTGTTCGTCGGCGTCGGGTACGCCTTCGTCCGGCGAGCGCGGCGGTCCCGGGTCGTCGTGTGGGCGCTCGTCTGCGCGTCGCTGTTCGCGCTCTCGACCCGCGACCTGTTCCGGTCCCGCGAGCGGAGCCGTCCCGGTCGGACGCCGAGCGACGGCCGGTCCGACCGCTCGGCGGGGCGCGCCGACGCGACCGACGACGGGTCCCGTCCCCCGCTGGTCGCGCGGCTCCGCCGACGCGTCGGCGGCTGGTTCGGATGAGCCGACGGTTGCGGGGGTCTCGGAGTTCCGACGCGCGAACGAGTTACCGCCAGCCCATGGGTTAAGACGCTCGGGGACCACCCACCACCCATGAGCGAACAGCGCTACCTCCCCGACGCCGACGGCGTGACGGAGTTCGAGGCCACGGTCGAAGACGCGACCGACGAGTACGTCGTCCTCGATGGCACCTACTTCTACCCAGAGGGCGGCGGCCAGCCCGCCGACCGGGGCGCGCTGGAGTGGGACGGCGGCCGCGCCGAGGTCCGAGACGTCAGGAAGAACCACGGCGACGTTCGCCACTACGTCGAGGGAATCGAGGGCGAGCGCCCCGAGGCGGGCGACCGCGTCGAGGGGCGGATCGACGCCGAGCGCCGCGAGGCCCACCGCCGGATGCACACCGCCCAGCACGTCGTCTCGCGGGTCGTCCTCGACGAGTACGGCGGCGAGACCGCCGGGAACCAGATTCGGGCCGACCGGTCGCGCATCGACTTCGAGCCGGTGGACTTCTCGGCGGAGGACGTAGAACGCATCGAGCACCTGTCGAACGAGGCGATAGCGCGGGACCCCTCGGTCACGAAGGCCGAGCGCCCGCGCGCGGAGGTCGAGGAAGAGGTCGACGAGGGGCGTTCGCTCCTCGACCTCATCCCCGACCACGTCGACCCGCTCCGGGTGGTCGAGATCGAGGACTTCGACTACTGCCCGTGCGGGGGCACCCACGTCGACAGCCTCGCCGAGATCGGTCGGATTCGAATCACGAACCGCGAGTCGAAGGGAGCCGACACCGAGCGCATGGAGTTCGTACTGGAGGACTCGTGAGCCGTCTGCCTTCGGGGCGGGAACTCGGTGCCGAAATGTCGGGGTCCGAAGGCGAGTCGAGGTCGAATCACGCGAGGGCACTTCGGACGGACGCCGGAGGACTCGCGCGCGCCCTCGAATCTCCTCGTCGTAACTCTAAAGAGTCAATCATTCGTTTATACGAGTAACAATGAGTACGCAGGCCTGTCAATCGGGGTGGTTCCGTGGGCGTTGAAATCAAGGAGTCGCCCGTCGCGGAGTCCGAGTTCGAGGAGATGAAGGAGTTCGTCTACGAGTACCTCTCGGCCAGCGTCGAGAACGAGGACGGCGGCGGCCGGATGCGGTGGTACCCGTGGCACTCCGCGGAGTACCGGTTCAACCACATCCTCAACGTGGTCGACCTCGCCGAGACCATCGCGGAGTCAGAGGGCGCGGACGTGGACGTGGCCCGCGTGGCCGCGCTGTTCCACGACATCGCCAAGCTCGACGCCGACCAGGACGTTCACGCCGAGGAGGGCGCGCGCATCGCGCGCAAGTACCTCGAGACCCACGGCGACTTCCCCGACTCGTTCGTCGAGGAGGTGTGCAAGGCGGTCGAGAACCACTCGTATCAGGGCGAGGTGACCGACCTCCCGCTCGAAACCCAGTGTCTCATCGAGGCCGACCTGCTCGACAAGGTCGGCGCGAACGGGACCGCGCTGATGCTCCTGCGGATGGGCTACGAGGCCCGCACCCACATGGACGCCGCCGAGATGGTCGACCGCGTGATGGAGCGGGGCAAGGACGCCGCCGACCGCGTCCGCAGCGACACCGCCGAGGGCATCGCCCACGAGCGACTCAAGCGCGTCAAGTGGTTCCGCGAGTGGCTCGAAGCCGAGGTGCCCGAGATGGACCGCGAGCACTCCGGGTCGCCGCGGGGTCACGAGCGGCGGCCCTAGCCGAGCACCACAACCGCCTCGCGGAGAAAGGAGAGTCCGGCGAGCGCCAGCACCGCGGCGCTGAGGTAGGCCACGGCGGGCGCGAACGCGTCCACGCGCCGCCCGGCCGCGACCAGCGCGGCCGGAAAGCCGGTTATCCAGACCCCGATGCCCGCGAAGAAGCCGACGACGATGACCGGGCTTCCGGTGGCGACGCTGACGCCGCCGAGCGCATCAAGGGTGAACTGTCCGGGGTCGAGCAGACCGACGCCCGCGGTGAGCCACCAGAGTATCTGGTAGGGGTTGGTGAGCGCGAGCGCGAACGCCTTCCGGAAGCCCCTGCTGTCGGCCGACGAGGCCGCCGGGGCGGCCTCGTCGGCACCGAACGCGGCGCTGGCGTCGCTCGCCGCGCCGTACGCGAAGTACAGCATCAGCAGGCCGCCAGCGCCGAACAGCGCGGCCCGGACGGCCGGAAGTTCGTCCACGACCGCGACCACCCCGAGCAACGCCAGCGCGAAGAAGCAGGCGTCGGCGGTCATCGCGCCGAGTCCCGCGCGGAATCCCGACCCCCAGCCGCGGAGGACGCTCTCCTCGGCGATGATGGCGTTCATCGGCCCCGGCGGCGCGGCGAGCGACAGTCCGAGGGCCACGCCAGCGAGCGCGGAGACGGCTCCGTCGAGCATCGGTTCGGGGTTCGAATCCGGGCGTGAAAAGGCCTGCTACACCGGCGAGGGCTTCGGGGCGGCCCGCGCCCGGGCGCGGGCCGCCCCGGTGGAAAACGGAACGAGGGGGCCAGCGCGCCTCAGAACGCGCCGAGGAGTGCCGACGACACCGCGCCGACGAGGCTCTCCCAGACCGAGAAACCGGTCGCGACCGCCAGAAGGGTGTCGGCCGCGAAGAACGCGAACAGCGCCGCCGCCCCGAAGTGGGCCTTCCGGGGGTCGAACCGGTCGGAGAACCGGTGGAAGAAGTAGGCGTTCGCGAGGCTCACGGGGATGATGGCGGCCATCTCGCCGACCCAGATGGCCGAGGTCGCGCCGTACTGGGCGGCGAGTCCGATGGTGACCAGCTGGGTCTTGTCGCCGAACTCGCCCGCGGCCATCATCACGAAGATGGGGGCGAATCCGCCCCACGACTCCGAGAGGTCCCGGCCCGCGATGGTGGGGAGGTCGACGTTCGGGGTGACCGTCGCGAACCCGCCGTCGGACTCGACCGACGTCCCCGACTCGTCGGCCGGAGGTGCCGACCGCCACAGCAGGACCGCGAACGCCAGGAACAGCGTCGCGGTCAGGAGGTCGAGCGCGAGCGGCGAGAGCGCGGTCTGGAGCGCCCGCCCGAACAGGATTTCGAGCGCGGTCCACCCCGCGAACGCCGCGCCCGCGGCGCTCACGACGACCTTGGGGTCGTACCGGGTCGAGAGGCCAGCGATGATGAACTGGACCTTCTCGCCCGGCAGGACCGCGAGCTGGGCGACGAACGCCACGACCGCGATCTCGGCCCAGCCGGTCACGCACCACCCACCCCGGTTTCGGGGGTCTCGTTGGCGGGGTCGACCGTTCGGACCCGGATGGACCGGGCGACGTTCTCGGGCAGGCTCTGGTCGCGTCGCTCGCTATCGGCGGCGGCCTCGCGGTCGAACGCCACCGTCACCATGCCGAACGGAGCCACGTCGACGACCTCGAGTTCGGTGCCGGGCGTGATGCCCGCGTCGGCGAGGTAGCCCAGTTCCTCCTCGTCGCGGTCGCTCACGCGCGCGACCACGACCGCGTCGCCCGAGTCGTACTCGGTGAGGGGCGTCGTGTCGTCCTCCTCGGGCGGCGTGAGGTCGGCGCTCGGGATGGGGTCGCCGTGCGGGTCGACCTCGGGGTCGCCCAGCGCCTCGGCGACCCGGCGCTCGAACTCCTCGCTGATGTGGTGTTCGAGCCGGTCGGCCTCGTCGTGGACCTCGTTCCACGAGTAGTCGAGGTGCTCGGTCAGGTACGCCTCCAGCAGGCGGTGGTGGCGCAGGACTTCGAGCGCGACCGTCTCTCCCTCCGGGGTGAGTTCGACTCCCTTGTACTTCTCGCGCTCGACCAGCCCCCGGTCTTCGAGCTTCTCGACCATGCTCGTCACCGTCGGCGGCGTCACGTCGAGGTACTCCGCGATTGCCGAGGTGGCGACGGGAGCGCCGTCCTCCGTCTGGAGGGCGTAGATGGCTTTCAGATAGTCCTCCATCACGTCGCTCAACATGGTGTCGTTTAGATTCGTCTAAAGTTTATATTTGTCCCTGTCCGGGAGGGCGGGAGACCGCCTGCGGTCTCCCGCCCTCCGGGAGAGTGTGCGACAGACCGCGCGAAACCGACGTTACCGGGCGTTTACTCGGCGATAGACCGGTCGTGTGCGACCGCCATCGAGCGCGTAGACGGCGTATAACTATGCCCGGGAGCGCCGTGGGTCCGAATCATGTCGAGAGCCGCGACCAGAATCGGGTGCCCGAACTGCGACGACCCCACCGTGGAGGTCGCCCGCGTCGTCGGCGAGCGCGACCCGGAGTTCCACGACGCGGGGCGACTCAAGGGGACGAGCGTCGACTGTAGCAACTGCGGCGACGAGTTCGAAGTATACTTCTACTGACCCCCTGACGCGATTCCGACCGCCGAACGCGAGCCCTTCCCCCCGCTTCGGTGGGCCTGACCCGGATGTAGACGGTCAATAACGATGTGACCGCTGGACGTGGGTGAGAGACATGACCGACTCAGAATCGAGCCGGGGCGTGACCGCCCACCACCACGACGGCAGTCTCGAACTCCGGTCGTCGGCGTCGCCCGACGCGTGGATCATCGCCGACAACCCCGCGACGGTCGAGCGCTAGATTCCCTTGCTCATCAGGTGACTCCGGAGCACGTCGTCGTCCTTGTTGCCCGCGCCGGTGTTGAGCAGGACGACGGTGTCGTCTTCGTCGAACTCCCCGCGTCGGGCGAGTTCCCACGCGCCGCTGGCGGCCGCCGCGCAGGTCGCGCCCATCTCCAGTCCCTCGCGCTGGGCGACCGCGACCGCGCTGTCGAGGATGTCCTCGTCGCTGGTGGCGACCGCGCCCCCGTCGCTCTCGCGCAGGGCGTCGAGGATGAGGGGACTCGCGCCGGGGTCCGGAATCTCGATGCCGCCACAGATGGTGTCGGGGACCTCCCAGACCTCGTGAACGTCCTTGCCCTCCTCGAACGCCTCGACGACGGGCGCGCATCCCGACGACTGGGCCGCGTACATCGACGGGAGTTCGTCGGTGAGGCCCAGCTCGCGGAGTTCCTTGGCCGCCTTGTGCATCCCGACGAGGCCGACGCCGCCGCCGGTCGGGTAGACGACCGCGTCGGGGACCTCCCAGTCGTTCTGCTCGACCACCTCGTAGAGCATGGTCTTCTTGCCCTCGTGGCGGTAGGGCGTCACGAACGTCTTGACCGAGTACCAGTCGTCGTGCTCGGCCATCGCGTCGGCGTAGGCCTCGCCCGCGTCGCCGATGCGCCCCTCGACGACCGTGAGGTCGCCGCCGTGGACGTTGACCATCGCCTTGTTCGTGAACCCCGACCGGGAGGGCAGGAAGACGTGCGAGTCGAGTCCGGCGCGGGCGGCGTAGGCCGCGGCGGCCTGCCCGGCGTTGCCCGCGGAGTTGAGCGCCACGTCGGTCGCGCCGTGCTGGACCGCCGCCGTCACGGCGGCGGTCTGCCCGCGGTCCTTGAACGTGCCCGTGGGGTTGCGGCCCTCGTCCTTGAGCAGGACGCGCCCGACCCCCAACTCCTCGGCGAGGTCGGGACACTCGACGAGCTGGGTCGCGCCCTCGTCCATCGTGACCGCCGATTCCCGCGGGAAGGGGAGAAGTTCCTCGTAGCGCCACATCGAGTCGAACCGCCGCGATTCGAGGGTCTCGCGCATGAGGTCGATGGCGTCATCGGAGTTCGAAGAACTCCGATTGCTCGTCAGGCTCCGCCTGACGGCGTCGTAGTCGTAGTCGGGGTCCAGAATCCCGTCGCAGTCGGGACAGCGGTGGGTCGCGGTCTCGGCGTCGAACGTCTCGCCGCAGTCGACGCAGGTCAGGCCGACGAACGCCTCGGTGGTCTCCATGCGCGGGCGTTGGAAGTCGAGGGACATATCGCTGGCCCTTCGCGGCAAGGGGTCGGGGTTCCGGGCAGAGGGCGGGCCGTCGCCGCGGTCACTCCCACTCGGGCTCGCGGTCGTCGAGGAACGCCCCCATCCCCTCGCGCTGGTCGTGGGTGCCGAACAGGCCGCTCCAGAGGCGGCGCTCGTACCGGAGTCCAGCCTCCTGACTCGTCTCGTGGGCCTGATTCAGCGCCTCCTTGGCGGCCCGCAGGGCGTAGGCGGGCTTTTCGGCGAGGTCGGCGGCGAGTTCCGCGACGTGGTCGTCGAGCTGGTCGCCCGCGACGACCTCGCCGACGAGGCCGTGTTCGTGGGCGTCTTGGGCGTCGATGCGCTCGCCGAAGAAGATCAGGCGGCGCGCTATCTCGTCGCCGACGAGGCGCGGGAGCCGCTGGCTCCCGCCCCAGCCGGGGATGATGCCCAGATCGATCTCGGTCTGACCGATGACCGCGTCCTCGGTCGCGACCCGGAGGTCGCAGGCCAGCGCGAGTTCACAGCCCCCGCCGAAGGCGTAGCCGTTGATGGCGGCGATGACGGGCGCGGGGAAGCGTTCGAGCTTGTCGGCGACCCGGTGGCCCAGTTCGGCGTAGGCCTGGGCCTCGGGCGTCGAGAGGTCCCGCATGTAACTGATGTCGGCGCCCGCGACGAAGGCGTCCTCGCCCGCGCCGGTGAGGACGAGCGCGCGAGCGCCCTCCTCGTCGGCCTCCGCGAGCGCCTCCTCGATGGCCTCCAGCGTCTCGACGTTCAGGGCGTTGAGTCGGTCGGGTCGGTCGACGGTCAGGGTTGCGACCCCGCCGTCGAACGTGAGCCGGATTGTGTCCCACTCGGACATATTCGGACCGACGACCGCGCACGGAATAATCCTTCCGAGAGACGGTCACGTTCCCGAGGGGTCGACTCTCTCGTGTTCGGGCGACCCCTGCATCCGGGTGCGAGACGTTGACCTCTCCGCACCGGCGCGCGCTGGCGCGACCCGCAAGTGGTCGCGCCATCGTTCGCGCGAGGGATGAGTATCGCAGGGTGTGAGCGGAGCGAACACCCGAGAAACGCAGTCGGTTGGGGAGGACGTGGCCCGCGGTCGCGGTGCGGTCTCACAGGTACCGGGAGTAGCTAGCCGCATGCTGACTGCCCCACCGAACCCGAATCGACCTTCTCGACGAGTTAGCACCGCGAAAATCCCCGAATTCTGCCACGATTCTGTCTCGTTCTCCCTTCCGGAAAGCGGAAATATCGCCCGGCCGTACCGTCCGGGCGATGACTCTCTCGGACGAGGCCCGCGACCGACTCGCCGACCTGGTGGAGCTACAGCCGACCAAGAACGCCGAACTGCAGGAGCGGTGGGGGCTCGACAGCGGGAGCGAGGTCCATCAGTACCTCGAAAACGAACTCAAGGACTACTACTACCGGGACGACAACAGCCTCATCCGCGCGACCGCCGAGGCCGCCGACCTCGTGGACGTGGAACCCGGCGTCGAGTCGGGCGAGGGCGGGGGCGTCCCCGAGGTCATCCGGGTGCCCGAACTCCAGCGACAGGTGTTCGCCGTGGTCGCCGGTCCCGACGACGACTCCGAGAGCGTGGTGTCGGTGCTGAACAAACTCCGCGAGGAGTTCGGTATCGACCCCGAGGCCGAGGCGGTCCGGAGCGCGCTCCAGAGCCTCCGGCGCAAGGGCGTCGTCGAGGTCGTCTATCGCGCCGTGCCGACCTTCCGGCTGACCGTGGCGCGCGACGAAGTGGACGTTCGGGTGTCGGACTAATCGGGACGCTCGCGCTCCCGACGCACCTCCAGCAGTCGCCGAATCCCCTTTCCCGGTCCGCCCTCGATGGGCCAGCCCCGCGTGCGCCACTGGGGCGGTTCGGGCGAGAACTCCGGACACGACCCCGAACACTCCGCACCGGTCTGGTGACAGGCCTTCGCGCCGCAGTACGGCAGGAGCGTCCGGCCCTCGCGTCGAAGCCGGAAGTGCCGACAGTCCGGGCGCATCGTCCCGGCGTAGTCGCGCCACCCCGTCTCGTAGGCGCGCTCGGCGATTTCGAGTCGCTTGTGGACCTTCCACTCGGGGTCGGCGTACTCGAAGCGCCCGGCGGTCCCGCCGTACTTGTTGCTCTCGCCGCGTTCAAGGATTCTGGTGCCGGGGGCGTCGGCGTCGAGGGTTCTGGGGTACCACTCCACGCTGGCGTCGCCCGCACCGCCCGCGTGGTCCCCGCCGCCCGCGTCGGCCGAATCGGTGTCGAGCGTCAGGATACCCGCTTCGACGGGCACGCTTTCGAGGAGCGCGGGTTCGACGCGCTCGCCCGTCGCGCGGGTCGCGACCCACACCTCGTCGGCGAGCGCGAGCGCCACGTCGTACTCCAGTTGGGGCCGGAGGGCGCGGGCCGCGCTCGCGTCGAGGTCGGGCTTGTTCTCGACCGCGACGACCCGCCGGACCCAGTCGGGATACGCCCACTTGCGGCGAATCTGGAGCCTGTTCCCTCGCTTGCGGACCTCCAGAATCCCGCGGTCGTCGGCCCGATGAATCGACTCGCGGACGTACCGCCACGGGTACCCCGGGTCCGGGAGGGCCTCGCGGTACCACTCCCAGTCGGCGGGCGCGTGGGGGACCACGTCGAGCAAATCCGAGTCGAGTCGCTCGGGACCGAAGTTCGTCCGCTTGCGGAGACCGTCGGGGTCGACCTCGACCACGATGGTGTCCCATCGCCTGCGCCGGGTGCCGAGCTGTCGGGCGACGATGGCGGGCCGGGTCTCGGACGCCTCGCCCGGCGGCCACTCGCGCTCGGCCCACCGACAGGTCCGCAACTCGAAGACGAACTCGGGGTCGGCCTCGGCGTCGCTCACGGCCGGACGTTGGAGCGAACGGGCGTAAGTCGTTCGGAAGTCGGTGCGGTTCGCGGCGGAGGCATAGCGATACGTCTGTCCGACGGGCGAAACGCGCCGCCAACGAGGGACGCGCTCAGATGTCGCCGTTGCCCTCCTTCTCGTTGAGGAACTCGTGGGCGTCTTCGAGTATCTCTCGCGGGCCGTCCTGCGTGATGGTGTTGATGGCCTGGTCGTAGTCGCGCCACTGGTGGTCGCGGTGTTCGTGGGAGAGCTCGGCGCTCGCCTCATAGGACTTCGCGACGAACAGGTGGACCGTCTTGTGGATGGTGTTGCCGTTCGCCTCGAAGACGTAGTCGTAGTCGTCCCGGAAGCCGTCGAGCAGGCGGAAGTCCTCGATTCCGGCCTCCTCTTTGACCTCGCGGATCGCGGTTTGCTGTAGCTCTTCGTCCCCCTCCACGCCGCCCTTGGGGAACTCCCAGTCGCCCGGGCGCGACTTGAGGAGGAGGTATTCGCGTCGACCGCGGGTGTCCCTGAACAGGATCGCACCCGCGCTCGTGGCTTGAACCGTCATTTGATGGTGTCTATACGGCGGTGCGTTAAGAGAATGTCGGAGGACTGCGCGCGGAGTCGGGCGGGTCCCCGCCAGCCACACCGTCGGAAGAACAGGCGATTTACGTACCTCGACGCTGAAGTGGTCGGACACCCAGCACCCAGCCATGACCTTCGTAACCAGAATCAGCCTCCAGAGCGGGAATCGCCCCGCGCTGGACCGCGTGGTGGACCGGATTCGAACGACCGCAGAGCGAAAGGGCGCGGAGCTCCGCGGGCCCCACTCGGCCCCGCCGACCGACCTCTCGGTGCCCCAGTACAAGACGACCGGCGGCGACGAGTCCCGCCAGTTCCGGTCGTGGGACTACACCGTCTACGCCCGCCAGCTGGAGATCGTGGGCCACAACGACGTGGCGCGGCAGGTCGCGGAGTTCGAGTTCCCCGACGGCGTCCACGTCGAGGTCGAGCTAGAGCAGATCGAACAGATGGCGTAGTCGCGGCTTGGATTCCGTTTCGTTTCTGTCTTCGTGATTCAGGGACTCTCGAATAGCGACGTTCCGTCCTCGAAAGCCCTCGACTCAGTGATACGGACCTCAAATGACCACGTTCCGTCCTCGAAAGCCCTCGACTCAGTGACACGGACCTCAAATGACCACGCTCCGTCCTCGAAAGCCCCCGGCCGCTCGCGGTCGCTGTGCAGGATATTCGGCGCTCTCAGCAACGCCCGCGCCGAATAGGGCCTGCACAGGCGACTGAAGTAAACGCGAGCGGCCGGGCCCTTTCAGTCCGACCCGGCCGCACAGCACCGCGACCGCAGGCCACAGTCCTCCCCAACCGACTGCGGTCCTCGACTGCTCGTTTCACTCGCAGTCTGCGGTCCTCATCCCTCGCACGCCTTGGCGCGACCCAAACCGCGGGTCGCGCCAGCGCGCGCCGGGTGGAAAAGCCAATTCCGGAATAGTCGAAGAAAAGACCGATTCGAAACGCGAACCCGCGACTCAGAACGCCGATTCGCCGACGCGCTCTAGGTAGGTCGCGGTCCCGGTGTGTGCGTCGTCGTCGAACGACTCGACCCGGAGGCGGACCCGCGCGTCCACCGCGTCGGCGGGAGCGTTCTCGACCCGGAGGATCGTGTTACCGACGCGCGCGACCGGCGTGTCGCCGTCGTGGCCCGTCACGAACACGGTGATCTCCTCGCCGGGGTCGAAGCTCGGCGTGTGCGACCGGAAGCCCCAGCCAGCGAGGTACTTGTCGAGGAAGCTCATACGCGGGCCACCTCCTCGGACTCGCGGTCCGAGACGTATTCGAGTCCGAACCCGGTCAGCGCCGAGAGGACGAAGATTCCGAACAGGAACCACCCGTGGAACACGAACGGCCACACTTCCGCGGGATTGACCAGCATCTCGCGGGTGAACCACTCGAAGCCCTCCGCGCCGACCAGCGACTGCATCTCGGCGTAGCCCACGAGGACGCCGCCCGCCCACGGGAAGATGTAGCCCAGCGCCGAGGTGTTGGCGTCGAGGATGTTCGCGCGCCGGTAGCCGTTGATGTTGAACCGCTCGCCGATGCGCGCGATGTAGGGCGCGATGGCGATTTCGGCCGCCGTGTTGATGGTTATCATCGCGTTGACCGACGCGGTCCCGAGCACCATGGTGGTCTCGGCGCGCCGGACGTTGGTGGCGACCCGGTTCAGCAGGAAGTCCTGGATGGCCTCGAAGCCGCCGCCCTTGATCATGATGCGCGCCCCCGCCACGATGAGCAGGGTCAGCACGATGAGCGGGAAGAAGCCCGACGCACCGCTGTAGATGCTGCCGCCGACGCCGACCTGATCGGACCCGGCCGGGACCGTCGTGAGGAACGGCAGGAACGAGAGCGACTCGGCGAACCCCGAACTGTCGGGCGCGCGGAACACGACCATGTCGGCGACCGACGCGAGCCCGAACGCGAGGTTCGCGACGGCCGCGACGATGATGCCCCACGAAATCGCCTCGACGATGTGACGGCCCCGGACCGCGGTGAAGATGACGGCCGCGATGGACGCGAGGTGGACCAGACCGAGCGGCCGAGCGCTCTCGGCGAGCACGTTCGCGCTCTCGGCGACCTCGACGCCGGACATCGACGCGCCCGCCACGAGGTAGCCCGCGAACGCCAGCACCGCCGCGACGATGGCGTACTTGAACCGGGAGGCGACGACGCCCCCGATGTCCGAGTCCTGCGTGACCGCGCTCACGATGGTGGTGTCGCTGACCGGTGCGAGGTTGTCGCCGAACACCGCGCCCGAGAGGATGGCCCCGAACAGCAGGACCGGGTTCGCGCCGACCAGCACGCCCGCCGGGAAGAACAGGCCGGTGAACGCGATGGTGGTCCCGTAGCCCGTGCCGATGCCGGTCGCGAGCAGGCCCGCGAGGATGAACGTGACCGCGGGGAACAGCGCCGCGCCGACCGAGAGGAAGTCGGCGGCCCACACGAGGCCGCCGACGAACCCGCCCGCCTGGATGGTGTCGGCGAACATGCCCGCCCAGAGCCACGCCACGATGGCTGTCGCGGCGACGCGCTGGGTCATCCCCTCGAAGATGGTGTTGGCGTAGGTCTTCCAGTCGCCCTTGGCGAAGAACATCCCCACGATGAGCGCGAGCAGCATTCCTGCCACCAGCCCCGTGGTGTCGCCGATGCGGAACAGTCCGCTCTGGACGATGGCCCACGCGATGAACAGCGCGATGGGGATGGTGCTCGCGATGGGCCCGCCGTAGAACTCGATGCGGCTCTCGCGACGCGCCGCTCGCTCCTCGGCCAGTTCCTGCGCTACTTCGTCGTCCGTCGAATCGTCAGAGTTTTCCATGCACTCGCCTCCGTATCACCACCGATTTGCGCGGAGGGTTATAAATCATCCCGAGAAACTGTCAACTCGAACATCATTGTGCGGTCGAGCCGGTCGTGCGGATTGCCGGGCCTGGAGGACTTATGTCGCCTCCGCACCACCGCACGGGTATGAGCCAACAGGCCGCACCCGACCGACTGGTCGAACTCCGACGCGACCTCCACCGCCACCCCGAACCCGCGTGGCGGGAGTTCTACACCACCGCGCGCATCGTCGAGGAACTCGAACGGGTCGGCGTCGACGACCTGTACGTCGGTCCGGACGCAATCGCCGAGGACGAGCGGATGGCGGTCCCCGACGACGAGGAACTCGACGAGTGGTACGAGCAGGCCCGCGAAGAGGGCGCAGACGAGGGGATACTCGAACAGCTACGGGGCGGGTACACCGGCGCGGTCGCCGTCGTCGAGAAGGGCGAGGGCCCCACGGTCGGACTCCGGGTGGACATCGACGGCCTCCTGCGTGGGGAGTCCGAGGACGACGACCACGTCCCCGCCGCCGAGGGGTTCCGGTCCGAGCACGAGGGGGCGATGCACGCCTGCGGCCACGACGCCCACGCGACCATCGGCATCGGGGTCATCGAGGCGGTCAAGGAGACCGACTTCGAGGGCACCTTCAAGGTGTTCTTCCAGCCCGGCGAGGAGATGATCGCGGGCGGGAAGGCGATGGCCGAGAGCGACCACATCGCCGACGTCGACGACCTGCTGGCGGTCCACATCGGACTCGACCACCCGACCGGCGAGGTCGTCGCGGGACTCGACGGCTTCCTCGCGGTCAGCCACTTCCTCGCGGAGTTCGAAGGCGAGCCCGCCCACGCCGGGGGCCAGCCCAACGAGGGAGAGAACGCCATCCAGGCGGTCGCGACCGCCATCCAGAACCTCTACGCCATCCCGCGCCACGAGGACGGCGCGACCCGGGTCAACGCCGGGAAGATAGGCGGCGGCACCGCGACCAACATCATCGCCGAGCGGGCCCACGTCGAGGGCGAGGTCCGGGGCGAGACCACCGAACTCAAGGACTACATGAAAGAGCGGGCCGAGCGCGCGCTCGAATCCGCCGCCGAGATGCACGGCTGTACGGTCGAGCGCTCGACCAACGGCGAGGCCCCCAGCGCCGAGAGCGACCAGGAACTCGTGGACGCGGTCGGCGCGGTCGCGGGCGAGACCGACGGCGTGGAGAACGTAATCGAGCGCGACGAACTCGGCGGGAGCGAGGACGCGACCTACCTGATGCGCGCCGTCCAGGAGAACGGCGGCCGCGCGGCGTACGTCGGAGTCGGTACCGACCACCCCGGCGGTCACCACACCGCGACGTTCGACGTAGACGAGGACTCCATCCCCATCGCCATCGACGTGCTCGCGGGGGCCGTCGCCGCGCTCGGCGAGCGCCGACCCTGAGCGCACGTCGGTCCGGCCTCCGCGCCGGTCGCCGCATCGGTCGCCGTCCCGTAGTCGCCGTCCCGCGGTCACGTCGGCCGTCTTCGAGAACCGCCGCGCTCGCTATCGTGTCAGATTGAAAATTGACTCGACACAAGGTATTCAAATTGGATTCAAGGAATTTTTATAGATAGACGCGCGACTGTCGAGTAGCACCTCTTCCCGGAGGAGAATGACAGATGAGTGAGAACCTGAGCGAGAACCCGAACGACGCCGGTCTTACCGGTGCGAGTCGACCACAGAACGAGGACGAACCGCTCAGCACGGCGGTCATCGACGCGGTGGCCGCCGCCGCCGACGTGGAACCGGCGGAGCTCGGAACGTCCCTGTACGACCAGATAGACCCCGACGCGCTCGACAACCTCTTCAGTAACCGACACAACGGAATGCCGCGCGGTAGCGGCCACGTCGTCTTTCGCGTGCTCGACTACGAGGTCACGGTTTACAGCGACGGCCACGTCGTCGTCGACGAGTAAGCGACCGCCCCCTCGACGCTTCCCGACACCCGCTTTGCGCGAGGAGCCGTGGGCTCGTTTCGGCGGCAAACGGTCCGAGTCGAAAGCTCTAATCGGGAGGGCTTCGAATCCCGGCGTATGGCCGACGAAAACGAAGACGACGAGGAACCCGCCGTCGAACTCGGCGAGGGCGAACCCGTCGACGGTGCGCCCCTCGCGAGAATCGCGTCGCGACTCCACTGGCCGATCCAGAAGAGCGAGATCGTCCGGAAGGTCGGCGACGAGACCGTCCGGACCCCCGACGGCCCGCGCGACCTGACCGACGTGCTGGCCGACGTCGAGGAGACGTACTTCGACAGCCGACAGGAGTTCACCCGCAACGTCCGCGAGGTGGTCGGGACCGGTCCCGTGCCGACCGCCGACGAGTAACGTGTCGGTCGCGCGGTCGGTCCGCCGGGAACTCGCCCGGCTGAGCTGGGTCCAGCGGTCCCTGCTCGCGGGCGCGGTCCTGACGGCGGCGTGGATGTCGTGGGACGTATCCGGGCTGAACGAGCGGCTCGTCCGGGACGTCGTCGTGTACATCCTCGCGCCGCTGGCGCTGGCGCTCACTCACGGGCGTCACATCGGATTCAGAGTGAATCGACGCGCGCTCCGAAACACAGCGTTGCTCTCGCTTTTCGTCCTCCCGTTCTACGTCGTCGGGTCGTCGCTCCCGACGATTCGGGCCTACTACCCCATGTGGGAGACCGGCGCGGCGCTCGGGGAGTTTCTCCCCCACGCGCTCAAGCAGTTCGTCATCGCCTTCGCGGCCGAGACGTACTACCGGGGACTGCTCTGCGTCGGCGTCCGCGAGGTCGGCTTCAAGAGCGTGTTCATCAGTCCCATCGTCTACGCGTTCCACCACCTCTACAAGCCGCCCATCGAGTTGGCGCTGTCGGGACCGACAGACGTGCTGTTCGGTGCGGTCGACTATCACAGCGAGTCCATCCTGCCGTCCGTGGTCGCACACGGCGTCGGACTGGCTGCGCTCGACTGGCTGGTGCTCCACCCGCCGGTGGTGCCGCCCGAGCTGGTCCTGCGGTGGCTCTCGTGGCTCCCGATTCCGCTGTAGCGCGGTCCGGAGACCGCTCGGGCGCTCGACCCGGAAAAGAGTTTTCAGACGCGCTCTCCGCCGCAACAGCTGGAAGAACGGACTACATCTGTACGAACGAAACAGACTTTCAATCGAGATTACGAGTTAAGTATGTTTAGGTCTTACGGTGCATCTGACCTGTTCCCTCAGTGATTACACCCCGCGGACCAACGGAGAGACACAGATGAGTAGAAGCGACGACGTGCGGGAAACAGTCGAACTCACACGAAACCACGGCGCGGAGACGCCCTGCGGCCGACGGGACGGGCAGGAGTGACCGGGATGGATTCGTCGGTTCATCGGCTACGCCCCGTCGGAGGCGACGCCGCGCGACGAGAGGCTTCCGCTTCGCCCCTCAACGACGCGAGCGGGTTCGAAGCCGACGCCGAAGGAGATGGCGTCCGGTTCGAGTCGCCGACCGGGACGCCGTCCGAGGACGGGTACGCGGCGCTCGACCTCCTGGTCGAGGGCGAGGAGTCGGTCAAGTTCCACCTGCGATTCTCCTCGGCAGACGGGGAGACGCGCGTCCTCGGCTTCCGACTGCTCCCGGCGTGTCAGGCGCGCGTTCGAGTGCCCCTCGCGGCCATCGCGGACGACTCGTTCGTGCTGGAACGGGACGGGGCGGTCCTTCAACGCCGCGTCCAAGGCGACCGATTCGACCCCTCGAAACTCGACCAAATCGAGTTGCGACTCGATCGGGCGGCCTCGACGCCGGTTCGGTGGTGGCAGACGCCGCTCGGGATTCGAGGCGATGAACCGCCGCGTCTCACCGACCCCGACCTCCCCGACGGACCGCTACTCGACGAGTTCGGACAGTCCGCCCGGCGCTCGTGGTCGGGGAAGACGGAATCGCGTTCGGAACTCGAAGGGCGACTCCGACGCCAGCGCGACCGACCGGCCGACCGGTCGCGGAGAGCGGAACGCTCGGAGTGGGGCGGGTGGACGGACGGCCCGAGGTTCGAGGCGACCGGCTACTTCCGAATCGAACGCGACGGCGACCGCTGGTGGCTGGTAGACCCGGACGGCCGCCCGTTCTGGTCGACCGGCATCTGCTGTATCCGGCCCTACCCCGAGACGGCCTACGGCGGACTCGACGACGCGCTGGCGTGGCTTCCCGACTCCAACAGGGAGTTCGCGGCCGCGTTCGACTCGACCGACGCACCGGACGAAGTGTCGACCGTGAACTACCTCGTGGCGAACCTGATTCGGGCGTTCGGACCGAACGAGTGGCGCGACGCGTGGGAGCGAATCGTCGACGGCGAGTTACGGCGGTTAGGAGTCACAACCGTGGGCGCGTGGTCGGACCGAGAGTGGGCGCGCGACGCCGCGTGGCCCTACGTCCGGACGCTCCCGTGGGAGTTCGACGGCGTCGAGTCGGTGGCGTGGGACTTCCCCGACGTGTTCTCGCCCGCGTTCGAGGCGGCCGCCGAGGAAGTGGCCGCGCCGCTCGCCGAGACCGCTGGAGATGCCGCGCTGGTCGGCTACTTCCTCGGGAACGAACCCGACTGGGCGTGGATGGACGAGTTGCCCGCGTGGGAGATGCTCCGCTCGACGGAGGCGTGTGAGACCCGGACCGCGTTCGCCGAGTGGCTCCGAGAGCGCTACGACTCTGCGTCGGCACTCTCGGACTCGTGGGACGCGGACTGTTCGTTCGCGGACGTGGAGTCGGGGCGCTGGACCCAGTCGCGCCCGGACGGAGCGACCGCCGATCTCCGCGCGTTCAGCGAGCGCATGTCCGAGCGGTTCTACGAGACTCTCGTCACCGCGTGTCGCCGCGTCGACTCCGAACACCTGTGTCTCGGCACGCGGTTCCCATGGTCGCCGCCCGAGTGGGCGGTCCCCGGACTGAAGTCGTTCGACGTGCTCTGTCTCAACTGCTTCCGGCCGCGCGTCCCCGAGGAATACGGCGAACTGTGCGAGCGACTGTCGGCTCCCCTCCTCGTCGGGGAGTTCCTGTTCGGCGCGCTCGATGTCGGTCTACCCGCACCGGGCGTCCAGTGGGTTCCCGACCAGCGGGCGCGCGGCGACGCGTATCGGGTGTTCGTCGAAGACGCCGCGAGTCGGCCGTGGTGCGTGGGTGCCCACTGGTACGGCCTGTACGACCAGTCCGCGATGGGGAAGCGCAACGGCGCGAACTTCAACATCGGGATTTACGACGTTTGCAACCGATCGTACGAAGAATTACTCGATTCGATACGGGCGAGCAATCGGCACATCTACGAGGTAGCCGCGGGATGCCGTGTGCCGTACGCCGACGAACCGGAGTACCTCGGCGTCTATTTCTAGCTTTTGAGCGCGGCTTTTTCACCGCTCGGCTCCAATGGAGTCTCGCATGACGCTCCCAATCGACCCCACGGCACTCGACGCCGGGGACATCGGCGAGAAGGAAGCGACGCTGGAGATGGACCACGAGGAGGCCGTCGAGCACGTCCGCGAGGCGTTCACGGACGCCGGGTTCGGCGTCGCGGTCGAGTTCTCGGCTTCCGAGATGCTCAACGAGAAGGTGGACGCGGGCCGCGACCCCTACTACGTGCTCGGAGCGTGCAATCCGAACATGGCCGACCGGGCGCTCGACGAAAGCGACAACCGAATCGGCGCGCTGTTCCCCTGCAATGTGGTCGTCTGGCAGGAGGAACCCGGTCGACAGACGGTCTACCACGTCAGCATCATGCGGGCCGCTCGTCTGCTGGGGATGGCTCCCGACGACGACGAGTGGGCCGACATCGTCTCCGGGACCGGCGAACTGGTCGAGGAGGCGTGGGGCAACCTCGATACCGCGTAGCTACTCCTCGTCGTTCAACCGACGGATCTCCTCGCGGAGCAGTTCGACCTCCCGGCGGAGCTCCGCGATCTCGTCGTCCGGCATCCCCTCCGACTTCGAGCGCGTGTAGAGGAGAAATCCACCGCCGACGAGCGCCAGCGGCAGGCCAAACAGGACTACGACGACCAGGAGGATGACTACCAGCTCGAGGCCACCGGGGACGGGGCCGAAGAGCGGAACCATATCGGGAACTGGTTCGAGGGCGAGAATAAATCTTCTCGTCGTCCTCACGAGAAGTCCGAGAGGTTCGCCTGAAGTCCCGAGAGCATGTCGGACTTGCGCCGGAGGTCGCCGAGCGACACCGGGAGCTGGGGGACGAGCTGGCCGACCGCGCCGTGGAACGTCTCGGCCTCGCCGTATTCGCCGTCGAAGGCGTTCCGGACGCTCTCGCGGATCTGCCAGACGCCGACCGGGGCCCAGTAGTCGTCCGAGACCTCCCGGAGGACGAGACACTTCGCCTGCCGACCGACCGATTCGAGGTGTTCGAGGACCGCCAGCCGCGAGGCGTAGTACGCACCCGCGGTCTCGTCGACGTATCCGGTGCGGCCCTCGAACCCCTCCGAGGCGCTCGCCATCCACGTCTCGCCGTTGGGGTCCTGATTCCAGATACTGCCGGGCGCTTTCATCTCGACCAGTTCGAACTCCCACTGGCCGGGCGTCAGGACGACCCAGTAGCGGTTGCCGACGTACTCGTTGACCCAGACCTGGGTCTCGTCGACGCTCGGATTGGTTCGGATCTGGCCCCGGAGGAACTGCCCAATGGTGTCGTCGACCGCGGTTATCGACCACCGGGTGGGGACGAGCCGCCGGTTCTCGCCCTTGCCGAGCGCGCCCGCCGAGAGGATGTCGTTTATCTCGTAGACGTCGAATCCGCGCCGGTAAAGGTAGGTCATCGCGCCCTGTGCCTGCCAGTCGTCGTCTTCGAGGGTCTTCTTCACCGGGCGCGGGACGTGGGGGTTCTCCGCGAGGTCGGCGGAGGTCGCGCGGGCCGACGGCCCAGTCGGGGTCGCGACGTCGTCGACCTCGAGGTCGAGGTCCAGCGAGTCCGAGAGTCCGATCTCGACGTCGACCGGTCGGTCGGCGATGGCGACCTCGCGCTGGGTGCCGACGAAGCCGTCCCACGCGTCGTCGACGCGGGTCACGTCGGCGGAGTGGTTCGAGTTCAGCAGGCCGGTCCGGTACTGGAGGACGTTGTCGATGTCGAGGCCGCGCTCGTACCATTCGCTACTCGTGGCGAACTCCGAGGCGCGCTCTTCTTCCCCGACGGGCGAGAGGATGCCGGTCGAGACGTTGGGGTAGTCCGACCGGCCGACGAAGACGGAGGGAGAGGTGCTCCCGAACAGCGAATCGCCCTGCGCCACGTCGGCGAACCGGTCTTTCACCTCGTCGACGTAGTCGAGGATCTCGTAGGACTTCTCCTCGGCGAGGCGGCGCTTACGCTGGTCCTCGTCGGGTTCGAGACCCTCGATGTACTCGTCGAGACGCATTCGACCGGAGTTGGCACTCGAAGGGTTTGAACCTTTCTCGCAGTCGGAGAAGGTCCGAGGCTCGGTTGGGCTTGCAGGTGGTCCTCGGGTCTCCCGGAGCGGTCGGGCCACCGTTTCGCGGGCCGTTCCGGGGAGGCGGTCAGGTCACGCCACGGATTGGACGCGTCTCCGTACTTGAACCTACGGACCCGACGGAATCGTAATGCGGGAAATCGTGAACCGGAGAACCGCGATACGAATGCGGGAGGCTCCCCGAGGGGCGCGAGGGACCGCGAGAAGTCAGTAGAAGACGCTTAGCTGTGGATGCCCATCGCTTCGATCTGCTCTTGATACCGGTTCCGGATTGTGACCTCGGTGACCTGCGCGACGTCGGCGACCTCGCGCTGGGTCTTCTTCTCGTTACAGAGCAGTGACGCCGCGTAGATGGCGGCGGCGGCGTAGCCGGTCGGGGACTTGCCCGAGAGCAGACCCTCCTCGGCGGTGGTCTCGATTATCTCGTTGGCCTTCGTCTGGACTTCTTCGCTGAGTTCGAGTTCGGAACAGAACCGCGGGACGTACTTCTTCGGGTCGACCGGCTTCATCTCCAGACCGAGTTCCTGGGAGATGTAGCGATACGTTCGTCCGATCTCCTTGCGTTCGACGCGTGATACCTCCGAGATCTCTTCGAGGCTTCGCGGGATGCCCTCCTTTCGACAGGCGGCGTAGAGCGCGGAGGTGGCGACGCCCTCGATGGAGCGGCCCCGGATGAGGTCCTCCTTGAGCGCGCGCCGGTAGATGACCGACGCGACCTCCCGAACCGACCGCGGGACGCCGAGCGCCGAGGCCATGCGGTCGATCTCGCTGAGCGCGAACTGGAGGTTGCGCTCGCCCGCGTCCTTGGTGCGGATGCGTTCCTGCCACTTGCGCAGGCGGTGCATCTGACTCCGCTTTTTCGACGAGATGGACCGCCCGTAGGCGTCCTTGTCCTTCCAGTCGATGGTAGTCGTCAGCCCCTTGTCGTGCATCGTCTGGGTCGTCGGCGCGCCGACGCGACTCTTCTCCTGACGTTCCTGGTGGTTGAACGCGCGCCACTCAGGACCGGGGTCGATCTGTTCTTCTTCGACGACCAGACCGCAGTCGTCGCAGACGAGTTCCGCCCTGTCGGAACTCTTGACGAGGTTGTCGGAACCACACTCCGGGCACTCCCGTACACCCTCTTCGGCCTCGTCCTGTTGCTCCGCCTCGGCTTGGCGCTCCCGCTGGCGAGTGGACCGTGTCATCGCACTTTTATAGTAGTAGTGCCGACGGACTTAAACCCTTGGTCGCGAATGTGGTGTTTCGAATCCGACAGAACGAGCGTCGAATCGCCTGTGCGCGAAATTCGGGCGGTTCGGTCGAATCGCCCGACGAGACCGCCATCGGAAAGCGTTTATGTCGGTGTCGAGGAGGTGACCCCATGCCCGTCATCGAGTGCGACGTCGGCCTCGCCCGTGAGAGACTCGTCGAGGCCGGGGCGGAAATCTCTTCGGGTAGCTCCGAACACGAGCGCTGGCGCACGGAGTACGGCGACGCGGTCGCGGTCGCCTACGACGGCAAGGTCGTCGTGCAGGGGTCGAACCCGCAGGACATCGAGACGCTACTCCGCGAGGAGGGCGGTCACGCCTACGTCTACTTCGACGGCGCGAGCAGGGGGAACCCCGGCCCCGCGGCGGTCGGCTGGGTCATCGTCACCAGCGACGGCATCGCGGCCGAGGGGAGCGAACGCATCGGGCGCGCGACGAACAACCAGGCCGAGTACGAGGCCCTGATTCGCGCGCTCCGGGCCGCGCGCGACTACGGCTTCGACACGGTCGAAGTGAAGGGCGACTCCCAGCTCGTGGTCAAGCAGGTCACGGGCGCGTGGAACGCCAACGACCCCGAACTCCGCGAGCGCCGGGTCACGGTTCGGGAACTGCTCGCGGCGTTCGACGACTGGGAGCTCAGCCACGTTCCGCGGGAGATAAACGACCGCGCCGACGACCTAGCTAACGAGGCGCTCGACGATGGCTGATGACGACCTTCCCGAGGAGACGGTAGACCGGGCCGAACGGCTCACCCGACTCGCGCGCGAGGCAGTCGACGACGCGGAGGCGGCCGCCTACCGCGAGGAGCGCGCGGAGTTACTGGGCGACCACGGCTACACCGCTCGGGTCCGCGAGGACGACCCTGGCGAGACGCTCGTCCTCCACCCCGACGAATGGGTGGACGACGGCATGATCCACCCCGAGCGAGTCGAGGACACCTCGCGCGCGGTCGAGCGGTCGCTGTCGGGACCGGGCGACCCCGAGGAGTGGGACGCGGTCGACGAACACAACCGCGAGGTCACCGACCGCGTCCGCGAGGCTCACGGCGACGTTCACGGCGACAACGCCGCTGCGTTCGCCGACTTCATGAGCAACCACTACGCGCGACAGGTCGAGTCGGCGACGGCCGAAGAAATCGCGGAGTTCCTGACGGAGTACTACCCCCGGAACGCGTGGCCCTCCGAGGACCAGCGAGCGGTCGTCGAGGAGTCGGTCGAACTGGTGTTCGACGCGGTCGAATAGTGAGTACCCGTCGTCGGGATTACTCGTTGTCGGCGACGAGGTCGCGGACCTGCTCGGCGCGCTCGTCGTCGGTGACGAACTTCGAGAGCTTCCACTGGAGGGCGTCGACGACCACCGCGAGGCCCTCGTCGGTCAGTTCGTACTGGTTCGTCCGCTTGTCGAGTTCGCTCTTCTCGACGTACCCCTTCTCGACGAGGGTATCGAGGTTGGGGTAGAGGCGGCCGTGGTTGACTTCCTCACCGTAGAACTCCTCCAACTCGCGCTTGATGGCGAGACCGTACATCGGTTCCTCGGAGAGGATGGTCAGGATGTTCTGCTGGAAGGCGGTGAGGTTGCGAGCGGTACTCGTCTCTGTGAGTGTCTGTGCCTCTGACATAGACTCTGACACCCTCGGATTTGTCACGATGGTATTTAATCCTTCCCAACTCGGTCGGGGTTTTCAGAATTTATCCGCCGGTTGTACCACTACTCTGTACGGCATTTAAATACTCTTTCGAAAATCGGCTTTAGGTGTCACGCGGATTTCTGGTTCGGCGCGCCGGGTTTCGCGCCGGAAGCCGAAAGGACTTTCCTGACTTCGGACGGAACCTCTCCTGCACATGACGAACCTCTGGGAAGATCTGGAGACCGGACCGAACCCGCCCGAGGAGATCTACGCGGTCGTCGAGTGTCTCAAAGGCGAGCGCAACAAGTACGAGTACGACAAGGACATCCCCGGCGTGATGCTCGACCGCGTCCTCCACAGCAACGTCCACTACCCGAGCGACTACGGATTCATCCCCCAGTCGTACTACGACGACGAGGACCCCTTCGACGTGCTGGTCCTCGTCGAGGACCAGACGTT
The DNA here is from genome assembly GCF_024138125.1 of Halorussus salilacus. Classification (NCBI taxonomy): domain Archaea; kingdom Methanobacteriati; phylum Methanobacteriota; class Halobacteria; order Halobacteriales; family Haladaptataceae; genus Halorussus; species Halorussus salilacus. Next base: position 785,334 of record NZ_CP099993.1, read on the forward strand.
CCCCGGGTGTGTCATCGAGGCCCGTCCGGTCGCGTTGATGAAGATGGACGACGACGGCGAGCAGGACGACAAGGTCATCGCGGTTCCCTCCGAGGACCCCCGTTACGACCACATTCAGGACCTCGAAGACGTCCCCCAGCAGACCCTCGACGAGATAGACGAGTTCTTCGCGACCTACAAGAACCTCGAAGCTGGCAAGGAGGTCGAGACCCAGGGCTGGGAGGACAAGCAGGCCGCGAAGGACGCCATCGAGCACGCCATGGACCTCTACGAGCAGACGTTCGCGTAGCCGAACGCGTCCCATACCCTTCTCGTCAGTCTCAGCCAGCGGATACCTGCCCGAAACTATTTGAGGTTGGCCCGGACACCCCGAATCGATGGCGTTCGGGTCTCCGCTCGACGGTGCCGAGATGGTCGTCATGGCAGCCACGCTTCTGCTCTCGGGCGGGCTGGTCTTCTACGCCGCCCAGACGTTCAACGACTGGCGGCGCGACGGCGAGCGGGCACCGGTCGACGCGCTCAAGAACACGGTCGCCGGACAGAACCGGGTCGCGCTCGTCGTCCCCGACGGCCCGAGCATCGACGCCCTCGCCGCGGCGGTCGGCCTGCAGGCGCTCTGTCGGGAGTGGGGCGTCACCGCCCGACTGTTCGCCGAGGGCGCGGTGACCGGCGAGGACAGCAAGACGTTCTGCAACATCTTCGACCTCGAACTCACCGAGGTCGGCGAGACCGGCGACGACCTCACCGACTGCGACGCCGCAATCGCGGTCGGCGGCGGGGGCGGCGTCCCCCGGCTCTCGAACAACCCCCCGGTCGTCGCGGTCGTCCGCCACCGGCCCACCGCCGAGGAGAACATCCTCACCGTGACGCCGACCGACGACGGCGCGACCTCGACCACGGTCGCGCGCCTGCTCGACCAGGAGATGGTGATTCCCGACCAGCGAGTCGCCACCGCGCTGCTCTACGGGGTCCGGGCCGGGACTCGGGAGTTCCGCCGGGCGAACGGCCAGCACGACTACGAGGCCGCGGGGTTCCTCCACACCTACGCCGACCTCGGTCGCATCGAGGACCTCCGGTCGCCGGGCATGAGCGGCGACACCTTCGACGTGATCAGCGACGCGATAGCCAACCGCGAGCGGCGCGCGAGCTTCGCGGCGACCAACGTCGGGTCTGTTCCCGCGGTGTCGGCGCTGGAGGAGGCCGCCGACACGATGCTCCGGCTGGAGGGCGTCTCGACCGCCGCCGTCTTCGGCATCCACGAGGAGACCATCGTGGTCTCTTGCCGCGCCGAGGACGTCCGCACCAACGCCCTCGACATCCTCGACACCGCCTTCGAGAACAGCGAGACCACCGGCGGGAACACCGACTCGGCGACCGCGCGCGTCCCGCTCGGCCTGTTCGCGCAGGTGGACGGCGAACACGAGGAGACTCTCGACATGCTCATCGACACGAGCACCCGGAAGTCGCTGTTCGAGGCGTTCGAGAGTTCGTGAGGGCGTGGAAACGTCGGGAAGGTCCCGGTCGAGTTAGGAGGTTTCCGGTCGATGGTTCTGCTCGGTTTTTCGGGATGGGTGAGGGAGTCGTGAATTTCGAAACGGGTGAAGAAATCGTGACGCTAGCTATCGCCGGTACCTATGAAGACCGCACCGCCACCGCACCGCCACCGCACCGCCACCGCACCGCCACCGCACCGCGCCCCGTGCCTCCCCGCGTGCGAACTCGCTCGCGGTGCGAGCGAGTTCGCGGCGCATCCCGTGGTCGGTGGAGGTGCGCGAAACCGGGTTCGGGTTCGCCCCCGGTTCGCTGGCAATCCCTCATAATCGTTCGGGTCGAAGGCCGACCCTGCGAAAAGAAATTTCTTGTATCCGGTCCTCGTAGGGGGGTGCATGGGTCTCTTCGATAGGCTCCGTGGAGACGATAAGCCACGCGTTGCCTTCTTCGGTATCGACGGCGTGCCGTACAGCTTTCTCGAGGACCACTTCGACGAGTTCGAGAACCTCGCTACCCTCGCCGACGAGGGGTCGGCCGGGCCGATAGACAGCATCGTCCCGCCCGAGTCCTCGGCGTGCTGGCCCTCCCTCACCACCGGAGTCAACCCCGGTGAGACCGGCGTCTACGGCTTCCAGGACCGCGAAATCGGGAGCTACGACACCTACGTCCCGATGGGTCGAGACGTGCAGGCGACCCGGGTCTGGGACCGGGTGCAGGAGTCGGGGCGAGACGCCACGGTGATGAACGTCCCCGTCACCTTCCCGCCCCAGCGCAACGTCCAGCGGATGGTCTCGGGGTTCCTCTCGCCGGGCGTGGACAAGGCGGCGTACCCCGACGAGATGCGCGAGCAACTCGAATCGGTCGGATACAGAATCGACGCCAACGCGAAACTCGGCCACGACGAGGACAAATCGGAGTTCATCGAGAACGCCCACGAGACGCTCGACGCCCGCTACGAGGCGTTCAAGCACTACCTGCAGGAGGACGACTGGGACCTCTTTTTCGGCGTGTTCATGACGACCGACCGGGTCAACCACTTCCTGTTCAAGCACTACGAGGACGACGGCGAGTACCGCGAGGAGTTCCTCGACTTCTACCGGAAGCTCGACCGCTACCTCGGCGAGATTCGACAGAACCTTCCCGACGACGTGACGATGCTGGTCGCGTCCGACCACGGATTCACCTCGCTTGACTACGAGTTCTACGCCAACACCTGGCTCGAACGGGAGGGCTGGCTCTCCTTCGAGGACGACGACCACGAGGAACTGGGCGACATCACCGACGACACCGAGGCCTACTCGCTCATCCCCGGCCGGTTCTACATCAACCTCGAAGGCCGCGAACCCCGAGGAAGCGTCCCCGAGAGCGAGTACGAGGACAAACGCGCCCAGCTCAAGGAGGCACTCGAAAACCTCGAAGGCCCCGACGGCCGGAAGGTGGTCGAGCGCGTGGTCGAGAAGGAGGAGGCATTCCACGGCGACCACGACGACATCGCGCCCGACCTCGTCGCCATCCCCAACTACGGCTTCGACCTCAAGGCCGGGTTCAAGGGCCACGACGACGCGTTCGGGCAGGGTCCGCGAAACGGGATGCACAGCTTCGACAACGCCTCGCTGTTCGTCGACGACCCCGAGGCGAACGTCGAGGACGTCGACCTCTTCGACATCGCGCCCACCATCCTCGACCTGCTGGAGGCCGACTACGACGCCGCGGAGTTCGACGGCCGGAGCCTGGTGTAGCGTCGCGTCTTCGACCGCGAGCGCGTTGCACCGCGTCCTCGACCGCGAGCGCGTCGAACGCGAGACCACCGTCCGGATTCGGCCGCGAGACGCGGCCGAATCCGGCGAGAATGCCAAACGCTTAGTTTTTTTAGGAACTACGGTCGGCCGATGGTAGACCCCGACCAGTCTGACCCCGACGCCGAACCGGACGAGCGAGTCCGGGAAGCGGTCGAACGCTCCCGGAGCGGCGCGCCAGCGGCCGGGTCGGTCGTTCGCGACCGGTTCACGACCGACGAGGTGTTCCAGCGCATCCTCGCGGCCGCCGACGAGGAGATCACCTCGGGGAGCCGCGAACTGTTCTTCAGCGCGCTCGCGGGTGGTTTCGCCATCACCATCACGTTCATGCTGTACGTCTCGATGTCGGCCTCGACCGACAGCCACCCGGTGTTGAGCGCGTTGCTGTACCCGTTGGGGTTCATCTACATCATCATCGGCGGCTACCAACTCTACACCGAGAACACGCTCCCGCCGGTCGCGCTCACGCTCGAACGGGTGGCGAGCATCCCCGCGATGTTGCGCAACTGGACGGTCGTGCTCGCGGGGAACTTCGCTGGCGGCGCGGCCGGGGCGGCCGCGCTCGCGTTCGGCGGCGTCCTCTCGCCGGAGGCCGCGACCAAGGCGGCCGAGATCGCCCAGCACGGCGTCGAGACCGGCTGGTGGTCGCTGTTCGCGAAGGCCGCCTTCGCGGGGCTCATCGTCGCGGGCGTCGTCTGGGTGGAGTACGCCGCCCGCGACACCATCTCGCGGGTGGTCGTGGTGTATCTCGCCTTCCTTGCGATTCCGCTCGGCGACCTGTTCCACTCGGTGGTCTCGTTCACCGAGATGCTCTATCTCGTTCTCTTGGGTGACTTCGCCTTCCTGCCCGGGATGACCGAGTTCGTCCTTCCGGTCCTGCTGGGCAACACCGTCGGCGGGGTGGTCCTCGTCACCGTGGTCAACTACTTCCAGACCACCGAACGCCGCCTCGAATCCGCGCGGTTCGAGGGGGCAGACAGACAGCTCTCGCTTCGCGAGTGGGTGTTCGGCGGGCTGGTCGGCCGGGCGTACGTCCCCCTCATCGACACCGGCGAGGCCCACCCGGCTGCGAATCCCGACCGATACAGGGTGGTCGTGCCCATCTCGAACCCCCGGACCGAATCGCGGCTGGTCGATCTCGCCTGTACGGTCGCCAGCCAGCACGAGGACGCGGTCGTCCACGCGGTCCACATCGTCCAGCTTCCGACCCGTGGCACACAGGGGTACGGTGCCGACCAGCGCGAGCGCATCGTCGCCGAGTCCGAGAGGCATCTGGCCGACATCGGCGCGACGGCCGAGAGCTACGGCGTCGACTATGAGACCTCGACGGTGGTCTCGCACCGCTCGTTCGAGGAGCTGTTCGACATCGCCGAGCGCGAGCGCGCCGACCTCGTGGTGATGGGCTGGGACGACAAGCGGCCGTGGACGGGGCGAGCCGAGCGCTCGCTCGGCGAACTCACCAACAGCCTCCCCTGTGACTTCCTCGTGTTCAAGGACCGCGGCCTCGACCCCTCGAAGTTGCTCATCCCGACCGCGGGCGGTCCCCACTGCGACCTGAACGCCGCGGTGGCGCGGGCGTTCCGCGCCACCGCCGACGCGGAGGTGACGGTCCTCCACATCGTCGACGGGCCGGACGAGCGCGAGGCTGGCGAGGCGTTCCTCGAAGAGTGGGCGGCCGACAACGACCTCGGCGACGCGAGGCTCGTCGTCGACGACTCGGGCGACGTGGAAGCCGCCATCGAGCGCGAGGCCGCCGACCACTCGCTGTTGTTCATGGGCGCGACCGAACGAGGGTTGCTCGCGCGGCTCGCGACCGACTCGCTACACTTCGACGTGGTCGACGACACGAGAACGTCGGTCGTACTCGCCGAGCGCGCGACCCGTCGGAGCCTCGTCGAACGGCTGTTCGGCCGGTGACCTCAGATCAGGTCGTCTAGCTCGTCGTTGTGGAACTGCTCGGCCGGGTCGCGCTCGGGTTCGTCGGCCTGCTTGCTGGCCTGTTTCGCGCGCTCCATGAACTCCTCGACTCGGTCGGAGCGTTCGACCCCGCCGAGCAGGATGAGCGACGCGAGCCGACCGCTGTCGAGCGGGAAGTCCCCGCCCCGGACCTGCAGGCTCCCGGTCTCGTCTTCCATCCACTTTCGGGCGCGCTCGACGCCCTTCCGCGGGATGGCCTCGGGCTGGCCCGCCACGACCAGCAGGCCCGAGTCGGCCTCGACCGCGTTCGGCAGGCTGAGGTTGCTGAGGAGCGCCCGCCGGGTCGTCGAAGTCACGGTGTTGATGTTCTCCTCGGCCTCGTCGCTGGCTTCCGCGCTCGCGAATCCGAGCGTGGCGATGCCGCCCGACCGGAGGGTGTTGATGACCTCGCTGGAGTCGACCACGCTCTCGCCGACCCCCTCGACCGCCTCGCCCGAGGCGAACAGCAGACCGACACGCTGGGCGATGTTCTGGTTGATGGACTCGAACGCCTCGCCGACGCTCTCGCCCGAGGAGTGCCACGCGTCGTTGTCGATGAGCAGGGTCGCGTCGGCCTCCCGGACGAGGGTCATCAGCGACCGCCCGGCGTTGGCCTGATACATCGCGCCCTCGCCCCTGCCCGGCAGGATGCCGAGGCCGTAGACCGGAATCTCGTAGACGCGATTGAGTTCGCGCGCGAGGACGGGCGCGCCGCCCGACCCGGTGCCGCCGCCGAGTCCGGCGACGACGAAGATGGCCTCGGCCTCGGCGGTGATGCGGCCGTCGAGAGCGTCCATCACCTCGGTCGCGTCGCTCTGCATGACCTCCGCGCCGAGTTCGTTGTCGCCGCCGACGCCGTGGCCCTTCACGCGGTCCTGACCGATCAGCACCGTGTCGAGGTCGAGCGACTGGAGGTCGGTCCTCGCGGAGTTGACCGCGAGCGCGCCTTTGACCGCGCCGAATCCCATCCGCTGGTCGTACTCGGCTAGCTTCTGAGTCAACTTCCCCCCGGCTTGTCCGACACCAATCAGGACGACTTTCATGGGAGGGAGACTCGAATTCGCGCATAATCAACCTTGCGGCACTCGGTCTGGCGTCCCGGCGAGGCGGTCCCCAGTCCGGGTACGGTTCGGTCGCGACACGGCCGCGAACGTACCCTTAAATACCAGAACGGGACCACACCGGGCCATGTCCGAACCGGACGCACTGGACGAGCGACTCCGCGCCGTCGAGCGCGCGCTCACCGACGGCGACCGCGACCTGACCGACCTCAGAACCGGCGCGGAACTGACCCGCGAGGTCGAGGCGCTCTGCGAGCGCCTCGACGACGCGGAGGACCGACTCGACGAACTCGACGCCGCGACGCAGGCGCTCAGGGGCTACGTCGGGAGCGTCCGGGCGGTCAACGAGTCTGTCGAGCGCCGGGCCGACGCCGCACTCGCGAAGGCCGAGTCGCTCGAAACCGACCGCCAGTCCCGTTCCGGCCGGGATTCGGGGGCCGACTCCGACTTCGCATCCGACTCCGACCCCGGACTCGCCCGCCACCCCGGTCCCACCTGCGACTGCGAGCGTCGCCGGGCCGACCCCTCGGAGTGGCCGGGGACCGAGGCCGAGACTGCGCCAGACGAGTCTCCCGGCCTGCTCGCCAGACTCGCGGAGGCGCTGTCGTGATACGCACCGTCCTCGCCGTGGTGCTCGCCGCGGCGCTCGTGGGTGTCGCGACCCCCGCGCTCGACGCGGCGCGCACGACCCGGTCCGAGCGACTGACCGCGGCCGAACTCGGCCGGGTCGAGACCGCCGCGGAGGGTCTCGTCGCCGAGGAGACCCCCGCAGGACCGGGCGGGCCGGGACCGCGGCGCACCCTCGAAATCGAGCTGCCGGGCGACTCGCCGACGACAGCACCGGTCGCGTACGTCGCGTTCGGCGGTCGGCCCGGGGAGTCGGTGGCCGACACCGGCCGCACCGACGCCGTCGCGTTCAGAGTCGCGGGCGGTCGCCACCACGTCCACCGGGTCGGGGTCGACCTCCGAGTGGCGGGCCGGGACGAAGTGGCGGGCCGGGACCGAGTGACGGTCCGAAACGGCGGCGAGTCGCCCCCGCGGGGGCGACTCGCCGCCGACGCCCGTCCCCTCGTCCTCCGAGGCGGGGCCGCCTATCGGCTGGTCCTCCGGCTCCGCGAGGACGACGGTCGGCCGACCGTCGTCCTCGCCGCCCGAGAACTTAAATCCGAGAACGGGACCACCCCGGCACATGCGAGACCTGCTGGCGCGACTGCGTGAGACCGACGACCCGGCGTGCGCGTGCGAACCGACGTTCGAGTCCGACCGGCTCGTGCTCGACGCGACCGACTGCCCCGGGAGCGGCGACCTCGCGGCGTCCCCGGACTGCCGAGCCACCGCGGTCGCGGCGCTCGCCGACAGGAGCGCCGACGCGGTCCTGACCCGGACGGAGGGCGTCGAGCGCGCCTACGAGGGCGAGGCCGCGACCGTGCTCGTCGCGGCCGGGCGGTTCGCCGAGCGGGTCGCCTTCTACGACGAGCGACTCGCCGACCGCGCCGAGCGCGACCCGCTGGACGCGGCCCGCGCCGCGGTCGGGCGCGCAGGGCCGGTCGGCGACATCGTCGCGGAGACCGGACTGGCCGAGGTCGCTCGCGACGCCGGGAGCGACGACGACGCGCTCCGGGCGTTCGTCGGGCCGCCGATGGCCCGGTCCCGGGTCGCCGCGCGACCCCCTCCCGACGCGGCGCTCGCCGAGTCGCGGTCGCTGTCGAGCGGCGCGACCGTCCGAATCTACGACGGCCCGGACCGCGCGCTGCGGACCTACCACCTCGAACCGGTCGAAGCCACCTTCGACGCCGCCGCGCTGGAGACGCTGGCGCGCGCCCACGACCTGCTCGCGGAGGGGGTCGTCTCGGGCGAGTCCGACCGCGCGCCGGGGCGGGCGGTCCGCCGGGTGGCCGATTCCGACCAGCGGGTCGAGGACCTCGCGGCGGTCCTCGGCAAGCACACCCGCGGGTACGGCGTCCTCGCCGACCTGTTCGCCGACCCCGCGGTGTCGGACGTGTTCGCGACCGCCCCGGTCGGGTCGAACCCGCTCCGGGTCACCGTCGACGGCGAGCGCATGCGGACCAACGTCCGACTCACCGAGGCGGGCGCGGAGACGCTGGCCTCGCGGGTCCGGCGCGCGAGCGGCCGAGCGTTCTCGCGGGCCGCGCCCACCCTCGCCGCGACCGCCGAGACCGGCGCGGGAGCCGTGCGTGTCGCGGGCGTCACCGACCCGGTCTGCGACGGGCCGGGGTTCGCGTTCCGCGCCCGCGAGGCGACGCCGTGGACCCTGCCCGCGCTGGTCGAGAACGGGACCGTCCCCGCCGACGCCGCGGCCCTGCTCTCGCTCGCCGTCGAGCGCGCGGCCGCGGGACTCGTCGCCGGGGCCCGCGGTGCGGGCAAGACCACCGCCCTCGGCGCGCTCCTGTGGGAACTGCCCGCCGCGGTCCGGACCGTGGTCATCGAGGACACCCCCGAACTCCCGGTCGGCCCGCTCCAGTCCCGGGGCCGGGACGTCCAACCGCTGCGGACCGCGACCGACGACGGCACCGGTCTCTCGCCCTCGGACGCGCTCCGGACCGCGCTCCGACTCGGGGAGGGCGCGCTGGTCGTCGGGGAGGTCCGGGGCGAGGAGGCCGCGGTCCTCTACGAGGCGATGCGGGTCGGCGCGAGCGGCGACGCCGTCCTCGGCACCATCCACGGCGACGGCGGCGCGGCGGTCCGCGAGCGCGTGGTCTCGGACCTCGGCGTCCCGGCCTCGTCGTTCGCGGTGACCGACCTCGTCGCGAGCCTCGAAACGACGGCGACCCCGGAGGGCGAGCGCCGCCGGGTCCGGGCGGTCGAGGAGGTCGTCGACGGCGACCGCTTCGAGCCCCTCTTCGAGGTCCGGGACGACGCCCTCCGACCCACCGGCCGGATCGAGCGCGGGGAGAGCCGCCTCGTCGCGTCGCTCGCCGACCCCGACGAGCGCTACGCCGACGTTCGCGAGACGCTCGCCGACCGCGAGACCCTGCTCGACCGACTCGCCCGCGAAGGCCGGACGGACCCGGCCGACGTGACGAGGGCCTACGCCGAACGCGACCGGAGGAGCGCGTGAGTCCCCTCGAACGACTCACTCGGCTCTATCCGTGGGCGGTCTCCCCGGACGACGACCTCGTCCGGGCGCTGGCGTACCTCGACGCCGAGGCCGACGCCGAGACCGCGGTCCGGGCGGGCTACGGGCTCGCACTCCTCGTCGCGCTCCTCGGTGTTCCCGCGCTGGCGGTCGCGCCCACGCGGGCGCGACCGCCAGCGCTCGCGGGACTGCTCGCGGTCGCGCTCGGGGCCGTCCACGCGGCCGAACGCGGGCCCGTCGCGCTGGCGACCGCCCGACGGACCGCGGCGCTTGGTGCCGCCCCCGCGCTGGTCGCCCGGCTGGTCCTCCGGATGCGGATCGAACCCGCCAGCGAGCGCGCCGCGGCGTTCGCCGCCGACGCCGACGGGGAACTCGCCGACAGCCTCCGGGATCACGTCCGGCGAGCGGCCGGGACCCCGCGGTCGGGGCTCGCGGCGTTCGGCGCGACGTGGGCCGACTGGAACCCGCCGTTGCGTCGGTCGGTCCTGCTCGTCGTGGCCGCGGCCGACGCGCCCGCCGGAGAGCGCAATCGGACCCTCGACCGGGCGATGGACGCCGTCCTCGACGGCAACCGCGACCGGATGGCGGCGTTCGCCGACAGCGTTCGGGGACCGACGACGGGGGTGTACGCGTTCGGCGTCCTGCTCCCGCTCGCGCTGGTCGCGGTCCTCCCGGCCGCCCGAATCGCGGGCGTTCCCGTCTCGATACCCGTGCTGGTCGCGGTCTACGACCTGCTCCTGCCCGCCGCGCTGGTCGCGGCGGGCGCGTGGTTGCTCGTGCGCCGCCCCGCCGCGTTCCCGCCGCCGCGGGTGTCCCGGGACCACCCCGACGTGCCCGACCGGAACTGGCCCGCGATTGCGGTGGGCGGCCTCGCGGGACTCCTCGCTCTCGGAGCCACCGTCCCGCTTCCGGCGTGGACGCGCTGGCTCGCGGTTCCGGGAGCCGCGCTCGGCGCGGCGCTGGTCGCGCGCTACCGCCCGGTCAAACTCGTCCGGGACGACGCCCGCCGCGTCGAGGCCAACCTGACCGACGCGCTCTACCTCGTGGGGCGGCGGGTGAGCGACGGCGCCGCGGTCGAGTCGGCGGTCGCCGATTCGGCGCCGGAGGTCGCGGGCCGGACCGGCGAGACGCTCGCGGAGGCCGCGGGCGTCCAGCGGCGGCTTCGAGTGGGCGTGCGCGAGGCGTTCCTCGGCGAGCACGGCGCGCTCGCCGACGTTCCCAGCCCGCAGGCCCGGACCGTGGCCGCCCTGCTCGCGCTGGCCGCCCGCGAGGGGCGGCCAGCGGGTCGGGCCGTGGTGTCGATGGCCGACCACGTCGACGACCTCCGGCGGGTCGAGCGCGAGGCCCGCCGGGAACTCGCCAGCGTGACCGGGACGCTCCGGAACACCGCCGCAATCTTCGGCCCGCTGGTCGGAGGCGCGACGGTCGCGCTCGCCGACGGGATGGCCTCCGGGGCGCTGGGCGAACCCTTCCCGACCGCGCCGCTCGGTCTCGCAGTCGGCGGGTACGTGCTGGTGCTGGCCGCGATTCTGACCGCGCTCGCGACCGGACTGGAGCGCGGGTTCGACCGCTCGCTCGTGGGGTATCGCGTGGGACTGGCGCTGGTCTGTGCGGTCGGGTCGTTCCTCGCGGGGTTCGCGGGGGCCGGACTCGCGGCCTGAGCGCGACCGTCGGCTCCCCCGCTTTCTTCGAAACTGCCGACCGTTCCAAGCGGCGCGCGGTGGTTCGGCGCGCGGTTTGCGCCGAACCATCACTCGCGCGAGGGAGGCGGCCGCCTCGCGCGGTCGCCGAGGCTGGGGAGGCGCGAGGCCCGCGGTCGCGGTGCTGTGCGGTGCGGTCGCGGTCCTTCTAGGTGACGACGATAGCTAGCTTCGTCGTAGCGTTCTCCTCTGGAAGCGAGACCCGAGAGTCAACCGCCAGCACCCCGGAGACCCGGAACCTCGACCGCGACCCACCCCGGCTGAAGGTTTAAATCCGAGGACGGGACCAACCCGTGCCATGTTCGACGCACCAGTCGAGACGTGGTACCTCTGGGTCGGCCTCGCGCTCGCGAGCAGCGCCGCCCTCGGCCTCGCGGTCTCGCTCCCCCGCGCACCCCCGCCGGACGCCGCGGGCGTCGCCGACACCGTGGACTCGGTCGCCGCGAGCGACCGCGCCGCGACCGCGGTCCACCCGGTGTCGGCCGAGGTCAGAATCGGCCCCTACCGCGTGTGGCTCCGCGACGACGGCGCGACCGGCCACGCGACGCTCGCCTACGGTCCCGTCACGCCCGTCCGTCGCGGGACCGCGCTGTGGGACGTGCTCCGCGGGACGCCGCCCGAGTCGGCGTTCGGGTCGCCCGGGGCGTTCCGGGACGCCGCGGCCGACGCGCGCGACCGACCCCCGGCGTGGCGGACCACCGGAGAACTGACCGTCCGGGCGGTCTCGTGGGAGGGCGTGGATGTCACCCTCGTCGGGTAGGGCGCAGGTCGAGCCGCTCGCGGCGCTGGTGGCCGTCTTCGCCGTCGGACTCGCGGTGTCGGCGTACGCTGGGGTCCTCGATTCGGCCCTCCCGACGCCCGACCGGAACCTCGCCGACCCGACCGTCGAGCGCGCCGAGCGCGCGGTGACCGACGCCGGGGTGGTCGCCCCCGACGAACTCGCCGGGGGACTCGACGCCGGTCCCGACGGCTACCGGCTGAACCTCACCCTCGTCGCAGGCGACCGGACGTGGCACGCGGGACCGCGAGCGCCGCCGACCGTCGATTCCGCCGCCGCCAGCGACGCCGCCGAGGTAACCGTCAGCGTCCGAGTCGCACCCGGCCGGGTGCGACCCGGACGCCTCCGCGCGGAGGTGTGGCCGTGACGCGACGCCGAGTCGGTTCGGCGTCGGAGGCCCGGAGATGACGGCGACGCCCCGCGCCATCAGCACGGTCCTCGACGCGTCGGTCTGTCTCCTGCTGGTCAGCGCGAGCGCGCTCACGCTGGTCACGGTTCCGACCGAAGACGGGAGCGACCCGACCGAGGCCGACGAGACGGCCGACCTGCTCGCTTCGAGCACCGCGGCGGTGACCTACGAGGTCGGTGACGAGGACCGGACCGCCCACGACACGCTGGCTGGCCTGCTCGCGACCGCGGCGGTCGCGAGCAGGCCGGACGGCGATTCCGGGGTCGCCCCGACAGGGAGTTTCGAGCGCGCGGTCACCGAACGCGTAAACCGCACCCTCCGGCGGTCGGGCGGCCGCGCGCAGGTGGTCGCTCGCGCGGAACCGGGCGCGAGCGCGTCGGCGGGGTCCCGCGCGGGGACGCCGCCGACGCGCCGACCGCTTCCGTCCCGGGGGATTCCGGCGGCGCGCGAGTCGTCGCCGGAGCGGTCCCGCCGCCGGACGCCGACGTTCACGCCGCCGCGCTCTCGGTTCCGGGAGGCCCCGAAGACCGGGTTCGCGTCCGGCTCACCGTCAGAACGTGGTCGTCGTGAGGCTGGCCGACGACCGCCGCGGGCGGGTGCCGTTCGCGCTCGTCGGGGTGGTGTTGCTCGTCGGGAGCGCCGCCATCGGCGCGACGCTCGCTGGCGATTCGACCCCGCGGACCGACCGGTCGGTCGGGACCGCGATGGACCGCACGACCGCCGCGACCAACACCGCCCTGCGCGGGGCGGTCGCCGACGCCGGACGGGCGGCCGCCCGCGAACCGGTCACGGCCTCGGCCAATACCACCGCGGGAGTCGTGCTGAACGACTCGACGCCGTACCGCGACTACCTCCGGATTCGAATCTACCTCGAAGCGCGGTCGGCCCTCGACGGGGTCGGCGTGCGCGAGGGCGACGTTCGCGGGTCGGTCTCGCTCCCGGCGGTCTCGAACGCCAGTGAGCTCCGAGACGCCAAGCGTCGGGTCCGAATCGCCCCGGCGGGCGAGTCTGAGAACCGGGGGCTGCGGGTCCGAATCGAGAACGTCACCGTCACGGCGACTCGCGGCGGGGAAGCCGTCGAGCGCGAGACCGTCTCCCCGTCGCTCGTCGTGGCGACGCCCGCGCTGGCGCTCCACGAGCGGACCGAGCGGTTCGAGTCGCGGCTGAATCGCGGGCCGCTCGACCCGGGTCTCGGGCGACGCCTGACCGCTCGGCTGTACGCCGTCGCGTGGGCGCGCGGCTACGCCCAGCGCGGCGGCGCACCCATCCAGAACGTGGTGGCGAACCGCCACGTCGAACTCGCGGCGAACGGCGCGCTCCTGGGCGAACAGCGGACCGCGTTCGGCCGCAACGACCCCGCGGGGCGTCGGGCGGCCGCGTGGGCGACCGCGAGGGTCGGTGCGACCGACCTCCTGACGGGAATCGACGACCAGCGCGGGACCCGCCGGACCGAGTCACTACTGGCCGCCGCCGACCGATACCGCGAGGAGAACCCGATGCCCGGAAGCGTCGCCGACCCCGAGGCGTCCCACCGGGACGCCCGGACGGTCGGCGTCAACCGAACCGCAGATCGGGCGTTCGAGGCGTTCGTCGCGGGCGAGAACGAGGCCCGAGCGAACCCGGAGTTCGACGAGACACTGCGCTCGGCCTACGAGGTCGAGACCCGACTCGTCGCGTCGGTCCGGGAGGTCGACGCCGAACCGCGGCCGTCGCTCGACCCGCCGGGCGAGAACTGGACGCTCGCCGACCGCCGGGTCGAGACGACGACCAAGGTCGAGCGCGATGCGAGCGCGCCACCGCCCGAGACGCCGCCGGGATGGCACCTGCTGGATTCCGAGACCCGGCGGGTCGTCCGGACCAAGACGCTGGTGGCCGACTGGACCCGCGGAAACGAGACCAGAACCACGACCCAGCGCTGGACCGAGGCGTCGGTCGCTCGCGTCGGCATCGCCGGGGACCACCGCGTCGGCGACGGCGACCCCGCGCCGACCCGTCCCGTGGCTGGCGTCCACGAGCGCGGCGGGCCGCTCGGCGGGCCGAACCTCCGGGACGTCTCGGCGCGGGCGACCGAGAGGCTGGTCGCCGACAGCGGCGGGTTCGACGCGGCGGCCCGCCGCGCGGTCGAGGGGAACCTCGACACCCGGACCCGGCGCGTGTCGGGGCGACGACCCGCCGACCTCCGCCGGTGGGCGTATCTCGACCTCGTCGACCTCCGCGAGCGAGTCCGGAACGTCTCGGTCGAGGCCTCACCCACTGCGGCGGTCGCCGACGAGGAGCCACCGGCCGCCGCGCTCGCTCGCGAACTCCGCACCCGGCGGGCGGAACTACTCGGCGTCCCCGAACGCTACGACGGCGCGGCCGACCGGGTGCGGGTCGCGGCGCGCGCCGCCTACCTCGACCGCGTCCTCGCGCGACTCGACGCCCGCGCCGACCGTACAACCGAGACCCGCCGGGGACTGGACGGCGCGCTGGGCGACGCCGGGGTGTCGCTCGACCGCGCGCGGAGGATTCTCCGCGAGCGGACGACCCCCGCGACGCCCCCGCCCCGCCCCGTGCCCGCCGACGGCCCGGGCGCGGCCGCGAACCTGAGCGTCTCGGGCGCGCCGCCGTACCTCACGCTCGCGGAACTCGACCGCGAGCAGGTGTCGGCGATTCCGGAGAACGAGACGCGCTATCCCCTCGAAGCCCGGAATCTGAACGTCTTCACGGTGCCGTACGGCGACGCCGCCGACGCGGTGGCGTCGGCGTTCGACCGCGAGACCGACACCGACGGGGGCGGGACCGACCTCCGGACCAGCGGGCTCGCGCTACGGGCGGCCAACCGGACGCTCGACGCCCGCGAGAGCGACGCGCTCACCGAGCGCCGGAACGCCCTCCGGTCGGAGCTGTCGGCGTCGCTGGAGACGGTCGCAGAGGACCTCGTCGCGCAGCTGGCGATGCCCCGCCACGACCTCACGGTCCGAGAGCGCGAGCGGGCGGTCCGGGACGGTCTCAGTCGATGGAACACGACCGCGGGCCGGGCGCTCGCGGTGTCGAACGGCTCGGCGGCCGACGCGATACGCGACGAACTGCTCGACCGGCGACCGGAGCTCCGGCGGGCCGACCGCCGGGACTGGGTCGAGACAAGGACCGAGACCGCACTCGAAGACGCGCGTCGAGACGCCGCGGGACCCGACCGGTCGGCCGTGAACCGGACCGCGAGCAAGGCCCGGGAACTGGCGCGCGACGCCGCGAAGGACGCCGTGAAGTCCGGCATCGAGAACGCGACAGAGCGAGCCAAGGAACGGTGGTTCGGCGAGGTGCTCGCGTCGGTTCCGGCCGGACTGCCGGTCGCGCCCGTTCCGGGCCACTGGTACGCGACCGTCAACGTCTGGGACGTGTCAGTTGCCGGTCAGTACGAGCGGTTCGCGGTCGGCGCACCGGCCGGGACGCCCGACGCGTCCGGGGTCGGCGAGTCGACCGGACCCGAGGGGTCGGCCAGCGTCGGCGGGTCGGCGCGCCGACCCGCCGACGCGGTGACGTACGTCCGCGAGGAGGGGTCGGTCGACCTCGACGTGGACGGCGACGGAGACCCCGAGGAACTCGGCCGGACCGACCGGGTCTCGTTCGAGAGCGAGACGGTCGTCGTGGTGGTCGTCCCGCCGGGGCCCCCGGGCGTCGGTGACACCGACGGGAACGGAGACGAGCGCTCGCCGGGGTGGGACAAGTGAAACCCCTTTCAACTGCCGACCCCTGGGTCCGGGTATGCTCTACGACGACATCGAGGACCCCGAGTCGGTGACGCCCGCGCAACTCCGCGCGGAGTACCTCGCGGAGCTTGCGGCGGTCATCGACGAACTGGGCGTCGACGCGGTGGCCGAGGAGAGCGGCGTGGACCGGGAACTGGTCGCGGCCGTGGCGGCGGGCGAGGAGCCGACAGTCGAGCTGGCCGACGCGGCGGCCGTGCTGGCGGTCGACGACGGGACGCCCCCCGAGGACGCCATCCTGCTGGAGACCCGCGACCACCTCCTGCTGGGGATGACGACCGCGGTCCTCGACGTGGACACCATCGCGGCCGAGATGGACGACATGGACGGCAAGCAGGTCCAGCAGAAGATAGAGGGTCGCGCGCCGATGACGCTGGCGGAGTACGCCCGACTCCACCGGTTCATCGCGGGGCGACAGGACTGACAATGGACGTCGCGATTCTGGGATGCGGCTACGTCGGCCTCGAACTCGGCCGCCGATTGGTCGCGGCGGGCCACCGCGCGGTCGGCGTCCGGCGCTCGGACGCCGGACTCGACGCCGTCGAGGCGGCGGGTCTGGAGGCGGTCCGGGCCGACGTGACCGACCCCGAGGACCTCGCGGCGGTCCCCGACGCCGACGCGGTGGTGTTCGCCGCGAGTTCCGGCGGTCGGGACGCCGCCGCGGCCCGCGAGGTGTACGTCGAGGGGCTACGGACCGCAATCGAGGCGTTCGGCGAGCGAGCGAACCCGCCCGACCGGTTCGTCTACACCTCCAGCACGGGTGTCTACGGCGACCACGGCGGCGACTGGGTCGACGAAGAAACCGCGCTGGACCCCGCGACCGAGAAGGCAGAAGTGCTGGTCGAGGCCGAGCGCGTGGCCCGCGAGGTCCCGCGCGAGTACGGCGTCGACGGCACCGTCGCGCGGCTGGCGGGCATCTACGGGCCGGGCCGGACTCGGCTGGAGCGGTATCTGGAGGGGCCGGTCACGGAGGGGTACCTCAACATGGTCCACCGCGACGACATCGCGGGCGCGATTCGGTTCCTGCTGGAGGAGGGGTTGGCCCGCGACGAAGTGGTGCTGGTCGTCGACGACGAACCCGTCTCGAAGTGGGCGTTCGCCGACTGGCTGGCCGACGGGTGTGGGGTGGCGCGCCCCGAAAAGCGCACCGTCGAGGAGCGACTCGCCGACGCCGACGACGCCTCCGAGCGAGTGCGTCGGCGACTCCTCACGAGCAAGCGGTGTTCGAACGCGAAGCTACGGGGCCTCGGGTATCAGTTCGAATATCCGACGTATCGGGAGGGATACCGGCCGGAAATCGAGGCACTGCAGTCCGACGGCGGGTGAAATCATCCGATATTCGTATCGGGCAAATTTCTTGTCGCTCGGGATAGTCAGGGACTGACATGCAACTGTCGGTCGCTCGGGACCTGCGGATTCGGGAGGTCCTCCGGACCGCCGAGTCCTACTGGCAGACCTCCCCCGAACTCGTGGGGGCGGCCGCGCTCGGCGCTATCGCGCTGGTGGCGACGCTCTGGCTGGTCGTCCGCTGGATTCGGCGACCGATGGGCGCGCGCCTCAAGCGCGCGCTCTCGAAGCGCGAGGCGGTCGCCGTCCTGATGCACCCCAACCCCGACCCGGACGCGATGGCCTGCGCCATCGGCGTCGCCCACGTCGCGTCGGCGGTCGGCACCGACGCGACCCTCCAGTTCGCCGGACAGATACGACACCAGCAGAACCGGGCGTTCCGGACCGTGCTGGACCTCGACCTCGAAAAGATCGACCACGTAGACGACATCGCGGCCGACGACGTGGTGCTGGTCGACCACAACACCCCGCGGGGCTTCGAGGGAGCCGAGCGTGTCGAACCCTACGCCGTGGTCGACCACCACCCCGGCAACGGCACCGGCGAGGTGTTCACAGACCAGCGCACCGACTACGGGGCCTGCGCGACCATCATCGCCGAGTACCTCGAAGAAGTGGGGGGAACCCCGGTCGGCCCCGAGGAGTCCGAGGCCGACGTGGACGGATTCGTGGTCCCTCCGGAGGTCTCGACGGGACTGCTCTACGGGGTGCAGGCCGACACCAAGCACCTGACCAACGGATGCACCGACGCGGAGTTCCACGCCGCGTCGTACCTCTACCGGGGCGTCGACGAGGACCTGCTCGACCGCATCGCCAATCCGCAGGTCAGCGCCGAGGTGCTGGAGGTAAAGTCCCGGGCCATCTCCGAGCGGGACGTCCGCGGGTCGTTCGCGGTCAGCGACGTGGGGCGCATCGACAACGCCGACGCCATCCCGCAGGCGGCCGACGAACTCCTCAAACTGGAGGGCGTGACCGCGGTGGTCGTCTACGGCCGCCGGAACGACACGGTCCACCTCTCGGGGCGCTCGCGCGACGACCGGGTCCACATGGGCAAGGCGCTCGAAACCGTGGTCGAGGACATCCCCGCCGCGAGCGCCGGGGGCCACGCCCGGATGGGCGGCGGGCAGGTACCCGTCGACGGCGCGGCGATAGCCCACGACTCGGAGGTCCAGATGTGGTCCCAGAACGAACTCACGGGCGACATCTTCGCCTCGCTGAACGGCGACGTGTGAGAACGTCCTCGGCTACTTCTCGGCTTGCTCTCGGTGAATCCACCCACCCCACCTATCCCACCTACCCAACCCGGCGCGCGCTGGCGCGACCCGGCTGTGTTGGGTCGCGCCATCAGCGCGCGAGGGATGAGCATCGCAGATTGCGAACGGAGTGAGCAATCGAGAAGCGCAGTCGGTTGGGGAGGACAGTGGCCTGCGGTCGCGGTGCTGTCGGTCGGACTGAAAGGGCCCGGCCGCTCGCGTTTACGTGGTCGTCTGCGCGGGCCACTATTTCGAGGCGCGAGCGAAGCGAGCGCCGATGAAATATCCCGCACAGCGACCGCGAGCGGCCGGGGGCTTTCTGAGCCTGCTTGGCTCAAGAATCCCCAATCCGTAGCGAGCGTCCGGTGGCTTTCTGTGTCTACTTCGCCTCGATTACTCGTCTCGATGTGCACCCTCGACCCCGAATCCCGCGGCCTTATCCCGACTCGACGGATACATCCGAGTATGGCGACCGACGACGGCACGTACGAGTACAAACTCCAGCACGGCGACGAGTTCGGCCGGACCTACTTCCGGCGGTTCGACGGCCTCGCGGTCTCGTCCATCGGCGTCGGTACCTATCTTGGCGACCCGACCGACGAGGTGGATTCGCGGTACCGCGACGCCGTCGCTACGGCGCTCGAATCCGGCGTCAACGTGGTCGACACCGCCGTCAACTACCGGTGCCAGCGCAGCGAGCGCGCGGTCGGCCGAGCCATCGAGGACGCCGACGTATCTCGGGACGCCGTCTTCGTCTCCACGAAGGGGGGATTTCTCCCCTTCGACGGCGAGCGCCCGGAGGACCCAGGCGAGTACGTCAAACGCGAGTTCGTGGACTCGGGGCTCGTCGACCGCGAGGACCTCGCGCGGGGGAGCCACTGCATCGCCCCGGACTTCATCGACGCCCAGTTGGACCGGTCGCTCGACAACCTCGGGGTCGACGAAATCGACTGCTACTACGTCCACAACCCCGAGACACAGCTCCACGCCCGGTCGCGCGAGGAGGTGTACGACCGGCTCGAAGCCACCTTCGCGCGACTCGAAGAGCGCGCCGCCGCGGGCGACATCTCGACCTACGGCGTGGCGACGTGGAACGCCTTCCGAGTCCCCGAGGACGACGACCAGTACCTCTCGCTGTCCGAAATCGTCTCGCGCGCCCGGACGGCCGCGAAGTCGGCGGAGAACACCGCGACCCACTTCCGCGCGATTCAGCTCCCGTTCAACGTCTTCATGGCCGACGCGTTCACCGTCGAGTCCCAGCGAGGCCCCGAGGGACCCCAGAGCGCGCTCTGGTTCGCCCACGAGGCGGGCCTGAACGTCTTCACCAGCGCCAGCATCGCGCAGGGCGACCTCGCAGACCGGATTCCCGAGGACGTGGGCGAGCGACTGGCGGGCGACACCACGGTCCAGCGCGCCATCAACTTCGCCCGGAGCGCGCCGGGCGTGACGAGCTCGCTGGTGGGGATGAGCGACCCCGAGCACGTCGAGGAGAACGTCGAAGCCGGGCGATTCGACCCGCTCGGGGCCGACGCGTTCGACGCGGTGTTCGAGTAGTCGAGCGCTCACGGGGGCCTACGAGTAGTCGGAGGTCTCGGGGTCGCCGGAGGTCTCGGGGCCGTCGGCGGTAGGAGCGTCGGGCAATCGCGAGACGACGCGCTCGGCGTCGTCGTTCCACGGCGTCGTCTCCTCGCAGAGGCGCGCGAGGTACTCCTCGGTGACGTACTCCAGTTCGAACGCGAGCTGGCGCATCGCGTCGATTTGCTCGGGCGAGAGGTCGTCGCTCCAGTAGAGTGTGTTCGCCACTGGCTCGACGGTCGCCGCCGCGTCGTCGAGCAGGCAGTCGAGCGAGTGGGCCGCTGTCTGGCGAGCGACCCGCTCCCAGTCGTCGGCGTCGGTCACGGGTCGGACCCCCTCGTGTCGGCGGATTGGCGGGCGATGCTCTCGGATTTTCGGGTGGAGATGGCGTTCATGGGTGGCGCGGAAGCGGGTGGTCCTGAGCATCGCCACCGGCTTTCATCATCGGACCGAGGTGCTTCCGTATGAGCCGTGTCGAGACTGATACTTAATTGTATCTGTTGAAGTCAACATATCTGGTAGCCGATTTTGCCATATTATGCTGAGAATCGGCGGCGTTATCCGGGTGTTCTGCCGTTTCTTTCCCACGATGTATCGCCGCGTCAGTTGGATGAAAGCCGTCGACCACGCGATACTTACCTTCTTCAGCCAACATCATCTAGAACTGACTCCGAGTAACGTCGCACGGAATATCAACTACAGTCAGGGGTACGTACGAAACAGGTGTAAACTGCTTTCGGACCACGGCCTGCTGAACCGCGACGTGAGTAATTCCGACCCCTTCTACAGTCTCTCGGAGTTGGGCGAGCGATATCTCGCGGGCGACCTTCGCGCGGCGGAACTCGAAGACGAAGAAAATGAATGACGATTCTAACCGTAGTGGTACTTGCGAACTATCGCTGACGAACTCCGTGAACTAATCGACTAAAACAAAAGACTGCTCAGGAAACCGTTACCTTTTCCACTGTGTTGCCCAGTTTCGGACGAGTCGGAGTACTGGTACTCCGACTCGTCCGCGTTCGTGGGCCGTTTTCCCTCTGAGTTCATGGTACGATTTACTTCGAACTCGAAGCATAAAAAGACCGGTGTTAGTCGTTCTGAACCCGAGATTGGATTACTGCGAGCACGACGGTTACGACGAATAGCAATCCGACGATGAGAGTGAGAATCTCTAGAGACTTCAGGGCAAGTAGCGATGCCGCTCCAAGGGAGACGCCGAGAACGAAGAACAACTGGCAGGCTATCAATAGATACCCATTGAATTCGACGATGGTTTGATTGGCGCTTATCCATCCTTCGAATTGGACTAGTAGATCGGCCTCCCACGGGGCACTCATCTCGTTCCGCCTCAATCGACCGAGGTAACTGGCTTTCGGGCCAATCACCTCGTTCGACTCGTTGTACACGATGACGCCGAACGTCAACGAGAGGAGGAACGAAAAGAGACTCAACGCGGCTACGGATTTGTTTATGCCCGAAGTGCCGATAACGCGAACCCCCGTCGCGCCGACACCCAGTAAGAGCGCCGTAATGCGGACCGTTCGGAGTGCCTTATCGTCTATGTCGTCGATGTCGGATTTCTGTGCCTCTAGTACGTGACGACCCTCCTCGTACGTAATCCGCTCTCGATTGTTTCGCCACTCGGGGTCCTCGCTGGCTGTCATCGGTCTTATACCGCCCGTCTCGGGATAGACCCTTGACTTTGTTGAATTTATCACAACAGAGACAATCACTTCGAGCGTTGACTCCGGGATTTTCGAAGACCCCGGTAGGTAGAGCCCGGCGACCGAACCGCGGGCGATTCCACCGACTTTTCAACCCGGCCTCCTAACTCCCCCACGATGGAGTACGGACAGGAGGCCGTCGCGACGCTCCACGACCTGACCGGCCGGGTGCCCGACGCGCCGACCGACCGCGCCGCGGTGGTCGTCCCGATGACCGAGCGCGAGTACGCGGGGCTGGCGGCCGAGCGCGTCCTCTCGGAACTGGAATCGGTCGCGCCCGGCCGGGTGGTCGTCCCCCTGCGCGCGCCCGCCGGGAAGGTCGGGGCGTTCTGCGACTGGCTCGCGGGCTTCGACCTGCCCCTCGACGCGGTCTGGTGCAACGGCCCCGGCGTGACCGACCTGCTGACCGACCGCGGCCTCAACGGCGAGGCGGGCAAGGGCCGGGACGTGTGGCTCGCGCTCGGGGTCGCGGCCGCCAGCCACGACTACGTGGTGGTCCACGACGCCGACGCGAAGACCTACGAGGGTACGGACGTTGCTCGCCTGCTCTTTCCGCTCGCTCGGGGCTACGACTTCTCGAAGGGCTACTACGCCCGCGTCGAGAACAACCGCCTCTACGGGCGGCTGTGTCGGCTGTTCTACGCCCCGCTGGTCCGGGCGCTGGCCGACGCCCACCCCGAGGCCGACGTGCTGGCGTACCTTGGGGCGTTCCGGTACGCGCTCGCCGGGGAGTTCGGCGCGACCGCCGAGTTCGCGCGGTCGGTCCGGGTCGAGCGCGACTGGGGACTGGAGGTCGGCCAGTTGGGTGAGGCGTTCGCCCGCGCCGGATTCGACGGCACCGCGCAGGTCGATTTAGGTCGGTACGAGCACGACCACCGCGCGGTGTCGGGGCCGACCGGCCTCTCGGAGATGAGCGACGGGGTCGGCGCGGCGCTCTTCCGTGCGGTCGAGTCCCACGGCGTCGAGCCGGACTACGACGCGCTCCCCGAGCGCTACCGGGCGGTCGCGGAGGCGTTCGTCGACCAGTACGCCGCCGACGCCGCGTTCAACGGGCTGGACTACGACCCCGCCGACGAGCGCGATCAGGTAGCCCTCTACGCCGAGGCCATCGGGCCCCCCGGCGAGGACAACCGGATGCCGCCGTGGAACGACGCCGACCTCTCGCCCGACGAGGTGGTGGCCGCCTCGCGGGCCGACGTGTCGGGGGTCCGGCGCTGACAGAGACGCCCGCCGTCCGAGCGGCTGCTCGGACGGCGGGGGCCGGTCCGTCGGACCCGACGGGGGTCGGTGGCCGAGTCGCGTTCCCCGTTCCGGTCTCGAATCCCGACTCGTCGACTCCAACCGACGCCGACGACGGGGCCGGGAACCGGGCTCGATTTGAAACCGCTACGTGCCAGTACAGTCCAGTACAGACTAGTATAGCCAGTACAGTCCAGTACAGACTAGTATAGCCAGTACAGTCCAGTACAGACTAGTATAGCCAGTACAGTCCAGTACAGAATAGTACAATCGGTACAGTCCAGTATCTCGGGCCGGAGCTCGATTCGAGAGACCGACGAGTACACAAGTCCCGACTCACTACCCCCCGCTGATGAACGAACTCGACGTGGAGGCTGTCGAACACATCGGCGACGAGGACGTGCCCGCGGGGGTCGACGCCCCGGAGTACGTCCTCTACGGGGGGAAAGGCGGCGTCGGCAAGACCACGATGGCGGCCGCGACGGGCCTCGCGAGCGCCCGCGACGGCACCCCGACGCTGGTGGTCTCGACCGACCCGGCTCACTCGCTGTCGGACACCTTCGAGACCGAGATTCCGGCTGACCCCCACCGCATCCGCGAGGACGTGCCGCTGTACGCCGCCGAGATCGACCCCGACGAGGCGGTAGAGCAGGGCAACGGTCTGTTCGGCGCTGCGGGCGCACAAACCGGTGCGGGCGCGCGGCCGGGCGACTCCGGCCCCGACGCTCCGACCGGGGACGCCGACGGCGAACCGTTCGGCGGGCCGACCGGCGACGGGCAGGCCGGACCGATGGGCGGCCTCGGCGGCCTGCTCGGGGGCGACGACCCGATGGACGCCATGCTCGGCGGGCCGATGCCGGGTGCCGACGAGGCCGCCGCGATGCAGAAACTCCTGGAGTTCATGGACGACGACCGGTTCGACCGCGTGGTCGTCGACACCGCGCCGACCGGCCACACCCTCCGACTGCTCGAACTCCCGGAACTCATGGACACCATGGTCGGCCGGATAATGAAGCTCAAACAGCGGTTCCAGGGGATGATGGAGGGCATGAAGGGGATGTTCGGCGGCGAGGGGGCCGACCCCGAGCGGGGACTGGACGACCTCGAAGAACTCAGCGACCGCATCGCCACCCTGCGAGAGACCCTCCGGGACCCCGCCAAGACCGACTTCCGGGTCGTGCTGGTGCCCGAGGAGATGAGCGTCTTCGAGTCCGAGCGCCTGCTCCGCCGGTTGGCGGAGTTCGGGGTGCCGGTCGGCACCGTGGTCGTCAACAAGGTGATGGAGGACCTCGCGGAGGTGGCCGAGGGCGTCGATTCGGAGGCCTTCGTCGCGCCGAACCTCGACTCCTGCGAGTTCTGTCAGCGCCGATGGCAGGTCCAGCAGGACGCGCTCTCGTCGGCCCAGGAGGTCTTCCGCGGCCACGAGGTCAAGCGCGTCCCCCTGCTCGCCGACGAGGTCAGGGGCGAGCGGATGCTCCGACTCGTCGCGGCGTGTCTGGACTAATCCCTGATTCGCCCTCGGTGGTCGTCTCCGCCCTCGTCGCTGTCGTCCCCGAACGGGTTCCGCGACGCCAGCGACCCGACGACGCCGTAGAATTTGTCTCGGGCAGACGCGGGGATGAACCGCGCGAGCATCGAGACCTTCGCGACCCTCCCGACTGGATACCGGGCCGCGGGGTCGGTGACGTTCGCGGCGTCCAGAATCGTGTCGGCCACCTCGCGGGGCGGTAACGCGCCGGGGCCGCCGCCCCCGATGGCCTGCGTGTCGTCCAGAATCCCGTAGAGTTTCTCGTAGGCGTCCGAGCGCTCGATTCCCTCGATTTCGTCGGACGCGCGCTCGGTGAACGCTGTGTCGACGGGACCGGGTTCGACCAGCACCGCGTCGACGCCGTACTCGGCGACCTCGGCGCGCAGGGCGTCGGTGAGTCCCTCCATCGCGAACTTCGACCCCGAGTAGACGCCCATCCCGGGCACCGAGAGCCGCCCGGCGACGCTGGAGACGTTGATTATCCTGCCGGTCTTGCGCTCGCGCATGTGGGGCAGGACCGCGCGAACGAGCCTGTGGGGCCCGAAGACGTTCACCTCGAACTGGTCGCGAACGCTGTCGACCGGCACGTCCTCGACGGGGCCGAGCTGGGCGTAGCCCGCGTTGTTGACCAGACAGTCGATGCGACCCTGCTCGTCGACCATGCGGTCGACGACGCGCTCGACGTCGTCTCCGTCGGTCACGTCGAGGGTCGCGATGTTGCACCCGCGCTCGCCCAGCACCTCGATGTCGGCGGGGTTGCGGGCGGTCGCGTACACCTCCCAGCCGTCTTCGAGGAACGCCAGCGCGGTCTCGCGTCCGATTCCCGACGAGCAACCGGTGATGAGGACTGTTTCTGTCACACCTACACTGTCGGGGTGCGGACAGTTAACTGTCGTCGCTTCGAGGCCGCTACGCTGACCCGTAACTCGGCACTACTCGCCGACCTCCGCCTTCACCTCGTCGGCGTACGAGTCGGCGAGTCGCGTGGGTTCGGGGAGCTTGTAGTCCGCACAGAGGCGCTCGACGAGGTCGGTCGCGGTCTCGGCGCTCACGCGGTGGCCGGGGCTGACGTACAGCGGATTGACGTGGCGCGTCTCGGGATTCGGGTACTGGCGCGACTGGAACGCGTAGCCGATGACGGTCCCCTCGGGCGCGGTCACCGACTCGTCGGCCTCGACGGCGACCCGCGCGCCCTCGCCGAGCGGGTCGGCGAGCGACTCGCGGGGCCGCCCGCACAGCAGGCTCTTGGCGACCCCTATCGCGGGCACGTCGAGCGTGACGCCGACGTGGGTAGCGATGCCCGCCTGTCGGAAGTGGATGCGGCCGCTCCCGTCGAACACCGCGAGGTCGGGCGCGACCGAGAGCTCCTCGAACGCCGCGAGGATGGCCCCGCCCTCCCGGAACGAGAGCAGGCCCGGGATGTAGGGGATGTCGGTGGGCGCGACCGCGTGGACGCGTTCGACCACCTCGCCGCCGCGCGAGGCGACGACGGCGCTCACCGCGCGCTCGCCGTCGGCGGTGAACGCCTGATCGACCCCGGCGACTATCGGGGGGTCCGACGCCGCTTCTGCGGCGTCGGACCCCTCCGTGGCGGCACCGGAATCCCTTCCGGCGTCGCCGAGTCGGGTCTGGTCGGGGTTCGAACCCCCGCCGCCGACGCTGGCGGGGTCGAAGCCGAGGTCGTCGGCGAAGACGGCCTCGTCGGCTATCGCGCGCTGTAGCCGTTCCATCTCCTCGCGCGACAGCGAGGCGTCCGGGACGAACTCGGGGTGGACGGGAGTCATGGGAGGTACGAGTGGACGGTCAGAACCGACCGCCGGGGCCGCCGGGGCCGCGACCCGGACCGCCCGGGCCGCCGCCGAACTGCAACTGCTGGGGGGCGCGCTCGCCCTCGCGCTTGAGTTTCGCGCCGTAGGCGAGGCCGATGGCGAGGCCCGCGAGGTGGGCGAGGTGGGCGACCCCGCCAGCGCCGAACCCGCCGCCCGCCGAGACGAACACCGAGTAGCCGACGAACAGCATCGTCGCGAGCCACAGCGGCATGGGCAGGATGAAGTAGAGGTAGATGGTGAGGTTGGGGTTCAGCACGGTCAGCACGCCCATGATGGCGGCGATGGCACCGCTCGCGCCGAGGACCGCCGAGAACTCGCCCATCGTCATCGCCGCGAGGACCTGCGCGAGGCCCGCCACCGCGCCAGCGCCGAGGAACAGCGCGGTGAACTTCGTGCTCCCGATGCGGCGCTCTACGACCGGGCCGAAGAAGTACAGCACCAGTCCGTTCACGAACAGGTGGCCGACCCCGCCGTGGGAGAACACCGAGGTCACCCACGGCCAGACGTAGAACACGTTGTCGTTGTTGAGCGTGAATATCTCGTACCACGTCGCCGACCCCACGGGAATCCCCACGACCGGGGGGAGGACGTACTGGACGGGGAACCAGAGGACGATCACCGCGAGGAACACGTAGGTCATGTTCCCACGGAAGTACCCCAGCGGCCCGCCGGGGCCCGTGTTCACGCCGAGTCGGTCCGTGACCCCGCCCGGGGAGCCACCGCGGTCGTTCACGCTGTCGTCGAATCCGCTGTCGAAGACGCCGTCCGGGTCGTTCCACTCGTTCAGCCCCGGACAGTCGTGGCTCTCCGGAAGCCGATGTTCGCCGCAGTAGGTGCCGCCACATCGTCGGCACTTGTACGGCATGTTTTCGTGCTCGCCGCACGCGTCACACTGCGCCATTGGAGTGGTCTTTGGGTCGGGTCTTGAAAGGGATTTGGGTCCTCCGCGTTCGGAGTGCGGAACCGAGTGATGGCGGGGTTCTGCATGGTTCATGATGGTTCTGCGGTCGGTCGAGAGACCCCTGTCGGATTCGAGAGAAGCTAGCTATTCCCGGTACCGAGGAGAACCGCACCGCGACAGCGGGCCACGCCCCTCCCCAACCGACTGCGGTCCTCGACTGCTCGCTCCGCTCGCAGTCTGCGGTCCTCATCCACCGGGAGAGACAAGCTCTCCCGAGCCGTCGGTCGCTCCGCTCCCGACGACCTCGCGCGCTTGGCGCGGCGCACAACAGCCGCGCCGCGCCAGCACGCGCCGAGTAGAACGTCCAGATCGAGACACCGGGTTCTGGTCACGGCACGCGCTGGCGCGACCTCGTGTCGCGCGAGGGATGAGAGAGAGCGGAGCGACCGAGCGAATCGGTTGGGCAGGCGTGTGGCCTGCGGTCGCGGTCCTCCCGGGTGACGAGAGTAGCTACCGAGGCTGACCCAGTACGAGTTCGGGTAGCCGAGGGGACGAATCGACGGAATTCGGTACAGAACCATGTCAAACCCCTTAATTTGGGACCGAGACAACAGGGAGTGTGATGGTGGCGAAGGCGTCTATTCAGAAATACAATAGTAGGGGGACGAGAATCTGCATCGCTGTCTACGTTTCGCTCGTCGTCGGTTCCGTCGTCTTTGCCGTCCTGTTCTCCGGCACGGCTTCGGGCTTCAGAACGCTACTCGCGAAATCGGCACTTCGGGTCGGCTTTTACGTCGCGATTCTGATCGGACTCCACCGAGTCTGGACGCGGTTCGTTGCGGGCGCATTCTAGAGCGCAGACGAGTAACTCGACCACGACCTATTCCGGCTTCCGCCCGCCGTAGACCGCGAAGTTGTAGTACTGCCAGATCGAGGTCACCGCCTCGAATCCGGACTCCCGGAGCCACACCAGTTGGTCGGTCAGCGTCGCGGGGTCGTCGTAGTCGTCGCTGGCCTTCCACACGTCCATGAACTCCGCCTCCTCCCAGCCCTTCGAGCGCACCCAGTTGCGTATCATCCGGTCGGAGAGTTCTTCGAGGTGGTCGGCCTCGAACCGGACAACGTCGCCGTTGAGGAACCACCCGCCGGGCGCGAGCGCCTCCAGAACCGCGTCGAAGAGGTCGCGCTTGGTCGCGTCGTCGAGGTGGTGGACCGCGAGCGACGAGACCACCAGATCGTACTCGCCGGTCGCGTCGGGGTAGTCGTCGGGGAACGCCCCCTGCCGGATGGTCGCGCGGTCGCCGAACGTCGCCAGTTTCCGGTCGGCTTCGGCGAGCATCCCCTCGCTGTGGTCGATGGCGAGGACGGTGCTCTCGGGGAACCGCGTGAGGAGCTTCGCGGTGAGTTCGCCGGTCCCCGCGCCGAGTTCGAGCGCGCGGAGGGGTTCGCCCCGGTCGTGAGGCGGGGCGTTCAGAATGGCGTCGTGGAGTTCGTCGTACCGCGGTACGATGGCCTCGATGCCGGGGTCGTAGACGCTGGCGTCCTCGAAGACTTCGCCGGGCTTCTTCATGTCGCCCGGTAGCCGCCCCACGCACCTATGCTTTTCACGGAGTCATACCGCCGCCGGGCGAGTATTTCCCGAACGCATGCTCCGGCGGAACTCGCCCCGACCTGTGACGAACCGGCCTGTGACGCGACGGGAGCCAACCGGCCCACCCGCTCGACGCGTCCGCAAGGGAACCCCTCCGGCGAACTTTTAGCCCTCCCGACCCGAGGAGGAGGCGTGAAGGGGTACGAGCGAAAGCAACTGCTCGAACGGGTCGAGCGCGAGGGCGCGACCGTGGGTGCCGACATCCCCGAGACCATCGACGTGCAGGGCGAGACCCTCGACCTCCGGGAGTTCGTCTTCGAGATCAAGCGCCGCGAGACGGTTCCGGCGGGCGAGCGCGAGCGCGTCGACCGCGCGAAGCGGAACCTCCGGCGCGAGCGCCTCCAGCGAAAACAGCGCATCGAGGAGGCCGACATCTCCCGCGAGGAGGGCGAGGAGCTGGTCCGGTCAATCGTGGGCATCGACCGGGCGCTCAACGCGCTCGAAAGTCTGGGGCCGACCGACATCGAACGCGAGGCGGCCGCCCAGGAGGCCGCCGACCAGAAGCGCTGGATGTCGTTCCTGAAGCAGGCGCTGGGCCACGAGGACGCGAGCGGCCGCGGTCGGTTCTAAGTCACCACTATAAGCCCGGACCCCGAACTGTCGCGCATGAGACGGAACGCCGAGGTGGCGGCCCTGCTGGAGGAGTACGCCGACCTCCTCGACGCCCGGGACGTCGAGTACAAGCCCACGGCCTACCGGCGCGCGGCCGAGAGCATCCGCGACCACGCCGGGGCGGTGGAGTCGCTGGCCGAGGAGGGGACCGACGCCGTACAGGAGATTCCCGACGTGGGAAGCTCCATCGCCGAGAAGGTCGTCGAGGCGGTCGAGACGGGCACCTTCGAGCAGTTGGACGAGGAACGCGAGACACTCCCGGTCGAGATGGCCGAACTCACCGGCGTCGAGGGGGTCGGCCCGAAGACGGTCGGTGACCTCTACCGCGAACTCGGCGTCCGGAATCTGGACGACCTCGAACGCGTCGCCAGCGAGGGCGAGATACGGGAGGTCTCGGGCTACGGCGAGAAGACCGAGCAGAACATCCTGAACGGCATCGAGTTCGCCCGACAGGCACAGGAGCGCGACCTGCTCGGGGACGCCCGGCCGGTCGGGGAGGCCGCGCTCGACTTCTTCGAGGCCATCCCCGAGGCGGGCCGCTGCGAACTCGCGGGGTCGCTCCGGCGCTGGAGGGAGACCATCGGCGACGTCGACGTGCTGGTCGCGACCGACGACCGCGAGGCGGTCGTCGACGCGTTCGCCGACTGGGACCGGGCCGACGAGGTCATCGAGTCCGGCAGCGACAAGGCCAGCGTCCGGTCGAACGGCCAGCGCGTCGACCTCCGGGTCGTGGTGCCCGAGGAGTTCGGGAGCGCGCTCCAGTACTTCACCGGGAGCAAGGAGCACAACATCCGCCTGCGCAACTACGCCATCGAGCGCGGCTACAAGGTCAACGAGTACGGCCTGTTCGACGTGAGCGACGTGGAGGACCCCGACCAAGACCAGCGCGTCGGCGAACGCGTCGCTGGCGAGACCGAGGAGGGAATGTACGAGGGCCTCGGCCTCCCGTGGATGGCCCCCGAGTTGCGCGAGGACCGCGGGGAAATCGCCGCCGCCGAGTCGGGCGATCTGCCGGACCTCCTCGAAGAAGCGGATATCAGGGGCGACCTCCACCTCCACACCGAGTGGTCCGACGGCGGCTACACCATCCGGGAGATGGCCGAGGCGGCCGCCGAGTTCGGCCACGAGTACGTCTGCGTCTCCGACCACGCGACCGGTCCGGGGATGGTCGGCGGCGTGGGACTCGACGACGCGACGCTCCGCGAGCAGATGGCCGAGGTCCGGGAACTGGCCGACGACCTCCCGGTCGAGGTGTTCGCGGGCGTCGAGGCCAACGTCGGCGCTGGGGGAGAGATCAGCGTCGGCGACGACCTGCTCGCCGACCTCGACTGCGTGGTCGCCTCACCCCACAGCGGGCTGGAGGGCGACGCGACCGACCGCCTCGTCGCGGCGGTCGAACACCCGAGCGTGGACGTGCTGGGCCACCCGAGCGGCCGACTCATCAACAGTCGACCGGGCCTGGAGTTCGACGTGGAAGCCGTGGCCCGGGCCGCGGCCGACCACGACACCGCGCTCGAAGTCAACAGCAACCCCCATCGACTCGACCTGTGGGACACC
Organism: Halorussus salilacus; assembly: GCF_024138125.1. Classification (NCBI taxonomy): domain Archaea; kingdom Methanobacteriati; phylum Methanobacteriota; class Halobacteria; order Halobacteriales; family Haladaptataceae; genus Halorussus; species Halorussus salilacus. The sequence continues at coordinate 816,581 of NZ_CP099993.1, forward strand.
GCGGTCAAGCAGGCCGTCGAGGCCGGAGCCACCATCGCCATCGACACCGACGCCCACAGCCCGAGCGAGTACGAGTACGTCCGGTACGGCGTCCACACCGCCCGGCGCGGGTGGGCCGAGACCGACGACGTGCTGAACGCCCGCGACGCCGACGGCGTCCGCGAGTTCCTGCACTGAGATGGCCAGCGAATCCGGGGACGAAGGCGGGCGTGCGCCGCGGCGCACGCCCGCCGACACCGCGCTCGTGCTCGACGCGATGCTCGGGAAGCTCTCGACGTACCTCCGGATGTGCGGGTACGACGCGGCGTACGCGCTCGACCCCTCGGCGCGGCGCGCCGAGGGGTCGAGCGCGGAGGCGAGCGACGCGCAGACCGAGTCCGACGACCCGCGAGGACGCGACGCCGACGACCGACTCCTCGAACTCGCTCGCGCCGAGAATCGACTGCTGGTCACGCGGGACGCGGGACTGGCCCGGTGCGCAGGCGACGCCGGACTCCTGCTCGAATCGAAGGACGTGACCGACCAGCTACGGGAACTCTCGGACGAGGGGTTCGAACTCGCGCTGTCGGAGCCGACGCGGTGTTCGAACTGCAACGCCGGGCTAGTCGGGGTCGAACGCGGGGACTCGACGCCCGAGTACGCGCCTCCGAGCGACGAGACGAGAGTGTGGAAGTGCCCCGAGTGCGGACAGCACTTCTGGAAGGGGAGTCACTGGGATTCGGTCGCGGAGACCCTCCCGAATTAGCGGTTCGGCTCCCACTCGTCGCACGCGTCCATGTCGTCCATGACGCGTCCGTAGTAGCCGCAACGAGGCTTCATGCCCTCGTTGGTCCGGACGTAGTCGAAGTGCTGGCAGTTGCCGCAGTAGGCGTCGGTGGTCCCCTGCCGGGGGCGGGCGGGCGCGTCGGCGTCGTCCAGCGGCGAGCGGATGTCGTTCGCGGCGGTGCCTCCGTCGCTGGTGGGACGCGGGCCGCGGGTCGCGGATGCCCCGCCGGGCTGGTTCGTCTGGGTCGGCGTCTCGCCGTCCGGGGTGTCGCCGACGAAGGCGACGCCGCCGAGGCCGGTCTGGGGCGTCTCGGCGCTCCCGTCGGCCGCGTCGGCCAGTTCGGTCCGGAGCGCCTGCACGTCGTCGAGTCCGTCAAAATCCGCCAGCTCCTCCTTCTCGACCTCGACGGTCCGGACCTCGCCCTCGCGGGTGAGTTCGAGGGTGACCGTCCCGCCGGGGTCGTTTCGCGTCTTGAAGTTGGCGACCGCGACGAACAGACACCAGACGGTGACGAGGACTCCGAGGAAGTACACCACGGCGACGTGGGGCGTGAGGTTCGTCCCGTTGCCCGCGCCCGTCCACTTGTAGGGGTAGGCGTGGGTGAACAGCGCGACCCCCAGCACCGCGATTCCAGCGCCGATGGCTGCCGCGGCCCGGACGCGCTGGCTGGCGGGCAGGACGGTGAAGATGCCGACGAACACCGCGGGAACGCCGAGACCGGCGAGCACGCCCGCGATCTCGCGGCCCTGCCAGTATTCGAGGCCGAAGACCGAGTGGACGCTCGTCGTCGAGACGAGGATTCCGGCCACGACGAGAAGCGCCCCGGCGACGAACAGGCCGACGCCGAGGTAGAGCCGCCGGAGGCTCCCGACCTCGCCGACGTTCTCCTCGTAGGCCTCCGCGAGGCTTGTCATGTGCGTGCCATTGCACCGTAGCAAGTAAACGTTGCGTCAGACGCTCGTCGGCTATCCGCGAGTCCGGGGAAGCGTCAGCGCGAGCCCAAGACACTCTCAGACCTCGTCGCGGTCGGTGTAGGTCCACCGCTCGGCGATGTCCCCGTCGTCGTCGAACCGGTGGAAGTCGGCGAAGCCGAACGACACCGCGGTTCCGTTTTGCACCCCCTCGAACCGACCGCGGACGGCCACGGTGTCGCCGTCGACCACGAGGTCGACGACCTCGTGGTCGCCGTCTTCGAGCGGTCGGTCTTCGAGGTAGAACTCGCGGAACTCCGCCATCCCCGAGAGGTCCGACTGGCCGGGACGCTCGTAGGTCACGTCCTCGGCGAACAGCGCGAACAGCGACTCGTAGTCCTCGTCGTCGACGTAGTCGTAGTAGTCCCGAACCACCTGCGGGTCTGCGTTCGTCATGGGTCCCGTTCGACGCCCCGACTGGAATGGGTTTCGGACGTGTCAGAACCTGCATTGCGAAAGAAAGACTTGCACGGCGTGCGAGGATAGTCCCATGGAATACGACACGCCGCTGTTCTTCCATGTGATGCAGTACGCGGCCGAGGCCGACCGGGACGTCGTCGACATGGTGAGCGGCAACCCCGACTGGGGCGCGCCGCCCGCCATCGCCGAGGGCCTCCACGAGTACGCCGACCTCGGCGGCGGTGACTTCCAGTACCCGCCGAGCGAGGGACTGGCCGACCTCCGCGAGGAGATCGCCGACCGCCGGAACGTCGACCCCTCCCAGATCGTCGTGACGAACGGCGGCGGCGAAGCTAACTACCTCGCGATGGCCCGGGCGCTGGAGCGCGACCGCGGGACGGAGTTCGTCCTCACCGATCCCGTCTATCCGTACTACCCCGGCAAGACGACGATGCTCGGTGCGACCGCGCGGTACGTCTCGGCGGCCGAGGACGGCGCACTCGACCCCGCCGACGTGCGCGAGGCCGCGAGCGAGGAGACCGCCGCCATCGTGGTCAACACGCCGAACAACCCCACCGGCGCGGTCTACGACGAGGAGACCATGCGCGAGCTGGTCGCCATCGCCGAGGACAACGACGCCCTGCTCGTCAGCGACGAGGTGTACGACCACTTCGACTTCTCGGGCGAGTTCACGTCGGCGCTGGCGTTCGACTCGGACCATCGCGTCGTCACCAACTCCTACTCGAAGACGTTCGCCATCACGGGCTTCCGGGTGGGGTACGCCGTCTTCCCCGAGGACCTCGTGGGCGTGGCGAAGACCCGCCACATGCTGACCAACGTCGCCACTACCCGACCCGGCCAGTACGCGGTCCTCCACGCCCTCCGGAACACCGACCCGGCGTACTACGAGGCGAACCGCGAGCTACTCGAAGAGCGCGTCGAGACGTTCACCTCCGCGCTGGCCGACGCGGGCGCGGAGTTCTCCAGCCCCGACGGCGCGTTCTACGTGATGGCCCGGTTCCCCGACTTCCCGGGCACGCTGGCGAACGTCGAGCGACTCGTCGACGAGGCGGGCGTGGCGGGCATGCCCGGCGAAGCGTTCGGCGAGTCCCGGACTGACCGGATTCGGTTCGCGCTGGTGAGCCCCAGGGTCGAGGAGGCCGCCGAGCGGCTGGCCGACTACTTCGCGTAGGCGTCGCTATCGAATTGGCTCAGCCCTTTCGGGTTAGTCGGACTGGCGGTCCACGGGGTCATCGACCGTGCTGGCCGAGGTGCCAGCTATCTGCCCGTGACCGCGCGAAGCGTCCGAGCAAGGTTGGCCGCGCTTTCGTACTTAAACTCTCGTTGCGGCAGGTTCGAATCCCACCGATTTTCGGAGACCCGACGTACCACGGGATGCGCCGCGTCTGCGCTCGCAGTGCGAGCGCAGACGCACGCGGGGAGGCACGGGGCGCGGTGGCGGTGGCGGTGGCGGTGCTGTGCGGTCTTCTAGGTGACGGCAGTAGCTACCTCCCATCCGAACCCGATTCCGTTGCCGAGACCGACCCGGACACCAACGTATCGTCGCGCTTCCCGAACAACTAAGCCCCCGCGAGAACCCCACACCGACAACGGATGGCCGACACGACCGACGAACTCGCCGGGGTGGTGGACCTGTTCGGCGCGCTGACCCGCGACGAACTCGAACGCGCGCTGGTGGAACTCGCGTTCAAGCAGGGCCGCGAGGTCGAACGCGAGGCCGTCGCGAGCGAGATCGACCGCGCGGTCGAGGGCTACCACCTCGTCGAGACCGAGTACGCCGACTCGTCGGACGCGGCGACCGCGTCCGACGAGTCGGGCGACGACGGGGGCGGGGCCGAGACCGTGCTGGTCGCGGGTCCCGCCGCCTTCCCGACCGTCCCCGAGAACGGCCCCGACCTGCCCCACATCCTGGACGTGCCCGACCGCGACCTCGACCGCGAGGACCTCGGCGAGGCGGTCGCCGAGCGACTCCGTGAGGAGGCCCGAACGGCCGCCGCGGCGGGCGACGCCGACCGCGCCGAGGAACTGCTGGACGTGAGCTACGACCTCGAAGCGTGGGCCCCGGTGGACGCGAGTGGGGTGCGCGAGACCCTCGATAGCGCGTTCGAGTGACCGACGCGACCGACCGCCGAGCGCGGGGTCGCGCGAACGGATTCGGGCGACCCCGGCCGCGAGTAACGGTCGAATTAAGACGCCGTGGGACGACGTTGGAGTATGGAGTTGGGTCGCGTGGCCGAGTACGCGCCGCGGGAGGTGACCGACGAGGACCGCGACGCGGCGGTGCTGGCTCCGGTGGTGGTTCGGGACGGCGAGTACCACCTCCTGTTCACCAAGCGCGCAGACCACCTCGGCGAGCACGCCGGACAGATGAGCTTCCCCGGCGGGGGTCGCGAGCCGAGCGACGCCGACCTGCGGGACACCGCGCTCCGAGAGGCCGACGAGGAGATCGGGCTGAGGCCCGAGGAGGCCGACGTGGTCGGTCGATTGGACGACATCCGGACCACCAGCAGGTACGCGGTGACGCCGTACGTCGCGACCGTCCCGGACCGCGAGTACGTCCCCGACGAGCGCGAGGTGGCCGAAATCGCGATTCTACCGGTCTCGGGCCTGCTCGACCCCGAGAACTACGAGAGCGAGCGCCGCGAGCACCCCCAGTACGGCGAGGCCGTCGTCCACTTCTTCCGCGTGAACGGCTACACGGTGTGGGGCGCGACGGGCCGGATTCTGGTCCAGTTGCTGGAGTTGACGACCGACTGGCGCGCGCCCGAGAAGATAGACCGGGTCGTCGACCCCGACGCCGACGTGCGCCGGGGGTGAGCGCGACAGAGAGGGAGGTGAGCGCGAGGCGACGAAGGCGCGGTAAGAATCCCCCTCGCCGACACCCTTTTGACCCTCCCGCGGGTACGCTCGCTCACATGGTCGCACAGACGATGGATCGAGTTCCGCACGAATCGTAGACGAGTAGCTGTTACTGACGTTGCTGGAGGTGTACGCGCATGCTGACCACTGGCGAGACTCTCGCCGAGACCGGACTGGACGCCGCGGCGCTCAAGCCCGCGGAGTGCGACGTGAGCCGCGCGACCGACCTGCCCTTCGAGACGGTCGCCATCGACTACGAGGGGCGCGAGCACCTCCCCGACGCCGACCTGCTCGCCGACCTCGCTCGCCACGCGGAGGTCCGCCTGACCACGCCCGTCCGCGCCGAGGGGTTCGACCCCCTCGGCGACGACGCGCTGTACGACGAGATTCCCGAGGGCGTCCGGCGCGTCGCGGTCGCGGGCCACGCCGCCTACCTCACCGACGAGGAGCGCAAGAAGGCGGTCGCTCCCCGCCTCGGCGCGGCGGTCGAGCGCGACCCCGACGCGTGGGTCGGCACCGAGAGCGTCGAGCGCGTGGCGCTCGCGACCGGAGCCACCCAGTTCGAACTCCTCTCGCGGACGACCGAGCGCGACCTCCGGGCGCTCCGGGCCGCGGGGTTCGACGGCGAGGTCGCGGTCTACGCGCCCACCGTCCTCTCGGACGACGAGGACGCGGTGCTGGACGCGGTGGGCGGGTACGTCGCTCGCAGAGGGCCCGTCGCCCGCGCGCTCCCCGAGGGCGCGGCGACCGACGCCGCCGCGACCGGTCGCGCCCGCGAGGTCCTCTCGGCCGCGAGCGGGGACTACGCGCTAGTCGGCACGCCCGCGGAGGTCGGCGAGCGGGTCGCCGACCTCAAGGGGGCTGGCGCAGACACCGTGGTCGGCTACCCCGCCCGCGGTATCGGAGAGTTCCTCGGCTGAGGTCGCGCTCGTTCGCGTCCCGGGCGTTCGACGCGGCCGGACGGCGACGCCCCGCGTCGCCGTCCGGTCGGCGCGCGACGGCGGTCCGAGGTTCGCCCGAGGTCGGTATCCCTTTCCGGAACCGCTTCGAACCGGCGGTATGCGACTCGCACGACTGCTGACCCCCGACGGACCCGTTCGCGGCGAGTACGACGACGGCGTCGTTCACGCCGCCGACGGGCGCTACGAGGTGGGCCGCGACGGCCGACTGCTTCCCCCTTGCGAGCCCTCGGCGCTGTACTGCGTCGGCCGGAACTACGCCGAGACGCTCGAACAGATGGAGTACGAGCGCCCCGAGGAACCCGACTTCTTCGTCAAACCACCGGCGTCGCTTCTGGCCCACGAGCAACCGATTCCGTACCCCGAGTTCACCGACGAACTCACCTACGCGGGCGAACTCGCGGCCGTGGTGGGCGAGCGCTGTCGGAACGTCGCGCCCGAGGACGTTCCGGAGGTGGTCCGGGGCTACACCGTGCTGAACGACATGGACGCGCTCGACCAGCAGGGCAGGACCGCGCGCAAGGCCTTCGACACCTCGGGACCGCTCGGGCCGTGGATAGAGACCGACGTGGACCCGACGAACCTCGACATGCACACCGACGTGGGCGGCGAGCGCCGCCAGGAGGCCAACACCGAACTGATGCTGTTCGACCCCCACGAGGTGGTCTCGTTCCTCTCTGCGCGGTTTACCCTCCGGCCCGGCGACGTGGTGGCGTTCGGGAGTCCGGCCAACCCCGGACTCGTGGAACCGGGCGAGACGGTCGAGATCACCTACGAGGGCGTCGGGACCCTGCGCAACGAGGTGGTCGCGCCGGGGACCCGCTCGGGCGCGTAGCGAGCGGTCCTCGTGCCTGTCAGTAATACTTATTTAATCGAATAATAGGATTCCAATTCGTACTATAGGAAGGCTTAAGCTCGGTAACTCGCTAGGCGAGACCACCTATGAAATGCCCACAGTGCCGCGGTGATCTGGTACGTCACTCGGAGTACGAGTCGTGCACCCGGTGCGGTCACATCCCGCCGCGCGGCGCCGACTGACCGCGACCGAAGCAACGCTCGAATCGAACGATTCGGAGACGCTCACGCTTTTCCGCCGGGCACAACGCTAAGTGCCCGACCGCCCTCCACCCGGGCATGAGTCGAACGTCTCACTCCCGACGCGCGACGACCGCGAACCGCCGGTCCGGACCCGACCGTCCCGGAGGACGCGAATGAAGGTCGCAATCGTCGGCGGCGGCGCGGTCGGCGTCACCGCGGCCTACGACCTCGCCGAGCGGGGCGCGGAGGTCGTCCTCTACGAGAAGGGCGAGATAGCGGGCGGAAGCACGGGCCGCGCCGCGGGCGTCCTCTACGACGCGTTCGCCGCGCCCGAGGACGCCAGGGTCGGCGACCGGGCCATCGAGCGCTTCCGGGAGTTCTCGGGCGAAGGCGACTTCGAGTTCCGCGAGACGCCCTACGTCTGGTTCGCCCGCGAGGGCGACGAGAAGCGCGGCCGGGCCATCCGCGAGCAGGTGCCCCGGATGCAGGACGCGGGTCGTGACGTGTCGTTGACCGACCCCGCGGAACTCCGCGAGCGGTTCCCCGCCGTGAACTGGGACGACGTCGGCGTCGCGGCGGTCGCGGAGAACACCGGCTGTACGATTCCCGCGACCTACGCCGACCTCCTCGCGGCGAAGGCCAGCGACGCGGGCGCGGAGCTTCGGACCGGCGTCGAGGCTCGGGTCGACGCGGAGGACACTCGCGTCGAGACCGACGCCGCGACCGAGTCGTTCGACGCGATACTGGTCGCCGCGGGTGCCCACACCAAGCGCCTGCTCGCCGAGGCCGGGATTCCGGTCCCGCTGAAACCCTACCGGGTGCAGGCCCTGACCGCCGGATTCGACGCCGACAGGCGCGAAGCTCTCCCGATGGCCTACGACGCGACCGCGGGCTACTACCTCCGGCCCCACCCCGACGGCCTGCTCGCGGGCGACGGCACCGAGGAGGTCGAGAGCGACCCCGACGACTGGGAACGCGACGCCGACCGCGACTTCTGCGAGGTCACGCGCGAGCGACTCGGCCACAGGCTCGGGGAGTTCGGCGCGACCCGCGAGGCGTGGGCGGGCCTCTGCGTGGCGACGCCCGACCGCGATCCCCTGCTCGGGCGACTCCGCGAGGGCCTGTTCGTCGCGGCCGGGTGGCAGGGCCACGGCTTCATGCGCGCCCCGGCGCTCGCGGAGGCCGCCGCCGAGTGCGTGGTCGGCGAGAACCCCCTGCCGGAGTTCGACCCGACCCGGTTCGAGGGCGACGAGGAGTTCGACATCGTGGAGGGGATGGCGGTCGAGTAGCGAGAATTAGGCCTCGACCGATTCGGCGTCCTGCGCCTCGACCGATTCGCCCCGCTTCGGAACGCGGACTTCGAGCGACCCGCGCTCGGTCAGGGTCGCGGTCGCGGCCTCGGCGTCCACGACCGCGTCGGCGGGCAGGTCGGCTCGGCCGTCGAGCGAGAGCCCCCGGCCCGGGAACAGCATGTCGAAGCCCTCGTGGTAGTCGCGAAAGCGGTCGATGCGGACGAGCACGGCCCCCTCGGCGTACCGGACCTGCACGTCGCTGCCGGTCGCTCCCGGCGCGTCGAAGACGACGAGGTAGGCGTCGTCGCTCTCCAGCAGGTCCACCGGGATGGGTTTGGACTCTTGGACCTTGCTCGCGGCGCGGCCGACGCGCTGGAGGACGGCGCTCCCGACCGACCGGCCGAGCTTTCGGACGTTCATAGTTCGATGGCTTCGAGCGCGTCGGTTCGTGCGCAGTACGGGCACTGGAAGTCCGAGACGCCGACGTCGTCGGGCATGTCGTAGGTGTAGTGCATCTCGAACATGTCCAGCTCGCAGTCGTCGTTCGTACACTCCACTTCGAGCGTCGCGGGCATATCCGAAACTAACGCCCGAGTGACCATAAACACGCGGGCTTCGGCGAGTTTCCGGTCTCGCCGGTTCGACACTCGAACGCCTCCGAGGCGGCCGAAGCGCCGGGCACTCGAACGCGGTCGGGGGCGTCGCTGACGCCCCCGACCGAGTGTAGTCACCGTTTTACCCGTCGAGCGGGTAGGGGGCCACATGACCGACCTCGCGGCCCTCGACGTGACCCTCGTGGACGGGTACGTCGACGAACCGGCCCACTTCGGCGTGCCGCCGTACATCTCGACGTATCCGCGGTACACCGCCGGGGCCATCGTGGACGCGGGCGTCCCCGAGGCCAACCTCACCTACCACACCATCGACGAACTCCGCGACGACTCCGGCAAGTGGCGCGACGTGGAGGCGGCCGACCTGCTCGTCTACCTCGGCGGGATGACCGTCCCCGGCAAGTACGTCGGCGGGACGCCCGCCGAACCCGACGAGGTGCGCAAACTGGCGTGGACGGCGGGGGGCACCAGCCTGATGGGCGGCCCCGTCAAGTTCGGCGTCGGCGACGAGAACGCCGGGGCCACCGAGACCGAGCGCGACGACCTGGACTTCGACTTCGTGGCGAAAGGCGACGTGGAGGCCGCCGCGTACGACCTCGTGAACAGCGGGCTGGAGGGGTTCAACAATCGAATGCGCGACAACGCCGAGATCGACCGCTGGGCCGAGAAGGGCGCGTTCGTGGTCGAACACCACCCCAACCATCCCGACTACCTCATCGCCGAACTGGAGACCTCCCGGGGGTGTCCCTACCGGTGTTCGTTCTGCACCGAACCCCTCTACGGCAATCCCTCGTTCCGCGAGCCCCGGTCGGTGGTCGAGGAGGTCGACGTGCTCTCGAATCGAGGCGTGGCCCACTTCCGACTGGGTCGACAGGCCGACATCCTCGCGTACGGCGGCGACGGCGAGAAGCCCAACCCCGACGCTCTCCGAGACCTGTACGGGGGAATCCGGGAGGTGGCTCCCGACCTCGGGACGCTCCACCTCGACAACATGAACCCCATCACGGTCGTCGAGTGGCCCGACCTCGCCCGGGAGGGCATCCGGGTCATCGCCGAGCACAACACCCCCGGCGACACCGCCGCGTTCGGCCTCGAATCGGCAGACCCCGTGGTCCAAGAGGAGAACAACCTCAACGTCACCGCCGACGAGTGCTTCGAGGCCGTCAGAATCGTCAACGAGGAAGCGGGATGGCGACCGGGCGAGGACCGCGAGGAGGCCCCGACCCACGGGACGGAGGCCGCGAATCGCCTCCCCAAACTCCTGCCGGGAATCAACCTCCTCCACGGACTGAAGGGCGAGCGCCGCGAGACCTTCGAACACAACAAGGCGTTCCTGAACCGGGTGTACGACGCGGGACTGATGCTTCGGCGGGTCAACATCCGGCAGGTGATGGCGTTCGACGGCACCGAGATGAGCGACGTGGGTGCCGACATCGCCAACGACCACAAGAAGCTGTTCAAGCAGTACAAGACCGAGGTTCGCGAGGAGATAGACAATCGGATGCTCCAGCGCCTCGCCCCGGCGGGGACCGTCCTCCCGGACGTTCACCTCGAATACCATCAGGACGGGAGGACGTTCGGCCGACAGCTCGGGACCTACCCCCTGCTGGTCGGGATTCCGGGCGAGCGCGAACTCGGCCGGACGGTGGACGTCGCGGTCGTGGACCACGGCTATCGCTCGGTCACGGGCGTGCCCTACCCGCTCGACGTGAACAGCGCGACGATGGACGAACTCACCGCGATTCCGGGCCTCGGGAAACAGCGCGCGGGCAACGTCATCGTCAACCGACCCTACGACTCGCCCGCCGAACTGGAGGGCGACGTGGGCGTGGACCTCGCGAGCTTCGCCACTGCGGAGACGCCCGAGGGCGCCGACTGACCTCTCGCCCCGCCCCGAAGGAGCAGGGCAGGGTGCTCGCACACCGACCTGCGACTGAGGGGGTCACGAAGCGTTTTCCGCCGGACCTTCACCGGCGAAGGAATTCGCCGCAGGCGAATTCCTGAGCGCAGTAACGGGTCCTCAGAAGTCCTCGTCGATGATCTCGCCGACCGCGAAGTTCGACTTGACCTCCGTGATCTCGACCTTCACGCGCTCGCCGATCTCGGCGTCGGGGACGATGATGACGTAGCCGCGCTCGACGCGGGCGATGCCGTCGCCCTGCTTGCCGATGTCCTCGACCTCGACGTAGCGAATCTCGCCCTCCTCGACGGGGGGTTGCGGTTCCGACGGTGTGCCACCGCTGCTCGAACTCTTCGACTCCGAGCCCGAATCGGCGGTGCCGGACTCGGCCTCGTTCGAGATGAGCGCGACGCGGTACGTCTCGCCGGGGTCGACCGAGCCGGTCTCGATCTCGCGGCGCGGCACCTCGACGACGTACTTGTCGTCTTCGATAGTCACATCAGCACTGAACAGACACAGCAGCTTATCAGAGATCTCCAAGGTTATATGCCTCCGTTCGGACCAAAGTGGTCAACCCGTAAAGAACTTTACCAAGGGCGACTGGCCGCGTTCGCGGAGCGGCCGCCCCGACCACCCGGATGTTTAAGTGCGAAACCGCGGCCAACTCTCGGCGTGTCGGGACGACCACCCAAGACCCGCCTGCTCGTAGCGGTGCTGTCGCTCGCCGCCGCTCTCGCTATCCCTCGTACTCGGAGCCGTCCGGGCGCTTTGCGCCCTCCGAGTCGTGGACGACGACGCCATCGTCGGGGTAGGCGGGGTCGTACTCGTCGCGGACCGCGATGGCCTCCGCCAGTTCCCGGACCGCGCGCCGCTTGAGCGCGTCGGCGAGGTCCTCCGCGCGGTCGCGAGAGATATCTCGACCCAGCCCCTCGCACTCGTGGGCGCGGACCATTCCCGCCTCGCCGCCGGTTCCACCGGCTCCTCGTTGCCCTTCCAGGGCAACGCTGTCTACCGCCTCGCCCATCGGCTGGCTCGTCCCGCCGAGCGCGACCGAGAAGGGGTAGGTCTCGCAGACGAGCGGCCGGTCGGCGTGGACCGAGCAGGCTCCGGTTCCGTCGTCGTCCTCCTCGTAGAACGCGCAATCCCCGCACGCGTCGGTCTGGAGCGCCCACTCGAAGGTCTCGCCCTCGGCGTCCTCGCCCTCGCCGTCGAGGCCGTAGGGCATCGGTCGGGCCACATCGCGCCAATCGTAGTCGGTCGCGTCCTGCAGTTCCCGCACCTCGTCCGGAAAGACGGTCGCGGTGTGCGGGTCGTCGGCCTCAGCTTTGCAACACGCGCCGCATCTAGTACACTCGAACCCGATTGTCTCGATGGCGTCGGCCAGTTCGTCGGTGTCGAGGTCGCGGGCGCGCTCCAGTTCGGCTTCGAGGCTCTGCACACTACGGGGTTGGTCCTCGCGGGCAAAAGGATGTTTATCGGGGTTCGAGAGCGTACTTCGGGTCCGAAGACGGTACGGAGGAGTTCGGAGCCCAGAACGGGGAGAAAGCCCCCGCCCGCTCGCTTCGAAACGACTGAGACGCAAACGAGAACTCCCAGAAAGCCCCCGCCCGCGGTGGGTTGGTCGGACGGGCGCTAATCTGTATTCACGGGACGCGCACGCTCGCCGTCCCACGCCACCTTCCCCTCGACGGCCAACTTTTCGAGGTGGGCGGCGACCGTGCTCCGGGCGAGGTCCCGGACCCCCGAGAGGTCCTTCTCGTAGGCGGCGTCGAGTATCTCGTCGAGGTCGGTCGCGCCGTCCCGGACCGCCGCCGCGACCGTCTCCTCGCGGTCGAGTCGGTGCCGAAGCAGTCGCTCGGCGGTCGCCCGCGGGTCGTCGATGACGGGGCCGTGGCCCGGATAGAGTCGGTCGGGGTCCCGGGCGTGAAGTCGCCGGAGCGAGGTGAGATAGGCACGCAGGTCGCCCTCGTCCGCGCCGACGACCACGCTTCCCTCCGAGACCACGAGGTCGCCGGTCAGCATCGCTCCGTCGGCGGCGAGCGCGACGTGGTCGGGGGCGTGGCCCGGAGTCTCGACTATCGTCGCGGGGCCGACGGTCGTCCCCTCCCGGAAGGTCCGGTCGGGCGCGGTTCCGGTCGCGCGCTCGAAGCGGTCCTCCCTGCCCGCTCGCGCCCAGACGGTCGCGTCGAGGGCGTCGGCGTAGTGCGCGACCGCGCCGACGTGGTCCGGGTGGGCGTGGGTGGCGAGAACGTGGGCGACGGCCCGGGCGTCGATGGCGGCGTCGAGGTCGTCGGTCCGCGCCGCGGGGTCCACGAGGACGGCGTCCTCGTGGCCGAGAACGTAGGCGTTGGTGGTCCCGCCGGGCGCGAGCGTCTCGGTCGGGACCGGAATCCGTCGAACGTCCATGGAACGGGGTTGACGGCCGGGGGAAAAACGTGTGCGGATGCGTTCGGAAGGACTCGAAAGGCGGTCGGGTCCGGTCAGCGGTCGAGGAAGTAGACCTGCTTTCGCGCGTCCTGGAAGCTGTACCGCGAGTCCACGAGGTCGCACTCTTCGAGGCGGTTCAGCGCGTACCGAACCGTGCGGTCGGGAAGCAGCGACTCCTCCGCGAGCTGGCCTTGCGAGAGCGGAGCCTCGGTCTCCAGCACCTTGGCGACGAGCTTCGCGCTCGGCGGGAGTTCGCGGAGGCGTTCGCGGTACTCGTCTGCGGCCTGCTCGGCGACGGCGGCCTCGTCCGGGGTCGTGCTCATGTCCAATTCACTTCGAGGGGGACTGGTAAATGTTGGCTATATGGATGTCTGTACAGTTTAAATTCCTTAATTGGATATAATCGCCCGTTTTATTCGTTACAGTCGGTTCGGACGCCAATAATTAGGTGTCGGGGTTCGTAGCCGTGACGCATGGAAGCGATTCCGGAGGAGTTCGACGACCTGTTCGAGCGCGAGACGTTCGCGAGCTTCGCCACGCTGATGCCCGACGGGACGCCGCAGGTGACGCCCGTCTGGATAGACGCCGACGAGGAGGGCCACCTGCTGGTCAACACCGCTCGGGGCCGTCAAAAGGAGCGCAACGTCGAGCGCGACCCGAAGGTCGGCGTCTGCGTGATGGACCCCGACGACCCCTATCGGTACGTCTCGGTGCGGGGCGAGGTCGCGGAGGTGACCGAGGACGGCGCGGTCGAGCACATCGACGAACTCGCGCGCCGCTACATGGACGTCGACGAGTATCCCCATCACGGCGAGGAGTCCGGCCCGCGCGTCATCGTTCGGATTCGCCCCGACCGCGTCGTAACGAGCGGCGAGTGAGGTCACTCGCGGCGTCGGTCGGTCTTCGGGTCGTCTCCGTGGCGATTGTACCGGCCGAGCGTGCACTTGCACGTCGGGCAGTGGACGACCACGAAACGCCCCCGCTCGTGGCGGACGAGGTCCTCGGCGGCGAGTTCCCGTCCACACCCCTTGCACGTCGTCATGGCTGTCGTCGGGTGAGCTACGATACCGATACCCAAAGGGCTTGGCCCCGAGGCGCTTCCAGTACCGTTTTAATCCCCTGGTGGATTACGAACAGTTGAGAAGCGTGAAAGGAGAGGAGTGGTATCAGGCCGACGAGGTCGCCAAGGAGTACGAGGACAAGCGGTTCTCCCGGGGCGGACGGCTCATCGACCGCCGGGAAAAGCGGGCGGTCCTCGGCGCCGTGGGGCCGCTGGAGGACAAGAACATCCTCGAGATAGCCTGCGGTACCGGTCGATTCACGGTCATGCTCGCCGAGCGCGGGGCCGACATCGTCGGACTCGACATCTCGGCACCGATGCTCCAGCAGGGTCGCAAGAAGGCCCGCGACGCCGGTGTCGCCGACCACCTGGAGTTCATGCGCGGGGACGCCGCCCGCCTGCCGTTCCCCGACGACCACTTCGACACCGTGTTCGCGATGCGTTTTTTCCACCTCGCCGACACCCCCGCGGCGTTCCTCTCGGAGATGCGCCGGGTCGCCAAGGAACAGGTCGTGTTCGACACGTTCAACGCCGCGAGCACGCGCAGCATCTACAACTGGCTGTTGCCGATGGGGTCGCGGCTGTACTCGCGAAGCGAGGTCGACCGACTCCTCGACGGTGCCGACCTCGAACTGGTCGACGCCGAACACGACTGGATACTGCCCTACGGTTTCTACCGCAAGATTCCGGGCACGGTCGCCGGACCCATCCGAACGCTCGACACGGCGTTCGGCGACTCCCCGCTCGGCGACCCGCTCGCGTCGGTCTCCTACTGGAACACCCGCGTGAAGTGAGGCCGAACTGCTTTTAAGGCTCGGGCGGCAGATTCCGGGGTATGAAGCTATCCGTGGTGGTTCCGACGCTCAACGGGCGCGAGCGGCTGTCGGCGTGTCTCGACGCGCTGTCGGCCCGCGCCCCGGAGGCGGAGGTGGTCATCGTCAACGGCCCCTCCGCCGACGGAACCACCGGGATGGTACGGGAACGCGACGACGTGGACGTGCTGGTCGAGGTCGCCGACAGGAAACTCAACGTCGCCCGGAACGCGGGCATCGCGGAGGCGACCGGCGAGGTCGTCGCGCTGGTCGGTCAGGACACGGTCGTCGAGGAGTCGTGGGCCGACGCGGTCAGGAGCAACCTCGACGACGCCGCGGTGGTCACCGGCCCGGTCCACCGGTCGGTCCGGGCGGGGATGACCACCGAGTCCGAGGAGTCGCTGACCATCGGCGGGCGCGACGTGACCTACTTCGACGGGGGCAACGTCGCGTTCGACCGCGAGGTCCTCACGGTGATGGACGGCTTCGACGAGTACCTGCTGACCGGCGGTGCGCGCGACTGCGCGCACCGCCTCGCCAACGCTGGCCACGAGGTGTCGTGGTCCTCGGACGTGGGCGTGACCCGCAACGACGGCGACGATGACGACGACCGCGACTGGGGATGGAAGTACCGCGCGCTCGCCTACCGACTCGTGAAGAACTACGGGCCCCGTCCGGGCGTGTTCGGCCGGACGGTCCGGGACGCGGTCTGCGACGCAGCCGGGACCGCCGCCGACGTTGCCCGGGGCGAGGGCGTCCCGTCGGAGTGGTTCGGGAACGGCAAGCGCGTCGTGACCAACATGAGCGTCGGGTACAAGGACGGCCTACTCGCCAGAGCGAAGGACAGGACCGAGTCGCGAAACCCCTACGGCCTGTCGGCGCGGGCCGACCGCGCGGTCGAGCGCTACGACTGGCGCGAGTAGTCACCCTTCCCCGTCGTCCGCGGACTCCCCCGGTTCGTCCAGAGAGATGGTCGCGCGGACCAGCGCCTCGGTCGCCCGGCGGAGGCGCTCGGAGACGGCCTGCCGAGAGACCCCCAGGACCGCCGCGAGGTCCTCGAGTTCGGCCTTCCGGGGCACCTCGAAGTAGCCCATCTCGGTCGCGGTGCGGAGGGTCTCGAACTGGCGGTCGGTCAGCCCGAGCGAGTCTCCGGCCTCTCCCCCGGCGGCGTACAACTGCCGGAGGTCGAAGGTCAGCCCCTTCTCCTCGCAGTAGGAGGCGTACCGCCGGAGGCTCTCGCGGTCGGGGAACCGGATTCGGGTGCGCCACCCGTCGCCGACCCGCTCGGCGGAGAGGAACACCGCGCCGAGGTCGGCCCAGCAGTGGTAGGTCATGAGCTCTTCGCCGTCCTCGTCCAGTTCGACCTGGTACAGGCGCTCGTCGTCGAGTTCCGCGAGGAGCCGCGACCCCGAGACGGTGGGGTCGTCGGCCAGCTCCGACTCGAACGTCTCGAAGTCGCCGCCCGACGCCCAGAAGGTCAGCGCGAACGGCTTGGACCCCCGCGAGGTCTGCTGTTCGAGGACCACGTCCATCTCCGGGACCGCGGCGAGCGCCGCCCGGAGGACGGGCGTCTCAAGGCGGAAGTCGGCGATGACGGTCATGACTCTCGATACGGCCCCGGGCGGGTTAATGGACCCGACTGTCGGGCGGCCGACGAGTCGCGGAACGGTCGAAACGAACGGTGATTTTAAGTCCCGGAACGGCCGGGAGCGAAACCCGGGCTTAAGAGAGCGCTCGACCTACGACGACGCGATGGTAGCTGGCAACGACCGACCGGTGGTTCACGAGCGGATCGGCGACTCGTGCGACCTGCTCGCGAGCGCGCATCGACGATGCGCGCTCTACGCCCTCCGAGAGGACGGCCCCGCGACGGTCGACGAACTCGCAGAGGTCATCGTCGCCGCGGGAATCGCCGACGACCGCGACCGCGCGGTCGCGTCGCTCGCCCACACCCACCTCCCCAAGCTCGACGAATACGACGTAGTGAACTACGACCGCGAGGGCGGCGTGGTCGCGCTCGACGACGGCGTCGAACGGTTGCGACCGTTGCTCGAAGCGACCGCGCGTCTAGAGACCGAGTCGAGTCAGTGGTCGCCCGAAGAAGTCGGTAACTGGAGCGTCACGTAATCGCCTACTCTCCGTCGCGCGCGAGGCCGTCGATGACGCGGGACGGGTTCTTGTCGAAGACCTTCCGCATCGCGTCCTCGGGCACGTCGAGGGTGAGTATCTCCATCACCGCGACGTTGGGGTGGGAACTGGGCGCGCCGCTCCCGAACAGCACCCGGTCGGGGTGTTCCATCACCGCCCGTTCCAGCAGGTCTCGGTAGCGGACGTAACTGGTGTCGAGGTAGCACTCGTCGTGGCGCTCCAGCAGGTCGATGGCGTCGGTCATCAACTCGCGGTTCAGCGGGTGGCCCCCGAAGTGGGCGAGGACGACGGGAAACGACCGCGACAGGAGGGTGTCGGCGACCGCCGCGGGCGGGTAGCCCTCGCCGCCGTGGACGAGCACCGGCAGGTCCACGTCCTCCAGTTGGTCGAGGGTCTCCTCGTCGGGAAGCCCGTCCTCGACCGGGTCGAGCTTGAATCCGTGGAAGCGGTCGTCGTAGGCGTACTGTTCGACGTCCTCGGGGGACGTGTGGTGTTCTTGCCTGCGGGCGGTCAGATTCCGGAGCCGTGAGGAGGCTGTCTCGCCCGGGTCGCGCGGCCCGTCGATGCGGGCGAACGCGAGGAACGGGCGGTCGACGCTGCGGCGCGCGACGGCGTTGTTCGCGCTCACGTAGCTCCCCTCGGGACGCGGCCCGGGGAACACGACCGACCGCACGACCCCCGCCTGGTGCATCTCCCGCTCCAGTCGGTCGGGGCTGATGGCCCGACCGCGTGTCTGGACCCCGCCCGCGTCGGCGTTCAGGCGGGCGTGAACGTCCACCACCCGAAACCGGTGCTCCAACTCCAGCATTACCCCCGATTTCGGAACTACCCTATTTTTTAGTGTCGGTTGGGGGTCCGGACTCGGTTCGGGCCGGTCGGATTGAGGAGTGTTACCGACTAGCGATAAAAGCTTATATAGAAGTTCAAACATCTTCTACGTGGGGATAGATATGGCAGACGCAAGTTCCGGACAGCGACGCATGGGAGGACGACCGGTATTCATCCTGAGCGACGACGCCGAGCGAACCACAGGCAGGGACGCCCAGACATCGAACATCGCCGCCGGGAAGGCGGTCAGCGAGGCGGTACGCACCACGCTCGGGCCGCGCGGGATGGACAAGATGCTCGTCTCGGACACGGGCGACGTCACCATCACGAACGACGGCGCGACCATTCTAGAGACGATGGACATCGAGCATCCCGCCGCCCAGATGATCGTCGAGGTCGCCGCCGCACAGGAGGAGGAGGTCGGCGACGGCACCACGACCGCGGCGGTGCTGGCGGGCGAACTCCTCTCGAAGGCCGAGGATCTCCTCGACGACGACGTGCATCCGACGACCATCGTGGAGGGGTACGCCCGGGCCCGCGACATCGCGCTGGAGGCCGTCGACGACGGCGTCCTCGACGAGGAGCTCGACGACGACCTCCTCCGGACGGTCGCCGAGTCCAGCATGACCGGCAAGGGGACCGGCGACGTGACCACCGAGCGACTCGCCGAGGTCGTCGTGGACGCCATCCGCCACGTCGAGGACGACGAGGGCGTGGCCCGCGACGACGTGCGGGTCCACACCCAGACCGGCTCCTCGTCGTCGGCGACCGAGCTCGTGGCGGGCGTCATCAGCGACGCCGAGCCCGCCCACGCCAACATGCCCCGCGAGGTCGCCGAGGCGACCGTCGCGGTCGTCGACGAGAAGCTCGGCGTGCGCGAGACCGAGATCGACGCCGAGTACAGCGTCGAGAGCGTCGACCAGCTCACGGCCGCGATGGACGCCGAGGAGCGCGAGCTCCGCGGGTACGCCGACGCGCTCGCCGACGCGGGCGTCGACGTCGCCTTCGTCACCGAGTCGGTCGAGGACCGCGTGGCCGCCCACCTCGCCGACGCGGGCATCCTCGCGTTCGAGGACGTGGACGACGACGAGGCCCGCGCCATCGCGTCGGCGACCGGCGCGAGCCGGACCGGCGACGTCGACGACCTCGAAGACGCCGACCTCGGCCGGGTCGACGCCGTCCGGGTCCGGAGCTTCGGCGACGAGGACCTCGCGTTCGTGGAGGGCGGCGCGGCCGCCGAGGCGGTCACGGTGCTCGTCCGGGGCGGCACCGAACACGTCGTCGACGAACTCGAACGCGCGCTCGCCGACGCCCTCGACGTCGTGACCGCGGCGCTCGACGAAGGCGGCGTGGTGCCCGGCGCGGGCGCGACCGAGATCACGGTCGCCGACCGGGTCCGCGAGGCGGCCGCGGGCATCGAGGGACGCGAACAGCTCGCGGTCGAGGCGTTCGCCGACGCGGTCGACGTGCTCCCCCGTACCCTCGCGGCGAACACGGGCATGGACCCCATCGACGGCCTCGTCGACCTCCGGTCGGCCAACGAGGAGGACCCGGGCCGCGCGGGCATCATCGCCACCGGCCAGCACGGCGAGGTCGGCGACCCCGTCGAAGCGGGCGTCCTCGACCCCGCGGCGGTCAAGCGCGAGGCGATAGAGAGCGCGACCGAGGCCGCGACGATGATCGCCCGCATCGACGACGTGATCGCCGCGGAGTGAGCCGCGCCGTCGGCGCAGGCTCGGCCGTCAGCAGAGCCCCGCGCCGTCGGCGCAGACCCGCGTTCGGTCGGGCAGTTCGCCCTCCACGCCGACCGCGAAGACGGTCTCGCCGACCATCGCCATGCTGGCGACCCCGCCAGCGTCCTCGGCCCGGGCGACCGTCTCGCGGACCTCGGGGGTCGGCAGGCCGGTCTCGTCGGCGAACCGCCACCCCTCGCGGGTCACGTCGGCCATCTCGGGGTCCTCTGGGAGGGCGTCGAGCGCGGCGACCCCCGCACGCTCGATGCGGGCCATGAGGTCGTCGTCGGCCAGCATCCCCTCGGTCGCGATACCGCCGAATCTGGCGTACTCGACCGGGGTATCGCGCTCGAATCGCCAGCGGTTCTCGCCGTCGCCGACCACGAGGCCGCCCATCTCCTGGACGAACACGTCGCCGAGGCCGGTCCCGGCCTCGACCTCCGCGCAGTGGGCGACCCCGACCAACTCCTCGCGCGAGCGTTCGAGGTCGAATTCCTCGTTCGCGGCGAGCGCGGTGGCGAGCGTGGCCGCGCCGCTCGCGCCGAACCCGCACCCGATGGGCACCTCGGGAGCGAGGTCGACGCGGGCCGAGACGCCGAGGTCGGCCAGCGCGAGTTCGACCGGTTCGAAGTCGGTCGGGTCGCCCTCGACGAGGACGACCGAGTCGTCTGCGGGTCGCTCGTCTGCGGGTCGCTCCTCCGCGGGTCGCTCCTCTGCGGGTGTCACGTCGGCGACCACGCCGTCCTCGACCGCGAAGCTCGCGCCCATCGACTCGCCCGCTCCGGCGGGCGCGAACAGCGCGGTGACGCTTCCGGGGGCGAACGCCTGCATGGCCGTTTCTGGGTCGGGATACGGTTTGAATCCTCGGGACTAGGACGGAGAGGCCGTGAATCGATGGATGGTCCGACACGACCCGGTGAGAGCATCGCTCACCGATTGCACAGTACGCGCCGTGAACAGCCAGAAAGCCCCCGCCCGCTCGCGGTCGCTGACCGACATATCTGCGCCTCACCGCATCGCCCCGCATCGGCGCAGATAGGGGTCGGTCAGGCGACCACGCAAACGCGAGCGGGCGGCCCCTTTCATTCCCGCCCCGTGGATTGTCCCACCGGCCGGTAGGCGGTGGATTCGCGAGGAGCGCGAGAACGTCGGGCAATCGGTCCGTCGGCCACCTCCAAGCGGGGATGGCGGAATTCGACGCTTTTGTATCGCCACCCCCGAAATACCCGCCAATGACCGCGTTCTTCGACCGCCTCGCCGACCGCATCGCCGACATCGACAGCGTCGTCTCGGTCGGCCTCGACCCCGACCCGGACCGACTCCCCGAGGCGGTCCGGGACGCCGACCTGCCGCGCTGGGCGTTCAACCGCCGCATCGTCGACGCGACCCACGAGCACGCCGCGGTCTTCAAGCCCAACGCCGCGTTCTACGAGGACCCGGCGGGGTGGCGAGCGCTGGAGAAGACGGTCGAACACGCCCGCGAGAAGGGCGTCCCGGTCCTGCTCGACGCCAAGCGCGCCGACATCGGCAACACGTCCCGCCAGTACGCGAAGGTGTTGGACTCGGTGGACGCCATCACGCTCAACCCCTTCCTCGGCCGGGACTCGCTCGCGCCCTTCCTCGACCGCGAGGAGGCGGGCTGTTTCCTGCTCTGTCGGACCTCGAACCCCGGCGGGGCGGACGTTCAGGAGCTCGAATTGGCCTCCGGCGACCTCGTCTACGAGCGCGTCGCCGACCTCGCGAGCGAGTGGAACGAGCAGGGCCACGGCAACGTCGGTCTGGTGGTCGGCGCGACCACGCCCGACGAACTCCGCGCGGTTCGCGAGCGCGTCCCCGACCTGCCGTTCCTCGTGCCCGGCGTCGGCGCGCAGGGCGGGGACGTGGCGGCGGCCGCGCGCTGCGCGGCCGCCGCGAACGGCGCGGGACTGGTCAACTCCACCCGAGGCATCATCTTCGCGGGCGAGGACTCGGACCGACCGTTCGACGAGGCCGCCGGAGAGGCGGCCGCCGACCTCAAAGAGCGGCTGAACGAGTACCGATAGCCCTAATCCCCGCGAGCGCCAACCGACGCGCGTGACCGAAGTCTCCGAGATATCGGGCCGCCCCGTCTTCGCAATCGTCGCGATAGCGGTGGTCGCGCTGGCCGGGCTCCTCGGCGCGGTCGTCGGCGCGAGCGGTCAGGAGCGGGGCGTTGCGATGGACCTCGCGGGCGTGGTCTCGTTCGGGATGACGCCGGTCTCGATGGCGGCGTTCGGCGTGCTTGCGACCGGTTCGGTGCTGGCGGTCCTGTTCGGACTCGTGAGCATCGCCTCGAAGTACGACGAAGGGAGTGCCCGATAGCGGTTTTCGGGAACTCAGACGGTCGGGAGCTCCCAGTCGTACCGGATGGCGAGCAGGCGGAGACCGAGCACGAGGCCCGCGCAGACCGCCGCGTTCGTCCCGTCACCGACGCCGACGCTCGCCAGCGCCCAGAAGGCGACCCCGCCGACCAGCGCGCAGGTGGCGTAGAAGTCCTCGACGAGGACCGCGGGGACGTTCCGGAGGAGCACGTCGCTCAGGAGACCGCCGCCGACCCCCGTCACGGTAGCGAGCACGACGACGCCGAACGCCGACAGCCCCGCGTCGGCGGCGACCAGCGCCCCGGTCGCTGCGAACGCCGCGAGGCCGACCGCGTCGGCTAGCAGGACGACCGAGTGGTCGGTCACGTCGCCGACGACGCGACCGACCGCGAGTCCGACACCGACCCCCGCCAGCGCGACGCTCACGTCGGTCGTCGACCGGAGCGCGACCGGCACGCTGTCGACCAGCAGGTCGCGGGTGACCCCGCCGCCGAGCGCGGTCATCACGCCCAGCACGCCAACGCCGAGCAGGTCGAGGTCGGCGTCGATGGCCCGCAGCGACCCCACGACCGCGAACGCCAGCAGGCCGACCACGTTCATCACCGCGAAGGGGTCGGGTGCCGCGATCACCACGTCACGCGCACCCCGTCGCCGACCGAGACGCCGAACGCCTCGTCGCCGCGTCCCCGGTTCACCGCGAGTTCGACGTTGCCGTGGCTCCCGACCGTGACCAGCCGCTCGCTGGGGGCGAGCGCGGCGTAGGCCCGCGCGACCGGCGCGTGCTCGCCGTTCACCCGCACCGCATCGCGACCGGCGAGCAGGTCACCGGGGAGGTTGGTGACCGCGTTTCCGAAGCCGTCGACCACCAGCACCTCGCCGACCGCCGCGCCCGAATCGCGGTCGAGGTCCGGGGCGGGAAACCGGAGGTCGGCGTAGTCGTCGACGGGGGCGATTCGGTCCAGCGACTCGAACGACCCGGTACCAGCCTCGTGAACGTCGGCCGCGGCGGGCGCGAACACGTCCCGGCCGTGGAAGGTACTGCTCTCGGTCTCCGCGTCGTCGTACTCGACCTCGAAGACCTCGATTCCGGCGTCGGGCGCGCTGGCGTCGCCCGCGACCGCGGGCGACGCCAGCGCGCGGGCCGCCGGGAGCAGGACCCCGTTGTCCGGCCCCACGAGCGCGTGGTCGCCCGCCCGGACCGCGAGCGCGGCGCGGTCGGTACCGACCCCGGGGTCGACCACGACGAGGTGGACCGCGGGCGGGAAGTAGGGGAGGACCTCCCGCAGCCAGAACGCCGCCGAACGCACGTCCTGTCGCGGGAAGTCGTGGGCCACGTCGACCAGTCGCGCGTCGGTCCGCCCGAGTATCACGCCCTTCATCGCCGCCGGGTAGGGCGTGCCGAAGTCCGAGGCGAGCGTTATCATGTGTGGGGGTTGGCGCTTGCTCCGTGTAAAAGCTTGAGTTCGAACTCGAACGCGGTCAACGACCTCGCCAAGATAATCCACTCGTTACACTCGATGGAACAGCCCACCCGGCCACTCGATGGAACAACCCACCCGGCGCGTGCTGGCGTCATCGCGCCGACGGCGCGATTGCTCGGAAGACGCGGTTTGTCTTCCGGCGTGACGCCGCTGTTTGGCGTCGCGCGACACGCGCGAGGGGCGAGGACCGCAGGGAGGAGCGTAGCGACGACCGAGGACCGCAGTCGGTTGGGGAGGTGTGAGGCTTCTGCGGTGCGGTTGCGGTCTCTCCTTGGTACCGGAGGTAGCTAGCTTCGACAGTCCGAATTCCGTCTCGAATGTTTCTGAGCTAGCTATTCTCGGTACCGAGGAGAAACCGCACCTCGTCCTCCCCAGCCTCCTCCGTCGCGCCCTCCGGGCGCTCGGTCGTCCCTCGCGCGTTGCTCGCGCGCCGGATGTCGATAGCGTCTCAGTAGAAATGGAGGACGAACCCCGGTCCTCCGAACACCCGACTACACCCCGTTGCTGTCGGAGTCGCTCACCCGCTGGATGCGCTCGATGCCGTCGATCTCCCGGATCACCTCGACCACGGGGTCGGGGACCAGCCTTTCCCAGTCCTCGTCTGCGATCATCCGCTCGCGGACCTCGGTGCCCTCCAGCACGTCGCGGTTGAACATCGGCGACTGGCGGACCTCGACGCCCGCCTCCGTGAACAGCTGGATGACGAGGGGGTTGTTCGAGTAGGCGACGTCGAAGTCGGGGCTCATGCTCTGGACGTGGCTGACCCACACCGAGTTGCGGTCCAAGTCCTCGATGGGGACCGCGTAGGTCACCAAGTCCGAGTCGACCAGCGACTTGGTGATCATCATGATGCGCTCGCCCGCCGTGAAGGGGTCGTGTCGGCTGTGGGAGTCGCCCGCGCTCCCGATGCCGAGGACGAGTTCGTCGACCTCCTCGGCGATGGTCTCGACCACGTTGTGGTGGCCGTTGTGGTAGGGCTGGAACCGCCCGATGTAGAACCCGCGAGCCATACAGTAGCGTTGCGCCGGGGAGTTTTATAAGGGTGGCGAGTCGCCCCGCGCGGGTCGAACGGGGTTTCGGGCGGCTCTACCCGCGAAATCACCGGCGCTATACCGCAACACGGGAGGGAGAAAGTATATCAGTTCGCCGCCCCTCCTTTCGGATACGTACAGGGCAGTTCTATGAGTAAGGATACCGATAACGACGCTCCGCCGCCGGAGCAAACACGCGAGCAGGAAGGCTCGACGACGCGCGAGCGGGAGGGCTCGACGACGCGCGAGCAGGACGGCTCGAAGTTCGAGGACCTCGGGAGCGACGTCGAACCCGACGTCGAAGACGAATCGGTCCTCGAAGACGACCTGCTCGGCGGTCTGGAGATCGACACGACCGAGGAGATCGAGGTCCCCGACCGCCTGGTAGACCAGGTCATCGGTCAGGACCACGCCCGCGATGTGGTCCAGAAAGCGGCCAAACAGCGCCGCCACGTCATGATGATCGGGTCGCCGGGGACGGGGAAGTCGATGCTGGCGAAGGCGATGAGCGAACTCCTCCCGAAGGAGGACCTCCAGGACGTGCTCGTCTACCACAACCCCGACGACGGCAACGAACCCAAGGTTCGGACCGTCCCGGCGGGCAAGGGCGAGCAGATCATCGACGCCCACAAGGAGGAGGCCCGCAAGCGCAACCAGATGCGGTCGTTCCTGATGTGGGTCATCATCGCCATCGTGGTGGGGTACGCGCTTCTCATCGCACAGCGACCGCTTCTCGGAATCCTCGCGGCGGGGGTCATCTATCTCGCGTTCCGGTACGGGTCGCGGGGGAGCGACGCGATGATTCCGAACCTGCTGGTCAACACCGCCGACCAGACCACCGCGCCCTTCGAGGACGCCACCGGCGCTCACGCGGGTGCCCTGCTGGGCGACGTACGCCACGACCCCTTCCAGTCGGGTGGGATGGAGACGCCGAGTCACGACCGCGTCGAACCCGGCGCGATCCACAAGGCCAACAAGGGCGTGCTGTTCGTCGACGAGATCAACACCCTCGACATCCGGTCCCAGCAGAAGCTGATGACCGCGATTCAGGAGGGCGAGTTCTCCATCACGGGCCAGTCCGAGCGCTCCTCGGGCGCGATGGTCCAGACCGAGCCCGTCCCCTGTGATTTCATCATGATCGCCGCAGGGAACATGGACGCGATGGAGAACATGCACCCCGCGCTGCGGTCGCGCATCAAGGGGTACGGCTACGAGGTGTACATGGACGACACCATCGAGGACACCCCCGAGATGCGCCGCAAGTACACCCGGTTCATCGCCCAGGAAGTCGAGAACGACGGGCGGTTGCCCCACTTCACCGAGGAGGCCGTCGAGGAGGTCATCCTCGAAGCCCAGCGCCGGTCGGGTCGCAAGGAGCACCTCACGCTCAAGCTCCGGGACCTCGGCGGGCTGGTCCGGGTGGCGGGCGACATCGCCCGCGCCGAGAACAAGGACCAGACCGACCGCGAGGACGTGCTACAGGCCAAGCGCCGGAGTCGCTCCATCGAGCAACAGGTCGCCGACGACTACATCGAGCGCCGCAAGGACTACGAGCTCACGGTCAACGACGGCGACGTGGTCGGCCGGGTCAACGGCCTCGCCGTGATGGGCGAGGACTCGGGCATCGTCCTGCCCGTGATGGCCGAGGTCACGCCCTCGCAGGGGCCGGGAGACGTCATCGCCACCGGCCAGCTCAAGGAGATGGCCGAGGAGGCGGTCCAGAACGTCTCGGCCATCATCAAGAAGTTCTCCGACGAGGACATCTCCCAGAAGGACGTTCACATCCAGTTCGTTCAAGCCGGACAGCAGGGCGTCGACGGCGACTCGGCCTCGATCACGGTCGCGACCGCCGTCATCTCCGCGCTGGAGGACATCCCCATCCACCAGAACCTCGCGATGACCGGGTCGCTGTCGGTCCGGGGCGACGTGCTCCCGGTCGGCGGCGTCACCCACAAGATCGAGGCCGCCGCCAAGTCGGGTCTCGACACGGTCATCATCCCCGCGGCGAACGAGGACGACGTGATGATCGAAGAGGAGTACGAGGAGCAGATCGAGATCATCCCCGTCTCCCACATCAGCGAGGTGCTCGAAGTCGCGCTCGCTGGCGAGGCCGAGAAGGACAGCCTCGTCGACCGCCTCAAGAACATCACCGGGTCGGCGCTCGACCGGCAGGTCGGCCGGTCGGGCACCGGCAGTCCGAGCCCGCAGTAGCGAATCCGCGTTTTCCGTTCTCGGTTTTCCCGACATCCGCGCGACGGCCCTCGCTCTCGTCGGCCGAAACGCGAACCTATTTGACCTGACCTGTCGTAGTGTGAAACATGGGACTCAAGAAGACCCTCCTGAGCGGTATCGTCGCGTTCGTCGTGGCGACGGTCGTCGTCCGCGCGGTCGCGAGCGAACGAACCGGAACGAAGGTCGGCCTGCTGGCGGGCCTCGCGGTCGCGGTCCGGTCGGCGATGTCCCGCGACGACGGCGAGCCCGTCGAAATCGCGACCGACGAGGTCGCCGCCGAGTAGCGACCGGACCGCCCGCGCCGACTTTTCGACGCCGTCGCTCGCCCGGAGAGCCCCGGCTCTCCGGGCGAGCGACGAGGTCAGAATGGGTCGGTAGTTGGGACCGGGATACCAGCCCGTCGGCGCGGCCCGCGGGGCCGCGCCGTCGAGTCGAGCGTTCTCGTCCGGTCCGAATAAGCCCGGCCATCGAACAGGTCGGACTGTCACCCGAACGGAGCCGAACCGTCGGCCCTTTTCTCCCCGGCGGCCGAACCGCCGAGCATGGACACCATCGGCGACCTCG
This sequence comes from Halorussus salilacus, assembly GCF_024138125.1. Lineage (NCBI taxonomy): Archaea > Methanobacteriati > Methanobacteriota > Halobacteria > Halobacteriales > Haladaptataceae > Halorussus > Halorussus salilacus. The sequence continues at coordinate 844,052 of NZ_CP099993.1, forward strand.
TCGCCCGCGAGCGGCGCTCGGACGACCCCGCGCTCGTCGCCCCGCGCGAGAACCGGAGCTACGACTATCGGCGGTTCTGCACGACCGCGTGGAAGACCGGCAACTTCTGGCGGCGGCGAGGGGTCCACGACGACTCGACCGTCGCGGTCGCAGACGACCCCGAACCCGAGGCCGTCTTCTCGTTTCTCGGTGCGGCCCTCCTCGGTGCGAGGACGCGGTTCGGCCCCTCGCGGGACCGCGACGCGGGCGACCCCGCCATCGACGCCCGCGTCGTGGTCGCACCGTGCGACGAAATCGAACGCTACGAGGTGTCGCCGGGCACCCAGCGCGTCGCCTACGGCGGCCCGCCCGACGACCCCGCGGTCGCCCACTTCGAGCGCGACGTGTGGAGCGAGAACCCGGCGTTTCCCGAGACGCCCGTCGACCCAGAGGCGGTCGCGCTCGTCGCTCGCGACGAGCGCGACCGCGGGGCTGACGGCGAACTCGCCGACCGCGAGTTCTCCCACGCCGACCTGCTCGCCGGTGCGCGCGAAGCGGCCGACGGGTGGGGCCTCGAACCCGACGACGAGGTGGCGGTTCGCGCGCCGCTCGCCGACCCCGGAACCGTCGTCGCGGGCGTCCTCGCGCCCCTGCTCGCGGGCGCGACGATACTCTTCCCCGACGGCGACGCGGTGGGCGACTTCGCGGTGGCCGAGGGCGACGCCCCCGAGAGCGCGGTCGTCCGGCCCGTCGACGCCCTCGCGTGACCCGGGTTCGGGATTCCCCGGAGTTAAGCGCCCGGCGACGGGAGAGTGCGTATGGACGAGCGTCGGACCGAAGGGGGGACGCCCGGAGCGGCGACGATGGGGCCGGTGGGCCTCGGAACGATGGGCATCGAGGACCCCGACCGGGTCGCGTCGGCGGTCGAGACGGGGTATCGCCACCTCGACACCGCCCAGATATACGACAACGAGGCGGTCGTCGGGGCGGGCATCGAGCGGGCGGCGGCGGCCCGCGAGGACCTGTTCGTGGCGACCAAGGTGTGGGTCGACGAGCTGGCCCCGGCGGACGTGGTCGCGAGCACCGAGGCCAGCCTCGACCGCCTGGGCCTCGACTACGTGGACCTGCTGTACGTCCACCGGCCCATCGGGGAGTACGACCCCGAGGAGACGCTCCCGGCGTTCGACCGGCTCCGCGAGGAGGGGCTGGTCCGGAACGTCGGTGTGAGCAACTTCTCGCCCGAGCAGGTCGCGGAGGCCCGAGAGGTGCTGGACGCCCCCCTGCTCGCGAATCAGGTCGAGATGCACCCGCTGTACCGCCAGCCCGAGCTCCGCGAGGACGCCCAACGGCGCGGCTACCGGCTCGTGGCCTACTCGCCGCTCGCGCAGGGCGAGGTGTTCGAGGTGCCCGAACTCCGGGCGGTCGCCGAGAAGCACGACGCCACGCCCGCGCAGGTCAGCCTCGCGTGGCTCGCGAGCCTGCCGAACGTCGTCCCTATTCCGCGGTCGGCCAGCGACGCCCACCTCCGGGAGAACCTCGCGGCGCTGGCACTGGCGCTCGACGACGGGGACGTGGCGAAGATCGAGTCGATAGAACGGACGGAGAAACTGTTCGAGTAGCTACTCGGCGGCTTCCAACTTCTCCAGCGCCTCGGGGTTCTCGATGCTGGACATGTCTCCGAGGTCCTCGCCGGTGTAGGTCGCCTCGATGGCCCGCCGGATGATCTTCCCGGACTGGGTCTTGGGGAACTCCGAGACGAAAAGCACCTCGCGGGGGCGGAACGGTTTCCCCAGCTCCTCGCCGACCTGCGCGCGGAGTTCCTCGCGGAGGTCGTCGCCCGCGTCGTAGCCGTCTTCGAGGATGACGTAGGCGACCACGGCCTGCCCGGTGGTGTCGTCCGGAACGCCCACGGCGGCGGCCTGATTCACGGCGTCGTGGTCGATGAGCGCGCCCTCCACTTCGGCGGGGCCCACTTTGCGCCCGGCGACGTTGATGGCGTCGTCGGCCCGGCCGTGGAGGAACCAGAATCCGTCCTCGTCCTTCTGGGCCCAGTCGCCGTGGTCCCACAGCGGCGGGTCCTCGAAGGTCGACCAGTACTCTTCGAGGTAGCGCTCGTCGCCCGCCCAGAGGCTCTTGGTCATCGATGGACACGAGTCGCGGGCCACGAGGAAGCCCCGCTCGTGGGTGTCAGCGATGGACTCGCCCGCCGAGTTCACGATGTCGATGTCCATGCCGAGTCCCGGCCCGCCGAGGCTGCAGGGCTTGAGCGACTGGATGGGCATCGGCATCAGGAAACAGCCCATTATCTCGGTGCCGCCCGAGATGTTGATGATGGGCGCTTCACCGCCACCCACGTTCTCGTAGAACCACTGCCAGCTCTCGGGGTCCCACGGTTCGCCGGTCGACCCGAGCAGGCGGAGCGTAGAGAGGTCGTGGTCAGCCAGCCACTCGTCGCCGTACTTGCGCAGGGCGCGGATCGCCGTGGGGGAGATGCCGAACGTGGTGATGGCGTGGCGGTCTATCATCTCCCAGAAGCGGTCGGGTTCGGGGTGGTCGGGCGCGCCCTCGTACATGAAGACGGTGCCGCCGAACGCGTGGTTGCCGATGAGGGTCCACGGCCCCATCATCCACCCGATGTCCGACACCCAGAAGAACCGGTCGCTCGGCTTGTGGTCGAAGCCGAAGTAAATCTCCTTGGCGGCCTGCATCAGGGCACCGGCGTGGGTGTGGACGATGCCCTTGGGCTTGCCGGTGGTGCCCGAGGAGTACAGCAACATCGACTCGTCCGACGAATCGAGCGACGCGGTGTCGTACTCGTCGGACTGGGTCTCGACCGCGTCGTCCCACGACTCGTCGCGGCTCCGCCACGACAGCGACACCTCGTCGCTGGAGATGTGACCGAGGCGCTCGTAGACGATGGTGTGCTCGACGTGCCCGGCCTCGTCGATGGCCTCGTCGGCGGCGTCCTTCAGCGTCACCTCGCTCCCCCGGCGGTAGAAGCCGTCGGCGGTGAACAGCACCGAACACTCGGGGTCGGCGATGCGTGTCGCGGTCGCCTCGACGCCGAACCCCGAGAAGATGGGGACCGCGATGGCTCCGACCTTGAACGCGCCGTAGAGGATGGAGACGACCTCCGGCACCATCGGCATGTACAGCCCCACGGCGTCGCCCTTCCCGACGCCCCGCTCTTCGAGGGCGTTGGCGACCTTGTTCGACTGGCGGGCGAGTTCGTGGAACGTGACCTCGCGGACCTCGCCGTCCTCGCCCTCCCAGATAGTGGCGACCTTGTTGCGGGTCTCGCTGTCGGGGCGAGCGTGTCGGTCGACGACGTTGTGGGCGATGTTGAGTTCGCCGCCCGGGTACCACTCCGAGAACTGCGGGCCCTCGCTGTCGTCTCGGACCGCGTCGTAGTCCTCGTAGAAGTCTATGTCGAGGTAGTCGACCATCTCGTCCCAGAACCACTCGATGCCCGACTCCTCGACGCCCTCGACCTCGTTGCAGGTCCGCTCGATGAGCTCGTCGTAGTCGTCGATGTCGTGGTCCCGCATGAACTGGTAGACGTTCGTCGACTCCACGAACTCCTCGCTGGGTTCGTGAACGACCTCGTCTACGTCCTGTAGCGTATCCATGGTACGTACCCTCCTTGTGGCAAAAATTGTGGGGACACGTCAAGTAATTTGCTCACCTGCCTCGACGGCGGTAGCCGGTTTCGATTCCTGTACCCGCCGCCGGTTTCGGTCCCCGTATCGGCCGCCGATTTCGGTCCGTGCCGGACGCGGTGCCGCGCACCGCGTCCGGCACGGGTCACGCCGGTTCGCCGCGATACGAGGTCACGCCTCCCGACGCGGCAGGAGCTCATCGAGCGCGGCCGCGACCGCCTCCGGGTCCTCGATGTCGGCGGGGTCCCGACGCAGGTCGCGCAGGCCCCACAGTGACCACCCCGCGCGGCGCAGGACGAGCGCGTCGTCGGTCACGTCGTAGCTCTCGTAGGCGGTCCACGGTCGGAACTGCTTGCTAACCGGATTGCCGACCACCAGTCCGGCGTCCGAGACCGTGACCCGCCGGGAGGTGGTCGAGCCGTAGAGAGCTGGCCCGGCCGGAACGAGCACCTGGAACAGCCACCGGAGCGGCGGGAAGTCGAGGACCGCCGACCCGACGACGGCCAGTATCCCGACGGCGAACAGTCCGGCCACCGCCCGGGTCACCATCCGGCGGTCGCGCTCGGGGGCCGGGGCGGTGAAGGTCGCCAATTTCTCCGAGCCCGCCAGTGCCGCCTTGGCCCGTCGGTTCCTGGCGGCCACGACCAGACCGATACCGACGAAGAGTCCAGCGATGGCTCCGACAAGTGCGATTCCGACGACGCCGGGCGGGTCGCCGGAGCGACCATCGGCCACCGCGGGGAGGACGCCGAAGTAGCCGAACGGGACGACCATCACGGCCCAGACCCACCGACTCGCGCCGAGACGAATCGCGAACGACTCCCGACGCGCGACCCAGCCAACCCCGGACGTCACGACCACGGCGGTTCCGAGAATCACGAAGTACAGCACGCCGGGGTCCCCGCTCACCCGGAGCGCGACCCAGATAGCGACAGCCGGGGCGAGGAGCGCCGCCGCGTACAAGCCCGCGAGAAAGCCGAAGAAGCCGTCGGTGTCGCCAGCCGTCGAGTCGTCTTGGTCTCCACCGGTCGAGTCGTCCGTGTCGCTGGCGATGGTCGCGTTCCCGGTCATGTCTGTTCCGTATTCGGAGTTACCTATCTCGTATCAAAAACGTTCGGTCGGCGTTCGTCCGGACGTCTCCGGGGTCAGGCCCACTCGATACCGAGCCCCTCGTGGACCGCGAACTCCAGCGCGTTGACTAGGTAGTGGGCGACCACCACGACCACCAGGCTCCCCGTGAGGACGAACGCGGCCGCGAGCGCGAACCCGAGGACGCCGGTCACGACCACCCCGCCCGGTCCCTGCGCGCCGTGACCGACCGCGAACGCGACCGTCGAGAGTCCGGCGAGCACCCACGGCGAGACGCCGAACCCCGCGGCGAACGCGCCGACCAGCGCGGCCCGAAAGAGGAGTTCCTCGAAGCCCGCGATGACCGGGAGGACGACCCCGAGTAATATCGCCCACCCCCGGGGCGTGTCGGGCGCGAGTTCCTCGCGGAGGCCCTCGGAGTACTCGATACCGGTCGCATCCAGCACTTCGGTGCTGAGTTCGTTTGCGACGTAGAGCGCGACGCCGAGCGCCGCCCCGAGGCCGACCGCGGGGACGCCGGTCCGCCACGGGTCGCCGACCGCCAGCCCGAGGTCGGCGAGCGGAATCGAGCCGAGCCACGCCGCGCCCACCAGAATCGCGCCGAAGAAGCCCTGACTGACCGCGACGTTCGCCAGCAGGGCCCCGGTGGTCAACGACTCGGGGTCCGGACCGCGGCGTTCGCGGCCCCGCCGGGCGTCGGCCTCGGCCTCGTTCTCGCCCCACGGCGTCTCGTCGCCGTCGCGCCACGGCCCCTCGTTCTCCGAGTCGTCGGCCTCGTCCCCGGCCTCGCCGACCGCGACCCCGGGCGGGTCGTTCCACTCCCCGCCCGCGTCGCGGTGGCGCTCGATGCGGGCGGCCCCGGTCGCGGGGACCTCGGAGGTGTGGCCGTCCTCGGGACGCTGGTCGCCGCCGCCCGCCGGAGTCCCGGCCGAGTCGTCGCCGGAGTCGGCGAACATGGCCTGAGAGGCCCGGGCGAGCACGATGAGCAACCCGAGGACCAGCAGGGTGACCGCGGCGAACGATTCGTACATCGGGGCTGGGGCCATCGAATCGGAGTAGGGACCCCGACGGCAAAAATCGGTGGCTTCATTGGTGCCGAAGTAACGCCACATACCATGATTGAATCAAAAATAACATGTACAGTAAAGCACTATATTTGTAATAATGGCGGGAACAAAATTCTACTTTGCCAAGTTCAACATTTCAGGAACTTTACCTCTTGGGGCAGAATATGATTTAAGTCAATCAGAAGATGAGCGAAAACGCACAGCATTGGAACAGTATTTGAATCATAACGATGCTGTAGTACATACTGAAAGTGGTGGGTGGTATTTTGGCAGGGTTGAAGAACACAATGGATTAATATACGGTAAATTTGGGAAGACTTTCTCTGACGAGCCTACTCTTTATGATCAAGAGATAGGTGATTTTGTTGAACTTGATGAGGAGACACCTGACGCAGATTACTCTATGTTTATAATTGACTTCGAGACTAGAGTCATTGCGTTCAGTTCAACCTACCGGGTTAGGAATAATAATTTCGTGGAGAATTTCCAGAAAGGGTTTAAGAATGTGATTAGCGATGCAGTTAATCTTAAATTAGAACTACTACACAATGAGGAGCAACTAGAAAACGTTCTTGAAGAGTATCCTGTATTTAAAATTGAAGCGGAGCTTAGACCAACAAATCCAGGACCTGATCCTGCCTTTGAAGATTTGGATGAGTCCATGCAAGAGATGTTGGTCGAGAAATTAGGTATAAGCGCAGAGCGTTTTGAGGGGGAAGGAATTAACGTGCATGAGGACTTTATCGAACAAGTAACGAGCATGTCTATGTCGGAATATGGTGAATCATGGAGGGTAGAATATGGTGATGATGACGTTCTAAAGGTTGTTTCATCTGAATCAGAGCCAGCTACCACTAGAACTGATGAAGAAATTGAGAATCTTGGAGCACTCCATAATTATTCTAACCAACTCATAAGCACAGCAAAATCGTATTTGGATCAATGGTGACAAGAGGGTCATGGAAACGGTTTAGAAAATATGGGTTAAAAGAATTATTTTTATCACTATATCTTTGGATTCCCGCATTAATTGTAGGGGTAGTATTCTTCGGTACCCCAGGAATTTTCTCACAAAGAGGAATGAGGAATTTTGTGAATGCTGCTACAGGAATTTCACAGTCCCTCATTGCTGTTACACTTACCGGTCTTGCTATTCTTGTATCCTTTTCCGATAAAGATTTTCTAGCTTTCTTTCGAGATGAAGGTGGCTTTGACGAACTTTTAGCTATATTTGAATATACTGTAACGCTATCACTTATAACAACTCTTGCTGGTGCCCTTCTCCAATCTCTTTCATATGACCGATGGGTGTTCTACATCTTTTTTGCTCTATTTTTGCATCTATTGGCCTCTGTAAGCGCTCTAGTCTCGACTATTCTTAGGTTTGGTAAAAGTAAGGCCGACTATGACGCAATTGACAATATTGATGAAGAGGATGTACCAGAAGAGTTGAAAGAAGATTTAGAGAGTGTTTTTGACGAGAATAAGGATTCATAAAACAACATACAGTAGTCTTTGAGTCGCTGTTGCTTCAGAAAAACCAATATTAACCAAAATTAGTTCAGAGACTGTTCCTGATCTTCTCGAAGAAGCCCTGCTCGACATCGACTTCCTCGCCGCCAGCCTCCGCGAACTGTTCGAGGGCCTCGCGCTGTTCGTCGTTGAGGCTCTCGGGGGTGACGACCTGCACCTGCACGTAGAGGTCGCCGTGGCCCCGCCGCCGGAGCCGTGGCATCCCCTTGCCCTGCAGGCGGAATCGCTCGCCGCTCTGGGTTCCGGCGGGCACGTCCATCTCGACCGACCCGTCGAGCGTGGGCACCTCCACGGTGTCGCCGAACGTCGCCTGCGGGAACGAGATGGCGTGCTGGTGGAAGAGGTCGTCGCCCTCGCGCTCGAAGTCGGGGTGCTCGTCGACCTCGACCTCGATGAGGAGGTCGCCGTTGGGCCCGCCGTTCGGGCCGGGCGCGGCCTCCCGCTCCATCTGGAGGGTCTGGCCCGACTGGATGCCCGCCGGGACCTCGACCGAGAGGGTGGCCTCGCGCTGGACCACGCCGTCGCCGCCGCAGTCGCCACAGGTCTCGGCGTATATCTCGCCCTCGCCACCACAGCGTCGGCAGGTCTGGGTCTGCTGGACCCGACCGAGCGGCGTCTCCTGCACCTGTGTGACCTGCCCCCGGCCGTTGCACTCCCGGCAGGTCTGGGAGTCGGTGCCCGGCGGGTGGCCCTCGCCGTCGCAGGTGTCACAGCGCTCCGGTCTGCGGACGGTGACCTGCTTCTGGACGCCCTCGTAGGCCTCTTCGAGGTCGATGGTGAGCTGGGTCCGGAGGTCGTTGCCCTTCTGCGGGCGGTCGGACCGGCGGCCGCGGCCGCCGCCGAAGAACTGCTCGAAGATGTCGCCCATGCCGCCCTGACCGCCCATCCCGCCGAACGGACCCTGACCGCCCATCCCGCCGCCAGCGCCGCCAGCGCCGCCGTCGAAGCCGCCGCGCTTCTCGGCCTGCTCGAACCGCTCGTGGCCCATCCGGTCGTAGGCCTGGCGCTTCTGGTCGTCGGTCAGGACCTCCTTGGCCTTTTTCACCTTCTTGAACTTCTCCTCGGCGTTCGGGTCGTCGCTCACGTCGGGGTGGTACTCGGTCGCCTTCTCGCGGTAGGCGGATTTGATCTCGTCCTCGTCGGCGTCCCTGCTCACGCCGAGTACGTCGTAGAAGTCCTCGCTCATTCGTTGTCAGTCGATAAACTTCGGAGTCACTTCAAGGGTGCGTTGGCGCGCTGTGCTCGAACGCGAGTCGGACCGCGGTCCGACTCGCGCGTCGTCTCCTCGTCACTCCTCGTCGTCGTCCACGTCCTCGAAGTCGGCGTCGACGTACTCGTCGTCGCCAGCGCCGCCTGCGGCCTGCCCGCCCATGCCGCCGGGTCCGGCACCGGCCGCACCCGCGCCGCCGGGACCCGCACCAGCGCCAGCGCCGCCAGCACCCGCCTGCGCCTGTTGCTGGTACATCTGCTTGCCGATCTCCTGGAGCTCGGAGCTCAGAGCCTCGGTGGCGTCCTCTAACTCCTCCTTGTCGGCGTCCTCGTCGGCGAGGACCTCCCGGACGTTGTCGATCTCGTCCTCGATGGACTCGCGGAGGTCGTCGTCGACGTTCTCCTCGTTCTCCTCCAGCAGGGTCTCGGCGCGCTGGACCGCGCTCTCGGCGGCGTTGCGCGCCTCGATGCGCTCGCGGCGTTGCTCGTCCTCCTCGGCGTGCTGTTCGGCCTCCTCCTGCATCTGCTCGATCTGTTCGTCCGAGAGGCCAGCGCCGCCCTCGATGGTGATGGACTCGGCGTTGCCCGAGCCCTGGTCCTCGGCGGTGACGTTGACGATACCGTTCTCGTCGATGTTGAAGCCGACCTCGATCTGGGGCGTTCCGGCGGGCGCGGGCGGGATGCCCGTCAGCTGGAACTCCCCGAGGAGTTCGTTCTCCTCGGCGATTTCGCGCTCGCCCTGGAAGACCCGGACCTGCACCGAGGTCTGGTTGTCGGCCGCGGTGGTGAACACCTTCGACTCCTCGGTTGGGATGGTGGTGTTCTTCTCGATGAGGCGCTCGAACAACCCACCCTTGACCTCGATACCGAGCGAGAGGGGGGTCACGTCGAGCAGGACGATGTCGTCCACGTCGCCCGAGAGGACCCCGCCCTGAATCGCGGCACCGAGCGCGACCGCCTCGTCGGGGTTGACGTTCTTCTTGGGCTCCTGACCGGTCAGCTCCTCGACCTTCTCGGCGACCTGGGGCATCCGGGTCGACCCGCCCACGAGGATGACCTCGTCGATGTCGCTCTCGTCGTAGCCCGCGTCCTCTAAGGCCTGCTCGGTCGGGCCGACCGTCCGGTCGATGAGGTCCGACGTGAGGCTCTCGAACTTCGCGCGGGTGAGGCTCTCTTCGAGGTGGACCGGGCCGTCGTCGGTCGCGGTGATGAACGGGAGGTTGACGTCGGTCTCCTTCCGGGATGAGAGTTCGATCTTGGCCTCCTCGGCCGCGTCCTTCAGGCGCTGGAGGGCTTGGCGGTCCTCGCGGAGGTCGATACCGTGGTCGTTCTCGAACTCCTCGGCGAGGTAGTCGATGATGGCCTCGTCCCAGTCGTCGCCCCCGAGGTCGTTGTCGCCGTTGGTGGCGACGACCTCGTAGACGCCGCCGCCGAGGTCGAGGATGGAGACGTCGAAGGTGCCCCCGCCGAGGTCGTAGACGAGCACGGTCTGGTCGGACTCGTCGTCGAGGCCGTAGGCCATCGACGCCGCGGTCGGTTCGTTGACGATGCGCTCGACCTCGAACCCGGCGATTTCACCGGCGTCCTTGGTCGCTTGGCGCTGTTTGTCGTTGAAGTAGGCGGGGACCGTGATGACCGCCTTCTCGACCTCGTCGCCGAGGTACTCCTCGGCGTCGCGCTTTATTTTCTGGAGGGTCATCGCCGAGATCTGCTCGGGAGTGTACTCCTCGCCGTCGACCTCGACGGTGTAGTCGTCCTCGCCCATGTGGCGCTTGATCGACTGGATCGTGCGCTCGGGGTTCTGGACGGCCTGGTTCTTCGCCGGTTTCCCGACGAGGCGCTCGCCGTCGTCGAACGCGACGACCGAGGGGGTGGTGCGGTCGCCCTCGCTGTTGACGATGATCTCCGGGTCGCCGCCCTCCATCACCGCGAACGCGCTGTTCGTGGTACCGAGGTCGATTCCCAGAATCTTGTTACTCGCCATCTTGTTCGATACGTTGCGCGTTCTGCCGTTTAAGCCTTGCTAGTCTCGGCGTACGTCCCTCCAGAGTCAGGTCGGCCCCCGCTTGCGGTTTTCGAGAATCGATTCGACAGAGGATACCATACTTATATATCCGACCACAATTCTACGTTTCGCTCGGCATGCGGGAGCTTTTGATATCTCAATAATTAGTATCAAAATACATCAATTTCTGTGGGAAACCGAGGCATATTTACTGTACGTCCCAAAGAGTGGTGGTATGACGCTACTCGTTCCATTCGACGGGTCGGACCTGTCGGAAGCAGCACTCGTTCGCGCCGCGGAGTTCCGGTCGGTGTTGGACGACGACTTGCTCGCGGTGACCGTACTCCCGGGTGAGAACGACGAATACGCCAGAGAGAAGGGATGGGTAGGTCCGAACGAGCGCCTCGACATGAAGTCGGTCGTGACGAACCTTCGCAAGAAGGTCGCGAGCGTGTGTCCGGAAGCCGAGTTCCGCTACGAGGTCGTAGACCGGTACGCGCCGTCGGGGACCATCGCAAAGCGCGTCCGGAAAATCGCGAAGGACGAAGACGCCCGGCTGGTGTTCGTCGGGAGCGACAACGCGGGCCACTTCGTCACGTCGATGGCGACCGTCGGCCAGAGTATCGCGACCGACGAGGCCTACGACGTGGTCATCGTTCGAAATCGGAGTCCCGACGAGATTACCCCGCGAGACGACGTAACCTCGCGCAAGCAGGTCGCCGACCCCTGTCAGTCGGAGTAGCGCTACTCGTCGCCCTCGCTGACCGTGACCTGTGCCGCCCGCAGAACTCTGTCGCCCATCTCGTACCCGGGCTGGTAGACGTCGGCGACGGTTCCCTCGGGCTGGTCGCTCTCGACCTGCATCATCACCTCGTGGCGCTGGGGGTCGGTCTCCGCGCCGGGTTCGGGGTCGATGGGCGAGACGTCCTCCTCGTCGAACACGCGGTCGAGTTCCTTGCGGGTCATCTCGACGCCCTCGCGGATGCTCTCGACGTCGTCGTGGTCGGCGTCGAGTGCGCGCACGAGGTTGTCCCGAACGTCGAGCAGGCGCTCGACGAGGTCCTCGGTCGCGCGGGCCTCCATCTGCTCTTGGCGCTTCTTCGCGCGCTTCTTGTAGTTCTGGAAGTCGGCCCTGTTGCGCTTGAGCTTCGATTCGAGGTCCTCGGCGCGCTGTTCGGCCTCCTCGCGCGCGGTTTCGAGGTCGGCGAGGTGGGCTTCGAGGTCGGCGGCGAGCGACTCGTCTTCGAGCGCGACCTTCGCGACGAGCGAGGTGCTCTTGGGGCCGAGAGCGTCGGCGACCTCGTCCCCGGCGTCGGAGTCGGTCGCGTCCGATTCCGCGCTCTCGGCCGCGTCCTCGGCGTCTGCTCGTTCGGCGTCGGCCACCTCGTCCTCGGCGTCCTCCCGAACCTGCTCGGTGACTTCCTCCTCGGTCATGTTCGGTAGAAGTCGTTGGACGCGTTTAAGGATTCAGAAAGCGCGCCGCGACGGGCGATTTCGGAGCGCTACGGGGACCACCGGGCGCGCTGGCGGCGCTCGCGAACTCACGACTCCTCGCGTCCCCGCCGCTCGAACGCCGCCCGCACCTCGTCGCTCACGCCCAGTTCGTCCAACTCCTCCTCGACGTCCACGTCCTCGAACATCTCGGCCCCGGCGGGCGTCCGCTTGAGCGTCTTGACGTGGTAGAGGTACGACAGGCGCAACAGCCAGATGGCCTCCGCCACGTCGTCCTCGTCCTCGACGTAGTGGGTGGTCCACCCCGACTCGGGGACTACGTGGTGCTCGCCGGTCCGGTCCTCCTCGATGAGCCGGTCGCGCAGGCCATCGGTGAACGGCACGTCCACGATTCCCCACCGGTGGACGTGGCCCACCTCGCGCGGGCCGAGCGTGAACTCCCGACCCTCGAAGCGGTGTTCGTTGGTGTTGACGTGGGGCCACGCCGCTACCACCTCGATGACTCGGTCGACGAGTCGCGCCGCCTGCCGCTTGTCCAGTTCCCCCATGGTCTCGTCGGAGACACGCCGCGCGGGAACTTAACGAACGTGCCCGTCTAGGAGTCGAGAAAGTGACCGAGGCGAAGAACGCCCAGAAAGCCCCCGCCCGCTCGCTCTGAATCGCAATTGGTGAGACACTACGTTTTCCTCGAAATCCCCGCCCGCTCGCCACCTGCAGAGCGGAGCTCTGCCGAGCCCTCGTTCGCTCCGCTCACGAGGAGGCCGCTCAGCGACATATCCGCGCCTCACAGCACCGCACCGCATCGGCGCGGATAGAGGTCGCTGAGACGACCAAGCGGTGCGCGAGCGGGCGGCCCCTTTCAGTCCCACCCTTGCGGTTCGCGTCACCGGCCGCTATTCCGTGGTGCGGTTGGCCTGCTGATTCCGGTGGTTCGGTTGGCCTGCTGATTCCGGTGGTTCGGTTGGCCTGCTGATTCCCGTGGTCCGGTTCGTCTGCCGTCACACGGTTTAAGGCGGCGGAGTGCGGAGGGACGACCAACCGTGCCCGACGCGACCCTCGCCTTCGAGGACGGGACCCTGCGGGTCGAGGCCGACCCCGCCCTCGACCTCCCCCACACCGAGGCCGACGCGCGCTCGAAGACCCGGCGAGCGCCCGCCTTCCGGTACGCCGCCCTGCGCGAGCATCTGGACGAGCGGGGGCTCTCGTACGAGGACCGAGTCCTCGACGCCCCCGACCTGCCGGACGTGGCGTCGAGCTACGAACTCCGGGCCTATCAGCGCGACGCCCTCTCGGCGTGGGAAGAGGCGGGTCGCCGAGGGGTGTTAGAACTCCCGACCGGGAGCGGCAAGACCGTCATCGGACTGAAGGCCATCGAGGACCTGCAGGTCGCGACCCTCGTCGTGGTCCCGACCATCGACCTGCTGGAGCAGTGGCGACGCGAACTGGAGGCGGAGTTCGGGATTCCCGTGGGTCAACTGGGCGGCGGCGAGCAGACCGTCGAACCCCTCACCGTTTCGACCTACGACTCGGCGTACCTCCGGGCCGACGAACTCGGCGACCGGTTCGGGCTCGCGGTCTTCGACGAGGTCCACCACCTCGGCGGCGAGGGGTACCGGGACATCGCGCGCCTGCTGGCCGCGCCCGCCAGAATGGGCCTCACGGCGACCTTCGAGCGCCCCGACGGCGCGCACGAGGTGGTCGCCGACCTCGTGGGCGAGAAGGCGTACGCCATCGACCCCGACGACCTCGCGGGCGAGCACCTCGCGCCCTACGACATCAAGCGCCTCGAAGTCGAGCTGACGGCCGAAGAGCGCGAGCGCTACGAGGCGGCCAACGAGGTGTTCACGAACTACCTCGCCAGTTCGAACATCCGGATGCAGAGCGGCAGCGACTACCAGGAACTGGTCAAGCGCTCGGGGTCGGACCCGCGGGCCCGCGAGGCCCTGCTGGCGAAACAGCGCGCACGCGAGGTGATGATGAACAGCGACGCCAAGGTCGACGCGCTCGAAGGAATCCTCGCGGACCACCGCGGCGACCGGGTCATCGTCTTCACCGCGCACAACGACCTCGTCTACCGGCTCTCGGAGCGGTTCCTGCTCCCCGCGATCACCCACCAGACCGGGACCGCCGAGCGCCGCGAGATTCTGGAGCGGTTCCGCGAGGGGACCTACTCACGAGTCGTCACCTCGAACGTCCTCGACGAGGGCGTCGACGTTCCCGACGCCAACGTCGCGGTCGTCCTCTCGGGGAGCGGGAGCGAGCGAGAGTTCACCCAGCGGCTCGGACGCATCCTCCGGCCGACCGACGACGACCGGCCCGCCCTGCTCTACGAGGTCGTCACCGCCGAGACGGCCGAGGAGCGGGTGGCCGAGCGTCGGCGCTGACAGCACCCCGAGGCCTCGCTCGGCGGGTGCTACTCGTCCCGGAGGTCGGTCTCGATGCTTCCGCCCCGGTCGAACGTCTCGTAGTCGAAGGTGAACTCGAGGTCGGCCGTCGCCGTCTCTCCGGGTTCGACCGTCAGCTCCGCGGACTCGCGCGAGATGTCCTCGCCAGCCTCGACGGTGACGTAGAGGTAGCCCGTCCCCTCGGCGTCGCCGTCGTTCCGGACGGTCACCGCGACGACGAGCTTCCCGTCGTCGTTCTCCCGCGGGTCGAACGACTCGACCCCGAGGTCGGCCGACGCCTCGTCTTCGGCCCCGCCGCCGGTACACCCGGCGAGGAATCCGAGGCCGCCGAGCGCCGCGGCCCCGCCACATTTCCGCAGGATGTCACGTCTGCGCATGGTCGTGGCTCCCGTTCCAGCGAAATGAGTCTTGTGTCTTCGGCCTTCCGACGGTTTTTGTACGTACCGTCCCGAGAGTCGGGTATGCTCACCAAGGACCTGTTGCGGGTCGCGCGCGCAGGGGGCGGCTACCGCCCCCAGTTCGGCGGGCGAGAACATCGCCCGCTGGCCGCGCGGGTCCTCGGCACGTATCAGGGCCACGTCGGCGAACCCCGCCGCGAGCTCGACGCCGCCCTGAAGGACCTCGAAACCGAGGCCGACCACTTCAAGCTCGTCCGGGGGTTCGCCAAGCTCCTCGAACGCGAGGCGGTCTTCGAGACGCGCGCCGCGGTCCCGCCCGAGCGCGCCCGCCGGGTCGCCTTCGAGGAGGCCGAGGCGGTCGGGGACGAAACGGACGGTGACGGGGACGCTGGCGGAGTGGTCGCGGCGGGCGAGCGCGCCAGCGCGCTCGCCCGTGCGAGCGACCGCCTCGGAGTCGGTCCCGAGGCGGTCGCCGATTCGCTCTACGCCGACCTCGACGAGCGACAGGTCCTCGCCGAGTTCGACGCGCGGTGGGACCCCGACGACCTCCTCGCCCAATACAATCTCTCGCTGGCTCAGACCGCCTTATTCGGCGCGACCGAGGTCCGCGTCCGAACCGCAGACCCCAAGGCGCTGGTCTCGGCGGTCAAGCGCCTCCGGCTGATGTACGAAATTCGCAAGACGGACGACCGAAGCGGGCGGTCCGAGACGCGCTCGCGCGTCTCGGACCGCGAGGTCGTCGTGACCGGCCCCGACGCCCTCTTCCGGTCGACCCGGCGGTACGGCACCCGGTTCGCCCGCCTCCTCCGAACCGTCGCCACGGCCGACGCGTGGACCCTCGACGCGACCGTCGACGACTACGGCACCGAGCGCACCCTCTCGCTGTCGCACGAGGACCCCGTGGGCGTGCCCGGCACCGAACCGGTCGCCGACGTGACCTTCGACAGCGGGGTCGAGGCCGACTTCGCCGCCCGGTTCGGGTCGCTCGACCTCGACTGGGACCTCGTGCGCGAGCCCGAACCCCTCGAAACCGGCGCGCGGGTGATGATTCCGGACTTCGCGTTCGACTACCGACACGCCGACTTCCGGGTCTTCTTCGAGGTGATGGGGTTCTGGACGCCCGAGTACGTCGAGAAGAAGCTCTCGCAGCTCGAAGGCGTCGAGGACGTGGAGATGGTGGTCGCGGTCGACGAGAGCCTCGGCGTCGGCGAGGAGATAGCCGCCCGCGACCACCGCGCGATTCCCTACTCGGGGACCATCCGACTCAAGGACGTTCGCGACGCCCTCCGGCGCTACGAGGACGAACTGGTCGCCGAGAGCGCGGCCGACCTCCCGGACGAACTGGTCCCCGACGCGGACGTGATCTCGCTCGAAGGGCTCGCCGACGACCGCGGGGTGAGCGAGGACGCAATCGAGGGCAAGGCGTTTCCCGACCACGAGCGCGTGGGGCGGACGCTGATTCGACCCGCGGTGCTGGGGAACGTGGCCGAGGAGATAGAGGACGGGATGTCGTTCGCGGAGGCTGAGGAAGTGTTCGCCGAATACGGAATCGAGGACGCGAGCGCCGTGCTCTCGGAGTTGGGGTTCGCGGTCGAGTGGGAGGGGTTGGGTGGTGGGACGGTTCGTCGGAAAGACAGCCCACGAGACAACTAGATAAAGTTGTCTTTCCGAAGACAACCTTATGCAGTTGTATATCGGTGAGCAACCGATGTATGCCGGAACCCTCGTGAGCTTCACCTACTCCATCGTCGTCGGCGTTCTCGTCCGCGTTTTCGCCGACACGTCAGCGTTAGGGCTATAGCTCCCGCTGACGCCCCTTCGGCACCGGACTCTGCAACTCACCGTGGATGTACAGCCCCACGCCGAGGGGTTCCGGCTCCCCGGCGAATTCGTGGGCCGCGACCAGATACCCCCAGTCGCCGTCCCACTCCAACTCTTGGGTCTCGCCCCGGGCGAACCGGCGAGCCTGCTCGCGGGTGAGTTCGATGACGTTCCGGGTCGCCCCCCGGCCGAACCGCTGGACCGCGTTCATCGTCGGCTTCCAGTGTTCCTGACGGGTGCGCAGGAACTTCATCCCGAGCGCCTCGACGCCGACCGGCGATTCGAGGTCCCCGCGGAGAATCCAGATTTTGCCCTTGCCCTTCTCCCAGAAGCTGTACCCCTCGAAGGTCTCGGGCGGGATTCCGAACCGCTGGTCCCACCAGTCGAGGACCTCCTCGCGGGTCGCCCGGCCCTCGACCTCGCGGTCGGCGGCCGTCTCGGGCAGGCGGTCGAACCGCTGGCCGTCGTTGGTGGCTTCGGGGTCGCTCACGGTCCCACCTCCAGTTTCGCGCAGAAGAACCCGCCGGTGTCGTTGAGGTGGGGGTAGAACCGCTGGGCCTTCCGAACGCTCTCGTCGTAGGTCTCGCCGTCCCACTCGGTGATTCCCGGCCGGGAGTCGAGGCCCACGTCGAACTCGACGAGGCGGCAGTCCTCCTCGCGGAGGACGTGGTCGAGGACCGCCTCGTTCTCCTCGGGCGCGAAGGTGCAGGTCGAGTAGACCACGGTTCCCCTCTCGCGCGTGGCTTGGACCGCGCGCCGGAGGATGCCCTTCTGGACGCCCGCGACGCTCCGGACGTGGTCCATCGACCAGTCGTCGAGCGCGGTGGGGTTCTTCCGAATCGTGCCCTCACACGAGCAGGGCACGTCCACGAGCGCCTTGTCGAAGGCCTCGAAATCGAAGGGCTTGAGCGAGAAGTTCCGGGCGTCCCGATTCGTGACCGCGGCGTTCGTCACGCCGAGTCGCTCGGTGTTGAACCGCAGGGCCGAGAGGCGACCGAGGTTGTTGTCGTTGGCGACGACCAGTCCTTCGTCGTCCATCAGGGCGGCGAGCTGGGTGGTCTTGCTCCCCGGCGCGGCGCAGGCGTCCCAGACGCGCTCGCCGGGTTCGGGGTCGAGCACCTCGGCGGGAATCGCCGAGACCTCCTCCTGGCCGTGAATCCAGCCGTGGAACGAGGCCCACGTACTCCCGGGGTTTGTCGTGTCGAGTTCCAGCACCGTGTCCGACCACTCGCGGTCGTCCCAGCCGACGCCCTCCTCGTCCAGCGCGGCCTTCGCGCGCTCGGGGGTCGCCTCGATGGTGTTGACCCGGACGACCGACGGGAGCGCGCGCTCGCAGGCCTCGCGGAAGGCTTCGAACTCCCCGACGAGGGGTTCGTACCGCTCCAGTTGCTCCATCACCGGGAGGTTCGGGCGAACCGCGTTTGTGGGTTTCGGAAATATACGGAAGGGTATATAGTGAGTGATGTAGTAAAATTAATAATATGGGAGACAGAGAGGAATATAATAGTCCATCAACTGATTTTGACCTCGCTCAGTTTATTTCTGATTGGTCGGATCTTTTTGTTGTTATGGGTGTATTCGCTGCACTTGCTGTTTACATTTCAGATATAAGTTCTGAGGGTATAACAAATGCTCCAGAAGTAATCCAAGGTGGGTTTGTTGGGTCATTAGTTCTGACTTCACTCATAGGCCTCTTAATATTTAAGAAGATATATGGGAAATTCGATAGCTTTGATGAATTTGTGCGAGGAATTTTTCATCTGAAAAACATCGAGTTGATAATATTTTTCCTTGCATTTAGTTTAATACTACAATCTCTTTTTAGTCGAGCAAGCGCAAATCACAATATTGTTTTGCAATTAATATCTGTAATCTCGTTTATAACTGGTCTCGGAGTCTTTCTCCACGTCTTCCATTATATATCTACCAAACTCCTCTCTCAATTGTCAGACCACATGTACCTCGTTGTAGTTCTATCTATCGGCTATATCTCCTTTGAGGTTATTGACAAATTAATTGATATTTATCGATCTCTATTTAGTCAGCCATATGTTAACACATTCACTTCTATAAATCTGATATCCATTAGCCACCTATCTACATGGCATTTCATTCTTTCTTTAGAGTTAGCTACTCTTCTTATTCTCTCAATCCACGCACTTCTACTGATCCTAGAAATATCGGGCATATTGTTTAGAACGGTGTCTAGCTGAATGAGTTGGCCGTAGCTGTTACCCGTCTCTCTCCCGTCGGGTGGGCCATGGCAGACGACGCCGAACCCGCCGACATCGACTGGGACGAGGCCGTGCGCATGGAACTCGACCCGGACACGATGCACGAGACCAAGAGCGGCTACTACTTCGACTGCCCGGAGTGCGGTTCCCCGGCCACGATAGAGAACATCGTCCAGCACGGCCGGTGCAACGGCTACCTCGACGAGCAGGTCGAAGGCATCGACTTCGAGGTCGAGAATATCTCCTGCTCGGCGGTATTGCGGCTCGAACTGGCCTACACCGCCGAATCCGAGAGCGAGCGCTGACTCCGCGACCGGACAGCGGGTCGGGCGGTCGCCGAGCGTCGCTCGGCGACCGCGGCCCCGGACTTTATGCGCTCGCTGATACAAGTGTCCCACATGGCAAGCGTCACCGTACACGCCGAGGGGTTGGAGCTGGACGACCCGACGCTGGTCGAGGGACTGCCGGGCGTCGGACTGGTCGGCAAGCTGGCGACCGACCACCTAATCGAGGCGTTCGACATGACCTACTACGCCAGCCTCGCCTGCGAGGGTCTGCCCCGGATATCGGTCTACGAGGAGGGGAGCCCGGAGCTCCGGCCGCCGGTCCGGATTTACGCCGACCCCGGGCGCGACCTGCTGGCGCTCCAGAGCGACGTGCCGGTCTCGGCCGCCGCGGCGTCGGAGTTCGCCAGTTGCGTCACCGAGTGGCTCGCCGACAACGACGCGACGCCGATCTACATGAGCGGGCTTCCCCACCAGAAGGAGGCGAGCGAGATTCCGTCGCTGTACGGCGTCGCCACCGGCTCGGGAGGCGAGCGACTCGACGACCACGGCATCGACAGCCCGGTCGAGCGCGGCGCGGTCAGCGGTCCCACCGGGGCGCTCCTCCACGAGGCGAGCGCCACCGGTCTCGACGCGGTGGGCCTCATCGTCGAGAGCGACCCGCAGTTCCCCGACCCCGAGGCCGCGCGCATCCTCGTCGAGCACGGCATCGCGCCGCTGGCGGGCGTCGAGGTCGCCACCGGCGATCTCGTCGAGCGTGCCGAGGAGATCAGCGAGCAGAAAGAGCAGCTCGCCCAGCGCATGGGTGAGGCCGACCCCGAGGAGAGTTCGCAGGCTCAACCGCTTCGCATGTTCCAGTGAAACGTTTGCCAGGGAGAGCGCGCCGTCGGCGCGCTCTCCCTGGTCCTCGGTGGAAGGCGAAAGATGCGAGTGACGCAGTAGAACGCCGGACGAGCACAACTTCATTAGACCTTTCTCCCCGACGCGCGTACGGCGAACCATGACCGACGCTGAAGACGCAGTCGAGCAGTTCCTGCAGGAGGCCGAGAAGGTGTACAGCGAGTACGACAAGGGGTACATGAACGCCGACGTGGCGCTGGACCGACTGGAGAATCAGGTCGAGACCCTGCGCGAGCGAGTCGAGTAAGCCGCCCGAGAACCACGTACGGATTTTTCCGAGGAGGGTGGGCAAGCAGAGCGGACCGCTCCGCGGTCCGCTCTGCCCGCACTCGACGGAGAAACGGTGGACGCGTGGTTTTCAGTACTTCGGGTCGGCCCCGGTGGTCGCGTAGATGTCGTCCATGATGGCGTCCCGGCGGGCCTGCCACGCCGGGAGGCGGTCGGGGGAGTCGGGGTACGCCCCGTAGTGGTCGATGAGGTCGTCGGCGTGCGACTTCGTCTTGTAGAGGTCGTAGATGAGGTCCCAGTGACCGATGGACTTGATGGCGGTCTGGACCTTGAGCCACCACCCGACGTTGGCGCTGCCCGAGTAGAGCGCCTCCGCGAGCTTGTTCGCGGGGAGCGCGCCGAGCAGGCCCATCAGGTCGTCCACGTCGACCGCGGTCGAGAAGATGTTGTACACGTCGAGTCCGGCGTAGCGCGCGCCGAAGTGGTCCATCACGCGCTCGTTGTACTCCCAGAGGTTCGCCTCGGTGACCTCGCCGTCCTCGATGGCGTCGACGGCGGCCTCGGCGGCGTACTTGCCCGCGTAGGCCGCTCCGGCGATGCCCCCGCCCGTGGTGGGGTTGACGTGGCCCGCGGCGTCGCCGACCGCGACGAAGCCGGGCGCGACCGCCGAGTCGTAGGGGCGTCGGGTGGGGAGGGCCGCGCCGAGCTTGTCCTCGACGGTGGCTCCCCGGAATTCGGGGCGGTTGCGGAGGTCGCGCCTGAGGTCGTCGACGAGCTGCATCGGCTCCTCGTTCATCTGGAATCCGAGTCCGGCGTTGATCTCCGTCTCGGTCCGCGGGAAGTACCAGAGGTAGCCCGCCGCGCGCTCGGTCGGCTTGAACACGAGCGCGTCGTCCCACGGCACCGGTTCCTCGACCTCGACGATCTCGCGGTAGGCCGAGCAGAACTGCGAGTAGGTCACGTTGGTGTCGAAGGTCGCGTCGCCGAGGTCGGCCTTGTCCTGCAGGATGGAGAGCGACCCCGCGGCGTCGACGACCACGTCGGCGTTGTACCGCTGGACGCTCCCGTTGCGCTTGCCCCGGACGCCCGTGACCCGTCCGTCCTCGCGCTGGGTCACGTCCTTGACCACGGTGTCGTAGTGGAACTCCACGCCCGCGCTCTCCGCGCCCTCGATGATGCGGCGACCGTACTCCCAGCGGTCGATGACCGCGAGTTCGCCCGGCACCGGGATTTCGAGGACGGTGTCCTCTTGGGGAATCTCGAACCGGCCGTGGTCGACGCCCGTGTTGGTGAACGACGGCTCCAGCTGGGACTTCGGGATGGCCTCGGGGAAAGCGTCCGCGCCCTTCAGAGCGTCGCCGCAGGCGATGTGGCCCGCTTCCTCCTCGTCCTTTCGCTCGACCACGACCACGTCGTAGCCCGCGCGGCTGGCGGTGGCGGCGGCGTAACAGCCCGCCGTCCCCGCGCCGACGACGACGATGTCGCACTCGTGTGTAGCCATGCGTTCGGCTACGAGACGGAGAGGGCAAAACTCTTTATACGCGATTCGAGGATTCGTCGCCCTCGAAGCGACGGATAGCGGGCGAGGGAACGACGCGCTCGGTGACACAGGCCACGAGAATCGGCCGACCGACCAATCCACGGGAATCGGCAGACCGACCAATCCACCGCGGGCGGGACTGAAAGGGGCCGCCCGGTCGCGTACAGTTTAGTCGTCTCCGCGGGCAACTATTCTCGCGCGGGCTGTGTCCTCGCGAGCGAAGCGAGTGAGGGCTCGTCGAACCGCAGGTCCGACGGTGCGGAGAGCGCGAGAATATCCCGCGGAGCGACCGCGAGCGGGCGGGGGCTTTCGAGGAAGAAGCGGTGTCGTTCGAGACGACTCATAGCGACCGGGCGGGAGCGTTCGAGCGAGACACCGCGGGGACTCCCGTGATAAAGAGTAAAGTGACGGACTTTCGTACCTCGGGGTATGACCGAGTACACCGTCGAGTTCGCCGGGACGGGCGAGACCATCGAGGTCTCGGACACCGAGACCATCCTGAGCAAGTGCATCGAGGAGGGAATCGCACAGGAGTACTCCTGTCGCGTCGGGATGTGTCTGGCCTGTTCGGCCGAGATACTCGACGGCGAGGTCACCCAGCCAGCCGCCCGCGGCCTCACCGACGAGGAGGCCGAGGAGTACGCCCTGACCTGCATGGCCCGGCCCCAGAGCGACCTCGTGCTCGACCGCGGGAAGTACCCGCCGAGCATCGAGGAGGAGGCCGCCGAGATGAACGAACCCGCGGCCGCCGACGACGACTGAGCTACGCCCGATTCTCGCCGAACCACCCGACCGCGTAGTCGACCAGCGCGCGCTGGGACAGCACGACCGCCTCGGCGTTCCCGACGCGACCGCGCGCGGTCGCGTCGGGCCGGTCGCGCTCGAACGCCGCGCCCGCCCGCTCGAAGTCGCCGTCGTCGTAGTCGAGTTCCTCGAACGATATCCACTCGCGCTCGTCGGGCGCGACCGGCGCGCCGGTGGCGCGCCGGTCGCGGTCCGTTCTGGCGTCCCCCTCTCCCCGCTCCTCGTCGCGTCCCTCTCTCCGCTCTTCCTCGCGACCCTCTTCCCGCCCCTCCTCGCGCCTGTCGCTCGCGAGAACGGGCGCGCCCTGCGTCACGACCGTCTTCTCGAAGTCGGCCCGGTGTTCCGCGAGGTGCAACGAGGTGTTGGTATCGTGACCGACCCCCAGCAGGAGGACCGACCCGTCGAGGTCGTACACCCGCGCGAGCGGCGACCTCTCGCCGAGGCCGTCGTCGTAGGCGTGGTCGCCGACCACGAACCCGGCGTCCGCGCCCCACGCCGCGAAGGAGGTGGTGGGGTGGCGACTCCGCACCACGCCGGGGTAGGTCCGGAAGCACTCGGGAATCGCGCCCATCCCGCGGGTGGGGGTGACCTCGGGACGGAACGGCGGAATCGTCGCGCGAACGTCGGCGGTCCAGTCGTCGGGTACCGGCGGGTCCTCCCACCGGTCGGGATCGGAGTAGTGGCCCGTGTGGGTCGGCATCACCAGCGTCCCGGCGTCGGTGACGGTCTCCATCAGGGCGTCGACGACCGCGGCCGCGCCGCCCGCGACCCACCCGAGCGCCGACAGCGACGAGTGGACCAGCAGGGTGTCGCCGGGTTCGACGCCGAGTTGCGAGCAGTCGTCGGCGATTCGCCCCGCGCTGATCGGACCGTCGCCGCGCTCGATGACGTTGCGCTCGGACATGGTCACGGGGGGCGCTCCATGGCGAATCGCTCGGCGGTGGTCGCGTAGCTGCTCCCCGAGAGCCGACCGACGGCGTCGAGCTTCCGGGTGTCGAGCTTTCCGGCGGTCGTGACCGCGTCGTCGACGTGGACCCACTCGACCTCGCCCAGCACCATCGTCGACCCGCCGACCGGTAGCATCTCGTACAGCGAGCACTCGAAGGCGACCGGCGTCCCGGCGACGCGGGGCGGCGCGACGGTCCGGGACTCGGCGCGTTCGAGGTCGGCGCGGTCGAACTCGCTCTCGCCCGCGGGCAGGGTCGCGCTCGTCTCGTTCATCGGCTCCGCGAGCGATTCGGTCACGACGTTGACCACGAACTCCCCGGTCTCGGCGACGTTCCGGGGCGTGTCCTTGAGGCCCTCGGGCGATTGGTCGTCGTTCACCGGCGCGAACATCACGACCGGCGGGTCGACCGCCACGACGTTGAAGAAGCTGTAGGGCGCGAGGTTGTCCACGCCGTCGGGGCCGGTCGTGCTGACCCACGCGATGGGTCGGGGGACGACCGCGCCCGCGAGGGTCCGGTACAGCGAGGGCACCTCGTCGGGGTCGAGTTCCATGGGAGCGGTACGGGCCGCGGCGACGAAGGGGTTGTGGTCGCGGAGGGCCCGGGAGCCAGCAGGCCGAAGGCCGCTACCGATCAGCAGTTCGTACTCGTCACGAACGACAACCACGCCAGTACAGTCCAGTATAATTCAGTACTATCAGTATATTCTAGTACAATTCAGTACTGCCAGTACAGTCCAGTACAATTCAGTACACCACCGAGAAGTGACGGTGCGGTCGGCTCAGTCGTCGGCCGCCACCGCGCAGTTGTTCGGCCCGAGTTCGAGTTCGAACGCCTCGTCGTCGTCGACCTCTTCCGTCCCGAGGTTCGCCGGAATTATCTCCTCGTAGTTGGCGGGCCGGGGCGGGAGCGAGTCGAGCACCCGCGAGACGAACGCCCCGCGGTCGTCGGGCAGGGAGATGCGCTCGCGGACGGTCCCGAGGGGCGCGACGAAGGTCCCGTCCTCGCGCGGCGTCGCGGCGGGTTCGCGGTGTCCGGGCGCGACCAGCGTCACGTCGGGGAGCGCGAGCAGGCGGTCGCCGAGGGTGTCGTAGAGGGTCTCGGCGAGGGCGGCCGCGCCGCCCTCGCCGCGTTCGAGGTCCGGTCTGCCGTAGCCGTCGAGGAACAGCGCGTCACCAGAGAACAGCACCTCTCCAAGGACGAGCGCGGTGAGTTCAGTGGTGTGGCCCGGCGCGTGGAGCGCGGTCAGGGTCACCGACCCGACTTCGAGGTCGTCGCCGTCTCCGAGCAGGCGGGCGTCGAAGTCGAGCCCTCGGTCGCGCGCGCCCTCGGGCACGACCGCCTGCGCGTCGGTCTCCGCAGCGAGTCGCCGGACGCCCGAGAAGTGGTCGGCGTGGACGTGGGTGTCGACGGCGTACGCGAGGTCGGCACCCCGGGACTCGGCGTCGGCGACGTACCGGTCGGCGAACGCCCGCAGGGGGTCGACGACGGCGGCCTGCCCCTCCGAGACCACGAGGTACGACAGACACCCGCTCGCGGGTCGGTCGTACTGGACGACGGTCGCGGTCGCGCCCGAGGGCGCGACCGCGAGTTCGCTGGCGACGTAGACCCGCGCCCAGCCGCCCATTCCGCCAGCGAGATTTCGCGCGTCGACGCCCTCCTCGCGCAACGACTCGGCCACGGTGGCGCTGACCTCGCCGCGGGGGCAGACCGCGACGACCGGTCCCGAGAGGTCGAGGTCGGCCGCCAGTTCGCCGAGGTCTCCGCGCGCCTTCGCGGCCGCGAACTCGGCGTACGGGACCTGCGTCGCCTCTGCGCCCTCGATGCGCCACGCCTCGAACTCCTCGCGGTTTCGCACGTCGAGCAGGCGCACGCGCTCGCCGCGTGCGAGTCGCTCGTGGAGGTCCTCGGGCGACACCGAAGGGGCATCGGCGTTCTCGTCGGTCATGGCCGGGAGTACGTTCCGCGAGGGGAAAACGGTGTGGCAGAAGCGTCGCGCATTCCCGACAGACCGCTAGGGGCGGGGATTTCGAGGACGAAATGACTCCGGTGGACGTTCTCCCCTTCGAACGTCCTCCCTCCGCGAACTTTCAAGCGCCTCAACGACCTACCTGAAGCCATGGACGCCGACAGTTTCGTAACCGAGGTAGAGGAGGCGAAGGCGACCGAACTCGACAGACTCGGCTCCCAGCAGTCGCTCGTGGCGCTCACCGATGCCGACCTCGACGCCGAGTCGGTCCTCCGGGCGGCCGCCCGGAGCGAGCGCGTCGCTCGCGAGACGTTCGCCGAGTGGGCCGAGACCGAGGCGAACGCCGACGCCAGCGAGGCGTTCGCCGGGCTCGCCCGCCAAGAGACCGACCACTACGAGCGCGTGGTCGCCGAACTGGGCGACGAAGCCGAGGACTTCGGCCCCGAGGGCCCCGACCCGATGCACGAGTACCTCCGCGGGCTCGATTCGACCGTCGAGCGCGCGGCGGGCCTCGTCGGCCGGTCGCTCGCGAGCGAACGCACCCAGTTACAGGTCGTCAATTTCTTCGTCAACGACGCCGACGAGCGCCGGGCCGACTGCTTCCGGGAGTTGCGAGCCGAGACACAGGACGGAATCTCGGCGGGCGCGGAGTTGCTGGAGGAGACTTGCGACGGGGAAGACGACTGGGAGCGCGCAAGGAAAACCGCCGAGGAGACGGTACGGGTGGCCTACGACGACTACGCCGAGACGCTGGAGGGGATGGGGTTGGACCCGCGGCCGATCTGTTGACCGGGCGGTCCCGGCGACCTCGTCTTGGCACCCGCCGAGATCGGTGACGGCGAACGCCGAGCGAACGCTAGGCAGTCTTTCGAGAATTGCACCAGACTACCTTTCATGGGCGGGTCCCAAGCGAGCGTATGGACCGCCGTGAGTATCTACGGACCGCGACTGCTGTCGGGTTCGCGGGGAGCGTCGCTGGCTGTGCGGGCCTCCTCGACTCGAACCCGAACGTCACGCTCGACGAACCCGACCGGGAGTTCGACAGCGAAGACCTGCCGTACCCCGCGTGGGGCGAACAGGTCCCCGACGTCTCACTGGCCGACCCGCTGACGGGGGAGACGTTTCACGTTCGGGACGCCGACGACCCGAGCGTGTTGACCTTCTTCTACAGCCACTGCAATTCGGTGTGCCCGGTTCTCATCTCGACGGTACGGGACGTGCACACCCACGCGCTGAACGAGGGATACGCCGACGAGGTGGTCTTCCTCCCGGTGACGTTCGACCCCGAGCGCGACGACGAGGAGAGACTCCGGGCGTACGCCGACGAGATGAACGTCGACGCCGACGCCGACAACTGGCACTTCCTCCGACCCGACTCCGAAGCTGAGGCCGAGCAAGTCGTCGAGGAACAGTTCGGCGTGATGTTCGAACGGACCGAACCCGAAGACATGGACATGTACATGTTCAATCACGCGTCCCTGACGTTCCTCGTGAATGCCGACGGATACGTCGAGCGGGCATACCGGACCGAATCGCCAGACGAGACCGAGATAATCTCGGACCTCGAAACTGTACGCGAATGAACCGCCGCCGCTTACTGCTCGCGGCCGGTGGGATCGGCCTGACCGGCGCGAGCGCGTGGACGCTCCGGAACGACTTCGACGACGACGGGCTCCCGATGCAGGTCGAGGCGCTCGACGCGCCCGGTTCGGCGGCGGGGGAGGTCCGGGTCCCCGCGGCGGACACGGTGACCGTCGTGGACCTCTTCGCGACGTGGTGTGCCCCCTGCAAGAGACAGATGGACGAACTCGCCACCGTTCACCAGCGATACGGCGAGGACGTGGCGATGATCTCGGTCACCAACGAGCGCATCGGCGGGTCGCTCTCGCGGGACGACGTCCGCGAGTGGTGGCGACGACACGACGGCGCGTGGACCGTCGGCCTCGACCAAGACAGCGACCTGATGGCCGCGCTCGGCGCGTCCGAACTGCCGTTCCTCGCGGTCGTCGAGGCCGACGGCGAGGTCCGCTGGAAGGACGGCAACGTCACCGATGCGGCGAGGCTCGAACGGGAGATCGACCGGGCTCTCGGAGGGACATGACCGCCTCGGGGTTCGTCGGCGCGCTCGCGTTCGCGGCCAGTACGGGCGTGGCGACGTTCTTCGCGCCGTGTGCGTTTCCGCTCCTCCCCGGGTACGTGGGGTACTACGTCACGGGAGCCGACCGGACCACCGGCGTCACGGCCGCGGCCGCGGCCGCCACCGGTGCACTGGTCGCGCTCGGGGCAGTCGCGGGTCTCGTGTTCGCGCTGGGCCGAACCGTCACGTCGATACTGCCGCTGTTCGAACCGCTCGTCGGCGTCGGACTGGTCGCCTTCGGCGTCCTCGTTCTGACCGGACGGGCCCCCGACGTGCGGGTGGCGCTCCCCGAGCGTCCGGAGTCGCTACTCGGCTTCGGCGCGTTCGGCGCGGTGTACGCCGTCGCGGCCGCCGGATGCGTCGCACCGCTGTTTCTCGGCGTCGTGACCCAGGCGCTCGCGTTCCCGCCCGGTCGCGGGGCCGCCGTGCTCGGGGTGTACGCAGGTGCGGTCTCCGCACCGCTGGTCGGGGTCACGCTACTGGCGAATGCGGGCGTCTACGTCTGGCGCGGCCTCGGGCGACACGCCGGACGACTGGAGCAGGCGGCCGCCGTCGTGATGATACTCGCCGGGCTGGGGCAACTGTATCTCTCGGTCGTAGTCCTCGACGTGGTATGACCGCTCGCGTCGACGGCGGGGGTGTCGGTCCGGCCGCTTCCCGCAAACATAACCGTCCTCGGTTCCTACACCCAATCATGACCGAAACCGAACGCGCCACCCTCGCTGGCGGGTGCTTCTGGTGTACCGAAGCGGCGTTCAAGGAACTCGACGGCGTGGTCGAGGTCACCTCGGGCTACGCGGGCGGCCACGTCGAGGACCCGACCTACGAGGCGGTCTGCACCGGCGAGACGGGCCACGCGGAGGTCGTGCAGGTCGAGTACGACCCCGCGAAGCTGAGCTACGAGGACCTCCTGCAGGTGTTCTTCACGGTCCACGACCCGACCCAACTCAATCGTCAGGGACCCGACGTGGGCACTCAGTACCGGTCGGCGGTGTTCTACCACGACGACGACCAGAAAGAGACGGTCGAGCGGTTCGTCGCGGAACTGGAGGCCGAGGGCGCGTACGACGAGGGCGACATCGTCACCGAGATCGAGCCCCTCGAAGCGTTCTACGAGGCCGAGGAATATCATCAGGACTACTACGAGAAGAACCCCAACGACCAGTACTGCTCGATACAGGCCGAACCCAAGGTCAAGAAGGTCCGAGAGAAGTTCGGCGAGAAGGTCGCACAGTAGTCAATTTCTTTCCCCTCGCGGTCCGCACCTTCAAGTACGAGAACGCGACCAATCCGTTCTATGACCTGACGGGCTACCGCGGGGCGGCGAGCGAAACGGTGGTGTGACCGCCTCGCGAGGGACAGCGCTACCCGTTAGCCACGACGGAAGGAACGCCGGGACCGGAGGAGGCGTCGCCCGTTGAAGCTACGCCTCGTCGAACAGTTCCTCGCCCGCCACCATCTTGTCTTCGACCACGTCCATATCGAGCGTCACGCCCAGCCCCGGCTCCTCGGGAATCTCGATGTAGCCGTCCTCGATGACGTCCTCCTCGACGAGGTCTTCCCACCAGCCGAGCTGGTAGCTGTGGTACTCGACCGCCAGCGAGTTCGGGATGGCGGTGCCGACGTGGGCGGAGGCCATCGTCGCCACGGGCGAGGAGACGTTGTGCATGGCGACCGGAACGTAGTACTGGTTCGCCACGTCGGCTATCTTCCGGGTCTCGCGCATCCCGCCGACCTTGGGCATGTCGGGCGCGACGATGTCGACCGCCTGGTTCTCGATGAGCCGACGGAGTTCGGTGACTCGATAGCGGTTCTCGCCGACCGTGATGGGGGTGAGCGTGGACTTCGTGACCTCCTCCTGCACGTCGAGGTTCTCCGGCGGGACGGGGTCTTCGAGCCACCAGACGTCGTAGTCCTCCAGCGCGCTGGCGAGTCGCTTCGCGCTCCCGCCCGAGAAGGTCCAGTGGCAGTCGAAGGCGACGTCGGCGCGGTCCTTGACGCGCTCGGTGACGGCCTCGACGATGTCGGTCTTGTGACGGACCTCGCCCGGCCGGAGGTGGCGGTTCGCGCGGTCCTTCTCGTGACCGGAGGGCACGTCGAGGTCGAACTTGAGCGCGTCGTAGCCCAGTTCCTCGACCACGCGCTCGGCCTCGTCTGCGCAGGCCTCGGGGTCGGCCTCGTCGGCGGTGTGACAGTCGCAGTACACCCGGACCTCGTCGCGGTACTTCCCGCCGAGGAGTTGGTAGGCGGGCACGTCCAGCACCTTGCCCGCGAGGTCGTGGAGCGCGATTTCGATGCCCGAGATGGCGGTGACGGTGACGCCCTCGACGGAGCCTTCGCCCGACATCTTCTGGACGAGGTGCTCGTAGAGCCTGTCGATGTCGAGGGGGTTCTCGCCCACGAGGAAGGGTTTCATCCGCTGGACGAGTTCGGGGACGCCCGCGCCCCAGTAGGCCTCGCCGGTGCCGACGACTCCGGCGTCGGTGTACACCCGGACGAGCGTCCACGGGAAGTTGCCGTCGACCATCGTGGTCTGGACGTCGGTGATTTCGAGGTCCCGCGGTCCCGGACCGCGCTCGCGGTCGAGCCCCATCGACTCCGAGGAGAGGTCTCGCATCGTGTACTCGGCGTTCGGGTCGTGGAGCTCGGCGTAGTTCCGTACCATGTTCAGGAATTACTCCGGCGGGAGTAAAAGTTTAGAGGGTGTCGGAGCGCCGGAACGCACCCGTCGGTCGCCGCGAGGAGGTACACACCCACCGAAGCCATCAGGAGAGCGAACGCGGCGCTTTCGGACGATAGCGCGCTCAGTACGCCGATGGTCAGAAACTGACTCCCCAGAATCGTGCGCTTGGTGACGCGGTATGTGAGTGGGGTCATGGCTCTTTGTGTGGCCGACCAGCGCGGGGTCGACACCGTCGTCCACCCCTTCATTGCTAGTTAATGTCTCCCATGGCAATAAATGTTCCGACAGTTTCGAATCGTTTGAACCGGTTATGCGTCGGGAATTACCTCACAGCAGGTCGAGTTCCGACAGGTCGGCCCGAAGAGCCGCCCGGTCGTCGTCGTCCATCTTCCGGAGCGGGCTCCGGAGCGGTCCGGGGTCGAATCCGACCTCCCGGAGGTCGAGAGCGGTCTTGACCCCGGCCATGTAGGGCCCGCGCTTGAGGGCGTCCCGGACCTCGTAGACGTCGCTCTGGAGTCGCCGGGCGCGCTCCTCGTCGCCGTCGTCGTAGGCCTCGTAGAGGTCGACGACCAGTTCGGGGAAGGCGTTGGCGACCGCGCTGACCATCCCCGCACAGCCGAGGTCGAGGCCGGGGACCAGCAGGGAGTCCGACCCCGCGAGGAAGGTCAGTTCGGGGTGGGCGTCGATGGCCTGCCCGAGCCACGGCACGTCCTTGCTCGAATCCTTGAGACCGACGAGGTTGTCGATGTCGGCGAGCGAATCCAGCGTGTCGAGCGACAGCGAGTTGCCGGTCTTGCTCGGGATGTGGTAGACGTACACCGGGAGGTCGACCGCCGCCGCGACCCGGCGGTAGTGGTCGAGCGCGCCCTCGTGGTCCAGCGGGTAGTAGTACGGCGTCACGACGACCACGCCGTCGGCACCGACCATCTCGGCGCGCTCGGCGTGGGCGACGGTCTGGCGGGTGCTGGGCGCGCCGACGCCCGCGATGACCGGCGCGTCGTCGCCGACCGTCTCGACGACCGCCTCGACCACGTCGTCGCGCTCCTCGGGCGCGAGCAACGGGAACTCGCCGTTGGTGCCCAGCGGGAAGACCCCGTGTGCCCCGCGGTCCACGACGAACCGCGCGTGGGCCGCGGTCGCCTCGTAGTCGACCGATTCGTCCTCGTCGAACGCCGTTATGGTCGGCGGGACGACCCCGTGGATGTCGAGGGGGTCGCCCGAGCCGGGTGCTGGTGCGTTTCCCATACCCGTCGGGTCGGTGGCCGCCTCCTAAGTGGTTGCGTCTTCCGAGTACTTTTTCGATATTGAGTAAACCTTTTGTTGCAGGACGCTAGAGAGGGCAGTATGAACGTGACAGTCAAGCTGACGGGAACGCTGGTCGCCCGCACCGGCACCCGCGAGGCCCGCGTGGCGGTCGAGGAGGACGCGACGCTCGGCGACGTGGTCGAGGAACTCGCCGACTCGTACGGCCCGCAGGTCCGCGCGGGCGTGCTCGACGGCGAGCGCCTGCGCTCGGACACCGTCGTCGTTCGCGAGTCGGTCGACTCGACCGAGACGCTCTCGACCGCGAGCCCGCTGGAGAACGGCGACACGGTGCGATTCCGGCTGAACGTCTGAGACCGCGTTTCCGGACCTCTTTCTCGGTGTTTCTCGTTTCTGCCCGCGTTCGGACTCGCGCTTCTCCCGCGTTCGGACTCGCGCTCGCGGCGCTCGCGCTCGGGCTCCCCAGGCCTCGGACGACGGCCGTTCCGTTCGTTTCCGGCGCGCGCTGGCGTCATCGCGCCGACGGCGCGATTGCTCGGAAGACGCGGTTTGTCTTCCGGCGCGGCCTCGCGGAGGCCGCGCCGACCGCGCGAGGGAGTCGGCCGGGCTTCGCGGTCGGTGCGGTCGACGAAGCGCGGTCGACGAGGCTGGGGAGGCGTGAGGCCCGCGGTGGGTCGCCGTGCGGAACTCCTCGGCCCGGCCGGTAGCTACGGACCGGACCGATTACTCGCCGAGATGGGAGACCGGGAGCGAGACGCTCAATCGAGCGTCGCCAGCCGATTCAGCGCGTAGATGGTCCGCAACACGTCCCCGGCCTTTCCGCGGTCGAAGACGAGTTCGTCGGTCCGGATGACGTGGTCCAGCACGTCCCGGGAGGCGTGTTCGGGCGCGGCCGCGATTCCGGCGTCCTCGTCTGCGACCCACTCCATCACCCGGAGGTCGCTCTTGCTGTCGCCCAGCACCGCCGCGAACGGGTCGTCGATGCCCAGCACCTCGAAGGCGGCCTCGACGCCGACGACCTTGTTGAGTTCGAGGCTCCCGATTTCGGCGGCGTCGGCCTCGTAGTAGGCGACGTCGATGCGCTCGAACGCCTCCCGAATCCCCTCGGGCACGTCGTCGGGCGCGAGGTCGACGGTCTCGCCCTCGCGTTCGAGGACGCCGCGGATTTCGGGGTCCTGATCGGCGTAGTAGGCGCTGGCCCAGTCGCCGGGGTCGGCGCTCGCGTCCTCGGCGTCGGCTCCCTCCGCGTCTCCCGCCCCGACGCGCTCGGCCACCGCGTCGCCGAGCAGGCCGAGTTCGTAGACCAGCGCGCGGTCGATGACCTCGCGGGCCCGGTCGCTCCCGGTCTCGAAGTTGGGCTTGAGCGTGACGTTGAACTCGTTTCCCTGAAGGTGACACCCCCGCCGGAGTTCGTCGGGCGCGTCCGAGAGAATCCGCGAGCGGACCGCGTCGAAGACCGCCCGGATGTCCTCGCCGAGGTCCTCGTAGAGCAGTCGCTTGGTGTCTGCGCCGTGGCCGGGCGTGAACACGCCGGTCCCGGCCTCGTAGACCACGCTCACGTCGCCCGAGTGGACGAGTTCGTTGCCGAGCCCCTGGATGAGAAAGCCCTTGACGTTCTCCAGCGTCTGGCCGGTGCAGACCACGATGGGCGTCCCCTCCTCGTGGAACTCGGTCAGCAGGTGGAGCGTCTCGCGGGGAATCTCGTTGTCGGTCCCGCCCGCCGAGCGCAGGGTCTCGTCCACGTCGAGGACGAGGACGTTCACCCCCCGGCCGTACTTGGCGTGGAGGTCGAGCGCGGCGAACGCCTGGTCCCGGGTCGCGCGCGCGGCGAGCTCGCAGAACGTCTCGCCGGTCTCGGAGAACGCCGACCGGACCTCGTCCTTGCGCGCGGCGAGTTCGTCGCTGGCGTCCTGCCAGTGTTCGAGCGCGACCCGCGAGTCCACCGGCGGGAACACGTCCACGAAGTCCTGGTAGGCGCGGAGGGTCGCGGCGTCGAACTCCTCGTAGAGGCGATAGAGTTGGTCGTAGCGCTCCATGCCGGGAGTGGGTCGCTTTCGGGGATAAAGGTCGGGGTGGTTCTAGGTGATTCTGGTCCGGTTCGAGGTGGCGGAGCTGGCGGTTCTAGTTCGTTGATTTTCGTTGCGTGACAATTCGGGCAGAAGCTAGCTACTCCCGGTACCTATGAGACCGCACCGCCACCGCAGGCCACATTCCTCCCCAACCGACTGCGTTTCTCGGGCGCTCACTTCGTTCGCGCCCTGCGATACTCATCCCTCGCGCGCTTGGCGCGGCCCAAACCACGGGCCGCGCCAGCACGCGCCGGGTGGATTAGTCTACCGAACGAGAGCAGGAGGAACGACTATATCCGAGTCACCGAACGCGGTCGAACACGGTGCAGTCGCAGTTCCCGCACGTCCGGCGGTTGAACCGATACGTCTTCCCGCAGTCGTGACATTGCCACGTCGGCCGAATCACGTCCAGTTTCGACTTGAGCGACTCGTAGAGTTTCATACCGGCCCTACGGACCGGACCCAAAAGACCGTGACGCCCGCTCCGCGGAAACTTAGGTGCTGGACCGTCCACGGGCTACCATGGTCGGCAAACTCGACTCCGACGATCTGGCGAACTTCGTCCTCTCGCGGACCGGCGCGCCCGACGAGGACGTGCTGATGGGACCGAAGTACGGGGAGGACGCCGCGGCGATCCGGTTCGGCGACCGCATCCTGATCGCCAGTTCCGACCCCCTCTCGCTGGCGCGTGAGCGACTCGGCACCCTCGCGGTCCACGTCGCGTGCAACGACGTCGCGGCCTGCGGCGGCGACCCCCGGTGGCTGACGAACGTCGTCTTCCTGCCGAACGACGACCCCGAGACGCTCGACGTGCTGACGGGCCAGATAGACGCCGAGGCCGACTCGCTGGGGGTCGCCATCGTCGGCGGCCACTCCGAGTACGCCCCCGCACTGGAGCGCCCGATGGTGTCGATGACCGCGCTCGGGGTCGCCGACGAGTACGTCCCCACCGCCGGTGCCGACCCCGGCGACCGCGTCCTGCTGACCAAGGGCGCGGGCGTCGAGGGGACCGCGATTCTGGCGACCGACTTCCGCGAGGACCTCGACCTCCCGGCCGCCGCGCTCGAACGCGCCGAGGGCTTCTTCGGCGATATCAGCGTCGTCCCCGAGTCGGCCGTCCTCCGCGAGCGCGCCACCGCGATGCACGACCCCACGGAGGGCGGCGTCCTCAACGGCCTCGTGGAGCTGGCGGTCGCCTCCGGGGTCCGAATCGACGTGGAGCGGTCGTCGGTCCCCGTCCGCGAGGAGACCGCCGCGGCCTGCGAGGCGATGGGCGTCGACCCGCTGCGCATCTTCGGGTCCGGGGCGCTCCTCGCCGCGGTCCCGGGGGGAGAAATCGACGACGCGCTCGGCGACCTCCGCGACGCGGGAATCGAAGCGAGCGAGATAGGCGTCGTGACCGAGACCGACGACCCTGGAGTCGACCTCGACGGCGAGGTCGTTCGAGAGGGCGTCCGGGACGACCTCTACGCGCTGTGGGAGTGAGTCGGTCGACCGGTGAAGCAGGCTCTGACGACTGCTCGTACCGAGGGTGGAGACCGCGAGACCGCCGCGACGCGGCGGTCTCGCGGTCTTCCATTCGACGAACCGGCGTTTACTCGATATAGAATAAATCTTTTGTGTCCCGGGCCGAAAGGTCGACCATGGAAGCAGTCGTCATCCGTCGCGGCGCGTCCTCGCCCGCGGTCGAAGAGCTACCCCGCCCGGACCCGGACGCGGGGGAGGTACTGGTCCGGACCCTCCGGGTCGGCGTCGACGGCACCGACCACGAGGTCATCGAGGGGTCCCACGGCGGGTACCCCGAGGGCGACGACTACCTCGTCCTCGGTCACGAGGCCGTCGGCGTCGTCGCCGACGCGAACGGGACCGCCTTCGAGGCGGGCGACGTGGTCGCACCGACCGTGCGCCGACCGCCCGCCGACGGCCCGAACGAGTACTTCGAGCGCGGCGAACCCGACATGGCCCCGCCGGAGGCCTGCGTCGAGCGCGGCATCGACGGCGCGCACGGCTTCATGGCCGAGTACTTCACGAGTCCCGCCGAGTACCTCGTCCATGTGCCCGAGGAACTCGCCGAGTGGGGCTTTCTGGTCGAACCCGCCAGCATCACCGAGAAGGCCCTCGAACACGCCGCGGCCTCGCGGTCGGCGTTCGACTGGACGCCCGAGTCGGCCCTCGTCCTCGGCAACGGGAGCCTCGGCCTGCTCACGCTCGCGATGCTCGTCGCGCGAGGGTACGACCGCACCTACTGTCTGGGTCGGCGCGACCGACCGGACCCGACCATCGACGTTATCGAGAAGTTAGGCGCGACCTATATCGATTCGCGCGTGACGCCCGTGCCCGAGGTCCCCGCGGCCCACGAACCGATGGACCTCGTCTACGAGGCGACCGGATACGCCAGACACGCCTTCGAGTCCATCGAGGCGCTCGCGCCCGGCGGGGTCGCCGCCCTCCTCGGCGTGCCCGACCCGTGGCGGTTCGAGGTCGACGGCGGCCGCCTCCACGAGGAGCTGGTGATGACGAACAAGGCGCTCGTCGGGAGCGTCAACTCCAACACCTCGCACTTCGCGGCCGCGGTCGAGACGCTGGCCGACCTCCCGGCGTGGTTCCTCGACGACCTCGTGACGGGCGTCCACGGACTCGACGACTGCGAGGCGGCGTTTGCTGACGGCGACGAAACGACAATAAAGACCGCAGTCCAATTTGCCCAGATATGAAGAACGTAGACGACCTCATCGAAAGCGCAGCCGAGTTGGCGAACCAGGGCCTCTCGAAGGGCGAGATAGCCGACGAACTCAACGTCTCCCGGGAGACCGCGAGCTGGCTGGTCGAGCGAAGCGGGAGCGGCACCGACGCCGCCGCGACCCCCGACCCCGAGCCGTCGGGCGACGGCGGCCCTCACGACATCCACGTCGACTGGTCGGCGCTGGGCCGCGACAGCGCCCGCCTCTACCACGCCGGGGCCGCGATGGCCGACCTCCTCGAAAAGCAGGGCGAGGAGGTCGACCTGACCATCGGCATCGAGAAGGCGGGCGTGCCCCTCGCGACCTCGGTCGCGCGCGAACTCGACACCGACCTCGGTGCCTACGCGCCAGCCAAACACCAGTGGGAGGAGGGTGACATCGAGGAACTCGGCGGCACCTTCTCGCGCAACTTCGCTCAGATTCGAGGTCGGGAGTGCTACGTGGTCGACGACACCATCACCAGCGGGACCACCATGACCGAGACCGTCAAGGCCATCCGCAACGAGGGCGGCAAGCCGGTCGCCTGCTGTGTCCTCGTGGACAAGCAGGGCGTCGAGGCGGTCGAGGGCGTGCCGGTCCACTCGCTCATCAACGTCGTGCGGGTGGGCGACGAGGAGTAGCTCGCGAGTCCGATGCGATTCCTGCGCGGAACGTCGGAACTTCTTTGCGCGCGGGGTGTGTATCGTGCGGTATGACGTTCCAACCCGAGAGCGACCTGACCGAGGCGGAGGTCCGCGAGCGCGTGGACGCCGCCATCGAGGACAACGACGTGGTCCTGTTCATGAAGGGCAACGAGCTGATGCCCCAGTGCGGGTACTCCCAGAAGGCGCTCGAACTCATCGGTCGACACCGCGAGGACTACGAGACGGTGGACGTGCTGGAGGCCCTCCCCGAGTACCGGGCGGCGCTCGAATCCCACAGCGGGTGGGAGACCATCCCCCAGACGTTCGTCGACGGCGAGTTCGTGGGCGGGAGCGACGTGCTGGCCGAACTCGACGAGCGAGGCGAACTCGGTGAGACGCTATCGGCCTGAAGTGTTTTTTCGGTATCCGTAACCGGGACCAAAAGAGTAGCTCATATATGTTCGGACCGCCTACATCACCGTGTACCGCGTTGCCAGCCGGGAACCTTCAGTAGATTACAAATGACGGGGCAAGTATATCGACTTCACTCGACGCTCGAACTGCCGCTGGAAACCGTATACGACTACTTCGAAGACGACCCCGACCTGCCGCCCGAGATCGCCAGCGTCGACATCACCCGGCGCAAGAACACGCTCATCATCAGTGCCGTCGCCGACGACGAGACCATCAGCAAGTACACGCCGACCGCGCAACTGAAAGCGAGCATCTCGGAGACCCGCGTCTACACCGAAGAGGAACAGGAACGACGCAACGGGCCGCGATGGGGGGAGGAACCCGAAGAGGAGGAAGACGAGGAACCGCTGGGCGAACTCATCGAGGTCGCGGCGTTCAAGGGCGACCGCGAGACCGTCCTCCAGAACACCGCGGTCCAGTACCCGATGTTCCTCGTCCTGTGTGACCTCGCGCGAGAGGCCGAGAAGGGGACGCTGACCGCCATCACCGAGAAGGACGGCGAACTCCAGGCCACGCGCATCGTGGACGGCGAGGACCGACCCGCGTCCATCGAGGTCGTCGAGGGTCCCAACGCGAACTCGTCGGGCGACAGCGGGGTCAACTGGCGGGACAACGAGTTCATATAGGCGACCGTTCTGTTGCGAGCGAGGAGGTCGCCGTCGGCGACCTCCTCGCTCGATAAAACGCTCGACCGAAAAGCCAGCGTCACCCCCTCCATCGCAGGGCGGTGCGCTCTGCGCACCGCCCGCGCGGTCGGGAGTTACTCGGCCCGCCCGCGCGGTCGGGGGTTCCTCGGCCCGCTCGCTTCGCTTGCGGTGGGTACGCGAGTTCGCCACCGCACCGCACGGCCACAACGTTGCACAGCGACCGCACTGGGACTGCACCGCCATCGCAGAGCGCGCTTCGGCGAGTCGCGTGGGATGGTCTCCCGTGATACCTACCCTCAACACCGACTGCCTGAATCCCCAGTAAACGCCACCTGCGCGCAGGATTGGGCCGCCTGAAATCGTGAAGAGCCGAAAGGCACTTTACGGAGGTAATGAGATATAATTACGAACGATGCCCGAAGACTTCCCTGACTACGTCGACGTCGACTACACCGACGGCGAAGGCGAGAGCCCCGACGACTACGCCTCGATGGAGCACAAGATCGAGAAGGCAATCGAGGTGACCCGGCAGGGTCTCGAAGAGTACGAGAACCCCGCGGTGATGTGGACCGGCGGGAAGGACTCGACCCTGACGCTGTACTTCATCAAGGAGGTCGCCGAGAAGTACGGCTACGAGAACCCGACCGCGGTCTTCATCGACCACTTCCAGCACTTCGACGAGATCCACGACTTCGTCGAGAAGTGGGCCGACGAGTGGGACCTCGACGTGGTCTACGCCCGCAACGAGGACGTGGGCGAGTACGTCGAGGAGAACGACCTCACGCCCGGCGACGACATCGACATCTCGGAGCTCAGCGACCACAACCAACACCACGTCCGCGAGATTCTGGAGTACGAGGACGAGACCTTCCCGTTCCTGCTCGACACCTACGTGGGCAACCACCTGCTCAAGACCGTCGCGCTCAACGACGCCATCGAGGACCTCGACATCGACGGCATCATCTCGGGCGTCCGGTGGGACGAACAGGAGGCCCGCGCCGACGAGACGTTCTTCAGCCCGCGCCACGACCCCGACATCTACCCGCCCCACGACCGCGTCCAGCCCATCCTCCACTTCGACGAGCGCGCGGTCTGGGACACCTTCTGGCACTACGTCGTCCCGGACACCGTCGAGGAGTTCCCGGACGACGGCCACGTCCCCCAGAGCGACGACGACCTGCCCAACGGCCTCACGCAGGACGACATCCCGGTCAGCCCGAAGTACTTCGCCGGGTTCCGGTCGCTCGGGAGCGAGGTCAGCACCGAGAAGTCCGACGAGGAGCCCGCGTGGTTGCAGGACCTCGAAGACACGACCGAGCGCGCTGGCCGCGCCCAGGACAAGGAGGACCTGATGGAGCGCCTGCGCGATCTGGGCTACATGTGAAACTTTTGCCGCGGTCGAGCGCGCCGTAGGCGCGCTCTCCCTGGCAAAACTTTCATGAAAAACACGGCGTCACCCCCTCCGTCGCAGGGCGGTGCGCTCTGCGCACCGCCCGCTCCGTCGAGGGTTGCTTGGTCCGCTCGCTTCGCTCGCGGTAGAATAACTGGTGCGCGACCGCAACCGCGACAGCACCGCGGCCGCGCGTGGAAGGCGGCGGACCGCGATTTTCGGTTATACCAGTCGGTTCGAGAAGCGACGCCTATCGAGTCCGCGTCGCCCGGTACTCGCCGTGCTTGACGCCGAGGAACAGCGCGATGGCACCGAACACCAGCATCGAGGGGGTCACCATCATCAGCACGGTGCTGGTCGCCATCGCGCCCATGCCGATGAGCGCGGCGGTACCGAGCGCGACGAGCGCGAGCAGTGCACCGACCGTCACCGTCGTGTCGAACTCCATACGAGAGTCTGAGGACGAGAGGACGAAAATAGTTGCGCTACGAGCGGGCCGCGCTCGCGCGACTCACTCGCGCTTGGGCCGGACCACGTCGGCCAGCGTGACCAGCAGGCCCAGCAACCACCCCGCGGGGACCGAGAGCGCGAACCACATCGCGACGTAGTTGAACCCTTCGAGGGTCCACCGGTCGCGGATGATGGTGTTGACGTCCCCCACGTAGAGGAGGTTGTCGAGAATCCAGACCGCGAGCGCGTAGCTGTTCGGGAACACGACCTCCGAGAGGGTGGGCGAGTAGAACGCCGCGACAACGGGCGGCAGGAATACCGCAGTCATCGCGAACGGGTAGGCGAACAGGACGGTGCTGGCGCGCCCGCCCCGCGTCCCGAAGAGGTACGCCAGCGCGGCCGAGACGGTGGCGACCCCGCCCGCGGCCCCGACCGCGAGGAAGCCCGTGGTCGAGAACCGAAGCCGGGCGAGCGCGGTCAGCCCGCCCCACGCCAGAAGCGAGAGGAGAACGACCCCGACCACCCCGAGCCGGGTCGCGGTCCCGTCTATCTTCCGGGTGTAGTACCGGGCCGCGAACCCGAACAGTGCGAGCGGATAGAGGACCCCGACCACGGGCGCGCCGACCGCGCTCCACGCCCGGTAGGCCACCTTGCCCGTCGTGGACGAGGGCGTCCACTTGCCGAGGACCGTGTTCTCGGCCCCGCGCTGGCGCGGGAAGAACAGTTCCATCCAACTCTCGTGCAGTCGCTTGAGGTCGTACTGTATCGCCCCCACGAAGCCGGTGCTGGTTCCGCCGTGCATCTTCACTTTTTCATACGTTACGGCGGATATGAAGTTTCGGGGTCGACGGCGCGAGCGCGCGAGAGAAGATGTATGCGGGCTTTCAGCTCCACGGCGCGAAGTCGGGGTCGACCTCCCGATTGCGCTCGTCGATACCGTCTATCTTCGCCACGTCCTCGTCGTCGAGTTCCACGTCGAGCGCGCCGTAGTTGTCTCGGATGTGATCGCCACCGGTCGCCTTCGGAATCGCGGCGACGCCGTCGCGCTGGAACAGCCACGCCAGACTCACTTGCGCGGGGCTGGCGTCGTGCTTCTCGGCGACCTCCCGAATCTCGGGCACGTCGAACACCGCGCCGCGGGCCAGCGGCGAGTACGCGACGAGGTCGACGTCGTGGTCGCGGCCGTACGCGACCAGTTCGTCCTGCGGGAGCAGGGGGTGGCACTCGACCTGATTGGCGACGATGGGCGAATCGAGTATCTCGCGGGCCTCGTCGAGGTGTTCGGGTTCGAAGTTCGAGACGCCCACGTTCCGGACCAGCCCCCGCTCGCGGAGTTCGTCGAACGCGGGGAGGGTGTCCTCGGGGTCGTACTCCCGGGCGGGCCAGTGGACGTACAGCAGGTCGACGTAGTCGACGCCCAGCCGGTCGAGGCTCTCCTCGGCGGTCGAGAGCACGTCGTCGCCCGAGAGGTTCGAGAGCCAGATTTTGGTGGCGAGGAACACGTCCTCGCGGTCCACGTCGCTGCGGGCGATGCCCTCGCCGACGTGCTC
This sequence comes from Halorussus salilacus, assembly GCF_024138125.1. Classification (NCBI taxonomy): domain Archaea; kingdom Methanobacteriati; phylum Methanobacteriota; class Halobacteria; order Halobacteriales; family Haladaptataceae; genus Halorussus; species Halorussus salilacus. The sequence goes on from NZ_CP099993.1 coordinate 885,602, forward strand.
CTCGTTGTCGTACGCCTGCGCGGTGTCGATGTGCCGATAGCCGGTTTCGAGGGCGGTCCGGACGCTCTCGGCGCACTCGTCGGGGTCGGTGTTCTGCCACGTACCGAGACCGAGCCGGGGGATACCGTTCGGTGTCGCCTCGTCGTCGTGTTCCGTCGTAGTCATAGCGTCCGAACGTTGGGCGAGACGCCGGAAAGCCGTTACGCTGACGGAAAGCCGGACCGCGACCCCGACCCGCAGTATTCGCGGGAACCGAAGGAAATCCTTTTATCCTGCCTCCCGTATGGGGTCCAATAGCAAGGTCAGAGCGATGATAGACATCACGATGGACATGGAGCAGTACGACTGTCCCTTCATCGCCACCACCGACGACCACGGGGTCGAGTTCTCGGCCATCCAGTGGGACTTCGACCGGGTCAACGACCAGCTGGAGACCCGGATGGTCGTGGAGGCCGACGACCGCGAGACGCTCACCTCGGGGCTCTCGATGCTGCGCGGGCACGAGAACATGCACGACTACGGCCTGCTCACGCGCCGGGACAACGTCGCCCACATCCGGACCGTCATCGCCGAGACCGAGGCGATGGCGACCATCCGCGACAACGGCGGGTACATCACCGGACCGTTCCACATCGAGGGCGGCAGCGAGGTCTGGCACGTCGGCTTCGACGGCATCGAGGAGGCAGACACCACCCTGTCGGAGTTAGAGCGGGGCAACGAGTACGACGTGCTCGACCGCGAGAACACCGAACTCCCCGAGATGCAGGACTTCGTCCAGAACGCGGGCGCGGCGATGACCCTCATCGAGGGGTGTCGGGACCTCTCGGAGGTCGAACGGCAGACCCTCGAAACCGCGGTGTCGGACGGCTACTTCGAGAGCCCCCGCGGGGCCACGCTGGGCCACCTCGCCGACGAGTTCGACGTCTCGAAGCCCGCGGTGTCGAAGAACCTCCGGCGGGGCCAGCAGAAGATGATCCAGCGCGTCATCGAGGCGCTGGACGAACTGGAGTAGCCGCGCCGATGCGGAGCGCATCGGCGCGGCCGGTCGCGGCGGGTCACGTCGGCGCGGCCGGACGTGGCGGCTACTCGTAGGTCAGGGTCATCCCGTCGTCGAACCGCAGGTCTCCGCCGTTGAGGTGGTCGGCGTGCTTCGAGAAGCCGAACGCGAAGAGGTTCGCGACCTCGGTTGGCGTCATCATCTCGGTAGTCCGGGACTGACCGAGCATCACGTCCTCGACGACCTCCCGCACGGAGATGCCCCGCTGTTCGGCGGTGTCCGGAATCTGGTCGGTCACGAGCGGCGTCTTCACGTAGCCCGTGCTGACCGAGAAGGCCCGCACCTCCCCCTCACCCTCGGCGGCGATGGACTGGGTGAGCCCGCGCAGGCCGAACTTCGCGACGTTGTACGCCACCTTGTCGCTGGTGACGTAGTGGCCGTGGACCGACGCCATGTTGGCGACGCATCCGAATCCCGTCTCGCGCATGTGCGGGAGGCAGTGCTTCGAGAGTTCGACCGGCGCGCGCACCATCACCTCCTGCATCCGGTCGTAGGCCGCCATCGGGAAGTCCTCGATGGAGTCGATGTGCTGCATCCCCGCGATGTTCGCGAGGTACGCGATGTCGCCGTACTCGGCGGCCTCCTCGACGATGTCGGGCACGTCCTCGCGGAGGTCGCCGACGACCGTCTCGACGCTCCCCTCGACGCCGAGTTCCGCGGCGGTCTCGGCGGTCTCGTCGAGGCCCTCCTCGTCCACGTCGGTGCCGACGACTGTCAGGCCGTTGTCGGCCATGACGAGCGCGGTCGCTCGTCCGATGCCCGACGCCGCGCCCGTGACCAGACAGACGCGTTCGGGCGCGAATCGGTCGTCGTCGACGACGAGGAAGTCGTCAGTGGTCGGTTCCGGCGGGGAAATCTGGTCGGACATACCTCCCGATGGCGCCGGGACCCGTGAAAAACCGGGGGTTAACGTGTGAAGGTGGGCCGTAGCGTCTGAAGGGAAACCGTGACGTGGGTCCGGGCGAGAGGACTGTTCACATGTTAACCCTGCAGTATTTGCCGGATAGGAGACATCACTTCGACCTGTTATGGTGGACGAGAACGTTTCGCGACGTCGATGGCTCAGCGCGCTCGGCGCGACCGGCGCGGTGGGACTCGCCGGGTGCATGGGCGGCGACGGCGGCGACCAAGAGACGACCGCGACGGAAACGACCGAAGGCGACACGACCGAAGAGACCGAAATGACGGACACGACGACCGAGCAGTCGAACACGTCGGGAACGGTGAAGATAGGCGTGATGCAACCGACCTCGGGCGACCTCGCGTACTACGGCGAGCAGGCGCTCTGGGGGTTCTACTCCGGGCTGGCGTACAAGGGCGACACCGACCCGCTCACCGACGCCACGTCGGGGACCCACACCGTGACGGTCGGCGACGTCGACTACGAGCTCGTGGTCCGGGACACCCAGTTCTCGGCCGACACGGCCCAGTCGATAGCGACCGACCTCGTCCAGAGCGAGGACGTGGACATGCTGTTCGGCTGTGCGTCGTCGGGCGCGGCCGACCGCGTGGTCCAGACGGTCGCCAATCAGGCCGACGTCCCGTACATGGTCGGCCCCGCGGCCTCGGCCAACACCACCGCCAGCAGTGAGACCTGCTCTCCGAACGTGTTCCGCGCGAGCGAGAACACCGCGATGGACGCCCGGTCTGGCGGCAAGTACGTCGCCGACGAGACCGACGTGAACTCCGTGTTCCTGTTCGGTGCGGACTACTCGTTCGGCGAGGCGGTCGTGAACAACTATCGGCGGGTCCTCGAAGACGAGGGCGTCGAGATCGTCGGCGAGCGGTTCGTCCCGCAGGGCCACGACGAGTGGGAGGGCCTGCTCGACAACGCCGCCGAGGAGGGCGCGGAGGGCATCGTCGGCGGATTCACGGTCGCGACGCTCCCGAACCTGTTCACGACCTTCCTCAACGGCGACTACGACTTCCGGGTGTTCGGCGGACTCGCGACCCAGATCACCAACGACGTCGTGGGTCAGACCCTCCAGAACGCGCTCGGCGAGGACATGACCGCCGAGGACATCCGGGACACCAAGCTCGGACCGTTCACGACCCGGTACCACTGGAACCAGTACGACAACGACATCAACAGCGAGTTCGTCGAGATGTACACCGACGCCTACGGCGTCGTGCCCGACCTGTTCACGTCGGGGTCGTTCACCAGCGCCTCCGCCATCGTGCAGGCGGTCGAGTCGAGCGGGTCGACCGAGGGCGCAGACATCGCCGAGGCGCTGCGCGGGATGACCGTCGCCGACACGCCGAAGGGCGAGGACGGCTACACCTTCCAGGAGTACAACAATCAGGCCCGGTCGGCGATGACGGTCGCCGACGTCGTTCCGACCAGCGACGAGTGGGCCGACAACTGGGACGCCGCCATCATGCCCGGCGAACCGCTGTCGACCATCTCCGGCGACCAGACCACGATTCCGGAGGACAGCGACCAGATGGGTTGCTCGCTGTAGGCATGCTCCGGACCGCTGGATTGACGAAGGAGTTCGGCGGCCTCACCGCCGTCGACAGCGTCGACTTCGCGCTCGAAGAGAACGAACTCTGCTCGCTCATCGGACCGAACGGCGCGGGCAAGACCACGTTCTTCGACCTGCTGACCGGAGTACTGGAACCGACCCGGGGGACCGTGGAGGTCCGCGACGGGGACGGGTGGCGCGACGTGACCGGTGCCACCCCCTACGAGACCGCCGACATCGGTCTCCACCGGTCGTACCAGATCACGAATATCTTCCCGACGAACACGGTGCTGGAGAACGTCCGCATCGCCGCGCAGGCCGCGAGTAGCGACGGCACCACGTTCTGGCGCAACGTCGGCGCGTTCGACGAGCACTTCGAGGAGGCCCGCGCCATCCTCGACCGCGTCGGACTCGCCGAGCAGGCCGACGTGGTCGCCGAGAACCTCAGCCACGGCGCGAAGCGCCAGCTGGAGGTCGCCATCGCGCTCGCTGGCGACCCGGACGTCCTCCTGCTGGACGAACCCAACGCCGGGGTCTCCTCAGAGAGCGTCGGCCGCATTATCGACCTCATCGAGGACGTGGCGACCGACCACGCCGTCCTGCTGGTCGAGCACAACATGGACATCGTGATGAACGTCTCGGACCGCATCGTGGTCCTGAATCAGGGGTCGGTCATCGCCGACGGCACGCCCGAGGACGTTCGGGGCGACCCCGCAGTGCAGGAGGCGTACCTCGGCGGGTACGAACCCGGAAGTCTCGGGGGCGATACAGACGCCGAATCCGACGCCTCGAACGCCGAGGCGTCGGATTCGGAGGAGGGCGCGGCGTGACCGCCGCGACCCGCCACCGACCGCGCTCGACGACGCAAACCGCCGAGTCTCGGCCGGTGATACAATCCACCGGGAAGCGCCCCGTAGAACCGTCCACCGTGGGTGGGACTGGAAGGGGCCGCCCGGTCGCGGGCCGCAGGCCCGTGGTCGTCTCTGCGGGCCACTATTTCCGCGCCGGTGCTGTGCGTTGCGGGGAGGCGCGGAAATATCCCGCAGAGCGACCGCGAGCGGGCGGGGGCTTCCGAGGCCTTCACCGCTCCGACCGCGCTCGCGGTTCCGATGCAGAGCGAGTTGGTGAGAGCTTCCGAGACCCGAGTCACCCCCGCGATTCCGCTCGTCCTCCCTCCACGGTTCACAAATTCTCTCCAAAGGTGATGAAATGACACTCTTAGAAGTCGAAGACGCCCACACGTACTACGGCGAGAGCCACATCCTCGAAGGCGTCTCGCTCGACGTCGAGGAGGGCGAGGTGGTCGCGCTCGTCGGCCGCAACGGCGTCGGCAAGACCACCACCCTCCGGACCATCCTCCAGTTGACCCCGCCCCGGAGCGGGACCGTCCGGTACCGCGGCGACGAGGTGACCGGGCTGGAGACCCACGAGGTCGCCGACCTCGGGGTCGGCTGGATTCCCGAGGAACGGCGCATCTTCTCGCAGCTCTCGGTCGAGGAGAACGTCCGGGTCGCGGTGCCCGACGGCGAAGACGTAGCGGCGGCGGTCGCGACCGCCTTCGAGACGTTCCCCGACCTCGAACGGTTCGCCGACAAGGACGCCGGAGACCTCTCGGGCGGCCAGCAACAGATGCTCGCGCTGGCCCGGGGACTGGTCGGCGACAACGACCTCCTGCTGGTCGACGAACCCAGCGAGGGACTCGCGCCCCAGATCGTCGCGCGGGTCGCCGAGGCGCTCGCCGAGGCCGCCGAGGACACGACGTTGCTGGTGGTCGAGCAGAACCTGCCGCTGGCGCTCGACCTCGCCGACCGCTTCTACGTCCTCGACAACGGGCGGGTGGTCGAGGAGGGCGACGCCGACGAGACCTCCGCCGACGACGAGCGACTCAGGAGGTATCTCAGCGCATGACGGGACTCGAAGCGCTCGCCGGGGACCTCGTCGTCCTCGCGTTCGTCGACGCGCTCGGGGAGTTCCTCCGGCCCGAGACCCTCGTCGGCGTCCTCGTCGACGGCCTCTCGAAGGCCGCGCTGTACGTGATGATAGCGGGCGGGCTCACGCTCATCTTCGGACTGATGGGCGTGCTCAACTTCGCCCACGGCTCGATGACGATGATCGGCGCGTATCTGGGCGGCCTGCTGATGGTGCTCGCGGTCGGCGAGGCCACCGGCGCGGGGATGCGGCTGGTCGCGTTCTTCGTCGCGATGGCGGCGGCGTTCGCGGTGCTGGCCGGACTGGGCGGCGCGATAGAGGTCGGGCTCATCAGGCGACTCTACGACCGGCCGCCCATCTACCAGATACTGCTGACGTTCGGGGTGACGCTCGTCCTCGACGAACTGGCGCGCATCGTGGTGCTGTTCTACGGGATACAGCCCAGCAGCGAGTGGCAGGCCGCGTTCGGGACGAAGCCGTACTTCCTCGACCAGCAGGTCGACCTCGGCATCATCTCGGTGCCGGGTCTCGACCTGTTCGAGATCGGATTCGGCGTCCTCACGGTCGCCGGACTCTGGGCGTTCCTCACCCGGACCCGGTACGGACTGATCGTCCGGGCCGGGAGCGAGGACTCCGAGATGACCGAGGCGCTGGGCATCGACGTTCGCCGGGTGTTCACCGTCGTGTTCGCGCTCGGCGCGGGGGTCGCGGGCGCGGCCGGGACCCTGCTGATGTGGGACGCCTCGTGGGGCGCGAGCGTCCCGCTCGCGGCCGACACCCTGCTCCCGGCGTTCGTGGTCGTCATCATCGGCGGCCTCGGCACCTTCCGGGGCACCGTGGTCGCGGCGGTCATCGTCGGGATGGCCGACGCCGTCACGACGTGGTGGTTCGTCAACGAGATCGAGTTCGCTAGCCTGCCCGAGATGACCGTCTTCCTCATCCTCGTGGTGATGCTGATACTCAAGCCACAGGGACTGTTCGGCGTCGAGGAGGTGGGCGGCCATTAGCACCGAAACCGCCGACGCCGCGGCCCCCGACGCAGAGGGACCCGACGAGGGGACCGACGCCGAGGCCGCGGCCGACGAGACGGCGGCGTCGTGGCCGGTCCGGTACGCCCGCGAACACGTCGCCCACCTCGCGGTGATACTCCTGCTCGCGGCCTACCCCGGCGTCTACTCGGTCCTGCTGAACTCGCCGCTCGGGACGGAGTTCCAGACCGTCCTCCCGCGGGTCGAGACCATGGTGGTCGTGCTCTACTTCGGGCTGTTCGCCATGTCGTTCGACTTCATCAGCGGCTACACGGGCTATCTCTCGTTCGGTCACGCCGCCTTCTACGGCACGGGGGCGTACTTCGTCATCATGGCGGCCAACGGGAAGATTCCCCTGCTCGGGCCCGACACGCCGTTCGTCTACCTGCTGGCGCTCGCGGGCCTGTTCGCGGCCGTGCTCGCGGTCCTCATCGGCGCGGTGTCGTTCCGGCTGACCGGCGTCTACTTCGCGATGATAACGCTGGGCTTCGCGCAGGTGATGTACGTCTTCATCCGCGGGTGGGACTACGCAGCCAACAACCCCCGCGACGGTCCGGCGGTGCTCGAACGCACCGAACCGTTCAACGTCGGGGTCCCGGGCGTCGACTCGCTCACCCTCGCCATCGGAGAGTTGGGCGGCGACACCGTCGAGGGCCTGCTCGGCGTTATCGACCTCGGCACCGCGGAGGTGTCCTACTACATGGTCGGGCTGGTCGTGCTGGTCTCGTATTTCGCGATGCAACGCATCATCCACTCGCCGTTCGGCCGGGTGATGATCGCCATCCGCGAGAACGAGGAGCGCGCGAAGGCCATCGGGTACAACACCTTCTGGTACAAGCTCGGAGCGTTCGCCATCAGCGGCTTCTTCGCCGCGGTGGCTGGCGGCCTGCTCGCGGGCTTCAAGCGGTCTGTGTCGCCCGACAACACCTTCTACTTCCTCGTGACCGGCGACGCCCTGCTGGCGTCCATCATCGGCGGATTCGGCACGCTGGCCGGACCGCTGTACGGCTGGCTGTTCGACGAGGGGGTCACCGAGTTCCTCTCGAAGCGCGGGGAGGGCGGCGGTCTGCTCCCGTACCTCCGGGAGAACCTCGGCGAGGGCCTGCTCTCGACCGAGGTGTTCAACGGCCTCACGGTTCAGGAGGGCATCGACACGTTCCTGAACGGTCACGCCGAACTCTACATCGGCGTGCTGTTCGTCCTCTTCGTCCTCTTCGTACCGAACGGCCTGCTCGGGACGGTCCGGGACCGAATCGGCGGCCCGGTCGCGGAGGTCGTCGCCGAGCGACTCCGGGGTGACGAGCGGTGAGCGACCGCGTGCGAACCGACCGAGGCGACGCTCGGCCGGGTTCGGAGACGCGACGCCCGGGGATACGGACCACCGCGAAGCGACGGGGCGAGCGGTCCACATCGGGCGGGGGCTTTCGAGGCCTTCGCGGAACTGCTCACCAACCCACATTCTCGAAGACGCCGAACCGCCGAAACCCGCAACTGCGTTCCGAACGGAGGGCTCGGCGATGACCGACACCGACGAAATCTCGGTCGGCCTCACCGGCTACGGGGTCTACACTCCCGACCAAATCGTCACCGGCGAGGAGATCGCCGAAGAGAGCGGGATTCCCGAGGAGGTCGTGGTCGAGAAGATGGGCGTCCGCGAGAAGCGGGTCTGTCCTCCCGACGCCGACCACGTCACCGACATGTGCGTGAAGGCCGCCGACGAGGCGCTCGCCGACGCCGACCGCGACCCCGAGGACGTGGATGCGGTGCTCTACCACGGCTCGGAGTACAAGGACTTCGTGGTCTGGAGCGCCGCGGCGAACGTCGCCGAGCGCATCGGCGCGAGCGAGGCCTTCGCGGTCGAAAGCTACGCGCTCTGTGCGGGCGCGCCGCTGGCGCTGCGGCAGGCCCGCTCGCAGTTGCTCGCCGACGCGCCCGAGACGGTCCTGCTCGTGGCCGCGAGCCGCGAGGAGGACCTCGTCGACTACTCGAATCAGGACTCGTCGTTCATGTTCAACTTCGGGAGCGGGGCCTGTGCGGCGGTGTTGGAGGCCGACCCCGCCGACGGTCGCGCTCGCGCGACCGTCGGCGAGAGCGCCGCGATGACCGACGGCAGTTTCTCGGAGGACGTGGTGATGCCCGCGGGCGGGTCGCGCAACCCCCCGAGTCGCGCCACGGTCGAGGCGGGTCTGCACACCCTCGGCGTTCCCGACCCCGACGGGATGAAAGAGCGACTCGCCGACGTGAGCCTCCCGAACTTCCTCGACGTGGCCGACGACGCGCTGGAGCGGTCGGGCTACGACCGCGACGACCTGGACTTCGTGGCGCTGACCCACATGAAGCGGTCGTTCCACGACATCCTGACCGACGAACTCGGTGCGGCGAACTACTACCTCGACGAGTACGGCCACGTCCAGAGCGTCGACCAACTGCTCGCGCTCGACGAGGGTCTCGACCGCGGGCTGGTCGAGTCGGGCGACGTGGTGCTGTTCCTCGCGGCGGGGACCGGCTATACGTGGGCCGCGACGGTGCTGGAGTGGCACGGATAGGCCGCCCGCGACCGCGCCGGAGTGACACGGGGTAGGTCGCCCGCGCGGTCGTCCGGTTCCGAAACGGCTTTTTTGTCGCCGGAACCCCTTTCGGTGTGAACGAAGAGAGATTTCAGTTCTACGCGCTGTATCTCACGCGGTTCGCCAGCGGCTTCGGGTTCATCACGCTCGTGACCCTGTTGCCGACCTACGTCAATCTCTTCGAGGCGTCGGACTTCATGGTCGGACTGTTCACCACCGCGTTCACGCTCGCCCAGACCGCGGCGGTCGTCCCGCTGGCCTGGGCTGGCGACCGCGGAGACAAACGGCTCGTGCTGGCGGTCTGTCTCGCCCTCGGCGTCGGAGTCTACGTCGCGTTCACGCTGGTCGGGTCGAGTCTCCAGTTCGTGTTGGTCCGCGGGATTCAGGGGGTTGTGGTCGCCGGGACCAGCCTGCTGTCGCTCGCGCTGGTCGGCGAACTCGCGCCCGACGACGCCCGGGCGAACTACATCGGGAAGGCAAACGCCGCCCGGTTCGCGGCGGGCGTCCTCGGGAGCCTGGGCGCGGGGAGCCTCTACGAACTCTACGGGTTCGAGGCGGTGTACACCGTCCTGATCGGTCTCCTCCTGCCCGCGCTGGTGGGGGTGTGGTGGTTCGTGGACGCCGACGAGGTCCGCGTCCGGGGCAACCCCTTCTCGGGACTCGCGTTCAACCGTCGGCTCCTCACGCTCACCAGCTTTCGCGCCCAGTACGCGGTTGCGGTCACGCTGGTCCGGACGTGGGTCCCGATATACGCGGGCATCACCGCCGCCAGAGGGGGACTGGCGTACGCGCCGTTCGTCGTGAGCCTCCTCATCACCGCCGAGAAGCTCACGAACATGCTGTGTCAACCGTACACCGGCACCCTCTCGGACCGCGCCGGGCGCTCGCTGTTCGTGTTCGTCGGCGGCGGGTGTTACGGTCTCGTGGCGCTCGCAGTGCCGTTCACGCCCGATATCGGCCGCCTCGTCGGCGCGCCCGCGACGTTCCCCGTGGTGGGCACGCTCTCGGCCGCCTTCCTGCCGCTTCTGGCGTGCAACGCCTTGCTCGGGGTCGCCGACAGCCTCCGCGAACCCGCGAGCATGGCGCTGTTCGCCGACGAGGGGACCGACGACGGGAGCGTCGCCTCCAGTTTCGGCATCCGCGAACTCGTCTGGAAGCCCGGGGCCGTCCTCGCGCCGATGCTCGGGGGCGCGCTCATGGGAATCGGCATGGAGTGGGTGTTCTTCGTCGGCGCGGCCGCCGCGTTCGGCGGCGTCCTCACGTTCCTCGGCATCCTCGCGAACGACCACGGGGCTCGCGCGCTCACACAGTGGTGAGCATCGTGGCGTCGATATTAGCGTACCCGAGAATCTAAGGTTCATTATTCGTGGTTAGTTCATCCTTAATGATTCAGGGGTAGGCTCTTAACCCGGAGCGACGACGCCCCGGACATGAGCCAGCAACGACGCGGAACCGACACCGGAGACCGGCGACTCCTCGCCGACCCCGACGACCACCGCGCGAACTGCGGCGTGGGGGTCGTCGCCGACCTCGGCGGCGACGGGAGCCACGACGTACTCGCCGACGGACTCGAACTGCTCGAAAACCTCGAACACCGCGGCACGACCGGCGCGGAGGAGAACACGGGCGACGGCGCGGGCGTCCTCCTCGCCAAACCCCACGACTTCTTCGCCACCGAGGTTCCCGACCTCCCCGCCCGCGAGGAGTACGCCGTCGGGAGCGTCTTCCTGCCGACCGACGCCGACGCCCGAACAGACCTCCAGGAGTTCGCCGACGAGGTACTCGCCGACGCCGACCTCGACCTGTTTCACGCCCGGGAGGTGCCGACCGGCGACGCCGACCTCGGGACGACCGCGCTCGACTCCGAACCCGCGGTCGAGCAGTGGTTCGTCCGGCCCGCCGACAGCGGGGACGAAGGCGAGCGCGAAGGCGAAGGCGAGCGCGAGCTATCGGCGGAGGCCTTCGACCGCAGGCTCTACGTCGCCCGGCGCGAACTGGAGCGGGCCGTGGCCGAGCGGTTCCCGGACGCCGACCGGTTCTACGTCTGCTCGCTCGACCGCCGAACCCTCGTCTACAAGGGCCTGCTGACGGGCGACCAGCTCGGCGACTACTACCCCGACCTGACCGACGACCGAGTCGAAACGACGTTCGCGATGGTCCACGCCCGCTTCTCGACCAACACGCTCGGGGCGTGGCACCTCGCTCACCCCTACCGGCGGGTGGTCCACAACGGCGAGTTCAACACCATCCGGGGGAACGTCAACTGGATGCGCGCCCGCGAGACCGACCTCAGTACGGAGAGATTCGACGCCGACCGGGTGACGCCGGTCGTCGCCGACCCCGAGGGGAGCGACACCGCCGCGGTCGACGACACGCTCGACCTCCTCTTGCAGGCCGGTCGGGACCTTCCCCACGCGCTCCGGATGCTCGTCCCCGAGGCGTGGCGCAAGGACGACCTGCCCGACGACCGCCGGGCCTTCTACGACTTCCACGCCTCCCTGCTCGAACCGTGGGACGGCCCGGCGCTCGTCGCCGCGACCGACGGCGAGCGCGTCGGGGCGGTGCTCGACCGCAACGGTTTGCGACCCTGCCGGTACGACGTGACCGCCGACGACCGCCTCGTGATGGCGAGCGAGGCCGGAGCGCTCGACACGCCCGAGTCCGACATCGTCGAGCGCGGCCGCCTCGAACCCGGCCAGCTCTTCCTCGCCGACGTCGAGGAGGGCCGAATCGTCCCCGACGCCGAGGTGTTCGACGACCTCGCCGACGAGAAGTACGGCGAGTGGGTCGAGCGCGAGCAGGTCGAACTCGACGCGCCCGAGGACCCGACGCCCCGCCGGACCGGCGGGGCGTCGGGTCCGGAGGGGGAGGCAGAGAAAAACGGTGAGGCGGAGGGGAACGAGGAGACCTCGCTCCGGGCGCGCCAGACCGCGTTCGGCTACACCCACGACGAACTCGACCAGTTGCTCGCACCGATGGCCGAGGCGGGCAAGGACCCGGTGGGGTCGATGGGCGACGACACGCCCCTGTCGGTCCTCTCGGGGTTCAACCGCCCGCTGTTCTCGTACTTCAAGCAACTGTTCGCGCAGGTGTCGAACCCGCCAATCGACTACCTCCGGGAGGACTGCGTGACCAGTCTGGAGTGTCGTCTCGGCCGCCAGCGCAACCTCCTCGGCGAGTCGCCCGACCACGCCCGCCAGCTGGTGCTCGACTCGCCCGTGGTGACCGACGCCGAGCTGGCCGCGGTCCGCGAGCAGGACGAGCTCCCGAGCGCCACCGTCGACGCCACCTATCCCGCCGACAGCGAGCTCGAAGCCGCGGTCGAGCGGCTTCGGCGCGACGCCCGCGAGGCGGTCGAGGCCGGTGCCGAGATCGTGATCCTCTCGGACCGCGAGGTGGGTCCGAGTCGGCTCGCGATTCCGAGCCTGCTCGCGACCGGGGCGGTCCACCACCACCTCGTCCGGGCGGGCCTGCGTACCCACGCCGGACTCGTCGTGGAGTCGGGCGACCCCCGGACGGTCCACCACCTCGCGTGTCTCGTGGGGTACGGTGCGGGCGCGGTCGACCCCACCCTCGCGTTCGAGTCGGTCGCCGACCTCGTGGCCGGACCCGACGGCGCGGACGCCGAGGAGGCGATAGCGTCCTACGTGGGTGCGCTCGAAGACGGCCTGCGCAAGACGATGTCGAAGATGGGCATCTCGACGGTCGAAAGCTACCGCGGTGCCCAGATATTCGAGGCCGTGGGGCTCGACTCGGACTTCGTGGCCGAGTACTTCGAGGGCACCGAGAACCGGACCGAGGGAATCGGCATCGCGGAAATCGAGGCCGACTGCCGCGAACGCCACGAGTCGGCGTTCGGGGCCGACGCCGACCCCGAACTCGACCGACAGGGCGAGTTCGAGAACCGTTCGGGCGGCCGCCACCACCAGTGGAACCCCGAGACGGTCGGGGCGCTCCAGCGGGCGGTCCGGGCCGACGACCCCGAGGAGTACCGGGCGTTCGCGGCCCGGATAAACGACCAGAACGAGCGACTCCAGACCCTCCGGGGCCTGCTCGACTTCGACGCGGCGGGCCGCGAGTCGATTCCCGTCGAGGAAGTCGAACCCGTCTCGGACATCGTGACGCGGTTCTCGACCGCGGCGATGAGCCTCGGGTCGCTGAGCCCCGAGGCCCACGAGAACAACGCCGTCGCGATGAACCGCATCGGCGCGAAGGCCAACACCGGCGAGGGCGGCGAACCGCCCGAGCGGTTCGACACCGAACGGGAGTGTTCGGTCAAGCAGGTCGCCTCCGGCCGGTTCGGCGTCACGAGCGCCTACCTCGCCAGCGCCGACGAGATACAGATCAAGATGGCTCAGGGCTCCAAGCCCGGCGAGGGCGGCCACCTCCCGGGGCGGAAGGTCAACGAGATGATAGCCCGCGTGCGGTACGCCACGCCGGGCGTGGGCCTCATCTCGCCGCCGCCCCAGCACGACATCTACTCCATCGAGGACCTCAAACAGCTCGTCTACGACCTCAAGGCGGCCAACGAGGACGCCGACATCAACGTCAAGCTGGTCTCGGAGGCCGGAATCGGCACCATCGCCGCCGGGGTCGCGAAGGCCAACGCCGACGTTGTCCACGTCTCGGGCCACTCGGGCGGGACCGGCGCGAGCCCCCGGACCTCCATCAAGCACGCGGGCCTGCCGTGGGAGCTCGGACTCGCGGAGGCGAATCAGATGCTCCGGGAGACCGGCCTGCGCTCGCGCATCCGCGTGAGCGTCGACGGCGGGCTCAAGACCGGCCGCGACGTGGCCATCGCGGCACTGCTCGGCGCGGAGGAGTTCTCGTTCGGCACCGCGAGCCTCGTCACCTCGGGCTGTGTGATGGCCCGCCAGTGCCACGAGAACACCTGTCCCGTCGGCGTCGCCACCCAGCGCGAGGACCTCCGAGCGCGGTTCCCCGGCGAACCCGACCACGTCGTCAACTACATGAGCTTCATCGCCGCGGAACTCCGCGAGCTCATGGCCGAGTTGGGATTCCGGACCGTCGAGGAGATGGTCGGCCGCGTCGAGTGTCTCGAACAGCGCGACACCGACCATCCGAAGGCCCGCGGGCTCGACCTCGCTTCGGTCCTCGCGGAGCCGACCGACCACGACCCCGCGGCCCCCCAGGCGACCAAGACCCGCGAGCAGACCCACGAGCTCGACGACCACCTCGACCGCGACCTGCTCGCGGCGGCCGAACCCGCGATTCGAGAGGGCGCGCGCGTCGAACTCGACGCCCCCATCACCAACCGCGACCGCGCGGTCGGCGCGATGCTGTCGGGGCGGGTCTCGGAGGAACACGGCGAGGCCGGGCTTCCGGAAGGCACCCTCGCCTGCTCGTTTCGGGGGACCGCGGGCCAGAGCTTCGGTGCCTTCCTCCAGTCGGGCGTGGACTTCCGCCTCACTGGGGCCGCCAACGACTACCTCGGCAAGGGGCTGTCGGGCGGCCGCATCGCGGTCGCTACCCCGAACTCGGCGGGGTACGACCCCGCCGAGAACGTCGTGGTCGGCAACGTCGCGCTCTACGGCGCGACCGGCGGCGAGGCCTACGTCAACGGCGTCGCTGGCGAGCGGTTCGCGGTCCGCAACTCCGGCGCGACCGCGGTCGTGGAGGGACTGGGCGACCACGGCTGTGAGTACATGACCGGCGGCATCGTCGCGGTGCTGGGCGGGACCGGCAAGAACTTCGCCGCGGGGATGTCGGGCGGCGTGGCCTACGTCCTCGACGAGAGCGGGGAGTTCGACGAGCAGGTCAACACCGGGATGGTGCGTCTCGAATCGTCGCTCTCGGAGCGCGACGAGGTGGTCCTCCGGCGGCTGGTCGAGAACCACGCGGTCTACACCGACAGCGAGCGCGCCGCGGAACTGCTGGCGAACTGGGAGAAGTCGCTGGCCGGGTTCGTGAAGGTGATGCCCGAAGCCTACGAGCGCGCCGTGACCGAGGAGGGTCGCGAGGACGTGCGCAACTCCCCGCCGCCGAAGGCGAGCGCCCCCGGGGAGACCCCGCCGGTTCGGGGGAGCGCCGACTGACTCACAGGTACGCCGCGTCCCACCTGACCGGCTTCTTCTGGTTGCCACACGCGTTGCACTCCAGTCGCTCCATCGAGTCCATCGCGTTGTCGAAGCTACCGCAGTTCGCGCAGAACCAGCCGAACAGGTCCTCGCCCGCCTCGTCGCTGTAGGCGGCGTAGAAGGGGGCCTCCGACCCGCGCTCGCTCTCGGCCCAGTTGACGTGGAGGGTCCGACCCTCGAACTCGCGGTTCTCGAACTGCATTCCGCCCTGCTGGACGTAGAGGTTCTCGACGAAGGTCTCGCCGCCGATGTCGCGCTCGCGGTCGCTGGCCTTCTCGAAGCCGTTTTCCTCGTAGAAGCTGCATCCGCGCTCGTTGTCGGCGAGGACCTCCGCGGCCATGCGCTCGACGCCGCGCTCCGAGAGGGTCGCCTGCGTGTGGTTCAAGAGGGTCGTCCCCACGCCCTGGTCGCGGCTGTCGGGATGGACGTGGAGCCAGAGGATGGTGCCGGTCTCGTCGTCGGCGAGGAGGCTCTGTGAGAAGCCGACCACCTCGTCGCCCGCGACCGCGAGGAGGTAGACCATTCCGTCCTCTTCGAGTTCGGCCGCCAGCGCGTCGTCGCCGTACCACTCGTCGGCGGCGCGGTCGATGACCCCCTCGTCGAGGATGTCGTCGTAGGAGGCGTGCAACGACTGGCGCGCGACGCTCCGGATGCCCTCCGCGTCGCTCGATTCGGCTTCGCGGATTTCGATACCGGTATCCTCGCCGTCGGAGTCGGCCTCTCTCTGTCCCATGAGTTTCCTTCGACGTTGTGAGTGATAAGCGTTGTACCCGGGGGACCCGACGGCGCGGAGATGGCGACGCGGAGGCGACGACGCCGACGTGGCGACGCGCGAGCGTCCTCGAACGAAGTCGTCCCGCGGGCTACTCGGTGGTCGGGTGCGCCTCGCTGGCGTCGCCGTGGTTCGCCAGATGGTCGGCGACCGCCCTCCCGATTTGCTCGGCGAGTTTCACCGGAACGGCGTCGCCGACCATCTGCTGGCGGTCGCTGATTCGGCTCGCCACGAACCGGTAGTCGTCGGGGAACGACTGCAACCGGGCGGCTTCCCGAATCGAGAGCAGGCGGTCCTGTGTCGGATGGACCATCATCGACTTCCGGAAGTTCGCCACGGTGAGCGCGGGTTCGTCCTCTTCGAGTCGGTAGTAGATGTGGCCGTGGGTCCGCGACCGGTCGGTGTAGTCGTCCATCAGTTCGGCCGGGATGTCCTCCCAGTTGCCGCCCTGTGGGATGTGCTCGAACCGCTTTCGCGTCTTCTCGCGGTTGACCGTGGTCTTGTGGTTGTAGAGGGTGTCGTCGCGCACGTCGGCCCGCATCTCGGCCGCGTAGTCGCTGTGGGGGTCGGCGTCGTACTCCATCACCGGGTCTCCGCCGCCGCCCGCGGGGAGTTCGGGCAGGTCGAGCAACGCCTCTCCCACGGTCACGACGGGGTCGAGGTCGTCGGCCGAGTTCGTCAGCGTCTTCTGTCGGCCCCCTTCCGCGTGGGTCGGGGCCGGGAACGGCGGCGTCCCCTCTTTCACCCCGACGAAGAAGACTCGACTCCGGGCCTGCGGGACGCCGTACCGTTCGGCGTGCAGAATCCTGTGCTGGACCGTGTAGCCGAACTCGCGGAGTTCGGATTGAACGATGTCCTTGACATCTCCGTCCTCGCGGCCCATCGAGAGCAGTCCGGGGACGTTCTCCATGACCACGACCGCCGGGTCGAGGTCACGGACCACCCGGAGGAAGTGCATGAAGAGGTCGTTCTTGGGGTTGTCGGGCGACCGCGTCTGCATGTTCGCCATCGAGAACCCCTTGCACGGCGGCCCGCCAGCGACGACGTCCACCGCGTCGGGGTCCCCGCCCCCGTCTGCGACGTGGTCGCGTATCGCCGCGGCGTCGAGCTCCCGGATGTCGGCGTGAAGCGGGTCGTGGTCGTGGTTGTGGTCGTACGTCTCCACGGCTGGCTCGCTGTAATCGACCGCCCCGACGATGGTGTGGCCAGCGTTGGCGAACCCGGTGCTCAGTCCGCCCGGTCCGCTGAACAGGTCGACCACGGTCGGTGAACGCTCCTGACTCATCGTCGCTCAGTCGAATCGGTGTTGCGAAGCCATCCTATTTAGTAGCTCGTGATTCGCCCGGCAAAGTTCGTCTTCCGGTACTGATTTCAACGCGTGAGGGGACGTTCTGGTATGGACACCGCGCTCGTCATCGGCGGCACCCGGTTCATCGGCCGCCACCTCGTCTCGGAACTGCTCGACCACGGCTACGACGTGACAACCTTCAATCGAGGGAACCACGACGACCCCTTCGCCGAGGACGATTCGGTCGCCCGCGTCGAGGGCGACCGGACCAACGACTCGGCGCTGGAGGCCGCGAGGGCGGAGGTCGACCCCGACGCGGTCTTCGACTGCGTGGCGTACGAGCCCCGCGAGGTCCGGGCCGCGACCGAGATATTCTCGGACGCCGACGCCTACGTCTACATCTCCAGCGGCGACGCCTACGGCTCCGAGGAGATTCCCAAGCGCGAGGGCGAGACCGACCTCCGACCCTGCACCCGCGAGCAGGCCACCGACGACTCGGGCGAGACCTACGGCAACCGGAAGGCCGAGGGCGACCGCGCGATATTCGAGGCCGCCGAGCGCGGCGTGAGCGCCTACAGCGTCCGGCCCTGCATCGTCTACGGTCCCCACGACTACACCGAGCGACTCGACTACTGGATAGACAGGGTGAACGAGTACGACCGAATCGTCGTGCCGGGCGACGGCGACAACCTCTGGCACCGCGCGTACGTCGAGGATGTGGCGGCCGCGCTCCGGGTCGTCGCCGAGGAGGGGACGCCCGGCGAGTCGTACAACGTCGGCGACCGTCGGCTCGTCACCATCGACGAGATGCTCGAACTGATTGCGGGCGCGCTCGACACCGATATCGAACTCGTCCACGCGGGCGAGCGCGAACTCGCCGCGGCAGACCTCGACTACGACGATTTCGTCCTCTACCGCGAGTACCCCCACGTCCTCGACACCGACAAGCTCGCAGACCTCGGGTGGGAGTCGACCCCGCTGGAGGAGGCGATGACGAGGACCGTCGAGGAACACCTCGACAGCGACCGCGACGGGAGCGAGTACGACCCCGGTAGAGACGCCGAGGAGCGCGTGCTTGGCGTTCTCGACACGCTCTGAGGGTCGTTGATTTCTCGCCGATTAGTAACACACCGATTACCGCTCTCTCGTTCTGAGGCCACGAGAGCACTCGAAACGTCGTTAATCACCACTTTCGACCGTTCGAAGGACCGCGCTATCCGCTTCAGGAGGCTGATAACAAACACCCTCCGCGTCCATCCCGGAGGTATGCCACCGCAGCGCAGTCGTCGGACGACCCCGAACCGGAGCCGACGATGATACGCTACGCGCTCCGGGCGGCCGTGAGGGGCGTCGGCGTCGTCGGCCTGACCGCGGTCGAGGCCACCGCGCTGTCGGTCTGGCTGGGGTTGGCCCTCGACGCGCCGTCGGTCTCGGTCGCGGCCGGAATCGGCGTCGCCGCGCTGGTCGCGGGTCTCCTCGTGGAGGGGCTACTCCGCCACCTCACGGTCAACGGCTGGCGACACGAGATTCCCGCCCCGTCGGTCGCGGGGGTCGCGCTGGTCGAGACCGGACTGTGGCTCGGGTGGTTCTCGACCGTGCGGGGGACCGACGACCCCGCCAGCGCCGCGGTCGTCGGACTCGCGCTCGCGGTCGGTCTGGTGCCCGTCCACGCCGCGACCGACGACCTCCTCCAAGGTCGCAACCCCGTGGCGTCGCTGGTCGGGCGCACCCCCGTCGGCCTCGCGGTCCTCGAAGCCGCGGGTGCGACCGCGTGGTTCCTGCTGGTCACCGGGTCGGTGGCGGTCCCCGAGTGGGTCGGGGCGCTCCCGTTCGAAGGGTTCACGCCGGGCGCGGCGGTCGGCGGCGCGGTGCTGGTCGCGGCGCTGTTCGTCCAGCACGTCCTCGCGATTCGGTACGCCCTGCGGGCGACTCGGGCGACCGCGACTCCCGCGTGGCGGTCGTCGCGGGGCGTCGGGCCCGAGTGAGGCGGCGCGCCGCCTCACTCGGGCCGCGCGAGAGGGCAAACGGTTTCCCCGCCCGCGAGAGAGTAGCCACCATGTTCGAGAAGTCGACGTGGATTCGGCTCCCCCGGAACGTGGTGGTCGGCCACGGCGTCCTCGACCGGACGGTCGAGGCCGTCTCGGAGCTCCACCTCCACGGGCGTCCGCTCGTCGTGACGAGCCCGACCCCCCGGGAGGTCGCGGCCGAGCGCATCGTGGCCGACTTCGCCGACGCGGGCGACGACCCCGCGGTGGTCGAGGTCGAGGAGGCCAGCTTCGACGCGGTCCAGCGGGTCATCTCGGTCGCCCGCGACGCCGAGGCGGGCTACCTCGTCGGCGTCGGCGGCGGCAAGGCCATCGACATCGCGAAGATGGCCAGCGACGACATCGGCACCGGCTTCGTCTCGGTGCCGACCGCCGCGAGCCACGACGGCATCGTCTCCGGACGCGGGTCGGTCCCCGAGGGCGACACCCGCCACAGCGTCGCCGCCGCGCCGCCGCTGGCGGTGGTCGCCGACACCGAGATACTCGCCGACGCGCCGTGGGAGCTCACCACCGCGGGGTGTGCCGACATCATCAGCAACTACACCGCGGTCAAGGACTGGCGGCTGGCCAACCGGCTCCAGAACGTCGAATACTCCCACTACTCGGCGGCGCTCGCCGAGATGACCGCCGAGATGCTGGTCGGCAACGCCGACACCATCAAGGAGGGACTGGAGGAGTCGGCGTGGGCGGTCGTGAAGGCGCTGGTCTCGTCGGGCGTGGCGATGTCCATCGCCGACTCCTCGCGGCCCGCCAGCGGGTCCGAACACCTGTTCAGCCACCAGCTCGACCGGATGGTGCCCGACGCCGCGCTCCACGGCCATCAGGTCGGGGTCGGGACCGTCGTCGCCGAGTACCTCCACGGCGGCGACTGGCGGGGCGTCCGGGACGCGCTGGCGACCATCGGCGCGCCCACGACCGCCGCGGAACTCGGCATCGACGACGAGACGGTGGTCGAGGCGCTCACCTCGGCCCACGAGATACGCGACCGCTACACCATCCTCGGCAACGGCATGAGCGAGGCGGCCGCCTACGAGGCGGTCGAGACGACTGGCGTCATCTGAGATTCCGAACCTCAGTTCGTCTTCCGGTCGTCGTGGGCCACCCGGAGGAACGCCAGCGTCCCGCCGAGCAGGGCGGCGTTCTTCAGGAAGTGGACCAGCTGCTGTTCCTTCTCGTCTTCGTCCTCGACGTTCCAGAAGTCGTGCATGAGCGGCGTGACGCTCACGAGGAAGCCCGCGGCCGCCACCGCCGCGAGTCGGGGGAGCTTCCACGTCGCGATTCCCAGACCGCCGAACAGCAGGCCGCCGCTGACGAGCGGCACCGTGGTCCCGGCCGCGGGAGCGCCCTTGCTCTCTGCGTACTCGACGTTCCCCTCGATGTCCCGGAGGTTGTCGAACGCCGTGAACGCCAGCACGCCACCGAACAGCGCGCGGGCGAACCGGAACGTGGTCGAGTGGGTCTTCGGCGGGACCGCCCCGGAGTCGGTGTCTCCGCCCGATTCGGTCTCCGGCCGCGGGTCGGTCGCCGCGGGCCGCTCTATCGAAACGCCGCCGAGTATCGACATGGACGCAGGTACGCCGGTGAGCGACGTACGTCCGTTCGCCGTCGGGACGCCGACCGTTCAATCCCACACGATGGGAACGTCGCTGTCGGCGATCACGCCGTCTTTGGTCAAGATAGCGTCCGTCCCGCGGCGCTCGTGACTGGCGACGATCATCGCGTCGTGAATCGAGAACTCGTCCATCCTCCCGGCGAGACGCCGGAGTTCCCCGTAGTCGGTCCGGACGAGTTCGATTGGCGATTCGCGTTCGATGGCGTCGAGGACCGAGCGAACGTCCTCCGGTTCGGCGACTTCCTCGACGCTTATTCCCCGTATCTCCTCGCGCTTGCGGAGGATGTAGCTCGTTTCGGCGAGGACGATGGACGGGAGTTCGAGGTTCGCATCCCCGGACTCGGCGTCTTCGACCGCCGCCCGTGCCCGTTCGGGGAGGATGTCGAGCAGGTAGTGGATGAGTGCGACCGAATCGACCGTGTAGGACTTCATTCGACGCTCCAGTCGTCCTCGCGTTTCGCTCGAATTTCGTCCCCGAGTTCCGCCGCGAGTCCCTCGCGTTCGTCCTCACTCATGTCGCCAGCGAGAAGGCCGCGAGCGCCGGTCCGTTCCTCCTTGCGGACGACGATGCCGTCGTCCGTCTCCTCCCAGACGACGGTGTCTCCCGGTTCGAGGCCGTGCTTCTCGCGAAGCTCCTGTGGAATCGTCGTCTGGCCCTTCCTCGTGATTCGGGTCGTCTCGCTCATATCGGGTAGTACTTCTCGTAGTACCAAAAAGCCTCGCCACTACTCCGCGGCCGGAATCGGGAACGCCGCCAGTTCCTCGTACAGCAGGTCGTCGGGGCGTTCGTCCCACCACCGGGCCTCGGCGATCTCGCCCTCCCGCGGGCGGACCTCGCCCGAAACGTACTCGCCGTCGAAGACGACGATGAGGCGGGCGAGCGCCGGGCGCTCGCCCGCCTCCGCGCGCATCTCGACTCGGTGGACCTGCCGAATGTCGCGGAGTTCGACCTCGACGCCGGTCTCCTCGCGGGTCTCGCGCCGGGCGGTGGCTTCGAGCGACTCGTCGGGTTCCTGCTTGCCGCCGGGGTCCGACCACGCGGTCTCGCCCTCGTGGCGGACCAGCAGGACCCGGCCGTCGGCGTCGGTGGTCCAGACGCCCGCACCGCCGAGCGTGCCGGACTCGAACCGCTCGACCACGTCCTCGTGGTCCTCGGGCGGGAGCGTCCAGGTCTTCTCGACCGTCTCGAACGCGCCCCAGTCGGCTTCGAGGCGGTCGAGGGCGGCGTCGGCGCGTCTGCGCGAGCGCTCGGTGAGGGTCATGTCGTGAATTCGCACACGAGCCGACAAAAGCAACCCGAATCCCGCACGCTCGACTCCGTCGCCGAGAGGGGACGACAGGCCGAACTTAATCCGGGAGCCCGAACCGAAAGGAGTCGTTACGGTAAATCGAGGAGAAAGCCCCGTGCTTTAGCGCGGGGATGAATCCGACAAACCCTCAACAACCGACATTATCAAGTAGCCCGGCGTCGTACCGTGCGGTAAGACAACTCGCGTAAACTCTCAATCGGAAGAACCGGGGCCACTTCCCGCTGATACGGACGGTTCCACGCCCACCACCGGCAAACCCGGTGGGGAGTACGTGGTTGGGACTCGTTCGCCGTCCTCACAGTATCCCTACCCGTCACTGGAGACGGTCGGTAACGACCGCGCACACGAGGGGGTGACAGCATATCAAAACACGCCCCGTTCGCGGTTGCACTCCGCCTTCGTCGGCGGAGTACGGTCGATGGCACGACCCGTGTCCACCCACGTTCCAACCGTGGGTGGTTGCCCGGTATTCGGACGCTTCGGTCAAGCGGTATCAGGTACGGCACAAGCGGATACCGCGTCCATCTTGGACGTTGAATACGCCATACCCTCGTTTCGAGGGCCGACGTGTAGCGCGCACGAACCCGGTACTCACCACGCGGGGTGAGGAAGTTGCCTTCGGGGGCTGACGGAACGGCCCGACGCCCCACGAAGGAATCCTCGCGCTTTAGCGCGGGGAGGATGTCAACGGCGATAGGCCGCACCCGACTCGGCTCAGACGTGCTCGTCGAGGAAGTCGGCGACGGTGGTGTAGGCCTCGATGCGATTTTCCAGCTTGCTGAAGCCGTGGCCCTCGTCGTCGAAGATGAGCTTCTCGACCGGGACGCCCTGTTCGGCCGCCTCGTCGGCGATCTGCTCGGCCTCGCCGACCGGCACGCGGGGGTCGTTCGCGCCGTGGAGGACGAGCAGGGGCGCTCGGATGTTCTCGACGTTGTTGATGGGGCTGATGGATTCGAGGAACTCGCGGTCGTCGTCGAGCGACCCGTACTCGGCCTCGCGGTGTTCGCGCCGCCAGTCGCCGGTGTTTTCGAGGAACGTCACGAAGTTGGCGATGCCCACGACGTCGACGCCCGCGGCCCAGAGGTCCGGATACTCGGTGAGCGCGGCCAGCACCATGAAGCCGCCGTACGACCCGCCCATGGCGACGATGCGGTCGGGGTCGACCGCCGGGTGGTCGCCGAGCCACTCCACCCCGGCCTCGATGTCGGCCACCGAGTCCATCCGCTTTCTCACGTCGTCGAGGTGGGTGTAGGCCTTTCCGTAGCCCGACGACCCCCGGACGTTCGGCTCGAAGTAGGCGTATCCGCGATTCAGGAAGTACTGCTTGACCGGGTTGAACGACGGCCTGCGCTGGCTCTCGGGGCCGCCGTGGATGCTCACGATGACGGGGGTCTCGCCCTCCGTCGCGTCCTCGGGAACCGAGAAGAACGCGGGAATCTCCCGTTCGTCGAAGGACTCGTACCGGACGAGGTCCGGGCTGACGAACGACTCCTTCGGGAGGCCCGCGGTCGCGGCGTCGGTCCAGCGCTCGGCCTCGCCGGTCTCGGCGTCGACGACGTGGACGTTGGTGTTCTCGTCGCTCCCGGCGACCGGGACCGCGAACCGCCCGGCGTCGTCGTCGAACGCCGCGCCCCCGGTGACCCCGCGCGGGAGGTCCGGCGTCGAGAGCTCCCGGTAGGCGGTCTCGCCGGTGAGTTCGGCGACGGTGAGTTCGGTGTAGCCGTCGACGTTCCGGCCGAAGACGAACCGGCCGGTGTCCTCGTCGAGCGAGACGTTCTCGACGTTCCAGTCGCCCCCCTCCTCGACGACCGCGAGGTCGCGGTCGTCGAGGTCGAGGCGCGCGAGGTACCGGGTGTCGGCGTCCCGGTCGGTGCTGAGGTAGAGGGCCTCGCCGTCCGGGCTCCAGTTGACGTCGTGGTACCGCGCCTCCCCCTCGTGGGGCGTGACGTGGTCGAAGTCCCGGGTTTCGAGGTCGAGGACGTACACGTCCTGATCGAAGCTGGAGCGGGACTCGACCACCGCGAGCCGGGAGTCGTCGGGGCTCCACCCCGCGACCGAGAGCCAGCCGTCGCCCTCGTGGACCAGCTCGGCGTCGTCGCCACGCTCGTCGCGGCCCTGGACGTACACGTCGAACACCGACTCGTCGCGGCGGTTCGCGGCGAACGCGAACGCCGACCCGTCGGAGTTCCACCCGCCCCAGTAGTGGATGGCCTCGGGGGTGTCGGTCAGGGGCGTGACGGTTTCGCCGTCCCCATCGAGCAGGAACAGCTGGGTCCGCTCGTTCCCGCCGTGGTCCATCCCGAAGGCGAGTTCGTCGCGCTCGGGCGACCACGACGCGAAGGTGATTCGCTCGTCCTCGAAGGTGAGCTGCCGGGGCCACGCGCCGGGTTCGTCGAGTCGCCACACCTGCGGGACGCCGGTCGTGTCCATCAGGAACGAGAGCCGGTCTCCCGCCGGTCCGAACGACGGTGCGGTCGCGTTCCGAACGTTGAGATACCGCTGGAAGTCGTACGTAGTCACGGGACGTGTTTCCGAGTCGACCGATAAAGCGCTTTGGACTGCGGAAGTCGGGACCTTCGGCCGCGGAAGTCGGGACCTTCGGCCGCGGAAGTCGGGACCTTCGGCCGCGGAAGTCGGGACCGCGCGGTCCCGACTTCCGCGGAGACGACCCGGGAACGGCGGGTAATCCGACGCGAGACGCTGGCTCGCCCGAGAAACCGACGATGGAACTCGGGTAACAGTCGGTTCCGCTTGCCGCCGGACTCGGCGGCCGAGCAGACCGGTCAGCCGGTCGCGCCGCGGGGGCGACGGCGAATCGGCGGGGCGACGAGACGTGTTTCTTCGCGCGGTTCCGGCCGCGAATCGATGCCGAAGCGGGCGAGCCGGAAGCGGCTGTTTCCACCCACCCGACACGACGCAATTGGCTGTTGAGAAATTGAACGGTCGGCACGGTCCGTAAACGTTCGAACCGGTTTATCACCGCCTCTATTGTCCGTTTCCTTCGAGTACGAATTATGGCCTCCGAAACCGGACACCCGTCTCAGAACCCGAGAGCGTCACAGAACGTCACCCGTCCCTCACGCGCCGAGGTCTTCGACGCGGTGAAGAACCTCCGTCGTCGCTACGTGCTCTACTACCTCCAGCGACACGACGGGCCGGTCGAACTCGGCGAGCTCGCCGAGCAGGTCGCGGCGTGGGAGAACGACGCCACGGTCGCGGAGGTGTCGCCCAGCGAGCGCAAGTCGGTCTACAGCGCGCTCCACCAGACCCACCTCCCGAAGCTGCAGGCCGCCGGGGTAGTCGAGTACGACGCCGACCGGAGTCTGGTCGCGACCTCCGATCAGGCCACGAGACTCGACCTCCGGTTGGCGAGCGACCCACACACGTCGGTCCCGTGGCACCGGCTCTACCTCTCGCTCGCGGGGGTGAGCCTCGTCGTCCTAGTGTCGCTCTGGCAGGGAGTCCACCCGTTCGCGCTCATCTCGGGCGTCGAGTTCGCCCTGCTGGTCATCGCCTCGTTCGGTCTGGCAGCGCTCGGACACACCTACGACCTGCGGCGGTGGCGGCGACGCGCCGAACACGCCGCCCCCGACTTCATCCTCGAACTCGACGACTGACTCCCCGAACTCGACGGCTGACGCCGACGCCGCCGGAGTTCGGAGGCCCGGCGAGCCGGAAAGGCTGGGTTTTTAGTGGGCCGCTCCGTGGCGGTTCGTATGCGCGTCGCGTTCGTCTCGGAGACGGTGGCCCAACACCGGGAGACGGGGGCCACGGAACGCACTCGACGCACCGCCGAGGCGCTCGCCGGGCGCGGTCACGACGCGGTCGTCTGTTGCGCCCAGTGGTGGGACGGCGACCACGAGACCTTCGAGCAGGGGGGCGTGACCTACCGCGCGGTCACCGACGAGTCGCCCGGCGACGCCCGCGGATTCGCGCTGGGACTCGCGGGCGCGCTCCGGGCCGCCGACCCGGACGTGATTCAGGTCTCGCCCGCGACGCCCTCCCACGTCGTCGCCGCGAAACTCGCCAGCATCGCGCTTCGCGCGCCCCTCGTCGTCGACTGGTACGACGCGCCCGAACCGGGCGACGCCGACGACCCGCGGTGGCGGCTCGCCGCCGCCGCACCCGAACTCGTCCTGACGCCCTCCGAGACGGTCAGGACCCGGGTCCGGGAACTCGGACCCGACGCCGACGCGGTTCGGGTGGTCCCGAACGCAATCGATATCGACGCGATTCGGGCGGCCCAGCCCCGCGAGGTCGCCGACGTCGTCTACTCGCGGCGGCTCGACGAGGACGCCAACCTCGAAAGCCTCCTGCTCGCGCTCGCGGAGCTCCGGGACCGCGACTGGTCGGCGCTCGTCATCGGCGACGGCCCCGAACGCGACGTCTACGAGCGACAGGTCCGCGACCTCCGCATCGAGGACCGGGTGTCGTTCGCGGGCCACCAGCCCCTCGAAAACCGGCTCGCGGCGTTCAAGGGCGCGCACGTCTACGCCCAGACCGCCCGCCGAGAGTCGTTCCCGACCGACCTCCTCCGGGCGCTGGCGTGTGGCTGTGCGGGCGTGGTCGAGTACCACGTCGATTCGAGCGCCCACGAACTGGTCGAGCAGGAGGACCGGGCGTTCCGCACGACCAGCGAGCAGGAACTGACCGACGCGCTCGTCGCGGCCTCGGAGATGGAGCGGCTGGACTTCGACGAGAACTTCGCGGAGTACGACGACGAGGCGGTGCTGGACCGATATCTCACCGCGTACGACGAGGCCGAAGAACGGCTGAGCTGGGTGGAACCGGCGGCTGTGGCGGGCGGGGTGCTGGCGGTCGTGGCGCTCGCGGTGCTGTTGGTCGCGTTCCTCTGAACTCGGTTTCGTCGGCGTGAGAATCGGTTTCGTCGGCGTCGAGGGCTCTACTCCTCGAACCACTCCGGGTCGTCGGCCGCCTCGACCGCCCGGACCGCCGCGGCGTTCTCGGCCACGTCGTGGACCCTCACGATGTCGGCCCCGCGCTCGGCGGCGATGGTCGTCCCCGCGACCGTCGCCGCGGTCCGGTCGCCGTCCTCGCCGATGAGTCCGAACATCGACTTGTGGGAGTGGCCCACGAGGACCGGACACTCCAGCGCGTGGAACTCGTCGGTCCGGCCGAGGAGTTCGAAGCTCTCGGCGCTCGACTTGCCGAAGCCGAGTCCGGGGTCGACGATGATTTGCTCGCGGTCGAGGCCCGCCTTCTCGGCGAGCAGGACCGTCTCCTCCAGCTGGTCGATGGCGTCCTCGACCACGTCGTCGTAGCGGACCTCCCTGCCGGGCACCACCGGCGCGTCGATGCTGTGCATCACCACGATGGGGGCGTCGTACTCGGCGGCGACGAACCGCATCTCGGGGTCCTCCAGCCCCGACACGTCGTTGAGGAGGTCGGCCCCGGCGTCGAGGGCGGCCCGCGCGACCTCGGCCTTCCGGGTGTCGACGGATATCATGGCGTCGAGGTCGGCGACGCGCTCGATTACGGGCACCACCCGGTCGATCTCCTCCTCGACCGGAGTCTCGTCGGCTCCGGGCCGGGTGGACTCGCCGCCCACGTCGACGATGTCAGCGCCCGCCTCGACCATCTCCTCGGCGCGCGCGACCGCGTCCTCGATTCGCTCGTACTCCCCGCCGTCGTGGAAGCTGTCGGGCGTGACGTTCAGGACGCCCATCACGGCGGTCCGGTCCTCCCACGGGTAGCCCCGCCGGTCGGGGCTGGTGCGGATGCCCAGCGCCTCCCGGAGTTCGTCGGCGAACACCGACAGGCCGTAGGGCTGGCCGTCGAGCTTCCCGGCGAGGCGCTTGAACTGCGCCAGCGTCCCCATCAACACCACGTCGACGTTCTCGTCGTCCTGCTCGTTGACTCCCGAGAGCGCACACTCCCCGCCGAGGCTCAGCATCTCCTCCTTGAGGTAGCGCGCCTGCCGGGTCCGAACTCGGCTCTTGAGGACGCGGTGGACAGCCTTGCCGCGCATCCGCCACACGCCGGGGTCGGTGACGTGGCTATCTTCGAGCGCCTCGCGGGCGTCGTCGAGGTTCCGGATGCGCTTGGGTATCTCGGCGCGGGTCCACCGCGAGCGGGCCTCCGCGACGCCGTACAGCGACCCGGTCACGAGCACGAAGTCGTCGGCGTTCGCGGCGTTCAGGGCGTTCTCCAGCGCGCCCTCGACCGAGTTCCGGGTGAGGACCTCGCCCGCGCCCGACTCCTCGAACACCCGGGCCAGCACCGCCTCGTCCTCCGCGCGGTCGATGTCGGGCTGGCACGCCACCACCCTGTCGGGGGTCGGGAGGGCCTCGGCCATCCCGCGGAGGTCCTTGTCGTGCATCGCGCCGACCACGAGGTGGAGGTCGTCGTAGTCGCCGTCGAACTCCCCGACGGTCGCCGCGAGCGCCGCGCACGCGCCGGGGTTGTGTGCGCCGTCGAGGACCACGAAGGGCGACTCGCCCATCACCTCGAACCGGCCGGGCCAGTCGGCCTTCCGGAGGCCGCGGGCGAGTTCGTCCTCGCTCACGTCGGCGACCTGCCGGGCGAGCGCCGCGGCGACCCCGGCGTTGCGGGCCTGATACTCACCCAGCAGGGGAATCCGGGTCTCGACCGACCAGTCGGGACCGGTCAGCGAAATCGCGGCCTCGGTGTGGTTGGTCCGGCCGCCGTACTCGACCCGAACGTCGGCCTCGACGTCTTCGCCCACCCGAACGACCTCCCCCGCCTGCTCCCCGACCGCGGCGAGCGCGTCGCCGGTCGTCGCGGTCACCAGCGGCGCGTCGGCGGGCGCGACGTGGGCCTTGTCGCGGGCGATCTCCTCGACGGTCTCGCCGATGATGCCGGTGTGTTCGAGCGTGACGCTCGTGACCGCGCTCGCGACCGGGTCCACCACGCTGGTGGCGTCGTACTTGCCGCCGATGCCGACCTCCAGAATTGCCACGTCCACTCCCTCGCGCCCGAAGTGCCAGATCGCGAGACCGGTCATCACCTCGAAGAAGGTCGGGGCGTCGCCGTCGGCGGCGCGGTCGTTGACGTACTCCCGGACCGACTCGACGTACTCGACGACCGCGGCCTCGGGAATCTTGCGGCCGTCCACCCGGACGCGCTCGCGCACGTCGTCGAAGTGCGGGGAGGTGTACAGTCCGACTTCGAGGCCCGCCTCCCGGAGAGCGCGCTCGGTCATCCGGGCGGTCGAGCCCTTCCCGTTCGACCCCGCGACCTGCACGAAATCGACCGCCTCGTGGGGGTCGCCGAGGTGGGCCAGCAGGTCGGCCGTCGACTCCGTCCCCGGCTTGGGCCGGAAGCGACGCAGGTCGAACAGGAAGTTCGCCGCCTCGTGGTAGTCCATGTCTGGCTGAACAGACGCGGCCCGCTTTAGCGTGTCGGAACCGACCGTTTCCCCTACCCGGGACCGACCGTTTCCCCTACCCGGAACCGACAGTTTCCCGCGCCCGGGACCGCGCCGTCGGCGCGGTCCCGGGCGGTCGCGCTCGAATCGACGTGGCGAACGCCCGACCCGGCCCGAGCGAGCGCCCGGTCATCGCTCGAACTCGCGGTCGAAGTTCCGCGACTCGCGGCCGCGTTTCCGCGACTCGCGGCCGCGTTTCGGCGACGAGCGCCTCCGGCGCTCGTCGCCGACGCCTCGCTCGTCGGGGTCGCCCTCCTCGACCAACAGCGTCTCCAGTCGGCGCTCGTACTCCCACTCGGTCATCTCGCCCTCGACGTACGCCCGCTTGAGGTCGGCGAGTCGCTCCTTGTGGGTGGGTTCGAACCGCTCGGCGAGGCCGAACTCCCGGGCGTCCTCGGAAACGCGCTCGACCAGTCGGGCGACTCGGGCGAGTCGCTGGCTCCGGGGCATCGACGCCCGGCGAACCGCCGCGACGGTCGTCGCGACGAACAGCGCGACCGAGAGGACGCCGACGAGCATCAGGCCCGCGACGAACGGCGCGGCGGCCTCGACGGCGACGAACAGCGGGGACGCCCCGCTGGCCGCGCTCGCGAGCGCGGCCGCCACCGCGAGGAGGCCGAACGCCGTGAGTCCGACGATGACGACGAGCGAGGTCAGGAATCCCGCGAGGAGGAGCGTGACCGTCCGGTCGCGTAGCGGTCCCATCGACCGATAGTAGGGCCCGACCGTACTTGATTCGTTCTCCCCTCGGCGCGCTGTCGTGTCCGGTCGTCGGGGCCCGTGGCGTCTTCCGAGCTTCAGCCACTCCTTCGCTTCGCTCAGTCGTGCCGGAAGCACCGCGTTCCGGTGAACACCATCGCCATGTCGCGTTCGTTCGCGGCCTCGATGACGTCGTCGTCGTTGACCGACCCGCCGGGCTGGACGACGGCCTCGATGCCCGCCTCGGCGGCGGCCTCGATGGCGTCGGGGAAGGGGAAGAACGCGTCGCTGGCCATCACCGCTCCCTCGGCGGTCTTGCCCTCGGCGTCCTTCTCGGCCTTCATCTTCGCGATTTCGACGGCGTCGACCCTGGAGACCTGCCCCGCGCCCACGCCGACCGTCTCGGTCCCCGTCGCGAAGAGGATGGCGTTGGACTTGACGTGCTTGATGGTTTGCCACGCGAACAGCAGGCTCTCGTACTGGTCGTCGGTCGGCTCGCGGTCGGTGACGACTTCGAGGTCCTCGCGGGTCGGAGCCTGCAGGTCGCGCTCCTGCACGAGAGTCCCGCCCACGAGGTCCTTCTCGGTGGTCGCCTCGGTCCGGTCGTCCAGCGCGCCGGTTTCGAGGACTCGAAGATTGTCCTTCTCGAACAGCGCGTCGAGCGCCTCGTCGGTGTAGCCGGGCGCGACCACGACCTCCTTGAACGAGTCGATTATCTGCTCGGCGGTCGCGCGGTCGCACTCCCGATTCAGGGCGACGATGCCGCCGAACGCGCTCTTGGCATCGGTCGCGAGCGCGCGGTCGTAGGCATCCGCGAGCGTCTCGGCGGTCGCGCACCCCGCGGGGTTGGTGTGCTTGATGACCGCCGCGGCGGGCCGGTCGAACTCCTTGACCAGATTCAGCGCGGCGTCGGCGTCGTTGTAGTTGTTGTACCCCATCCCCTTCGCGCCGTCGTTGCGTTGGGGCGCGTCGACCACGCTGGCCTCCTCGCACGTCGCGTCGGCGTACAGCGCGGCGTCCTGATGGGGATTCTCGCCGTACCGCAGGTCGGCCGCGCGGTCTCCGGTCTCGACCCGCCGGACGGGGAAGGTCCCGTCCTCGTCGCCCTCGATTCGGACCGCTCCGGCGTCGAGGTCGACCTCGGCGCGACCCTCGGCGAACCACTTGACAGCGCGGGGGTAGGCTTTGAACTCGCCCTCGTAGAGCACCCGCTGTTTGAGCGAGTCGCGGTCGTCGCCCTCGTAGACCGGCACGGGCTCTTGGGTGACGACGGGGCCCGCGTCGACCTCCGACTCGACCACCTCGCCCGCGTCGTCGGTGGCGTCGGTGACGACGTGGACCGTGCAGCCGGTGACCGAGACCCCGGCGTCCAGCGCGTCGCCCCACGCGTCGGTCCCGGGGAACGACGGGAGGAGCGAGGGGTGGACGTTGAGCGTCGTCGGAGCCGAATCGAGGAAGGCGTCCGAGAGGATGCGCATGTAGCCGTCGAGGCAGACGAGGTCGAAGTCGTAGTCGTCGAGCGCGTCGAGGACCCGGCGCTCGTGGTCGGCGCGGTTCTCGTCGCCGCCCAGTTCCACGACCTCGGTCGGAATCCCGCGCTCTTCGGCCGCGTCGAGCGCGGGCGCGTCGGCGTCGGTGGTCAACACCACAGCGAGTTCGGCACCGCCGGGCGCGAGGTCGGCGATGTGCAGGAGGTTCCGGCCGCGGTTGCCAGCCAGTCCGGCGATTCGAGTCATACTTCGACGAGCGCCCGCGCCGACAAAAGTCCTTGCGATTGCGAACCGAGATATATCCACGTACTTGCATAGCATCGGGGAAGTACGGCGGTCAGAGGGCGGGCTATATGCACGGGTGTGCGTCTTCCGACCGACACGCTTTTGCCCCGCGGCCGGGCACTCACACGCATGAACCCCCTCTACGCTGTCTCGCCGCTCGACGGCCGGTACGCCGGACGGACCGAACCCCTCCGCGAGTTCGCCAGCGAGGCCGCGCTCGTGCGCGCTCGCGTGCGAGTCGAAGTCGAGTACCTGATCGCGCTGGCCGACCTCGACGCCACGCCGCTCGAAA
This sequence comes from Halorussus salilacus, assembly GCF_024138125.1. Classification (NCBI taxonomy): domain Archaea; kingdom Methanobacteriati; phylum Methanobacteriota; class Halobacteria; order Halobacteriales; family Haladaptataceae; genus Halorussus; species Halorussus salilacus. The sequence goes on from NZ_CP099993.1 coordinate 917,947, forward strand.
TCGGCGAGCGAAACCGCGAGTACCTCCGGACGCTCTACGAGGAGTTCGACGAGGACGACGCCGAACTCGTCAAGCAGATCGAGACCGAGGGCTACGGCGACTACTCGGCGACCAACCACGACGTGAAGGCGGTCGAGTACTTCGTCCGCGAGCGCATCGCCGACCCGAAACTGTCACACGCCGTCCCGTGGATTCACTTCGCGCTCACCAGCGAGGACGTGAACAACCTCGCCTACCGCCTGCTCGTTCGGGGCGCGGTCGAGGAGGTCCTCCTACCCGAACTCCGCGAGGTCGGCGAGTTCCTCGCCGACCTCGCGCGCGAGCACCGCGACGTCCCGATGCTCGCGCGCACCCACGGCCAGCCCGCGACCCCCACCACCTTCGGCAAGGAGATGGCCGTCTTCGCCTCCCGGCTCGGTCGGGCCATCGGCCGCGTGAAGTCGGCCCGCGACGGCCTTCAGGGCAAGCTCGCCGGGGCGTCGGGCACCTACGCCGCCCACGTCGCGGCCTACCCCGACGTGGACTGGCCGGAGTTCGCCCGCGAGTTCGTCGAGGGGCTGGGCTTCGAGCAGGCCCCGGTCACCACGCAGGTCAACCCCTGCGACGACCTCGCGGAGCTGTTCGACGCCCTGCGGGGCGCGAACAACGTCCTGCTCGATTTGGACCGCGACGCGTGGCGCTACGTCAGCGACCGCTACCTCGGTCAGGAGGCCGCCGCGGGCGAGACCGGCTCCTCGACGATGCCCCACAAGGTCAACCCCATCGACTTCGAGAACTCCGAGGGGAACCTCTCGAAGGCCAACGCCGACCTCGTGTTCCTGGGCGACTACGTCACCTCCTCGCGGCTCCAGCGCGACCTCTCGGACTCGACCGTGAAGCGCAACATCGGGGCCGCCTTCGCCTACTGCCTGCTCGGCTACGCGAAACTGCAGGACGGCCTCGGCAAAGTCGCCCCCAACGAGCAGGTCATGCGCGAGGACCTCGATTCGACCCCCGAGGTCATCGGCGAGGCGGTCCAGACCATCCTCCGACGCGAGGGCCACGACGACGCCTACGAGCGCGTCAAGGACCTGACTCGGGGCCAGCGCGTGACCTTGGCCGACTTCCGGGACCTGTTCGCGGAGTTGGACGTGGACGAGGACACCCGCGAGGAACTGATGGCGCTGACGCCCGCGGGGTACACGGGCGTGGCGGCCGGGATGATAGATTCGGTCGCCGAAAGAGATATGTGAACTCGAAATCACGTCGAACGTATGGACGAGTTGGGCCACCTGGCGCTGTTTCTCGTCGGATTCCTCCTGATCGTCGGCGGCTTCGTGGTCGGCATCGGCGCGTTCGAGTACGAGGTGGTCGCGCTCGAAGAGGTCGAGGGGTCGCCCGACGGCATCCGGTTCGTCGAGAACGAGTCTCACACCTTCTCGGCGACCGACACCACCATCGTCCGCGTGGAGTACGAATCGCTCTCCGAGCGCGACCGGGAGATGCTCGACCGAGTCCTCGCGGGCGAGCGCGTCGTCCTGCGGACGCGCGGGCAACTCCCCGGCAAGTACGGAACGAAGGGGCGGTTCGCGGTCGAGCGCGACGGGACGACCCACCTCGTCGACCGGCGGCTGTTCTTCAACTGGCGGACCCCGTTCGGGGCGGCGTCACTCGCGATGGGTGCGGTCGGCCTCGCGGCGATGTCCGAGGCCATCCGGCGCAGACACTTCCCCCATCGGTCGGTGTTCTGGACCCGCCGGTGACCCCCGCCGACCCGGAGAAAGACTTACCTAAACGAGACGATAACTCCGGAGCGTGACCGAGACTGCGAACTACCTGCTGTTCTTCGCGGGCGTCTTCCTGCTGACCGCCGCCACCGTGGTCGGCGTCGGCGCGTTCGAGTACGAGGTGACCTCGCTGGGCGTCGTCGAGGAGATTCCCGACGACACCGAGACCCTCGTGGCGTACGACCGCCTCCCCGAGCGCGACAGGGCCGTCGTCTCGCGGGCCATCGACGGCGAGCGATTGGTCTTCCGGGACCCGAGCGCCCTGCCGGGCGAACCCGAGCGCAGGGGAAAGCTCGCGGTCACCCGCGACGGCGAGACCCACCTCCTGACGCGGCGGGTCTTCTTCAATCCCAGAACCTCGTTCGGAACCGCGTCGCTCGCGATGGCGGCCGCCGGACTCGCGGCGCTGTCGGAGTCGGTCCGCCGCCAGCACTTCCCCCACCGCACGGCGTACTGGGCGCGTCGCTGAGCCGGTCGGTTCGGCGTCCCGCGCTCGGCGTCAGTGCCCCCAGAAGCCGACCAGAAAGAGCGCCGCGACGAGTCCGGAGATGCCGAGGAGGTACGGCCCGACGGTCGACAGCGTCCCGACCGTCGCGGCCCCGACGAACGCCGCCGCGACGAGGAGCGCGGCGGCGGCGAAACCGGCCGTCGGAGCGCGCGTCCCCGGGGCCGCGTCCGGCGTCATGTCCGGAGAGTGAAGCCCACGGGTGATAAATCCGCCCGTTCGCGTTCGGCCCCCGGGCGAGAGCGCCCGGGGCCGAACGCGCTCACCCCAGCAGGGCGTCCAGCGCGGCCTCGACCGCCTCGGCCGCCCGCTCGACCGCCGAAATCCGGACGTACTCGCGGGGCGCGTGGGCGACCGCGCCCTCGTCGTCGGCCAGCCCGCCCGGCCCGAACACGACCGTCGGCGCGACCGCCGCGAAGTAGGCGGCCTCGGTCGCCGCGGTGAACGGCCGGACCGCGCCCCCGCTGGCGTCGGCGAGCGCCCGGACGACCTCGGCGTCGGCGGGCGTCTCCCACGCCTCCAGGAACGGCGTGTCGCGCTCGGCGAGCGAGACCGAGACGCCCGCGTCCTCGGGCGCGCGACCCCGGAGGTGGGCTTCGAGCGACGACCGGAACCCCTTGGCGGTCTCTGGCGGGACGCTCCGGCGGTCGACGACGACCGAGCACGTCGCTGGCACCTGGTTCGTCGCGTCGCCGCCCGCGACGGTCGTCGGGGTCAGCGTCGGTGCCCCCAGCGCGTCGTGGACGCCCGGGGAATCGTCGCGGTCGTCAAATGTGTCGAACGCCGCGAGCAGGTCGCCCGCCGCGCGAATCGCGTTGACGCCCTCGTGGGGTTCGGCGGCGTGGGCGTTCTCGCCCTCGACCGTGACGGTCGCCTGGAACCGACCCTTCGCGGCGTTGCAGACGTCGAGTTCGGTGGGTTCGCCCACGACGACGGCGTCGGGCACCGGGTCGAACGAGAGCGCGTGGGCCCCGGTCGACCCGGTCTCCTCGTCGGGCGTTACCGCCAGCGAGACACGCCCGCGCTCGACGGCGGCCCCGAAGAAGGCCGCGAGGAGGGCCGCGAGCGGGCCCTTGGCGTCGCAGGCCCCGCGACCGCGAATCACGTCCCCGTCGCGCGAGAAGGGGACGTGGGGCGGCACGGTGTCGATGTGGGTGTTGAGGACGACGTGGGGGCCCTCGCGGCCCGAGTCCCGGACCGCGAGGGTGTTCCCGGCCTCGTCGACGCGGGCCTCAATGCCCCGGGATTCGAGGGTCTCGACCAGCAACTCGCGCATCTCGGCGGGGTCCTCGTGGGAGGGTGTCGCCACCGCGGCTTCGAGGAAGGTGACGGGGTCGAAGCGCTCGCTCGCGGTCACGCTCACGCCTCCCCGACCCGGCGCGGCTCCGGGGTCGAGGCCACCTCGCCCTCGAACTCCCGGACGGTCGGGCCGGTCAGGGTCGCTCGGCCGTTCCGAAACGCCACGTCGAGACGGCCGCCCGGCGGGTGGACCGCGACCGAGCTCCCCCGGAGTCTGCCGAGTCGGCGTGCGACCGCCGCGATGGCGACCGCGCCGGTGCCACACGAGCGCGTCTCGCCCTCCACCCCGCGCTCGTAGGTCCGCTGGTCGAACCCGCCGTCGGGCCGGGGCGCGGCGAGATTGACGTTCGCGCCCTCGGGGAAGACCTCGGCGTGGCGAATCGCGGGCGCGACCGATTCGAGGTCGACCGCGTCCACGTCCTCGACGAAGGCGACGGCGTGGGGGACGCCGGTGTTCACCGCCGTCACTTCGAGGCCCCCGACCGCCTCGGAGACGAGGGGGGCGTCGCCGACGCCCCCCTCGTCGGCGGCGACCGGAATTGCTCGGGGCGCGAAGGTCGGTTCGCCCATCTCGATGGTGACTCGCTCGCCGTCGACCTCGGCCCGGCGGGTGCCCGCCTGCGTGTCGAGCATTATCTCGTTCGCGCCGGTCCGCTCGGCGGCCCACCGCGCCGCGCACCGCGCGCCGTTGCCGCACATCGCGGCCGTCGAGCCGTCGGGCTGGACCAGCGTCATCACCGCCCGCGGGGGCGAGAACTGGGGTTCGAGCGCGAGGAAGAGGACGCCGTCTGCGCCCACCCCCTCGCTCGCGCGGGGGTCGCAGACCGCCCGCGCGAACGCGCTCCTGTCGGGGACGTACTCGTCTGCGTCTACGATTACGAAGTCGTTGCTGGTGCCGTGGTACTTCTGGTACGCGATGCTCATTCTGAATCCTCCACTGCCGTCACGTCAGCCATCGTCTCGCGCCGCCGCGCCACGCGCGCCGAGTCGCCGTCGAGGACGACCGACGCCGGGCGGGGACGGGAGTTGTACTGGCTCGCCATCTCGTAGCCGTAGGCCCCGGCGTTGCCGACCGCGAGTAAGTCGGCGCGCTCGGGAGCCGAGAGCCGGTGTTCGCCGAAGGTGTCGGAGGACTCGCAGACGGGTCCCGCGACCGTCACCTCCCGACTCGGGCGGCCCTCGCGTTCGCCGGTGAGGTTGCGAATCTCGTGGTGGGCGTCGTAGATGGCGGGTCGCGCGAGGTCGGTCATCCCCGCGCCGACCCCGACGACCGTCGCGCCGGGGGCCTCCTTGACCGTGTTGACCCGGGTCAGCAGGACCCCCGCGTCGGCCACGAGGTACCGGCCGGGTTCGACGAAGAGGGTCGCGTCGACCTCCCCCAGCGCCTCGCGGGTCGCCGCCGCGACCGCGTCGAGGTCGAGGGGGTCCTCGTCGGGGCGGTAGGGGACGCCGAAGCCGCCGCCGATGTCCACGAATTCGAGGTCTACGGCGCGGGAACCGAGGTCGCGCGCGAGGTCGCCCATCCGCGAGACCAGCTCGCGGTGGGCCGAGAGGTCCTCGCCCGAGATGCCGCTTCCGGCGTGGGCGTGGATTCCGACGACCTCGAAGTCCTCGCGGGCGGATTCGACGAGGGAGGCCGCGTCGTCGTACGGGACCCCGAACTTCGCGTCGGCACCGGTCGCGACCTTCTCGTGGTGGCCCGCGCCGACGCCCGGATTGACTCGGACGCACAGGCGGCCGTCGTAGCCGCGCTCGCGGAGGCGCTCGACGGTGTCGGCCGCGCCCGCCGTAACCGTGACGCGAGGGTGGTCGCCCGCGACCTCGACCGCGCGGTCGAGGTCGCGGGCGGGCGGATTCACCGCGGTGTACTGGACGCGCTCGCCCGGCACTCCGGCGTCGATAGCTCGCCGGAGTTCGCCCGCCGAGGCGCACTCGACGCCCGCGCCCTCGTCGGCGAGGGCGCGGAGGACGGGCCGGGCGGTGTTGGCCTTCGCGGCGTAGTGGACCTCGGCGTCGGGGAACGCCCGGGCCATCCGGCGGTAGTTCTCGCGGGCGCGGTCGAGGTCGAGGACGTACAGCGGCGTGTCGTGGTCGTCGGCGAGGTCTGCGAGTCGGTCGGCCGACCAGTCTCCGAGCCGCCGAATCGATGGATTGTCCCCGGTCATGCTCACTCCCGGAGGGCGTCTTCGCGCTCGACGCCCTCCATCGTGGTCGCTTCGAGGTCCAGTGCGACGACCGCGGGCTTGAACGCACCGCCGTCGAAGAGGTCGTGGTCGCCGACCGACGACTCGACGAACCGGGCGAACGCCCGGCGCTCGGGCGGCAGGCGGCCGTAGACGACCTCGTCCTCCACGAGGTCGTAGACCGGAATCCGGGGCGTGAGCAGGGTGTTCTCCGCGACCACGGAGTTCTCGCCCACGACGAACCCGGAGGTCACGCGACACCCCGCGCCGAGCGAGACGCCGTCCTCGACCACGACCGGGGCGCTCTCGACGGGTTCGAGCACGCCGCCGATGAGGGTGTTGCCGCCGAGCTTCACGTCGGCACCGATCTGGGCGCACGAGCCGACCGTGTCGCAGGAGTCCACGAGCGTCCCGTCGCCGACGTGCGCGCCGATATTCACGAAGCTCGGGCTCATCACGATGCAGTCCTCGCCGAGGTACGACCCCCGGCGGAGGACGGTGCCGTCGGGGGTGTTGCGAGTGGCCCGTTCCGCGAGGTCGTCGGTCCGGCGGAGCGGGAGGACGTCGTTGTAGGTCACGCCGCCGTACTCGCGGCCCGCGGTCTCGCGCAGGCCGAAGTTGAGCAGGATTCCCCGCTTGACCCACTCGTTTGCCTCCCACTCGCCGTCGCGCTTCTCGGCGGCCCGGACCGCGCCGGATTCGAGCGCGTCGAGGAAGGCGTCGAGAGCGTCGTACTCCTCGCTACTCGCGGTGGTCGCGGTCAGGTCGCCGTCGTCGTATCGTCGCCAGAGGTCCTCGATGTCGGTTTGCAGACTCATGCTTCGTCCTCCACTACGTCGGCGAACTCGTATCGGCCCGGTCCCCGCCCGGCCACCCAGACCGCGGCGTCGAGCGCGCCCTCGGCGAACACTCGCCGGTCCCCCGCCCGGTGGGTGAGCCGAACTTCCTCGCCGTTGCCGGCGAGCAGGACCTCGTGTTCGCCCGTGACGGTCCCCGCGCGCCGGGCGTGGACGCCGATTTCGCCGGGGTCGCGTGGCGCGTCGCCCTCGCGGCCGTGGACGCGCCGGGCGTTCGCGTCGCCCGGGTCCGGCCCGTCCTCGGCGCGAGCGGCGTCGCGCGGCGACGCCGCTCGCGCGCCCTCTATTCGCTCCAGAATCGTGTTCGCGGTCCCGCTCGGCGCGTCGCGCTTGCGGTTGTGGTGGGTCTCGGTCACCTCCACGTCGTAGCCCGGCACCGCCGAGACCGCGGCTTCGACCGCCGCGAGCAGGGCCTGCACCCCCGGCCGAAGTTGGCGGCCCGCAGGACGGGCGCGCGCTCGGCGGCCTCGCCGAGCGCGCGCTCGCCCGCCTCGTCGAATCCCGTGGTACCGACCACGCTGGCGACGCCCGCCTCGGCGGCCGCCGAGACGTATTCCGGACTGCTCTCCGGGGCGGTGAAGTCCACGAGCGCGTCGGGTTCGCGCTCGTCGAGCAGTCGGTCGAGGTCGTCGGCGGGCGCGACCGGCGCGCCCGCGCCGGTCGCGCCCGCGGCCTCGTCGGGAGTTCGAGAGACCGCGAAGGCGACCGCCACGTCCTCGCGGGCGCTCGCGGCGTCGAGGACCGCCCGGCCCATCCGGCCGGTCGCGCCCGTGACGGCGACTGCGACAGTCATTGTCGTCCCTCACTCGTCCCATCCGATAACTCTCCGAGGATACCCGCAAGTTCTGCCCGATGTTCGGGCGAGAGTCGGGTCAGCGGCGACCGCAGGTTCGCGGGGCCGTAACCCCGTATCTCCATCGCCTCCTTGACCGGGATGGGGTTGGTCTCGGCGAACAGCGCGCGGAAGAGGGGCGCGAGTCGCTCGTGGAGCTCGCGGGCGCGCTCGAAGTCGCCCGACACCGCCGACTCGACCATCGCCGAGGTCCGCTCGGGTTCGACGTTGGCCGCGACGCTGATGGCCCCGGTCGCGCCCAGCGCGAGCATCGGGAGCGTGAGGAAGTCGTCGCCCGAGAGGACCGCGAAGTCCTCCTCGCGGGTGCGCTCTACGACCTCGCCGATGCGCGCGAGGTCGCCGCTCGCGGCCTTGTAGCCCGCGATATTCTCGTGGTCGGCCAGCGAGACCGCGGTCTCGACCTCGACGTTCCGGCCCGTTCGCGAGGGGACGTTGTAGAGAATCTGGGGCAGGTCGACCGCGTCGGCGACCGCCCGGTAGTGGTCCTCCATCCCCTCGGGTTCGGGCTTGTTGTAGTACGGCGAGATGAGGAGCAGGGCGTCGGCCCCCGCCTCGGCGGAGCGGCGGGCCAGCTCGACGGCCTCGCGAGTGGAGTTGCTCCCCGCCCCCGCGACCACGGGCACGTCGGCGGTCTCGGCGACCGCCTCGACCACCGCGACGTGCTCGTCGTGGGTCAGGGTCGCGCTCTCGCCGGTCGAACCCACCGGGACGAGGCCGTCCACTCCGGCGTCTTCGAGACGCCGGGCGTCGGCTCTGAGCTGGTCGAAGTCGATGCTGTCGTCGGAGTCGAAGGGGGTCGTCATGGCGGGGTACACCCCGCCGAACGGGTCGTTGGGTCGTGTCATGTGTCGTCGTCGGGAGCCGGTTTGCACGCGGTGCAGAACGAGGGATGGCCCGCGACGGGTCGCCACGCCGCCGTGGACCGGTCAGTAACCGCGTTTTGTGGCTTTCAGCCCCGCGACGACGACGGCCCCACCGCTGGCTGGCGTACCGCGGCCAACTGCAGTGGAGCCGAGCTTCATACGACATCGACCCTCGCGCGAGGACTTAGGTCTTGCGTCCTCCCCGGGACGGACGAGGGGGTTTTATCTTCCGGCCCGCCCAACCCGGTATCGATGCTCGTTCTGGGAGACGCCCACGCCGACGACCCCGACAATCGGCGCGCGCTCTTTGCGGCCTACCGGGACGCCGACGCCGACGTCGCGCTACAGCTCGGCGACCTCATCTACTACGACCTCCCGATTCCGACCTACTTCATCGCGGGCAACAACGAGGACTTCGACACCATCGAGGCCCTCCGGAACGGCCGCGTCGAGAGTTCGGGAGTGACAAACGCCTTCCTGCTCGCGGGCACCGCGGTCGAACTCGACGGGCTCCGAATCGCGGGGCTGTCGGGGAACTACGCCCCGACCCAGTACGACCGACCGCGGCCGAACCTCCAGGGCGACCGGCGCAGGCACTTCGTGCGCGACGACATCGCGCAGATCAAGCGACTGGAGGGCGTGGACGTGTTGCTCGTCCACGAGGCACCCCACGGCCTGCCCGTCGCCGAGGACTACGAGGTGGGGTGCGACCACATCGACGGAATCGTCGACGCGCTCGACCCCGACCTGTGTCTCGTCGGCCACCACCACCAGCACGCCGAGACGACGGTCGGCGACACCCGCGTCGTGGGGCTCGCGCCGGTCTGGGAGCGGTACTACACCCTCGACCCCGACACCCTCGAACTCACCGGCCACGACACGCCCTCGTCGTGAGTGGGGGACGACCGGTCCGTCATCGGCGCGGATTCGGGCCTCGAATCGAGCGACTGGTCGGTATCGGAATTCAGTCTCGAAAATCGCACGTCTCGGGGTGACGCCGGGACTGCGTTCGCCGAGCCAGCGTCTCACGGACCGTCCTGTGCCACCCCGAGCAGCGCCGAAATCCGCACGTACCAGAGTTACCGAGCGACTCCGTGCCAACCTCGAATCGGAGTCTCGTCGACGTCGGACCGCGACGACGGTAGCGGTGGACGAGGCGACCGTGACGTCGTCATCGCGGTCGATGAGTTCGGTTCGCGTGTGTCAGGCGTGTGGACGTCACCTCCGTAGGTACCACTCCGGACTGCCCACTACAAATCTTTTTCTTAGAATAACGTTGTATTCCGGTGATGTCCTAGTACTATATCCAGACCTCAATCGGATTCCAGCATGGTTGTCCAGAATATTCGGAGATAGGTGAGCATGCGACACTTCCGTAGTGCATCGATACGTCCCGAGAGACTCGGAGAGAGCCGTTCGCGGGACGAAATCGTCGGCCGACTCGTCGAGGTGGTATCGGAACGTAGCAAGTGAGCGTCACGCGACGTCGGCGAGGGGTGCCAACTTCTTTAATCTCGGAGGTTCGAACCAAACTCATGACGGAAATCCACCCGCACCAGCGGGTCGCAGTCCTCGCCGACGCCCAAAACCTCTATCACACGGCCCAGAGCGTCTACAGCCGCAACATCGACTACTCTGCGCTTCTCGAAAAGTCGGTGCAGGACCGGGAACTCACTCGCGCCATCGCCTACGTGATTCAGGCCGACAGCCCCGACGAAGAGCGGTTCTTCGAGGCGCTGGCCGACATCGGATTCGAGACCAAGATAAAGGAACTCAAGACGTTCGGCGACGGGTCGAAGAAGGCCGACTGGGACGTCGGGATGAGCCTCGACGCGGTGACGCTCGCCACCCACGTCGACACGGTCATCCTCTGTACGGGCGACGGCGACTTCTCGCGACTCTGCTCGCACCTCCGCCACGAGGGCGTCCGGACCGAGGTGACGAGCTTCGAGGAGTCGACCTCCGACGAACTCATCGAGGCCGCCGACGCGTTCGTCGACATGTCCGAGCGACCCGAGACGTTCCTGCTGTAGACCGAGCGACGGTCCCCGCTACACCGGGCGGCCTTCCTCGCCCGCGGTGCCGAGCAGGAGGGCACCCGCCGCGAGGGCGAGGACGCCGACCGCCGAGACGAGGTACGTGGTGAACGTCTGCTGGGCCGCGACCGCGAAGATGGCAAGTCCCGCCACGACCAGCAGGACGGCTCCGAGTTTCGATTTCATTGTATCCGCTCGTAGTCGCTCCAAGGATATAAATCGCACCGTAAGCCCCGGCTAAATTAATGATTAAACATTAAATTGTCCCGGGGTACCGTGTCTAGTGACAGCGAATACCAAGCCCGAGAACGAAGCCTTTTCGCCGGGCGACCCGAATCGGGAGCCGATGACCGCGAGCGAGACCGACGAGGGCGAGAGTCCGCCGGAGGGCGCGAGAGGGACGGGACCGCGGGCCGACGACGACCTCCCCGCGCTCCGGACGACCGCCGACTACCAGTTCGGGGCGGGCGCGGGGGGCGCGCTGTTCCCCGAGGGCGACGACCTGCGGGTCGAACGCTCCTCGTCGGGGCGACCACAGCAGGTCATCGCCGAGGACGGCCGCCTCGTCACCTACGGCACCGACGGCCGATTCACCCTCGGTCTGGCGGGCGGGCGGCGACTCCTCGACGCCCTCGACGCGCCCGCTGGCCGGGTCGTGGTCGGCGACGAGAGCGAACCGTTCGTCCGCGAGGGCAAGAACGTCTTCGCCAAGTTCGTCGCCGCGGTCGGACCCGAGGTCCGACCCGGCGACGAACTCGCGGTGGTCCACGAGGACGGCCGCCTGCTGGCGGTCGGCCGGGCGGAGCTGTCGGCCGACGCCATGCGCGACTTCGACACCGGGATGGCCGTGATGGTCCGCGAGGGCGCGGGCGACGCCGAGTAGGGTTTGCGCCGACTGAACAATCCACGGGAAACGGCAGACTGACTTTTCGTCACGGGCGGGGGCTTTCAAGAATTGATTCGCGGTATCGCGGTCGGTCGTTCACCCCGAGCAGACACACCGACTCCCCACGCTCGTCCAACACGCTTATCCGCTCTGGTTCCGACGCTTCGAGTATGTTCGGAGGAGGCGGCGGGGGTCTCGACCCTCGTAAGATGAAGCAGATGATGAAGCAGATGGGCATCGACGTGGACGAACTCGACGCCGAGGAGGTCATCATCCGCAAGAGCGACGGCGAGGAACTGGTGTTCGACGACCCCGACATCACCGTGATGGACGCCCGGGGCCAGGAGACCTATCAGGTCGTCGGCGAACCCGAGACCCGCGACTCGACCGCTGGCGCGGTCGAGTCGGGCGACGCCGAGGGCGGCGACGCCGGGGCCGACATCCCCGACTCGGACGTCGAGATCGTGGCGGGCCGGACCGGCGCGAGTGAGGACGAAGCCCGCGAGGCGCTCGAAGCGACCGACGGCGACCTCGCAGCCGCGGTCGAGCGTCTAGAGTGACGGTCCTGCTGGTCCACGGCGACCGGGAGTACCTGCGCGAACCCGGCGAGGAGCTCCAGACCGACCTCGGGGTGCTGGAGGTCCCCGAGGACGTGGAACCCGGGACCACGCTGGAGACCCATCTGGGCGAGCCGTTCGAGGTGCGCGCGCTCCGCGGGCCCGACCTGTTCAACCACTTCGAGCGCACCGGCGCGCCGATGATGCCCCGCGACGTGGGCCTCATCGCGGGCCACACCGGGGTCGCGGGCGGCGACCGAGTGCTCGACGCCGGGACCGGAACCGGCGTGCTGTCGGCGTACCTCGGTCGGATGGGCGCGGCGGTGACGACGTTCGAGCGCGACCCCGAGTTCGCCGAGGTGGCCCGCTCGAACATGGAACTGGCCGAGGTGGCCGACCGAGTCGACGTGCGAGTCGGCGACGTGACCGGGCAAGTGGACGACCTCGGCCGGTTCGACGTGGTGACCCTCGACACCGAGGACGCGCCCGAGGTCGTCGCGCGCGCCCCCGACCTGCTGGTCCGGGGCGGCTTCGTCGCGGTGTACTCGCCGTTCGTCGAGGCCACCCGCGAGGTGGTCGAGTCGGCCCGCGAGGCGGGGCTCGCCGGAATCGAGACGCTCGAAACCATCCAGCGCGAGATGGACTTCGACGAGCGGGGGTCGCGGCCCTCGACCGCGGGCGTGGGTCACACCGGCTACCTGACCTTCGCGCGGCGGCCGTAGGACCGCCGCGCGAATCCCGGCCCGGTCCCGCGCTCAATCGTGGCCCGGTCCCGCGCTCAATCGCGGCTTGTTCTCGCGTAGGCATCGACCCACCCTCGCCGACCCGCCTCGCCCCCTGAATAAGCCGGACCATAACAAAGGGTCGCTCGCGCGTCCGAGCGACCACGATGACGACGACACGAATGCGGGTCGCGCTACTGGTACGTGGGTCCGACGTTCCGGCGTGGCAGGCCCGGGCGGTCGAGCGGATGCTGGCCCGGACCGACGCGGAGGTGAGCCACGTCGTGATGAACGACGACGGGCGCGGTATCGGCCACCGTGGCGCGGACGACTTCCTCGACCGGATTCGCGAGAACCCTCTCTGGACGCCCGTCGGCGCGGCCCTCCGGCTGGCGGGGCTCCCGGAGTACTTCCAGCCCCGACCGGTCGGGTCCATCGAGGGACTGGGCGACCCCGAGGTGGTCCGGTGTAGGCCCGAACCCGCCCCCGACTTCGGCAACGTCCTGCCCGAGGAGGGCGTGGCGGCGCTCGAAGCGGCCGACGTCGCGGTCCGGTTCGCGTTCGGCGTCCTCAAGGGCGAGGCCCTCGACGCGCCCGACCACGGCGTCCTCAGCTTCCACCACGGCGACCTCCGGGAGTACCGCGGCCAGCCCTGCGGGTTCTGGGAGTTCCTCGACGGCGAGGACACCGCGGGCGTGACCCTCCAGCGCCTCTCGGAGACCCTCGACGGCGGCGAGATCGTGGCCTACGAACCGGTGGACATCGCCGACGCCCGGACGTGGCCGACCGTCAGGCGGCGGCTGTTCGCCGCTTCGGAGGACCTGCTCGCGCGCGGAGTCGAGAACGTCGCCCGCGGGGTCGACCCCTGCTCGCCCGACGAACTCGGCGACCTCTACTCGATTCCGGAGGGCGAGGACGTGCTGAAGTACGTCCTGAAGGAGGGGAAGGGGCGGGTGCGGAAGGTGGTGGGGTGAGCAGACGGTGTCGTTGGGTTGGGGTCGCGGTGCTGTGCTGATGCGGTCGCGCACCAGCAATCGCTACGTGGCCGCGCCGCGAACTCGCGACTGCGAGTTCGCGGCGCGAGCATCCCCTTTCTAGTCGGGGATTCTTTCGAACCGCACGTAGAGAGACTGCGCCAGCAGAGCAGACCGCTCCGCGGTCTGCTCTGCGCGCACCCGAAGAAGAAAAAAGGTGGACCCTAGTTGTCGTCTTCGCGCCACTTGTGCTCGCACTCGGTACAGATGAAGAATCGCGTCTCGCTCTCGTCGGCCGCCCGAATCTGTTGCATGTACCACCGGGCGCGGTCGTTGCCACACTCCGGACAGCGAGCGTCGGTCGTCGGGAGCGCGCTGTTCTCCTCGTCGCCGGTCTCGATGACCTCGCTGACCTCCTGGTCTTCGGTCACGACGTAGTCGGCGTCGGGGTCCTTCGGGGTCTTGTGGCCGCAACTGCCACAGACCCAGAGTTCGTCCTCGGCTTTCATCATCGAACCGCACTCGTCACAGAACTCCATCGTTGGCACGTCGTAGCCGACCCGGCAATTTAAGTCGCGTGCTTCATCCCTCGCCCTCCGACTGGTACGGTTCGCCCACCGCTTCCCGGGGCAAGACGTTGTTTATCTCGTCCTGAAGGTCCTGGTCGGAGTCGAACTCGTCGGCCGACGTCTCGGAGATGAGTTCGCCCAGATTCAGCTCGCCGTCGGCGAGCAGGAGGGTCGTGTCCTCGAACTCGGTCGCGGCGTCGTCCCGGGTGACCGGGTAGGACAGTTCCTCAAGCGTCGATTCGAGTCTGCTGAGTTTCACCTCTCGGGCCATGGTAGCACTCCTACGACGAGCGCCACCTTAGGCGTTGTCGCAGACGGGGAAAGCGGGGCGCGTCTCGGAGACGGTCTCGTCGGCTCCGGGGACCGCTGTCGCAGCGATTTCGAGCGGACGGCCGACGGACCCCGATTCCCCTCGGAACGGAGAGACTTTGTGGCGCGCCGCCCAAACCCCGGCCATGACCGAAGTCGTCGTCGCGGGCGGCGGACTCGCGGGACTGGTCGCGGCCCGCCGACTCGCGGAGGCGGGCGCGGAGGTTCGGCTGTTCGAACGCCACGGCGAGGTCGGCGGCCGGGTCCGGTCGCTCCACCGTGACGGGTTCGTCTTCGACCGGGGGTTTCAGGTGCTCTTCACGGCGTATCCCGCGGCGCGTCGCGAACTCGACTACGGCGCGCTCGACCTCCGGCGGTTCGCCCCCGGCGCGGTGGTGGCCCGGCCCGGCCACCGCGCGGTGCTCTCGGACCCGCTCGGTGACCCCTCCGGCGCGGTCGAGACGCTGTTCAACCGCGACGTGACGACCCTCGACAAGCTCCGGGTCCTGAGACTCAGGCGCGAACTCGCCGGGAAGTCCCCGGCCGAAATCTTCGGCGGCCCGGACGCCACCATCCGGGAGTACCTCGACGAGAGGGGCTTTTCCTCCCGGTTCCTGTCGAACTTCGCGGAACCGTTCTACGGCGGCATCACCCTCGACCGGAGCCTCTCGACCTCGCGCAAGGCGTTCGAGTTCACGTTCAAGATGCTCGCGACCGGCGACATCGCGGTCCCAGCCGAGGGGATGGGCGCGATAAGCCAGCAGTTGGCCCTCCGCGCCCGCGAGGCCGGGGTCGAGATACACACCGACGAGACGGTGACCGGCGTCGAGGCCGGGGGCGGGGATGCGGGGGACGGCGAGGTCACCGTCGAACTCGGCAGGGAGACGACGACCGCCGACGCCGCGGTGGTCGCGACCGACCCCAAGCAGGCCCGCGACCTCACCGGGGTCGGGTCGATTCCGACCGAGGCCAACGGCTGTGTCACCCAGTACTACGCCTTCGACGGCCCGGAACTCGACGCCGGGAGGCGCATCCTGCTCAACGCCGGGGAGGCCGGACCGAATCAGGTCGTCCAGCTATCCTCGGTCGCGCCCGAGTACGCGCCCGACGACCGCACCCTCCTGAGCGCGACCTTCCTCGGGGTCGCCGACGACCCCGACGAGGAGTTCGCGGCCCGGACCGCCCGGACCCTCGACTCGTGGTATCCCGAGCGCCGACTCGACCTCGAACCCCTCCACACCGCCAGAATCGAGTTCGCGCAGTTCGCCCAGCCGCCGGGGGTCTGGAGCGACCTGCCGGACGTCGGGGACCCCGAGGGCCCGGTCTACCTCGCGGGCGAGTACACGGAGGCGTCGTCGCTGAACGCCGCCATGGAGAGCGGCCGGAAGGCGGCTCGCGCGGTCGCCGCCGACCACCTAAATTAGAGCAGTCGCCGCAGCTCCCCGAGCGGCGGGAACGAGAGCGATTCCTCGGCCTCGTCGTCCCAGACGACCGGCCGGAGCGCGTCGGCGTCGGTCACGACCGGCGACATGAAATCCCGGGTCCGCATGCCGTTGACGACCGTCCCCGGCGCGAGGCGATTGAACGCCGGGAGCATCAGCACGTCGGCCCCGCGGAAGGCCCCGGGGCCGTAGAGCAGACACGGGCGTCGAGTCCCCTCGATTTCGATGGCCGGGTGGTCGTGGCCGACCACGTAGCGCCCTGCGGCGGGCGAGGACTCGCCCGCCGCAGGGCGCTCGTGGCCGTGGTGGACCACGGTGTCACCCACGCGGTAGGAGTCGCGGGCCGACACGCCCACCGCGTCGAGCATCCCGTCGTGGTTGCCCCGCACCGCGACCAGTTCGGCTCCCGCGTCGGCGACCGTCGAGCGGAGGCGCTCGACGGTCGCCTCGACGCCCTCGGGCACCCGGCCGAAGGCGTGGAGCAGGTCGCCAGCGAAGACGACCTCGGCGGGCGAGAAGCGCGCGAGCAGGTCGGCGAGTCGGTCGGTCAGGTCGGCGCGCTCGCCAAGCGGGAGTTCGACCGCGCTCGCGGCGTCCCGGCCTACGTGGAGGTCGGCGACCACGAGCGCGTCGTCGCCGGGGAGGTAGACCGCCCGGTCGCGGAACTGCGCGTCCATCGAACGGGGAGAGGGGTGGGCCACCCTTCGGGGTTGCGATGCGTTCGCCCGCCGCGCCACCCGGCGCGGCGGGCGAGAAACGTCTCGCGCGTCACGACCTCGATCCCCGCGAAGCCACTCGGGTCGCGCAGGTGGTAATCGTCAGAGACGACGGTGGTGGGCGTCCCCGGTCCAACCCCTTCTACATCGGGTCGAGACGGCCGAGAGTTCTCGTTTTCGCCCGTTCGACGACGTTGGACGCCAAGATTTATATTCTGGAAGGTTCTAGCTCGGAACAGATACTCCGATGGCCGTCTACGATACTTCGACAACGTCGGACGAGCGAGAGGCGTATCGGAAGTACGAAGACGGCGAGATTACCGAGGAGGAAGCCCGCCAAGTCATCGGCGACGACTGGGAGGCGACGGTGACGGGGGTACTGATGGAGGAGAGCCTCGAAGGGACGGATTGGGACGAAGCGTACGAAGACGACCCGATATTCTAACCTCGCAGTTCGATTGGTCGCCGGGTTCCCCTTCGGTAGATGTTTATATCCCGAGAGGAATCGTTTCGAACGATGGGTCCGTCGCGGGTCTTTCGACGATCAGGGGTGGGAAGCGTCGAAAAACGTCGACGTCTTCTGGAGATTCCCGGTCGATTGCCATCGTTTCGAATGACTGGTCGAACGGAGTGACGACGCGTTCGTCGCGAACCGACTCCGAATCCCGACGGAGCGACCGCCGGGGATTTATTGCCTCCGTGGTGAAATCGATACATATGGCCGACGTTCTGGAGAACAAACGCGCCGCCACCCGGTTTCGCATCCTCGCGGAGATCGCCGAGCGCCAGCCAGCGGTGAGTCAGGGCGAGATCGCCGACGCGGTCGGCGTGACGAGCCAGGCCGTCAGCGAGTACATCCGCGCACTGGTCGAGGACGGACTGGTCGAGAAGGAGGGTCGCTCCCGATACAGCGTCACGAAGGAGGGCGTCGACTGGCTCTTACAGGAGGCGGGCGACGTGCGCCGGTACGCCGACCACGTCACCGAGGACGTGCTGGGCAGCGTCCAGGAGGACGCCGCGGTCGCCACCGACGACATCTCGGAGGGCGAGGCCGTGACCCTCTCGCTGTCGGACGGCCTCCTCCACGCCACCCCCGGCGAGGAGGGCCCCGCGACCGGGGTGGCGACGACCGACGCCGCGGCTGGCGGGGACGTTGGCGTCACCGGGTTCGAGGGAATCATCGACTTCGACCCCGGAACCGTCACGGTCTATCAGGTGCCGCCGGTCCGGTCGGGTGGCGCAGAGGCCGTCGACGCCGACGCGCTCGCGTCGGCGTGCGCGGCCGCCGACCTCGTGACCGCGACGGGGGTCGAGGCGGTGGTGGCGCTCGACCGAATCGACCGCGAACCCGCGACGAAATTCGCGGCGGGCGAGGTGGCGGCCGCGGCAGCGGGTCGCGGTCTCGACGTGGTCGTGGTCGCCACCGCCGACATCGTCGGGCGGGTCACCGACGCGCTGCGAGAGGGCGACGTTTCCTACGAGGTCAGCGGCCTCAGTTAGCCCGCTTGCGGACGGTGGTGTAGGCCTCCCGGACCTGCTGGAACCGCTCGCGGTCGCCGCCTTGGTCGGGGTGGACCTCCTTTATCCTCTCGCGGTAGGCCCGCTTGACCTCCGACAGCGTCGCGTTCTCGGGCACGCCGAGGACGGCGAACGCCGCCTCGACGGGGTCGACGCGGTCCTCGCCGTCGTCGAGTTCGGGCGTCTCGAACGGGAGTCGGTCGCCCAGATGGACGCCGGGCATCTCGTGTTCGACCAGGACCGCGTAGGTGGGCGAGCGCTCGATGCGGAAGTACGCCCGGGCGTCGAAGGTGATGGCGACGTCGCGCTCGGGGAGGTAGAACGCGACGTGCTGGCCCTCCACGAAGTGGTCCTCTGCGAACTCCTCGCCGATGGTCGAGAGGTACTGGCGTATCTCCATCCGCCGCCGACCCTCCCCCGACGCGCGCGTGGTCTCGACCGTTCGGGTCGGGTACAGCCGCGAGCCGACGGCGAAGATGGCACCGATGAGAACCCCGACCGCGGCCGACAGCCAGAGCCCGACGACCAACCATTCGGGCAGCACGGCTCGGGCTACGGGCCGTACGCTAAAGAAACTCTCGCCGATTGATTCCCGACTATCATAAATTGAAATTATAGTAACATTAATGGTCATCGGCCGAAATAAACTGAACGGTACATGTCAGGTCTGTATCGTCGCTCCGAACAATGACAGTGCAGGACCAAGACGCCGACCGCGAGCGGGAACTCGAACCCAGCGAAATCCACAACGTCCTGCGCAACGACCGCCGACGGCGGGCCATAGAGCACCTCAGGGACGTCGACGGCACCCTCTCAGTGGATACGCTGGCCGAGCACATCGCCGCGGTCGAGACCGGCGAGTCGCCGCCCCGAGACGTGCGCAAGAGCGTGTACGTGTCACTTCATCAGACGCATCTGCCGAAGCTTAACGAGCTCGACATAATCGACTACGACCAGCGCGAGCAGGAACTCGAACTCCGCGACCGGGCCGAGGAGGTCGAGGTGTACATGGAGATCGTCCCGGAGGGCGACATCTCGTGGGCGACCTACTACCTCGGAGTGAGCGTCCTCGCCATCCTCACCCTGTTCGCGGTCAACCTCGAGTTCGCGTTCGTGTCGGCGTTCGGGGTGGAGTTCTGGACGTGGTACTTCCTCTTCTTGTTCGCGCTGTCGGCTGCGTATCACGCCTACAGCGAGCGCAAACAGCGCGTCTTCGAGTCGTAGACCGCGAGAAGAGGGAGGGGAGACGAACCGCGCTATCCGATGTACCGCAGGTCCTCGTCGGTCGCCATTCCGGCCTGCTGGCTCTCCATCTCTTGGATCTTGTTCGCGACGTCCTCCATCTCCTCGGCGCGCTCCTCCAGCGACTCGAAGTCGACCTCGAACCCGAGGGCGTCTTCGAGCACTTCGAGGACGGCCTGAGCGCTCTTGGGGTCGACGAGGTAGCCGCTGGTCTCGCCCATCAGGCACGCCGCCCGAACCCCGCGGCGCTCGCCCAGTCCGAGCAGGAGGCCGCTGGTGCCGACGATGCCGCCCGCGGGTTCGTCCTCGCGGAACTCGACGCCCACGTCTTCGAGTTCCGCGACGAACTCGGCGTCGGTGGCCGCGCCCAGCACGGAGTACTCGTCGATGAGTTCGCCGGTCGGGACGCCGCCGAGCGCGTAGACCGACTCGACACCGAACTCCTCGGCCACGTCGAGGAAGGCGTCGGTCAGTCGGTAGTGGCCCGCGTTGTCGCCCGCCTGATGGTCGCCGGTCAGCACCAGCAGGTCGCGGTCGTCGAGTTCGACCGCGTGGATCTCGGCGCAGACCAGTTCGGTGGTGCCGTCCTCGCCCACGCCGACCTGCGGGGGGAAGTGCTCGGAGTAGACCCGACGCACCACTTCGCTGTCCTTCTCTTCGAGGAGGTGTTCGGCCGCGAGTTTGCCGACGTGGCCGACGCCCGGCAGTCCTTCGACCAAGACGGGGTCGTCGAGGTCGGGGTCGGCGACGGCCTCGATGTCGAGTTCGTCCATGTGGCTTACTCGCGGGCGCGCCGCTTAAGTGCCCGTCGGTACTCGCCGTACGGGTCCTCGGGGTTGAACGGCGCGGGCGCGCTGTTTACGGCGTCGGCGCCGCACTCGGGACACGTCTCCGAGAGGGTGTAGACGGGGCGGTCGTGTTCGGTCTTCCACGCCGAACACACCAGAATGTCGGATTTCATCCGGCTACTCGTCGTCGGTCTGGCGCTCGCGGTGGAACGACGCGCTACCGCCGACCGACTCGATGGCCGACTCCGCGCGGGCCGCGCTCTCCTGAAGCTGGGCCTCGGCGGTCTTGTAGTTGGGCGCTCGGACCCGGATGCGGTACTCGGGCGCGCCCACGTAGGTCACTTCGAGTTCGATCTCGTCGGGGATGTCGCCGTTGCCCTCGGCGGCCTGCAGGGCCTCCTTCACGTCGTCGACGCCGTCGGCGGCCGGGCTCTCGATGTCGACGTAGCCCGTCACCGTGACGTACGGCACCGAGACGTTCTCGCGGGCCGTCTCGACGATGCGCTCTACCTCGTCGTCGGTGAGGTCGGTGTCCGAGAGCGTCTCGGGGCCGTGGATGGCGGCCTGCTCGAAGCCGTCGTAGAGGCTACCGAACGCCGCGATGAGCTCGTTGGCGACCGAGGCGTACTTCTCGTCGGTCACGTCCTCGCCGAACGCCAGCGTCATCCAGTTGTCGGCCTTCTGCTCGTTCTTCCACTCCTGAATCTTGTCAGAGCGCTGGTGGTCGTTGACGTCCTTGTACGAGAGGTCGATCTGCTGGGCGCTCTCGTCCACGTCGAGGACCTTGCAGACGACGGTCTGGCCCTCGTTGACGTGGTCGCGGACGTTCTTGATCCAGCCGCTGGCGACCTCGCTGACGTGGATGAGACCGCGCTTGTCCTCGTACTCCTCGAGGTCGACGAAGACCCCGAAGTCCTCGATCTCGTCCACCTTGCCGACGACCAGTTCGCCGGATTCGGGCCAGCCGCTGTACTTCATCGGGCTTGAACCGTTTCGGTGACCTCGCCTTCGATGTCGGCCTTGCCGCCGGTGGGGCGGGCGAGCGTCGCGCCACAGACCGCACACGCGACCTCGGTCGCGGCCTTGTCGAAGACGGTCTGTTCGTTGTCGCAGTCGGGACACTGAACGGTGTAGAAGTTACCTGCCATGGTCTCAGTCCTCGAGTTCGAGTCGGCCAGCGCGCCATCCCTCGCGGAGGTGGGCCTTGCCGCACTCACTGCACAGGTACTTGAGGTCGGTCTTCTTGGTCGGCTTGTCACCGCCGGGCACCTTCGAGAACCGACCGCGGTTACCGATACCCTTGCTCCCCTCGCGCTGCTTGCGCTGGTCCCACTTCATGCCGGTCGAGCGACCGGTCCGGACCTTCTGGACCTCGTGTTCCTCGTGAGCCTTGCAGTGAGGGCAGTACGTGTTGAAGCGTCGTGGCATCTGCATAGATATCTACCTTGCCGTGAGATTACGGCGCGGGGCTTAAAACCCGTTTGGTTCGCGGTCGGCGTTCGTCTCCGTCGGCGGGCGAGTCGACCGGACGAAGTCGGGAGTTCGGCCTCGTCGTCACGCGAGTTCATCCTCACGACGCCGGGGAACCCCGTTCTCTCCCGCGTCCCGACGCGTTTCGGCCTCGCAGTTTTACTTTCGCTTCGCGTGGAGTGATTTTAAGTCGCTACCCGCGGAACCGTCCGGTACCGACTGTCGGACGGCGAGCGCGTGTGGTGGTGTCCGGGCGTTTCGCCCGCCGTCGGCGGTCCCGGAGGAGACCATGCAAACGGAACGTACGACCGAACCGACGGACCACGAGACGACCGAGGCCGCGTGCGGACCTCAGGCGACGACCGAGGCCGCGTGCGGACCTCAGGCGACGACCGAGGCCGCGTGCGACCTCCAGGCGACGACCGACCGGGCGAGTCGGGCCACGACCCCGCGGGTCGTGGCCCGACTCGCTGGTGAGCGACCCGCCCGGAGTGTGGCGGTCGGGGGGCGTTGCGAGTCGGCATAGATGCCGGTCCAGCATCGCTTCGAGTGCGTCACCTGCGGCCACCGCATCCGCACGACCGGCGAGGACAGCGAGACCGCCCGCCAGCACGCTCGGGAACGGGGGGCCGCCCACGTCAACGACGCCCACGCCGACCGCCTCGCCGACTCGACCCGGTGGCCCGACGAACTCGCGTCCGACGACCTGCTCGTCGGCGAGGCGGCCTACGGGGGACTCCACGGGTGGCTCGCTCCCGTCGACGACCTGCTGGTGTGTGCCGACTGCGGCTACTACTTCGGCCGCCCCGAGTCGCCCGACGACCGGCGGCCGGTCGGCGAGGCCGGACTGGTCTGTCTGGCCTGTCACGACCGCCGCGTCGACGACCGTTCGGACTCGATTGAGCGCGCCACCGACGCGTTCTTCAGATAATTAATTTCTAATCTTAGTCAAAAATATTTAAACTATCTCGATAGTAATAGTATCCCATGTCGTTCGACCGACGGCAGTTCCTGAAGCACAGCGCAACGACCATCGCGGGTTCGGTCGCGTTCGCCGGAGCGACCGGAACCGCGGCGGCGTCCGACGTTCCGACCATCTCGACCCGCGACCACTTCGACGACGACGCCGACTTGGTCACGGGCGAGACAGCCACCAGCTACGACACGAGCGGTGACGTGCCCGGCGTCGACACCGGCTGCACCGACGACGTGACCGTGTTCGTCCACGGGTGGGACAAGAAGAGCGACAGCGACGACGCCGAGCAGGCGGCCCACGACAAGATATCCCACGCCGACAGCCAGCTCCGGGCCAACGGCTACGACGGCACCGTGGTCGGCTACACATGGGACTCCGACAAGGGCGGCGGCGTGGACTACGGCTGGTACGAGGCCGAGGACATCGCCCAGCAGAACGGGGCGAAGCTCGCGCAGTTCGCGGTGGACTTCGCGTACGCCTGCCCGAACGCCCGACTCCGGTTCGCGAGCCACTCGCTGGGCGCGCAGGTCGTGTTGAGCGCCCTCCGGTCGCTGAACGGGTCGTGGTTCACCGACAACGGCCACGAGGTGTACTCGATCCACCTGCTCGGGGCCGCACAGGACAACGAAGCGCCGACGACCGAGTGGATGGACACCTACGACGCCATCACCGAGGTCGTCACGGGCGCGTTCAACTACCACAGCCACGAGGACGACACGCTCCAGTGGATATACAACGTCGTCGAGTTCGACCAGGCGCTCGGCGAGACGGGCTACGAGTCGGGCAACACGCCCGCCCCGAACTACACCGAGTACGACGGCACCTCGCAGGTCGGCGACGACCACTCGGGCTACCTCGACCACCTCTCGGACGAGGTCGTCTACCACATGGAACACGTCGGCGACTACGTCTGACCGCCGCGCCGACGCTCCACGACCGAGACCGTTCCCGAAGCGCTTTTACCCGGTCCTTCCGAATCCCCGCGCATGAAGCGGCTCATCATCCACGGCCACCCGGGTATCCGGAAGAACGCCGTCATCGAGTACGACGGCGGCGAGCGGACCGTCTTCTCCATCAGCAAGCAGGGCGAGTGGCACGGCCCCGACGAGCCCCAGCTCTGGTGTGTCATCGGCACCGAGGACGAGCGCGAGGACTTCGAGAAGCGCAACTACGTCCCCCACTGGCTCGACACCGAGTCGGTCGACGCCGAGGCCGTCGAAATCATCAAGCGCGCCGACGAGATCGCGGTGTCGTAATCGGCGTCCCCGCGTTCGACTTCTACCGTCTCACGCGATTCGAGCGCTCGCCGAGCATCCGCGAACAGAGCATCCGCGAACAGAGCATCCGCGAACAGAGCATCCGCGAACAGAGCATCCGCGAACAGAGCATCCGCGAACAGAGCATCCGCGAACAGAGCATCCGCGAACAGAGCATCCGCGAACAGAGCATCCGCGAACAGAGCATCCGCGAACAGAGCATCCGCGAACAGAGCATCCGCGAACAGAGCGTCGAGCGCGACCTCCGGTCGCGCTCGACGCTCACGCTCAGTCCCCCGCGACCGCGTCTGCGCCCTCGGGCGCGGCCTCGACCGAGAATATCCACGCGAACACCGCGGTCGAGACCACGATGAAGCCCGCGGCGGTCCAGAACGCCACCAGCACCGAGGTGGCGTCCCAGATGGCTCCGACGAACACCGGCCCGCCGACCTGCCCGACCTTCCACGCGATGGAGCGAAGCGAGAGACTGCTTCCCACCGCGTCGAAGTACTCGCCCTCCTCGACGAACAGCGACATGCTCGCCGGAAGCCGGAGGCTGTCGCCAATGCCGAGGACGCCGTAGGCCGCGAACAGCACGAAGAAGGCCCCGGGAAGGGCCATCTCGCGGCCCGCCGCCGCGAGCGTGACGCTCGGGACGACCCCCTCGGCGAACCCCGCCAGCGGGATGAGCGCGGTCCCGAGCGCGTAGACCAGCGCGCCCGCAAGGATGAACCGCGACTTGTTGCCGACCCGGTCGGTCAGGTCGCCAACCCACCCCTGCGTGAGCGCCTTGGTGAGCTTTCCCCCGGCCATGATGCCGCCGATGAGGAAGGCGTTGATTCCGAATCCGGTCCGGGCGTAGATGGGCAGGAAGGTGATGACCGCCATCTTGCCCACGCTGAACGACCCGCGGAAGAACACGAGCGCCTGAATCGCGCGCCGCCCGAGCAGTTCCCTGAGCGTCTCCCGGCCCGTCGCCTCCTCGGGGTCGGCGGTCCCGCCGGGGTTGTCCCGGAGGAAGACGGACACCGAGACGAACGCACAGACGGTGAAGAAGCTGAGGACGGCGTACGTCTCGTGGAAGCCGTAGAGGAACAGCAGCGCGCCGCCGAACACGTCGCCGAACAGGCTGGAGAACGCACCGACCTGATTGTACGACCCGATCCACAGCCCCCGCGACTCCTCGGGGCTTATCTCGCCGACGACCGTGGTGCCGGTCAGCCAGAGCATGCTCGCGCCCAGCCCCTGGACCGCGCGGAGCAGGATGACGTGTTCGACCGCGCTGACGAACGCGAACCCGACGAACACCCCGACGTTGAGCGCGAGTCCCGCGAGCAGGAACGTCTTGGCGTCCTTGAGGTCGATGTACCGACCGAGCGGCAGGACGATGACCAGCTGGACCGCCGCGAACGCGGTGCCGAACAGCCCCTCCACGGTGCTGGAGGTCCCGAACATGTCGGCGTACAGCGCCAGCGCGATGAGGATGGTCGAGTAGGCCTGGCTCCGGGCGAACGCGGTGCTGGCGAGCGCCACGAACTCGCGGTTCCCGAAGAGTCGGAGCGTGCCACCCGAGTCGGACACTATTACGATTCGAAATGGAGAGACTGACGATAATAAATCCACTCGTCGCGGAAGTCGCGTCGCTCTCCGCTCGGGACCGGGCGTCGCCGCGAAAAACGAGACCGGCTACAGACCGCGCGAGGCGCTCAGTCTTCGAGCGCGTCGGCGATGCGCTGGAGCTGTCGGGTCGCGTCCCGGACCTCGTCCCGAAGCTGTCGGACCTCCCGGACCAGTTCCTCGTTGCCGCCGGACTCGCTCTCGCCGGGTCGGCCGCCCGGGCCCGCGCTGGGTCCGGCACCCGCGCCGGGGCCGCCGCCCATCATGCCGCTCATCATCTGCGCGAAGGGGTTGCCCCCGCCCATGCCGCCGGGGCCGCCTCCGCCCATCATCTCCTCCATCTTCTCGCGGCGCTCGTCGTCGCCCTCGCCCTCCTCGGCGCGCTTCTCGCGGATCTCCTCGACGCGCTCGCGGAAGGACTTCTCCTCGTCGCTTCCCTCGGATTCGGCGTTCTCGGACTCGTCGGTGGATTCGTCGTCTGCCATGCCTTCGGGTTGGGGGTCGGGGTGGAAAAGCGTGGTGTCTCGGCCGCGATTCTGAACCGTGGTTCCAGTAGCCGCCACGATTTCGTCCTCGAAAGCCCCCGCCCGCTCGCGGTCGCTCCGCGGGATATTCTCGCGCTCTCCGCACAGCCCGCGCGAGAATAGTTGCCCGCGGAGACGACTAAAGTGTACGCGAGCGGGCGGCCCCTTTCAGTCCCGCCCTGTCGGATGGTTCACCGGCGCGATTCCGGTGGATGGTTCACCGGCGCGCTACGGTTCCGAACCCGGTCCCGCGACCCACCCCCAGATTCATCCGGTCGGGGTGCGTCGGGTCGGACATGCGCGAGTACGCCGACGACCCGCCAGTCGAGGAGCGACTCGGAGACGCCCTGCGAGAGTCCGACGCGACTCTCGCGGTCGCCGAATCCTGCACCGGGGGACTGGTGGGGTCGCTTCTGACCGACGTCCCCGGGTCGAGCGACTACTTCGACCGGGGGCTGGTGACCTACTCCTACGACGCCAAGCTCCGGGAGCTTGGGGTCTCGCGCGAGGCCCTCGACGAACACGGCGCGGTCAGCGAACCCGTGGCCCGCGAGATGGCCCGCGGGGTCCGCGACGCCGCCGGGACGACGTGGGGCGTGTCCACCACCGGCATCGCGGGGCCGACCGGCGGGAGCGACGACAAGCCCGTCGGGACCGTGTTCGTCGGGGTCGCCTACGCCGGAGCGTGGGGCACGGGCGAGTCGTACGCGACCGTCTCCCGCCACGAGTTCGACGGCGACCGCCGGGAGATAAAAGAGCAGATTGCCCGGAAGGCGCTCGAAGACCTCCTGTCAGAGGTGTAGAAAATCCTTTGTCGGAGGCGGAGGGAAACCCTTGAGTCCCCTCCGGGTAAGGACCCTGATATGACGGAGGTCCAGCGATGAACAAGGAGGGACACGTCCTGAACGCGGTCCTGCTGAGCATCGGTCTCGGGTACATCATCCACCCGTCGGGGGACGTCCCGACGTTCCGGATGATAGCCGAAGTGTCGGTTCCGGTCGTCCTCGGCGCGCTCTTTCCGGACGTGGACACCGCCTTCGGCAAGCACCGCAAGACCCTCCACAACCTCCCCGTGCTGGCGGTCGTCTACGCCTACCCGGTGGTCTTCGGCAACCTCAACTACGTCTGGATCGGCGTGGCGACCCACTACGTGCTCGACGTGGTCGGGAGCAAGCGCGGCATCGCGCTGTTCTACCCCTACAGCAAGGAGTACGGCCTCCCGGTCGGCGTGGCGGTCTCCAGCAAGTGGGCGACCGGC
The DNA here is from genome assembly GCF_024138125.1 of Halorussus salilacus. Taxonomy (NCBI): domain Archaea; kingdom Methanobacteriati; phylum Methanobacteriota; class Halobacteria; order Halobacteriales; family Haladaptataceae; genus Halorussus; species Halorussus salilacus. Next base: position 945,133 of record NZ_CP099993.1, read on the forward strand.
GTGACGGTCGCGGTGACCGGCCTCGAACTCGCGGTCATCGCCGCCGTGGTCCACCTCGACCTCCCGTTCCGGGTCCAGGACCTCACGACGGTCGTGGGGTCGCTCGCCTAGTACACGCACTCGAACCGGCCGTCGTAGGCGACGTGGTCCGGGTGGGTCGGTTCCGTCCCCGAGAGCAGGATGCGGTCTACCTTCTCGTAGGAGTTCTCCCACCCGAGGTGGGCGAACTCCGCGCCACAGCGGAGTCGGTGGCTCCACCCCGACCGGCGGACCACCCGGCGCTCGACCCCCGACCTGAGCGCCGCGGCGAGGTCGGCCGCCGAGTCGAACGACCCCTCGAACTCGGTCCAGGCCTCGCCGACCGTCCCGCGGAGGTGGGCGTACGACGAGGTGAACGCCGGGAGGTCGAGGTCGCTGGCGAGTTCGCGCGCCCGGCGGTCGTGGTGGGGCCAGTGCTTGGGGTTGTACGTCTCGACAGCGTCGATTTCGTCGCGATAGCGCCGGAGGTCCTCGCCCCCGAGACCGACGTTGAGGAACTCGGGATGGGGGACCAGCACCGCGGCGTCCTGTCGGGCGAACTCCGCCAGCGCGTCGTCGAGCGAGACGAAGTCGGGAACCGGGTCGTCGAGGCCGACCGCGAGGACGTGCTTGCGATTGCGCCACGTTCCGGTGAACACCTCGCGACCGGGCACCACGAGCAGGTCGTCGTCGGAGAACCGGGCCGCGCGCTCGCGAATCTCCGGCAGGCGGGTGAAGTGGGGTGCATAGACCAGCGCGTCGAGTCCGCGGGCCTTCGCCCGCGCGACCACGCTCTCGTCGAGCACCTTCACATGGAGGTCCGCGCGAAACGACTCGCCGTCCATTCGGTTCGACGTTCCCGCAGGTCGGTGTTAACGATTCTGATTCGAAAAGTCGTCGCCGGACGCGGTCGCGCGACCGCGTCCGGCGACGCCGACCCATCACCGAACCCGACATTTTTCACGGCCCCCCGCGAATCGGTCACACATGCGAGCAGTGTTCTTCGACCTCGACGGCACGCTGGTCGAGCTCCCCGACGACTTCGAGGCCGTCTTCGAGGCGGCGCTGTCGGACGCGGGCGTGAGTCCCGACCCCGAGTACCACGACCACTTCGTCGAGATTCTCTTCGAGCACCTCGACGACTGTCACCCCGAGCCGTACCGCGCCGCGATGGCCGACCTCTGCGCCGAGTTCGACATCGTTCCCGACTTCGAGGAACTGGCGGCGGCCTACGTCGACCGCGAGGTCGGCGCGACCGAACTCGCGGCCGGAGCACGCGAGGCGCTCGACGCGCTCGACTGCCAACTCGGCGTGGTGACCAACGGCGCGACCGGTGTCCAACGCCCGAAGCTGGCCCACCACGACCTCGAGGAGTACTTCGACGCGGTGGTCGTCTCGGGCGACGTGGGCGCGAGCAAGCCCGACCCCGAGATATTCGCGGCCGCGAGGGAGTCGATTCCGGCCGACGAGTACGCCTTCGTCGCCGACGACTTGGAGCGCGACGTGGTGCCCGCGCAGGGGGCCGGGTTCACGGGCGTCCACCTCGTCGACGGTGACGCCTCGGCCGACCGCGACGGTCGCGCCGACGCGACCGTCGCGTCGCTGGGCGAGGTCCCCGACGTTCTGGAGTGAGGTCTGAGACGCCCTCGGGAGGGCTCCGATTCACCCGAACGAGAGCCCCGAGCGCGAGGGCGTCTCACCGGCTGAAACCGTTATGTACTGGAATGTACTGATTTGTACTGGGTGTACTGGAGTACACTGATCCGTACTGAACTGTACTGGGCGCGGTTCGCCGCGGGGGCCGCCCGAAAGGTCCTTATCGCGGGACTTCGACCACCCGTCCATGACCGACTGGGAGTGCGCCATCGACGGTTGCGGCGAGCAGTTCGACGACGTGGAGGAGGCCATCGTCCACCAGACGACCGACCACAAGCGCCGCGAGTGCAAGGTCTGCGGGTCGGTGGTCCCCGACGGCTACTTCGCCATCCGCCACGCGTTCGACGAGCACTCGCGCGCGGAGTACGTCCGGGCCTACGGCGCGAGCGCCGCGGAGGTCCGCCACCGCGAGCGCGTCCGGGACTCGATAGAGGACAGCGCCGACCTCCAGAAGGTGGTGAACCGACTGGACGAGGTGACCGGCGGGCTGTGAGGCTCGTCGGGCGCGTCGGCGAACCGGGGGTCGCCGACCCCCGGTTCGCCGAAACCGCCCTGTTCCGCGTTCCCGAGCGCCACAGCTTTTTACCCTCTGACAGCTAACGCACACCCATGTACGTCCGGGACGCGAAGAACAGAGAGGAGGTGTGGCTGTTGGACCACATCGAGGCGATGGAACTCGACGACACCGCGTTCCGCTCGCGCGACTACGTGGTCGCCATCGACGAGCAGTCGGGCGAGAAGGCCGGGTTCGGCCGCATCCGCATCCACAAGACCGACGACGGCGAGTACTGCGAGCTCACCAGCATCGGCGTGCTGGAGGAGTGGCGACGCCAGGGCGTCGGCGCGCACGTAGTCGAGCGACTCGTCGAACACGCCCGCGACCAGGGGTTCGAGTCGGTGTACTCGCTGACGAGCGCGACCGACTACCTCGCGCAGTTCGGCTTCGAGGGCGTCGAGACCGCCGACCTGCCCGAGCGACTCCGCGACCGACTCGAAACCAAGCGCGAGCGACTCGACCCCGACGCGGTCGGGATGGCCATCGACGTCGAGTCGTTCGAGATGCCCGACCGCCTCCGCGAGCGGTTCAAGGGCGCTCGCCCCTCCGAGGAGGAGACCGAACCCGAGGAGTCGGCCGAGGACTTCGGCATCGACCCCGACAGCGCGACCTACAAGTACGATACTGGTGGGTGAGAACCGGTTTACTAACAGAGGGAGTTCGACCGCGGATTCGAGGAGTAGAAACCAACGTGATGAACGCCCAGAAAGCCCCCGCCCGCTCGCGGTCGCTCAGCGACATATCCGCGGCTCTCCGCACAGCCCGCCGCGGATAGGGGTCGCTGAGGCGACTGAACTGCACGCGAGCGGGCGGCCCCTTTCAGTCCCACCCGACCAAAGTGTCATCGGCGCGATTCGCGGTGGAACGCGTCGCCGGGCGACACTCCGAATCCCTCCGACCCAATCCGCCAATCGTTAAGAGCGCCCCGCCCGACGACCTAGATAATGTTCGACGCCGACGACCTCGAAGAGATACGCGAGGCGCGCGAGGAGTGGGACGAGGAGACGGTCGGGCCCACGGTCGAGCGGTTCGGCGAGCGCAAGGAGCAGTTCACCACCGACACCGGCGGTCAGGAGGTCGAGCGCCTCTACACGCCCGAGGACGTGGCCGACCTCGACTACGAGGAGGACCTCGGGTTCCCCGGCGAGGAGCCCTACACCCGCGGGCCCTACTCGACGATGCACCGCGGGCGGCTCTGGACCATGCGCCAGTACGCCGGGTTCGGCACGCCCGAGGAGACCAACGAGCGCTTCGAGTACCTCATCGAGAACGGGTCGTCGGGGCTCTCGATGGCGTTCGACCTGCCGACCCAGATGGGCTACGACTCCGACGCCGGGATGGCCGCGGGCGAGGTGGGGAAATCGGGGGTCGCCATCGACTCGCTACACGACATGGAGACCGTCTTCGACGGCATTCCGTTGGACGAGGTCAGCACCTCGATGACCATCAACGCGCCCGCCTCGGTCCTGCTGGCGATGTACATCGCGGTCGGCGACAAGCAGGGCGTCGACCGCGAGCAGCTCCGAGGCACCATCCAGAACGACCTCCTCAAGGAGTACATCGCGCGCAACACCTACATCTACCCGCCCGAGCCCTCGATGCGGGTCATCACCGACATCTTCGAGTTCTGCGCTGCCGAGACCCCGAAGTTCAACACCATCTCCATCTCGGGCTACCACGTCCGCGAGGCGGGCGCGACCGCCGCCCAGGAGCTCGCGTTCACGCTCGGCAACGGCATCGAGTACGTCGAGGCCGCGACCGACGCGGGCCTCGACGTGGACGAGTTCGCCCCCCAGCTCTCGTTCTTCTTCAACGCGCACAACAACATCCTCGAAGAGGTCGCGAAGTTCCGCGCGGCCCGCCGGATGTGGGCGAAGATCATGGACGAGCGCTTCGGCGCGGAGAATCCCAAGAGCAAACAGCTCAAGTTCCACACCCAGACCGCTGGCTCCACGCTCACGGCCCAGCAGGTCGACAACAACATCGTCCGGGTGGCCTACCAGGCGCTCGCGGCGGTGCTGGGCGGCACCCAGAGCCTCCACACCAACGGCAAGGACGAGGCGCTGGCGCTCCCCACCGAGGAGAGCGTCCGGACCGCCCTCCGGACCCAGCAGATACTCGCCCACGAGTCGGGCGCGGCAGACACCATCGACCCCCTCGCCGGGAGCTACTACGTCGAGAGCCTCACCGACGACCTCGAAGCCGAGGCGTTCGACATCCTCGACACCGTCGACGAGAAGGGCGGGATGCGCCGGGCCATCGAGGACCAGTGGGTCCAGCGCCAGATTCAGGACGTCGCCTACGAGCGCCAGCGCGAGGTCGAGGAGGGCGAGCGCGTCATCGTCGGCGTCAACGAGTTCGAGGTCGACGAGGAACCGGAGGTCGACATCCAGGAGGTCACCGCGGAGGAAGAGCAGAAGCAGATCGACCGCCTGAACGCCGTGAAGGACGACCGCGACGACGAGGAAGTCGAGGCCAGACTCGCGGCGCTCCGGGAGGCCGCCGAGGGCGAGGAGAACGTGATGCCCTACATCGTGTCGGCGGTGAAAGCGTACGCGACTGTCGGTGAGATTTGTAACGTGCTTCGGGAAACGTTCGGGGAATATCAGCCCGGAACGGCGGTGTAGCGAATCGGAGTGGCGCGAATAAAAAAACCGACGCGCGGTAAAAATACTAATATAGTCAAATAGTAATTTATATTCTTGGAGAATACAGAAAAGGCGGAGGTGAGAGAATGTTCGTATTCAATCCGCTCATTGTCTGCGACAAGTGGAACGACGGCTGCTAGACGCCCGTCCGATTACTGAGTACTGGAGACGTATCGCCCGCGAACCGATTTTCCCGCGTGAATGCTCCGCCTGACGCGTCAAAGTCGATCAACGAGTTCGTCCACGTCACCCTCCGTATTAAACACATGAATAGAAGCCCGAACCACACCATCAGGATACGGAAGGTCCCGAATCCGAACGCCCTCCTCGGCCAGTCGCTCGACGGTCGCCTCGGGGTCGTCAACCACGAAACTCACCAGTCCGGATTCGTACTCGCGGGGGCTCAGCAGGTGGGCCTCGTCCGATTCCACGATACCCTGCTTGAGTCGGTCGGTCAATCGCTCGATTCGCCCCTCGATGGTATCGTAGCCGATTTCCTCGATGAGGTGAATCGCCTCCCGGAGTCCGGCGTAGGGAACGGGCGAGACCGTCCCCACCTCCAGTCGGTGCGCGCCGGGCTCGTAGGCGTACTCCTCGGCGTTGGGGTCCTCGACGCTCCGGTAGCCGATGTGGGCGGGTTCGAGGCGGGCCTCCGCGCCCGGGCTCACATGCAGAAAGCCCGCGCCGAAGGGGCCCAGCAACCACTTGTGGCCCGCGCCAGCGAAGAAGTCCGCGCCCCACTCGTGAACGTCCACCGGCATCTGTCCGGGGCACTGGACCGCGTCCACGAGAACTAACGCGCCCGCGTCGTGGGCGATCTCGGTCAGTTCCCGGACCGGGAGGAGGGTGCCATGGGTCCACGTCAGCGCGCTGAGACAGACCAGCTTCGCGCCCTCGACCGCCTCGGCGAAGGCGTCGGCGTCGATGCGCCCGGCCTCGCTCTCGACGACTTCGGTCTCGACGCCGTGGCGCGCGAGGCGCTTCCACGGCAGGATGCCCGAGGAGTGTTCGAGGTCTGTCCTGACGACCCTGTCGCCGGGCTCCCAGTCGAGCCCGGCCGCGATTCGGTTGATGCCGTCGGTCGTGCTCTGGGTGAGCGCGACCTCCTCGGGGGTCGCGCCGAGGTGGTCGGCCACCGCCTCGCGCGTCCGGTCGAAGGTCTCGAACGCGGCGGGGTACATCCCCTCCTCGACGGGCGCGTCGTACTCGTGGCGTTCGAGACAGTCCTCGCCCGCCTCGACGACGCGGGTCGGGCTCGGTCCCGCGGCTCCGGTGTTCATGTAGGCGGTCCGGTCGAGAACAGGGATGTCGGCGCGGAGGTCCTCCGGGTTCATGCTCCGTGCCACGGCGACGAGCGTCATAAACGCTGGCGAAGCGGTAGTGTCCGTAGCGGGCGAGCGTCGGCGGGCGACGAGTCGCCCGCCGACGGCGCTCGCCACATCCGGAGCGCTACCGCGGGAACTATACGCCATCGAGGGGACCCCTCGAACATGCACATCGACCACGTCGGAATCGCCACCGACGACGCCGAGACGCTCGCCGACCTGTACGCAGACCTGTTCGAGGCGCCGGTCGCCCACAGCGAGGAGTTCGACGGCCTGCGAGTCGTCTTCCTCGAACTCGGCGAGAGCTACTTCGAACTGCTCGAACCCATCGAAGACGGCACCATCTCGCGATATCTCGACGCGAACGGTCCGGGTATCCACCACGTCGCGCTCGCGACCGAGGACATCGAGGCGGCGCTCGACGCCGCGCGCGAGCGCGGCGTCGAGCTCGTCGACGAGGAACCCCGGCCCGGCGCGTGGGGCCACGAGGTCGCGTTCCTCCACCCGAAATCGACGGGCGGCGCGCTGGTGGAGTTCGTCGAGCACTGAGAACGAGTGACGTGAAGTCGGTTCCTACGGCGCGGGCCCGAAGTTCTCGGTCTTGGCGTCGCCCGCCGAGAGGTTCGCGGCGTCGAGCGCGGCGGTCGCCTCGTCGAGGAAGTCGGCGAAACCGTAGACGAACACCTGTCCCACGCTGTTCGCGAGGAGGTCGACGACCTCCTCGCTCGACACGTCGGTCGTGATGGCGACCGTCGCGCCCTCCGCGGCGAGGTCGGCGAGGCGGTCCTCGTGGGCCGGGTCGTCGTCGCGGTACACGACGGTCACGTCGCCGCCCTCGGCGACCGCGCGCTCGCCGATGCCCACCGCGGGACCGATGCCCGGCCCGCCCGCGAGGACGACCACGCTGTCCTCGCCCTCGTAGTAGGCGTCGCCGAACGGTCCCGCGACCTCGACGGTCGCGCCGGGTTCGAGGTCTGCGAGGTGGGGACTGAGCGACCCCTCGGGGTCGACCTCGACGGTCACCTCGAACGTCTCGGTGCTGTCGGGCGACGAGAGGGTGTAGTGGCGGGTGACCTCCTCGCCCCCCACGGTCGCGGCGAGCTGTACGAACTGCCCGGGGTGGGCGTCGAACCCCTCGGGCGTCTCCAGTTCGAGCGCGACCGTGTCGGAACCGACCGTCCTGACAGAGCGAACCGCGACTTCCGTGCCGTCCATGGGCCGTCTTGCGCCGGGACGACCAAAGAGTCTGCGACTCCGACCGGCGACCCCGAATCCGCATGCCGGAAGTCCTTGCCGGGAAGGGCGCTTCAGAAGGCTTTTGATTTGGGGTGGGTTACGCCTTAGCTAGGAATGCCAGACGACCTGAACTGGGCCATCGGCGGCGAAGCCGGCGATGGGATCGACTCGACGGGGAAGATCTTCGCGCAAGCGCTCTCGCGCGCGGGACGACACGTATTCACTTCCAAGGACTTCGCGTCCCGCATCCGCGGGGGGTACACCGCGTACAAAATCCGTAGCTCGACCGACCGCGTCCAGAGCGTCGTGGACCGACTCGACATTCTCGTCGCGCTGACCGAGCGCACCATCGACGAGAACATGGACGAACTCCACGAGGGGAGCGTCATCATCTACGACGGCGAGCGCACCGAGATGCAGGACGTCGAGGTGCCCGAGGGGATGATCGGCCTCGACGTTCCGCTCCAAGGCCTCGCCGAGGAGGCTGGGGGAGCCATCATGCAGAACGTCGTCGCGCTCGGCGCGGCGTGCGAGGTGACGAACTTCCCCATCGAGAACCTCGACTCCGCGCTGGAGAAGAAGTTCGGTAGCAAGGGTGAGTCGCTCGTCGAGAACAACAAGCAGGCCGCCCGGAAGGGCCAGGAGTACGTGGCCGAGGAGTACGACCACGAGTTCGACTACGACCTCGACACGACCGACAACGACTACGTCCTGCTCAACGGCGACGAGGCAATCGGGATGGGGGCCATCGCGGCTGGCTGTCGGTTCTACGCCGGATACCCGATCACCCCCGCGACCGACGTGATGGAGTACCTCACCGGCCGCATCGAGCGGTTCGGCGGCGAGGTCGTTCAGGCCGAAGACGAGCTCTCGGCCATCAACATGGCGCTGGGCGCGGCCCGCGCCGGAGCGCGCTCGATGACCGCGACCTCCGGGCCGGGCATCGACCTGATGACCGAGACGTTCGGGCTGGTCGCCCAGAGCGAGACGCCGCTGGTCATCTGCGACGTGATGCGCTCGGGTCCCTCGACCGGGATGCCGACCAAGCAGGAGCAGGGCGACCTCAACATGACCCTCTACGGCGGTCACGGCGAGATTCCGCGGTTCGTGGTCGCGCCGACCAACATCGCCGAGTGCTTCCACAAGACCGTCGAGGCGTTCAACTTCGCCGAGAAGTACCAGACGCCGGTCTTCCTGGTCTCGGACCTCGCGATGGCGGTCACCGAGCAGACGTTCGAACCCGAGGAGTTCGACATGGACGAGGTCGAGATCGACCGCGGGAAGGTCGTCGACGAGGACGAGGTCGAGGCCTGGACCGACGAGAAGGGCCGGTTCCAGCCCCACTTCCCGACCGCCGACGGCATCAGCCCCCGGGCGTTCCCCGGCACCGACGGCGCGGCCCACATGTCGACCGGCCTCGAACACAACTCGCTCGGTCGCCGGACCGAGGACACCGAGGTTCGCGTCGAGCAGGTCGACAAGCGCAACCGGAAGGTCGAGACCGCCCGCGAGGAGGAGGACTGGGAGGTCCGGGAGTTCGGAAATCCCGACGCCGACAACCTCGTCATCTCGTGGGGGTCGAACGAGGGCGCGATGCGCGAGGCCCTCGGGTTCCTCGAAGACGACGGCATCGACGTTCGGTTCCTCTCGGTACCGTACATCTTCCCGCGGCCCGACCTCAGCGACGACATCGAGGCCGCCGACGAGGTCATCGTGGTCGAGTGCAACGAGACCGGGCAGTTCGCCAACCTGCTCGAACGTGACGCGCTCACCCGTCTGAAGCGCGTCAACAAGTACAACGGCGTGCGGTTCAAGGCCGACGAGCTGGCAGACGACATCAAAGAGCGACTCGAAGCCGAGGAGGTTAGAGCATGAGTTCCGAGGTACGATTCACCGACTTCAAATCCGACAAGCAGCCGACGTGGTGCCCCGGATGCGGGGACTTCGGTACGATGAACGGCATGATGAAGGCGCTGGCCGAGACCGGCAACAGCCCCGACGACACGTTCGTGGTCGCGGGTATCGGCTGTTCCGGCAAGATCGGCACCTTCATGCACAGCTACGCGCTCCACGGCGTCCACGGCCGGGCGCTCCCGGTGGGCACGGGTGTCAAACTCGCCAACCCCGACCTCGAAGTGATGGTCGCGGGCGGCGACGGCGACGGCTACTCCATCGGCGCGGGCCACTTCGTCCACGCGGTCCGCCGGAACGTCGACATGACCTACGTGGTGATGGACAACCGCATCTACGGCCTGACCAAGGGGCAGGCCTCCCCGACCTCGCGGGAGGACTTCGAGACCAGCACGACCCCCGAGGGACCGAAACAGCCGCCGGTCAACCCCCTCGCGCTCGCCCTCTCGGCGGGCGGGAGCTTCATCGCCCAGTCGTTCTCCACGGACGCCCAGCGACACACCGAAATCGTCAAGCAGGCCATCGAGCACGACGGCTTCGGCTTCGTCAACGTCTTCAGCCCCTGCGTGACGTTCAACGACGTGGACACCTACGACTACTTCCGGGACTCCATCGTGGACCTCGAAGACGAGGACCACGACCCGACCGACCGCGACGCCGCGAAGGACAAAATCCTCGACGCCGACAAGGAGTATCAGGGCATCCTCTACCAGAACGAGGAGAGCGTCCCCTACTCGGAACTCCACGGCCTCGATAGCAACATGGCCGACATCCCGGACGGCGCGCCCGAGGGCGCGATGGACCTCGTTCGGGAGTTCTACTGATACCGTAGTTCTTTTAGTGAATTTTCAGTCGTTCTCGGCTTCGAAACAAAGTACAGTCTTCGTTCATTTAGAGCAATAGTCTGCGTAGTATTGAGTAAACAGTTGGTTTCAATCAGTAGCCGAATTACAAGACGTAAACCACCGAAAATATTTATAGACTGAACAACACTATGTAATATGAACGTGCGAGACAATCGTACCTTCTTCATCGGAGTCGATACGGAGATGACGAAAATGTGGGGTCTCGGTGCAGTTGCGCTTCTCGTCGCTTCTATCAGCTATTTCGCGGCGATAAAAACGCTCGACTTTCCGGAGTTCCATTCGGTACTCTGGTGGGAAGGGTTCGCCGCACTGTTGGTGTCCGTAATTGCTGTCCAAGCGTACTCAAACGAAGGCCTGTTGGTGAGTTGGACGATTGCGGCGGCAGCGTTGATAGGAGTAACCGCGAACTACGGTGGAATCGGAATCACTGAGTCGCCACCAGAGTTAGTAGAACTAGCTGGATTGATTGCTGTTGGAAGTCTTGTAGGTGGTCTTATATTTGGGACGCTTGGCTTCGCTATTGGGTGGATGTTTCGAGTGACCCTGTCGGAAGCTACCAACCGTTAATAAACCATACCTTTCAGTGGCTGTTTTATAAATAGACCCCACAATAACTATATGACAGACCACCAACTTATGTCCTCGGCGAAATAGCGTACGTTCGTTACATAGTACAAAAATAGATGTGAAGCGTTTAAACGTAGGTATATCCGTGGTTATCCTCAATCCACCATGCCGATGCGCCGAACACACGTCCGTTTGCAGCAGGGTCACGGCCGTTGCACGTTCCGGCTACCCCGACCTGATCATGTCCTACTTGTTGGTACGCAATTGAACCGCTGTCACCGTCGTCGAAGTCTCCGCTTTTACCCCACTTCAATCGGTGATTTCGATCACTACACCCATCTTGAATGTATCCGATGTATCCATTTGCAGACCGGATCTTCCCCGACGTTTCGCATGTTGTGATTCCTCGCTTGGTCAGATTCTCGTCGTTGGCGATCTTGTCTTGCAACGCGTCTTTCGTAAACTGCTTCACGATGGTCAGGTCAGTCGTGGTGCCATTGGAGTCGGCGAGCGAATACGTCGGTTCGTGACCGTTTATTGGTTCGGCAGCGACAAAGTCGTCTCTGCAATGTTGGTCCACCACGTCACCGATAGCTTCGTCCTCATCTTGATTGTACAACTTTCTCGTCAGCGGATCGTCTTTATAAAATATGTGTTGGCAAGTAGAGAAATACATTTTGCCGTCCTTGTGCAACGGTGCGCCCATGGTACAATGCGTGTCATTGTAGCCAGCTTCCATTTCGGCACCTGTAGGAACATACTCGCCGTAGTCAGTCTCGTAACAACCAAGTTCGAAACTACCGGTTTCGTGAACATCTACCGGTACCCCGTCTATCTCAGCAGGGATTTCCTCGCGCGCTTTTTGACTGGATGGAAGTTCAGGACCGGCCGTCTTTTCGGTATTCTGGAGTATTCCGACTTCGATTTTTGGGCCGGACCCACCGTGTTTTGGCGGTATCAGATCAACTTCGGTGACGTAACTTCTTGATTCGAAGTTGGTCTGTTCCCGAATCTGTTCTGCTTTCCTAAGTGATTGATACCAGTCTTTTGATACCTCTTTGGTCTCCATAGTAAGTGGCGAAGACGTATCGCCGAGTTTCTCACGTCGAAGTGCGTAATCAATCTCAGCGAACTTTCCGCTGAGGGGATCGCTCTGTGCGGTACCGATGGTGGACAAACCAATTGTACCGACGCCAGCCGCCCCGACGGCACTCAGTATCTCACGCCGATCCATGTTTTCGCAACCAAAACCACTTCCTTCGGTCTTTCTTGACATCGCAATTATAATCCAAATGTATATAAATATATAATTTTCTACAGTGAACTGAAATAATAGCTCGTTGTTGGGGCGGCGGAAGCCGCTCGCTTCCCCTTCCACTCCTTCGAACGCGGCCTTCGGTACCAACCCGGGCCGCACAACCGAGGGCGCGATGGACCTCGTTCGGGAGTTCTACTGAGCGATTCGGTCTCCGACCGACCGCGTTTCTCCGCACCCGCGAAAGATCGACGGAACGGCGGGACCCATCTTCTGGCGTGCAACCGTCGGGCTCTCCGGACCCCGTCTGGATGGCGGTCGTGGCCGCCGCCGTCGTCGCGCTCGTGGGCCTCGCTCGACTCCTCGTGACGAGAGCGAAGTGACCGCCGCCGAAAGTGACCGCCACCGAGACGGGACTCGCGCGCCGCGCGGCGCGCGAGTCCCGTCGCCGGGTCCGCGCCGGACCGTCTTACTCGCCCGTCCCCGACGTGTTATGTCACGGTCCTTTTGCCCGCGTTGTGCCAACAGAATGCCGATTTGAGCGCGTTTGCGTCCGTTTTTTATGGGAGTGGCGTCAACCCGCAGTAGAGATGACTGCGGACGAATATGACACTCTCGTCGGGGCCGGGACGGGGACCGCGTTCGGCCGGGACGCTCCCGCGCGGAGCGCCCGACTCCGACGGACTCTGCGGAACTATCGGCGGGGTCGGCGACTGACGGGACCGACCGGCCGGGAGCGCCGACGAACGAACCGGAACCGAGGGAGTCGGCCATGACCGACCGCTTCGACGTTATCGTCGCGGGTGCGGGTCCCGCGGGCGCGCAGTGCGCTCGGGACCTCGCCACGCGGGGCTACGACGTGGTCGTCCTCGAGACCGAACCCGAAGACGAGTTCCCGCGCCAGAGCAACAAGTCGACCGCGGGGACCTTCCCCTCCATGATGTCGGCGTTCGGCGTGCCCGACGACGTGGTGATGCAGTACACCGACAGCGTGGTGCTCGAATCGCCCACCGACCACTTCGTCCAGCACCAACCCGGCGCGGTGCTGGAGTTCGCCGACTTCAAGCGCTGGCTGGTGGCCGACGGCCGCGAGGAGGGCGCGGAGTACTGGTTCGACGCTAGGGTCTCCAAGCCCGTGACCGAGGACGGCGAGATAATCGGCGTCGAGTACGGCGGCGGCCAGGAGGTGTACGCCGACATCGTCGTTGACGCGACCGGTCCCGCCGCGCCGCTGGCGAAGAAACTCGACGTGGTCGACCTCGAACGCAAGCATCAGGCCATCGGCATCGAGTACGAACTGGAGGGCATCGACATCGACGCCGAGGGGTACGCCGACCTCCACGACGCGATGATGTTGCGGCTCGACCACGACATCGCGCCGGGGGGCTACTCGTGGATATTCCACACCGGCGAGGACACCGCGAAGGTCGGCCTCTGCTACATCCAGAACGACGCCCACCGCGACTACGCCAAAGACGGGATGGGTATCGACGACTACCTCCAGTACTGGCTCGACACCGACCCGCGGTTCGCCGACGCCGAACGCATCGCGGGGAAGGTCCACCGCGGGTCGGCCCACATCCAGATGCCCGACGGCCTCAGCACGGACAACTTCATGGCGGTCGGCGACACCGTCCCGACCATCGACCCGCTCTGGGGCGAGGGCATCCACAAGGGGATGAAGTCGGGGCGGGCCGCCGCCATGACCGCAGACCGGTGTTTCATGCCCGACGACCCCGACACCTCCGCGGAGGCGATGTCCATCTACGACGAACTCTGGCACTCGGAGGTCGCGCCCAAGATGCGGACCCGCCTGCTGATGACCCAACTCCTGTATCTGGCGCGCAACGAGCGCTACGACACCCTGATGGCCGACCTCAAGCGGATGGACTACGACTCGCTGAGCGACGCCAACAGCGGGAGCCTCCGCGACATCGCGAAGTTGCTCCACGCCGGGGACCTCCCGCTTCTCGCGCGGTTCGCGAGGGAACGGCTGGCGGAGTAACGGTTCGTCCCGGCGAGCCTCGGTCGCGAGCGCGCTCCCGCGGGAGCGCGCTCGCGACCCCGTTTCGGGCTACTCCTCGCCGAACTCGTCCTCGACCGCCTGCCGGTCTATCTTCGAGGGGCCCGACATCGGCATCTCCTCGACGAACGCGAGGTGGCGCGGCCGTTTGAACCGCGCGAGCCTGTCCTTCAGGAAGTCGGTGAGTTCGTCGAGAGTCAGCGACTGCTCGCCCTGCACGACCGCCTTGCCGACCTGTCCCCACTGCTCGTCGGGCACGGGGACCACCACGACCTCCTCGACCTTCGGGTGGTCGGCGATGCGGTCCTCGACCGCGGCGGGATAGACGTTCTCGCCGCCCGAGACGTACATGTGCTTCTTGCGCCCCTCGATGTAGTAGTAGCCCGACTCGTCCCTGCGCGCGAGGTCGCCGGTCGAGACCCAGCCATCGCCGAAGGTCTCCGCGCTTTCGTCCTCGTTGCGCCAGTAGCGGTCGGCGGCGTGGGGGCTCGCGAGTTCGAGTTCGCCGATCTCGCCGTCGGGCAGTTCCTCGCCGTCGTCTGCGACCACGCGGGCGTCGACGTGCATCGCGGGCACCCCGACGCTGTCGGCCAACTCCCTCGGCCACCCGTCGGGCATGGTGAAGTTGTTCGGGCCGCACTCGGTCAGGCCGTACCCCTGCGAGAGGTCGACCCCTCGGTCCCACCACGCCTCCATCACCGATTCGCGGCAGGGGCCGCCGCCCGACTTGGCGAATCGCAGGGTCGAGAGGTCGGTGTCGGCCCAGTCGTCGTGGTCGGCCATCATCCGGAGGACCGCCGGGACCGCCACGAGGACGGTCGCGCCCTCCGACTCGACGAGGTCGAGGACCTCGCTCGGTTCGAACTCGCGGGCGAGCACGACGGTCGCCCCGAGGTGGAAGAGGGGCACCGTGAGGACGTTCCACCCGCCGGTGTGGAACATCGGGAACACCATCGGCGTCACGTCCTCGGGCCGGAGTCCCCACGCCGTGATGGTGTTGAAGGAGTTCCAGAGGATCGAACCGTGGGTCAGCACCGTCTCCTTCGGGACGCCCGTCGACCCCCCGGTGTGGAGGAACAGGTGGGGGTCGTCCATCGAGACGTCGGCGGTCTCGACCGGCGAGTCGTCGTCGGGGAGTCGGTCGGGCCACGCGACCCGGTCGAGACCGACCGATTCCTCGGAGTCCGAGGAATCGGTCGGAAGCGTCACCACCGAACAGTCGAACGCCCGCTCCTCGCGGGCGAGCACGTCGCCCGCGAGGTCGGCGAACGGCTCCTCGACCACGAGAAGTGACGGTTCCACGTTGTTCAGCATCTCGACCAGCTCGGCCGCCGCGAGGCGGTGCGAAAGCGGCGCGAGGACGCTTCCGGTCTTGGCGGTGGCGAAGAACAGGTCCACGAGTTCGGGGCGGTTCCGCGAGAGGACCGCGACCCGGTCGCCCCGGTCGAGTCCCGACTCCCGGAGGAACCGAGCGACCCGATTCGCCCGGCGGTCCAGTTCGGCGTAGGTGTATCGGTCGCCGGTCGTCGCGTCCACCAGCCCCACCGCGTCGGGCGACAGCCGGGCGCGCTTCTCGCTCCACGCGCCCACCCAGTCGTAGGGGCGCTGGTCGTGACTACGCATCGTTCAGGAACTCCGCGAGGCAGTCGTTCACGTCGTCGGCGCGCTCGATGAAGAAGAGATGCGAGCCCCCCTCGAAGAGCGCGAGGCGGCTGTTCGGCAGGTCGCGGTGGAGCAGGTCGGCGTTCCCGACCGGCAACACCCGGTCGGCCGTCCCGTGGGCTACGAGCGTCGGAACCCGAATCTCGTCGAGGCGGTCGCTCGCGTCGAACGCCGCGACCCCGGCGGCCTGCGCCTGCCGGGCCTCGTCGGGCGCGTCGGTCTCCAGTCGCCACTCGACGATGTCCGAAATCAGGTCGTCGTTCTCCGCCCAGAAGCCGTCGGTCATCGCGGGCTTCATCTTGTACCGAATCGCCTCGCGCTCGTCGGCATCGGCTGGAACGTCGAACATCCGCCGCTGGGTCTCGGGCGGCGTCTCGACGGCCTCCTCGCCCCCAGGCGAGGTGCAGAGCAGGGCGAGGCTCTCGGCGCGGTCGTAGTCGAGGGCGTACCGCTGGGCGATCATCCCGCCCATGCTCGCACCGATTACGTGGGCGCGCTCGACCCCGACCGAATCGAGGACCGCGTCGAGGTCGCTCGCCATCTCCGCGACGGTGTAGGGCCCCTCGGGTGCGTCCGAGTCGCCGGTGCCGCGGTTGTCCCACACCACGACCCGGTAGCCCTCGTCTCGGAGTCGGTCGCGCTGCCAGCGCCACATCCACCGGCCGTAGCCGAGCCCCTCCACGAGGACGACCGTCTCGGCGTCCCCGTCGGCGGCATCGACCGGTTCGGCGGTCTCGTAGGAGAGCGAGACGCCGTCGTTGTCGGCATAAGGCATGGGTGAACCCACGGACGACCCCGCCTTCAAAACCCCGTTTCACATGTTAACCCCCGGATTGATTCGCCGCGCGGCCCGACGTTCGACCATGCCAGTCGCAACTGTCGAGGACACCGCTGAGGCGACCCTGACGGTCACCGAGGGACTCATCGACGACTACGCCGACCTCACCGGCGACGACAACCCCATCCACCGCGACGCCGAGTACGCCAGCGAGACCCTCTTCGGCGGCCGGGTCGCCCACGGGATGCTGTCGGCGGGCGTCGTCAGCGCCGCCCTCGCCGACCTGCCGGGCGATATCGTCTACCTCTCTCAGGACCTCGACTTCGAGAACCCGGTCCGACCCGGCCAGACCGTGACCGCGACCGCCACCGTGGTCGAGGACCTCGGGGACGACCGGATTCGGGTCGAGACGGTCGCGGAGACCGACGAGGAACGCGTGCTGTCGGGCGAGGCCGTCGTGCTGTCGCTCCCCCACGAGGGCGAGTGAGGCGGAAGATACTTCTCAGATTGGTTAGAATGCAGATATATGTCGTCCGCCCTCCACCGACGACTACTCGTCTGTATCGTAGCGATTACGTCGATGACCGCCGGACTCCCCGCACCGACCGGCGCGACGCTCGCGACCGCTGACGACCCGCGCGTCGAGTTCGCGGAACCGACCATTCACCACGAACAGCGCGGCGACGCGGTCGAAGTCGGTGTCCGTCTCTCCGAAACCGACACCGCGACGCTCAGAATCGGTTCCCCGGCCGAGCGGCACTTGGCGACCGTCACCGCGCGAGACGCCGACGGTGACGGCAGAGTGACGGTACGGTTCAACACGTACGACGGGACGTTCGAGGCGACCGGTGAGGACGCCGTGGCGGTCCGCGAGCGGTCGAACGCCTCGACGCCGGTCGCGACCGGCACGTACGACCTCGAACTCTGGTCCGGAAACGCGACCGACGGCGAGGTCACGACCGCCAGTCGGCTCACCGTGAACAAACGAACCACCGACGAACTGCGGACGTGGGTCGCGTCCGAGTCCGCGAATCTCTCGAACCGGACCGAGCTTCACGCGGCGATGGTGGCGGGGACCCTGACCCGAAGCGACGCGGTCACTCGGAACGGCACGCTCGTCCTCGAACTCCAAGCGTCCGGGCTCGAAGGCGCGCTGGCCGCGCGAAACGAGTCGAACGTCACCGCCGAGTTCTTCGGACTGCTCGAAGACGGGGCCGCGAATCTCGAGGTCCGTCATATAAACCCCGGTCCCTCCGTCCCGCCGAAAGAGATTCGCCTCGCAGAACACGACTCGACCCACCTCGTCCCCGACGCCCGCAACGACACCTACTACCTCGTCACCGACCTCTCCGACGCGAACGTCACCGACAGCTACGGCGGGGCCGAACTCAGCGTACGCGACGAGTACGAGGCGAACCTCTCGGTCGCCGGGTCGTCGGCGCTCGCGTCGAGCGGAACCGAGTCGGTCACCGCGGAGTTCGGTATGGCCGAGTCCCGCGAGGAGGTCGCCGACGCGACGACCGCGACTTCGACCACCGAAGACACGACGACGGACTCGGCCACCGAGCCCACGACGACGACGGACTCGACCACCGACGCACCGATGTCGGACGCGACGACCGAGTCGCCGACCGCGACCTCGGTCGGGACGGAGACGACCGCCCCCGAAACGGAGGGCGAGATTCCCGGATTCGGCCTCGGCGCGGCGCTGGTCGCGCTGGTCGCGCTGGTCGCGGGCGCGACCAGCGCGCCCGCGACCTTCGGGCGGAGACGGCGAAAATAACGGAGACGGGCGCTCAGTACGACTTCGCGAAGTAGGCGGTCTCGCAGGCCTCGTCGCCACAGACGCCGCACTCCTCGCCGATGGGTTCGGCGTCGCGGTCCATCGGAACCATCACGATTTCAGCGGCGATCTCCTCCTTGATGACCTGCTCGCAGGCCTCGTCGCCACACCACGGCGTCTTGACGTAGCCGCCGTACCGGCCGATGGTGCCCAGTATCTCGGAGGTCTCGTAGGCCTCGCGGACGTTCTCTTCGAGGTTCTCCTCGGCGGCCGCGTAGAGCTTGTCGTAGACCGCCTCGAAGTGGTCCTCGATGGTCTCGGCGACGTACTCGCGGTCCTCGACGCTGTCCTCGCCGTCGGGACGGTGGACGACGGTGAGTTCGTCGTCCTCGACCTCGTTGGGTCCGATCTCGATGCGGACGGGCACGCCCTTCAGCTCCCACTCGTTGAACTTGAAGCCGGGGTTGCGCTCGTCGCGGTCGTCGAGTTCGACCCGGACGCCCGCGGCTTCGAGGTCGTCGGCCACGCCCTCGGCGTAGTCGAGGACCTCCTCGCGGGTGTCCTCGCTCCAGATGGGGACGATGACGACCTGCTCGGGCGCGATGGTCGGGGGGACGACGAGCCCCTGGTCGTCGCTGTGGGTCATGATGAGCGCGCCCAGCGCGCGCCACGACAGGCCCCACGAGGTGGTGTGGGCGACCTGCTCTTCCTCGTCCTCGTCGGTGAAGGTGAGGTCGTAGGCCTCCGCGAACCCCTGTCCGAGGTAGTGGGAGGTCCCGCCCTGCACCGACTTGCCGTCGGGCATCAGCGCCTCGACCGTGGTGGTGGTGTGCGCGCCGGGGAACTTGTCGTGCTCGGGCTTGCGACCCCGGAGGACCGGAATAGCGAGCACGTCCTCGTACAGGCGCTCGTACTGGCCGAGGCGGGTCATCGTCTCATCCCACGCTTCGTCTTCGGTCTCGTGGGCGGTGTGGCCCTCCTGCCAGAGGAACTCTTTGGTCCGGAAGAACGGCTTGGTCTCGGTGGCCTCCCACCGGATGACGCTACACCACTGGTTCAGCCGGAGGGGGAGGTCGCGGTGGCTCCGGACCCAGTTGCTCATGAACGGCGTGATGATGGACTCGCTGGTGGGCCGGAACGCGAGTCGCTCTTCGAGTTCGTCGTGGCCGCCGTGGGTCACCCACGCCACCTCGGGGTCGAACCCCTCGACGATGTCGCTCTCGCGTTCGAGGTAGCTCTCGGGGATGAGCGCGGGGAAGTAGGCGTTCTGCGAGCCGGTCTGCTTGAACCACGAGTCGAGGTGGTCCTGGACGCCCTCCCAGAGGGCGTACCCGCGGGGTCGGGTGACGATGAACCCGCCCATGGGCGCGTAGTCGGCGAGTTCGGCCTTCTGGACGACCTCGGCGTACCAGTCGCCGGGCGAGTACTCCTTCTGCTCGGTGATACCGAGTTCCTGCTCGTTGTCGCTCATTGGGTAGTGATTTCACTGAGGCGGTCTTAAATGCGATGAAGCTTTGGTAACGGGTCGAGGTCGTGGTATTTGGTGGGAGGAAATCGCATGGGAGGTAACGAGAGCAACGACTGGAGGGCGAGTGAAGCTAGCTACTGCCGTCACCTATGAAGACCGCAACCGCACCGCGACCGCGGGCCACACGCCTCCCCAGCCGATTCGCTCACTCGCTCCTTCCAGTCGCTCGTTCGCTCATCCCTCGCGCGCTGATGGCGCGGCCTCGAACGGCGAGGCCGCGCCAGCGCGCGCCGTGACTTTCGATTGAATTCGTGAATCGTCAGTTCCAGCGTGGCGCGCGGCTGTCGCGCCCTCGTGGCGCGACACACTCGTGCGAGGGACGAGTATCGCAGGAAGCGAACGTAGTGAGCGACCGAGAAACGCAGTCGGTTGGGGAGGGCGTGGCCTGCGGTCGCGGTGCGGTCTCATTTGTACCGTGCGAGTAGCGGTCGCTGTAATGGCTCTCCTCGAATGGCTTCTCACATCTTCAAAACCCCACGCCCGTCTCCACGTCCCACTCCCGAAGCTCCTCACCGTCCGAATCGAACACAAATCGTCCTTCGAACGTCTCGCCGTCGAACAGGTGGGGCATCCAGTGGCGGTCGTCCTCCCACATATCGTCGTAGGGCACTTCCTCGTAGCCGAACCACTCGGGGTCGGCCTCCTCGCTCTCCTCGGGCTCGCCCGCAAAGTCCTCCGCGCGGAAGACGTGGACGAACATCTCGGGCGTCTCTCCGAACACGAACTCGAACTCCCCGACCTTCTCGGGGTCGCGCGGGGTCACGCCGATCTCCTCCTCGACCTCGCGGACCACGCACTCGCGGGGCGTCTCGCCGTCCTCGACCTTGCCGCCGGGGCCGACGTACAGCCCCTCGCCGAGGCCGCGCTTCTTCTCGATGAGTAGCACCTCCTCGTCACCGGGTCGCAGGAGGTAACAGAGGGTCGCGGGTTGCATACCGACTCGTCGGTCCAGCGGGGCCAAAAAACCGATGTTTAGTCGATGCAGACGAAAACGAGCCGTAGATGGACCAGATCGCACCCGGACTGTTCGTCGGGAGCATCGAGGCGGCCGCCGACGCAGACAGACAGGAGGCGGCCGGAATCACCACGGTCTGCAAGCTCACCCACGCCCTGCCGACCGGCGGCTATCCCGACGACGTGTCGCTCGTCGACGCGCCGATGATGGACGGGCCGAGGAACGACCCGGCCGCATTCCGGCGGGCCGTCGAGGCGGTCGTCGCCGCGCTGGACGCCCGCGAGACCGTGCTGGTCCACTGCTCTCGCGGGAGTTCCCGGAGTCCGGCGGTCGCGGCGGCCGCGCTCGCGGTCCGGCGGGACTGTTCGGTCGAGACCGCGCTCGCGGAGGTTCAGAAGTCGAGGGCCCAAGCAGACCCCCACCCGGCGCTCGTTCGACGGGCCGAGGACGCACTCGACGCCCTCGGGTGAGCGAGTCGGGGGAACGCGTCACTCCCGAGTCTCGACCGCGAAGGGACTCGCCCCCTCCGTCCAGTCCCACCCCGGCAGGCGGGTCTGGAATCCGGCCGCGAGCGCGGCGTCGAGGTCGTCCAGTCCCGCGGTGTCGTCGTCCGAGTGGGTCAGCAGGTCGGCGTAGTGGAACGTCGCCTCCCCGAGCAGGCCGAGGGGCTGGGCCCCCGCTATCGTCCCTGCGAGCCGTCTGCCCAGAAACTCGTCCACCACGAACCCCGGGTAGTCGCCCGCCACGTCCAGCTCCCGGAGGAGCCCCACGAGCGCGGCGACGTTGACCGCGAGGTCGCCGTCGGCGAAGACCGCGTCGGCTTCGCGCTCGTACTGCTCGACCGTGACCTCGTCCACGTCGGCGTCGAAGCGGTCGCCGAGGTCGGCCCGGACCTCGTTTATCAGCGGGACGGTCACGTCTGCTCGCTCGCGGACCCACCGGTACTCGTCGGCAACGGCGTCGCGCGTGAGTCGCATACCGGCCGGACGCGCCCGGCGACCTTGGATGTGTTCGTTTTGAGAAGGCTTTTATAACATCGGGGACTAGTGGCGACTAAGCGGGTTTTCCTGCGTCCCCGAATGAGCGTCCGGTCTGCGGCAGTCCCGCCGGGGACGCGGACTGCTCGCGCGTCGGCGCGAGTTACCATCCCGCGGAGAAGCGAAATCTATGCTGTGCTGTACTCTGCATCGTAGTCGTGACGGCATTACAACCGTATCGACAGCCGAACCGGTAGTTCACTCAGGCCCGACGAGCGTCGGACGCTGGGACCGTAGCTACCGGACTCGGCGACGACCCGGAAGACGGCGTCTTCCGGGTCGCGACGGCTACGAGCGGTCAGGACGGCACATCACAGACGAAGCCGACTTTTTCCCACTATGAGTAACGTAGATCAGCAACTCGAGGAACTGCGAGCAGAGATCAAAAGCGAGCTACCGAGCGACATCTCGGTGTCGGACGTCAAGTACGAGGGCCCGGAACTGGTCGTCTACACGCGCGACCCCAAGAAGTTCGCGCGCAACGGCGACCTCATCCGCCAGCTGGCGAGCCAGCTCCGCAAGCGCATCACGGTCCGTCCCGACCCCGACGTGCTATCGCGGCCCAAGGACGCCCGCGAGGACGTACTGGCGGTCATTCCCGACGAGGCGGGCGTCACCGACCTCGACTTCCACGCCGACACCGGCGAGGTCGTCATCGAGGCCGAGAAGCCCGGGATGGTCATCGGCAAGCACGGCTCGACCCTCCGGGAGATAACACAGGAGGTCGGGTGGACGCCCGAGGTGGTCCGCACGCCGCCCATCGAGTCCTCGACCGTCTCGAACGTCCGGAACTTCCTGAAACAGGAGCGCGACGAGCGACGGGACATCCTGGAGAAGGTGGGCCGACAGATCCACCGCGAGGAGATGTCCGACGACGAGTACGTCCGGGTGACCACGCTGGGGTGCTGTCGGGAGGTCGGTCGGGCCTCGTTCATCCTCTCGACGCCCGAGACCCGCATCCTCATCGACTGCGGCGACAAGCCGGGCGCGGAGGGCGAGGTTCCCTACCTCCAGGTCGCGGAGGCGCTGGGCGCGGGCGCGAACACCATCGACGCGGTGGTGCTCACCCACGCCCACCTCGACCACTCCGCGCTCATCCCCCTGCTGTTCAAGTACGGCTACGACGGCCCCATCTACACCACCGAACCCACCCGCGACCTGATGGGACTGCTCCAGCTCGACTACCTCGACGTCGCGGCCAAGGAGGGCCGCGCGCCGCCCTACGAGTCCGAGATGGTCCGGGAGGCCATCAAGCACACTATCCCGCTGGAGTACGGCGACGTGACCGACATCGCGCCCGACGTGAAGCTCACGCTCCACAACGCGGGCCACATCCTCGGGTCGGCCATCAGCCACTTCCACATCGGCGACGGCCTCTACAACGTCGCGTTCTCGGGCGACATCCACTACACCGACACCCGGCTGTTCAACGGCGCGGTCAACGACTTCCCGCGGGTCGAGACGCTCATCCTCGAATCCACCTACGGGGGTCGAAACGACTACCAGACCGACCAGGAGGACTCCGAGCGCAAGCTCAAGGAGGTCATCAACGAGACCTACGATCAGGGCGGGAAGGTCCTCATCCCCGCGTTCGCGGTCGGGCGCTCTCAGGAGATGATGCTCGTCATCGAGGAGGCGATGCGCAACGGCGACATCCCCGAGATGCCGGTCCACCTCGACGGCATGATCTGGGAGGCGACCGCCATCCACACCACCTACCCCGAGTACCTCCGCGACGACCTCCGGGACCGCATCTTCCACGAGGACGAGAATCCCTTCCTCGCCGACCAGTTCAACCACATCGACGGCGGCCAGGAGGAACGGCGCGAGGTCGCCGACGGCGGCCCCTGCATCATCCTCTCGACCTCCGGGATGGTCACCGGCGGCCCCATCATGTCGTGGCTCGACCACGTCGGCGGCGACCCCGACTCCCGCCTCGTCTTCGTCGGCTATCAGGCACAGGGAACCCTCGGTCGGCGCATCCAGAACGGCTGGGACGAGATTCCGATGAACCGCGGCGGCCGAAGCGGTCGGAACGGCACCCTGAAGCTGAAGGTCGACGTCGAGACTGTCGACGGCTTCTCCGGGCACGCCGACCGGCAGGGCCTGATGAACTTCGTGAAGACGATGAGTCCCCGCCCCGAGAAGGTGCTGTGCGTCCACGGCGACGAGTCCTCGACGCAGGACCTCTCGTCGGCGCTCTACCACGAGTTCAACATGCGGACCTTCGCGCCCAAGAACCTCGAAACGTTCCGGTTCAAGTAGCGCGGCGGTCGTCAGCCCTCGCTTCTCCGCGATTCCGAGTCGCGTAGCAGTGGCTTCGTCCAGCGGGGACTGAATTTTTCACCCGAGACGCGACACGACACAGACCACGGGAACCGGCCGATGGCACAGTCCACCGGGAATCGGCCGGTGACACAGTCCACCGGGAATCGGCCGATGGCACAGTCCACCGGGTGGGAATGAAAGGGGCCGCCCGCTCGCGTTCATGTAGTCGTCTCAGCGACCCCTATCCGAGTGAGCGAAGCGAGCGAGGATATGTCGCTGAGCGACCGCGAGCGGGCGGGGGCTTTCTGAACGTTCGCGTTCATATCTCCGTCGGTTCGAGGCGAGCGGGCGGGGGCTTTCGAAGACCGATTCGCAGTCTCTTCTTCGATAGGCACGAAACGAGGAAGTCGGTAGCGGAGTCGGGAAGCGTCGAAATCAGAGCTACTGGAACGAAACGCTACGAATAGACGTACCGAACACCGACGAACGAGAATTCCTAGGGGTCGAACGAGATGAAGCCGTCGGCCTGCGCCGCGAACGTCGCGGCATTTTCGCCGAACGAGTCGGCGTACCGGACGAGCAGGGTGATGACGGTCTCCGGGCGGCGGACCGCGTAGCCGTCCTCGCGGTCGAGCAGGCCCGCCTCGTCGAGGCTCGCGGCGTACTTGCTCACCGTGGGCCGGGACACGCCGAGCGCGTCGGCGAGGTCGCTACCGGTGGCGTCCGGGTTCCGGAGGAGTTCGATGAGCATCCCGCGGGGGGTCGCCCGCCGGAGGTAGCCCAGCGCGACCTGCTCGAACCCCGAGAACTGGTCGGCGGGGTAGAACCGCCGGTAGTCGCCGTCGCGGCGGCTTTCGAGCGCGTTCGATTCGAGGAGCTGGCGGAGGTGGTGCTGGGCCTCGCCGGTGCCGAGTTTGAGGTCGTCGCGTATCTTCGAGAAGTGAGCGCCCGGCGTGGTGGCGACGTAGCCCGCGATGGCGTCGCGGGCCTCGCTCTCGCCGCCGTCCTCGCCGCGGAACTTCGTGAGGGGGGTCGCGGCACCCAGTACCGCGAACCGCCGGAGCGTCGCCCGCTTATTTTCATCCACGTCGGAGCGCTCAACCATCTACACGAGAAATCGACGTGGAGGATTAAAACACCTTCGCTTGCGGGAGCGTCACACGGGCGAGAGGTCGGGGTCGGTCTGGAGGAGGCTCCTCCCGGCGCTCACCTCCCGGTGAGCGCCGGGTCGTCTCGGTGGTCCGTCACGATTCGCATCACGGTACCGCCACACTTCGGGCAGTCGTCGAACCACCCGTCGGCGACCGCGCCGCAGTGGGTGCACTCGTAGTGGCTGTCGGCGTCGGGGCCGTCAAGCGCCGCCGCCAGCGCGTCGGCGAGTTCACCCATCGGTCGAAATCCCCGGCGTCGGTCGGTCGTCGGCGGTCGAGACCGCGACGGCCCACCCCTCGCGCTCGACCAGCGCGAACTCCTCGTAGACGCGTATCGAAACCGACCCGCCGCAGTGGGGGCAGGTCCGGTCGTTCGCGCGTCCGAGTTCCCAGCGTCGCTCGCAGGTCGGACACGGTACCTCGATACTACTCGGTTCTCGGTCGCTGTCGCGTGCCATGCGTACGGAGCGGCGACCGGTCGGGTCGCCGCGTTGGGACACGCCACTCACCGACGCGAGTAATATCTTTTCTAAAAATTCGAGATATGTCGAGAGACAGTCGTCTCAGGAGGGATTTGAGCTTACTTTTCGAGTTCGGCGTCCATCTCGGCTTCGACTTCGTCCATGTCGGGAGCCTCCTCGTCCATCTCCTCGATGACCTCGTCGGGGCTCTTTATGTCGGCGGGGTCTTCGCCCTCCTTGATGGCCTGGGCTTCCTGCTCCATCGCTTCCACGTCCATCTCGGCCTCCTTGTCTATCTGGCCGAGAATCTCCTCGATGTCGTCGAGGCCGAGGAGTTCGCGGGTCTCGGCGTCGAAGTCGAGGCTGTCGAGCTGCTCGCCGTCCTCCTTCACGTCGCTACCGGTGAGGTGCTTGCCGTACCGGCCGACCAGCGACGACAGCTCCTGGGGCAGGACGAACGTCGTCGACTCGCCCTGACCGATGGATTCGAGGGTCTCCATGCCCTTCTCGATGACCGCGCGCTCGCCCATCGACTCGGCCGACTTGGCGCGCAGGACGGTCGAGACCGCGTCACCCTGCGCTTCCAGAATCTGGCTCTGCTTCTCACCCTGTGCGCGGATGATGTTCGACTGCTTGTCACCTTCGGCCTTCTCGATGGCGCTGCGGCGCTCACCTTGGGCCTCCAGAATCATGGCGCGGCGCTTGCGCTCGGCGGAGGTCTGTTGCTCCATGGCCTGCTGGACGTCCTTGCTGGGGTTGACCTCCCGGACCTCGACGCTCTCGACCCGGATGCCCCACTCGTCGGTGGGTTCGTCGAGTTCCTTGCGAATCTTGGCGTTGATCTGCTGGCGCTTGTTGAGGGTGTCGTCGAGTTCCATGTCGCCCAGCACCGCGCGCAGGGTGGTCTGGGCGAGGTTCGACACCGCGCGCTTGTAGTCCTCGACCTCCAGATACGCCTTCTTGGCGTCCATCACCTTGATGTAGACCACGGCGTCGGCGGTCACGGGCGAGTTGTCCCGGGTGATGGCCTCCTGTCGGGGCACGTCGAGCGTCTGGGTCCGCATGTCGAATTTGTGGGTCGCGCTCACGAACGGCGGCACGAAGTTGATACCGGGTTCGAGGAGCTTTCGGTACTCACCGAACACGGTCAGTGCTCGCTTCTCGGTCGCGTCCACGATCTCGACCGACTGCCACACCGTGATGACCACGAGTGCGAGGAACAGCAGGGCGACGATGGTGAAGCCACCGGTGGCCTGTAGTGGAATCAGCATACGTCTTGGTGTTAGAATGAAGATGTGTTAAACATTCTGCTCACCGTCACCCGTTCGGCCGCGAAATCATCCGGGTCGCGCTCGCGGCTCGGCCGCGAGCGCGACCCTCACGTCCCCTCGGATACCAAGCTCATACTCCCTCGGATACCAAGCTCACCCCTCCAAAACCGGACTCACGCCTCTTCGGTGTCGGTCTCGCGTTCGCGCTCGCGGGCCTCCTCGGCCCGGCGGAGTTCCCGGTCGATGGGGTCCTCGATGGCGTCGAGGGGTTCGACCGTGACGACGTTGCCGCCGCCGGGGTCGACCACCATCACCTCGGTGCCCTCGGGAATCTCGCCGTCCATGCTCCGTGCGGCGTAGAAGGGGTTGAATCCCCCCT
Source organism: Halorussus salilacus (assembly GCF_024138125.1). Lineage (NCBI taxonomy): Archaea > Methanobacteriati > Methanobacteriota > Halobacteria > Halobacteriales > Haladaptataceae > Halorussus > Halorussus salilacus. The sequence goes on from NZ_CP099993.1 coordinate 972,467, forward strand.
CGTGCAACTTTATCTGGCCGTCGCGGGGCGTGACGCGCTCGGTCACCCGGCCGGTCTGGCCCTTGAGCGAGTCGGAGTCCTTGGTTCGCGCGACGCCCTTGCCGCCGTAGAGGTCGAATTCGCGGTAGGCGTAGAGCGCGATACCGCCGAAGCCCAGCACCAGCGCGCCCAGCACGAGCGGTCCGGCGAGCGGCGGGACCAGCAGACCCACCAGCCCCGCGAGGATGAGCGCGACCCCGAGGACGATGAAGTGCGCGCCCGGTATCAGCGCCTCGGCAATCGCCAGCGCGACGCCAGCGACGAACAACAACATCGGGAGCGAGTCCAACAGCGGTGCCATATCCGTGTGTTAGAATTCCGGGTGGTTAACGTTTTGCAGTGGGCCGGGGGACGGCCATCGGGAACCGGCCGATGACGGACCCGGCAGGAAGCGACCGGTGAACTGTCCTCCCGGGCGGGACTGAAAGGGGCCGGGCGCTCGCGTTCACTTCAGTCGCCTCCGCGGGCAACTATTTCCGTGCGGGTGGTGCGGAGAGCACGGAAATATCCCGCGGAGCGACCGCGAGCGTCCGGGGGCTTTCTGGGCCTTTAGGACGACGGCTTCCACAACTATGGAGTCAGAACGCTACCTACCAGTAAAACCAAACTGACGACACCATCAGGCCGCCAGAAAGAGGAGACGGACGAACACCGCGAGCGTCGTGAGCACGCCCAGCGCGACGAAGAAGGCGTTCTCGGCCGACGGCGACCCGGGGTAGAGTTCGGGGTCTGGGTCGTCCTCGGCGTCCTCACCCACCTCGTCGAGGTCGTAGGTCCACTCCGAATCGGAATCTGACATGTCCGTCGCTAAGCGGGCAACCGACAAAAGCCTTGGCGGGTCACCGCCGATGGGTCGCCCCTGACAATCACGGGCGGTGGGCGTAGTTGATGTCGCCCTCGTAGACCACCCCGCGCTCGGCGTCGAGGGTCACCTCGTCGCCGTCGCGGATTCGGGGTTCGAGCGGCGCGCCGCTGATCATCGGCACGTCGAGTTCGCGGGCCACCATCGCGGGGTAGCCCGTCATCCCCGGCCGGGCGTCGACGATGCCGACCAGCGTTCCGGGGTCGCCCGCGAACTCGCCGTCGAAGCCGGGGCCGACTGCGAGTATCGACCCCTCGGGAACGTCGGTGAGGTCGCCGTCCTCGGTACGGTAGACGGGCGCGGCGACCCGACCGCTGACCACGCTCCGACCGGTCGCGATGGTCTCGGCCGCGACGTGGACCTTCAGCATGTTGGTCGAACTCGTCCCCTCCAGTTCGGACATCATCCCCGAGAGCACGACCACGGTGTCGCCGCTGTCGGCGACGCCCGCGTCGAGGGCCGACTGGACCGCGTCCTCGATGATGGTGTCCACGCCCGCCGACATCGGCGTGTATCGGGGGTCGACGCCCCACGAGAGCGCGAGCTTTCGGCGCACCTCGTCGTTGGGCGTGGTCGCCACCACGGGGACCTGCGGGCGGAACTTCGCGACTTTGAGCGCGGTGTATCCGGACTCGCTGGCCGCCACGATGGCCGACGCGCCGATGTCCCGCGCCAGAAAGCGGGCCGACCGCGCCAGCGCGTCGGTCCGGGCGTCGTCGGCCGGGGGGACGCGCTGTTCGCGGCTCTCGTCGTACTCCCCGCTCGACTCGACCTGCCGGACGATTCGGTCCATGGTCTCGACGACCCGGACGGGGTCGTCGCCGATGGCGGTCTCGCCCGACAGCATGACGGCGTCGGTGCCGTCGAGGACGGCGTTCGCAACGTCGGAGGCCTCCGCGCGGGTGGGCCTGCGGGCGTGGACCATCGAGTCGAGCATCTCGGTCGCGGTGATGACCGGCACGCCCGCGCGCTGGCACTTCCGGATGATGCGCTTCTGTATCATCGGCACGTCTTCGAGCGGGCACTCGACGCCGAGGTCGCCGCGCGCGACCATCACGCCGTAGGCGGCCTCGATGATCTCGTCGAGGTTCTCGACCGCTCCCCGGCGCTCGATCTTCGCGATGACGGGGACGTCGGCGCCGCTGTCCTCCAGAAACTCGCTGACCTCGTAGACGTCCTCGGCGCTCCGGACGAAGCTCGCGGCCACGAAGTCCACGTCCTTCTCGGCGGCGAGTTCGAGGTCCCCCCGGTCCTTATCGGTGACCACGTCGAGGTCGAGTTCCACGCCGGGGACGTTGACCCCCTTGCGAGAGCTCAGGTCGCCGCCGCTGTCGACGCTGGCGACCACGGTCTCGCCCTCGACTTCCTCGACGGTCGTCTCGATGCGGCCGTCGTCGAGCAGGACCTTGTCGCCGGGTTCGGCGCTCGCGATGGCGTGGCTCAGCCCGACCTCCTCGGAGGTGGCGGTGTCGCCCTCGACGAACCGCACCGTCGAGCCGTCTTCGAGGTGGATGGGTTCGTCGACCTCCGCGGTCCGAATTTCGGGCCCCTGCAGGTCGAGCATGACCGCGAGCGGGTCGTCGGTGGTCTCGTCGACCGCGCGGACGTCGTCGACGAGGGCGGCGCGGTCCTCGCGGGTGCCGTGGCTCGCGTTGAGCCGCGCCACCGTCATTCCGGCGTCGGCGAGTTCCCGGATGGTACGCTGGGAGTCCGAGGCCGGACCCAGCGTACACACGATCTTCGCGTTTCTCATGGCCGGGCGTACGCCGCTTTCGCTCAAAAACCCCCGGTGATTAACTCGGAGTCGGATTCGGTTTCCACGGCCACAACTAATTTGTTGTACTGCCGACGAGACCACAGCTATGGCGACGTACGCTTCGCTTTTGAAGGTTCGGAAGGACTTCCAGAACCCCCAGGACATGGTCTCCAGTTGGGGAGACATCCGGACGGACGTAGAGGAGTTCGACGTGGACCTCCAACACACCTACGCCATCCTCGGCGAGTACGACTTCCTCGTCATCATGGAGGCCCCCGACCGCGACGGGGCGTATCAGGCTGGCGTCGCGCTCGAACGCCACGGGTTCGACTCCCAGACGATGGAGATACTCCCGACCGAGGAGCTCGCGCAGGTCGTCGACGACGTGTAAACACTGTAGATATTCAAGAATAGCTCGTTTGCAAGGCAGATTTTCTAACTTCCTCTACTTCGTCAATTACATCAGCCAGTTCTTCAAGGTCCGCCGTTAGCTCGTCATATACAATACAATTGGTGAAAAGATAAAGGACTAATTCATTAACATCCTCAAAGTCATCAGGGTCGCATTCAATCCTTGATTCTGTTTCTAATGCTTCCTCAAAGATATTCGTAAGAATGGTGTTCAAAAGAGTCTCGACTTCGCTAATTAGTCCTGGTTGCAATTGCTCCATTAATTCCTTTTGTTCTTTGTCCAGTCCCGCTATTATAAACTTCAGACGACCAAGACCGTCTAGAACCTTGTCTAACTGACAGAACTTTTCCTCATCGTAATAGTCTTGACCACCTTCAATTGTCAAAGATATAAATGCTAAATTGCCGGACGGCCTATACTCCTCCAGAACTTCGTTAGTGCTAACTATCTCTTTTCTGTTCTCTCCCTCCCATGTGTAGACTGAGACCTCAATTACAGGTGCTTCTTCAGAAGCGTGGTTGTATGATATAATTTCTTTCCCAAAGCCTACCAACTCTTTTTGCAAACCTCTCCTCTCTAAAGGGGCTGATAAAGACAGATGAAGTTTTTCGAGATGGTCAACGAACTCCGCTAGAACCTCCGCAATCTCTCTCAGGTCTTCCTTTTGCTCTAACCGTTTTTCGAACTTTTTCTGCTTATACTGGGAGTAGAGCCCTATTAGAAGACCACCCGCACCAAAAAATACACCAAGTAGTCCTATAACATCCATAAGGGAATCAAGAAATCTACGCCTTAAAAAGATGTGAGTTCTTTGGCAGTCTTTCAGTTATAAAGAGAACAGACTCTATTCTACCGCACCTTCGTGCCCGGAACGCTGTCGCCGTGCGTGGTGAGGAGGTCGGCCTGCTCGCCCGCGGCCAGCACCATCCCGTTGCTCTCGACGCCGAACAGTTCGGCCTTCTCCAGGTTCGCCACGATGACGACCTTCTCGCCCGGTAGCTCGTCGAGGTCGTGGAGCTGTTTGATGCCCGCGACGATCTGGCGGGTCTCGACGCCGATGTCGACTTCGAGGCGCGCGAGGTCGTCGGCACCCTCGATGCCCTCGGCCGATTCGATGCGCCCGACCCGGAGGTCGAGGTCCTGGAAGTCGTCGAAGCTGATGCGGTCGTCGGCGATGGGTTCGATGTCGGTTTCGTCGGTCATGGATTCGTCTTCGGTTTCCTCGGCGTCGGCGGCGCTCTCGGCCGCCGCGTCGATGCGTTCCTGAAGCTTCTCGTTGAGTTCCTCGACGCGCTCGTCCTCGATCTTCTCGAACAGTTCGTCGGGTTCGTCGAACGCGCCGGGCGGCGATTCGAGCGCGGCCGCGAGCGGCGCGTCGTGGACCGACCCGTCCTCGCCGAGCTGCTCCCAGAGGGTCTGGGCCTTCTCGGGGAGGATGGGCGCGGCGAGGACCGCGACCGCCTTCGCGAGCTGGACGCAGTCGTAGATGACCTGCGCGGCGGCCTCGGGGTCGTCGTCGGTGAGGTTCCACGGCTCGTTGCGCTGGATGTACTCGTTGCCGAAGCCCGCCAGCGCGACCGCGGCGTCGCCCGCCGCCTTGAGCGAGTAGTCGTTGATGGCGTCCTCGAAGTCGGCGGTGGCCTCGCGGATGCGCTCGGCCACCTCCTCGGACGTTTCGGCGTCGGGCGCGCCGCCGTAGTTCCGGGCAGCGAACAGCAGGCTCCGGTAGGCGAAGTTGCCGAGCGTGCCGACCAGCTCGCCGTTGACGCGCTCCTGGAACTTCTCCCACGAGAAGTCCACGTCCTGCTGGAACCCGCCGGTGGTGGTGAGGTAGTAGCGCACGAGGTCGGGGGCGAAGCCCTCGTCGAGGTAGTCGTCGGCCCACACCGCGCGGTTACGGCTGGTCGAGAACGCCGCCCCGTCGAGGTTGACGAAGCCGCTGGCCATGACCGCGCGGGGCTCGTTGTAGCCCGCCCCGCGGAGCATCGACGGCCAGAAGACGGTGTGGTGCTGGATGATGTCCCGGCCGATGACGTGGACGATTTCGCCCGTCTCGGACTGGGCCCACGCGTCGGGGTCGGCCTCGTCGGGCGCTCCGGCCTCGGGCGCGCCCGCCTTCCAGACCGTCTCCCAGTCGTACTCATCCGCACCGACGCGCTCGGTGTACTGCTTGGTCGAGGCGACGTACTCGATGGGCGCGTCGACCCAGACGTAGAGGACGAGGTCCTCCTCGCCTTCGCCCGGATAATCTATCCCCCAGTCCATGTCGCGGGTGATACAGAGGTCCTGTAGCTCGCCCTCTATCCACTCGCGGGGCTGATTGCGGGCGTTGCTGGTCCCTTCGAGGCGCTCGATGAACCCCTTGAGGTACTCCTGGAAGTCGGCGAGCCGCAGGAACTCGTGTTCGCGGGTCCGGTACTCCGCGGGGTTGCCCGTCAGGGTCGAGCGCGGGTCCTCGATCTCGCCGGGTTCGAGGTGGCGCTGACACCCCTCGTCGCACTCGTCGCCGCGGGCCTTCGCGCCGCAGTAGGGGCAGGTCCCCTCAACGTAGCGGTCGGGCAGAGGCTGGTCGGCCTGGGGGTCCCACGCGACCTGAATCTCCTTCTCGAAGACGTACTCGCCGTCGATCCACGACCGGACGAACTCCTGGGTCAACTCGGTGTTGGTCTCGTCGTGGGTGTGGCCGTAGTTGTCGAACTCGACGTTGAACTGCGGGAACGTCTCGGCGTACTTCTCGTGGTGTTTCAGGGCGAACTCCTCGGGCGAGACGCCCTCCTTCTCGGCGTTGACCGCCACGGGGGTGCCGTGCATGTCCGACCCCGAGACGAAGGCGGTCTCCTGTCCGAGCGTCTCCAGCGCGCGGGCGTAGGCGTCGCCGCTGACGTACGTCCGGAGGTGGCCGATGTGCAACTCGCCGTTGGCGTACGGCAGGCCGCACGTCACCACCGCCGGGTTGTCGGTGGGGAAGTCGTCGTGGCTCATACTATCCAATCCTCCGTCGCGGGTGTAAAACCCGCCGATTTCCGCGTTCGTGCATGTGAGTCAGTTGTGGGGTTCGGTGGTCGCGACTCGGTGCGTGGATTCGACCGGTCGGGTTTCACCGCCCCGCGTGAGGGTCGAGAGAAAGGGGTCGCGGTCCGGCGGGTCCCCCCGACGCTACGCGTCGCTGTGCATACGCATAGAGCGGGCGTGCGCCGGTCGGGGGGTGCGGACCGCGGGTAGCACGTTCCCGGATAGCGTGTTCGGATATTTAAATGTTCGTCCGGAGGCGAGTCCCGTTTCGAACTCGTATCGCGAGGGAAGCTCTCCACCGTGAATCGCCCGGTGGATCAAACCACAGGGTGGGAATGAAAGGGGCCGGGCGCTCGCGTGAAGTTTAGTCGCCTCTGCGGGCGACTATTTCCGCGCCGATGCGTTGCGCTGCGGTGAGGCGCGGAAATATCCCGCAGAGCGACCGCGAGCGCCCGGGGGCTTTCTCGCGCTTCGTTGCAGTTCCCGATTCGATACCCGACTACTGTTCGGGGACTTTCTGGGCAGTCACCACGACCCTCGTTCAGTTCTCAAATGAATCTCCGAGAACCCCACCCGGCGAACAGACTCATACCCATTCGACCCCTAATCGCGGTCCATGCTCGACCGCGAATACACGCTCGTGGCCCACCCGCGACTCCGGGCGCGGCTCTCGTACAGGACCGCCGACGGCGACCTCACAGCCGCGACCCTCCAGTTCGACTACCGGCCCGAGGGCGAGTGGACCGAGACGGGACCCGCGGTGGACCTGCCCGAACACCCCGAGGACGCCGGAGTCGAGTGGCAGGGGTTCGACATCGCGCTCTATCGCGACGGCGAGGCGGTGTTCGCCCGCGAGACCTCCTCGTCGTTGCTCTCGGACCTCGCAGACGCGGTGGACGCGGTCGAACGATACGCGCCGGGGGTCGCCCGCCGGGGGAGGGCCGCGGTCAGGGGAGCGCTCGACCGGCTCGCGCGCGGCCGGGTCGAGATGGCCCAGTCGGACGGAACCACACTCGAAGCCCTCGCACCCGCGAAGGCAGCCTTCGAGGTGTACGAGGGCAGGGACGGCAAGTGGCGCTGGCGGCTGGTCCACGACAACGGCAACGTGGTCGCCGACTCCGGGCAGGGCTACGCCTCGAAGCAGTCGGCGCGGAAGGGCATCCGGAGCGTCAAGCGCAACGCGCTGGGCGCGCCGGTCGAACCCGTGGGCGGCGACCCCGAGCGCGACGTGCGCTCGGGGTCGGACGCCGAGAACGAGGGCCCTGAGGAGGGGGCCGCGGAGTCGTAGTCGGACCGCGTCGAGGTCGGCGACGAACTCAGACCGCGTCGAGGTCGGCGACGAACGATTCGAGCATCTCCCGGGTGACGTGGGGCATGCAGACCACTCGAAGCTCTCCGGACCCGGTGGGCGAGACCCGCCAGCCCTCCTCGCGGAGCGCGTCGACGGTCTCGCGGGGCACGTCGGCCGCCACGAGGGGCAGGACGGGGTCGACGACCTCGTAGCCCCGCGAGGCGAGCGCGTCGGCAAGCCACTCGGCGTTGGCCTGCCCGCGCTCGTAGTTCTCGCGGTAGCCATCGGGCCAGAGCGCCGCGAGCGCGGCGTGCGCGCCCGCGACCCCCGCGCCGCTTCTGGTCCCCGTGAGCGAGGCCTGCGAGGTGGATTCGAGGTACGGGGTGTCGACCGCGAGCGCGTCGAGGACCCTCTCGTCGCGCGCGAGAAAGCCCCCGGCGGGGACCGGCGCGCGCCCCATCTTGTGGGGGTCGATGGTCATGATGTCGACCGGCGCGTCCTCGAAGTTCCACGCCCGGTCGGTGAAGGGGAGGACGAACCCGCCCCACGCCGCGTCGACGTGCATCAGCGCGCCGACCTCGCGGGCCACGCCCGCGAGGTCGGCGACGGGGTCGACCCGACCGTACTCGGTGGTCCCGGCGACGCCAACCACGAGCGCGGTCTCGGCGTCGGCGAGTCGCCGGACCGCCGCGGGGTCGGCGCGCCTGTCGTCGCCCGTGGCCGCGAGCCGTAGCTCCACGTCGAGCACGTCGGCGGCCTTCCGGAAGCTGAAGTGGGCGCTCTCTGGCGCGACCACGTTCGGGTCGGGCGAGTCGGCGAGGTTCCGGGCCGCCCGGACCGCCTGCAGATTCGCCTCGGTGCCGCCGCTGGCGACGTAGCCGCGGGGGTCCGAGAGCCCCGTCATCTCGCCGAGGCGCTCGACGACCTCGCGCTCCAACTCCGCGACCGCGGGGTAGGTCGTCGGGTCGCCGGGGTTGCTCGCGAGGAACCGCCGGGCGGCCTCGCGGGCGTCGGGGTGTGGCTCCGTGCACATCGACGAGAGGACGCGCCCGAAGTCCTGTGGCTCGCGCTCCATGCGCGTAAAATTTGCCGGGCGGCGTTTATCGATTCCGTTCTCGGTGCACGTTTTAGAAAGAACTTACAGGTGAACTACCACACCTAACGTACTGAAGTTGCTACGTTATGAGGAGGAACCAACCCAGGGTCTCATAAAGTATAATACTAGATATAATTTTCAATCTATACAAGACTAGCTATGAGTATTTTCTTTCCAAATATTTTTTTAAATATTTGGTGCGAGAATTAGCGCTTCCCTCATGTATAGGATTTGGGCCAAGAGGTACTTGTTGCTCTTCATGGAAGACGCCCTCTAGCATTTTTTCTTCTGCTGTTTCTCCATGGGAATAGACACTGTAAAAGGAAAGAATAGAATGTCCATTTTTCGCTTTAGTAAGTTCAACTACATACTCTTCTTCTTTGAGTATCTTCGAAAGAATACGTATATCTACTGGGTCGCTCAGCTTTATCGTAATAGAATCGTCTTCTTTCCGTTTTCCAAAACCCTTAATCCCTATAGGATATTGTTCGTAGTTAGTCTTAAACCATCTTTTAGCCTGCATCTTCTGCTCGTCTTTAAATAAATCAAACAACATTTTTAGGGTCCCTGTGGTTCATCGTCGTGTTGGTCCAAGTCCTGAAACCTATTACTACCACAACCCTTATTTATCTTGCGGCCCAATAAAGAAGCCCCACAAAACACTTATATAGAGTGCCATGATTAGTTAACAAGGGGAGGGGAGAGAGATGGGGACAAAAGCAGTTGCAAATTACGCAGATAGCACATCATATATTGACCTCTTAGACATAACTGGTAGTAAGGGAATGCTTAAGGCAATAGGAGTTAGCGGGGGTGAAAATAACCACTGCTATAAAATTACGGCAGATGGCGATGATGTAATCCATAGCCCCCATGGGGTTATACCACACTTCAGTATTGCTAATAATCCAAGTGGAAAAAACAGCGGTATGGTTATAGGAAGAGCGTTTGACGATTCTCTCACAATTAAAATCAAAGATGATGCCCGAACCGTCGCACCTCGTTTTTGGGCAGTGTACAGGATAGATTCTCCAATAACAGAGGAAGTAGAGCAAACTAGAGAAGAAACAGAAAGGAACTTTGCATACATAAAGAATGAAAAGGGGAATGTAACGGAACGTGTTCTTCAAGGCCGGAAAAATGAGGTGTATATCTCTTTAGAGAGAGACATATTTACAGATGAGGATCAGTCGATAAAGGGCGAAATTACCCCAGTAGACTGGAAAGGGAATATGTTAAAAGAATTTCCGTCAGACGAACTTGAGCTTATAGTTTCTGTTCCCGGACGGACGCATTCACTTGCGAAAGAAACCTTTTGGGTGGAGGAGTATAATTATGATAACAACTCAAGCTTCAGGTTTGAGTCCGAGCTTCTTCTCCCCGATTACACAGGAAGTTACTTGCTAACTACTAATTTCAAGACAGGGGGGAATCACCCTGCCAAATTTACAAAACTCTCATGAAAACCAGCAATTTAGTTACATTCCTCACAATTATCACGGCGGTTTTTGTTTTACTTTCATCTGTAATCAGTAATTGTTCACATACATGGAAAACTAGCTTGGCAAAAATGAGTGGTCATAGGGTAGAGTGGTGGGGAAGTAAAATTTCAATAATATACTGGATATTTGTGATAGCGGCTCTTGTGTCTTCAACATTTGCTATTTATTACATGGTACTGCTTCTTAATGGTGTATTGCGAGTTAGTCCATTAAGTTAGATTTCCAAGTCTAGTCCCGCCTCCGCCAGCGCCTCGTCCGCGGCGTATCCGTCGTGGACCACCAGCGAGACCGCCCGCGCGATGGCCTCTGGGTCGTCGTGCTGGAACACCGACCGGCCCATCGAGACCCCCGCGGCCCCGGCGTCCATCGCGCCCCGGACCGCGTCGAGGGTCGCCCGGTCCCCCTCGGGTTCGCCGCCCGCGATGACCACGGGCAGGCGGGTCGATTCGACCACGCGCTCGAAGCTCTCGGCGTCGCCGCTGTAGGCGGTCTTGACCACGTCGGACCCCACCTCCTCGGCGAGTCGGACCGCGTGGCCGAGGCTCTCGGCGTCGTGTTCGTCCACGCCCGGCCCGCGGGCGTAGGCCATCGCCAGCACGGGCATGCCGTAGTCGTCGGCCTCGTCCGTGATTTCGGCGAGGTCCTCGATCTGCTCGCGCTCGTAGTCGCTGCCGACGTTGATGTGGAACGAGACGGCGTCGGCTCCCGCCCGGACCGCCTCCTTGACGGTGCCCGTCACGCGCTTGTCGTTGCTGTCCGGCCCGATGGTGGTCGAGGCGTTGAGGTGGACCACGTAGCCCGCGCCGTTCTTGTTCGGGTGGACCCGGGGCGCGATGCCCTTCTGGGTCAGGACCGAGTCGGCCCCGCCCCGCGTCACCGCGTCGATGGTCGATTCGATGTCCACGAGCCCCTCGACCGCTCCAAGCGTGATGCCGTGGTCCATCGGGACGATCACGTACTTCCCGTCTGTGCCGATGCGTTCGAGTCGCGCGTCGATTCCCGCAGTCATATTGTGTGAAACTCTGGCAATGTGCGGTTAAGTTCGTTCTGGTTCCGGTACTTCGCTCGCGCCGTCGAGCGCGCCCGCCTTGAGTTCGCGGGCCTTGGCTTCGAGTCGGTCGGCGGCATCTCGGCCGTCGGCCACGATGTCCACGAACGCGCTCCCGACGATGACGCCGTCCGCGCCGCCCGCGACGATCTCGCGGGCGTGGTCGCGCTCGCTGATGCCGAACCCGACCGCCTTCGGCAGGTCGGTCCGGTCGAGTCGGCCGAGGCTCCCGTGGGTCCGGTCGCTCACGTCCGAGCGCGCCCCGGTGGTGCCGAGTCGGCCCTGCACGTAGACGAACCCGCTCGCCCGAGAGAGCATCCGGTCGAGTCGGTCGTCGGTGGTGGTCGGCGCGACCATGAACACGAGGTCGAGGCCGTGGGCCTCGCAGGCCTCCTTGAGCGGGCCGCTCTCGTCGACCGGGAGGTCGGGGACGATGAACCCCGAGATGCCCGCCTCCGCGGCGGCCGCGACGAAGGGCTCCGGGCCTTCGCTCGCGGTTTCACCGCTCGCATCCGAGGCGCTCCGCGCCTCGCCCGCTCCGTACTGGTAGATGGGGTTGAAGTAGGTCATGCAGACGAGGGGCACGTCCACGTCCTCCCGGAGGTCGGCCACGAGGTCGAGGTAGCGCTCGGGGGTCATCCCCGCGTCGAGCGCGCGCCGGACGGCCCGCTGGATGGTCGGTCCCTCCGCGATGGGCTCGGAGAAGGGCAGCCCGAGTTCGACCACGTCGGCCCCGCCCCGGACCAGCGCCCGGACGTGCTCCTTCGTCGACTCGACATCCGGGTCGCCCGCCACGACGTACGACACCAGCGCGGGTCCGTCGGCGAAGGCGGCTTCGAGGTCGCTCTCACTCACTCTGGAACACCTCCATGCTCGGCGCGGCGTCGATGTCGCGCGAATCGCTCTCCTCGATGACCGTGTCGAGGTCCTTGTCGCCCCGGCCCGAGACGTTGACGACGACGACCTCGCCGAGGTCGTCGTCGGCGTCGCCCAGCGCCGCGCGTTCCAAGTACGCCAGCGCGTGGCTCGATTCGAGCGCGGGGATGATACCTTCGAGCTTCGAGAGCCGGTGGAACGCTTCGAGCGCGGCGTCGTCGCCCACGTTGACGGGGCGAACACGTCCCTCGTCGACGAGGTGCGCGAGTTCGGGGCCGACGCCCGAGTAGTCGAGGCCCGCGCTCACGCTGTGGGATTCGAGAATCTGGCCGTCGGGGTTCTGGAGGAGTTTGGTCCGCGCGCCGTGGAGGACGCCCTCCTCGCCCGCCGAGAGCGACGCCGAGTGGGGCGCGAGCCCCGCCTCCTCGTCGATGGTCAGGCCCGACCCGCCCGCTTCGACCGCGAGGAGGTCCACGTCCTCGTCGCCGACGAACTCGTGGAACGCGCCCATCGTGTTCGACCCGCCGCCCGCGCAGGCGACCACGCTGTCGGGGAGCCGTCCCGCCTTCTCGCGAATCTGCTCGCGGGCCTCCTCGGAGATGACCGACTGAAAGTCCCGGACCATCTTCGGGAACGGGTGGGGCCCCACGACGGAGCCGATGACGTAGTGGGTGTCCTCGACGTTGGTCGCCCAGTCGCGCATCGTCGCGTTGATGGCCTCCTTGAGCGTCCCCGACCCCGCGGTCACCGGGTTCACCTCGGCGTCGTGGATGCGCATCCGGAAGACGTTCGGGCGCTGGCGGTTGATGTCGGTCCGACCCATGTATATCTCGCAGTCGATGTCGAGGTGGGCCGCCGCCATCGCGGTCGCGGTGCCGTGCTGGCCCGCGCCGGTCTCGGCGATGATGCGCTCTTTGCCCATGTACTTCGCGAGCAGGACCTGCCCGAGCGCGTTGTTGAGCTTGTGCGCGCCGCCGTGGACGAGGTCCTCGCGCTTGAGGTAGACCTCGCGGTCGTAGCGCTCGCTCAGGCGGTCGGCCCGCTGAAGCGGCGTGGGGCGGCCGCCGAAGTCGGCCAGTCGCTCGCGGAACTCGTCGACGAAGCCGTCCTCGTTGTTCAGTACGTATCGCTCGTAGGCGTCGGTCAGTTCCTCGATGGCGGGCATCAGCGCCTCGGGGACGTACTGACCGCCGTACTCGCCGAACTTGGATTCGCTACTCATGCGTGTGTCAGCCTCCGCGTGTTCTCGGTCACGTCTCCCGCCATTATCGCCGACCCGACGAGCAGACCGTCGGCCCCCGCCTCCCGCATCCGCCGGGCGTCCTCGGGCGAGGAGATTCCGCTCTCGGCGACGAGGGTGACCTCGTCCGGAGCGTGGGGAGCCACCGCCTCGAAGGTTTCGAGGTCGACCTCCAGTCTGGCGAGGTCGCGGTTGTTCACGCCGAGTATCTCGGCCCCGGCGTCGAGCGCCTCGCGGAGTTCCGAGCGGTCGTGGACCTCCACGAGGGGCTGGAACCCCCGCCGTTCGGCGGCTTCGACCAGCTCCGGCAGGTCGTCGCCGACGAACCGCGCGATGAGCAGGACGGCGTCGGCCGCCACCGCGTCGAGCTGCGATTCGTCCAGCACGAAGTCCTTCCGGAGGACCGGCACGTCCACCGCCTCGCGGACCCGCCGGAGGTTCTCGGGCGACCCGCCGAAGTGGTCGGGTTCGGTCAGCACCGAGAGGGCGGCCGCGCCGCCCTCGACCATCCGTTCGGCCAGTTCGACGGGGTCGGCCTCGCGGGTGCCGTCGGTCGTCGGACTCGTCGGTTTGACCTCCGCGATCACGGGCACGCGCCCCTCGGATTCGGCCCGGGCGAGCGCGTCGGGGAGCGACCGAGCCTCGACCGACAGGTCCCCCTCTCGGGGGTCGCCGCGCGCCTCGGCGGCCCGCAGGATGGACCGAACCGCTGGCGCGAGTTCCTCGCTTTCGTTCATCATTGTGCATCAACGGACGGAATTGTACATAAGGCTTGCGCTGGTGGGTCGCCCCTCGCGGAATCTTCAAGTCCCGACCGGCCCAACCCCGAGGTATGGACGACACGGGCGACGTTGCCGGAATCTTCGCGCGCGAATCACCGTATCTGGGCCGCCACGTCCAGATCGGAGTCGCGAGCGGACGCGTGGTCAGCGTCTCGTTCCCCGACTCGCCCGACGACGAGGCCGCCGATGACCACGACCTGCTCGACCGCATCTTCGACTATCTGGGCGGCGTGGAGGACGACTTCAGCGACGTGGCGGTCGCGCTCACGGTGCCGACCGTCCACCGCCGGGTGCTGGAGCGCGTCCGCGAGATTCCGTACGGCGAGCAGATAAACGTCGAGACGCTGGCCCGGATGACCAGCGGCGTCGACCACACCGACGAGGACGACCTGAACGACGTGCGAACCGCGCTCGACGAGAACCCCGCGCCCCTCCTGATTCCCGACCACCGGGTGCGCGACGGGCCGAGCGCCGCGCCCCCGAGCGTCGAGCAAAAGCTTCGGTCGCTGGAGGAACTGTAGGGACGAATCCGTCGTTTCGAAAATCGTCACTTTCTACCCCGCACGACCCCCCACTTTCCACCCCGCACGAATTCCCACTTTCCACCCCACACGAATTCCCACTTTCCACTCCGGCGCGTGCTGGCGTGGGCCGCGGTTTGGCCCACGCCGACACGCGCGAGGGACGAGCATCGGAGCGAGGAGTGAAACGACGAGCGAGAAGCGCAGTCGGTTGGGGAGGACGTGGCCTGCGGTCGCGGTGCAGTTGCGGTGCGGTTGCGGTACTCCTAGGTGACGGCAGTAGCGAGCGCAGACTTGGCGGACACTGAAACGTCGGTCAGCACGAAGCTAGCTACTCCCGGCATCTAGTCGCGGTACTCCTAGGTGACGGCAGTAGCGAGCGCAGACTCGGCGGACACTGAAACGTCGGTCAGCACGAAGCTAGCTACTCCCGGCATCTAGTCGCGGTGCGGTTGCAGTACTCCTAGGTGACGGCAGTAGCGAGCGCAGACTCGGCGGACACTGAAACGTCGGTCAGCACGAAGCTAGCTACTCCCGGCATCTAGTCGCGGTGCAGTTGCAGTACTCCTAGGTGACGGCAGTAGCGAGCGCAGATTCGACGGACACTGAAACGTCGGTCAGCACGAAGCTAGCTACTCCCGGCACCTATGAAGACCGCACCTCGTCCTCCCCAGCCTCCTCACTCCCTCACTTCGTTCGGTCGTGAGTCCCTCGCGCGTTCCTCGCGCGCCGAGTAGAAGGACAGCTATCGAAACACGCCATCGAACGACGACTACCGAGAAACGTACTCCCCCTTACCGCTCTTCGGAGTCCAGCACCCGAATCTGGTCGCCCCGGACCGTCACCGGAATCGGGACCGTCGCCTCGTACAGCTCGACCGTCACCTGGTCTTTGCCCTCGTCGATGCGCTGGACCTGCGCC
The DNA here is from genome assembly GCF_024138125.1 of Halorussus salilacus. Classification (NCBI taxonomy): domain Archaea; kingdom Methanobacteriati; phylum Methanobacteriota; class Halobacteria; order Halobacteriales; family Haladaptataceae; genus Halorussus; species Halorussus salilacus. The sequence goes on from NZ_CP099993.1 coordinate 987,825, forward strand.
TTCTCGCCCTTGAACGGTCCGGCGATGAGTTCCACGATGTCGCCCTCCGCGATGCCCTCCACGTCGGGGGTCGGCGACAGGAAGTGCTCGACCTCAGAGATACTGCTCTCGCCCGGAACGATGTTGCGGGCGTGGGGAATCTCTTCGAGGACGCGGCTGATGACGGCGTTGTTGTCGGCCTCGACCATCACGTAGCTCGTCAGCGAGTCGGGCGCGAGCGCGGCGTGAATCTCGGGCTCCTCGCGGTTGATTATCATGTCCGCGACGGTGCGCTCCTGACTCGCGGTCGTCTTGACTGCGTACATTGGCATTCCGATCACCTATGCCGGGATGAAGCTCATGACGGCGTAGATCATGAAGCCGAGCAGTCCCACGAGGACGATTCCCGCACCGGCGATCTTCGAGATCTTCGAGAACTCCTCCCACGAGGGCGTGCTGGCGAGCTTCAGCACCCGCACGTACGACGTGAGGTCTAGCTTGACGTCCATTGTTGTCGGGAGTTAGGGAGCGACCTTTTTCTATCTATTGCTCTGTTACGGCGGCCAGACCGGCGAGCGTCGCGACTGTTCGGGGGTCGAACGAGGGAAACGCGGGGGACCGACCGCGACGGGCGGCGGTGGCGAGCCCCGATGGCAGACGCCACCGAAGCGCGGACCCGGAGTCGGGGGCTACTCGACGTAGTCGATGTCCTGGAGCTTCTGGTTGGCCTTGGCCTGCTGGGCCTCGTTGCGGCCGTAGATTTGGGGGGACTCGACGCCCGTGACGACTATCATGGTGCGCATCTCGCCGTCGAGTTCCTCGTCGATGGAGGTGCCCCAGATGATGCGGGCGTCGGGGTCGATGCGGTCGTATATCTCCTCGACCACGCCCTCGGCCTCCTCGATGGACATGTCGTTGCCGCCGGTCACGTTCACGAGCGCGGAGTTCGCGCCCGAGATGTCCACGTCGAGCAGGGGCGACCGGAGCGCCGACTTCACCGAGTCCTGTGCCTTGGCGTCCGAGTCGCTCTCGCCAAGCCCGATCATCGCCACGCCGCCCTTCTCCATCACGGTGCGCACGTCGGCGAAGTCGAGGTTGACGAGGCCGGGCTTGGTGATGAGTTCGGTGATGCCCTTGACCGAGCGCATCAGCACCTCGTCGGCGACCTTGAACGCCTGCCGAACCGGGAGCTTGCCCACCGAGTCGAGCAGGCGGTCGTTGGGCACCACGATGACGGTGTCGCTCACGTCACGCAGACGCTCCAGTCCGGCCTCGGCGTTGGTCCGGCGGACCTCGCCCTCCGCGGTGAACGGCGTGGTGACGATGGAGATGGTGAGCGCGCCCGACTCGCGGGCGGCCTTCGCGACCACGGGCGCGGAGCCGGTACCGGTCCCGCCGCCGAGCCCGGCGGTCACGAACACCATGTCCGACCCCTGAATCGCGTCGTAAATCTCTTCCTGACTTTCGAGGGCGGCCTCCTCGCCGACCTGCGGCAGCGAGCCAGCGCCCCGGCCCTGGGTCTTCTGCTCGCCCATCAGAATCTTGGTGTCGGCCTCGATCTCCACGAGGTGCTGTACGTCGGTGTTGGCGGCCACGAGCTTCGCGCCGTGGATGCCCTCCTCGGCCATCCGGTTGACCGTGTTGCCACCGGCTCCGCCACAGCCCACGACCGTGATGTCGGTCTGGAGGTCCTGGAGAACGTCTTTCAGCTCCTCGTCGGTCATCGTCCCCGAGGGGTTCACGTCCTGGGCCCCAGCCCCCGAAGCGGGCTGCCGGGAGGAGGTGTCCTCCTCGGCTTCCTCGATGGCGTCTTCGACTAGCGAGTCCATGCTGAAGTTGCCTTGAGAACGGAGCGTAATTATCTTTCCCCTCTCTGTCGGACGAATGTCTGACATCTGGTGACAGTTCGGCGCGAGAACGGGTGTCGCGCGGGGAATCCCCGGACTCAGACCGGGAACCGCCGAACCCGCTCGCTTCTGACCGCCTCGGGGGAAATCTGCGCGCCCTCGACCTCGACCGCCTCGCCCGCCGACAGTCTGCCGAACGCCGGACCCTCCTCGACCCCCAGTTCGCGCGCCTTCTCGGGGTCGAAGGCGACCTCGCGCGCGACGACCGCGTCGGCCTCGCGCGCGACCGACTCGTACTTCGATTCGAGCACCCCGGCCAGCGCCCCGACGAGCGATTCGCGGTCCCTCGGACCGCGAATCGCGGCCCGACCGACCGCGCGGGTGCCGCTCTGCTCGGTCTCGAACGCGAGCGCGTGGGCCGCGACCGCCTCGCGTGCCGCGTCGGGGTCGATTCCCTGTGCCTCCGCGAGCAGGTCGTCGGGGAGCGCGACGAGTTCGTAGTCGTCCGTGCCGCGACCGTCGTCGGCGACCCCGCCCGCGGCGGGGTCGCCGAACCGCAGGCCCTCGCCGACCGTCGAGAGGTCGGCCTCCAGTCGCTCGACGAGGCCGAGCGGGACGCCGGTCGTCTCGCGGACCCACGTCTCGCTCACGACCCGGTAGCCCAGTTCCTCGATAACGGCTTCGAGGTCGGGACGGTCGCCGTCGAGGACGGCGACCTCGGCGCGACTCCGCTCGAACGCGCGCCGGATCACCTCGCGGTTCTCGGCGGGCGCGCCCAACGCCGCGAGTCCCCAGTCGGCCGCGACGTGGCCGACCGCCCAGTCGGTCTCGCGGGCGATGCGCGAAAATCGCGGCGCGTAGTGGTTGCCGCCGAACCCGACCAACTGTCTCGGGCGGTGGGCCGCGACTCCCTCCAGATCGAGGACCGCGCGGGCGACCGCCCGCGCGGCCGCGGGGTCGTCCCACTGGGGGTCGTCGCTCCCGAGTTCCGCGAACATCGAGGGGACGCCGACCGCCGAGGGACCGTGGTGGGTGCACTCCATCCCGACCTCGTAGCCCTCGGGCGCGCGGTCGGCGAAGGCAGAGAGCAGGCGGGCGTGGGCGTTCGGACACGCTTCGGCGAGTCGGCCCTCGCGACCGCCGAACTCCGCGGGACCGAAGTTGCCCGTGAAGTGGGCGGTCAGGAGGGGGCCGGTGTCCCCCGAGTGCCGGGAGACGAACACGAGGAGGTCGGGGTCGGCGAAGGGTTCGGCCGCGTCCTCGATGTCGAGGTGGAGGTCCTCGAACTCCCGGAGTTCGAACCCCTCGCGTCGGTAGTATCGGCCGCCGCCCTCGGCGTCGGGGCGGGCGTCGTCCTCGCGACGCTCCCAGTCGGCGAGGTCGAGCAGGTGGTCGCCGATGTGAACCGAGGCCGAGTCGGCCCTGCTGACGACGATGGCTATCACGGTCGGGTGTAGGTCGGGCGAGCGCGAAAAGCGCGTCGGAACCGCGACGGTCCCGAACCGCGACCGCTCGGGCGACTTCCCAGCGCCGACGACTTCCCAGCGCCGACGACTGCCCAGCGCCGACGACTGACCCGCGTCGGTGCCGACGCGGGTCAGTCGTCGGCGTGGTCCACCGACTCGCTGCCGCCGGGGAGGGCGTCGCGGGCGTTCGAGACCGTGCGGCCGAATATCCACCGGAGTTCGTCGCGCCGGGCCACGAACAGCACCGAGCCCAGAAGGAGGTAGACGGCGGTGTAGCCGTAGAGGAGAAGGATGGACAGCTCGGTCGCCGCGGGTTCGGCGACCGTCCGAATCACCCAGAACTCCACGGCGACCTGGGAGGCGAACAGCGCGAGCAGGACGAGCGCCTCCCGGACGCTGATGCTGAAGTTGGCGAGCACGCCGATGGCGAAGAAGCTCTGGGCCGCGGTGATCCATATCTCGACGGCCTGCTTCTCGTCGAACGGGAGGCTCCCGACTCGTCCGAGCGCGATGCTGTAGACCACCGCGAGCGTCCCGATGAGCAGAGTCCACTGATTGAGCTTCGAGGAGATGAGCGCGTTGAACCCGGCGGTCGAGCGCGCCTTGTTCACGAGGTACGCGACCACGATGAGCTCGGGCGATTCGGACGCCAGCGGCGCTATCCACTGAATCATGAAGAACGGCGGGATGCCAGCCGACAGCCCGATCTCCTCCAATCCGTGGGCGAACGGGTGGACAGCGACGTAGATCATCGCGCCGGAGTACGCAAAGAGGAACAGGACCGTCGCGATTCGCGGGGCCTTCGAGAACCGCTGGAGGTACCGCGGGACCCCGACCTGCTCGTCGTGGGCGTCGACGTCGCCGCGGATGATGATGGCGATGTAGGCGACGTAGATGCTGACCAGCACGAGGGTGTCGACGACGCCGATACCCGCTCCCAGCGGGACGAAGAACGCGAACGCGGTCGCGGCGAGCAGGAAGGCGATTTCGAGCGCGAGGTCGCGGTCGAGTTCGACCCGGTTTCGCAGGAACCCCGGTCGCTCGACCACCGCGGGGTCGTCGCCGCTGCGCGACCGATACACCGTGAACAGCGCGATTCCCGACCACCCGAGACCGATGAGGATGCGGTTCGCGCCGGTCATGTTCGCCACCGCGAGGTTCCCGGCCTCGATGCCGCGCTCGGTGCCCGCGTTCGCGCCCGCGGTCCACGCGTACAGCGCGTCGACGGCGTACTCGGGCGCGACCGCCAGCACCGCGAGGACGGCTATCGCGAACGCCCGCGGCACGTCCTTCTCGGCGGTCTCGGCACCCCAGGCGAGCAGGAACGACGCGCCGAGGACCGAGAGGCCGGTGATAGCCACCACGCCGACGACGCCGACCGAGTCGGCCGAACCGGTCAGGTAGGTCGCGAGCCACGGGGCGGTGAGGGCCAGCGCGAGCGCGACCGCGAGTAGCGGGTGGCGTACTGGGCTGTACATCTGGCTCGGTGTTCGTAGACGCCCCGCGAAAGTAGGCCTTGCGCTGCAGTTCCGGGAATACGCGCAGTTCCGGGAATACGAGCCCTCGCGCTACAGTTCAGGGAAGAGGAAGTAGATGAACGCGGCGTACCCCGCCAACAGCAACACCCCGTTGGCGCGCGAGATGCGCCTGCTCGCGGCCATCAGCGCGATGGCGGCGACCGTGAACCCCAGCAGGACCGGGAAGTGGAACGACTGGACGCTGGTCTTGACGGTGAGCGGATTCACTATCGCGAGCAGGCCGATGACCGCCAGCACGTTGTAGATGTTGCTCCCGATGACGTTGCCGATGCTGAACTCGGCCTCGCCCCGGAACGCGCTCACGACCGAGGTCGCGAGTTCGGGCAACGACGTGCCGAACGCGATGACGGTCAGCGCGATGAAGAGGTTGCTGAACCCGTACGCCCGCAGGAGGTTGGTACTGCCTTCGAGCAGACCCATCGACCCGCCGAGGAGGAACGCGCCCGCACCGAGCAGTATCACCGCGTCTCGAAGCGAACTCGACTCGTCGCGGTCTACGTCCACGTCCTCGGTGATGGCCGCGGCGGCGTCGCCCTTGCGCGAATCGTAGAGCAGGTAGCCCGTGAACCCCGCGAGCAGGGCGAGCATCATGGCACCGTCGAGCGCGCTCAACGACCCGTCCAGCCCGAGGACGACGAGCAGAACGGCCGCGACGAACATGAACGGGCCGTGCTTTTTCAGTACGTCCTTGTCGACCGACATCGGCCGAACCAGCGCGGAAGCCCCGAGCACGAGGCCGATGTTGGCGATGTTCGACCCGAGGATGTTCCCGAGTCCGATGTCGTCGCCGATGCCGATGCCGCCGACCATGCTGACGAACAGTTCCGGAGCGGTCGTGGCGAACGCGATGACCGTGACTCCGACCGTCGCGGGGTTGACACCGAACCCGACCGCGAGCTTCGACGCGCTCTTGACGAGGAGTTCCGCGCCGAGATACAGGAACAAGATGCCACCGACGAGATACGCGACGTCGAGGACCGACCACGCGTGGTCGGTCGCGAGCACGAGAGTTGACATTGGGGGTTCCTTTCCGCTGTGGGACTTAAACTTCACTGAAACGGACTCCGAGAAGTAATCACAGACGTTATCGGGTGTCACGCGCTCTCTGGTGGTATGGACGTGTACGGACTCCTCGGAAATCCGGTGGGTCACTCGCTGTCGCCGCCGATGCACGAGGCCGCCTACGACGCCCTCGGGACCGACGCCCGGTACGTCACCTTCGAACCCGCCCCCGACGACCTCGGGGCCGCCATCGAGGGCGCACAGGCGCTCGGTATCGCGGGGCTGAACGTCACCATCCCGTTCAAGGAGAACGCGCTCGCTCACGTCGAACCCGACGACCTGGCGGCCCGAATCGGCGCGGTCAACACCGTCGACTTCGCCGGAGACGGACGCCCACGCGGCTACAACACCGACGCCACGGGCGTGCGCCGAGCGTTCGCGCACCACGACGTGACCCTCGCCGGACGCGACGCCGTGGTGGTCGGCGCGGGCGGTGCCGCCCGCGCCGCGGCGTTCGCGCTCGCCGACGCGAGCGCGTCGGTCCACGTCGCGAACCGCACGGTCTCGCGGGCCGAGGCGCTCGCAGACGACATCGAGGGCGCGACCGGCGAATCCGAGAGGGCGACCGCCGGAGGGCTGGAGACGCTCGAAACCCGGGTTCCCGACGCCGACCTGCTGGTCAACGCCACCAGCGTGGGCATGGAGGAGGACCGCTCGCCGGTCCCCGCCGACGCGCTCCACGGCGACCTCGCGGTCCTCGACGCGGTGTACCGGCCACTGGAGACCCGACTGCTCCGGGAGGCCCGCGAGCGCGGCGCGACCACGGTCGACGGCGCGTGGATGTTGCTGTATCAGGGCGTCGAGGCCTTCGAGCGCTGGACCGGTCGGGACGCCCCCGTGGACGCGATGAACGAGGCGCTTCGGGCACGCCTTTAAGTGGGACGCCCGTCTACTGTCACGCAAATGGGACTGCTCACCAAGCTGAAGTCGTTGCTCGGACTCGACGAGGACCGCTCGCAGGTGCGCCGGACCGACTCGGGCGTCACCATCGAGCGGGAACCCGAAGAGTCGGCCGAACCGGACGCGGAGACCGAGAGCGCCGTCAAAGGCGTCGATACCGGCGCGAAAACCGAGGAGTCCTTCGAGACCGACGAGTCCGCGGAGTCCGACGAGACCGACGCCGACGCCGAGACCGGCGTCTCGACCGAGGACGTCACGGACGTGCCCGACGAGGACAAGGGCGACGGCGAGGAGGAGACCCGAGTCCAGGACGCGACCGAACCCGCGGAGGCGGCCCAGCCGTCGACCGAGACGGGCCAACCCGGCCAGACCGAGGACACCGAACCCGAGCCGAGCCCCGAACCGACCGAGGAGGAGTCGAGCGCAGACGTGGGCGAGGCCGCTGGCGAAGACGAGGTCATCGACGAAGACGCGACCGCCGAGGTCGACGCGGCCGCCGACGAGCCCGTCGGCGAGGGCGAACCGCTCGACGAGATCAAGGGAATCGGTCCGGCCTACGCCGAACGGCTCCGCGGGGCGGGCGTTCCCGACGTCGCGGCGCTGGCGAAGGCCGACGCCGAACAGCTCGCGCTGGAGACCGACCTCTCCGAGAAGCGCATCTCGGGCTGGATCGAGCGCGCGCAGAACCGCTGACCGGCGCGAATCGCAAAGCCGTTAGCCGCCCCCTCCCACCTCTCGTCCGATGAGCGACCCGACCGTCGTGACCGACCGCGAGACGTTCCGCGAGACGTGCCGTGACGCCCCGCGAGGCGCGCGCGTCCCCGTCGAGGTCCGAGTGCGCGTCCCCGACCCGTTCGAGGCCTACCGGCGGGCGCGCGACGGCCCCGGCGGCTTCTATCTCGCCACCACCGGCGGCCGGTCGGGGTGGGGCTACTTCGGCGTCGAACCCATCGAGCGACTGCAGGTCCGCGAGAGGGCGGTCGCGCTCTCGGAAGACGGGAGTCCGAGTCTCGAATCCCTCACCGCCGCACTGGACGGCGAACGGCTCGTCCGCGGCGACTGCGACGTGCCGTACCCCTGCGGACTGTTCGGCTGGCTCTCCTACGACCTCGCCCGCGAACTGGAGGACCTGCCCGACGACGCCGAGGACGACCGCGACCTCCCGCGACTCCAGTTCGGGCTGTACGACCGCGTCGCGGCGTGGGAGGAACCCCGAGACGCGAGCGAGGAAACGACCCTGCGCGTCACCGCCTGCCCGCGACTCGGCGACTCCGGGGGCGACGACTCCGGGAGCGACGGCTCTGAGAGCGACGACTCCGGGAGCGTCGAGCGCGCGTTCGAGTCCGGCCGCGAGCGCGCCCTCGAACTCGCTCGCGCGGCGACCGACGGCGAGACCGCCGTCGGTCGCCCGCCGGTCGACGGCGAGACCGCCGCGTTCGAGAGCGACTGCGGTCGGAGCGACTACGCCGACCGAGTTCGCCGGGCCAAGGAGTACGTCCGTGACGGCGACACGTTCCAAGCGAACGTCTCCCAGCGGCTGGTCGCGCGGGCCGCGGTCCACCCGGTCGAGGCGTTCGACGCGCTTCGGCGGGTGAACCCCGCGCCGTACTCCTGCCTGCTGGAGTTCCCGGGCGTGGACCTCGTGAGCGCCAGCCCCGAACTCCTGCTCGACGTGGACGGCGACCGCGTCGTCACCGAACCCATCGCGGGCACCCGACCGCGCGGCGAGACGCCCGAGGCCGACGCCGACCTCGAAGCCGACCTGCTCGGCGACGAGAAAGAGCGGGCCGAACACGCCATGCTGGTGGACCTCGAACGCAACGACCTCGGGAAGGTGTGTGCGTACGGCTCCGTCGAGGTGTCTGACTACCGCCGCGTGGACCGCTACTCGGAGGTGATGCACCTCGTCTCGGAGGTCGAGGGGCGATTGCGCGAGGACGCCGACCTCGCCGACGCGATAGCGGCCGTCTTCCCCGGCGGTACCATCACGGGCGCGCCCAAGCCCCGGACCATGGAGATAATCGACGAACTCGAATCGACTCGCCGCGGTCCCTACACCGGGAGCGTCGGCGTCCTCGGGTTCGACGACCGGGCGACGCTCGACATCGTCATCCGGACGCTGGTTCGCCACGGCGAGGAGTACCACCTGCGCGTGGGTGCCGGAATCGTCCACGACTCGGTGCCCGAGACCGAGTACGAGGAGACGCTGGCGAAGGCGCGGGCGCTCCTGAACGCGGTCGACGAGGCGCTCGGCGAGGAGCGACGGGTAGCCGTGGAGTGACGGACCGACCGAAGCCGGGCGGTTCCGCCGCGAAGGCCGGGTACGTCTCCCTCGGAAAACCGGGAGCGTTAACCCCCTCGGTTGCGACTCATCGACCGAAACACGGCTCTCCGACCATGACCGTCCTCGTGATAGACAACTACGACTCGTTCGTGTACAACCTCGTCCAGTACGTGGGCGAGTTCGCAGACGAGGTCGTGGTCCGACGCAACGACGCCGTCACGCTCGACGACGTTCGGGACCTCGACCCCGACGGCGTAGTCGTGTCGCCGGGGCCGGGAACCCCCGCGGAGGCGGGCGTCTCGGTCCCCGTCTTCGCCGAGACCGACCTCCCCGCACTCGGGGTCTGTCTCGGCCACCAAGCGCTCTGTGCGGCCAACGGCGCGGTGGTGGGCCACGCGCCCGAGGTGGTCCACGGCAAGCCCTCCCAGATTCGCCACGACGGCGCGGGCGTGTTCTCCGGCCTCCCCGAGCGCTTCGAGGTGGGCCGATACCACTCGCTGTCGGTCGCCGACGACACCCTCCCCGACGCGCTGGTCCCGACGGCGTGGACCGACGACGGCGTGTTGATGGCGGTGCGCCACGAGTCGAAACCCCACGTCGGCGTGCAGTTTCACCCCGAGAGCATCCTGACCGACGCCGGTAAGTACCTGATACGCAACTTCTGGGAACGATGCCACCGACCTACCACGTAAACGGCGACCTCGTCCCGGCCGACGAGGCGACGGTGAGCGTCCGCGACCGCGGGTTCACGTACGGCGACGCCGCGTTCGAGACGATGCGCGCCTACGGCGGCGAGGTGTTCGAGTGGGAGGCTCACGCCGACCGCCTCCGGCGGACCTGCGAGACGCTCGCAATCGACCACGGACTCTCGGACGCCGACCTGCGCGGGCGAATCCGCGAGACGCTCACAGCGAACGACCTCGAGGACGCCTACGTGAAGCTCTCGATAACCCGGGGCGTCCAGCCCGGAAAGCTGTCGCCCGGCCCGACCGAGGACCCGACGGTCGTCGTCTACGTCGCCGACCTCCCGCGGGGCGGAACGGGGGCCGACGGCGAGGGGAGCGAGTCGGTGTGGGACGCCCCCGCGACCGCCGAGTCGGTCGAGACGCGCCGGATTCCCGGCGACGCCCTCCCCGCGAGCGCGAAGACCCACAACTACCTGAACGGCGTCCTCGCGCGCCTCGAACTCGGCGAGGACGCCGACGAAGCCATTTTGTGCGACGGCGACGGCAATCTCACGGAGGGCGCGACCAGCAACTGCTTTTTCGTCCGGGACGGCACCCTCCACACGCCGAGCCTCGACGGCCCGGTCCTGCCGGGAATCACGCGCCGCGTCGTCCTCGAACTCGCCGACGAGCGTGGGATTCCGACCGAGGAGGGGAGCTACGACCTCGCCGCGCTTCGGGAGGCCGACGAGGCGTTCCTGACCAACTCGACGTGGGAGATTCGGCCGCTCGCGTCGCTCGACGGCGCGAACCTCGGCGCGGGACCGATTACCGACGAACTCGCCGCGGCGTTCGACGCTCGCGTCGAACGCGAGTGCTACGGGTAGTCGAGCGCGACTGCTACAGGTAGTCGAACTCCCGGTCGGGCGTCTCGGTCGGGGAACGTCGGTCGGACGGGACGCCTCGGCCGGGCAACTGTCTCCCATCCTCGAACGGAAGCGTTCAAAGGCGGCGACCGACTACCCACGCCCAGATGGACGAGGACAGCCGAATCGCCGACCTCGACGACGTGCCGACCGACTCGACCCTCCTCTTCACGGTCCGGGACGGCTTCGACGAGCGCGAAGCGGTCCTGACGAGGACGGAAGACGGCGAGGTGCGTGCGTACGAAAACTACTGCCAGCACTGGACCGACGTGCGCTTGGACAAGGGAAGCGGAGCGGAGAAGCGCGACGGCGAACTCGTCTGCGGCACGCACGGCGCGCTGTTCGCGGCCGATACCGGGGCCTGCACCTACGGCCCCTGCGAGGGCGCGGTCCTCCAGCGCGTCGAGGTCGCGGTCGCCGACGGCGGGGTGTACCTCGCCGACGACGGCTACGAGTTCGTGGAGGTCGGGTCGTCGATGGAGTACGACCTCTCGTCGGACCGGTCGCTGGGCTTCTGACTACTCGATCCTGAACGCGGGTTCCTCGACCGACTCGCTCTTGCACTCGGGACAGCGCGACGGCCGGTTCGCCGGGTCGTCGAAGCCGTCGAACCCGCAGTCGCGACACTCCGGCGGGGCCACCAGCAGTTGCTCGTCGCTCTCGGACAGCGACCGAGCGACGTGACGGACGTGTTCGACCGCGAGGCTCGCGGTGAGGTCGAACTCCGTCGCGAGGGCGCTCGGCGAGGCGGGGGTCTCGCGGAGGTGGGCGGCGATTCGCTCGCGGGTCGTCTCGTCGGCCTCTCGCATACCCGTCGGTCGCTACCGAGCGAACATAACCCTTCCGCCGGGGGAGTTTTAGGGGACTATGATATAAGTTATCAATATAGTGGCGACTGATAATTTCGACGGCGACTCAGACGGCCTGCGCCAGCGGGTCCAGCAACTGGAGGCCATCATCGAGAGCACCACCGACCCCATCACGGTGAAAGACCGCGAGGGCCGGTATCAGTTCGTCAACGGGGCCACAGCGAGGTATCTGGACCGCGAACCGGAGACCGTGATCGGCGCGACCGACGAGGAACTGTTCGGCGAGGAGCGCGGGGCCGCCATCCGACGGAAGGAGCGGGCGGTCCGCGAGACCGAGCGGACCCAGACGTTCGAAGAGGTCCTGCCGGTCGGAGACGGCGAGCGGGTGTTCGAGTCGACCCGCGCGCCCTACTACGGACCCGACGGCGACCTCGCGGGCACCGTCACCGTCTACCGGGACGTGACCGAACGGAAGGTCCGCGAGCGGGCACTGGAGAGCCAGCGCGACCAACTGGCGACCCTGAACCGCATCAACGAGGTCGCCCGCGGGGTCGTCCGGGCGCTCATCGGCGAGCCCACCCGCGAGGAGATAGCGCGGACGGTCTGCGACCGCCTCGTGGAGTCGGAGCTGTACCGGGTGGCGTGGGTCGGCCAACCCGACCCCACGGGGTCGACGATAACCGACTTCGTGGGGTCGGGGGTCGACGACTCGGCGCGCGACCTCGTCGAGACCATCGACGCGAGTCAGGACAGCGACGAACCCGTCCCGACCGCGTACTACTCGGGGGAACCACAGGTGGTCCAGAGCGTCTCGGCCGACGAGACCCTCCGCGAATCACACCGGACGAACCTCCTCGACAGCGGCGTCGAGTCGGGCATCGTGGTCCCTATCCGGTACGGCGACGCGACCTACGGCGTCCTCGCGGTCGGGACCGACCGAGTTTCGGCGTTCAGCGGGCGCGAGACCGACGCCTTCGAGGTGCTGGGGGAGGTCATCGGCTTCGCCATCGGCGCGGTCAAGCACCGTCAGTTGGCGCTGTCGGACGCGGTCGCCGAACTCGAATTCCGGCTGACCGACCCCGACTCCTTCTACATCGCGGCCACCGACCGACTCGATTGCACCCTCGAACTCGAAGGCATGGCCGCGGGCCCGGACGGGACACTCCTGTTCTACGACACGGTCAGAGGGGCCGACTCGGACGACGTCCTCGAACTCGCCGACGACTGGGACGCGGTCGAGGACGCGCGCCTCGTCGGCGAGCGCGGCGAGGGGGCGCTGTTGGAGTTCGTCCTCTCGGGGTCGTCGATGGTGTTGACCCTCGCGGAGTACGGCGCGAACACGACCGAGGCGGTGACGAGCGACGGCGAGGCCCGGATCGTCGCCGAGGTCCCGGCCGAGGCCGACGTGCGCGAGGTCGTCGAGCGAGTGCGGTCGTCGTTCCCGAGCGTCGAACTCGTCGCCAAGCGCGAGCGCGAACGCGACGTTCGGACCGCCCGGGAGTTCCGCCGGGACCTCGCCGACCGACTGACCGACGCCCAGCGGACCGCGCTCCGGGCGTCGTACTTCGCGGGCTACTACGAGTGGCCCCGCGACAGCACCGCCGAGGACGTCGCCGCCTCGCTGGGCGTCTCGTCGCCGACGTTCCACCAGCACATCCGCAAGGCCCAGCGGGAGTTGCTCGCCACGTTCTTCGACGCCGAGTACGACCGACCCTAGGTGTTTAGGCTCACCGTTCTTTGTCGTTCCGTCGAAACTGTGTAGCAACGAGGGGTCACCATGAGCGAAGACCGAACAGCGCCAGACGGACGTGGGGGAACGACAGAGGGGGACGAAACAGGGCTGGACGTGCCATCGCCGGTTCCGGCCGAGCGGTCGCTGTCGGCGAGCGAACTCGACGTGCTCTTCGAACTGCTCGCCGACTCCCAGCGGCGGGAACTGCTCGCGTACCTCGTGGACGCCGACGACGGCGTCGCGTCGTTCTCGGACCTCATCGACCGCGTCGCCGACGCCGAGGACGCCGCCGACCGCGAGGTGGCGATATCGATCCGCCACGCCCACCTGCCCAAACTCGCCGACGCCGGGGTCGTCGAGTACGACGAGCGCAGCGAGACGGTCCGGTATCGCGGGGACCCCGCCCTCGCCGACTGGCTCGACGCCGTCCGGGAGTGAGGAGTCGCGGGCGGAAATCCGGCCGGGAACCTCGGAAATGAAAAAGGACTTACCGGGCCGGGTCGACCCTCGTGTTATGAAAGCCGTCGTTCTTGCTGGCGGGTACGCGACGCGGCTGTGGCCCATCACGAAACACCGACCGAAGATGTTCCTCCCGGTCGGGGATTCGACCGTCATCGACCAGATATTCGCCGAACTGGAGGCCGACGACCGCATAGACGAGGTGTTCGTCTCGACCAACGAGCGGTTCGCCGACGACTTCCGGGACCACCTCGCCGACAGCGAGTTCGACAAGCCCACCCTCACCATCGAGGACACCTCCGAAGAGGACGAGAAGTTCGGCGTGGTGGGGGCGCTGGCCCAGCTGTTCGACCGCGAGGGAATCGACGACGACACCCTCGTCATCGCTGGCGACAACCTCATCAGCTTCGCGGTCAGCGACTTCCTCGACTTCTTCGAGGCCAACGACTCGCCGACGCTCGCGGCCTACGACGTCGGCTCCCGGGAGCGCGCGAAGTCCTACGGGCTGGTCGAACTCGACGGCGAGCAGGTCGTCGACTTCCAAGAGAAGCCAGCGGACCCCAAGAGCACGCTGGTCTCCATCGCGTGCTACGTGTTCACCGCCGACACCATCCCGCGGTTCGACGAGTACCTCGAATCGGGCAACAACCCCGACGAACCAGGGTGGTTCGTCCAGTGGCTCCAGTCGAAGGAGTCGGTGTACGCCTACACGTTCGACGAGGCGTGGTTCGACATCGGCACGCCCGAGAGCTACCTCGAAGCCGTGGGGTGGAAGCTCGACGGCGAGAGCAAGATCGCCGACTCGGCCACCGTCGAGAACACCACGGTCGGCGACAACGTCCACGTCATGCCGAACGCAGAGGTGGTAAACTCCAGCGTCAACAACGCCATCGTCTTCCCGAACGCCACCATCCGGGACTGCGACATCCGCGACTCCATCATCGACGAGAAGACCCGCGTCGAGAACATGGACCTCGCCGGTGCGCTCATCGGTGCGCACACCCAGATTCTGAACGGGGACTGACGGTCGCGTCCCGGGTCGCGAGCGCGGCTTCGCCGCGCTCGCGACCCCGGACGGGCCCGACCGCACCCGAACGCTACGACCCCAACCGAGCGTCCTCGACTCGAATCGTTCCGCGCGTCCCGTCCCACTCGGTGTCGTACTCCAGTTCGATGGGTCGGTCCATGTGGGGCCCGTCTGTGACCAGCGTCTCGAACTCCCCGCCCTCGCCGAGGATGTGGACGCCGTGGCTCTCGTTGAGTCCTTCGAGTTCCTCGAAGGCCTCGGCGTCGAGGGTCCGGCCGAGCCACGACTCGTCGAGGCCGTAGGCCGCGACCCGGACGACGGTTATCTCGAAGCCCGCCTCCAGCATCGCGTCGGCGAGTTCTCGGGGGTCCTCCCGCCAGAGGGGCGCGAACAGGTCGGCGTCGAGCCGGTCGCACAGCCCCTCGATGCGGGAGGTCTGGTACTCGCTCTCGACCGCCCCGGCCGTGAGGCCCGCGATGCCGCCGGAGAGGTCGGCGTCGAGGTCCCGGAGGGCGGCTTCGAGGGGCCGGAGTTCGGCGTCGCCCTGCGCGCCCGACTCCTCAGCGTCGTCGGCCCCGAAGTCGTCGGGTTCGACCTCCACGAGCGGGATGCCGATGCTCTCGGCCGCGAGGGCCGCGAGTTCGGTCGCCGGAACGTGGTACATGTAGGAGTCGCCCTCCGGATGGACCGTGAGGAGTCGCGTCACGTCCAGTCCCGATTCGAGGGCGCGGTACAGCGCCCACGAGGAGTCCTTGCCGCCCGAGAAGAGACTGACCCACTGGCCCTGCTGGTCGCTCATGGCCGCGAATCGGAGTGCCGCGGCTAAATGTCTCGCGGTCTCACTCCGGAATCTCCTCCAGCGTCGTGCCGGTGACGTACGAGGAGAGCTGTACCCCGAGGAGGCTCACCACGACGCCAGCGGTCACGAACAGCGCGAGTCGGGTGCCGGGCGCGAGCGAGAGGCTCCGGAGCGTGAGGTTGCCGACCTCGACGTGGGGGACCTCCACCGGGGCGAGGTAGTCCTCGCGCTGGAGGAAGTACGCCGAGAACCCCCGGACCACCAGTCCGACCGCCAGCACGCCGAACGGGAGGTTGAGGTAGGAGTTTCGCACCCGGTCGTTCCGGATGGCCTCGTCGAGGAGCCGCCCGGTCGAGGCCGCCATCGCGGCCCCGGCCAGCCACGGCACGCTGGCGAACGCGAACGCCATCGCGGGCATCAACACCCCCTCGACCGGAATCGACATCTCCGAGACTTCGAGCGCTCCGGCGAACACGCCCACGAGCGCCAGTCCCGCGGCGACCACGTAGGTGACGATGGAGACCCGCCCGGAGTAGAGCGCGTCTTTGGCCTGCCCCGGGAGGTCGGCGACGTAGTCGTCGACGCCGAGGCCCTTGTAGAGGACGAACACGCCGATGACCGCGGTGATGGTCGAGACCGCGATGGCCTGCCCGAACGCCATCAGCAGGATGGGGAACGCGAGCAGGGCGACCCCGACCGGGACGAGGACGGTCTGGCGTAGCTCCTCGTCGGCGAGGAACTGCTTGAGCAGGTAGTAGGTCGACTCGATGTCGCGGGCCTGCCGGACGACCACGCGGTCGACCGCGTCGACCTGTACCCGGCTCTCGATGATGGGGACGAGCCGTTCGTCCTGCGCGCTGTCGATGACGACCACCGCCGAGTCGGGGTCGTACTTCTCGACGAGTCGGTCGGTCTGCTCGGCGACCGCACGGTCCCGGCCGACCATGGTGTCGGCCGCCCCGGAGATGACCGCCACGGTGACCTCCTCGTCGCCGTCCCGGAGGTCCCGAGCCACCCGCAGGGATTCGAGCAGACAGTTGACGCTGGCGTCCTCGGGGTCGGCGAGTCCGACCTCGGTGACCAGCGACCGGACCGCCTCCCACCCGGCGAC
Source organism: Halorussus salilacus (assembly GCF_024138125.1). Classification (NCBI taxonomy): domain Archaea; kingdom Methanobacteriati; phylum Methanobacteriota; class Halobacteria; order Halobacteriales; family Haladaptataceae; genus Halorussus; species Halorussus salilacus. The sequence goes on from NZ_CP099993.1 coordinate 1,004,429, forward strand.
GGGCGTGTCGAGTCCGGTCTTGGTTCCGATGTCGTCGTCGCGGTCGACGCACACCACCAGCGTGCTCATGTCGCGTGCCTGAATCCAGACGTGCGGGGGATAAAAACCCTCGTGCTAGCCGGTCGCCGACCCGTTTCGGTCGGATGCGGAACGCATATGCCACCCGACAGTATCGGTGAGCGTATGCCCGGCGCACGCATCACGCGCGGCCAGCGAGTCACGCTCCGGACGGTCGAGAGCGAGGACGTTCCGTTCGTCCAGCGCGCGAGCGCCGACCCCGACATCCGGTACCCGCTCGGAACGCCCCTCCGGAACCGAGCGCAACTCGACGGTCTGGTCGAGGACGAGAGCGCCGACCGATTCCTCGTCTGCATCGAGGACGACGGCGGTCCGGGCCGACCCGACGACGAGGACCTCCGGCGGGTCGGCGTCGTCACGGTGAAAGACGCCGACTACAAGCGCCCCGAACTCGGCTACTGGCTCGTCCCGGAGGTCCACGGCGAGGGCTACGGCACGGAATCGGTCGGCCTCGTCGTCGACTACGTCTTCCGGGAGTACGACACCCCCGCCATCGGCGCGCACGTCTTCGCGTTCAACGACGCCTCGCGCGCCCTGCTGGAGTCGCTCGGATTCGACGAGGAGGGGCGCAAGCGGAAGTTCATGTTCGTGGACGGCGAGCATCGGGACATGATCCAGTACGGGCTTCTGCGGAGCGAGTGGCGGGGACAGGAGTGAGTGCGACGGGGGACCCGACGAGTCAGGCGGATTTTGCCTCCGCGGGGTCCACGAGGTTGGCGACATGTCCGAAGCCGTCGAACCTCCTTCGGTCACCATCAATGCTACACTTCGGGCCGGGAACCCCCCTTCCCCACGTTCGACGGGACAAGAGACCGCCCCTTACCACAGAAAATACCAATATTATTAGAGGATAAATTCAGTTGCGAGGTGAGAAACTTTCTGTGAGCGAAGGGGCTTATGCGAGCGAGGCGTGATTTATCTATTTTAAAAACCTGTCGCGTCGAAGCCGCTGAACAGCGACGACGCAACGCTATCAGCTTTGGCTCTCGTTGTCAGTAGAATTTCCAAACGAGAGCCACCACGCCAGCCAGAACCCCCATACCAAGTGTTCCCACTATGGCTGACCTCACCATCTTGTACACATTAACTGCCATGTCTTCTGGCAAGCCAGCGTCGTACAGGAATCCTGCAATTCCTGAAGCCACACCATTGGCTACCCCAAACACGAAACCAGCTGTGAGTAGTCCAACGATGGCTACTCCAAGGAACATTAGCAATATTTTTTCATCTTGGTCTCTTGAAGCCATCATGTCATCGAACGACATGGTATCTAATAAGCTTTGGGGCAACTCCACATTCTCTATTCCAAGATTATAAGCAGATAGACGGCTCAATACACGCGAATACTGCAACGATTGCATCCCATTTTTACATATAAAAGGCGGCATTTATTTCCACCCTCTTTCCCCTGCTTAGATTCCCATCAATAGCCGCTAATGAGACGATTATCATGGGTTTGAACATCTATGGGTTCGGAGAATCTCGCCCAGAATTTTGCAACGGAGTTTTGCAACGAACAAGGGGGATTTGCAACGATTTCAGGATTTGAGTGCATTCAAGATTGAGTGAATAAGTGTCACTCAACTGTCTCCGCTGGGTCAACAACTTCTCCAGTTTCTGGGTTGACTCCTACACGGTCACAAAGGTCATACAGCGGGCAAGCTTCTGGTCCCTCAAGGCAGACAGGCTTACGGGCCGTACAGTATTCCCGGCCGAATTGAATTGTAGCTGTATGACCGAATCCGCATTTCTCTGGGGGTACACCGCCGTGAGCAAAGGTAATTTCCTCCCCGTCAATGAGGTAAGTCCCCCCGTTGTGGAACTCATCGCCATCTGATTGACTGGCCTCTTTATAGCGTTTTGCTATCGTCTGCGGTCCGAACCCACATTTCTCGGCCGGAACGTCGCGTTCCAGGGCCGCCCGGACTTCCTCGTGGTCGGCGTCAGGGGCCGCGATCCCGAGTCGTCGGTAGACGCGGTGGACGTGGGTGTCGACCGGGAAGACGCCGCCGCGACCGCCCGCGAACAGCAGGACGCAGTCGGCCGTCTTGGGACCGACGCCGCTCAGGTCGAGCAGGGCCGACCGGACCTCCGCGGGGTCGCCGTCCCTGACGAACTCGTCGAACGCCGCCGCGCTCCCGTGGTCGTCGAGGACGCGCTCGGCCACGGCGGTCAGCACGTCGGCCTTCCGGTTGTAGAGTCCTGCGGGCCGGATGGTGTCGGCGAGCGCCTCGGGGTCGGCGTCGGCGAGCGCGGCCGCGAGGTCGCGGCCGCCCTCGCCGTATCGGTCCATCAGCGCGTCGTGGGCGGGCTGGCTCGCCACGTCGCTGGTGTTCTGGCTCAGGATGGTGCGGACCAGACACTCGAAGGCGTCCCGGCCGCCGTAGGTCTTCGTCCAGTACAGGTCGCCGAGGCGGTCGACGACCGCCTCGGCTCGGGTGGCGGGGTCCCCGGACGCGAACTCGGCGAACGAGCTCCCCGCGGGGTCGCCCCCGCTGATGTTCTCGGCGGGTTCGGGGTCGTCCATGGCCGACGTTCGGAGCGCCAGCGGATTAAACGCTACTCACCGGCGAGCGCGTGGAGGCGGAGCGCGCCGCCCACGGCCAAATGCACGCCGCCGAGCGCGGTCAGGAAGAAGCCCGCGCCCGGCACGAACACGCCGAGGTAGTCGAGGCCGTAGACGACGAGGTAGACCGCGGTGGTCCCGGCGACCACCCCGCCGCCCGCCATCGCGACCGCGGCGAACCGAACCGTCCGGAATCGCGCGGCGGGGAGGACGCCGACCAGCGCGACCCCGGTCGCGGCGAGCGCGACCCAGTCCAGCCCCTCGATTCCGGCGGTCATTCCGGGGAGGTGTATCGCGGGGACCGGGCCGTCGTATCCGGGCCGGACGACCAGCCACGGGAGCCACGTCCCGACCGCGACGCCCGCGGCTCCGAGGCTGGTGACGACCGTTGCGAGCGCCGAGCGCGTTCCCCGGGTCATTCCTCGACCGACAGCATGACGGTCAGTTCGGCGCCCTCGGCGAGCGCCGCCACCAGCTCGCGGTCGAAGCCCTCGGCCGCGAACGCCGCGCCGAGCAGTATCGTCCGGTCGTCGACGTAGTCGCTGGTCCGGCCGACCGCGCTCCGGTCGCTCTCGAAGGTGAGGTCGGGGTCGCCCCGGCCGGTGACGGTCTCGCGGTGGCCGTCGGCCTCGAAGGTGGCGGTGATGGTCGCGTCGCGGTTCCGACACGCGGAGACGAACTCGGGGTCGAAGTCGGCCGGGGCACGGTCGGCCTCGACGGCGAGGATGCAGTCGCCCGCGGGGGTGAGGTAGTCGTCGGTCGTGACCTCGAAGGTGCTGGCGTGGGCGGCCGAGACGTTCTCGTGGCCGCGCGCGCGGATGACTTCTCGCATGTGGGTGGTTCGGAGCGGGGGCCACTTCAGGGTCGCTATCCCGGCGCGGCCGACGCTCCTATCGGACGACGGTCACCGTGACCGCGCCGCAGGCGCACTCGTAGGCGCGGCGCTCGCCCGCGTCGGTCTCCATCCGGAGCATCAACTGGGTCTCGCCGAGCGTTCGCTCGCAACCGGGAGCGTCGCAGGCGCACCGAAGGTCTTCGAGCATGCCCGAAGGTGGGCGCGCCATCCCCCTTAAATCGAGCCATGGCCGGAGTGAAAGTGAAAGTGGTCGCCCGCCGGACGTAAAACCTATCTGGTAGGGGTCTCGTCCCCTCAGTATGTCTCTGACCGACTGGACGGCCGCCGCGGTCGACCCGTCCCCGGGCGACCCCCCGGACCCCGAGGAGTGGCATCCGGTCGAGGTGCCCGGACGGCCCGAGCGGTTCGCCGACGCCGACGCGGTCGCCTACCGGACCCGGTTTGCCGACCCCCGCGAGGGCGACGAGCGCGCAACCCTCGAACTCCGGGGGCTGTTCGCACGCGCCCGAATCTGGCTCAACGGCGAGCAGTTGGGCGAACACGACGCCTACTTCGTCCCCGCGCGGTACGAACTCGACCTCGAAGCCGAAAACGAACTCCTCGTGGAGTGTCGCGCCCCCGACCGCTTCGGCGGCGTGTACGCGACCGACCGCGTGCCCGACGAGCGCGCGGTGCCGGGCATCTGGTGGGGAGCGGAACTCGAAACGCATCCGACGACGTTCCTCGATTCGCTCTCGCTGACTCCGCGAGCGACCGACGACGGCGCTGTCATCGACGCCGCAATCGCGGTCGAGGCGGGCGAGGACCTCGACGACCGCATCTCCATCTCGGTCCGACCGCAGGGGTTCCGCGGCGGCGGCGTGATGGAGCGCGCCCGCGTCTCGGCCGACGCCGGGGAGCGCGCGGTCGTCGAGAAGACCCTCGAACTCCGCGAGCCAGCCTACTGGTGGCCTGCGGGGTTCGGTCCCCAGCACCAGTACGCGGTCCGGGCGAAACTCGGCGACTCCGAGCGGGTCGTCGAGACCGGCCTCGCCGAGGTCGAACGCGGCGAGGAGGGGCTCGTCGTCAACGGCCAGCGCGTCCCGACCCGCGGATTCTCCCTGCTTCCCACGGGCGACCCCACCTGGGACGTAGAGCGCGCGGCCAACGCGAACGCGAACCTCGTCCGGGCGTACGGTCACGCTCCGGCCGCCGAGTTCTACGAGGCGGCCGCCGACGCCGGACTGCTCGTCTGGCAGGACCTCCCGCTGGTCGGGCCGGGCGCGTACGACGCCGAGCGCGCGACCGGCCTCGCCGGGGCGCTCGCGGGCGGGTCGAGCGCCACCCCTGCGTGGCCGCCTTCGGCGTCCACGCCGACCCGACCAACCACCTCGCTGGCGTCGGCCCCTCGCGGTTCGCGCGGCACAGGATTCGCTGGCGGGCGTGGCGCGCGAGCTACGACGAGAGCGACGACCGGGCGGTCGCCGAGTCGCTCGCCGACGACGCTCCCGCGTTCGCGGTCTCGGGCGCGCCCGGCATCGGGGCCGACGCCGCCCACCTCTACCCCGGCTGGGAGTACGGCACGCCCGAGGACGCCGAGTGGCTGGTGGAGAAGTACGACGCCGACGACGTGGTCGGCGGCTTCGGCGCGGGGTCGCTGGCGACGAACCTCGAATCCGGCGACGCCGCGGGCGTCGCCGGATTCGACGCAGACGCCCACGCGGCCTACGTCCCGGCCGGAGCGGGCGAGGGAGCCGCGGGCGACGACCGGGACCCGGTCGAGGCCTCTCAGGCGTATCAGGCCCGCGTCCTCAAGACCGTGACCGAGACGCTCCGGCGGCGCGAGACCGGCGTGTTGGCGGCCGACGCGCTCCGGGACGCCGACGCGGGCGCGGGCATGGGCGTGCTGGCGGCCGACGGCACCGAGAAGGCGGGGTACGCCGCCATTGCGGCGTCACTCGAACCCGTGCAGGTCGTCCTCGACGGCTACCCCTCTGGCGGGGACGACCGGAAGCTGACCGTCTGCAACGACACGCCCGAGTCGGTGTCGGGGACCGTCTCGTGGACCGCGGGCGACCGCAGCGGCGGCGCCGAGGTCGAGGTCGCCGCCTACGGTCGCGAGACCGCCGGGAAGCTCCGGGTTCCCGGCGACGCCCGAGCGGTCGAACTGTCGCTGTCGTGGGACGACGGCGAGGTCTCGAACGAGTATCGTTTATAACCCCCCGAGAAGTGTGGGAGGGCTTTACACGGGCGATAGCGGGCGTGTGAACCCGTTCCACGCATCTAGTGACCACAACAGTTATATATCCGCGGCGAATATTTGCAGGTACCAGAACGCCACAGGCGTTCGGCGGGCATCGTGCGACAAATGACAAGGACTATTGTCACAGAACGATTGCGAGTCGCCGACAGCGAGCGCTGTCGGCGACTCGCCTCACCGGACGCCGTGGCGGGCATGGAATCGAGGTTTAACTACGCATGGTAAGTGTAACAGAAGAGGAACTCCAGAACAAGTCGAAAGGCGAACTAATCAAGCTCGCGGGTCAGCTCCGAGACCGACGCAACGAACTCAACCAGAAGGCGAGCACCCGCGCGTCCAAGCGCGACGACCTGAACGCCAAGACCCGAGAGAAGGTCGACGAGGCCCAGGAACACCGCGAGAAGCGCGACGAGCTCAACGAGCAGGTCCAGGAACACAAGGAGAAGCGCAACGAGCTCAACGCGAAGGCAAACGAGCTGTTCGACGAGGTCGAGCAGAAGAAGTCCGACCTCGAACTCGGCGAGGGCAAGGACCTCGAAGAGCTCGAGAGCGAGATCGAGGACCTCGAATTCAAACAGCAGACCGAGGTCCTCTCGACCGAGGAGGAGCGCGAACTCATCGAGAAGATCGAGGGCAAGCGCGAGGAGTACCAGCAGCGCAAGGAGAAGCTCGAGGGCACCGAGGACCTCGACGAGCTCGTCGAGGAGGCAGAAGAGGTCCGCGCCGAGGCCTCGCGCCACCACGAGAAGGTGACCGAGCTCGCCGACAAGGCCCAGGAACACCACAACCAGATGATCGAGGCCTACCGGGAGGCCGACGACATCCGCGACGAGGCCGACGAGATGCACGAGAGCTTCGTCGAGGCCCAGGAGGCGGCCGACCAGCACCACGAGGACTTCGTCCGCGTCCAGAAGCGCCTGCGCGAACTCGACAAGAAGGAGGAGAAAGAGCGCAAGTCCGAGAAGGAGAAGGAGCGCGAAGAGGCCAAGGAGGAGGCCGAGGAGATCTACCAGCAGTTCAAGGAGGGCGAGACCCTCGACACCGAGGACCTCATGAAGCTCCAGAAGACGGGCCTGCTGTAATCGGTCTGCGACACTGCGGCTGACTGCAATCTACCGACGTATTCTTCGGGAGTTCACGAGTAGCGCGTAGCCCGGCGTCCCCGGGCCGTCACGCCCCGGGTCGCTGGCGACGCCGAGCCAAGGCTTAACCCCCACGCGGCCACAGTCGCTGGTATGCAGGTCATCGAGGTGAGACGCGGTGGCGGATAGCTCGGCGGCGAAACGCGCGGTCGTCGTCCTCGTCGGCGTCGCGGTCGCGCTCGGGGTCGCTTGGCCCCTCTTCGTGGAGGTGCCGGGCGGGAACCTCGCGACCCTGCTCGGCATCGTGCTGGCGCTTCTCGCGGCGGTCGCGGGGGCGCGAATCGCGAGTCGAGTCGCGGCGAGTCGGTTCGCCGACTACGACGTCGCCGAGGTGGCCGTCGAGGGGCCGATCACCCGCGACGGCGGGGGCGGTCGGCTCCCGACGACGCCCGGCGGCGCGTCGGCCGACGACATCGTCGAGCAGATCGACCGCGCCGACGAGGACCCCGCCGCCGAGGCCCTCCTGCTGAAGCTCAACACGCCGGGCGGACAGGTCGTTCCGAGCGACGACATCCGGGTCGCGGCCGAGCGCTTCGACGGCCCGACCGTCGCCTACGCGACCGACGTGTGCGCAAGCGGCGGCTACTGGATCGCCAGCGGCTGTGACGCTATCTTCGCCCGCGACGGGAGCATCGTCGGGTCCATCGGCGTCATCGGTTCGCGGGTCAACGCCGCCGAACTCGCCGACAAGGTCGGTCTGGAGTACGAGCGGCTGGCGGCTGGCGAGTACAAGGACGCTGGCGCGCCGTTCAAGGAGATGTCCGAGAGCGAGCGCGAGTACCTCCAGGGCATCATCGACGGCTACTACGAGGAGTTCGTCGAGCGCGTGACCGACGGCCGGGAACTCGACGACGAACAGGTCCGGGACACCGAGGCCAGGGTCTACCTCGGCGGGGACGCGCTGAGCATCGGACTGGTGGACGAACTGGGGACCCGGCGGGACGTGAAAGAGCGCCTCGCCGCGGAACTCGGTGAAGACGAGGTTGAGGTCCGGGAGTTCGAACCCGAGCGCGCGCTGATGGAGCGATTCCGGCGCGGGTCGGCGACGCTGGCCTACTCGTTCGGCGCGGGCGTCGCCAGCGCGTTCGCGGGCGACGACGGCGGCGTCGAGGGCGTCGAGTTCGAACTGCGGTGACCCCGAGCGGTACCCCCCACTCCGGGCACGGACCGGCGGTCGGCCGCGGCGGTCGCGGGGGTCGAACGCGGCGCGTTCGACCCTCGCGGGGCCTCAGACCGTGACCTTCCACGTCGTCGAAGAGGAGTAGCCCCACTTCTCGACGTCGACGTCGAAGTTCCCCTCGGCGATGGCGGTCATGTTCGCGCCGACCTCCTTGGCGGTCAGGCCGAGTTCGTCGCCGATGAGCCGGGACTTGAAGTAGGTCTTCATCCGGCCGTTCTCGCGGAGGTACTGGAGGATGCGCTGTTGTTTGTCGGTGAGGGTGGTCGTGCCAGCGGCGGTCGTGCTCATGACTACTTCGGCCTACGACGGAAGCCGCCTTAGGGGATTTGGTACGCGTAGTTAACGCTCCGCCCTCTTGCGTTTTCGAGCGTATTTGGGTTGAACTAAACCACCCCGTGAGGGGGTGTTGGTACGGCTGGTTAACTCCGGATTTCGGTCGGCGGAACGGACGGGACCGGGCCGACCGTCGGGGCGAACCGACCGGGGGGACCACCGACCGGAACCGACCGGGCCGACGGTAACGACTCGTCGACAGCCGGTAACGACTCGTGGACGGTCGGTAACGGGTGGTCGGCAGTCGGCGTCCGAACCGCCGGGGTACCGTAACGCGGGCGTACGTCGAACGACGCGGCCGAACCGCTCGCTATCGGTCGAATTTCCCGTAGACGGCGGAACAGGCCGGGCCTAGCCCGTCGACTCGTCCGGAACGGAGCAGAAGGTACTTACCCGGCCGGACTGTCCGGTTCGATAATGAGCGGTCGCGCAGTCGAGGTGAGCGTCGTCCTCCCGGCCTACAACGAGGAGGCGACCATCGAGCACACGGTCGAGACGACGCTCGCCACATTAGAGACGTTCCTCCCCGCAGACGCCTTCGAGGTCATCGTCGCCGAGGACGGGTGCGACGACCGCACGCCCGAGATCGCCGACCAGATGGCCGAGGCTGACCCGCGGGTCCGGCACTTCCACAGCGACGAGCGACTCGGTCGCGGCGGCGCGCTGAACCGCGCGTTCGAGGCGGCCGACGGCGAGACCCTGGTGTACTTCGACACCGACCTCGCCACCGACATGGGCCACCTCGAAGAACTGGTCGAGAGCGTCCGGTCGGGCGAGTACGACTTCGCCACCGGATCGCGCTGGATGCCCGGCGAGAAGGCAGACCGCCCGGCCAAGCGGGACCTCGCGAGCAGGGGGTTCAACGGCCTGACCCGGACTTTCCTCCGGTCTGACCTCCGGGACCACCAGTGCGGATTCAAGGCGTTCGACCGGGCCGCGCTGTTCGACGTGCTCGACGACGTGGAGGACGAACACTGGTTCTGGGACACCGAGGTCCTCGTGCGCGCCCAGCGGCGGGGGTACGACGTGAAGGAGTTCGCGGTCGACTGGGAGCCGAAGGGCGACACCAAGGTCGACCTCGTCCGTGACGTGTTCGGGATGGGGAGCCAGATATTCCGTTGCTGGTGGGAGTTCTCGGTCCAGCCCCGCATCACCCGCCGGGTGTCCATCACCGCGGGCGTCCTCATGACGCTGGTCGCGATACTGCTGATGGGCCAGTACCTCCCGCTCGAACGGGTGCTCGAACACATGCGGGCGGCCGACCCCGCGCTGGTCGCGCTCTCGGCGCTGGTGTACGCCGTCTCGTGGCCCCTCCGGGGTCGTCGGTACAAGGACATCCTCGAAGAACTCGACTACACCGAGACCACGGGCTTCCTGACCGGGGCCATCTTCATCAGCCAGACGGGGAATCTCGTGTTCCCGGCGCGGGCGGGCGACGCGGTCCGGGCGTACGTCGTGAAGGCCCGCCGGTCGATTCCCTACCCCACGGGCTTCGCGTCGCTGGCGGTCGAGCGCGTGTTCGACCTGCTGACCATCACCGTGCTCGCGGGCGCGGTCCTCATCGGCCTCGCGCTCACGGGCGTCACCTCGGTCGAGGGCCTCCAGTCGACCGTGCTCGGGGCGGGCGGCCCCGACAGCGAGGTCGGCGACAGCGGCCAGACCGCCATCTACGTCGCTTTCGGGGTCGGTCTCGCGGCCATCCTCGCGGTCGCGGTCATCGTCGCCAGCGCCCGCTCGGACCGCAACCTCGTCCGGACGGTCGTCTCGCGCGCCAGCAACGACTCCTACGCCGACTACGTCGCGGGCGTCGTCGAGCGGTTCACCGGCGACGTCCAGACGGTCGCGGGCGACCGGCGCGCGTTCGCCACGGTCGGGGTCTCCAGCCTCGCCATCTGGACGCTCGACGTGATAACCGCACTGCTCGTGCTGGCGGCGTTCGACGTGTCGCTCCCGCTCGCCACCCTCGTCGCAGTCGGCTTCTTCGCGGTCAGCGTCGGCAACCTCGCGAAGGTCCTGCCGCTGTCGCCCGGTGGCATCGGCCTCTACGAGGGCGCGTTCACCCTGCTGGTCGCGGGGCTGACCCCCATCGGCGCGAGCGTGGCCTTCGCGGCCTCCATCGTCGACCACGCGGTCAAGAACGTCGTCACCCTCGTCGGCGGCGTGGTCTCGATGCTCGTGCTGAACGTCTCGCTGACCGAGGCGGTCGAGCAGAGCAAGGACGTGCAGGTCGAGGCCGACCCCGCGGAACCGACCGACGACTGAGGACGAGAACCGGATTTCTCGGCGTCTTCGAGGGACGTTTCGGTGTCGTCGAGGAACGAGCAGTTACGCGAGTCTTCACCGGGTTACGCGAGTCTTCACCGACCACGCGGCGCGTGCTGGCGCGACCTTGCTGTTTGAGGTCGCGCCAAGCGCGCGAGGGATGAGCATCGGAGGGAGCGAAGCGACCGAGAAGCGCAGTCGGTTGGGGAGGACCGTGGCTCGCGGTGGCGGTGCGGTCCTCATCGGTACCGGGAGTAGCTAGCTTCGCACGGAATTACCGTGACTCGCCGACCACGGTCGCCTCCACGGCGGGTACCGGGAGTAGCTAGCTTCGCACGGAATTACCGTGACTCGCCGACCACGGTCGCCTCCACGGCGGGTACCGGGAGTAGCTAGCTTCGCACGGAATTACCGTGACTCGCCGACCGCGGTCGCCTCCACGGCGGGTACCGGGAGTAGCTAGCTTCGCACGAGAGTAGTTACCTCCGCACGAGAGTATCTGGCCCGAACGTCACACGGAACCCGCTAACTCGAAGTCGCAGAACGGCAGAACAGCGTCACTCGTACAACTCGGTCACGAACGGCCCGAGCGCACCCGCGAGCGCCGATTCCAGCGCCCCCTCGCGGTCGATGACGCCCGCGGTCAGCGCGCCCGCCGCGCCCTGCTTTTTCGCCACGTCGTCCATGTCCAGCACGTCGTCCATCACCGGCCCGAGTTCCTCGCCCTCCCGAATCCTCTCGGCGACGGATTCCGGAAGTCGCAGTTGGGGACCGCCCCCGAGACCCGTTCGCTCGCCGTCGGCCACCGCGGCCCACATCACGAGGAACAGCCCATCTGCGCCCTCGACCTCGGCGACGCCGCCCTCCAGACCGACGCCGAGGTCGTACTCGCCCGCGTCGAGGACGTTCTCGGCGCGGTTCCGTGCGCCCGTGACCGTCTCGCGCTCGCCGAACGGCTGTTCGCTCACGCCCGACTCGACCGCGATGGATTCGACCGCGACCGACTCGACCGCGACCGACTCGACCGCGACCGAGTCGGCGGCGCTCGCGGGGACGCCCGCGAGCGCCGCCTCGGTCGCGTCCCGTTTGACCGGGTTCGTGCTACCGACGCCGATTCGCATGGGCGTAGAGTGGTCTCGGGGTGACTTGGGGATTGCGTTCCCCGAGTCGTTCCGTGTCACTTATCACATCGAGCTGATAGCCACTGGTATGGAAGCGGGGACCGCGTTCGCGCTTGCTCTCACCGGCGCGACGGGACTCGGTTTCGTCGTCGTCGCCGCGCTGTCGCTACGCCCCGAGAGCCGGTTCCGCCGGTGGTACGGCATCGACCCCGGAGACGACGCTGGGGCAAGAACGAACGCGCTCGTCGTCGGGGCGAGCGGGGTCGGGCTCTGGGCGCTCGCCGCCGCAGTCGTTCTCGGAGTCTCCGAGCGCGTCGTCGGGGCCGGTTCGGTCCTCGTCGGTGGCGCACTCTGCGTCGCTCTCGGCTGGCTCATCCGGTATCGCGACCGCCGTGAGTTGCTCACGACGCCCGACGTTGACCGCGAGACGGCCGAGCAGTTAGGCGCGTCGGTCATCGTCTGCGGGCTCCTCGTGTTCCCGTTGGCTCCCGCGGTCTGGTTCGGGGTCGGCGAAGCCGTCGTCGCTGGCCTCGGACTCGGTGGAGCCCTCCTCAGCGTGTTGGTCATCGCGTGGGGCTACCGGTAGGTCGCGGGGGATCAGCCCGGTTCGGCCAACTCCGTCGCTCAGGAGGAGACGGCGTCGGGGTGGAGTTCCGCCGCCAGCGTCTCGATGCCCTCGACGAGTCGCGGGCTGGGCTGGTTCAGAAGCGAGTCGTCCACGACGTGGACGTTGCCGCGCTCGACCGCCGGGAGGTCCCAGCCTCGCTCGGCGACCGCGCCGGGGTCGGCGCGGTCGCCGTGGCCGCAGACGTGGAGGACGACGTGGTCGGGTCCGGCGGTCTCGACCCGACCCCGCGAGACCTCCCGCGAGCGCTCGCCGGGTGAGACGAAGGGGTAGCGCCCGCCCGCGGTCTCGACCGCCTCGGGCACCCAGTTGCCCGCGGCCATCGGCGGGTCGGACCACTCCTCGCAGTAGACCACCGGCCTGTCGCGGTCGGCGACGAGCGAGCGAACTCGGTCGAGTCGGCTCCGGGCGCGCCACGCGAGGTCGTGGCCCGCCTTCGGGAGTCCGACCGCCGCGCCGAGTTCGGCGAACGACTCGACCACCTCGCCGAGGGTCGAGGGCGCGACGTGGAACACCTCGTGGCCGCGCTCGCGGAGGTCGGCGGCGAGGTCGGCCTGAAGGTCGTCGGCGGTCAGGACGAGGTCGGGGTCGCGGTCGGCGACCGCGTCGTAGTCGGGGTTCAGCCATCCCCCGACCGCCGGGGCGTCGGTCTCGCAGTGGTGGGTCGCGCCGACGAGGCGGTCGAGACCGCCCAGTTCGCGGAGGGTCTCGGTCGCGCTCGGGGCCAGCGAGACGATTCGCTCGGGGTCGGTCGCCGACCGACCCTCCCGTCCGTGGGGGTTCGCGTCCATCGGCCGCCACTCGGCGGGCGAGGGGGTTAAATCGCCCGGCTCCCGGGCTCACCCATCGAAACGGGGCTTAAAATTTTCCCTCACCCGAAGTGCGACGCCGGTTCTGACGGGTGTGGTAGCCGTTCACGAGAACCAGCAACGTAGATTCCGAAAATACTAAATACCTTTCGGAAGAAGCCAAGTGTAAGAACTGAGGTCCGGGTTTTTCAGGTTCTGCCCCTGCCCGGTAGCCCACGGCCTCTCACGCCATAGAGGAGTCAGCACATGACAGACACCCGAATCCAAACCAGAAGCACGTCCGAGACGGAAGTAGAGCAAGAGACCGAAGACGAGACCGCCTGCCCCGAGTGCGGCGGCAACGTCATCAGCGACACCGAGCACGGCGAGACCGTCTGCGCGGAGTGCGGTCTCGTGGTCGACGAGGACCAGGTCGACCGCGGGCCCGAGTGGCGCGCGTTCGACTCGAAGGAGAAGAACGAGAAGTCCCGCGTCGGCGCGCCGACCACCAACACGATGCACGACAAGGGACTGTCGACCAACATCGACTGGCGCAACAAGGACGCCTACGGCAACTCGCTGGGGTCGCGCCAGCGCGAGAAGATGCAGCGCCTGCGCAAGTGGAACGAGCGGTTCCGGACCCGCGACTCGAAGGAACGCAACCTCAAGCAGGCGCTCGGCGAGATCGACCGCATGGCGAGCGCGCTCGGCCTGCCGAACAACGTCCGGGAGACCGCCAGCGTCATCTACCGGCGCGCGCTCGACGAGGACCTCCTGCCCGGCCGCTCCATCGAAGGAGTCTCGACCGCCTGCGTCTACGCCGCCGCGCGACAGGCGGGCGTCCCGCGCAGTCTCGACGAGATCGCCGACGTGAGCAGGGTCGAGAAGAGCGAGGTCGCTCGCACGTATCGGTACGTGGTCCGCGAACTGAATCTGGAGGTCAAGCCCGCCGACCCCGAGAGCTACGTCCCCCGGTTCGCCTCGGGACTCGACCTCTCGGACGAGGCCGAACACCGCGCCCGCGAACTCCTCAGGACCGCCAAAGAGCAGGGCGTCCACAGCGGCAAGTCGCCGGTCGGACTCGCGGCCGCGGCCGTCTACGCCGCCGCGTTGCTCACCAACGAGAAGACCACGCAGGCCGAAGTCAGCGAGGTCGCCGACATCAGCGAGGTCACCATCCGGAACCGCTACCACGAACTCCTCGAAGCCGAGGAAGCGCCCGCGGCGCTGTAGAACCGGCCCTTCTCCGGCCTCGTCGCCCGACCGCATCCGAGAGTCGCACATCTCCGAGAGTCGCACATCTCCGAGAGTGGGATGTCGAGCGCATCGAACCGGCGTCGGAGGGCGAGGCGGTCGCGTGGCGTCCGAGAGGGAGGGCGAGGCGGTCGCGTGGCATCCGAGAGGCAGAGCGAGGCGGCCGCGGGGTCTCCGACCCCGCGGCCGCCAGCGCAAGATTGACGCCCTCGCGTGCGCCACGTCCGAGCATGGAGTTCGAGGAGTTCGTCCTCACGGCCAGCCTGACCGACCTCGACGCCGAACCCCGAGCGCGCGAGCACGCCGACGCGGTCGAGTTCCGGATGGACCTCGCAGACGACCCGCTGGCGGCGCTCGACGACTACGACGGCGACCTGCCGGTGCTGGCAACCAACCGGGCCGAGTGGGAGGGCGGGGAGGCGGGCGAGGACCCCGCCAGACTCGACGCGCTCGCGGAGGCCGCGGAACTCGCCTGCGTCGGCGCGGTCGACGTGGAACTGGAGAGCCTCCTCGCGGGCGAGGGCGACCGGGTGGCCGAGCGCGCCCGCCGCGCGGGGACCGCGGTGGTCGCGTCGGTCCACGACTTCGAGGGCACGCCCGCCGAGCCCGACCTCCGGGGGAAGCTGGCGTCTGCGACCGAACATGGCGACGTGGGGAAGGTCGCGGTCACCGCCGAGTCTCGGGGCGACGTACTCGACCTGCTCGCGCTCACCCACGAGTTCGCGAGCGCGGGCGAGGGGGTGGCGACGATGGCGATGGGCGAACCCGGCCGACACTCTCGGGCGGTCGCGCCGCTGTACGGGTCGAAGATCGGGTACGCGCCCGTCGACCCCGCCGACGCGACCGCGCCCGGCCAGTACGACCTCGAAACGCTCGCGGGGCTGATCCGCCAGCTAGAGTAGGCGAGCGCCACCGACGGCGGCGCTCGCCGACGACGAGCGGAACGACCGCGACCCGCCCCGCAAGTTTAAACATCCCTCGTCGGTTACCCTCGGATAGTGACCAATACGAAATCCGAGAAGCGCCCGTGGCTGGGCGCTCTGCTTGCGTTCTTCCTGCCCGGACTCGGGCACGTCTACCTGCGCGAGTGGCTGCGCTCGCTGATGTGGTTCTCCTTCGTCGTCAGCGCGGTGTTGCTGTTCGTGCCCATCCCCGACGCCGCGATGGAGACCGCCCAGTCGGGCGGCCCGCAGGCCGCGTGGACCGCGGCGACCGAGGCGACCCAAGACGTGCCGTTCGAGGCGCTCCTGCCGGTCTGGGTGGTCCGGATATTCAGCGCCATCGACGCCTACTGGCTCGCGCTCCAGACCCGAAACCGGCCCGAGGAGTCGGGCGAGCAGTGCCCGGCCTGCGGCCGAACGGTCGACGAGGACCTCGACTTCTGTCAGTGGTGCACGACGCCCCTCGACGGCCCGGACGGCGAGAACGCAGACGGTCCCTCCGAGAGCAACCCGATAACGCGGTAGCTACTTCTCGATAATGGACTCCTCGACGGCCTCCCCGAAGTGGCGGGCCCCCTCCTCGCGGTAGACGGCGATCTCGTCGCCCGCTTCGAGGTCGGTGACCGCGGTCCGCCCCTCTGGGGTCGGGACCTTGATGGTCTCGGCGTTCTGGAGGAGGGTCTCGACGCGGTCGTCTCGCGACTCGCCGCCCTCGAACTCGACCTCGACCCGGAACATCGGGCGCTTCTCTATCTTGACCCGGCCCACGGTCGCCTCGCGGGTGTTGCCGTCGAGGTCGACGACCTGCACCTCGTCTCCCGACTTGAGTTCCGCGAGGTACTTCGTGGCGCCGTCGGGGGTGCGGACGTAGGCGTGGACCGCGCCCGCGTTGACCCGGAACGGCCGGGACGCGACGTACGGCGACTCGGCGGTCTCGGCGTGGACGAAGAACAGCCCGCGGGACATCGACCCGACGAGCATGCCCTCGTCGTGGTCCATCAGGCTCCCGGTGTCGACGCAGACGCGGTCGGCGCTGCCCGCGCGCTCGACAGCGGTGACGGTCGCCCAGTCGAGGTCGAGTTTCTCGCGGTCGGCCTCGTCGCGGACCGCGACCGTCTCGCGTATCTCGTCGGGGTCGCCGGAGTCGAGCAGGACCGCGTCGCTCCCGAGTTCGAGCGTCTCGAACGCGGTCTTGGCCTCCTCGGCGCTGGTGACGCCAGCGACGAGGTCGGTCTCCTCGCCGATGCGCGCGATGAGGTTTTCGAGCGGGATGATGGTCCAGTCCTCGCCCACGACGATGGTGTAGTCGGCCTCCTCGGCGGCCGCCTCGGCGAACGCCTCGTAGTCCTCGCTGAAGATGCGGACGTACGCGCCCTCCGCGCGCTCGTCGTCGCGCCGCAGCGTCGAGAGGTCGGCCGACCCCGAGAAGTCCGAGGGGAGGTCGACCGTGCCGTCGCCCTCGCCGTCCTTGCCGACCACGAATGCGTCGGGGTCGGCCCCGGACTCTGCCTCGTCTATCACCTGCGCGTCGCCGTCGGTGAAGGCCGCGACGTTCACGTCGCCGAGTTCCCGGACGCGCTCGACGTCGTCGGCGTCGACCAGCACCCAGTCGACGCCCGCTTCGAGTCCCGCCGTGATTCGCCTGCGACGGTCGTCCCAGTCGCCGACCGCGTCGTCGGCCTTGAGCCACACGGAGCGTGTCATACTCCCACGCTTGGGTGCGGAGGGCTTGAACGTGGCGGATGCGGCGACGGACGAGTCGGCCCGCCGGGTCGCGCCCTCGGCGCGACCCGGCGGCCCGCGGCCGGTGACCCAGTCTCCCGAATCGCGACCGGTGAAGCGGTCGGCCGGAATCGCCCCGAGAGTCTCTCCCCGAGTGGAATCGAGAATCTCCGCCGAGCGAAGCCGAGAACCGCCCTTGGACGGAGAGAGCCCCCGCCGGGTCGCGCTTGCGCGACCGGGCGGGGGCCGTCTACCGGCGTCGTTCGAATAGCGTCGTTCGAATCGTTCGCCAACCGGGAAACGGCGACGGACGGAGCGCCGTCCCTACGCGTCCTCTTCGATCTGCTGGACGGCCTGCTGGAGCTGACTCATCGCCTGCTCGGGGTTCCCGCCCTCGCTGTACGCGGAGTTGACCTGCTGGGCGATGCGCTGGGACTGCTGGGGCCAGACGACCGTGACCGGCCGCGGAAGCCCGGCGTTGGCCGCGACGCGCAACTGGTCGACGTACCGACCCATGACCTCGACCTCCTGAGCGCGGTCGTCTTCGAGCAGGTCGGTGTTGGGCGGAACCCACCCCAACAGCTCGAACAGCCGGAACATGAAGTCCTCGTTCATCATGGTCGTGATGACTTCGAGCGCGGCCTCCTGGTTCTGGGAGTTCGGGTTGACGGACGTGAGCCACCCGCCGAGCGCGGAGGTCGGCCCGCCCGTCCCGGGGTACTCCGCGTCGTCCTCGGTGACGGCGTACGGGATGGGCATCACGCCCAAGTCCTCGCCGAACTGGTCCTCTGCGCCGTTGGTGGCGATGGAGTACGTCCAGTTGCGGTGGGCCACGGCGTTCCCGCTGGTGAACGGCTGGCGGGAGGGCTCTTCGGACCACTGGAGCACCGTCTGTGGCGAGATCTGCTGGTAGTCGTCGAGGGTCCCCTCGGCGTCCGAGCCGTGGATGAACGTCCGGACCATCCGGACCGAGTCCACGACCGGCTGTTCGCCCAGCGTGACGGGTCGGTCGCCGATGGGTCCGAAGAGGTTCTCCTGTGGATTCCCGAAGTACGCCCCGCCCCAGCTCGTCATGAACTCGTTGAAGTCACAGCACGCCAGCCCCTCGTAGGCCTGCGCCTGGAACGTGAACCCCATGTCGGCGTCGGTCTGCTCCTGAACGTCGCTGACTATCTCGGAGAACTCCTGCCACGTCACCGAGTCGGTGGCCCACGAGTCCTGGGGACTGTGGCCCGCCTCCTCGAAGAGGTCCCGCCGGTACTGTATCGTGGCGATGTCCGGGAAGAAGGGCACCCCGTAGATGTCGCCGTTGTCGGCCTGTCCGGTCAGCGCGAGGTTCTGGAGGTACTCGTCGTTTATCTGGCTCAGCCGCTCCTCGGGCAACTCCTGGCTCAGATTCAACAGCTGGTCGCGGACGATGAACGGGATGGTCCACCCGCTGTCCATCATCAGCAGGTCGGGCCGTTCGCGGCCCGCCGACAGCCACTGCTGGTACTGGGCCTGTCGGTCGTCGGTGACGTTCGACCCGGCGAGCACGTCGATCTCGACGTCGTTCGATAGCCCGTTGTCGTACAGCGCCTGCTGAATCTCCTCGGAGACTCCGTCGACGTTCGAGTCGGCCGCCCACCGAACCGTGGTCGTTCCGCCGTCGTCCTGCACGTTGCCGATGCCCGTATCGTCGACGTAGCCGGTGAGCCCGACCGCGGCTCCCGACGCACCGACCGCCTTGACGAACTGCCGACGAGACGTTCCGCTGTCGCGTGTCATGTTCTGTCACTCCCCCGTCCGATGCACGACGACCTCCCGGAAAACCCCACCGGCCGAAGATGTCAAATGTTCTATCTCACGGGCGGTCGGCCAGCGAATCAGTCGCCGCTCGGGGTCGCGGTGGCTCGGCTCGGAACGGGGGTCCCTCCGCCCGGGGTCGCGGTCGTCTCGTTGGCCTCCCCCGGCGGTTCGGCCTCGGCGACCCACGCCGGGCGCTCGACGGAGACCCCGCCGACCTCGGTGAGTTCGAACTCGTATCGCACCTCGGTGGTCGGCTCCTCGCCCTCGTAGGCCGCGGTCAGCGAGAGTTCGCGGACTCGGCCCTCCTCGTCGACGACGACGGTCGAGTCGAGGTCGGTGAGGTTGGCGGCCGCCGCGGCCTCGGTCGCGCGCAGGACCGCGACGCGCTCGCCGTCGCGGTCGTCGACCCGTTCGAGGTCGTACTCGCCCGCGGCCAGTGCGAGTTCGATGAGCCACGCGTTGGTGACCTGCGACTTCAGGTCGGCGCGGGGCAGGTGGGCCCACGTCTCGTCGGGGACGCCGAACTCCCCACCCGACCGATTGTACCGCCGAAGCTGGTCCCGACCCTCGCGGTCGTACTGGACGGCGACCGTCGTCTCGTTGGCCCAGAGGTCGGTCCCGACTGCGGTGGGCCCGTCGCCGAGGTCGCGCTCGCTCGCCGACTCGACGACCAGCGGCGACAGACCCGACTCGACGCGACCCGACACGGCGGTGAACTGCCTCGCGGGGCCGACCGTGACGTTCGCCTCGAACCCGAACGCGAAGCCGGTCTCGACGAGCGCGGCCTCGTGGGCCTCGACCAGCTCCGAGGCGTCCTCGATTCCCGTCTCGTTGACCCCGGGCGGCAGTTCCTCGGCCGAGTCGCCGGTCGTGGTCGCCGCGGGCAGTGGGGGCGCGCCGCTCGCGGTGGTCGATTGAGACGAGAGCGGTGTGGCCCCCGACCATCCGGCGAGCAGCGCCGCCGCGACGAGAACGAGTACCGCTGCTCGGAGTCCCATTCGTCGGAGGTTCGGTCGCGCGACGCATAAACCGGCGACATCGTACCGGGCCGTTCAATCGAGTAGCCCGAGCTTTGCGGTCGATAAGCCGGGATTATCCGGATCGCTCGGCGGTCGGCACCCCGGTCGGGTCGCCGACTCCGTCACCGGACCGAGTCGAGCACCAGCTTCTGCTCGACTCGCTTGACCTCGTGCTGGACGTCCCGGACCGCGTCGATGTTCGCGGAGATGGAGCTGACCCCCTCGTTGACGAGGTGCTGGACCATCCGGGGCTTCGACCCGGCCTGCCCGCAGATGCTCGTCGCCACGTCGTGTTCGCGGCAGGTCTCGATGGTCTCGGAGATGAGCTGGAGGACGGCGGGATGGAGTTCGTCGAACCGGTCGGCGACGTTCTCGTTGTTGCGGTCGACCGCGAGGGTGTACTGGGTGAGGTCGTTGGTGCCGAACGACGCGAAGTCGATGCCCTGCTCGGCCATGGCCTCGATGCCGAGCGCCGAGGCGGGCGTCTCGACCATCACGCCCCACGTCCGCTTGTCGGGGTCGATGCCAGACTCGGCCATGAGGTTGCGCGCGCGAATCACGTCCTCGGCGTCGTTGACCAGCGGGAACATGATCTCGACGTTGTCGTAGCCCATCTCGTAGAGGCGCGCGAACGCCTCCAGTTCGTGGGCGAACACGTCGGGGCGGTCGAGGCTCCGCCGGATGCCCCGGTAGCCCAGCATCGGGTTGTGCTCGTCGGGTTCGTCCTCGCCGCCCTGTAGCTGGCGGAACTCGTCGGTCGGCGCGTCGAGCGTCCGCACCCGAACCGGCCGGGGGTAGAACTCCTCGGCGACCGTCTGGACCCCCTCGACGATCTCGGTGACGTACGCGTCCTCGCCGTGGTCTTCGAGGTATCGGGCGGGGGTCTTGTTCGTCGAGAGAATCATGTGCTCCATCCGGAGCAGTCCGACGCCGTCGGCACCGGTCGCGGCCGCGCGCTCGGCGGCCTCCGGGATGGAGACGTTGACCTTGACCTCGGTCGCGGTCATCGGCTTGACCGGGGTCTTCGGCCGGGCCTCCTCGATGGGTTCGCGCTCCTCGTCGGCGTCGGTGTGGCCCTCCCGGATGGTCCCCTTGTCGCCGTCGAGGGTGACCAGCTGGTCGTCGGCGAGCGACGAGGTGGCGTTCCCGCAACCGACGACCGCCGGACAACCCAGTTCGCGCGAAACGATGGCGGCGTGGCTGGTCATGCCGCCCTCGTCGGTCACGATGCCCGCCGCGCGCTTCATCGCGGGCACCATGTCGGGCGTGGTCATCTCGGTCGCGATGATGTCGCCCTCGCCCACCTTGTCGAGCTGGTCGAGCTTGTCGACGATTCGGACCGCGCCCGACGCGATGCCGGGGCTCGCGCCGAGCCCGGAGACGATGACCTCGCCCTCGGTCTCGCCCGCGTTCGACCCGTTCGAGCCGCCCGCGGCCTCGACCGCACCGCTACCGTCGGCGATGCCCTCGGTCTCTGTCCCGGCGTCTGTGTCGGTCTGAATCTCGCCGTCGCCGTCGTCGATTGTCGTGATGGGCCGCGACTGGAGCATGAAGACCTCACCGTCGACGATTGCCCACTCCACGTCCTGAGGGGTGCCGTAGTGGTCCTCGACGCGCTCGCCGAGTTCCACGAGCCGCTCGACGTCGCGCTCGTCGAGGACCCGGGCCTCCCGGCGGTCGTCGGGGACCGCGCGCTCGACGGTCTCGCCGGTCTCCTCGTCTTTCTCCATCATGGTCTTCTTGTCCGAGACCGTGACCTCCACGACCTCGCCGGTCTCGCGGTCCACGACGTAGTTGTCGGGCGAGACCGACCCCGAGACGACCGCCTCGCCGAGCCCCCACGCCGCCTCGATGATGAGCTTCGGCTCGCCGGTCGAGGGGTGGCTGGTGAACATGACCCCGCTCTTGTCGGCGTCGACCATGCGCTGGACGACGACCGCGATGTCGACCTTCGAGTGGTCGAACCCCTTCTCCTGTCGGTAGTAGATGGCGCGCTGGGTGAAAAGCGACGCCCAGCACTCCTTGACTCGCTGGACGAGGTCCTCGCGGGTGACGTTGAGGAACGTCTCCTGCTGGCCCGCGAACGAGGCGTCGGGGAGGTCCTCGGCCGTCGCCGAGGACCGGACCGCGACGAACGGCTCGTCGCCCAGTTCGTCGTAGGCGTCGAGCATCTCCTCGCGCATCCCCCCGGGGAACTCGGTGTCGAGGATGAGCTCCGCGGCGCGTTCCTGGGCCTCCGCGAGCGCCGCGGAGTCGTCGGCGTCGACGTCGACGGCATCGAACAGCTCCTCGGCGATGCCGGTCTCCTCGATGAACGAGCGATAGGTACTCGCGCCGACGACGAACCCCGACGGGACCGGCAGGCCCGCGCCGGTGAGTTCCCCCAGCGACGCGCCCTTCCCGCCGACCGATTCGAGGTCGTCCGCAGTGACTTCGTCCAGCCAGAGTACAGCCATTGTGTCCATATGGGGGAACGAGAATACCGATAAAGAATGTTCCGACCGTCGCGCACCGGTAATATTTACTCGCTACCGGATTGTTCTACGGAGCTTAACGCGGGGCTCGGCGGACCGATGGTCTGCCAGTCTGGCGGTTCGCAGACGCGCCCCGGGAAATGAAATCCCGATAACACGAACGCCGAAACGCGTGGGTTTTATGTGCCAGCGTTCGTGTCCACCCCCATGGACGCGAGTAGTTCGATACGATGGGCGCTCTACTACGTCGCGCTCTCGGCGGTCGCCGCGCTGGTCGGCGGCGGACTGGTCGCCGGGGGCGTCGTTCTCGGGCTGGGAACCGCCTACGCTCAGCTGACCGGCGGCGCGGCCGTCGGGTCGGTCCTCGGGACCGCCGCGCCCGGTCTCGCGGTCGCCGCCCTCGGCGCGCTGGTCTGGGTCGTCGGAACCGTCGCGGCGGCCGTCAAGGTACTCACCGAGGCCGTCGACGAGCAGATGCGCGAGCGCTTCGACAGCGAGAAAGTAAAGAGCGAGATACTGAGCGTGCTCGACGACCGGCTCTCGGAGGTCGAACACGACGCGAGCGAGACCCGCCGGAAGGTCTCGGAACTCAAGCGCGAGGACGTGGCCAACGAGTTCGAGTTCGGCGAGAACTGACCGAAGGTCGACACAAATGCGAAAATAGTAGGCGTATTGTCACGATAGCGAAGGTCGTGTCGGTCGGTGGCTTCGTCGGTATCGGCTACCTCTATCTTCGCTCGTACTGGATCGACGACGGCTGGCTCAACAGCGAACTGTTCCGGTGAACGCTGGCGAGAGAAATCCGCCTACACCTCGATGATGTCGTCGCCGTCGTCTCGTTGCGGAACGCGCAGTTCCCCGTCGAACGCGGTCGCCGCCCGACCGCCGACCCGGACCTCGTCGCCGACCCGGACCCGCACGTACCCGGGGCGGTCCACGAAGTGGCCCTGCTCGAAGCGCATCTCCTCGGGAAGTTCCCCATCAAAGGCGCGGAATTCCCGGAGGTACGCCCCGCACGCGCCGCTGGCGGTCCCCGTCACGGGGTCCTCGGGCACGCCCGCGGCGGGCGCGAACATCCGGGCGTGGAGGGCCGAGTCGGCTTCGAGCGCGTCGAAGGTGAACGCGTAGATTCCCGCGGCGTCGAGTTCCTCGCTGATGGCCTCGATCTCACCGAGGTCCGGGTCCATCCCGCTGACGTGTTCGAGGAAGTTCACCGGAACCACGAGGAACGGGAGGCCGGTCGAGGAGACCGCGAGCGGCAGGTCGGCACCCACGTCCCGGAGCGCGGCGTGGTCGATGCCGAGCGCGCCAGCCACGCGCTCGTAATCGAGGTCGACCTCGCGGATTTCGGGGTCGTCCTGAGTCATCCAGACCGTCCCGTCCTCCCGGACCTCGATGTCGAGAACGCCGACGTTGGTTTCGAGGGTGTGGGTTCCCGGGTCGACGACGCCCTCGTCGAGGAGGTGGGCGTGGGAGGCGATAGTCGCGTGACCGCAGAGGTCGACCTCCGTGGTCGGGGTGAAGTACCGGATTCGGCGGTCGGCGTCGTCGCTCTCGCTGAAGAACGCGGTCTCGCTGACCGCGAGTTCGTTGGCGACCGCCTGCATCTGGGCGTCGCTCAGGTCCTCGGCGTCCGGGACGACCCCCGCGGCGTTCCCGGCGAACGGTTCGTCGGTGAATGCGTCGACCAGCAGGGCGCGTCGGGTTTCCATGCGCGGGACCACGGACGCCGCCCTCATATCAGTTGGCACCTTCGAATCGCGCGAAACCGCGGGAGACCCACCTGTAAACCGTTAAGTGTGCAGGGACACGAATCCCGAGTTGGTATGAGCGAACTCCCCGACGAGTTCAAATGCACGATTACGAACTGGGAGTACATCTACGGACTCTGTCGCGGCGTCAGCGACCAGGTCAAGCGCGACTCCTTCGAACCGGACGTGGTGGTCGCGCTGGCGCGCGGGGGCTGGTTCGCGGGCCGCTGTATCTGTGACTTCCTCGGACTCGACGACCTCACGAGCCTCAAGATGGAACACTACGTGGGCACCGCCCAGAAGAGCGGCGAACCCGAGGTCCGGTATCCGATGCCCGAAGGCAGCGTCGAGGACAAGGACGTCCTCATCATCGACGACATCGCCGACACCGGCGGCTCCATCCAGCGCGCCTACGAGTACGTCACCGACCGCGACGCCGGAGAGGTGCGGACCGCGACCCTCCAGCTCCTCCAGACCAGCGAGTTCGACCCCGACTACGTCGGCGAGCGACTCGACGAGTGGGCGTGGATCGTCTACCCGTGGAACTTCATCGAGGACATGATAGACATCACCTCGGGCGTGATGGAGAAAGGCGACGGCGAGGCGTTCACGACCGAGGAGATTCGCCACCTCCTCAGCGACTACCACGACATCGAGCGCATCGAGATGGAGATCGCCCAGCCCGACCGGATGGACGAGGTGCTCGACGAGATGGCGCGTCGGGGCGTGCTGGAGCGGGACGGGGAGGAGTGGCGGTTGGCCGAGGCCTGATCACTGCTACGGGCGGAGCAGGTCGAGCGTCTCGGTGCCTGATACCACGCTACTCTTGCACACCCCCGGGTTCGTCTACCTGACCAGCGTCCCGAGGTTCAAGTACGAAGACGGGACGAATTCGGGACGAGTGAGTTCATGCGAGAGCGAACGCCCGAATGGCTGACGCAGATAAGACGAGGGTTACGTGACGGGAAGAACTGGTTCGTACAGGAACTGCGGTCGCTACCGCCGCTCGTCCGGTTGGGCGGATGGGCAGTCTTTCAGGCGGTTCTGTTCAAGATTCAGCCACAGCTGTGGCACGGACTGACCACGATAGCTCGCTTCGTCGGGGGACTGACTACGCTACACGTACGGACTCGTCTTCTGAGTATCGTTTTGCTGTTTCTCGCCGGACAGACCGCATTGGTCGTGTCCAAGCTTAATAAGCTCCGGATGATAGTCAAAAATATGGAGGGCTCGATCCGCGAGGAGACCGGACCGGTGACCGACGGCGGTTCACGAACCGAACTAGTGCGCGAAGAGGAATCCGGACCGTCCGGAGTCGGTGCGGTCTGCGGAGCGGTCGCTGGCGGGGCCTTGGGCATCGCCTGGGGACCCGCCGGGGTAATCGGTCTCGCGATCTTGGGTGCGATGGTCGGCGACGAGTGGGAACAGCGCGTTCTGGAGGTCTGAAACGTCGCGCCGAATACGCCCGAAAGGGTAGCCGTTTAGTACCCGCCGACGCGACTGTACTGCATGACAATCGGCTTCATCGGTGGAAGCGGAATCTACGACGCACTGCCCCTCGAAGACACCCGCGAAGAGGAGATATCGACGCCGTTCGGCGACCCGAGCGCGCCCGTCACTATCGGCGAACTCGCCGGGGAGGAGGTCGCGTTCCTGCCGCGACACGGGTCGGACCACCAGCACACGCCGACCAACGCGCCGTACAAGGCCAACATCTACGCGCTGAAGCAGGTCGGCGTCGAGCGCGTCCTGTCGAGCAACGCGGTCGGGAGCCTCCGGGAGGACCTCCCGCCACAGACGCTCGTGGTCCCCGACCAGATATTCGACCGGACCAAGCACCGCGACGCGACGTTCTTCGGCGACGGCATCGTGGTCCACATGCCGTTCGCCGACCCCTACTGTCCGCACATGGTCGACCACCTCGCGGAGACCTGCGAGACCGCGACCGACGCGGAATCGGAGAAGGGCGGCACCTACGTCTGCATCGAGGGGCCCCAGTACTCGACCCGCGCCGAGAGCGAGTTCTACCGCGAGCAGGGCTGGGACGTCATCGGCATGACCACGATTCCGGAGGCCAAGTTGGCCCGGGAGGCCGAGATGTGCTACGCGACGGTCACGGGCGTCACCGACTACGACGTCTGGAAGGAGGACAGCGAGGTCACCCTGCAGGAGGTGCTGGACAACGCCGCCGAGAACGAGGAGGCCATCAAGCAGGTCGTCGAGAGCGCCATCCGGAACATGCCCGACGAGCGCGAGTGCGACTGCGGATCGGCGCTTTCGGGCACTATCAACACGCCGACCGACGCGATTCCCGACGAGACCCGCGACCGCGTCGACGCGTTCGTCGGCGAGTATCTCGACTGACCACCCGCGACCGCGGTCGCTACCGACCGCGGACGTATTCGAGCGCCTCGGCGACCGCCTCGGGGTCCACCCGCCCCTCGGTCTCTTCGAGGCGCTCGCGGAACCTCGTCGGTGTCATGTGTTACCATACGTGGGCCACAGTGATAAGCGTATTGTTGACATACGACACACGTCGGCGGTTCTCGACTTCCCGCGTCGAATCTCGCTGAGAAGCGCGCGAGAGAAAGGGGAGCGCGGAGAAGTCAGTCGGCGACGGCCTCGACCTCCGAGTCTGGGTCGGCCTCGCGGTCGTCGGCGTCGCCGACCGCGTCGGCGTCCCGGACCCAGAGGTCGCCGAACAGGTCGTCCTGTTCGAGGACGACCACCTCCCGATGGGAGAGGAACAGCACCGCGAGGAACGTCTCGATGCGAGAGCCGCCCGCGGTCTCTATCTCGGCGTACAGCACCTCCTCGCGGCCCGACTCGTAGTGGGCGTCGAGTTCCGCGCGCACGTCGTCGATGACCGCCTCGATGTCCTCGCCGTGGGCGGTCCCGAGCGCGTCCTCCTCGGAGGGTTCGTCGTCCATCCGCATCCCGTCGTCCATCCGGTAGTCGAGGGTCTGGGTACCCCGCTCGAACCCGCCGGGCGACTCGGAGGTGTCGTAGCTCCGCGAGTCCTTCCACCACGACCCGCGCTCGCGCTCGCGGAGCTCCCGAACGAGTTCGTCGAGGGTCTCGGGCGTCCCGCGAGCGGTCTTGCGGTCGAGTCGGCGCTCCATCTCGGCTTCGAGCTGGTTCACGGGGTCGTGGGCCGGGAAGTCGCCGTCGCCGTCCATCGGCGCGTCCATCCCCGGGCCCCACTCGGCCCACGGGTCCTCGGGTTCCTCCTCTTCGTCGTCGTCGGCCAGCATGGCGTCGCTCTTCATCCGGAGCAGGACGCTCGCGTAGAACAGCGCCCGGCCCGAGGTCCGGAGGTCCACCTCGTCGAGCCGGTCGAGGAACTTGTCGGTGACCGTGACGATGTCGATGTCCCACGGCTCGATCTCGCCCTCCTCGGCCAACTGGACGAGGAGTTCGACGGGTTCGGCCTCGTCGTCGGCGGCGTCGGGGGCCTCCGCCGCGACCTCGTCGAGGATGGTCGCGTCCTCGCCGGACGCTGATTCGCCCGACTCGGACTCGCTCGGCGAGTCCGAGTCGGGGCCGCCGAACGGGTTCTCCGTCCCCTCGCGCTCGCGCTTCTCCTCCTCGTGGCCCGCGATGTTCAGCGGAATCTCGTCGGCATCGGCTCGCGGGTCGTCGCTACGCTCCTCCCCGCTCGCGTTTCGAGATTCCCCCGGAAAATCGCTGTTCGCGGCTTTGCCGCTCACGTTCTCCGAGGAGCGTGGCTCCTCGCTAGTCATCGGCAGGCACCTCTTCGTCGCCGTCTCCCAGCTGGATGCCCGTCACGGTGCTGACGTTGTCGCCCTGCATCGTGACGCCGATGGCGCGTTCCGAGCGCTCCATCATCGCCGACCGGTGGGAGACGACCACGAACTGGGCGTCGCCAGCGAGTTCGTCGACCATCTCGCCGACGCGCTCGGCGTTGGCGGCGTCGAGGAAGGCGTCGACCTCGTCCAAGGCGTAGAACGGCGCGGGGTTGTACCGCTGGATGGCGAAGATGAAGGCCAGCGCGGTCAGGCTCTTCTCGCCGCCAGACATCGCGTCGAGGCGCTGGATGGGCTTGTCGCCCGGCTGGGCCTTCATCGTCAGCCCGCCCTCGAAGGGGTCGGCTTCGTCTTCGAGGTGGAGGTCGCCGGTCCCGTTCGAGAGGCGCTCGAAGATGTGCTGGAACTGGTCGTCGATGGCCTCGTAGGCCTCCATGAAGGTGGCCTTCTTCTGGGACTCGTAGGAGTCGATGCGCTCGCGTATCCCGTCGCGCTCCTCGACCAGCACCGACTTGCGCTCTTCGAGGTCGTCGAGGTCGGCCTCGACCTCGTCGTACTCGTCGATGGCGAGCATGTTGACGGGTTCGAGCGCCTCCATCTGGCGTTCGAGCCGCGCGATGTTGTCCTCGACCTCGTCGAGGTCGGGAATCTCGTCGGCGTCGTAGTCGCCGACCCGCTCTTCGAGTTCCGCCACGTCGGCTTCGAGGCGCTGTTCGCTCCGGCGCAGACTTTCGAGGCGGTTCTCGACCGACTCGACCTCCGATTTCTTCTCGTCGCGGTCCTGCTGGGCCGCCCGGAGGTCGTCCTTGAGGTCGGTCCGCTCGTCTTTGAGCTCGGTGAGCTCCTCTTCGAGCTCCTCGACCGCCGCGCGCTTCTCGTCGAGGAGGTCCTCGTTGTCCTCGATTTCTGCCTCCAGCTCCGAAATCTTCTCCTCCTGTTCGGCCTTGCGGTTCTGGGCGCGCTCGATGTCGTCGTGGAGGTCCTCGATGGCGTCCTCGGCGTACTGCTTCTCCAACTGGAGCTCGTTGAGTTCGCCGTCGAGGTCGTCGATCTTCTCCTCTAGCACCTCGATGTCGGCCTCGATGTCCTCGGCCTCCGCGGTGAGTTCCGGAATCCGGGAGTCGGCGAGTTCGGCTTCGAGTTCCGCAATCGAGTCCTCCACGTCGGCGATGACTGCCTCGCGCTCGTCGATCTCGTCCTCTATCTCCTGCATCTGCTCGTCGACCGCCTCGCGTTCGGCCTCCATCGCGACGAGTTCGTCTTCGAGGTCGTCGATGCGCTCGCGGACCTCCTCTAACTCCGAGTCGGTCCGCTCGATGTCGGACTCGATGGACCGGACTTGGTCGGTGGCGTCGCTCTTGCGGTCGCGAGCGTCGTCGAGGCGGCCCTCCACGTCGCGGACGTCCTCGCGGATGGACCGGCGCTCGTCCTCCAGTTCGTTGATGCGCTTGGCGACCCGTTCGAGTTGGCCCTTCCCCGACTTCGAGAACGAGTAGCGCGACCCCGACTTCGACCCGCCGGTCATCGCGCCGCTCTTCTCGACCAGCTCGCCCGAGAGGGTCACCAGCCGGTAGTCGCCCATGAAGTCGCGGGCGGTGTCGAGGTTCTCGACGACCAGCGTGTCGCCGAGGACGTACGAGAAGATGCCCGAGTACTGCGAGTCGAAGTCCACGAGGTTGTACGCGAAGTCCACCACGCCCGGCGCGTTGGGGGCCGACGGGAGGTTCCGGTCGTGCATCTCCGTCATCGGCAGGAAGGTCGCGCGCCCGGCGTTCCGGGACTTGAGGTACTCGATGCAGTCCTGACCGACGCCGTCGTCGTCGACGACCACGTTCGCCATCCGGCCGCCCGCCGCGGTCTCGCAGGCGGTGGCGTACTTCTCGGAGACGCTCCCGAGCTGGGCGACCGCGCCGTGGACGCCGTCGAGTCCCGCGTTCAGGACCGTCGAGACCGCGCGGCCGAACGACGAGTCGCCGTTCTCGTCGGCCTTCGCCTCCAGTCTGGCGTACTCGCTCTGTTTGGCCTGTAGCTCGTCCTCGACCGAGTCGAGGTCGCTCTGGAGTTCGCGCTTCTCCTGCTTGAGGTCCTCGACCACGTCGTCTATCTGGGCCCGATTCCGCTCGGCCTTGGCGAGCTCGTCTTCGAGGTCGTCGAGCTTGGTCTCCAGCTCGGGAATCCGCTCGCGGGCCTCGTCCAGCTCGGTCTCCTTCTCGCTCTCGGCGTTCGAGCGCCGCCGGGCCTCGTCGAGCAGGCGGTCCTTCTCGCGCTGGAGGTCGTTCTTCTCGCCCTTCTCCGCTTCGAGGCGCTCCTTGCGCTCGGCGAGTTCGGCCTTGACCTCGTCGTACTCGGTGTCGATGGCGTCTATCTCGGCCTCGACCTCCTCCAGTTCGGCCTCCTTCCCCTGGAGGTCGGCCTTCACCGACGACTTCTCTATCTTGATGTCGCGGATGTCGCTTTCGAGCTCGTCGACGGTCTCCTGCTTGCGGTCTATCTCGACGAAGGCCTGTCGGCGGGTGTTCTCGGCGTCCTGAATCTTCTCCTCAGCCGACTCGATTTTGTCTTCGAGCCGCGATATCTCGCCCTTGACCTCCTCGATTTCGCTCTTGATTTCGAGCTGTTCGTCCTCGCCCTTTCGTTCAATCTCGGCGTTCAGCTCCTCCAGTTCGTCTTCGAGTCGGACGACCTTCCCCTGCTTCGCGTCCAGTTCTGCCTGCAACTCGGCGAGTTCGTCCTCGCGCTCGTCGATGTCCTCGCGGGTGTGACGGAGGTCCTCGCGCTTCTCTTCGAGCTCCGCGGCGCGGACGAACCCCTCGTACTCCTCTTTCTCCTCGCGCAGTCCCTGGTATTCGAGGGCGGTCTCGCGCTCGTCTTCGAGCTGGTCGAGGCGTTCGCGCTTCTCCTCGATGCGGAGTTCGGCCTCGTCGATGCGCTCTTTGACGACGTCGAGCTCTTCGAGGGCGTCTTCCTTCTTGGCGTCGAACTCAGCGACCCCCGCTATCTCGTCGATGATCTGGCGACGCTCGTAGGGGGTCATGTTGATGATCTCGGTCACGTCGCCCTGCATGACGACGTTGTACCCCTCGGGCGTGACTCCGGCCTGCGCGAGCAGGTCCTGAATGTCCGAGAGGTTGACCGACCGACCGTTGAGGTAGTAGTAGGAGTAGTAGTTGTCGTCGGTCTCCTTGACCCGGCGCTTGATGGTGATCTCCTCGACGTCGCCGACGTTCTCCGATCCGGCGGCGTTGACGACCTGCGCCCGGTCTACGGTGCCGTCGCCGTTGTCCAGCACCACCTCGACGCTGGCCTCGCGGGGGCCGCTCGACGCGTCGCCCTCGCCAGCGTGACCAGGATTGTAGATGAGGTCGGTGAGTTTCTCGGCGCGGATGCCGCGGGTCCGAGCGAGGCCGAGCGCGAACAGGATGCTGTCGATGATGTTGCTCTTTCCGGAGCCGTTCGGCCCGCTGACGGTCGTGAAATCCTCGTAGAACGGGATCTCGGTCTTGCGTCCGAAGCTCTTGAAGTTGTCCAAGACGAGCTTTTTGATGTGCATGATTGCTCGTACGGGGCCGCGTTACGCGACGATGATGTCGTCGCCCAAGCCGGAATCGTCCCCCGTCTCGTCTTCTTCCTTGGACTGGTCGCTTTTAGACTCGTCGTTATCATCGTTCGCTCGCGGGGAACTCGGTCCTCCCGCCGCGTCGGCCGACCTGCCGTCGGTCGCGGCACCCTCCGACTCCAGCGTTTCGAGGCGCTCGTTGACTTCGACGAGTTCCTCGGTCAGTCCCTGCACCGTCGCTTCGAGCCGGTCTATCTTCGCTTCGAGTTCCTCGACTCGCTCGTCGGCGTCACTCATTATGCGTGAGGGGTCACGGGAGGACCATAAACGTACGTCAGACGAATATCAATGAATTTATAGTTCGGATTGGCGGTGACCGAGGCGTGACAGTTCGACCGCCAAGCACCGCCAGAAAGCGCTCGGCGACCCCGTCCACCGTGAATCGGGCGGTGACATGGACCACCGGAAACGCCCGGTGAACCGTCCGACCGGAATCGGCCGACTGGACAATCCACGGGGTGGGGACTTCCGAAAGACTGCGCTTCGTCGTCGCGCCGTCGGCGCGACTGCTCGGAAGAGCGAAGCCCTTCCGGCGCTTGTCTTTCGACTTCCCACTTGCTCCGCTCGCGGGAATGAAAGGGGCCGCCCGCTCGCGGTCACGCGAGCGAAGCGAGTGTGACCTCGGGAGACGCAAGTTGTCTCCCGGCGCTTGCATGGTCGTCTCAGCGACCCCTATCCGGAGCGAACGAAGTGAGCGGAGGATATGTCGCTGAGCGACCGCGAGCGGGCGGAGGCTTTCTGGACGTTCACGACGTCACCGTGTCCAATTCCTAACGAACGGGAACTCTTCCAGACCATTCCCCGAAATCGCTCCGGAAATTCGTCTCCGCGCAGTCCCGTAGCCTTTTAACGCTCACGCCCCGAACGGGCGGGTAATGACCCCTCAGGCTGTCCAGCAGGAGGACCTCGCGGTCGTCATCGGACTGGAGGTCCACGTCCAGCTGGAGACGGACACGAAGATCTTCTGCGGCTGTTCGACCGACGTGGCCGACGACGAACCGAACACCCACACCTGTCCGGTGTGTCTCGGCCTTCCGGGCGCGCTCCCGGTGCTGAACGAGGCGGCGGTCGAGTCGGCCGTGAAGGTTGGGAAGGCCATCGACGCCGACGTCCCCGAGGAGACCACGTTCCACCGGAAGAACTACTTCTACCCCGACCTGCCGAAGGGGTTCCAGATAACCCAGTACGACGCGCCTATCTGTCAGGACGGCGAGCTCGCCGTCGAGGTCGACGGCGAGCGCCGGACCGTGGGCATCCAGCGCGCCCATCTCGAAGAGGACCCCGGGAGCCTCCAGCACCAGGGCGGCAACATCGACAGCGCCGACTACACGCTGGTCGACTACAACCGCGCGGGCGTCCCGCTGATGGAGATCGTGACGGAGCCCGACTTCCGTGGTGCCGAGGAGGTCCGGGCCTTCCTTGCCAAGCTCGAGGAGGTCCTCGAATATCTGGGCGTCTTCGACAGCGGGCGCGACGGGAGCCTCCGAATCGACGCCAACCTCAGCGTCGTCCCCGCCGACGAGGTCGGCGACGACGGCGAGATTAGCGAGGAGACCCTCGAAGAAGCCAACCGGACCGAGGTCAAGAACATCTCCAGCCACAAGGGCGCACAGAAGGCGCTCTCCTACGAGGCGACCCGCCAGAAGAACTCCATCAAGCGCGGTCGCGAGATAGCACAGGAGACCCGCCACTGGGACGAGGCCCGCGGCGTCACCGTCTCGATGCGCTCGAAGGAGGAGGAGAAGGACTACCGCTACTTCCGCGAGGCCGACCTGCCGCCCCTGCAGGTCAGCGACTGGAAGCAGAAGTTAGAGATTCCCGAGCTTCCGGACGCGCGCCGCGAGCGCTTCCGCGAGGAGTACGGCCTGAGCGAGGAGGCGGCCTCGAAGCTCACCTCCACCAAGCAGGTCGCCGACTTCTACGAGGACGTGGCGAGCGAGTTCGACCCCGACCTCGCGGCGACGTGGGTCGCCGACAATCTGCTCGGCGAACTCAACTACCGCGATATGGCGATTACGGACGTTGCAGACCGCCTCGACGAGTTCAAGCGACTCGTCGAACTCGTCGCCGACGAGGAGATCACCACCAAGAACGCCGAGGAGGTCGTCCTCCGCGAGATGCTCGACGAGGGCGAGGACCCCGAGACCGTCATCGACCGCGAGGACCTCGGCAAGGCCGACGAGGGCGCGGTCGAGGGCGCGGTCGCGGAGGCCATCGAGGAGAACCCCGACGCGGTCGAGGATTACCACGCGGGCGAGGACGGCGCGCTCAACTTCCTCGTCGGGCAGGTGATGCAGAAGACCGGCGGGAGCGCCGACCCCGGTTCGGTGAACGGACTGCTCCGCGAGCGACTCGACGAGTAAGCGTGATTGCGAGCAGGCGGCGCGTGGATCGGTTCGGATGTCCATCGGTCACGAGGGGCGCGCCGCGCTCCCGCTTCGACCCCTCGCGGCAGTTCTCAGGTCACGGGGAGGGTTGGCCGCGGCTTCGGATTTAAAGTTCAGTCCCCGGGCGTCACCGACTCGTCTTTCTCGATGACGCCCTCCTTCCAGCGGCCGAGACCGAACCAGAGGACCCCGACCGCGAACGACCCGAGCGCCGACGCAGACCACGCCCACCAGAGGCCGTCGGTACCCCACGCGAATCCGGCGACGGAGACCCCGCCGAGGGTGACGGTCCCCTGATACGCGAACAGGAGCGCGAGCGGGATGCGGAACACCCACCGCGAGAGGAACGAGAGCGCCATCGCGACCGTCGTGTCGCCAGCACCCCGGAACCCGCCCTGCACGACCATCAGCCCGCCGAAGAAAGCGAGGAAGGGCGCGATGATTCGGAGGAAATCGACGCCCTCCGCGACCACCGCGGGCTCGCGGATGAACACCCGCATCGCCTCGGCGGGGAACGCGAACATGAGCGCTCCGGCCCCGAACAGGACCGCCATCGTTCCCGCGGTCGCCTTCCACGTAACCTCGGCGGCACGGTCGGGCGTGTCGGCTCCGAGGTTCTGGCCGACGCCGGTCGCGGCCGCCTGCCCGACCGCGCCCGAGACGGTCCACGACACCGACATCAGTCGGACGCCGACGCCGTAGGCCGCGGTCGGAATCGGGCCGAACCGCGCGACCAGCGCGGCCATCGCGACCGCCGCGAAGCTGCGGGCAGCGCCGTCGACGGTCGCGGGCGAGCCCACGGTCACGAGCTTCTTCATCACCGGCCTGTCGGGCCGGAGGTCCTCCAGTCGGAGTCGGACGCCCCAGTCCCCGCGAACGAGGATGTAGATGCCGACGAGGGCCACGAGGACCCGCGAGATGAGCGTCGCGACCGCCGCTCCCCGGGTGCCCCACTCGGGGAACGGGCCCCAGCCGAGGATGAAGAAGGGGTCCAGCACCACGTTCAATCCCGCGGAGATGACCATCAGCCACATCGCGGTCTTGGTGTCGCCCGCGCCCCGGAGGACCGCCCGGAAGACGAAAAAGAGGAACGTGAAGGGGATGGCGACGAACAGGACCTCGATGTACGCCAGCGCGTCGGTGTACACCTGCCCCTCCGCGCCGACCAGCGAGACGAGGGGTTCGCGGACGGCGAACCCGACCGTCGCGAGCGTCAGCCCGACCGCGACCGCGAGCAGGACGGTCTGGGCGACCACGTTGTCTGCCCGGCGGTCGTTGCCCGCGCCGACGTGCTGGGAGACCAGCGCGACCGACGCCGCGGTCAGCCCCATCGCGACCGAGACGAACATCCACGAGGTCGGGAACATCAGCGAGACCGCCGCGACCGCCTCGGGACTGACGCGACCCACCCAGAACATATCCGCGAGGTTGTAGAACGTCTGGAGGAGGTTGCCCGCGACGAGGGGCCACGACAGACTCATCAGTTTCGGCGTGATGGCCCCGGTCGTCATGTCGACTCGGCTGTCGGCTTGCTTCGACACGGCTCTCGGTGGTCAATCGGGCAAGACGTTCTTAAACGCATCCGTTCCCGTTCGGTTCTGCCGGGTTCCGACCGGACAGCGCGGTCGCCGACCGCGCTGTCCGGTCCCTCGACACGACTCCTATTCCACGACACGACTCCTATTATTTGACTTCCCGCCCGCGCACCCGGACACACCCGCGCGTGAGCGCGCTTGCCCCGTCGCCTTCGTGCGATTTTTCGCGGCGAAAGCTTTACCCACCCTGTTGTCCTACCGGGAACACGATGACCGACCAGCGACCCCCGGAGCGACACCTGAACTCGGGGCGACGTTCGGAGCGACCCCCGAGTCCCGGACGACCCCCGACGGGAGGTGAGGCATGGAGCTGATAATCACCGAGAAGGACAACGCCGCGCGGCGCATCGCCGACATCCTGAGCGGCGAGTCGGCCGAAGCCGACCGCCGAAACGGCGTCAACGTCTACGAGTGGGGCGGCAAGCGGTGCATCGGCCTCTCGGGCCACGTCGTCGGCGTGGACTTCCCCGACGAGTACAACGACTGGCGCGACGTCGAGCCGGTCGAGCTCATCGACGCGCCCATCGAGAAGAAGCCCACGAAGGAGAACATCGTCCGGACGCTGCGCCTGCTCGCGCGCAAGGCCGATCTGGTCACCATCGCGACCGACTACGACCGGGAGGGCGAACTCATCGGTAAGGAGGCGTGGGAGCTCGTCCGCGAGGTCAACGACGAGGTCCCCATCCGGCGGGTCCGGTTCTCCTCTATCACCGACAACGAGGTGGTCGACGCCTTCGAGGACCCCGACGAACTCGACTTCGATCTGGCCGCCGCGGGCGAGGCCAGACAGGAGATAGACCTCATCTGGGGCGCGGCGCTGACGCGATTCCTCTCGC
Source organism: Halorussus salilacus (assembly GCF_024138125.1). Classification (NCBI taxonomy): domain Archaea; kingdom Methanobacteriati; phylum Methanobacteriota; class Halobacteria; order Halobacteriales; family Haladaptataceae; genus Halorussus; species Halorussus salilacus. The sequence goes on from NZ_CP099993.1 coordinate 1,040,769, forward strand.
TGTCGGCCCGCCAGCTCGGCGACGACTTCATCTCGGTCGGGCGGGTGCAGTCGCCCACCCTCAAGCTCATCGTGGACCGCGAGCGCGAGATCGAGGCGTTCGACCCCGAGGACTACTGGGAGCTGTTCGCCGACCTCCTGAAGGAGGACGCCGACGAGGACGCCGCGTTCGAGTCCCAGTACTTCTACCTCGACGACGAGGACAATGAGGCCGAGCGCGTCTGGGACGAGGAGACCGCAGAATCCGTGTTCGAGGCGCTCGACGCCGCGACCGAGGCGGTCGTCGAGCGCGTCTCCCGGCGCACCCGGACCGACGACCCGCCAGCGCCGTTCAACACCACCCAGTTCATCCGCGCGGCGGGGAGTCTGGGTTACTCGGCCCAGCGCGCGATGAGCATCGCCGAGGACCTCTACACCGCGGGCTACATCACCTACCCGCGGACCGACAACACGGTCTATCCCGACGATTTGGACCCCGAGGAACTGCTCGACGCCTTCTCGGGCGACTACCACTTCGGCGACGACGCCGACGACCTGCTGGAGGCCGACGACATCGAACCCACCGAGGGCGACGAGGAGACCACCGACCACCCGCCCATCCACCCGACCGAGGACCTGCCGACGAAGGGCGACCTGAGCGACGACGAGTGGGAGGTCTACGAACTCGTCGTCCGGCGCTTTTTCGCCACCGTCGCCGATTCGGCGAAGTGGGAGCACCTCAAGGTCGTGGCGGGCGTCGAGGCCGACGGCGACACCCACCGGCTCAAGTCCAACGGCAAGCGCCTCGTCGAGGAGGGCTACCACGCGGTCTACCCCTACTTCAACACCTCCGAGAACTACGTCCCCGACGTGACCGAGGGCGAGCAGCTCGCGGTGACCGACGCTCGCATCGAGGACAAGCAGACCCAGCCCCCTCGCCGGTACGGCCAGTCGCGGCTCATCGAGACCATGGAGAAGATGGGGGTGGGGACCAAGAGCACGAGACACAACACCGTAGAGAAGCTCTACGACCGCGGCTACGTCGAGGGCGACCCGCCCAGACCCACCCAGCTCGCGAAGGCGGTCGTCGAGGCCGCAGAGGAGTTCGCCGACCTCGTGGTCAGCGAGGAGATGACCCGCGAACTGGAGGAGGACATGACCGCCATCGCGGAGGGCGAGGCCGACATCGAGGACGTGGCCGACGAGTCCCGGGAGTACCTCCAGCAGGTCTTCGAGGAGCTCCGGGAATCCCGCGAGGAGGTCGGCGACCTGCTCCAGAAGTCGCTGAAGGCCGACAAGACCCTCGGGCCGTGTCCCGAGTCGGACCACGAACTCCTCGTCCGCCAGAGCAGGCGGGGGTCGTACTTCGTCGGCTGTGACGGCTACCCCGACTGCGAGTACACCCTCCCGCTCCCGAACACGGGCAAGCCGCTCATCCTCGACGAGGAGTGCGAGGAACACGGCCTGCGCCACGTCAAGATGCTCGCGGGCCGCCAGACGTTCGTCCACGGCTGTCCCCTCTGCAAGGCCGAGGAGGCCGACGAGGAGGACGACGAGGTCATCGGGGTCTGCCCGGAATGTGGAGAGGGCGTTGCTCCGGAGGAGCAACGAAGCGAAGGCGGTGAAACCGCCGAAGCCGACGGCGGGGAGTTGGCCATCAAGCACCTCCAGAACGGGTCGCGGCTCGTGGGCTGTACGCGGTACCCCGACTGCGACTACTCCCTGCCGCTCCCGCGTCGGGGGGACATCGAAATCACCGACGAGCGCTGCGAGGAACACGACCTGCCCGAACTCGTGGTCCACAACGGCGACGAGCCGTGGGAACTGGGGTGTCCCATCTGCAACTACCGCGAGTATCAGGCCCGCGAGAGCGAGTCGGGGAGCGACCTCGAATCCGTGGACGGAATCGGCTCGAAGACGGCCGAGAAGCTCGCGGCGGCGGGCGTCGAGAGCATCGAGGACCTCAAGGAGGCCGAAGTCGAGACGGTGGCCTCGGAGGTCAGCGGGGTCAGCGAGGACCGACTCCGGAGCTGGCAGGCGAAGGCGGACTAGTCGTTCCAGCGAATCTCGTCCCACCCCTCGAAGTATTATAGGACTCGAAGATTTTGTGGTCCGTATGAGTAGCGAACCCAATCACGTCAGCGACCGGAGTATGCGAGAAAAGCGACTCGCGTATCCGAGTGGCTGGCTCTACCTCTGTCAGCACGAGAGCGTTCACTTCATTATCGACGCGCTCCTGCAGGTCGACCCGAAGAAGGAGTTCAACAAGACCGAACTCGCCGAGTTCGCGGGCATCAGTGCCCAGAGCGTCCGCCGTCACATCGACAAGCTCGTGGAACTCGGCGTCGTGGCCGAGACGGCGGGCGGCAAGCGATATCACTACAATCTGGAGAGCGAGGTCGGCCAGCTCATCGCCGAACTCAACGGGGAAATAAACGCAATCGGGGCGGGCCGTGCCGACCCGACGAGCGACGAGTAGAGGTGTCACCCCTCCACCGCGTTCTCTGCGATTTCTATCTCCTCGTCTGTCAGTCCGCACAGTTCGTAGACCATCTGGTCGATTAGCTCGCGGGTCGTCTCGATCTTCTCGTCCAGTTCCTCGGCCCGCGCTTTCGTTTCGAAGTGCAGGGCGTCAGCGAGGACCGACTCCGGAGCTGGCAGGCGAAGGCCGACTGAGGAGATTCGCGTCGGCGTCCGTTTTTCTCGGTCCCCCTCCGTTGGAGCGGTCGCGGTCTGCAGTCGCGGTGCGGGTGCGGTCGCGGTGCGGATGCGGGTGCGGGTGCGGTCGCGGTTTCTCATCGCCGTCGGCAGTAGCTAGCGCCGCCGAAGAAGCGGTCCGGCAAAGCAAGCGTAACGCTCCGGCACGGCCGAACCGACAGTCTGGCACACCGGAACCGACAGTCTGACACGGCCGAAAAGCGGTCGGCGGCGGGCTATCGCGGCCGTTTCCGCAGGATGTGGTTCACCTACAAATCAGAATCGAGTCACTCGACTAGTCCCGAACCGGAAATCCCGAAACCCGCACTTTCGCCTAAATTCCCTAATTTTAAGACACGTCAGATGCAACGACAAACCACGACACTCGGCTCGTCACTGCAAAAGTGACAGGGTGTGACCGCACCCTGCCGGGTGTCGTGGAGCCACCACGACAATGTCAGATAATAATTCGGACCAAGATAGTAGTGTCGAATCCGAAAACGACGACTCGCACGTCTCGCCGGAGGTCCTCGCCGAATCCATCAGGCGCAAGACCGACGCGCTCCACGCGCAGGGCCTCGCCCTCGCCGACCGACTGGAGCGCATGGCCGAGGCCGACGACGGGGACGGGGAGGTGGACACCGCGGCCATGATGACCGAGCTGTTGGAGACCGCCAGCGACCTCGTGGAGGTGGCCCACGCGATAGAGACCGCGCGGTTGCACGACGACTCGGAGTAGTTCGGGGCTACTCTCCGACCGCGTTCTCGACGATTTCTATCTCCTCGTCGGTCAGGCCGTACAGTTCGTAGACGATCTGGTCGATGAGGTCGTCGGTCCGCTCGATTTTCGCGTCCAGTTCCTCGGCGCGGGCTTTGGTCTCGATGTAGCTTTTCAGTCCGGACTCAACGTCCTCGACTTTCGGAAGCGTGAGTTTCTTGAGTCGGTCCATGAGCGAGTTCGTCTTGGTGGCGTTGTCGCGGAAGTCGGCGAAGCCTCCGGCCTCCTCGACGGCGACCGGGACGAACGCCTCCACGAGGTCTGCCTCGGTCTCGGTCAGGTCGGTGATTCGGAGCGCGGGCAGGAACTCCGTCTCGGTGTAGCCGTACTGGTCGAGGTCGTGGCCGTCCTCCTCGTCGGGCTTGTAGCGCGCCGTGAGGTGGACGGTGACGCTGGTGGGGCCTTCGCGTTCGACCTTCGCGCGCTCTATCTGGAGTTTGGTTCTGGTCTCGGTGGTCTCGTTCAGGATGGAATTCGCAGAGCCTGCTGGGGGTTGGGTGAAGCCGATTTCGGTGATGGTCTGGCCGTCGGAGTAGTTTCCGAGGTAGTCCTGAAGTTGAAGGTTCAGTTGAAGATGAGACTGATTAAGTTCCATAATTTCTTCGCCGATATTTGATAGAAGTCTATAGACCTCAGTATCTCTATCTTCTGAGAGAATTTCAGAAGCAGAGTCCACGACATTTTCTATGCTCTGGGAACCATTTATTGCTCTGATCGCTTTCTCAGTAAGGCCGTTCTCAGACTCTTTTTTGTGACTCTTTGCTGGTCCCTCAATCTCTGCAATGGGGAGTTTATTGATGTGGTTCGGCACCACACTAAGATTGTCCGATAAGTTCGTCTTGTAGAACCACTGCATTAGTGACGAGTTCACTAATGTGAGCGGATAATAAATATTAGTGTATTTACTGGATTCTGGAGTCGCTTCTGGTATTCCGGGTCGGTTAACATCCTGAACATCTTGGATATTCACACACGGAATAAGTGTCGAGAAGCAGTAGTATCCGGTTTTATCTGCGACAGCCATCAAGCCCCGTCCACTAATTTTTCGGAAAACAATTTTATCACTTTCAAAGAGTTCCGCAAACATCGGATTATAGAGGTCTGATTTCTCGTAGATGATTCTCTCTGAAGGAGGGTTAAGTCGATATCGGCCAACAATATTTTGCCCACGAATCATTGGATATGAATTTGGTGCATCCGAATCCTTTACCACGTATTTCTCAGTTTTCTCTTTTGTTCCAGTTCGTAGTCCCCAGTTAACATAGAAGATTCTGTCAAATCGAAGAGATTGGTTTTTGATTTTTTGACTTAGCTCAACATCCTTGGCAGTTCTGGAAAGCCTGAAAGAGCTGTCATCTCTAGATACCGTTGTCTCGCGTGTTAATGAACCAGCCACCTGATGCGTATCGTCCTTCCATAACCGCAACTCAAACGATTTTTCGGATGAGTTACTATTTCTGAGAACGGGAATGAGGTTTGAAACAGTAACTCCCTTAAATACGCTCTTTTCTCTTAAATCAAGAATAGATTGAATCGACGTTTGTCTAAGTATAAATTCCCTAATCGGTTCTCCATAGGGCGCATTCGCAAATTTGTCTGGAATTATATATGAGAATGTGCCGTTTTCCCGAGTCAACTCAATTCCTTTCTGGGTGAAAATAACATAGAGATCGAATTTCATATGGGCGGTCTCATAGGTCGTTCTTAGGAATTCAACAAAGTCGTCATTTAAGGTATCTCCATAGATTCGAACGTACGGCGGATTCCCGACCACAGCATCGAACCCTGCATCCTCAGACACACCACCGTCCTCCCCGAAGAACACCTCGGGGAACTCCAGTTCCCAGTGGAAGAACTGTTCCTCACCAGCCATCGCCTGCGCGCTCCGGAACCAATCGGTCTCGGCCACGTCGGCCCACGAATCGTCGCGGAGCGCCTTCGCCATTCGCTCGTCGGCGTTGTCTGGCACGTCGAGGCCGAACTGTCCGGCGGTGTGGACCGACGCCATTTCGAGGAGGCGCTCGAACAGGGGGTCCTCGCGAATCTCCTCGTAGGTGCGTTCCATCTCCTTGATATCCGCGAGGGTGTCGTTCTCGATTGCCAGCAGGTCCTGCATGCGGTCCATCACCTGCTGGAGGGCCTGCTGGCGGGTCTGTTCCAGAAAGTCCTGCAGTTTCGCCTGTCCCGACGGGCCGTCCTCGTCGCTCGTGGACAGAATCTCGGTGATGTCGCTCCCGACCAGCGAGTTCCCGGCCTTGAGGTGGTGGTCGAGGAACGCCAGCGGCTGGTCGGCCGAGAGGGTTTCGAGCCACATCGAGAGCTTCGCGAGTTCGACCGCCATCCCGTTGAGGTCCACGCCGTAGATGCACTCCTTCGAGACCTCGCGGCGGATTTGCTCCTCGTCGAACAGCGTCGCGGTTTCGAGTTCCCGGACCTCGGCCATCACCTGCTCGGCGAGGTAGCCCGTCGCCTTCGTGAGGAAGTGACCGCTTCCCATCGCCGGGTCGAGTATCTTGAGTTCCTTGACTCGCTTCCAGAACTCCGTGACGTACTCGACGGTTCCGGGTTCGAGGTCCGTCTCCGCGAGGTCTTCGTCGATTTCCTCGATGAGGGGGTCGACCGTCTCCTCGACGATGTACGTCACCACGTAGTCGGGCGTGTAGTACGCGCCCGTCGCCTTGCGCTCGCCCTCGTCGTTGACGACGTACAGGCTCCCCTCCGGGACGGTCTCGACGGCGTCGGCGACCGACACCTCGGTCGCGGGCTTCCACACCTGCCCGCCGTCTTCCGAGACCGCGGCGTACTGCTCGGGCGCGATGCGGAATTCGTGTTCGAGCAGGCCCTCGTAGATGGACCCGAGATGTCGCGTATCGAGGTCGGCGTAGTCGGCGGGGACGAACTCGCCCTCGTCGGTCTCGGTGGTCGAGAGGCGGTAGATGACCTCCGCGATGTACTCGTCTGCGACCCGGTTTTCCGCCAGGAACTCGTGTTCGTCGGCGTCGAACAGTCCGCCGTTGTACGGCGGGATTCCGAGGTCGTCCTCGCCCTGGTCGATGAGGCGAAAGAGGTCCTGCAGTCGTTGCCATATCGACATCGAGTACTCGCTGTACGCCGAATCGAAGGACTCGCCCGAATCGATGGTGTCGAGGATGTCGAGGCGCTTGCGGTCGAGGCTGAAGTTCTCGTCGTACTTCTGCTTCGCCGTCGAGTCGTCGGGGTCGATGAGATTCCGGGATTCCGCGTAGAGGACGAACATCAGCCGATACAGCAACACCAGCGACTGCTCTTTGAGTTCGTCTAACGCCGCCTCGTCGTCGGGGTCGATGTGCAGGTCGTTCGTCTCGACGAACCCCTTCCCGAGGACCCGCAGCGCCGTGAAGACGTTGTCCTGAAGGTCTTCGCCGAGTTCCTGTGCCGCGGTCTCGCTTTCGTTCCAGACGGTATCGAGGAACGTGCTTCCCGAAACCTCGCGGAACGCTTCCGGACGGAAGAAGAGGTAGAAGTACTTGAAATCCTCCACGTCGCCGAATTCGAGCAGTTCCGGCAGGTCGATCTCGTAGAACGTCTGGGTCTCGTAGTCGTTCGTCCCGTAGAGTCGCCACTTCCGACCGTTGGTCAGGATGCCCCACTGGACCGACTCGGGCGTCCGTTCGAGATAGAACTTGACCTGATGGGAGGCGTCCCGATACTGGCGTTCCTCGCTGAATCGTTGCGTAAAGCTGGCGTTCCACTGCTTGGCTTCCAGTAGCCCGGAAGCCTTCTTGAACAGCACCTCCTCGTCGGCCTCCATGGCCTCCATCTCGGCTTCTCTGCGGGCCTCCTCGGAGTCGAACAGCAGTCGGTCGATGTACCCGCCTCCGTCGGGAAGCGTCACCTCCGGCCGTGAGCCGTACCCCAGAATTTCGAGAACGGGGTCTATCCACGCGTCAATCAGTGCGTCCTCTTTCTGCCCCTCGACCACCTTCTGCTCTCGCTCGTAGAGCGCCTGCAGTCGCTCGAAGGCCCCCTCGACACCCTCGGCGTCCTCCCATTCGTCCAGTTCGGCGATTCGCTCGTCGAGATAGTAGCCGGAGAAGAGATTGGAATTACGGTAGGGTTCCGAGGAGAGCGTCGGTTGGCTCATGGTAGCTATTCCTGAGTCATGTAGAACGAGGATAAGAAACTATTGAACTACTCGTCCCTTCTGCAACCACGAGCATTGGTGTTCCGAAGGGGTTTTAGCACGCCCGGAGGTTTACACGAACAATGACCGCCGCGTGGGACGACTGGGACCACATCGTCAAACTGGACCCGGACAAGACGCTCGTCGAGGGCGAGACCTTCGAGGACGTTTGCGAGACCGGTACCGACGCCCTCGAAATCGGGGGCACGACCGGCATGACCGAGGAGAAGATGGAGCGGGTCATCGCGGCCTGTGGCAAGTACGACGTACCCATCTATCAGGAGCCGAGCAACCCGGCCGTCGTGGTCGAGCGCGAGGAACTCGACGGCTACCTCGTGCCGACCGTGCTGAACGCGGGCGACGTGTTCTGGGTCACGGGCGCGCACGCCGAGTGGGCGCGCATCGACGACATCGACTGGTCGCGGACCTACTCGGAGGGGTACATCGTGCTCAACCCCGATTCGAGCGTCGCCGAGTACACCGACGCCGACTGCGGCCTCTCGCCCGAGGAGGTGGGGGCCTACGCCGAGGTCGCCGAACACCAGTTCGGCCAGCCCATCGTCTACGTCGAATACTCGGGGACGTTCGGCGACCCCGAGATCGTGGGGGCCGCCCGGGACGCCCTCGACGACGCCACCCTCTTCTACGGCGGGGGCATCCACGACTACGATTCGGCGTACGCCATGGCCGAGCGCGCCGACACCGTCGTGGTCGGCGACCTCGTCCACGACGAGGGCGTCGACGCGGTACGGGAGACCGTCGAGGGCGCGAAGGACGCCGCGTGCGCGACCACCGGGTCGGTCTGAGCCCGGGGTAGCGGCCGCTTTCGGACTCCGTTTTCTCCCTCGCGCGACCTGCGATAGCTGTGCTTCCCGCGCTCGTCGCGTTCTCGTCGCCCCGGCCCCGGCGAGCGCCGGGACCGGGGCGACGAGGACAGCTGACCGGGGCGCATCGTGAACGTCTGACCGATTCATTCATCTATTCAGAGATTCAAGGGGACGCATGAGCGCCATCGAGACGGCCGGGCTGACCAAGTACTACGGCGACACCCGGGGCATCGAGGACCTCTCGCTGTCGGTACGGGAGGGCGAGGTGTTCGGGTTCCTCGGGCCGAACGGCGCGGGCAAGACCACGGCCATCCGGACCCTGCTCGGACTCATCTCGCCGACCGCGGGGTCGGCGACCGTGCTGGGCCGGGACGTGACCGACGAGCGCGAACTCATCGAGGCCAAGCGCGACATCGGCTACCTCCCGAGCGACCCCGGCTTCGACGAGGGTGCGACCGGGCGGCGACTCGTCCGGTACCACGCCGACCTCAAGGGCGACGAGCGCAGCGACGAGCTACTGGAGCGATTCGACCCGCCGGTCGAGCGGGAGGTCGGCGAGTACTCCCGCGGGAACGTCCAGAAGCTCGCACTCGTGCTGACGTTCATGCACGACCCCGACCTCGTGGTGATGGACGAACCCACCTCGGGGCTGGACCCCCTGATGCAGGAACGGCTCTACGAGTTCATCGAGGAAGAGCAGGCGCGGGGCACGACCTTCTTCTTCTCCAGTCACGTCCTGAGCGAGGTCCGGAAGGTCTGTGACCGCGTGGGCATCATCCGAGAGGGCCGACTCGCGGCGCTGGAGGGCGTCGAGGAACTCCTCGACCGGAGCGGCAAGCGCGTGGCGGTCAGCGTCGAGGGCAGCCTCGACCCCGCCGACTTCGACATCGAGGGCGTCCACGACCTGAGCGTCGGCGACGCCGACGCCTCGTTCATGTACACGGGCGAGTACGACGCCCTGCTCGACCACCTCCGGAACTACCGGATTCGGGACATCGAGATCGAGGAGGCTCCCCTCGAAGCCGTGTTCATGAAGTTCTACGGCGACGCGCCCGACGGGGACGGGGGGGAGACGGTTCCGCAAGCCAACGCCACCGCGGGAGGCGAGACCGATGCTTGAGATCGCCGGGTACGAGGCCGAGCGGAAGGTCAGGGGCGTCCTCGTGCTGTCGGCCCTGCTCGCGGCGATGTCGCTGCTGTTCGTCGCACTGTTTCCCTCCATCGCGGAGTCGGGCGCGGATTTGGACGCCTACATGGAGAGCCTCCCGCCCGCGATGCAGGCGGCGTTCGGCGCGACCGGCGCGTTCTCCATCGCGACCATCGAGGGCTTTCTGGCGGTCGAACTCTACCAGTTCTTCTGGTTGCTGATGCTGGGCATCTACCTCGCGTATCAGGCGGGCGGACTCATCGCGGGCGACGTCGAGCGCGACCGCATGGACGTTCTGCTCGCCGCGCCCGTCTCCCGTCGGCGGGTCGTGGTCGAGAAGTTCGCCTCGCTGGTGCCGGGCGTCCTCGCGCTCAACCTCGTGGTCGGCGCGGCGGTGTACGCGACCGTCCTCGCCATCGGCGAGTCCATCGCGGTCGCCGACCTCGCGATGGTCCACCTGCTGTCGATACCCTACCTGCTCGCGTGCGGGGCCATCGGTCTCGTGCTGTCGGTCGCGTTCGACGACGCCGACGTCGCCAAGCGGGGCGGTCTCGGGGCCATCTTCGGCCTGTTCCTGCTCGATACGGTGAGCGAGTCGGCCGACCTCGCACTGCTCGGCGCGGTGAGTCCCACCAGATACTACGACCCGACCGCGGTCCTCGTGTCGGGCGAGTACGACCTCGCGGGCGCGGTCGTGTTGCTCGCGGCGACCGCGGCGCTGGTCGCCGCGAGCGCGTGGTGGTTCCGGAGGAAGGATATCGCATGAGCCGAAACGAGGGGACCACCGACGGATGAGGGGGTTCGGAGACGCCGAGCGCGAACGCATCCGCGAGCAACTCCGCGAGACCGGTCGGGACCTGTTCGCGCGATACGGCCTCGACAAGACCACCGTCGCCGACCTGACCGACCCCGCGGGCATCGCCACCGGGACCTTCTACCGGTTCTACGACTCGAAGGCCGAACTCTACTACGATGTCCTCCGGGAGGAGGGCGAGCGACTCGCCGAGGACATCGTCGCCGAGTCGTTCGAGGCCCACGACGACCCCGAGGAGGCCATCGTCGCGTTCCTCACCCTGCTGTGCGACGAGATGGAGACGAACCCGCTGGTCCGTCGCCTCGTCGCCGACGACGACATGCGGCGGCTGACCGAGCAGTTCGGCGACGGGGAGATGGCGGCCGAGCGCGACGAGTCGCTTTCGTACCTCCGGCCCTTCATCGAGGAGTGGCAGGAGGAGGGGCGACTCAGAGACGGCGACCCGGACGCCCTCGCGGGCGTCCTCGGGGTCGCGAAGTTCGTCCCCTACCACCGCGAGGACTTCCGCGACGAGGAGTACTACCGGGAGGTCCGCGACGCGTTCATCGAGACGCTCGCGGCCGGGTTGGTCCGAATGGAGTAGGCTTCCGGCGACCGTCTCGTGCGGCCTCGTATGGCGATGCGCGACCGTCGGCGGCCGAGTCCGTAGACCGACTACTCGCGTTTCGCCGCATCTTCGACCAGTTCGTACGCTTTTTCCCGGAGTTCGCCGGTCATGTGTAGGCCGTGGCTATCGACTCGGCGGACTAGCTTCTTGCCCTCTTCGGCGGTCATGTCTCGCACCTCGACTGCACGGACGATGACGCCGATAGTTCCCGTAACCGTCGCACCGAGGCCGCGGGCGACGGTTCGGACTCGCCTGTCGTCGGAGACGACGCCGACGTTCCTCCCGGAACCGATTCCGTGGAGAACGTCGGATATCACCGCCACGTCGCCGTTTACTTCGCGCTCGTCGAGCACGTCCTTCGCCTCCTCGTAGCGCGACGGAGTGTCGGGAGTCCCAACGTACTGAAGGAAATCCGGAGGCTCGTCGCTGTGAAGGTGTCGGTGGAGATTCGTCTTCGCCGGTTCGGTCGTCACCTCCGCCTCGACTCGTGGAAGGGGTCGGAGATTCCCATCGAGACAGGCGAGTAGATCGAGCTCTCCGAGCTGACCGAGGGCGATGAGTGTCGTCGCATCGACTAAAATCCGCCGCGTCATAGCTCGCGCGCCGATTCGGCATCGGCCTCCAAGTCCTCGGGCGACAACTGCGAGGTCAGATTGCGCTCGCGGGCGATTTCGAACCACTCGCCCAGAGAGACTCCGGCGATTCGGGCCGCCTCGTTGACCGAGACCTCGCCCGATTGGTACCGTTCGACTGCGATTCGGACCCGGATATCACGGAGTCCCTCTTGGAGTGCTTTCCTGATGGTCGTGCTCTTGTCCTCTTCGAGCAGTTCCGCGACCTCTTCCAACGTTGCGTCTTCGTCGTCCGGAATCCGGGCGCTTATCGAGGGCATGTATACGCTGTAATACAGCGTAATCACGCATAAAGCTACGCACGTTCTCCGTCGGCAGATATTACAACCGTTAAAAACCCCGAACGCCCATCAGGGACCGATGACCGAGAATTCGGCCCGGGCGTTCGTGCCGGGCCACGTCACCGGCTTCTTCAGCGTCCACGAGGCCGACGACCCCGAACAGGCGGGGTCGCGCGGCGCGGGGCTGACCCTCTCGGAGGGCGTGACCGTCGAGGTCGAACCCGCCCACGAGACGGCGATGCAGTTGAACGACGAACCGGCCGCCGTCGAGGCGGTCACGCGGGTGCTCGACGCGCTCGACGCGGAGGCCCGCGTGACCGCCCGCACCGACCTGCCGGTCGGTGCGGGCTTCGGGGTCTCGGGCGGAGCCGCGCTCGGGACCGCGCTGGCGGCCAACCGGGTCTTCGAGTGCGGGCGGTCGGAGAACGAACTGGTCGCCATCGCCCACCGGGCGGAGGTCGAGGCCGGGACCGGACTCGGCGACGTGGTCGCGCAGGCCCGCGGCGGCGTCCCGATTCGGCTGGACCCCGGCGCGCCCGAGTACAACCGGATGGACGGCGTGCCCGCTCGGGCGCGCGTGGAGTACCTCACGCTCGGCGAGCGCTCGACCGCCGAGGTGCTGTCGGGCGATACCCGGCGACTCTCGGAGGTCGGCGTGGACATGCTCGTCCGCCTCGTCGAGCGGCCCACCCTGCCGACGCTGATGGACGCCTCCCGGGAGTTCGCGGCCGCGACCGACCTGCTCACGCCCGAAGTGCGCGAGGTGCTGGACGACGTGCGGGACGCCGACGGCGAGGCCGCGATGGCGATGCTCGGCGAGACGGTGTTCGCCTTGGGGACCGGCATCTCCGACGCGGGCTACGACCCCGAGGTCTGCGAGACCCACCCCGCGGGCGCGACGCTGCGGACCGAGTGACGCGCATCGCAACAGATATGGTGGCTTGGTGATAGTATCGACGGACCCACGACGATGACTCAGCCGACCATCACGACCGACGCCACCGCCCGACGCGACGCACCGCCAGACCGAGCCGTGATCGCGGTGACGGCCATCGGCGAGGGGGACTCGGCCGCGGTCGCCCGCGAGAGCGCCCGCGACCGGGCGGCGACCGTGCGGGAGTCGCTGGCCGAGGACGCTCGGTCGCCCGACCGCATCGACACCGTCGAACTCCGGGTCGAGGACGCCGCCCAAGCGTTCGACCCCGACACCGACGCGCCATACCGAGCGGTAGAACGGCTTCGCATCGAGTGTCACCCGGAAGCCGCCTCGGAGGTCGTCGTGCGCGCGACCGACGCGGGCGCGACGGTTCGGAACGTCAGCTTCGACCTGCGCGAAGACGAGCGCAGGCGACTGCAGGACGAGGCGCTCGCCGGGGCGATGGAACGGGCCAGAGAGAAGGCCGAGCGGGTCGCGGCCAGCGAGGGTCTCGCGGTCGGCGGGGTGCTGGACGTGTCGACGACCGACGACGACGCGGGGATGTCGAGCATCGTCGACGACGCGCTCGCCGGGAACGGGGGCGACGACCTCGGTCCGACCCCCGTCGTCGCCTCGGAGACCGTGGAAGTCGTCTACGAACTCGTCGACCCGGACGACGGATAGGTCGATTTTTCCGGCTCCCGCCCGGAGCCTCGCCCATGACCGACATCCCCGAGGACCACCCGCGGTACCAGTCGCTGCTCACTCGCCACCGAATCGAGGAGGGCGTGGAGTCGGGCATCACCAGCAAGCAGGGCCTCATCGCGGAGGGCCGCGGCGAGGCCTTCGACTACCTGCTCGGCGAGGAGACGATTCCGAGCGCCGAGGCGGCCGCGCGCGCCGCGGCCGCCCGGCTCCTGCTGGCCGACCACCCGGTCGTCTCGGTCAACGGCAACGTCGCGGCGCTCGTGCCCGGGGAGACGGTCGAACTCGCCGAGGCCGTCGGCGCGGACCTCGAAGTCAATCTGTTCAATCGCACCCCCGAGCGGATGGAGGCCATCGCCGACCACCTCCGCGAGCACGGCGCGGAGGACGTGAAGGGACTCGAAGCCGACGCCCGGATTCCGGGGCTGGACCACGAGCGCGCGAAGGTCGACGCCGAGGGCATCCACGCCGCCGACGCGGTGGTCGTCCCGCTCGAAGACGGCGACCGCGCCGAGGCGCTGGCCGAGATGGGCAAGACCGAGGTCGTGATCGACCTGAATCCGCTGTCGCGGTCGGCTCAGACCGCCGCGATTCCCATCGTGGACAACATCCTCCGGGCGGTGCCGAATATTACGGAACACGCCCGCGAACTGGAGGATGCAAGCCGGGAGGAACTGGAAGCCATCGTCGCCGAGTTCGACCGCGAGGCGGCGCTAGAGGAAGCGGAGAGGGCGATTCGGCGGGGCGACCTCGACTGAGGAGCGGAACGCCTCGGCTCGCCGGGTCGGTCCTCGCCGCAAAAATCGCAGTACCGCGCGTCGCCCGGTGCGACGTGTCTTCCGATTCAGAGCCGCTGGACGTTGGTCGCTCGCGGGCCCTTGTCGGCCTGTTCGATGTCGAATTCGATCTCCTCGCCCTCTTCGAGGTCGGGTCCGCCGACGTCCTCCATGTGGAAGAACACGTCGTCGTCCGCGTCGTCGGTCGAGATGAAACCGTAGCCGCCTGTGTCGTTGAAGAAATCAACGTTTCCTTTCGCCATACCAGAGGGAGGCGACGACCGCGGATAACACTTCCGAGGGTCGCGGTATCACGGGTCTCTGGCGTTTCTGGGGCTATTGGTGTGGTGGGAATTCGTTTTGAGACTGTTTGCGCGAAGGAGCTAGCTACTCCCGTCACCGATGAGAGACCGCACCGCCCAGCACCGACCGTAACCGCGGCCACACGCCTCCCCAACCGACTGCGGTCCTCGACTGCTCGTTTCACTCACAGTCTGCGGTCCTCATCCCTCGCGCGAATGATGGCGCGGCCACGAGGGCCGCGCCAGCGCGCGCCGACTGTGGAAGGTCTCACCGGCTACGGGATTGGCTGAAAACGGTCTCGCGTCCCCGAAATCCCATTCCGGAACCTCTTTCAACCACCCCGTGTTACCACAGAGTTGTATGACCGAGTTCGAAAAGTTCAGCGAGGTCGGCGAGGCCGACGTGACCCGTGCCATCGGACAGGAGTGGACCGAGGAGTTCATGGACTTCTCCGACAGCGACGTCATCATCATCGGGGGCGGTCCCTCGGGCCTGATGGCCGCCAAGGAGCTCTCGGAACGCGGCGTCAAGACGATGGTCGTCGAGAAGAACAACTACCTCGGGGGCGGCTTCTGGCTCGGTGGCTTCCTGATGAACAAGGTGACCGTCCGGGACCCCGCCCAGCACGTACTCGACGAGCTGGACGTGGACTTCAAGCGCTCGCAGGACAGCGAGGGCCTCTACGTCGCCAACGGCCCGCACGCCTGCTCGGCGCTCATCAAGGCGGCCTGCGACGCGGGCGCGAAGATGCAGAACATGACCGAGTTCACCGACATCGTCATCCGCGAGGACCACCGCGTCGGCGGCATCGTGATGAACTGGACGCCGGTCCACGCCCTCCCCCGAGAGATCACCTGCGTCGACCCCATCGCGGTCGAGGCCGACCTCGTCATCGACGCGACGGGCCACGACGCGATGGCCATCAGCAAGCTCGACGAGCGGGGCGTCCTCGACGCGCCCGGCATCGGCGACGCGAGGGAGAACGCCACCGGGATGGACAAGACCGGCGACGATTCGTACGGCGCGCCCGGCCACGACTCGCCCGGCCACGACTCGATGTGGGTCGGCAAGTCCGAGGACGCCGTTGTCGAGCACACCGGCCTCGTCCACGACGGCCTCGTCGCCACCGGCATGGCGGTCGCGACGACCTACGGCCTGCCCCGGATGGGCCCGACCTTCGGCGCGATGCTGCTGTCGGGTAAGCGCGCCGCCCAGTGCGCGCTCGACGAACTCGGCGTCGACGCCGAACCGGTCGAGATGACCACCCGGGCCGCGTCGGCCGACGACTGAGGACCCGAATCCGGCATGTCGACGGTCGTCCTGTACCGCGCGCCGACCACGGTCGCCGACGCCGACGAGATAGCCGACTGGCTGCGCGACCGCGTGGGTTCGGCCGTCGAGGTCCGCGACCGCTTTCTGGACGTGCACCGCGAGGGCCCAGACGACACCGAGGGGCTCGCCGAAGCGTTCGCCGATTCGCGCGTGCTCTCGCCCTACGAGCGCGAGACGGGCAACACCATGCTCGGAATCGTTCGCTACGAGGAGCGCGCGCTCGACCGACCCGAGCGCGAGGGCGGGGTCCTCTACGACGGCGCGGCGGTCCAGCGCGCGCTCAACGCCGCCCTCCCCGAAGACGAGAGCGCCCCCGACCGCCTCCACGTCGCCCTGCTCGACCGCGCTATCGGTACGTGGGGCGACCACGACGGCCGGTGGCACAAGCGCGTGAACGTCCTCGGCCAGCCAGCGCTCGTCTCCGTGCCGGGCCTCTACGAAGCGCCCGCCAAGCCCGAGGAGTACTACAGGGAACAGCAGAAGACGGCGTTGCTGTCGGGCGACGCGCCGCCACGCGAGGTCCTCGAAGAGCAGGTCGAGGGCGAGTTCCTCGTGGCCGACGACCCCCGGACCACCGAGGCGCTGAAGGGCTACGTCCTGCAGGCGGTCCACTGCTGGCGCACCGGCGAGGGGTTCTGCGACGAGGAGAGCTGTCGGCTCTCGAACCCCCACCGACAACCGGGCGTGGTGGACGCACAGCTTCGGGACCCGGAGTTCTGCGAGGACCACGCCGAACTGTACGACTGAGACGGGTCGCGGGTGACGTTAGTCCCGAGCCTCGGCGGTCATTCCGAAACCCCCACGGTCACGTTCGCGTTCGACCCCGACGCGCTCGCCGACTCCACGAAGGAGGGATTCCCGAACAGCAGGACGACCGTCTCGTCGTCGACGCGTTCGACCCGGAACGCGGCGTCGCTTCCGGCCTCTCGCTCCTCGGCGAAGGTCGTCGCCGCAGATTCGAGTTCGTCGGCCTCGTCCGGGGAGTCCATGCGGAGCGTCCACGCGAAGCCGGGGTCCTCGTCGCCCTTGGTGAACCCGTAGAGGACGTCGTTGCCCCAGCCGGTGGCGGCCCCGCGGGCCGTCTCGGCGTCGAGTTCGCTCTGGAGGGTGGTGCGTGCGAACAGTTCGCCCATCGTGTCGTTCTCGGTCGTCGACCAAGTCCCGGATTCGTTCACCGAGACCGAGAGGTCGGCGGGTGGCTCTTCGTCCGGCGCGTAGCCGTGCAGGAGTTGCTCGGTCGTGTTCGGGCCGTCCTCGTAGACGCTGGCGAGGTTCGTCGGTGAGTCGATCTCGTCGTCGACGTACCGATACCCGAAGTGGTAGCGGGCGTAGAAGTACTTCGCTCCCGCCGACCCGTCCTCGTAGCGGTCGGCGATCCGCTCGGCGGGGTCCTGGTCGTCGAGGTACTGCTCGGCGTAGGCGTCGGTCACGAACACCGCGCCGCCCTCCATCAGCGTGAGTCGGGTCTGGAGCCGGTCGTGGGTGAGCCGAGGCTGGTCGATGGCGCTCATCCACGGGAGCATGCTGGCTCGATACTGGATCAGGTGCACGAACTCGTGGGCCAGCACGCGTTCGACCTCGGCCGACGACCCGTCACCGGGATGGACGTAGACCTTGCCGTCAGGGGTCGCAAGTCCGCCGGGCTCGTCGGGGTCGAGCGTGACGTTCTCGACGCCGAGGTACCGAAGGACCGGCAGTCGCCCGGGTGCGTACTCCTTCCGTTCGGTGAGGTTGCGGACCTCGACCGGTCGCGGGCGGACGTCGGTGTCCAGCAGTTCCTGGACACGCCAGAACACCTCCGTCTGGTCGACCGAGAGGTTCCCGCCCGTGACCTCGACCGACTCGCGGCCGGACCGTTCCGTCGTCGTCTCGGTCGTCACGTCGGTGGACGTTTCGTTCGTCTGCTCGGTCGCGTCGGTGGAGTGGGTGGTCGGTTCCGTCGTCTCCGTCGCGTCCGTCGCGGGGCCGCCAGCGCCACCACACCCCGCGAGGACGACCAAGAGGGCGAGTGCCATCGTCGTTACCTGTCGTCTTCCGTCCATACTGGAGGGTGACAGGGAGGTTGTCAAAAGCATAATGGTTCGGTTCGGGCTTCCCGGAGAGGTCCGCCGACTCAGTCGACAGTTCCGCCGGTAAGCCGGACGATTCCCAGCGCGTGCTCGCCGTGAGTCACCTCCTCGGCGCGGGTCGAGAGCGCCCGGCGGGCGCTCTCGACCCGGTCGTCCAGCACGGTCCACGGCGCGCGCTCGTAGCCGTCCATCCCGGTCGGCGACGAGGCGACCACCAGTCCCCGGAACGCCTGATTGACCGGCCACCCGAACCGGCGGGTGGTCTGGGCGGCGTCCAGCAGGGCGAGGTGGCCGCCCGGCGCGAGCATGTCGGCCCACCGCTCGACGGCCCCCGCGGGGTCGCCGAGCATCCCGACCACGAAGGTCGCCAGAATCGCGTCGGGCGGTTCCCGGAACTCGATTCGGGTCGCGTCGGCCTGCACGACGTGGACGTTCCCCCAGCCCTCGCGTTCGATTCGGTCCCGGGCGCGCTGCAGCATCCCGCGGGTGAAATCGATCCCGACCACCCGGCCGGTCGGTCCGACCCGCTCGCGGAGGTGCGGGAAGTTCGCGCCGGTGCCACATCCCATCTCGACGACCGTGTCGCCCGGTTCGAGCCCCAGCGCGTCGGCCGCGCGGTCGCGCAACCGTCCGAGTCCGGGCGTCGCGCGCGCGAGAATGTCGTACAGGTCGGCCCACCGACCGTAGAACCGCTGGGCCGCGGTCACTCCCCCCGACATGGACGGGGCTACGACCCACGGCGGCAAAAATCCGCCGAGAAAAATCCCCCACCGTCCGGTCCGATATTTGAAACAACGTACATGTGGTGGGGAGTTGATGAATGACTGGGGGACGAGGGTATGAAAGACGACACGACAGAACGACGGGGAGGCGTGCGTACCGACTCCGGCGTGTCTCGACGCCGATTCATCGAGGCCGCCGGAGCGTCCGGCATCGCCGCGGGACTGACCGGCTACGTCGGCGAGGGCGGCGTCTCCGGGAGCGTCCAGTCGCAGGGCACCACCATCCAGTGGGCCTCGGACCAACTGGCCGCCGACAACGAGGACGAGATAGTCCAGTCGCTGTACGACAACGGGCTCTCGGAGGACATCGAGATAGACATCCTCGCGGGCGCGTGGGGCGGCGGCCGACAGTCCCAGTACCAGCAGTGGCTGTCGTCGGGCCGAGAGAAGCCCGACGTGTTCATGATGGACACCGGGTGGACCATCCCGTTCATCGTCCGCGAGCAGGTCGTGGACCTGAGCCAGGAGCTACCGGAGGACGCGATCTCGACCATCGAGGACGACTACTTCCAGGCCCACGTCGACACCGCGCGAGGACCGGAGGGGAACCTCCACGGCGTGCCGCTGTTCATCGACCTGCCGACGATGCAGTACCGCAGGGACCTCGTCGAGGACGCCGGGTACGACCCCGAGGGCGAGAACTGGGCGACCGAGTCGATGACGTGGCAGGAGTTCTCCGAGATGGTGAGCGACGTACGGAGCCAGAACGAAGACGACATCGACTACGGATTCACCTTCCAGGCGCAGTCCTACGAGGGGCTGGCGTGCTGTACGTTCAACGAGTTCATGACGAGCTGGGGCGGGGCGTACTTCGGGAACCCTCGGGAGAACCTCTTCGGACCAATCGGCGACCGACCCGTCACCGTGGGCGAAGAGCAGGTGGTCGACTCGGTCCGGATGATTCGGTCGTTCATCCACGGCTCGGACGCCGAGGAGACCCTCGACGACTACCAGCAGATCTCACCGGCCGCGGTGCTCCAGTGGGACGAGGAGCCCTCCCGCCAGCCGTTCACCAGCGGGAACGCCGTGGCCCACCGCAACTGGCCCTACGCCATCAACGAGAGCGGGGCCGAGGACGCGCTCGGCGAGGACCTGGGCGTGATGCCCATTCCGTACGCGGCGACCGCCGAGGAGGCCGAGTACCCGGGAACCGGCGGGCCGGTCGCCGCGCTCGGCGGCTGGCACATGACGGTCAACCCGAACTCCCAGAACCGGGAGGAGGCGATGGAACTGCTTCAGGTGATGATGGAACCCGACTTCCGGCTCTTGCTGTTCGAGGTCATCGGCTGGACGCCGCCCCAGCCCGAACTGCTGGAGACCGACCGCGCTGCGGAGGTGCCGGTCATGGGTCGGTACCTCGACCAGCTGCGAGTGGCTGGCGAGAACGCCATCTCGCGGCCCGTGACCGCCATCTGGCCCCAGCAGTCCCAGCGCATCGCCCAGCAGGTCAACGAGGCCTACAGCGAGGGCGGGAACCCCGAGGAACTGATGAGCCAGCTCCAGGGACAGTTAGAGCAACTGGAACAGCAGCAGGGATAGCGACGGAAGCCGACCGGTCGAGTCCGACGACCGTCGGACTCGACCGGTCGCTGGTCGCGTCGCTCGGCCACCGCCACCTCGCTCGGCCACCGCCGTAATGAGTCACGGGGTCGTCCCCACGACCATGGCAGTCGAACTCACCGAGGGCGAGACGGACAAGGCGGTCGTGGACGGCGACGGCACGCGAGTCGGCACCGTCTCGGAGGTCGACCACGGCACCGCCCACGTCACGGCCGACGACCACGTCGTCGCGGAGATGAAGACGAAACTCGACGCCGGAAGCGTCGGCGAGGACACCGACGCAGTCCAGAACCACCACGTCGCCGAGGTGACCGACGACGAGATACGCCTGACCGAGGACCGCTGAGTCGGCGCGGGAATCTCCGGCGGATGTCGGCGGGTGACGCAGTCAGCGAGAGACGGCCGGTGGACCGCCCACAGGAAACGCCCGGCGGACCGTCCAGCGAGGCCGGGGACTTTCGGAAACGTCACTCACGCGGTACCGATGGCGATGCCGAGCGGCCCCTTACTTCACTCCCAAAATTCGAAGAGGCCACAGCCGTCTTGTCCGCGCCCGTCGAACCACTGCCATGCAGTTCACGAACGACGACGAGGGCAAGTCGGTGTTCGACGCCGACCGCGAGAAAATCGGCGTGGTCGCCGCGGTCCGGGACGGCACCGCCTACGTCGAACCCGAACCCAGCCTGACCCAGGAGTTCGAGGCGAAACTCGACCGGGGCGACCTCGAACCCGACGACGAGGCCTACCCCATCCGGGACGAGTGGGTCGAGGCGGTCGACGACAAGGAGGTTCTGCTTCGGACGAGTCCCTGAAGGGAACGCGGTTTACAGACCCTCAGAGAAGGCTCCGAGCCATCTCTGCCACCTGCTCGGCGTCCTCGCCGAGCAGGTAGGTGATGGGCTCGATGCCGTAGCCGCCGGTGTGGTAGAGGACGGCCGCGTCGGGGGTCTCGCGCAGGGCCGCGCCGACCACCGCGTCGAGGTCGTCGTACTCGGCGTCGAACTCCGCGCTCTCGTGGCCGAGGGCTTCGAGCGCCGCGACGATGTCGGGGTCGTACCGGACGTTCATCGCGGCCCGGAGGTCCTCGCGGCCGTTCCGTCTGGCCGCGAGCAACAGCGAGGCGACGTGTTCGCTCACGCCGAACTCGGGGTCGGCGGGGATGGTGGCCTGTCCCTTCACGTCGAAGATTCGGCCCGGCACGCCCGCCACGTCGTCGATGCCGTCGGCGTCGGGCGTGCACTCACAGAGGTTCGACCCCACCGCGGGGATGAGCGACGCGAACCCGCTGGCGCTCTCGACGATGGTCAGCCCCCGGCGCAGCGACGACCGGACGCGCTCGGTCACGCGGAGTTGCCCCTCGGGGTCGTGGACGTTGAAATCCCCGCCGTGGCCCGCGAGTTCGGGGAACGCCGCCTCGTGGAGTTCCGCGACGAGGTCCCGGTCCTCCAGTCGCCGAATCAGGACCTCGATCTCGACCAGCGCCTCGACCCGACTCGTGGTTCCCTCGGCGAGTCCGGCCCCGACTCGCGAGACGAGTTCCCGGACGCGCTCGTCGCCCAGCACGCGGTCGTTGCGCTCGACCTCGCCGTTTGCGTACTTCGAGACCGCGCTCTGGCTGATTCCCAGCAGGTCGGCGACCTCGCTCTGGGTCAGGCCGCGCTCGCGGAGGTCCTCGGCGAGCATCGACCGGACCGTCGGGAGGAACTCCTCGACGACGATCTCCTCGGCGAACTTCATCTCGGGTCGCCCCCCTCGTTCGATTCGCGGTCGGCCGCAGCGCCCGACTTCTGGTCGCCGCCGAACTCGTGGTCGCTCTGGATGCGCGAGGCCTGCGGGCCCGACTGGCCCTGGTACTTCGACCCGCGCTCGGCCCCGTAGGGCCGGTCGGCGGGGCTCTTGAGTTCGGTGAAGGTGAGCTGAGAGACGCGCATCCCGGGTTCGAGCGCGACCGGCGCGGTGCCGAGGTTCGAGAGTTCGAGGGTTATCTGGCCCCGATACCCGGGGTCACAGAGCCCGGCGGTCGCGTGGACCACGACCGCGAGCCGACCCAGCGACGACCGGCCCTCGACGTGGGCGATGAGGTCGTCGGGAATCTCGACGCGCTCTTTCGTCGTCCCGAGCACGAAGTCGCCGGGGTGGAGGATGAAGTCGTCGCCGTCCTCGACGACGGTCTCGGTGACGTACTCCGAGACCTCCTGCTCGCTCGTGGGGTGGATGCAGGGGATGTTGGTGCGCTGGAATTCGAGGAACTCCCGGCCGAGGCGGAGGTCGACGCTCGCGGGCTGTATCTGGAGGTCGGGGTCGTCGAGGGGGTCGACCACGAGGTCTCCCTCCGCCATCCGGGCCAGGATGTCGGCGTCCGAGAGTATCATATGCGGGGCTTGGCGCGGAGGTGCCTAAATGGCCCGGTCTCCCGGGCGAGCGGGCGGGCGGGCCGAGCAATCGCGGGTCGCCCGAGAGGCGACGGTATCGAGACGGCGGCCGAACTCGCGTGAGGGCCGCGGGGCCCTCACGCGAGCGCGAACAGGAGGCCGAGGAACGCGACCCCGCCCCCGGCGAACGCGGCCGCCCCGGTCGGGAGTTTTCGAGCGTGCTTCAGCCCGAACGTCCAGACGTACCCCTGCCAGCACGCGACGGCCAGCGACAGCAGCGCGCTCTCGCCCTGCGCGCGCCGACTCAGCGACTCGATCCGGGAGGCCAGCAGTTCGGGGTCGCTCGCGGAGAGGTCGATGCCGTTCAGCGAGACCAGCAGGAGCGCGAGGCCCGCGAGGACCTGGAACGCGGTCGGGAGCATGCCCCACGCCGCGACCGCGAGGGTGTCGGCGAACGACCCCTCGCCGCCGAAGACGGCCGAGGCGACGTGGAGGCCGACCGCGACCAGCGGCCAGCCGACGAGGACGCCCACGAACACCGTCGGGAGGTGGTCGACGAACGCGTCCCAGAGCAGGTCGCCGACCGCGACGGTACGGTGTTCGGGCTGGTCGCAGTCCTCGTGCATCCGCTCTTCGGCCTCGGTCTCGGGTTCGTCGTCGCACACCCAGTCGGGGGGTCGATTCTCGTTCGGGACCTCGGTCGTCGCGGTGAGCCGTTCGCTGAGCACCCACCCGAACGCGCCGAGCGCGGCGGTCGTGACAACCGCGACGGCGAGGACGACGAGGGCGGCGCTGGCGAGGCTCAGCCCCGGCGCGCGCTCGCCGAAGAACTCGTCCGGGCGGAGGAGGGCGTCGAGGACCATACGGTTATTCGCCCGACAGGTCGGGATAATCCTGTCGGTTCCGCGCGGAACCGGGCGACGGTATCGAGCGAATCCCCCGGCGCGGGGCGACCCCGCGGGGTCGCCCCGCGCCGAGTAGCCACCGATTTAACCGCCCGGGACGTTCGCGGGGACATGAAGCAGGCCATCGTCGCCCGGACCGACATCGGGATGGGCCAGGGAAAGCTGGCGGCGCAGGTCGCCCACGCCTCGCTGTCGGCCTACGAGGAGACCGGAACCAAGGCGCGAAAGAAGTGGAAGGGAGGGGGACAGAAGAAGGTCGTCCTGAAGGGCGACGGCGAGAGCCAGCTGTTCGAGCTCGCCGAGAAGGCCCGCGCGGAGGGGCTTCCCCACGCCATCGTCCGCGACGCGGGCCACACCCAGTTGGAACCGGGAACCGTGACCGCGCTGGCGGTCGGCCCGGCCGACGACGACCTCGTGGACAGGGTGACCGGCGACCTCTCGCTGTACTGACCGTCCCTCGGAGAGCGCGAGCTGTGTCCCAGCCGCCGGTAGCGCGCGGGTGAATCGACCCACGGTCCGGGTGGACTGAAAGGGGCCGCCCGCTCGCGTTCAGCTTGCTCGTCTCGGCGTGGCCACTATTTCGCGCCCGCAGAACTGCGGGCGCGAAATATCCCGCCGAGCGAGCGCGAGCGGGCGGGGGCTTTCTACGCGTTCGTCTCGGTCGTTGTGGCTGTCGCTTCGCCCACTCGACGTTCGTGCATGGTTCCGACTCCGACTCGTCGCGGGAAGTCAGATACAAGCCGCCCGACCGCCAAGACCCGACGAATGCGCGAGGCCTATCCAGTCGAGCGGGCGGTCGGCATCGAACGCTTCGTGACCGACGCCGAGGGAATCGGGGGCCGACTCCGCGCCGAGAACGCCGACTTCCGGGTCCGGGAGGTCGAGCGCTTCGACGCCGAACCGGCCGACGCCGACCCCGGGGCGTACCCCCACCTCGTGGTCCGGGCCACGCTTCGCGGGTGGGACACCAACGACTTCGCGAGGCGGCTCTCGGACGCGCTGGGAATCTCCCGCGAGCGCGTCTCGTGGGCCGGAACCAAGGACAAGCACGCGGTGACGACCCAGCTGTTCAGCCTCCGGAAGGTGGACCCGGCCGACCTCTCGGACGTGGAAATCCGGGACGCCGACGTCGACATCGTCGGCCGGTCGGGCCGGGGACTGGAGTTCGGCGACCTCGCGGGCAACGCGTTCGAAATCGCGGTCAGAGACGCAGACCGACCCGAGAACGCCGACGAGATTCGCGAGCAACTGGCCGAGTTCGGCGGCGCGCCCGACGACGAACCGACCGCGGTCGGCGTCCCCGACTTCTTCGGCCAGCAGCGGTTCGGGAGTCGCAGGCCGGTCACCCACGAGGTCGGCCTCCGGGTCGTCCGCGAGGACTGGGAGGGAGCGGTCCGGGCCTACGTCGCCGACGCCTACGAGACCGAACCCGAAGGGACCCGCGAGGCGCGCCGGGAGGCCGCCGACGCCTTCGAGCAGCGCGATTGGCAGGGCGTGCTCGACGCGCTCCCGCGGCGACTCGGCTTCGAGCGCGCGATGGCCAACAGACTGGTCGAGAATGGCGGCGACGGCCCCGAGGACTTCCGCGCGGCGCTCGAAGCCGTCCCCTCGAACCTCCAGCGCCTGTTCGTCAACGCCGCCCAGTCGTACGCCTTCAACCGCATCCTGAGCGAGCGACTCGCGCGGGGTCTCCCGTTCGACCGGCCCGTCGAGGGCGACGTGGTCTGTTTCTCCGAGCGGGTCGACGGGCTGACCGTGCCCGACACCGACCGCCTGCAGGAGGTGACCCAGAATCGGGTCGAGACGGTCGCGCGCCACTGCGAGCGCGGCCGGGCGTTCGTGACCGCGCCGCTGGTGGGCACCGAGACCGAGTTGGGCGACGGCGAACCGGGCGAAATCGAGCGAGAGGTGCTGGACGAACTGGACCTCGAACCCGCCGACTTCGACCTGCCGGGGGAGTTCGGCTCGACCGGGACCCGGCGGGCGGTGCTGGTGCGGACCGACCTCGACGTGGCCGTCGAAGACGACGCGGTGACCTTCGCGTTCGCGCTCCCGAAGGGGTCGTACGCGACCGTAGTTCTGCGGGAGTTCATGAAGACCGACCCGGCAAAGGTGTGAGTCTCGATAGGCGCTGAGACCCATTGATATTCCGAGTGGAAGTGGTACGCGAAAGCCAACGCGAGACTACCCATCTAGTAGCATACAATTATATTTTTATATAATTCTACGAAAGTTTTATATTCCCGTATAGAAGATCATGGATTGGTTGTTACGAATGAAGTGGAGCCAGTACCTGAGTGCGACCATCGTCGCAACGTTTCTCGTAACTGCACTTGCTGGTAGTTTCGTTGGTGGTGCAGCCGTCTCGCCCGCGTACGACGTTAAGGATACCGATACCGATGCCTCGGTGTCCAGTTCGACCAACGCACATACCGTGGTCGGTGCTGCAATCGGTTACGCCGACACGGGTACTATGAAAGGCGCGGCCAAGAGTGGACTCATCAGTGCTGCAACTACGGCCCCGGTCTCCGCCGCTGCCTGTGGTGCCGGTCCCGGCGGTTGCACATTCGGTGCAGGCTACCTAGCGTAGTCGACTGGTGGGTCGCAACCGAAGCGTCTCCATCCTCGCTATTTTATGAGCAAGCTACCATCCCGAATCGTAGAGGCGATCAGACGCAACCATCTTTTTATCCTCGCGTCTTCTGTCGTCTACTTCTCGGGCGTCATCGTCGGGATTCTCGCGGTCTCGACTATCGAACTTGAGAGTGTCCCGACGTTCGTCGAATCGTATCGCGTGCGAGTAGACGGAACGATGACCATTTTCGAGACGAACGCTACGGTCCTCACCACGGTTCTGGCTGGCGCGCTGACGTTCTCCGGAACCAGCCTCGTCGGATTGTTCACGAGCGGGTTCGTACACGCTGCCGTACTCGTCTCGCTTCCCGTTTCCGTCTTCGAATTCGGGAAATTCTTCGTTCCGCACGCGCTCGTCGAACTGCCTGCGGTCTGGATCGGTGGTTCCGTGGGATTGCGCATCCCCTACGAGCTGGTTCAGTTCTTGCGTGGCGTACGAACCGAATCCGTATCGAAGCGAGAAGTGATAGATATGTTACTTCTTACGATAGTCGCGTACGTCGGCATCGCATTGGCGGCAGTGATAGAGGGTGCGCTGTTACGCTACGTGACTTGAGTGCACGACGGGATTCGCTACTCGGGCGAACTCAGGAGTCACTCACGTCGCGTTTCGCTCACGAATCCAGATACCCACGCCGAGGAGCGCGAAGAACGTGAGAAGGCCCGTGACACCGACCGCGAATCCCAGTAGCTCCGGCGGTCCTTGAAGACCACGGTCGAATACCGGGAGTACACCGAAGAAAATGGTGACTACGACCAAGGCCGAGACGAACATCGCGACCATCGATTCTCCCGGATACGTCCGAACTGTCGTATTTATCCTGCTGAACATCGTCGGGTGACCGGTCCGAAGTTTGTTCCCGATGAAAATAATCGTTTCTGTGGTCGGAGGGGAGGCGGTCTTCCGCACGCGTTCATACCACTTCTTAAACTGGCCTCAGCGGTAGATATAAATCCTATACGCTCGATATTGTACGTATGGCCGACGCACACCCCTCGATATTCGCCACCGACTGGGACGAATGGGAGCATCCAAAGCGGGCGATTGCCGCGATTTGGACCTCGGTCGCCGTCGCAATCCTCCTGTTTTTCATCTCGTTACCGACGATATTCGATTCTGGCATTCACCCAGCCATCACCATCGGCATCGCGGTTATTCTCATGTTCGCTATTCCAGTCATCACTGTAGCGATCGTAGCTCGATTCGACTAGATCGGCGGGACGCCCTCAGAACCCCCTGAAGACCCAGTAGACGAATATGGCGAGGGTCGGAATTGTGGCCG
This sequence comes from Halorussus salilacus, assembly GCF_024138125.1. Classification (NCBI taxonomy): domain Archaea; kingdom Methanobacteriati; phylum Methanobacteriota; class Halobacteria; order Halobacteriales; family Haladaptataceae; genus Halorussus; species Halorussus salilacus. The sequence continues at coordinate 1,068,329 of NZ_CP099993.1, forward strand.
CCAGTGTGGATTTTCGGAACGACAGCTCGTGTGCGTTCTTGACCGCAAACGTCCAGATGAACGCCATCCACACCAGCCCTATCGTACTGATAATCCGCGTCAGGGTCATCAACGGATGGTTCGCCAGTACGGCGCTCAGATACTGTGGCGTGACCGACTCGGACCCGATGGCTGCGAGCGCCTCGGTGAGTATGTTGAATACGAAGACGGAGTTGACGACGTTCGCGAATACCATCGGCATAAATCCCCAGCCAGCCAAGAAGATGGTTTCACGCAGGGAGCCCTCCCCACCGATGAAAAACGCGACGAAGTGGAGCAGTATCGACGAGACGATCCACATGCCGAAGATGGCTAACATCCCTCCGACCACGCTCAAACTACCGAAGATAGCCATATACGAGGTCACTTGGTCTGGCAAGGAAGAAGTGAGATAATAGAGAATCAGCATCGGAATAAGTGCAGTCGAGATAGCCGCGAAGACGACGACGAAAATCGGTTCGAGCGACGACAGCGTTTCCGCCTCACGGCGGAAGAATTCGTCCGGATCCAGAATCAACTTCACACTCATATCTCGTTCAGACATATATTGTTTCCGGTATTTAAACTCGGCGTAAAATCAGGTGGCGAACGAGACGCTCGGACTCGCTCTCACGTCTCTCGCCCGTAGCCTCAAACGATATACCCGCCGCCGACGTAGACCGTCGCCAGACCGATAGGAAGGGAATCTCAAGAATGAGCTACACCCGCTCCGCCATAACCACCAGAAGCGAGCGCCTCCAGCGCGAGATCGACGACGCCATCGCCGAGGGGTGGAAGATAGAGACCGAGACGCCCGAGCGGGTCGTCCTAATCAAGCGGACCGTGGGGGACCTCGGGGTCCACGTCGTTCTCGCGGTCCTGACCGCGTGGTGGTCGTTCGGCCTCGTCAACGTGGTCTACGGCGCGTACAAGTACCTCAACGACTCCCAGCGCCGGGTCCTTCGAGACGACCGCGCGTGCCCGGAGTGTGGCGCGTCGGTCGCCGCCGACGCCGAGTACTGCTCGAACTGCGGGACCGAGATGCCCTCGCTCTCTGGCAGGTCCGGTACCTGCCCGGAGTGTGGAAGTCCGGTCCCCGCGGGCGCGAACTACTGCGGGACGTGCGGGGCCGACCTCGCGGGGACGACGAGCGCGTGAGTCGGCCGCGTCCTCGCCCGACGGGCGAGGACGCGTCGACCCCGGACCCCGGCCGAAAGCACCGGGGTTAAGCCGTCGCCTCGGCTAGACCGGACCATGGAGTGTCGGCAGTGTGCGTCCCCGCTGGAGCGACCGGGCGACTACTGTCTGGTCTGTCGGACGCCCAACGCCGACGCGGTGGTGCTCGACCTCGAACGCGACCGCGCGACGCTGACGATGCTCGACGACGAAACGGTCGTCGGTGAGACCGTGGTGACGACCACGCCCGAGGACGGCGACGAGTCGGGCGTGGTCGAACTCCGGAACTTCGCGGGCCGAATCGCAGACGAGGTCCGGCGCAAGCGCCCCGAGGAGGTGTACGCCGGGGGCGACCGGGAGGTGCTCCGGGCGACGCGGGGCCAGCTCCGGTACTCGTTCTACCGGGTCACCGACGACGACCCGGTCGCGGCCGTCCAGTCCCGGCGGGGCGACCGCGCGCTGGAGGTCGTCGACGCCCCGGTCGCCGAGAAGCTCGGCGGGAGCCACTCGACGCTCATCGGCGGACGGTCGGGCCGGAACGTGATCCAGACGGTCGCGGGCCACCCCCACGTCAAGAAGATCATCCCCGGCCCCATCGACGCGGGCGGGTCCGGGAGCCGGACCGGGGTGCGCGCGAAGGCCACCCGGGCCGACGAGAACGGCAACGTCCGGCTGCTCCTGCGGGACGGCTCCAGCGTGCAGGAGAACCGGGTGGTCACGACCGCGATGGACCGTGAGATGGGCGAGCGCGTCCGGTCGGACCTCAACGAGGTGCTGGCCGAGGCGGAGTTGCAGTGACGGAAGCTCGGACTATCCCGCCGAAGACCACGCGTAACCGCGAGTACGCGCCGCGTAGCTCCGACCGTCGAGCCCCGAGTCGGAACGCGGTCGGCGTCGCCGCCCCAAGCCTCTTGAACCTGCTAATTATATCTCATTACTCGATGGTGGGGTACTACGACGCGGTCCTCGCGGCGATACCGTTGCTCTCGGGGGGCGGGTATCTGGTCGGCCAGCTGACTGGACTGCCGGGCGCGATGGGCGGGCTGGTGGCCTCCTTGCTGGTCATCGGTCACGAGCTGTTCGACCCGCCGGTCGAGGGCGGGTGAGCCGTCGCGCGACCACCCGGCGGCCGTCCCGACTCAAAGGCTTTATCAGCGCGCCGGAGTAAATTCGCAGTACTATGGCCGAAGACACTCAGAGCCGAACCGGGAGCGCCGGTCGGTTCGGTGCGCGATACGGGCGGGTCGCCCGCAAGCGCGTCGCCGAGATCGAGAGCGACATGCACGACGACCACGCCTGCCCCGAGTGCGGGTCGACGGCAGTCGACCGACAGGGCACCGGCATCTGGCAGTGTGGCAAGTGCGACTACAAGTTCGCGGGCGGCACCTACCGCCCCGAGACGCCCGCGGGGAAGGCCGTCACCCGCTCCATCCGCGCGGCGCTCGGCGACGACGACACCGACGAAGAATGAGCTACAAGTGCTCGCGCTGCAAGCGCGACGTGGAGCTCGACGAGTACGGCGGCGTCCGGTGTCCGTACTGCGGCCACCGCGTCCTCCTGAAGGAGCGGAGCCGCGACGTGAAGGAAGTCGACGTGAACTGACGCAGTCACCCACGTTTCTGCCGACCGCTTTAGCCGACAGCATGACGACCGACCGACCTCACGACGCCGTTCTCCGGTTCGAGTACGAGTCGCCAGCGCGCGCTCGCGTCGTGACCCGCGCCGTTTCGCAGGAGGTCGGCGAAATCGAGGGCGACCGCTCGACCGCGACCGTCGACCGCGAGGGGTCGACGGTCGCGGTCCGGGTGACCGCCGACGACCTCGTGGCGCTCCGCGCCGGGATGAACACCTGGGGGTCGCTGGTGGAGGTCGCCGAACGGACCGTGGACGCCGCGTAGCTGTCGCTGTGCGATTTTAATGGAGTTTAGTTATCACGTTCAGTAACCACGCTCACCCGAGGCTTGACTTCGGAATAACTCATTCAGTGGCGGTGATACCGAGATTGCAGAATCTGAAGTAACAGCTAATTGTAATCATTTTCTTCACGGTAGTTAGTAGAGATAGTTATACTACCGATTATAGTTTCTATCTTAATATTAATTCGATTACTTCTCTCAGCCAGAAACCATACGGCGGGCAACACAACGAGCAAATTAGCTAGAATAAACGCAAATACGAGTGCAAGTGCCCATATCATCGTTGCTCAAAAAATGTGATGCATACACCCAAAAGCTTCCGAACACCGGAGTTCAATTCTAATTGGTGAAATATTGAATATTATTCCCGATTTTCAAGTTCGAAAATATGAGAAAGGTATTCAAATTTAGAATAATTGCCTACAAATATGGTAGAGTTCAAAACGCCCATGGTCGATCATCCACCAAGCGAAATCGAAGGAATTGAAGAAGGGAAATGGACGTTGATAACAGTCTCAGAAGATTGTGAACTGACGGATAAGCAATGGAATCAACTCACTCATGGGACAATAAGACAACATAATAGAGATACTGGCCAAGGTGAAAATCTTAGGCCTATCAAATCAACAGAACCCAGCCCCGAGGGCGATCATATAGGCTGGATAAAACTTAATATATCGGACCTTTATAAGGTCCTCTACGAGCATAAGCGTTATTCATCCGCCAAAGGTTTCTCCAATAGTGAAATGGATGTTCTCAGGGCGATTGAGGAAACGCGCGAAAATCGAGTGATGTTGCAGGATTTCAAACATGATTTTAGAGTGGAAGATTATGCAGAGTCGACAATTTATAATGCATTGAATGGTCTTGTTGAGAAAGAGTTGCTTGAGCGAGTCGGACGGGGAGTGTATAGATATACAGGACCGTGACTTTTGTTACAGTCACCAGAGGCTCATACGCAGAATATCAGATTTTATCAGAGAAGGCATAGCGGCTGAGCTAACAGAGTTATTTCTACTATAAATAAGCCGATATTTTCTCCATCACCCCCACTCGTCTTCCCCACCCTCCAGATTCACCTCCGGCCACTCCGATAGCGACTCCCACCCGAGTTTGTCGCCGAGTCGCTCTAACGCTTCGCCGACGCTCTCGCCCCAAGGGAAGGTGATTCGATTCGATTTGACCATCAGAGACATCGACACGACCGACTCAACTCCAGAACAGTCCCAGAGAGCCCCCGGCCGGTCACGCGAGTGAAACGAGCGTGACGTTGTCGGAGCGTGCCTCCGACAGAACTCGCGGTCGCTGACGCGGGATATTCAGGCCTCTCCGCAACACCCGGCCTGAATAGTGGCCCGCGCAGGCGACCAAGACGAGCGCGAGCGGCCGGACCCTTTCAATCCGACCCGACAGCACCGCACCGCGACCGCAGGCCACATACCTCCCCAACCGACTGCGTTTCTCGGGCGCTCACTGCGTTCGCGCCCTGCGATACTCATCCACCGGGAGAGACGGGCTCTCCCGAGCCGTCGGTCGTTTACTCCCGACGACCTCGCACGCCTTGGCGCGGCGCAACACAGCTACGCCGCGCCAGCGCGCGCCGCCCCAATCGCGAACCCTGCGTTCGAGCGTTCGCCCAACCCCGAACCCGAAAGCGGGGGTTTTTCAGTCCGGGTCGCGTCGCTCTAGCCATGCAGGGTAATCTGCCACCGGAAGCACAAGAGAAACTCGAGGACTTGCAGGACCTCCAGGAGACGGCCCAGCAGGTCGCGGCTCAGAAGAATCAGGCCGAGACCCAGCTCACCGAGGCCAAGACCTCCCTCGACGAGCTCGACGACATCGACGAGGACACCACGATGTACCGCGAGGTCGGCGAACTCCTCGTCAAGACCGACTACGAGTCGGCTCAGGACGACCTCGACGAGAAGGTAGACAGCCTCGAAATCCGCGTCGAGACGCTCGAAAAGCAGGAAGAGCGCGTTCAGGAGCAGTTCGAGAGCCTCCAGCAGGAGCTCCAGCAGATGCTCGGCGGCGGTGGCGGACCCGGCGGCCCGCAGGGCCCCGGCATGGGCGGCGGCGCTGGCGGCGCGTAGATGCCCAGCGACGACGAGGTCGTTCGGACGGCCGCCGAGGCCGCGGAAGGCGTCATCTTCTCGCGGTTCAAGCAGTCGGACGTGAAGGACTTCGACGTGACCGTCACCTTCGAGGACGGCGTCCTCGACGTGGACGTGTACCTCAACGTCCCCGGCGAGCGCTCGACGGAGGAGACGGTCGCCGAGGACGCCGCGCTGGCGGCGCGCTCGGCCGTCGACGACCTGTTCGCAGACGCCGAGGAATGACTCGGTCCCGAGCGAACACCACAAAGCATTTCCCCGCCCCACGAATTGCGTTCAAACACCGCGGGTAGGGGTACGCGCGGTATGCGGCATTCTTTCGGCGCTACATCGGCTAGCCGTGCGTGTCGTCGGTGTCGAGACCGAGCAGTCTCACGCCAAGAAGAAGACGACCACGCTTATCGCCATCGCCGCGAGCACGACCGCGCCCGCCAGCGCCCCGCCCATCGAGATGACGGCGTTCGCGTGGCTCGCGAGCGTCTCGGTCCGGTCGTTGCCGAAGACGGTCACCTCGGCGCGCTCGCTCGCCATCCCGCCCTCGACGGGTTCGAGGTCCGCGCTGGCCTCGATCACGAGGTCCTCGACGAGAGCCACGAGATCGCCCTGCGAGATGGCCGCCCCGACCTGATTCTCGGACTTGGTCTTGTTGACGACGTGGTTGTCGGTGGTCAGCACCTCGACCGCGTCGACCGGTTCGGCGGCGTCGGCTCCGACCGCCGCCACGATGCGGTCCCGGAGGCCGGGTTCCATGTTGTTGCCGTCGACGAGGACGTAGGCCGAGCGGTGGTCGCCGACCTCGAAGACCGCGACCCGGACCCCGAGCGGGCCGATTCCCTCGCGGGGCGTCCAGTCGGTCGGGTCCCACGCGGTCCCGAGGCGGAGGCCCTCCTGCGGGGTATCGGCCAGTTCGGACGCCGCGTCACGGGCCGCCTCCATCAGGTCGAACGACCGCTCGCTACCGGGGTAGACGTGGCCGAGGTCCTCCACGTCGCTGAGGCCGTCGTTGCAGTTGTGGGCGTCGGCCAGCATGACCTCGTCGAACCCGCTTGACCGGGCCTCGGCGGCGGCCGAGAGGCCGACCGCGTACATCACGTCGTCGGCGAAGTTCGGGGCGTAGGTCGACGCGAGCAGGAGGTCGTCGCCGAACGCCTGCCCGATGACCTTCGCGTCGCCCGACCGGGTGCGGACGCTCGGAGTGGCGGTCTCGGCGTACTCGATGTCGTCGGCGACCGACTCGGCGGTCTCGATGACGGTTTCGAGTTCGCGCTGGGTCACGAGGTTGAAGTCGTGGCCCGCGGTCGCGTGGGGCGGGAAGGCCAGTCCCTCGGCGGTCGCGGCCACGCGCTGGGGGAGGTTGCCGCCGCCTATCTCGCCCATCGGACCCGGGTGGATCATCGGCAGGACGAACCGGGCCTTCTCGGAGCCGTCTCCCCGGCGAAACGCGAGGACGGTCACGGGAACGACGGCCTCCTCGCCGATCTGCTCGAAGAAGTCCTCGAGTTCGTCGGTGCCCTCTGCGATGTGGCCCACGAATCCGCGGAGGAAGTCGAGCATGCTCACCCCGAGGCTCCGCTCCCACGGCCGGTCGATGAACCGGACGAACGCCCACACCCCCGCGCCGTAGACCAGACACAAAATGCCGAGCAGGGCGAAGTCGACCGCGGCGATGGCACCGAGCGCCGGAGGTGCCTCGGCGGCCCGACGCATCGAGATGGCGACGAACGTCTCGACCAGCGGGCCGCCCCCGAGGTGGAGGTACTGCATGGTCCCGCTGTAGACGAACACGAGGACCGCGGCCGTGACGGTCTGGAGGCTGGCGGGGATGGCGGCGACCACCACAGACCTGCCCGAGATGGCCAGCACGACCAGTAGACGGAGCGCGAACACCGACGCCAGTCCCACGATGAGCGCGTCGAAGACGAACCCCTGAGCGAGTCGCTCGGACAGCACCGCGGCCGCGCCCGCGACGGCCATGACCGCGACCAGCACTCCCTCGCAGGTCAGCGCGAGCAGCGACGAGCGATTGTAGGTGAGCTGGCCGCCGAACCGGCGGTCGACCGGCGTGGTGAGCAGGCTGGCGACGACGGTAGGGACGCCGATGAAGAACACGCCCTGCCACGCGTCCTCCAGCACGAATCCGGCGTCGAACGCGCCGACGCCCGCGACAGCGGCGATGAGGAGCGCGAACGCGAGGCTGGTGTGCCACCGGGGCGCGCGGAAGATGAACCGCGACAGGCTGGCGAGGTCGCCCTGCGTCGCTGTCATTGTCGGGGGATACGAGAGGCGACGGTTAAAAGATGCCACTCGCGGCGAGAATTATAAACAAGACTACACGAATGCGAGGGGTCGATTGGCGACGGGGACCACCGGAAACGGCTGGCGCGACAAAACGCCGGGAAGCGCCGCCGACCTGACCGCCAGGGAAGGGACTGGGAGGGGCCGCCCGCTCGCGGGCCACCGGCCCGCGAGCGGGCGGGACGTTCGAGGAGTCCGTCGCCGACGAAAGACGGACGCAGATCGAACAGGGGGTTTCGAGAAGGGGACTACAGAAGAACCGGCCGACGTCAGGCCGACGACTCGGCCCGTTCCCGTTCGCCAGCGCGCTGCTCGCAGACCGCGACGAAGTTCTCGAAGAGCTGCTCGCCCTCGGCGGTGTGGGCGACCTCGGGGTGCCACTGGACGCCGTAGAGGTCCCGGTCGGTGTCGCTCATCGCCTCGACGCCGCAGACGTCGCTGGTGGCGGTCCGGGCGAACCCCTCGGGGACCGCCTTGACCTCGTCGGCGTGGCTGGCCCACACCCTGGTCTCGGGCGCGAGCGAACCCACCACGGGGTCGGAGTCGTCCAGAATCTCGACGGTCACGTCGGCGTACCCGCCGTAGTCGCCCTCGCCGACCTCGCCGTCGAGGAGGTGGGCGATGGCCTGCATGCCGAGACAGATGCCCAGCACGGGTACGTCGAGGTCGAGGTAGTCGGCGCAGTTGCCGATGTCGTCGATGTCGGGACCGCCCGAGAGGACGAGGCCGTCGGCGTCGATGTCTTCGGGGGGCGTGTCGTTGTCGAGTATCTCGGTGTCGACCCCCATGTCGCGGAGCGTGCGGTGTTCGAGGTGGGTGAACTGCCCATGGTTGTCGACCACGACGATGCGCGTCATTGGGGAGTGATAGCCGGTTGGGCTACAAAAGGAGTTCGGAGACGCGCGAAATCCGCGCGGTCAGTCCCCGCGCTCGCGGTCGTAGCGCTCCGCGGCCGACTCGAAGGCGGCCTCGCGCTGTTCGCGGCTCCGACGCCCCTCCTTCTCCGCGATGGCCTCGGGGTCGGGGTTGGCGTCGTCGTCGATTCGCGCCCACGACTTGTGGACCTTGGCGTGACACCACCGACAGAGGTAGACCGTGATTTCGTGGCTCAGGGTCTCTCCCGCCCCCGCATACGAGAGGTGGTGCTCTTCGAGCAGGGGCCGCTCGTCGGAGTGGGCCATCCGGCGCTCCTCCAGTCCACAGCGGATGCACTCCCGGTCGCGGTTCCGACACCGGAAGTGCGGGCACGACTCCCAGCTCCAGCCCTCGTCCGGGTCGGCCGCCGGGCACCGCAACTCATCCTCGCGGCGCTCGCGGGCGAACTCGGGGTCCTGCTCGGGGTGTTCGAAGGCGTACCGACACTTGCCCTCGTCGGTGAGGTGGTCGCAGACCCCCGCGTGGTCGTAGGGGTCGTCGACCCCGACGGGGGTCCCGGAGGGCGTCTCCTTCATCGTCTGGTGGTGGGTGGGGCGTTCTGGAATAAAAACGTGTGGCTAGAAAACGGTGTTCGGAAAACGGTCGTCCGCGGACGAATTACTGACGACGTATCGGACAACAGCTAGGAGGCCTCCGCCCGGTCGCGACGAACTCCGAGTTTCAAAACCGAGAACAGCCAGAAAGCCCCCGCCCGGTCGCGGTCGTTGCTCGACATATCTCGGCCTCTCCGCACAACCCGGCCGAGATAGTGGCCGAGCAAGCGACCAAGTAAACGCGACCGGGCGGCCCCTTTCAGTCCCACCCAAGGCGGTTGGTCGGGGCTGTTTTGCGGTTGAATGTGTGACCGGCCGTTTCTCGTGGTTCGGGTCACCGAGCGCCGCCCGCCGGACCCCGGCCGCCGCGGGCCAACGCAACGCTTTTTTCGCCGCCGCGACCACCTCCCGTCGTGCGACTGATACGAGAGTCCGAGGGCGGCCGCGAGACGCTGGCCACCGAGGTCGAGACCGCCGACTCGTTCCTCTCGCGGGCGAGGGGCCTGATGTTCCGGCGGTCGATTCCGGACGACTACGCGCTGGTCTTCGAGTTCGACGGGGTGGCGAGCCGGGACGTTCACATGGTATTCGTCCCCTTCCCGCTCGACGTGCTGTGGCTCCGGGACGGCGAGGTCCAGAAGAAAGAGCGCCTCTCGGCGTGGACCGGGCTGGCGAAGGCCGAGGCCGACCGACTGGTCGAGCTTCCGGCGGGGGCCGCAGACGGCGTCTCGGTCGGCGACGAGGTGCGCCTCGTCGGGTAGTCACGCTCGCGGCTCCGAGTCGTCGTATTACGATTCGTCCGGTTCGGTCATAACAAAACATTTCAAGTCTGGAATCGCTCGTCTCGTGTGATGGCACGCCACGAGCGGCCCGGGCGCGTTCCCGACGCCGTCGTCCTGAAGTACTACGCCTACAAGGCGACGAAAGCCGTCGAGTTCTACCGACCCGTGATGTACCTCTACTTCCTCTCGCAGGGGCTGTCGTTCACCCAAATCGCCGTCCTCGAAGCAGTCTACAACGTCACGACGGTCCTCGGCGAGGTGCCGACGGGGTACGTCGGCGACCGGGTCGGGCGTCGAAACAGCCTGCTCATCGGGACCGGTCTCATCACGGTCACGCTCGTCGGCATCGGCCTCTCGGGGTCGTTTGTCGGACTCCTCGGCCTGTACGTCTGCTGGTCGATGGGCTACAATTTCCGGTCGGGGAGCGAAGACGCGTGGCTCTACGACACCCTCACCGACGACCTCTCGGAAGGGCAGTTCTCGCGGGTTCGCGGGCGTGGCGAGTCGGTCTCGCTACTTACCGGCGTCGTCGCGGCCGTCGTCGGCGGCTACCTCGGAAGTCAGGACCTCTCGTACCCCTTCTTCGTCGCCGCGGGCGTCACCGCGCTCGGGCTTCCGGCCCTCCTCTCGCTGTCGGAACCCGACACGTACGAGGCGACCGACCGAGACGACCTGTCGCTCCGCCGAACCCTCGGCATCGTCCGCGACGTGGTGACGAACCACCGAATTCGCGCGTTCATCGTCTATTACTACGTCCTGCTCGCGGCCGTCCTCTACCTCGTGTTCATGTTCGTCCAGCCGATCTTCGAGACGGTCGTCGTGGACCTCGGAGCGCCACCGGCCCGCGTGGAATCGCTTCTGGGCTGGTACTACGCGGCGATCAGCCTCGTCGGGGCGGGAATCAGTTACTACACCGGAGCCATCAAATCGCGAATCGGTCTCCGGCGATGGTTCCTCGTCCTTCCGTTCGCGGTCGGCGCGGCGCTGGTCGGGATGTACGTGGCTCCGGTACTCGCGCTCCCCGTCCTCCTGCTCGCTCGTGGGGTCGCAGACACGACCAAGGCACTCGCCAGCCAGTACATCAACGACCGCATCGAGTCGGTCGGGCGGGCGACCGTGCTGAGCGCGATGGCGATGGTGAGCGGAGTGACCGTGATTCCGTTCCAACTCGGAAGCGGCGTGGCCTCGGACGTCTCCTCGCCACTGCTGGCGCTGGCGGTCGCTGGCGTCGTCCTCATCGCTGGCTCGCTCGCCGTCGTCGCGTGGGAGGTCCCCGTGGCGTCGGACGGGCCAGCGAGCGAACTCGGCTGAGAACTGCCGGTCCGACAGACCCGCCTGTCACAAGGGGCCCTTTAGGCCCGTCGCAGAGAGAGGGTGCGGTGTGGTTTCGCATGACCCGTGACCGATTTATTCGGGGATTCCCCGAATAGCACACCTCTCTCAGACCGCGACGTACAGCTTCTGGACACCACGCTCCGCGACGGCGAGCAAGCACCGGGGGTCTCGCTGTCGCCCGACGAAAAGGCAGAGATAGCCGCCGCGCTCGACCGCGCGGGCGTCGACGTCGTCGAGGCCGGGAGCGCCTGCACCGGCGACGGCGAGCGCGACGCCATCCGGCGGGTGACCGACCTCGACCTCGACGCCCGGGTCACAAGCTTCGCCCGCGGGGTCCGGGCCGACGTGGACCTCGCGCTCGACTGCGACGTCGACGGCGTGAACCTCGTCGTACCCGCCAGCGACCGCCACGTTGAGGGAAAGGTCGGCACCACTCGGTCGGCGGTGGTCGAGACGACCGCCGACCTCGTGGCCCACGCCCGCGACCACGGCCTCTGGGTCGAGGTCGTCGGCGAGGACGGCTCGCGGGCCGACCTCGACTTCCTCGAACGCCTCGCGGAGGCCGCCCACGACGCGGGCGCAGACCGCTTCTGTGTCGCCGACACGGTGGGCCACGCCGGACCCGAGCGAGTCGGCGAGGCGGTCTCGCGGCTCGCCGACCTCGGGCCGACCAGCGTCCACACCCACGACGACCTCGGCCTCGCGGTGACGAACGCCCTCGCCGGTGTCTCTGCGGGCGCGAACCTCGTCCACGCCACCGTCAACGGCGTCGGCGAGCGCGCGGGCAACGTCGCGCTCGAAGAGGTCGCCATCGCGCTCGACCACTGCTACGGCGTCGAGACCGCCGAGACGACCGAACTCTACGACCTCGCGCGCACGGTCGCAGACGCGACCGGCGTCCCCCTCGCGCCGAACAAGGCGGTCGTCGGCGAGAACGCCTTCGCCCACGAATCGGGCATCCACACCGACGGCACCCTCAAGGACGAGGCGATGTACGAGCCCTACCCGCCCGAGAAGGTGGGCCGCGAGCGCCGCCTCGTCCTCGGCAAGCACACCGGCCGGGCAGGAGCGAAGGCGGCGCTCGCCGAGCACGGCGTCGAGGTCGGCGACGACGAACTCCGCGAGGTGGTCGCCCGCGTCCAGCGACTCGCCGAGCGCGGCAAGCGCGTGACCGACGCCGACCTGCTCGCGGTCGCCGACGACGTGCGGGGGATGGAACGCGACCGCCGTATCGAGCTCCGGGAGCTCACCGCGACCAGCGGCGGGCCCCTCCCCACCGCGAGCGTCCGCCTCGATATCGACGGCGAGGAGCGAGTCGCCTCCGGCACCGGCGACGGACCGGTCGACGCCGCGGTCGCGGCGGTCCGCGAGGCCGCGGGGTCGGCCGCAGACGCCGCGCTCGAATCCTACCGCGTCGACGCCATCACCGGCGGCACCGACGCCGTGGTCACCGTCGAGGTCGAGATGACCCGGGGCGACCGGGCCGTCACCGTGCGAGCCAGCGACGGCGACATCACCCGGGCGAGCGTCACCGCGATGGTCGACGCCCTCGACCGCCTGCTCGCGCTCGGAGACGACTCGGAGGCCGACTCCGAGACCGCGGTCGCCGACGACTGAGTCGCCGACTGCCGCGACCCAGACTCCCGCGACCGGCGGCGGCCGAGCGCGCCGCGCTCGGCGACGCGAACCACGGGTGTCGGCCGGTGACACGTTCTACCGGAAAACGGCCGGTGAATCATCCGCCGAGTATCGGCCGGTGGACCATCCACCAGAAAACGGCCGATGACACAGCCGACCGGCGGGACTGAAAGGGGCCGCCCGCTCGCGGGTCGGAGACCCGTGGTCGCCTGACCGACCCCTATCTGCGCCGATGCGGTGCGTTGCGGTGAGGCGCAGATATGTCGGTCAGCGACCGCGAGCGGGCGGGGGCTTTCTGGGCGTTCTTGGTTTTGGAAGTCGTCGTGGGTAGCGACCGCGAGCGGGGGCTTTCTGGGCGTTCTCGGCTTTGGAAGTCGTCGTTGGTAGCGAGCGGGCGGGGGCTTTCTGGGCGTTCTTGGTTTTGGAAGTCGTCGTTGGTAGCGAGCGGGCGGGGGCTTTCGGAAGCGTTTGCGGTCCAGAATTCCCCGGTTCGTACCGCACGTATCGAGACGTTCCGCCCGATCACGACTCGAATCCATCCGGTCCCTCGACTCCGAATTTATACCTCCGAGGACCGTAGTACAGCACCATGAGCGTTATCGACGCGGCACGCCGGAACGCCGTCGACTGGCCCGCACTCCTCGCGAGCGTCCTCGTCTGCGAGCTCGCGGGAATCGTCCCCTCGATACTGACCGCGGGCGACGTTGCGACGTGGTACCCGACCCTCGCCAAGCCGTGGTTCACGCCGCCGAGCTGGGTGTTCGGCCCGGTCTGGACCACCCTCTACCTCCTGATGGGCGTGGCGCTGTACCTCGTCTGGAAGCGCGCGACCGGCCGCCTCCGGCGGGTCGCGCTCGGCGTCTTCGCGGTCCAGTTGGTCCTCAACGCGGGGTGGACGCTCACCTTCTTCGGGGCGCGCGAGATACTCGGCGGGCTGGTCGTCATCGTCGCCCTGCTCGCGACCATCCTCGCGACGATTGGGGCGTTCGCCCGCGTCGACCGTCGGGCGGCCGCGCTCCTCGTTCCCTACCTGCTGTGGGTCGGGTTCGCCACCGCGCTCAACTACGACCTCTGGCGGCTCAACGGCTGAGTGCCGCTGGCGGCTCAACGGCTGAGTGCCGCTGGCGGCTCGACGGCTGAACGCCTCCGGCGACTCGACGACCGAGCGTCGGCGAGGCGTCCCCGGCGAGTATCCGGACGTTACGCGCCCGAACGCCCGCCCAACGACCGCCTGAACCCGGTTTGCCTGCCGTTACCGCCGGTTTTCCCGCCGTATAACAAAGTCGGGACGGGGCGTCGCGTGGGACGTGTCGAATCGCTCCGTCAGCCGGTCGTCCGTCGGGGGAAGCGGTCGCTACGCGGTCGGCGCGAACCGCTACGCGCTGTTCGCGGTCCTGTTCGCGGGCAAGGCGCTCGACGCCGTCAGCACCGTGACCGTCCTCTCGCTGCGGGACGACGTCTACGAGTCGATGTGGCTCACCCGAACCCTGATGGCCGAACTGGGGATGGTCACGGGCGTGTCGGTGACCGTCGTCATCGCGGTCGGCGGCGTGATGATGTTCGCCGAGAGCGGCGAGGTCGTCGCCAGAGCCGCGCCCGAGGAGTGGGCACCCGACGACTACCCCCCAGCGTTCCGGGTGATCACGTACTGCTCGGCCGGGGCGTGGTACGGGTTTCTGGGACTTCACAACTTCTCGTTGCTGTTCTGAGCGGCACGCTCGCCGTCTCATCGAGACGACCGTTCGACGAAACGGTCGCAAGCGTAGCTGGCAATCGTGAAATCCGGAGAAGCGCCGAGGGAGCGATTTGAACGCTCGAGTCCGTGAGGACAGTTGCTCTCGAAGCAACCGCCTTGGCCGGGCTAGGCTACCTCGGCTCACCACAACGTACCGCCCTCTCCGACTTAGTGGTTTCGATTCAGGCCGGGCGTACGGTGAGGACAGGCGTCGCCTGTCGGCGGTTTTCGGACCGACCAATCAGCCGACCGCCACCTTCAAGCGGTCACCGGCCCGGGAGTAGGGTATGGACGTAACCGAGGCGAGCGAGCGGTGTGATTCGGTCCTCGACGCGGTCGGGAGCGCGGTCGTCGCCGACCGCGAGTTCCTGAAGACGGTGTTGCTGGGCGTGCTGGCCGACGGCCACGTCCTGCTGGAGGACGTGCCCGGCACGGGCAAGACCCTCACGGCCCGGGGGTTCGCCGACGCGCTCGGCCTCTCGTTCTCGCGCGTGCAGTTCACCCCCGACCTCCTCCCGGCCGACGTGACCGGGACCCACGTATTCAACGAGGGGACCCGGGAGTTCGAGTTCAGCGAGGGGCCCATCTTCGCCAACGTGGTGCTGGCCGACGAGATAAATCGAGCGCCCCCGAAAACCCAGGCCGCGCTGCTCGAAGCCATGGAGGAGGCACAGGTCACCGTCGACGGCGAGACCCACGACCTCCCACGGCCGTTCTTCGTCATCGCGACTCAGAACCCGGTCGAACAGGAGGGCACCTTCCCCCTCCCCGAGGCGCAGGTCGACCGCTTCGCTGTCAAGTCGTCCATCGGCTACCCCGAGGCCGACGGCGAGTACGAACTCCTCCGACGGCGGGCCGGACGCTCGGCCCAGAGCCCCTCGGTCGAGACGGTGCTCGACGAGGACCTCGTGACCGACCTCCGGGAGGTGCCCGAGACGGTCCGGGTCGACGACGACCTGCTGGAGTACGTCGCGAACGTCGCGCGCGCGACCCGCCGGGACCGGCGGGTCGCGGTCGGGGTCTCCCCGCGCGGGACCCAGCGGCTGTTCGAGGCCGCCAGGGCCTACGCCGCGATGGAGGGCAGGGAGTTCGTGACCCCCGACGACGTAAAGCGCGTGGCCCACCCCGTGCTGGCCCACCGAATCGTGCTGACGCCGGACGCGCAGGTCGACGACGTCGAGAAGTCGGCGATAGTCGGGCGCGTCCTCGACGAGGTCGAAGTGCCGACCGTGGAGTAGGTCGCCGACCGTGGCGCGAGTTTCACTTTCGCCCCGGTTGGCTCGATTTTATATCACCTCCTCGACCATCCCGGAACATGGACGCAGAGGACGACGACCGGGAGGGGTCGGACGGCGACGCCGACGCGACCGATGCTGGCTCCGCCGAGGACGAACCCCGCGAACTGTCGGACCTCGACCCGAACGCCGAGGAGGCGGCTCGGAAGGTCGACCGGCAGTTGCGGCGACTCCGACTCGGGGAGTGAGGGCCGCCAGCGGAAGTGAGGGCCGCCAGCGGAAGTGAGGGCCGCCAGCGGAAGTGAGGGCCGTCAACGGGTACGCTCCGCGTCGGCGAGTCGGCGACTCGCCGACGCGGATGCGGCCCGCAGACGTTCGAAAATGGTGGAACCGGAGGCGAACCGCGACCGTCGGCTCACGTCCGGAGCGCCGAGGTCAGCGCGAGCGCCGCCAGCAGGAGGAACACCAGCGCGGTCACGGGCTGGCCGCCAGACGCACCGAGGTAGATGGCGTATCCGAGTCCGCCAGCGCCGACCCCGACCACCGTGCTCGCGGCGGCGTGCGTCGCTTCGAGGTTGGTCGTGTCGGTCTCGCGGCCCAACTGCTCGCCGACGTTGATGGCCTGCTCGCCGAAGTCGTAGGCCAGTATCGCGCCGATGACCCCCGGCAGGAGGAGGTGGGCGAGCGGCGCGACCACGCCGCCGAACAGCGCCCCGACCAGCAGGGTCGCCGACCCGAGGGTGACCGCCCGGCGCGACCCCCGGACGACGCCGAGGAGGACTGCGAGGAGCCCCGCGGCCCCGACCGCGGCCGCAGCCGACGCCGCGAGCGCGCTCGCGCCGACCGACACCGTGGCGGCCGAGAGCGCGAGCCCCGCCGAGAACCGGGCGGGCGAGCGGTCGATCTCGCGGGTCACGCCCGCCACCTCCGGGCGGTCCGCTCCAGCGCGGCCCCGAGCGCGTCGTCGGTGTCCCAGTCGACGACCCGGAGGCCGCTCGCCCGGAGGTCCGAGACCCGCCGGGCGCGCAGGGTCCGCGCGAGTCGCTGGCCCGGCGTCCCGACCGCGGTGGGGTCGGGAGCGAGGACGGTCACGAGGTGGCCCTCGGCGTCGAGCCTGCGGGCGGCCGTCGCGGCGAAGTCGTCGCACAGCGGCGAGACGAACAGGACCTGCGAGGAGGCGGGCAGGCGCTTGCGGAGCCACGCGAGCCGGGTGGTCGGGTAGAAGGCCCCCTCGGACGGCGCGGGCGAGAACGCCGGATGGGTCGCGAGCAGGTCGCGGACCCTCGCGCGGTGGTCGTTGCCCGACCCCGGCGCGAGCCAGCAGGTCACCGGCCCGAACGCCGCGATTCCGACCCGGTCGCCCGCGTCGAGGAGCCTCGTCACCGCCTTGCCCGCGGCGTCGACGCCGTGCTGGACCGCGTTGCGCTCGCCCTCGCCGGGCGCGAGGTAGGCCTCCTCGCGGGTGTCGACGACGACGACCACGCTCGCGGCCCGCTCCTCGCGGAACTCCACGGTGGTGAGGTCGCCCGTGCGCGCGAGTCGATTCCAGTCGACCCGCGAGAGGGGGTCGCCCCGGCGGTACTCCCGGGTGCCGTAGAACTCCACGCCCGACCCGCCGGTGTCGGTGGTGACCCGGCCGGTGTACCGCGTCGTCTGGGCGCGCAGGGGCACGTCGACGGTGGTCCCGAGCTTCGGGACGCAGGTCAGGGTCGTCTCGCACTCGACCTCGGTCTCGACCTCGGTCGCGCCGCTGAAGTCGCGGGCGACGACCTGCACCGGGTCGAACGCGTGGTCGCCGCGCTCGGCCTCGACGGCGTAGGTGAGGTGGGCGGTCTTGCCCGGTCGGAGCGCGGTCCCGAGCCGGGCCGACCCGTCGGTCACGGGGAGGGCGTCGGGGACGCCGTCGACGACCCGGAGGTCGGCGAGCGTGGCGTCGCCGACGTTCTCGACCGCCAGCTGCACCGCGACCTCGTCGCCGGGGAGGGGTTCGTCGTCGCTCACGGTCCGGGTCGCGTCGAGCGCGACCGCTGGGGTCCCCGCGGTCCGGGTGTAGGCCGCGAACGCCACCCCGACCACGCCCGACAGGAGGACCAGCGGATTGTTGAACACGATGCCGAGCCCGCCAGCGAGCAACGCGACCGCGCTGACGCCGCGCCAGCGGTTGGTCTCCCTGACCACCGTCACGGTTCGGCCTCCCGCCGGGTGGGCGTGTCTTCTCCCGACTCCGCGGAGGTTCCGCCGGGCGCGCGGGCGGCGGGCGCGCCGACGCCCGCCGCCCGCGCGACCGCGTCGGCGGTCCGGCGTATCCGGACCTGATGGCCCGACCGGGGACTGGCGACGAGTCGCAGTCTGGCCGAGAGCGGCGGTTTCGGCGCGTCCGAGTCGCCGAGGAACGACGCCGCGAAGGCGTCGTCGGTCCACGTCCCGGCCTCGATTCGCTCGCGTGCCTCCTCGCGCGAGACGTGGTCGCGGTCGGCGACCGCCGGGATGGCGGCCTCGCGCAGTCGGTCGCGGAGGTCGTTGCGCTCGCGGAGGGTGCTCCGGCGCGGCCCCGCCCGGAGCGTCGCCACCCGGTCGTCGAACTCCTCGCCGGGCACGGGCATCGACTCGACCGTCTCCACGTCGGGGGTCTCCGCGCCGCGCAACTCGGTCGCCCGCCGGGTGCGCGCGATCCGGACGCCTTGGACCAGCGCGAGCACGCCGATCAGGACGACCGCGGTGTAGTCGGCGGCTATCGCGGCCGCCAGACCGGGTTCGAGCACCATCAGCACCCCCAGCGCGACCGCCGCGACGCCGACCGCGGTGAGGACGGGATGGTCGCTCACGGGCGACCCTCCCCGCGGTTCTCGCCGCGACCCTCACCGCGGGCACCCTCGCCACCCTCGCCGTCGGCGTACTGGTCCTCGATGCGCCGGAGGGCGTCGAGCGCCCGGCGCTCGCGGTCGTCGGTCGGGGCCTCGCCGCCGTACCGGACCTCCTCGAACAGCGCGGTGAGTTCCCCGACGTCGTCGGGGTCCATCCCGGCCTCGACCGCGGCGGCCGCGAACTCCGCGGGGGTGCTCGACCGGGGGTTGGCCACGGCGAGGTGGTCGGTCATCTCGCGCCACGCGCGGTACACCTCGTTGGTCACGTCGGTTGCGTCCTCGATGCGGTCGGCGGCCGCGCCCGCGGCGCGGCCGACCGCGGCCACGTCGCTGCTGTCGGGGTCGGGCGAGTCCTCGACGGGGTCGGGGTCGTTGCCGCCCGAGGAGACGAACAGCAGGGCGACCGCCGCGGCGAGCGCGACGCCGAGTCCGACCAACAGCAGGACCGAGGGGTCGGTCAGGGTGGTGCCGGTCCCGGTCCCGGGCGCGCCGCTGCCGCCCGACGGGAGCGACGTGTCGTTCGCCCCGAACATCCCGACGTTCATCTCCTCGGGCGTCGAGGTCGTGCAGGTGGTGAGCAGGGCGTGAGCGAACAACAGCGGGAACCCGACCGGGCCGACGTACGCCATCGCGCCCAGCGGGCCCGCCCGCCGGTAGGCGAGGGCCGCGCCCCCGAGGAATCCGCCGACGAGCCCCGCGATGGCCCACCACTCGGTGAGGACGGGGTAGCAGGGGAAGTCCAGCGGCGCGCCGAACTCGCCCGACTCCCCGCCGAGGCTGGCGTCGGGGTCCTCCTGGTCGGGCACGCCAGGGTCGGGCGCTGGCTGGCCGACGCCGAAGCCGCCGCCGGAGTCGGTCTCGACCGCCGAGTCGAGGGTGGCGGCGGCCACGCCGATGGCGAGCACGCACAGGAGCGCGAGGACGATGGGGCGTACGGTATCGCTGTCCACACTGGTGGGTAGCGCGATTGATAACTTAGGGTTTCGGTCTCGGCGGGCGACCGGCGGTACGTGGCGGGCGGGTCGGCCGCCGCGCGGCCGACCCGCCCGCCGAACCCGGCTCGGATCGCCTCCGGCGAGGGCGGGAAACGGCGTATGCCCCGATTGGTCGCGTCCAACGACCCCTTTCCAGCGGTCGGTCGCGGCGTCCCTCGAACCGGGCCCCGGTTACCGAGACCGGTTCCGGCGACACCGGCCGATTCCCGACCATAGCCAGACAGTAACTAATAGGTGAGGAGTTGACACATCCGCAGGAATATCAGACATGAGAACGCTCGTCATCGGTATCGACGCCGCGTGCCGGGAGGTACTGCAACCGCTCTTCGAAGCGGGCGTGACGCCCCGTCTCCGGAGCGTCTTCGGGGGAGGTGCGAGCGGCCCGTTGAAATCGGGGATTCCGCCGTGGACCGCGAGCGCGTGGCCGACCATCTACACCGGCAAGAACCCCGGGAAACACGGGGTGTTCGACATGCTCGCGTACGACGGCTACGACTGGGACGTGGTGAACGCGACCCACGTCCGGGCGCGGCCGGTCTGGGAACTCCTCGACCGATTCGGATTCTCCAGCGTCGCGGTCAACGTCCCGGTGACACATCCGCCGGGGTCGTTCGACGGCGCGCTCGTCCCCGGGTTCCTCGCGCCGAACGCGCCGCGGTGTCACCCCGAGGGGCTCCTCGGCGAGGTGCGGGCGGAAATCGGAGATTACCGCGTTTACCCCGACGACCGCGCACTCCGCGCGGGGAACACGGAGTCGGCGCTGAGAGTTCTCCGGATGCGCGGGGCGGCGTTCCGGTATCTCGCCGACCGGTTCGACCCCGACTTCGGGTTCGTGGAGTTCCAGCAGACCGACGCGGTGTTCCACAAGCGACCCGGCGACCGCGAGGCGGTCGAGGCCGTCTACCGGACGGTCGACGAGCAGGTCGGCGCGATTCTCGACGAGCTGGACCCCGACAACGTCCTCGTGGTCAGCGACCACGGCATGGGTCCCTACGACGACTACGAGTTCCGAATCAACGAGTTCCTCCGGGAGCGGGGGTTCGTCACCGCCAAGAGGGGCGGGCAGGGGATGCCCGCGTGGACCACCATCAAGGAGGAGCGACTCGCTCTCGACAGCCCCGGTCCCCGCGGTCGGCGACCGCTCGAATCCCGCGGGCGACGCCTGCTCGAAGCGGGCGTTGCGGCCGCCGCTCGGGTCGGCGTGACGACCCAGCGCGTCGCCGACCTGCTCGATTCGCTGGGGCTCGCCGAGGCGGTCGGCAGGCGGGTCCCCCACGGCCTGCTACAGGCCGGGAGCGAGCAGGTCGACTTCCCCGCCTCGCGGGCCTACGCCCGGTCGCGGAGCGAACTCGGCGTCAGGCTCAATCTCGAAGGCAGGGAACCCGACGGGACGGTCCCCCGGTCGGCCTACGAGGCGGTCAGGGCGGAGCTCGTCGAGGCGCTCGAATCGGTCCGGACGCCCGACGGCGACCCCGTGTTCGAGGCGGTCGGACCCCGAGAGGCGTTCTTCGAGGGCCCCCACGTCGAGGACGCGCCGGACGTCGTCACCGTCCCGAACGGATTCGAGCAGTTGCTCAGCGTCCAGTTGGCCGGAGACGTTTTCGGGGAGCCGACCGAACCGTACAACCACAAGCGACACGGCATCGTGGCCGCGACGGGCGAGGACATCGACGCCGAGGCCGGAGTCGAGGGCGCGCACATCCTCGACGTGACGCCGACGGTGCTCGCGACGTTCGACGTGCCGAGGGGGACGGAGATGGACGGCAGACCGCTCCCCGTCGTGGCCGACCCCGGCGAGCGCGAGTACCCCGATTACGACGCGACCCGAACCGAGCGGACGGACAGCCGACGAATCGAGGCGCGACTCTCCGAGCTAGGATACATCGAATAGTGACCGTCGACATCAGACCCCTGCGACCGAGTCGAAGCGACCGCTGGGACGGCCTCGTGGAGCGTTCGGAGCGCGCGAACACCTTCTACCTGTTCGATGCGCTCGAACTCCAGGCCGAGGACACCGGGACCGAACTCCACCCGCTGGTGGGCTACGACGGGGAGACGCCGGTCGGCGTCTTCCCCGTCTTCGAGGTCCGCAAGGGGCCGATGACGGGGGCGTTCTCGCCGCCGCCCAAGTCGTGGAGCACGCCGCTCGGTCCCGCGCTGGTCGGAGACGACGCGGCCGGAGACGACCACGCGGTCGGAGACGACGCGACCGGAGACCACGAACACCACGCGACGGTCCGGCGCTCGCGCCGGACCGTCGCGTTCGTCGAGGCGTGTCTGGACTGGCTCGACGACCGTCTCGGCCCCCACTACCAGCAGTTCCTCCTCGCGGGAATCGACGACGTGCGACCCTTCCAGTGGAACGGCTTCGAGGTGTCCCCGCGGTTCACCTACGTCGTGGAACTGGGCGACGAGGAGGCCCTGCTCGCGGAGTTCAGCCGCGACGCGCGACAGAACGTCCGGAACGCCGACGCCGAGCGCTACCGCATCGAGCGCGGCGGGCCGGACGCAGTCAGATACGTCGTCGAGCGCGTCCGCGAGCGCCACCGCGAGCAGGACATCCCCTTCCAGCTCGACGCCGCGTTCGCTGTCGCGCTCTACCGACGCCTCCCCGAGGGGACCGTCCGGCCGTACGTCTGCCGGGTCGACGGCGAGCGAGTCGGCGGCCTGCTCGTCCTCGAACACGGCGGGACGGTCTACCGGTGGCTGGGCGGGGTGAAGCCCGACGGCGACCCCGATCTCCCCGTCAACGACCTGCTCGACTGGCACGTCATGCGAGAGGCGACCCGGCGGGGCCTCGACGAGTACGACCTCGTCGGGGCGGGCGACCCGTCCATCAACCGCTACAAGGCGAAGTTCAACCCCGACCTCCGAGCGAACTACGTCGCGCGAAACGGGACCGCGGGGGTTCGGGGACTCGTGGACCTCTACAGTCAGGCCCACTTCCTCGGGTCGAAGCTACGGGGCGTGCTGTAGGATTTTTAATATACCTACGTGAGTAATCTACTGAATGAAATATATTATAAGTCAGTTTCAAATGACTCTTCGCGAACTTGTCTATTGATCTGCTCAACGTACTCTGTGGAGCTACCTTCAAAATTGAGTTCTACATCCCCACCGCTATTAACTGTCATTCCAGATACGGTTGTGTCATCATTCCAAACGGATTGGTACGTAGCCTGAATCTTTCGTGGAGTATCTTCAGTTTCGCGTTTTGCACGAACTCCGACAGCAAACGACGCCCCATCGCATCCATAACCACATGCATCCCAATCACTATACGACCACATTGCCCCGTTGAAAGACGACTGCACTAGGTGAACATTAGTAGCATCTTCGGTGAAAGTGCCATCTTCTGGCAGATCGTAATCCTCTGACTTCCAAGAGAGGGTTACAACATCATTGTTCTTCTCGCCAGTTCCATAGCCACCATCCAGCTCTATATGGTAGTCGGAGACAGTATGTGTGTAGTCTCCACCCATGGTGAGTGTTGCAGTCAGATTTGATGACTCAACTTTTTCGCTGGAAACATCCTCTGACTGTTTGGTGTAGTGTGGTTTTTGTACCTCATCCGTATAGGATTCAACCCCAACACAATGTGCCCGTAGATATTCAACAAACCTCTCTTGACTTCCCGTTTCGTCGCGTATTTTGCGAGCTTGCCAGTAGATATCTTCAAGGTCTCTTTCTTCGCGAGTTGCGGCTCCGACCGCCGAAAGTCCACTGATACTGAGACCAGTGCCGACTACTTTTAGTGCTTTTCCCCGGCCAACCCAATTATTACTACCATTTATATTTTATAACTCTATTATTTACATATAAATCTAATTATTAATGTTCCTTTTGTTTATATACACAAATACACCACCACCTAAACCGGAAGTGAACAGGAGATAGATGGACTTCTCAACAAGAGGATGAACTAATTGCCACCAGTTTCGAACTTCATCTGACGCAGTCCCATCTACCAATCTTATGATTGAGACAACACTAATAACCCCAAGACCAACAATCGTTCCGTATTTTGCGCCCGATTCAATAGAATCTCCTTCTAAATAACCAACTATTCCACCGGCAATAAAAGCGCCACCAGAAGTGGTTGGGAGAATAAGAGCGGTCACTATTCCGACTAGAACGGTAGACCATCTTTTTTGCATACGCCAGATATTTTGAACACTATATTGGATTAATTACTCGATTTTGTTCTATCCGTATATGGTAGTGAATATTGTTATGGGACTTCAAACAGGAGCGCCAAAATCGTGACCCGGCTCTTAGAGACCCACGAGCATCACGGCGTGGTTTTCGACCCGGGATCGTCCAGCCGTACGTCTATGGGTAGACGGCGACCATGATTTCTGGGCGAACTACGTCGCGAGGGACGCCAGCACGAGGATTCGGGGACTCGTGGACCTCTACAGTCGGGCCCACTTCCTCGGGTCCAAGTTGCGGGGCGTGCTGTAGGCGATGGGCGGCCGGAGGACCGCCTCCATCGCCACACCGCACCGGCCACAGCGTGCGATTCAGAGGGCGCTGACGAGCTTTCCGAACACGTTGCCCGACCCGTACTTCATGCTGTTGAAGAATCCGTTTCCGCTGACGGATATCTGCCCGGAATCGTAAGCGTCGGCCGCCTTCGACATCGGGTCGTCGGCGCCGCGGATGTCCGCGAGCGTGGACTCGTCGACGACGATATCCGCGTCCGAGGAGCCCTGTTCGACGACCTCGTAGGCCGTGATCGCCCCCGAGGAGTCCGTGTCGAACCATCGCACGGTCAGTTCCGCGCCGCCGGACGCCTCGGTCCGCAGGTGGAAACTGTCCCCCGCGATGCGGTCGAACAGCACGTTCGGCACGCTGTCGCGGACCTCCGAGACGCGTTCGTTGTAGATGGCGACGGCGGCCGGGAAGTCGAGGATTACTCCGTCGGTGACCGCGGCGTGGTGTTCCTCGACGACGCTCTCGATGGCCTCCGCCACGTCGAGAACGGACTGGGCGTTTTGCTTCACCCGTTCGGCGGCCTGCTTCGCGTTCGGATGTATCCCGCTGTACGCCGACGGGGCGATGTCCGCCCAGCGTTCGACCCACTCGAACTCGCCGAGGACCGCCGAGAGGTCGGCCAGCGCATCTCCCAGCGCCTCGACGTTCGAGTCCGAGGGGTCGCTCGCGCACGCGTCGGCCCGGTCGGTGACGGTTTCGCACGCCTCGACCGCGCCGTCGAGTTCGTCGCGGGCGTCGGCCATTCCGTCCCCGTTCGCTCCCCGGAAATCGTCCGTGGGCGACTCCGTCACACCGCGGTCGGCGACCATCGCGAACCCGCTCTCGTCGCCGACCGCCCGGTACCACGACAGTTTCTCGGCGAGTTCGACGGCATCGCCGACGAGTCCCGGCACGAACGATGCGACCGTCGGGGTGTAACTCTCCTCGAACCGGTGTGCGAGGTCCTCGTTGCTCGGCGGGTCGAACAGGGGAGTCAGTTCGTCGAACGCCCAGCCCATCTCGGACGAGACCTTCGCGACGTATCGCGCCTGCTCGCGTCGCAACGTCTCGTCATCGATGTCCACCTGAGATGCGCCACGGACGCTACCAGTGACCCCGAGGGTTCCGGCGGCCACGACCGCTCCGCAGGTCCGAACGAAGGCACGTCTGGTTTGGTCAGTCATTTTCTGTAGTAATTATACCTGCAGTTCGACTTAGTAGTTTTGTCACGTTGCGGAAACTGCAGGCGAGAGGGGTAGAGTCCCGCACTTCGACGGAATCGGCGATGGACACCCCCACCGACGACCGTCGCTCACCGCGAGCGCGAACTCCCGGAGACGGTCCCCCGACCCGTCGAGGAGGCGGTACCACCCTCCCCCGAGAATCCCGGGACCGACGAGCGCGACGACCGCCTGCAGGAGGACCGCCCCCGCGGTGAGGACGGAGATTCCACAGAAGCCGAGAATGCACGCCTCCGCGCCGCCGAGGTGGAAGAATGCGACGCGACCGACTCCGCCGGGGGCGACGAAGAGACCGAAGACGGCGAGCATCGCGACCGGCCAGCCGTACGTCGCGTAGCGCAGGGCGGTCTCCGAGTCGAGGCCCCCGGCGCGCCGGAGGAGCCAGCGACCGACCAACAGCGGGAGCGCCGCGAGCAGGAGGCCCGAGAGCGCGCCGACGACGAGGAGGGTGACGGTCCGCGAGACGCCCGCGCCGACCGACCAGAGGACGAAGACGCCGAGGAGGTACAACAGCGTGGTCTGGAGGGCGGCCACCCACAACGCTCGCGCGAACGGTCGCGCACCGCTTCGATGGGAGCGGTGTGCGGTGAGTGCTACCGGTACCGAGACGCCGACGGTGAGGACGAAGGCGAGGGCGGGGAGCAGTCCAGACCACTCGGTCATGTTGAATATGTGAATATTTCGGCC
The DNA here is from genome assembly GCF_024138125.1 of Halorussus salilacus. NCBI lineage: Archaea > Methanobacteriati > Methanobacteriota > Halobacteria > Halobacteriales > Haladaptataceae > Halorussus > Halorussus salilacus. The sequence continues at coordinate 1,094,305 of NZ_CP099993.1, forward strand.
AGAAATACGTTTGCCCTACTCGGAACTATCCAGCACGGAGAAAACGACGCTGATGAGCTATGACGGTCAGAGGCTACTAATAGATACCCTGATTCCAAAGAGTTTTGCATGAAATAGTACCCCTTTCAGAATCAGACGACCGACATCGAGACGACCTATCGTCGAAAAACTACAGCACGACCTTTATGACTGCTGTCAAGAAACCGATTACCGTAGCGATGGGATTTTTATTCTCTTGAGCTACTGACCAGACGTTCCTGACCGGTTCTCGCCACGGAGCTTCGTACTGCTTGCGATGACGTTCACGAACCTCCTCCATACTAATTCCGTGTAATTCAGATTTCCGTAGCTTAGTGAGCAAAGCCAAGCTTTCCTGTTCTTCCGGCGGAACGCCCCAAATGAACCGCTTGATGCGCTTGATTATTGACCGCATACCGACTGATGGCTCGTCGCCACATAAAAGAGTCCGTATGGATAAACGACAGAGAACTCAGTGTCAGCTACATTTTCATCGTACTTCATACATCTCCTCGTCAGTCGGTTTACTCGGATACCCAGCCGGTAGATATTGACTATCCGGAGAATACATCTCTGTCGCGTTCTCGTCCCGGTGTACCGACAGGAACTCTGTGCGGAAAGAATGGTTCGTGACTGAACGAACCTACGTATTCACTGTCTGGTTAGGAGTCCGAACCCTCGGCGTCTTCTGCAGCGATGTCATCGAGGTCTGCGAACGTTTGTTCGATCAGACCAAGTGCCCGAGTGAGTGCGTACTCGTCTCCGGGAGAATCGATGTGCTCGTTCGCGGTCTCGATGATTGCCTGTACGTGTGCGAGCCGTCGGCGGACAACCGTTAGGTCTGACATAGTACCTCGATAAATGTCTCTAGCGACACCCCCCCCATGAATCTTTTTGTTGGCAACACACATGCCGGAATAAGCGGGTTAATGTCGCTGGCGACAAGCAACTCGCCGCTTCCTGAACTTGGAATGGAGAAATGTGCGTAGCGACATGTAATGAGTGGCAGGAAACCGAGAATCACCACCGACGACGTACTCGAATGCTTCGAGGAAAACGACGACCGATGTGAACCGTTTACCGCACCGGAGATTTCCGAGATGTTGAATTGCCACCGCAACACTGCGAGAAACAAATTGGATGATTTAGTGTTTACTGGCGACCTCGACACGAAAAAGGCGAGTGCAAGCGGCAGAGTGTACTGGCGGCCCTGCTCAGAAGAACCGTAGGTCGCTCTTTCTCGACAGAAGACACATTTCTCACAACGTCAGTAACGCCTTCGGTATCGCGGGATAGGTGCGGATTCGACATCCACGATCAAGCCCACCTCTCAAAACCCGATTAGTTCCAAAAGACTAGATTTAAATTTAATTGGGAAGGAACCCACCCCATGAGCGAGGTATCGAGTGACGGACCATCCGGAGACGAAACACCGTCGCCGGAGGTCCCACCCCCCATCCCGCCCGATGACCCCGAGGCGTGGTACGCCCCGGACGTGCGCGCCCAGTACGAACTCCACCCCGGCGTGGTCGCGACCATCCGTGATACCGACGACGGCTTCGACTATCTGGTCCGGGAGCCGTCGCTGTCGCCCGCGGGCGAGGACGCCCTCGCCCGCGTCGCCGACCACTTCTCGACCGCGAACCTCGAGCGGCCGCTGACCCGCGAGGGCGCGACCGAGCGCATGGCCGCCGGGTTCGACCCGAAGTACCGCCGGATAATCGACCGGCTGACCGACCTGCCGCCCGACGCCCGCAGGCGGGTCGAGTACCGCGCGCTCCGGGACCTGCGGTGTCTGGGCGACCTCACGCCGCTGGCGCTCGACGACGGCATCGAGGTCGCCGACACCGCGGGCGAGAACCTCGTGGTCCACACCGACGACTACGCGCCCGCCGACACCCGCCTCCCGTCCGACGCCGACTTCCTGGAGCGGTTCGCCAGCGAGCGCGTCGAGACCCACACCGTCGACTTCCGGAGCTTCCGGGTCCCGGTAGTCGTCTATCGCGAGCACTTGCTCGCGAACGACGCCTTCACGACCAAGTACGCCGTGCTCGAACCCGACCTCCTGCCGGGCGACGAGGAACTGATACGGGAGTGCAAGGACCGCATCTGGGAGACCAACGTCGACGGCGTGGTCGAGGACCGCGCGGCGTTCGTCCGCGAGCGCGCCCGGACCTTCCTCTCGCGGCGGTTGACCGCGCGCAACACCCGGGCGTGGCTCGACGCCGCCGCCTACCGGGCCCGGACCGCGCTCGCGGAGTACGACCTAGCGGTCCCGCCCGTCAACCACCGGTTCTCGACCGACCGGCTCTCGGACCTCGTCTACTACGTGATGCGCGACTTCGTGGGCCACGGCAAGCTCACGATTCCGATTCGCGACGACCTCTTAGAGGACATCGAGGCCAACCGGGTCGACGAGCGCATCAAGGTGGTGCCCCGCGGCCGGGAGATCGGTCACGGCGAGCGCATCCCGACGAACCTCCGGTTCGAGGACGAGTCGGCGTTCGTCAACGTCGTGACCCAGATGGCCGCGAGCGACGGCACCGAACTCAACGCCTCGAACCCCAGCGCGAAGGTCAACCTCGACCCGGCGGGCGTTCCGGACGGGACCACCATCCGGTGTGCGGTCGCGCTGGGCGTCATCAGCGAGGACGGCCCCCACATCTCCATCCGCAAGCAGGCCCCCGAGGCGATGACGCCCGTGGACCTGCTCGAATCCGACAGCCTCTCGACCGAGATGGTGACCCTGCTCTGGCAGGCCTACGAGCACCACGGCGTCGTGCTGTTCTCGGGGCCGACCGGCGCGGGCAAGACCACGCTGATGAACGCTCACATGCCGTTCGTGCCCTACCGCGACCGACCCATCTCCATCGACGAGGGGTCCCGAGAGGTGCGCCTGCCCCACGAGACGGGCGTCTCGCTCACCACCCGCGACCACGAGAGCGACTACAAGCGGGTCACGATGGCCGACCTCATGACCGAGTGCAACTACCTGAATCCCGACGTGGAGGTCATCGCGGAGATAAACACGCCCGCGAGCTTCGAGACGTTCGCCGAGACGCTCAACACCGGCCACGGCGTCATCGGGACGACCCACGCCGAGGACGTCGAGAAGCTGGTCAACCGCGTCATCGAGCAGGGCCTGCCCTCGTACCTCCTGCAGGAACTCGACCTCGTGGTCTTCCCCCAGCGCGTCGACGGCGAGCGCTACGTCGGCGAGGTTGTCGAACTCCTCACCGAGTCGGAGTTCGCGGACCTCGACTCGGCGCGCGCCCGCTGTGGGACCGTCCGAAAGGACGACGTGACCGTCTACTGGAACACTGTCGCGTGGCGCGATACGGAAGGAGAGTTCCACCTCGCGTACGACCACCCGCGACTCGACGGCGGAGGCGACGAGCGCGCTCGTCGCCTCCGCTTTTTCGACAGGCTCGCGAATCGGACCGACCGGACGGTCGAGGAGGTGGAAGCGGAGTTCCACCGCAAGCACGGCTACGTCCAGTATCTGGAGCGGGAGGGCATGGACGACTTCGACGAACTGTTCGGGTTCCTCTCGGACCTCCAGACCAACGAGGCCGCGACCGTCGAGCGGGCGGGGCGAGGAACTGTCTAAGCCTCTTTGACGACGCATTTCATCTCCAAATCTAATTTATGTATTGGTTATAATTAGTCCCAAAACTTATGTTGTTCTCCTCCGTCAGTATGTTTTGCAATGTCACACGACATTCCCACTTCGCTCGAATCGGAGTACGAGCCCGCCCACAACGAGACCGACAAGCAAGTCGTCGTCGGAAGTTCGAGCTGTTACATCAGCGACGACCCGGTGTGTAACAGTCCGGGCGACGACTACGAAAAGCGCTTCTGAACTGTCGGTCGACGGCCGGTCGACTCCGTTTTCACGACCACGCTACAGAGACCAGCCCCCGAGTGTCACTCCAGTCGCATCACGTTCGGCAGGGCGATGTCCCTGTCGCGAACCGTCAGCTGTAGCGCGACGTAGCCGACGCCCGCCAACCCGGTGAACAGACCGAACCGGGGAAGCATCGGCAGGTGATTTCCGATTCGGAACCGTCCTTCCGCCTCGGCGCGTTCGAGCGTCTTTTCGAACAGTGTCTCGCCCTTCGACGTGAGTTCGGGGTCCCCAAGGGTCTCGCCCGCGTCGACCATGACCAGCGCCCGTCCCATGGACCCACAACACAGCGAATCTTCCAGACTGGGTTCGGTTCGGAGATTCTCGCGGGGAATCGAGATGTCCGTCGGCACCTCGCGTCCGGCCGTCTCTGCGACTACGACGTGCCCGAGTGTGACTCCGACCGCACCGTTACACCAACCCCAGATGGTTCCGCTCTCGTCGTCGTACAGATTCTCGCATTCCGGGTCGGTCTCGCGTCGCCACCGTTCGGCGTCGCACCGGAGGGCATTCTCGCCGACGCGGGCGTACGTCTCCTCACCGGTCGCCGCGCTCAGTTTCACGAGCGCGGCCCCGATTCCGCCAGCGCCGTGTGCGAAGGCAAAACGCGGGTCGTTCCCCTCACTCGTGGGGATTCGATACCCGTCCCCAGTTTCGGCCGTCGCTTCCAGCAGGTGGTCACCACACCAGCGCGCGCGTTCGAGCGCGCCCCCGTCGCCCGTCCGCTCGTGTACAGCCAGTTGCGCGAGCAGTTCGCCAGCTGTGCCGCCGACGACGTCGAGTTCTGTGTCCGACTCGATCTCCTCGCGGGTAGTCCGACCGGCGACGCTCCGCCCGGCTTCGAGCAGTTCCGAGTCGTCGAGCAGTTCACCGGCTGTCACCAGCCCGTAAGCGACTGACCCCTTGCCGGTCGCCCCGCCGATTCGGAGGTGGTCTGCGTTTCCGTCCTCGAACGCGGTCTGAATCGGTTGCAGAACGCGGCGACTCCGGGCGGCGAGTCGGTCGTCGTCGCGGACGGCCGCCGCCGCTGCGAGGAACACCCCCACGCCAGCGTATCCTTCGTAGAGGTTCAGCTGCGGTTCTTGCAGGAGGAACGCGTCGTCGGGCGACGACCGCGCTAGCTCCGCCCACCGGTCGCTCCCATCTGGATATTCGGTTGTCACGTTCTCCAAGTGGGCCACGACGTTCGAGACGACCTCCGGAGTCGCGTCGGCGTCCGAGACCGACGCCCCCGAACTCGGTCCATTCTCGGACGGGGCGGCTACAGGGTCCGGGACCGTCGAACTCGTGAACGCGAGGTCGAGCAGTCGGAGTTGCGTCTCTATCCAGTGTTCGTCGAGGTCTTCGACGCGCTCGCAGGCGTGGTCGAGCGGCGACTGGTCCACGAACGCGCCTTGCGGTTCGCCGTGGCCGTCCCGAAGTTCGTGGCCGGTCGCATCGACGGTGAACCGCGGGATGGCGAACCGCCGGAGCGTCGCTTTCTCGGCTTCGACGCAGTTGATGAGGCCGTCTTCGCTCTCGGGAAGGAAAATCCGGTAGAGCGATTCGAGCGCGAACGACCGCTGGATTCCGGACCGAAGTTGCGAGGAGTACGCGCTCTCGATGAGTTTCGAACTGTAGTGGCCCGTCGGTCGGACCAGATACCGAATCTCACACCCCTCGAACGACCGGAGCGGCCCGTCTCGGAACCCCTCTCGGTCGGCCGAGATCGCGTCCACAGCGTCCCTGAATCCGCGTTTCAGTTCGTCGACATACTCCGAGGTCCCCCGAATCTCGCCGTCGAGTCGGGGGAGGTTCGTTCCGTCGAGGCGGCGTTCGTCTCGGAACGACATCTCCATGCCGTCGGTGTTCGGATCGGAGAAGGCGGGTGACTTCCGTTCGTACTCCACGTCGTCCAACTTCGTCAGCCCACTGTTCGTGACCGTCTGGGAGTCGCCCTCGGTGACCGCAGTCGTGAACGGCACGAGCACGGTTTCGAGAATCGACCGCTCGACGAGCGACGACAGCGCGGGCGACGACGGCGAAATTGGTGCGTCGAACCGCGGCGAGAGCACGGTTTCGTGGTCCACGATGATCGGTTGGTCGCCCGCGGCGACGATGTTCTCCTGGTGGAGGTCGGTCGAGCCGAGGACAAACGCCAGCGCGCTCAGCGCGCCCATCCGCTCGAAGTATCGCTCGACTCCCTCGGCCGAGTCGCACTCCGCGTGAGTGACGACCTCCATCCATCCGTAGTCGTCGCGGTCGAGGACGCGCGGCGCGTAGAGGTCCGGCACGTCGGTATGTTCGTTCGTCCAATCGAGTACGTCGGCGAACGCTTGCTCGCCGCCGACCGACCGAGGCTTGTAGACGACCGAGCAGTCGGCTTCGAAGTCGATCCGCCAGACGATTTCGCCGTCGCCGTGTGGGTCGTCGGAGAGGGCGGCCACGTCGGCCACGCGACCGAGTTCCTCACCGTCGTTGAACTGCTCGGCCAGCACCCCGCCGTCTGCCGCCAGTCGTTCGTCCAGTCGACTCACGGCGGTGTGCCACTGTTCGACGATCCTACCGAGCAACTCGAAAAGCACGGGATACGTCTCGAAGATGGCGTCGTAGTCTCCGTATCGCCGAACGAACTCGTCGTACACCGTCGTCGAGTCAGTCGTCTCCTCGAAGTCTGCGTCCGGGTACTCCCGTCGCTGGTACGCCTTGAACAGGATGAACAGCGGGTGCTGAAACGCGGTCGTCAGGCGTTCAAACAGCCAGTCGGTCAGCGAGTCGAGCGCGACCGACGAGAACTCGCTTTCAAGGTCGGTTCCCGCGGTTCCAGCGTCCGCGAGCGGTGCCACGAGGTCCACGAATGGCGACGTCTCGTATCTCGACGCGAGGGGTCGCGGTCGCTCCAGTTCGACCGCGCGCGCCACGACTTCACCGGCGGTTTCGAGCGCCGACGGGACGACATCGGAATCGCCCCGCTGGAGGGCCTCGAATCGCTCGCGCAGCCCCTCGACGGTGTACCCCGAGAGCGCGAGGCGTTCGGCGAACGCCCCTTCCGAATCGAACACGTCTCGCCAGTCGGCGAGGAACTCCTCGAAGTCGAACGCCGACGGGAGCGGCGGGTTCGCCTCAGAGTCGAGGTACGAATCGAGTGGCGTCGTCCGGGCGGCCGATTCCGAGAGGAGCGACTGTCGCATGTGTGTTTCGACAGAGAAAGTATCGTAAGTTAAGAATTTTTGTCGGGCATTCGGACATAAGTGAAACCTCCGACAGATAAGCAAACTATATTTCACATCGTGTCTTCAGTGAGATACCGTTCGCGCGTCCCGTCTGTCTCCCCCTGATTATAATTTAATTTTAAATACTGGAAGGGGTAAAGTGGGCCATGAGCCCACCGAGGAGGACCGCGCGGTGAACGCCACTGGCGACGGATCGAGGACGCGCTCGCTCTCTGTCCTCGACCGCGCGGTCTACGCCCTGTTCTCCAGACATGCCGACAGGTCGCGCCACGATGCCGACCGCAAGCGCTACCGCGCGACCGACGTGACCGCCAGCTTCGACGTGTCCCTTCCAGCGGCGTCCTGCTAGCCGGTACTTCTCTTTCGTTCGGTCGGAGTTGTACTTCTCAAAGAGATACTCGGTCAGGAACGTCTCGTAGGTGTTATCGCCCTCGTACTGATCGTGGAATTGTTCAAGACGTCGCTTGGGAGAAACGTCGTTTAACTGTTTATACACGCCCATCCGGTCCAACGGGTCTGGAGATTGCGTTCGAGTCATGGTTCACGGGCCACTTGTTTGCGGCCGTCACCCGTTGACGGCCGCGAACGACGAGGCCGCGACTGTGGAGCGCGTGAAGCGGGAGACGTGACTGAACTCTTCGCTCGAAAAATGGGGGACAGTCGATGCTACCCTGCGCACCGACAACCGTCGTAGCAGTCGTACGGACAGTCACTGCAGTCGTACACGCAACAGTCCGGGTTCTCCTCGCAGAACCCGTCGTCCGGTTCGACTTCTTCGAGTCCGTTCTCCGTCACGCGATACTTGAACTCGACGTCGTCGAGATTCTTCGGTTCGGAATCCGATGCGCCTGCGGCACCCACCAGCGCGAAGGTCGACCCTGCACCGGCGGCGAGTCGCTTGAGTGCGGTACGTCGTTTCATGAACGACCACATCAGCATTTCTCGTCATAAATAATTAATTTTCTGCCTAACTATATTGTGTTAACATCTAATCCGATTTCGAACTGCTCTTCCGATTCGTTCACCATCCATATCGCTAAACCTTAAGTACCAGAGCGAAGAGAGGAACGGCCATGAACGCGACTGGAGGAGGACGACGGAGTGAACACGTCTGCTAACGCTAATCACGGCGCATCGACCCTCTCGGTCCTCGACCGCGCGCTCTACGCCCTGTTCTCCAGACACGCCGACAGTTCGCGCCACGACGCCGACCGCAAGCGCTACCGCGCGACCGACGTGACCGCCAGCTTCGACGTTTACCTCGCCAGAACGTACGGCCTGTCGTGGCTCGCGTTCGCGCTCGTGGCGTTCTGGGCGTTCGCCGTCGCGGTTGCGCTCCCCGACGCGACCGTCGCGGCGGCCACCGCCTTCGTCCGCCGAGGAGTGCCCGGCCTCGAAGCCGTCCGGACCCCCGACCTCACGCGGACCACCGCGGCAGTCCTGACGGGCGTCGCGGCGGGGTTCGCGGGGAAACGCGCCACGGTCGCGCTCGGCGGGCTCTACCTCAAGTGGACCGCGAGCGCCCGCGAGTCGAGCATCGAGCGGACCCTCCCCGGCGCGGTCCGGTACCTCCACGCGCTGTCGTCGGGGAGCGACGACGGCGCGGCGATGCTCCGGAAGGTCGCCGACCGCCAGCAGGCGTACGGCGAGACCGCGGTCGCCTTCCGGAAGGTGCTCAACAAGGCCATCCTGACCGGGAGCCTCGACGAGGGGCTTCGAATCGTCGCCCGCGACACCCCCTCCCGGGACGCGCTGGCTCCGTTCCTCGTGAAGTTCCGCGAGCACTCCGAGCAGGGGCCCGACGCGCTGGCCCAGTACCTCCGGATGGAGGGTCGGATGCTCAGCCACCGCCAGTCCCGGACCCGCGAGCAGGCCGGGGACTTCCTCGAACTCCTCGCGGAGATGTTCATCGTCCTGCTGGTGATGCCCGCGCTGCTGGTCATCGTGATAACCGTGATGAGCGTCCTCGCGCCCGGCCTCAACGAACCGACGCCGACGCCGTTCGGTTCCGTCTCCGCCCGGGCGGTGCTGGTGTACGGAAGCGCGGCGTTCATCCTCGTGGTCGGTGCGGGCGCGGCCGCGCTCGTGGGAGCGCTCCGCCCGGCCGACCAGTCGGGCCCCACCTACGACCGGCCCGCGAGCGCGCTGGCGACCGTCGCCAGCGCGCTCGCCAACCCCGCGAGTTCGGTGGTCGCGTTCGCACCCCTCGCGGTCGCCGTCGCCGGGTTGCTCCGGTCGGTCGGCTACGGACCGGTCGACGTGGTCCTGCTTGGCTACGTGTCGTTCGCGCTCCCGGTGGGACTGGTCGCGCTCCGGCGCGCCAGAATCGACGACGCGAAGGACCGAGAGATAAAGGACTTCGTCCACGCCGTCTCGGGCCACGTCAGCCTCGGGCGACCCTTCTCGGAGGCGGTCGAGCGCGTCGCCGGGAACGTCGACCTCGGCGCGCTGAACCCCGACGTCGCCGACCTCGCGTTCAACGCCAACCTCACGACACGCGAGGGCGACCTGCGGGCGTCGGCGCTCTCGCGGTTCGTCGACCGGGTCGGCACCCCGCTCGCCGACCAGACCATCGGACTGGTGACGGGCGCGCTGGACGCGGGCGGAGACGCCGAGGCCGTCTTCGAGACCCTTCAGGTCGAGATCGGGCGGCTCTACCACGAGCGAAAGGCGCTTCGCGCGAACATGCTGGTGTACGTCGCGGTGGGGTGGACCACCGCCCTGCTCGTCGTCGGCATCATGGTCGCGGTCAACGGCTACGTCCTCGACAGCTTCGCCCAGCTGTCGTCGCTGTCGACCGCCGACGCGGGCATGGCCCTCGACCCCGACGCGGTCCAGCCCGCCCGCGACCGCCACCGCTTCTACGTGGTGACTCAGGCCACCATGCTCGCCTGCGGGTGGTTCGCCGGATACGCGAGCAGGGGTCGCTACGAGGCGATGCTCCACTCGGCCGCGCTGGTCGGAATCGCCCACTTCGTGTTCGCGGGAGTGGGGATGATCTGATGGACAGAGCCCAGTCGAACGTCGTCGGCGTCGCGCTCCTCCTCGGCGTGGTCGTCGTCTCGCTCGGGGCGCTGACCGCGGGCGTCGGGACCGTGGTCGAGGAGAACGCCGCCACCGCCGACGCGACCCGGGTCGCCGCCGACCTCGACGCGGCGCTCGACCCGGTCGAGGCGACCGGCGTCCACCGCGGCCGGGTCTCCTTCTCGGAGGGCCAGCTACGGACGGTCGAGCGCGACCTCCGGGTGCTGAACGACTCGGGGGTCGTCCGGACCGTTCCGGTCGACGCGCTGGTGTTCACCGGGGGCGACCGCCGGGTCGCGTTCCTCGCGGGCGCGGTCGTCCGCGGCCCGGAGGGGAACGCGCGGGTCCGGACCCCGCCGCCGATTACCTCCTCGCGGTCGGGCGGTCCCGAGGGCGTGCTCGTCGTCGGCGCGCCCGAGCTCAACGGGTCGGCGTCGGTCTCGGCGACCGGCGGCGGGTCGGCCCTCGTCCGGACCGAGGTCACTCACCACCGCGAGCGCCTCGGCAACGAGACCTTCCGGGTCGCGGTCGAGACCTCGACGCCCGGCGCGTGGGAGCGCCACTTCCGGGACGAGAACGCGACCGTGACGACCCGGGACTTCGACGGCGACGGCGTCGACAGCGTGGTCGCGGAGTTCCCCGGCGAGCGCGTGGCCTACCTCGTGGTCCACGACATGCGGCTGGAGGTGCGGAATGGCTGAGGGCCGACGGGTCGGTCGCGGTCGGAACGACCGCGACCGACTCGAGAATCCGGACCGGCCCGGGAATTCGAACCGACCCGAGAATTCGAAGCGAACCCGGTTCCGGCGCTCGAACGAGCGCCGGAACCGCGAGGAGGACCGCGCGGTCGCCCCGGTGGTCGGCAAGGCGCTGGAGGCGGGCATCGTCGTCCTCTACATCTCGCTGCTCGGGGCGGTCCTGTACGGCGGGCTGGTCCCGGACTACCGGACCGCCGCGGGCGCGGAGGTCGGCGAGCGCGTCCTCTCCCAGTCGGCCCAGCGCGTCCAGCAGGCCGTGCCCGCCGCGACCGGGCGAGTCGCGGCCCGAACCGAGGTGTCGCTCCCCGCGACCATCCGCGGTCGGGGGTACGAGGTGCGGGTCGAGGGTCGAACCCTCGTCCTCGACCATCCCCGTGACGGCGTTGGCGGTCGGACCCGCCTCGCGCTACCCGAGACCGTCGACTCGGTGGAGGGGGAGTGGTCGAGCCGGGACCCGGCGTTCGTCGCGGTCCGAGGCGACGCCGAGGGACTCGCGGTCGTCCTCGAATCGGGTGAGCCGACGTGAACCGCGCCCAGATGAACCTCCCTGCGCTGGCGGTCGCACTGCTCGTCGTGACCGCGGTCGCGGTCGTGAGCTTCGGGATGGCCGACCGGGCGTTCGTCTCTGCGGACCGCGACGCCGACGAGCGCCGGGTCGCGGTCGCGCTCTCGGAGCGACTGGTCGGGGCCGAGACGCCGCTGACCGCGCGACCGAACGTCCTCGACGCCGACGAACTCGACGGGATGGACGCCGAACGCCTCCGGTCGCTGTTCCCGGTCGTCGACGAGCGCGACGTTCGGGTCCGACTCGGGAACCGGACGCTCGCCGAGTCGGGCGACCCGACCGGCGGGACCGCGGTACGGCGAATCGTGCTGGTCGAGGACCGCGAGGAGGTGTCGCTGACCCCCGACCTGTCGGCCGACGAACCGACGGTCACGCTCCCGCGGCGGTCGCCGCGCGCTCGTCTCGCAATCGACCCGCCCGAGGAGACGACGGTGACGGTCGTCCGCGCGAACGACCGGGTCGTCCTCCGGAACGCCTCGGGATTGTCGGGAGCGTTCGAGGTTCGGCTCTCGGAGTTCGAGACGACCGCCCTGACCTTCGAGTCCGAGGGCGACCTCTCGGCCGAGAGCGTCGAGGTGACCTACTACCCCGCCGAGACCCGCAAGGAACTGCTGGCGGTGACCGTCGATGCGTAGCCCGCGAGCGCCGAGCGCGCGGCCAGCGAGCGACCGCGCGCAACTCTCGCTGTCGGTCGTGGAGGCCGGAGTCGGCGTGGTGCTGATTCTGGCGGTCGCGATGGGGTTCGCGCTCGGGGTGGCCCCGCCCGACGACCGGAGCGCGCAGTTGGAACTGTACGCCGAGGACGGCGCGACCGTGCTGGCTGGCGAACAGCCCCGCCACCGGGGGACGACCCGGCTGGCGGAGGTCGTCGCCTCGCCCGAGGCGTTCGACCGCGAGCGCGACGCGCTCGAACGCCGGGTCGCGCGCATCCTGCCCGACAACCTCCTCTTCCGCGTGCAGACGCCCCACGGGTCGGTCGGCTACCGGCGGCCCGCGGGCGTGGCGGTCGGCTCGGCGACCGTCACGACCGGTGGCGGCGACGTGACCATCTGGGTGTGGTACGCGTGACCGAGAGCGAGCCGTCCCGACGCGAACGCGCCCAGCTCGTGCTCGCCGCCGCGGCGGTCGTCGCGGTCGCGCTCGCGCCGGTCGTGGTGGCGTACGTCCAGTTGGGCTACCACGCCGACGTAGACGCCAGCGAGGACTACGACGCGCCCGCCGAGAACGCCGACCGGGTACTCACCCGTGCCGTCCACGGGGCGGCCGCCGACACCTCCGGCGAACACGCGTGGCCGGACCGCGGCGACGCCGTCGCCGCGGTCCGGTCGTCGCTCGAATCCGACCTCGACGCGCTCCGATCCTCCAGAGTCGAGTCCGGGACCGTCTATCGCGTCGAATACAATCGGACCGCGGCCGAGTCGTGGCGGGAGTCGAACTGCCCCAGCGGTCCGAATCGGCAGTTCGGCGACTGCGAGGCGCAAGATGGCGTCGTCGTGCAGGAGCGCGCGGGCGAGACCCACGTTCTGGCGGTGGCGTTCGACGTGCGAGTCACGAGCGAGCGCAACGAGTTCGACCTGACCATCGTCGTCGAGCGGTAGTCGGTCCGCAAGTGCCGAGTGAACGGTTCCGGGTCGCGGCCCGAACCGAGGTGTCGAGACTCCAACTGCTACCCTGACATTCTTAGTGCCCCGGTATCACAAATGCGATATGAACCCGAATCGAGAGGTGGACACGTCGGCGGACGCCGACGGTGACGCGGTGGACGCGAACGAGTTACGGGGCTTGGGGCTGGTAGGCCTCTACGCCTCGGAGCAGGAGTTCGACGTCGGTGAGTCCACGGAGGTCAGGGTCGATATCGCGGGGCCCGAGGAGTACGACGGCGAAATCGCGGCGGACGTAGAGATCACCGTCCCCTCGGGCGTCCGACTCGACGCCGACGACGGGGATTCGGCGACGGACACCGTCGTGAGCCGACACGTCGTGCTCGAACCGGGGGGTGAGGAAACGACGGTATCGGTTCCGGTAAGAGGGCAGCGAGACGGAGAGCACACCGTCGCGGCGGACGTGACGTACTACCCGGTGGGACACGAAGAGCGCTCCCGGTCCATCAGCGGGTTGGAATTTTGGCTGACCGTCGGCGACGCCGAAAGCGACGCCGACCCCGCCGTTCCGCGGGAGGATTCCGACGGGAAGGCGGATTTCGACGAGGAAGCGGATTTCGACTGGGATGGCTACGACTCGGAGACCGAGTGGACCACCGAGAGCGACTGGTCGTCGACCGACGACCACGGGTCCGGGTTCGGTCGCGTTCAGGGCGTGGCGGTGGACCTCGGTAGATGGGCGCAGGCCCGTCGAATCACCGTTCTCAAGGTCGTGTTCGCGTGGTTCATGGTCCCGCAGGCGAGCGTGGAGGTCGAGGACGCCATACCGGTGTCGAGCCACTTCGCCGAGGTCGGACTCCGCGCGGTCGGGACGCTCGCCGGGGTCCTCGCGGGCGGGGCCGCGATACTGAGCCGTCCCGGGTCGTTTCTGACACACCCGCTGACGGGGTCCCCGCCAGCTGGCGACGCGAGCGTACTCGTCGCCTCGGCGGCCATCGCGAGCCTCGGCGTTCTCCTGGTGGCGTTCCAGTTCGTCTCGTTCGTCAGCCCGGGGCTGTTCGACGAGGAGCGCGACGGCGTGTTCACGGCGACGCTCGCGCTCCAGATTCCGGCGTTGGTGGGCCTACCGGCCGTGTGGGCGCTCGGGACCGCGCTCTCGGTCGGCACGAATCTGTGTACGGCCGTCGTGATGCGCGGATTGAGATGATGGCCGAGCAACGTCGAGCGGCCCACCGCTACTTCGGTCCGACCGGCCGGATTTCCCGAGGGAACGGCAGTACGAATTCGACAAGACTCATATGTCCCCCATCCTCATAAGCCCCCAATGACACGTCTACTCGAATTACTATCGGTACTGGTAATTCTCGTCGGGGCGGTCGCGTTCGTCCCGGCCCCGGCGAGCGCCCACTGCGAGGAGATAGGGGTCGACCACTCGTTCAAGGACGGAAGCGAGGGCCGAGCTGGCGCCAAGACCATCGACAGCGGCGACTTCGTCGGTCTCGAATCGAACACCGGTTCGGGCCGGTGGTTCAAGCTGTACGTCGAGGAGCCGGGGAGCGCGATAGTGCCGACCGACTGGTGCATAGAGACCGACGAGGACTACACGTTCTCGCTGTACCGCGAGACCGGGGACGACGCCGAGGAGATCGGCGAGTGGGGATGGGACGAGTTCAGCGAGGAGTACACTCCCCAGAGCTATCCGACGCTGAACGAGTCGGGGTGGTACTACATCCACATCGACTTCTACGAGTCGTTCACCAACGAGGAGAACCACGTCCAGTTCGAGGTCCAAGAGTCGAGTTCCGAGAAGTTCGCCGTGACCGAGTTCGAGCAGTACCCCTCGACCCTGGCGGCTGGCGAGAACGTCACGACGCGGCTCCGGGTCGAGAACACGAACGCTGGCCTCGACTACGACCGGGAGAAGGCGGGCGACTTCGTCGACGAGGCGAACGTGACGCTCCGGGTCGGCTCGCGGGTCGTCGGTAGCAAGGCGGTGTCGCTCGCGGAGGACGAGTCGACCGACGTGGAGTTCACGTACGGCCTGTCGACCGAGGACGAGGGCCAGACGACGCTCACGGCGGAGGTCGTCCCGAACTGGGCCGAGTCGGGAACGACCGAGACGCGGCAGGTCGAGGTGGAGGTCAACGACCTCGACGACGACGGCCTCATCGACAGCCGCGAGGAGGAACTCGGGACCGACCCGCGGAACGCGGACACCGACGGCGACGGCCTCGACGACGGCGAGGAGGTCGAGAAAGGGACCGACCCGACCGAGGCCGACACCGACGACGACGGCCTCGACGACGGTGCGGAAATCGAGGAAGGGACCGACCCCCTCGTGGCGGACTCCGACGACGACGGCGTCGAGGACGGGACCGAGGTGGAGCTCGGTTCGGACCCGCTCGAAGCCGACACCGACGACGACGGGCTCGACGATGCGACGGAAGTCGAGGAGGGGACCGACCCCACGAAGGTCGACACCGACGACGACGGGCTGAACGACTCCGAGGAACTGTCGTTCGGTAGCGACCCCACGAAGGCCGATACCGACGACGACGGGCTCCCGGACGGGAAGGAGTACGAACTCGGCACCGACCCGACCGACCCGGACACCGACGACGACGGGCGCGAGGACGGCGCGGAGGTCGAGAAGGGCCTCGACCCCCTGGAGAACGAGTCGCGCGAGACCGAAGCCAGCGCCAGCGACGACAGCGACGACAGCGACGCGGTCGAAGAGGAGTCGCTCAACGTCGAAAGCGACCGCGTCAACCTCCTGCTACGCGGCGAGAAGACCATCGTCGGCCCGGACGAGCGCGCGATTCTCTCGTTCAGCGGGTCGAACCTCATCTCCAACGACGACGTGATGCACGTCCAGTTGATCATCGAGACGCCCAGCGGCGTCTCGGTCGAGGGGACCGGATTCGCCGACAGCGGGAGCGGCCAGTACGTGCGGACGATAGACCTCGACCCGGGCGGTACGAAGGGGATGGAGATCGAACTGTCAGCCAACGAACCGGGCCGGTTCGGCATCACGGGCCACGCCGTCTACTACCTCGGCGAGGACAAGGAGAACGCGACCAGCAGGTCGGTCACTATCCCGTTGCAGGTCCTCACCGAAGAACAGGCGAGCGACGGGGACGACGGTGACGACGGGAACGGTAGCGTCGTCAACTCCGGCGAGATACCGGGCTTCGGCGTCTTGGCGGCAGTCCTCGCGCTCGCGGCCGCCCTGGGACTCCTCGCGCGGAATCGAACGTACGGACGTTGAGACGTTCCGGTAACGGAAATTAATCCGACACGTATCCGCTCGGCGTCTCGGGCGGTCGGCGAACGAGTCGGTCGCCGCCGGTTCACCGGCCTCGGAAGGTTCGGGCGGTTCGAGGCCGCTACGACCGTTTCGTTCGTTTCGATCCGAGGTCGAATCCCGGTCGTTTTCTCGTAACACTATACGAATAACTTTACTCGTAAAATATATATGGGTAGCGTATAATTACCGAATGTGGAGAAAAGATGACTGACACGAACTTCCGCTCGGCGCTCGTCGTCGGCATGGTGTTTCTGCTCGCGTTGGGAACGGGAATCGCTGCGCCCGCGTCGGCGCAGTTGGACGGACCGTACTCCCAGGACTCCGCGAACTCGACGCAGACCACCACCGACACGGGCGACGAGTCGAGCGACGAGGCGACGTGCGATCCCGGCTCTGACGAACCGAACATGGAGCAGGCGCGGCTGTACGCGCCCGAGAAGACCATCGACGAGGGGTCGCCCGGTGAGGTCGCGGGCGGCTTCCAGGTCGACCCGACCGCCGAGTGTCCCGCCGTGGTCCACATCACGATGAGCGTCCCGAGCGGGATGACCATCGAGGGTGCGTCCGACATCTTCTCCAGCGGCGCGGGAATGGTCACCGCGACGTTCGAGGTCCCGCCGCAGGGCGGCGTCAAGGACATCGCCGCGTCGGTGTTCAGCACGAACACCGGCGACCGCACGGTGACCGCCGACATCACCTACTGGCCCAAGGGCCACGAGGACATGAGCAAGGAGATCGACGGCATGTCGTTCACGTTCGACGTGGTCGAGCCGGTCGAAGCCGGGGACGTCGAAGAGACCAACGGGTCGAACCAGACGACCGACGAGGCTGGCGGCGACGGCGGCGACACGGAAGACAACGGCCTCCCCGTCTCGACCAACGTGATGGTCATCCTCGGACTGATGAGCGTCCTCGCGCTCGCGGTGCTGGCGATGACGCGGATGAGCCCGCGGGACATCAATATCGGGGTCAAGAAGTAACCACCCGCGGCGCTCGCGCGCCGCCGGGCAACGAGGTGAACTCAAAGCTATGTTCGACCGATTTTTCGGCGGAAGCGACGACTCCGAGGAGTCAGATAGTGCGCAGAACGAACAGCAGGGCATCGAGGTTCACACGAACGCGGGCGCGTGGGGAACCGACGTGAACGTCACGACCGGCGACCCGTCGGGGATACTCGACGACGACTCGTGGTTCGAGACCCACACCTTCGAGGTGGATTTCGACGACGAATCGAGCACGAGCGCGGGACCGTCGCGTTCGACCGCCACCCCGCCGACCGGAACCGGCAGGACGGTCCGGCCCGAGACCCCGCCGGAGGACTCGCCGCTCGACCCCTCGGCCCCGCGCGGGACGTTCTCGTTCCCGGCCTCGAAGCCGTTCATGCAGGCGCTGGAGACCCGCGGGAAGAACGGGGCTCACGAGCGGGTCGAGACTGTCTACGTGCTGACCGGCCAGTCGTACACGACCCCGACCGAACTGTTCGGACTCGACGACCCCGAGTACTACGCGTCGGCGACCAGACGTAGCGTGACGACCAAAGAGGGGAAGATCGCCCGACGCGTCGCCGCCTCGTATCCCGCCGGGGAGACCCCGAACGTGGTCGCGCGGTTCCACACCCATCCCGGCGGGTCGACGGTGCCGAGCGACACCGACGTTCAGAGCGCCGAGAAGATAGAGCGGTGCTACGAGCAGGCGTTCGGGACGGACGACTTCGAGTTCTTCCACGGGATACACGCCTACGTCGACCAGTCGGGGACGCCGTCGGTCGAGGACCGCCACGACCCGACCGCGCTGAACGGCGGGGTGTCGTGGCGGGGCGAGCAGTACCGCCACGAACTCGCGCTGTTCGGGCCGCGGTTCAGGAACTCGCGGAGCGTGGTGATCGCCGATGGGTCGTGACCCGTCGGCCGTGCTGGCGGAACTCGACGACGACCTCCGGGAGGCGCTCGCGTCGCTCGCCGAGAACGACCCGGCGCTGTTGCGCGAGACGCTGGTCGACCTCGGGTACCTCGACGCCGACGACGGCCAAGAGATCGTCGAGAACCGCGAGGCCGTCGAGCTCACACCCGCCCAGTCCCGGCTTTCGGAGCTCCTCTCGTCGATGGGCAACCCCCGGAGCACCACCGACATCATCGACCTGCTCGGCGAGCAACACGCCGAGTTCTTCGACACGTACAAGTCGGCGCGACACCGGTCGTGGATGTCGAACCAGCTGAACGCGCTGGTCAACGCCGGGGAACTCGGTCGGTACCGGGACGGCCGGAGCGTGTTGTACACCCCCGATATCACCGGCGCGGTCCGGTACTGGGGACTCAAGAACGACTACTTCGTCGAGGACCTGACGACGAGACACGTCGGTCGGATCGCCTCCGACACCGGGATGCCCCGGTGGGTCGTCCAGCGCGCCATCGCCCGGTTGTCCGAGGACTGACCGCCGAGAGCCAGCCATCCCGTCCCGAACCTCCAAAAATATAGTATTCCTGTCCTATCCGGAATCGGGCTTCATCCGACAGAGAACCCGTCGCTCGGCAATCAACGGGTTTATCAGTATCTGATATGTCCGTAGGAATATGACAGTCGGGGGTCTGGGTCACGGACGGTCGGTCTCCCCGTCCGGGAGTCAGACGCCTAGCGGCCGGAGTTCCGCGACCGACGCCGTCCGGCGTCGGTCGCGGAACTCCGGCCGCTCGACCTCGAACGCCACGCGAACCGCACATCCGAATCACGCATGAGGAAACACGACGATGACCGGACGTAGTCTTCGAACGGGCTTCACCGCGATGATCGCGCTCCTGCTCGTGACGACGCCCGTCGCGGGTGTGGCGTCGGTCAGCGATGCGGGAGGGATGTCCGAGGCTCGACAGTCCCTCGACCGAACCCCCGCCGCGACCGACGGGGACGCCGCGTCGCGACCGGAGACGGGCGCTCGCATCCTGAACACTCAGCAGGAAACGGGCGCTCGCATCCTGAACACTCAGCACGCCACGGGGTCGTTCGAGGAGGGAGAGGAGGTCACGACGGAGGTGGAGGTCGAGAACACCGGCTACAGCACGCACACGTTCTTCGTCGGGTACGGCGTCAAGGGGCCCGACGGCGAGCGGTACAACAACGACGAGGAGACCGGCAAGACGGTGACTCTCGAACCGGACGAGCGCGAGTGGGTCACGGTCAGCTGGCGCGTCGAGGACGACGCACCGACCGGGACCTACGACTCGGAGGTGGCGGTCTGGAAGGAGAGCGACCGGGACGACCTCAACACGCGACTCGCCGGTAGCCTCCTGTCGGACGCCTTCGAGGTGGTCGAGCCGCCGAACCAGCCGCCGTCGGCCGACATCCAGTGCACCGACTCCGAGGTCGAGGTCGGGGAGGACATCACCTGCGCGGCCGACCGCTCGACCGACGACGACGGGACCATCACGTCCTACGAGTGGGACTTCGGCGGTCGCGCGTCCGAAAGCGGGGAGGTCGCGTCCCACAGCTTCAGCGAGAGCGGGGACTACACGGTCGAAGTGACGGTGACCGACGACGAGGGCGCGACCGACACCGCGTGGATGACGATTCACGTCGAAGACGTCGAGGAACCGCCGTCGGCCGATATCAGCTGTACGCCCACCGAGGCGACGACCGACGACACCGTCGAGTGTTCGGCCGCCGATTCCACCGACCCCGACGGCACGCTCGACTCGTTCGAGTGGGACTTCGGCGACGGCCACTCCGACGACGGCGAGTGGACCGCCCACCGGTTCGACGACCCCGGTTCGTACACCGTCGAACTCGAGGTCACCGACGACGACGGCCTGAGCGACACCGCCACCGAGACGGTCGACATCGAGGAAGTCAACGAACCGCCGTCGGCCGACATCAGCTGTACGCCCACCGAGGCGACCACCGACGACACCGTCGAGTGTTCGGCCGCCGATTCCACCGACCCCGACGGCACGCTCGACTCGTTCGAGTGGGACTTCGGCGACGGCCACTCCGGCGACGGCGAGTGGACCACCCACCGGTTCGACGACCCCGGTTCGTACACCGTCGAACTCGAGGTCACCGACGACGACGGCCTGACCGACACCGTCACCGAGACGGTCGACGTCGAGGAAGTCAACGAACCGCCGTCGGCCGACATCAGCTGTACGCCCACCGAGGCGACCACCGACGACACCGTCGAGTGTTCGGCTGCCGGGTCCATCGACGAGGACGGCACCCTCTCAGCGTTCGACTGGCAACTGGGCGACGGGACCACCGACGACGGCGAGTACGTGACCCACACGTTCGAGGAGTCCGGAACGTACACCGTCGAACTCGCCGTCACCGACGACGACGGCATGACCGACACCGTCACCGAGACGGTCGACGTCGAGGAGGTCGAGGAGCCGCCGACCGCCGCCGTCAGTTGCACCCCCTCGGAGGTGACGGTCGGCGAGTCAGTCGAGTGCTCGGCCGCGGACGCGACCGACCCGGACGGTCGCATCGAGACGTTCGACTGGGCCTTCGAGGACGGCTCCTCGGGGTACGGCGAGCGGGTCGACCACACGTTCGACGAGCCGGGGACCTACACCGTCGAACTCGCCGTCATCGACGACGACGGGCTGAGCGCCAGCGCGACCGAGGAGGTCACGGTGATCGAGGACAACGAGGGGCCGACGGCCGACATCTCCTACTCCCCGTCGGACCTCGAACGCGGCGACACGGTCCGACTCGACGCGAGCGATTCCACCGACCCCGACGGCGAGGTCGACGGGTACGAGTGGCGGCTCGGCGACGACGTGAAGTACGGCGAGACCGTCGAGTACGCCCTCGACGACACCGGCAGCCACACCGTCGAACTCGTCGTGACCGACGACGACGGCGCGACCGACACCGCGACCCAGTCGCTGTCGGTCCAGCGTCGGCCGACGGCCGCCTTCGACGTCTCGCCCGAGCAACCCAACTCCGGACACGGCGTCTCGTTCGAGGCCGAGCAGGACTCGCGGATCGAGCGCTACGAGTGGGACTTCGACGGCGACGGCGAGTACGAGGCCACCGGCCGGAAGGCGACCCACCGGTTCGACTCGTCCGGGAAGTCCCCGGTGGAGCTCCACGTCGTCGGCAAGGACGGCATCGAGAACACCGCGACCGAGATCGTCACCGTCCAGCAGAACGCCTACTTCCAGTTGACCGCCGACCGCGCGACGGTCGAGGGGGACTCGGGGACGACCGTGGTGCAGTTCAGCGCGTCGAACCACGTCAACGACGAGCGCCTCCAAGTCAAACTCGAACTCGACCTGCCAGACGAGAGCGTCTCGATAGAGAGCGTGGCGGGCGAGTCGCCCGCGAGCAGGAAATCCACCGGCTTCTTCGATGTCGGTCCCGGCGAGGACAAGAGCTTTCGCGTCCGCCTGCAGGTCAACGAACCCGGCACGTACGACGTCGGCGGCAGGGCGGTCTACTACTACGGCGACCAGGAGGACCGCCGGGACCGCGACGTCGGCCCCATCACCGTCGGTACGGAGGCCGATGGGGCGGACGCCGAAGCGCAGGACGAGGACGAAAACGAGGACGAAGACGAGGGAGACAGGGATTCCTCCGAGACCCGGACCGACGACGTGACCACCGACGACGTGCCAGGGTTCGGTCCCATCGTCACCGCCGCCGGGGTGATCCTCGCGGT
The DNA here is from genome assembly GCF_024138125.1 of Halorussus salilacus. Taxonomy (NCBI): domain Archaea; kingdom Methanobacteriati; phylum Methanobacteriota; class Halobacteria; order Halobacteriales; family Haladaptataceae; genus Halorussus; species Halorussus salilacus. The sequence goes on from NZ_CP099993.1 coordinate 1,116,347, forward strand.
CTGGATCGGAAGAAGGCGGCGCTGAGATGCTCGATTCACCGCTATCGGTCTCGCTCCCGCCCGAGGAACTCTCGGTCGCCCGACGAGTCCCCGGGGGCGTCGAACTCAAGTTCAGTTGGCGACACCGCGACCTCCTCGTCGGCGAGCGCGACCTCGACGCCCTCCTCGACGACGCGGGCGTGGACGCCGAGCGGATCGCGACCGTCCACCTCCCGCCCGGGACCGAGACCCGCGGCGGGAACGTCGGGATGGCGCTCACACGCGCCAACCGCGGAGCAATCGCAACGTTCGTCCACTCGCAGTTATCGTGTCTCCCGGCGGCCGACCTGGTCGCCCACCCGCCCAAGCGGGCGGGCTACGGCGAGTCGATACCCGTCCTCGCGAGCCTGCTCGATATCACCGACAGGACCATCGCGGTCGAGAACACCTCGGCCGAGTCGGCGTGGTACGCGCCCGAGGACCTCGGGTTCGTCGCGGTCCTCGCCGAGCGGTACGAGCCGCTCTCGGACCTCCGGCTCACGGTCGACAGCGCCCATCTCCCGCGCGACGGCCGACCCGGGGTGACCCCCGAGCGCGTCGACGCGATTCGTGAGCGACTCGGTCCGGACGTGCCCGCGGTCGCGCTCGACTTCGAGCGGGAACTCCGCGACCGCCTGCCGGACGAGTGGGACCCGAGCGTGGTCGAGAGCCCGTACTTCCCCCTGCTCGCGAGCGTCCACCTAGCCGGGCAGGCCGTCCGGTCGGTCCACCTGAACGACCCTCGGGACGACGGCGTGCCCCGGCTCGACCCCCACGCCGACGACCCGGCGCTCGACCGGGCGCTGGCGGCGCTCGCCGACCGGGGTGCAGACGTCGTGGTCGAACCCGACGCCGGACTGCGCGAGCAACCCGAGGAGCTCCGAGCGCGCGTGACCGCCCTCCGTGACCGGATGGCGGCCGTTCGGTGACCGTCGCTCGGCCCCTCGGCGACGCCGAGACCTACCGAAACCCCGATACGTTTAAATCGCTCGCGCGAGCACCACGACGGGACCGCCATGCGACTCCTGTTGCTCCACGACCTCCACTTGGGTCCGAGCGGGGACCCGCCGTCGTACGCCCGGCCCGCCATCAACGAGGCCAAGTTCGACGCCATCGTCACCGCGGGTGACGTCATCGACGAGAACCGCGACCACGCCAAGTCGGCCGCGGCTGGCGAGCGCTACGAGGGACTCGGCCGGGCGTTCTACGAGTTCCTCCACGAGGAGTACGACCTCCCGATACTCGCGGTGCCCGGCAACCACGACCCGCTCGGGTGCGCCGAGCGCCTGACCGAGGGGCTCGACCGCGCGGTCGTCGCCCACGACCGGGTCGTCGACGAGCGGGCGTTCCCGGGCGTCGACGCCGACTTCGACGGCTTCGCCTTCGCCGCCTGGGGCTGTGAGGGGTTCGACCAGGGGCCCGAGGTCCGGTACACCGAGTTCCCGGCGACCGACCCGCTCGCGGACGCGACCAGCGACACCATCGACCACGTCGCGGCCGAGCGCGCAGACGCCGTCGAGTCGGCCGCCGAGCGGTTCCTGACCGGCGACCTCGACGCTGGCGGGGTCGCCGACGAACTCGGCGTCTCGGCGAACCGACGCCGCGAGCTGTTCGACCAGCTGGACGAACTCGAAGCGACCTATCGGTCGCTGTGCTCGCTGTTGACCGAGACGGACCGGCGGACCCTCCTTTTCAGCCACGTCTCGCCGTTCAAGGTCTCGTTCGACCACCACCACTCCGAGCGCGGTCCCGAGGGGCGCGTCCACCGCGGCTCGGTCGCGCTGAAGGTCGCGATCCGCCGGAACGGCCCCCACGCGGTGTTCAGCGGCCACACCCACGAGTACGGCATCGACACGGTGGCGACCGAACGGGGCGACCGCTACGCGTTCAACGCGGGCGCGCCGGGCGTGGCCGTCGTCGAGGTCGAGGACGACCCCCGGGCGCTACACGTCGAGACGGCGTAAACGGCCCCGAGTGGGACGATGTGAGTCGGATCGGGGCGACGTGAGTCGAATCGGGTCGGACCCACTCGCCGGTCCGACGTGTTCGTCACTCCAGTTCGTCGCCCAGTCCCCACTGCTCGGCCCGGTCTCTGGCCTCCTCGCGGGCGCGGTCCCGGATGGCTTCGATCTTCGCCTCGTCGTCGAGGAACGCCTCGACCGCGTCGAGCGAGGAGTCGCCGCCCGCCCCGGCCTCGCGGCGCTCGGCCGGGGCGGCTTCGCGCGTCCGGTCGGCCAGTTCCGGGTCGCCAGCGAGGCGGTCGGCGGGCAGTCCCGGCGACACCTCGAACGCGGGGGCCTCGTACGTCGCGAGCGCCTCCTCGGGAATTGCGCGGAGTTCGACGCTGTACGGTCCGGGGACCGCGAGATCGGCGAGCGCGTCGGTCCCGCCCCGTCCCGTGCCGGTGTGGTGGACCCACGTCGGCACGCCCTCGGCGAACCCGATCACGCCCGCGCCGTCGGCGTCGAGCAGGAGGGCGTCCCGAGGTTCGAGGACGGCGTAGCCCGTGAGTTCGCGGTCGAGCGCGTCGGCGAGCGCGACGCTGGGATTGCTATCGACCCGCGAGCGGACGAGGGTCCCCGGCGGCAGGTTCATGGCGAGTCGGGGAGGACCGCGCTGCGGAAGCGCTCGGCCACGTCGTCCGATTCGCCCGCCCGCACGTCGAGGGTCGCGGCCGCTTCGCGGTAGGCGCGGGCGGCGTCGCTGTCGGGGGCGTGCGCGAGCAGGGGAACGCCCGCCCGGCGGGCCTCCCGGGCGGTGTCGCTGTCGGGGACCGTCGTCAGCGTCGGCCCGTCGAAGTAGCGCTCGGCCCGCTCGGTGACCCCCTCCGCGGCGTCGGGGTCGTGGACCTTGTTGAACACGACGCCCGCGGTGTCGGTGGCGTACGAGTGGGCGTACTCCTGGACCTTCAGGCCGTCGCTGAGCGCGGGAATCGTCGGCTGGACCACGACCACCACGCGGTCGGCCAGCACGACGGGCAGGACCGCGCTCTTGGACCCGAGCGCGGCGGGCGAGTCGAGCAGGAGGACGTCGGCGTCGGCCGCGAGTTCGGCGACCACCTCGCGCAGGCGGTCGGGGTCGGCCGCCTCGAAGGCGTCGAGGCTGGTGCCGCAGGGCACGATCCGCATGCCGAACCGCTCGTAGACGGCGTCCTCGACTGCCACGTCGCTCGCGGGGTCGTCCCCGCCGCTGGCGACCAGCAGGTCGTGGAGGGTCGCGTCGGCGTCGGTCAGTCCGGTGTGAAAGAGGAGGTTCGCCATCCCCGTGTCGGCGTCCACGATGGTCACGTCGTACTCGTCGGCCAGCGCCATCCCGAGCGCGACCGTGGTCGTGGTCTTTCCGGTCCCGCCCTTCCCGCTCGCCACCGCGAACGCCTCGACCATTGGGTCGGAGTTGGGCGCGATGTGTTAAAAACCCACGCTTCCGAAATTAATCCGCTCGGGAGGGGAGTCCGACGCCGAGCGGCCCGAAATCGATGTGCTCGTCGAGCAGGTCGGCCGCGGCGTCGTAGGGGTCCCGGGCGTCCGAGGCGGCCGCCGGGCGCTCGCGCCCGGCGGCCGCGAAGGCGCGCTCGACGAACGCCTCGCGGGCGACCTCGTTCTCGAAGAGGCCGTGGAGGTAGGTCCCGAGGGCGCGGTCGGTCGCGGCCCCGAGCCGTCGAACGGCCGGGCGACCGGCGCGGTCGGGGTCGTCTCGCCCATGTGGATCTCGTAGCCCGAGACCGGGCCGCTCGCGCCCGCGAGCGGCCCGGTCCCGGTCAGGCGGCGCTCGACGCGCTCGACGCGCTTGTCGGGCGAGAAGCGGGTCTCGACCGGGAGCAGGCCGAACCCCGCGACCGTTTCGCGGTCGCCGGTCCCCTCGACTCCGGCGTTCGTGATTCGCTCGCCGAGCATCTGGTAGCCCCCGCAGAGGCCGACCACTGGACCGTCGAAGCCCGCGAGTTCGTCGCCGAACCCCGCCTCGCGAAGCGCGAGCAGGTCGTCCACCGTGTTCTTGGTCCCCGGGAGGACGAGCGCGTCGGCGTCGGCGTAGTCGGCGTCGAGGGGCCTGTAGGACACCCGGACGCCGGGTTCGCGCGCCAGCGGTTCGAGGTCGGTGAAGTTCGAGATGCGGGGCAGACGCGGGACCGCGACGGTGACGGCCTCCGAGTCGGGGACGCCGTCCTCCCCGCCGCGGACCGCCGATTCGCCCTCGGTCGGGAGCGAGACGCTGTCCTCCGCGGGGAGTCCGGGGTCGTCGTGGGGGAGGACGCCGAGGACCGGGACCCCCGTGCGGGCTTCGAGTTCGTCGAGGCCCGGCGCGAGCACGTCACGGTCGCCCCGGAACTTGTTTATGACGACGCCAGCGACCTTCTCGCGGAGGTCCTCGGGCATGAGTTCGAGCGTGCCGTAGACGCTGGCGAAGACGCCGCCGCGCTCGATGTCGGCGACCAGCACAATTTCGGCGTCCGAAAACCGGGCGGTCTCGACGTTGGCGAGGTCGCGGTCGAGCAGATTGAGCTCCGCGACCGACCCCGCGCCCTCGGCGACCACGACCTCGTGGTCGGCCGCGAGCCGTTCGAACGACTCGACCGCGGCCTCGCGGGCGGTCTCCCAGTGGTCGTCGTAGTAGCTTCCCGCCGAGAAGTGACCGACCGCCTCGCCGCCCACGACCAGCTGGCTCTCGCCGTCGCCGCGGGGCTTGAGGAGGACCGGGTTGTGGTCGGTCGTCGCGGGGACTCGGGCGGCCCGCGCCTGAACGTACTGCGAGACGCCGATCTCGCCCCAGTCGCCCCCGGGGTCCACGACCGCCCGGGCGTTGTTGCTCATGTTCTGGGCCTTGAAGGGCGCGACCGACACCCCTCGGCGGGCGAGCAGGCGACACAGGCCCGCGACCACCGTGCTCTTGCCGACGTGGCTCGCGGTCCCGGCGACCAGAATCGTGCGGGTCATGGTGTTCGAATCGTCTCAGTACTCGGTGCCCTTCCGCGCGCCCTGCCCGGCCTCGATGGGGTGGACCTCCTTGCGAACGTTGGTCACGAGGTCGGCGCGGTCGGTGACGTACTCGGGTCGGTCGTGGCCCCCGGTCAACACGAGTTCGAGGTCGTCGGGCTTCGACTCGACGAGGTCGACCACGTCCTCGGGGTCGACGAGGCCGCGGTTCGCGGCGTACAGCACCTCGTCGAGGACGAGCATGTCGTACCCCTCGTCGAACGCCTCGCGGGCGCGGGCCAGCGCCGCCCGCGCCTTCGCGGCGTGGTCGTCGTCGTCGCTCCCGTCCGAGAAACCGTGCCAGCCGTACTCGCCGGTCCGCTCGTAGGTGAACGTCGGGAGCGCCTCGATTGCGGCGTACTCGCCCCGGGCATCCTCGACGGTGCCCGCGCCGCCCTTCATGAACTGGAGGAGGTGGACCCGGTAGCCGTGGCCCGCCGCCCGGAAGCCCATCCCGAGCGCCGCGGTGGTCTTGCCCTTGCCGTCGCCCCACCAGACCTGCACGAGGCCGAACTCCTCGGGGGTCGCGGGTCGGATGTCGGTGCCGCTGTCGTCCGATTTCGTATCGTGAGTCATGGTTTAAACACCTCTGCGCGCCGCGCCGTGACGACGCCGTGTTCCGCGTCGGCGACCGACGCCGGAATCTCCGTGTCGGTCGTCTCGTACCGCGATTCGAGGCTGGCCGAAACCGCCTCGCGGACGCAGGCCCGCGCGGCCGCCCCGACCGCTGTCGCGCTCCCGGTGAACGCCGCCCGCTCGCCCGCCGGGTCGCAGGCCGCGACCACCGCGTCGGTGGTGGTGCCGGGAAAGCCGGTCTCTGCGAGCAGGGTCGCGGTCTTGGCCTCGACCGCGACCGCGAGCAGGTTCGCCAGCGCGCCGTCCGCGAGGTCGCGGTCGGTCCCGACGAGGACGTTGACCGTCCCGACCGGCGAGTCGGGCGAATCGCTCGAATCGACCGGACCGGGCGAGCGCGGCGATTCGGACGAATCGCCGCGCTCGCCGTCGAGACCTGACCCCTCCCCCTCGGGGTCCATCGGGAGCGCGGCCGGGTTCGAGACGCCCGCGGTCGCCACCGCCTCGACCGACCCCGAGCGCGCCCCGCGGGCGTGGCGGAGGTCGACCCCCGTCAGGAGCGTCGGGCCGGATTCGGAGAATCCGGCCCGCTCGCGGCGCTCGGCGAGGTAGGCGTCGAGGTCGGTCCGGTCGAACCCCGTCGGCACCGAGACGTTGTACGCCGCGTCTCCGCGGGACGGGCCGCCACGCCACCCCGAGGAGAGCCACCGCGCGCCCGCCCGGCGCAGTCGGAGAACGCCCTCCCGGACCTCGATATCAAACATCGGCCACCGCCTCCAGCGCCGCCAGCAGTCGGTCGTTGTCGTCCGGGTCGCGGACCGCGACCCGGACGTGCGAGTCCAGCCCCCGGAAGGTGGTCGCGTCCCGAATCGCGACGCCGCGCTCGCGGGCGGCCGCCACGAGGAATCGGGGGTCGCGCTCGCCGGTGTCGAGCAGGAGGAACGGGGCCTCCGAGGGGTGGACGCCGAAGCGCTCGGCGAGTCGCTCGGCCATCCGGGCGCGCTCGCGGGCGACGCGTTCGCGGGTCTCGGCGACGAACTCCCGGTCCCCGAGACAGTGCGCCCCGACCCGCGCCGCCGGGGTTCCGAGGTTCCACGTCCGGCGGGCGGTGGCGAGGTCGTCGCCGACCTCGCCGGTCGCGACCGCGAACCCGGCGCGCAGTCCCGGCAGGCCAAACAGTTTGGTGAGCGAGCGCGCGACGACGACGCCTGCCTCGCCCGCGAGCGAGGGGTAGTCGGTGAACCCGAGGAACGCCTCGTCGGCGACCAGCAGGCAGTCGGCGTCCCGGCATCGCGTTGCGAACTCCCGGAGCGCGTCGGGGTCGTATGCGTCGCCGGTCGGATTGTTGGGGTTGCAGACGACCGCGGCCGCGTGGTCCGCGGGGTCGGCGTCCAGCAGTTCGTCGTGGGGGACGAACTCCGGGGTCCCGCCCTGCAGGCGGATTTCGCGGGCGTACTCGCCGAAGCTCGGGTAGGGGACGAGGACGGAGTCGCCCGGTTCGAGGGTCGCGGCGAACGCGAGTCGGAGCGCCGCGAGGCCGCCGGGGGTCGGGACGACCGAATCGGGGTCGCAGTCGACGAAGGCGGCCGCCGCATTCCGGAAGTCGGGGTAGCGGTCGTCCGGGTACGACCGCGCGGATTCGAGCGCGTCGGCGTACACGTTCTCGACGCCCTCGGGCGTCCGGGGGTTGGTGTTCGCGCTGAAGTCGAGCAGGTCGGGGTCGTCGCTCCCGCCGTGGGGGACCCGGCCCTCGGCCCGGACGCTACCGGGGTCCATCCGCCACCTCCCGGGCGTCGAGCAGGTCGTCGTACGTCTCCCGAATCTCCTCGCGGACGCGGGCCATCCCGATTTCCTCGCGCTCGGCGAGCGCTAACGCCCCGCCCATCCCGACGCCCTCCTTGGCCTCGCCCTCGGCGTACCGGCGCATGGCGACGTGGTCGGACTCCCCGAACCCGGGGTCGGTGACCGTGAGGTCGAGGTCGAAGTCGGCGGCCGCTCCGCGCAGGTCCACGGCAGGGTCCTCTGCGACGAAGGAGGTCGTGGCGAGCGAGAGGGGTTCGTCCCGGTCGGCGTGGCGGGCGAGCGCGGCCACCGCGACCAGCTGGGTGCCGCCCGCGAGCGTGACCGCGGTGTCGGATTCGAGCGCCCCGACGACGAACCCCGCGGCGCTCGCCAGCACGGGGTCGCCCGCCCGCCGGACCGCGCGCCGGGGGTCGCCCGCCGCGTCGCCGGGGTCGAGGCCGCTGGCCGCGAGCGCGTCGGCGACCACCTCGCGCTTGCGCTCGACGGGGTTGTCCGGGAGCGACGACGAGACGCCCCGTTCCTCGCCGAGCGCGGTCAGGACGCCGAGCGCGGTGGTCGTCCCGCCGGGAATCGTCTCGGCCACGAAGACCTCGTCGTCGGGGAGGTCGCGTCCGAACTCGCGGGCGGCCGCGAACGCGCCCGGCGCGGTCGGCACGGGGTCGGCGCGCCGCACGTCCCCGCCGGGTCGCGCGCCCACGGTGACGGTGGGCGCGGCGGTCGGTTCGGCGAGTCCGGCGTCCACGACAGTGGTCTCGAAGCCCGCGCGCTCCCGGACCGCCCGGGTGACGACCGCGGGGGTCGGACACCCCGATGGGCTGACCGGCACCACGGGGGCGCGGACCGGGCGGCCGTATTCGAGTATCTCGGCGTCGGCGCTCGGCGTGTGGGCCATGACGTCGGGGTCGGCCCCCGCCGCGCTCAGGCCCGGAATCTCGGCGGTCCGGGTCGTCCCGGCGAACACCACGAGCCTCACAGCAGGGCCTCCGCGAGGTCGGCGTCCGACTGGCGGTTCACGTTGACTGCGAATCGTGCGTCGTAGGTCGTGTGCATGGTGTCTTCCTCGGTCTCGGCGACGACGTTGATTCCGGCGGGCGCGAGCTCGCGGCCGTCGTCGCGTTCGAAGGTGGTGTCAGTGCTCGCGCCCAGCGCGCGCTTGAGGTCGGCGGGCACGCAGACGGTCAGCGAGCGACCGTCGAAGGCGTCCAGCACCGCGTTCACGGCGTCGGCCTCCAGCAGAGGCAGGTCGGCCGCGACCGTGAGGACCGGCGGGTCGACGGTTTCGAGCGCGGTCTGCAGGTCGGCGACGTAGCCCTCGCCGGGGGTCTCGACGGTGGGAAGCGAGACGCCGCCACCGGCGGCGTCTCCGACCCGCGGGCGCGTCTCGGGCGAGACGCGCCCGCGGGTCTCGGGCGCGCGGGGCGAGACCGCGGCGTAGGTCGTCTCGACCCGACTCCCCGCGAGCGCGTCGGCCACGCGCTCGACCATCGGCGTCCCCCCGACCTCGAACAGGGGTTTCTCGGTCTCGGCGTCGAGGCGGGTCCCGCGGCCGCCGCACATCAGGAGAGCGTCCACGCGACCACCCCCGCGTGGAGGCCCGCGAGGCGGGCGAGTTCGTTCGTCGCGCCGAAGGCGTCGCCGCTGACCCCGCCGAGTTCGGCGTCGAACCACCGCAGGACCGCGAGCGCGACCGCGGGTCCGGCGAGCAGGGCGGCCCCCGCGGGCACTCCCAGACCGAGCGCGGGCGCGGCGACCCCGGCGGGCGCGGCCAGCGCGGCCGGGTCGTTGTCGGTGAACGCCGACCCCAGCCCCTCGTGGGCGGGCGTCCCGAGGCAGGCCAGCGCGGCCATCCCGAACTTCGCGCCGACCTCGGCGGCGACGACCACGGCGACCGCCCGAATCGGGGGAGGCGCGCGAGCGCCAGCGCGGCGAGCGCGAGACCGACGAGGACGAGGCCGAGCGCGAGCACCGCGCCGACGCCGACCTCGGTGTCCTTGAGCACCGCCCGGCGGTCGTCGGCGTCGCCGTGGACGACCGCGGCGTCGCCGAGGTCGGCGACGCCGTCGGCGTGGTTGACGCCGGTGAGCGCGTAGACGGCGAGCAGGTAGCCGAACGCCGCGGTCGGCGCGGGCACCGGCGCGAGCAGGGGGAGGGCGGCGACCGCGCCGACGACCCACCCGACCGCGGGAAAGGCCGCGGGGGTCGCGCGGAAGGCGTCCCACGCCCGCTCGTCGTGACCGGTCGGCAGGCGGGTGAGGAAGCCGAGCGCGCCCCGCACGGCGGTCAGGACCACGCGACCACCCCCGGACCCGCCCACGCCGCGACCCCCGCGCCGACGCCCGCGAGGAGGTACGCGAGCGCGCCCGCGAGGCCGACGATTCGGACCCCCTCGCGCGAGGTCGCGACCGAGGGGAGCGCGGCGTCGGGGTTGAGGACGTAGACGCCCGGCTTTTCGAGGCGGGCGTCCAGAACCGCCGCGAGGGTCGCCATCGGCCACCCGGAGTTGGGCGAGGGCGGCTCGGCGGCCCACTCGCTGGCGGCCCGGAGCGCCGCCAGCGGGCCACGAAATCGGGTCGTCAAGTCGCGAGGGGCCGCGCTCGCGTCGCGCGACGCGAGCGCGGCCGCCGGTGCGGCCACGGCCACGAGTCCCGCGCTCGCACGCGCGGGAATCCACATAACTACGTCGTCGAGTCGCGCGCTGGCCCCGCCGTGGGGCTTGTGGGGTAGCCCAGCATCGAGTCGAGGGTGTTGACCGCCTTCACCCACGCGGCCGCCCCCGCCGCGAGCGGGAGCGAGGCGGGCGCGAGCGCGGCGAACGCCAGCAGGGGCGCGACCAGTCCGTCGGCGAGGTTCTCGGCGGCGCTCTCGACCGCGGCGCTCCGGACCTCGCCAGCCGAGAGGTCGGCGGCGTCCCGGCCCGCCAGCCACCGCAGTCGCTCGCGGGCGGCCGGGAGGTCGCTCGCGGTCAGCCCGACCACCTCGGCGGCCGCCCCGACGAGTCGCCGGAGGCTGGTGGTGACGAACAGCGCGAGTCCGGCGAGGGCGACCCCCGCCCACGGCGAGAGCCGATTCGCGCCCGCGACGAGGAGCGCGACCGCCGCGGCCGCGAGGAGGGGGAGCGCGAGCGCGACCCCCCAACCGACGAATCGGGGCCGGGACCACTCGCGGTCGAAGCGGCCGACCAGCGAGCCGAACCACGCGACCGGGTGAAGTCGGGTAGGGGGTTCCGCGAGAGCGGCGTCGAGGACGAGCGCGACTGCGACCGCGACGGCCGGGGTCGCCCCCGCCCCGATGGCCGCCCCGTCGGGACTCACCGCCGACCCTCCAGCCAGTCGGGGAACGCACCGAGGGGCGTCTCCGAGACGAGGACCGCCGTCCCTCCGGCGTCCTCGATTCCGGCGTCGGTCAGGGAGTCGTCGCCGACGTGGACCAGTTCGGAGACCGGGACGCCGAGCCGGTCGGCGCAGGTCTCGAACGCCCGCGAGTCGGGCTTTCGCCACCCGGAGGCGACGCTCGTCACTATCGCGTCGAAGGTCTCGCGGTCGAGGTCCGAGCGAATCAGCGCCTTGCGGGCGAGCTGGGGCACCGCGCAGTTCGAGAGGACCGCGACGGGCTCGCGCTCGCTGGCGGCCGCGACCGCCTCGACCGCGCCGTCTCGGGTCCGGACCTCGGGGTCGAACGCCGCGACGACCGCCCGGCGCGCGGCGTTTCCGGGCGCGTCGACGCCCCTGCTCGCGAGGGCGGCGCTGACGTGGGCCGGGAGCGGGACCTCCGCACCGTCGGGCGCGTCGATGTGCCGCTCGCGGTAGGCCCGGTCCCAGTCGTCGGGGACCGGCACGCTCCGGGCGTCGAGTTCGGCGGCGACGGCGCTCGCGGGGTCGGCAGGCCGGTCGGCGTCCACGAGGGTCCCGAAGAGGTCGAACGATACTGCCACTACGTCGTGATTAGTGCAATCGGACTTGAATCAGTCGGACTACGCCAGCCCGGACTCGACCTTCTCGTTGAGCGATTCGAGTTCGTCGGCGGTCCCGCCCGAGAAGTCCTCGCCCGGCGGCCGGAGACCGGGCTGGTCGTCGGGGTCTGGGTCGGGGTCGCCGACCACCACGGTGCCGACCATCGCCAGCGTCTCGTGGGGCGTGCAGTAGTAGTCGTAGACCCCCGGCTCCTCGAAGGTGTGCTCGAAGGTGGCGTCCCGGTCCACGAGGACACTGCTGTCCCACGGCTCGGCGTCCTCGGGGATGCGGAGCGTGCGGTCGTTGTCGGGGTGGTAGGCGGTCGCGGAGTGGTTGCCCGACTCGTTGACCCACGTCACCGTGCCGCCGACCTCGACGCGGACGATCTTCGGGTCGAAGACGTTTCGGCCGCCCATCCCGACCTCGACCTCGGGTTCGGCGGACGGAAGCGAGAAGTCGGCCTCGGCGTCCGGGTCGTCGTTCTCGGACAGCACTCCGCCACAGCCTGCGAGCGCCGCGACGCTCGCGGCGCTCGCCACCCCGAGGAACCGCCGTCGCGTTCGACGAGACATGGTTCCCGGTCGTCACGACGCGAGTATCGTTCTTTCGTTCTCACTCGACCTCGATTGTATTCGAGTCGAGGTCCCGCGGGAAGTGAGTCAGCATCTCGGTCCCCTCGTCGGTAATCGCCACGGTGTCGGAGTGGCGGTAGCCGTACTCGTCGGTGTAGATGCCGGGTTCGATGGTGTAGATGTGGCCGGGTTCCATCTCGGCGTCGCCGGGGTCCCGTCCCTCCCGGGCCTCGCAGTGGTCGGTCCACCCGCGGTCGATGTACGGCGGTTCGTGGGCACCCAGCCCGATGTTGTGGCCGACGTGGTGGCGCGCGAGGTCGGTCACGCCCTGCTCCTCGAAGTAGTTCCACACCTTCTCGTCCACGCGCGCGAGCGGGACCCCCGGCCCGAGCGCGTCGATGGCGATGGTCTGGGCCTCCAGCATGAGTTCGAAGTAGTGGGCCTGCTCGTCGTCGGGGTCGCCGAGGAACGCGGTCCGCTCCAGTTCCGAGCGATAGCCGTCGACGTTCGCGCTCGCGCCCGTGACCACCACGTCGCCCTCCCGCAGGCGGCGGTTGGCGGTGTGGCCGTGGGGCAGGGCGGTCTGCTCGCCCGTGATGAACCCCGCCATCGCGGGGCCGTCGCCGCGCGTGCGCGGGACGTACTCCTCGCCCAGCGCGTCGAGCATCGCGCGGGAGGCCTCTATCGACGCGCGCTGGCTCACGGTCGCGGGGTGGGCCCCGACCTCGGTGTGGTCGTAGAGGTAGCGGTGGGCGAGGTTGCCCCACCGCGCGGATTCGCGGACCAGTTCGACCTCGGCGTCGGACTTCGCCCACCGCATCCGACTCACCCAGTCCTGGGACTCAACGTCGACGAACTCCGAGAGCGTCGGCCCCTCGTAGCCCATCACGCCGGGCGCGCCGTCGGCGTCGGCCGCGACCGACTCCGCGCCGAGTCCGGACAGCATCCCCGCGGCGGTCTCGACCGGCTTGCCGCCGGGGTAGTCGAAGTAGTGGTGGACCGCGTCGATGCGGGGATTGGCCTCGACGCGCTCGACTTCGAGCCGGGGGACCGTGACCTCGACGCGGTCGTCGGTCACCGCGAGGACGACCGGCCGCTCGGTCTGGATGTGGTCGAAGCCGGTGAGGTACTCGATGCTGGTCGCGCCGAACCAGACGCCCGCGTCGACGCGGGCGTCTTCGATGCGCTCGCGGACCGCCGCGAGCCGGTCGGCGAACTCCGAGTCGGGAACGCGCGTTGTCATTGCGGATACGGATGGAATCCCGACAGTTAAACGTTGACCTGCGGGCAAGCCGGTCGGGCGAGCGAGGCCCGGCGGAGGCACAGGCGAAAACGAGGACAGGCCCGGCGGAGGCACAGGCGAAAACGAGGACAGGCCCGGCGGAGCGTCAGGGGAGGCTCAGCCCGACCCGGAGCGCGAGCGCGTACACCGCGATACCGACCCGGAAGAACAGGCCGAACGCGACCGCGAACACTGCACTCAGGCCGACCGCGGTCGCCGCGACCGCGAGGAGTTCGGGTCCGGCCCGCGAGGCCTCGACCGCGACCACCGCCAGCGCCAGCAACGCGGCGACGCCGCCCGCGACGTACGGGCCGAGCGAGAACCCGATTCCGAGTCGCGGATCGAGGAACTCCGCGGTCGGGCCGAGGTCCCGCGAGAGGCCGCCGTAGAACCCGACCAGCGCGACGACGACCAGCGCGTCGGCGAGGAGTCCCGAAACCATGGGCGCGACCTACATGTCGGGTCGGTAAAAAACGGTCGGAAGAACGTCTGACGAACCTTTAAACCGACGCCGGGAGATATCCGGAACGATGGGTGCTGTCCGCGATGTGGAGGTCGGTTCGACGGCCCCGGCGTTCACCGCGCCGCTGGTGACGCCCGACGGCGAGGTTTCGGAGGTGTCGCTGTCGTCGCTGTGCGAGGAGACCGCGGTACTGCTGGTGTTCCAGCCGACCGACTTCGACCTCGACACCTTCGCCGAGCGCGCGGCGCTGGGCGAGTACGACTGGTTCACGGCCGACGACCGACTTCGGGTGGTCGGCGTCAACCGGGCGCGGCCGGTCACCAACCGGGAGTTCGCCGACTACCTCGACGTGACCTACCCGTTCTGCTCTGACCGCGACCTCTCGATAGCGAAGGCCTACGGCGTGACCTACCGCGCGCTCGGAGTCGCGCCGCGAGCGCGCCGGGCCTGCTTCTTCGTCGACCGCGACCGGGTCGTCCGATACCAGTGGGTCGGCGACCGGACGACCTGCGGCCGCGCGCGACCGCAGGCCCGGGACCTCTACGAGGCGGTCGTCGACGCGCTGGGCCGCCCCGAACCCGAGACGTTCGGGATGGCCTGAACGCTCGCGAGGACGCCAACGGTGACGCGAGCGCGGAGCGACGCGAGTAGTGGCAGTTATCCGAACCAGCCAGCATCACGGAACCGCCGCCGAGGCGACCGGCCATCCAAAGTATCATTAAACTAGAAGCAGGAGATGGACGTGATGGAAACCGAGCACCGCGTCGTCGCGGGCGACTCGCGGCGGCTCGAACGGGTCGAGGACGACTCGGTCGAACTCGTGGTCACGTCGCCCCCGTATCCGATGATCGAGATGTGGGACGACCTCTTCGCCGAACTCGACCCCGCGGTCGGCGACCGCCTCGACGACGGCGACGGCCGGGCGGCGTTCGAGCTGATGCACGAGGCGCTCGGGGAGGTCTGGGACGAGGTCGAACGCGTCCTCGTCGAGGGCGGCATCGCGGCCGTCAACGTCGGCGACGCCACCCGCAAGGTCGACGACAGCTTTCGAGTCTACCAGAACCACTCCCGAATCGTCGACGCGTTCGAGGACCGGGGGTTCGAGCCCCTGCCCGAACTCCTCTGGCGCAAGCCCGTCAACTCCGCGACGAAGTTCATGGGCTCGGGAATGATTCCGCCCAACGCCTACGTCACGCTCGAACACGAGTACGTCCTCGTGTTCCGCAACGGCCGCGACTCCCGGGCGTTCGAACCCGAGGCCGAACGGCGGTACAACGCCGCGTACTTCTGGGAGGAGCGAAACCGGTGGTTCTCGGACCTCTGGACCGACGTGACCGGCGAGTTCCAGTCGCTCGACCACGGCGACCTGCGCGAGCGCTCGGCGGCCTACCCCTTCGAGGTCCCCTACCGACTCGTCAACATGTACAGCGTCTACGGCGACACCGTCCTCGACCCCTTCTGGGGCACCGGCACCACCAGCCTCGCCGCGATGACCGCGGGGCGCAACTCCGTGGGCTACGAGATGGACGAGGAGTTCGTCGAGGTGTTCGACGACCGGGTCGCCGACGTTCCCCGCGTTTCCCGGGAGGTCATTGGGAAACGGCTGGACAATCACCGCGAGTTCGTCGCCGAGCGCCGCGAGGACGGCGAGAGCTTCAAGTACGATGCCGAGAACTACGACTTCCCGGTCACGACGAAGCAGGAGAAGCCGATTCGATTCTACGAGGTGGAGAATGTCGAGGCGACGGAGGAGGGGTATCGGGCGGTTCACGAGTCGGTTGACGGGGCGTAAACGCTGTTTCTCGGGGGTGTGTGATGTCCGAGAAGATGTTCAGAGTCTACTATCTGAATAGGCATAATAAGGTGTGAGTTTGTTTTCAAACCATTAGCTCAGAGAAAAGACGTTCGTTATACTAGTAAAGTCGCATATATGAAACCAGTGATAATACTTGCTAATTCAGCCTTAGTAGATAACTCAGTTTCAAGCGGATTAAGTCCGTATCGAGAGTAGAGAAAATTAATGGGTGTTCTAAGAATAATCGCACCAAACAAAACCACTCCAGTAGCAATATTTTGACTCAATAGTAGACTCACAGTTCCCCATAATCCAATAAAGAATGCCACTACCAAACCCATTGATATGTAATATATCCATTTTGAGGCAATGGTCGTATTATTCTCGAAATTAGCGTAACGGAGCCAATTCAAACTAGGTGGTATTTTCTCTGCTTGAGAGAGTTTGAGGGATAGTCTCCCAAATCTCTCAAATCGTTTTTGATAGCTCCTAATATCGCTATTCTGGTAGTTATTATACGAAAGTAAAGCCGTATAGAGTAGCAAATCTTTAAACACTAATTCTTGAATAGCGATGAACACAAGTAAGAACATTACTACGCTCATTCCAAGATAGAATACAGAAGGTAGCTCTAACGGTAGTGTTACAGTTATCCAGTTAGCAAGTACGGAAAATAGGTAGAGGATCGAAACATAAGTCACAGATAGGATGTAATGAGTTGTTCGGTTAAGAACAAGAACGGAATTAGCATACTGACCGAAAACCGCCATCCATCTTGTAAGTGTTACAACCAGAAGTCCAATCACAATGAGTTTCAAACCACTATATGCAAGTCCACTGCTGGGAAAGCCGAGGACTGCTGTCGCGATAAGTGCGCTAAATGCAATTTCAAAAGCTACAGACGATTCCTCATCTATCTCAAAGACCGTCGAGGGAGGAATCTCCTCCATATACCAATCAAAAGTAAAGTCGTAGTATAAATCCACACTATTAGAGACAATAATCAAAGCAATGTCGGGGGATGCTGATCTCTCGGCGCGGCTCGGTCGCTTCGCTCCCTCGCGTTGCGCCGAGAGAAATCAGTCCGCCCTCCCCGATTTGAACGTTGTGAGACGTTCCGGGCATGCGGCGCTTCGCGCCGGTCCGGGCCTGCGACTCACAGGCTCAAATCGGCTCGGAGTATGATTCTCGGCGTTCACGGCGCTCGCTCCGCTCGCGCGTTGTGAACGCCGAAGAAGTCCGCCCTCCCCGATTTGAACGGGGGACAAGTCGATCTACAGTCGACTGCTCTACCAGTCTGAGCTAAGGGCGGATGCATTTCCACGTAGGTGCCCTACCGGACTTAAGGGTTATTATTCGGTGGCCGCTCGCGGGTGAACCGCACGACCGGACCGCGATGCCCGAGTCGCGCCCGCCGCGTCACCCGCACGTCAGACGCTCGGGAAGATTCAAGTACCGAGGGGTACGACTCTGAAACGAACGGCAGATGAGCAAGATAACCTTCCGCGCCGACGAGGACCTCATCGAGCGCATCGAGGCGCTCGACGCCTCCAAGAGCGAGGTCATGCGCGACGCCCTCCGGGCGTACCTCGACCGTGAGGCCGAGTCGGCGTCGGAGTCCTCCGACGCCGACGAGAGCCTCGACGCCGCGCTCGCCGAGCGCGTGGACGAACTCGTCGCCGAGCGACTCGCCGCGCGGGAGGCGGCGCGGCCGCGCACCCGTGAGGCGCGCGCGGCCCGCGCAGATCGCGCGCAGGACGTAAACGTCACCGTCACGCTCGAAACCGACGCGCCGGTCCGTGCGAGCGACGCCGACGCGGAGCCGCGGCGCGCAGACGACCGTCAGCGGTCGTCGAACGCGCGCAGGTCGGACGGCCACGGCGAGCGCAACGACGCCGAGAGCGCGTGCGGTCAGTGCGGTGAGTCGCTGTCCGACGACCACGTATACTGTCCCAACTGCGGGGAGAAGACCGCCCGTCGGGTGTTCTGCGAGTGCGGCGACGAAGTGCGCTCCGACTGGGGGTTCTGCCCGAGCTGTGGCAGGCGAACCCCCGCGGCCGACGTGCTGGACCGCTCGTAAGACAGTGTATTACTACGGCCGTTAGCTATTTAACTTTTGACTATGTGGGTAAGCCTACGTAAGACGGTTGTCTTACACGTCGGGCCGAAAGCAAGAAAAGTCGCGCTGACGGCCCGCACGGCGTAAGACGGGTTGCGTGAGCATCCGCGTGCCGTCTTACCTCAAAGGGGAATACGAAACATGGAGCGTGTGACACTACGCATACCGAAGCAGCAGATCGAGGAGGTCGAACAGATGGTCGAGACCGGGGAGTTCCCGAACCGTAGCGAGGCGATTCGGGCCGCGGTTCGAGACATGTTGAACGAGCAAGAGGACACGACCGACCAGACGACGAGCAAGCGGTCGTGGGCGAAGGTGTAATCATGCAGGACATCGTTCAGGACGCGTTGGAGAACGCCGAGCAGGAGAGCCGCGAGATGGACGTATCGACCGAGGGCGACGAGTTCGGAGACCCCCGAATCGTCATCGTCGGTTGTGGCGGGGCGGGCAACAACACCGTCAACCGGCTCTACAACATCGGCGTCGAGGGTGCAGACACCGTCGCCATCAACACCGACAAGCAACACCTCAAGATGATCGAAGCCGACACGAAGATACTGGTCGGCAAGTCCCTGACCAACGGACTCGGCGCGGGCGGCGACCCCTCGATGGGCGAGCGCGCGACCGAGATGGCCCAGGGCACCATCAAGGAGGTGCTGGGCGACGCCGACCTCGTGTTCGTCACCGCGGGCATGGGCGGCGGCACGGGCACGGGCGCGGCACCCGTCGTCTCGAAGATCGCCAAAGAGCAGGGCGCTATCGTCGTCGGGATGGTCTCGACCCCGTTCAACGTCGAGCGCGCGCGCACGGTGAAGGCCGAGGAGGGGCTCGAAAAGCTCCGCAACGAGGCCGACTCCATCATCGTGCTCGACAACAACCGCCTGCTCGACTACGTCCCGAACCTGCCCATCGGCAAGGCGTTCAGCGTGATGGACCAGATCATCGCCGAGACGGTCAAGGGTATCTCCGAGACCATCACCCAGCCGAGCCTCATCAACCTCGACTACGCCGACATGACCTCCATCATGAATCAGGGCGGGGTCGCCGTAATGTTGGTCGGCGAGACTCAGGACAAGAACAAGACCGAGGAGGTCGTCCGCGACGCGATGAACCACCCGCTACTCGACGTGGACTACCGCGGGGCCTCGGGCGGACTCGTCCACATCACGGGCGGTCCGGACCTCACGCTCAAGGAGGCCGAGTCAATCGCCAGCAACATCACCGAGCGCCTCGAAGCCAGCGCCAACGTCATCTGGGGCGCGCGCATCCAGGACAACTACAAGGGGAAGGTCCGCGTGATGGCCATCATGACCGGCGTCCAGAGCGCGCAGGTCCTCGGCCCGGGAACCCAACAGCAGGCCGACAGGTCTCGCGCGCAGATGACCGAGGTCGACGACTCGTCGTTCGACGCCAGCCAGCACATCGAGGACGGCGGCCTCGGCGGCTCCGGCGGCACGCGCGACGCGGGCGGTTCGACCGGCGGGTCGAACGGTTCCTCGTGGGGTGCCAAGAGCGACGGCGGCACCGACGAGGTCGAGAAGAACAACGGTCTCGACGTCATCCGCTGAGAACGTTTTGGGGCTTTTTCCGATTCAGGCGGCGTGGAGCGCATCGAGCAACGAGCACTTCCGACAGAGGTCCCGCGTGGTGGAGGCTCCACAGCGTTCGCACTCCCGGAGGTCGGCCCGCCCCTCCTCGCGCGCGCCGAATTCCTGGGCCGCCAGCGCCGCGAGTTCCTCGTAGCCCGACATGATGGAGTGGCGCGTTCCGGGGTGGTTCTCCTCTAGCTCGTAGAGTAGCTCCTGTATCTCGCCGCGGTAGGCCTCGCTCGAATGAGGACACTCCGTGATGTGGGCCGGGAGGTCCCGGAGGTGGGCGTACAGCGCGACCTCCTTCTCGGGCACGTCCCGGAGGGGTTTCGCGCGGGGGATGAAGTGCTCCTGTGCTTCCCGCGTGGGCAGTTCGTCGGCCGCTTCTGCGGCCGACGAACTGCCGACGGTTTCGCGCTCGTCGAAGCCCCCGAGGCTGGCGTCGAAGTGCTTCGCGATCTGGGCCACGTCGCCTTCGAGGAAGTTCATCACCGCGGTCTGGGCCTCGTCGTCTAAGTTGTGGCCGGTCAGGAGCTTGTCGGCCCCCAGTTCGTCGGCGTACCGCGAGAGCACGTCCCGGCGGAACACCCCGCAGTACGCGCAGGCGGCCATGTTCTCGGGGTCGTCCTCGACCACGTCGTCCATCCGGACCCCGAACTCCTCGTCGTAGGAGACGACCTCGTGGTGGATGTCCAAGTCCCGGGTCAGCTCCTCGCAGGCCGCCACGCTCTCGTCGCGGTAGCCCTCGATGCCCTCGTGGACGGTCAGCGCGACCAGTTCGATGCGGGGGTCCTGCTCGAACGTCCGATGGAGGATGTCGGTGAGGACGACGCTGTCTTTGCCCCCCGAGAGGCCGACGACCCACGTCTCGGGGTCGTCGGGCGTGGCGTCGCTCGGCACGAGGTTGTCCTCGCGCACCCGCCTGCGGACCCGCTTGTCGACCGACGAGACGAAGTGGTCCTCGCAGAGGTGCAACCCCGAGTAGGCGGCGTGCATGACCGCCTCGCGGTCGCATTTGTCGCAGTCCATCGCGCGAGTCTTTCGGTTCCGGGCGTTTGACGGTTTCGCCTCGGGACTCGTAAACCGGTTACTGCGATAGCAAATCTGTTTCCGCGGGGCTTCGCGGGCGGTCGATTCGAAGTGCGAGCGCTCGCGGGCGATTCGGCCGTACCGCGGCCGAATCGCCCGAAAATAGCCGGTTCGGACCTATCGAACGGTGATTCCGAACGACTGTCGGGTCGGTCCGGCTCACTCCTCGCCGCCGTCGGCTTCGAGCGCGGGGTCGGACCGGTCCGACCGCTTCGCGGGTCCCAGCCACTCGAAGTCGGGGACCGCTCCGAGCGCGAGCGTCACGACGTACACGCCGATGGCGGCCAGCACGATGGACCCGCCCGCCGCCAGCCCGTAGTGGTACGAGACGGTGACGCCGACGACGCCCGCGAACTCCGCGGCCAGCACCGCGAGCAGAAGCGACTGCTTGAACGTCCGGGCGACCCGCGCGGCCGCGGCGACCGGGACGACGAGCATCGCGGCGACGAGGATGACCCCCAGAATCTGCATCGCGCTCACGACCACGGCCGCGGTCAGCACGACCATCAGCCGATTGTAGAACGACACGTCGATGCGGGCGGCGCGGGCGGCGGTCTCGTCGAAGGTGACGTACAGCAGGGGCCGATAGGTCGCGCCGACGACGCCGACGACGAGGCCGGTCATCGCGAGCAGGAGGCCGACGTTTCCCTTCGAGACGGTCGCGAGGCTGCCGAACAGGTAGGCGTCGATGCCGACCGAAATGCCGCCGTCGGTGGCGGTGATGAGCACGCTCCCGACCGCGAACCCGCCCGTCAGCACGATGGCGAGCGAGGTATCGCTCGGCGTCCCAGCGTACTCGATCAGCAGTTCGACGAGGAGGGCCGTCCCGACCGCGACGACCAGCGCGGTCGCCAGCGGCGGCAGCGACAGCGAGAACGTGGCGTTGGCGAACAGGCCGACCGCGACCCCCGCGAACGCGGTGTGCGCGAGCGTGTCGCCGATCATCGCCATCTCGCGGTGGACGAGGAAGGTGCCGACCAGCGGGCCGACGACGCCGATGCAGACCACCGCGAGGTAGGCCCGTTGCATGTAGGGATACCCGAGCATCCGAATCCCGGTCAGGTCGGCGAGCAGGTCCATTCCGAGGCCGTACGCGTCGGTCAGGAACCACTCCAGCAGGCCAGAGAGCGTCGAGACGAGCGCAACGTAGTCGATTGGCGGTGTCATGAGTGGTCGTGGTGGAGGACGTGGTGGTTCGCGCCGTAGGCCTCGCCGAGCGCGTCGGTCTCGACGAACTCCGCGGGGTCGCCGTGGAAGTAGAGCTCGCGGTTGAGGCACGCGACCTCGGTCGCGTGGGTCGTCACGACGCCGATGTCGTGTTCGACGAGCACGACGGTCAGCCCCTCGGCGTTCAGGTCGGCGAGCATGTCGTAGAACCCCTCGCGCGACCGGGCGTCGACCCCGACGGCGGGTTCGTCGAGCGCCAGCAGGTCGGCCTCGGCGGCGAGCGCCCGGGCGATGAACACGCGCTGGCGCTGGCCGCCCGAGAGCCGTCCCACGCGCCGGTCGGCGACGTCGGCGATGCCCACGCGGTCGAGCGCGCGCTCGACCGCGCGGCGGTCGGCCCGCGAGAACCGCCCGACGAGTCGGCGGGGGTACCGACCCATCCGGACCGCCTCCCGGACCGTGACGGGCATCTCGCGTGCCGCGCCCGCGACGTTCTGGGCGACGTAGCCGATTCGCTCGCCGTCGTCGAACGACGACGCCGGTTCGCCGAACAGTTCGACGCTGCCCGCGTCGGGGGTGCGGAGGCCGAGCACGAGTTCGAGCAGGGTGGACTTGCCCGACCCGTTCGGCCCGACGATTCCGAGGAACGCCCCGGGTTCGACGTCGAGCGACACGTCTTCGAGGACGGGTCGGTCGCCGTAGCCGAACGTGACGCCCTCGACGCTGACGACCGGCGGGGAGCGGTCGGTCGGGTTTCCGTCCGTGGATTCGGCCGACACGGCTCTCACTCCGCTCCGAGCGCGCGCTTCAGGGTCGGGAGGTTGACCTCCTCCATGACCTCGACGTACCCCCAGTCGTTCTCGACCCACTCCTCGGTCCGACCCGGAATCGAGGTCAGCGGGAGCACCTCCTCGGCGTCGGTCTCCTCGACGAGCTGGTCGGCGGCCGTCTGGGACTCCAGCGGGTCGGCGACCACGTAGTCGAGGTCGTGCTCCTCGACGACGTGCTGGGCGCGTTCGATGTCCTTCGGCGTCGGCGTGTCGTCGGGCGAGACGCCGGTCAGGGTCACGACCTCGAAGCCGTACCGGTCGGCGAGGTAGCCGAACGCGTCGTGGCCCGCGACAAGCACCACGTCGTTCGACGCCGAACCGAGCGCCGACTCGAACGACTCGTGGAGGTCGTCGAGGCGTGAAGCGTACTCCTCGGCGTTCTCCTCGTACGCGTCGGCGTTCGCGCCGTCCGCGCTCACGAACCCCTCCCGGACGGTTTCGACCGCGCGCTTCGCGCGTATCGGGTCGAGCCAGAAGTGGGGGTCCTCGCCCGCGTGGTCGTGTTCCTCCTCGTCCTCGTCGTGGTCTTCTTCGTGTTCCTCCTCGTCGTGGTCTTCTTCGTGTTCCTCCTCGTCGTGGTCTCCCTCGTGGTCCGTCTCCGTCCCATCGTGTTCGTCCTCGTCGTGGTCTCCCTCGTGTTCGTCCTCGTCGTGATGCTCGTCTTCCTCGTGGTCGCCGCCGTCCATCTCCAGCAGGTCCACGTTCTCACCGACTCTGAGGAGTTCGGTGTCGCCACCGTCGTCCCGGACGTTCGCCGCGACGTCGTCGGCCCACGGCTGGAACCCCTCGACGCCGTGGACGAACAGGTCGGCGTCGAGGACCTCACCCTGAATCTTCGGCCCGGGTTCCCAGCCGTGGCCGTGTTGCCCGACCGGAACCAGCGTCTCGGCGGTCGCGGTCTCGCCCGCGACCGCCGAGGCGAACTTCCCGAACACGAAGAACGACGCCTCCGCGGTCGCGTCCTTCTCGTCGCCTTCGGCGGTCAGCGGACCCCCGATACACCCCGCGAGGGAGCCGAGAGCCATCGAACTCGCGGTCACACCGAGTAGACGGCGTCGCGTGAATTTCGCCATATTGCTAATTATCTCCCTCTAGTTAATAAGAGCTATGATTATGAGATTTTAGATTGTTAATCCGGGCGCTCGGGGCGAGACACCGGTCCCCCGAACCGCCGAAGCGAGTCGGCCGCCGAGGAAACCGTCCAGATTCCTCACGTCGTCCAGACGCCCTCGCGGCGGTCCATCCACGTAACCACGAGGGTATGCGGGAGCGTGAGCACCGCAAGCAGGACGAGGTACACGCCGAGGAGAGATTCGAGTCCCGCGCCCGCGGGCGAGAGGCCCGCCAGCGCCCCGAGGACGACGAGCGCCCCGACCGTGTTTGGGAGGGCGTCCCGGCCGAACCGTGCCAGCGCGGCCGGGACGCCGCCGGAGAACGCCGAGTCGCCGTCTTCGAGGACGGCCAGTCGGACGACGTGTCGCACCGAGTGCCACAGGCAGAAGTAGAGACCCACCGCCAACACGGGCGGAACGACGAGGAAGTACGCCCACAGGAGACCGGTCTCGGCGGCGTCGATCCGCCACCCGGAATCGGCCCGGGCGGCACCGAGCGCGAGCCCGAGGACCGAGAGCGCGGCCAGCCCGCCGCCCAGCGCGAACCGGAACCCCGGCTGGAAGGCCGGTTCGAAGGCGTCGGCGACCGCCGGGTCGAACAGCGAGACGGTCGCTCGGGCGACCGCTCGGTAGGCGTCGGGAAACGCCACCAAGGGCGCGACCATCGGAATCCCGCCGCGGACCGCGAGTGCGAGGACCCGCTGGGCCCGGGTTCGGAGGTGCTCGCCGTCGACCGCCAGCAGGAAGTAGAGGTCCCCCTGCCCCCAGTGGTACCACGTCAGCAGGATGAAGCCAGCGAACGCCGCGTCGGGTGCGACCAGCCACGCCACGAGGTAGGCCCCGCCGCCGACGAGGTAGGCCGCCCCGACCGCGAGGTAGGGGCGACGACCCCCGAGACGGGCGATGGCGAGGTGGTCGGCTGCGCCGTGGGGGAGCCCGAAGACGACGAGACTGGCGAGAAACGGGAGGTAGCGCACGGTCGGCGACACCTCGATGCCGACCGCGAACGGAGCGACGACGACGGCAAGCGCGACCCACGCCGGGCGACCCGCGACGCGGAGAACCGCCGGGGTCCGCCGGGTCCCCTCGGTCAGCGCCATCGTCGACCCATCCTCCCTGCGTCCAGTATCAGTCGTCTCACACCCGGTAGCAGTCCGTCGAGCGCGTGGCTCGGTCCCCGGTCGTCCGCACGGGCGAGCGTCCAGTCGAACAGCAAGAGGCCGTGTACGATAAGCACGTTCGTCAGCAGGAAGAAGACCGCCTCCTCGACGGGGAGGCCGAGGAGATGAACGCCGCTGCTGTGAGCCGCGGAGATCGTCCAGAGTCCCGACCCGATGGCGAAGCGGTCGATGACCCAGAGGTAGATCGACGGGGCGGCGACCGCGGCCGCGACGAGTCGCCGGTAGCGCCAGACGACCGGCCCGCCGACCGCCCACAGGAACGCCGCGACCGGGGCCCCCCAGAGCAGGATCACCCCGAGGTAGTAGGTCCCAGACGATGCAGACGCGAGCGCGACGCCGAGCGCCGCCAGCACGGTCCAGCCGACCAGTCCGTGGCGACGAGCGTTCGGGTGTTCGGGGACGCCGGGTTCTGGATGGACAGCGAGACGGTGGGCGAGCGCGTAGTACCACAGGCCGGTCAGCGCGGTCTGGAGCCCGAAGAACAGCCACTCGCCGAGCGGGATGCGGGCGAACCGAACCGCGACGACCCCCTCGCCGTAGGACCAGACGCCGCGTCCGATGAGGTAGCTGTCCCACGGAGCCGTGTAGGAGACCGCGATGCAGACCAGCAACGCGACGCCAGCGAAGACGCGCCGCGGTCGTCGCGTTCGGCGAGCCACGACCGCGGCCAGTGCCCCGGCCGGTAGCGCGACGAAGACCGACAGGAATTCGAGATAGGTAAGCAAACGTTGCCTCCGGTGGGAATTTCTCCGTCCACTGCGTTGGAAACGGGAACGTAAAATCGGTTCGGAATCGGCGAGCCTGTCAGGAGCGGGAGTGGTCGCGTCAGGCCGAACACCGGTTCGGTCCCATCTCCAGTTCGGTGGCCTCGTCGGCCTCGACGCTCTCGATGCCGAGATTGATGGCGATGACCTCCTCGTAGTTGGGCGGCTTCTCGTGGTCGGCGTCGGTCAGGCGCTCGACGAACTCGTCTCCGCTCAGTCCGAGCAGGTCGAGGCCGGTCCGGAGGTCACCCACCGTGGAGGCGACCGGCTCGCCCGGCCTGCCCTCGGAGAACTCCCCCTCGCTGTTCACGTCGACGTGGCCCGGCAGGACCGCCACGGTATCGGGTTCGGCGAGCAGTGTGCGATGGAGCGACTCGTACTGCATCCGCGCGCCCTCGGCGGCCGCGTCGTCGCCGAACTCCAGTTCGGTCCGGCCGACCGAGTCCACGAACAGGGTGTCGCCCGTCAGGAGCGCCTCGTCGCCCACGAGGTAGTTGACCATCTCGGTGGTGTGGCCCGGCGCGCCGACTGCCTTTATCTGCACGTCCCCGACCTCGACCACTTCGTTGCGGTCGAGGGGCTCGAACTCGTATTCGACCCCGCGCTCGCGCGCGGCCGCGCCGAGGTGGTACGGGACGCCGAGTTCCTCCGCGAGTTTCCGCCCGCCCGAGACGTGGTCGGCGTGGACGTGGGTGTCGAACACGCGCGTTATCTCCCAGTCGCGCTCGGCGGCGGGCGCGCGGAACTCCGCGGCGTGGCGGGTCGGGTCGACGACCGCCGCCTCGCCCGCCACCGGGTCGGCGACGACGTAGCCGAGACACCCCTTCGCGCGCCGCTGGACCTGCAGAATCTGGGCTCGCCCCTCGGTCGGGACGGGGACGGTCTCGTACACCTGACTCCACGCCTCCATCCCGCCGGTGACGACCGCCACGTCGTCGTAGCCCGCGTCGCCGAGTTCGTCGGCGAAGTGGTCCGACGAGATGCCCTTCGCACAGATGGTGACGATTCGGTCGTGCCCGTCGAGGAGGGCGTCGATGTCGTCCGTTCGTCCGTCGCTCAGCGACTCCTCGGCGTCGAACGGGAAGTGCTCCGCGCCGGGGACGTGCCACGCTTCGTAGCTCTCCTCGGGTCTGGTGTCGAGCAGAACGAACTCCTCGCCGGTGTCGAGCATGTCTGCCAGCCGCTCCGGGGTGACTTTCGCAGGCATCGTATCGGCGGAAGTAGGGGGTCGAGGGACTTAATGCTGGTTGCCAATGTGGAAACAGCACAAGACCGTTCGACGCAGCGGGCGAAGAAGACCGACGGGACGGGAGATCAGCGCGGCTGTCGGGCGTCGTCCCCGTTCGTATCGTCGAGCGAGGCGACCGCACCAAGGTCGGTCGCCATCGCGTTCGTGAACGCGGCAGGTACGCCGATATCGAAAGCACCCTTGGTGGCGGCTGGCCATCCTCCTCGGACGGTCGCTCACGTCGGTTCACGGCTGAATCGCTCGCCCTCGACAGTGTTGTACGCACTATGCAAAGCATTTTACGTGCGTGTGACCTAGGCGCGGATAGATAGCAATGTCCGATTCGATGGCCGAATACCTCCAGAGGGACATGGAGTGTGAGGGATTGCTGGAGTGCATCCACGGACTGAAGGAACTCGACCGAGAGTGCTTCCGGGTCCTCGTCGAGACCAGCGAGCCCCTGACCATAGACGAGCTTGCCGACCGGGTGGACCGCGAGCGCTCGACCGCCTACCGGTCCATCCAGCGCCTCCTGCAGGCGGGGTTCGTCCAGAAGGAGCAGGTCAACTACGAGCAGGGCGGTTACTACCACGTCTACCGGCCGACCGATCCTGACGAGGTCGCCGACGACATGCAACGGATGCTCAACGACTGGTACGCCAAGATGGGCCAACTGCTCCAGGAGTTCCGCGAGAAGTACGACCAGCAACCGGTGACCGTCGAGAACTGAGACGCGGCGGTCAGTCGAGCACGCTCGAAAGCTCTCCGAGTACGTCCGCCTCGTCGACAGGCTTCGTCACGTAGCCGTCGGCACCCGCCCGGACCGCCTCTTTCATCTTCTCTTTCTGGTCGACGCTCGTGCACATGACGACCTTCGTCTCCGTGCCGGTCGCTTTGATGTCGGCGGTCGCCTCGATACCGTTCTTCTCGGGCATCATCACGTCCATGGTGACGACATCGGGGGACTTCGCTTCGAACTGCTGGACCGCTTCGACGCCGGTCGATGCCGTCCCGACGACTTCGTACTCCGCTTCGAGGATGTCAGTGAGCATCTGCCGCATGAACCCCGAATCGTCGACGACGAGAACCGTCGCTGTCATATCCGACTATCTATCGGAACACGATATAAATAGACACCTGTTCCGCCCGATACGCGACGCTACGCGTCATCGTTTTGCCCCGCGAACCCGAACCCTGAGTCGATGAACCGAGACGAGGCCATCCAGCGCATCGAGGAGATACTATCCACCGTCGAAGACGAGACCATGCCGGTGCCGGTCCGGGAGGTGTGGGTGTACGGCGACGTCGCGCTGGGTCTCGACCCGATAGAGCGCCTCGACGTGTACGTCACCAAGGACATCCTGCTGGGCGGTGACGCCGACCGCGAGGCGGAGTTCCGGAAGTCCCACGGCGTCGAGGGCGTCGGCAAGACGGTTCGCGCGGAGTGGGCCGAGGCGTTCCCCGAACACATCCGCGTCAACGACAGCGGCCACGCCGCGCCGGAGAAGTGTCTGGCCGCACACCTCCTGCCCGAGGACGACCCCGTCCACCTCGAAGTCTGCAACTCCAGTTTCGAGGACAACGTCACCCAGCGACTCGAAGGAGCCATCGCTCGCGAGACGTACGAGCAGATATTGGACCCTCGCGGCGTCTGCCTGTGGGTAGATGGCCAGCGCAGCGACGAGGCGCTCCGCAAGCTACGGGAGAGCGAACTCGCGTTCCCGACGCTCCCCGACGCGCTGGAGATGCTCGGGATGGACCCCGAGGAGACCGACGAGGCCGCAGACGCGGTCGAGTCCTACCGGAAGCGCCAAGAGGGCGCGACCGTCCGGGGCGACGTGGTGTAGTCGGGACTCGGCGTGGAATGGCGAATGGCGAACAGGCCGTGCTTCGTCCGCGCGAGGGCGCACAGCGCTCCCGCCTCGACCGCTCGCGCGGCGGTGTTTCAGGTCACGACGGGTATGGCCGCGCTCTCGTACGTAAAGTCTCGGGTCGCTTCGAACCGCGAGAGCAGTCGTCGTGATGGCTCCGAAAGCCCCCGCCCGCTACGAACCACCTCAGAAGCCACTGCCGTGATGGCTCCGAAAGCCCCCGCCCGGTCGCGGTCGCTCCGCGGGATATCCGCGCCTTCCAACACCGCGCGGCGCGGATACTGGCCCGCGGAGACGACCCCGCCCTTCGGGCGCGACCGGGCGGCCCCTTTCAGTCCCGCCCTCGTGGATAGTGTCACCGACTGATTCCAGGTGGGAGGTCTCACCTGCAGATTCCAGGTGGGAGGTCTCACCTGCAGATTCCCGGTGGATGGTTCGCTCCCGGTGGATGGTCCGCTGGCTGACTCGGGCGGTTGCGTCATCGACCGAAACGGGTTCGGAGACTGGCGGCGCGCGTCGATTCGACGCGCGCCGCCAGTCTCGAAATGATTACTCAGCCCTCGAAGCCGTCCTCGAACCGGAACCGTCCGTTTCGCTGGACCACTTCGCCGTCGACCTCGATGTACGAGTCCTCGCTCATGTCCACGATCATGTCCACATGAGTCGCGCTCTGATTGTACGGTCGGCCCTCCGGAACCGACTCGCGGATGGCGCGGCCGACCGCGAGGTGGACGGTGTCGCCCATCTTCTCGTCGAACAGCATGTTGTAGGTGAATCGGTCGATGTCCCGATTCATCCCGATGCCGAGTTCGCCCAGACGGCGCGCCCCCTCGTCGGTGTCGAGCACGGAGGTGAGCAGGTCGGCGTTCTTGGCGGCGTCGTGGTCGACGACCTCGCCGCTCTCGAACCGGAGGTAGGCGTCCTCTATCTCGCGGCCGTGCCGGACCAGCGGCTTGTCGAACAGGACCTCGCCCTCGACCGAGTCGGGGACGGGCGCGGTGAACACCTCGCCGCCGGGGAGGTTCTTCTCGCCGTAGTCGTTGACCGTCTTCATCCCCTCGACGCTCATGGTGAGGTCGGTCGTCTCGCCCGAGACGATGCGGACCTCGTCGGCCGGGTCGAGAATCTCGACCATCTGCTGTTGGTGTTCGCGCTGGGCGTCCCAGTCCTTGTTGACCGCGTCGTAGACGAACTCCTCGTACTCCTCGGTGGACATCTCGGCCTTCTGGGCGTCGCCCGGCGCGGGGAACTGGGTGCCGACCCACCGCTTGCCCATCCTGGCGTCCTGAAGCGGTTGCCTGACGCGTTGGTACGCCGAGAGCGTCTCGGTGGGCACGTCGCTCATCTCCGCGGTGTTTCGCGACCCCTTGACGAGGACGAACGCGTCGGTCTCCTCCATCATGGCGAGGAGGTGGTCGGGCGTGTCGAAGTCCTCGGGGTCGCTCGACCGGAGATACGCCCGGTTGGCCCGCGCGCTCCTGAGCGAGACCGAGGCGCTCGCGCCGATTTCGCCGATGCGCTCGGCGACGGCGACCGCGAGGTCCTCGGCGACCGGCGGGGCGCGAACCATCACGTCGTCGTCCGGTTCTATCTTCGTGGAGTGCTCGACGATGGTCCGGGCGTGCTCGCGTACTCGGGGGTCCATACGGGAACCGACAGGACCGATTCTGATAGGTCTTTAGGTGTCAGACCGACCCGACCGTCACGTAGAACGGGACGACCTCGGCCCGCCGGTACTCCTCCTCGCGCATCTGGTCGATAACGTCCCGACCCATCTCGCGCCAGTCGGTCCGGAGGTCGTCGTACTCCTCGACCGAGAGGTCCCCGCGGAGCAAAGTCGGCCGGTCGTCGGCCAGTCCCTCGCCGCTGGCCTTCCGGCGGGCGGCCCGGAGGTCGCGCTCGGCGTAGGGCGGGTCGACGGTCCGGGTGTGGTGGTACCGCCGGGTCGCGATGTCCGAGAGGTCGGCCTCCGCAAACGCCTCTCGGACGCCCTCGCCTCCGAGGGTCACGTCGGTCTCGACGCCGTCGAGGTACGCCCGGCGGGCGCGGGCCGCGAGGTCGCTCTCGGCGTCGACGGTCGACTCGACCGACACCGCGGAGTTGTCGGGTTCGACCGCCGCCACGAGGTCGGCGGAGACCCGCCGGAACTCCGCGACCGCGGCGACGGGGTCGGGGAGATTGATGAGCAGGGCCTGACAGACCACGAGGTCGAAGGCGTCGTCCTCGAACGGAAGCCGGAGCGCGTCGCCCGCGACCACGGGGAGGGCGCGACGGTCCGGTGGACCGTCGCGCCCGCTCGCGACCCGGAGGAGGTCGCGGTCGGCGTCGCAGCCGACCACCTCGCCGGGGCACTCCTCGGCGAGGACGCGGGCGAGTTCGCCCGTGCCGCATCCCACGTCGAGGACCCGCTCGCGGGAGGCGAGTTCGAGGTCGGCGAGCGCCTCGCGGTCGTCCCACATCCCCCGGCGGGTGTCCCGGAGGTAGTCGGCGGAGAACTGTCGCACGGTGTTCGGTCGGGCTACGGACCGGGGGTGGAAAAGTGGGACGATTCGGGCGAGCGTTCTCGTCCCGGCCGAACGACGACAGAGATTAGGCGATGGCCCCGAGAGGCCCATTCGTGAACCGAACGGACGCGACGCAGTACGCCCTCAGAGCGGTAGGAGTGGCCGTGGTCGCGGGGGTGGTCCTGTTCCACACCGGACTGCTCCCGGTCGGCGGGGCGGTCGACCCCGACCGCGGGCTCGGAGTCACCGACTGCGACGACACCGAGAAAGGGAGCCTCACCGTCGGCGTCGCCGAGACGTTCACCGAGCGGTACGTCGGCCTGAGCCGGACCGACTCCCTCGGGACCGGCGAGGGACTGGTGCTGGCGTACGACGAGCCGGGGTCGAAGGGCATCGCGATGCGGAACATGGACTTCGCCCTCGACGTGCTGTTCGTCTCCGAGGACGGCGAGATAACGAGAATCGAGACGCTCGACGCCCCCGACTCGGCCGTCGAGTACTACCTGACGTACGAGTCGGCGTCCGGTCCCGGCCGGTTCGTGGTCGAGACGAACGCGGGGTGGGCCGACGA
The DNA here is from genome assembly GCF_024138125.1 of Halorussus salilacus. Lineage (NCBI taxonomy): Archaea > Methanobacteriati > Methanobacteriota > Halobacteria > Halobacteriales > Haladaptataceae > Halorussus > Halorussus salilacus. The sequence goes on from NZ_CP099993.1 coordinate 1,147,798, forward strand.
GCGGGGAATCTCGCCCGGCGACTGCGTTCGCGGCCTTCCGGCGTAGGTAGGAGTCGAGGTCGCGGGTGGGTCGCGCGCGGAAACGAGCACATCCGTCCACCCCTCAGGACATCCGTCCACTCCTCCGGACACTCCTCCACTCCTCCGGACACTCCTCCACTCCTCCGGACACTCCTCCACTCCTCCGGGCGGGCGCTCTGAGAGCGCCCGCCCGGAGTTCGCCGCGAAGCCAAGGTTGATACCGCCTCGCGGGCCTACGGTTCGGTAGTGTCGTCACCACGCACGGACTTCCTCTCGGGCGTTCGAGTCTCTGTGCCCATCCTGCTCGGCATCGTCCCGTTCGGCATGGTCGCGGGCGTCGCCGCGGTCGGCGCGGGCATCCCGGCGGTCGAGGCGCTCGCGATGTCGGTCGTCATCTTCGCGGGGGCCTCCCAGCTCGCGGCCGCCGAGCTCGTCGGTCGGAACGCGCCCGCGGTCGTGGTCGTGTTCACGGTGCTGGTCATCAACCTCCGGATGGTGATGTACAGCGCGTCCATCGCGCCGTACTTCGCGCGCCAGTCGGCGAGGTGGAAGGCCGGGCTGTCGTACCTGCTGACCGACCAGGCCTACGCCGTCTCGCTGTTGCAGTTCGAGCGCGACGAGGAGACCTCCCGGCGGTGGTACTACCTCGGGGTGGCGGTTCCCCTCTGGGTGGTGTGGCAGATGGCCACCGTCGCGGGCATCGCGCTCGGGTCCGGGGTCCCCGACGGCTGGCAGCTCGACTTCGCGGTCCCGCTGGTCTTCCTCGCCGTGCTCGTCCCGGCGGTGACCGACCGCGCGACCGCCGCCGCGGCGCTCGTCGGCGGCGGGGTCGCCGTCGTTGCCAACGGTCTCCCGTACAATCTCGGGCTGATAACCGCCGCGGTCGTCGGCATCGTCACCGGCCTGCTGGTCGAGGAGGTGGCGTAGATGGCCGGGACCGACTACGGTTCCCTCGCGCTCTGGGCGGTCATCCTCGCGGCCGGTGTCGGAACGTTCGCGTTCCGGTTCTCGTTCATCGCGCTGTTCGGCCGTCTCGACGACGTTCCCGAGGGCGTCGAGCGCGCGCTCCGGTTCGTCCCCGCGGCGGTACTGGCGGCGCTCGTCGCGCCGGACCTGGTCTACGCCGACGGGGCGGTCGCGTTCACGCCCGCGAACCCGCGCCTGCTCGCGGGCGCGGTCGCGGCCGCGGTCGCGTGGCGCACGGAGGACATCGCGGCGACGCTGGTCGCCGGGATGGCGACGCTGTGGATGCTGGCGTTCGCGGTTCCCTGATTCGGCGTCACCGATTTCGAAGGGTCGTCGCGAGTGCGAGCGCATACCGGTGGCTCGGGCCGAATCCGAAAGAATGTGGGCCGTCAGTTCTCGCCGCGCAGTTCCCGCACCTTCTCGATGTTCCACGCGAAGCCCCGGCCGTCCTCGTGGGGCGTCTCCAGCGCGAGCGGCACGTCCTCGATGGCGGGGTGGTTGACGAACGCCCGCATGCCCTCCTCGCCGATGAGGCCCTCGCCGATGTGAGCGTGTTCGTCCTTGTTGGTGCCACACTCGTGCTTGGAGTCGTTGAGGTGGACGTACTTCAGGTGGTCGAGGCCGACCACGTCGTCGAACTCCGCGACGGTCTCCTCGACGGCCGCCTCGCTGGAGAGGTCGTAGCCCGCCGCGAACGCGTGGGCGGTGTCGAGACACACGTCGAGGTCCTGCTCGGAGCGGTCGAGCACCTCCGCGAGGTGTTCGAAGTCCCCGCCCAGCTTGGTGCCGCTCCCAGCGTCGCTCTCGACGAGGACTGTCACGCCGTCGGGGATGTCGAGCTCGTCGAGCGCGCTGGCGGCGTTGTCGAGGCCGTTCTCGACCCCCGCGCCGGTGTGCGCGCCGAGGTGGACGTTGACGTACGGGATGTCGAGTCTGTCGGCGGCGTCGACCTCCTTCTGCATGCTGTCGATGGACTTCTCGCGGAGGCCCTCCTTGGGAGTGCAGAGGTTCACGAGGTACGACGAGTGGATGACCCACGGGCCGAGGTCCTCGGTGGCCGAGCCGTCGCGGAAGGCGTCGGCCTCACCCTCGCCGATGTTCGGGTCCTGCCACACCTGCGGGGAGTGGGTGAATATCTGACCGCAGTTGCCCCCGACCTCGATCTGGTTTGCTATCGCGTTGTCCAGGCCGCCAGCGATGGAGACGTGCGCTCCGACGTTCATGTGTGCTGGCAGGGATTCTGGGGGTATAGTGGCTTCGAAGGCGGCCGGAGCGAATTCTTAAGTCGGTTCGGTGACACCCCATCGCCATGAGCGATTCCCGCGGGTTGGCGGTCGGCGAGCGGGTTCCGGACGTGACCGAGACGCTGGTCCGTCCCGACGGCGACAGAGCAGAGGCGACGCTGTCGGAGCTCTACGACGAGAAACCGGTGCTGCTCTCGTTCTACACCAACGACTTCAGCCCCGACTGCATCGAGGAGTGGTGTTCGTTCCGCGACTACGACTGGTTCGCCAGCGGCGACGACGTGCGCGTGGTCGGGGTCAGCAAGTCCCGACCCTACACCCACCGGAAGTTCATCGACTACCTCGACCTGAACTTCCCGCTGTACGCCGACACCGACCTCGCCATCTCCGACGCGTTCGGCGTGACCTACCGCGTGTTCAAGGTCGCCGCGCGGTCGCGCCGGTCGTGCTTCCTCGTGGACACCGACGGCGTGGTCCGGTACAAGTGGGTGGGCGAACACCCGCTGGACCCGACCCGCGACACCCCGCCGGTCGCCGACGTTCACGAGGCCATCGTCGAGGAGTTCGGCGACGACCCCGAGACGTTCGGGTTCTGATCGGAGCCTTTCGGAGTGCCGCATCCACCCACATATCAATAGCTACAAATATGCGGGTTCGAATGCACCAAACACCGAATGTCGAAAGAGGAACAGAAGACGAACACACGAGCTCCGGAGACGGCGGAGAGAGACGTATTAGCGTCAGCTTGTGAGGAATCTCGTGAGGTTCTCGACCACCAGTTATCCGTCCAAGAGGATATGGACGACAAAGCACTGTGGTCGGTTCGGAGTGCAGTTATCGTCCTCGGGTTATTACTTTCCGCAGGGTCACTAGGCAATCTCCCCCAATTCCTCACCCTTCCGTGGTACATTCACGGGGTCGTCGGTCTCGGAGTGGTTTCACTGCTTTTCTCAGTGCTTTTCGGTATCGGGACGTATACGATGACGCGAACGTATCCTGGTATCGGACATCAACGCCGGATTGAGTCACACCAGGGAGAATACGACCGTCACGAATGGTATTCGCGCTTACTTTACGACTATCAGTTGTGGATTACCGGCCAAGAAGCGTGGAATGAGCAGAACGGTTTCTACCTCTTCGTCACTCACTCATTGTTGCTCTCGGGAACGGCGGCAATCGTACTCGCAGGCGTAATCAGTCTCTATACGATGTACAGTTCGGCCTCTCGAATCGCACTCGTGGTCGGCTCATCAGTTCCAGTATTGGCAGTGGTTTTATTGCTCCGGCGACGATAGAGCGAATCGAATACTAATGGCTGACGTTCAGGACAACGATCCGAACGGTCATCGGTCACACAAAGCCCCGGCGTCCGTTCGGAAGTTGCTTGCACGACTCGGGTTCAAGCCGCCCCGAGAGCCGTCGGACCATTCTCACAGCGAAGAGTAGCGCTATTCCGTCGGGTCCTCGCGCTCCCGGACCCACGCGTCGCTCTCGAACTTCTCCGCCGCTCGCTCGCGCGCCCGCGACAGCTCGTCGTCGGTCCACGACCCCTCCTCGGCGTCGGCCCACTCTCGGAGGGCCTCCTCGACGGCCTCGACCGCTTCCTCGCGGCTCGGTCCCCCTCGCTCGCGAGCAGGGTCGCGCGCGGCGCGACCCTGCTCGCGCATCGTGGTCACGCGCTCGCGGAACTCCTCGGGAGTGGTGTCGGGGGCCGAGAAGACCCCGAGGTGGCGCTCGGCGTCGAGGTCGAACTTCAGCGAGCCGTGCTGGATGACCGCGTCCTTCCGGCGGTACTGGGCGTTTCCGGATATCTTGCGCGCGTGCCCACCGCCACGGTCGGACGAGGCGGCTCCGGCCGCCGAGCCTCCGGCCACCACGTCGTGGGCCGGGTGGAGTTCCCGGAGGTAGCACGCTGGCTGGTGGATGGCCGGAAGCTTCTCGTCGGTGAACCGGGCGTCGATTCCGAGTCGGTCGAACGCGTCGAAGACGGGTTCGCAGAGCAGTTCGTAGGTGTCCATCAGGTCGCCCGGGAGTTCGTCGGCGGGCGCGACGATGGAGTAGGAGATGTCACCGCGGCGGTCGTGGTAGATGCCGCCGCCGCCGGTGGGTCGCCGGGTGACGGTGATTCCCTCGCGGTCGCAGTACTCCCACGCCACGGTCTCGGGCTCCTGCCGGTAGCCCAGCGAGAGAGTGCTGGGGTCCCACTGGTAGACCCGAACGGTCCGCGGACCGCCCTCGGCGGCCGTCTCCGCGGCGATCTCGTCGAGCGCCATGTTCATCGGTCCGCGGCGGGACTCCTCGCGAATCAGCCGCCACTCGCGGTCGGACAGCGCCATGCCCGGGGGTTCGCGCGAGGCGACCAAGTGGGTTGCGAAGACCCGCCCCGCGAACGCGACGGCAAGAGTTAAGTGTTTTAGGTACGCCTAAAAAGGTATGGGGACGAAGCGACTCGGCAACAAGCGGGCGAAGCGGAGCCGGACGTGGGCGTACGTGTGCGCGACCCTGTTCGGCACGAGCGAAGGGTCGACCGCCGACGCCGCCGACGACCGATAGGCCGCCACGGCTATCAGGGCCGACGGCGAGTGGGAACGTTGGAGGGCCACCCATGTCCGAACTCTCCTTTCGCACCCCGGCGTTCACACACGGCGAATCGATTCCGGCCAAGTACACCTGCGAGGGCGAAGACGTCTCCCCCGAGTTGACCGTCGGGAACGTCCCCGGCGACGCCGCGGCGCTCGCGGTGGTGGTCGACGACCCCGACGCGCCCGCGGGAACCTTCACCCACTGGTTGCTCTGGAACGTCCCCGCCGACACCGTCGAGCTCCCGGAGGGCGTGGCGGCCCGCGAGCAAGTCCCGGACCTCGGCGGGGCCAAGCAGGGCGAGAACGACTTCGGCGACGTGGGATACCGGGGACCGTGCCCGCCGGAGGGCGAGACCCACGAGTACCGGTTCACGCTGTACGTGCTCCACGAGGAACTCGACGTGGACGCGGGCGCGGTCCGCACGGAAGTGCAGGACGCGCTCGACGGCGCGACCGACGACTCCGCGCAGTTCACCGCCATCTTCGGACGCTGACCGAGCGGGCCGGAACCGTCGGGGGAAGGGTCCGAGAAACGACCCGTTGAACCGCCCCGACGTTCGACACCTTTCGACCGGCGAATCGCGAGACGCCGGTTTTTCCGCACCTGCACCGCTTCTTCCGCGGGGTCGAGCGAGCGTCCCCGTCCCCCGGACGCGCGACATTTGGTATATCGGATAGTAGTTTATGGCATGCGGGCGGCGGTCGCGTGACGCGGTCGGCGAGCCGCCGACGCGCGGGGCTTTTACCCGGCGGGCGTGTAGGCGGAGGTGATGGTCCAGAACGTCGCGGGCATGCTGCGGGAGCTGGAGCCCGAGGACTTCCACCTGCTGTCGGGCGTCGAGCAGGGCATGCGGTTCTCGGAGTGGGTCGCTCGCGAGAAGATTCCGGAGTTCGCGCGGCTCACCCCCGAGGAGGTCGACTACCGGCTCGACAGGTGTCTCGACCGCGACCTCGTAGAGCGCAAGACGATACAGTACGAGGGCTATCGGCTCAAGTTCGAGGGGTACGACGCGCTCGCGCTCCACACCTTCGCCGAGCGCGAGTCCATCGAGGGGTTCGGCGCCCCCCTCGGGGTGGGCAAGGAGAGCGACGTCTACGAGGTCCAGTCGTACAAACCGTTAGCGCTCAAGTACCACCGCGAGGGGTTCACCAACTTCCGGGAAGTGATGAAAGAGCGCGACTACACCTCCGACCGCGAGCACGTCTCGTGGCTCTACACCGCCCGGAAGGCGGCCGAGCGCGAGTACGACGCGCTCGAAACCCTCTATCCCGACGTTGCGGTCCCTCGACCCGTCGACCACAACCGCCACGCCATCGTGATGGAGAAGATAGACGGCGTCGAGCTCTCGCGGACGAGACTCGAAGACGAGCAGGTGGTCCCGGTCCTCGACCTGATACTCTCGGAGATGGCCGCCGCCTACGAGGAGGGGTACGTCCACGCCGACATGAGCGAGTACAACGTCTTCGTCAACAGCGAGGGCATCACCATCTTCGACTGGCCCCAGGCCACCCCGACCGACCACGAGAACGCCGAGGAGTTCCTCGAACGCGACGTGAAGAACGTGGTCGGATACTTCCGGCGGAAGTACCCCCGTCTGATGGTCGAGAACGTGGACTCGGCGGCGCTGGCGGCCGACATCGCCGAGAGCGCGTTCGAGACGGTCGGCGACTACGGGTCACAGGACTAGCGACACGACCGCCAGCACGAGGAACGCGATCACCAGCCACTTGGCGATGTCCATCGAGAGCCCCGCGACGCCGCCAGCCCCCAGCGCCCCCGCGATGAGCGCGAGCACGAAGAACGCGATGGCGAGTTCGAGAATCGCCATGCTATCGACCCCCCGCTGGCCGCGTCGGTCGGTCGGCGATGCACTCGCGACGCGATTGGGTGAGCGTCATGGAGACGAGTAGGGCGGGAGCGTCCTTAGTTACCGGCCAGCTATACGGTCGAAATCCGGGATTGGCGAGCGCAAGCGACGGGAACGTCTGCAACGGAAGACGAAGGCCTTAAACCCGAACGACGAGAAATATCGGGTGACTCGCTGGGGAACGGGCACCAGCGGGCACCTGTGGGCCGCGGGCGCGCAGAACTGCGCGCCCGCGGCCGCAGGACGGGATGTGGCCCTCGAAACGTCGGCGTTTCGGGCGCTGAACCACCCAACGCCCGTGGTGATACACATGGCAAAGAGCTTCTATTCCCACATCAAGGAAGCGTGGAAGGACCCGGACGACGGCGATCTCGCCGAACTCCAGTGGCAGCGAAAGCAGGAGTGGCGCAAGCAGGGCGCTATCGAGCGCATCGAACGCCCCACCCGCCTCGACAAGGCCCGCGAACTGGGCTACAAGGCAAAGCAGGGCGTCGTGGTGGCGCGCGTCAGCGTCCGCAAGGGCTCGGCCCGCAAGAAGCGGTTCACGGCCGGTCGGCGCTCGAAGCGCCAAGGCGTCAACCGCATCTACCGGCGCAAGAACCTCCAGCGCATCGCCGAGGAGCGTTCGAGCCGGAAGTACCGAAACCTCCGCGTCCTCAACTCCTACTGGGTCGGCGAGGACGGCAGTCAGAAGTGGTTCGAGGTCATCCTGCTCGACCCCGAGCATCCGGCCATCGAGAACGACGACGACCTCAACTGGATCTGCGACGACGCCCACAAGGGTCGGGCCTACCGCGGCCTGACCAGCGCGGGACAGAGCAACCGCGGCCTCCAGCAGAAGGGCACGGGCACCGAGCACACCCGCCCGAGCAACAACAGCGGTCAGGGCCGCGCGAAGTAACCGACCGAAACTGCACGCTTTGCGCCCATTTTCGTTCTTTTTCGCCCCGCGAGCGGTGCGATTCTGCGGAGGGCTTTGCAGTCGTCGTTGCTGTTAGCGCTTTCAGTGGCTCGACGAGAGACGTGGTCGGCGGTTCGGATGCGGCGTCGAAGGAGTACAATTGCGACTCGCACGAGAGCCAGTAACTCCGACCGAAACCACAACCGCAACTGCATCCGCGACCACGACAGCGACCGCGGATTTATACCCGAAACCGCCCAACCATCAAGCATGAGCCTCTCGCTCGACCCGACCCAACTCGACCGCTACTCCCGGCACATCATCATGGACGAGGTGGGCCCGGAGGGCCAGCAGGCCCTCCTCGACGCCGCGGTGCTGGTCGTCGGCGCGGGCGGCCTCGGCGCGCCCGTCATCCAGTACCTCGCGGCCGCGGGCGTGGGTACGCTCGGGGTCGCCGACGACGACGTGGTGGAACTCAGCAACCTCCAGCGCCAGATAATCCACGGTGACGACGACGTTGGGCGTCCGAAGGTCGAGTCGGCGGCCGACTTCGTCGCCGACCTCAACCCCGACGTGGACGTGCGGACCCACGACACTCGCGTCGAACCCGACAACGTGGAGGGCCTGATTTCGGACTACGACTTCGTGGTCGACGCGACCGACAACTTCCGGACGCGCTACCTCGTCAACGACGCCTGCACGCTCTCGGGCACCCCCTTCTCCCACGGTGCCATCTACAAGTTCGAGGGGCAGGTCACGACCTTCACGACCGAGGGGCCGTGTTACCGGTGTCTGTTCCCCGAAGCGCCGCCCGAGGGGATGATCGCCGACTGCGCGAGTACGGGAGTTCTGGGCGTCCTGCCGGGCACCGTCGGGTGCATTCAGGCGACCGAGACCGTGAAGTGTCTACTCGGGGCGGGCGACCTCCTCGACGGCCGGATGGTGTTCTACGACGCCATGGCGATGAGCTTCGAGGAGGTCGAGTTCCGGCGGAATCCCGAGTGTCCGGTGTGCGGCGACGACCCCATCGAGTCGGTGGCGCAGGTCGAGTACGCCGAGGAGTCGTGTCCCGTGAACGCCGACTGACACTCGGAGGACCTCGCCAGCTTCATCGCCTCCGTCTACCGATTCCAGGGTTCTGGGAATCGCTCTCCCCTTATATGTTCTCCCGAATCCTTGCTTCACATGTGAGGTGACCGACGATGGCAACCAAACAGATCGGCGGGGCGAATCAGTTCGAGAGCACTATCGGCGGGGTGACCGTCCGAGGGAAGGCCCACAGCCTGAGCGCGTGGTTCGTGCTCGCGCTACGGCTCATGATGGGGTACGCGTTCCTCTACTCGGGCTGGGACAAGATCATGGCCGCCGAGCCGTTCAGCGCGGCTGGCTACCTGACCGGCGCGGTCCCTGACGCCAGCCCGATGGCGGGCGTGTTCGCCGCGATGGGCAACACCCCGTGGTTCGTCGAGTTCGTGAACGTCGCGGTCCCGTGGGGAGAGCTCCTCATCGGACTCGCCCTCATCGTCGGCGCGGTCGTCCGACTCGCCGCGTTCTGGGGCGCGTTCATGATGCTCATGTTCTACTTCGGCAACTGGGACGTGAGCCACGGAATCATCAACGGCGACTTCGCGTACATGCTCGTGTTCCTCGCGGTCGCGGCGTTCGGCGCAGGCCGCATCGTGGGACTCGACGCGCTCATCGAGAAGATCGACGTGGGCGGCCAGACGCTGGTCGAGCGCTACCCCAAGCTCCGGTACGTGCTGGGTTGAACCGAATAAATCTCTTTTCGATATATCGAATTTCCCAGACGGTCGCGTGACGGCGCGCTATCGAGCGGTCACACCTCCACCACTGACCCCTCCTCGGCGCTCTCGTAGACGGCCTCGATGGCCTCCACGTCCACCAGCCCGTGGCGACCGTCCGGGAGAATCTCGCCGCCGGTCCGGAGCTGGTGGGCGAAGTAGTCGAACTCCTCTAACATCTGGTCTCTCCGCTCGTATTCCACGTCGGCGCTCGTCTCGCCGACTTCGAGCGCGAACCCCCGGAACGCGCCGCCCATGAACGCGGGTTCGACGGTCAGTTCGCCCTCGGTGCCGACGACCTTGAGGTGGCCGCCCTCGTGGGCGTGCTGGCTCGCCGAGCAGGCCGCGAGCGTGCCGTCGTCGAACCGGACCTGGAAGGTCGCGCGCTCGTCGGGAACGTCGTCGAACGCCTCGTCCTCGGAGCGCGCGAACGCCGAGACCGCCTCGGGGTCGGCGTCGAGGACGAACCGCGCGGTGTTGAGGGGGTAGATGCCGAGGTCGGTGACCGACGCGCCGGGCCCGGCGAGGTCGGGGTCGAGCCGCCACTGGTCGGGGTCCGGAATCATCTCCAGCAACCGCTGGGACATGTGGCCGTGGACGAGGACTGGGTCGCCGAGAGCCCCGTCGGCGACGAGTTCGCGGGCGCGGCGTATCGCGGGTTCGGTCTGCATCCGGTAGGCCACCATCAGGGGCACCTCGTCCTCGCAGGCCTCGACCATCCGACGGGCGCGCTCGGCGGTGGCCTCCATCGGCTTCTCGCAGAGGACTGCCTTGCCGAACTCGGCCGCGGACTCGGCGAATTCGAGGTGGGTGGCGTTGGGCGTGCAGACGTAGACCGCGTCGTAGTCGTCGGTCGCCTCGCCGTCGTGGAAGTCGTCGTAGGTGAGCGCGCGGGCGTCGGCGTCGGTCTCGTCGGCGACCCCCTCGGCCTTCTCGGCGTCGCTACTGACGAGGACGCTCGTCTCGCAGAGTTCGGAGTCGGCGACCGCCGGAATGGCCTCCTCGCGGGTCCACCACCCCAACCCGACCATGGCGAACCGGACGGGGTCGAGGTCGGTCTCAGTCTGCCAGTCGCGCCGGTCGAAGTCGGCGAGCGCGTCGTGGATATCCATACCCGAACGTACACGCCCACCGGGACGTGCCTTTCGGGCGCATTCGGGGTCGCGGGGCGCGCCGCGTCGGCGCGCCCCGCGACCGGCCCGCAGGAGGCCTTGCTCGGATGATTCAACGGATACATACCCCTCTGCCACCGAAGCCTTGGCATGAACGGGACGAGCGAGAACGGGATGGCCGAACCCTCCGACCCGGCCCGCCGGACCGGCGGTCCGGCGGGCCGGGTCGTCGGGCTACTCGCGGTACTGGGAGCGGTTCCGGTCGCGTCGGCCCACGGCGGCTCTCACGGCCCGCCGATTCCGGAGTGGTCGGCGCTGGCGACGCTCGCGCTCGGAGTCGCGCTCGTCGACGCGGGCGTCTACGCGAAGCGGTCGGTCTCGCCCACGCTGGCGTTGGTCGGCGTCTTCGACGGCGTCGTGTTCGTGACGGTCGGGACCGTCGGACTCGTCCAGCTCTCGGGAATCGAGGCGATAGCCGCGAGCCAGCCCCCCGTCGAGAGCGCGTGGTACGGTGCGCCGACCCTCGGCGTCGGACTCGTCGCGGTGGTCGGCAGTCTCGTCGTCGGGCGGATGCGGTGGCCCGAGCGACCCAGATACGCCGCCCTCGGGATGGCGCTCGGAACGTGGGTCGCCTACCCCGTCTTCGTGCCCGGGGCGCTGACGAACCCCCTCGGATACCTGCTCGCGGTCGCGACCCCCGCGGTCGTCGGGTACGTCCTCTGGACCGACGCCAGAGAGTCGCTCGCGCGGGCGCTCGCCGACCGCGCCGCGCGGTGGTTCGGTGTCGGAATCGGTATCGCGACCGCGCTGGTGCTGGCGTTCTCGATGCGACTGGTCTCGCTCGTCGCCGAGTCGGGGACCGAGGGGGACCTGACCGACTTCGTCACGACGACCCGCATCGCCAAACCGCTCGTCTACTGGCCCGCGGTGGAGTTCCACGTCCACGAGTTCGTCGGGTTCGTCCCGGTCAGCGGCGTGGTCTCGGTCGGTCTGGTCGTGGTCGTGGGACTGGTGGCGACGCTGGTCGGACTCGCTGCGGCCGCGCTGGCCGCTCGGTGGCGCGCGAGCGACGCCGAGAGGTCGCCAGCGCTCCCCCTCGCGCTGGCCGTCGCGTTCTTCGCGCCGGTCCTCGCGGTCGTCGCGGCCGTTGCGGTCGGCCGGCCGGCCGCGCCGCTGTACTGGGTGTTCGTGGACCTCGCGTCGCCGCTCGGGGCGCTGTTCTTCGCCGCGAGCGTGGCGCTTCTGACGGGGACGCTGGTTCGTGCGAACGAGGAGTGAGACGGAAACGCGGAATCGACTGTTCGCGGATTCCTACTCCGGTCCTTGCATCCCGGCGCAGAACCTCGTCCTCGAATCCCGGCGCGCGCTGGCGCGACCCGGCTGTGTTGGGTCGCGCCATCAGCGCGCGAGGGAGGACTGAGCGACTGAAAGGAGCGAAGGAGTCGGCTGGGGAGGCCTGTGGTTGCGGTCTCATAGGTACCGGAGGTAGCTAGCTTCTTCTCACAGTTACCGGTTCGAACGGCGAGAAGCCAGCCACTTCCGGCACCTAGAAAGCCTACTCGCTCCGTTCACTCGCCCCTCGTCGAAGGCGAAAACACACGAAACCCGCTCTCACGCCCCGTCCACGAGTCGCCGGAACTGCTCGGGCGGAATCGCGCCGCGCGCGGCGTGCCCCTCGTAGACGAACGTCGGGATGCCCGACACGCCCGCCTGCTGGGCCGTCTCGAACCTCTCGCGGAGGTCGGCTTCGAGGTCGTCGTCCTCGGTCGCGGCCCGAACCGCGTCCGGGTCGACGCCCGCGTCGTCGGCGATGTCGGCCAGCACGTCCGGGTCGCCGATGTCCCGGCCCTCTCGCCAGAGCGCCTCGAAGACGGCCTCGTGGAATTCGAGGAAGGTCTCGCGGTCGTACTCGCGCCGGACGTGGAGGGCGGCCTGCTGGGCGTCCCACGAGTCCACGTCGAGCGAGAAGTCAAGCGTCATCTCCGCGTCGTATCGCTCTTTCAGGCGCTCGACGTTCTCGCGGACCTGCGCGAAGTAGTCGTCGTCCTTGCCGTCCTCGACGTCGTGGTCGATGGTGCCGTCGGGTCGGCGCTTGTACCCCCGGAGGTCGTAGAAGCGCCACTCCACCCTCGGCGGGTCGTCGGCCGATTCGAGGTACTCCTCCATCGCGGCCTTGCCGAGGTAGCAGAACGGGCAGACGTAGTCGGAGTAGACTTCGAGCGCGTCGTCGGCGGATGGCTGGCTCATGACCCGCAGTAGGGACCCGACACGGAAAAGTCGACCACCGGCGACCGGAATCGCCGGTTTCGGCTCACGATTCCCCCGGGTCGGTCGCGGGGCGATGGGTCTCGAACGCCGCGTGAACGTCGGCCCAGTCGAGCGGGGGTTCGAGGTCGGCGGTCTCGTCCTCGAACGCCCCAAGGTGTCCACCGAAGCGTTCTTCCCACTCGGGTCGAGCGAGGTCGTCGAGCCGGTCACCGACCTCCGACGTTCGCGTGTCGAGGTCGTCGAGCCGGTCGTCGAGTTCGACCAGTCGGTCGCCGCCGGGGTCCTCGCGGTCGGCCCACGTCCGGAGGTCGGCGAGTTCGGCCCGGGAATCGTCGAGCAGGAGCCCCACCACGCGGTGGCGGAGTCGCGCGTCGGCCCACGCGGCGCCGACGCCGTCGCCGTCGCCGTCGGACCCCTCGGCCGGTCGCCCGGCCGCCACCGCCTCGACCGTCGCCGTCAGGTCGGCGAGCGACTCCTCGACCGCGTCGATGTCGGCTTCGAGTTCGCTGTAGCGGGTCTCCGGGTCGGTGAGCCACCGCTCGAACGATTCGAGATCGGTCGAGAGTTCGTCGGCTGCCCCGTGGACCGCCGCGGCGTCGGCGGCGAGTCGCCGCCGGTCGGTCACCGCCTCGTCACCGGCGTCGCTGACCCGCTCGCACTCGACCAGCGCCCCGAGGTCGTCAGCGAGTTCGTCCCGCCTGTCGGTTATCGACGCCAGCCGCGACTCGTAGGCGTCGAGTCGCGTCGCGACGGCGTCGAGGTCGGGGACCGATTCGGCGGCCTCCCGGGCGTCCGACAGCGCCATGCTCGCCATCTCGGTGCGCGTCTCGGCGGTGGCGACAGCCATCGACGCGTCCCCGAGCGATTCGGCGGTGGCGTCCCCGAGCAGTCCGGTGGTGGCGTCGGCCGAACCCGGTTCGGCCGAATCGCCGTTCTCGCGGGTCATGTACCGGTGGTTGCGCCGACCGGCCGATATAGCTTCCGTCAGCTCCCTATATAGCGGTACGTGTCACAGGGGATCGGAAATAGCCGGGTTCGTACCGGTCTGTCGAATCAGAGCCGAATATATCGAGATTGAGACACCCGTACCACCCGATTCGGGTATTATAAACCGCTTTAGTAGTCTCTCCCGGCCATTCACCCGATGACGCAAGACACGGAGCGTCTGACCGACGTGGTATCGCGGCGGAAGTTCATCGCGGCGTCCGGTGCGGTCGGCGCGACCGCTCTGGCGGGGTGTTCGGGAAGCTCGGGAGGTCAAGACACGACCGAGGGGAGCGACGACGCTGGGAGCGACGAGGAATCCACCGAAGAGCCCACCGAGCAAGAGGACCAAGAGGAGGACTCCGAGTCCGGTAGCGAGGAGCCGCTGACCGCCGACGGGTCCTCGACGGTGTATCCAATCACGAGTCAGGCGGGGTCGCTCTGGAACGGCAACGCGCCCGCCGACGACGGGGAATACTGGGGCTCGAACGGCGAGGCGTCCGTCCCGGGCTGGGACCAGATCGAGACCGACAAGAACATGGCCGACTACTGGGCGGGCCTCTACGGCTTCGAGCCCAGCGGTGAGGAGGGCACGCCGCCGTTCTTCACGAGCATCGGTCTGAACCACACTGGGGTCGGCCTCGAAAAACTCGAGAAGGGGCAGGTGGACATCGGCGACGCGAGCGCCCCGGTCAGCGCGGAGTTCCCCGACCGCAGCGAGGAGGAACTCGAACCGTTCACCGACCACGTAGTCGGCGTCGACGCCCAGCCCATCGTCGTCAGTCAGGAGGTCTACGACGAGGGCGTGACCGAGCTCACGCTCGAAGACGTCCAAGCCATCTACCGCGACGAGATCACCAACTGGTCGGAGCTCGGCGGTCCGGACCGCGACATCCAGGCCATCGGCCGCGCGGAGGGGTCGGGAACCGACACCTCGTTCCGCAACAACGTTCTGGGCGACCCCGACGCCGAGATGCCCGGCGTCGACAGCCGCCACGGCCAGAACCAGCAAGTCAAGACGGTGGTCCAAGAGGCCGACAACGCGCTCGCGTACATCGCGCTCGCTTTCGTCGACGACACGACTCCCGCAATCGATCTCGAAATCGACGGTGAACGGTTCGAGTTCCCCGACGACTTCGGGTCGCTCGACTACCCGCTCTCGCGCGCGCTCCACACCTATACGTGGGACGGGACCTCCGAGAAGGAGGCGTCGTTCATCCGGATGCTCCTGCACGACTTCGGTCAGGAGATGTTCGTCGAGTCGGCCGACTATCTCGGAATCACGGACGACCGTCGCGAGGAGGAACTCGACAAGCTCCCCGAGCCGACGAACTGAGTCGGACGACCGAACATCGCGGTATTTGTTACAAACGGACACAATAAATGACCGATTCATCGATTCTCGGGGGCGACGTGCGGATTCGACGGCTGTTGGAGGCTCGGGGGGAGGCCGCCGGACTGCTCGCTGTCGGAGGGGTCTGCCTGCTCGCGGCCTTCGGGCTGTTCGTGCTGAACTCGACCGCCGCCGTGTTCCCGCTCGCCGGGTTCCTGGCCGCGACCGGCTACGGGTGGTACGCCCATCAGGCCGAGACCGCCCGCGCGCTCGCGTTCCTCGGGACGGTCTCGACCATCGTCGTCCTCGGACTCATCACGGTGTTCGTGTTCCTCGAAGCGCTTCCGGTGTTCCAGCGCATGGGCCTCGGGCTGTTCGGGTACACGGACCCCATCGAGGTGTTCGGCGTCACGCTGTTGCCCGGCGTCGAGTCGTACTGGAGCACGAGCGAACACGTCTACTCGCTGGTACCGATGGTCTGGGGGACGCTCGTCACGACGCTCATCGCGACGCTCATCGCGGGTCCGCTGGGCATCGCGGCGGCGGTGTTCCTCGCGGAGATCGCGCCGTCGCTCGTCCGGGAGACCGTCAAGCCCGGCGTCGAGATACTCGCGGGCATTCCCTCCATCGTGTACGGCTACCTCGGGTTCGTGACGCTCAACTCGTTCCTGTACGAACACCTCGAGATGGCCAACCTCGGGAGCCTGTTCCTCGTCGGGCTCGTCATCGGGCTGATGGCGCTCCCGACGGTCGTCTCGGTCGCCGACGACGCGCTCACGAGCGTGCCAGCGAGCATGCGAGACGGCTCGATAGCCATGGGCGCGACCGACTGGCAGACGATACGGAGCATCACGCTCCCCACGGCGCTGTCGGGGGTGTCGGCGGCCGTCCTGCTCGGCGTCGGCCGGGCCATCGGCGAGACGATGGCGGCGACCGTCATCCTCGGTCACAGCCAGCGCCTCCCCGAACCGCTTCAGGACGTGTTCGACAACACCGAGACGCTGACCAGCCTCATCGCCAGCCAGTACGGCAACGCCGACGGCCTGCACATGAACGCGCTGTTCACGGCGGGGGTCGTGTTGTTCCTGACGGTCCTCGGTCTCAGCGTGGTCGCCAGACGCATCGAGATACGGATGCAACGCAAGCTGGGAGGGAACGAATGAGCGTCGAACACGACTCCCCCCTCGTCTCCGACCGGACCGGCGTCGGCGAGAAGCTCGCCGCGAGCGTCGTGGGGGTCGGTCTCGGGGTGCTCGCGTTCGCGCTCTTGAGCGTCGTGCGCGTCCTGACCGAGGAGACATCGGTTCTCGGAATCGGACTGTACGACTTCCTCGCGTTCGGCGTGTTGGCGATGGGGCTCGGGGTCGCCGGGCTCGGAATCGCCTCCAAGGTCGACCTGCTCGAAACGACGCCCGACGAGACCGCGGGACTGGTCACCGCGGCGCTGTTCGGCGGCGGGGCGTTCGCGGTCGCCGGACTGGTCGCGTCCCAGACGCTCGGTCTCGGCACCGTCGGGTGGCTCGCGAGTTCGACCCTCGCGGGCGGTCTCACCCTCTTCGGGGTCGCGCTCGTGCCCGAGGACCTCGGCTCGACGCTTCCCGCCGGGATGGCCGCCGTCGGGACGGCGGCGCTCGTCCTCGCCGACGTGGTCGCGCCGGGGTTCTCGTGGCAACCAAACGGGTTCTCCGCGACGTTCACGGGCGCGATGATCGCGCCGATACTCCTCGCCGTGGCCGCGCTCGTGGCCGCGTGGGCGGCGGCGAAGGCCTACGAGGGCTACGGAAGCCGAGGCCGCCAGACCGCGGCGTATCTGCTCGTCGGGGTCAACGCGGTCGGAATCATCGCGGTCCTCGCCGCGCTCCTCGCGTTCGTCGCGTCGAAGGGCGTCGGTCCGGCGTTCGAGGGCTTCTCGCTCGTTCCGTTCGAGTGGCCGTTCGTCACGAACGGCTACTCGTACCGGCCCGACGTCGTCAACGGCGTGTTCCCGGCCATCGTCGGCACCGTCTGGCTCGTCGTCGGGGCGGTCCTCACGGGCGTTCCGGCCGCGGTCGCGGCGGCGGTGTTCCTCACGGAGTACGCCGAACAGGGCCGGTTCGTCGGCGCGGTCGAGATCGCCACGAACGGGCTCTGGAGCACTCCGAGCGTCGTCTTCGGGCTGTTCGGGTACGCCTTTCTCGTCCCGCGACTCGGCGGCAACACGTCGCTGCTCTCGGGGATGCTCGTCCTCGGGTTCATGCTGATGCCGCTCTGTCTCATCACCGCTCGCGAGGCCATCAAGGCGGTCCCCGACGAGTACCGCGACGCGAGCGCCGCCCTCGGCGTGAGCAAGTGGGAGACGATTCGGAGCGTGGTCCTCCCCGCGGCGGTGCCGGGGATACTCACGGGCGTCATCCTCGGGGTCGGCCGCATCGCCGGGGAGACCGCACCCATCCTGCTCGTGATGGCGGGCGGGCTCCGCGACGACGCGCCCGCGGTGCTCGGGTCGTTCGAGTTCACCGCGACGCCGCCGTTCGTCGCGAACGAGGCGCTGTTGCAGAGCGCGCCGGCGCTCCCCTACCAGCTGTACGCGACCATCACCGCGGGCGTCTCCGCCGAGAACGCCGAGGCGTTCGGATGGGGGACCGCGTTCGTCCTCCTAGTCGTGGTGCTGTCGTTCTACGCGCTCGGAATCGCCTCGCGAATCTACTTCAGACGGAGGCTGAACGCATGAGTGAAACCAGATCAGTGACCCAGACGACGGACGAACCGCAGACGACGACCGGCGAGAGTCGAGAGGAGAGCCGCCCGGAGTGGACCGCCTACGAGTTCGAGGGCGACGCGAAGCTCTCGGTGACCGACCTCGACGTTCACTACGGGGACGAACGGGCGATAGACGGCATCTCGATGGACATTCCCGAGCGCAGCGTGACGGCGCTCATCGGGCCCTCTGGATGCGGGAAGTCGACGTTCCTCAGGTGTCTCAACCGAATGAACGACCGAATCCGTTCGGCGAGCGTCGACGGCGAGGTTCGGTTCGACGGGCAGGACATCTACGAGGACGGCGTCGACCTCGTCGAACTCCGCAAGCGCGTCGGGATGGTGTTCCAAGCGCCGAACCCGTTCCCGAAGTCGATCCGCGACAACGTCGCCTACGGGCCGCGAAAGCACGGGACGGTTCGGACCGACCTCCTCGCGAAGCTCACCGGGCGCGCCGACACCGAGCGGGAACGCGAGATAGTCGAGCAGTCCCTGCGGAAGGCCGCCCTCTGGGACGAGGTGAGAGACCGGCTCGACGACAACGCGCTCGGGCTCTCGGGCGGCCAACAGCAACGGCTCTGCATCGCGCGGTGTCTCGCGACCGACCCCGAGGTCATCCTGATGGACGAACCCGCGTCGGCGCTCGACCCCATCGCGACCGCGAAGATAGAGGACCTCATCGACGACCTCGCACGAGAGTACACCGTGGTCATCGTGACCCACAACATGCAACAGGCCGCCCGCATCTCCGACCAGACCGCGGTCTTCCTCACCGGCGGCCGACTCGTCGAGTACGGCGACACCGACCAGGTGTTCGAGAATCCCCGCAGTCGGCGGGTCGAGGAGTACATCACCGGGAAGTTCGGGTGATTCGGGTGAGCGACGCCGAGATGCAGACCCGGAAGCTCCAGAAGGTCGGCGGGTCGACCTACACCGTCTCGATTCCGAAGCGATGGGCCGAGAACCACGGACTCGAAGCGGGGTGCGACGTCCACCTCTACACCCACGCCGACGGCTCGCTCGTCGTGCGCGGGTCCCGGACCGACGGCGGCGACCTCGACGCCACCCGAGTCGAAATCGACGGCCCGGGCGTGAACGCGGTCGAGCGCGTGCTCAAGGCCACCTACGCCGTCGGCTTCGACGAAGTGACGCTGGCCGCGACCCGGGCGTTCACCGACGACCAGCGCCGGACCGCCCGCGCGCTGGCCCGGACCCTCATCGGCACCGAAATCGCCGAAGAGGACGACGCTCGCATCGTCGTCCGGAACCTCCTCGACCCGGCCGACGTGTCGGTCCGCCAGTCGGTGAGCCAACTGACGTTCGTGGCGCTGTCGATGCACCGGACCGCGACCGACGCTGCGCTGGGCGAGGGGACGGGAGCCGACTCGGTCGCCGGTCGAGACGACGAGGCCGACAGACTGTTCGAGATGCTCGCGCGCCACTTCTCACGGTCGCTGACCGACTTCGCGGAGGTCGACCACCTCGGCGTGGACCGGCCGGAACTGTTCGACCACTACCTCACCGCGCGCCAACTCGAACGCGTCGCCGACCACGCGGTCAGAATCGCACGGATCGCGGCCGCCAGCGACGGCGAGGTCGGTGCCGGAATCGACCGAGAGCTCGTAGACCGCGCCCGCGAGTCCGGAGCGGCCGCCAGACGGGTGGTCGAGGACGCGGTCGAGGTCGTCACGGGGGACGCCCGAACCGAGACCGCCCACGGCGTTCTCGACCGGCGCGACGAGGTCGTCGCCGAACTCGAAGCCATCGAGCGCGACGCCTTCGAGCGCGGAACCGCCGACGCGTACCACCTGACGCGCGTCCTCGACGGCCTCGTCCGGACGGCGGAGTACGGCGGGAACGTCGCCGAGGTGGCCGTCGAGTCGGCGCTCCGCGAACGCGACTGAGCCGCGACGCGGCTCAGTCGCGCTGGTGTGCCGTCACGAACTCGACCACCGCCTCGGTCCCCCGGAATCCCTCGGCCATCCTGTCGACGAGTTCGCCGTCGACGAACAGCAGGAGGGTGGGGACGCTCCGAACGTCGTACTCCTCGACGAGCGGCGGGTCGTCCCGGGGGTTCAGCGTGGCGACGGCGGCGTCGGTCGCGCGGGCGACGTTGCCCACGACCGGTTCGATGGCCTGACACAGGCTACATCCCTCGGTGTAGAGGTCCACCAGCGCGAGGTCGTGGGCGGCGACGAACGCGTCGAGGTCGTCGCCGTCGTCGAGGTCGACAGGGCTGTCGGGGGCAGACGGAGCGGACCGATTTCGAGTCACGCCCGACGGTAGGCGACCCGGCCGTTAGCGCCTTTCGGCGCGGTCGCCCGGGGCGACCGCGCGCGGGGATACACTCTTTAAGGCCGCCCGAGAAGGCCGAAAACGTCGATGTCCACGCTTCGGAGGGCGGTCGTCCCGGTCGTCTCGGTCCTGCTGGTCGCTGGCCTGCTCGCGGTCGGGCCTCCAGGGGACTCCCTCGACGGGGGCCTGCCGTGGTCGGACTCGTCGAGCGCGGCCGCGTCGAGCGCGACAGCGCCCGACGACGAGACGCTGGTCCAACCGAGCGAGAACGGTAGCCTGCTGTGGCCGTACACGAGCTCCTCGCGGTCGCCCGAGGACCGGACGCTGGCGATAAACGTCGTGATACACGGCGAGCGCGACGAGGTTCGGCGGGCGCTGACCGACCGGTCGAACCTCGACTGGAACCGCACGACGGGCAACGAGACCGAGGCCGACGCCGAGACCTACTCGGTCGAGCTCACCGACGACGGCATCGAGTGGAACGACGCCCGCGGGTCGACCCGGTACACCTACCTCGACGCGGGACCGCGGGGCGGAACCGGGCGGTGGGTCGACGAGAGCTACCAGCTCCACGCCGGGGACTACCTCGGGGCCAGACAGCACGTCAGGGCCTACGAGTCGCCGCGCGCCGACGACGAGTGGACCGCAGTTCAGGCCCACGCCGAGTACTGGGACTGGTTCCGGCTCCGCCACACCGTGACGAACGTTCAGGGTGCCGCCAGAACCGTCGAGGCCGATTTCATGGACGAACCGTACGTCTCGGAGGTCCGCCGGGAGTACCACGGCAACCGCGGCGGCCGCCACGACGGCTGGATATCCGCCATCGAACTCGCGCTCGCCGCGGGGGTGGTGGGCGTGAGCCTGACCGGGTCTCGGTCGGTCCGAGAGGTCGGCGAGCGCGCGGGCCGCGCGCTCGCCGACAACGGCCACCGGATACTGCTGGTCGTCGCCCTGCTGGGGCTGTATCTGGGCGTCCGGACGACCGGACTCGCGCTTGAACGGGCGTTCCCGGGTGTCTCGCCCAAACTGTTCGCCGGACTGCTGTACCCGGTCGTCGCGTTCGGGATTCCGACGGTCGCCGCCCTGACCGCCCGGCCGCTCGACCGGGCGGTGGCGTTCGGGCTGACGGTGGTCGCGCTCGGCGCGGCGTTCGTCCTCGACTTCTCGGCGGTCGGGGTCGGCATCGTCCCCATCGACCTCGTGCTCCACCGGGTCGCGCTGTTGCTCTCGGTCGGCCTGATCGCCGCGGGGTCGGCCCGACGGCGGGCCGACCCCGACCTCGCGGTGGTCGGGGTCGGGACCGTCGGGTGGGTCGCCAGTCTCATCATGCCGCTGTTCGGGATGCTGTAAGCCGACCGAATTGGGGACGCGGGCGGCGCTCGCGCCGCCCGCGTCCCCGGTCGGAATCCAGAGGGTATAACCCCGAGCAGTGCCACGAATACGACCATGGACGGGGCGCTGGGGCCACCCGAGAAGATGGCCGAACGCGGCGACGACCTCACGCCGATGCTGAGCCAGTACTACGACCTCTGTGCGGAGTACGACGACTCGCTCGTGCTGTTCCAGGTCGGGGACTTCTACGAGACGTTCTGCGAGGCGGCCGAGATCACCGCCCGCCTGCTCGAAATCACCCGGACCCAGCGCGAGGACTCGACCGGCACCTACCCGATGGCTGGCATCCCCATCGACAACGCCGAGTCGTACATCGAGACCCTGCTCGACGCGGGCTACCGGGTCGCGGTCGCCGATCAGGTCCAGGACCCCGAGGAGGCCACCGGCGTGGTCGAGCGGGCGGTCACCCGAATCGTGACGCCGGGCACGCTGACCGAGGACGAACTGCTCGACACCGAGGACAACAACTTCGTGGCCTGCCTGACCGAGGACCCCGACCGCTACGGTCTCGCGCTGCTGGACGTCTCGACCGGCGACTTCTACGTCACCAGCGCCCGGCGCGAGTCGGCCATCGCCGACGAGGTGAGCCGGTTCGCGCCCGCCGAGGCCATCGTCGAACCCGGCACCGACGCCGACCCGTTCGACGCAGATTGCATGGTCTCGCCATACGACGCCGAGGCGTTCGACGCCGAGGCGGCCGCCGAGCGCGTCGAGGCCTACTTCGGGTCACCCGACACCCAGCTGGCCGAGGACGTGGAGACCCGGGCGTGCGGCGCGTTGCTGGCCTACGCCGAGTACACCCGGGGCGGAGAGGACGGCGGGAGCGCCGACGCCGCCGACCGCCTCGACTACCTCAACCACCTCACGCGCTACGAGCCCCGCGAGTACATGTTGCTCGACCGGGTCGCGCTCGGGAGTCTGGAGCTGTTCGAGCGCCGGACGGTCCACGGCGACGAGGACGTGACCCTGCTCGGGGTGCTCGACGAGACCTCCTGTGCGCTGGGGAGCCGGAAGCTCAAGGACTGGCTCCGGCGGCCCCTCCTCGAACCCGACCGCATCGAGTCGCGCCTCGACGCGGTCGAGGAGTGGACCCGCCGGGTGCAGGCCCGCGAGGCCGCCCGCGAGCAGTTGCGGGACGTGTACGACATCGAGCGGCTCATCGCCCGCATCTCGCGGGGGCGGGCCAACGCCCGGGACCTGCGGTCGCTGAAGGCCACCCTCGACGTGGTGCCCGAGCTGAAGGCCACGATGGACGGCTTCGAGTCCGAGCGACTGGTCGAGCTCCGCGAGGCCCTCGACGAACTCGCCGACGTTCGGGACCGCATCGACCGCGCCATCCGGGAGGACCCCGCCCGAGAGATAACCGAGGGCGACGTCATCAAGCCGAGCTACGACGACGAACTCGCCGAGCTCCGCGAGACCGAGCGCGAGGGCAAGGCGTGGATAGACGACCTCGAAGCGTCCGAGCGCGAGCGCACGGGCATCGACTCGCTCAAGGTCGGGCACAACTCGGTCCACGGTTACTACATCGAGGTCACCAACCCCAACCTCGACAGCGTGCCCGACGACTACAACCGCAGGCAGACGCTCAAGAACGCAGAGCGGTTCTACACCCCCGAACTCAAGGAGCGCGAGGACGAGATTCTCCGGGCGGAGAACCGGGCCGACGACCTCGAACACGAGCTGTTCCGGGAGGTCCGCCGGGAAGTCGCCGGGGAGTCCGAGCGCGTTCAGGCGGTCGCCGACGCGCTCGCGCAACTCGACGTGCTCGCGGCGCTCGCGGAGGTCGCAGCCACGCGCGACTACGCCCGCCCCGAAATCGTCGACGAGAGCGACGGGGACGGGTCCGGCCTCCGCATCGAGGGCGGCCGCCACCCGGTGGTCGAGCGCACCCAGCGGTCGTTCGTGCCCAACGACACCGACCTCGATTCGGAGCGACACTTCGCGGTCGTCACCGGCCCGAACATGTCGGGGAAATCGACGTACATGCGTCAGGTCGCGCTGATAACCGTGCTCGCCCAGACCGGGAGCTTCGTCCCGGCCGCAAGCGCCCGCATCGAGCCGGTCGACCGGATCTTCACCCGGGTGGGTGCGAGCGACGACATCGCGGGAGGGCGCTCGACGTTCATGGTCGAGATGACCGAGCTCGCCGCCATCCTGCAGAGCGCGACGGAGGACTCGCTGGTCCTGCTCGACGAGGTGGGCCGGGGCACCAGCACCACCGACGGCCTCGCAATCGCCCGCGCCGTGACCGAGTACGTCCACGACGAGGTCGGCGCGCTGACCCTGTTCGCGACTCACCACCACGAGCTCACCGAGACCGCCGACGACCTGCCGGGCGCGTTCAACCTCCACTTCGCGGCCGAGCGGACCGACGAGGAGGTCGTCTTCGACCACGAGGTCCGGGAGGGCGCGGCCACCGCCTCCTACGGCGTGCAGGTCGCCCGGGAGGCCGGGGTCCCCGACGCGGTGGTCGAGCGCTCGAAGGACCTGCTGGCCGACGCCGACGACGGGCCGGAGGAATCGGCGGCGTCTGGCCCGCCAGACGCCGCCGAGCGCGAATCGCTCCCCGAGCGCGGATCACCTCCCGAGCGCGAATCGCCCCCCGAGGTCGTCGCCGACGGCTCCGCCGTCGGCGGCGACCTCGCCACGCGTCTCCGGGAGGTCGACGTGGCGACGATGACGCCACTGGAGGCGATGAACGAACTGGCGGAGCTCAAGCGGGAAGTCGAGTAGGCCGCTTCTCGCCCAACTATAAATACCGGCGGTCGGAGGGTTCAGACGTGTCCCGCCGCCACTCTCCCACCGGCCTCACACTGGACAGTCCGCGGCTCCTCGCGAGCGCGACCGCGGTCGCGCTCGCGGAGGCGACGCTCCGACTTCTGCTCGGGTGGGCCGTCCATCCCCTCCTCGCGCTCGTCGTCCCGCCGGTCGTCGCGGTCGTCGGTCTCGGCGCGCTCGCGCCCGGCGTTCGCCGGGCGCTCGCCGAGGGTCCGCCCGTCGAGTGGAATCTCGCGAACGCGCGCGACCGCGCCGCCGCGCTCGCCGCCGCGGCGACGCTCGGCCACGCGGTCGCGGTCCTCGCCGGGACGGCCGCCTTCCTCCTGCTCGACACCCCGGTTCGCGCGGCGCTCTACTGGCTCGGTCACGGCGACGCGCTGGCGCTCCCGGTCCTCGTGGCGACGCCGCCGTGGGGCGTCGCCGTCGGGACGCTCCTCGCGTGGGCGGTCGTGGCACCCGCGGTCGTCCGGGTCGCCGAGGGCGATTCGGTCGGCGGGGGGTTCCTCGCGGCGCTCGCGGTCGTCGTCGAGAGGCCCCGCGAAGCGGCCGTCGGCGTCGGCTGGCACCTCGGCTACGCCGGACTGGTGAGCCTCGCAGTGCTCACGGGACTCGAATACGGCGCGGGGTCGGGGTCGGTGGTCGCGCTGGTCGGCGTGGCCGGGACGCTGACTCTCCTCGTCTCGCCGTTCGCGCTGGCCGTCCTCGCGGCGTTCCACGTCGGGCGCGTCGCCGACGCCGGGCCCGCGGGCGCTCCCCGGGCCGGGGAGCGCCCGCGGCGGTCGGTCCCAGTCGCCCGCGTCACGCTGGCCGTCCTCCTGCTCACCGGCCTCGTCGGGGTCGCTGGCGCGGTCCGGGTCGCCGAGTTCAGGCCGACCGACGCCTCGCCCGACCCCCTCCCCGAGGACCCCGACGCGATGTACGCGACCGCGTTCGAGAACGCCGAGCGGGCCGACCACCGCTACCGGGTCGCGGTGGCGCGCGAGGAGGGCGAGCCGTTCGTCGTCGAACACCGCATCGACCGCGACGCCCGCCGATACCGCCAGATTCCGTCGGGGGTCGCGTCCGGTCCCTCGGTGTACGCCGGGTCCGGAACCGGGTCGCCGCCGCTGCGGTCGGGGACCCTCGACCTCGCGCTCGGCGAGCGCGAGGTCGGCGACCGGACCGTCCGGGCCGCGCCCGACTACCTCCGGTGGGCCGACCGCTACTCGTGGGACGACCCGAGCGGGCTGACGCCGCCCGCGCCCGGCGTCGAGGGCTGGGAGGTCGTCGACCGCGACGGCGACCGAATCGTCCTCGAACTCGCCGACCCGGCGGCGGTGGTCGTCGCGTTGCAGGGCCGCGAGGCCGACGCCGTGACGAAGGTGGACGCCTCTCGAATCCGCGCCACCGTCGACGCCGACCGCGGAACCCTCTCGGCGGTCGAGACCCGGCTGAACGCCACGGTCGAGACGGGCGGCGAGCAACGGCGCTACGACGGCCGCACGACTCACGAGTTCGAGGTCGGCGTGAACGTCGAGCGCCCCGGCGAACTCGGGTCACCGGGCCTCGGCGAGTGGCTCTGGCGGCTGTTCGTCTACTGACCGGGCGGCCCGAGCGAGACGAACTCCAGTCCCTTCTCGGCCAGCAGGCTCCGGGCGCGCTCGGTGACCGAGGGCGCGACCAGCATCCCGCGGACCTCGGCGTCGGCGTGGAGCTCCCGGTCGAGCGCCTCGACGTACCGCGAGAGCTGTCCGACCGCGTCGGGACCGACCCGCCTGCGCTTGAGTTCCACGACCACCGTCGCGCCCGTCCGGTCGGTGCCGTAGATGTCGACCGCCCCGGCGGGCGTCTCGCGCTCGGTCGCCAGCGGTCGAAAGCCCTCCTCGACGAGGTCCGGGTCGTCGAGGATGCGCTGGCGGAGGTCCTCCTCGGTCCCGGTGAGCGAGCGGTCCCGGCGGTCGGTCACGTCGAAGGTCGCGACCTGCCGGACCGCCTCGAACGCCACGACCAGTTCCTCGTCGGGCGATTCGCGGTGGCTCCGGACGCGGAACCGGCCGTCGGACACGTCGGTCTCGTGGGTGCAACCCGGCGGTTGCCAGTTGACGGGCTTTTGCCCTTCGTCGGTGTGGACCAGCACGGTCCCGTCGGGCTTGAGCACGACGAGTCGGTCGCCGGGGCCGAGATGGCTCGCGGCCCGACCCTCGTAGTCGACCGTGCACCGCCCGAAGACGGTGACCATCTCCGCGCGGTCGACCGCGGTCGCGACCCGGTCGCGGGCCCGCTCGGGCGTCGGGTCCGAGAGCGCGCTGGCGTCGGCGGCGTCGCCTGAAGTCGTCACTGCGACGGGGTAGGTGGTCGAGCTACTAAAGCCACACTCCGTCGCGGCGGCGCTCGCGCCGCCGCGACGGTCGGAGCGATTCGACCCGACTCGACCCGACCCGCCCCGCCCCGACCGGACGTATTTCCGTCTCGACGCCGTGAGGGTCGCCATGGCACCGACCTCCACCCGGCGGCGCTTGCTCGAAGCCGCGCTCGCCGGAGCGACGGCCGCGCTCGCCGGTTGCGCCGCGGAGGACCCGCTCGCCGACGACGCGCAGTCGACCGAGACGACCGCGTCGCCGGAGACCGAGACGACGGAAGCGGCGGAGACCACCGAGGCGGGAGACGACATCCCGGAGTCGGTCGGTATCGAGACGCTGGCGACCGGCTTGGAGGCTCCGACCGACGTCGCGTTCGCGCCCGAGGCCGACCGGCGGTACGTCGCCGACCAGCCCGGCCGAATCCTCGTCCACGAGTCCGACGGCCTCCGTGACGACCCGTTCCTGGACCTGCGCGACGCTGTCGAGACCGCCTACGAGGCCGGAGTGCTGGGCGTCGAACTCCACCCGGAGTTCGCCGAGAACCGCCGGGCGTTCGTCCGGTACAGCGCCCCGCGGCGGGACGGGACGCCCGACGACTACAGCCACACGTTCGTGCTCGCGGAGTTCGAGGCGACCGACGACGGCCGACGCGCCGACCCCGACTCCGAGCGGACGATTCTGGAGATTCCCGAACCCCAGTCGAACCACAACTCCGGCGACATCGCCTTCGGCCCGGACGGCTACCTCTACGTCGGCGTCGGCGACGGCGGCGGGAGTGGCGACCAGGGGACTGGACACGTCGAGGACTGGTACGACGCCGTCGCGGGCGGCAACGGTCAGGACGTGACCGAGAACCTGCTCGGGAGCGTCCTCCGCATCGACGTGGACGGCGAACCTGCCGACAGCGAGACCGACGACAGCGAGACCGACGACGAAGAAGACGAGCGAGCGTACGCCGTCCCCGACGACAACCCACTGGTCGGCGAGGAGGGCCTCGGCGAGCACTACGCGTGGGGGTTCCGGAACCCGTGGGGGATGTCGTTCGACGGGGAACGTCTTCTGGTCGCCGACGTGGGCCAGAGCAGTTACGAGGAGGTGAACGTGGTCGAGAAGGGCGGCAACTACGGGTGGAACGTCAGGGAGGCCACCCACTGCTTCGAGGCCGACGACTGTCCCGACGAGACGCCCGACTCGGTCAGGGGCGGCGAGCCCCTGCGCGACCCCGTCGTCGAGTACCCCCACTCGGGCGACGGGGTCAGCGGCGACTCGGTCATCGGCGGGTACGTCTACCGGGGTTCTGCGCTCCCGGACCTCGACGGGGCGTACGTCTTCGCCGACCTGTCGGCAGACGGCAGGCTGTTCGTCGCGACGCCGACCGACGAGGGCCAGTGGCCGATACGCGTCGTCGAGGTGGCGGGCGACGACGCCGGAAAGCTCGGGCGGGTCTTCTCGTTCGGGAGCGACGGCGACGGGGAGGTGTACGTGCTGGGGTCGGGCGAGGACGGCGGCGGAGTCCACCGTCTCGTTCCGGCGGAGTGATGGGGTCGCGGGGTTCGAAATTCGGTCACTCGGGCCGAATCACCTCCCGGTCCTCGGCCCACGACTCGACCCGACTCGCGAGATAATCCAGTGCCTCCTCGCGGGTCAGGTCGCCGCGGTCGACCGCGTCGCCGACCGCGGCCTTCGTCGCCCGGAACCACCCCCGGAAGTAGTCGTCGCCCTCGGCGGGTCGGGCCTCGACCAGCGCGCCGTGACCGACGGTCTCGCTCCGGTCGATTCGGTCGCTGTCGGTTTCGAGGCCGAACCAGCAGACGTGGAACGGCGCGGTCTCGTAGTCCGGACCCACCCGGAAGAACGCCTCGTGGGCGAGGAAGTCGAGGGACTCGGCGACCGCGGTTTCCAGTTCGAGGCCGGTCGCGACCGGGTCGGGGTCGACGGCGAACCCGGTCCCGGACGCGAACGGCGTCTCCGCGGAGACGTGGCGAGCGAGCGCGAAGTCGGCCCCGCCCCAGTGCGAGCGGTGGAGGTCGTAGGTCGAGCCCTCGCGGCTGTACGCGAGGAGTGCGCGGTGTCCCATCCGGGCAGAGGTGGTCCCGTCCTCGGATAAAAAGGTGCGGGTGGCGAGTGAGGACCTCAGTGGTTCGCAGTCGGGGTCCGGCACTCGACCGGGACGGACTCGCCGGACTCACGGGCCTCGGAGATCGCCGCGCGAACGCGCGTGAGTCGGCGGGCGAACGAGTAGTCAGTGAGACGGGAGTCGTCGCCGCGGACCGCGGCGGCAAATGCTTCGAGTTTCTCGCGAGTCATCGCCTCGAAGTCGGTCCCCTCGCGGAAGTGCGAGACCTCGGTTCCCTCGGGCTGGGTGACGCGAACAACGTCACAGTCAGCCGACGAAGCAGGGGCGCTCCGGTACGTGAGACGGCCGTCGGTCCCCCAGACGGTCAGCGTCTCGTCTGCGTCGAACGCGGTGCTCTCGCCGCAGAGCGTGACGGTCGCGGGAACGGTCCGGCCGTCGATTCGGAGCGCCGCGGAGACAGCGGTGTTGACGTCGACGTCGAACGAGTCGCTACCGACTGCCGCGACCGATTCGACGCGCGCGCCGGTCGCCCAGAGGAGGGCTTCCAGCAGGTGCGAACCCATGTCGTACAAGTAGCCCTTGTCGCCGGTGACAGACGGGTCCATCCGCCACTGGCTCTCGTTGATATCGACCCATTCGAGACCGATGCGACAGGATATCGTGGAGACACCGCCGATCTCGCCGTCGTCGAGCGCGTCCTTGATCGCCCGGTACGCCGGATTGAACCGGCGGTGATAGCCGACCCGGACCTCGACGCTCGCCGCGCGGGCCGCGTTCTCTATCTCTATCGCATGCTCGGGGTCCACAACCATCGGTTTCTCGACTAGAACGCTGGTCCCGTGGTCGATAGCCGCCATCACCTGCTCGTAGTGGAACGGGTGGGGCGTGGCGACGATGACCGCGTCCGGGACGGCCGCTCGGCAGACGCGTTCACAGGTCCCGTAGGTCTCGACGCCGTACTCGTCGCCGAACGCCTCGCGAGCGTCAGGGTCGGTGTCCGCGCCAGCGAGTAGCGTCACGCCGTCCATCGCGTTGTACTGTTCGGCTATCCGTTTTCCCATCCAGCCGAGGCCGACGATGGCGACTTCGGTATCGATGCCCATATTCTACAACTAATTTAATATCGTATATATTTTTATTTAATATGCTATTTATTTTTATTATCCTAATTAATTCTACGCCCCGCATCTCGCCGAGTCATGTCTCGAATACGCAATATTGAAACGAATACCAGTTCACTTTTCAACATGAGTGGTATTTGGGGGAACCGCCGGTTTACGACGATGTTCTCGGCGCGTGTGGTGACGAACGTCGGTGATAGCCTCTATCTCGCCGCAACGCTCTGGTCGGTTCACGATCTTAGTGGCTCTCCGTTCTATACTGGAATCGGCGGGTTCCTGCTCTACTCGCCCGAAGTGTTCCAGTTCCTCACTGGACCGCTGGTCGACAGGTGGGACCTCCGATGGACGCTCACGGGCACGCAACTCGTGCAGGCGATAGCGGTCCTCACCATCCCACTCGCCGCGTGGACGAACTCGCTCGACATATTCGTTGTCCTAACCGTCATCCCGACGCTGGCGCTTATCGACCAGTTCGTCTATCCAGCCCAGAGCGCCGCGCTCCCCCGAATCGTCACCGAGGAGAATCTGGTGCAGGCAAACTCGCTGTTCTCGCTCGCGTACAAGCGCGTGGACCTCGTGTTCAAAGCGGTCGGTGGCGTCCTCATCGCGATGTTCGGCGCGGTGACCCTGTACGTCTTCGACGCCGTGACGTTCCTGCTGGCGGCCGTGCTCTTCGGAAGCGTCGCGATTCCGTCCGGCGGTCCCGACTCCGACCGGTCGGAAGACCGACTGAGCGAGTACCTCGACGACCTTCGTTCGGGAGTCGGCTACGTCCGGCGAACCGTTCTGACCAACATCATCGTGGGTGCCGCGGTCGCGAACTTCGTGGTCGGCGGGACGATGGCAGTACTCCCGGGATTGGCAGACCTGTGGGGCGGCCCGCAGATGTACGGTCTCCTGGTGTCGGCGCTCGCGGCGGGGACCCTGCTCGGGGCGCTCGGTGCCTCGTTCCTCCACGAGGTGCGACTCGGCTACGCGCTGAGCGTCTGCTTCGCCATCGCGGCTGTCGCGTTCTTCGCCGCGATGCGGGTCCCCCGCCCGTTCGCGTCAGTCGGCCTCTTCGGACTAGCTTGGATTCCGGTCGGGGCGTACAACGTGCTGATGCAGACACTGCGTCAGACCGCGGTTCCCGACGATCTCCTCGGCCGCGTCACGGCAGTGTCAACGAGTGCGTCGGCGGTCGCGGCACCGGTCGGGTCGTTCGTCGCGGGGAGCGCCGCGAGCGTCGTGGGTCTCGAAACCGCGCTGACCGTCGGCAGTCTCGGCTTCGCTGGGGTCGCGGTACTGTTCTCGGTCCGGCGGCGACTCCGGGTGCTCCCACCCATCGGTGACGTGAGCACCGCCGACATCAAGCACTGACCGCCCCGCTGAAGTTCATTTATTTCGAATAATAATATTGTTATAGTATTGGGGTTCATCCCCGTTATGGTCGTCATCTCTCCGGAAAGTGACCCGTATCGCCCGCTAGCCGAAGCCATCGCGGACGACCGTTCGGCGGAACTCGTCTCGACCGTGGAAGACGCCGCCGACGGCCCTGCGCTGTACGTCTGCCACCCCGCTTCGCTGACGCCGTCGGCCGCGCTCGCCCTACAACGGCGACTGCTGGAGGACGGTCCGCGGGGCGGCGCGTTCGGTATCGTGACCGGCCGGACGGAGAACGACGCCCGACGGCTGTACGAGCGCAAACCGCCGAACGACGAGCGCCACTGCATCCTCCTCCGAAAGGAAGACCGCGATATCCGCTCGCCCGACGAGGAAACGGTCGTCTTCGGGCGTAACGACGCGACTGTCGGCGAGATGGAGTCGCTCGACGAGGGGGGTCTGGCGTCGCTCTCGACCATGACCGACGGCCGCTCGATACACACGTTCCTCTCGGACGGGTACCTCT
This sequence comes from Halorussus salilacus, assembly GCF_024138125.1. Classification (NCBI taxonomy): domain Archaea; kingdom Methanobacteriati; phylum Methanobacteriota; class Halobacteria; order Halobacteriales; family Haladaptataceae; genus Halorussus; species Halorussus salilacus. The sequence continues at coordinate 1,179,508 of NZ_CP099993.1, forward strand.
GTGGCTACCCAACGGTCAGCGACTACGAGTTCGAGGAACCCACGCCGCGGTGCGTCGAGGACGGCGAGCGGAACTGCCCCCTCGACGGCGACCTGCTCCCCGCCGACCGGTTTGGCCCGTCACATGTGTTCCTCAACTCCTGTGCCTCCACGATTCCCGACACGGGCACGTACGGCCTCCCGGTTCACGTCGGGATGGGTCTGCTGACCAACGCAGTCTCGCTCATTGGCGGCTACCGGGCGATGGAGGGGCTTCCAGAGGAGACCGCGTTCCATTACGCCCTCCTGCGGGCGGGATACACCGCCGCAGAGCGGTGTTACCTCCTCAACCGGAACTCCCACGAACTCGACCTCGAAGCCTACCCCTACGTCTGCTACGGGCGGCCGGACCGGGCGGTCGGCCGACCCGCCGACCAGTCCTCCGAGGTCGAGTTGACTCGAACCGACGGCGAGTTGCGAATCGAGGCGACCGACGTGTCCGCCCACGTCGTCGAGGTCGAGGTCCCAAACGAGCGACTCCCCGACCGGACCCCGGTGCTGGTCGAGAACCGGAACGACAACCACAGCGACTGGCCACTCTACTACGCCGCGCTCCCGGGTGAGGACGTGACCCGAGTGTTCCTCTACTCGTGGGGGCGAATCGAGGCCGACCGGCTCGTCGCCGCGGTCGGCACAGGGTCGCTCGACCGGCGGCTCGGCGTCGTCCGTCGCTCGCTGTCGAACCTCCGGGGGGTCGAGGCGCTGGGTCTCACCGACCGGAAGATGAACGGACAGCTGACGAACCTCCGGAACCAGGTTCACGGCCTCGCGTCGGAGTACGACCGGCGTCGCTATCGGATGAACGCCCATCGCGCGCTCGCCGACCGGATGGAGACCGTCGAGAACGGATTGACGAACGTCCGCGACCGACTCCTCTCCGTGCTGGACGGCCGCGGACCGGGATTCCTCTCGGACGAGTACGGCGACCGCGTGCTACAGCGTTCGACCTCGGTCGCCGACGAGGAGTGTTACCACTGTGGGCGGCCGGTGTTCGTCAAGGAAGTCCGAGACCCCCAGCGGACCACCCGGCGGGAAATCGGTCTCTGTCCGCGGTGTATCAACGTCTTCGACGCGCCGAGTGTCGAGGGCGGCGCGGCGTACCCCCGTATCTACGGTGACCTGCTGTTCGAGGGGGATTCGCGCCGGACCGTCGAAATCGAGTTCACGAATCCGGAGCCGTCGCAGATGCGCGCGACCGTCCACCCGTGGCTCTGGGCCAACCAAGACGACGTGCGCGGAAGCCCGGTGTTCGATCCCGAGACAACGACGGTCGAGTTAGCGCCGGGCGAGACGGAGACGGTAGCGTTCGAGGTCGACGTTGGGTCGGTTCCCCAAGACGCCTACACGCTCTACGCGTACGTCCTCGGAAACATGGATGTCTATCTCTCGATGCGGCGGTTGCTCGTGACCGAGGACTGACTACCACTCGATGGGTTCCTTATCGCGCCAGAACTGCCCGCTCGGAGCGTCCGGTCGGAAGCGGGCCAGCCAGACCGGCGTTTCGATGCCCTCCTCGACGGTTCGGGGCGCGTCGTTCCCGCCCATGTCGGTCCGCACCCATCCGGGGTCGGCGACGTTCGCTATCAGTCCCTCGTCGCCGTATTCGCCGTCGAGATAGGCGGTAAAGCCGTTCAGCGCGGTCTTGGATACGCGGTAGGCGGGCGAACCGCCCCGCTCCATCTCATCGCTGAACTTCCCCATCACGCTCGACATGCCGACGACGCGAGCGCCCTCACGTTCGAGCAGGAGCGGGAGCGCGCACCTCGTGACGTGCATCGGGCCACGGAGGTTCGTCGTCAGCGCCCGATTTACTCCGTCAGGATTGGCCTCGTGAAGCGCTTCATCCGGGCCGCCGATGGCGGCATTGTTGATGAGAACGTCGAGATGGCCGTGTTCGTCCCGAATGCGAGCCATCGCGGCCTCGATGTCCTCGTCGTCGGTCACGTCCAACTGAAGTGGACGACAGTCGTCCGACGTTACGTCGTCGGGACGGCGCGCACCCGCGTACACGGTTGCGCCGAGGTCGGCCAAGCGTTCGGCGATGTGCCTGCCCATGCCCCTGTTCGCCCCGGTCACGAGCGCTACCTGCCCGTCGAGAGAATCGTACGTCTCGATACCCATATCGGCCCGTGGTTTTCAATCTTAATATTAATATCTATATTTGCCGGAACAGACAGAGTTCACGGGAACACGTTCCGTGTTTAAACCCATGAAAGCCGACCGAGGGGACAGGTATGAGAGTGTGTAACAGTATTAATATCTTCCCGAGCGGCCGGTCGGCCACCAACAGCGCTACGAGACGCCGCCGTCGGCGTCCTCGGCGGCGGCGAGGTGTCGCTCGCCCCACGCGGCCATGCTCTCGATGACCGGGCGGAGCGACGCGCCGCGGTCGGTCAGCGAGTACTCGACCCGCACGGGCTTTTCGTTCACTATCTCGCGGTTCACCAGCGCCTTCTCGCCGAGGTCTTCGAGGCTGTCCGAGAGCACCTTGCTGGAGATGCCGTCGACGTCGTGCTTGAGTTCGTTGAACCCCATCGGCCCGCCGTCGAGCAGGCGGTGGATGACCACCGGGTGCCACTTCTTGCCGAGGATGGTCGCGGTCGCGGTGACCGCACACCACTCCTCGCCCGCGCACCACACCGCCAGCGGTTCGTCGGCGTCCGGGTCGTCGCCAGCGTCGGAGTCGCGGTCGGCGTCGCTCATGTCGGGAGCCACGCGGGCGCGGTCCAAATAGTTACCTCCTCGTATCGACTTACCTTCGGTAATCCCGTTCGGCGACTCGCGACTCGCACATCCCACCCGGGTTCGCTCGTTCCCCTCCGACACCCCACATCCCTTTCCGCGCGTCGGACGTATCCCACACCGATGCTCGGTGTCTTGGTCGATCTGGCGGTGATCGCGGGGAGCGTCCTCGCGCTCTGGTACGGCGCGACGGCGTTCGTGGAGGCGGCCTCGCTGGTCGCGCGCCGGGTCGGACTCTCCGAACTCGTCGTGGGCCTGACCGTGGTGGCGGTCGGCACCTCGACGCCCGAACTCCTCGTGACCCTCGACGCCGCGGTGGTCGGCCGGACCGGCGTGGCGGTCGGCAACGTCGTCGGGTCGAACGTGTTCAACCTCGGTCTGCTGGTGGGTGCGGTCGCGGTGTTCGCGCCCGTGCCGACCGGCCGGACGCTGGTGTATCAGGACGGGGTCGCGGTCGTCGCCGCGACCCTGCTCACGACCGCGCTGGTCGCCGACGGGACCCTCTCGCGGGTCGAAGGCGTCGGCCTGCTCGTCGTCTACGCGACCTACGTCCTCGTGCTGATTCGGCGGGGGAGCGGTTCCGAGGCCGCGCTCTCGGCCGACGGGTCGGCCGAGAGCGCCGCGTCCGGCGGGACGACCGTCTCGACCGGCGAGTCGGCCGACTCGCCGGTCGAGACGGTCGCGGAGGCGGTCTCTCCCCGACACCTCCTCCGGGGCGTCGTCGGGTTCGGCCTGCTGGTTGGCGGGGCCCACCTGCTCGTGGAGTCGTCGGCCGACCTCGCGCGACTCGTGGGCGTCTCCGAGTGGGCCATCGGGGCGACCGTGGTGGCGGTCGGCACCTCGACGCCCGAACTCGCGACATCGATGGCGGCCTCGGCGAGCGGTCGCCACGAGGTCTCGATAGGCAACCTCGTCGGGAGCAACGTCTTCAATCTGCTCGGGGCACTCGGCGCGACCGCCGCGATTCGGCCCGTTCAGGTGACCGGCGACGCGTGGACCGGGCTACTGTGGCTCTGCGCGCAGATGGCGGTCGTCGTTGTGCTGTTCCGGACGGGCTGGCGACTCTCGCGGGCGGAGGGCGCGCTCCTCGCCGCCGGAACGCTGGCGTGGTGGGCCGCGAGCGTCGCCGGGTGAGGCGGGTCGCCCGCCGTAGCGTCGGTCAGGCGCGAACCACCACGGATTTGGCGACTCCGGCGCAATTGCCGTCGATGACCGACCTCGGCAAGGTGGACGGGGCGTTCTTCGACGAGTACATCTACCCGAACCTCGGGGCCGACCGCGCCGACGTGAGCCTCGGCCCGCGACACGGCGTCGACTTCGGCGTCGTGGACGTGGGCGGGCGCGCGGTCGTGCTGGCGAGCGACCCGCTCTCGCTGACGCCCGCGCTCGGGTTCGAGCGGGCGGCGTGGTTCGCGGTCCACGTCGCGCTCGCCGATGCCGCGGTGTCCGGTATCCCGCCGACCCACCTCGCGGTCACCTTCACCCTCCCGCCGGAGATGACCGACGACCAGTTCCGCACCGTCTGGGAGACGTTCGACCGCGAGGCCCGCGAGTTGGGGGTGAGCATCGTGACCGGCCACACCGCCCGCTACGGCGGGTGTTCGTACCCGTGGGTCGGCGGCGCGACCGCGCTGGCGGTGGGCGACCACGACGACCTCGTGCGCCCCGACGGCGCGACCTCGGGCGACCGCCTGCTCGTGACGAAGGGGCCAGGTATCGAGGTCGCTGGCTTCCTCGTGACGCTGTTCGAGGACGCGGTCGACCTCCCCGAATCGACGATTCGGGACGCCACGGAGCGGTTCTGGGACATGAGCCCGGTCCGCGACGCCCTGACCGCCGCGGCGGCCGGACCGGTCACCGCGATGCACGACGTGACCGAGGGCGGTCTGCGGGGCGCGCTGGTCGAGTTCGCCGCAGCCGGTGGGGTGCGCCTCGACGTGGACTCCGCGGAAGTGCCCCTCCTCCCGGGCGTCCGGGAGGCCTGCGAGTTCTTCGATATCGACCCGTGGGACGCCACCAGCGAGGGGACCCTGCTGATTTCGGTCGAGTCGTCGGGCGTCGAGGCGGTGCTGTCGGCGCTGGACGCCGAGGGGATTCCGGCGGCCGAAATCGGCGAGGTCCGGGAGGGGTCGGGCGCGTTCGTGGACGGCGAGCGCGTCGAACCGCCCGAGGCCGACCCCTCGTGGGCGGTCTTCGAGGAGTACGCCGAGCGGGTCGGCTTGGAGTGAGTCGAAACCCCCCCCCCCCGACGTGTTGGGTCCACGATTCGAACGTATCCGACAGCGAGACGCTAGCTACTCCCGGTACATAGAGGACCGCGACCGCACAGCACGGCATAGCACAGCACAGCACCGCAACCGCGCCCCCGTTCCTCCCCGCCGCGCGCTCGCCGAGGGCGAGCGCCCGGCGCGTCCCGTGGTTGGGACAGTCTCCGAAGCGCCGGACCGACTGGCCCCCGACACGCCCGACTCGTCCGGGCCTCCGCGGTCGGGACGCACTCGCGGGCCTCCGTCGGAGGCCCGCGAGCGGGGAGGTCCGGGGACCCCTCGGCGGTCTGCTTAGTAGCGCGAAGCAGATCTCGGAAGTCGCAGCCCGCGTAGCAGCGCGAGCAGGAACGTCTTCCGGCGGATGAAGGGCGAGGGAGGAGAGCGACCGAAGGGAGTGAGCGCCGACCGAGGGCTTCTCTCTTCTAGGTAACGGCAGTAGCTAGCTTCACGCCGGGAAAGTTCGGTCTCGATACGAAAGTGACACCGACGAATAGCGAATCTGTCGAAAAAATCTCGACACGAAACCGGGCGATTCCGACTTACGTTCTCACGCGCCCGCTTTTTCGAGCGCGGATTCGAGCTCCTCGCGCTGGGTGACGCCGACGAACCGCTCGACGATGCCGTCGTCGTTCTCGACCACGATGGTCGGAATCGACCGGACCTGATACTCGTTGGCCACGTCCTGATGCTCGTCGACGTCGATCTTCTCGAACTCGACCTCGTCCCAGTCGGCCTCCATCTCTTCGAGGATGGGGTCCTGAGTCTTGCACGGGCCACACCAGTCGGCGTAGAAGTCCTTCAGCGTGACAGTCATTGGTGGTCTGGGCGAGTGTACCTGCGCCGCGCGCATAAGGGTTTCCCACCGCCGCGTGCTTGCCGCAATCGGAGCGCGCCCGACCCCAGCGCCGGGACCGAAACGCGCCGGAGGACCCGGGGCGCTCCGAAAGGTTTAGGCGGCGGGAAACCGGACCATCGCACATGAGCAGTGGCCAGAACTCCGGCGGGCTGATGTCCAGCGCCGGACTCGTCCGGTACTTCGACGCCGAGGATCGCAACGCCATCACCATCGACCCCAAGACCGTCGTGGCCTTCGGCGTCCTCTTCGGCGTCTTCGTCAAGCTCCTCAACGTCCTCGCGCTGTAGGCGTCCCGGGGCGTCCGGCCGACAGGGATAACCGGGTCGCGGTCGGCGTCCCTCCATGCGACTCTCTCCGTTCAGTTCCCGCGAGACCGATTCCGCGAGCGGCGCGACCGACAAATCCGACGCGACCGGCGCGACGGCCGAACGGGGGGCGAAGCGCCGACCGGTCGTCGAGGGCCTGAAGGGCGGTCTCGTCGCCACGCTCGTGATGACCAGCTACCGGCTCCCGATAGCCCGCTCGCTGCCGCCGACCGCGGAGTTCTGGTCGAGGTACGTCGCCGGGGGCGACCCCGCCGACCACCCGGTGACCGCCCTCGCCCTCCACCTACTCTACGGCACCGTCGGCGGCGGGGTCTTCGGCGCGCTCGGGTCCTCGTCGGCGCGTCGGGCCAGTCGGCCCGACGCGCCGACCAGCGGGCAGAGGACCGCCCGGAGCGAACTGGTCGGCCTGCTCGAAGGCGTCGGCTACGCGCTCGCGCTCTCTGCGTTCGGCGAGCGCGTCGTGCTCGGCCGGGTCCTCGGCATGGACCTCGACCGCGACGAGTCGCTGGTCTTCCACGTCGGCCACCTCGTCTACGGGCTGACCCTCGGGACGTGGGTCGGGTCCCGGACCGGCGCGAAGTAGGGCGCGAGCCGAATCGACGAGACGGACCCTTTTTGCGCCCCGACTCCCTACCCGCGCCCATGACTCTCAGAGCGGGCGTCGTCGCGGTACAGGGCGACGTGAGCGAGCACGCCGACGCCGTCAGGCGCGCGGGCGCGGCCCACGGCCGGGAGGTCGAGGTCGCGGAAATCCGGACCGCGGGGACCGTGCCCGACTGCGACCTCCTGTTGCTCCCGGGCGGCGAATCGACCGCCATCTCGCGGCTCCTCCGGTCGGAGGGCATCGACGAGGAGATACGCGCCCACGCCGCGGCGGGCAAGCCCGTGCTGGCGACCTGCGCGGGCCTCATCGTCTCTGCGACCGACGCGGGCGACGACCGGGTCGACGAGCTGGGCATCGCCGACGTGACGGTCGAACGTAACGCGTTCGGCCGCCAGAAGGACAGCTTCGAGGCCCCCCTCGACGTGGCCGGGCTCGACGACCCCTTCCCCGCGGTGTTCATCCGCGCGCCCCTCATCGAGTCGGTCGGCGAGGGCGTCGAGGTGCTGGCCGAGTGGGACGGCCGCCCGGTCGCGGTCCGGGACGGGCCAGTCGTCGCCACCTCGTTCCACCCCGAACTCACCGACGACTCGCGGTTGCACGGCTTCCTGTTCGAGGCCGTCGAGGAGTCGGGGACCGCGGGGGAGGCGGGAGCCGACGATTCCGCCTCGGACCAGTAGGGCAGACTTTTCTTTCTGGCACCCGTCCGTGCCGACATGAACGCCGACATCGACGCGGTGCGAGTCGCCATGACCGAGGAGGGCCCGGTCCCGGTGGTCGTGCTCGCGCCCGACGACGCCGACGACGTTCTCCCCATCTTCATCGGCTTCGAGGAGGCGGTCAGCATCGCTCGCGGCATGGAGGCCGAGGACATCGGCAGACCGATGACCCACGACCTCCTGCTCGACGTGGTCGAGGAACTGGGCGGCCGGGTCACCAGCGTGGAGGTCACGTCGCTGGAGGGGGGCACCTACATCGCCGACCTCCACGTCGACACCCCGCGGGGCCAGACGGTGATCGACGCCCGCCCGAGCGACTCGCTGGCGCTCGCGGCCCGGACCAACGCCCCCATCGAGGTCGGCGAGACCGTCTTCGAGTCCGGACGACGCGACCGCGAGGAGTTCGACGAGCTACAGGACATCACCGAGGTCGCGGAGCTGGGAGCATGAGCGAGGAAGTCGAATCCACCGACGCCGTCCTCGACGAACTGTTCGCGGTCGTCGAGGACCGCAAGGAGACCCTGCCTGAGGACTCGTACACCGCGTCGCTGTTCGACCACGAGAAGGGCGAGAACGCGGTCCTCGAAAAGCTGGGCGAGGAGACCACGGAGCTGATTCTGGCGGCGAAAGACGACGACCCCGAGGAGATGGCCCACGAGAGCGCCGACATCGTCTACCACCTGCTGGTCCTGCTGTCGATGAAGGGGATGGACCTCGGAGACCTGCGCTCGGAGCTTCGAGAACGGCGGTAGCGACGGTCTGCGACGTGCTGTTCGTTCTCGGAGTTACGGCTACTCGGAAGCGATTCGCGGTCTCCCCCTCGACCAGAACCGCGAGAGCCGCGTGAGGACGGCGGCGGCGACGAGCGACTGAACGAACACGAACCCGGCGAGGATGACCCAAAAGCCCGCGCCGGTCCGAATCAGAAACTCGTTGTAGAGGAACGTGTCCACGAGCAACGTCGCGATAACGGCCGGTGTGGCGACCAAAAGCGCCGCTCGCGGGACGACGCCCCACTCCGCCAGCGCGAGTATCACACCGGTCACCGCGAATATCGAGAGCGTCAACCGTCCCAACGAAAACTTCGGGAGTCCGTTCGCGGAGAGGACGGTCGAAGGCGTCACGGTCGGGATTTGATGTCGGTCGATAAAAGTGTTTCCGCGCTCGGGACGAATTCGCGCGGTCGGCTCCGACGCGTCCGAGACCACCCCGGCTACGCCACCTTCTCGAACCGGTGCAGAACCACGTCGCTGTCGTCGTCCCACTCGAAGTTCTCGTGGGCCCGGTCCAACACCTCGCGGTACTGTTCCAAGTCGGCCATCCCCTCGGCCTGTGCGTCCTCGTCGGTCAGGTCGCCGAGTGTGCGCTCGCGGACTTCGACCACCTCGAACGTCTCGTCCTCGACCTCGAAGCGGTCGCCCTCGTCGGCGTACTGGTCGCCGCGGTGTATCTGGGTCACGTCGCCCGCGACCGCGCCCTCTCGCATTCGACCGTTCGGGAGCAGGGTTTCTGCGTCTGCCATGGGCTGAAATTGGGCCGCCATCGGCAAAACCGTTGGGCTTCCGGGCGCTATCGCGTTTCCGCGTCCATCTCCCGCAGACGCTCGATTCGCTCGCCGGTCGGCGGGTGGGTCGGGAAGTCGGTCGCGGCGTTGGCCTCCTCGAAGGCGTCGGCGACCGTGTCGGTCGCGGCCTCGTCGAGTTTCTCGAAGGCGTTCTTCTCGCCCCCGTTGACCGCGAAGCCGGTGTACGCCGAGGGGTCGAACTCGTCGTCCTCGGCCTCCGGGACCGGAACGACGTAGAACGCCGACTGGACCCGGTCGCGGGCCCGGAGGTCGGTCTCGGGGTGTCGGTGTGCCTCGCGGTCGAGTTCGGCGAGCGCCGACGCGAGCGCGGCGGGCGAGCCGGTGATGGCGACCGCGCCGCGGTCGGCCGCGTGTTCGCGGTACTGCGAGAGCAGTCGGGTGAGTCCCCGGCCGACCGACCAGAAGACCCACGCGACCGGCCGGACGGCGACCGTGAAGAACAGCCACGGGAAGAAGGTGACCGGGTTGCCGTGGGCGAGACCACCGTCGTCCCGGGGGTTGCCGTACCGGTCGGTCTCGACCTCGTCGATTGAACGCGGGCTGAACCACCCGAGCAACCACTCGCCGATCAGCTCGACCAGCGACGCCGCGGTCATCACGCTCGCGTCGCGGTTCTTGACGTGGGCGAGTTCGTGGGCCAGCACCGCGTCGACCTGTTCCTCCGAGAGCGCATCGAGCAGGCCCGAGGAGACGACCACGGTCGCGTTGCCGGGCAGGACGCCGGTGGTGTACGCCTTCGGCACGTCGGTCTCGGCGACCGCGAGCTTCGGCGCGGGAACGTCGGCGGTGTGGGCGAGGCGAGCGAGGCGCTTGCGGAGGTCGCGGGGGGCGTCGTCGGCCGACCGAATTGCGGCGTCCTCGCCGGTGAGCTTCTCGCTGAGGACGACCTCGGAGACGACCGCGGCCGCGAACAGCGCCGCGAGCAGGACGCCGCCGAGTCGGTCCCCGACGACGACCCGGTCGCCCTCCCCGAGTAGCACGGTCAGGAACACCGAGAGCGCGTCGGTCAGCACCCAGTGGAGCGCGAGCGCGAACGCCCCGAGCAGGCCGACCAGCAGGACCAGCACCGCACCCATCCGAGCGCGTAACTCCCAGTCGGTCTCCCACTCCATCGCCGCGAAGTCGTAACTCGCCCGATATAAATTCCCCTACTCGTTTGCGATCCACCCGCCGACCGCCCCGGCGAGCGCGCTTTCGAGGCCCATCGCGAGCGCGAGCACCGCGCCGACGAGGAAGACGCTCCCGCCGAGCAGGGGACCGAGCGGCCCGAGGCCGACCGTGCCGAGCGCGCCGACCGCGAGACCGAACACCACCGCGAGGACGATTCCGCCGAGCGCCCCGGCGAGCAAGCCGTGCCACGCGCCCCGGCCGAACCCGCCGCCAGCGAGGTAGCCCGCGACGAACCCGCCGAGCAGGCCCGCGGTGAGCTGGCCGAGACCGGGCAGGACGACGCCGATAGCGCCCACGAGCAGTTCGACGACGAAGCCGACTCCGACCGCGTACCAGTTGGTCATGTGACGCGTTTGTAGGCGTCGAACGCTGATAAGGCTGGTTCCTACTCGAACTTCACGCCTACGTCGTGCATCCCGTCGTTCTCCATCGCGATGTTGATGAGCAGGGGCGTCAGACTCTCGACCTCGGCGGCGTTGGCCGCCCCGCCCGCGGGGAGCGCCCGAAGGCCCTCGATTCCCTCGGCGAGCCGGACCGCGATGTCGACCGCGTCCCCGTCGTCGCCGACCACGAGGGTGTCGAGGTCGAGGTCGACCGAGAGGTTCGCGAGCCGGTCGGCCGAGAGGTTGTGGAAGGCCCCGACCACGGGAACGCCCTCCGGCGCGACGTCGGCGACCAGCTCGGTGACGCTCCCGGTCTGCGGGGGCCTGTAGTGGAACCCCTCCTCGTCGCGCTCCATCCCGACCGCCGGGGAGATCAGCACGTCGGCGTCCTCGATGCGGTCGGCGACGGCCTCGACGGTGTCCCGGACGTGGTAGGCCGGGACCGCCAGCACGACCACGTCGGCGCGGTCGGCCGCCATCTCGTTTCCGAACCCCTTGACCGTCCGCTCGACGCCGACGCTGTCGAGTTCGGTCTCGTACTCCTCGGCCTTCCCGCGGGCCTTCTCGGGGTCGCGCGAGCCGACGAGGAGCTCGTGGTCGGTGTCGCGCCCCCACCGGAGCGCGAGCGCCTGTCCGATGTCGCCGGTGCCGCCCAGAATCGCGATTCGCATGTCACGACGTTCGGGGCGGAGGCGGATTAAACGTTCTCACTCCGACAGCGCGACGCGGAACCGGTCGTAGCCCGCAGTGGCCGCCCGGCGGGAGACCGACAGTGCGACCACCACCGCGCCCGCTCGCGCCAGCAGGACGACGGTGCCCCCGGAGGCGACCGCGAACTCGACCGCGAGAAAGCCGACGTACGAGACCGCGAACAGCGCGAGGAAGAACGTGGTGAGTCGGCCAGCGTCCGCGGCTGGGAAGTCGCCGAGTTGCCTGCCCACGAACCAGTGGGCGACCGGGAGGCCGACCGCCAGCGACCCGACGGCGTAGGGGCCTACGCCGTCGGGTCGGGGCGAGACGAGCGCGCCGAGCAGGACCGCGAGGAAGCCGCCGACGGAAAGCGTCCACGCGCCCCGTTCGATTGCGAGCCAGTTCACGCCGGATTCACCGTCACGTCCCGGCGTACCGACGCCCGAAACGTAAAGCTACTCCAACAGGTCCGGGAGGTCGTTGACCGACGCGATCACGGCGTCGGCACCCGCCGCCTCGTACTTCCGGCGTCCCTCCTCGCCCGTGAGACCGCCGGTCAGCACGCCGACGCCGAAGTACTCGCGGTCGGGGTCGGCCTCCGCGGCGTTGCGCGCGGTCTTCACGTCGTCCAAGGTGTCGCCGACGAAGACGACCGACTCGGCGTCGAACCGCTCGGCGAGCGTCACGAGCGCGCGGGGGTGGGGCTTGCCCTCCTCCCAGTCGTCCATCGTGAACCGGCGGTCGTCGGGCACGTCGAGGCCCGCGCGGCGCTGGGCGATGTCGGCCTCGTCGGCGGGTCTGCCCGTCACGATACCGAGGGGGCGGTCGGCGAGCGCGTCGACGGTCGCCGACTCGAGGATGACCGGCTCGTCGCGGATGAACCCCGGCGCGTCGATGTCGGCGGGTTCGCCTTCGAGGTCGGCGTAGAGGTCGGCCCCGAGGTAGAGCTGCTGGAAGACCTCGCGGAGTCGATTGGGGTTCCACTCCGCCCGCACGCGCTCGCGGGCCGCGCCCGCGAGCGCGTCGTCGACGACCGCCTCGGCCGCGTCGAGACCGCCGCCCGACTCGGCGATTCGGTCGGTGAACTCCGTCAGGTCGAGGTCACTCCCCTCCCGGCGCGAGAGGACGAACAGCGCCGCGGCGTAGGTGAGTTCCCAGTCGTTGTTGAACCCGCCCGCGTCCTTGAACCGCTGGATGTCGGCCTTCTCGATGGTGTCTCCGTGGACGCGCGCTACGGACTCCACGATGGCCCGCCGGTAGGAGTCGGCCACGTCCACGACCACGCCGTCGATGTCCAGCACGACCGCGTCTGCGTGCATGCGAGGGGGTAGTCAGCGGGAATTGAAGGGTCTTGCGACGCGGGCGAGGCGACCGCGCGGGCGGTTCGGTCCGGCGGTTCACCCGCCGTCCTCGCGCGCTCCCCTGACCTGCGCGACGTGGCTGAGCGTGACCAGTCCGAGTCCCCCGACGAGGTTCCCGGCCGTGACGACGGCGGTCGTCACGGCCAGCGCGCCGAGGCTCACGTCCGCCCCGAGGAACGCGCCGAAGAGGACGTGGAGAATCGTGACGACGACGTGGTCGAAGGGACCGAGCGTCAGCAGGACCCCGACGATGTACGCGACGGTGATACGACTCCCCACGCTATCGACCGCGAGCAGGAGGAACGACAGCAGGGAGACGAGCGCGCCCCCGGTGATGGCCTTCACGAACTCGGCCGCGGCCGTCCGGGCGACGATCTCCTCGGCGGTCCGAGCCAGTACGTGGGGCGCTCCCGTCGGGAGCGCGCCCTCGACCGACAGAACGGCCACGAGGAGGCCGCCGCCGAGGAGATTGAGCGCGAAGGTCACGGTCCACAGCCGGACCAGCGGACCGACCAGCCACGAGTCGTCGGCCGCGACCGCCGTCGCGACCGGGTCGAAGAAGTTCTCGTTGAACAGTTCGGCGCGCCCCACGACGAGGAACACGAGGCCGGGACCGAACGCGAGCGCTCCCGCGACCGTGGCGACCTCGCCGAACCGGGGTTCGACCGCGGCCTCGACGATGCCGAGCGCCACGACGCCGAAGACGACGGTGAACCCCGCGATGAAGCTGGTCGAGACGAGTTCGAGCAACGACTGGTCGAGGCGGCGCTCGCCCTCCTCGACCGCCCGGTCGAATATCTCGGCGGGGTCGGGCGCGACCGACACGCCTCGGCTATCGGGAGAGTCGGTCAAAAGCGTCGTGGCGGTCTCACGGCGAGAGAATCGGTCAGTGGAGCATCCCGACCGAGAGCAGGGCGACCAGCAACAGGCCGAGCGCGTATATCGCGTCGAGCCAGAAAATGCTCAGGAGATTCGCGAGGTAGATGACCAACACGGCGGGAAGCGCGAGGAGGACGACCGGATGTTCGCGCCACTCCGACTTCGTCCGCGCCCAGATGTTCTTGGCGTCGCCGGTGCTCGGAAACGCGTGCATGGCGACGCTGGCACCCAGCCAGAGCAGGGCGTATCCGGCGATTCCGAACCGGTCGACGTGGAATCCGCTTGCGTCGGGCTTGCCCCACAGCAACGCCAGCACGCCGAACAGCGCGAGCGCAATGAGCGTGTTCACCAGGAACGGCGCGACGCTGACCGCGAACGCGTCCCGGTACCGGTCGGGCTCCTCGTGGAGGACGTATCCGGCCGGATTACCGAGTCGAAAGTAGCAGACCTCGGCCACCGGAACGTCGTACCTGGCGCAGAGTCGCTCGTGCGCGAACTCGTGGACAACGACACCGGGGAACGTCACGAGGCTTATCAGGAACCCGGGGATGATGAGCATGCCCCGAACACCAGACGGAAAGATAATCAATCTGACTTCTGTTATCGGCCGTGATAACGCGAAGTCCTACTCCCGCGCGACGAACAGCGTCTCGCCCGGCAGGGTCTCGCGTTCGACCGGAATCGCTGGCCCGTCGCCCCCGAGGGTCGTGAACAGCAACGCGGCGTCGGCCCGGCGCGCGGCCTCGCGCGCCGGGCCGTGGAGTTCGGGTGGGAGGTTCAGCGCGTAGATCGCGTCGGCGTCCCGGTAGACCGCGGGGTCGGGGTCCCAGAGGTCGTCCTCGACGAACCTCACGCCCGCGGGCACCTCGCGGACGTGCACGTCGGTCGCGGTCACGGTCTTCCCGGCGTCGGCGAGCGCCGCCGCCACGTCGGTCCGGCGGCCGATTCCGACCTCGACGAGCGTCTCGAACCCCGAGAGGCGGTCGGCGAGGGCGTCGCGGGTGCGCGGGTCCACGGCGGGAAGTTTATGGGCCGCTCCCGCATAGTGTTTGGCATGCTCGTTGACGTCGTCCCCGTGGGGGACGTTTCCGCGCAGGTCAAGCGACAGGCCTCGGTCGCCCTCCGTTCGGTCTACGACTGCGACGTGACGATTCACGACTCCCAGTCGGTCCCGTCGGGGGCCCACGACGAGAAGCGCGACCAGTACCGCGCCGAGGAGTTCATCGAACTCGCGGGCCGGGTGGGGTCGGGCGAGAAGAACATCGCCATCACGCCCGAGGACCTGTTCTACCGGCGGCGCAACTACGTCTTCGGTCTGGCCTACCTCGACGGCAAGGGCAGCGTCATCTCGACCTACCGGCTCCAGACCTCCAGCGACGGCGGCTTCTCGAACCGGAGCGCGAGCGAGATATTCTCCGACCGGGTCCGCAAGGAGGTCGTCCACGAGATCGGCCACACCATGGGACTGGAGCACTGCGACAACAAGCGATGCGTCATGAACTTCTCGCCGACCGTCCGCGAGGTCGACGTGAAGGAGGAGAACCTCTGCGGGTCGTGTCAGCGCACGGTCCTGTAGCCCGCCCGGGCCTTCCCGCGTCGGTCCTACTCGCGCCGCGACCGTAGTCCCTCTATCGCCGCGCCGACCAGCGACAGCGCCGCGACCGCCAGCGGAGCGACCTGCCCACCCCAGCCGGGCGGGACGGCGTACCGCGCCATCGCGGTCGCGTAGTCGAGGTCCTCGCGGATGACCGACGCGTCGGCGGTCGAATCCGCGAGTCCGGCCTCGTCGGCGGTCGGGCGGTCGGCGCTGCCCTCGCCCGGGAGCCGGTCGGCCTCGTATGGCAGACCGCCGGTCTCGACGGCCCAGACGACCTCTCCCTCGGGGTTCACCTCCATCACGCGGCCGTTGTACGAGTCCGTAATCAGGGTGTCGCCGTCGGGGAGGCGGTCGGCGTCGCGGGGCCACTGGAGGCGACCCGACCCGCCGAACTCCCAGACCACCTCGCGGTCGGCGTCGAGTTCGACCACGCGGTCGCGCTCGCTGTCGGCGACCAGCAGGTGGTCGTCGGCCAGCCTGTCGGGGTTGTGTTGCTCGTGGAGGACCTCGCCCCGCTCGTGGAAGTCGTCCGGGCCGACGACCGGACGGACCCGGATGGGCCCCGACTCCTCGTCCATCCGGAGTTCGACAACGGTGTCGAAGTTCCGGAGGCTGACCTGGAAGACGCCGGGACCGAGTCGGTCCACGTCGTTGAGGTGGGTCCAGTCGCCCTCCGGCCCCATCCCCTCGGGCCTCTCGTAGTCGTCGGTCGCGTTCCACTGCCAGACCACCTCCTTCTCGCGATTGACCGCGAACACCCGGTCGTTGCCCATGTCGGCCAGCACCCAGCGGTCCTCGCTCCCGACTACGTAGTGGTCGGCGTCGTGGAGCTCGTGTTCGTGGAGCTTCGCGTCGTACCACGCGTACTCCCACACGAGTTCGTCGCTCGACTGCTCGACGATTCGGAGACTGTTGCGGACGCAGTTCTCGAAGCCGTCGTCGCGGTAGCGCGGGGGACACTCCTCGTCGGGGACCTCGGTGGCGGTCGAGAGCTGGACGCGGTCGGGACCCAATCGCTCGACGTCGAACACGTCGTCGGGCTCGTCGTACTCCCAGACGACCTCGCCGTCGGGCGATATCTCTATCGCACGCCCCTCGTCGTGGTACCCCTGCAGACCGACGAGCGTATTGTTCTCGGGGCGCTCGTCGTCTTCGGTCACCCGCGGGCCGTCGGGGGCCGAGAGCGCGCCGACGGTCGCCGCGAGGAGACAGACCGCCGCGAGGGCGACCAGCAGTTTGGCCCGGCGCTCGTGGCCGGTGGCGAACCCCTCCAGAACGCGACGTATCACTTCCGGAGGTACGGCGGCTCGGGGGAAAACGATTCGGGGGAGAGGAACTCGGGGCGAACCGACGCCGGTCAGGGCGCGTAGTAGTACTCGCCCTGCTTTTTCTGCTCGCGGTCGAGCTGGCTCCCGGGCTTGTTGATGCGGGGTCGCCCGACGTTCTCGTCGCGCCGGAAGGTGATGTCGAGGTTCGACAGGAAGTCGTTCATCCCCTCGCGCATCCCCTTGGGCTTGCTCGCGCGGCCCTGCACCGCGGGTTCGCCGTCGAACACCATCAGCCGGTCGGCCAACAGGTCGATCATGTAGATGTCGTGGTCGATGACCAGCACGGTGGCGTCCTGCTGTTCGGCGAACCGCCGGATGGCGCGGGTCGCGCGCACCCGCTGTTCGACGTCGAGGTAGGCGCTGGGCTCGTCGAGCAGGTAGAGGTCGGCCGACTTCGAGAGGCAGGCCGCGATGGCGACCCGCTGGCGCTCGCCGCCCGAGAGGTCGGTGAGGTCCTGCTCCATGATGCGCTCCAGTTGGAGCGGCTGGGCGATCTCGGTGTTCCAGTACGACGAGCCGACCTTGTCCGTAATCGAGCGCATGAAGACGTCGACCCGCATCGGCTGGTCGATTTCGATGTACTGGGGCTTGTACGCGATGTCGAGCCGGAAGTCGAGTTCGCCCTCGTCGGGGTCGAGGCGCCCCGCCAGCAGTTTGGCGAAGGTGGACTTCCCGATGCCGTTCGGGCCGACCACGCCCAGCACCTCGTTCTCGCGAATCGTGCCGCCCTCCACGTCGAGGCCGAACTCGCCCTCGCCGTAGGACTTCGAGAGGTCGGGGTACTCGACCAGCGTGTCGGCGCGGGTGACCTGCCGGGGGGCGTGCTCCTCGAACTCGATTGCCTCCGGCCGGATGCGCATGTTCTCGTTGTCGAGATAGCCCTTGAGGTACTCGTTGATGCCGTTCCGGACGGATTTCGGGTCGGTGATGACGCCGTACGCGCCGGGCTCACCGTACGCGACGTGGAGGTTGTCGGCCACGAGGTCGAGGATGGCGAGGTCGTGCTCGACGACCAGCATCGACTTGCCCTGTTCCTCGGCCATCTCTTGGACCAGGCGCGCGGCCGCCACGCGCTGGCTGATGTCGAGGTACGGCGTTATCTCGTCGACGAAGTAGAAGTCGGCGTCCCGAGCGAGACACGCTACGAGCGCCACGCGCTGGAGTTCGCCGCCCGAGAGGCTGTCGATGTCCTGGTCCATGACGTGCTCGATTTCGAGGCGCGAGAGCAGGTCGTCGAGCACGCCGCGCTCGTCGGTGTTCTCCAGCAACTGAGCGGTCGGTCCGTCGAAGCGGTCGGGAATCTTGTCGACGTACTGAGGCTTTCGCGAGACGCTCACGTCGCCGTCCTTGACCGCGTGCAGGTAGTCCTGTAGCTCCGTGCCGCGATAGGCGTCGAGCACCGCCTCCCAGCCCGGCGGCTCGGCGTGGTCGCCGAGGTTGGGGGCGAGTTCGCCCGCCAGAATCTTGACGGCCGTGGTCTTCCCGATACCGTTCGGCCCGAGGATGCCGGTGACCTGCCCCTCAAGCGGGACCGGCAGGCCGTACAGCGAGAAGGCGTTCTCGCCGTAGCGGTGGACCGGTTCGTCCTGCAGTTCCTGGGGGAGGTTGATAATCTCGATGGCGTCGAAGGGGCACTTCTCGACGCAGATGCCGCAGGTCTCGCCCAGACAGATCTCCTCGCTGATGTGTATCTGGTCGGGTTGGCCCTCCTCGGTGTCCTCGCCCCGGAGCGTGATGCACTCCTTGCCCGTCCGGTTCGGTGGGCAGTAGTTCTTGCACTCGTAGCTACAGCGGTCGGGCTGACACCGCTCTAGGTCCACGACCGCGATGCTGTCGTCGGCCATGGTTCAGAAGGTGACGCCGTTGGTCAGCAGGATGGTCCACGTCACGAACCAGAGCGAGAAGGTCATGAACAGCACGTAGAGGTGGTCCTTGGTCGAGAAGTCCTCCACGTCGATGCCCAGCACTCGGAGGAGCGGCAACTGGGCGAAGACGGCCCCGCCCACGATAGCCAGCGCGAGGGTGTCGGTCGCCGCGGTCCCGAGGACCGCGGCCGACACCAGCGCGGCAGCGACGCCCGCCAGCGTGCTGACGGCCGTCACCGTCACGCCCCGCATGTGCGAGGCCCGCCGTTCGGAAGCCTGTTCGGTAGCCATACGAGTGCATCAGGGACCCGCGTTGAAAAACCCAACCTTTCGCGACCACCTTTTACTGCACTCAGGGATTGGCGAGCAGGTGGCTCGCCAATCCCTTCGCTGGTAAAATCTGGACCAAAAACCTGCGTCACCTCCTCGGCCGCGAGAGAGGCGGCTTCGCCGCCTCTCTGCGGCCTCGAAGGTTCCTTGGTCCGCTCCTCGCTTCGTCTGCGTGAGCGGAGCGAACGCAGGCTCGGAGGACGTAGTCTTCCGGTGCTCGTCGCGGCGGATTGCGGCGTGCGCCGGAGGAAGGCGTAGCTGGGCGAAATCGCCGGAGGAAGGCGTAGACGGGCGAAACCGGTGGAGAAGGATTGCCGGGCGAAATCGGGGTGAATGGCCGTCCTGCAACCGAACGCCAGCGAGTCGGTCGCGAGTCGAGTCAACCGCCTTACCCGTGCCAGTCATTCTCAATACTTTTATGGCAGTAGCGTGTTTCGAAACGTAACGATGGTATCTGAGTCCGAGCGAGAGGACATCGACGACCTACCGCCGAGCGCGAAGCTGGTTTTCAAGGTGCTCGAATACAAGGGTGCGCTCACCCAGAAGCAGATCGTCGAGGAGTCGATGCTCTCGGCCCGAACGGTCCGATACGCTCTCGAACGACTGGAGGAACTGGGAGTCGTGGAGGAGGACGTGTACTTCGCCGACGCGCGACAGAACCTCTACGAGATAGACGTGTGCAGCGAGGCGAACGCGGAGGCCGCCGACGCCCAGAAGTCGGCGCAGTAGGTTCCGACCGGGCGAGTCCGGGGGATTCGGCGCGCGCTCCCCGCCTCCCGGGCGGGCGCGGGTCAGTCGGTGAGCGTCCCGACCGCGGACGACCGTCCGGTCAGTTCCTCGGCTTCGAGCGCGTACAGCGACAGGTGGGTGGGGGCCTGCCCGTCCGACCAGGGAGCGAGGGGGAACCACGCGTTGTCTCCGATGACCGCGAGCGCCTCGGTGATTCCGTCGTCCGTGAGGACTTCGAGGGGGCCGCGCACCATCACGCTGGTCCACTCGGGCGGCCGGACCTCCGGCACGACGAGCGTCGCGGTCGTGGTCGCGTCGAGATACGGCAGTTTCTCGCACCCCTCGTCGGTCTGTAGCTGGAAGTAGAACGTCGAATCGCCGTCGTAGCCGAACGAGACCGGAATCGAGTACGCGACGGAATCCCGCGCCATCGTCAGACATCCCCATCCCTGCCCACGGAGGAATGCGTTCACCTCGTCGGCGTCCATCTCGATGTCGGGCGTCTCGGCGTCGAGTGGGTCGGCGAACATGTCTCTACCGAGTCGGTTTCTCCCGGAGGCACATTTAACGGGCAGGCGATTCCGACGGGGTGAGAACGGCGTCGAGCGGCCGTGAAAACCGCCGTTTCGGAGTTCTACGCCCGAACGACCGTGATGGGTCGCTCGGTGTCGCGTGCGCTGACCCCTCGCAGAGCGACCACCTGAAACGTTATGGTCGCAGGCTCACAACGTACACACATGAGCACCGACAAGAAGCGGGTCCAGTTCCGGGCACCGGCACGACTCATCGAGCGTACCGACTCGCTCGCGGCCGTTTTCGGGTCCGACCGAACCGACATCCTCATCCACGCGCTCCGGGAGTACCTCCGTGACGCCGCACACGACGACGAAATCAAGCAGGAGATCGCGGGGGCGTACTACGACGACGAGATCAGCTTCGAGCAACTGAAATCGCTCGTCGGCAAGGAGGAAGCCGCGAACTTCCGCGTCCTGAAACGACAACTCGACGAGGACCTCACCGACGAGCTAGCGGAGTTGTAGATGACGGTCGTCGCAGACACCTCCGCGCTGGTCAGTCTCGGATGTGGAACCGAAGCGTCGCCCGTCGAACTCCTGACCGACGAGTACAGCGTCGTCGTCCCCGAGACGGTCGTCGTGGAGCTCGAAGAGGTGGCCGCGTACGACGACGAACAGGCGCGTGCGGCCCGACGCGTCTTGGACGCGACAGACGGGCTCACGGTCGAGAACGTCTCGCTCGACGCCGACTTCCCGCTCGACGATGGCGAAAACGCCGCGGTCGCGCTCGCGAACGAGCGCGACGCGTCGATGTTACTCTGTGACGAGTTCAACAAGATCGGACTCGTCCACGCGTCGCTCGACGACGTGACGCTCGTCACCACCCCGAAGTTCCTCCTCGTCCTCGAATCGAAGGGGCGACTCTCCCCATCGGAGGTCGAGACCGCGCTCGACCGAATCGGTGAGATTCGAAGCTGGAGCGGGAACAGCTACGTCGAGCGCGTCCGGAATCGGCTCTGAGTGCTACGCCCGGACGACCGTGATGGGTCGCTCCATGTCTATCGCGCGCTCCAGTTCCTCGGCGATGGCGCTCCCGCGCGAGACCTGGATGTCCCCGCCCCGACCCACCGTGGCGGTGAAGAGGTACTCACCGCTGGCCTGCACCTCGACCGTCTCGCCCGCGTGGCCCTCGGTCGGGACGACGATGTGCCGGGAGGTGATTTCGGGCGTCACGACCTCCCCCGCGGTCGCGCCGCCGTTCGCGCTCGCGCCGCTCGCGCCGCTCTGGGACGCCGACTGGGGCTTCTCGTCGTGGGTGCGAACGTCGATGTCGATGCCGAGGCGGTTCTCGATGTCCTCGATGCGGCCGCCGCCCTTCCCGATGACGTAGGAGATGTCGTCGTCGGTGACGTAGACGGTCGCGCGGTTCTGGCCCTGCACGTCCACGTCCACGCGGCCGCGGGCGACCGACTGGATTTCGCGCTCTATCTCCTGGCGCGCGAGCTTCGAGACGCCGCTCTCCTCGCGTTCGCCCTCGTTCAGGGGGACCGTGACGACCTGTCGGTTGAAGGTGTAAATCTCGTACTCGGGGCGTCCGGTCTCGAAGTCCGAGATGACGATGACGGGGCGAGCGAGGTCCTCTTCCATCAGGCCCTCGGGCACCTTGACCTGCGTCGAGACGTCGTAGACGGTGTCGACCTGTCCGGCCTCGATGTAGACCACGGTGTCGACGACCTGCGGAATCATGCCGAGTTCGACCCGGCCGACGAGGCGCTGGAGCGCGTCGATGGCGCGGGTCGCGTGGACCACGCCGACCATCCCGACGCCCGCCAGCCGCATGTCGGCGAACACCTCGAAGTCGTCGGTCTTGCGGACCTCGTCGTAGATGGTGTAGTCGGGCCGGACCATCAGCAGGGAGTCGGCGGTCTTGGCCATCTCCCCGCCGAGTTCGGTGTACTGAGTGATGTCGGGGCCGACCTGCAGGTCGCGGGGCTTCTCCATCGTCTTGACCGCGAAGCCGTGGTCGGAGAGGAACTCCCCGACCGCTTGGGCGAAGGTGGACTTGCCCGCCCCGGGCGCGCCCGAGACGAGCACGCCGCGCTGGTGGTCGAGCAGGCGCTCTTTGAGTTCGGCGGCGAACTCGTAGTCCTCGATGTCGGTCTTGACGATGGGCCGGACCGCGGTTATCTCCCACGCGTCCGAGAACGGCGGTTCGGAGATGGCGATGCGGTAGTCGCGGAACTGGACGATGGTCATCCCGCGCTCGTCCAGCTCGATGAACCCCTCGTGGCTCTGCTTTGCGCTCTCGATTATCTCGCTGGCGTACTCCTTGACGGTCTCCTCGTCGAGGACCGTCTCGCCGATCTTCCGGTACTCCATCTCGCCCACGTCGCCCTTCTTCGCCATGGGCTCGACGCCGACCTTGAGGTGGACGCTCATCGTGGTCTCGTCGAAGTAGTCCTCGACCGAGAGCCGACCCACCTCGCGGGTCTTCGGGGCGATGTACTCCACGTCGAGGCCCTTCGCCTGGGCGACCTCGCTCTGGACGCTGTCGCTGGTGACGAAGGTGGCGTCGTGTTCGGCGGCCAGCTCGCGGATGAGCGCGTCGATCTCGCCCTCGGTGGCGCGTCCGGCCTCCTCGGCGTCGGGGCGCTCGCCCACGTACTTCAGCTCTATCTTCCCCTCGTCGGCGAGGTCGGCGAGTCGCTGGAGCTCTTCGAGGCCGTCCCACCCGCTGTCCTGCCCGCGGTTGGCTTGGGCTTCGAGTTCGGCCACGGCGGCCTCGGGGATGAGTACCGTCGCGTCGGCGAACTCGCCGTCGACGGTTTCACCGTCCTCGCGTTGCTTCTCCGAAGCAACGCCGCCCGCGACCCGCTCGGAGATACGACCGTCGATGACGACGCTCGTGTCCGGTAGCACCTTCATGGTGAGTCGTAGGTTCGGAGCGTTGATAAGGATGTTCAACCGGGAGGGTGCGGCAGACCGACCGAGAGGGTACGGCAGACCGACCAAGAGGGTACGGCAGACCGACCAAGAGGGTACGGCAGGCCGAGACGGGAGCGGGCGGCGCGCGTCGCGACGCGCGCCGCCCGCCTCGTCGCTTACGTACGAGGAGGTCGAACGGTGGGTATGGGAATCCGAGCCTCGATGCTCTCGGACGGCCGGGAGAACGCGGCGGTGGGATGGGTGCTGCTCGGCGTGCTGGCGCTCGCCGCGGTCGGGAGCCTGCTCGACGCCGACCCCCTCTGGGCGGGGTTCGCGCTCGCGGCGGGCGCGCTGGCCGCGCTCCCCGCCGCGTTCGCACGCGACCCCGAGGTGATGGTGCCGTGGGAGGTGGTGGCGCTGGCGGTCCTGCCGGTGGCGCTCCGAGCGGTCGCTGGCGGGCGGGTCGTCCAAGTCGCGACCTACCTCGCGGTGGCGGCGCTCGCGCTACTCGTGGCGGTCGAGCTCGACGCGTTCACGTCGGTCGAGATGAGCGCGGGGTTCGCGGTGGGGTTCGTGGTCGTGACCACGATGGCGACCGCGGGGACGTGGGCGGTGGTGCAGTTCGCGGCCGACCGGCTCCTCGGGACCGCGTTCCTCACCACGCCCGACGCGCTGATGTGGGACCTCGTGTTCGCGTCGCTGACGGGCGTCCTCGCCGGGGGGCTCTTCGAGGCGTACTTCCACGGAGAACCGTTCCGGATTCGGCGGGGTGAGCGGCTGTGAGCCTCGCAGAGACCCTCGGACTCGACGACCGCCGCCAGAAGCGGGTCGTCGGCGTTCTACAGGTCGTGCTGGCGGGCATCACCCTCTACGGCGTCTATCGCGTCAACGTGGGGCTGGCAATCAACGCCGCCATCCCGCTGGGGGTCACCTTCCTTCCGGCGTACCTCGAACGGGACACCCGCATCTCGATGGACCCCGGGCTGGTGCTGTGGATGACCGCGGCGGTGTTCCTCCACGCGGTCGGCGCGCTGGGCGTCTACCAGTGGATGGGGTGGTACGACCAGGTGGCCCACGCGCTGTCGGCGTCGGTGGTCGCTGGCGTCGGCTACGCGACGGTCCGTGCGTTCGACCGCCACTCCGAGGCGGTGTCGTTTCCCTCGGAGTTCGTCTTCGCGTTCCTGTTCGTGTTCGTGATGGCGTTCGGCGTCCTCTGGGAGATAATGGAGTTCGCCACGGGGCTGGCGTCGCAGGTCGTGGGCGGCGAGGCGGTGCTGGCCCAGTACGGGATAGACGACATAATCTACGACCTCGCGTTCAATCAGGTCGGCGCGCTCGTGGTGGCGGTGTGGGGCCACGCCCACCTCTCGGGCGTGAGCCGCGACCTCTCGCGGGAGATGGACGACTCGGGGAAGACCGACGATTCCGGGGAGGCAGACGACTCCGAACAGGCCCGCGACACCCGAGATACCGAGGAGTGACTCGACGGACGACGCCGACGGGTCGCTCCGACCCGGCCTGCCCCATCCGTCGATTTCAAGCCGTTCGGCGTCCACCCTCGGACCATGACCGAGGTCGCCGACCTGACCCGAGAACTGGTCGCCATCCCGAGCCACGACGACGAGACGAAAGCGGGCGATTTCGTCGAGGAGTGGCTCCGCGCCGAGACCGACGCCGACGTGACCCGCGACGAGACGGGGAACGTGGTCGCTCGGAAGGGGCCGAGCGCGAGCGACGGTCCGTCGCTCGCGCTCGTGGGCCACCACGACGTGGTTCCGCCCGCGGATTCGCAGGTGACCGACGACGGAGCATACGTCGTCGAGGAGCGCGGCGGTCGCCTCTACGGCCGAGGGACCGCCGACATGAAGGGCGCGGTGGCGGCCGCGATGCTCGCCTTCAGAGACGCGAATCCCGCTGGCGAACTCGTCTTCGCGAGCTTCGTCGGCGAGGAGACCGGCGGCGAGGGCGCTCGCGCCGCAATCGACGACGGCTTCGCGCCCGACTGCGCCATCGTCGCCGAGGGCTCGACCAACTACTCGACGGAGGGCGTCACCGACGTGGTGGTCGCCCACAAGGGTCGGCGGGCGAGCACGGTCACCGCCCGCGGGTCGGCCGCCCACGCCAGCGAACCCGAGGCTGGCGTCAACGCGGTCTACCGGGCCTGCGACGCGGTCGACGTGATTCGGAATCTGGAGTTCCCCGTAGCCGAGGTGTTCGGCGAGCGACTCCGGGGCAGCGTCGCGGTCACCGGCATCGACGGCGGGAGCGCGTGGAACGTCGTCCCCGAAGACTGCGAGGTCGTCGTGGACGAGCGGACCGTCCCCGGCGAGCGCGCCGACCTGAAGCGCGTCGAGGACATCGAGGGCGTCGAGTGGACCGTCGGGCAGGACCTGCCGCCGATGGAGTGCGACGACGAGGCGTTCGCCGAGGCGGTGCTGGCCGCCGCGCGCGAGGCCCAGTCCGGGGCCCCCGAACTCGTCACCAAGCCCCACGCGACCGACGCGGGGTGGCTGGCCCAAGCCGGGACCTCGTGCGTGGTCTGCGGCGCGTCCGAACCCGGCGAGGCCCACACCGAGGACGAGAGCGTGAGCGTCGAGGTGCTGGAGCGGTGTTACGACATCTACCGGGGTGCCGCCGAGCGGGTCGGCCGATAGTCCGTCCCGAAATCCGCGCTTTGATATTCGGTGACACCTAACTCCGTCGCGATGGCAAGCGAAGCCGCCGCCGAGACCTCCGAGACCTACTCGGAGTTCATCGACACGGTAGAGCGACTGACGAACGTTCAGCAGGCCGCGAACGTACTCGGGTGGGACCAGGAAGTAATGATGCCCGAGGGCGGCACGCCCGCCCGGTCGAAGCAACGCTCGGCGCTCTCGACGCTGAGCCACGAACTGCTCACGTCCGAGAAGATGGCCGAGATGCTCGACGAACTCGAAGCCGAGGACCTCGACGACGAGCAGGCGGCGGTGGTTCGGGAGGTCCGGCGCGAGCACGACCGCGCTGTCCGGGTCCCCCAGGACCTCGTCGAGGAGATATCGCAGGTCTCCTCGGAGGCGTTGCCGGTCTGGAAGGAGGCCCGCGAGGAGGACGACTTCGAGACGTTCGCGCCGACGCTCGAAAAGCTGGTCGAGCTCAAGCGCGAGTACGCAGAGCACATCGACCCCGACCGGGACCCCTACGAGGTGCTGTTCGAGGAGTACGAACCCTACCTCGGAGTCGAGACGGCCGAGCGGGTGCTCGCGCGCCTGCGCGACGAACTCGTCCCGCTGGTCGAGGCGATTCGGGAGTCCGAGGCCGACCTCGCCACCGACACGTTCGCCGGGGAGTTCGATATCGACACTCAGGAGGAACTGACCCGCGACGTGCTCGACACGCTGGGCTACGACTGGGACCACGGCCGCCTCGACACCGCGCCCCACCCGTTCTCGACGGGCAACCAGTTCGACGCACGGGTCACCACGCGGTTCAGCCCCGACGAGCCGCTGGGCGCGCTGATGGCGACCGTCCACGAGTTCGGCCACGCGACCTACACCCTCGGCCTGCCCCGCGAGCACTACGGCACGCCGCTCGGGGAGTCGCGGGACATGACGGTCCACGAGTCCCAGTCGCGGCTCTGGGAGAACCACGTCGGGCGCTCGGAGGCGTTCTGGGAGCGGTTCCTGCCGAAAGTGAAAGAGCGGTTCCCGCAGGTCTCGGACGCCTCCGTCGCCGACGCCTACGAGGCCGCAAACGAGGTCTACGAGGACAACCTCATCCGCGTCGAGGCCGACGAACTCACCTACCACATGCACATCGTGGTCCGGTTCGAGATCGAGCGCGACCTCGTCCGGGGCGACATCGAGGTCGAGGACGTGCCCGAGCGCTGGAACGACAAGTACGAGGAGTACCTCGGCGTCCGGCCCGACTCGAACGCCGAGGGGTGTCTCCAGGACATCCACTGGAGCCACGGCGACTTCGGCTACTTCCCGACCTACTCGCTCGGGAGCGTGCTCGCGGCCCAGCTCTACGACAGCGTCGAGGACGACATCGAGGACGTAGACGAGAAGATTCGCGAAGGCGACTTCGAACCCCTCCACGACTGGCTGACCGAGAACGTCCACCGCCACGGGAGCCGGTACACCACCGACGAACTGATTCGGCAGGCCACCGGCGAGGACTACACCGCCGACTACTTCCTCGACTACGTGAAGTCGAAGTACGGCGACCTGTACGAACTCGACGAGTACTGAACCGACCTCCATTTTATCGGCGGTTTTACAATTCGTGGTCTCGTAGACCGCGATAACGTGCCCTCCAGTCGCGTCAGCACGCGCCGCGAACTGCTCCGAGTCGCAGGAGCGACGCTCTCGGTCTCGCTGGCGGGATGCGTCGGCGGCGACCTCGATTTGCTCGAAACCGACGGCGACCTCTCGTGTTCCGACACTGACCGGCCGTTTCCGGACGACTGGCCACTGATCGGCTACGACAGGCGGAACACGAGTGCGAATCCGAACGCGACCGGGCCCAGAGAAGGGGTCGAGGTCCGGTGGACCGACGGTGGCCCCCGGGGTTTCCGGGGCGCACCCATCCTCGCGGGCGAGGCCGTCTACGTCCAGAAGTCCCCGACCCACCTCACCGCGTTCGAACGCGACGACGGGACCGAGCGCTGGTCGATTCGGCTCGGTACGACCGACGACTCGACGCAGACCACCACCCACTCCGGTTCTCACCAGACGCCAGCCGTCGTCGGTGACACCGTCTACGTCGGCGGCGGCAACGCCGAGGTCGAGAAGGACGGCCCGGAACTGGATCGACTCGCCGACCACTTCGGGCTGTACGCCGTGGACCGCCACACCGGCGACGTTCGGTGGACGATACGGCCCGACGACTTCGTCGACACGCCGCCGGTCGTCGTCGGTGACCTCGTCCTGTTCGTCACGCGGGTCGGTACGGTGTACGCGGTCGATACGATGGAGGAGTCCGTCGCGTGGACGCTCTCCGTCGGAACGCGGGACGCACCGTTACCGCCCCTCGCAGTAGACGGATGCCGACTCTATCTCGGCACGGTCGGAGACGGCCTCTACGCTATCGACGTGGAGCGCGGAGAACTGAGTTGGGACCTATCGGAACTCGCGTCGCGGGCGGCCCCGGCGGTCGCTGACGGAATCGTCTACGTCGGCGGCGCGGACGGCGTCCTCTACGCAGTGAACGCCGAATCGGAGTCCGTCGAGTGGAAGCGCGACCTCGGACGCGCCATCTCGATGGCTTCGCCCGCAATCGCGTCCGGAACCGTGTTCGTCGGGACCGCAGACGGCGACCCCGGCGAGGAACGCACCCGAGTACGCGCGCTCGACGCCGAGACCGGCGACGAGCGCTGGACCGCCGAGACCGAGGAGTACGTCAAGTCTTCGCCCGCGGTCGCCGACGGCGTCGTCTACGTCGCGGCGCGGGAGCGAATCTTCGGATTCGACGCCGAGACCGGCGACGAACTGTGGACCCACGAGGTACACGGCGGCGTCTCCGCACCGCTCTCGGTCGCCGACGGGACCGTCTACGCGGCGACGACCCACGGGCAGTTGTACGCGCTCGCCGAGCCGAGTGAATACAACTGATATGTACGAGGGAAAGAACTATACGTTGGTTGTCGCATGTTACCACAGAGTCGAATGGTATCCCGCCCCGTCGATTCCGATCTGGAAGTGAACGGCCGGACGGTCTGTCAGGCCGTCGACGGCCTGACAGACCGTCCGGCCGACGCGGAAGCGCGGGGCCGAGCGATTTTGGCCGAGAACGGTATCGAGAGTCCCCCGTCCGAGAAGTGGTACGCGCTCGCGGACTTCCTGGCGGCGCTCGACGACATCGGGTCGGCGCTCGGCGAGGAGACGGTGACCCGCCTCGGGGCGAAGGTCCCGGAGGGCGTCGACTGGCCGTCGGAGGTCGAGTCGGCGACCGACGGGTTCGAGACGGTCGACGATGCGTACCACCTCAACCACCGCGGGGGCGACATCGGCCACTACGAGTTCGCCGAGGTGGGCGAGCGCGAGCGGCGAGTCACCTGCGCGAACCCCTACCCGTGCGCGTTCGACAGGGGGATAATCGAGGGCACGCTCCGGGCGTTCGGCGAGGAGTTCAACTACACGCCGATGGTGTTCATCCACGAGACGAGCGAGCGGTGTCGGGACGAGGGCGGCGAGCAGTGCACGTATCGCGTGACGTGGTGAGCGTTCGCCGCGACCCCGACGTTGATAAGTCGGGGCTCCGACCGGAGGGTATGGCAGACGCCTACGACGACCTCCTCGAACGCTACGAACGGATCTCGCACCTCCGGGACGGCCGGGGCGTCCTCTACTGGGACCAGCAGGTCACGATGCCCGAGGGCGGCACGCCCGCCCGTTCTCGCCAGCTCTCGGCGCTCTCGGGGCTGACCCACGAGAAGCTGACCGACGACGGACTGGGCGACCTGCTCGACGCGGCCGAGCGCGAGGACCTCGACCCCGAGCAGGCCGCAGTCGTCCGCGAGGTCCGGCGCGAACACGAGCGCGCCGGAGAGGTCCCCCAAAACCTCGTGGAGGAGTTGACCCGGCTCCAGTCGGAGGCCCAGGACGACTGGCGGGAGGCCAAGGCGAACGACGACTTCGGGGCGTTCGCGCCGACGCTCGACGAACTGGTCGACCTCCGGACCGAGCGCGCCGAGCACATCGACCCCGGCCGGGACCCCTACGAGGTGATGTTCGAGGACGGCGAGCCGCACCTCGGACTGGAGACGGTCGAGCGCGTCTTCGAGGAACTCAAGGCCGGACTCGTCCCGCTCGTCGAGGAGATACGCGCGAGCGACCCCGTCCCGAACGTCTTCGATGGGAGCTTCGACGAGGGGACCCAGCGCGACCTCTCGGAGGACGCGCTCGACCTGCTGGGGTACGACTGGGACCGGGGCCGACTCGACACCTCCGCCCACCCGTTCACCTCCGGAAACCAGTTCGACGCCAGGGTCACCACGCGGTTCCACGAGGACGACCCCATCGACGCGCTGACCGCGACCGTCCACGAGTTCGGCCACGCGACCTACGCGCTCGGGCTCCAGCGAGACGCCTACGGCTCGCCGCTGGGGCGGGCGCGCTCGCACGGCGTCCACGAGTCCCAGTCGCGGTTCTGGGAGAACCACGTCGGCCGGACGAGGGAGTTCTGGGAGCTGTTCTTGCCCACATTCAAAGAACACTTCCCGCAGGTCGAGGGCGTGACTCCCGAGGAGGCCTACCGGGCGGCAAACCGGGTGACAGCGGACAACTGCATCCGGGTCGAGGCCGACGAACTCACCTACCACATGCACATCATCCTCCGGTCGGAGGTCGAGAAGGCATTCGTCTCTGGCGACCTCGACGTGGCCGAAATCCCGCATCTGTGGAACGACAAGATGGAGGAGTACCTCGGGGTCCGACCCGACTCGGACGCCGAGGGCTGTCTCCAAGACATCCACTGGACCGGCGGGTTCGCGCGGTTCCAGAACTACACGGTCGGGAGCGTGCTGGCCGCCCAGCTGTGGGCGACCATCGAGGACGAACTCGACGACCCGCGCGGGCTGATTCTGGCGGGCGAGTTCGAGCCCATCCACGACTGGCTGACCGAGAACGTCCACCGCCACGGCCAGCGGTACACCACCGACGAGCTGATTCGGCGGGCCACCGGCGAGGACCTGACCGCCGACTACTTCCTCGACTACGCCGAGGAGAAGTTCGGCGAGATATACGGGCTGTAGTCGGCGACCGACCGCGAACGCGGCGACTGCGGTGGGCGGTGGGCTCGGACGCGCGACGACTCCGGGCCCCAACGACTTTCCACCCGCGGGTCGCGGATGGGGAGAACGGCCCGGTTCCGATGTCCCTCCCGCTCCACATGGGGTGGCGACACGCGCTGTTCGCCAACTGGTCGGTGGACCCGAGCGTCCTCGCCCCGCACGTTCCCGATTCGGTGTCGCTCGACACGTACGACGGCCGGGCGTGGCTGACGGTGCTCCCGTTCACGAACGTCGACGTGCGCCCGCCGTGGCTCCCCGAGGGCGTCGGGATTCGCCTCCCGGAGGTGAACCTCCGGACCTACGTCGCCCGCGAGGGCGAACCCGGCGTCTACTTCTTCAACCTCGACGCCGACGGCGTGCTGTCGGTCCTCGGGGCGCGAGCCACCCACTTCCTGCCGTACTTCCACGCGCGGATACGCCACCGGGTCGCCGACGACGGCCGAGTTCGGTTCGAGAGCGCGCGCCGCCACCCCGGCGCGCGCCCGGCGCGGTTCGTCGCCACCTACCGGCCCGACGGCGAGCGGTTCCGGTCGGAACCCGGGTCGCTGGCGGAGTTCCTGACCGAGCGCCACCGCTACTACGCCGAGTCGCCCAGCGGGCGACTCCGGTACGCCGACGTGCGCCACGAGCGGTGGGCGCTGTACCCCGCGACGGTGGACATCGAGGAGAACACGGTGTTCCGGGCGAACGCGTTCGAGACGCCCGCGACAGACCCGGTGTGCTACTACAGTCCGGGCGTGGACGTGCTCGCGTCGGCGAATCGCGAGTGGGCCGGACCGACCGGCGACCTCGCGGAGTTGGTCGCGCCGATACGCGAGTCCTAACGCAGAGATACGGTCTCCCTACTCTGAGTGACAGGTCGGGCCACACGAGAAATAGGGCGTTGGAACATCTCGGTAGAGTGGTTGTTACACCAACACCATTATAAGGGTGGTGTGCATTACCATAGCACGTATGGCGACCGCACCGACCGGCGACGACGACGCCCTTTTCGACGAATTCCTGTCCGAGCGTGGCCACGAAACCGAGGACGTCGGCTGGCAGGAGGACTACAACAAACTCCAGTGTCCGGAGTGCGGCGGGCTCCACGATACCTCCGCGAGCGAGTGTTCGGTCTGCGGGTGGCACCCGCGATAGGCCGACGGTAGCGACGAGCGGCGGACGGTAGCGACGGGAAGCGACTACCTGCGGCGCGTTTTTCCGAGTCGTTGCGGTAGCGAGCGCCGCGTATTCGTGTCCGTACCGTTACTTACTCTCGACGAGTCGGTGGACGTTGTGTGTAACGTTTCGGTCAGTAAGACACCAAAATGTCCGACTGTGAGCCCGTTATATCGGTATTCTGGCAGGGAAATCCGAGTCCGTGTCGATAGAAATATATTGTAAGATTTCCGTACCCTCACAGGAGAGATGCCAGAGTGTCAGAACTGCGGGGCCTTCGTGACCGACGCGTACGCGCGGGTGTTCACCCCGCGAGGCGTCGAGAATCCGCGAGTCTGCCCCGAATGCGAGGACAAGATTCGAGACGGAAGCGAAGTACGCGAAGCGCGCTCGCCGCGCAACACCTCCTGAGTCGACTCGCGAGGCGTCTTCCTCCCGGGATACCGGTCGACCAGCCGCGCGTCCGTCGATTCCGGCGTCCGACGCGATTCACGTCCATTTATGAGTGCGGGGGACATGTGATTGGTGTAATGAGCCAAGACACGGACGAACGAGTGACCCGCCTCTTCGGTGGTCCCGGCAGCGGGAAGACCACCGAACTCCTCGACCGTGTCGAGGAACTCCTCGACACGGAGGGCGTGGGCGTCAACGACATCTTGCTCGTCTCGTACACCCGAGCGGCCGCCAACGAGGTTCGCGAGCGACTCGCCGAGCGGCGCGACCTCAACCCCCGGTCGCTCCAGGGGACCGTCTGCACGATGCACGCGAAGGCCTACGACCTGCT
This sequence comes from Halorussus salilacus, assembly GCF_024138125.1. Taxonomy (NCBI): domain Archaea; kingdom Methanobacteriati; phylum Methanobacteriota; class Halobacteria; order Halobacteriales; family Haladaptataceae; genus Halorussus; species Halorussus salilacus. The sequence goes on from NZ_CP099993.1 coordinate 1,212,127, forward strand.
CGACCTCTCGCGAAACGACGTGGTCGGCGAGTCCGACAAGAAGGAGTTCTGCGAGGACTTCGGCATCGAGTTCGAGGACGAGTACAGCGGCGCTGGCCGCCGGACCGCGCGCTCGACCACGCTGGGCAACAAGATAATCGCGACCAGCCAGTGGCTCCAGCGCACCAGCAGGGACGTTGCAGACTGGTACGACGTTCCCTTCCAGTGGAACGACGAGGAGGTCCGCCTGCCGCCGGACATCGACCCCAACGCCCAGGAGGGCAACAAGTACACCCCGACGTGGCCCAGCGACGACGACCGCCTCGACGTGCCCGAGGCCATCCGCGGGTGGCGCACGTACAAGGGCGAGAACGACCTCGTCGGCTTCGCCGACATGCTCGAACGGGTGAAACAGCGCTCGCTGCTCCCGAACGTCGACTACCTCGTCATCGACGAGTTCCAGGACATCACCAGCCTCCAGTACGACGTCTACGAGGAGTGGAAGCCCCACATGGAGAAGGTCCTCATCGCGGGCGACGACGACCAGGTCGTCTACGCGTGGCAGGGCGCAGACCCCAAGCTCCTGCTCGACGAGGGCGGCGACGACGTCATCCTCGACACCTCCCACCGGCTGCCCTCCGAGATTCTGGAGGTCGTCCAGCACGAGGTCCGGCACATCGACGAGCGCCAGGAGAAGAACCTCTCGCCGCGCAAGCAGGGCGGGACGGTCGAACAGATAGACAGTCCCTCGATGCTCGACCTCGTCCGGAACGTCCGGTACACCGTCGAGGAACACGACGGCACCCTGATGTTGCTGTTCCGGGCGCGCTACCAGATGTTCCGGTTCATCGACGAGTTCATCGACGAGGGCATCCCGTTCCGGTGTCTGACCGACCAGCGGATGTGGACCGACCGACTCACCCAGTACGTCCGGGCGGTCGAGCAGATCGACGCCGACGAACCCATCACCGGTCTGCAGGCCCGGCGGCTCGCCGACATGCTCCAGGACTCGGCGTTCGGCACGAACGAGCGCGACGAACTGTTCGACGCCATCGACGAGCGTAAGGAGGAAGCCGACACCGACGACCTCGCCGAGATCGAGGTCGAGCCCGACTTCGTGACCGACTTCGCGCCGTTCATGCCCGGTCCGGCCGCGGCGGCCGACATGGTCCGGAAGGTCACCAGCTTCCAGAAGAACTCGATGAAGGCGTACTTCGCGGGCGACTACGACGGGATGGCCGAGGACCGCGTCCGGATCGGTACCATCCACTCCGCGAAGGGTCGAGAGGCAGACCACGTCTTCGTCGCCACCGACCTGACCGAGAAGGTGGTCGAGCAGATGGCCGCCACCGTCGACGAGGCCGACGTGCCCGACGACGTCGAGGAGTTCACCTCCAAGACCGACCCCGTGCCCTGTCTGACCGACAACGAGCGGCGGGTGTTCTACGTCGGAATGTCTCGCGCGCGCGAGCGACTCGTCCTGATGGAGAAGCTCGTGGGCGGCGCGCCCACCCTCCCCATCGACGTGTTGCTGTACAACGAGCGCAACGAGAAGAGCGTCGAGGACGTGCTGGACGGTGCGGTCGAGACCCCCGCGCCCCAATCGGACTGAGAACCGAGCGCGACATTCTGCGGTTCTTCGGCGACTTCGTCAGGATACCGTTTCGGAGACCGACCGAACAACGGGACGCGCCGCGAGCGCGCCTGCGGTGCTGGCGCGCTCGCACGCGGGGAGGCACGGGGCGCGGTCGCGGTGCCGTCGCGGTGCCGTCGCGGTGCTGTGCGGTCCCACAGATACCGGGAGTAGCTAGCCGCACCGCAGAAACCGCCGAGTTCGAGCGAAGAAAACGAAGAACCGAATCGTCGGTCGGTCACTCCTCGTCGTCGGGCGTCTTCGCGACCTTGCCGAGCGCCTTCTGGGCGAACGACCCCGGCACGTCGGTCGGCCTCGTGAGGTACTCCTGAACCACGACCATCAGGACCGCGACCCCGACGAACGCCGCGCCGACGAGGGTCTCGCCCGCGAGCAGTTTCTCCGCGCCGAGCAGGCCCACCGGCAGCGCGAACACGAGGGTGGCCGCCAACTGGAGCGTGTCGATGATGCCCGAGTTACCCATCACCACGTCGTTTCGTCCGGGGCGATATAAACCCGGCGCGCGCGATCCCGCGTGGGCGACCCCGCGGCGCGGGGTCGCCCACGCCGGGCCCCGCGCGTCGACGCTCGTGAGCACGCGCGTTCGACCCGAGTCCGGAGCGTCCGACCCGAGTCCGGAATCCTTTTCACCCGACCAGACCCACAGAACTGATATGTTTACCGGAATCGTTGAGGAAGCGGGCGAGGTGCGCGAGGTGACCGAGACCGACGACGGTCGCCGTCTCCGCATCTCGGGCGAGGAGGTGACCGCCGACCTCGACCGCGGCCAGAGCGTCAGCGTGAGCGGCGTCTGCCTGACGGTCGAGGACCACGAACCCGGGTGGTTCGAGGTCTTTCTGGCGAGCGAGACGGTCGAGAAGACCTACCTCGGCGAGGTCGGGGTCGGCGACCCGGTCAACCTCGAACGCGCGATGGCGGCCGACGGCCGGTTCGACGGCCACGTCGTGCAGGGTCACGTCGATGCGACCGCGGAGGTCGCCGACGTGCGGCAGGTCGGTGAAGACTGGGAGTACGCGTTCACCGTCCCCGAGGGGTACGGCAGGTACGTCGTGGACAAGGGGTCGGTCACGATAGACGGCATCAGCCTCACCGTGGCCGACCGCCGCGAGGACGCCATCACGGTCGCCATCATCCCCGAGACCCGGCGGGTGACAAACCTCTCGGAGAAGGAGCCGGGCGACCCCGTCCACCTCGAAGTCGACGTGATCGCCAAGTACGCAGAGCGCCTGCTCGACGGCGCGGGATTCGAGGCGTAGAGTCGACCGAGACGGAGGCGACGCCGCTCGCGGCGTCGCCTCCGTCACTTCGAGTCGGCGTCGTCCGGTTCGGATTCGCCCGGGTCGGGTTCGCCCGGCCCGGATTCGCCCGGTTCGAGTTCGCTCGGGACGGATTCACTCGGGGCGGATTCGCCCGGGTCGGGTTCGCCCGGGTCGGATTCGCCCGGGTCGGGTTCGCCCGGCCCGGATTCGCCCGGTTCGAGTTCGCTCGGGACGGATTCACTCGGGGCGGATTCGCCCGGGTCGCGCGCGACGGAGTCGCGTTCGGGAGCGTCGAGGTCGGCGTGGCGCTCGCTCGCCTCGCGCCCGTCCGGGTCGTCGCCCGCGCCGTCGAAGGTGACGCTCCGGCCCATGTCGGTCTGCCGGTAGGCGTTCCGGTAGCGGGCGATCTTCCGGTAGAGGATGTAGCCGAAGACGCCGTCGTACACCACGACGAAGCCGATGAAGGCGAGGCCGGGCGAGACCGCGACATCGAGGAATTCGAGGGCGTCGGTCAGGTAGGTGACCGACGTGTTGTAGGTCGCGTGGATGAACGACGCGATGAGCAGGCCCTTGACCACGATGGGTCCGGCGTCCTCCTCGTTGAACTTCGCGAGGCCGAGGTAGTAGCCCGCGAACGCCGAGTAGATGACGTGGCCCGGCCCCGCCAGCAGGCGGACCGCCGCGACCTCGCCAGCGCTGGCGATGGCCTGCGTGCCGAGGTCTGCGACGCCGTCGATGCCGCGGGTGATGTAGATGGCGTTCTCGATGGTGGCGAAGCCCAGCCCCGCCATCGCGCCGTACACCGCGCCGTCGATGACCGCGTCGAAGCGGTCGTCCCGGAAGGCGTAGAGCCGAATCGCGAGCCACTTCACCGTCTCCTCGACCGGGCCGACCACGAGGTAGAAGAAAAGCGCCATCCCGACGACCGGGACGAGCGTCACCGCACCCGCGAGCGTGTTGAGGACGGCCGCGAACCCGGCGAACAGGACCCCCAGCATGAAGGTCCCGACGAGCAGGCTGAGCGGTTCGGAGGTCGTCACGTCGGCGTACCAGATGTAGGCCGCGAGCGCGAACGCCGGGACGACCGACAGCACGACGAAGGCCCCGATGACCGGGTTCTGGACCGCCGCGAGGCCGCTGAGGTAGAACTGGGCGGCGAGGATGGCGAGCGCGAGGACGACGACGATGGCCCGGGCCGACGCGGTCACGCCGCGGTAGACGCCAGCGGAGAGCCCGTCGAGCCACGTCCGGTTCTCCCACGTCGCCACGTCGTAGAGGTCCGCCGAATCGGTCGCGCCCTCCTCGACCGGGTCTCGTTGCGTTCCCATCGGCGGCGGCTACGCGTTCCAGTGACAACTATCTGGTCCCAGACCCCCTATGATACCTTAATCGTGATTAAATACCATTAACACTCGTAGGGGTGGGTTTATCAACCAGAATCGGACACCACTCGGTCAAGGATGACGTACCGAAGCCAGAGCCGCGGATTCATGTACACCGCCCCGCCCGGTCCCGACGGCGAGGACGAGAACCGACCGACACCGACCGAGGAGGCCGACGACGAGCAAGCGGCCGCCGCCGAACCCGCGCCCGACCTCGAACCGATGGGCAAGACCGACGCCAACTGGACCGGAAACGTCTCGACCGACGCCCCGGCCGACGACTGAGGGCCGTCGCCCGACGCCAGCGTTTCGGCGACCGCCGTCGCTCGTTCTCTGCGCCGAACCGCCAAACCGATAACCGCGCCCGCCCAGCCTTCTCGCATGAGCAGGGTCCGCATCAGGGGAATCTACGCGACCGCGCTGACCGAGCGCCTCCGCGGGGAGTTCGAGGTCGTGCAGGCCTCCCCGCCCATCCGGCGGCGCTTCGACGCCGAGTTCCCGCCCGAGGAGTACGACGCCACCGTCGAGACGACCGACGACCGGCAGGGCGTGGCACTCAGCGGCGACCCCGAAACCGTCGAGCGCGTCGGCGACGCGCTCGACGGTGGCCTCGACGCCTTCCGGTGGTCGGACCCGGCCCCGCGGGGCGCGGTCTTCGACGGCGAGGTCGTCGAGACGCTTGGCGGGGGCGCGGTCGTGGACCTCGGCGACCGCGAGGGCTACCTCCCCTACGGGACGGTCGACCGGCGCGTTCACGAGGGCGATTCGGTCCGCGTGCAGGTCCACGACCCCGCGGCCCCGTGGGCCGACCACCGGCCCGGACTCGGGACGGCGTTGAAGGCGTTCGGGGGCGTCGCGACCCTCTCGACCGACATCGACCGCGTCGTCGCCCGAGGCGACGACGCGACCCGGACCGAACTCGCCCGGACGACCGAGATGCTCCCGACCGAGGTGCCCGACGAGTGGGGCGTCGGCTGGGAGTACGCCGCCGCCGACGCCAGCCTCGACGCGATGGACGACGCGCTGGCGCGGAGCGCCGAGCGCGCCGAGGAGATGGACGCCGCGCTCGCGGACGCTCCGGACCCCGGCGAGGAGGCCCCGAAGCGCCTCGTCGCGCCCGAGGCCACCGAGTGGGTGTGGTTCGGCCGCGAGTCCAGATTCGACCTCGATGCCGACCGCCGCGCGGTCGCGACCACGATGCCCGGCCACCACCGGGTGAAGGCCGCCCACGAGGCCGCGAGTTCGGCGGTCGACTTCGTGGAGGACCTCTGCGACCTCGACGGGGGGTTCCCCGCGGGCGCGGCCCTCCGACAGTTCGGCCCCGAGGAGGGCGACCGCGTGGCGATTCGCCACGGCAAGCCCGACGGCCGGTGCTTCTCGCTCGGGCGCGGCGAGGTCACCGAGTGTCTCCCCGAGGAGGGGAAGGTCACGGTCCGCCGGGAACTCTCGGGCGGCGGCCTCTACGACGCGCTGGAGGTCCCCCGCGAGTCAGGCGACGTGGCCGTCACGAAGTTCCGCGAGGGCAGGTGGTGGTACCCCACCGCCTACCGGAGCGCCGAGGGCGAGACCAAGGGGACCTACGTGAACGTCTGTACCCCGTGGAGCTGTTTCCGGATTCGGCGCGGTACGTCGACCTCCACGTCGACGTGGTGAAGTTCCCGGACGGCGAGGTCCGGCGGGTCGACGACGACGAACTGGACGAGTCGGTGGCGGCGGGGGAGGTGTCCGAGGAACTGGCCGAGAAGGCACGGAGCGTGGCGGGGAGTGTGGAGAAGGCGCTCAAGTAGTTCGAGCGAGCGAAGGAGCGAAGCGACTGAGCGAGCCAGTAAACGGTGGTTCAGATGAAGTCGCTGTCGGGCGACCCCTCGCCGCGACCCCCGCGGCCGCCCTCGTTGCGGTCGATGCCCATCACGCTCTCGGGCTGGTCGACGTCCCAGTCGCCGGTGCCGTCGTCTGCGACCCGGACGGTCACGTCATCGACCTCCTCGAAGTCCTTGGCGAGGTCGAGCTTGATGTTCTGGGCGGTCCGGGGGCTGATGGCGCATCCCGAGCACGCGCCGCCCAGTTCGACGACGACCTCGCCGGTCTCGGGGTCGGCCTTCTGGACCGCACTCTCGCCCCCGTGCATGCTGATGATGGGCATCTGGCCGGTGAGCCACCGCTCGACCCGGGCCTGAAGCGAGTCGTCGTCGTCGGTCATGGGTAGGGGTAGGGGTCGGAGGGGTGGTAGGGCTTTGGGTTTGTTTCGGGTCGGGGGCCGGGATTCGCGTTTCAGAGGCGGTAGTCGCGGAATCGGCTTGGAAGAATTCGGCTGTTGTTTCAGCTCATCAGGGTCCGGGGAGGGCGACTCAGAAAGCCCCCGGCCGGTCGCGGTCGCTCAGCGACATATCCGCGCCTCACCGCACAGCACGACACGGCGCGGATAGGGGTCGCTGAGGCGACTACATAAACGCGACCGGCCGGGCCCTTTCGGTCCGGCCAACAGCAACCGCAGGCCACGAACCTCCCCAACCGACTGCGGTCCTCAGTCAGTCGCTCTCTTCGGTCGCTCTTTCCTTACCCTCGGTATTTCCGCCACGCGGTCGCGCCGAGGAGCGCCGCGACCGCCGCCGGAACGCCGAACCCGGGCGCGCCGCCCGACGAGCCCTCGTCGGTCGCGGTCCCCTCGTCGAGGGCGGCCTCCTCGGTCGTCGTGGTGGTCGCGGCGGTCGTCTCGGTCCCCGCGGCGGTCGTTTCGGTCTCGGTCCCGTTCCCCGCATCACTCGTCAGCGACGGCGGGTCCTTCTGGGGCTCGCCGTGGACCTCGTTATCGAAGGTGTAGAGCGCGCCGTCGATTCCCTCCAGTCGCCCCGTGCTGCTGGCGACGAAGAAGCGGTCGGTCGCGAGCTTCGCGGTCCAGAAGGCGGCCTCGTCGGGCATGCGCCACCAGATGAGCTCCTCGGGGTTCGCGGGGTCGGAGATGTCGTGGACCTTCACCCCGCCCTGATACCACGAGGAGAACAGCCGGTCGCCGACGATGTCGAAGTTGTGCGAGGTGGTCCACGTTCCGCCCTGCGTGGTGTCCGGCGACGGCGGCGGGTCGATTGTCGAGAGCCGCTCGGGGGCTTGCGCGTCCGAGACGTCCCAGAGTTCGATGCCCCCGGGACCGCCCTCGATGTCGTCGCCCTCCCCGACCGCCCACGACTCCTTGTTGATTCCGAGCAGGCCCCCGTCCTCGCTGGGCATGGAGTAGTGGTCGTTGCCCGGCGGCTTGATGACGTGTTCGCGCGCGTCCTCTTCGGAGATGTCGGCGAGTTCCTCGCGGGGGCGACCGCCGACCTGCGCGACGGACTCGGGGGCCGCGGGGTCGCTCACGTCGAGTATCCACGTCCCGGCGTCCCACTGGGCGAGGTAGGCCCGGTCGTCGCCGACCCACACGTCGTGGACCTGACGCAACGACGGAGGGACCTCCGCCCACGCCTCGTCGTGGTCGAGCGGCGACCATCGGCCGAGTTCGGTCGGGTCGTCGTCGCTCACGTCGACCGTCACGACGGGGTTGTCCTCGCTGTCGTTGCCGGTCAGGTAGGCCACCCCGTCACGGAGGAAGCAGTTGTGGATGGGGTAGTCGGTCTCGAAGAAGGCGACCTGCTCGGGCCCCGTCGGGTCGCTCACGTCGTAGACCACCAGCCCCTGCAACACGTCGCCGATGATGGGGTCTGCGGGTCCGGCGACCACGAGCCGGTCGCCCTCGACCTTCAGGTCCTGAATCCCGCGGAGCGGGCCGTTCTCGCGGTCGTCGAGCAGGTCCCGGCGCTCCGCGACGATCTGGGGGTCCCTCGGAATCGCCACGTCGACCACGACGAAGCCGTCCATCGCGGCGACGTAGGCGAACTCGCCGTCGGGTCCGGGGACCGCCTCCGCCGCCTTCTCTATCGGAATCCTGCCGAGCGGCCGGTACGGGCCGGGGTGGGCGCTCGCGGTCTCGACCGACGAGAGACCCGCGGCTCCGGCCGACGAGAGGCCGACGATTCCGGCGAGTCCCCCGAGAAGTTCGCGCCGTCGCATGGACAGGAGAACGGACTACGGGAAGATAAAAGCGCGGGAACGACCCGTGCGGGCCGGTGAGCGACTCAGGCCACCCGCGTCGAGTCGCCGGTCCCGCCGGTCAGGGCGCTCGCGATTGCGCCCTTCAGCACCACGTCGTCGCCGAGCGTGGTCAACTGCACGTCGGGGACGTTGTTGAACACCAGGTCGTCGAGGCGGTCGCGAATCGGGTCCACGACGAGTGCCTCGTTGTTCAGCGCGACCGCACCGCCGACGTAGACGACCAGCGGGGCGTACGCCTGCACGACGTTGGTCACGCCGAGCGCGTTCCAGTGGGCGACCTGATCGACGACGTGGGCGGCGAACTCGTCGTCGCCCGCGCGGTCGAACACGTCGACCGCGGAGAAGTCGGGGTCATCCAGGGGGAGCGCGGTGTCGAGGCCGGGGTCGTCCTCGGCGAGGAGTTTCGCGTACTCGGGGATGTTGTTGCCCGAGCAGTACGCCTCCCAGTGGCCCTCGTGGCCGCACCCGCACGTCCGTCTGCCCTGCGGGTCGACCACCATGTGGCCGACCTCGCCCGCGTTGCCGTCCCACCCCGCGAGCACCTCGCCGTCGACGCACACCCCCGCGCCGATGCCCGACGAGATGGTGAGATACACCATGTCGTCGGGGTTTCGGTCGCTGTGGAAGCGCTCGCCGATGACGCCCGCGACGGTGTCGTTGTGGAGGTACACCCGGTCGGAGCCGACGAGTTCGCCGACGGGACCCGTCAGCGGGATGCGCTCGACGGTGTCCGGGAGGTTCGCCGGGTTGTCGACGGTCCCCTCCGCGAGGTCGAGCGGCCCGATGCTACCGATACCGACGGCGCGGACCTCGGTGGGGTCGATTCCCGCCGCGGCGGCGGCCTCGCGGAGGCACGTCAGCACCGCCTCGGTCACGGCGATGCCGGTCGGCCCGCGCGGCGTGTCGGCGCGGTGGACGCTCACGACCTGCCCCTCCTCGTCGGCGACCGCGGCTCTGACGTTCGTCGCACCGAGGTCAACGCCCGCGTAGTACGCCATTCACGCCGGGACAGACGTGACGGCCGCACTTAACTACAAGCATTTACTCGCCGACGAGTATGGTAGAACGTGGCAATCGACTGCCCGCCCGCCGCCGTGCCCGCCGCGCTCGCGGCGGGCACGGCGGCGGGCGGGCGTTCGGAGACCTCGGCGGGTGGGCGTTCGGAGACCTCGGCGGGCGGGCGTTCGGAGGCCCCGGCGGGCGCGTGCCCGCGGTCGCCGACTCAGTCCGACCGGACGAACGTGACAGGGCAGGGGGCCGACAGCATCACTTCCTGGGCGGTCGAGCCGAACACCGCCTTGCCGGTGGGCGAGCGCTTTCGCCCGCCGACGAACACCTGATCGGCCTGGACCTCGCGCGCGAGTCCCACGATGCTCTCGCCGTGCGGCCCGACCGTACCGCGCACCCGATAGGTGACTCCCGCGTCGGTGAGGTAGTCGGTGAGTTCGCGGACGGTGGCGTGGCGTGCGGCCACCTCGTCGGCGCTGATCTCGCCCGCCGGGTCGTAGTCGAGGCTGGCGACCACGTCGTCGAACTCCTCGTCGGTGAACACATGTGCGAGTACCACCGTCGCGTCGGTCGGTTTGGCCACGTCGACGACGGCCTGAGCGAGGTTCTCGGTGCGGTCGGCGTCGCCCGGCCCGACCGCGAGCAGGATGGTGTCGATAGCCATACCCGAACGTCCACGCCCGCGATAATTAATGGTGTGGGAGGTGGTAAGCCTTCGAGCGCGAGTCGGGCCCCGGCCGAGCGCGACCTCAACGCACATGTGGGCGGCGCGCGAACCGTCGGTCATGATACGACCCGACCTCGACGAACGGACCGCTCTGGTGACCGGTAGCGCGACGGGCGTCGGCCGAGAGCTACTGTTCGCGCTGGCCGAGCGGGGCGCGTCGGTCGCGGTCCACTACCGGACCAGCCGCGAGGCCGCCGAGGAGGTCGCCGAGGCGGCCCGCGACCGCGGCGCGCCCGAGGCGACCGCGGTGCAGGGCGACGTCGCCGACCCCGACGACGTGGACGCGATGTTCGACGCGGTCGAACGGGAACTGGGCGGCGTGGACGTGCTGGTCAACAACGTCGGCCCCTTCGCGCCCAGCCACTGGGAGGACATCTCCTTCGAGCAGTGGAACACCGTCCTGCAGGCGAACGTCAACGGCACCTACCTCTGCTGCAAGCGCGCGCTCCCCGGAATGCGCGACCGCGAGTGGGGCCGCATCGTGAACGTCGGCTACGCGAGCGCCGAGAAGGGACTGGTGAGCCCCAAGAACGCCCCCTACTTCATCGCCAAGCAGGGCGTGCTGATGTTCACCCGGATGCTCGCCAACGACACCCAGCACGACGGCATCACGGTCAACGCGGTCTCGCCCTACGTGGTCGAGAACTCCGACGAATTTCCCGACGACCTCCCGCGCGGGCGGCCCGCCGGGTTCGACGACGTGGCGCAGGCAGTCCTGTTCTTCCTCGACGAGTCCAGCGGCTACATCAGCGGCGAGAACGTCGAGGTCGACGGCGGGTGGCTCCCCGAAAAGGTGTGACGGAGGGTTCAGTATTCGTCCAGATTCCACCGCTCCTGTTCGGGCGACCAGCCCTGCCGACCCTGCTCCAGTCGGTGGGCCTCCTCGATGAGTGCCTCCTGTTCGTGCACCACGTCGGTCATCGTCAGCATCCCGACGATCTCCATCGACTCCACGACTGGGAGTTTCTTCACGTCCTTCTCGTGCATCGTCTGGACCGCCTTGCGTATCGTCGCGTCAGGTGTAGTGGTCACGAGCGAGTCGCTTGCCGCCTTCGAGGCCGGAACCTCGGTGAACGGTCGCTCGGATAGGTAGCCCGCCTTCAGCGCGTCGGTCTCGGTCACTATTCCGACGGGGGTCCCGTCTCGCTTGAGGACGACACTCCCGACGCGCTCGCGGAGCATCCGGCCGACCGCCTGCTGGAGCGGGGCGTCGGCCTCGACGGTCACCACGTCGGCCGTCATCGCGTCTCGAACGAGCATGGTCGAGACGTGGTGCGAAGGGTACGTCTTTGTTTGGGTGCGCTCGCGGTTACAGCGGTAGCGAGGCGAAAGCCCACCCCTTCAGGGGTGGGATGAAGCCGACAACTGGGAACCAATCCATGTTCATAGCCACGGTTGGGGTTGGATGTTTACGTAACATCTTTAGGTGAATGACTTCTATATACCGACGATGCCCCGTGGGTTCGACAGGGAACGTACCAATGTCCACAAACTCCAGTACCACTTCATCTGGTGTCCGAAGTACCGCAAATCGGTGCTTGAGGGCGAGGTACGTGACCGTCTCAAAGAACTCATCGAGGACAAAGCCGACGAACTCGGGTTAGAGATACTGGAGTTGGCGATTCGTCCCGACCACGTTCACTTGTTCATCACGGGCGACCCGACACTCGCCCCGAACAAGATAATGCAACAGGTCAAGGGCTACTCCTCGCGCCACCTCCGCGACGAGTTCGACTTCGGCTTGCCGTCGCTGTGGACGCGCTCGTACTTTGTCTCAAGTGCGGGCGACGTATCCAGCGAAGTCATCGAGGAGTACATCGACGCCCAAGCAGGTGAGTAGTCATGCAACGGAACGTCTCAACCACGGTGCGGGTCAAACTCCACTCGCTGACCAACAGGAAAGCCGATCTGCTCGCCCGTGAGTACGAGGCGTTTCAGACCGAGGTACACGGCGGAGACGCCAACCTCTACTCCGCAACCGACCAGCAGGCGTCGAAAGTCCAACGACAGAAAGACCCGAACCCAAACACCGAACAACCCGTCGTCCTCCGCAACGACGTGTTCGACGTGGCTCACGACGAGGGCACCGTCCTTTCGTCGTGGTGGGTGAAAGTCCCCGTCTACGACTCCGAACAGGGGCGGGGCAACTCCATCTGGTGTCCCGCTCACGTCCCGCACAAGGACGAACAACTCGTCCGTGAGGGCGACGTTCGGGACAGCGAACTGGTGCGCCGTGACGGTGACTGGTACGTCCATCTCGTCGTAAAGCGGTCTGTGACCGTTCAAGACGAGTATGACGACGTGCTGGCTATCGACATGGGTGCACGGTGGGTCGCTACTTGCGCGTTCCTCTCTGACCGCAAGACCACCTTCTACGGCGAGGAAGTGCGTCGTATCCGCGAACACTACAAGCAGTTGCGAAAGTCCATCGGGAAAGCGAAACCCCGACAGGGACAGCAGGTGGTAGAGCGTATCGGTGACGCGGAAGCGCGGAAGGTGGACGACCGCCTCCACAAGATTGCACGCCAAATCGTGGAGGACGCCGAAGAACGGAACGCGGTCATCGTCGTGGGCGACCTCGGCGGGATTCGCAAGGACAACGACAAAGGGCGGTACGTCAACGACAAGACCCACAAGATGCCGTTCGCCCGCCTGCTCAACTACATTGAGTACAAGGCCCACGACGCAGGCATCGACGTACAGTTGGTCGAAGAATACGACACATCGAAGACCTGCAATCGGTGTGCCTGCGAGGGCGTGCGTGAAACGCAGGGCCGTTTTGAGTGTCCTGAGTGTGGGCTGGACGATAATGCGGACAAGAATGGTGCGCTGAATATCGGCAAACGAGCCTTGGGCAAGTTCTCGAAACCGCTGTCCGAGGCGGGGGCTGTACTGGCACAGCCCGAAACGCAGGTCATCGTCCAACGTGACGACGAACCTGCGAACCTCTCCGTATTCGTGGGTTCAACCCCCAGTGGGGGAACCCCACGGCTTTAGCCGTGGGAGGATGTCAGTGGCTTCCGAACGTCGCCTCACCTGCGTCGCGGAACGCTTCCTCTCCCCATCGCTCGTCTCGGGTCAACGTTTCGAGGTCGATTCGTGTGCGTTCTGAGTCGTCATCGGTGTTCATGGTTCGGCCAATTAGGGTACAGTAAAGCCAGATATTTGAGTGTTCTTCGAGAGACCAGTATCTCTTAGAGACCGTTACTCTCAATTCACACCTTGCATTTTTAACTATTGGGTTCGAAATCCGAAATCGTCGCCACATGAATCGGACACCAGTTGTTTCAAGCAATCTCGAAAGTGTCGGCTATGACGCGGACAGCCAAGTCTTGGAGATCGAGTTCGGTAACGGTGTGTACCAGTATTTTGGCGTTCCAGAGAGCGTATATCGGGGGCTAATGAATGCCGCGTCTCATGGAAAATACCACCATCGGAATATAAGAGACGTGTATCCGTACGAACGAATTCGGTAACTACTCCTCGGAGTCCGGTTCGATTCTAATCAAGCGCTCGTAAGGAACGTAGCCGACAACATCTCGGTCCTGTTTCAATATTACTCCTCGTTGTGATTCCGTAAAGGACCCGCATTCAACGTATCCGACACGATCCGAGCTTTCGTAGTATGCGCGCATTGGTCGTACTGTCAGACCAACGAGTTGAAAAACTACTGGTGTTCGGGAACGACGTCCAGAGGCAGAGAACTTCGTGCGTCTATCACTGGCGTTTCGTTACGACCGCGACAGCAACTTCGCCAGATGCTCCTTCGAGAAGAACGAGGTCGGCTTGTCCATGTGGACCCCGATTTCGCCCGAGAACGCAGACAGCCCCGCGTGCTGGACGCGCTCGGGGAGCGAGTAGCACTTCCGAATCCAGTGGCCCAGCCGAATCTCGGTGCTCAGGTCGTCGCGCCACGCCGCCTCGTAGTCGGCGAGCGTCCCGGGGTCCTCGGGGTCGATCTCGCGGGCCGCGTGGTCGGCCGCGGTCATGCCGTAGAGGATTCCCCCGCCCGTGAACGGCTTGGTCTGGGCGGCGGCGTCGCCGACGAGGAACCCCCGCCGACTCGTCACCGAGTCGGCGGGGCCGACCGGAATCATGCCCGCGCAGAACTCCCCGGTGTCGACGTCGTAGTCGGCGGTGAACTCCTCGAACAGGGCGTTCGCTCCGGGGTCCGACCCCGGCGGGGCCGCGAGGCCGTACTCGACCCCCGAATCGCCCCGCGGGATGCGCCACGCGAAAAATCGGGGCGCGGTGAGGTGAACGTCGACGTAGTCGCCGGGGTCGTCCTCGTCGCTGAACCCCAGCACGCCCTGTAGCTTCTCGCCGGGTTCGGGCAGGCCGAGTTCGCGACGGACCCGCGAGACGGGTCCGTCGCATCCGGCGACCATCTTCGCCTCGAACGTCTCGGTGCCGTCGGGTCCGGTCGCGGTCACCGCGACCCGGTCGGGACGCTCCTCGACGGTCGAGACGCTGTGGCCCTCCCGGAGGTCGACGCCCGCCTCGCGGGCCGCCTCGGCGAGGTGGCGGTCGAGTCCCACGCGGTCGATGACGTTCGAGACGACCTCGCGCTTGTAGAAGGGGTAGTCGTCGCTCCCGGGGCCACCGACGTGGAAGCGCGCGCCGAACACCTCGTTCTGGAGGAGGTCCTCTCGCGCGCCCTCGCGGGTGAACTCCCAGACGTCGGTGCTGACGTGGCCCGAGCACGCGAGGGGCTCGCCGACCGACCCGCGTTCGAGCGCCAGTACGTCGTATCCGCGTTCGGCCGCGCGCCGCGAGAACCGCGACCCGGCGGGGCCTGCCCCGACGACGACGAAGTCGTACATCGGCCCGAGGTACGGGCCTGCCGACCAAGTATCCTACCCTTCGATGTTCGGCGGGCGCTCCTGTCGAGCGAGCTGTCGCCGCCGCATGTAGTGGGCCATCGCCGAGAGCACGAACGCCGCGACGATGAGGACGCCCCAGATCTGGTCGGGTATCGCGGCGAACGGCGGGATTCCGAGGAGGTCGCCGATGACCAGAATCGCGCTCACGACCGCGAGCCCGAGGTAGTATCGAATCCACGGGAGGTCGTCCTGCGGTCTGAGGTACCCCTCCAGTTGGGCGGCGTTGTCCGACAGTTCGACCACGCCCCGGTTCTGGTTGTACTCGACGATGCCCGCGTCGGCGAGTTTCGGAAGATGGGTCTGGTACAGCGAGGTGTAGACCGACTTTCGCTCGTTGGCCGACAGCCCCTCTACCGTCGTGTCGTTCTCCCACGCCGCGACCTGCTCGGCGAGCTCGCTCAGCTCGACCGGCCGCTCCTGTTGCTTGAGATAGTGCAACGTGTACCGGCGACGCCGGTTCTTGAGAACGTCGAAGATGAGATCTTCGGACAGTGTTTCTCGTTCAGGTGAATTATCAGCCGAGCTCATGCTACCGAAGCCGCTCAATCGCTTGTTGCCCCGATGCCGCTGCCACCCATCGTAACACGGTACGCGAGTTTCACCCGGGCCACACTTTGTTATCCAGTACTTAGCCCGCCGTAAATATCAAGTAAGTTTTAATTCTGAGAGGTAATCGAGTGATTCCCGGAATTAATGCGACAATACGAAACTCATTCCGGAATTTCACCGACTATCTCTAGTCGTCGGTCGCCGGGGCAACCGTCCGGTCGGCCCGCGGGCCGTCGAGGTCCACGTCGGGGAGCAGGTCCCGGAGGTACCGTCCCGTGTGCGAGTCCTCGGTGCGAGCGACCTCCTCGGGCGTCCCCTCGGCGACGACCTCGCCGCCGTGCTCGCCGCCCTCGGGACCGAGGTCGATGACGTGGTCTGCGTTCTTCACGAGGTCGAGTTCGTGTTCGATGACGACCACGGTGTTGCCCTTGTCGGTGAGCCGCTGGAGCACCTCGATGAGCTTTCGCTCGTCGGCGCTGTGGAGCCCGGTGGTCGGCTCGTCGAGCAGGTAGAGGGTGTCGCCGGTGTCCTTCTTGCCGAGCTCCTCGGCGAGCTTGACGCGCTGGGCCTCCCCGCCCGAGAGCGTCGTGGAGGGCTGGCCGAGCTTCATGTAATCGAGGCCCACGTCCTTCAGCAGGCCGAGCCTGCGCGCGATGCGCTGGTCGTGCTCGAAGAAGTCGTAGGCCTCCTCGACCGACATGTCGAGCACGTCGGCGATGGTCGCGCCCTTGTAGGTCACGTCGAGGGTCTCGTCGTTGTAGCGCGCGCCGTCGCACTCCTCGCAGGGGACGTACACGTCCGAGAGGAAGTTCATCTCGATCTTGACGGTTCCCTGCCCGCCACACTCCTCGCAGCGGCCGCCCTTCACGTTGAACGAGAACCGGCCCTTCTCGTAGCCGCGCTGTCTGGCGAGCTTGGTCTCGGCGAACAGCTCGCGGATGTAGTCGAAGACGCCGGTGTAGGTCGCGGGGTTCGACCGCGGGGTCCGGCCGATGGGCGACTGGTCGATGAGCCGCACCTTCTCGACCAGTCCGGTGCCCTCGATGGCGTCGTGGTCGCCGGGGTCGACGCTGGTGTTGTCGTTCATCTCGCGGGCCAGCCCCTTGTACAGTATCTCGTGCATTAGGGTCGACTTACCCGACCCCGAGACGCCGGTAATCGCGGTGAACTGGCTCACGGGGATGTCGACGTCCACGTCCTCGAGGTTGTGCTGGCGCGCGCCCACGACGGTCAGGGCGTCGTCGCTGTCCCGGCGCTCGTCGGGCACGGGAATCTCCTCGCGCCCGGCGAGGTAGTCGCCCGTGATGGACTCCTCACACCGCGTTATCTCCTCGGTCGTGCCCTGGATGACCACCTCACCGCCGCGCTTGCCCGGACCGGGACCCATGTCGATGACGTTGTCGGCCCGGCGCATCGTCTCCTCGTCGTGTTCGACCACGAGGAGGGTGTTCCCGAGGTCCCGAAGCTCTTCGAGGGTGTTCAGCAGGCGGTCGTTGTCGCGCTGGTGGAGCCCGATGGACGGTTCGTCGAGGACGTAGAGAACGCCAACGAGGCCCGACCCGATCTGGGTCGCGAGTCGGATGCGCTGGCTCTCGCCGCCCGAGAGGGTCGAGGCCTCCCGGTCCAGCGTGAGGTACTCCAGTCCGACCTCCTCCATGAAGCCCAGCCGCGCGCGTATCTCCTTGAGTATCTCCTCGGCGATCTTGGTCTCGCGCTCGTCGAGGGTCGCTTCCAGCCCCTCGAAGTGCTGCAGGGCGTCGCCGATGGACATCTCGTTGACCTCGGCGATGGAGGTACCGTCCACCAGCACCGACCGGCTCTGGTCGTTGAGCCGGGTGCCCTCACAGACCGGGCACTCGGTGACCGCCATGTAGTCCTCGATGTGGTCGCGGGTGCTGTCCGAGTCGGTCTCGACGTACCGGCGTTCGAGGTTGGGGATGACGCCCTCGAATCGCTCGTCCTTCTCGCGGACGCCGTTCCGGGTCCGCCACTCGAAGTGGACCACGCCGTCGGTCCCCCAGACGAACGCTTCCTGCACGTCCTCGGGGAGGTCCTCGAAGGGGGTCTCGACGCTCACGCCGAAGTGGTCGGCGACGTTGTCGAGCTGTCGGCGGTAGTAGGTCCGGTTGTAGCTCCACGGCTCGAAGACGTTCTTGAGCTTCTTCGAGGGGTCCTGGACCACGAGGTCCTCGTCGACCTCCTTGGTCTCGCCGATGCCCTCACACTCGGGACACGCGCCGTGCGGGCTGTTGAACGAGAAGCTCCGGGTCTCTATCTCCCGGAAGTCGATGCCACACTGGGTGCACGCGAGGTCCTCGGAGAACTCCACGACGAGGCGGTCGTCCTCGCCGTCGTCCGCTAAATCGCCGGTCGACCGGGCCGCGGCCCCGCCGATGGCGTCGGCGGCCTCGGCGGGCGGGTCCGGCAGGACGACCTTCAGCACGCCGTCGGCTTCGTCGAGGGCGGTCTCGACGCTGTCGGTAATCCTGCTCCGGGCCTCCTCGCTGACCTTCACGCGGTCGACGATAACGTCGACGTCGTGGTCGTAGTTTTTGTCGAGGTCCGGCCGATTCGTCGTGAGGTCGAACTCCTCGCCGTCGACCTCGACGCGAGCGTACCCCTCCGAAACGAGGTCGTCGAACAGGTCCTCGAACGCCCCCTTCTGGTCGCGGACCACGGGCGCGGCGATCTTCGCCCTCGTCCCCTCGGGGAGGTCGAGCACGCGCCGGACCATGTTCTGGGCGCTCTGCTCGCCGACCTCCTGACCGCACTCGGGACAGTGGGGCGTCCCGATGCGGGCGTACAGCAGGCGAAAGTAGTCGTGGAGTTCGGTGACGGTCCCCACGGTAGAGCGCGGGTTGTTGGCCGCGTTCTTCTGGTCGATGGAGATGGCGGGCGACAGCCCCTCGACGTTCTCGACCTGCGGCTTGTCCATCTGCCCGAGGAAGTTGCGGGCGTACGCCGACAGGCTCTCGATGTACCGGCGCTGGCCCTCGGCGTACACCGTCTCGAAGGCGAGCGAGGACTTCCCCGACCCCGACAGTCCCGTCACCACGTTGAACTTCTCGCGCGGAATGGAGACGTCGAGGTCCTTGAGGTTGTGCTCCTCGGCCCCCCGGACGTCGATGTAGTCCTTGCTCATTCGGGTGCGCGTAGGGACTTGGGGTGTGAAACGCTGTCGGTTCGGACCGATACCGGCGTGAAAGTGGTCGCGTGACGGGGCGCTCGCGGTCGGAAGACCGCGAGCGCCCCGTCGCTTTTCCCCACAGTCGACGTACACGTCGCCATGGACTCCGAGCGGGCGTTCGTGGCCGCACTGGTGGGACTCGCGCTCGCCGTCTCCGCGCTCGTCGTGCGACCGTTCTTCACCTTCGTCGCGCTCGCGGCGTTCCTGGCGTACGCCCTGTTCCCGCTCCAGCGGTGGCTCGCCCCGCGCCTCGAATCCCGGCTCGGACCGCGACTGGGTCGGCGGGTCTCGGCGCTGGTCCTGATGGTCGTCGCCGCGGTCCTGTTCGTGCTCCCGTTCGTCCTGCTGGTCCAGGTGGTCGTCAGGCAGGCGCTCGCGGTGGCCGAGGCCGTCCAGTCGGGCGCGGTGGACCTCGGCGTCCTCCGGGACCTCGTCGGGCCGGGCGTCGAGCGGACCCTCGCGGAGTTCGCACGCGCCGCTGCGGGTCGGATCGCCGAGGAGACGCCCGGGCTGCTCGGCGGCGCGTCGAACGTCGCGGTCGGGGTCACGGTGTTCGGCTTCGCGCTCTACTCACTGCTGGTCGGGGGCGAATCGGTCGTGGCGTGGCTCCGCGAGGTGACGCCGCTTCCCCGGCGCGTCGAGGACGAACTCCTCGCCGAACTCGACCGGCTCACCTACGCGGTACTGGTCACGCAGGGGCTCATCGCGGTCGTGCAGGCCGTCCTGACCGGGGCGGCGCTGCTCGTCCTGGGGTTCTCGAACGTCCTGTTCTGGACGGTCCTCGCGGTGGTGTTCGGGCTCCTGCCGTTCGTCGGGTCGATGTTCATCTGGCTCCCGGCGGCGGTCTTCCTGCTCGCCACCGGCGACCTCCTCGGAGGCGCGGCCCTGCTCGTCTACGGCTTCGGTCTCGTCAACCTCACGGATAACTACCTCCGGCCGGTCGTCGGCGGCCGGAGCGCGAACCTCGACCCCACCGTCCTCGTGGTCGGCATCTTCGGCGGTCTCGCGGCCTTCGGCTTCGCGGGCATCTTCGTCGGTCCCATCGTCCTCGGGTTCACCAGGTCGCTGGTCGACGTGGCGGCCCGCGAGTACGCGTGAGGGTCCCCGGCGGAACTAGTAGGTCGGAATCCGGGCCGACCGGTCGCTACCCTCGACGAACGGGAGGTCGACCAGCGAGGCGAGGGTCTCCTCGCCGTCGACTCGGACCGTCATCACCGGCGCGTCGTCGGCGGTCCCCACCGACGAGTCGAGCAACGCGAACGCGACGGGTTCGCCCCGGGAGGGGCTCTCGACCGCGCGGGTCACCTCGCCGACCGACTCGTCGCCCACGAAGACGGCCGCGCCCGAGTCCGGACGCTCGTTGGTCCGAAGCCCCGCGAGACGCTGGCTGGGCTGGCCGCGGTTCTCCACGCGCGAGACGACCTCCTGACCCACGAAACACCCCTTCTCGAAGTCGACCGCGTTCCGGAGGCCAAGGACGTTCGGGATGCGGCCCGCCAACTCGGTCTCGAACAGGGGCGTCCCGGCTTCGAGGGTGAGCGACTCCCACGTCCGGCGGCCGAACGGCGCGGCGTTCAGCCCGCGGTTCAGCAGGGTGTCGTAGACGAGTTCGGCGTTCGGGAACTCCTCGCCGGTCTCGTTGACCGTCGTCCCGGTGGTACAGACCACCTCGTAGCCCTCCTCGCCGGTCGGCGCGTCGGTCCGGATCACGGTGACCCCGACCTCGGCGATGCGCCCCCGGACGAACGAGAGGCGGTCCTCGGGAGTGCCCGCGCCGTTGAGGACGCTGGCCAGCTTCTCGGTCGCCTTCGGGCCGTGGACGCCGAACACCGCGAAGTCGTCGCTCGCGACCGATATCTCCACGTCCTGAATGAACACCTTCTCGCGCCACTCCTCGGCCAGCGGTCCGGCCTCGCCCGGCGGGACGAACAGCAACAGGCGGTCGCCCGCGTCGTAGACGTACATGTCCAGCTCGACGCCGCCCTGCGGGTCGAGCAGGAGGGCGTAGACCCCCTCGCCGTCCTCGCTCGGGACGCGGTTCGACACGACGTTGTCGACGTACTCGACGCGGTCCTCCCCCTCGACGACGACCACGCCGTAGGGCATCTCGGTGACGCCGACCACGTTCCGGACCGCGCGGTGGGCCCGGTCGGGGCGGCCGTAGTGGGCCGGGACTCGGCGACCCCCGACCTCGACGAACTCCGCGCCGAGGTCCGTCTGGTGGTCCTCGATGACTGTCATACCGTGGGATTGGGGCGCGAGCGGGATTAAAGGGACGGAATCGGGTGGCTGGTGGACGAGGTGAAGTGTTTCATCGGGGGTTTCGATGATGGATTGACCACTCGGCGCGTGCTGGCGCGGTCGGCGGGAGCGAAGCGACCGACTGCTCGGCGGACGCGGTTTGTCCGCCGGTGCCCGGCGGTGTTGGGCCGCGCCGACACGCGCGAGGGACGAGCATCGCAGGCCGAAGGCCGAGAAGCGCAGGAGGCTGGGGAGGTTCGAGGCCCGCGGTTGCGGTGGGGTCGGGCGGGACTGAAAGGGGCCGCCCGCTCGCGTTTATGTAGTCGCCTCAGCGACCCCTATCGCGGGCCGGGCTGTGCGGAGAGGCCCGCGATATGTCGCTGAGCGACCGCGAGCGGGCGGGGGCTTTCTGGCGGTTCGTCGCCATGTCTTCTGGGAGGGTGCGTAGCGAGCGGGCGGGGGCTTTCTGGCTGTTCGTCGTTCCGTGTGCTCCAACGGTTCGTAGCGAGCGACCGGTGGCTTTCCGGGACGACACCACTCAGAGTTCTCCGACTCGTCGCGAGCGGGCGGGGGCTTTCCGGAATTTCTCCGTCTCTCTCGTCACGAAACCGAGTAGCTCGCCGAAGACAGCAACCACGACCGAGTTCTCGTTTCAAAGCGGGAGTCGTTCGATGATGCGGTCGACGAGCGACGGCTCGTCGCCCGCCTCCTCGTCGGGGTCCGGAATCACGCGCTCGTCGGGCGTGATGAGCGTGCGCTGGTCGCCGGTGTTGGCGTCGATGAGACCGTCCTCCTTGAGGTTGGCGAGCGCGGTTTCGAGTTCGTCGATGTCGACATCGACGTGCGACCGGAGTTCGAACACCGTCATCCCCTCCTCGTTCCGGTCGACGAGGGCGTCCAGAACCGCAACCTCGACCGACTCGCGGTTCCGGTACTCCCGCTTTGCCTTCATGGGTGGACGTATGACCGGTGGGTTCTTACACTTATCCCCGTCTCGAAGGCGGGGGTATTAAGCCGCGAAGCGACGGAGGGTCGGGTATGAAGGTCAAGTCCCGCCACCACCTCAGGAGCGACGAGGTGAGCGACGTCGAGGACCGACTGGCCGAGAGCCTCGGCGTCGACCTCGACGCCGACACCTACGAACTCGTGGAGTTGGAGGACTCGGCGTTCGACCTCGTGCTGGTCGACGGCGAGCCAGCCGTCCTCTACTACGACGACGAACCCTTCCTGACCGTCCGCGGCGCGAACGAGTACCCGCCCGAGACGCACGTCGTCACCGTCGACGCGGGCGCGGTGTCGTTCGTCAGCGACGGCGCAGACGTGATGCGGCCCGGCATCGTCGAGGCCGACGACGACATCGAGTCGGGCGACCTCGTCGCCATCGCCGAGGAGTCCCACGGCAAGGTGCTCGCGGTGGGGCGCGCGAAGACCGGCGGCGACGACATGGTTGGCGACTCGGGGAAGGTCGTCGAGTCGGTCCACTACGTCGGCGACGAACTCTACGAGTTCGACGTCTGAGTCTCCGTTTTCGTCCCGCCACAGCACCGCCCTAGCACAGCATTGCCCCAGCACAGCATCGCCCCGCCACAGCACCGTCGCGCCCTACTCCGCGTCCATCTCGTCGTCCCCGTCGGTCTCCTCGTAGCGCTCGACCGCCATCTCGAACCCCTCCTTCGCGAGTTCGTAGGTCTCCCGGAGGTCGGCGATGGGCGTCTCGGTGGCGTCGACCCGGAGGTCGTCGTAGTACGGTTCCATCTCGCGGTGCTCGGTGGTCTCGACGAGCAGCGCCGCGCTCTGGACGTGGAGGTCCTCGCGCTTGTCGCCGCCCTCGGCGTGGCCCGCTTCGAGCGCGTCGACGAGTCGCTCGGCGAGCGGGGCGTCCGAATCGCGCGAGTCCCGGTAGGCCTCGGCGGTCGCCTCGATCACGGACTCGCCGGTCAGTAGGTTCCCCGCGACGGTGAAGCCCTCGCCCTCAACGTGCCCGTACCAGTCCTTGCACTCCTCGCCCGAGAACGCGAAGGTGCCCTCGGCGTCGACGCCGTGGAGCTGGCGCTGGGGCGCACCGTCGTCGGCGTTGAGCAGGGACTGGAGGGCGTCCTCGACCGCGAGGCCGTCGTCGAGGTACGCGACGCCCTTCCGGCCGAGTTCGACGTTGACCAGACTCTGGGTTGCGACCGCGCCGGAGTCGCTGGCGAACGGACAGAGCGTCCCGACCGCCGGGAGTCGGGTCGTCACCGCGACGCCGAACCGCAGGTGGTCGTCGCCCTCGTCGTCTCGCGGCGTCGCCGCTCGACCGTCCGAGGCGGTCGCCTCGCGCGCTTCGTACTCCTCGCGAACGCAGATGCTGAAGGTCACGCTCGAATCGAAGACGCGCCGCGCCAAAAAAGTCAGTCTGGCGGCGATTCGGTCGGTCCCGGCGAGTCGGAGTCCGGGAGCGACGCGCGGGTCGACCCCGCGTTCAGGCCGAGACGGTCTCGGTCTGCGTGGCCGTGTTGCCGTTCGAGTCCGTGACGGTGAGGGTCACGTCGTACGAGCCGCTACCCTTCTTGTCTTCGAGCTGGTCGGTACCGGACGCGCTGGTCCCGCTCACCGAGGTGGTCGCCGAGTCGACGGACGAGCCGTTCTGGGAGAGCGCGACCTCGACCGACGAGAGTTCGGTGTCGTCCGAGACGGCCCAGCTCGCGTCGAATCGCGCCCAGCCGCCGTTGCTGTCGCTCGTGACGTCGAGTGAGTCGACAGTCGGTGCAGTGTCGTCGCCGCCGTCGTCACCGTCGTCGCCGTCGTCGCCGTCGCTGTCGAGCGCGGCGGCCACGTCGAGCAGGCCGTTGCCCTGCTCGTTGTCGCCGAGACCGATGTCCTCGGCGGCCGAGTTGAGCTGGTCGCGCGCCTCGGTGTTCGACGAGCCGTTGGCCATGAGCTGGCCCGCGGCACCGGCGACGTGCGGGCACGCCATCGAGGTGCCCGAGAACGTGTCGTAGCCGCCGGGAATCGTCGAGTAGACGTCGCTTCCGGGCGCGGCGATCTCGACTTCCGACCCGGTCGAGGAGAAACTCGAGAGCTCGTCGCTGTCGTTGGTCGAGCTGACCGCCACGACCTCGTCGTAGACGGCGGGGTAGCCGACGCACTCGTTGCACGGACCGTCGTTTCCGGCCGCGGCGACGAGGAACACGCCCTCGCTGGCGGCGTACTCGACCGCGTCCTTGAGCGCCGACGAGCCGGAGCTCGCGCCCAGGCTCAGCGAGCCGACGTCCCAGCCCTGATCGCCGACGTACTCGATGCCCGCCGCGATGTCCGAGAACGACCCGGAGCCTTCGCTGTCGAGCACCTTGACGGCGTGGAGGGTCGCCTCGGTCGAGACGCCCACGACGCCCTCGGAGTTGTCGACCGCGTCGGCGGTACCCGCACAGTGAGTACCGTGGTCGTTGTCGTCGTCCCACGACTCGTCGCACGACCCGCCGGAGCAGGTGGCGAACGCCTCGCCGGACCCGAGGTTGGCTTCGAGGTCGGGGTGGTCGCTGTCGATGCCGGTGTCGAGGATGGCGATGTCTGCGCCGCTCCCCGTCTCGCCCTCGTCGTGGGCCACGTCGGCGTCGACTCGGTCGATGCCCCACGGGAGGTCCTGGGCGAGCGCGTGCATCTGACCGTTCTCCTCGACGTAGCGGATGTTGGGGTTGCTCTCCAGCTTCGTCGCTGCCTGCTCGGGTAGGCGGAGCGTGAGCGCGTCGATGGAGTTGAACTCCCTGACCGTCTCGTCGGCCTTCTCGAGCGCGGCCTTGCGCCCGCGCTCGGACTTGAACCCGACGTTGACCTCGACGGTCGCGTTCGCACTGCCGAGTCCGGTCGCACCGACCGCCGCGATGGACCCGCCAGCGACCTTGAGTACGTTACGTCTCGAAACACTGCTTGTATTATCTGCCATCCAGAGTAAACATA
The DNA here is from genome assembly GCF_024138125.1 of Halorussus salilacus. Classification (NCBI taxonomy): domain Archaea; kingdom Methanobacteriati; phylum Methanobacteriota; class Halobacteria; order Halobacteriales; family Haladaptataceae; genus Halorussus; species Halorussus salilacus. The sequence continues at coordinate 1,237,015 of NZ_CP099993.1, forward strand.
CAGTAGCGGTATTTAACTATTTTTGTGAATATAATAATGTTTATAGTATAAACTGTTCGGTAGAATACCCGGCAGGGCGGCCCCCTCGTCTGACGTAAGAACTATACCGCTCCGCTCGGCCCTTATCCCTATGGGCTTCATGACCAAGATCCTCGGCGACCGGGACGCACACACCGCCGAGGACTACGTCGAACTCAACCTCGACGACTTCGAGACGGCCGGGAGCGAGGCCGCGATGCAGGTCCACATCGCGGAGGTACAGGGCCAGCAGGACGTCATCGCGATCAAGGACGCCGTCTACGACGGCGACCTCGTCATCGCCGACATCACCCGCCTGCGGACCGAGGACACGACCGTCGAGCGCATCACCAACGAACTCCAGCAGGTCGCCCGCGAGGTCGACGGCGACATCGTCCAGAAGGGCGACGACCAGATACTCCTCACCCCCACCGGCGTCGACATCAGTCGCGAGAAGCTGTAACCGGCCTCGTCCCCCGATTCGTTTCGGTCGCCGACTCGCGCCACTCGCTCGTCATGCCGCGCTCGCCGAGTCGCGTCGAGTCACGTCACCCACCGCTGGGTAGCGATGCGAGAAAGAAGACCGATTTCAGACGTTGTCGGGCGCGTCGGCGTCGTCCTCGACCGCGCGCTTCATCGACTCGCGGCGGGACTTGGCGTCCCGACCGGTGGCTTCGAGCAGGAAGTCGTTCTTGAGGCTGACCGCCTCCTCCGCGGCGTCGAAGTGGCCCGCTTCGATGACCTCCTCGGCGGGGCGCTCCTCGAAGTGGACCGCGAGCTTGTCCTTCTTGCCGCTGTACTCGGCCGTGCCAGCGACGATGCGGTCGAAGACGGGGTTGTCGGGCTCTTCGACCACGTAGAGTTCGTGGCCGTCGTACTCCTCGGTCCCGGCGACCTCGCCGAAGTACTCCTCGATCTTCGCCTTCATGTCGGGGATGCGGTCCTCCAGATGCTCGCCGCGTCGCATCTTGTACTCCTTCATGCTGTCCCCCTTTTGGATTGGGGGGTGTAAACCCTTTTCGCGTCGATTTCCCTCTTGAATCACCCGGTTTCGCTCGCGCGAGCAGCGCTACTCCTGTGCGAGGTAGCCCCTGCGACACTCCGGACAGATGTCGCCAGCGCGCAACGACGACCCCGCGACCCCCTCGCGGTGGCCGCACTCGGGACAGACGAACTCCGCGTCGACGTCGTGGTCGTCGGCGGGACCGTCGGGGGCCGGGACGCTCCCGCTAGAGGTGAACCCCGCCGAGAGGTCGGCCCCGCCCGCGCTCGCGCCGCCCTCGCTGGCCCGCAGGGTGTCGCCATCGGCGTTGACGAACTCCACCTCGTCGTCCTCCTCGTCGACCTCGGGTGCCGACTCGGGGGTGAGACCCCCGCCGAACTCCACGTCGGCGTCGCCGCCGGACCCCGGCCGGGCGTCGAACCCCTCGTCCTCAGTGCCCACGTCGGGCCACTCGCTGGGGGCGCTCTCGCCCTCGACCTCGGCGGGGTGGGTCGAGTCGGCGTCGGGCCACTCGCCGGGCTCGCGCCCCGGGTCGTCGGACGCGTCATCGCCATCGTCGTCCAAAATCACGCCGTCGTCCTCCTCGGCCGACCGAGGTTGCTCGAAGTCGTTCTCCATCCCGGGAGAGGCGGCGCGGGCGGAGCCGCGGTCGTCGGCTCCGGCCGACCCGACGGTCGCGCCAGCGCCACCCGCGGTTGCCCCGCCCGCCTCCGCGCTCGCGCCGCCCGCTCCGGCGTCCTCGCCAGCTGACTCGCCGCGTTCGCGGCCGGGCGTCTCGATGGCGGTGACCTCCTTGTTCTCGGAGACCACGTTGCGGTTGCCACACCGCGCACACTCCTCGAACTCCCGGACGGTGACCACGACTTCGCTTCCCTGCTCCTCGCGCTCTCGCTCGATCTCGGCCTCCCCGTAGGTGTGACCGAGCAGCGAACACCTCAGACTCATTGTGCTGTTCCTTACGTTCATGCGTGGTAAACCCTGTGTTTCGGCGTGTGACGCGCGTCAGACGGTGGACGGGATGGTGCCGGTGAAACGACGGGGGTCGTTGATTGAATAGAGAAATCGAGCTAGATAGCCGCCGAGCGAGTTTCGGTGCGGGTTACGAACGAATCCCCCGGTCCGGTGTGTGCGTTCAAAAGTGAAACCGAGGGACGGTATCGCAAGAAGGGAGTACGGACGAGCGACGGAAATCGAATGAAGGCGACAAAGCGCAGGCAGAGGAATCGCCCTCCGACAAAGACGAAGGGTTCAGAGAGTCACCGAGTTCGATTCGGAAAGCAGTACGGGAGAGCCGAAAATCAGTGGGGCACGCGACCCGAGGAACGCAGAACTGGGTACAAGGCCAGCCACTCTCGGTTAGAAGTGTATTTACACTTGCGGGTGCGTGGGTCGTCAACGACCTCGTGACACGGACGGCCGGTCAGCAGTAAGCTACCGAAGTCCCAGTAACTGAGGGGAGAATCGGCGCGTTCGAACGGGAAGATTCGCGGCGCTCGCGGAGTTGCTCGCGGCGCAAAACAGTGGACCCGCTGGGATTTGAACCCGAAGCCAGACGGTCCGGGCGTGCGGCGCGAGCGCCGTTCCGGGCGTGCGACTGGCAGGGGTTCAAATCCGCTCGTCGTACGATTCGCGCCGCTCGCGGATTTGCTCGCGGCGCAAAACAGTGGACTCGCTGGGATTTGAACCCAGGGCCTCTTCCTTGCGAAGGAAGCGATCTACCGCTGATCTACGAGCCCGCGAACGCAATAGGGCGTAGCGCGCCCACTTATTAGAACCTTATGTTTCGACCCCGGTACGCAACAGGTGGGCACGCCCCGCGAGCCCACCCAGCACGAAGCCGGTGAAGTGGGCGACCAGCGCGACGCCCGGCCGGGCCGTGAGCAGGGTGACCCCGAGCGCGAACGCGACCAGCAGCGCGAGGCGGCCGCGCTCGCCCAGCGGGAGCCGCCGCAGGACCGCGCCGGTGACCGCGTTGCCCGCCAGCAGATATCCGAGCAGGCCGAACACCGCGCCGCTGGCCCCGAGGACCGCGTTCGCCGGGCCGACGACCCCGGAAACGACGACCTGCGCGAGGCCCGCGGCCATCCCGACCGTCGCGAAGAAGGCGTGGAATCGCCACCGGGTCGTCACGCGCTCGACGGCGAACCCGACCAGCACCAGCACGGCGGCGTTCGAGACGAGGTGGCCGACGCTCGCGTGGGCGTACACGCTCACGAGCAGGGTCCACGGGCGGGCCTCGACGGGCGGGGCGAGGACGAACAGCCCGGTCGCGAGCGACTGGGAGACCAGTCCCACGAGCGACTGGGCACCGAACACGGCGACGAAGACGACCAGCGTCTCCAGCGTCGGACTGCGGGCCGACTCGGAACGGCGGGGTGGCCCTTGCACGCACACTCGTAGGAGCGGAGACGACAAAAAGACCGGGGAGCGTGCGCGCATGCGCGCGGCTGTCAGATGATGAAAGAGAGAATCGCCCGCCAGTCGAACGGCGGGAGCGAGCCGAGAGGTGACGCCTCTCAGCTCACGTCAGTTCCGGAAGACAAACCGCATCTTCCGACCTTCGGCTCGCTCGCGCTCGCCTCAGTTCCGGAAGACAAACCGCATCTTCCGACCTTCGGCTCGCTCGCGCTCGCCTCAGTTCCGGAAGACAAACCGCATCTTCCGACCTTCGGCTCGCTCGCGCTCGCCTCAGTTCCGAAAGACAAACCGCGTCTTCCGACCTTCGGCTCGCTCGCGCTCGCCTCAGTTCCGAAAGACAAACCGCGTCTTTCGGCCCTCGCGGAATCTTCGATTCCGCTCAGTCCTCGAGGACGATCTCGATGGAGACGTCGTTCGGGACCTGAATCCGCATGAGCTGTCGGAGCGCGCGTTCGTCGGCGTCGATGTCGATGAGGCGCTTGTGGACGCGCATCTCCCAGTGCTCCCACGTCGCGGTCCCCTCGCCGTCGGGGGACTTTCGGGTGGGGATCTCCAGCGTCTTGGTCGGGAGCGGGATGGGACCCGAGAGCGAGACGCCGGTTTTGTTGGCGATCTCGCGGACGTCGTCGCAGATGTCGTCGAGGTCCTCGGGGCTGGTGCCCGCCAGACGGACGCGTGCTTGCTGCATGCGTTATCGCTCGTTGACGCTGAGGACCTTGCCAGCCGCGATGGTCTGACCCATGTCGCGGACCGCGAAGCTACCGAGTTCCGGAATCTCGCTGGACGGCTCGATGGACAGGGGCTTCTGGGGTCGGACGGTGACGACCGCGGCGTCGCCCGACTGGATGAAGTCGGGGTTCTCCTCGGCGACCTCGCCCGACGAGGGGTCCATCTTCTTGTCGATGGATTCGATGGTGCAGGCGACCTGCGCGGTGTGGGCGTGGAAGACCGGCGTGTAGCCGTCGGTGATGACCGACGGGTGCTGCATCACGACGATCTGGGCCTGGAACGTCTCGGCGACGCTCGGCGGGTCGTCGGCGGGGCCACAGACGTCACCGCGGCGGATGTCGTCCTTGCCGACGCCGCGGACGTTGGTACCGACGTTGTCGCCGGGTTCGGCCTGCGGAATCTCCTCGTGGTGCATCTCGATGGACTTGACCTCACCGCTCACGTCGCTGGGCTGGAACGAGACGTTCTCGCCGGTGTTGAGGATGCCCGTCTCGACGCGACCGACGGCGACGGTCCCGATACCCGAAATCGTGTACACGTCCTGAATGGGCATCCGGAGGTCGGCGTCCGTCGGCGGCTCCGGCGGTTCGAGGTCGTTGAGAGCCTCGAGGAGAATCTCGCCGTCGTACCAGTCGGTGTTCTCGGACTCCTCGGCGATGTTGTCGCCCTCGAAGGCCGAGATCGGGATGAAGCTGGCGTCCTCGGTGTTGAACTGGACCTGCTTGAGGAGCTGCTTGACCTCTTCGACGACCTCGTTGTAGGTGGACTCCTTGTAGTCGACGACGTCCATCTTGTTGACGCCGACGATGAGTTCGTCGATACCGAGGGTGCGGGCCAGGAAGACGTGCTCCTGGGTCTGGGGCGCGACGCCGTCGTCGGCCGCGACCACGAGGACCGCGTTGTCGGCCTGCGAGGCACCCGTGATCATGTTCTTCACGAAGTCGCGGTGGCCGGGACAGTCCACGATGGTGAAGTCGTAGGCGTCGGTGCTGAACTCTTGGTGGGCGATGTCGATGGTGACACCGCGCTCGCGCTCTTCGGCGAGGTTGTCCATGACGTAGGCGAACTCGAAGCCGCCCTTGCCCTTCTCCTCGGCCTCTTCCTTGTGCTGTTCGATGACGTGCTCGGGTACGCTCCCCGTCTCGTAGAGGAGTCGGCCCACGAGCGTACTCTTACCGTGGTCGACGTGGCCGATGATGGCCAGGTTCTGGTGTTGTTCGTCGCTCATTTGTATCTCACGCGCAGACGCGCTCTGTCGGTATCTTTTGGCAGAAGCAGTTAAAACCATTTCGATACGCTATGCTGGCCACCCCGACGCAGTCAGGCGGTTATTGGTAGACCGTCGCACGATTCTCGTCTCGCGCCGACGGATTAGCCCGGGGCCTGTCGGAAATGTTGACGCTCACTCGCCGAGTCGGTTCACGTCGGCCAGCACCGCCGTCGCGGTCTCGGGGCCGCCCGCGCCCCGACCGCTGAGGTTGAGGCGGCCCGCGTGTTCGGTCTCCAGTTGGACGATGTTGCGCGTACCCGACACCGCCAGCGTGCCGTTCTCGGGGACGAGTCGCGGGCCGACCCGGACGCCCCGGGGCGTCGCCTCGCCGATGAGTCGGACGGTCCGACCGTCCTCGGCCGCGAGTTCGAGCGCTTCGCCCGGCAGGTCCTCGATGCCCTCGACGTCGGCGTCTTCGAGCGAGTACTCCCCCTCACCCAGCACGTTCGCTAAGATGACGCACTTGAGCCCGGCGTCGGTGCCGTTCACGTCGAACGAGGGGTCGGCCTCCGCGACGCCGAGGTCCTGGGCCTCCGCGAGGACGTGTTCGTAGCCGAGTCCCTCGGCGGCCATCCGCGAGAGGACGAAGTTCGCCGTCCCGTTGAGGACGCCCCGCGCGGCGGTGATGGCGTCGGGACCGTAGTCGTCGATGGTCGACAGCACCGGAATCGCGCCCCCGACCGTGGCCTCGAACCGGACCCGGCCCGCGCTCTCGCGTTCGAGCGCGCGCAGGTCGGCGTACCGCTCGGCGACCGGCCCCTTGTTCGCCAGCACGACGTGGCGGTCGCGTTCGAGCGCGGCCCGGACGTGACCGAATCCCGGCTGGGCGTCGCCGAGCGTGGTCGGGGTCGCCTCGACCAGCGCGTCGTACTCGGCGTCGAGGGCGTCGGCGGGGTCGGCAGACCCCACGCGGCCCTCGGCGTCCTTCGATTCGAGCGCCGCGGTCAGGTCGATTCCGTCGGAATCGACCGCGGCGCTCGTCGAGTCGGCCAGCGCGGTGACCTCGTGGCCGTACTTGCCCGCCAGTTCGGCGACCGACCGGCCGACCGCGCCCGCGCCGAGGATGGCGATCCTCATGCTGACCCCTCCAGTTCCGCCAGCGGTTCGACCACGCGGAGGTCCTTGCGGTCGGCCACATCGCGGATCGCTGTCAGCGCCTCGCCGGTCGCGCCGGTCTCGGCCGCCAGCCGGAGGCGCGCGCTCGACTCGTCGGCGGTGCCGCCCGGTGCCGACAGCGACACGTCCACGACCGAGGCGTCGGCGCTCGACTCGATGGACGACAGCGTCTCCGAGAGGTCGGTCTCGACGACGTGACCGACCAGCAGGACCGTCACCTCCTCGCTGTAGCGCTCGGCACCGGCCTGCATCACGTTGACGCCCGCCTCGCGCAGGCCCGAGACGATGGCGTCGAACCGGTCGGGCGGACATTCGAGGTCCACCTCGACCGGAATCCGTCCCCGGGGTGTGAGCGACCCGCGCTCGTGGAAGACCGACAGGAGGTTGCCGCCGTTGTCGGCGATGGGTTCGAGCGCCCGGAGGAGTTCGCCCGGTTCGTCCACCAGTTCGAGTCGGACCGTGTGCGCTCTGGGTTCGCCAGCGCTCGCGTCGTCGCTCATCGTTGTGAGTTCTCACGCGCGGGCGGGCTTAAGGCTTCAGGCGACCCCAAATTTGGCCGCCCGTTCGCGGTCGGCCCGCACGACCGCCCAGACGCCAGCGGTGACGCCGACCAACAGGAACGAGACGAGGGCGGTTTAGAGGAACGAGACGAGGGGGTTCCATGGGGCCGTCTCGACGTATGCGAACGAGTCGCTTCAGTATACGCCACCTACGCGAGCCACAGGTCCGACCTGAACGAGAACGGGGAGGTGAGCGGTCGGCCGCGACGCCACTCGCTCTGCATCACATCGAAATGGAAACGTGAGAACCGACCGCGAGCGCGCGTCGACTAGAAGTAGTCGATGGCCTCGGGCAGTTCGGTCTTCATGCCCTTGCGCTCGCGGATTTCGATGATGGTCTCGCGCTGGAGGTTGTCGGCCATGACCTCGAACCCGGCGTTCTCGGTGTTCCACGACGCGCGACCCTCGGTCGCGCTACGGATGTCGCTGGAGAAGCCGATCATCTCGTCGACCGGCGCGATGCCCTCGACGACCATGAGGTCGCCCTCCTGGTACATGTCGTCGACGCGGCCACGGCGGCCCTGAATCTCGCCGGACGCCGCGCCCATGTGGTCGTTGGGCACGTCGATGCGCACGTCCTGCATCGGTTCGAGCAGGCGAACTTCACCCTGCACGAGCGCGTTGTGGACCGCGTTGCGGACCGCGGGGATGACCTGCGCGGGACCGCGGTGGATGGTGTCCTCGTGGAGCTTGGCGTCCTCCAGTCGGAGGAGCGTCCCCTGAACGGGCTCGCCAGCCAGCGGGCCGTCGTCGAGCGCCTCTTCGAGGCCCTCGATGACGAGCTCCATCGTCTCGTTGAGGTGCTGGATACCCTTCGTGTCGTCGATGAGGATGTTGGTCCCGTGGATGTGCTCGACGTTCTGGGACATGTCCTTCTCCATGCCCGCCTCCTGGAGCGCCTCGCGGCGCTCCTGCTCGGGCATGTCCATCGAGATGTCGCCCATCTTGATCTTCTCGATGATCTCCTCGGTCAGGGGCTGGGCCTGGATGTAGAACCGGTTGTGGCGGTTCGGCGAGATGCCCTCGATGACCTCGGTCATCTCCTGGATGGCCTCGCGGAACACCACGATGGGTTCACCGGTGTTGACCGGGATGCCCTGATTGCGCTCGATGCGCTGGGTGATGACTTCGAGGTGGAGCTCGCCCTGCCCGGAGATGAGGTGCTCGCCGGTGTCCTCGTTGATGGTGACCTGAATCGTGGGGTCCTCCTTCGAGACCTGCCGGAGCGTCTCGATGAGCTTCGGGAGGTCGTCCATGTTCTTGGCCTCGACCGACTTCGTGATGACCGGCTCGGAGATGTGCTCGATGGACTCGAACGGCGTCATCTCGACGCTGGACACCGTCGACCCCGCGATGGCGTCCTTCAGACCAGTGACGGCGGCGATGTTCCCGGCGGGGACGCGCTCGACTTCCTCGCGCTCGCCGCCCATGTAGATGCCGACGCTCTGGACGCGGTTCTTGCCCGCGGTCCCGGAGACGTACAGCTCTTGGCCCTTCTCCAGCGTGCCCGAGAAGACGCGACCCGCGGCGATCTCCCCGGCGTGGGGGTCGATGCCGATGTCGGTCACCATCAGGACGACCTCGCCGTCCTCGTCGACCAGACGCATCTGCTCGGCGAGCTCGGACTCGTCGTCGCCGCGCCAGATGCGCGGGATACGACGGGGCTGGGCCTCGATGGGGTCGGGGAAGTGCTCACAGACCATGTCGAGGACGACGTCCGACAGGGGCGTGCGCTCGTGGAGCTCCTGGCGCTTGTCGGCGCGTTCGAGCTCCATGATGTCGCCGAAGTCCATCCCGGTGCGCTGCATCGACGGCATCGAGACGCCCCACTTGTAGAGGGCCGACCCGAACCCGACCGTCCCGTCCTCGACGGAGACGGTCCAGTCGTCGATGTCGTCCATCTCCTCGGTCATGCCGCGGATCAGCTCGTTCACGTCGTCGATGACGTTGAGCAGACGCCGCTGCATCTCCTCGGGGCCCTCCTGCAGTTCGGAGATGAGGCGGTCGACCTTGTTGATGAACAGGGTGGGCTTGACGCCCTCACGGAGCGCCTGTCGGAGGACGGTCTCGGTCTGGGGCATCGCGCCCTCGACCGCGTCCACCACCACGAGCGCGCCGTCGACGGCGCGCATCGCGCGGGTCACGTCACCGCCGAAGTCGACGTGGCCCGGGGTGTCGATGAGGTTGATGAGGTGGTCGGTGTCCTCGTACTCGTGGGTCATCGAGACGTTCGCGGCGTCGATGGTGATGCCGCGCTCCTGCTCGTCCTCCTCGGTGTCCATCATCAACTGCGTCGCTTCGCCCTGGTCGGCGATCATGCCAGCACCGGCCAGGAGGTTGTCCGTCAGGGTCGTCTTGCCGTGGTCGACGTGTGCGGCGATTGCGATGTTCCGGATGTGCTCCGGCTCGTCCATCAATCGCTCGCACTGTTCGACGATCTTCTTTCGTCTACCCATTATGGATGTTCTACCCGTAGGAAGTTGAAAAGCGTAGTGTTTCGAATCCGGCCAAACCGGCCGCAAGCCCTGTGAAACACTCACAACCAACGCAAGAGTCTTGTCCGACGAAGCCTTGCTAATCGTACGCATGGATGTTCACGTCCACGAGCCCGGTCCGTCAGCGCCGTTTCTCCGCGCCCGCGACCTCTTCGAGACCGGCTACGACCTCGACCGGCCGGTCCACGTCCACGTCCGCGACAGCCCCGACGAGCGGACGTGGACCGCCCATCCCGAGGGCAGGCACGTCCTGAACATCTCCCGGCAGGCCGCCACCAGCGCGATGGCGCGCGAACTCGCCCTCCACGAGTACGCCCACATGGCGCGCCACGAGCAGGCCCATCCCTCCCACACCCAATCGACCGAGGAGGTCCTGTTCCTCGCGCTCTCGGGCACGTCGGTCGAGCGCAGGCGGGTGACCCACTGCTACCAGATCGCCAACCACATGAAGGACATCTACGCAGACGACATCACCCTCCGGGTCGGCCCGACCGACAAACTGGTGTCGTTCCTCGAATCCGAACTCGCGGCCGCGGTCGCCGACCGGCCCACGCCGAGACGCCACGGCCCGGCGGGCGACCGGGACGGTCTCCGCATCACCAGCACCGCCGACCCCGAGATGACCGCGGTCAACGCCGCGTTCGCGCTGGCGCTGGTCGAGCGCCACGGACTCGTCGACGGGGACCACCGCCTCTACGACCTCGCGCACGCGGCGGCCGACGACGCGACCGACGTGGACCTGTGGGGGTTCAAGCGCCGGTTCGAGTCGCTGGGACCCGACCCCGACGAGAGCGAATACCGCCGCAACCTCGTGGACGCGGCCCGCGAGTACGCGGTTGGCGACCCCGGGCGGGCGGCCGATTAGAAGCGGTCGAACTCGAATCGCGGCGACTCGGCGTACCGGACGCTACCGACCGCGACGAGGATGCCCGCGATCACGTCGGTCCCCCAGTGGATGCCCAGATACATCGTCGAGAACGTGATGCTGGCCGCCAACAGCGTCGCGACGTAGAACCACCCGCGATAGACCTCCCGGGTCCGGGCCGCGAGCAACGCGACCGTGACCGACAGCGAGGTGTGTAGCGACGGGAAGACGTTGGTGTTGCTGTTGACCTCCGCCGTCAGCAGCTTGTACTCGGGGTAGGTCGTGAACAGCAGGCCCTCGACCATCTCGGGCATGAGGTTCCGCGGCCCGTACGCGATGAACGCCAGATAGCAGAGGACGCCGATTCCGTAGTTGAGCGAGTAGGCGACGATGGTCTGGCGCAGTGGCTCGGTGTCCTCCAGCGCGAAGTACGCCACCACCGGGAAGATGAGCAGGAAGGCGTAGCCGTAGACGTACACGTACGAGAAGTACGCCGTGAGCATCGGCGACGCCAGCGTCGACTGGAGGTGGGCGACGAACTGCCCCTCGATGGCGTGAATGATGCCGGTGACGTTGTAGCCGACGATCCACGAGAACTCGGGACCCAAGTCCCGGACCACGCTGTTGACGGCGAGGAGGGCGACCAGCACCGCGACGTACGGCCCGACGGCTCGCAACCGTTGTCGGGCCGTCGCCGGAATCCGGGACAGGCGCGCCAGACCGACGAACACCGGGCTGGCGACCGCGATCAGGGCGAAGACGACGAACAGGACCTGTGCGATGATGCGAACGGGAAGCATTCGAGGTCACCGGTTCACGAGCGTGTTGCCGTCGTATCGGTATCCCGCCTGACGGAACGCCTCGCGGGCCGCCTCGACGTCGAGTTCGCCGTCGGAGCCAAAGAATGGTAGCACGGGGTCCTCGCCATCCCACGAGAGGTCGGACGCCTCCCAGTCGGTGACTGCGAGCGGGCTCGCGGCGGGTATGGCGTAGCCGTCGAACACCTCCGAGGCGACGTGCTCCTTGTCGAGCAGTCGGGCGACGTTTCGACGGAACCGCGGGTTCCCCAGCGGTGGCCGCTGGACGTTGAACCCGAGGTGGTAGAACGACCGCGAGGTCTCGACGACCAGATTGATGTCGGAGCTTCTGGCGAGTCTGGGGACGATACTCGGTGAGACGGGCGACGCCATCGCGTCGGCCTCCTCGGTTTCGAGGAGTTCGACGGCCGACGGTTCGGAGGGAGCGACCTGCAACACGAGTTCCTCGAAGCCGACCTCGAACCGCGGGCGTTCGTCGTCCGAGTCGTCGTGGAGGAAGTGGTCGTCGAATCGCGAGAACACCACCTGCTCGGCCGCGTCCTTCTCCTCGAACTGCAACGGACCGCTTCCCACCGGTTCCGGGTTGTCCCAGACGACCGCCTCGGTCGTCCGGTCGCCGAGGTCGATGCCCGCGACGTCGGCGTCGCTCGACTTCGACTCCCAGATGCGCTCGGGGAGTATCGGCACGGTGAACGCGCGTTCGGCGACCGAGGGGTCGCTGGGGACGAACGCTATCTCGACCGTCCGAGAGTCGACCTGCTCGATGTTGTCGACCAGCGACACCCGAGACCGGAACATGGGTGCCGGAACCGGGCCGTCGTCGCTACCGAGCGAGGTGTCGGCGAGGAATCGGTAGGTGAACACCACGTCCGAGGCGGTGAGCGACTCGCCGTCGTGCCACGTCACGTCCTCGCGGAGGGTGACGCTGGCGACTGGTCGGTCGTCGCTCGCGTCGTGGGTCCACTCCCAGTCCTCTGCGAGCCACGGTCGCAGGCTCTCGTCGTAGCGCCGGGCGAGCGGGTCGTACAGCAGTCCCGTGAACGTTCCCCGGTTCCGGAACTCGGTCGCCAGCGGATTGAGGTTCTTGGTCAGCCTGTCGTCGGTCACCAGCAAGTCCACCCGTTCTGCGTCGTCGCTCACTGGGTCGAGCGCGAGGTAGCCGAGCGGTCGACCGAGTCCGTACTGGTTCCAGCCCTCGAACCGGTCGGTCCGAGCGCCCCACACGTCGTCCGGGAACGCGACGACGGTGAACGGTTGCTGTTGGGCGACGGTCTCCTGGAGTTCCGCCAGCGTCTCGTGGCGTTCGGAGCCGTGTCTTCGGCGCTGAACGTCGAGGAGTTCGTCTACGTCGAGGTCGGAGTACCCGAAGGGGTTCTGCCACCCCGGTTCCTCGATGTACTTGGAGTGGAGCAGAGAGCGCAGAAAGTCCGGGTCGTCGTATCCGGGGTGCTGGGCCACGTAGATGTCGAACTCCTTGTTGATGAGCACGTCGCGGAGGAGTTCCTGTTCGTCCATCGGCGTCACGCTCGCGTCGATGCCGACCTCGGTCAGGCGCTCGGTCACGATTCTAGCGATGTGGGCCGCCTGCGAGTCGATGTCGGCGGGGACCGTCTTCACTTCGAGCGACACCTGTCGGGAGGGGTCGCGATTGGCGATGCTTCGGACGCGTCGGACACACCCCGCGGTACTCGCGGTCGCGACGCCCGCAACACCCGCGAGTAGCGCGCGCCTGCGACCGTCGAGTCGGCTTCCGTCGTCGTCGAGCATCGTATCTTCTTGCCCCATCCAGCTACGGTCAGGCCCATTACAAGTGCTCGGGTATAGACCTGACGGTATTTCCCGAATCGGGGCAGGAAACCGCCACGTTCGGATTCGCGGCGAACGGAATCACTCCGCGGGACCGAGTCGGACGAGCACGTCGTCGCGCTCGCGTGGGAACGTGTCGCCGCGCGGGCGACCGTCGCGGTTCGACGTGATGGCGTAGAGGTGACCGTCGGGTCCCTGCTCGACGTGGCGGACCCTGCCGAGCACGTCCTCGAAGGTTCGGTGGGAGGTGGCCGCGAGCGCGTCGTCGTACCACGAGTCGTCGTACGCCTCGGCGTCGCCGTCGCGGGGCGGCCCCTCGCCTTCGCGGTTGAGCGTCACGACGTTGACGTGCTGGCCGATGAGCGTTCCGACGACCAGCCGGTTCGTCCACTCGGGGACCGTCTCGCCGGTGTAGAAGACGCAACCGCAGATGCCCCACGACTCCTCGGCGGTGTTGACCAGCGGGTGGGCGTAGGCGTCGTCCTCGGAGTACTCCTCGCGCGTGCGAACCTCGGGCCAGCCGTAGTTCTCGCCCGCCCGGAGGAGGTTCACCTCGTCGCGGCCGTCCGGGCCGTGTTCGGTGACGAGGGGCCGAGCGTCCGGGAGCCACGCGATGCCCTGCGGGTTCCGGTGGCCGTAGGTGAACACCCGGGGGTCGCCCGCGTCGGGGTTGTCCGGATGTGGCTCGCCGTCGGGCGTGAGTCGGAGGACGCTCCCCGGGAGCGCGTCGGGGTCCTGCGCGAGGTCGGGGTCCCCCGCGTCGCCGACCGTGACCCAGAGGTAGTTCGCCGGGCCGAACGCGATTCGCCCGCCGTTATGAACGGTGTCGGCCGGGATGTCGTCGACGAGGACCTCCGCGGTGTCTGCCGGGTCGTCGGCGTCGATGTCGTATCGGACGACCCGATTCACCGTGCCGTCGTCGGTCTCCGCGGTGAAGTAGACGTAGACGAACGGGGCGTCCGGGTACTCGGGGTGGACCGCGACCCCGAGCATGCCGCCTTCGCCGCCCTCGACGAACCACGTCTCCCAGTGGGGCTCGTCGTCGGGTCCGGGCGAGAGCGCCTCGGCGTCGATGACCGAGTCGGGTGCCGCGATCCGCTGGAGGTCGCCGCCGTCGAACTCGTGGACCCGGCCGGTCCGCTCGGTCACGAACAGTTCGCCGGTGGGCGCGAACGAGAGGTCCCACGGGATTTCGAGGTTCTCGACCAGCACCTCGACCTCGACGTCGGCCGGGAGCGGCGGGTCGGTCGGCCCCTCCCAGTCGGGGTCGTAGCGCTCCCACTCGGTCTCGTCGTGGGTCACCTCGTAGTCGTACTCGGGGGTCGGCTCGCCGACTTCGACCTTCCCACAGCCAGCGAGCGCGGTAGCGCCCGCGGCCGCGAGGAAGTGCCGTCTGGAGGTCGTCGGAACTCCGTCCATACCCACCGGTGATTTAGGCACACCTAAAAGATATCCATTCGGCTCGGCCGTGGGAACGACCGACGGGGTGGGTCGGGACCAGCTATTAGCCCCTCCGTGCCGTCCGCTCGCACATGTCGTACACCAAGGTGGATTCGCGCGACGTGGACCCCATCGCCGACGGACTGCGCTTCCTCCGCGACCCGCTCGACTGCGAGAAACTCGGCGTGACCGTCCTCGACGCCGACCCCGGTTGGACCGGCAAGGAACACGACCACGCCGACGACGGCCAAGAGGAGGTGTACGTCCTGCTGGAGGGGTCGGCGACGGTCTCGGTCGAGGGCGAGGACGTGGAACTGGAGTCCGGCGAGGCGCTCCGGATTCCGGCCGACGCGACCCGGCAAATTCGGAACGGCGACACCGAGAGCCAGTTCGTGCTGGTCGGGGCGTCCGGGGAGTGACTCGCCGACGACTCGCCGACCGATAGCGTCCCCGACGACTCACCGACCGATAGCGGCGGCGCTCCGCCGAGCGCCGCCGCTATCGGAACGTGGAGAACGAAAGCAGAGAAATCCGCTTAGCGGGCCGCGGCCGCGACGCGCTCTTTCTCTTCTTTCTGGTTGATGGCGTAGGTCTGGACGTCGTAGTTGGCCGCGCCGACGAGCTGGTCGGCGAGCGCGTCGGCGGCGTCGGTCGAGGTCTTGAACGACGCGCTGTGGACGCCCTCGGCGATGAACTTCAGCGACTGGTCGACACGGCGCTGGGGCGCGACGTCGACGGCCTTCGGCACCGAGATGCCGCCGTACTTCAGGCGGACGGTCTCCTCGCGCGGGGCGGCGTTCTCGACCGCCTCGACGAGCACCTGCACCGGGTTCTCGTCGGTGCGCTCGTGGATGGTCTCGAACGCGTCGCGGACGATCTTGAGCGTCTGCTGTTTCTTGCCGGTGTTCTCCTCGGTCTGCATCAGGCGGTTGGTGAGCCGCTCGACGACCGAGACCTCGCTCTTCTTGAACTGCTTGCCAGCGTGGCGGCCCATCGTGTGGGCGACCGGCGTGACGTTGATGTAGCGCTCGGTCGAGGGGTCGCTGTACTCGACGTTCGTGACGTCCCACTCGCCGAACAGCTTCGCATCGCCTACGGTCTCCTCGTCGGTCGCGACGGGCGCGTCGGGGTCGGGTTGGTCTTCTGCCGCCATGGTTATCGCACCGGCTTTTCGGCGTTTCCGCGGACCAGTTCTTCGAGGCTCACGCCGTTGACCTTCTCGACCTTGTAGTTGACGCCACCGAGGTCGCCCATCGCGCGGCCCTTCGCGCCGCCGATGCCCGCGATGGTGACCTCGTCGTGCTCGTCGATGAACGAAATCGCGCCGTCGCCGGGGCAGAACGCGGTGACCTGCTTGCCGTTCTTGATGAGCTGGACCCGGACGCACTTCCGGATGGCGGAGTTGGGCTGTTTGGCCTCGACGCCCACCTTCTCCAGAACGATACCTCGGCCCTGCGGCGCGCCTTCGAGGGGGTCGGACTTCACGTTGAGGCCGCGCTCGCGTCGGGCGTAATCGGAGTCGGACCACCGGTGATTCTGGCGGTCCTTCTTGAGTTTTCGCGCTGCGTACTTGCCGTTCGCCATATGGCGTGGACTATCCGACGGAGCTACTTAAGCCTCCCTCTTTCGAGACGGAGTTACGGCCGCAGGTCGCCCGAGAGGGGTCGATTACGGAATCTGAGCCCGTTTCAGCGAATGGTTCTGCTCGTCGCTTAGGGCCGATTCGCCGCCGAGAGCTAGTGGTTCGGGGTTCGGGGGAAAACTGCGGGTTCTGGATTTCTATTTTCGGAAGCGGGGGTCACATTCGAATCGACGCCAACTACGAAACTACTCAGTCCTCGAAAGCCCCCGCCCGCTCGCGTGACCGCGAGCGGGCGGCCCCTTTCAGTCCCACCTCGTGGATTGTTCCACCGGTCGTCGCTCCGTGGACTGGTCCACCCGGCGCGCGCTGGTGCGGCCCCGGCGGTCTGGGGCCGCACCAAGGCGTGCGAGGGATGACTGAGCGAGCGACCGAAGGGAGCGAGCGAGGGAGTCGGTTGGGGAGGGTCGTGGCCTGCGGTCGCGGTGCGGTCCTCATAGGTGCCGGGAGTCGCTAGCTTCTCCGGCGCAGTCGTCGCGTCGAGTGGAACCGAGTCGAGTCGAGTTCCTATCGCGTCGAGTCGAGTTCCTATCGCGTCGAGTCGAACGGGGCTAGCGACTCCCGGTATCTAGAGAACCCACTCGCTCACTTCCATCGCTCGCCCGCCGTGGAACGCGAGAATTCACGAACCCTGCCTCAACGGAAGGCCGCAAAGAGAAGCCGAGAAACGGAGAATCCAACCTACGTCAGCTGTATGTCGTCGATGTCGTAGTGTCGCTTTGCCAACTTCTCGGCGGCGAGGATGTTCCGGCCGCCCTCGCCGATGGCGACGCCGGTGTCCTCGGTGTCCACCTCGGCGTAGGCCACCGTCTCGTCGCCCTCGCTGACGGTGACGTTGTGCACCGCCGCCGGGGCCAGCGCGTTGGCGACGAAGTCCTCGGGCGTGTCGGCGTCCTCGACGAGGGTCACGTCCCTGCCGAGCTGGCCCTCGACCTTCCGGACGTTCTCGCCGCCCGACCCGATGGCTCGGCCCATGTCGCCCGGCTTGACGAGGAAGACGACGCGCTCGTCGGGCGCGTCGTCGCCGTCCCTCTCGTCCTCGAAGACGACGCAGTCGCGGGCGGTCGCGCCCGTCTCGTCCTCGAAGAGGGCGATGTACTGGCGGGCCGTGTCCGAGAGCGTGACGACCATCCTCAGTCGGAGGCCTCGGGTTCGGCGTCGCCCGACAGCGACCCCATCCGGAGGTCCACGTCGCCCGTCCCGAGCTTGATTGGCTTGCCCACGATGACGTTCTCGGTCACGCCGTTGAGGTCGTCGACCTCACCGTGGATGGCGGCGTCGAGCAGGTGGTTGACCGTGACCTCGAACGCCGCGCGCGCCAGCACCGAGTCCTTGCTACCGGAGATGCCGTGGCGGCCGATGGACTCGATGGTGCCCTGATTGGTCATGATGTCGGCGACCAGCATGAGGTGGCGGACGTTCACGTCGTCGAGGCCCTGCTCTTCGAGGGTGTCCATCGTCTCGTTGATGATGGCCTCGCGGGCGGCCTCGATGCCGAGATTCTTGTGGATCTCGTGGATGTTGTTCGAGGTGGTCCGGCTGGCGTCGACCCCCTCGATGTCGATGACGTCGCCGAACGACGACCCCTCGGTGTAGAGGACGAACTCCTCGCGTTCGTCGAGCTGCTCCTTGCGGATGACGACCCGCGAGATGTCCTCAATGCCCTTGAACACGATGTCCCGTAGCTGTTCGACCAACTGGAGCAGGTCCCGGTAGCTGGGTTCCTGCGGGCCGAACTCGATGACCGTCCCCTGCTGGGTGGTCTGGACGCCCAGCGAGTCCTCGATTATCTCGGCGATCTCGTCGGGCGCGATCATCCGCTCTTCGAGGGTGTCCTCGTTGAGGTCGATGGAGACGATCATGTCGGCGACGTTGGTCGAGATGTCACCGAGCGCGAGTATCTTGGTCGCCTCGATCTGCCAGACGACCTCGTGGGCCTTCTCGCGGTCGGTGGCGTACTCGTCCTCCAGATGGACCGTCATCATCGGCGTGTCGGGGGTCTTGCGGGCGTCCACGAGCTCGATGAGTCGCGGCAGGCCCTGGGTCACGTCGATTTCCGCGACCCCCGCGTAGTGGAACGTGTTCATCGTCATCTGGGTTCCGGGCTCCCCGATTGACTGCGCGGAGACGGTCCCCACCGGGTCGAGCGGGTCCACGCGGGTGTCGAGGTACTGGCCCTCGACCGCCCGCGCGAGGTCGTCGGCCTGTTCGACGGTGACCCCGTCGCGTGCTTCGATGGTGCTGTACACCTCCTCTTTCAGCCGTCGCGGGAGGTCGGTGTCCTCGACGACGGCCTCGATGTCTTCGGATACGTCGTATTCGGTCATGGGTTATCAGTCGTCTCCCTCGACCTGTCGGGCGTCCGCATGCTCCGAGAGGTTGGTCGGCGGGCGCTTCTCGCCGAGGAACTCCTTCTTGCGCGCCTCGTCGTCGAACTCCTCGTCGAGGACGCGGTCTGCGATTCGGTCGACGTCGATGTCGTGGTCCTCCTTCGAGGAGACCTGCACCGGGCTGGTGCCGTCCTCGCCGAACTCGAACTGGACGATGGTGTCGGAGGTGTCCCGAACCGTGCCGTCGTACTGGGTTTCGAGCTCGGAGAGCGCGTTGATGAGACGGCGCTGGAGGTAGCCGGACTTGGAGGTCCGGACCGCGGTGTCGACCAGCCCCTCGCGGCCGCCCATCGCGTGGAAGAAGAACTCACGGGGGTTGAGCCCGCCCGTGTAGGAGTGTTCCACGAAGCCGTGGGCCTCCGCCGAGAGGTCGTCGGGCTTGTAGTGGCTCAGCGTGCGGTCCTCGTACCCCCGGTTGATGCGCTCGCCCCGAACCGCCTGCTGGCCGACACAGCCAGCCATCTGGGTGAGGTTGAGCATCGACCCACGCGCGCCGGACTCGGCCATCACGACCGCGGGGTTGTCGTCGGCGAAGTGGTCCTCGGCGATGTCGCCCGCGGAGTCCCGGGCCTTGCCGAGCGTCTGCATGATCTTCATCTCCAGAGTCTCGTCGACCGTCCGGCCGGGCAGGGATTCGAGGTCGCCGTTCTGGTAGGTCTCGATGAGTTCCTCGACGCGGTCGTAGGCGTTGTCGATGGCCTCGTCGATGCGGTTCTGGGCCTCCGCCGGGATGGACTCGTCGTCGATGCCGATGGAGAACCCGAAGTGCATGATCGAGCGCATCGCCAGCGCCGCGACCTCGTTGATGAAGATGCGGGCGCGGGTGTTACCGTACACCTTGCAGATGGTGTCGACGATGTCGCCGCCGAACTCCCCGACCTCGTCCTCGGCGATGGTGCCCTCGACGAGCTGGCCGTCCTCGATGATGACGTCGTCGCCGACGGTGCCCGTGAATTCGAGGTTCATGTTCTCCGGGAGCAGTTCCGAGAAGATGTCTCGGCCGGTCCAGTAGGGCTCGCTGTCGTCGTCGTCGTGGCCCGACGGTTCCGGAAGCTCGTCGATGCGGGTCGCTCGCAGGAGGTCGAGCGCCTGCGTCTCGTTGAAGTGGGGGTTCTCGTTGGTGAGCAGGTAGGTGCCCGAGATGTGGTCCTGAATCGCGCCGATGATGTTCTCGCCGAAGCGCGGGCTCAGGATTTGTTCCTGCACGCGCATGAGCACGCGCGCCTCTGCGCGGGCCTCCTCGTTCTGGAGGGCGTGCATGTTCATCTCGTCGCCGTCGAAGTCGGCGTTGTACGGCGGGCAGACCACGGTGTTCAGCCGGAAGGTCTTGTACGGCATCACCACGACCTCGTGGGCCATGATGGACATCCGGTGCAGCGACGGCTGGCGGTTGAAGATGACGATGTCGCCGTCGACCATGTGGCGGTTGACCTCCCACCCGGCCTCGACCTTGGTCGCGAGTTCCTCGCAGTTCTTCTCGGTCACCTTGAGGCGACGACCGTCGGGACGCTTGACGTAGTTCGCGCCCGGATGGCCCTCGGGGCCGTTGGCGACGTACCGGCGGGCGTCCTCGACGTTGCGCTCGGTGACGTTCATCGTCTGGGTCATCTCCCGGGCGACGCGCTCGGGGACCCCGACCTCGTTGAGCGAGAGAGTCGGGTCGGGCGAGATGACCGTCCGGGCCGAGAAGTTCACGCGCTTGCCAGACAGGCTCCCGCGGAACCGGCCCTCCTTGCCCTTCAGGCGCTGGCTGAGGGTCTTGAGGGGCCGACCGGAGCGGTGGCGGGCGGGCGGCGTGCCCGATATCTCGTTGTCCATGAACGTGGTGACGTGGTACTGGAGGAGTTCCCAGAGGTCCTCGATGATGAGCTGGGGCGCTCCGGCCTCGCGATTCTCCATGAACCGCTGATTGATGCGGATGATGTCGACCAGCTTGTGAGTGAGGTCGTCCTCCGAGCGCTGGCCGTTGTCGAGCGTGATGGAGGGTCGGGCCGTGACCGGCGGCACCGGCAGGACCGTCAGGATCATCCACTCGGGCCGGGAGCGCTCGGAGTTGATGCCCAGCGTCTCGATGTCCTCGTCCGGGATGTCCTCGAACCAGTCCCGGATGTCGCTTGGCATCAGCTTGTTCATGTCCTCCTCGGTGAGGTCGATGTCGAGCGCCTTTTCGAGGGCCTTCCGGTCGGACTCGCGGGGCCGGAACTCGCCCGACATGATCTCGTTGATTCGCGAGAGGTCGATGCCGGTCTGGTCGGCGAGCTCCTGGGGCGCGATGGGTTCGCGCTCCTCGTCGTCCTCGTCGTCGCCGGACCTGCCCTGCATCGCGGCCGCGATCTGCTCGGAGTACTCGCTGGTGAGGACCTGCTGGACCTCGTAGTAGGTGGTGGGCTTCTCGTGGTTGATGTCGTACTGGACCTCGCCGCAGTAGGGACACCGGTCCTTCTTGCGGGCCTCCCGGATGGCGGCCTTGGTCACGTCGGTGAGGTCGTTACCGAGCTCGCGGGTCCGGTCGAGCTTGGACTCGTACTTCTCCTGCTCGTCCTCGGTGAGCAGGAGCCGCGAGCAGTTCCGGCAGGTCCCGCGCAGGAGCCGCCGGATGAGCTTCGTGAACCCGACGTGGATGACGGGCGCGGCGAGCTCGATGTGGCCGAAGTGGCCGTTGCACGACCCGGAGTGCTTGCCGCAGGTCTTGCACTCC
The DNA here is from genome assembly GCF_024138125.1 of Halorussus salilacus. Classification (NCBI taxonomy): domain Archaea; kingdom Methanobacteriati; phylum Methanobacteriota; class Halobacteria; order Halobacteriales; family Haladaptataceae; genus Halorussus; species Halorussus salilacus. The sequence goes on from NZ_CP099993.1 coordinate 1,258,280, forward strand.
AGCCCGGGGTCGATGACGCCGAGCCGCGGGTCCATCAGCCCCATGTCGATGGGGAACCCGTCGTCGTCGTAGGTGTCGGCCGTGATTATCTTCGTCGCCGACATCTCGCGGTACTCCTCGGGGTCCATCAGCCCGAAGCTGAGCTTCCCGATCTCCTTGGGTGTTTGTCCTGTTGACATGTTAGACTGCGTCCTCCAGTTCGAGTCGCGGAGCGATACCGAGCGCCTTCATCTCGTCGAGCAGGAGCTTGAACGCGTAGGACATCTCTATCTCGTGGATGTCGGTCTCTTCGTCGCAGTTGGGACAGTAGACGCGGTTCTGCTCGACGTTCTCGACCGCGCTCATCCCGCAGTTCGCACAGACGTAGATCCACTCGCGGTCCGACTCGTCGAGGAGTCGCTCCTTGAGGGTGAGCGCCGCGCCGTGCCCGATGAGCACGTCGCGCTCCATCTCGCCCACGCGGAGGCCACCTTCGCGGGCGCGCCCCTCGGTGGGCTGGCGGGTCAGCACCTGCACCGGCCCGCGAGAACGGGCGTGCAGTTTGTTCGACACCATGTGGTAGAGCTTCTGGTAGAAGATGGTGCCGATGAATATCTCGGCCTCGATCTTCTCGCCGGTGACCCCCGAGTACATGATCTCCTTGCCCGAGGACTTGAAGCCCTTCTCTTCGAGCGACGACCGGAGCTCCTCTTCGTCCTCGCCGGTGAACGGCGTGCCGTCGACGCGCCGACCTTCGAGGGCTCCGACCTTGCCGCCGATCATCTCCAGTACGTGACCGACCGTCATCCGGGACGGCAGGGCGTGGGGGTTGATGATGAGGTCGGGCACGACGCCCTCCTCGGTGAACGGCATGTCCTCCTGCGGGGCGATGTGGCCCACGACGCCCTTCTGGCCGTGGCGGCTGGCGAACTTGTCGCCGAGTTCGGGGATGCGCTCGTCGCGCACCGACACCTTCGAGAGCTTCGAACCGTCCTCGCCCTCCATCAGGGTGACCGTGTCGACGACGCCCGACTCGCCCGACCGCATCGTGACCGAGGTCTCTCGCCGCTTCTGCGGCGAGAGACCGCCCATGTCGTCGGGCTCTTCGAGGAACCGGGGCGGGCTCGTCTTGCCGAGCAGGACCGAGTTCTCGTCGACCCGCGTCTCGGGGTTGACGAGGCCGTCCTCGTCGAGGTGGGTGTACGCGTCTTCACCGCGCGCGCCGCGCACGTCGTCGCTCGGAATCTCGAAGCGGTCCTCCTGACCGCCGGGATATCGGCGTTCCTCGCCCTCGTAAGTCCGGAAGAAGTGCGACCGGGCGAGCGCACGGTCGACCGACCCCTTGTTCATCACGAGCGCGTCCTCGATGTTGAACCCCTCGTAGCTCATCACGGCGACCGTGAAGTTCTGCGCGGCGGGGCGGTCGTCGTAGCCGATCTGCTCGGTGGTCTGGGTCTTGACCATCGAGAGCTGGGGGTAATGCAGGAGGTGCTGGCGGGTGTCCGGGCGGATGCGGTAGTTCGCCGCCGGGAGCCCCAGCGACTGCTTGATCATCCCCGACCCCATCGTAATCCGGGGAGAGGCATTGTGCTCGGGGTACGGAATCATCCCCGCGCCGATGCCGAAGATGAGCTGCGGGTCGACTTCGAGGTGGGTGTGGTCCTCGGTGAGGTCGTCCTCGTCGACCGCGACGTAGATGTCCTCTTCCTCCTCGGCGTCGATGAACTCGACCTTGCCGCGCTCGACGAGGTCCTCGAAGTCGAGGTCGCCGTTCTCGACCGCGCGAATCTCCTCCTCGGTGATGAGCGCCTCGCCGTCCTCGACGACGAGCAGGGGTCGGCGCGCCCGACCCGCGTCGGCGTTGATGATGACCTCGCGGGTCCGCTCCTTGACCGAGACGTTGACCATCTCGGGCACGTCGCCGCGTCTGCGGGCGTGTCGGACCTGTTCTGCGAGCTGTTCGGGGTCGGGGTGAGTCCCGACCAGACTACCGTTCACGTAAACCTTGGCTTCTCGTCCCTGACTCATGTTAGTCGTCTGCGGATGCAGTGGAATCGACGCCCTCGATGCCGGGGATGCCCTCGACACCCATCGACGCCAGTTCTCGTTTCAGGCCCTGTTCGTCCTCGACGTTCTGGGACAGCTCCATCGCCTGCGCGAAGTTCTTCACCAGCCCACAGTTGGGCCCCTCCGGCGTCTCGGAGGGACAGATGCGACCCCACTGGGTCGCGTGGAGGTCCCGCGCCTCGAAGTGGGGCTGGGACCGCGAGAGCGGCGAGCGCAGGCGGCGGAGGTGCGAGAGCACGCCCATGAAGTCGGTGCGGTCGACGAGCTGTGAGACCCCCGACCGGCCGCCGACCCAGTTGCCCGTCGCGATGGGGTGTTCGAGCCGTTCGGTCAGCACGTCCGACCGGACCACGGTGTTGACCGACAGCTGACGGTTGCGCATGTTGGCGCGTTCGAGCTGGTACTTCACGTCCCGGGCCAGCTTGTTGAGCGCGGTCCGGAACAGGTCCTTCATCAGGTCGCCGCTGACCTTCAGGCGCTTGTTGGCGTAGTGGTCCTTGTCGTCGGGCTCGCGGCGTTCGAGCGCGAGCTCGAAGCACGCCTCGGCCATCCGACAGAGGTAGTACGCCTTGTTGATGCGGACGTCCTCCTCCTCGACGCCCTCCTCGTGGAGATGGGGCAGGAGGTAGCGGTCGATGACGTAGTTGGCGCGCTTGAGCTGGTAGTTCTTGCCCTGCCCGGAGGCGACGCGCTTGCCGAGGGTCTCGATGGCCTCCTCCTCGGTCTGGACGTCGGCGGCCTCCAGATTTTCGAGCATGAACTTCACGATTTCGGGGTCGTCCGACACCCGGTGGACGATCTCCTCGTCGGACTCCAGCCCGAGCGCCCGGACCAGCGTCACGAAATTGACGCTCCCCGAGACCGAGGGGAACGACACTTCGAGCAGGCCGTCGCGGGTGCGCTCCACGAGGACGAGGGCGCGGTAGCCCCGGCGCTGAGAGAAGGTCTTGGCGACCTGAATCTCGTCGCCGTACTTGGTGTCGTACTCCGCGAGGATTTTGTTCGGCGCGAGGTCCTCGCTCGTCATCAGCACCCGCTCGGAGCCGTTGACGATGAAGTAGCCGCCGGGGTCGGCGGGGTCCTCGCCGATGTCGACGAGTTCCTCGTCGGAGAACCCGGCGATGTTGCACTTCTCGGAGCCGACCATGATGGGCATCCGGCCCACCTTGGTCTCGGTGGCGTCGACCACGCGCTCGTCTTCGCCCTCGCCCTTCACGATGGACATCTCCATGAACACGGGCGCGGAGTAGGTGATGTTACGGAGGCGGGCCTCCTGAGGGTAGAGGAGCTCCTCGCTCCCGTCGGCCTCCCGCACGCGCGGGGTCACGACTCGTACGTCGCCTAACTCGACGTGGACCGGCTCCTCGTCCTCCTTGTCGCCGATGTCGGTGTCGATGGTCCCCTTCTCGTCGACCACCTGTTGCATCCCTCGACCGAGGAACGCGTTGAACGAGCGGTAGTGGTGTTCTGCGAGCCGTTCCTTCGAGAAGTACTCCTTCGATATCGCGCGTCTGTCTTGCCTGTTCATTATTCTACCACGAGTCGGTACACGGTCGCGGTGTCTGTCGTTCGGGAGTCGCGCACGATCTTGATCACGTCGCCGACCTCGGCGTCGTCGGGCAACGCCGGGTCGGTCCGTTTGATCTTCGGCAGGTCGGTTGGTTTGATGTCGTACTCCTCCATCACGCCGTCTAACTCCTCGTCGTCGACGACGCTGTGGTCCGGCACCAGTTTGTGTTGGCTTACGTCTACCATGTGTGGCGGTGGATTCTCTGCGCAGAGGGAGAAATTGCTATCACGAGATACTACAGGGCATTACTCGCCCGATTCATTTAACACTTGCTAAGTAGGGCGCGCACCACGAGCTATCCGACCCCGCCCCCGTCGGCGGGTTCCGACGACGCCGGAGTGCCTAGTGGTGACAAGGACTGTACCGAAGTATAAATCGTTTGGGGCGGTGACGCGCCCGGGAGGCTCGAACCGGGGGTCGCCATCGGGACTCACCGACACGCCGACCTCGTTTGAGAAGCCTTAAGTCCAACCGGGGACAACCGGAGAATGCGTTCGAAAGCCCGGGTGGTGTAGTGGCCCATCATACAACCCTGTCACGGTTGTGACGCGGGTTCAAATCCCGCCTCGGGCGCTTTCTCTCGACGTTCGTTCAACAGAGGTCCGTCTCTGCGACGGTCGGTGTTCCGCAATCTGATTCCCGGATTCGTCTCCCATTACGACCGGACCACACGCATCGACTACAATCCAAAAATAGTCGATATAGGATAACTATATAAAGGGTAGCGAGTGAGAGAAAGTATGGGAGGAACCGCGTCGTTCAATTCGAAGGACAAGGGTGATGAAACGGAAGCGACAGTCATTCAGAGGCTGATATCGAACGGCTATAGCGTCTCGATTCCGTTCGGAGATAACGACAAATACGACCTAATCGTGGACGACGGAAACCGACTCTATCGCGTTCAGTGCAAGACAGCGTGGGCCAACAAGGAAGAAACGATGCGGTTCAATACTCACTCCCAGACGACCAAAGACGGGGAGTATCACGAGAAGACGTATCACGGCGAGATAGACGCCTTCCTCGTACGCTACCCCGAAGACGGAACTATCTACTGGGTCGATGTAGAAGACGCCACCGAGCAGAAGATGGAGCTTCGATTCGATGCCGAGATAGCGCATCCGTCTATCAATTGGGCCGAGGAGTACAAGTTCGACGGGACGATTCCGTAAGAGACGGACGAGTTCTACGGCACCTACCGTGGCCATAGATAACATGGGACGGTGTCGGCCGAAATCGGCATACCTTAATACGGCCCGCCGAAATGAACGAGTGCACTCGGAAAGCCCGGGTGGTGTAGTGGCCCATCATACAACCCTGTCACGGTTGTGACGCGGGTTCAAATCCCGCCTCGGGCGCTTTCCTGCTGACACCGAACTCCGAGACCCTTCTCACGCCCCGAGACGCGATTGGACACGGTTTTGTGTTGCCGCCGCCGACCCGTGGACATGGTCAGACGGCGGCTCGGGACGAGCCTCTACGCGAGCGTCCTGTTCACGGTGCTCGGCCTGGTCGCGTGGCTCACCGGCCAGCCGTTCATCTTCCCGAGTCTCGGTCCCTCGGCGTTCATCCTCGCGTTCGACCGGCGCGGCGAGCGGATCACGACCTACCGGATCGTCGGCAGTCACTTCATCGGGGCGGTGGCCGGACTGCTCGCGTACGCGCTCGTCGCCGACGGCGTCTCGCTCACCAGCACGCCCGCCGGGCTGTCGCCCGACGGGCTTCGGCTCGCCGCGAGCGGCGTCGTCTCCATCGCGGTCACCAGTTGGGGGATGATCGCGACCGACACGAACCACGCTCCGGCCTGCGCGACCACGCTCATCGTCTCGCTCGGACTGCTCTCGACCCCGCGACAGGCCGCGACCATCGTGGTGAGCGTCGTGATTCTGGTCGAGGCCCACTGGGCATTCCTGTTCGCCTTCGAGCGACTGAAGTCCCGGTTGGAGACCGAGCCGGGGACCGCGGCGTAGGCCGGGAGGTCGGTCCGACCCCCGAGTCGCGCGTTCGACGCGAGGCCTGCCCGAGGCGGGAAGCTCGAAGTCTGCCCGAAGGGGTAACTGGGTGGCCGACGTGGCTCGCGTATGACCGCGAGTAAGGCGGGGCTCGAAACCGACGCGACCGAGAACGATTCGTTCCCGAGACAAGAGCTGATTTCGGCGTTGATGGTGGTGGGGTTCGTCCTGCTGTTTTTCCCCGAACCCGTGACCTCCGTGCTGGGGGTCGTCCTCGTCACCCTCGGCGGCGGGCTGTGGGTCCGCGACCTCCTTCGGCAGCCCGGACAGTCCATTCAGTAGGCGGGACCGCCGCCGGTCGCCTCACGCGAGCGCGGTCGCCAGCCACCCGCCGACGCCGACCGCGGCCAGCGCCCCGACCAGATTCGCGGCCGCGTTCCGGACCGCGGCCCGGCGCTCGCCGTCGTCGTAGAGCGTCACGGTCTCGACCGCGAAGCTCGAAAACGTCGTGAACGCGCCGCAGAATCCGATTCCGAAGACGGTCGAGAGGGCCGCACCCTCGGCCGCGACCGCGGTCAGCGCGCCGAGCGCGAAGCTCCCGAGGACGTTCACCGCGAGCGTGTCCCGCGTCCGGCCGGGAAGCCACGCTCCGACCGCGTACCGGGCGAGCGCGCCGAGGACGCCCCCCGCGCCGACCAGCAGGAGGTTCATCCGGCCACCTCCTCGCTCGCGGTCCGGACGACGGCCCTACCGGCCAGTACCGCCGCGAACCCGAGCGCGTAGTTCGCGCCGACGTTCGCCACCGCCAGTCCGGGCGACAGCGCGGCGGTCTCGACCGCGAAGGCGCTGTAGGTCGTGAACGACGAGAGGAAGCCCGTCCCGAGCAACAGGCGCATCCGGGGGCCGAGCCGCCCGACCAGTCGGGCCTCGTAGAACAGGACGCCGAGCGCGAAGCTCCCGGCGACGTTGACCGCCAGCGTCCCCCACGGGAAGCCGCCGGGGAGCGCGACCGAGACGGCGTACCGGAGGGCGGCCCCGGCGAAGCCGCCGACCGCGACCAGCGCCAGCGGTCGGAGTCGCTCGGCGAGCGATTCGGTGGCGTCCGACCCGGACATTCGGTTCTCGGGCGTGAGGAACCGCGGGCGGGAGATACCGCTTTCGAAGTGGCCGCGCGAGCCTCGTTCGAGGCTCGCGCGGCCATCAGCCGATCTCGGACGCGCGCGAGCTCCCGCCGCCGTGGGGCGTCTCGCGCTCGCGAATCCGGACCGCGTGAACGCTCTCGGTCGCGTCGTCGACCAGCAGTACCTCGCCGGGCGCGTCGGGCAGGCGCTCGTCGAGCGACGACGCGACGTAGGTGGGTCGCGCGTCGGCGAGCGCGCCGAGGTCGGCGCGGGAGGTCAGTCGGTGGGCCAGCAGGAGGTCGGCCTGCGAGACGGCCACGCCGGGGAGCGCGCTCGGACGCTGGGTCGCGCCGACGAAACTCACGCCGGGCTGGCGGCCGCGAGTCAACGCGGTCCGGAGCGCCGGGGCCGCGACTCCGTCGAAGAAGGCGTGGACCTCGTCGACCAGCAACCACGGGAGGCGGTCGGGAGACCCACGGACACACCGGTCGTACAAACCGCCAGCCAGCCCGCGCAGGACCGCGTTCGCGGGCGCGGCGTCGAGTCCCGAGAGGTCCACCACGACCGCCGACTCCCCGAGGAGGTCGTCGGCTGTCAGGCCGTCGGGCTCGAATCCGCCCCACGAGTCGGCGAGCGCGAGGTGGTTCTCGGCCGCCCGGCGGGTCGCGCGCTCGGCCCTGGTGTCGGCGGCCGCGACGAACTCCCGCATGGCGGCCAGCGAATCGCGGGCGTCGGCGGCCTGCCAGACCAGCGCGCCGACCGGTGACTCGGGCGCGAGACCGAGCAGGTCGCACCACGCCCGCGGGCCGAGCGCGGCGGCCGACACCCGCGGGCGCGAGACCACCGTCGCGCCCACCTCGGCGAGCGATTCGAAGACCCCCATCGGGTCGGCGACGACCGGGACGGCCCCCTCGACTCGGGCGAGCTCCTCGGCGAGGACGCCGAGGGTGTAGGACTTGCCGTAACCGCGCTTGCCGACGACGAGTCCGGCGTGCGGCCGGTCGAGGTCGATTCGGACCCGCGCCCCGGGACTGCCGTCCCGGGCGCGGTAGGCTCCGAGGTGGCCGGTCGGGGCGTCCGGGTCGTCTGCGGCGCGGCGGCCGAGGATTCGGGTCACGGGCGGATTTGGTCCCGGCTTCGGACATAAGGGTTCGCACGAGGGTTTAAATCCGAAGCCGGGTCCAATCCGGGCCATGACGTGCCTGCTCGGTTACTACGGCTACTTCGACGATTTTCGAAAAGACGACCGCGCCATCGAGGGCCTGCCCGTTCGGCTCGTCATCGCGCTCGTGGTCGGGGTCGCCAGCCTCGGCGTGATGATGAACATGCTGTCGGGACTCAGCGGGCTCACCGTCACGGAACTCGACGCCAGACCCTCCCCGGACGTGGTCGGCACCGACGCCGGGACCGTCGACGTTACGGTCGTGGACCCCGACGGAAATCCGGTCTCGGACGCCACGGTCGTGGTCAAGAGCGCGACGGCGACCATCGACGGGGTCGCGACCGGCGAGACCGGCGACGACGGGACGGCCGAGCTCGCGCTCGACCCGGAACTCGGGCCGAATCAGGAGGAGGGAACTCTGGAGGTGAGCATCAAACCCCCCGCCGGAAGCGAGTACGCCGACGACCGGGAGAACACCGCGATACTGGTGCTGGAGGACTACGAGTAACTGTCCCAGTCGATCCATTCGTGTTCCCAGCCGGTCCGGCGCTCGCGAGCGCGCTCGGCGCGCTCGCGGTCCTCGCGGACCGTGCGGTTGCGCTCGATGGACCCGGACTGCTCGCCCTCCACGAGCAGCGGCGCGAACGCGACGGTCCCGAGGGGCTGTGCGTGGGTGTCGGCGTCACCGTCCCCGCTCCCCTCGATTACCGTCAGCGACTGGTCGCCCGCCCCGAGCGGGATGACCATCCGGCCGTCGGCCGCGAGCTGGTCGACGAGCGCGCGCGGCGGCTCGACCGCCGCGGCCTCCACGAGGATGCGGTCGAAGGGCGCGTACTCGGGCAGGCCCTCCGCGCCGTTCCGGCAGTCGACGAACACGCCGTCGTAGCCCGCCGACGCGAGGTTGGCCCGCGCGTCGAGCACGAGGGGCCGGGTGATGTCGACCGCGTGGACGTTCCGGTCGCCCGCGATCTCCGCGAGGACGGCCGCGGTGTAGCCCACGCCCGCGCCGACCACGAGGACCGAGTCGCCCGGTTCGGGGTCGAGGGCTTCGAGCAGTCGGGCGGCGGTGCTGGGCGCGAGGACCCGGGTGCCCTCGTGTTCGAACGACCGGTCAGCGTAGGCGAGCCGGTCGTCCTCGACGAACTCGTGGCGGGGGACCGCCCGCATCGCGGCGCTCACGCTGTCGCTGGAGACAACCCCCTTCGAGGGGTGTTCGAGGCTGTCGACCATGTCGTCGCGCAGCACCGCGAGTTCCATATCGGGAGCGTGGGTCCGGAGGTTCTTGAATTGCCCGGCCGCAGTCGGGCGGTTATGTCGGTCGCGCGACCGTCCCGGCCAGCAGGTCATCGCCGACCGGCGATGACCTGCTGGTCGATGCCCGGAACGTCTCGGACCTCGACTCCCTCGAAGCCCGCCTCGCGGAGCCACTCGGTGAACTGGGCCTCGGTGTAGGTGTCGCCGTTCTCGGTCTGAGCGAGCATGTGCGCGCCGAACAGGGCGGCGCCGTCGGCCCGGCCCCGGACCCTGTCGAGGAGGACGACCGCCCCGCCGGGGTCGAGGGCGTCGTAGGCGTTCGCGAGGAGTCGGCGGTTCTCGTCGGGGCCGAGTCCGTGGGCGACCCGCGAGCAGAACACGAGGTCGAACCCCTCCGGGAGGTCGTCGGTCGCGTCGCCCGCGACCAGCTCGATGGGCTCGTGTTCGAGGAACCGCCGGTCGATGTCGACGACCTCGGGGCGGTCGAGCAGCGTCACGTCGAACCCCCGGCGGGCGAACTCCTTGGCGAACCGCCCGGGACCGCCCCCGACGTCGAGGACCCGCTCGGCGTCGGGGGTGCGGTGGACCGCGGCGGTGACGCCCGCCCGGACCGCGGCGTCGTCGACGCTCGCCATCGCGCCCGCGAAGTTGGTCGTCCAGTCGTCGAGCGGGAGGTCGGCGAGGTCGCCCGATTCCATCGTCTCCGGGAGGCGAATCCAGCGCTCGACGCAGTCGAGAGTGTGGGGGACGGGACCGATAGAGCGGACGTCCCGCTTGGCGACGAACCCGAGCGCGCGGTTCGTGATCTCGTACCGAGGTTCGGCGTCCTCGTCGCCGCCGAGGACTTCCAGATACCCCAGCTCGACCATCGCGTCGAGCGCGATGCGCGCTGACCGCTCGGTCACGCCCGCCGACTCGGCGACTGCAGGGGCTGTCTCGGCCTCTGTCGTGACGGCGTCGAGGACGCCCGTCTCGCGGGCGGCCCGGAGGAGCAGTGCTTCGCGGTAGTCCATGCCCCAGTGAAGGGGCGACCCGGGCTTAATCCTCCTGCATCGGGACGAACCGGACCCGCCCGCGCTCCTCGCGGTCGACCGACCCGGTGGCGCGCTTGCGGGCGAACACCAGCCGCTGGACCGAGGTGCCGAGGGGCGCGAGGATGCGCCCCTCGGGTCGGACCTGCTCGACCACCTTCGGCGGGAAGTCGCTCGCGGCGCACGTCAGGTAGGCGGCGTCGTAGGGCGCGCGCTCGGGCCAGCCCTCGTGGCCGTCGCCCACTCGAATCGAGACGCCGCCGTAGCCGAGGTCGGCGAGTCGCTCGCGGGCTGACTCGGCGAGCGACTCGTGGTACTCGACGCTGGCGACGTTCTCCGGGCCGACGACCTCGGCGGTGACCGCGGCGTGGTAGCCGCATCCGGTGCCGATTTCGAGGACGCGCTCGCCCGGGTCGAGGTTCAGCTGGTCGACCATCACCGCGACCATGTGGGGCGCGCTGATGGTCTGGTCGCTCCCGATGGGGAGCGGTCGGTCCTCGTAGGCGCGCTCGCGGCGGCCGGGCGGTACGAACTCGTGGCGCGCCACCGCGCGCATCGCGTCGAGGGTCGAGTCGTCGAGGTCGTCGAGGCGCGCGAGGCGCTCGACGAGCGCCTCGCGCGCCTCCTCGAAGTTCGGGCCCCCTCCCCCACGCATCTCAGGTCACCACGCCGACCACGCCGACGAGGTCTCGTCGTCGGCGTAGAGTCGCTTCACGTCCTTCGCGACCGCGCGGTCGCCCTTCTCGCCGAGGGGGTTGAAGTCGTAGCCCGCGGCGTCGTCTCGGAGCGCGATGGACTTGACTCGGAACTTCTCGTCGCCGAACTCCTCGGACTCGCCGACCACGAACTCGTGGTCGCCGGGCACGTCCATCTTGACGCTCTTCGAGTCGTCGTGGCTCCCGTCGTCGGGGTTGATGGTGACGTTGACCCGGACGTTGTCGACCGCGCGGGTCCAGAACGTCTCGACGTCCTCGACCTCGGCCTCCTCGGTTCGCTTCTCGTCGCCGAGTTGGAGGTCGGTGATCCGGACGACCATGATGGCCTCGGGGGTGTCGAGGACGAACTCCTCGCCGACCGCGACCGTCTCCTCGGGCGGGGCCTCCACGGTGGCGGTGAACGACTCGCCCTCCTGGGAGACCACCACGTCACGTTCGACTTCCTCCTCTCGCTCGATTTTGGTCTTGTGGACGTGACTGCACTCGGTACAGCGCACGGTGGCGTGACCGCTCCCCTCCTTCAGCACCTCGTGGACCGTCTCGGCGTCGGGCGAGCAGGACGGACAGGTCACCGCGACGCGTTCGGCTGTTTCGCTCATGACCCGTTCTAAACTGGCAGGACATAAAAACCCAGTCTCACGACGCCCGCATTCCCCACGCTCGTTTCCCGACGCCCGCTTTCCGTCGTCTCGGTCGCTCGCGGCGCGAGCGACCGAGACGACCGATGTGACGGACGGCCGGTCAGTTCGACTCCGTGCGCACCCGGAACACCTCGACGCCCTCGTTGCGGTAGACGCGCTCGTAGCGGTCGGACTCGCGCAGGTCCCGGACCAGCGCGTCGTTGACGGCGGGTTCGCCCCGGATGGTGAACGGCCCGCGGGGGGCGTAGAGGTAGTCGGGTTCGGCGTCCACGTCGTCGAGCCACCCCTCGACGCACTCGGCGGTCGGACACGCCGAGGCGTTCTCGTAGCCGTAGAGGTGGGCCTGAAACGCCGCCGACCCCCGCCACTCGACGCCCCACGGCCCGAGGAGCATGGTTCGGTCGGTCATCGACGGGAACCACTCGGCGGCGTCGCCGAGAACGACGAACGTCGCGTCGGCGTCGGTCTCGGTCTCGACCCACGCCATCGCCTCCACGTCGTGGTCGTCGATGAACTCGGGGGTCGTCTCGTCGGGGCCGACGAGGCCGGTCATCTCCGCGCCGAGACCGCCGTAGCCGAGGACCGCCCCCGACACGAGCAGGACGGCGACCGGCACGCCCGCGAGCCGACTCGCTCGGAGGCCCTCGCCCCGGAGTCGCCCCGTCTCCCGGAGGTAGGGCGCGAGCAACTCGGTCGCGGCGAGGACGAGGACGAACGACCCCACGAAGTAGGAGAACCGCGACTGCTCTATCGCGAACTCGACCGCCAGCAACCACACCGGAAGCAGTCGGTGGCCCTTCGCGAACGCGACGACCGCCACCACGACGATGGCGAACGCCCACACCGACAGCCCCTCCAGGATTCCCGGGAAGATGCCGCCGTGGGTGCCCGCCGCGCCGGTGAACACGTCGAGACCGTGGACCGAGACGACCTGCGTCCACCACGGGGCGGCGACCGCGGTCCCGCCGAGACCGACCGCGAGTCCCCACAGGAGTCCCCGGGGCGTCCGGTCGAGCACCGCCCACGCCACCACGTAGCTCAGGACGACGAACAGGGTGTAGGTCGGGTGAGTGAGAACGGTCAGCCCGAACAGCGCGACCGCCGGGGGGAGCCACCGCCGGTCGCCGTCGCGGAAGAGCCGGAAGCCCGCGTACAGACACGAGGTCGCGAGCAGGAACGCGGTCGCGCGAACGATGCCGCCGGACGAGACGTGCCATTCGAGTATCTGGGGGTTGAGCGCGACCAGAACCGCGGCCGCGGCCCCGCGCCGCGGCCCACCGAGCAGGTCCCGGCCGATGAAGTAGGTCGGGACGAGGTACGCGACCGTGAGGACCGGCGGGAGCAGGCGTGCCACGGTCACCGGGTCGACGCCCGCGTCCAACAGCAGCGCGAACACGTAGAACGCCAGCGGCGGGTAGGAGAACGGGATTCCCTCCGCGGTGTAGTGGGGAATGGTCTCGGGGAGGGCGTAGCCGTGGCTCGATATCTCGGCGGCGGTGTGAGCGTAGAGTCCGGCACCGTGAGCGGGATAGCGGTTCGTCGCCAGGTAGAGGGCGGCGACGAGCAGACCGACGCCGAGCGCGAGCGCGAGGGGCCGCCGGTCGGATTCTCTGGGGAGCACGGTGGATAGTAGCGAGAACGGTGATTAATGTGTCCCGGTTCGTCGCCGTTACCGACGGAATCGGACCGGCCAGCGGAACTCGACCGACCGGCCGCTCCAGCGCCACTCGGCGACCCCCAGTCCGAGCAGCGCCGGGACGCCCGCGAGCAGCGCGAGCAGTTCGAGCGTCCCGACCCACGACGGCAGGACGTACGCCACCGCGTTGACGACCTTCGGGGGGAGGAGTCCGACCACCGCGGCGGTCACGCGCCCGACCGGTCCCGCGTCCTCGCCGACCTCGTCTGCGGTCCGGGAGGGGATGTCGGCCTCGCTCGCGGCGGGGCCGCCCGCGCTCTCGTCGCCGGTGCCGAGCCGTTCGGCTTCGTAGGGGAATCCGACGTCTGCGCTCCAGACGACCTCCCCCTCGTCGTCGATCTCGAAGACCCGGTCGCCGTTCGAGTCGGTGATGAGGGTGTGGCCGTTCGGGAGGCGGTCGGCGTCCCGGGGCCACTGCATCCGGGCGTCCGACCACCGCCACGTCCGCTCCCACTCGACGTCTTCTTCTCCCGTTCGGAAGGCCTCGGGGTCCTCTGGTTCGTACTCGACCACGCGGCCGTTCTCGGAGTCGGCGACGAGGACGGCGGGACCGCCCTCCGATTCGGGGACGAAGTCGGGGTTGTGCTGTTCGTAGATGACCTCGTAGTCGTCCTCCTCGCCGAGGGTCCGGTTCTCCTGCAGGCCGGTCTCGGGGTCGAGGAAGACGACCTGGTCCTGATTGCGGAGGCTCGCCATGATAGTGCCGTCGTCGAGGACCTCGACGTCGTTGACGTGGGTCCAGTCGTCGGGGAACGGCCCGCCGCCCGACAGCGGGAAGTCCTCTTGGGCCTGCCACTCCCACTCGGTGAGGCCCGTCGTGACGTTGGCGACGTACACCCGGTCGCGGTAGATGTCGGCGACGACGAACCGGTCGTCGTCGATGCGGTCGGCGTCGTGCCACCGGGTCGAGTGCTTGCCCGGCGTGACCCGCGAGTAGAGGCGCTCGGTCTCGCCGGTCGAGAGGTTCACGCGCTCGATTCCGTTGCGGGTGCAGACGGTCTCGGCGCTACACTCCGACTCGTCGAGGTGGTGAGCGAACACGTACGTCACCGTGTGGGTGGTGTTGGGTTCCGGGTCCACGTCCCAGTAGCGGGTGTGGGTGTCGTTGTGGTAGAGGACGCTCCCGTCGGTGTCGAACGCGACGAGTTCGGCCTGCGCCCGGGGACCCGACCCGTCGTCGGAGACGACCGCGTTCGAGTCGGTCGCGACCACCGTGACGTTCTCGCGGGGCTCGACGACCGGCTCGTCCGCACCGCTCCGGAACGCCTGTTCGACCGACTGGTCGCCCTGACGGAGCCCGTCGCCGGGCGAACCGAGGTAGCCCGCGACGAGCACGAGCGCCGACAGGACGACGACAGCGACGAGTGCGATTCGAATCGTTCGGCGTGACGCCATTCTCAGAGCCTAGACAGACGAAGTACAAAGGCGTCTCGGTCGAGACCACCGGCAGTACTTTAACGGGTCTTTCCTATCTTCAGAGATATGCTGGCACGCAACCGAGCCGACCGAACGCGACGAGCACCGAGAATCGAGGGCGAGTGACGCGGATGGTCGCAGACGGCATCCACATCCTGCTCGGCGTCGCGATGGTGATGGTCCTGCTCCGGACCGACCGGGTCGAGCCGTACCTCGTCGCGATGCTGTGCGGGGCGCTCCCGGACCTCGACCGGTACGTCTTCGTCCCGTTCGTCTATCGGGGGTACCTGTCCGGGACGATGTGGACCCATCGGGGCATCACCCACTCGCTGGTCGCGCTTGGCGTGGTCGTCGTCCTCGCGGCGAGCATCGGCCAGTGGCGCGCGGCCGCCATCGCGTACGGTTCGCATCTGCTCGCCGACATCGTGACCGGGTCGGTTCGGCTGTTCGCGCCGTTCGACCTCACGCCGTACGGCCTCCACTACGACTGGATGACCGGGACCCTCGTCGCGGGGGTAGTCTCGTCGCTGGTCGTCGGGGTCGGGCTGGTCTCGATGGTCTCCGACGAGTATCCGCGGACGCCGGTGGAGGTGCGACGCCGCGTCCTCGCGCTCCGACGCCGATTCCTGCGGAGGGAACAACCGTGACCGCGGAGGTCCGGCTCGGCCGCCGAGCGCTACTCGCGGGGGCCGCGACGGCAAGCACCGCGGGATGTCTCGACCGGGTGGAGCGTGCCTTCGACCCCGAGGACCCCGAGCAGGTCTCGCTCCGGATAGCCTCGGCGTCGCGCGACGCCGACGAGTACGGGATGCAGATCGCGCGCCACCTCGCCGAACGCTGTCGGGAGGCGGGCATCACGACGAGCGTCCACCCCGTCGAGCGCGAGGAACTCGAACGTCGGGTCCTGCTCAACCACGAGTACGACGTGTACGTCGCCCAGTTCCCGAAGACCGGGAGCGTCGACCCCGACGACCTGTATCCGATTCTTCACTCGGCGTTCGAGCCGGGACTGGGGTGGCAGAACCCGTTTGGATACGTCGACGACGACGTGGACGACCGACTCGCAACACAGCGGCGTACCGAGGGGTCGAATCGCCGCGAGGCCGTCGTCGACCTCCAGCAGACTCTCGCGCGGACCCAGCCGTTCGTGCCGGTCGCCTTCCCGGACGTGATTCGGGCGCTCCGGCCCGGCCGCTTCGAGGAGTGGTCGACCGACGGTCTCGACTCGGCGCTCGCGTACCTCTCGCTCTCGCCCGCGGAGGGCGACGAGCCCCACGAGGAGTTCCGGGGCGTGTTGACCGACGGGCGCGCGACCGAGAACCTCAATCCGCTCTCGGTCGAGTTCCGCCGCCACGGTGCGGTCATCGACCTGCTGTACGGCTCGCTCGCGCGCCGAATCGACGGCGAGGTCCGGCCGTGGCTCGCCGAGGAGTGGTCGTTCGACGGCGGCGACGAGCCGACCGCGACGGTCGCGCTCCGGGCCGACCTCGCGTGGCACGACGGCGAGGACCTCACCGCCGAGGACGTCGCGTTCACCTACCGGTTCCTCGCCGACACCTCGCTGGGCGACGCCGACGACCCCGTTCCGTCCGGCCGGTATCGGGGGCGGTCGTCGCTGGTCGCCGACATCGAGGCCGCAGACGAGCGCACGGTCCGCATCGAGTTCGAGGAGTCCAGCGAGACGGTCGCCAGACGCGCGTTCACCGTGCCGGTCCTCCCGGAACACGTCTGGGCCGACCGCTCGGACCGCACCTCCATCGAGGGCATGGACGTGGAGGGTGAGGTGACCGAGGCGCTGGTCTGGACCAACCCCGACCCGGTCGGGAGCGGCCCGTTCGAGTTCGTGCGGTCGACCCCCCGGGAGATGCTCCTGCTCGAACGCCACCCCGACCACTTCCTCTGGGAGGCCGAGGAGGGGGTCGCCGAGCGGTTCGGCGACCCCGCGTTCGACCGGCTCTCGCTGCGGGTCGCCTCCTCGGACGTGACCGCCATCGAGCGCGTCGCGGCCGGACAGGCCGACGCGACCGTGACGGGCGTCGGCACCGAGACGGTGTCCCGAATCGAGGACGCCGACGGCCTCGAACTCGCGGTCGACCGGAGCCGGGCGTTCTACCACGTCGGATTCAACTGCCGCCGCGAGCCGATGGTCGACGCCGACTTCCGGCGCGCGCTCGCTGGACTCCTCGATAAGGCGTTCGTCGCCGACGACCTGCTGGACGGCTACGCGACCCCCATCGCCTCCCCGCTGGCCGGGACCGAGTGGCTACCCGAAGGACTCGAATTCGACGGACGCGACCCCACGGTGCCGTTCTACGGGACCGACGGCGAACTCGACGCCGAGCGCGCGCGCGAGGCGTTCCGCGACGCCGGGTTCGAGTACACCGACGACGGCCGACTCGTCAGGGAGTGAGGTCGCCGACTCGGGAGGGTTCTCCGACTCCGGTGGGCTCGCCGACTCGGGAGGGTTCGCCGACTCCGGTGGGCTCGCCCACCGGAGTCGGCTCGTCACTCCTCGCCGAACGCGAAGTACAGGTCGTAGTGGTCGGCGCATCCGGGGTTGAAGGTCGCACCGCAGTCGGGGCACTCGTGGTCTCCCTCGACGAACTCGCGTGGCGGTAGCTCGGCCCCGCAGACCCCGCAGAGGACCGCGGGCTCCTCGCTGTCGACCGACAGGCGCTCGGCCTCGTGGTCGGTGGCGGCCTCGTGACACCGGAAGCAGGGGTAGTAGGCGTCACAGCAGGCGAACCGGAGCGCGACCACGTCTCGGTCGGTGTCGTAGTGGGCGCAACGCGTCTCGGGGCCGACCTCGACGCCGCGTACGGGGTGGCCGTAAACGTCGCGCTCGGTCGTCGCGTCGTCGCTCCTCACGGTTCCGGCAGTTCGATTTCCGCGCCGTCTCGCGACTTCATCGCTCGACCACCGGGAGGTCTACGACCTCCCCGTCTGCGTACACCGTCGGCTCCCGGAGGATGCCGTCGAAGTGGATGGGCGCGTCGGTGTCGCCGCCGATGCCCGCGTCGTCGCCGATGGCGACGTGGACCGTCCCGCCCGCCTTCTCGTCGAGCAGGACCGACCCGACGAGTTCGGTGACCGCGACGTTGGTGCCGATGCCGAGTTCCGCGAGGTTGTACGCGGCGTCGCCTACGTCCTCGGCGGCGTCCTCGACCAGTCCCCGAATCTCGTCGTCGGAGATGCGCGTGACCTGCCCGCCCTCCACGTCGAATTCGAGGGTCTGGCCCTCCTCCAGCAGGCCGTGGGGCATCATGGTCCCGTCCACGACGTAGGTGCCGTTGGCGTCGACGGGACTGACGAACACCTCGCCAGCCGGGAGGTTCGAGAACTCCCCGGGTTCGTGGACGATACCGGTGTCGTCGTGCCACTCGCGGTCGCCGGGTTCGAAGGTGATGTCGGTCCCCTGCGGGGAGGTCACGCGTATCTCGTCGGCTCCCTCGACCTGCGCGAGCACGTCCTCGCAGTGGCGGGCGATGGCGTCGTAGTCGGCCTGCAGGCCGGTGGTGAACACCTCCTCGGTGATGCCCGGGAGGGTCGCGCCCCGCGCCCCGGCGTCGTTGGCCTTGCCGCGGGCGCGGGTGTGGCTCAGGCTCTTGGTCGTCGGCGCGAGGAACACGTCGGCTCCCGCCATCGCGGCCGCGACGGGCTCGGGCGGTTCCGCGCCGTGGGACTCTCCCGGCGGGTAGCGCGCGATGGTGGCGTCCCGGGATATCTGGCTCGCGACCTCGTAGAGCGCCTCGCCGATGGGCTGGCGCTTGTCGTCGGTCACGATGCAACACGACTCGGTCTCATCGAGGTCGAGACACTGGGTGAGTGCGGTCTCGGCCGCGTCTCGGAGGCTCATGTTCGGGGTGTCGAGTGGACGGGGGTTAGGTCTTGTCTTCCCGGAACGGAGACGGGGAGTAGTCAGAGGGATCGAAATCGAGGCTACTGCAACCTCTAAAGGCCGTTCGTCACGGGCCGGAGAGTTCGGAACCGTGAACAGCCAGAAAGCCCTCGGGCGCTCGCGGTCGCTCTGCGGGATATTCTCGCGCTCTCCGCACCGCCCGCGCGAGAATAGTTGCCCGCAGAGCCGACCACGGGCCTTCGGCCCGCGAGCGCCCGACCCCTTTCAGTCCCACCCGAAGAAGGTGTCACCGGGCGGTTCTCGGTGGACTGCGTCACCGAGCTATGCGGTTCCGAACCCGCCCCTACTCCTCGGAATTCGATTCCTCTTCCTCGACTTCGACGCCGTACTCCGCTCGCGCCGACTCGGGGGACACCTTCCCGAGTTCCACGTCCCGGGCGACAGCCTCCGGGTCGCGGTCCTCGGGGTCGCCGTAGCCCCCAGCGCCCGGGGTCCGGACGCTCACCGCGTCGCCGGGGTCGAGGTCCCGAACCGTCTTGGCGTCGATGGGAACCGCCTCGCCCTCGCGCAGGAGGTAGTCGTCGCCGGGTTCGCCGTCCTCGCCGCCAGCGATGCCGTAGGGTGCGTGGGCCCGGCGGTCGGCGAGCAGGCTGAAGCTGGCGCGGTGGCCCCGGACCTCGATGTCGCGCCGGAGGCCGAGCCCGCCCCGGAACTCGCCCGCGCCGCCCGAGTCGGGGCGGTACTCGTACCGGAGGACTCGGAGCGGGTAGGCGGTTTCGAGGACCTCGGCGGGCGTGTTGAGCGTGTTGGACATGTGGACGTGGACGCCGTCCATGCCGTCCTTGCCAGCGCGGCCGCCGAAGCCCCCGCCCTGGGTCTCGTAGAAGGCGTATGGTGTCGGCTCGTCGCCCCGGGGGTCGGTCCCGCCGAGGGTCACGTTGTTCATCGTGCCCTGCCCGGCCGCGACCGACCGCTCGGGGGCGCGCTCGCCGAACGCGCCGAGAATCACGTCCGTGGTGCGCTGGGACGTTTCGAGGTTCCCGCCGACCACCGCGGCCGGGGGTCGGGCGTTGACGACGGTCCCCTCGGGTGCCTCGATGTCGATGGGGCGGTAACAGCCGGAATTGGGCGGGATGTCGGGGTCGGTGACGCATCGGAGCGCGTAGTAGGTCGCCGACGCCGTGACCGCGAAGGGGGCGTTGACGGGGCCCTCGACCTGCTCGGCCGTCCCCGAGAAGTCGACCTCGACCTCGTCGCCCTCGACCGTAATCGTGACCGCGATGGGGATGTCCCGGTTGCCCCGGCCGTCGTCGTCCAGCGCGTCCTCGAAGGCGTACTCGCCGTCGGGCAGGTCCCGAATCTCGGCGCGCATCCGGCGCTCGGAGTAGTCCTGTATCGCGTCGGTCGCGGCCCGGAGGTCGGCGAGGCCGTGGGTCTCCGCGAGGTCGGCGAACCGCTCCTGTGCGGTGCGGTTGGCGGCCCGCTGGGCGCGGAGGTCCCCGCGGCGCTCGTCGGGCGTCCGGACGTTCGAGAGCAGGATGTTCATCGCGTCCTCGTCGGCCTCCCCGCCCCGATACAGCTTGACGGGCGGAATCCGAAGTCCCTCCTGGTAGATGTCGGTGCTGTCGGCCGCGACGCTCCCGGCCTGCGCGCCGCCGATGTCGGCGTGGTGGGCGCGGTTGGCCGCGAAGGCCGCGAGTTCGCCCTCCACGAAGATGGGCGAGACGAGCGTGAGGTCCGGGAGGTGGGCCCCGCCGTGGAACGGGTCGTTGAGCAGGACGGCATCGCCGGGGTCGAGCGTCTCGGGCGGGAACGCCTCCACGGCGGCCGCCACCGAGAACGGCATCGCGCCCAGGTGGACCGGCTGGTTCTCGGCCTGACTCAGCAGGTCGGCGTCGGCGTCGAACAGCGCGCACGAGCAGTCCTGTCGGTCCTTGATGTTGGGCGAGTAGCTCGTCCGGATCAGCGTCGCGTTCATCTCCTCGGCCACCGCGACGCAGGCGTTGCGAACCACTTCGAGCGTGACCGGGTCGACGCCGGTCGCGCCGGTGTTCTCGTCGGTCGCGCCGGTGTTCTCGTCGGTCGCGCCGGTGTTCTCGTCGGTCATGTTTCCACCAGAACGTTGCCGTACTCGTCCACCCGGCCGCGCTGGCCCGGATGGACGACGATGGTGCTCTCCTCGCCCTCCACTATCGCGGGACCGTCGAACTCGGCCTCCGCGGGAAGCAGGCTCCGGTCGTACACCCGGGTCTCGCGGGGGTCGCCGTCGTAGACCACGGTCCGCTCGTCGGCGAGGGCGTCGTCGACCGACGACGCCCGAGCAGAGGGTTCGAGGGTCGGCGGTTCGACGGGTCCCCGGGCGCGGAGCCGAATCGTCACGAGCTCCAGCGGTTCGTCGGGCGAGGCGTGGCCGTACCGCCGTTCGTGGGCCTCGTGGAACCGGGCCGCCACGTCGTCCATCGCGTCGGCGTCGAGGCGCTCGGTCTCGACCGGCACCGTGAGTTCGAACGACTGGCCGCGGTACCGGAGGTCGACCGCGCGCTCGAAGACGGCGGCCTCCGCGAACCCCTCGTCGGCGAGGCGCTCGCGACCCTCGGCCTCGAACTCCGCGAACTCCTCGCGGAGGTCGGCGGGCGAGACCCCCGCCCACGGGCGCACGCGAGAGGTGCTGTAGTCGTAGGCCACGTCGCTGACCAGCAGGCCGAGCGCCGAGAGCACGCCCGCGGTCCGGGGAATCAGGACCCGGGGCACGTCGAGTTCGGCCGCGAGCGTCGGCGCGTGGAGCGGCCCCGCGCCGCCGAACGCCACGAGGCCGAACTCGCGGGGGTCGTGGCCGCGCTCGACCGACACGACCCGGAGCGCGCGCTCCATGCTGGCGTTCGCGACGTCGAGGATTCCCTGCGCGGCCTCCTCGACCGAGGTGCCGAGGGGGTCGGCGACCGACCGCTCCACGGCCTCGCGAACCGCCGAGACCTCCACGTCGAGGTCGTCCGACAGGAAGTTCTCGGGGTTGAGGCGGCCGAGCAGGAGGTGGGCGTCGGTCACGGTGGGCTCGGTGCCGCCCCGGCCGTAGCAGACCGGACCGGGGTCGGCCCCGGCCGACCGCGGGCCGACCCGGAGGGCGTCGCCCGCGTCGACCCACGCGACGGACCCCCCGCCCGCGCCGATGGTGTGGACGTCTATCGTCGGCACGCCGACGGGGTAGTCGCCGACCTCGACTTCGGTGGAGGTGACGGGGTCGCCGCCCCGGACGAGCGACACGTCGCAGGAGGTGCCGCCCATGTCCATCGTGACCGCGTCGTCCATCCCGACGAGTCCCGCGACGTGGGCGGCCCCCTGCACGCCCGCCGCGGGCCCCGACAGCAGGGTGTCGACCGGGCGCTCGCCCGCGGCGTCGGCGGTGATGATGCCGCCGTTCGACCCCATGATCTTGAGTCCGGCGGGGACGCCGAGGTCGGCGACCTCGGCGTCGAGCGCGTCGAGGTACCCCCGCATCACCGGCTTGAGCGCGGCGTTGAGCGCGGTGGCGAGGGTGCGCTCGTACTCCCGAATCTCGGGGAGAACGTCGCTCGACAGCGAGACGGCGGCGTCGAGGCCCTCGGCGTCGAGGAGTTCGGCGACGCGTCGCTCGTGGGTCGCGTCCTCGAACGAGAACAGCAACGCGACCGCGACGCTCTCGACGCCCGCGTCGGCGAGCGTCCCCGCGAGTTCGCCGACCGCGTCCTCGTCGAGGGGGGTCTCGACTCGCCCGCGCTCGTCGAGTCGCTCGGACACCTCGTATCGTCGGTCGCGGGGGACGACCGGTTCGGGCTTCTCGGCCCGGAAGTCGTAGATGTCGGGGCGGGCCTGACGCCCGATTTCGAGCGCGTCGCGGAACCCCTCGGTGGTCACCAGCGCGGTCTCGGCCCACTCGCGTTCGAGGACCGCGTTGGTCGCGACCGTGGTACCGTGACCGAGGAAGTCCACGTCCGAAAGCGGGAGGTCGGCGCGATTCGCGGCCCGCTGCAGGCCGTCGACCACGCCGTCCTCGGGCGCGTCGGGCGTCGACGCCGTCTTGTTCGCGCGGATTTCGCCGTCCCGGACCGTCACCACGTCGGTGAACGTGCCTCCGATGTCGACCCCTACTCTGGCGTCCATGGTTCGGCTCCCGTTCTCGCGTCCATCTATCTGTGTGGCACGTTCGCGAGCGACGATTTATAGGCTTGGGTCGCGGCGACCGCCGACTCCCCCCGGGAGCGTCCGACGACTCACCCGAACGCCCTCCAAGCGACTCGGCAGTCGGTCGGCTTCCCTCGGAAGCCGACCGACTTACTCGGGGTAGAGTTACTTTCCCGCGTCGGACCCCGAAACCATTATGCCCGAGTTCGTCGGAGGTTCGGGTACATGCTACGGGTCGGTATCAACGGGTACGGTACTATCGGCAAGCGCGTCGCCGACGCGGTCCGGGCGCAGCCGGACATGGAGGTCGTCGGCGTCGCCAAGACGCGTCCCAACTTCGAGGCCGAGCAGGCCGTGGCGAAGGGCTTTCCGCTCTACGCCGCGGTCGAGGACCGCGTCGAACTGTTCGACGACGCGGGCATCGAACTCGCGGGGATGGTCGAGGAACTGGTCGAGGACAGCGACGTGGTGGTCGACGCCTGTCCCTCCGGCATCGGCGAGCAGAACTCGGCGATGTACGAGGAGTACGACACGCCCGCGCTGTACCAGGGCGGCGAGTCGGCCGACTTCGTGGACACCAGCTTCAACGCCCGCGCGAACTACTCCGACGCCAGCGACGCCGACCACGTCCGCGTGGTGTCGTGCAACACGACCGGGCTCTCGCGGCTGGTCGCGCCCCTCCGCGAGGAGTACGGCGTCGAGAAGGTCCGGGCCACGCTGGTCCGGCGCGGCGGCGACCCCGCCCAGACCGGTCGCGGTCCCATCAACGACATCCTGCCGAACCCGGTCAGCCTCCCCTCCCACCACGGCCCCGACGTGAACACCATCTTCCCCGACCTCGCAATCGACACGCTCGGGCTGAAGGTGCCCGCGACGCTGATGCACATGCACAGCGTCAACGTCACCCTCGAATCCGAACCCGACGCCGAGGAGGTCCGGGACCTGCTGGAGGACGAGTCGCGGCTGTTCGTCATCCCCGAACACTTCGACATCGACGGCGCGGGCAAGCTGAAGGAGTACGCTCAGGACGTGGGTCGCCCGCGCGGGGACATCTGGGAGAACTGCGTGTGGGGCGAGTCGGTGACGATGGAGGGCGAGGACCTCTACCTCTTCCAGGCCATCCACCAAGAGAGCGACGTGGTGCCCGAGAACGTCGACGCCATCCGCGCGGTCACGAACACCGCCGACGCCGAGGAGAGCATCGAGGCGACCAACGAAGCGCTCGGGATGGGCATCTGAGTCGAGCGGTCGGCGGCAGTTTTTCGGGTCAGTTCGAGGCGACGCCCCACGCGACGTGGTCCCAGAGGCGCTCGTAGACGTAGTAGGTCCCCGTCTTGAGGACGTTCGTGACGAGACCGATGTTGAGCGCGTCGCTCACGTCGCCCACCACGAACCACGCGACGCTCACGGTTATCAACAGCATGAACAGCCGGTAGCACAGCGTCTTGACGACTGCTCGGGACCGGGCCTGGTGTGCCGACCGCGACAGGAACCGCGCGACCCCCATCATGCGGGAGGCTCCCACGCCCAGCGTGATAAAGTAACCGGGCGCAGTATCATTATTCAGAGATAGTAACTGAATACGGTCACATTCCTCGGGTTCGAGTCCGACGTGTAACCGGAATCGCCGCTCGGCTGGAGCCGAGCGGCGATTCCGGACCGGGTCGACGAACGCGCGGCAAACGACCACGGGTGCCAAAGGCTTTTGCTTGCATGCGCCCTATCGCCGAACATGCGACGAGACGACCGCGACGACCCCTTCGACGACCTCTTCCGGGAGATCGAGCGGATGATGAACGAGATGATGGGCGGGGACTTCGACATGCAGGTCGAGCGCGGCGGCGACGCGACCGGGTTCGGTACCGACACCCACGTCGACATCCACGAGGCCGACGACGAGGTCCGGGTCATCGCCGACCTCCCGGGCGTCGAGAAGTCCGACATCGACCTCAAGTGCGACGGCGAGGTGCTGACCATCAGCGCCGCGAGCGACCACCGCGAGTACGACGAGCGCGTCCGACTCCCCGCGCAGGTCGACGAGCACTCCGCCACCGCGACCTACAACAACGGCATCCTCGAAGTCGCCTTCGAGAAGTCCGACGAGTCAGCGGATATCGACGTACAGTAGGTCCCATTCCGCAGTTCTCCCGCTTCTTCCGTTCTCGCGCTCCTCACTCCCCGGCGGTCTCGCGAATCAGCCCCGCCAGCCTGTCGTAGAACCCCGCGTCGTACTTGGTCTCGGCGTCGATGGTCGGGCGGGCGTTGGTCTCGTTGACCACCGCGCGGTCGCCCGAGACCAGGATATCCACGCCGAGGAAGTCGATGCCGAGCGCACCCGCGGTGCGCTCGGCGAGGTCTCGGAGGTCGGCGGGCAGGTCGACGCCGGTCGCCTCGGCACCGCGGTGGACGTTGTGCTTCCAGCGCCCCGACTCGCGCTCGGCGTCAGGCAGTCTGCGCTCGACCCCGCCGACGCACTCGCCGTCGACGACCATCGCGCGGTAGTCGGTCGCGTCGGCGACGTACTCCTGGACGAGGAACGACTTGTCGCCGGTGGCACGGTAGTCGTGGACGAGGTCGAGGTAGTCGGTCACGCCCAGAAACGAGTCGGCGTCGCCCACCTTCGCCACGCCGACCCCTCGCGTGGTGGAGTTTGGCTTGACCACGACCGGCGTGTCGAACCGGTCGAACGCCGCGAGCAGGTCGGACTCGTCGGCGGGGTTCGACACGAGGACGGTCTCGGGGACCGGAATCCCGGCGCGTTCAAGGCGGGCGACGACTCCGGCCTTGTTCCGCGACGTGAGCACGTCCTCGCGGTCGTTGACCCACGGCACGCCGAGGGCGGCGTCGAGGACGCCGCCCTCCATCGCCCGCGAGGGGTAGACGAATCCCGCGTCGAACCCCTCGGCGTCCCACGGCGGGTCGGCGAGCGCGATTGCCCGCCCCTCGGTGGGGACGTGGCGCGCTCGAATCCCGCGCTCTTCGAGGGGGTCGCGCATGCGCTCGAACGTCTCCTCTCGGTAGGCGACCGCGAGGTCCAGCATACGCTCTCAGAGGGAGTGGGTGGGTAAAAAGGTGGGTTTCGGGAACGTTCGGTATCTACCGAGCGGTCGGCTCACGGACGATAAACAACGAAAGGAAACCGACGAGAACCGCGCTACGCGACCAGCAGTTCCTCGCCGCGCTCGACCTTGATGCGACACGGCGGGGAGATCTTGTTGTACGCGCGGCGGAGCGCGTCCTTCACGACCGGGGCGTCCTCGGGCTGGCACCACGCGGTGAAGATGCGGTCGTTGCGCGGAATCCGGGCGGCGGTACCGACGACCTTCCCGAACGCCTGACGCATCCCGTCGGAGACACGGTCTGCACCCGCGCCGGTCGCCTGCTTGTTCTCCCGGATGACGTGGTGGGGGAACTTCCGGAGGATCATCTTGTAGTTGTCCTGACCGAGTTCCTTCAGCAGGTAGCGGTTGGCCGACAGGCGGGAGGCCTCCAGCGCGCCGTGGCGGAGCTGGACCTCTTCCTCGGTGAGGAGGCTGATCTGGACGGGGTAGTCGTCCTCGTCGCTTTCGATGTTGCCCATCTTGTGCTGTGCGATCTTCGAACCGGGGATGCCGGTGATGTACTCGCGTCGGGTGTACGGCGGCTTGCTGATCTCCCGGTACATCGAGGCGGGTTTGTCCGACATGGTTATTACTGGTGTCTGAGGGTCACTGCGCGGATAAACCCTTCGAAGCGAGACAAGGGAATCCGGTGGAGACGGGCGGACCCGGCGGTTGTGACGGGCCAGCACACACCACAGAGTCCCGTCACGGCCGGACCGCCACGAGCGTCAGCGCCGCGAGCAGGCCGCCCTCGACGAACCCCGCCGCGTGCGCGAAGACGTTGGTGAAGGTGCCGCCAGCGACGGGGCTGGCCGGGAACAGGCCGTAGACGAGCCAGACCAGCAACGCGAGGACGAGCGAGACGTACACGAGGTCGAAGCCGACCCGCCGGTAGTGGTCGCCGCCGAGCTTCGCGCCGAGACCGCGCGTGACGATGCCCGAGACCGCGAGCGCGAGTCCCGCCGAGACCGCTGCGACCTCGACCGGATCGGTTCCGTCGCGGTATATCCAGAGCAGTTCGGCGAGCAGGAGGAGGACCGCGAACCCGCCGACGAAGAACGCGGTCGCCCGGGAGTAGTTGGCCCGGAGCTGGACCGCGACCGCGGCCAGCAGGAACCCGCCGAAGCCAGCGACCACGCCCGAGAACCCCCGCGATATCGGCGTGGAGCCGGGATATCGGGATTCGAGCAGGACGTAGCTGGTGAGGTTCACCGCCACCGGGAGCGCGAGGAGGAAGACGGGGAGCGTCCGGCGGAACCACGCCCGACGGCCGGTGTTGAGACAGACGAGGTAGGTGACCACCGCGAGCGAGAGGTAGCCGCCGACGTTGTTCAGCAGGTGGTCGTTCCCCGCGTGGACGTAGGCCGCGGTGAGGAGCGTCTCGGGGGCGAACGCGCCGTGGTCGAACGCGAGGCGGTCGTGGGTCGCCTCGGGGAGCAGGACGTGTACCGCGACGAGGACGACCGCGACCGCCGCGACGACCGCGAGGTCCCCGGCGACCGCGGCGCGCGGATAGTCGAACCCCTCGGACGCGTCGGTCATCGGACGTAGACTTCGCGGGGCGGCGGCAAAAAGACACCTGCCGGGCGCGCCTGACGGCGCGCCCGGCAGGTCGTCGAATCGGTTCCGCGGGCCAGACTGGTCGCTCGAAGCGACTCCGCGGACCCGGCCGCCGGAACGACTATTGGCGGTCGCCGTGCAGGTTCGCCATGGTCGAAAACGAGAGCGACACCTTCGACATCGGCGGCGAGCTTGCGGTCCGTCGGCTCGGCTACGGCGCGATGCGGCTCACCGGCGAGGGAATCATCGGCAGGCCCGACGACGAGGAGGCGGCCCGCGAGCTGCTCCGGCGAGTCGTCGAGACGGGCGTCGACTTCCTCGACACCGCCGATTCCTACGGACCGGGCGTCAGCGAGCGACTCGTCGGCGAGACCCTCGACCCCGACGACGCGGTGGTGGCGACGAAGGCCGGACTCCTCCGAAATCGGGAGGGCGACTGGATTCCCCACGGCGACCCCGACTACGTACGGAATCAGGCGCTCGCCAGCATCGACCGCCTCCGGACCGACAGCATCGACCTCTACCAGTTCCATCGCCCCGACCCCGACACGCCGTTCGCCGAGTCGGTCCACGCCTTCGCGGAGTTGAAGGACGAGGGGCTGGTCGACCACGTCGGGCTGAGCAACGTGAGCGTCGACCGGCTCGACGAGGCCCGCGACATCGTCGAGATAGCGACCGTCCAGAACGAGTACAACGTCGGGAATCGCGAGCACGAGGACGTGCTCGAAGCCTGCGAGCAGGCGGGCATCGGGTTCATTCCCTACTTCCCCATCGGCGCGGGCGACCTCGGCGAGAAGGCCGACGCGCTGGCGGCGGTCGCCGAGGACCGGGACGCGACCCCGCGGCAGGTCGCGCTGGCGTGGCTCCTCCAGCACTCGCCGGTCACCCTCCCGATTCCGGGCACCGCCAGTATCGAGCATCTGGAGGAGAACGTCGGCGCGTCGGCGGTCGAACTGTCAGACGAGGAGATGGCGCGACTCGACGAGTGAACGGACTCGACGAGTGAACGGACTCGACGAGTGAGCAGACTCGACGGGCGAATCGACTCGACCGGAAGGTGACGCGGTGGCCCGGCGCGACGCGCCGGGCCACCGCGTGGATGCCTCTGGGCGGCGTGATAAACGTAGGATGGTTAGTAGTACGCGAAAGTCCGAGCCGACTTACAGTCGCTCGACGTTGGTCGCGCGCGGGCCCTTGTCGGCCTGCTCGATGTCGAATTCGATCTCCTGTCCCTCTTCGAGGTCGGGTCCGCCAACGTCCTCCATGTGGAAGAAAACGTCCTCGTCCGCGTCCTCAGTGTCGATGAAACCGTAACCGCCAGTATCGTTGAAGAAATCAACCGTACCTGTTGCCATTGCTTTTGGACACAGTGGCGGTGGACAAATAAGGCTTCCGAGAGAACCGGTACCACGGGTCGTGGGGATACGTCCGGCCGGGAGCCGGGCCAATCGGCACCCTCAGTCGTCGGCGACGGGGGTCTCGGGTCGGAACTCCCTGCTGATGGCCTTCCACTTGCCGGTCGAGAACCGGTAGTAGTTGACGGCCGCCGGAACCACGGTCTCGGCCATGAACGACAGGTACAGCCCCACGAGTCCGAGCGGAGTGGTGGCCCCGAGGTACGCCACGGGTATCGCGAACCCGAACATCCCGAGCACTTGGCTGTAGAAGGGCCATCGGGTGTCGCCGCTGGCGTCGAGCGGCCCCGCGGCCGCGCTCTTGACGCCCTGCGGGACGACGGCGAGACACGCCGCGTAGACCAGCGCAATCGCGACCGGGACCGAGGGGTCGGTGGGGTCGTCGACGAACGAGTGGACGATGGGTTCGGCGAACACGGCGACGACGACCGCCGCGACCGCGTACGTCGCGACCGAGAAGGCCACCACGTCGCGGGCGTACGACTCCGCGCCGGGCTCGTCGCCGTCGCCCAGCGCCTGTCCGACCAGACTACTGGAGGCCAGTCCGAAGCCCCACCCGGGCGTGTTCATCAGCCCCCAGATGCGCCGGGCGATGACGTAGGCGGCGACCACGCTCGGGCCGAACAGGCCGACGATGGCGAGCATCGGGAACTTCGCGACGGTCCACACTGTGTTGCGACCCACGACCGGGAGGCCGATTCGGACGAGGTCGCGCATGGTGTCGAGGTGGACGTACGAGCCGAGCGGGTCGACCGTGACGGGCAGCGCCCCCGCGCCGGGGAGCCGACCCGCGACCAGTCCGACCGCGAACGCCGCGGTCACGAGGACGTTCGCGAGCACCGTGCCCCACGCCGCGCCCGCGACGCCGAGACCCAACCCGAAGATGAACGCGGCGCTCAGCACGATGTTCGAGAGCGCGCCGCCCGCCCGGACCAGCATCGGAGTCCACGCGTCGTCGGCCCCGATGTAGACCCGACTCCCGATGAGGTTGAGGCCAGCGAAGGGCACACCGAGCGCGAGGATTCGGAGGTAAGTCGCGCCGAGTTCGATTGCGCGCGCGTCGTCGGTCATCACCGAGATGAGTTCGGCGGGGAGCGCCCAGAAGGCGACCGAGACCGGGATCGTCACCGCGACCACGAGTGCCACGCTCGACCGGACCGCGCGCCCGAGTTCGTCGAACGCCTCCGCGCCGTAGCGCTGGGAGACCAGCGCGATGGTGCCGCCAGCGAGACCGCCCCCGAGCGAGAACGCGACGCCCCAGTACGGCGCGGCGAAGCCGACCCCCGCGATGGCGACCGGCCCGACCGCGATGCCGACCATCGCCACGTCGACCGCGTTCTTCGACATCCGCGCCAGTCCGGTGACGATTCGCGGCCACGCCAGGTCCGTCGTCCGGCGGACGTGCTTGGGGTCCACGAGGCCGACGCGCGCGAGCGCGAGGCCGATGGAGAGGATGAGCAGTCGGACCGGGTTCGGGAAGCGAGCCACTACGGGGGTGTTTCGAATCGAAAATTAAAGTGTCTTCCTGATTCGGTAAGAGACGGCGATTACACTCCGGAGGTAGTAATAATATTTTTATACCCCCATACTTAATCGTAAGTCGGTGTAATACGAACAATGTCACCAATGACCAAGACTCGATTGGCACTCCTCGTGACGCTCGCACTACTGGCTACCGCTGTCGACCCGGCACTCGCTTGTGACTGGCGGTACGACTGCGTCAGTCCCTGATTCGGACCGAGAAGCACCGACCGACATACGGTGATTTCGGGGCACCCATCCCCATCCGTTTCGGATCGAAAGTCGAGGAGCGGCGACCATCGTGAACTCGCTCCCGATGCGCACAGTATGGTTCGTCTTCTACTGTATTCGGACAGCTTTGCTCGAAGCCGGAGATTGATATCGGAGAGAGACGATTAGAGCGGTAGACACTACGAACGTTAGTGTCTGTCAACTCGGGCTGGTATCCCGTCACCACTACCCCCCAAACTGGTACGGACCGGCGGCCGGGCGTTCTCGGCGGTGAACTACAAGGACCCGGAGCCCGATGCTCGGATATGGACCCGAACGAGGGCACCGACGACCCAGACCGGCTCGCTCGAATACTCCTCGCGACCGCGCTGGCGGTGGTCGCCGCGGTCTGGCTCCGAAGCGGAAAGCGAGTTCGCGGGGCGCTGGCCGGAGTCGGCGCGCTCGCGGTCGGATACGGACTCGCGACCGAATCGGGCGACCTGATGGAGACCATCGACATCGAGGGAAGCGAGGAGCGAGCGGGTCTGAGTGAGGAGGACGGCGGTCTGCGGTGTGCGGCCTGCGGTGAGCCCATCGTCCCCGGACAGCGACGCGGGCCGAACGAGAACCACGAGATCGTCCACGAGGACTGCGAGTAATCGAGAGTTCGGAAGTAATCTCGACCCGACAACCGTCGCTGTCCGGTCGAACGTAGAGAAGCATGCCGCCTCCCGGATTTGAACCGCCGGAGAGCAAAGCTCTCCGAGCCCCCGCTCGCTTCGCTCGCGGGGACGGGGACAGCTCGTCCGACGCCCATGGGCGCTTCGGTGAACCCCATGACGAAGGACCAACTCGAACCCATCTCGCCTGCTGAGGCGAAGAAGATGTACCTCAATGCGCGCGAGCGCGAAGTATCGCAATCAACCCTCGACGGCTACCACTACCGACTCAAACACTTCATCCGATGGTGCGAGGACGTCGAGGGGATCGAGAACATGAATACCCTCTCCGGTCGGGACTTGCAGAGATTCAAAACGTGGCGTCGAGACGATGGAGACTTGAAACCCATCTCGCTTGAGGGACAACTCGACGCACTCCGACTTTTCATCCGATGGTGTGGCTCTATCGATGCCGTCGAGACAGACCTTCACGAGAAGTTCGACGCTCTGATGCCGACACTCGACAAGACAGACGAGCAGAGCGAATCCATCCTCGATTCCGACCAAGCGGAGGCTCTACTCGAATACCAGCGGAAGTTCGAGTACGCGTCTCGTCCCCACGTCATCATCGAAATCCTGTGGCACACCGGGATTCGGCTCGGGGCACTTCACGCACTGGACGTAGACGACTACGACGAAGAGGCTGAGCGGCTTGCAATCCGCCATCGACCGAAGAAAGGGACACCACTCAAGAACGGGAAAGAAGGCGAGCGTATTGTCGCTCTGAACGCCGAGGTTTGCCGCTCAATCGAAGACTGGAGGGATAATCATCGCCATGACGTGGAGGATGATTACGGCCGAGAGCCGCTTCTCACGAGCAGGAATGGGCGGATGAATCGGTCGAGCATTCGGGACGCGGTCTACAGGGTCACTCGACCTTGCTATTATGGGGCTGATTGTCCCAAGGGACGGAATCCAGACGACTGTGAGGCGGGGTCTTATCCCGGATACAGCAAGTGTCCCGTCAACGTCTCGCCTCACGACATCCGTCGAGGCTCAATCACCTACTTTCTGACCGAAGACGTGCCCGAGAAGGTCGTTTCTGACCGGATGAACGTCGGACAGGACGTTCTGGACAAGCACTACGACAAGCGAGACGAGGAGGTGAAGGTGGAACAACGGCGGGGCTATCTCAGCAATATCTAACTGTTCTACTTTCACTACCTCTCCATAAGCATTTTTACGGGATGTATCGTTCGATGACATATGGGAAAAGCAATCACGAATCTCAAAATAATGGTACTTGCTCTCGTCGCTTCCTTCCTGATGTTGACCGTAGCAGGGTTTTGGAGTTACACAGGAGCAAGTGGTCCCATTGACGCTCTTGGGTCAATGCTCGGTTTACTCATCGAGTATCCCCGATTTGGTGGAATGTTGGTGATAGTCATCGGGTTTGTCGTTGTCGCAGATCGAATAGCAGGCTAACTTCCGATATAACAAACGGAGTTATGAGGACGAAAGCTGAAACCACCAAGATTACGTCAACAGTAACGAAATAGCGTTTCCGCCAACTGTCACCGTAAGAAATATTATTTGATAGTGTACACGCCAGTATAACATATGGAAATCACCATTACCTTAGACCATGGTCCTCTGAATGCAGAATTTACGGGTGAGGACCGAGAGGAACTTGAGGACAGCGTTCTCGGATTCGTTGAGTTTTTGGAACAAAATAAGGAGGTCTTTGATGGAACTTCTTTTTCAATAGAGCAGAATGGGGGAGACGAGAATCCAGGACTTGATGCAGAGTTTTGGGAAGAACAACAGGATGAAACTGAAGAATCAAACGGCGACGAAGGGTGGGATGTAGAAGTTAGCTACGGTTCCATCCCCACCCGAACGGGCCTTAATGAGGAAACGCTTAGTAGATACTTTGACATTGACCCGGAAGGAGAGGAACCACCGTATTTGAATTTCGACCCAGAGATACTGGGAGAATCTGGGAATAGTCGAAGTGAGAAGCAAATGCGTAGCTCTCTGATTCTTATGACGCTTTGGCGCGAATGCAATGATATTGAAGCAGTTCGTTCTCCTGACCTCAAAGATGCAGTACGGATTTCGGGAGTTGACGATAATGGTCTATTCAATATGTATCAGTTCAATAATGGGGAAGGAGATAGATATTTCCGCCGAGACGGGAGTGGAGCAAATACGGATATTAGTCTAACGCTACCTGGAGAACGAGAAGGATACGACCAAATCCAGAGAACGGTTGAACGACTGGAAGCGGAAGAGGAAGACAACACGTAAATGTCATTTGACCGTTTTTTGGAACACTACGATAGCGACGCAGGACAGAAGGAACAAATTGGGCTGGCGATTTACTATCTTGAAGCTGAACAAGAGCAGGATGAAGCAAAGCAGGCAGACGTAAAGGACTTGATTCAACGCTCGCGATCATCTATCTCACCGTCAAGCGTTTCAACCTATTTCAGTCGCCTCCGAGAGACGGGTTGGATTACACCAACCGAAAACGAGGGATACCGATTGACACATACTGGAGAAGATGAGGTGGTAATGTTGCTTGATGACGAAGCACTTGGTAATCCCCGCAACGAAGGAGAGAGTTTCATTGACTCGGAAGTAGTTGATGACGAACGGTACGAGAGACTAATCAAGGACATTAACGACTGCTATCGCTACCGCATCTACGATGGAACAATGGTCCTTACTCGCAAACTCTTCGAGGACATGGTCTTTGAGATCTTGAAAACGCACTATGCAGGTAGAGATGTGCAGATGTTCTATAATCAGGAAGACGATTGCCACTATTCATTCAATGAACTACTCAACAAACTCAAGGACGGCGTTTCGACCTTACGACGCTACTCCCGGGAACTTGATGACGCCTTCGTAGAGGAAGTTCGTGAACTCAAAAATGCAGGTAACCGAGGTGCTCACTCAATCAGAGTCGATTTTACTGATGATGAAGTTGAGGAGTGGGCAAGCGATGCTACAAGGATGTTTGAGGTTCTCTACGATGTACTCCTTGGCGCTCGCATTGCAGATGAGCAGGGGAACTAAGCCTCGCTGACTCTCATTTCGCTCTCACGGCTCTTCATGCCGCTCTTAGGAGGTCCTCAAGGTAAGCAAAGGAGAACATTGGCAAGATATTATCTCTGCGCATATCGCAGTCTACTCGCTCTCACGAGAGATGGGCTATACGTCACTCTTTGGAGCACCTGGCCCCCACGAGTCGTCATGTCCGTCGGCAGACTCCATCTCGTCAATACTCGGTGGTGAATCAAAAGCAGGAACGCCAAACCCCCAGTCCATCTCCTCCCAGTGAACCTCGATCTCCAAGTCCTCGGTCAACGTTCGGTGACGATGGGCATCGTCGCTGGCCTGACTTACGTGATTCCTGAGATGGCCAGGTTCACCGACAACCGTTCGACTACACCCGTCAATCGGACAGGTGTACACCTCGGGGCCGTCCGTCGAACCATCATCCCCGTCTCGGACCTTGCGAATCTGTTTGAGTTTATCACGGCTTTCGGTCTTACTCATGGGAGTTCCTCCGGGCTTGTTTCATCTGTTCATCGAACTTCCGCTCACGGGCACGATGCATCGTATCCCGCATCCAGTCAGGGTACCGACGTTCAGGAGGGAGTTCAAATGGGTCGCGACGGGGGATGACGCGGTCTGAGAATGGCCGAGATTCCCTTAAAGAATTCTTTAAGGAGTGTTCGGCCATTCTTGTAAGATCAACTCTACCCGCGATATTCAACGATTCAACCCCATTAGCGTGCCATTTAGTTCCTCGACCAGCACCGGTCTTTTCAGCTATGCCCTCCTCGCGGAGTCGGTTGAGTGAATCCATCGCCGTCGACTTCGACAAATCGGCCCGGCGTGCAATTTCTCGACCAGAAATACCGTCCTCGTTTTCGAGTACAGACAGGACTGCTCGATCACTGTCGTTGCGAAGATTGCCGTGAGGACAAGCATCGAATGATCCGCTTGGCGTTTCCCGACCGATCTTCTTGGTTTCGAGCCAGTCAGGAACTAAGCCCGTGGCGATGTAGACTGTCGCTTCAGTGTCGTCTTTTCGACCAGCACGCATCGCCGCCTGAAATACGCCCCCACGACGATGCATATTGAGGATATCATCTGCGATTGGATTTCCGAGTGAGAGATTCATCCCCTGAGTTTCCTCTACCCGTTCAGCACTTTCGCCGAATAGTGCCGTGAGATGCTGGTAGTAACTATCTCCCCGAGAGGGAGCGCCCAGCACTACCAGAAGCTGAGAGTCACCAATTTGGTTCTTCCCCCGGAGGGCATCGTAATACAAGTCTTCATCCCAAAGATGATCGAGTCCTCTCTCTTCGAGTTGGTCTCGAATATCCTTGCCAGTTATCAGGTCCGGGCGTTTTCCGTGTTTTTGGTGAACTTCTCGAAGGTATGCCTCACATTTGGGAATGCTAAGGTTCCCTCCCTGTGCAGGCCATGCGTGGGAGTTCAGTTGGATGAACTCGTATCCTTTCTCGCGGAGGTATCGGTTACGCTCCTGCTCGCCGAATAGGCGATAGTGCTTGAAGTCCCCACCGAGAACTCGTCTCCACTTCGAGAGGCAAGGCGTAGCGTCGAGCCCGATGACCGCCTCTGCTCCTGAGAAGTCCGGTAAGTCGAAGAACCACATTGTCGGGGTACCATCATCGTGACCATCTCCGCTTGTCTCGTATAGTTTTTCGAAGACTGCCGTCCGGTCTCCGGGAAGTTCCGTGTATTTTAGACCGTTATCTAACTTTTTAGCCCCGTAGATAGCGTACGCGATGAGTGGGGCCTTTGCATGGAAGTCCCCTACTGAATCCCTGTGATCGGTTGGTTCAAGACCGATCTTTCCAAGTTCTTCTAATGCCTTTACTCGGTCATCTCCTTCGAGACGCCGTAGGCTATCGAAAGGGAAGTCATCAAGCGTATCGATGAACTCTTGCGCTTCCTTAGCCGGGTTTTCGATAACGGTATAGTATTCATCAAAGGCGTCTTCATCGAGGACGACAACGCGATTCTCGACGTATGCTGGGTTGTACGCCTGCACGAAATTTCCTACGAGGAGATCGAGACCGTCCGCGTCAATCTGAGTGACTCGTTCGCAGTATGGACAACTGTTCTCTCCCCGCTGGCATGGAAGATCGAACTCTCGATGAATCTCACCCGGTGACCAGCCGTTATTGCGAGCGTTTCGCGCTTCTTGAGCGACCGGGTCATCTCGATAGGAAGGATTCTCGTCTCGTAGCGTTGGGCAGAATTCTCGCTTCGGAAGTTTCTCAACCCCGACTCCGTCCTCCTTGCCCCAGTCCTCGAATTGGTCGTAGTTATCGGTCAGATTCGTGAGAACCGTGACCGGCATAGCATCGGCAACCTTCGGAATACTTCGTGACTTTCCTATGCCGGGGAGAACATCGAACAGCGCGGTCTCTCCGTTGAGCGCAGCTTCCGTAATACCGTATTTCAGGACTTCTCGCGGAGGTTGCCGCCCGGTAGGTCTTTTACTTAGGGGCTTCTTTTTGCTCATGTCGAAGGGCTCCCTCCTTCGGCGACTGGAACTTGGTTCCCTCCGAGTTCCGATGTACCACGTCGAGCCAACTTCGGATGGCGTCGGGTCCGTTCTGACCCACCCTGTTCGACAGTTCGTCGATTTGGGGGTTCCGAGTGCCCACCTCGCCCCCTGTCCTTCGTTACGTTCATTGTCTTAGTCCTACTTGTCGGGATCCAACTCTTCGGCAGCTTTCTGCACGAACTCGTCCCACGTAACTCCGAGCTTTGCTTTGGTCACTCGGGCTTCATCACGGGTCGATTCCTCGGCAGGGATAATTGGCTTGGAAGCCATGTCAAAGGTTTAGAATTACTGACCCATAAAACGCCAAGTAAGTTATTACGAATACGAAGTATGAAATTTATTCCCCGAAAGTGTACCGACTGAAACTGAGAATCTCATCGGAGTCAGTAGTAGCAATAGAAGCCGTTAGACCCCATCGCATGAATTTGCCGTGAGCGGCTCCCTCTCGAATTTGAGGTTCTATCAGACCGATTCCTCTGCAAATGATGAGAAATTGATTGAGCGGCGCGAGAGCGGCTCCTATGAAGAGGTAAGAGGACACTTCTCGTCTAGAAACTCGATTTGGCCTTTAGAACCCCTGATTGTACGATATTCGGTCGAATTACCCGGTAACCTCTTTGGCGTATACGAGTATTCTCAAATGTAATGTCAGAAAGACTGTCGAAGGCACAGAGGGAGAAGGTACAGGAACTGATTGACGAGCGGGTTGAGGATATCAGACGCGCCGCCCTGAAACTCAAGATAGAACAACTGACAGGGGAAGTCCTTGGCGAACTCCATAACCGTGGTGTAGATACCGACCCCGAAGGCATCGATATGGTGGAGATAGCTCGGGAGTGCGTATTGGACGTGATGTTCGGAGATGAGACATCAGCAGAGACCATCGAGATTCCAGTCGGTGGTCGGCATAACCACGGCCACACTACGGAAGTCACTCTGGAAACAGAGGATGCGCCGGAGACGTATCTTGAGGAAGTCCCCATCGAGGACGGAGAAGACCCCGAAACTGTAGAGGTCGAACGAGTTGAGCCATCCGGTGACCCTCGACTGAACGGAGAACTCAGCTCCTCCGAGATAACCCGGGCTTTCCAAGAGGGACTAACTCCCGAGATGATTCTAGGGGACCGTCACACGAATGACGAGGATACGTCTGAAGAGCCGAACCCGGAAGATGTACCCAGAGCCGGACTACCGTGGTACCAGTAACAATGAGTACGAGTGATTCCCTCAACGCGACGCCCAAAGACGCAGATCGGGTAGTGAAGATGGAGACGAACAGGGTCTACAATCCCGTCGTGAGTACAGAAGAGGTCGCCGAAGAACTTGGGATTGGTACGGAAGAGACGTTCGAGCTACTCGAAGAAGCCCCAAGACCCTCAGGAAAGCAAGTTGGGGATACTCACGTCTGGTGGTAATAGGGATACAGAAAAGGGTCAAGAACGATGGAAATTGGACCTAATCCCTCTCGTCATCACCACACGTCCGAATCTCTCCAATCAATCCTATGACGGACGATATCTGTGGCGCGACGAACCGTCACGGTGAACCCTGCCAGCAACCTGCTGGATGGGGAACCGACCACGTCGGAAAGGGTCGGTGCAAACTGCATGGTGGTAATGCAGGTGCGCCAGCGGATAATCAGAACGCCTCCAAACACGGGCTCAACGCTGACCTGCATCACTACTACCGGGACCTCCCACCTGAACAGAAGGAGTTCATCGAGAAGATTGCCGCGACAATCGAGGATCGAGTTCGAGAGAACACGGGAACAGTCGACTATATGGACCGGGTCTTGTCCAAACAAGTGGCGATTCAACTCCACATCTCCTCGAAGGCGTCGGCATACATAGAGAAGGAGTCGGGGCTGGTTCAGGACGTTCCTGCAAGAGGTTCGACTCGCAAGGAAGCGGCTCCACTCCTCGAAGAGGTTCGTCGATACGATGACTCGATATTCAGAAATCTCAAGAAACTCGGTGTTCTCGACGACCCCGATTCACAGAAAGCTGATGCACTGGAATCTTGGCGCGATTTCATCGAGAAGAGCTACGATTCGTGAGCCGCCGTGAACGAGGTCCTATGCGATTTTTCGATTCATCAGGTTCATTCCTCTGCTCCAGATAACAATTGGCAAATGACGGCAGATATAGCCGTCTCTGCGAAAGTGGGTGTCAGAAGGTGGACTTGAAACGTGACCCCCGGTCCCTTTCGTGCCTCGACGCACCTCGGTCATGGACGGGATATCCTCTTTAGCCCAACCCCCCGTTTTCGAAATACGGCGCAATAGTATTCAGAGTATCAAAATCTTCCGGAGAATGCTCGTAAGAGGGATCTGTGCCGGAGAGGTCAATTCCCTAATGAGATAGCAGTGAGGCTGGTTCACAGGTAGGTGAATGATCCTTACTGGAGCCTCACCGAGTTCAGGTGTGACCCCGTAATGGAGATAGGGAACATATTCAGAAGAGAAAGAATTGTAAATCTACCAAAGGTGGTGGCGAGTATGGAAAGTTCACCCTCTGACCGATGTTGTTACACATGGCCAGAGGACCATGCAGTTGATGATCGACCTAATCAACAGAGTTCGTGCTGGCGGAAGGCGTATTCCGAAGAAGCAGACCATTGTCTCTGGCATGCAAACCCGAATAGTGTGTCAAAGTCTGCTGAAGAACTCAGGGTTGTTTGCTCGGATACCGAGGTCCGGGAACAGTGTTCAGGATACTCCGAGTTACTTGACGGAGCCAAGCTATCGGGTGTAAATCTCGAAGATTCCCTTTCATTTACAAACGTCGCGTTGCGAGACGCGGTTCTTCCGGGGTCGAATCTCTCCGGAGTGGTCCTAAAGGATGCGGATCTCACTGACGCAGTTCTTTGGGATGCTGATCTTTCTAACGCAAATCTTTCAAAAGCGGACCTTTCCGACGCAGATCTTCGGGATATAGACCTTTCCGATGCAAACCTATCAAATTCCGACCTCTCTGACGCAGATCTTCTGGATGCTGATCTCTCTAATGCTTCACTCAGAGGTGCAACTCTCACCGGTGCAGACATTCGGGAAGCAGATATCACGGGAGTATCCGTAACCGGAGCGACGACTTGCAAGCGTCTATTTGAGGGGTATGATGGTGAGATATCGACTGAAGATAGTTTCATACCAATGCGTCTCCGGAAGTGGCACTTCGGCTCAAACTTCGGACCTAGAGAATGGGAATCAACTGCACGAGCTTACCATGAGCTCAAATCCATATTAAGTGATCATGGATTAGTGGGTCAGTCTAGAGACATATATGTGAGGGAACGCCGGGCCCGTAGCCTTGAAGCGAAGGCTGATGGGGGTTCCCTGAATCTCAGGTATTGTGGTTCGCTTCTCTCTCAACTCTTTACCGGATACGGTGTTAAAGTTCGAAACCTCTTGGGTTGGATGGTAGCGTTATTTCTCTTTTCGACATCGATTTACGTTATCGCGGGTGTTGAGGAGAGTCTCATGAGGAATATTTCCTACAGTGTTCTTGCCTTCACGGTTGCTCCTCCAAAGATTCCTTCAGGTACTGGAGTACAATTTGTCATGATGATAGAAACGTTCTTTGGAACACTTTCGATAGTGCTATTAGGTTACATCCTTGGCAACCGAGAACGGTTTTGATAGTTGCAGAGAGGCAAGGTTCTCGAAGAGGCACCCAAAATTGGAGCTACTATGGCCAGTCAACCTCATCTGCGTTTTCTTGTCCGGGATATGGAGGCCAACGGCCGTGTTCATTTGGGCCGTATTCTTCTGGACGAGCTATCTCTGACCGCTCTCGTACAACTCGGTCAGTAACTTTAATCGCTACGTCATTACGCTTGTGGACTCCAAATACTCGTTCGTCTTGGTATTGGAATTCCCAATACTGGTGGTCGTCGAGGAAGATTAACCCTGGTTCCTTGCAACCAGGTCGTCCGCAGGTCGCGGCCGTATCGGGATATCCGATAGGTTTGACGGCCGCGATGTAGGTGTACCCATCCTTCCGTTCCTGCGGCCCCCCACCGTGAACGTGCCCATTACAGCGACTGAGCATAGAAAGGAGGTCAATCCCCTTCCCTATAAAGAAGCTTCTCGACGCCGTCATTAGTAGGAGATAAGATTAAACCAGGCTATTCCCTTGTCCCATTCAGGAATTCGGTCTCAAGCGCAGTCAGCCGCCTTAGAATTTGATTCAGAGCGATTGGGAAGCCATGGAGCTTCAAGAATCTCGAATATCGTCGTGTCACGGTCTGCGTGTACCGTGTACGGGAGCACGAGTAATTACAAGGGCCTCGCAATTCAATTGAGAGCGAAGCGCCCGAAGACGTTAGGGCGCGAGCTAAACCATGGTCAAATCTCAGGGCGGTTTTCGGAAGATAATGGCCGGAAGGCGTTGCTGGCTGGTGAATGAGGACCGAGTAAATTTCGGATGCCGCCTCCCGGATTTGAACCGGGGACAGCTCGATCTTCAGTCGAGTGCTCTCCCAGTCTGAGCTAAGGCGGCGCACTTGCAACGAGGCGTATGGCAAAGAAAAGGGTTTCGAAAGGCGGCGAGGGCGCGGCGGCCGCCGCGCCCTCGCCCGGGCGAAGCCCTTTGTTCCTCGGGAACGAACCGCACGCCATGGGCGAGCGCGCGTGCTACCTCGACTTCTGTCCGGAGTGTGACGCACAGGTCACCGTCGCCGACGAGGAGTGTCCCGACTGCGGGGCCGACCTCGGGTAGTCGGCGCGAGGATGTCCACGAAAGCCGAGCGGTTCTCCGGGGCGGTCAGTCCTCGGCGACGCCGTCGACCTCGACCGCCGGGTCCGACGGCCCCGCGTCGACGACCGCCTCCTTCCAGGTACCGCGGGTGAACCACGCCGCGGCGGCGAGAGCGCCGACGACGTGGCCGAGCGCGACGCCGACCCAGATGCCGGTCGCGCCGAGCGAGGTCTCGAACGCGAGGAGGTAGACCACCGGCACCCGGATTATCCACAGCGTGACCATCGACAGCACCATCGCGGTCTTGGTGTTGCCCGCGCCGCGGTACGCACCGACCAGCACCTGGAAGACGCCGATGAACGCGAACTCGACCGTTCGGATGCGGAGGTACTCGCTGGCGTACCCGATGGTCGCGGCCGCGTCGGCGGTGTCGGTCGCCATGAACACCGAGACGATGGGTTCGGGAAACAGCGCGGCGAGCACCGCCAGCGCGAACATCACGCCCGCACCGGCCTTCGCCGCGAGCGTGACCGCCTGCTCGGCGCGCGCGGGGTTCCCGGCACCGAGGTTCTGGCCGACCATCGTGTTGGTCGCCTTGCCCAGACCGACCGCGGGGAGGAACACCAGCGAGATGAGGCGGTTGCCCAGCCCGTACGCCGCGATGACCGCGGGTTCGAACGTCACGATCATCACCGTGAGCATCACCATGGCAAGCGCGCCCGCCGACTGCTCCAGCGCGGCGGGCGTTCCGATGCGAACGATGTCCCGGACGTAACTCAGGTCGGGCGCGAGATGGCCGACGCTCACGTCGGGACCCATGTCGGTCCCGAACAGGATGGCGACGCCGAGGACGCCCCCGGCCGCGCGTGCGACGAGCGTCGCCCACGCCGCCCCCTCGATGCCCATCTCGGCGAACGGGCCGACCCCGAAGATGAGGATGGGGTCGAGCACCACGTTGAGCGCGACGCTGAGCGCCATCACCCGCATCGGCGTCCGGGTGTCGCCGTACCCCCGGAGCAACGCGGAGAACGCGAGGAAGCCGAACATGAAGGGGAGCCCGAGGAAGAATATCTCCAGATACGACTGGGCGAGCGGGACGACCCGCTCGGCGGTCGCGGGGTCGCTGGGGAACACCGACAGCATCGGCCCGGCGCTGAAGCGTCCGACGACCGCGAGGACGACCCCGATGCAGACGACGAACCCGAGCGTCTGGCCCGCGACCTTCCCGGCCGACCCGTCGCTGTCGGCCCCCGTGTACTGCGCGACGAGCGTGCTTCCGGCGACGTTGAACCCACCGCCGAACGCGATGAGGAAGAAGATGAGCGGGAAGGCGAGACTGATAGCGCCGACCGCATCCGCGGAGTACCGGCCGAGCCAGAACGCGTCGGCGACGTTGTAGGCGACCTGCAACAACTGAGTGACCACGATGGGCCACGCGAGATGGAAGAGCGGACGCGCCAGCCCACCCTCCGTGATACCTTCAGAGTTCCTCGATGCCACTGTTCGATTGGAATACGGCTTGGGATTTTAATGCTTTGGGTTGAAATTGCGCCGACGGCGCCGAGAACAATTCAGGGCGTCTCGTTGGTCTCTAGCGAGAACTCCGCGGTCGGATACGCGGTGCAGGTGAGGACGTACCCCTTCTCGACCTCGTCCTCGCCCAGCGTCTCGTTGTTGCTGTGCTGGACGTACTCGTGGGCGTCGCCGTCGGCCACCTTGCCGCCGCAGGAGAGACACTGGCCCTGCCGACACGCGTAGGGCAGGTCCCAGCCCTCTTCCTCTCCGGCTTCGAGTAGCGTCTCGTTGTTGGCGACCTCGATGGTCTCGCCCTCGTTGACGTACTCGATCTCGTAGTACTCGACCTCGTCATCCGAGATGGCGGCGGGGTCGAAGCCCTCGTCTTCGTCCTCGTCGCCTTCGAGTTCGCCCTCGGCGCCGCCGCCGACCGCGACCGCGCCGCCACCGCCGCCGATGGAGCGGTTCATCGGTTCGGGGAAGTCGGTCTCCGGCACGGTCGAAGCCCGGCGTTCGAGCACCTCTTGGGAGATGTCGTCGGGGGTTCGCCACTCGGTTCCCTTCGAGTAGTGAAGGGCCACGACGAGGAGCAGCATCGTCAGTCCGAGTCCCAGACCCAGTGCGTCTACCATGCGCGGGGCTACGGAATACTGGTTTAACAGCATTGTGATTGCTCGCGGGCACTCGGGTCGGCGTCGACCACACGCTTTTGGCCTCAGCCTCCGAGACACCCACCATGACAACCGAAATCGCGGTCATCGTCTACGACGGCTTCGACGAACTGGACGCGGTCGGTCCCTACGAAGTGCTCTCGGCCGCGGCCGAGAGCGGCTGTGACCTCGACGTGAGCCTGCGAACGCTCGACCCGGCCGAGCAGGTGACCGCGGCCCACGGCCTGCGAATCGCGGTCGACGGGACGCTCGACGAGGCCGACCCCGACGTCGTCGTGGTCCCGGGCGGCGGTTGGAACGACCGCGCGGACGCGAGCGCGTGGGCCGAGGCCAAAAAGGGCGACCTCCCGGACGCTCTGGCCGACCTCCACGAGCGCGGGGTCGAACTCGCGGCCGTCTGCACCGGCGGGATGCTCCTCGCAAGGGCCGGAGTGCTGGAGGGCCGCCCCGCGGTCACCCACGCCAGCGCGGTCGGGGACCTCCGGGAGACCGACGCCGAGGTCGTGGACGCGCGGGTCGTCGACGACGGCGACGTGCTGACCGCGGGCGGAGTGACCTCGGGACTCGACCTCGCGCTCCGCCTGGTCGAGCGGCTCTGCGGGGCCGACACCGCCGAGGAGATGGCGACCAGAATCGAGTACGAGCGACGCGGAGCGCTCCACCGGACCGGAGGATAAGTTATGGATACGTATGATACATCGTATCTCGGTTATTTATATTCGTGATACTTACTATCTCAGTAGTTTAATATACTCGCGAAACCTCTATAGAAGTAGGAGTACTTCTCCGTCAATCATGACTACCAGCACGATTAACCCAGAAACTACCAATACGTTCACGAGCACCATCCGGGGCTACACCGTCCGAGGGAAGGCCCACAGCCTCAGCGCGTGGTTCGTCCTCTCGCTCCGGCTCATGATGGGCTGGGCGTTCGCCTACTCCGGATTCACGAAGATCGTCGCGTCCGAACCGTTCAG
This sequence comes from Halorussus salilacus, assembly GCF_024138125.1. Lineage (NCBI taxonomy): Archaea > Methanobacteriati > Methanobacteriota > Halobacteria > Halobacteriales > Haladaptataceae > Halorussus > Halorussus salilacus. The sequence goes on from NZ_CP099993.1 coordinate 1,302,842, forward strand.
CGCCGGTGGGTATCTCACCCACAGCGCCGCCGCGAACGGCAACCCCCTCGCGGGGCTGTTCGCGTGGATGGGCTCGACGCCGTGGTTCGTGGAGTTCGCGAACGTCGCGGTCCCGTGGGGCGAGCTGTTCATCGGCCTCGGACTGCTCGTCGGCGCGATGGTCCGGCTCGCCGCGTTCTTCGGCGCGCTCATGATGCTCATGTTCTACTTCGGCAACTGGGACATGGCCCACGGATTCATCAACGGCGACTTCGCCTACATGCTGGTGTTCCTCGCGGTCGCGGCGTTCGGCGCGGGCCGAATCCTCGGCCTCGACGCCTACATCGAGCGCTACGAGGTCGACGGCGAACCGCTGATCGAGCGCTACCCCGTCCTCGACTACGTCCTCGGATAGGGACTTCGCTCGGACTCCCGAACTCCTGTTCTATCGCTTTCCTGTTCCATCGGTCTATTCCTCGCGCCGCGCGACCTCGTGGCGACCGAACCCGTACCGAAGCCGGTTCGCGAGCCGCCGCGAGAACCGACCCCCCTCGGGCGCTCGCGACCCGAACCGCTCGGCGAGCGCCTGGTAGATGAGCGGGAGCGGCACCTCCTGTTCGAGGGCCTCCTGCACGGTCCACGTCCCGGTCGAGCCGCCCGCCACGTAGTCGTCCACGTCGCCGAGGTCGGTGCCCTCCTCGCGGAACGCCTCCTCGCAGAGTTCCAACAGCCACGACCGGATGACAGCGCCGTTGTTCCACGTCCGGGCGACCGCTTCGAGGTCGAGGTCGTATCGGCCCTCCGCGAGCAGTTCGAACCCCTCGCCGTAGGCCTGCATCAGCGCGTACTCGACGCCGTTGTGGACCATCTTGACGTAGTGACCCGACCCGGCCGGACCCATCCGGTCGTGGCCTGCGGGTCCGGTGGCGACCGCGTCGAACACCGGCCGCATCTCGTCGTAGGCCCACTCCGGGCCGCCGACCATCAGCGAGAAACCGAGTTCCGCGCCCGCGGGACCCCCGGAGGTCCCGCAGTCGAGGTAGGCGGCGCCCGTGGCGTCGGCCCGCCGGACCGAGTCCTCGAAGTGGGAGTTGCCGCCATCGACGACGATGTCCTCCTCGGAGAGGTGCGGTTCGAGGTCGTCGAGCGCCGCGTCCACCGGCGCTCCGGCGGGGACCATCAGCCAGATTCGCTTCTCGTCGCCCAGTTTCTCCGCGAGGTCGACCACGGAGTCGGCGGGGGTCGCGCCCGCCTCCGCGGCCGATTCGACGGCTTCGTCGTCGAGGTCGAAAGCCACCACGTCGTGGCCCGCGTCGAGCACTCTGTCCACGACGATGCGTCCCATCCGGCCGAGTCCGATGACGCCCAGTTGCATGGGTGAGGGTGGTTCGGGGTGGGAGGTAGTGGTTGCGGTTCGGACCGGTGATAAAATGGATTCGATGCGATTCGGAGGTCGGAAGTCAGCAATTCGGCGTCGTCTCGGAGCTGTCTTCGACGCGATTATTGGAGATACGCGTCCGACGTGTCCACCATGAGCGAGGAACCATCGAGTTCGGTCTGGAGATCTTCGGACTTCGTGGTGCTACTGGCCGAGACAGAGATGCCCCATGGGTAGCTAACCGAGACGCCGCTAAGTTCGCCCGAGCTCCAGGTGTACTCGTACGCCGCATGGATGGAGTCACCGTCCTCGTAGTCCTCGGCTTGATTGAGGTAGACACCAGCGTACTCGTAATCGCTCCAGTGCTTGTCCCTGTCGTTGGTCTGTCCGGTATTCCGAGCGATGTCGGCGGAGTTCACTCTGTAACCGAGCCCCTCCTGATTCCAGCTACCGTTGTCCCACTCGACGTGATCATCGCCTTCGGTCGAGCTGGGGATGTCGTCGGCGTTCATAACTTCCCAGTGATCTTTCTCCCACATGATACCAGCACCGTCGTCTGGATACCTCGGCCCCCAGTAATCGTAGGCGGTGTAACTCTGGTAATAGTAGTATCTGTACCGCATCGAGAGTTCCGCGTAGTACGCTTCCATGTCTTGGTCATAGAAGAACCAAAGCGTCAGGTCGATATCACCATCGCACTTGTCGGGTTCGACACAGTAATTGTCGGGGGAATCCGCGGTGGACGGGCCGTTCCCCTCATTCGGGAACTTAGCCAGCAACCGATTGTAACCCGCTCCGATACCGCGAGCTTCGAGGTAATTGATTCTAGCCTCAAGACCGGCATTGTTCTGGATGCGTCGGGACTGCATAAGATCCCGGTGCATATCGTCTAGCGAACGCCCCTTCTCACCTCGGACCACACTAGGAAGTGTGAGCGATCCGGCAAATGCGATACTCGTCTTTTTCAGAGCGTCACGTCTCGATACTCCGCGATTTTGTTTCTCTGACATCACATAATAAATTATTATAACTATACTTATATTTTTCTAAATTTAGATTACATCATTAAATCCAGCAATATATTTATTAAATATTGTATATAATATGGTTCATATCCCTGTTTTTCTTATATGTGTTGCATATCTTGTTCTCTCCCATTTTCGATGGGATCAAGTCCTCCTGTTCAAATCCATGTCGACTAAAACAGGAGTGGCAGTGAACTATTTAACATCGGGACTAAAAACCGGTAGACGATATGCCCCCATCACTAACTCTACTTCCCACAGACGGTTGTCGACGAGAATTACTTGCGGCCACCGGTGTGATAGCAACCACCCTCATATCCGGGTGCGGTGACCTCCTCGTATCCGATGGGGCAGAAGGAGAAGGTGATACAATCGAAATCATGGTCGAAAATAGAACGGACGAACGTGCAGAGATAGGAGTCCGGGTGGAAGACGACGACGGGTCGATGCTGTTTAGTCGAGTGTATGAACTCGAACCGGGGCATCTGGATTCGTCTGCCGGTATCGAAACGACTCCGGAAACGGTGGCCGCGTTCACTCCCGAGGGTGCCTCCGCTACGTGGGACTACAGACCTGACGTGGACCTCGACTGTGATGGTGAGGACATCGGAATCACGCTTCAGTCGGACGGTTCGATCGACTCGTGGTACGCCTGTTGACCTCCACGGTGACAGAAGTCGGAGAACAAGTTCGGTCTCCCTCACAGCAACTTTCGGTACGAGCTATTGTCGGATGACTCGTCGACACTGCTCGTCGTTCGTCCTCGTAACGAGAACCTTTATCAGTCCCGCGCGATTCCGTTGTCGTATGAGGCTGACCGCGTCGGTAGTACGTCGAACTGTCTAGCACAGCGGCGCGTCTTTCTCGCTGGACGACCCTTCCACCGATAGAGTCAGCTACACATCCATCATGACGGACGTTCCAGACAGCTACGACCCCGAGACAGTCGAACCGAAGTGGCAAGAGGAGTGGCGCGAGTCCGACGTGTACCACCACGAGGGCGAACCCGACTACGTCATCGACACCCCGCCGCCGTACCCGACCGGCCACCTCCACCTCGGCCACGCGCTGGGCTGGAGCTACATGGACTTCGCGGCGCGGTTCCACCGCCTGCTGGGCGACGACGTGCTGTTCCCGCAGGGCTGGGACTGCCACGGCCTGCCGACCGAGGTCAAGGTCGAGGAGGAGCAGGGCATCCACCGGACCGACGTGCCCCGCGAGGAGTTCCGGGACCTCTGTATCGAACTCTCCGAGCGGCGCATCGACGGCATGAAGGAGACGATGCAGTCGATGGGGTTCTCCCAGGACTGGACCGCCGAGTACCGAACCATGGACCGCGAGTACTGGGGCAAAACCCAGCGGTCGTTCGTCGAGATGGCCGAGGGCGGTGAGGAGGAAAGTTACGTCTACCGCGACGAACACCCAGTCAACTGGTGTCCCCGGTGTGAGACCGCCATCGCCGACGCCGAGGTCGAGAACATCGACCGCGAGGGGACGCTCCACTACATCACCTTCGAGGGCGTGGACAACGACGACATCGAGATCGCCACCACCCGCCCCGAACTGCTGGCGGCCTGCGTCGGGATGGCGGTCGACCCCGACGACGAGCGCTACGCCGACCGCGTCGGCGAGGCCTTCGAGGTCCCGCTGTTCGGTCAGGAGGTCGAGCTCGTCGCCGACGACGACGTGGACGGCGACTTCGGGACCGGCGCGGTGATGATCTGCACCTTCGGCGACAAGCAGGACGTGACGTGGTGGGCCGAACACGACCTCGACCTCCGGCCGGTGTTCACCGAGGACGGCCACCTCGGGTCGCTCGCTGGCGAGTACGAGGGCCTGACCATCGAGGAGGCCAAGGGCGTCATCGCCGAGGACCTCGACGAGGAGGGGTATCTCAACGACACCGAGCCGACCGAGCAGTCGGTCGGCGCGTGCTGGCGGTGTGACACGCCCATCGAGATCCTCAGCAAGGAGCAGTGGTTCGTGGAGGTCCGCCAGGACGAGATTCTGGAGAAGGCCCAGCAGGTCGAGTGGATTCCCGACCACATGTACGACCGCCTCGAAGACTGGACCGAGGGGATGGAGTGGGACTGGGTCATCTCGCGCCAGCGCGTGTTCGCGACGCCCATCCCCGCGTGGTTCTGCGGGGAGTGCGGCCACGCCCACGTCGCCGACGTCGAGGAACTGCCGGTCGAACCCACCGAGACCGACCCAGCGGTCGGTTCCTGTCCGGAATGCGGGGCAGGCGCGGCGTCGGAGACGCCGCGAGGCGAAGGCGGTGAAACCGCCGAAGCGACGCACTGGGAGGGCGAGACCGACGTGATGGATACGTGGATGGACTCCTCCATCTCGCCGATGCACGTTCAGGGCTGGCCCGACGAGGAGTTCACCCCGACGACGCTGCGCGAGCAGGGCCACGACATCATCCGGACGTGGGCGTTCTACACCCTGTTGCGGGTCACGGCGCTCGAAGACGAGATTCCGTGGGAGGAGTCGCTGGTCAACGGCATGGTGTTCGGCGACGACGGCCACAAGATGAGCAAGTCCCGCGGGAACGCGGTCGGGCCGAACGAGGCCATAGAGGAGTACAGCGCCGACGCGGTCCGCCAGGCGCTCGCGCTCGGCGGCCAGCCCGGCAGCGACATCCAGTTCCAGTGGAAGGAGGTCAAATCGGCCTCGCGGTTCCTCACCAAGTGCTGGAACATCTTCCAGTTCTCGTCGGAACACCTCGACGAGGACACCCCGGAGGTGTCGGCTCCCGCCTATCGGGACACCGACAAGTGGATACTGACGAAGCTCTCGCGTACCGTCGAGGAGGTCGAGGCCGACATGCGCGAGTACCGCTTCGACGCCGCCCTCCGCAGGCTCCGGGAGTTCGTCTGGGAGGACCTCGCCGACGACTACCTCGAACTCGTGAAGGGCCGCCTCTACGAGGGCCGACCCGGCGAGCGCGACGCCGCGCGCCACGCGCTCTACACCGCGGTCTCGGCGAGCATCCGGATGCTCGCGCCGTTCTCGCCCCACTTCGCCGAGGAGGTCTACCACCACCTGCCCGGCACGGAGGGGAGCGTCCACGCCGCGTCGTGGCCCGCCGCCGACTTCGGCATCGACGACGAGGACGCCGAGGAGACCGGCGACCTCATCGCGGAGGTCGCGAGCGCGGTCCGGGCGTGGAAGTCCGACGAGGGGATGGCGCTCAACGCCGATCTCGACCGCATCGAGGTCTACTCCGAGGCGGGCCGGGGCTACGACACCTACGACCTGAGCGAGGCGGTCAACGCGCCGGTCTACCTCGAATCCGGGTCGCCGAACGTCGAACTGGTCCCGGTCGGGGTCGACCCCGACCACAGCGTCATCGGCCCGCAGTTCCGCGAGAAGGCCGGGCAGGTCGTCGCGGCGCTGGAGTCGGCCGACCTCACCACCCTCAAGAACGACAAGGAGATAGAGGGAGAGGTCACGGTCGAAGTCGACGGCGAAGCGGAGACCATCGACGGCGACGCCATCGAAATCGAGGAGGAGTATCGCGCCGAGAGCGGCGAGGAGGTCGAGGTGCTGGAGACCGAGCGGGCGACCGTCCTCGTGTTCCCCTAGCGGCTCCGGCTCTTTCCGCGCTGTTTTTCCGCCTCCAACAGCCGGATATATTGACCTCAGGGTAACACACATTAATAACACCTCGCGCTCGTATCCTAACGCACAATGACAGATTTGTACTCCGTGATGGAGCAGTTGGAGGTCGGCGATACTATCTTCTGGACTGCAACCGCGGAAGAACGAGATACGAATATCTCGACCGTAGATGCGATTATCGAGACGATGGACGGCGTCGAGGTAAGAGTTTCCGGACCCGGAGGCGGCCAATACACTCTCGATTTCCCCGACGAGAAGCATCCGAACACCCACTGGCACCCACCCGACGAGAGCAAAGAGACCCACCGGAACTCCGGTCACCGAGAACGACGCGGTGAGGTCTACGTCGGTAGAGGACCGCTGAAGATGTTGGCTCTCGTTGGTCGTGCTGAAGATACCCCTGAGAGTATGGATCACGAACCACTCAGGGATGCACTGTCCTGAGTTCGCTCACGAAAGCTTCAATCGAAGATGGTCGAGAAGTCTCCGACCAACCCCGCAGTCACCCTCTCTGAAAGTCGCCGTGTTTCGGGTAATGGGAACGATTCGCACTTCTGAAGACCGGAACTCGATCCCGCACTGCTGATACGAACCGACGCCCGAACCGTCGGCGTTTTGACCCTCGATTGCGACCCTCGGGTATGGACCAGCGAATCCACGACCACGCCGAGGTGTTGGTCGACTGGAGCGCGCGAATCGAGGCGGGCGACGACGTGGTGGTGCGGGTCGACGACGGCGCGCACGACCTCGCGGTCGCGGTGGCCGAGAAACTGGGCGAGCGCGGCGCGAACTACCTCGCGACCTACGTCTCCGACGAGGTCGAGTCGGCGTTCGTGCGGAGCCACGACGGCGACTTCGACCAGGACCCCGACTTCGAGACCGCGATGCTCGAACGCGCCGATTCGGTGCTGTCGCTCCGCGGGAAGTCGAACGCCGCCGAGAAGGCGGCCGCGCCGGGCGAGAAGCGCGCGGCGTACAAGCAGTCCCGGACCGAGATAAAGGCCCGCCGGATGGACACCGACTGGGTCTCGACCATCCACCCGACCCGCGCCCACGCCCAGCAGGCGGGCATGGGCATCGGCGAGTACCGGGACTTCGTCTACGACGCCGTCCTCCGCGACTGGGAATCGCTCGCCGACGAGATGGCGAACATGAAGGAGATTCTGGACGAGGGCAGCGAGGTACGACTCGTCAAGGAGGACACCGACCTCACGATGTCCATCGAGAACAGGACCGCGGTCAACAGCGCCGCCTCGGTCGCCTACGACTCGCACAACCTCCCCTCCGGCGAGGTGTTCACCGCCCCCGAGGACCCGGAGGGAGAGGTCTACTTCGACGTGCCGATGACCCACGACGGCGCGCGCATCCGAGACGTTCACCTGACCTTCGAGGACGGCGAGGTCGTCGACTGGTCGGCGGAGGTCGGCGAGGCGGCGCTCGAAGACATCCTGACGACCGACGAGGGCGCGCGCCGACTCGGCGAACTCGGCATCGGGATGAACCGCGGCATCGACCGGTTCACCGACAGCATCCTCTTCGACGAGAAGATGGGCGACACCGTCCACCTCGCGGTCGGCCGGGCCTACGGCTCCTGTCTCCCCGAGGGCGAGGATGGCAATCAGAGCGCGGTCCACGTCGACATGATAACCGACGTGAGCGAGGACTCCCGGATGGAGGTCGACGGCGAGGTGATTCAGCGGAACGGGCGATTCCGGTGGGAGGACGGCTTCGAACAGGAGTAATTCCACCTTTTGGTCCAGCTTTTGCGAGTGAGCAAGGTCTTGCTGAGCGTAGCGAAGCAAGACCCGGAAGACGCGGAGCGTCTTCCGACGCGAACGAGACAAAAGGTGGGCGCAGGTGATTCAGCGGAACGGGCGATTCCGGGAAGAGGGGTTCGAGAAGTGAATTGCGGCGTTCGGCCCCTTTCAGTCCCACCAGTCGCTGCGGCGGTCCTCGTAGTCGGCGTCCCGGAACGGCGCGGGCCACTCCGACTCGTCCTCGAAGCCGAAGCCGTAGCCGAACCAGTAGCCGACGTGCCACCCGATGGCGTCGTCGTCCACGTCGGCCAGCGAAATCCGGAGTTCGTCGTAGCGTTCGAGCGCCCCGTCTCCGTCGGCGTCGACGCCCTGCACGCGCCCGCACGACCCGGTTCCGCCGTCCCTGCAGGGGAGTTCGTCGGCGAACGCGACGACCACGTCGGCCTCGGTGCGGTTGTCCGTGAACTCGTAGGAGACGTTCGCCGGGACGGTGTCGTTCGCGCCGTCGGCGTAGTAGTCGAAGGCGTTTCCGACCTGCTCGCGGGCCGCGTCGGCGTCCGAAGCGTTCCCATCATCGAGGTACACCGAGAAGTTCGAGTCGTTCCACGGGAAGCGACGCTCAGTGGCGTTCGTCTTCGGGAGGGCCGTCAGGTCGGAAGTCGGGGCCATCACGTCTTGGGGCTCCGAGGAGTGATTCAGGCCGAGGGTGTGGCCGAGTTCGTGTTTCAGGATGAGCCGCGTGGACTCGTTGGAGTACGACGCCGCGACCTCCAGCGTCACCGGCCGGGAGACGTGGGCGGCGTCGGTGAGGAAGGGCGCGCACCCCGCGGGGTCGGTGACGTTCGCGCACGAGTCGATGCTATCGACGACCCGGACCACGAGGTCGGGCTCGGAGGCGTTGGGTTCGAGTTCGTACTCGACCTCGAACCCGGCGTAGCGCTCGCTCGCGTTCGACCAGAAGTCGAGGGCAGACCGGACGTGCGGCCGGAAGTCCCGCGAGTCGTTCGCGGTGTCGTTGATGGCGACGGTGAGGTTCGACTCGCCCCACGGGTTCGGCCGGTCGTCGCCCTGGTCGGTGGTCATCGCCCGGCGGTCGGCAGACGAGTCGGCGGTCGTGTCGCCGACGCCCGGGGCGGCCGCGCAACCCGAGAGGACGAGGAGGGCCACCGCGAGCAGTGGACGCCACATCAGGACCCACGACGACGGTATCGCCCATCAATGTTTGGCGCTTATTTGAAAAAGGCCCTCCGTGTCGAGCGAGGGAGCCCGGGGCGTCCGGGGCGTTGACCCCGCCTAACACGGCCGAATCGGGCGGGCGACGCCGTCGGTGGAGCGACCGCGGCGTCCGGCGTCTCGGTCTCGACCGCGGGAATCCGTTCCGCAGGAGGACCGAAAAGCGGCGCTAACCGTCGTGTTCGAGCGCCTATACCGTCTAGTTCGACCCTGAAGGAGGTGTCGAAGACCGAGGGACTCGACGAAGCAGTGGCGGCGTCACGGCCGCGGGTCGAAGTAGCGCGCGAGTTCGACGCCGAACTCGTCGGCGAGTTCGGCGACCTCCTCGCCGACGAGCACGTCGTAGCCGTCTCCGAGCGCCGACTCGACGTGGACGCCCAGCGCCACGTCGAAGAGGGCGTCGCTGCGCAGGAACTCGGGGGCGCTCGCGAACTCGCGGTCGCGCTCGACCGCGTACCGGTCGCCGTCGACGAACGGGCCGTACACGTCGGGGTCGTCCTCGTACTTCCGGAAGAACCCCTCGGCGTGGTCGCGGACGTGGACCGGCGGCCCCTCGTGTCGCTCGACCGCGGGGCGGTCGGGGACTTCGAGTTCCGCGAACAGCACCGCCGAAACGTCTGCGAACGCGGTCGCGCGTAGCACGTCGAACCCCCGGCGGTCGAGTCCGTCCCGGACCCCCGAGAGGGACTTCCGGAGCTGGGGGTAGAGCTGGTCTTCGACCACGTCGGGGGCGTCGAAGCGCACCGCGACCGGCGTGGTCTCCCGGCGTCGGACGTGGTCACAGACCCCCTCGGGCGAGAGGGGGTTGGTCGGCTCCGGGAAGAAGCGGCCCTCGCGCGGGTCGGCGAGCAGGTCGCGGGCGTGGTGCTGCAACCGGGCGACGTTGTCGGCCGAGCAGACCGCCGCGACGTTGCGCTCGGGGTCGGTGGGGTCGATCACGACGAGGGGGTCCTCGAAGGTCTCCCGGCCGTGGTCCTCGGGGTCGAACCGGACCGGCGGGTGCCAGTCGGCGGCGGCCTCGACGGTCTCGCGGAAGCCGCCGTGTTCGAGGACGAGGAGTTCGGTGAGGTAGCCCGAGAACCCGCGCGTCCGGAGGTCGCTCCCGTACGCGCCGATGCCCTTGAGGAACTGCTTGAACAGCCGGACCTCCCCGGCGAGGTCGGCGTCGAGTCGCGCCTGCAGGTAGTCGTTGTGGAACGGGGTGCGGTCGACCGCCGACCGGATGTCGGTCGCCGCGTCGAGCCGGTAGCACGGCACGAGGTCCACGTCGAAGCCGTCGTACTCGCCGGTGACGTAGGGGTGTTCGGCGTACTCCTCGCGGCCCTCCGGGAGGACGGCGTGGCCGACTTCGAGGCCGTAGCGCTCCAGTTGCTCGCGGTCCAAATCCGCCGAAAATCGGACGAAGAGGTCGATGTCGCGGTCGCCGCTGATCCACGTCCCGCGGGCGGTGGACCCGACCTGCATCGCGTCGGCCTCGACCGGGAGGTCGTCGAGCGCGTCGTCGACGCGCTCGACGAGCGCGTCGACGGCCTCGCGCATCCGCTCGCGCTCTCGGTCGCCGGGGTCGATTCGCTCGCCGACCGCCGCGACCACCGCCTCGAAGTCCGCCTCGTCGGTCATCGGTGTTCGATTGCGGCCGCGCCGCCGAAAACGTATCGTCTCGTGCCGCGGGACGCCGGTCGCACCGCGGGACTCCATCCCACCTCCTGCGGGCGAAAACGAAAGCCCTATCAAAGGACTCGCGCATACCAACGAATGCGTTCGGAAGCCGTCGTAGCTCAGCTGGTAGAGCGCCACGCTGTTAACGTGGTGGTCCCAGGTTCGAGTCCTGGCGACGGCGCTTCTCTCGGCGAACAACGACGACGAGCGTAGCGAGTCGTCCGTGAGCCGTGAAAGCGCAACCTCGGCAGACTCGGGCAGACCAGTCGCAGGCCCGGAAGCGCAACGAAGTGAGCATCCCGGACCGTCTGGGCGTGTTCGAGTCCTGGCGACGGCGTTTTCCTGTGTGTCATCGCGACGAGCGAAGCGAGGAGCCGACGCACAGGAAAACCGTACTCGACAGGCTCGAAGCGTTACATTCACGGGGAGAGACGAGCCGAGAAGGTCCGAGACGGTCGATAGTTGGCCGTAGAGCCAAACCCAAGTGATTTAAAGAATCGACCCCTCAGATGAACCTGAGGGCCCGTAGCTAAGTCTGGTAAAGCACCCGGCTCATATTGGCGACCGGAATTTCCGGCGTCATGGGACACCGGGCGATTCCTTGGTTCGAATCCGAGCGGGCCCACTTTCTGCCGACGCGAACCGCGAGCGCCGCCCAGCGGCGCTCGCGGTTCGCGCTGGCAGACGTACCGAACGAGGGTCCGGGCCCTGCCGTCGATTTTCAGAACGTGGGAATCGGATTCCCGTTTGATAGTGATATCGGTCGTAGTTCCAGCCGAGCCATGATAGACCAACGTATCGACCCGCTGAAGGTCGCGCTCGGAGTGTTCGTCGTACTCGGTCTCGCGCTGACGGGCGTCGCCGGGTACGCGGTCGTCGCCAGTACGGTCGGACTCCCCTCGCTGTCGCTGGGAGCGACCGTCATGCTACTCTCGGGGAGTTCGCTCGTCGTCTTCGTGCTGGTCGCCTCGAAGTTCTTCGACTACCGTCGGCGGGCGCAGCGCCGGAGCGCCTGAGTATTTTCTCCGAAATTCCGTCCGTGGGACCTGTCACCGGTGTAGCGCGACCCACAGCGCCGCGACCGTAATCAGGAACACCGGGGTCGAGAGGTCGTAGGACCGCGCCATCACTTCCGAGACGGCCACCGACGAGCCGCCGACGGTCCCGGCCAGGAGGGTGGCGAGTACCGAACCGGTACAGCTCACGCAGGTCACGAGCCCCAGCGCGCCCGAGAGGACTCCCCGACTGCTCCGCGCGAGCGCGGCGTACACGAGCGCCGCGAGTCCGGCGTAGCCGATCACCTTGAACGGGACGAGCGTCGCGTGAACCGCGCCGCCGGTGACCGCGAGTATCGGCCCCCACCCGGGAACCGCCGGGAGGACGCTCGCGGTCCCGAGACCCGACTCGCCGGTGACGGCGAGGAGGCCACCTGCCCAGCAGAGGACGAGGAAGTACACGACCGAGACCGCGAGCGCTCCGCCCGTCCACCGGTCGGTCGGCCGCGAAATCGGGGCGTACGCGACCGCGAGCACCGCGGCGTTCGTCCAGACGAACGGATACGCGAGGTAGCGGAGCGAGAGGACGTCGCCCTCCGTGACCGCGACGTATCCGAGGACCGCGAGCGCCTCCGCGACCGTGAGCACGACGAGCGCGCGGGCGACCCGCGCCAGCCGGGACGGCGAGGCGACCGCCCCGTCGCGTGTAACGCTAGGGGTCCCGAACACGGTCAGCCTCCGGTCGCGGCCGCCCGTCGCTCGCCGAGCACGTACGCCGAGAGGATGGCGACCAGTAACACCACCTCGAACACCCCGGCCGCCGCGAGCGGCAGGTCGATGCCGAACAGCGCGAACAGCGTCCGGAGCTCGATGGCGACCGGGACGCTGAACGCGACGAGGATGAGCACGCCAGCCTTGGTGAGCCTCATCGGACCACCCCCACGAGCGCGTCGAGCGCGTCGAGCATCACCGGGAACGCGCCGCTGTTCCCGAACAGGCCGGAGTCAGCGATGATGCTCCCCAGCGGGAGGGTGTACGCGAGTATCACCAGCACGACGGCGATACCGGTCCAGAGCCGGAGGTCGTCGAGGACGGCCGGACTCCCGTCGGGCCCCGAGAGGGGAGCGGGCAGGCTGTCGTCGACCGGCGTCTCGATGGGGTCCTCTATCGCCGACAGCAGGATGTTGAACAGGAACAGCACGACCGAGACGAACAGCAGGACCCCGCCGAGCGCGATCTGGGCTTGGAGTTCGCCGATGGTGCCGAACGCCGCGGTGAAATCGAAGCTCTGGTACTGGGGTTCGGCGGTCCGCCGGGGGACGCCTTCGAGCCCCGCGCGGTGCATCGCGTTCGACATGAACACCATGCCGACGAACCAGAGGACCACCTGGAACAGCCCGATGGGCCGACTGTAGAGCCTCCGGCCGGTGAGCTGTGGGACCAGCCAGTAGGAGCCAGCCATCATCGTCAGCGCCACCGCGGTGCCGACGGTCAGGTGGAAGTGGCCGGGCACCCACAGCGTGTTGTGGATGAGGTAGTTGATGTTCATCCCGGCGTTGATCATGCCGGAGAACCCGCCCGCAGCGAACATCAGCCCCGCGAGCGCCATCCCGGTGAACGCCGGGTCGCGCCACGGGAGCGCACCGAGCCACCCGAGATAGCCCTCGCCGCCGCGCTGGCGCGCGCCGTGTTCCATGCTGGCGACCACGGTGAACGCGGTCAGCAGGCTCGGGAGCAGGAGGAACATCGTGTTCGTCATGGCGATGAACTTGAAGCCCTCCGCGATGCCGGGGTCGAGGTACTGGTGGTGGATGCCGACCGGCGTCGACAGCAGGAGGAACAGGACGAACACCACGCGAGCGAGCGGGTCGCTGAACAGGCGGCCGCCCGCGAGCTTCGGGAGGATGGTGTACCACATCAGGTACGCGGGCATCAGCCAGAAGTAGACGACCGGGTGGCCGAAGAACCAGAACAGCGTCCGGGTGAGCAGGGGGTTGACCGTCTCGACGATGCCGAACGACCACGGCAGGAGGAAGAAGACGACCGAGACGGCGACCCCGAGCGTCGAGATGTACCACATCAGCATGGTCGTCAGGACCATGAACGTCTGGAGCGGGATGCGCTCGTCGGGGTTGTCGCGTCGCCACTCGCGATACGCGAGGAACCAGTCTGCGCCCGCTATCCACGTCCCGACGATGAACATCGCGAGTCCGGCGTAGAACAGCGGATGGGCCTGCAGAGGCGCGTAGAACGTGTAGAGCACGTCGGCGCTCATGTCGATGCCCGGAATCAGTCCGGCGAGGATGGCGACCGCCGCGGCCGTCGCCCCGACCGTGGTCAGGCCGAACCACGCCCACGTCAGGCGGATGTCGGGCAACGGTCGTTCCAAACTCCGAGTGACCGCCCAGGTGAACAGGCCGAGCAGGAAGAAGATGGTGAACACGAGCGCGAGGAGGACGCCGTGGCCCGTCAGGACGGTGTAGTAATCGGTCGAGCTGATGACCCGGACGTACCCCGTCCGGTGGAGCGCCTGGAGGACCCCGAAGAACGCGCCGATGCCGAGCGCGGTGAACGCGACCGCCAGGGTGGCCTTCACGACTCCGGCCTCTTTCGGGTAGTGGTCGACGTAAGTCGCCATCTCAGTCGTCCCCCTTCGGGCCGTCGAACTCGTCCTCGGGCACGACCTTCACCGTCCCTTCCATCGCGTGATGGGCCGACCCGCAGTACTCGTTACACAGCAGGCCGTACTCGCGGGGGCCATCGACCTCGACGGTGAACGTCGCCACCTGTCCCGGAACCGCCATCGTGTTCGCGTTGGTGCCGACCACCTCGAAGCCGTGGATCACGTCGGCGGAGGTGACGTGGAACGTCAGCGTGCTGTTGGCGGGCACCTCGATGGGTTCGTTCGTGCCGGGGGCGAATCGGAACTGCTCGGCGATGACGTAGACGTCGTACTCGCCGTCACCCGACTCGTAGACGCCCGGGTCGCTGAACTTGGGATGGTCGTCGAGCGAGTCGGGGTCGACGGTGTCGCCCTCGTCGTCTATCATCTCGACGCCCGCCCCGACTGCCCCGTAGGAGACGGTCGCGATGAACCCGACGATGAGCAGGAGCGCCGCGCCGAGCCAGAGTTTCTCGTATGCGTGTATCTCCATGTTATCCCACCACCGTAATTCCCCGACCGAGGAACTCGACGAAGTACATGAATACCCACATCACGACCAAGATGGCGAAGTATGCGAGTATCAACGTCAGCGTTCCGACCGGGTCGAACTCGTCGTGGCCGATTTCCCGCTCGATGCTGTCGGGGGCCGACCCCACGACGTATCCGGGCGGCCGACCGTCCGGTTCGCGCCCGTCATCAGGGCGTTTCAGTTCCGTGTCCGTCGACATAGGCGATGGTATGAACCCCCTTTATAAAATGACGGGACGCGATTCTCAGTTCGTGAAAATCGGGGAAAAGGGCGACTTGTATCGGTCCCAACGGCCTGTATGGCCGGAACTGAGAGTCGGTCGCGACTCAAGCATACGTTGTCGAATCGCTCGCCTCGAACGTTAAGTGTGATCGCACTGCTCGCGCTCGTCCCCGTCGTTCTGTTCGCATTCGGTCGCGACCTCGTCGCCGGGGTGGTGACCTCGGTGAACGTGTTGATCATCGTGGGGAGTCTCTACCTGCTGGTATCGCCTACCGAGGCCGAGGACGGGGGAGCGCACGAGACCGAGGAGTCGACCGTCTGAGACCGCGATGACGGTCGTTCCACTTCACGGAACCGGGGCGGTCCCCGCGGGCGGGAACCTCGACGCCGCGGTGTTCCTCGTAGTCGGGATACTCGGCGGCGCGCACTGTCTGGGGATGTGCGGTCCGCTGGTGAGCGTCTACGCCGACCGACTCCGGGCTCAGGAGGGGTCGGGAGAGGCAACGCTGACGGTCCGGCAGGTCCGCCAGCACGTCGTCTTCAACCTCGGTCGGACCGCGGGCTACGCCGCGGTCGGGGCGGTACTCGCGGCGGTCGGGGCGGCCGCGGTCGGTGCGACCGACCGGCTTCTGGCGGTCGGCACGAGCGTGCAGGCGGTGACCGCCCTGCTCACCGGCGGATTCATCGCCGCGATGGGGCTCTCCTATGCCCGCGGGTCGGTGGCACATCCCTCGTTCGGACCGCTGGACGGACTGTTCGGCCGGGTCAGCCGCGTCCTGACCGCCCGAGTGGACGAATTCGTCGGCGACGCCCGAATCGCGGGGCTGGGCGTCGTCCACGCGCTGTTGCCCTGTCCCATCACGTACCCCGCGTACGCCTACGCGTTCGCGCTCGGCGACCCGGTCCGGGCGGCGTTCCTGCTCGCGCTGGTCGGCCTCGGGACGTTCCCGACACTGCTCGTGTACGGGACCGTGTTCGGCTCGCTGTCGGCGAGCCAGCGGGTCCACCGAGTACTCGGCGTCGTGTTCGTCGTGCTGGGGTACACGCTGGTGGCCCACGGTCTGAATCTGTTCGGCATCGGCGTTCCGCAAATCGAGCTTCCGCTTCCGGCCCCCGAGTACGGCCCGAGGTGAGAACGGATGAGCGCGACCACCGTTCCGTCCGACTCCGAGCGCTCCCCGGAGGAGTGTACGCTCTGTGGATTGGCGACCGGCGACGCGCCGGTCGCCGACGAGGCGGTGCCCGGCACGTACTGCTGTCGGGGCTGTCTGGAGGTCGCCCGGAGCCTCGACGATGTCGAAGCCGCCGACCCCGAGGCGGCCGCCGACGAACTCGACACCGGAGCCGAGGACGCGCCCGACGACGCCGACCACACCTTCCTCGCGGTCGAGGGGATGCACTGTGCGACCTGCGAGACGTTCATCGAGTCGGTGGCGGCCGACGCCGACGGCGTGTACGGCGCGCAGGCGAGCTACGCGACCGACGTCGTCCGAGTCGCCCACGAGGAGGCGGCCGACCTCGACGCGGTCGAGGCGACGCTCGACCGATACGGCTACGCGGTCACCGACCCCGAATCGGGAACCGACGAGGACGGAGCCGACGCGCAGGTCGTCCGGTTCCTCCTCGGCGGCGGCATGTTCGGCATGATGGTGATGGTGTGGTACGCACTCTTTCTCTACCCGAGCTACCTCGGCTACGAGCCGTTCGTGGACCTCGGGGGCTTCGACGGCCTCTACCTGTTCGGCAACGTCTGGCTGATGACCTCCATCGTCCTGTTCTACACGGGCTATCCGCTGCTCCGGGGGGCGGTGGTCAGCCTCCGGGCGGGCCAACCCAACATGGACCTGCTGGTGTCGCTCGCGGCCGCGAGTTCGTACCTCTACAGCAGCGTCGCGGTCGCGGTCGGCCGGACCCACGTCTACTTCGACGTGACCGTCGCCATCGTGCTGGTCGTGACGCTCGGCAACTACTACGAGGACCGGATCAAGCGCAGGGCGGCCAGCGGTCTCTCTGAGTTGACCAGCGCGCGCGTGCGGGAGGCGACGCGCGTGACCGACGACGGCGACGAGACGGTCCACGTCGCCGACCTCGCGCCGGGCGACCGCGTGCTCGTGCGACCGGGCGAGCGCGTCCCCGTGGACGGCGAGGTGGTCGAGGGGACGGCCGCGGTCGACGAGTCGCTGGTCACCGGCGAGTCGGTCCCCGAGACCCGCCGTCCCGGCGACCGCGTGCTCGGCGGGACCGTCGTGACCGACGACCCGGTCGTGGTCGCGGTCGGCGAGGACGCCGACAGCACGCTCGACAGGCTGGTCGACCTCCTCTGGGAGGTCCAGAGCTCGCGGTCGGGCGTCCAGCGGCTCGCCGACAGGCTGGCGACGCTGTTCGTCCCGACGGTCCTCGCGCTCGCGCTCGTTGCGACCGGCTGGCACCTCCTCGGTGGGGCGACGGTCGCCGACGCGCTGCTCGCGGGGCTGACGGTGCTCATCGTGTCGTGTCCCTGCGCGCTCGGTCTGGCGACGCCGCTCGCGGTCGCCTCGGGCGTCCGGGAGGCCGTCGACCGGGGGGTCGTCGTCACCTCCGAGGCGATATTCGAGGGCGCGCCCGAGGTCGACGTGGTCGTCCTCGACAAGACCGGGACGCTCACCGACGGCGAGATGACCGTCGGGGAGGTCGTCGCCGACGACCCCGAGGCGGTGCTTTCGCGCGCGGCGGCGCTCGAACGGTTCTCCGCCCACCCCGTCGCGGAGGCGGTCGCGAGCGCGGTCGAGGACCCCGCCGCGCTCGCGGCCGAGTCGGTCGAGAGCCACGACCGGGGCGTGACCGGCGCGGTCGCGGGCGAGGGGACGGCGGTCGGCCATCCGTCCCTGCTGGAGGGACGCGGATTCGCGTTTCCCGACGAGTACCGGGCCGCGGTCGCCGACGTCCGCGAGTCGGGCGGGGTGGCGGTCGCGGTCGGCTGGGCGGGCCGGGTCCGGGGCGTCGTCGCCGTCGGCGACGCGCCCCGACCCGAGTGGGAGCGTGCGGTCGCCGACCTGTCGGCCGACCGCGAGGTCGTCGTTCTCACGGGCGACGACGAGCGCGCCGCCGCGGCGTTCGAGGCGAACCCCGAGGTCTCGGAGGTGTTCGCCGGTGTCCCGCCCGAGGCGAAGGCCGAAACCGTCGAGCGACTGAAGGCGCGGGGAACGGTCGCGATGGTCGGCGACGGCAGCAACGACGCGCCCGCGCTCGCCGCGGCCGACGTCGGAATCGCGCTCGCCAGCGGGACCGACCTCGCCGGGGACGCCGCCGACGCGGTCGTCGTCGACGGCGGTCTCGACGCCGTCGCCGAGGCGTTCGCGGTGGCGGCGGGGACGAGCCGACGCATTCGGCGCAACCTCGGGTGGGCGTTCCTCTACAACGCGGTCGCGGTGCCGCTGGCGGCGCTCGGACTGCTCAATCCGCTGTTCGCCGCGGTGGCGATGGGCGCGAGCAGTCTGCTCGTGGTCGCGAACTCCGCCCGACCGCTCGACTGAGACGCCGGGCGCGAAGCCACTCGGCGACGTGCGCGACAGTGAACTCGGACCACGCGACGGGCGTTCAGCCCGGTGGTCCGTCCCGGGGTCACACCGACGCGAGTCGCGCGATGTACACCAGACTCATGACGTGGTCGTCCATGTCGATGTCGGCGGGTCCGGGCCGGTCGGGGTCGAAGCTCTCGACCTCGGAGAACCCGCGCATGTACTCCCGGAGGTCCTCACGGGTGGCATCGGTTATCCAGCCCACCTCCTCGTAGTATTCGAGGGCGTTGCCCGTGTTCTCGAACCCCGCCTTGTTGATGAGGAAGTCGAGCCACTCGAAGACCACGACCTCCGCGCCGTAGCGGCCCGGAAGCCCGTCGAGGTAGGGTTTCTCGGGGAGCGCGCCGACCGCCGAGAACTGGCTCTGGAGTCGGACCAGTTCGTCGCGCTGGCGGTGTCGCAGAACGTCGTCGGGCGGCGCGGGCAGTCGCTCGCCCTCGGCTTCGAACACGTCGGGCGTCTCCCGGTTCGGGTCGGCGAGCGAACGCAGGTCGCGCAGGTCGTAGTCTCCGGGATTCGTCGGCATGATGTGCGAGTAGTTTCGGCTAACTCGCACATCACATTTAAGTTTTTGTGCCGAACCGTGACGGAAGGAGCCTACCGGCGTCGCTTCGCGACCGCGAGCGCGACGCTCGCGGTCGCGACCACGAGGGCGAGTGCGCCCACGACCTTCCCCGCGCCGCCGGACCCGCCCTCGGACTCGTCGGTCTCGTCCATCGACCCGACCTCGGCACCCGCTCGCACGCCGGTGTCGCCCCCGCCGCGGAGTCTGGCGGCGAGCAGTCCGATTCCGACCACGAGCGCGAGCAGGCCGACGAGCTTGACCGCCCGTCCGCCGGAGTCCGAGTCCGAGCGCTTTCCAGCGGTTCGGGCTCGGTCGGTGGACCCGCCGGTCCCCGGCCGTTCCTCGATTATCGCGGGTTTGTGGAGATTGACTTCGATGAGCGCCATCGGCGGCGATTCAACGGACGGACGGGTATAGGTTGCGGCTAGACACCGTCCAGTTCGTCGCTCGCGTCCCGGAACAGGCCGTCCAGAATCTCCGGCGTCGTGGGGTGGTACGCCCTATCGGGGACCTCGCGAACGTCCATCTCCTTCTCCACGAGGACCTGCATCGTCTTTGCCATCGCGTCGGCGTGGTAGTGGAGGCCCTGATACCCGAGCACCGTCCCGTCCTCGGCGTCCACGACGAGTTTGGCGAGTCCCTCGGGGACCGCCTTGGTCGCGAACACGCCGTCGTCGCTCGCCTCGCGGGTGACCGCCACGTAGTCGCGGTCGGCGGCGGCCGCCGCGGTCTCGGAGACGCCGACCCGGGCGAAGGGGTAGACGCCCGCGCCCGAGAAGACGACGTGATGGTGGACGTTGTCGTACTCCCGGAGGTCGTCGCCGTCGCGGTGGGCGAGGACGTTGTCGGCCGCGGTGAACCCCTGCTCCTTCGCGACGTGGAGGATTGGCTCGCGGCCGTTGGCGTCGCCGACCACGAACACCCGGCCGTTCTCGCTTGCCTGCATCGTGTCCTCGACCCACCCGGGTCCGGGGTCGATGGGTGTGTTCTCCAGTCCGATTCCGTCGACCGCGGGGCGACGACCCGTGAAGGCGAACAGTTGGTCGGCTTCGACCGCATCGGCGTCCCCGTTCTCGTCCTCGACGTGGAGGCGAACCCCGTCGTCGTCGGTCGCCTCGACCGATTGCTCGGACGTGTTCGTCAGCACTTCGACGCCGAACTCCTCGCGGTAGAGGTCGAGCAGGGTCTCGCCGAAGGCGTCGTCGGCCTCGTCGAGCGGGTAGTCGTCGTGTTCGATCACGGTGAGGTCCATCCCGGCCGCCTCCGAGAGGTACGGGACCAGTTCGAGGCCGACGTAGCCAAAGCCCATCACGACGCCCGAGTCGGGGAACTCGGTCGCATCCAGTACGTCGGCGCTGGTCATGTACTCCACGTCGTCGAGACCGGGCAGGTCGGGGACGTCGACGGTCGACCCGGTGGCGACGACCACGTAGTCGGCCTCGACCTCGCGGTCGCCTATCGCGACCGTGCGGTCGTCGAGGAACCGCGCGGTCTCGCGGTGGAACGCGACGGTTTCGCGGTCGGCGAGCATGTCGACCGCGGCCCGGCGGTGAGCCGCGAAGTTCGCGACGTGGTCGTCCTTGGTCTCGACGACGGCTTCGAGGTCGACCTCGGGCGTCCCCTCGATTCGGTCGTCGTGACGCGCCTGAAAGCGGTGTTCGGCCGCAGAGAGCACCTCCTTCGAGGGCATGCACCCCCGGAGGATACAGAGGCCGCCGCCGGGGTCGCCGTCGTCGGCCAGAACCAGTTCCACGTCCTCGGCGTCGGCCAACCGTTTCGCGACCGCGACTCCGGCGCTCCCGTAGGCTCCGATGATGACGACGCGCGTAGGCATACCGCGAGAGAACGGGGGCGGCCCCATTAGTCGTTGGCTTCGCGACACGCGAAGCCGGAAAACGGGGGCGGAGCGAGCGGTCGCCGACCCCGGCCGCGCTCCTCGCGCTCGCGCTACCGCGAGATTTCGCCGCCCTCCTCGGCCAGCACGCGCTCGACCTCCGCGGGCGTGACCACGGCCACGTCGCCAGCGACCGTGCGCTTGAGCGCGGCGGTCGCCGCGCCGTACTCCAGCGCCGCCGAAATCCCGTCGCCCGCGAGTCGGCGCGCGAGGAATCCGCCGACGAAGGCGTCGCCGGTCCCGATGGGGTCGAGGGTGTCGGTCTCGAACGCGGCCTGCTCGTGGGTCTCGCCGCCGTGGCGCGCGAGCGCGCCCTCCGCGCCGCAGGTGACGACGACCGTCTCGAAGTCGAACTCGTCGGCGAGTCCGACCGCGATGGCCTCGGGGTCGCCCTCGCGCGCGAGCACCTGCCGGGCGTCGCGCTCGGCGGTGACCAGCACGTCCACGTCGGGAAAGAGGCCTTCGAGCGTCTCGCGGGCCTCCCCGGGCGACCAGAGCTTCGACCGGTAGTTCACGTCGAACGCGGTGGTCGTCCCGGCGTCGGTCGCCGCCGCGAGCAGGTCGGCGGTGGTCGATTCGAGCGTCGGAGAGAGCGCGGGGGTGATGCCGCAGGTGAAGAAGTACTCGGCGTCCCGGACCCTGGAGACCGGAAGCTCCTCGAACTCCGCAGTCGTGACCGCCGCGCCCTCGCGGTCGTAGACCACGTTGGTCCCGCGGGGCCTGCCGCCGTGTTCGAGGTAGTAGGTGCCCTGTCGGCCCTCGTCGGCCCAGACCGCGTCGGTCTCGACGCCGTGCTGGCGCAGGCCCGCGACGACTCGCCGCCCCGGCGGCGAGTCGGGGAGCTTCGAGGTCCAGACCGCCTCGGCACCGAGTCGCGCGGCCGCCACCGCGACGTTGCTCTCGGCGCCCGCTGCCCGGAGTTCGAGGTCGTCGGCGGTCTCCAGTCGCTCGCCCTGCGGGGGCGAGAGGCGCAACATCGTCTCGCCGAACGTCACGAGGTCGGTCATACGTCGCCAATCGCCCCGGCGGGCCATAATTTACTCGGTCGTCGATACGTTCTCCGAGAAGCGTCGAGACCGCCCGAGTAGATTCGGGTCGCTCTCCGCGACCGAAATCGGGACTCGCTTTCCGGACTCGCTTGCCGGGTTCTCGTTCGCGGTGCAGAAGTTGCCCCTGTCAGCCGACCTAACCGACCGCGCCGCGTTGTCTCCGACGAGCATGACCGACTCCGAATCCGAACCCGAATCCGACGCCGAACCCGACGCTCGCGGGTTCCACACCGAGAGCGTCCACGCCGGACAGGACCCCGACCCGACCACGGGCGCGCGGGCACCGCCCATCTACCAGACCACCTCGTACGTCTTCGACGACGCCGAACACGCCGCCTCGCTGTTCGCGCTCGAAGAGCCGGGCAACATCTACAGCCGCATCATGAACCCGACGAACGCGACGCTGGAGCAGCGACTCGCGACGCTCGAAGGCGGCGTCGCGGCGCTCGCGACCGCCAGCGGGATGGCCGCGCTGGACCTCGCCACCTTCGTCCTCGCGGGGAAGGGCGACAACGTGGTGACGGCGTCGTCGCTGTACGGCGGCACCTACACCTACTTCACCCACACCGCGCCCCGGCGGGGCGTCGAGGCGACGTTCGTCGACACCCTCGACTACGACGCCTACGACGAGGCCATCGACGACGACACCGCGTTCGTCCACCTCGAAACCATCGGCAACCCCGCGCTGGTCACCCCGGACATCGAGCGAATCGCCGACATCGCCCACGACCACGACGTGCCGCTGGTCGTGGACAACACCTTCGCGACGCCAGCCCTCTGCAACCCCATCGAACACGGTGCCGACGTGGTCTGGCACTCGACCACCAAGTGGATTCACGGCAGCGGCTCGACCATCGGCGGCGCGCTCGTCGACGGCGGTAGCTTCCCGTGGGAGGACGGCGACTTCCCCGAAATCGCGGCCGAGAACCCCGCCTACCACGGCGTGAACTTCCGCGAGCGGTTCGGCGACGCGGCGTTCGCCTACGCCGCTCGGGCCCGGGGGCTCCGGGACCTCGGCAATCAGCAGTCGCCGTTCGACGCGTGGGTCACCCTCCAGAAGCTTGAGTCGCTCCCCCTGCGCGTCGAGAAGCACTGCGAGAACGCGCTGGCGGTCGCGCGGTTCCTCGACGACCACGACGAGGTGGCGTGGGTCAACTACCCCGGACTGGAGAGCCACGAGACCCACCAGAACGCGAGCGAGTATCTGGAGGGCGGCTACGGCGGGATGATAACGTTCGGGCTGGAAGGAGGGTACGACGCCGGGCGGGCGGTCACCGAGGAGGTCGAACTCGCCAGCCTGCTCGCGAACGTCGGCGACGCCAAGACCCTGCTCATCCACCCCGCGAGCACCACCCACCAGCAGTTGACCGAGGACGAGCAGTTGGCCAGCGGGACGACCCCGGACCTCGTTCGCCTCTCGGTCGGCATCGAAGATGTCGAGGACATCGTCGCCGACCTAGAGCAGGCCATCGAGGCGGCGAGCGCGAACGCCTGAGGCCGGTCGGCTCGGGGGCGACGCCGGTCCGACCGGCGTCGCCCCCCGAGCCACAAGGCTTTCACCGCGGGGGTCTCGACCGGACGACGTATGCGACGACTCACCGCCGCGATAGCGCTGGCGTTGCTCGTATCGCTCGCCGGATGTTCGGGAGCCGTCGGCGACCCGTTCGCCGCCGACGAGACCGACGCCGCCGCAGGCGACGTGGTGACGGCGACCGACGCGTCGGCGAACGCGACCGGCGTCGACCACACCCTCCGCGTCGAGGCGAACGAATCGACCGCAGGGAGCGAACTGGAGTCGGTCTCCGCAACCTACCCGCGCGAGGCGTTCGAGGTCGAGGGGGCCAAGCACGGCGCGGTCGAGCTGGGCGTCGACACCGACGGCGACGGCGACGCCGAGCGCGAGTTCAACGAGAGCCACGTCAGCGGCGTCAACAACAACGAGTACTCGTTCACCGTCGAACTCGACACGGGGTACGCGCTCGACCGCGGCGACGCGGTCGTGGTGACGTATCCCGCGGTCGACAACCCCGACGAGTCGGGCGAGTACGAGGTCGCGGTGACGCTCAACGACGACCAGACCGAGAACGGTACGCTCGCCGTCGAGGCGTAGCGCGGCGAGCGCTCCCGGACGGTCCCGCAGTTGCGCCGACTCAGTCCTCCCTTCTCCGACCCGCGTGGCCCGGATAGTCGCGCTCGAACCGGTCGTCTATCTCCTCGGCGCTGAACTCGATTATCACCGGGCGGCCGTGGGGGCAGGCGTAGGGGTTCTCGCAGTCGTCGAGCGCCGACAGGAGTTCGACGACCGACCCCTCGCGCAGGGAGGTGTTGCCCGTGATGGAGGGGTAACAGGCGAGGTCGGCGAGCAGGTCGTCGGCGACCTGCTCGACGGTGTCGCCGCGGTCGTCGGCGTCGGTCGAGACGAACTCCCCGAGCGCGTCCCGGAGGAGTTCGGGGTCGAGGGTCGAGTCGAGGACGGTCGGGGCGGTCCGGACCCTGACGGTTCGGCTCGCGGCGTCGGCGCTCGCTCGCTCCGCGCGCTCGGCGCGAAAGCCGAGCGTCTCCAGCGCCTCGCGGTACTCGTCGAACACCGCGGCCTCGCCCGCGGTGAGTTCGAGTTCGACCGGCTGGGCGAGCATCTGGGTCGTCGTGTCGTCGGCGAACTCCGCGGCGAGTCGCTCGTAGTTGACCCGCTCGTCGGCGGCGTGCTGGTCCACGAGGACGAGTCCGTCGGGCGTCTCGGCGACGACGTAGGTGTCGTGGAGTTGACCCAGAATCCGCATCCGCGGAAGCCGGTCGAACTCGGGGTCGGGGGTCGGGTCGCCCGCGAGCGTCTCGGCCTCGGTCGGGGCCGAGAACTTCCGGTCGGAGTCGGCGACCGAGGAGGTGTCCGCAGTCGGGCGAGTATCGACAGTCGGGTCGGAGTCGGCCGCCGAGTCGGCCTCGGCGGCCGACTCCGGGGCGCGGGAACGAGACGACCCCTCGCCCGATTCCGAGGGCCCGGACGCCGCCGACGGCGGCGTCCGGGCCGTCTCCGCCTCGGTCACCGAGTTCGCAGAGGTCGCGTCCCCGGTCGAGCCCACGGAGCGTGCGTTTGCGGGCGAATCTACGGGTCCCTCGTTCGCGGTCGACTCCGAGACCCGCGAGTCGTCGGTCGGGGTCGACTGAGCCGACGAGTCCGTCTCTGGATTCGAATCCGCACCCGACTCGCCATCCGCGCCCAGCGTCGCCTGCTCGCGAGGGCGGTCGTCGGTCCCCGTCGCCAGTTCGGCCTGCTCGCTCTCGTCGGCGCGCTCGGGTTCGACGCGGGCCTCCTCGGGGGCGCTCGCGCCCCGCGGGGCCGACGACCGGACGAGGCCGTGGTCGAGCAGGGCGTCCTCGACCGCGCGCTCGACCGCCGCCTTCACGGCCGACTCCTTCTCCCAGCGACACTCCATTTTCCTCGGGTGGACGTTCACGTCGACCTCGCTCGGGGGCACGTCCACGAACAGGACGGCGAAGGGGTAGCGCTCCGCGGAGAGCTGGCCGCCGTACGCCGAGAGGACGGCGTCTCGGACGACGGGAGAACTCACGTACCGGCCGTTGACGTAGGTCGAGAGGTACTCGCGGGTGCTTCGAGTGGTCTCGGGGTCGCTCACGTAGCCCGAGATCGAGACGCCCGCGTCGCTTTCGTCGCCTTCGACTCGAATCATCGACGTGGCGACCTCCCGGCCGTACACCGACAGGAGCGCCGACTGGAGGTCCCCCCGGCCGGTCGTGGCGAACACCTCGCGGCCGTCGTGGGTCAGCGACACGGCCACGTCGGGGTTTGCGAGCGCGTACCGGGTGACCACGGTGTTGACGTGCGAGAACTCCGTGGTCGTGGTCTTGAGGTACTTGCGGCGCGCGGGGGTGTTGTAGAAGAGGTCGGCGACCTCCACGGTGGTCCCCTCGGGACGCCCCGCGGAACCGACCGACGCGACCTCGCCCTCGTCCATCCGGAGTTCGGTGGCGCGGTCGCCCTCTCGCGGTTTCGTCGTGATGGTCACCCGAGCGACCGCGCCGATGGTGTGGAGCGCCTCGCCCCGGAAGCCCAGCGTCGTCACGCCCGAATCGAGGTCGTCTGCGTCCTCGATTTTGCTGGTGGTGTGTTCGCGGACCGCGGCGCGCACGTCGGCCTCGCTCATGCCGACGCCGTCGTCGCTGACGACGATGCGGTCGGTGCCGCCCGATTCGACCGTCACGTCGATGCGGTCGGCGTCGGCGTCGAGGCTGTTCTCGACCAGTTCCTTGACGACCGAGGCGGGGCGCTCGACCACCTCGCCCGCCGCGATCTTCCGGATGGTGTCGTCGTCGAGTCGGGTGATTCGGTTGGTGTCGGTCATTGCTGTCCTCGCGGGAGAGTCGCTAGCGCCTACGACGAACGGGGGTGGTTTCAATCCATTGCTGACCCCCGCGTGGCTCCGAGGGGCGTGGACGCCGAACAGTATATTTTACATATATTATAGCCATAGAAATTTTTATTATCGTGTAGATTTTAGATAGATTGTGGTAGAAAATAATCCCGACCACAGCGATGACGTATCGAATCTCGGCCGCAGGACCGTCCTGAAGGCGACTTCCGGTGCCCTCGTGGGCGTCGGTCTGGGCGGCGTCGCGAGCGCCAGCGGCGACGGGAAGAACGACGAGCGGGTCGAAGGCGAGGTCCCCTACCCCGACCACAGCAAACTCCTCGTCGACGACTCGCTCACGTCGCTCACTCCCCGGTACCACCTGCTGACGGTGGACGAGGACCGATTGCTCGAACTGGTCGAGGCGGCGAAACTGGACGAGGCCGACGAGCAAGAGGCCCGCGACAGCCTCAAGGACCTCTGGTCGACCTACGAGGTCCGCAAGGTCCGCGACGGGAAGGACTTCGTCCTCACGCTCGACGACGACGGCCCGAGCGCGCTCGGCGGGAAGGACGAGGCCGAGAAGTTCTCGACCGCCGGAGAGGCCGTCTCCTTCGGGTTCGCCAAGCGTAACGGCGGGCGCAACGAGATCGGTGCCCAGTGGTACGGTTCGACCCACAAGACCATGACGAGGGACGTGCTGGAGAGTCACTTCGACCTCTACAGCTACGAGGAAGACGACATCGTCGAGTACTCCCCGAAGCCCGACACGAACCCGTGTGACGGCTGTGGGCAGTGGGTCGAGTCGGCCGACTGGCCCAGCTGGGTCAAGGACGCCGTCAAGAAGGGGCTCAACGAGTTCGCCCACCACTACGGCCACTACTACGACCCCAACCACTACACCGTCGACCTCGGGTACGGCATCACCATCGAGTTCAACGGTCTGGGCGGCGCACCGTGGTTCTGCGAGTACGAGATGGGCGAGGCCGAGGACACCTCCTACTCG
This sequence comes from Halorussus salilacus, assembly GCF_024138125.1. NCBI lineage: Archaea > Methanobacteriati > Methanobacteriota > Halobacteria > Halobacteriales > Haladaptataceae > Halorussus > Halorussus salilacus. Next base: position 1,330,349 of record NZ_CP099993.1, read on the forward strand.
ACCCAGCGCGAACACCTCGGACGTGCGATCCACTACGTCCAGGACGTGTCGGTGCCCCTCCACAGCGGCATGGGCATCGAGCAGATGAACCTCGAACTCGACTGCGACTTCGACGGCTGTGAGGTCCTCGACCCCTACTACGACCTCCACTACAGCTACGAGGAGTGGGTCAAGAACAACCTCACCTCGGGCGAGAACTTCCTCGACGACTGCACGATGATCGCCTACAACAACGACCCCTTCGACTGCGTCGAGAACGTCGCCGACGAGGGCAACAGCTACGCCTACGAGGTGTTCCACCTCGTGAAGGAGAACGGGACGGACTTCGATAGCTGGAGTTCGACCGACTACGACGACCTCGTCGAAGCGACCGCCAACTCCCTGAGCCACGGCTACGGCTACACCCACGCGCTCGTCGAACAGCTCTACTGAACCCGGGAGTCCGTCTTCGACGCTCGTCCGAACGACCTCCGTCGGCCGACGGAGGTCGTTCGGCTGACGAGTACCTGAGGACTTCCCGACGGTTTTTCTGCCGGTTACCCGACGATTGTCCGACCATCGAACCGGTCGAACCCGGGACGACTGACCGACCGCGGTCGGTCAGTCGTCCCGGATTCGGAGCGTCGTGCGGTAGTAACTGCCCCCGTACTCGTAGTGGCGACTCCACGTCCGAGCGCCCGACTCGTCGGGCGGGGTCGGGTCCTCTATGGCGAGGCGTTCGATGACCTCCTCGAACGCCTCGGATATCGGCTCGCGCTCGTCGTGCACGCCGCCGTCGGCCGCCTCCAGAACGTCGGCGACCGCCTCGGTCGGCTCGTCGAACGTAGCGTCGACGTGGTCGGCGAGAATTTCGCGCAACTCGGATTCGGAGTCGGCCACGCGCTCGGCCTCGTGGACGTACCGTCGGGTCTCGACGCTCCCCCTCTCGGCGCGAGCGCGCAGGGTCTGTGGCTCGTCGAGGAATTCGGTGTCGGGGTCGACTCGAACGTACTCGAACGGCGGGTCCGGAACGAGGTCGCTGTCGCCGGGGTCCAGCGGCTCGAAGTAGACCACGCCGCGCTCGCCTCGGGGTCTCGCGGCGATGTCGTCGTCGTCGACGACCGCTCCGATGGCGTCCTGGGCCGCCCGCTCGACGATGTCGGCGTCGAGGTCCGACAGCCCCTCGCCGGGGTCCTCGACCGGGTCGACGCCGTCGGGCGCGTCCTCGACCGGTTCGAACCAGAACTCCCACCGGTCGAGCGACGCCTCTTCGACTTCGGTCACGGCGACCCGGTAGTACGCGCCCTCGTGTTCGGCGTAGGCTGGCGTCGGGGAGCCGTCGGGTTCGTAGGGCGCGATGGGCTGGGCCTCGGTCGTCAGCGTTCCGGAGTCGAGCAGTTCCGCGACGAGCGCGTCGGCGTGGTAGCGAACGTGGAGCGTTCCGCGCCGGGGTTCCCACGCGAACAGGTCGGTCAGCGAGGTGCCGCCCGACGGACTGCTCAACAGGGAGTAGCGCGCGCCGTCGTCCGAGAGGACCGAACAGCCGGGAAGCACGCCGACGAGGCCGATGCCAGCGAGTCGCAGCGCGTCCCGGCGAGAGGGTTGGAGGACCATTTCTATCGGAGGTGCGTGGACGCCGGGGATAAGTTTTCTGCAGAAGAGGTGGGAGAGATACAAATCGCGGTCAGTCGCCGTCGAGTCGCTGTTTCCACTCCTGAGCCCTGTTCAGGAGCTCGACCGGGGCGGTGTCGCTCACCGACAGTTCGGCGAGCTCTTCGAGGACGGCCTCTGCGTCCTCGCCGAACCGCTCGCGGAGGTCGTCCTCGGGGTCGGTCGGACCGGTCGCGTCGCTCTCGGTCGGTTCTCGGATCTCGTCCTCCGTCCGGAGTTCGCCGCTTCCCACGTCGAAGACGACCTGTTTCGTCCCGCCCGACCCCCCGCCCTTGGTCTCGATGGCCTCGTCGGCCCGGAGCTTTTCGAGCACGTCTCTGGAGCGCTCGACGACCGGGCCGGGCACGCCCGCGAGGTCGGCGACGTGGATGCCGTACGACCGGTCGGTCGGTCCCTCCTCGACGGTCCGGAGGAAGGTCACGTCGTTCGATTCGTCGGCCGGACGGGACTCCGTCCCGCTGGAAGACGGCGGTTCGCCGTCGACCGCGACGTGGACGTTCGCCACTCGGTCGAGGTGGTCGGCGAGGGTGGTGAGCTCGTGGTAGTGGGTGGCGAACAGGGTCTTCGCTCGGACCTCGTTGTGGAGGTACTCGGTGGCGGCCCACGCGATGGAGATGCCGTCGTAGGTCGCGGTTCCCCGGCCCACCTCGTCGAGAATCACGAGCGACTGGTCGCTGGCGGAGTGGAGGATGTTGCTGAGTTCCTGCATCTCGACCATGAACGTCGACCGACCCTGCGCGAGTTCGTCGAGCGCGCCGACCCGGGTGTAGATGCCATCGACGAGACCTATCTCTGCGGATTCGGCGGGGACGAAGCTCCCGACCTGCGCGAGCAGGGTTATCAGGGCGACCTGACGCATGTAGGTCGACTTGCCCGACATGTTGGGGCCGGTCACCACGAGGAACTGGCGGTCGCCGCCGAGTTCGGCGTCGTTGGGGACGAACTCGGTGGTGCGCTCGACCACGGGGTGGCGACCCGCCTCGATGCGGAGGTCGCCCGACTCACGGAGGTCGGGGCGGACCCAGTCGTTCTCGACCGCGTGGACCGCGAGCGACGCCAGCGCGTCGATTTCGGCGAGCGCGCGGCCGACCGACTGGAGGAGGTCGGCGCGCGCGGCGACACGGTCGCGGAGGTCGGCGAACAGCTCGTACTCCAGCTCCCCGCGGCGCTCTTCGAGGCGCAGAATCTCGCGTTCGCGCTCGTCGAGTTCGTCGGTGGTGTAGCGCTCGGAGTTCTTGAGGCTCTTGAGCCGGTCGTAGTGGTCGGGGACCTTCTCGGTCTCGGACTTGCCGACCTGAATGTAGTAGCCGTCGGTCTTGTTGCGGTCGACCTGGAGGTGTGCGATGCCGTGTGCGCGCTTCTCGCGGTCGTCCAGCGTGTCGAGCCACTCCTCGGCCTCCTCGTGGCGCTCGATGAGTTCGTCGAGTTCGTCGTCGTGGCCGCGCCGGAAGAGGCCGCCCTCGGTAATCGTTCCGGGCGGGTCGTCGGCGAGCGCGTCGAGTTCCCCGGCGAGCGCGGCGGCCGCCTCGCGGTCGGGCCGGGCGACGATATCCGCGAGGGGCGACCCCGACAGTCGGGGGTCGCTGGCGATGGCGTCGGCGACCTGCGGCAGGAGGGCGAGCGTCTCGCGGACCCGGAGGAGGTCGCGGGCGTCTGCGCTCCCGTGGGCCGACCTGCTCGCGAGCCGTTCGAGGTCGTAGGCGTCGCCGAGCGTCTCCCGGAGGCCCTCGCGGGCCAGCGCGGAGTCGGCGAGCGCGGCGACCGAGTCGCCGCGCTCGCGGAGGGTCCCGAGGTCGCGGCGCGGTCGCTGGAGCCACTCCCTGAGGCGGCGCTTGCCCGGACTCGTGACGGTGTGGTCGATGGTCGAAAAGAGCGACCCCTCCCGGTCGCCCTGCATCGTCTCGGTGAGTTCGAGGTTTCGCTGGGTCGTCGCGTCGAGTTCGACGTGGTCGTCGCCCCGGAAGCGCCGGAGGCGGGTCATCGACGCCCGGACGCCCGTGCCGGTCTCCTCGACGTACGAGAGGAGCGCGCCCGCCGCCCGCACCTCGGGGCGCTCGTCGCCGTCGAGTCCGAGGCTGTCGAGGGTCTCCGCGCCGAACTGCTCGCGGGTCGCGTGAGTCGCCCGGCCGGGCGCGAACGCCTCCGCGCGGTGGACCGAGAGGACGGCGTCGGTGCGCTCGCGCACCCGGTCGAGGAAGGCGTCGTCGTTGCGAACGTCGGGGCCCGGCAGGACCTCCGCGGGGTCGAACCGATAGAGTTCGGTGAACGCCCGGGCGGTCGCGTCCTCCGGGTCGGACCCCGACGCGTCGGTCACGAGGAACCGGCCAGTGGTCACGTCGGCGAACGCGAGGCCGTAGCGGTCGTCGGCGACCCGGACCACCGCCGCGATGTACCGCGCGTCGGCGTCGGCGGTCTCCAGCAGGGTGCCCGGCGTCACGACCCGGGTTATCTCGCGGGCGTGGCCGTCTGCGGTCTCGTGCTGGTCGGCGACCGCGACCCGGTAGCCCCGCTCGACCAGCCCCTTGAGGTGGGGGGTGAGCTTGTCGACCGGGACGCCCGCCATCGGGTAGTTCGAGCCGTGGCTCGACTTCTGGGAGACCTTCAGGTCGAGGAGGGCGGCCACTTCCTCGGCGTCGTCGCCGAAGAACTCGTAGAAGTCCCCGACCTGCATCACGAGGAAGTCGGCGTCGGTCTCTGCCTTGAGCGAGAGGAACTCGCCGACGATGCCGGTCGCCTCGGTGTCAGTCTCGGACACGGCGACCACCTCCCCGGAGGGGCGAGCGCGCGAGTAGAGTCATGGTGGAATCGAAGGAGCGAGCGCGACTAAAACGGTGCGGGTTCGGCGCGAGGGGCATTCGAGAGATTGGATTTCGGCGTCGTCGCGAACTCCGACGGTGTTACCACGAAGTCGTAGAAAGCCCCCGGGCGCTCGCGGCCGGCCCCTTTCGGTCCCACCCACGGCGGTTGGTCGGACAGTCGCTTCCCGGCGGCTGGTCGGATAGCAATCGCTCGTGGGAAAGTCCCTCCGGCGCGAAAATCGAAATCCGCCTCGCCTCAGGCCTTCGCCTGATAGCCAGCGTCCTCGACGGCGGCGACGAGGTCATCGTCGGGCGCGTCGCCCTCGACGGTCACGGAGTCGGTCTCGTTGTCGGCGTCGGCGTCCTCCACGCCGGGCACGTCGCGGAGCGCGTTCTCGACCGTTTCCTCACAGCCGCCACAGCTCATGCCTTCGACGGTGATCTGTTTTGCCATGATCGAACGTAGGCGCTCGTCCCTTTTCCGGGTTTCCCCTTTGGACGTTCGAGTTCGGAGCGCGTTCGGTTCGGAAAGTGAGGCCTCGCGGGCAGGTATCTTTGAATCCAAAGCCGTCTTCGCGGGGTCGGGAGCCGTCCCGAGTTCCGCGACGCCGGGACCGCAGGCGGTCGCCGGAATGTCGGTGCGACGGCGACGGCCCGAGCGCGCCGAACTCGGCGCGCTCGGGCGGCTTGAACCCTTAGCCTCAACGAATAAACGTCGGTCCGTCGTAGTCCTGTTCCGCGATGGCACTACAACAGCTCGACGTGAGCGACGAGATGGACGAGTGTATCGACAACTGCTTCGAGGCGACCCAGGCGTGCGAGTGGTGCGCCGACGAATGCATCGACGAGGACGAGGACATGGCCCGGTGCATCCGACTCTGCCGGGACGTGGCCGACATCGCCAGCATGCACGCCCGGTTCATGGTCCGAAGCTCCGAGTTCCACGAGGACCTCGCGGCGACCTGCGCCGACGCCTGCGAGGAGTGCGCCGACGAGTGCGAGCAACACGACCACGAACACTGTCAGGTCTGTGCCGACGTGCTCAGGGAGTGCGCCGAGTCCTGCCGCCAGATGGCGTCCTAGAGCCGCGAGCCGATTTCTTCGGCCAGTTTCCGGGCCGCCGCGACGTGGTCGTCGGCCTCTTCGTTGCCGGTCTTCTCGACGTTAGACAGGAGCATCTCGACCTGTCCGACGCGCTTCTCGACGACGGCTTCCGGCACGTCCGGCCCGACAGCGTCCTCGCAGACCGCCTCGGCCTCGCCGAGCCACCTGCTCGCCGACGCCTCGACGGGCAGGCTGGCGGTCGCTTCGAGGTGGGCGTGCAGGTCGGCGACGAGTTCGGGGAGGTCGTCGTTTTCGGAATCAGTCAAAGTTCTACGAGTGAGGCGGAACGTTTGCCCCGATACCGAACGAGGGGCTACCGTGTCAGTCTCGGTCGTCCTTCGGGCCACCGCTCTTGCTCAGTCGTTCGCGGGTCGGTCGAACTTCACCATCTTCGACGTAGTACGCGTCTCCGAGTAGGTCGCGGATTCGTTCTTCAGAGGGCGCGAGCGTACCGTCACCCCCTGTCGTCAGTTGGTCGGCCATGACGCTACTCCTCGCCCCCGGATTCTTCTTCCGTAGTTAAATACGCTTCGTCGCGTATATAAAGGCAAAGCGTGCCGACGAACACCGACCCGAAAAATAGCGTCAGTAGTTCGACGGAATCGGGCAACCGAATCAGATAGTAGCCGACGGAGAACATCAGCGAAAAGAGCGCACCGACGAGCGCAGCGAGTGCGTATCGAAATCGCCGCGCGTTCCGGGCGATGATGGGTTTGTTCTCCCGAATCGAATCTGCGTACGCTCGGAGGACCACGGTTCGATACGTCCGTCGCTGAACGTGGTCTTCCTTCGCTAACGCGTCTGCGATGTCAGCACTCAGTCCGTAGTCGAACTGCGTGCTCAGGTACGTTATCGTCGCGTAGACGAGGGAGACGAGCAGACCGACCACACCGACCAGAAGTGCGAACGCCCCGGAAAAAGAGCCGTCGTCGATGAAATCACCGTTATTCGTAACCGACGGGACGATGCGAGCGACAGTCGCGATTACGCCGAGGAGAACCCCGACGAAACTGAGGAGTCGAGCCGATTTGGTATCGATTCCGTCTAACGTCGAAACCTGAATATCGAGCATTCGCTCGAATCGGTCGATAGCGTCTCGCCGTGGGTCACTATCTTCGAGCGACGAATCCGACGAATCGGTCGAACCCCGGTGTGTACGTTCGTATCTGCGTCTCTTTCCTCCTCGTCTCCTCACCATGCCCTACGTTCGGTGCATTCCGGTATTTACACGTTAGCACGAATATCGAGTTTCCCGTCGCTACCACACATACTCAGTCAAAACAGTAATGCGGTCGAAGTCCGGGCGTGAGGACATGAACGATCAGGGCGAAGACCGGAACGAGGACACCGAGGAGGCCGGGAACGACCGCGACGAGACCGGAGACGCCGACGACCACGCCCTCCCGCCCGAGGACCTCCGGTACCCCGAGTACGTCTTCGAGAAGGGCGACATCGCCGACGACGGGAGCTTCGACCTCTCGGCCGACCTCGACCGCGGGCAACTCCGCGAGTGGGTCGAGGACCTCGCCGGAGGGCTGGCGAGCCACGACGTTGCGGTCGAGTCGCCCGACGGCTACGTCACGCTCGGGGTGGCTCCCGAGGGCGTCTCGCTGTCGTTCGACCCCGAGGAAGGCGGCGTCGGCGACTTCGAGTTCACGGTCGAGATGCGCGCGAAGGCGATGTTCGTCGCAGACGACCCCGACGGCGAGAAGGTCGGCGCGCGGGGCGGGAAGGGGTTCGTCCCGATAGAGATGCTGACCGGCGAGGCCGAAGCCGACGAGTTCCGGTGTTACAACTGGGTCGACGACCCGACAGAGCCCTGACCGACGATGACGCGCTCGCGGCCCTCCGTCGACCGGATGCTCTCGGCGTCGGTTCACGGAACCGTACTCGTGGTCGCTGGCGGTGCGGTTGTGGCGGTCGGACTCCTGTACGGTCTCGCGGTCGGCGCGACCGTCGCGACGCTCGGTGCGCAGTTGGTCGGCTACGCTCGGTAGGCCGATGGATACCGGGCCGCCGACTCGTTACGAGACCGCGTCCAACAGCGCCAGCACGCGCTCGGCCAACTCCTCCGCGTCCCCCGCGACCACCTTCGTCATCGCCTCCTTGCCGACCTCGCCCCGGTCGACCACCGCGACGGGCGTCCCCGCGACCGACTCGAACGCCCGCCGCGCACCCCACTGCATCGTGGACCCCTCCTGCGCTTTCACCGCGTCGGGTTCCGCACCCCTGTCGTACTCCGCGACCGGCCAGTCGAGCGACTCCAGCGCGGACTCCACGTCCGAATCGAACCGGCAGTTCGCGGCGAACCGCAACGCGGGGTCGAACTCCCGGCAGGCGAGCAGGAAGCGCGCGACGTGGCTCGACGCGCCGAACCGCACGCCCCGGTTGGGCTTCACGCCCGCGAACGTCCGGGTGATGCGACCTTCCACGGCCGCGGTCTCGTCGGGGTCCTCGGCGTAGGGGGTCGCGCCGACGACGTTCATCCCTACTTCGGGAACCAGCGTGGAGGCGTCGGCGTCCGCGAGGTCGGCGACGACCTCGCGGACCGCCTCCGCGGTGGAATCGCGGGCGGCGCGGTTCCGGAGTCCGACCGCGTGGTGGACCGCGCCCGCCCCCTCGCCCGCGTCGAGGGGGTAGCGGACCGCGCGGGCGAGGAAGTCGGTGGCCGCGTCGACCGCGTCGGCGAGGTCGTCGCCGTGGGCGAGTCGCGCCGCGATTGCGGCCGAGAGCGCACAGCCAGAGCCGTGGGTCGCGTCGGTCGCGACGCGGGGGTGTTCGAACGTCCGGGTTCGCTCGGGTGTGACCAGCACGTCCCGGACCGTCTCGCCGGGGACGTGCCCGCCCTTCACCAACGCGGCCGCCGCGCCCATCTCCAGCAGTCGCGCCCCGGCCTCCTCGGCCGACGCGGAACCGACGACATCCACGCCGGTCAGCGCCTCAGCCTCGTCGGCGTTCGGGGTCACGAGGGCGGCCTCCGCGACGAGGCCCTCGTAGGCGGTCTCGGCCTCGGGGTCGAGCAGGCGGTCGCCCGACGCCGCGACCATCACGGGGTCGACGACGAGCGGGAACGCGGCGTCGGCCGCGCGGTCGGCGACCGTCCGGACGACCTCGGCGGTGGCGAGCATCCCGGTCTTCCCCGCCCGCACGTCGAAGTCCCCGCGAACGGCGTCGATCTGGGCCGCGACCTCCTCTGCGGGCAGGACGTGCGTCGACTCGACCCCGCGGGTGTGCTGGGCGGTGACCGCGGTGACCGCGTTCGTCCCGAAGGCGTCGTGGGCCTCGATGGTCTTGAGGTCGGCCTGTATCCCCGCGCCGCCGCCGGAGTCGCTCCCCGCGACGGTGAGAACCGTCGGCTTCGAGACCGGTGCCGGTCGTCGAGTGACTCGGGTGGATTCGCCGTTCATTATCCGGTGGTATGACCAAGTAGTACTTAGTGGTTGATGGTCGGCGGTGGCGGCGAAGCTGAAAAGAGAACGACGGCGTCACCCGACGACGCGTCAACTCGGCAGTCGTCCCGCGCGTTCGAGGACCGCGAGGACGACGATGGAGGCTCCCAGACAGAGGGCGGCGGTGGCGAACACCGAGTCGTAGGTGTAGCCGAGCTCTACGACCTCCCCGAGCGCCGACGACCCGAGCGCCTGACCCAGCATCCAGACCGAACTGAACGCGGCGTAGGCGCTCCCTCGCGTCGAGTCCGGCAACGTATCGAGCATGTAGGTATCCACGGCCGGGAACAGCGAGTGGATGACGAAGCCGACGACGGCGGTGAGCCCGACCAGCGCAGGCAGGCTCTCGGCCCTCGTCAGCAGGAACAGGCTGGCGGCGAACGTCCCGACGATGCCGAGCAGGTACGGAACGTACGGGAGCCGGTCGGCGAGGTCGCCGCCGAAGTAGAACGCCGGGATGCCCGCGGCGAAGATTATCGTGAGCATCGTCCCTGCCATCCCGTCGGAGAGCCCCTTCGACCGCATGTACAGCTCGTAGAAGTTGAACAAGCCCTGCCAGACGAACACCGCCGCGCCGACGATAGCGAGCGCCGTCACGATGATGCGCCACTCCGAGAGCGCCGCCGCGAGGAAGTCGCGGTCGTCGGCACCCGCGTCCGGGAGGTCGGCCCGCGCCGCGGCGACCCACGTATAGGCCGTTATCGCCGCCGCGCCGACCGCGATGGCCCACAGCGAGAGCCGCCAGTCGACCAAGAGCGTGAGCGCGACGAACGGCGCGGCGACCACGGCGGCGACCTGACTCGCGCCCCCGTGGATACCCATGACGCGACCCACGCGAGTCGGGTAGAGTTCGCTCAACAGCGGGTGGGCCGACACGAAGTAAACGCCCGAAGCGAGGCCCATCAGGAAGGCCCCGACCATGAGGTGTCGGACCGTGGTCGCGGTCGCGGCGAGCCCGGACGAGACCGCGAGAATCGCCCCGGAGGCGACCACGACCCGGTGTCTCGGGACCTTGGTGAGGACCCACCCGGTCGGGAGCCGGAGCGAGGCGCTACCGACCCATGTGAGCGTCACGATGAGTCCGGCCGTCGCCTCGCCGATTCCGAACTCGGAGATGAACACGTCCAGCAGGGGCGCAAAGACGATTCTGGCGAGATTGACGAGGAAGACGAGTCCGCAGAGGGAAGCGAAGAGTCGAGCGCGGGCCATGGACGGTATTCCGAGCAGGCGGCCTCAAGGGTTGCGAAACCGGAAGAGATGGCGGTTTCGGGCGACCGCCCGGAATCGGGTGCGGTCGGCGGCTCGAACTCGGGCGCGGTCGGCGGCTCGAACTCGGGCGCGGTCGGCGACCCGAAACCGGGCGCGGTCGGCGCGGCGCGCCGACCGCGCCGGTATGGACGCGCTTTTAAGCCCGCGAGAGCTACGTACGTCCATGATTTTCGAATCCCTGCCGACGACGCCCACGTCGGAGGAACTCATCGACAAGGCGTTCTCGCGGGCGTCGCGGGCCGGGCGGGCCAAGAGCGGCACACAGGCCCAGCAGTCGATGCTCCAGACGGCATCGAACATCCTGAGCGACAATCTGGGCAACGTCGCGACCGAGTGGCCCGACTTCCGCGAGGTCGACCCCTTCTACTACGAACTCGCCGACGCCATCGTGGACGTTGACGAACTCCGACAGAGCCTCTCGGAAATCCAGTGGGCCAGCAGGAAGACCCACGAGATCGGCCGCGAGTACCAGGGGAAGCTGACGGGCGACATCGACGTGGACAGGAAAATACGCAAGCAGGGGTTCGCCCGGCTCGCCGACGTGGTCGAGGAGGTCGCCGAGGACCTCGAACGGGTGGGCGCGGCCCGCAACGACCTCCGGACGCTCCCGGACATCGACCCCGACGAGCCGACCATCGTGGTCGCGGGCTACCCCAACGTCGGCAAGTCGTCGTTCGTCAACGCGGTCACCAACGCGCGCAACGAGATCGCGGAGTACCCCTTCACGACCAAGGGCGTCAGGGTCGGCCACTTCGAGCGCGACCGCATCCGCTACCAGATCGTCGACACGCCGGGACTGCTCGACCGCCCGGCCGACGAGCGAAACGACATCGAGAACCAGGCCGTCTCGGCGCTGACCCACCTCGCCGACGCCATCCTCTTCGTCGTCGACGCCAGCGGCTACTGCGGCTACCCCCTCGACGCCCAGCTCGACCTCCGGGACGCGCTTGCCGAGCGGTTCGGAGACGTTCCGGTCCTCACGGTCTGCAACAAGGCCGACCTCTCGACCGACGTGGACGCCGACGCCTACATGAGCGTCGAACGGGGCGACAGCGTGGAGGAGGTCCTCGACGCCGCGGTCGACGCGACCGGCTACGAACCCGAACTCCCCTTCGACGACGAGTAGCCTGCTGGCCGACCGGCCACCCCGCCGCCCGGTCCCGACTCGACCGGCGGCGGGTCCGACAGTTGGCCCGCGGCCTGTACGTCGGTGAACTGGACCTGTACCGCGGGCCGGTGGGCCGTCCGGTTCGCTATCTCCCGGCGGAGCGTCGCCGCGAGGTCGGGATACTCCGCGCCGGAGGGGCGGAACACGGTCACCACGACCGTCGGTCGAGCGTCGAACAGCGCGGCTCCGGGACCGTAATCGGTCCGGACGGTCGAGACGTTGAGGGCGTCGTACGCCGACCGGGACAGCACGTCGTCGACCGCTCGGTTGGTCCCGTACTCGTACTCGAAGTGCTGGTAGGTCCCGTACACGACGGCGACGCTCCCGACGACGAGGAGCAGGGCGACGACCGAAATCGCGGCTATCCTCGCGGGGGCCTCGAACGACGGAACGAGCGACCGTGGCGAGGAGTCGTACCCGAGCAGTTCGAGCGTGGCGAACACCGCGACGTTGATGCCGATGACCGTCACCGCCAGCACCGTCGACGCGCCGAGCGCGACGAGGTACTCGCCCCAGACGAGTGCGATTCCCGTCGCGGAAGCGCCGGGAATCAGCGCGGCGGCGATCATCACGCCGATGAGCGAGGTCGGTCCCTTGGTCGTCAGTCCGAACGCCGCGGCGGCCCCGGCGATGACGCCGACGGCGACCGTCAGGAACGTCGGCGCGGCCCGGTCGGCGATGACCACTATCGAGGTGATGTCGAGCACCGGCGGTACGAACGACAGCGTCTGGGCGACGAACGCGAAGAGCCCGGCACCGACGATTCCCGCGAGGAGTCCCACGACCTGCAACCGGACGCTGTCGGCGAACATGGCCCGGTCGCCCGCGATGGCGCCGACGCTGGCGGTGAGCATCGGACCGACCAGCGGCGCGATGACCATCGCGCCGACGATGATGGCGGGCGAGCCCACCAGCAGTCCCCCCGCGGCTATCATGGCGCTCAACACCACGAGCCCCACGAACGAGAGGGGGTCGCGGCTGAGGTCCTGGGACTTCGACTTGAGTTCCGGGACCGAGAGCGGGTCGTAGCGCGCGGCGTACCGGGTCATCAGCTCGTCGATAGTCCCGGTCGTCGCGGTCTCGCCGGTCGAGACCACCCGGTAGGCGTCGTCGGGAACGCCCGCCTCGTGGAGCGCGCCGAACACCTCGCCGGTCGCGTCGGTCGGAATCGGGAATTCGAGGAGGACCGACTCGTCGTCGTCCTCCAGCACGACGTACTCCACCCGTCGCTCGTCGAGTGCCTCCATCGCGGATTCGCGGTGTTCGTCGGGAACGAGAACGTGGACGACGCGCACGACGGTACCACGCGATACCGAGCGAAAAGCGTTCAGGCCGGAGGACGCCCGGGCGACAGCGAGTTCGGCTTCGACGTCAGTTGCGCTCGGAAAGTCGGATGTCGCCGCGCTCTCGGGCGCTCGACTCGCGGTGCGAGTCGAGCGCCGCTTCGACGCCGAGGATGTCGTCGAGACGGCGCTCGAACTCGGACTCGGAGACCTCGCCCGCGGCGTATCGCCGCTTGAGGACCGACACGGCGTCGTCGGCGTCGAGGGTCCGGGCGGGCGGCCGGACGACACCGCCCTCGGGGTACTCGCTCGCCGACTCGACGTTGCCGATGAGCGAGAGGTACACCGGCCAGAGGACGACCAGCGCGAGGCCGACGCCAGCGAGACCGACGCTCAGCGAGAGGAGCGCGAGTATCGGCCAGAAGGCGAAGGCCTCGACGACGGTCGTGATGGCGAACAACAGTCCCGTGGTGCCGACCGACCCGGCCACGGTCGCGAGCAGGAACCGGCCGAGCGGGCCGTCGGGCGTGTAGTGCTCGATTCGTGCGTGCCACGGGCGGAGGTCTGATGTCGAGGCTCGGGGACCGCGCATACGGCGACCTTCCGGACCCCGCGTAAAATCAGTTCCGTTGAATGTGTTCCTCGCTGACAGTCGGGGCGGGTCACCCGGTCGCGTTGTACGTCACCTGCACCTGCGCGGTCACCGTCACCGGGCCCGACTCGATGTCGGTCGAACTCCCCCCGGCGTCCTCGGCTTCGAGCGCCTGCGCGCGGAACGGTTCGAAGGTCACGTCGCCGGTCGAGACGCTGTGGACGCCCGTGATTTCGAGGTCGGCGCTCTCGGCGAGTACGTCGGCGTTCCCGCGGGCGTTGTCCATCGCGTCCCGGAGCGCCGCGGCGCGGACCGCCCGCCTGCGTTCCTCCGAGAGCGCGAGTTCGACGCTATCGACCCGGTCGGCCCCGTTCGAGACCGCGGCGTCGATGACCGGCCCGGCGCGGGTGACGTTCGAGACGGTCACCTCGAAGGCGTGAAAGCCCTCGAACCTCCGCTCGCGGTCGGCGGTCGTCTCGGTGTCGCGTCGCTGGTCGATGCTGTACGCGACCGTCCGGATGCGGTCGTCCGGAATCCCAACCTCGGCCAGCGCGGCCCGCATCCGGGAGGCGTTCTCCGCGAGGTCGGCCCGGACCGCGTCGCCGTCGTCGCCGCTGGCGACGACGGCGACGCGGACGATGGCCTGGTCGGGTTCGCCCTGAGCCTGCCCGGACGCCGCGACGCTGATTGTCTGGCCGCCGTCGGTCCGGTTCGTGTCCTGTGCCGAATTCGCGCTCACGTTCGCGGCGGCCGGGCCGACGACCCCGGCGACGCCCGCCGCCACGAGAAGCAGTGTCATCCCCACGACTGCGAGTGTTCCCCTGAACATCCCACCGCGGGTACGACGTACCCCCTCAAAAAGCTCCGGACGGGAACGGTCAGGCGCGTCGCAGGGCCGCGAGGACCAGCGCGACCACCGCGACCAGACCGGCGACCGGTCCGAACCCCGGGACTCGCTCGACGCCCGGCGACGCCGAAGTCGAGGTCGCGTCTGGCGACGCCGAGGTGGCGGTCTCGTCCGGCGAGTGCGAGGTCGAGGTCGCGTCCGGCGACACCGAGGTCGTGGTCGCCGTCGGGTCGGGGGTCGCCGACACCGTCGGCGTCGGGGTCCGGACCTCGCGGTCGCCGAACTCGACGGTCGCCTCGGACTCGGGACCGTCGTAGTACTCCGCACTGGCGTGTTCCTCGCGCGCGGCCCGAACCCGGAGTTCCCCGGTCGCCTCGCCACGGAGTCGGACGGTGAGGTCGGTCTTGGTGTCGGGGTCGACGGGAGCGCTCCCGAGTTCCGTCCCCTCCTCGTCGAGCACTCGCACCGCTCCGCCGTGGGAGAGTTCGGCGGTCGCGTTCACGGCGGTGTACCCCTCGACCTCGGTCACCTCGGCGTCGCGGACGGTCGCGTCCGGTTCGCGGACGGTCCCGTTGTAGCGGTCGACCACCTCGCCGTCGTGGACGAGTTCGAGCGCGTACCCCGTCCCGGGTTCGACCCCGCGGAGGTCGAGCGAGACGCCCGGCCACCCCGACCAGTCGACCGGTCCGGCCGCGTCGGTGAGCGTCCGACCGCCGTCGAGGGTCATCCGCGCGACGACGGCGTCCTCGGGGTCGACGTTGACCTTCACGCTCCGGTTCACCACCTCGGGCGCGAGCGGGTCGTAGGAATCGAACTGGCTGAACTCGGCTTCGGTCGTGTAGAGGTCGAACTCCGGTCCCGCGATTTCGTGGTCGTCGAGGTCGTACCCGAACGTCACCGCGAACCGGTCGCCGTCGCGGAGGTCGGCCGGGTCGTTCTCGCCGGGCCGGTAGCGCCGGTACTCGACCGCCTCGGTATCGACGAGGACGTACGTCGTCGTACCGTTTCGGTAGGCGGTCGCGTTCTCGCGGCCGAGCCTGACGACCTTCCGGGTCCGTTGCGGGCCCGGGTTCGTCTGGTCGATTCGGAGGTCGGCGTCGCCAGCCACCGCGTCGAGGAACCGGTCGGTCGTCGTTCCGTTTCGCGAATCGAGGTCGGACGCGAGTCGCTCGGAGTCGATGGCGACGACGAGGGTCTCGCCCGCGACCACTTCGTCGGCGGGGTCGGCGGTCCCGTTCGCTATCGCCGATTCGACCGCGTCGGCGTCGTCGAGGCCGACCGTCGTGGCGTACAGCGCGACGTCCTCGGCGTTGGCGGTGGGGGTCGCTCCCGCGGCCCCGAGACCGAGACCGAGGACGGTGACGAACAGGAGGGCGCTCGCGAGGGGGAGGGCAGGGCGCATCGTCCCCGAATTGCAGCAGAGTCATGTTATATCTTTGGAAGGTGGGGCGGGCCGACTCCGCGCTCGCGGTGCCCGGGGACGGACGGGACCGCTCAGGCCGGAACCGTCTCGGTGTCGACGAACCGGACCTGGACCGCGACCCGGTTGTCGGCGTGAGCGTTTATCCGCCTGCTCAACCGCTCGGCGAGGTCGGGGTACTCCTCGCCGGAGGGGCGGCCGACCGTGACCACGACCCTGCTCGACCGGGAGAACGTGGGGTCGTCGGTGGTCTGGAACTCGACGCCCAGGAGTTGCGCGCCGGGCGTGTCCACGACGACCTGCTTGACCTCGTCGCGCGCGTCCTCCTGAAAGCTCGCCGACTGCATGCTCGTGAAGGTGACCCCGCCGAGGAACACCGAGAGTATCGCGAGGGCCGCGAGCAGGACGCCCGCGCGCTTGAGGAGGTTGGCCCGCGTCTCGTCGAGCTGGAACCACTCGTTCGGTCGGTAGCCGAGGTACCAGAGGACGACAAGCCCCGAGAGGTTGATCGAGAGGAGGTTGACGAGGACGAGGACGCCCGAGCTGATGGCCGCCATCGGGTGGCCCCACGCGATGGAGATGCCGACCGCCGCGGCGGGCGGGACGAGCGCCGCGGCGATCATCACGCCCACCAGCGCCACCGAGACGCCCGACGCGACGCTGAGGACGCCCGCCGCGCCCGCGCCCAGCGCGACCACCAGCGAGAGGAAGTCGGGCGTCAGTCTGCCGCTTATCTGGGGGATGGTCGTCACGTCGGTTCCCGGCGGGACGAGGAAGCCGAACCGGACCGCGACCGCGAACACCGTCGCGCTCGCGATGGTCAGGGTCCCGCCGAGCACCTGAAACCGCAGGCCATCGCGGAACAGTTCGCGGTCGCCCAGCACCGTTCCGACGCTCGCCCCCACCGCGGGACCGATGAGCGGCGCGATGACCATCGACCCCACCACGACCGCCGGGGAGTCGAGCAGGAGGCCCGCGGTCGCGACCACCGCGCTGATTATCGTCATCGCGACGAACGTGGGGAACTCGGGCGACAGTGCGCTGGCGGTCGAGCGAATCTCCTGTCGGGAGATGCGGTCGGGGTCGCCGTTCCCCTCGGCGTACTTCCGTTCGAGCTTCTCGAATCGACGCGAGGTGTCGGTCTTGGCGTCGATGATGACGGCGTGGACCTCGTCGCCGAGTCCCGCGTCCTGTAGCCTGTCGAGGATGGGCTGGACCGCGTTGTTCGGTAGCGGGAAGTAGGCGATGTCGGTGTACTCCCGGCCGCTGGTCTCGTCGGTCAGCATGTAGTCGATGCCCTCCTCGTCGAGGACCCCGATGACCGTGTCTCGCTTTCCGGCCGGAATCGAGACCTGTACGAGCCGCATACTCGCAGATGACGCGGGGGCGGTAAATACCCCGGGGCCGCGGAAGCGGCGCGGTCGTCGCGCCAGCGACCGCGGCGAGGCCCTCGCGCCAGCGAGCGAGGGAGGCGTCACGCCGACCGGTCCCGGGAGCGTTCCCGGAGGAACACGTAGACGAACAGGCCGGGGAGCGCGAGCAGGCCGACCCCGACGCCCCACGCCAGCGGGCGGTCCTTCCCGCGTCGTCTGGCGTCCCGATGGACGTAGACCCCGACCGGGACGGCGAAGACGACTTCCGTGAGAGCGAGTCGGACGAGGGCGGGCGGGAGGTCCATGTCGGTCGCACAGAGGCGAGGGTGAAACGTCTTTCCCGAAACGGCTCCTCTCGACCGAGCGACCGCGGTCGCGGTCGCTCGGTCGCTCGGTCGCCCGGTCGCTCGGTCGCGGTCGCTCGGTCGCAGTCGCGGTCGCTCGGTCGAACCGCGGCCATTTTACCCCGACGCCCCGAAGGGCGGGTATGTTCGAGAGTCGCCCGGACCGCGGCGCGGAGGTCGTCTTCGTCGGCCGGTCGAACGTCGGGAAATCCACCCTGATGCGCGAGCTCACGGGCCACCACTTCGACACCGGGGGCAAGCCCGGCGTGACCCGCTCGCCCAACCACTACGACTGGACCAGCGAGGACTTCGTGCTGACCGACCTGCCCGGATTCGGGTTCATGTCGGGCGTCTCCGAGGAGCGCCGCGAGCAGATAAAGACCGACATCGTCCGGTACATCGAGGACCACGCCGACCAGATTCTGGTCGGCGTGCTGGTGGTCGACGGCAAGAGCGTCGTCGACATCATCGACCGCCACTCCGGCGAGGACGAGGTGCCCTACGACGTGGAGATGTTCTACTTCCTCCGGGACGTGGGCATCCCGGTCGTGGTCGCGGTCAACAAGATGGACAAGGTCGACGACGAGGACGAGCGACTGAACGAACTCTGCGACCGACTGGGCCTGCATCCGCCGTGGAAGCAGTGGCGCGACACCGTCGCGCCCATCTCAGCGAAGCGCGGGAACATCGACGCGCTGAACGAGGCGGTGAAGGAGAAGCTTCACGAGCAGAAGCGCGACGACCTCCTGAAGTTCTTCTCCTAGGTCGAGTTGCGGTTAGAGACTCTCTCCGAACTGATATCGACGAGGTGAACGCTAGGTCATCCTCCTCCCCCGCCCGCTCGCTACGAACCCTCTGCGAACACTCGACGACGAACACCCAGAAAGCCCCCGCCCGCTCGCGGTCGCTCTGACGGATATCTGCGCTCTCAGCACCGCCCGCGCAGATAGGGCCGTCAGAGACGACCACGTAAACGCGAGCGGGCGGCCCCTTTCAGTCCCGCCCCCGGTGGATTGGTTCTCCCGCCGATTCCCGGCGGATGGTTCACCCGCGCGTCTCCGGTGGAAGGGTCACCGAGCGCAGGAGTGCGAGCGCGGCGATTCTCGACGGGCGATGCAAACCGTTACCCGACGCGAGAGCGAATCGTCGGGCATGACCGACACCGAGGCCGCGGAGGACGAGTTCGACCCCGAGGCGTGGCGCGAGCAGTTGGAGAGCCACCGCGAGGAGAAAGACGAGTTCTTCGCGGAACACCCCCAGTCGCCGATTCCGCCCGAGGACCGCGAGGGGTTCTCGGGGCTGGAGTACTTCGACCCCGACCCCGACTACCGCGTGGTCGCGAGCGTCGAGGTCCACGAGAATCCGGGGCCCGTGGAGATGGACGTGACCGCGGGCGCGCCACAGCGGTACCTCCGGGTGGCGACCCTGCACTTCAAACTGGGCGAGGAGTACGAGCTGGCGGCCTACAGCCGGGAAGACCACGAGGGGCTGTTCGTCCCCTTCCGCGACAAGACCACGGGCCAGCAGACCGACGAGCACGGTCGGTACATGGAGTTCGAGGTGGAGGGAGAGTTAGCCGACACCGACGAGATGGTCGTGGACTTCAACCTCGCGTACTCGCCGTTCTGCGCCTACAGCGAAACGTTCGCGTGTCCCCTCCCGCCCGAGGAGAACTGGCTCGACACCGAGATTCTGGCGGGCGAGCGGACGCGGTGACGGCCAAGAGAGTATAAGGCACATACTAGGGGATTAACTGTCCCTAAGATGTATTGGGGTTGCGTTTATACATCTGCGCGGCCAGCGACGAGACGATGAGCGCAACCACTTGGAGCGACCCGAACGACTGTCCGTTCTGCGGGGCAGAGCTACCGAATCCCGGCGCGGGATTCGTCGACCACATCGGCGCGAACCCGGACTGCGAAGCGGGGTTCGAGGCGTGGCGCGAGCACATCGCCGGGGACGTGCCCGGCGGCTGGGGCGGGTAGGAACCGACCGCGCTCGGCCCGCGGCCGAGCGCGGCCGCTACGCCTCGACGTCGGGCGTCTCGTCTTCGTCCATCGTGACGAGTTCGCCGACGCCCTGTAGCCAGTCGACGCCCCACTTCATCGTCACCGGAACGAGCGCGGTGGTCAGCATCGCGAGGAACACGAGGATGGAGAACAGCTGCTGGTCGATGATGCCCGCGTTCAGGCCGATGGAGGCGATGATTATCTCGACGGTCCCGCGGCCGTTCATCCCGAGGCCGATGACGAACCCCTCCCGAGAGGTGAGGTCGGTCGGCAACGAGAAGGCCCACGACCCGACGATTTTCCCGACGAACGCGACACCGGTCAGCAGGGCGAGCAGGCCAACGTCGGAGGCGAACACGTCCAGCGTCAGGTCGAACGCCACGGTGACGAAGAAGATGGGCGCGAAGAAGCCGATGGCGAGGTCGTAGATGACGCCGTACACCTGCTCGTAGAGGTCGGGCTGGAGGTCGGCCTGCCGGAGAAAGAGCCCGGCGACGAACCCGCCGATGATCATGTGGAGGCCAGCGAGGTCGGCGAGGTACGCGAACACGAGCGCGACCACCATCGCCACGGTGAACGCCGAGGTCCGGTCGACGAACCCGTACCGCTCGCGGAGTTGCTCGAAGCGGGTCCACAGCGGCGGGAGGAACTTGTCGCCGATGATCAGCGCGACCGCGAAGAACGCCAGCGCCTTGCCCGCGATGGTCGCGATGGTCGTCGCCTCGACCGAACCCGCCTCGATGAAGCCGATGACGCCCGCGAACACGACCAGCACGCCCACGTCGGAGACCAGTGCGCCGCCGAGCAGGACCCCGGCGATGCGCGTATCGAGCAGGTCGAGGTCCACGAGGATGCGCGATTTGGTCGCCAGCGACGTCGCCGCCATGGCGATGCCGATGAACAGCGACGGCCCGGTCGCGAGTCCGATGAGTACCCCGGCGAGGTAGCCGAGGCCGAACGGGACGACGAATCCGCCGACCGCGACCAGCAACGACTTGCTCCCGAGTTCGAACAGGTCGTGGATGTCGACCTCCATGCCGACGTAGACCATCAGCAGGAACACGCCGAGTTCGGCGAGGATGTCGAGCTCCTCGGCTGGCTGGAGCAGTCCGAGCAGAGGCGGCCCGAAGACGACGCCAGCGAGGAGTTCGCCCATCAGCGCGGGGTAGCCGAGTCGCTCCGAGAGCGACCCGAACACCCACGCCAGCGCCAACACGAGCAGGAGATTGAGGATGTCGAAGCCGACGGCTTCTACCATCGGGTCGCCACCTCGGCGGGAATCGACCGTCGGTCGGAGAGCGAGTCACCCGCGGCTACGTGTCGTTTCGTGTGCATTGTCGGGGATGTCAGTCGAGTCGGATCGCGGTCGGCTCACTATCGGTGTTCATGCGAGGTACTTGCGTCGCGAGTAAGTTCATGCTGTCGGCGACGCCGACGGAGACGCCGATTCGGGTCGGTGTATCGTCGGTTCGGACCGGCGCGTCTGCGGGCCGAATCGGTGGGTCTGCAGAGCGCTACGTCCGGACGAATCCGGTCCGTCGTAGAGTCCCCGAAGCATCGGTGGCTCGCCCTACACACCGAACCGAGATAAATACTGGCATGTGATTACCGAATCGGTAATTATCGTTCCGTACGTTCCCGATTCGTTTTCGCCTGTCGCGTCGGCTCGACTCACTCCTCGCGCGAGTCGAACCGCTGGAACGACTGATAGTGTTCGCTCCGGATGAGGTCCTCCTCGACGACTTCGAGTCCGAGTTCGTTGAGGTCCTGACCGATTCGACTCAGGTCGTCGTGGTCGGTGCCGACCACGGTGGCGTGGATGTTCTCCTCGCCGGTCATGATCTCCCGGACCGCGACGACGCCCGGCACGTCGAGGGCCTCCTTGGCGAGTTCCTCGCGCTCGGGCATCGGCGCGGTGCAGACGATGAGGGTGTGGAGGGGGTAGCCCGCGAGTTCGTAGTCCACGTCGAGGGGGTAGCCCTTGATGACGTCGCAGTCTTCGAGTTTCCGGATGCGGTTTCGGACCGTGCTCGGAGCCACGTCCACCGACTCGGCGATGGTGCTGGCCGAGACGTGGCGGGCGTCGCGCTGGAGTTCGTGGAGGATGAACTCGTCGAGGTCGTCGAGGTCTTCGGTGTGCATACTCCCACCTCAGAACCCAGCCAAAGAGAAGTTTCGGTCACGGGATCGCCCCGGTGAGAGTTTCGGAAGCCCGGGTTTCAGGGCGCGACGCCGACGGTCAGCAGGGTGCCGAACTCCCGGTAGCGCTCGACCATCGCCTCGCGGGTCTCCCAGCTATCGGTCGGGAACGCGCTCTCGTCGGGAATCTCGGTCTCGCGGTCCGGGACGTTGTCCTGCTCGGCGACGTGAAGGCCCGCCTCGCGGAACGCCTCGCGGTACTCGGCGGCCGACCACCGGGTCATCTCCACGTCGATGTTCTCCTGCCACGAGTGCGAATGGACGTTCTCCTCGTAGTAGTTCACGGCGCAGAAGAAGGTGCCGCCCGGTCGCAGGACGCGGGCGACCTCCCGGAGGGTCTGGCGGGGGTCGTTGGCGTAGTAGAACGCCTCCATCGTGAAGGCGTGGTCGACGCTGTCGTCGGCGAACGGGAGGTGGTCGAAGTCACCGACAAGAAAGCCCACGTCGGGGTCGTCGGTGTACCCGCGGGCGTTTCGAGCCATCTCGGGCGACCCGTCGAGGCCGTAGGCCCGGCCCGCGCGCTTGGTGTCCCGGAGCGCGCGGGCGGCGTACCCGCTCCCGGTGCCGAGGTCGAGGACGACCTCGCCCTCCTCGACCGGCATCCGGGCCAGCACGTACTTGGCGGTGTGCCAGTGGCGGTCTTCCATCCCCTTGTCGCGGCCGTCTGCGGCCCAGTCGTCGAACTCCTCGCGAACGCTCATGGGTGAAAAATGACGGCTCACGACTAAAACGGGTTCGGTACCGAACGGTTGAGGCCTCTCTGCAATGGAACTCCGCTGAGTAAAATTATAGATCTATATAATAAACATTATATAATATTCTAGTAGAAAAATATAACTTTATTACTATCCAATAACTATTTGATGTCGGACTATACGACATTGACGAACAAAGGCGAACCTGAGATCGGGGAAGAAACCCTCAGTGTCTACCTGTATCCGAACGAAACAGGCGACAGAGAAGAGGCGAAAAACGAAGTCTACGATGCGGTGAAAAGCGCTTGTGACGAGATTTACGACAAGACAGCAGTGCAATACTACGAGATAGCACTCTACGACTACGAATCAAACGTGGACGAAGTCGAAGATGAAGACGACGGTGACACGTACTTCACCAACTTCAAAGACTGGCTCGGCGACCAGGGGTACTATGACTACAACGGCGTTCACCTAGGCGTCACTGATTCGACGAACTTCGCAAACGCCGAATACGTTGGAAAAGGCGAAACGTGCTGGGTAAACGGTACAGCGGCCTTCGTCGGAACCGCAGGCGGTTACGACGTGACGAATAATGACACGGCCCGATGGAAGAATCTCGCGGTCCAAGAGCCGATTCACAATATGGTCTCGATGGAGTACACCTACGTCGACGACCTGACGGAGGGTGACGAACACGACCTCGGTATAATCGACTCGGATGGCGATTCCACGCCGATGCTGACGTTCTACGAGCGCGACGATACCCACCCGACGCGGAAACACGACCGCTCCGGGAAGGGTGACTGCGCTCCCGATAACACCTGGGACAACACCCATAGGCTCGACCTGACGAGCTGTAGCATCGATGCCATCGACTACACTTCGTACCAAGAAACCATCAATTACTCATGAAAGAAATAAATCGACGGACGTTCACGAAAGCTGCGAGCGCATCGATACTTGGGACGACGGCGATGGGCGTCTCTGCCGGGGCCACACCCGTCAACGAGGATGTCTCTCTGCTCGAAGCCGGTCTTACCTTCGATATCGGTGAGACGGAGAACCTCGACCTCGATCGCCGTAACCGACCCGTTAAGTACGCACTCGACGCGAACAGTCAACAGCTACAGATTCTGACTGCCAGCGAAGAGGAGGTATCGGTCTTCGAGAACAGTAGCCGAATCGTCGACTTCCAAGGTGCGAAAGGCGACGTGACGAAAATCGGCGGGAATACAGTACAGAGCCTGAGCATCCAAAACCCAGAGATTGCCGAATCTGGTATTTACGCCCGCTCAGAACGCGGATACCGAGTCCCGGAATTCGAAGTCAACTGGGACGCAACGACGCCCGGTGAACTGCTTCAGTCGCCAGCAGTCAAAGAGATATCGTCTAACGACGGACTCTTTGAACTCCGGTTACCGACGACGAACATCGACATCCGAACGAAGGTCGTCCACGACGACCGCGTGGACCGGGACGACATACTGGAGTGGCGGAAGGGCAAAAAGACCGAATTCTCGACCGAGACACGAGCAGTCGACCCGTATCTCACTGTCGCGTACCACCGTGGAATCGACGTAAGCTCGGAGTAACCACTACAGTTCTTTTTTACGTCGATAGCAGATAAGTGTCGCTCGACCCTTCATACATAGCGAAGACTCACTTCGTCCACGCCACTATCTTGTCGCCGAATCGGTCGTCTTTGATACGACTCGATTCGTACGCGATACTGGGCTCGGTCAGTTCGGTCGTATCCGGAAGGTGGAAGACAGCAGTACCTGTTAGTTGCTCGTCCGGTGCTATCGCTCCACCCTGTGCAGTCCACCGTTGCGTAGTTGTTATTGCTTCGATTTCCCGGATGCGAATAGACGGGTCGAATTCAGGATGCTCCACGCTGTGTGTCTCGAGGATCTCTATCGTCCCGTCGAGGAGCGTAAAAAGTGGTCCATCAATCGGGAGTGTTTCCTCCGAAAGCATGTTGGAGAACGTGATCGGCACGATTGCGAGTGCCTCTCCGTCGGGCATCTCGTATGTTTCCCCATCGTAATCGAACGTCGCTTCGAGGGTCGGTGTCTCGACGGTAATTTCGAGTCCCGTATCGACATACGTCTCCCCAAACTGTCGTGTTACGTCGGGTTTCGAGAGGCTAGATTCCTCCTCGCTCGTAGTATCGGTTCGCGTTCCAGTGTTTCGTCTCTCGTGTTGGTCACTGGGCGTCCGCATGCCACAGCCCGAGAGGAACGTAGCGCCAATTAGAATGAGGGACCGGCGTGTGGAAGGCATCAATTTATAGTAAATTTCCTAACTACTTATTCTTTAGGATATTTCAACGAACGAAACAATTGGCACGGGATCCGAGTGTACTACATTTAAATTTATGGGTAGTCTCGTTTCCCTATGGGCGACC
This sequence comes from Halorussus salilacus, assembly GCF_024138125.1. Taxonomy (NCBI): domain Archaea; kingdom Methanobacteriati; phylum Methanobacteriota; class Halobacteria; order Halobacteriales; family Haladaptataceae; genus Halorussus; species Halorussus salilacus. The sequence goes on from NZ_CP099993.1 coordinate 1,354,959, forward strand.
GGAGAAGGCGATTCGCGCTGTCGGACTCCGCCCAGCAGATGGTCGGGGGGTTCCTGCTGGCGGGGCCGTTCGTGGTCACCGAGGAGGTGTGGGTACTGGCGACCGACATGACCGTCCTCGAGGCGCTGTCGACGGTGCTCATCGTCTTCACCATCGGGTACGCCGCGCTCTACAAGGCCGACGACGAACGCGACCCCGACCGCGAGGCCGAGGTCGCGGGGGTCCCCTCGCGGTTCATCTCGCTCATGGTGGTGTCCTACGGGTCGGTGGTCATCCTCACGCTGGCGTTCGGCGTGCCCGGCACCTTCCTTCCGGAGACCTACGACGCGGGCGAGCCGACGATGGCGACGGTCACGACCACGCTGAAGGCCATCAGCGTCGGCGCGGTGTTCAGCGTGGTCGGCGCGGCGACCGCCGACAGCGTGTTCTGACCGACCGCCGACCGCCAACCCCTCGCCCGATTTCAGCCGCCGACCCGCACCCTTAAGTCGCCTCCCCGTATTATCCGTCGATATGGACTATCAGCTCGCCATCGAGAACGCCCCCGAATCGATACCCGGTGGCACGGGAATTCTCCTCCTGCATCCGAGCACCGGCGAGACCGACCGCATCGACACTGACTTTCTGAAGACCGACACCGACCGTTTCCTCGTCATCTCGACCCGAACCACCGCGCGCGAAGTGAAGCAGAAACTCGACCACTACGACGTAGACGAGAGCAGTGCCGAGATTCTGGACACCCTCAGCATCGAACGCGGTTACTCCCGGCGAAGCACCGACAACGTCCACTACGTCTCCTCGCCCGACGATCTGGAGGGAATTCTGGAGATCACCCGCCGGTTCCTCGAATCGACGGACGGAAAACGGCGCATCAGCCTCGACTCCATCACCGAGATGGCCTACTACGCCGACGAGGCCCGCGTCCGTGACCTCATCCGCGAGATGCTCGACCTCCTCGACGAACACGACGCCGTCGCGCTGTTCCACCTCTCGAAGGGCGTCCACGACGAGACCCACGTCGAGAAGTTCATGGGACTGTTCGACGCGATAGTCGATCTGGACCGCGATGGCGAGGTCGCGAGCGACTTCGAGGGTATCTGATATCCGGAACCGTTTGTAACCGAGTTCGAGGGGATTCGTGAGGGCAATCGGCGAGCGCACGAACCGTGCGCTCGCCGATTGCTCGTCGCGAAAAGCGGGCCGGGAGGGATTGTGAACTACGTCGAGACGTTCCGGGCGTGCGGCCTTCGCTCGCGGTTTCACCGCTCGCAGTCGTGTGAGCGACGCGACGCGTCGCTCGCGGAATTGCTCGCGGAAGGAATACGGGCTGGAAGGGATTTGAACCCCTGACCGTCTGGTTAAAAGCCAGACGCTCTGCCTAACTGAGCTACCAGCCCTCGCCATCCGCTTGTAGGTGGTGAGAGTTAAACGTTTACTATCGCTCGGAAGTTTTACCACGACCACCTCGGTTGACTCTCTCATGGACGAGTTCGCGAACGAGCGCGACGCCGACCTCCGGGAGTTCGTCACCGAGTTCCTGCGATTCGACACGACCGACGGGAACGAAGCGCCCGCACAGGAGTGGTTCCGCGACCGACTCGACGAGATGGGCTTCGAGACCTACGAGTGGACCGCCGACGCCGAGCAGTTGGCCGCCCACCCCTCGTTCCCGGACGACCCCGCCGAGATTCCGGTGGCCGACCGGCCGAGCGTCGGGGGCGTGCTGGAGTTCGGAAATCCGGAGGCGGGGGCGACGCTGGTGCTGAACGGCCACGTCGACGTGGTCCCCGCCGCCAGCGAGTCGTGGGCGAGCGACCCCTTCGAACCCGAGTGGGACGAAGGGCACGAAGGGGACGAAGGGGACGAAGCGGGAGAGGGCAACGAGACGGACCGCCAGACGACGCTCACCGCCCGCGGCGCGGCCGACATGAAGACGGGGCTGGCGACCTGCGTGTTCGCCGCGAAGCACCTCCACGAGTCGGACCCGGACCTCGACGGCCGCCTCGTCGTCGAGAGCGTGGTCGGCGAGGAGGAAGGCGGCGTCGGCGCGGCCGCAGCCGCGCTCTCGAACCCCTACCCCTTCGAGCGCGACGCCGCAATCATCGCCGAACCCACCGAACTCCGGCCCATCGTCGCCTCCGAGGGGTCGGTGATGAAGCGGTTGCGACTCACCGGCCGGTCGGCCCACGCCGCCTCCCGGTGGCAGGGCGTCGACGTGCTCCCGAAGTTCGCGGCGATTCGGAACGCCTTGATGGCCCTCGAAGCCGAGCGCGGCGAGACGGTGACCCACCCCCTCTACGAGGAGTTCCCGGTGAAGTGGCCGGTCGTGTTCGGCCGGGTCGAGGCGGGCGACTGGGCCTCCTCGGTCCCGTCGGACCTCACCGCCGAGATTCGCATCGGGGTCGCGCCCGGCGAGACCGTCGAGGAGGTCGAAGCCCAGTTCGAGGAGCGACTCGCCGAGGTCGTCGCCGACGACGAGTGGCTCGCCGAGCATCCCCCGGCGTTCGAGCGCTTCTCGGTCCAGTTCGAACCGTCCGAGATATCGCCCGACGAACCCGTCGTCGGTGCGGTCCAGCGCGCGATGGCGACCCGCGGCCTCTCCGACACTCAGGCGCGGGGCGCGACCTACGGTGCCGACGCTCGCCACTACATCGACGCCGGAATCCCGACGGTCATGTTCGGGCCGGGGAGCATCGAGCAGGCCCACTTCCCCGACGAGACCATCGAGTGGTCGGAGGTGCTGACCGCGGGCGACGTGCTGGCGGAGTCGGCGCGGGAGTACTTAGGATAGCCACTCATCCAACGCCTCGGCGACCACGGCGTCGGGGCTCTTGCCCTCCAGCGCGGCCGCCCGTCGGAGTTCCCGGTAGGTGTCCTCGGGGAGCGTAATCGAGAGTTCGCCCGGCGAGACGCCCTGTTCGGCGAGCGCGTCGGCGACGCGCTCGCCGCGGTTGACCGCGCTGGCGACCGACCGGACCTCCCGGACCGTGAGGTCGCCGTCGAGGACGGCCCACGCGAGCGAGAAGCGGTCCTCGCCGTCCACGCGGGCGATGTGCTTCGCGGCGGTCGGCGCGATGTGGCCCATGGCGACGTACCGCCGGATGGACTGGGGCAGGTCGTGGACGCGCGCCCACTTGCGGACGAACGCCACGGTCACCTCGCCGCCCGCGCGCTCGGCGGCCTCCTTGTACGACCCCACCCCGCGGACGAGCGCGGCGCAGGCGGCCGCCCCGCGGAGCATGTAGACGTTGTCGGTGCCTCCTGCGGTGTTCTCGGCGAACTGGTGGGCGGTCTCGGCGGCCTCCGCGAGGCTGTCGGCGTCCTCGGGGTCGAACGCCTTCGCCTGCTCGGCCGACTGGCCCGTGACCGCCTCGTCGCCCCGGACCACCGGCTCGCCGACCGGGGACTCGCGGTCGGTCGGCGGCCCCCCGTCTCCTCGGTCGCTCATCACTCGAACCGTGGCGCGCCCACCTCAAAAACCCGGGGGTACGCGGGATTTTCGCCGTCACTCCCCGGTGGCGTTTCCGTCCCACGCGGCCGCGCTCGTCCCGTTCGCACTCTCGTCGCCGGTCCCGAGGCGCTCGGCGTCGTAGCCGCCCTCGACCTCGACGCGCCAGACGACGCTCCCGTTCGGCGCGACTTCGAGCACGCGACCCCCGTCGGTGTCGGTCACGAGCGTGTGGTCGTTGGGCAGGCGGTCGGCGTCGCGGGGCCAGTCGAGTCGGTCGTCGCTCCACGACCAGACTTCGGTCCACTCGCCGCCCTCGCTCTCGTTCTCGTTCTCGCGCCAGAACTCGACCACCCGGTCGTTCTCGCTGTCGGCCAGCAGGACGGCGGGACCCCCGCGCTCGCCGGGGATGTAGTCGGGGTTGTGCTGTTCGTAGATGGTGTCATGGTCGCCGTCGCTCCCGAGCGTCCAGTCGTCGACGACGCCGGTCTCGGGGTCGAGGAAGACGACCTGGTCCTGATTGCGGAGGCTGACCATCACCCGGCCGTCGTCGAGCATCTCCACGTCGTTGAGGTGAGTCCAGTCGCGGGAGAAGGGACCGCCGCTCGCGAAGTCGAAGTCGCTCTGGGCCTGCCACTCCCACTCGATTATCCCGGTGGTCGTGTTCACGACGAAGACCCGGTCGCGGGCGATGTCGCCGACGAGCAGGCGGTCGTCGGCGACCCGGTCCATGTCGTGTAGCTGGCCGCGCTCGACCGAGGTCAGGTAGGTGTACTCGCGGGTGACCTCCCCCGTGGACATGTTGACGCGCTCGTAGACGTTCCGCCAGCAGGCGACCTCTGCGTCGCACTCCTCGGGGGAGAGGCGGTCGGCCGCGACGTACTCGACCGTCGCGGCCTCGCCGGGAACGGGGTCGACGTCGTTGTACACACGCCACGAGTCGTTGCGGTACAGCACCGACCCGTCGGGCGCGTAGGCCGCGACGAAGTTGGCTCGCGACCCGCCCTCGGTCCGCTCGCTGGTCGTCACCACCGTGGCGTTCTCGTAGGCGTCGGGGGAGTCGGGACCCGCCGCCTGCTCGACTGTCGGCCCGGAGGCGGCCGCCTCCGGGCCGACGGTCGCCGAACCGCCCGCCAACGGCGCGGTCCCCGCGGTGTATCCGAAGACGAGTCCTCCGGCGACGGCGAGCGCGGCCAGCGCGAACAGCGACGCGAGGACGCGTCTCGTCGGCGAAGCGGCGGTCGAGGTACCCGGTCGGACCATCGCCGGAGCGTCGACCGAGCGACGGGTAAATCGGCCCCATCGTTCAGCACCGTTCCGGGGACGGACGCGGCGATTGAAGTCGGCTGGCCGACGTTAGTCGCGCCTTACCTCCGGGCTCCCGGGGGAATCGCGTGACGCGGGAACGGCAGTAATCGCTTTCCGTCTCGCGGTCCCACTCCACGACGGGAGAGATGAGGATTTTCAGCCGACTCAGGAGACGGATTCGCGGAGAGACGAGCGGCGCGTACGTCTGTACCCTCTGTGGCGCGACGTTCGAGAAGCGGGGTCCCGTTCTCTGCCCGGCGTGCCGGGGGTTGGTGGTCGCCCGGGACGATTAACGGTCCCGCCAGGCGTCCCCGTCGGCGCGCTCGCGCCACTCGGCCTGCTGCGCTCGTTCCGAGACGTGATCGATGCCGTCGGCCAGTTCCTCGCGCACGGAGGCCTCGAAATCGGTGAGTTCCGAGAGGAACCCCTCCTCGAACGCCGAGACCACCTCGTAGGTCCACATGTCGCCGACGACGCCCGCGGGGAGGTGGCGGTCCCGGAGCTCGTCGGCCAGTTCGTCGCGGCCCGCCTCCCGGAGCTGCTCGCGGGCCGACTCGAAGCGGTCGCCCGCCCGCCCGACCTCGTGGTGGAAATCGAGCAGGTCGCCGTACCCGCGCCGGACGTGTTCGATGCCGACCTGCATCTCGTGGAGCGCGCGCCTCTCGGCGTCGGAGAGCTCCGGGTCGGGTTCCTCGGACATGCACGAGCGTTCGACGTGCCGAGTCAAATGCTTTCTCGCGGGTCGGCACCCGCGGGTCCGCCCACGAGTCCGCGCGAGGGTTTATGTGCCATCGGGCGACTACTCCCTCATAGCGCATGGAAGTGACCGACTTCGACCCGGTCGAGTGCCCCGTGGCCGACTGCGAGTACAGCGACCGCATCCGCTCGGTCGCCGGGCACGTCAGCGAGTCCGACGACGGCCGCCACTCGTGGTCCCGCCTCGGCTACGACGGCGCGCGCGACTTCGTGATGACCGAAAAGCGCCGCCAGCGAGGCGACGGGGAGTCGTCCGGCGCGTCCGAAACGTCGGCGGGCTCCGCAACACCGTCCCGCGACTCCGCGACACCGTCCCGCGACTCCGCGAGGGCGTCCGGCGCGGCCCGCGACTCGACCGACGACGACCGCGAGCCGTTCGACCTCGGCATCGAGCGCGACGCGCTCGTCCTGCTCTCGCTCGCCGACGAGTACGACTTCGAGACGCTCGACGACCTCGACACCTCCCAGCTCGTCGACCTCTACAGCCTGCTGTCGGACCTCAAGAGTTCGGCCGAGGACGCCCGAAAGGAGGTCCGGGACGCGCTCATCGACGCGACCGGCGAGGAGGGCCAGCTCACCGCCGACCTCGGTTCGGTCAGTCGCTACTCCTACGAGCGCCGGAGTCTCAAGGACGACGCGGCGGTCCGAACCGCGGTCCGGGACGCGGGCGTCGACCCCGTCTCGGTCCGGAGCTTCGACTCGAAGAAGCTGCGGGAGGCCGCCGAAGACGGCCTCCTCGACGAGGAGGCCGTCTTCGACTTCGAGGAACGGACCCAGATCCGCAAAGGGAAGACGAACGAGAACGGTCGCTGGGAGCGCTTCCAGCGACTCCCCGAGGAACTCCGGTCGTTCGCGGAGGACGACTGACTCCGGTCGTTCGCGGAGGACGACTGGCTCGCCGGGGCCGGAGAGCGACCAGCGAGACGGTCGAAAAACGCCGACCGCCAGTGAAGGCGTCGAAAAAACGCCAGCGGTAGCTTATTTACGCCCGAAAGCGTCGAACGTGACATGAACGCCGTCGTCGTCGGAGGTGGCATCGTCGGGCTGTCGTCTGCGTACTATCTGGCGCGGGCGGGCGTCGACGTGACCCTCGTCGAGAAGGGGTCGCTCGGGACGGGGAGCACCGCCCGGTCGGCGGGCGGCATCAGGAGCCAGTTCTCGACGGCGGTCAACGTCCGGCTGTCGGTCGCGAGCCGGGAGGTGTGGGACGCCTTCGAGGCGGAGTTCGGCGTCGACATGGCGTATCGCAAGTCCGGCTACCTCTTCGTCGCCCGGACCGACGAGACCGCGGCGCGGTTCCGCGAGAACGTCGCGATGCAGAACGACCTCGGCGTCGACAGCGAGTATCTCGACCCCGCGGACGCTCGCGAGCGCTGTCCCGGCCTCGTCGCCGACCGGTTCGTGGCCGCGACCTACAACGCCGAGGACGGGTTCGCCGACCCGAACCTCGCGGTGCAGGGGTACGCCGAGGCCGGGCGGGAGGCGGGCGTCGAGATTCGAACCGGGACCGCCGTCACCGACGTGCTCACAGACGGCGACGCCGTGGTCGGCGTCGAGACCCACGACGGCCGACTCGACGCCGGCTTCGTGGTCAACGCGGCGGGCGCGTGGGCCGGGCAGGTGGGCGCGATGGCGGGCGTCGACCTCCCCATCTCCCCGCGCCGCCGCCAGATCGCGGTGGTCGAGCCCAGTCGGTCGCTCGCCGAGGACGTGCCCCTGACCATCGACCTCGACACGGGGTCGTACTTCCGACCCGAGCGCGACGGGGCCGCGCTCGTCGGCGGGCAGTTCGACGGCGAGGACCCCGCCGTGGACCCCGACGCCTACTCGGAATCGATGGACATCGAGTGGGCCGCGACGGCGGTCGAGCGCGCCGCCGACTACGCGAGCTACTTCGACGGCGACTCGCGAATCCGCAGGGGCTGGGCGGGGCTGTACGCAGTGACCCCCGACCACCACCCCGTCGTCGAGGAGACGGTCCCCGGACTGATCACGGCCGCGGGGTTCTCGGGCCACGGCTTCCAGCACGCGCCCGCGACGGGGCAAGTCGTCGCCGAGCTCTGCGTCGACGGGGAGGCCTCGCTCGTGGACCTGAGCCGATTGGCGAGCGACCGGTTCGACGAGGGCGAGGAGGTCGTCGAGCGCAACGTCGCCTGAAGGAGGACAACGTTGATGGGCCGCGCTTGCGTCTTCGGGGTATGACGGTCGCACGCACGGTCGAACTGGAGGGCCACATCATCGACTCGGGAATGATGCAACAGTGCTTCGGGGTCGTGATGGACCTCGGGGGGAACTTCGACGTGGAGACGTTCGAGGTCGGCCAGCACAAGGACGCCGAATCGTACTGCCGGATGACGGTGACCGCCGCCGACGAGGACGCGCTCGGCGAGATACTCCACGAACTCCACCAGCACGGCGCGCGCCTCTCGGACCCGCCGAACGCGACGCTGAAGCCCGCGCCCGAAGACGGCGTGGTGCCCCACGGCTTCTACTCGACGACGAACCACCCGACGAAGGTCAGGTACGAGGACGAGTGGCTCCCGGTCGAACACGTCGAGATGGACTGTGCGGTCGTGGTCGACCCCGACGCCGAGGGCGGCCCGCGGGCCGAGACGAAGGTCCTGAACGCCATCGAGGCGGGCGACCTCGTGGTGGCCGACGAGGCGGGCGTCCGGGTGGACCCGCCCGAGCGCCCCCGCGGGTCGGGCGGTCCGTTCGGGTTCATGCAGGGCGGGGTCTCGGCCGAGCGACCGTCGGGGTCGCTCATCCGCGAGATCGGCGAGGCCATCGCGGAGACGAAGGCCGAGGGCGGGTCGGTGCTGGCGGTGGTCGGGCCCGCGGTCGTCCACTCGGGGGCGGGCGACGCGCTGGCCCGCCTCGTCCGCGAGGGGTACGTCGACATGCTCTCTGCGGGCAACGGCTTCGCGGTCCACGACCTCGAACGCGGCCAGTACGGCACCTCGCTCGGGATGGACGTCGAGACGCTCGAAAGCCCGCGGAAGGGCCACAAGCACCACATCTACACCATCAGCGAGATCGTCCGCGCGGGCGGCATCGAGGAGGCGGTCGAGGACGGCGTGGTCGAAGAGGGCGTGATGTACGAGTGCGTCGACAACGACGTGCCCTACGTCCTCGCGGGCTCCATCCGCGACGACGGCCCGCTCCCCGACACCATCACCGACGCGGTCGAGGCCCAGAACGCCATCCGCGAGCAGGCCCGCGAGGCCGACCTCGTGTTGATGCTCTCGACCCTGCTGCACTCGGTCGCGGTCGGCAACTGCCTGCCCTCGACCACCAAGGTCGTCTGCGTCGACATCAACCCCGCCACCGTGACCCAACTGCTCGACCGCGGGAGCGCGCAGGCCATCGGGATGGTGACCGACGTGGGGACCTTCGTCCCGGCGCTCGCCGAGACGCTGGTCGAGGAGTGAGGCTCGCCGAGACCGACTCCGCGAACCATTTAGGCGTCGACCGCCTGCCATCGCGCATGGACGCCGAGGACGACCAGCGCGCAGCCGAGGACCATCGCCCGGCCGACAACCACCGCCACTGGGCCGAGCGCACCGAGGAGTTCTCGCCCGCGTACTACGCCGACATCGGACCCAACGAGGTGTCCGAGACCCTCGCCGCCGTGTTCGACCACTACGCCCCCGCCGACGCCGAGGTTCTGGAGGTCGGCTGTAGCTCCGGCCGCCACCTCGCCCACCTGCGCGAGCAGGGCTACCGGAACCTCACCGGCATCGACATCAACGACGACTCGTTCGAGGTGATGGCCGACCACTACCCACGGCTCGCCGAGACCGGGACCTTCCACGCCGGTGCGATAGAGGACCTCGTCCCCGAGATGCCCGACGACGCGTTCGACGTGGTCTACTCGGTCGAGACGCTCCAGCACGTCCACCCCGACAACGACTGGGTGTTCGAGGAACTCGCGCGGGTGAGTTCCGACCTCCTCATCACGGCCGAGAACGAGGGCAACAGCCCCCAGCGAGGCCGCGAGGGCGGCGAAGTGAGCTGCGTCCACGGCGACTTTCCGCTGTACCACCGCGACTGGAAGGCGGTCTTCTCGGACATCGGACTCGCCCAGCTCCTCTGTGAACCCGGCAAGCGCGACACGGTCCGGGTGTTCCGGGTGCTCTGAGACGACCGAATCGGACCGCAAAACGTCCGACCGACGGCGCAGAGTCAGCCGATGGTCAGCACTTTGTCGGAGTCCTCGACGATGCGGAGACAGTCGCGCATCGTCGAGCGGGGCCTGAGGTCGTCGGGGTCGATGTCGCGGGAGTCGAGGCAGGTCCCGCAGGCGAAGAGGTCCCCGCCGTTTTGGGCGTACTTGCGCAGTACTCCGTGGGGATTGAACTTCTCGTGTTCGAGATCGGGCGCTTCGACGCCGTCGCCGAGCAGGAACACCTCGACGTCGTGGTCTTCGTCCAGCGCGGTGTTCGCCAGTCGGACTCCGTTCCAGACGCGCTCTGGGTCGTTCGTTTCGAGGATGATTCCGAGCTGCATGGTCGGACTTCGGTCGGCGAGTACTTGAGTGCCGGTCTCGGTCTCGATTCTATCGACCCGAGAACCGACCGCGCCGGTCCCGTATCCGCTCGCACCGAACCGCGGTCGAACCGGGAGTGGCGACGAGACTTGCAGAACCGACGGGCGATGCGAGTCGAGTCCGACCTGTCGAGCGTCGTCCAGACGGAGAGGGGCCGGGTCCTCAGACCGCGGCGAACTCCGCCCCGAGTTCCGGCGCGCTCGCGTCGAAGCCCTCCGCGCGAAGTTCGTCGGCGAACGCAGCACACCGGTCGCCGTGGTTCACGAGGACCTGCACGTCTCGATACGAGTCGAGGAAGGCCAGCAGACCCTCGCGGTCGGCGTGTGCCGAGAAGTCGTAGGATTCGACTCGCGCGCTCACGGGCATGACCTGCCCGTCGATTTCGGCCCGGCCCGTATCGAGGAGGTCCCGACCCGGCGTCCCCTCGACCTGATAGCCCGTCATCGTGATCTTGTTCGTCGGATTTGCCCGGATGGCCGGGATGTAGGTCATCGCGGGGCCGCCAGAGAGCATCCCGCTCGTCGTCACGATTACGGTGTTCCGGTCGGCGATTCGCTTTCGCTGTCCGTCTCTGCCCGTCACGAACCGAGCGTTCGACTTCGCGCGCCGGAGCGCCTCGGGGTCGCGAACGAACTCCGGATACTGGCGTACAATCTGGGTGACTTTCTGCCCCATTCCATCGACATAACAGTCGATGTCGTGAGCCTCACAGACCATCAGCATCTCCTGCGTGCGGCCGATGGCGAACGCGGGGACCACGACCGTCCCGCCCTCCCAGAGGGTCGTCTTCACGCTCTCGGCGAAGGCGCGTTCGACCTCGTCTCGTGGGTCGTGGGCCACGTCCGAGTACGTGCTCTCGCAGACGACGACATCGGCGTCGGGCCGCGCCGTCGTCCCCGAAAGCAGGCGGGTGTCGTCGGTGTGGAAATCCCCGGTGTAGAGCAGTCGCGTCTCGCCGTCGTCGACCAGTACGTGTGCGCTCCCCGGAATGTGGCCCGCGTCGTAGAGGGTGACCTCGTGGCCCGCCGCCTCGAAGGACTCGCGGTAGCCGTGGGTCACCGAAACCTCCGAGAGGCGCTTGACCTCGGTCTCGGTGAACGGACACAGCGGGCTGTTGCCGTGGAGTTTGAGGGTGTCCTCGGCCAGCACGCGGGTCAAATCGCGGGTCGGCGGCGTCCAGTGAATCGGGGGTCGGGCGTCCCCCGAGAGCAACGAGGGGACGCCCCCGACGTGGTCGAGGTGGCCGTGGCTGAGGACGACCGCCTCGGGGTCGGGGTCGCCGACCGGGAACTGCGGCGGGTTGTCGGTCGCCATCCCGAAGTCGAGCAGGAGGGCGTCGTTGACGAGGACGGCGCTCCGACCGATCTCCCGTGCGCCGCCCAAGAATCGAATATCCATTACCCGGGGATAGTCGTTTGTGCTGTTTGACGGCGTCGATTGACCGGCGATCGAGGCGTAGATGGCGTCCCTCGTGCGGTGGCGACTCTCGCGTCGACCCCGGCTTTCAGTCGTTCGACCGTCGGCTACTCCCGACGATCTCGTCGAGGTCGAACAACTGCAAGTCGTCGCGTTCGGCGGCAGCATCGCGAACCGACTGCGTGAACCCGCTCCTGGCGAAGAGGACGTACTTCTGCTCCACGTCGCCACCGTCGGGTGTCCATCGGATCTCGCCAGCGTGGTCTTCGAGCGACGTGAGCGCGCCGTAGTCGAGCGGCGACGACGTGAACTTACACTCGCCAGTAACCATCGTTCCGTCGTCCGTCAAACCGACGACGTCGACTTCGTGCTCTTTGTACCACCACCGCCCGATGTCGACGAACGTCTCGCTGGGATACAGGTCGGGGAGTGTGTCCTGACAGAGCGTCTCGAACTCCGGGCTCACGAAGTCGGCCATCTCCGGTTCGATGACCGTCTCGTGGGCGTCGTCACCGAGTCGCTCGTACCGGTCTTCGTTCCCGTAGACGAACCGGAACCAGAACCGGAACAGCGGATCGAGAATCCGGTATCGACCCCGTCGTGACTTCGTTTTGTCCTCGGTGACCGGGACCTCGCGCTCGACGAGGCGAAGCCGTTCCAGTTTCTGCGTGTAGGTCGAAATTTGCTTCCCGTCGATGCCGACCGCTCCTGCAATCTCGTTAGCGGTCGCGTTCCCGGCAGCAATCGCCTTCAGGATCGCGAAGTACCGGTTCGGCTCGGTGAGTTCGGTACGGAGGACGTACTCGGGTTCGTTGTGCAGGAACCCCTGCCGTGAGAGGAGCGAGCGCTGGACGACTGCCCCGAGGTCGTGGTCCAACTCGATACCGTCGAGGTAGTACGGCGTGCCGCCGAACACGCCCCACGCGAACACCTGTTCCTCGGGCGTATAGGACTCGGGGAAGAACTCGCGGGCGGCGTCGAAGTCGAGCTGTCGAAGGTCAATCTTTTCGGTGAATCGGCCGTACAGCGGACTGTTCCCGAGAAGCGTCGCTTCTTCCATCATGCTGATCGACGATCCGATCAGCACGAGTGTCGCCGCCGTATTCTGTATCTCCTGGTCCCACAGCCGCTGGATAACCGACGGCAGACTCTCGTCTGCATCGATGAGGTACGGGAACTCGTCCAGCACGACGACCGCGTCCTGCTCCGCGAGATAGCCGATGAGTGACTCCCAGTCCTGTTTGATGCGGTCGACGCCGGGGAACGACTCCGACGCGACGTCGACGAACTCGTCGAGTTGCACCTGCGACGTCGTCTCGGTCGCCTGGTAGAAAACGGCATCCTCGAAATCGGTCAGCGACTGCCGAACGAGCTCCGTCTTGCCGAGGCGTCGCCGGCCGAAGATGACGACCATATCGCCCTCGTCGCCCTCGTAGCAACCCCGAAGTCGCGAGAGTTCGGTCTGCCGGTCGACGAATCGGTCCATACTGTCCGATAGTCGGACACTGGCATAAACGCACCGGTTAACCAATTTCAAAATAGGCTAATTCAGAATTGGTTATTTTGCGTTAGAGAATTGGGGACGCCCCCGACGTGGTCGAGATGGCCGTGACTGACCACGACCGCCTCGGGGTCGGGGTCGCCGACCGGGAACTGCGGCGGGGTGTCGGTCGCCATCGCGAAGTCGAGCAGGAGGGCGTCGTTGACGAGGACGGCGCTCCGACCGATCTCGCGCGCGCCGCCGAGGAACTCGATGTCCATTGGCGGTCGGTACACGTCCCGGACCTTTTCGTCCGTCGGTTCGGGTTACCGGGTAGCCCCGCTCGGGCGGCGACCGGGGTTGGCACATACCTTGATAGTCGTTCCGCCACAACGCTAGAACATGAGCGAACAGCAAGAGCGGACCGAGACCATCTGCCCCTACTGCGGGGTCGGCTGTGGCCTCGCGCTCACCGAGGGGGACGAGGAGGGCGACGTGCGGTTGGCCCGCTGGAACGATGCGCCGGTCAACGGGGGCGCGCTCTGTATCAAGGGCGGGGCCGCGACGCAGGTGGTGAACCACGAGGACCGGCTGACCGAGCCGCTGATTCGGGAGGACGGGGAGCTCCGGGAGGCGACGTGGGACGAGGCGCTGTCGGTGGTGGCCGACGAGCTCGGGCGCATCCGCGAGGACCACGGCCCGGACGCGACGGGCTTTTTCGCCTCCTCGCAGGTGACCAACGAGGAGAGCTACCTCGTCCAGAAGCTCGCGCGCCAGTACGGGACCAACAACGTCGACAACTGCACTCGGCTCTGTCACGCCTCGACCGTCGCGGCGCTCGGCGAGAGCCTCGGCATGGGCGCGATGACCAACAGCATGCAGGACCTCCGCGAGTCGGCCGACGTCTACTGGATTCAGGGCGCGAACCCCGCGGAGAACCACGTCATCGCCCACAGCAACTACTTCCGGAAGGCCGCGGAGGACGGCACCTTCGTCGTTCAGGTCGACCCCCACGAGAACGAGACCACCGACGACGCCGACCTCCACCTCCGGCTGAAGCCCGGGACCGACATCCCCCTGCTGAACGCGGTCCTCGCGACGATTCTGGAGGAGGGGTGGCACGACGAGGAGTTCGTCGCCGAGCGGACCGAACACTTCGAGTCGCTGCGAGCCCGCCTGGAAGGCTTCGACAGGGAGCGGGCGGCCGAGATCGCGGGCGTGTCGCTGGCCGACATCGAGCGCGCCGCCGAGGCGTACGCCACCGCCGACGGCGCCGCCATCTTCACCGGGATGGGGATGAGCCAGCACACCTGCGGGACCGACAACGTCCAGAACCTCATCAACCTCGCGCTGGCGACCGGCAACCTCGGGCGACCCGGGACCGGCGTGAACCCCCTCCGCGGGCAGAACAACGTCCAGGGCACCTGCGACGTGGGTGCCCTGCCGAACGTCCTGCCCGGCTATCTGTCGGTCGACGACGAGGAGGCCCGCGAGCGCGTCGAGGACGTGTGGGGATTCGAGGTCCCCGACGAACCCGGACTCACCAACGTCGAGATCACCCACGGCGCGGGCGAGGAGATTCGGGGGCTGTACGTGGTCGGCGAGAACCCGGTGATGAGCGAGCCCAACAGCTCGAAGACCGAGGAGTGTCTCGGAGAACTGGATTTCCTCGCGGTTCAGGACGTCTTCCTGACCGAGACCGCGGAACTCGCCGACGTCGTCCTCCCGGCGACCTCGTGGGCCGAGCGCGGGGGCACCGTCACCAACACCGACAGGCGCGTCCAGCGGATGCGCGCGGCCACCCGCGTGCCGGGCAACACGAGACACGACTTCGAGATTCTGACCGAAGTCGGCCGTCGCCTCTTCGAATCCGGCTGGGAGTTCGACGACCCGGAGGACGTGTTCGAGGAGTTGCGCGAGGTGTGTCCCATCTACCGGGGCATCAGCTACGACCGCCTCGGCACGGAGGGCCTCCAGTGGCCCTGCTACGACGAGGACGACGAGGGCGAACCCTACCTCTACGCCGAGTCGTTCGAGACCGAGAACGGACTCGGGAAGTTCCGCGCGGTCTCCCACCAGCCGCCCGCGGAGGTCGAGGACGAGGAGTACCCGTTCGTGCTCTCGACCGGGCGGATCGAACAGCACTACAACTCCGGGGCGATGAGCACGCGCTCGGAGACCCTGATGCGGGTCGTCCCGGAGAACTTCGTGGAGATACACCCGGAGGACGCCGAACCGCTGGGCATCGAGGACGGCCAGCGCGTGGTCGTCTCCTCGCGGCGCGGCGAGGTCGAACTGACCGCCGACGTGACCGACGGCGTCAAGCCGGGGGTCATCTGGTCGACGCCCCACTTCCCCGACGCCCCCATCAACAAGCTGACGAACGACGCGCTCGACCCCGAGGCGAAGATTCCGGAGTACAAGGCCGCGGCGGGCAGGATGGAGGTGGCCCTGCGTCCCGCGGAGGGGAGTGCGGGAAGCGCAGATTAGGAGCGTGTAGGCAGAGAAGAGAGAGCGCCAAAGAAGGACCGACCCTCGGCCCCGTTCGCGGCTCAGAACAGCCCCGAGACGTTCCCGTCGGCGTCGACGTCCATGTCGGCCGCGGCGGGGCGCTCGGGCAGGCCGGGCAGGGTCAGCACGTCGCCGGTCAGCGCGACGACGAACCCGGCACCCGCCGAGGGGTAGAGTTCGCGCACGTCGAGCGTCCAGCCCTCCGGAGCGCCCTTCAGGCTCGGGTCGTCGCTGAGCGAGTGGAACGTCTTGGACATGACGACCGGCATCTCGTCCATGCCCAGTTCCTCCAGTCGCTCGATGTCCTCGCGCGCGCCGTCGGTGAAGTTCACGCCGTCGGCACCGTAGATTTCGGTGGCGATGGTCTCGACCTTCTCGGCGAGGGGGTCGGTCACGTCGTAGAGGAACCGGAAGTCGCGCTCGTCGGTCTCGACGGCCTCCGCGACGTTCTCGACGAGGTCGACGCCGCCCGCGCCGCCCTCGGCGTGGACCGTCGTCTCGGCCGCCCGGACGCCGATGTCGTCGCAGTGGTCGAGGACGGCCCGGACCTCCTCGTCGGTGTCCTGGGGGAAGCGGTTGACCGCGACCACGACCGGGACGCCGAACTGCCGGAGGTTCCGGACGTGCCTGTCGAGGTTCTCGAACCCGGCCCGCACGGCCGACACGTCGGGCGCTTCGAGCGCGTCCATGTCGGCGGGCCACATCTCCTTGCCGTGGTACTTGAGCGCCCGGACCGAGGCGACGAGGACCGTCGCGGAGGGCTCGAAGTCGGCGAACCGACACACCACGTTCATGAACTTCTCCGCGCCGAGGTCCGACCCGAACCCCGCCTCGGTGACGACCCAGTCGGCCGCGCCGAGCGCCACCTCGTCGGCGATGAGCGAGTTGGTGCCGTGGGCGATGTTGGCGAACGGGCCGCCGTGGACGAGCGCGGGCGTCCCCTCGATGGTCTGGACGACGTTGGGCCGCAGGGCGTCCCGGAGCAGGACGGCCACCGCGCCGGTCGCTTCGAGGTCGTCGACGGTGACGGGGTCGCCGTCCACGTCGGAGGCCACGACGATTCGGCCGACCCGCTCTCGGAGGTCGGCGAGGTCGTCGGCGAGCGAGAGGACCGCCATCAGTTCCGAGGCCGCGGTCAGCACGAACCCGTCCTCCCGCGGAACGCCGCCCGCGCCGCCCAGACCGACCACGGTCTCCCGGAGCGCGCGGTCGTTCATGTCGATGGCGCGCGTCCACTCGACGGCGTTGACGTCCACGTCGAGGTCGTTGCCGCTCGCGAGGTGGTTGTCGAGCATCGCGGCGATCAGATTGTGGGCCGCCGTCAGCGCGTGGATGTCGCCGGTGAAGTGGAGGTTGATGTCCTCCATCGGCAGGACCTGCGAGTAGCCCCCGCCCGCCGCGCCGCCCTTGATGCCGAAGACGGGGCCGAGCGACGGTTCGCGGATGGCGACCATCGCCGTCCGGCCGGTTCGGTCGAACGCCTGCCCGAGTCCGACCGAGACGACCGTCTTGCCCTCGCCCATCGGCGTCGGCGTCATCCCGGTGACCACCACGAGGTCGGCGTCGTCCGAGCGCGACCCGCGGAGTCGCTCGACCGCGTCCGTCGTGAGCTTTGCCTTGTGTTCGCCGTACGGTTCGAGGTCGTCCCCCGAGAGGCCGTACGGTTCGACGACCTCCTCGATGGGTCGGAGGTCGACCGACGCCGCTATCTCCCGGTCGTCGGGTATCGACGCCCCGGACTCGCCTGCTGGGCTCATAACGTCCGGGAGTTTGACCCCCGGGCTAATGAACGCTCGTGGCCGTTCTCGCGGGCCGAGAATCGGCTCGGATGGGACGAGCCGAACGCGATGGCCGAGCAGACGGGCCGAATGTGGCGGGCCAGCGAGTCCGGGACGGCGCGAGCAACGCGGGCGCACTCGGCTCGCGTCTGAAGCCCCGCGACGTCGACTCACGATTAGGCCCATTTATCCGGTTCCGACACGAAACAACGAACGTCATGTCCGAATCCTCGTTCACCATCAGCGACGACTGGAACGCGCTCTACATCGACGGCGAGTGGGTCGAACCCGGCGACCGCGACGAACTCGGGGTCGAGAACCCCGCGACCCGCGAGCGGGTGACGACCGTCCCGGCCGGAACCGAGGACGACGTGGACCGCGCCTACGACGCCGCGGTCGCGGCCCAGTCGGCGTGGGCCGACCGCCCGGCCGACGAGCGCGCAGAGGTCATCGAGCGCGCGGGCGAACTGCTCGACGACCACCGCGACGACATCCTCGAAGCGCTCGCGGTCGAGTCCGGAAGCGCGAACACGAAGGCGTTCGCCGAGTGGCAGACCGCCCGCGGAATGGTCGACCACGCCGTCGGGTTCGCCGACGACCTGACCACCGAGACCAGCGACTCGATGATTCCGGGCAAGACCAACGAGGTCCAGCGGATTCCGAAGGGCGTCGTGACCGTCATCTCGCCGTGGAACTTCCCGTTCAATCTCTCGATGCGGGCGGTCGCGCCCGCGCTCGCGGCTGGCAACGCGGTCGTCCTCAAGCCCGCGTCGCCGACGCCCGTGACCGGCGGCCTCCTGCTCGCGCGAATCTTCGAGGAGGCTGGCCTGCCCGACGGCGTGCTCAACGTCGTCACCGGCAGGGGGTCGGACATCGGCGACGCCATCGCGGGCCACCCCGACGCCGACGTGATGGCGTTCACCGGGTCGACCGAGGTCGGAAAGCGCGTCGCGTCGAAGGCGGCCGAGAACCTCGCGCTCCCGGCGATGGAACTCGGCGGCAACAACCCCTTCGTCGTGACCGAGGACGCAGACCTCGACGCCGCCGTCGATTCAGCGGTGTTCGGGTCGTTCCTCCATCAGGGCCAGATCTGCATCTCCATCAACCGCCACCTCGTCCACGAGTCGCTGTACGACGAGTACGTCGAGCGCCTCGCCGAGCGCGCCGAGGCGTTGCCCGTCGGCGACCCCCGCGACCGCGAGAACGTGGTCGGGCCCGTCATCGACGAGTCCCAGCGCGACCAGATGCTGGCGTACGTCGAGGAGACGGTCGAGGCCGGGGCGACCCTCGAAACCGGCGGCGGCCACGAGGACCTCTACGTCGAGCCGACCGTCCTCTCGGACGCGACCAACGACATGGCCGCCGCGTGCAACGAGCACTTCGGCCCCATCGCGCCCGTCATCCCGTTCTCGGACGAGGAGGAGGCGGTCGAACTCGCCAACGACACCGAGTACGGACTCGCGGCGGCGGTCCACTCGGGCGACCTCGACCGCGCGCGGGACATCGCCGACCGCATCGAGGCCGGGATGGTCCACGTCAACGACCAGCCCATCAACGAGGAACCCCACGTCCCGTTCGGCGGCCTGAAGGATTCGGGAATCGGCCGGTACGACGGCCGCGAAATCTTCGAGGAAGTGACGACCACCAAGTGGGTGTCGGTCCAAGAGGAGACGCGCGAGTACCCGTTCTGAGCCACCCGCCCCTCGGAAATCCGGACCGAAGGGGATGCTCGCGCGGCGAAATCGCGGAGCGCGATTTCGCCGCGCGAGCATCGAGTTCTCGGTAGTGGGGGCGCTCGGGGAGACTTCGACGGACGACCAACCGACAGTCTCACCGCTCGGTCTCGGGCCACACCGCGAACACGGCGACCGCGAGCGCGGCGACCAGCCACGCGCCGAGGCCGACGACGCTGGCGACGGGCGAGGCGGCCGGAACCCCCGTCTCGACCCCGCCGACGACGGTCTCCAGTACGAGACCGCGGAACGCGCTGTTGGGGCTCAGCGCGAGCAACGACGGGAGGGCGGCGTCGGGGACGACGCCGCCCGCGAGCCCGGCGACGAGTCCGGCGTCGAAGCCGAGGACGAGCGCCAGGCCGAACGCCGTGGCGAGCGCGAGCCCCGCGCGGGCGGTCCCGGCCGTCGCCGAGATGGCGATGGCCACCGCCGCGACGACCAGCGCGAACGCCGCGGTGAGGACGACGAACCGGACGTAGCGTATCGGCGAGTCCATGCCCGCGTGGGTCGCGAGAAAACTGCTCTCGGTGCCGCCCGAGAGCGGAACGACCGCCGCCACCGCGAGCAGCGGGACGAGGACCGCGACCAGCAACGCCGACGCGCGACCGAGGTAGGTGCCGAGGACGAACGTCGCCCGCGAGACCGGATAGGTCCGGACGACGTCGAGTTCGCCCCGTCGGTCGTCGCCGAGGACGGCGCGGTAGCCGAACGCCAGCGCGAGCGCCGGGACCAGCACCTCGACGGGCGCGAGCAGGTCGAGCACGAGCGGGACGTACCCGCCCGCGCTCGCGGTCCACGCGAGCGCTCCGACGACCGCCGCGAACCCCGCGGTCAGCGCGAGGAACGCCCGCGTCCGGGCGACGGTGGTGAGTTCGCGGCCGACGACCGCGAGGAGTCGGTCGAACGCCGGGCGACTCACGACTCCTCACCTCCTCGCGTCCGGACGCGGATGGAGGGGTCGCCGTCCTCGCCGTCTTCCCGCGCCGTGAGCGCCAGAAACGCCTCCCGGAGCGACGCCGCGTCGACCGACGCCGCGAGCTCCGCGGGCGGCCCCGACCCGACGATGCGCCCGCGGTCGAGGACGGCGACGGCGTCGGCCTCGGCCGCGCCCGTGAGGTTGTGCGTGGCCAACAGCACGGTCGTCCCGTCGTCGGCGAGGTCGGCGGCCACCTCGAAGATGTACTCGGTCATCCGCGGGTCGAGGTCGCCGGTCGGCTCGTCGAGGACGACCAGCGGCGGGTCACCGAGGATGGCCTGCCCGACGCCGAGCAGTCGGGTCATCCCGCCCGAGAGCGCGTCCACCCGGCGGTCCCGGACCGCCGACAGCCCCACGCGGTCGAGCGTCGCGTCCACGTCGGCCTCGCCGTCGAGCAGGTCGGCGTAGAACCCGAGGGTCTCCGCGACCGTGAACGCGGGCCTGAACGACGGCGACTGGGGGAGGTAGCCGATTCGACGCCCGCTCGGGGCCGGTGGCGGGAGCCTCACGCTCCCGGCGTCCGGGTCGAGTAGCCCGAGTATCGCCCGGAGCAACGTCGTCTTTCCCGAACCGTTCGGCCCCACGAGCGCCGCGACGGTTCCCTCCTCGACGCCGAACGACGCGTCCGACAACACGTCGACGGCCCCGAACGAGTGGGTCAGTCCCTCGACTTCGAGCGCGCGAGTCGCGGACGACTCGGCGCTCGGTCGTTCGCGTCCGTGCTGGCTGGTGTCGGTCATGGTCTCTCGCTGGGTGTGGCGTTCGCGGGTTCGTCGGTCCGGTTCGTTTCGGCGAGCGCGTCCGGGCGGACGGGCTCGGCGAGCGGTGCCTCGTCGACCACGCCGGTCGGTCGGAGCCCGGGGACGAGCCCCTGAAGCGTCCGGATCGCCGCCTGTGCGGGCGACTGGGCGAGCGTGCTCGCGCCCGGGACGTCGCCCACCCGGCCGTCGACCGGTCCGGACGGGTGGAACGACCGGTCTATCGTCCCGTCCCCGTCGGCGTCGACGCCGGGCGCGTCGTCCCAGTAGTTGCCCCGGCCCTCGGCGGTCCAGACCCGGAGCGGCCCGAGGTACGCCGAGACGTCCTCGTCGTTGTCGACGAAGTCGTTCGAGACGACGCGGTTGGTCGGGATGATCGACGCCGCGCGGACCCCGATCTCGTTGCGGGCGACGACGTTCCGCTCGTAGAGGGAGACCTTCGACGGCGCTTTGAGCCCGTATCGGTTGTCGGCGACCACGTTGTCGGCGACGTACGACGCCTCGCCGCCGACGTTGACGCCGACGCCGTTGTCCCGGGCGTCGTTTCCGACGATGAGGTTCCCGGTCGGCCGGGTCATCACCACGACGCCCGTGTCGGCTCCCCGGACGGTGTTGTTCGCCACGAGCGCGTCGGAGGTGTACATCTCGTGGACGCCGAACCGCAAGCCGTCGCGCCCGAGCATCTCGTTGTCCCGGACGACGAGGCCGTCGGCGAGGTGGGTGTAGACGCCGTCCCGACCGTCGACGAACGTCGAGTTCTGGACGACGACCCGCGAGCGCATCACCATCACGCCCATGAAGCCCTCCTGCCACTCGTCACTGCCCTCGACGCTCACGTTGTCGACGACCGCGCGCTGGCTCCACCGGGCGACGACGCCGTTCGCGGGCGTCTCGACGGAGACGTTGCGCACCAGCGAGCCGTTGGCACCCGCGAGTTCGACCCCGGCGTCCCCGTAGCCGTACCCGAGCTGGACGCGGTAGTCCCAGTCGTCGCCGCGGTCGGTCGAGACGTTCTCGTCCACCAGCGTGTCGCCGACCCCCGAGATTCGGAGGTCGGTTATCGCGACCCGGGGCGCGGTCGCCGACACGACGCTCCCGTTCGCGTCGCCCCGGAGGTGGGTCGCCGACCCGGCCCCGCGGAGCGTCAGGGGCTTGTCGACCGTGAGGTTCGCGTCGTAGGTCCCCGGCGGGACCACCACCGTCGTGTTCGGGGGCGCGGCCGCCACGGCTTCCTCGACCGTGTCTGCATCCTCGCCGACCACGACAGAGACCGGCCGGTCGGCCAGGCGGTCTGCGTCGGCGACCCGACCGTCGGCCCAGTCGTGTTGCCGGTCGACCTCGGTCCGGAACGACTCGCGGGTCGACGCGCTGGTGTCGAACGAGCGCGCACGGACCCCGTCCCAGCCGACGACTTCGCCGCCGTGCTCGGCGGCGAAGTCATCGGCGGCGTCCCGCGAGGAGAAAGGCACGACGGTCTCGCCCGCAGGCGTCCGGGCGCGGCTGTCGACCACGAAGTGGGCCTCCTCGGCGGGCACCCACGAGACGAACGAACCGGGGTCGTCGGGCACGCGGAGGTACCCCTCGTCGGTGAGTCGCAGGTCGGCGCGGGCGTAGTCGCTGACGTACGTCGCGAGCGGCGGGCCGAACTGGCGGTCGTGACCGTCGCGACCGAGTTCGTCCACCAGCGCGGTGACGCCGTAGTAGCCGACGACGTAGCGGTACTGCGTGTAGAACACCTCCGCCCGGGGTATCTCGACGTCGCGGTCGTCGGCTTCGACCGTCGCGGCCGCCGTCAGCCCCATGGTGACGGTGTCGTCGAACGGAACCGGGTCGGGGCGGCGCTCGCCCGCGTCCACCACGAACGCGGCGCTACTCACCAGCAGGAAGGCGAACAGGGCGGCGAGGACGGGTCTCGGGTTCATCTGGTCGGTCTCGGTGGTGGCGAGCGTTTCGTCGGTGTCGCTACGGACGGCGTCCTTTTACGACTTCGCCCCGATTCTCGGGGTTCGAGAACGCGCGATATTCGTATGCCTCTCGAACCCCTAGGGTCGAGTGATGTGCTTCGAGGACCCCGACGAGGACGTTCGTCGTCGCCGCAGACACGACCGGCGAGCCGCCGACCCGACCGAGGAGTCGCTCGGACCGGCCCGCACGAACCGCCGCGCCGTACTCGGTGCGGTCGGACTGGCGACGACGGCGTCGCTGGCCGGTTGCATCGGCGACCTGACCGGCGGAAGCGAGGAGACGCCCGAGGCCGTCTCGCTCGCGGACGGACTCGACTGCGACAACTGCGGGATGGTCATCGAGCAACACCCCGGCCCGAACGGCCAGCTCTTCTTCGAAGACCGGTCGCCGGAGGGCCACGACAACCCCGCGCGCTTCGACGCGCTCAAGCAGTGTTTCTTCCCGTACAAGCTCGAACGCGAACAGGAGGGGTGGAACGCAGTCGTCGGCTACGTCACCGACTACTCGTCGGTCGAGTACGACGTCTCGACTCAGGGCGGAACGACCACCATCTCCTCGCACACCGACCCCGAGTCGTTCGCCGAGGCCGAGACCCTCCAGTACGTCGTCGAGAGCGAGGTCGAGGGCGCGATGGGCCCGGACTTCGTCCCGTTCTCCGAGTCCGGGGACGCCGAGTCGTTCGCCGAGGAGTACGGCGGCGAGGTGGTCGCCTACGACGACATCGGCGAGGGATTACTCGGCAACTGACCCTCGGTCAGACCGGCTCTCAGCGTCCGTTTCGACGCCCAGCGCGTCCGGGTCCACCCCGACGCCGACCTCGTTGCGACGCATGAACGGCGGCGTCCACGGGTCGTCGTACTGGAACAGCACGGGCCGTCCCCGGGGTTCGACCCCGCGCTCTGCGAGCGCATCGAGCAGAGCGCGCCGGTGTCGCTCGACCCGGTCGTCGGTGGCGTACCACGAGAACCGCCTGACAGCGAGGGTTCGAGGTGGCTCGACCACGAGTCGAACCGCGGGGTTCGTCGGCACCGGCGCGGTCTCCGGGGCGTAGTCGGCCGGGAGGTAGAACGCCATCGTGACGCCGGTCTCGTCGGATTCCGTGCGGACCGGCGCGGTCATGGGGAGCGCCTCGCTCCCGGTCCGGACCGGACCGCCGGGCTCCGTCGTCGGCTCCCCGCCGGTCGCCACGGGCGCGGTCATCGCCACCTCCTCGCCGCCCTCGTTCTCGCCGGAGATGTACCGGAAGAGGCGGCCGAAGGCCTCGCGGTCGTCGGCGGCGGTCGTCTCGGCGAGGACGGTCCGGGGGTAGCGCCGGACCTCGACGCCGTCGAACCTCCCGCGGACCTCGTAGGAGACGCGTTCGGTCGCGCGGTCGACGTAGAGCCCCCAGCCGACCCACGCCGCCAGCAGGCCGCCAGCGGTCGCGAGCAGTGCCTTGGTTCGGGTGCGCATGGGGAGAGACACGCGACCGACGGCCAAAAGTCCACGCGCCGATTCGGGTCGCCGCCCCGCCCGCCCCGCCGCGACACTTCGACGTATTTTTACGCCCAATCCACCTTCTGTTCCGTATGGCAGACTTCCAGGTCGTCGTCGCGGACCCCGACTCCGGGACGACCTACCAGCGCGACGTGGACGGACAGGACGCGAACCGCTTCCTCGGCAAGGCCATCGGCGAGGAGGTCGACGGCGGCGCGGTCGGCCTCGACGGCTACACCGTCGAGATTACCGGCGGGTCGGACTTCGCCGGTCGCCCGATGCGCGGCGACGTGGCCGGGCCCGACCTGAAGGAGGTCCTGCTCGACGGCGGCACGGGCTACAAGCCCTCCCGCGACGGCGAGCGAAAGCGCGTCACGGTCCGCGGCGGCGAGGTCAGCGACGCGGTCGCACAGCTCAACGTCAAGGTCGCAGAGCGCGGCGACGCCGACGTCGAGGACCTGCTCGGCGAGGGCGGCGACGAGGACGCCGACGAGGAAGCCGACGAGTAAGCGACCACAGCCGTTTTCTCTCTCAAGTTCCTACGCCGACACAGCGACCGCCATGGCAGACCGCATCTCCAGCGACCACTCCTCGCTCACGACAGTCCGTGCGACGCTCGTCAAGAGCGGCGGACTCGACCGCCCGAAGATCGAGATTCCCGACGACGAGGCAGACCGCTTTCCGGACGACGAACTCGTCCGCGTGGTCGCCGACGACACCGAGTACCGCGCCCGAATCGAGACGCCCCTGACCGACGACGGCCGCGAGATTCGAGGACTGTACGAGACCCCTCGGCTCGCGCGCAACCCCGGGGAGGGCGAGAACCGCCTCGGCTCGTGGGTCGCAGACACCGGCGTCGAGTTCGGCCAGTCGGTCCTCGTCGACGTGGTCGAGGAGGGGTTCAAGTACGGCCTGCGCGAACCCGGCGAGCGCGTCTTCTACGAGGCGACCGAGTCGCCCGACGAGGGACTGGCCGACATCGCGAAGCAGTTGGACGAGTGAACTCGCGGCAGGTGAAGTAGTTCTCGTGGTGACGCCCTGCGCAGGATTCACCACGGGTGGGACTGAAAGGGGCCGGGCGCTCGCGTTCATGTAGTCGCCTCAGCGACCCCTATTCGGCGCGGGTTGTGCGGAGAGCGCCGAATATGTCGCTGAGCGACCGCGAGCGCCCGGGGGCTTTCGAGGACGATACGGTTCGGGCATAGACGAACTCTCCCTGTTCGCCGACCCAACTCCCTCCCGAATCGAGAGCGCGGCCCTTTTCCCGCCATCCCACCTACCCCGGCACATGACCAAACGAGACGAGTTCCTCGCGGGCGAGCGCCCCGAGGACGTGGCGCTGTACCTCGCCGACTCGTTCGTGGACGGCGACGGCGAGGGACTCGCCAAGCACGGCGAGGCGGTCGAGAACGGCACCGTCCTCGTCGTCGAGGGCGAACAGGGCCGGAGCGTCTTCAACACGGCGACCGGGATGGACGCGATGGGATTCGCCAAGCAGGCGATGGGCACCGAGGGGACCATCGACCGCGGCCTCGCGGGCGGCGAGTGCCCCGACTGCGACGGCGAGGTGCGGTTCGTCTTCGCGTTCGCCGAGGAGCAGAACGAGGACGTGGGCGGCCTCTACGCCGAGGGGAGCGTGATTCACGCCTACGCGCATTGTGAATGCGGGACCTCCTTCGCCGAGAAGTGGGTCGCCGACGATGCGGAGTGACTTTTCGGACTGCGACTACTGGAGAGACCAGAAGCAGGAGGACGGTTTAGAAAGCCCCCGGACGCTGAACCCGCCGGGACTCGTTGCGCGCCGCGTTCCGGGCATGCGGCGCTCCGCGCCGTTCCGGGCTTTCGCGGTGCTTACTTCGTCCGGGCGGGATTCAGCGCCCGGCCCCTTTCAGTCCCTCCCGACGGTGGTCGGTGTCCCCTTAGATTCCGTCGGTTGATGCCACGGCCCAAGCCGTTTTGCCGCGGGGCGTCCCACGCCCGCCATGGGCGAGGCCGACTACGAGCGCGTCCCGCTCGACGACTGGGCGTCGGTCCGGACCCACCTCCGGGACTTTGCGGAGGGCGGGGCCGTCACCGAGAGCGACGAGGGCATCGCGGTCACTGTCGGGAGCGCCCGGTTCTCGGTCACGCGCGACGGCCGCGTCGAGGCCGGAATGCCCCTCCACGACTTCGAGGACGGCGGCGTCGAGGCGCTCTACTTCGACCGCGCTCACGACCGAATCCGCGTCGAGGGCGGGGAGGTCTCCTACGAGTTCCGCAGACCCTCGTAAGGGGTTTGGTCCCCGGGTGCCTCGGTCACGACGATGACCGACGACGAGGCGGGCAGACCACCCGAGGTCGCGGCGGTCGGGAGCGCGGTCGTGGACCGCATCTACGCGCTGACGAACCTCCCGGAACCCGACGGCGGGGCGTTCGTCTGCGAGGAATCGACCGCGGTCGGCGGGGTCGCCGCGAACGTCGCGGCCGGACTCGCCCGCCTCGGGCGCGAGGCGGGCGTCGTCTCCCGGGTCGGCGACGACGAGGCGGGTCGACGGGTCTTCGCCGACCTGCGCGAGCGCGGCATCGACGTCGAGAGGGTTCAGTGGGGCGACGAGCGGACCTCCTACTCGCTGATTCTCCGGGACCCCGACGGCGAACGCATGATAATCGCGGGCGGCGAGGCCGTGCCGAACCTCCGGCTCACCGACTCGGACCGCGAGTACCTCCGGCGGGCAGACGTTATTTTCACCAGCGCGTACGCGCCCGACCCCGTGGTCGCCGACCTCGCCGACCTCGCGGGGGGCGACTCCGGCGACGGCTCCGACGACCCCGACGACCCCGACGACCGTCCCGCCCTCGCGTTCGACCTCTCCGGACCGCTCTCGGAACTCCAAGACCGCGCCGCGCGTCGGGAGACCATCGACGACCTCCTGACCGTCTGCGACCTGTTCGTCGCCAACGAGGTGTCGGCCCGGTCGTACCTCGGTGTCGGACCGCGCGAGGCGATAGCGGAACTCCGCGAGCGCGGCGTCCGGCGGGCCGCGGTCACCCGCGGGGCCGACGGCGCGCTCCTGCTCGACGGCGGGGAGGTCCTCGAAGTTCCGGCGTTCGAGGTCGAGGTCGCCGACGCGACCGGCGCGGGCGACGCGTTCACCGCGGGGCTCGTCCACGCGTGGCTCCTCGGCGGTCGTTCTTCGGTGGAGGCCGGTCGGTTCGCGGCCGCGGCGGCCGCGCTCAACTGCACCGCCGAGGGCGCGCGCGGCGGCCTGCCGACCGAAGATGAGGCGAACGAACTCCTCGATTAGCGCGCCTTCTCGGTCCCCGTCAGCGCGCGTCGTCGGCGGCCGCGACCAGTTCCGCGACCCGCGCCTCGTCGACGGGGTTCGTGGTCTCGCCCCCCTCCTTCAGGGCGGTCCCGACGACGACGCCGTCGGCGGTGGCGAGCAGGTCGGCGACGTTCTCGCGGGTGGTGCCGCTCCCGACGAGGACCGGCGCGTCGAGTCCGGCCTCGTCGCGCGCTCTGGCGACCGCTTCGAGGTGGTCGCCAGCGACCTCGTGGCCCGTGCCCGCGCCGCTGACGAGTACGCCCTCGGCGAGGCCGCGCTGGACCGGTTCGGCCACGGCCTCGGCGTCGACGGGTCGCTCGGCGAGCGGCGCGGAGTGTTTCACGTCGAGGTCGGCGAGGACGGCGGCGTCCGAGTCGAGGCGGTCGCGCAGGCGCATCGTCTCGTGGGCCTCCCCCTCGACGATTCCCTGGTCCGTCACGCGCGCGCCGACGTGGACGTTCACCCGGACGAACGCCGCGCCGACCGCGGCCGCGACCGAGAGCGCGGCCGCGGCGTCGTTGCGGAGGACGTTGATTCCCAGCGGGAGCGAGACGGCGTCGCGAATCTCGGTCGCGACGCGGGTCATCGACGCGACCACATGCTTGGGCACGTCGTCGGGGTAGAAGGGCGCGTCGCCGAAGTTCTCGACCAGCAGGGCGTCGACGCCCCCGGCTTCGAGGCGGCGGGCGTCCCGCAGGGCCGACTCGTGGACCGCGTCGAAGTCGCCGTCGTACTTCGGCGCGCCCGGGAGAGGCGGGAGGTGGACCATGCCGACGACCGGTTTCTCGGCGTCGATGGCGTCGAGGTTCATGTTCTCCCGGTGGGGGAGACCGGTGTTAAGGGGTTCGTTCGTGCGGAGATTCAAAAGCGATGGCGAGGAAACCAACGGCGACGGATGTCGCGTAGCACGAACGTATCGGAGGCGCTTCCGGAGACGGTTTCGGCGACCGAGGCCCTCGAAAACGCGGTCGAGGAGTCCCGACGCGAGTACGACAAGAAGGTCGAGACGATGGAGGAGATCGACGACAAGGCGATGCGCAGCGTCAGGACCGCGGTGATCTTGCTGGGATTGGTCGTGTCGGCGATCAGCGTGAAGGGTCCGAATGCCGTCGGGGAGCGGGCTCTGTTGCCGATTCTCGTCGGTGGAATCGGTGTCAGCGCACTCGCTCTCTCGATAAGCTACGGTATCGGGACGTACTCCGCGACGCAGTATCCGACCGGAATCGGAACCGAACACCGAACGGAGGTAACGATTGGTGACTACAGCCGCGACGAGTGGTTCGTCAATATGTTGGACGAGTACGATAATTGGTCGGACGAAATCGCCGAGGAAGTGGCAAAGAACGTCCAGTACTTAGAGACCGTCCAGTTCTGTCTCTCGTTCGGCGTGATTTCTCTCCTCAGTTCATCAAGCGTGATCGTCCTGCACGTCGCCTACGGAATCCCACCGCTCGGGAGTTTCGTGGCCATCGTGGTGCTTATTTCGCTCGGAGTGAGCCAAACGAATTTATACGAAGGCGACGAACACCTATCATAGCTATGGGCAAATCTCGAAAGACGGGGCGCGAACTCGAACCCGCCCGAATCCAGAAAGGAACGCCGCTCGCCCGGAAGTTCTTCGCCAAGCTCGGCATCACGTCGGCGAGGTACGACCGCCAGCAGAGCGAAGACGAGGACGACTGAGCGACCTACTCCTCGGCTTCCGTTTCGTCGCCTGCTTCTGCCCCTTCCTCTGATTCTTCTTCCTCCTCCGCCGCCTCCTCGCGCGCCAGATTCCAGAACGCCTCCAGAATCACCTGTTTCGCCACCGCACCCCGGGTCGTCCAGTGGTGGGCGTAATCGAGCATGTCGTCGTAGATTCGGGGCTTGCACCCCGCGGCCTTGGGGTGGCCGCCGCCGTTGACCTGCCGGGCGACCTCGTGGGCGCGCTCGAAGTCATCGGTGCCCCGGATGGAGGCGCTCCCGGACGGCTTGACCACGACCGCGGCGTCGGTGCCCTGCTGGCGGAGCGCCTCGGCGACCTCGTTCTGGGAGCACCGGCCGTAGGTGACCCCGACGGTCCACGGGCCGACCTCCTCGACGTCGGCGCGGGCGACCGCCTTCTCGATGAGCGCGTCCTTCTCGACGCGCATCTCCGCGAGGAACTCCTCGATTTCGGGGGAGAGGTCGGCGCCGTGTTCGGCGACCGCCTCGATGTACTCCTCGGGGTCGGCCCAGTAGGAGAAGTCGGCCAGATCGTCGCTCCGGGGGTCGTCGCGAATCCAGAGGTCGTGGTCGCGGGTGACCGCCGCGAGTTCCACGAGGTAGTCGGGGAAGTCGTAGTCGAGGGCGCGGACCGCCACGTCGGCGGTGCACTCCTCGTCGCTGTCGCCGACCACGAGGTCGACGCCCGCCTCTCGGACCGACTCCGAGACGGAGTCGGTCCACTGGTGGTGGTCGAACCACCGGACCTCGCCCGCCTGCTCGACCAGCACTTCGAGCGCCTCGCCCACCTCGTCGTAGGTGTCGGGACAGAGGTCGCAGACGAACACGCGCGCGCCGGGTTCGCTGTAGTCGGCGACGCGTTCGAGCGCGTCTTCGAGGTCGTGGGGTCCGGCGTCGATGAGCGCCGCATCTCCGTACACCTCCCGGACGAGCGCGGTGCAAGCGAGGCCGTCGGCGTCGGGGTCGGCCACGACCGCCACCTCCGCGCCGGTCAGCGCCGTCTCGGCCTCGGCCTCCTCCTTGGCCTCCTCGACGGAGTCGGGGACGAAGAATCCCTCGCCCGGGAGGATGGACTTGCGCTCGATGGAGAGATTGTCGTCGTCGATGACCCAGTCTTTCATACGGTCCGTTCCGGGACCGACACGAAAGAATCACCCGGTTGCGCGACGCCCCCGGCCGCCGGGTCAGTCGCCGGGTCAGTCGCCGCCGTCACCGTCGGCCTCGCCGTCGAGTTGGCGCACCGTCAGCACGGGCACCGGACACGACCGGACGACGCGCTCGGCGACGCTGCCGATGAGGAACCGGTTCTCGCCGTGACGGCCTCGCGTCCCGGTAGCGACCACGTCTGCGTCCTGCTCGCGGGCGTACTCGGTGATCTCGGGCGCGGGGTGGCCCTCTCGGACCGCGGTGACGACCTCGCGGTCGGCGTGGTCGCGGACCGAATCGAGCGCCTCGCTCGACTGACTCTCCAGCGCTGCCCGGAGTTCCTCGCGGAGCGCCTCGGGCGAGGACTCCACTTCGCCGGTGTCGACGACGTACAGCGCGTGGACCGCGGCGTCGAACCGCTCTGCGAGGTCGAGGGCGACTTCGACGGCCCGAGTCACGCTCTCGGAGCCGTCGGTGGCGATGACGACGGTGTCTATCATGCCCGCCCCTACTGTCGGACGCCTCTTAAATTTCGGTGGGGCGAGTCGGCGGGTGAGTCGAGGTGGCGTGCGACGGGGCGGGTCGGGCGTGCCACGAATGGGAGGGGAACGGGCGCGCGAGGACCCGCACGGGTCCTCGCGCGCCCGGCCGAGTCGCGAAGAATCGACGAACGACCGAGCATCGACGAACGACCCAGAGCCGGGCACGCGCGAAGCGAGGATTTTTGCCGGGCGACCGCACACGTATCCACATGACCGAGCCGCCGCTGACAGTCGACACCGTCCTCGTCCCGGTCGACGGGAGCGACGAGTCGGCAGACGCCGTCGAGTACGCAGCCGCAGTCGCCGAGAAGTACGGGGCCAGCGTCCACGCGATGTACGTCCTCGGCGAGGAACTCGTCCGGGGCATCGAGACCGGGACGGTCGACGAGGACGAGGTGCTCTCGGAGACCGAGGCGTTCATGGACCGGGTCCGAGACATCGCCGCTGTCCGGGACGTGGCGCTCTCGACCTCGAACGCCTACGGCTTTTCGACCACGCGAAAGACCCAGCACCCGGGGAGCGCCATCCTCGACACCGCCGAGGACATCGACGCCGACTTCCTCGTGATTCCGCGCGAACCCCTCAGCGGCGAACCCGGAGAGGTGCTGGAGAAGGCCGCCGAGTACGTGTTACTGTACGCGAGCCAGCCCGTGCTGTCGGTGTAGTCGCTAGTCGTCGGACTGTTCGTCGTCCTCGTATCTGCGTCGTCGGATGAGCCACTTCGTGAGCCACGCCGGTTTGTTATACATTCGAGCGCCTTTCTCGGCGGGCGTCCGTGGCTTGTCGGTCATCTGTCGGCTGTTAGTCGCTATCGACTATAAAAGTACGGACAGACCGACGAACGCGATTCCGCACAGTAGCGAGGTTTGGGACGCGAAAAGCAGTCGGCTACAGACGTGTATCTCTCGTTCGTTGTCCGCTATCCAGTTCCCGAAACTATAGAGCAAATCGTTCCGCCATCCGGTTTCGTCGAAGTCCCCGTCTGCGAGTTGCTTGATGTACTTCTCGTTGGGTCCGAGATAGAGGTCCGATTCGTTGTACGTGAACAGTCCGGTGGCAACCGAGACCACGAGTGCAAGTCCAGCAATCGCTACGGCGACGGAATCGAACAACTGCGAATCGATTCGCCACACCGAAACGAGTGCTCCGATGAGTACAACCGTAATTCGTACCGTTCGGACCGCCTTCGTGTCTACGGCCGACAGGGTCTCCCGTTGGGCTTCCAGTACGGCGCGGGCCTCCCGGTACGTCACCTCGTGGCGGTCGAGTCCGTCGTCCGACATCCGGGCCGAGTTTGGCTCGTCATCCCGTTTATAGTTTGAGAGACATCTCTATCTCGAAGCTCTCGGTGCCGTACGTCTCGAAGCCGACCGACTCGTAGAGGCCGACCGCCGCGCGGTTCCACCGCTCGACGGTCAGCCACACCTTCTCGACGCCGTTCGCGCGGCCGTGGCCCAGAAGCGCGCGGATGAGCTTCGACCCGATTCCCGCGCGCTGGTAGTCCTGATGCACGAAGATGGCGAGTTCGTAGGCGTCGTCGCCGCCGGGCACCAGTGTGGCGTGGCCGACCGCGCGGTCGCCGTGCCACGCGACCACGTTCAGGCCGTCGAGCAGGGCCTCGAACCACTCGCGGACCCGCGACTCGGTCGCCGGGGGGATGCCCTGCGCGCGGTCGGCCGAGTCGAAGTCGACGTACATCTCCACGACCGCCTCGAAGTCGTCATCCTCGTAGGGTCGAATCTCTATCTCCCGGCCCTCCCCGTCGGCGAACGAGACGGGCGGCTCCGGGAGGGGCCCGGCCCGCTCGTCGGGGTAGCGTCGCTCGCTCCGGCTCATCGTACCAGCGTCACGGTGACCGGGGAGTTCAACAGGACGAACTCCGCGATGTGGCCGAGCTTGATCTTGCCCATCGGACTCCGCTGGCCGCCGCCGAGCACGAGCTGGTCGAACCCCTCGCGCTCGGCGAGGTCGACCAGTTCGCTGCCGGGGTCGCCCGGCAGGCGACGGACCTCGGCCGAGAACCCCGCGTCGTCGAGGGTCTCGCGCACGCGGTCCTCCACGTCGTCCGGGTCGCGGTCGCTCTCGGGATTTTCGAGGACGGCGACCGTGAGGTCGTCGCCCGCGGCCTTCGCACGGTCTACGGTCTTCTCTAAGGCGTGCAACGAGTCGTCGCTCCCGCCGATTCCGAGTAGCACGTTCATACGACACCCAACCGGGCCATCCGTGAAAACAGTTGTGCGGGCGACCGAAGCGTGGGAATCGCCGCCAGACGATACGCTTTTCCACCCCGAACCGTAACCCCGATTCATGGCAGACGACCCGTCGCGTCCGCCCGAGAACGACCATCAGGACGCAGAGCGCGAGGCTCCCGAATCCACCGACACCGATTCGGAAGCCGAGTCCGACTCGCCCGAAGCGGATTCCTCCGGCGACGAGACGGTCGAGGAGGCCACCGAATCCGACGAGGGAGACACCGGCCCCGACGAGGAGTCGGTTCCGGAGGACGTGCGCAAGTACGAGCGGTTCCAGAAGATGGACGGCGCGCAGTACGACCGGGTCAACGAGTTCCTCCGGGACCGGACCTACATCACCGCCCGCGAGTGGGCCATCGCCCGGCTCTGTGCCGACTTCCGGACCGAGACGGGCGTCGAGATGACCAAGATCGGCGAGAACCTCCCCGAACTCGTCCCGTTCATGACCGACACCTACACCCCGCAGGCGGTCAATCAGGCCCGGTCGTCGTTCGAGGACAAGGTCCGGCAGGCCGGGGCGACCTTCCTCTACGGCGCGATGTCCGGCTTCTTCACGGCCGAGGAGCTCGACGACATGATGTACGAGGTGACCGAGGTCGCGAAGTTCCTGCTCGAAGTCGAGGGCGTAGACCTCTCGGTCGACGAGGAGCTCGAGGCCGAGGACCGCATCTCGGGCGTGATGCGCGAGGTCCGGTCGGCGAGCGAACAGCTACGCCACGACGAACTGGAGTGCCCGAACTGCGGCACCGAGTTGGAAGCCACGGACGCCGAGACGGCGGTCGAGTCCGACGACTGAGACGCCGTCTCGTCGAACTGGCCTTTTTCGTCGGTCGGGCTCTTCTCGGTCGAGCAGGTCTTTTGCGTCGCTCCGGCTGTCTCACTCCTCGGAGGTCGGCGGCGCGAACGGTTCGGGGTCCTCGTGGGTGAACTCGATGCGGTCGTTCTTGAGCGTCCGGAGGTACGTCCGCATCTCTCCGGCGCGCTCGGCGGCCTCCAGCATCTCGCTGGCGTCCTCGGCGTCGTAGTACGCGGGGTAGAGGACCGCGACCTGTTCGGTCGCGTCCTCCATCGCGACGACGAGGAGCACCAGTCCGTCGGCCATCGCGGTGAACGCCTCGTAGGAGCCGAACGCGACCTCGCCAGCGAGCAGGTCCTCGACCGCCTCGAACTCGTCGCCGGGCACGAGCACGTCGAGGCCGAACCGGTCGTCGTCCCCGTCGGGCGTGCGCGTCGTCACGTCGCCCGGGTGGAGCTGGAGCGTCTCCCAGCCGTCGGCCTCGTACTCGGCCGCGGTCGCCTCCATGTCGGCGACGACCTCGTCCCAGAACTCCATCGCCCGGAGGTTCGCGCCGGGCAGTTCGGTGGACTGTTCGAAGGCGGCCGCGGGGTCGTCGGCGTCCTCGAACGACCCCTCGGGCGCTCCGTCGGGGTCGTCGGCGTCCTCGCTCATGGTTTACGCGCAGTCCTTGCGTGGCAAAAAGCTTCGCACTCGCGCCGGAAGCGACGACTCGGGCGGCGGCGCTCGGGGAGCGAGCGCGCGTGCGAGTTTCAGTAGAAAGGTATTTGCCCGCCGACCGACCACATTCGCGTAATTGTGAGTGACTTGCTATCAATATCGGATTTGCGGACGCAGTTCAACACCGAGCGCGGTGTCGTCGAGGCCGTCGACGACTTCGACCTCACCATCGAGGAGGGTGAGACGGTCGGACTGGTCGGCGAGTCCGGGTCGGGCAAGAGCGTCAGCGCGCTGTCGCTGCTCCAGCTCGTCGACGACCCCGGCGAGATACGGAGCGGGAGCGCGGAGTTCTACCACGAGGAGGTGACCGCCGACTTCGCCGACCGCTACCCCGGCGGTGTCGGGGAGTTCGTCTTCCCCGACGAGGGGTACGTCGACCTCCTGTCGGCCCCCGAGAACGCGATGCGCGAGATTCGGGGCGGCGAGGTGAGCATGATCTTCCAGGACCCGATGACCTCGCTCAACCCCGCGCTGACGGTTGGCGAGCAGGTCGCAGAGAGCCTCCGGCTCCACCAGTACGGCGGCCGGAAGAAGGACTCGTGGTGGAACGCGCTCCGGGAGATAACGCCGAAGCTCGGCGGCAAGGAGGTCGACGAGGCGGTGCTCGCCGACACGGTCGACATGCTCGAACAGGTCGGCATCCCCGAACCCGACTCGCGGGTCGAGGAGTACCCCCACGAGTTCTCGGGCGGGATGCGCCAGCGCGTCCTCATCGCCATCGCGCTGGCGTGTCACCCCAAGCTCCTCATCGCCGACGAGCCGACGACCGCGCTCGACGTGACCATTCAGGCCCAGATTCTCGACCTCATCAACGACCTGCAGGATGACCTCGGGACCTCGGTGCTGATGATCACCCACGACCTGGGCGTGGTGGCCGAGACCTGCGACCGAGTGGCCGTGATGTACGCGGGCGACATCGTGGAGGTCGGCCCGGTCGACGAGATATTCCACAATCCGTCCCATCCCTACACCTACACCCTGCTGGAGTCCATCCCGGACGAGGACAAAGAGCGGCTGACCCCCATCGAGGGGAGCGTCCCCGACCTCATCGACATGCACGAGGGGTGTCACTTCGCGCCGCGGTGTCCGTGGGAACAGCCCGAGTGTACGGGCAACGAGATTCCGAACCTTCAGCACGGCCCCGACGACGCCGACCACCGCGCGAAGTGCGTCCTCGAGGACTTCGACGAGAGCGAATACGGCGAAGACCGCGAGGGCATCGACACCGGCGACCACGAGACGGGCGAGAAGCTCCTGTCGGTCGACGGGATGAAAAAGCACTTCTCGCGGGCCGACGGCCTGCTCGACGAGCTTCTGGCCGACGAGGTAGAGAGCGTCAAGGCGGTCGACGGCGTGAGCTTCGACATCTACGAGGGCGAGACGGTCGGGCTGGTCGGCGAGTCGGGATGCGGCAAGTCGACCGCGGGCCGGACCCTCCTCCACCTCGAAGAGCCGACCGACGGAACCATCGTGTTCCAGGGCACCGACCTCTCGGAACTGGACCGCGAGGACCTGCGCGACAAGCGCAAGGACATGCAGATGATCTTCCAGGACCCGCTGTCGAGCCTCGACCCGCGGATGACGGTCGGCCAAACCATCATGGAGCCCCTGAAGATCCACGACCTGCCCGAACAGCCCCCCGAGGGCGACACCTCGCGCAAGCAACAGCGCAGGGACAGGGTCATCGAACTGATGGAGGCCGTGGGACTCGAACCCGGCCAGTACGACCGCTACCCCCACGAGATATCGGGCGGTCAGCGCCAGCGCGTGGGCATCGCCCGCGCGCTGGCGGTCGACCCCGACTTCATCGTCGCCGACGAGCCGGTGTCGGCCCTCGACGTGAGCGTGCAGGCCCAGATACTGAACCTTCTAGAGGACCTCCAGAACGAGTTCGGGCTGACCTACCTGTTCATCGCCCACGACCTCTCGGTCGTCCGGCACATCTCCGACCGCATCGCGGTGATGTACCTCGGCGAAATCGTGGAGGTCGCCGACACCGACGACCTGTTCGCCGACCCCAAGCACCCCTACACGCGAGCGCTGCTGTCGGCGATTCCCGAACCAGACCCGCGGGCCGACACCGACGACCGCATCATCCTCGAAGGCGACGTGCCCTCGCCCATCGACCCGCCGTCCGGGTGTCACTTCCGGACGCGGTGTCCCGAGATCATCCCGCCCGAGGGGGTGGACATAGAGCAGGACGCCTTCCGCTCGGTGATGGACTACCGCGAGCGCGTCGAGGACCGCGCCATCAACCTCGACTCGGCGTGGGAGGAGGCCGCCGGGGGCGGACCCGCCGACGCCGAGACCGCGACGGCCGCCGACGGAGGCCGTCCTCAGGCCTCGACGGAGGCGTTCGAGGCCGTCCTCTGGGACCGCCTGTTCGAGGTCGAACCCACGGGCGAACCCCGCGAGGTCGTCTCCGAGTCGTTCGACCACCTCGCCGAGGGCGACTGGGAGGCCGCCGAGTCGCTCCTTCGCGAGCGCTTCGAGAGCGTCTGCGAGACGACCAACCCCGTGTTGGGCGACGACGCTCATCCCGCGGCGTGTCACCTCTACGACCAGCCGAGCTGAGGCGTCCGGACCGCGCGACTCGCGGAAACGCTACTCAATATCCGAGTACCGATTTATATCCCAGTCAGTAAGTTCGGCACTCTTATATGGGAGGTCGGTGGATAATGGTCTATGGCGCCAAGTGACAGGCTTAATCGGCGTAGTTTCTTGAAGGCTGCTGGCGGTGCGACCGCGGCGGTCACGCTCGCCGGGTGTACCGGCGACGAAGAACAGGACACGACGACGACCGAGGCGACCGAGGAGACCACCGAGGAGACCGAAACCGAGGCGGGGACCACCGAAGAGCAGGAAGAGGACGGTGGCGACGGAACGCTGCTCACCTACGCTCGCGGTTCGGACTCGTCGTCGCTCGACCCGCAGGCGACCACGTCCGGCGAGGACGCCAAGGTCATGAATCAGGTCTACGACCGGCTCATCCACTTCGAGCCCGGCGAGTCGTCGCTCGTGGCGGGTCTCGCCGAGGACTACAGCCTCGAGGGGACGACCGCGACCCTCCAGCTGCGTGAGGGGGCTACCTTCCACAACGGCGACGAGTTCACCGCCGACGACTTCATCGCGACCTACGACCGGTTCCTCGACGAGGACTACGAGTACTTCGTCGGAACCGAGAACCAGTCCATCTACGGGGACTACCTGCTGGGCGTCGTCGAGAGCGTCGAGAAGGACGGCGACTACACGCTCACGATGGAACTCGGCGAAGAGTACGCGCCGTTCCTCGCCAACCTCGCGGTGTTCGCGCTCGCGGTCCTGCCCCAGTCGGAGATCGAGAGCGAGACCGAGTTCAGCGACAACCCGGTCGGTACCGGACCGTTCGCGTTCGAGGACTGGAACACCAGCGACCAGCAGATCCGGCTGAGCGCGAACGACGACTACTGGGGCGAGACGCCCAACGTCGACGAGGTCGTGTTCACGGCCATCAGCGAGAACACCTCCCGCGCCCAGACGCTGTTGTCGGGCGGCGCAGACATCATCGACGGCATCGGCGCGCAGTCGGCGCAGGTCATCGACGGCGACGACAGCGCCTCCCTCGAGAAGGTGCCCGGCCTGAACATCGGGTACATGGCGTTCAACATGGCCCGCGTCGAGGCGTTCCGCGACAAGCAGGTCCGACAGGCCATCAGCCACGCCATCGACACCCAGGCCATCGTCGAGAACATCTACCGCGGTCAGGCGACCCAGGCCAGCCAGCCCCTCCCGCCGGGCGTGCTGGGACGCGACGACGACATCGACCCCTACGAGTACGACACCGAGAAGGCCCAGAGCCTGCTCGAAGAGGCCGGGTACGGCGACGGCTTCGAGTTCGAACTCGCGACGATGACGAACCCGCGCCCGTACTTCGCCTCGCCGGTCCAGACCGCCCAGACGGTTAAGTCGAACCTGAGCGAGATCGGCATCGAGATGTCCATCGACCAGCAGTCCTCGTGGGACTCGTATCTCACCTACATCGACGAGGGCAAGCACGACGCGTGTTTCATCGGCTGGATCAGCGACAACGGCGACCCGGACAACTTCTTCTCGCCGTTGCTCCACCCCAGCATCTCGACCGACGAGGTGCCCGACGACCAGGACTGGGCGGCCGCCGACGTGAGCGACGACTACAACACCGGCAACTACGCCCGGTGGGCCAACACGGAGTTCATGGATGCCGTCGACGAGGGCAAGACCACGTACGAGGAGGGGACCCGCGAGGAGCTCTACCTCGAGGCCTCCCAGATCGCACACGAGGAGGCCCCGTGGGTCTTCATCACCCACACCGAGGAGCTCCGCGGCGTCAACAACCGAATCCAGAACTTCACCATCGCGCCCATCAGCGGTCCGTACCTCAACCTCGTCTCGATTGACGAGTGATATCGGGCCACAGGACGCCACCGCGGTAACGAGCCTTTTTTCATCCCTGCGTGTTATTCTCCGAGCGAATGATTTCCAAGCGGTTCGTTATCAAACGACTCCTGCTGCTCGTCCCGGTGCTGTTCGGGGTGGCGACGTTCGTGTTCGCCATCCTCCACCTCTCGCCGGGCGACCCCGCGCGAGTCATCGCGGGCCAGCGGGCGTCACAGGAGTTCGTCAACCAGATACGGACGGAACTCGGGCTGAACGACCCCATCTGGGTGCAGTACGGCCGGTTCCTGCTGGAGGCCGCCCAGTTCGACTTCGGCGAGTCCTACCAAGTCCAGCAGGGAACGCCCATCACCGAGATACTCCGTGCCCGGCTCCCGGTCACGCTGGAGATGGCGGTGTACGGCCAGCTGTTCGGCATCCTGATGGGCATCCCGACCGGACTGCTGGCGGCGATCAAGCAGGACTCGCTGAGCGACCACCTCACGCGGGTCGGCGCGCTGACCGGTATCAGCATCCCCATCTACTGGAGCGGTCCCCTGCTCATCCTGCTGTTCGCGCAGATGCTCGGGATGCTCCCGGCGAGCGGTCGCATCGCCTCCGAGTACAGCGTCGACCTCGTCACGGGGATGATAACCATCGACACACTGATCAGCGGCAACTTCGCGGCGTTCCAGTCGGCGGTCAGGCACATGCTCCTGCCGTCGCTGGTCATCGGCATCTACTCGATGGCGCTCATCTCGCGGATGATGCGGTCGTCGATGCTGGAGGTCATCCGTCAGGACTACATGCGGACCGCCCGCGCGAAGGGCCAGGGCGCGCGGATCACCGTGATGAAACACGGCTTCCGCAACGCCCTCATCCCGGTCGTGACCGTCATCGGCATCCAGTTCGGGAGCCTGCTCGGCGGGGCGGTCCTGACCGAGACGGTGTTCGGCATCGGCGGTATCGGCACGCTACTGGTGCAGGCGATACAGGTCGGTGACTACCCGGTGGTCCAGGGGACCGTCCTGACGTTCGCGTTCCTGTTCACGCTGGTGAATCTGGGCGTCGACATCACCTACTCGTACCTCGACCCGAGGATCGAACAATGAGCACGCAAACAGAAACCGAAATCGAGGACGTGGGCGACCGCGGCATCGTCGCCAGACTCCGCGCCTCCCCGTTCCTCTCCGAACTGCTGTCGAACCGACTCGCCCTGATGGGGCTGGCCCTCATCTTCGGGATAACCGCTATCGGACTCTACGCCCGGCTGTTCCTCGACCTCTCGGCGATCACGACCAGCCAGATGGGCACGAATCCCAACCTCGCGCCCCCGAGCTGGTGGGGGCAGAAGGAGACCCAGATAATCACCGACTACGGGACGTGGGCCTACCCGATGGGGACCGACGTTCAGTCTCGGGACCTCTTCCCACGGGTGATGTACGGCGCGTGGCTCGCGATGAAGTACGGCACCATCACGGTCGCGGCCTCGACGGTTCTCGGCGTCGGACTGGGCATCATGGCCGCGTACTACGACGACATCACCGACAACGTCATCATGCGGACGATGGACGTGTTGCTCGCGTTCCCGAGCCTCCTGCTCGCGCTCGCGCTGGTCGCCATCTTCGGCACCGGCCTCTGGAAGGTCGTCATCGCGCTCACGCTGGTCTACACCCCGCGGTTCGCCCGCGTCGTTCGCGGCGCGGCGCTCAAGGTGCTCGAAGACGAGTACATCGAGGCCACCGAGGCGCTCGGCGCGAAGGACCCGCGCGTGCTGGTTCGCCACATCCTGCCCAACTGCCTCGCGCCCATCACGGTCCAGTCGACGCTCAACTTCGGTCTCGCCATCATCGACATCGCCGCGCTCTCGTTCCTCGGGTTCGGCGCGCAGGCCGGGACCCCCTCGTGGGGCCTGATGCTCTCGAACGGCGTGAGCGACGGTCTGCTCACCGGCGACTGGTGGTGGTCGTTCTTCCCCGGCCTGTTCCTCGCCATCACCGTCCTCGGGTTCAATCTGCTCGGCGACGGGATGCGCGACGCGCTCGACCCGCGGATGCGCGAGACGGTCGACTGACCGATGGACCTCCGCGAGCGCGCCCGACTCCTCGGGCGCGCGGTCCTGCTGGGCCTCGCCCTCGGCGCGGTCGGCGTTCCCGTCGCAGTCCTCGCGGGCGAGACGCTCCGGAGCGCCAGCGCGACGGTGTTCGCGCTCGGCGCGTTAGTGTTCGGCTTCGCCCTGCTGGGGTGGTCGGGGTCGGTGTTCGCTGGCGAGGCCGTCGAGAACATGCAGGAGTACATGGACGCCGGGACTAACTGGACGGAGGCCGACTCCCGGCAGGCGATGGCAATTCTGGGGAGCGTCGGGTTCGGCGGGATGGTCGGGTCGAGTCTGGCGACGGCGGTCGTGGGAACCGTGGTGTAGTCGGGGCACTACCCGGACAGTAAGACTTCGAGCCGATCCGTAGCGGTCTCTGACTCGTTAACGTTCGGCTATACTCGAGATATAAATGATATAAGCGAGGGGATAAGATGTAAGTACTAACAGATGGCGAACGTATACTACCACTACCCCGACGATAAGCAGTTCTCCTTGGATTTCGTTAACCCAAATCCGGGAAAGATCGTCGAGCGAATCGTTAATTATGACGGTGACGTTGCCGTCAAAGTGTTAGAATACGACCTGGACCAGCATTTCTACGTTGTATATACGACCCGTGTTGGTGGCGGTGCAGTGAAGGATCTCGAACTAGATTTGAGGGAGAGCATCGAGTCGATGGGTCAGGATAACGGGACGATTGTCTCCCGACTCCTCGAAATCTACGAATCTCTTATCGAGGAAAATGAAAATGAAGAAGGTGTACCGGTCGAGGCCTACAAGGACATCGGCATCGACGAGCTTCCAGATGCCCTCGATCGGACAGATTGGGATGAAACGGCGACTGAAGTTGCAGGCCGATTAGCTTCGAATCTTATATTGAAGCATGCGTTGCCGAACGCCAACCACCGGACTGCTGTCGCTATGATACAGTTCTATCTTCGTCGTGTCGATTCCGACTTCTCGATGCCGAAAACAGCTGTCGAAATCGAACCTGAGGTCTACGACTGGCGTGAGTGGGTGAACAGCTATATCAACGAATCCAAACGTCTGTTGACGATCAGACGGAAGAACGTGAAGTTCAAATACGTTCGTGAACTCGGAGGTACGACGTTAGTCCGAAAACACGATGTCCGTATCCCCCTTTCAGCCTACGAACTGGACATGCCGCCGAGTAGAGCAAAAAAGAGATACACAGAAAAGCACGAACGACTCTGGATAGAATTCGTCGAAGAGGCGGTCGAA
The DNA here is from genome assembly GCF_024138125.1 of Halorussus salilacus. Taxonomy (NCBI): domain Archaea; kingdom Methanobacteriati; phylum Methanobacteriota; class Halobacteria; order Halobacteriales; family Haladaptataceae; genus Halorussus; species Halorussus salilacus. Next base: position 1,397,310 of record NZ_CP099993.1, read on the forward strand.
CGAGCCGGTAAACCGGAACTCAAAGAGCGCGCGGGAGTAACCAAGCCGGAATTTGCGGAGGAAATCCGTAGTCTCGACTGACTATTAATCCTGCAACGTGGCGACTGTTCGCCCGGTTTCCTCTGCTTCTTCACTCCGGGACATCCCGTACGTCGCCAAGGCCATATCGACAGTTTCACCGAGATTCATCGTAGTGGTTGTATTAATACCGGTACTAGTGCTGGTACTGGTATTGGTTTTGATATCGATACTGATACTGGTATCGATATTGGCTGTATTCATATCTAGTTCGCCATAGGTATAAACTCTTTTTCCTCGGATGCGATACTTCTGTAATACTCGTGTTAACTATATCCCGGATTTCGACACTATCGGGACCGATTATCCTCGGACGTTCTCGCCCACGGGGTCGCCGAACTCGCCGGAATCGTAGACCACGTTCCCGCGGACCATCGTGAGTTCGGGGAACACCCCGCGCATTCCCTCGAACGGCGTCCAGTCGCACTTCGAGTGGAGGTCCGCACCGCGAATCTCCCGCGAGGAATCGGGGTCGACCAGCACGAGGTCGGCCATCAGGCCCTCCTCGACGGCCCCCTTTCGCGTGAGTCCGAAGATGTCTGCGGGGTTGGCCGCGGTCAGGTCCCGGACGCGCTCGTAGCTCAGGGTCCCCTTCCGGGCTTCTTCGAGCAGGAGCGCGAGCATGGTCTCGACGCCGGGGACGCCGCTCGGGGCGTCCCAGATGCCCGCCGCTTTCTCCTCGCGGGTGTGGGGCGCGTGGTCGGTCGCCACGATGTCGACGGTGCCGTCGGCGACGCGCTCGAAGAGGGCCGCGCGGCGCTCCTCGCTCCTGAGGGGCGGGTTCATCCGGCCGAAGGTGCCCAGTTCGTCGTAGTCCTCCCGCGAGAGCAACAGGTGATGGGGCGTGACCTCGCAGGTCGCGCCGCCCGCCTTCGCGGCGTCGACCCCCTCGGGCGTGCTGGTGTGGGCGACGTGGATGTCGGCGTCGGCCGCCGCGCCGACCTCGACCGCGCGCTCGACCGCCGCGGCCTCGGCCTCGGCGGTCCGGTAGGCGCTCCACGCGTCGTAGTCGTCGTCCGCGCGCGCTCTGGCGGCCTCCGAGAACAGGTCGGCGTCCTCGGCGTGGACCGTGACGACCCGGTACTCGTCGGTCGCGCGCTCGACCGCCTCCCCGAAGAGGTCCTCCTCGATTCCCATCTCGCCGGTCGAGTCGGCGAGGAACACCTCCCCGAGCGCCAGCACGGGCCGGTCGAACAGCTCGTCGGGGTCCCACTCGGGCGTGACCCCGCCGTTGATTCCGTAGTCGACGTACGACGCCTCGGCGAGGGCGGCCTTCTCGTCGAAGCTCTCGCCGTCGACGGTCGGCGGGTCGGTGTTGGGCATGTCGACGACCGTGGTCACGCCGCCCGCCGCCGCAGACCTGCTCCCGGTCTCCCACGTCTCCTTGTGGTCGAACCCCGGCTGGCGGAAGTGGACGTGGGCGTCTATCGCGCCCGGCAGGAGCAGTTTTCCGGAGGCGTCGATGTCCCGGCCCGACTCGGTGAGCGTCGAGCCGACGGCGGCGATGCGGCCCGCTGACGTGTCGATTCGTACGTCCCGCTGGCGGCCGTCGGCGAGCGTGGCGTTCCGGATGGTGAGCATCTCTCGTCGGTGGGTTCGGGGGTGGGCGTCCTAAGCCTCTCGGTTCTACGACTCGGCGTTCGTCGTGAGGTTTCCGGTTTCTCAACACGAATTAGGACTGCCGGAGTCGAGAACCGCCAGAAAGCCCCCGCCCGCTCGCGGTCGCTCTGCGGGATATTTCGTCGGCGCTCGCTTCGCTCGCGCCTCGAAATAGTGGCCCGCAGAGACGACTAAATGAACGCGAGCGGGCGGCCCCTTTCATTCCCGTGAGCGAAGCGAACGGGAAGTCGAAAGACAAGCAGAGCGCAGTCTTTCGGAAGTCCCACCCCATGGATTGGTTCACCGGCCGAAACGTCGGTCGCCTCAGGCGTCGGAGCCGTCAGTGCTCGCCGACTGCGACGATGTCGGTCTCGCGGTCGCCAACGAGCAGTCGCTCGACGGTCCGGGCGACCTCCTCGGGGTCGTCGGACCCGCCGCCGCGCGCGACGCTCCCGACCGAACCGGGGTCGAAGGGCACGTCGAGCGCGGCGTACACCGGGTCGAGGACGCTCGCTATCTCCTGGTGGTCGCAGACCACGACCACGCCCGAGACGAGGGCGGCGTTCTTCCGGACGCGCTGGGCGATGCCGACGACCTTCCCCTCGTGCTGAAGCGAGTAATCGCCAGCACAGAAGCTCGCCTCGGGTTCGCCCCGGCGTGCGGGCACCCCGAGCTTCCAGAGGGCGCGCTGGACCGCCCGGGTCGTCTCGTCGTAGCGGGCGTCCATCCCGACCCGCATGTCCTCAAGGGGGACCGCCCGCGCGAACGCGACGGTGTTGCCGGTGTACGCGACCGCTCGCCCCCCGACCGACCGCTCGACCGGGTCGAAATCGCTGGCGCGGGCGACTCGCCGAGCGACGTCGTAGTTCTGGGCGCTCGAATCCCGCCGCCCGAACGCGAGCTGGCGGTGGGGTCGCCACGCCCGGACCGCCGACTCGCCGGTCGCGGCGGTCTGTTCGAGCATCGCGGCGGTGGTGTCGCGGTCGGCGTCGGGCGTGGCCGCCCGCCCGCGGAGGACGCGCATGCTCGGGCCTTGCATCCGGAGTACCTAAACCCTCCGGGGTTCGAGGGGAAGGCGATGGTCGTCGTCGCCGAGGGGGTACTCGACCTGTACCCCCGCTTCTCGCTGTACAACTCGCCCTACGTCGCCCACGACGAGGGGTGCGCAATCGACCTGTATCCCCAGTCCGAGGCCGACCGGAATTCGACCGAGCGCGCCACCGCCGCGCCGAGTCCGGTCGCTGGCGAGGTTATCGCCACCCGGACCGTCTCCGCGCCGCCGAAGCCCTACGCCGTCGACCACGACCACCTCGTCGTGGTCGACACGGGCGAGCACCTCGCCCGGATGCTCCACGTCGACCCGGGCGTCGAACCCGGCGACGAGGTGGCGGTCGGCGACTCGCTCGGCGAGATGGTCCGGTCGGGCTTCTTCGCGCCGTGGGTCGACAACCACATTCATCTGGGGTTCCGCGAACGGGACGCGAATCCCTTCCGGGCGTCGGGGTCGCTCCCGGTCGAGGTCGGGGTCGAACCGATTCCGGTCGCGTGGGACGGCCGCGGGACGGTGGTCGAGCGGGCCGACACCTACGTCGTCCTCGACTCGCCCGACCACCCCGCGCCGGGCGAGCGGTTCGCGGGCGTCGCGTGCGACGAGGGGGGTGTCTCGGCGAGCGAAGCGAGCCGAGGCTCGTCGGGCGAGGCGACCGAGTCCGACGGTGTGCTCGACGGGGGACTGGCCCACTACGAGGGCGGCGGCGTTCTCGGTGCTGGTGGTTTCGGTTCCGGAGCGAGCGACGCGAGCGAGACCGCGGCGGTCGCCGCGGTCTCGCTCGCGGGCCAGCGCGTCGGGACCGCCGAGGGACGGACGGTCGCGTGGGACGACGTGACCGTGCTGGCGAACGGGACGCCGATAACTGGCGTCTCGCTGTTCTGCTCGCGCCGGGCGGGATTCGGCGTGAAACTGGTGTGTCCCGACGCGGGGTTCGAGGTGGGCGAGGAAGTCGAGGTGCGTTTCGAGGGGTAGACTCCCCCGGCGTGTCCGGGACCTCTTTGAAAAATTTTATATTGTGTTCCCGACGGTTGCTAACCGTAGCATGTCACGGACGGTTAACGTGGTCTCCGGACTGTACGACGCGGTGTTCCGACCGGCGTCGCTCGTCGAGGCACGCACCGTCCGCGAGCGACAGGGCTCCGTGTTGAATCAGCTCCGGCAGTTCCGACAACTGGTGGTCGTCTACGTCGTCAATCTCGCGGCGTACGCCGGGCCACTCACCGTCGCGGGCTTCGGCCGACAGAACGTCCCCGCGATGCCACCGTGGTTCGAGGGCGCGCTGGCCGGGCTCGGTACGCCCGAGACGTGGGAGCTCCTGTACGCGTTCGCCCAGAACTCGCTGTTCCTGTTGGCCGCGACGGCGCTGACGTTGGTGAGCGTTCACGTTTCGATGGTGTTGACGTTCCAGTCGAGCGGTGTCCTCCGGTCGGCGTACGCGGTTATCTACAGCACGAGCGCGTACCTCGCCGGAATCTTCACCGTGGTCTGGTATCTCTCGACCACACCGGGCGTGACTGCGGCCCGAACCCTCGTCATCGATCTCCAGAAGACGTTCATCTACGCGGTCATCGACTGGTTCGGTGCGGACCTCGGACTCCCCGGCGGGCGACCCGGTGCCCTCGAATTCGGTCAGCTCACCCCACACGGGCAGTCGGTCCTGGCGGTTCTCGCCGTTCTGGTCGCGTACTACCTCTACTCGCTGTACCTCGGCGCGCGAATCAACCACGGGGCGAGCCGGATCGACGGACTGCTCGTGGTCATCGCGGTGGCCCTCTCACCGGTCGTCTACATCGCAGCGTCGATACTCACGTACACCGTCTCGACCGTTCCCGCACCGTGACGCCTTCCACTTCGACACTATGAGTGCCCAAACACCCGACACGCCGGACGAAGACGCACCGACCGACGCAGAGAGCGACGCGACGACGCCGGAGTCGGAGCAGAAGCCGGTCTCGACACCGATACGGACGCACCCGACCATTCGGCCGACGCTGATATGGCTCGGCGTCGTGGCGGTACTCGGGGGCGGAGTCATCGCCGCCATCTGGACCAACACCGATCTTGTCGGCGGTCCGGACGTGGCGAACGTCGTGATTCAGGCCGTAGGACTGCTGACGCTACTGGGCGTCCTCCGGTTCATGACCCGGGTGTACGTGCTCCGCCAGACCAAGTACGTCGTCGACGAGGACACCATCTCGCGCCAGTACGAACTGTTCTTCCGGACGTGGCGACGCACGGTCCCCGTCTCGAAGGTCCGGAGCCACGAACTACGCCAGAGCAGGGTCCAGAAGTTGCTCGGCTACGGGACCATCTCGCTGAATCAGGGGCTGGGTGCCATCGAACTGGAGAACGTCACGAGCCCGCACTCGTTGTACGACGACGTCAGTACCTTAGTCGAGCAATGAGCGACGACTCGGTGTCCCGAGACGGTTCTCGCGTCGTCCCTCGTCGCAACGTCCTCGCGACGGTCGGCTCGCTCGTCGCTTCCTCGGGGTGTCTCCGGCTGACGGCGACCGGGGAGGGAACGACCACTCGGGAGACCCAGTCGGACGACGACACCACGACCGACGAGGGCGCGCCGACCGACACCGAGCAGCCCGACTCGACGACCGAGACGACCGAGAGGACCGAGACGACCCCGGAGTGGGACGTCGAGTTGGACGGCCAGTGGAGCCAGCACTTCGAACCCGGCGAGTACGTCATCGACGGCGACGTGCTGTACGTCGCCGACCGCGACCAGACGAGCGATCTGGGACTGCTCGCGCTGAACGTCGGCGATGGCTCCGAGCGCTGGACGGTCTCGGCACCGTACGCGACGCGGTCGCTCTCGCTGGCTGGCCAGACCCTCTACGCTGGCGTGGGACAGAGAACCGAAAGTGACGGCGCGCTGTACGCCGTCGACGCCGAATCGGGGTCCGCAGAGTCCGTCTTCGACGCCGACCAGTCGCCGACGGTCGGCCCGCCGCTGACCACCGCCGACACCGTGGTCTTCGGGACCACCTACCACGACGAAGGCGAGGACCGCCTCTACGGCCTCTCGCGGGACGGGTACGACGTCTCGTGGTCGTCGAGCGTCGAGGACGGCTACTACACCGGCGGCGTCCTCGCGGACGGCACCGCCTACCTCGGCGGGTTCGACTACCAGTTCGGAGCGCTCGACCCCGAGACCGGCGAGTGGGCGTGGCAGGAGAACTGGCAACTCGCACCCGACACCGACCCCGTGTTCCGAGACGGGTCGCTGTTCTTCGTCGACACCGACCGCGGGCTCGTCCGCCTCGACCCCGAGACCGGCGAGAGCGAGTGGTCCTACGAGGTCGAGCGGGAGACGAACGTCGTCTCGCACGTCTCGGGACCCGTGTTCGACGGCGACGTCGTCTACCTCACGGTCGGCCCGAACGTCCACGCCGTCGAGGTCGGCGGTGACGGTCTGTGGTCGGTCGAACTCCCCGAACCGGTTCGGTACTCGCCAGCAGTCGTCGGGGACGTGGTGTGGGTCGCCACGCAGGACACCGATGTCCTCCACGGTCTCGACGTCGAGACCGGCGAGACGGTGTACCGCGAGCAACTGCCCGCCCGGACCGAGCGGACGGTCGCCGCTGGCGACCGATTGCTCACGTTCCTCGACGACCGGGTGTTGGCGTTCACTGTGTCTCGACCGTGAACGCCTCGACGCCCCGGTCGTGTTCGACGTAGAGGACATCGCCGGAACCGGCGAGCCACTTGCCCTCACCGTCGAGTTCCGTCTCGAACAGCACCTCCTCGTGGGTCGGTTCGACCGCGAGGAGTCGGTTCTCGACCGTGAGAATCCAGACGTAGCCCGCGTGGAACTCCGGCGGAGTCGTGACGTAGGCGTCCTCGCCGGTGTCGACCAGCTTCCGACCGTTCGACCCGTCCGGCTCGACCGCGTAGAGGCCGTCCCAGCCGCCGACGTACAGCGTCCCGTCGGCCAGCGTCGGCGCGGTGTGGAGGTCGCCGTTCTCGAAGTTCCACTCCTCTATTCCGCTGGCGACGTCGAGCGCACGGAGCCCCTCGTGGGCCGTGAGATACGCGATGCCGTCTTCGACGAGCGGACGCCCGCTAATCCCCCAGTCCGTCGAGATGCCCTCCGAACCGTCGTCGAGGGAGTAGGTCGCGAAGTGGTTTGCGTAGCCGACGAACGCGGTTCCGTCGACGATGGTGATGCCGTCGACGCTGTCCTCGGAGAACTGGCTCGCGTCCCACCGCCCTTCGAGGCTCTCGCGGTCGAGCGCGAACAGGATCGGTCCCTCGCGGTCGGACGAAGTCCCGTAGACGCCCGCGAGGACTGCTTCGTCGCCGACAGCCACCGACCGGAGCGAACGGTCGACCTCGGTGCGCTCGCGGACCGCTCCGTCGCCGTCGACCGTCGAGACGACGCCGGTCTCCTCGTCGTCGGCCGCCGCGCCGACAGCGACCACGCCGTCGTCGGTCGGCGCGATTGCCCTGACCGCCGAGTCGGTGGTCGCGGTCCATCGCTCGTCGCCGGACTCGGGGTCGAGCGCGGTCACGCCGGACCCCGTCCCGACGTACAGCACGTCCTCGCCCATCGCGGTAGTCGACGGTCGGTCCGACCACAGCCACGTCGACTCGGCAGAGACGACCTCCGGCGAGTCGCTCGTCGTCGTTTCGCCCGAGTCGTCGTCGGTTGGTCCGGTCGTCTCCGAGTCGTCGACGTTCTCTGTCCCGGTTCCGTCGGCGGTTTCGGTCCCGGTTTCGTCGCCGGTTTCGGTCAGGCGGAGACAGCCGCCGAGTGCCGATAGGCCGGTCACGGCGAGCAGTCGTCTTCGGCGCATCTGATTCGGGATTCAAACCCTCTATAAGTATATCTACTGGTTCCCGAAACGAACGCGCCGGACGGAGACCGACCGAAGCGGACGGAGAGCGAGGCGAGTTCGCCAGCGCTATTCGAACCGGACCTCGTCCGTCGTCGTCACCTCGCCGAACAGCCAGTCGGCGTGTTCGACCGCGTACTCCCTGTGGTCGGCCTCGATGTAGCCGACGGCGTCTTCGAGTAGCACCGGCCGGTAGTCCCGGAGTCCGGCGCTACCCGCGGTGTGGAGGACGCAGACGTTCGCCAGCGTCCCGCAAATGAGGAGGTCGTCTATCCCGTGGGCGTCCAGATGCCCTTCGAGGTCGGTCCGGTAGAAGGCGTCGTACGTGTGCTTCTCGACGACGTGGTCCTCCTCGCGGACGTCGAGGTCGTCGTGGAGTTTCGCGTCCCACGAGCCTTCGAGGACGTGTTCGCCCCACCGTGCGAACTCGTCGTAGTAGTGGTTGCCCTCGAACTGCTCGGGCGGGTGAACGTCCCGGGTGTAGACGACTCGCGCGCCCGCCTCGCGGGCGCGCGAGACCGCGTCGGTCACGTCGGCCAGCGCGTCCTCGCTGGCCGGGGCGTACAGGCTACCGTCGGGGTGACAGAAGCCGTTCTGCATGTCCACGACTACGACCGCGGTCGAGTCGGGTTCGAAGTGCATACGCGACGATAGGGGCGCGCGGCGAGAAAACGCTTTCCCGGACGGTTCGGACGCGGGGGTCGGCAGTTTGGGCCAGCAGGCCTCGGCGGTCTCGGACGAGTGGGCCTCCGGTCTCGGTGGACTCGACCCTCGGGAAGTCGGTCCCTCGGCCCCGCGCGAGTGCGGGGCCGAGGGGCGAGTCGAAAGCGCTCGGGTTTCTTTCAAGAGGTTTTTCATGTAGTAGTCCTACGTAAGCGTATAGGAATGCGTACGAGTCTCACAATTGCGGTCGTTCTGATGCTCGTCCTCGCGGGGTGCGCGCAGGCCCCCGGTTCGAGTACGACGACCGAAACGACTCAGCCAGCGACCGACGAACAGGAGACCGACGACGGTAGCGACGGGGACGGCGATTCGGGCACCGACGAGCGCGAGATAATCAAGCCCGCCGACCCCGAACAGGACGCGCTCGGGTGGGAGGACGGCTACTGGTACAACGAGACCATCAACGTCACTCCCGAGGACGGTCTGAACGAGTCCGAACTCGACAAGGTCGTCGCGCGGTCGATGGCTCGGGTCGAGCGGGTCCGCGGGCTGGAGTTCGACGAGCGCGTGCCGGTCGAGATTCAGACCCGCGAGGAGTTCCGGGCCGAGCAGGGCAACCGCTCGATGTCTCCCGACAGGCGGGTCTTCGACAACACGAAGTTCGAGTCGCTGTTCATGATCGGTGAGGACACAGACTCCATCGCGGTCCAGAACAGCAACTCAGGGTCGGCCATCGGGGGCTTCTACAGCCCGAGCGAGGAGAAGATCGTCGTGGTCTCCGAGAACGCCACCACTCCGCAGCTGAACGAGATCACCCTCTCTCAGGAGCTGTTCCACGCCCTTCAGGACCAGAAGTACGACCTCACGTCGTTCAATCAGTCCACCCGCGAACTTCACAACGCCAAGGACGGCGTCATCGAGGGCGACGGCAACTACGTCGACTACCTCTACGAACGGCGTTGCACGCAGGAGTGGGGCGGCGACTGCCTGACCCCCCAGTCCCAGCCCGGACAGGGCGACGGACTCGCCAACATGGGTCCGTACCTGCTGAAGTTCCAGCCGTACAGCGACGGTCCGGCGTTCGTCGAGGAGGTCTACGAGGAGGGCGGCTGGGAGGCCGTCAACGCCCTCTACGAGGACCCGCCCGAATCGACCGAGCAGGTCATCCACCCCGACAAGTACGGCGAGGACGACCCCGCGGAGTTCTCGGTCCCCGACCGCTCGGGCGACGGGTGGGAGCGGATGACCTTCGACGGGCGGCCGAACTACGCGAGCGTCGGGGAAGCGGGCATCTTCTCGATGTTCATGTACCCCTACTACGACAGCGAGGGTCAGACCCAGATCGTCCCCGCACAGGAGTTCTTCAACATCAACGAGTCGACGGGCGAACTCCGGAGCTTCGACCCGCTGAACTACGAGAGCGACTACTCCGAGGGCTGGGACGGCGACAAGCTGGTCGTCTACACCAGCGACACCACCGAGCAGAACGAGACGGGCTACGTCTGGAAGTCGGTCTGGGACTCCGAGGCCGACGCCGAGGAGTTCGTCGAGGGCTACCGGGAGGTCCTCGACTACAACGACGCGACCGAGGTCGACGGCCGCGAGAACACCTGGCGCATCGAGGGCGAGGCGTTCGGCGACGCGTTCTACGTCCATCAGGACGGCGACACCGTCGTGGTCGTGAACGCGCCGACGGTCGAGGACCTCCCGGGAGTCTGGGAGGACGCCCCGGCCGAGGAGTAGTCGTTTCGAGTATCCGAAGAGTAAGCCTTCGAGTATTCGAGGAGTGAGCGCTTGGAGTATCCGAGGAGGTCGCGTTCGCGACCTCCTCGGGAGCCGACCGCCGGAAACGGGACCTTTTTCGCTCCGGCCGAGGTATCGCCGCACATGAACGTCCTCAGGAGGCGGTGGCGATGAGCGACCGGTTCGACATCGTGTCGGAGGAGGCGATCCGCGACGGGACCGCCACCGACGCGTACTTCCTCCGGACCGAGGAGACGCTGGAAGCCGCCGACCGCAACCCCCGCGTCGTGGTCGAGGTGACCCGCGACCAGTTCCCGACCGGCGAGTTCGACGTGCTGGCGGGCGTGAAGGACGCCGCCCGCCTGCTCGACGGGCTCGACGTCGACGTCGACGCCATCGAGGAGGGTCGGCTGTTCGACGGCGGCCCCGTGATGCGAATCGAGGGGCCGTATCTGGAGTTCGCCCGGTACGAGACCTCGCTTCTGGGCTTTCTCTCGCACGCCAGCGGCGTCGCCACCCGGGCGCTCGAAGCCCGGCGGGCCGCGCCCGAGTCGAGCATTCTGAGCTTCGGCGCGCGCCACGTCCACCCGGCCATCGCGGGGATGGTCGAGCGCTCGGCGCTGGTCGGCGGCCTCGACGGCTTCTCGCATGTCGCGGCGGGCGAGATACTCGGCAAGGAGGCAAGCGGCACGATGCCCCACGCGCTAGTCATGGCCTTCGGCGACCAGGAGGCCGCGTGGGAGGCCTTCGACGAGGCGGTCGGTCCGGAGGTCCCGCGGATCGCCATCTGTGACACCTTCACCGACGAGGCCGACGAGAGCCTCCGGGCGGCCGAGGCGCTCGGCGACGCCCTCGACGGGGTGCGAATCGACACGACCGGCTCCCGGCGAGGCGACTTCAGACACATCGTCCGGGAGGTCCGGTGGGAACTCGACGCCCGGGGCTACGACGACGTGGAGATATTCGCCAGCGGCGGGCTCGGTCCGACCGAGTTGCGTGAACTCCGGGACGTGGCCGACGGGTTCGGCGTCGGCGGCTACGTCAGCAACGCCGACCCCCTGGACTTCGCGCTCGACATCGTGGAGGTAGACGGCCAGGCCGTCTCGAAACGCGGGAAGCTCTCGGGCGTGAAGGAGGTGTTCCGGACGCCCGACGGCGGCCACCACATCGGGCTGGCCGACAGGGCCGACCCCGAGGATGGCGAGCGACTACTGAAGCCACTCGTCCGCGACGGCGAGGTCGTCCGGGAGTTCGACGTCGACGAGGCGGCCGAGCGCGCGCGCGAGGACGCCGACGCCGTCGGCTTCCGGGAAGAGAGCTGAGAGCCGTCTGCTCGGAGGCGTCGAATTCGGAGGAATTAGCGCAGTAACGGCGGCCTAAATCTCTTCGACCGTGCCTTCGGGTTCGCGCTCGCGGAACACCTGTCCGTCGAACAGCGTGACCGTCACGTCGTCGTCCTCCCACGCGCCCCGGGGGAGTCCGGCCTTCCGACAGGTGCGGTCGAGGTACTCGAAGACGTTCCAGTCGTTCTCGCAGGGGAGCGTCGGGTACATCCACGCCTGCTCGCCCCGCCCCTCGACGGCGACGCCGTGGGTGCCGAGTTCGATGTCCTCGACGGGGTCGTCGCTGAGGTTCGTGTCTCGAACGACGCACACCGAAATCTCGAGGTTCGGGAGTTCGGCCGCCTCGACCTCCGAGCCACAGGAGTCGTCGCTGGCGGCGCTGATGGCCGAGTCGACGATGAGGTGTCCGAGTTGGTCGGTCCCCTCGTACGCTCCGTCGCAGCCTCGGAGTCGGCCGCGCCCGCGCGTGGACGCGAGTCGGACGAAGACGCCGGTCCGTGCGTAGAACGCCTCGCGCATGCTTCCGGGCTGTTCCCGCTGGCCGTTGATAACGTAGGATTCGACGGACTCGCGTGCGAGTTCGACGGCGCGCGTGCCATCCTCGTAGGAGAGAGTGACTGCCTGGGCCTGTGCCATACAGGAAACCCGTAGGAGGGGAAGCATCTTCAAGCCTTCCCTTCAATACTAAACACGGTAATGTCCCACTACGTTTCACATGGGAAGCGTTAGCAGGCGGTAACGAGGCGTTAGACCGGGGCTACGCGCGCTTCTCGGCGACCGCCGCGTTCCGCGCACCGAACCCCTTAAACGGGGTCAGGCCCTAGGGAGACACGGCAGAGGGAGCCGAGTTCCCGCGAGCCCGCAGGCGTCGCCTGCGGGCGCGTGAGGAAAGTCCCCCCACCGTCCGGGCGGGCGACCGGGCGCAAGCCCGGAGCGGGAGACCGCTGGCTCTGGAACAGAAACGAGACCCCTCCACCCGACCGATGAGGTGCGCGAACCCCGAGGTAACGAGGGGGAGTCGACCCACCGAGGGCAACGTTCCGACGACGTCGGAACGCAACGCGAGGCGGTGTAACCGCCGACCCGAGGCGTGCTGGCGACGCCAGCACGCAGACGGTGGAGAATGGATGGAACGGCGAATCCTCGCCGGTGCAAGTCCGCGCCGTGCGATGCGCGAGCATCGCTCTGGTAGCCCGGACGTTGGCGCGGACGCTCAGCCGAATACTCGGACGAACAGAAGGGGGCTTACTCCCCTCAGCCGTTTTCGCGCTACAGTACGGCGACGAGGAGCGCCAGCGCCGCCAGCAACTCGACGGTGAGGACAGTGATAGCGGCCCCGATCTTCAGCGTGTCAGTTTCCATTCCCGGTTCGATGGTGCTCATCTCGTCTTCCGCTTGGCCGGGGCTCCCAATAAGTCGGACACAACGTTAGCGACCGTTTTCCGTTTCGACCGATACGCAACGCAATGAACGCTCGTGAACGGTGTCTCGGTATCGGAAATGTGACATTGAAACGGAACGAACTCGGGCGAAGCGAGTATTGATAACTTTCCCGGACCTAGTTATGAATGATCGCCATCTCACGCCGCCGGATTGGTAGTAGAGTTAATAACCCGCGGGCGACTAGTTCGAACCGATGACGACTGACGAGCGCGCGGAGAGGGTCAGGCTCTCGGTCCCCGAGATGGACTGTCCCTCCTGCGCGAAGAAGGTCACCGCGAGCGTCGAGCGCCTCGACGGCGTCGAGGAGACCGACGCCGCGCCGACGACGGGCACGCTCGTCGTGACCTACGACGCCGAGGAGACCGACCCCGCGGCGGTGCGCGAGCGCGTGACCGCGGCGGGGTACGCGGTCGAAGACGACGCCGAGACCGGCGGGACCGTCCGGCTCTCGGTCCCCGAGATGGACTGCCCCTCGTGCGCCGGGAAGGTCGAGAACGCCCTCGACGGCGTGCCCGGCGTCGAGTCGTTCGAGACCCACCCCGCGACCGGCGAGGTGGTCGCGACCGGCGGGGCCGACCCCGAGACCCTCTCGGCGGCGGTCGAGGGCGCGGGCTACGAGGTGGCCGATGCGTCGGGCGACGGCGGCGGTCCCGACGTCGCCGACCCGAGTTCGGTCTGGACGAGCCCCCGCGGCCTGAAGACGTGGGCCGGGGCCGCCCTCATGCTCGCGGGGATGGCCATGGAGTTCGCGTTCGCGGGCGCGAACGCGACGCTGTTCGAGGCGCTCGGCCGGGAGTTCCACGTCTCGGCCGTCCTCCTGCTGGCGGCGGCCGGGGTCGCCGGACAGCCCATCGTCCGGAGCGGCTACTACTCCGCGCGGAACCTGAGCCTCGACATCGACCTGCTGATGGGCACGGGCGTCGTGAGCGCCATCGCGGTCGGTCTCTACGTCGAGGCGGCCACCCTCGCGGTGCTGTACAGCGTCGCCGAACTGTTAGAGCGGTTCTCGATGGACCGCGCGCGCGACTCGGTCCGGGAACTGATGGACCTCTCGCCCGACACCGCGACGGTCCGAAGGGAGAGCGAGGCGCAACGCGCCTCGACAGCGAGCGGGGAACAGCGTGACCCGCGAGCGCGCGAGGAGACCGTCCCGGTCGAGGAGGTCGCGGTCGGCGAGACCGTAATCGTCCGGCCCGGCGAGAAGATACCGGTCGACGGCGAGGTCCGCGAGGGCGAGAGCGCGGTGAATCAGGCCCCCATCACCGGCGAGAGCGTTCCCGTCGACAAGACGCCCGGCTCGGAGGTGTACGCCGGGACGGTCAACGAGGAGGGCTACCTCGAAGTCGAGGCGACCGCCGAGTCCGACGAGACCACCCTCTCGCAGGTTGTCGAACTCGTGGGCGACGCCCAGCGCGACCGGACCGACCGCGAGCAGTTCATCGAGCGGTTCGCGGCCTACTACACGCCCATCATCGTCGCGGGCGCGGTCCTGACCGCGTTCGGACCGCCCCTGCTGTTCGGCGAACCCTTCCGCGTGTGGTTCGTCCGGGGACTGACCCTGCTCGTCGTGGCGTGTCCCTGCGCGTTCGTCATCTCGACGCCGGTGTCGGTGGTGTCGGGCGTGACCAGCGCGGCGCGAAACGGCGTCCTCGTGAAGGGCGGCCCCTACCTCGAATCGATGGGGTCGGTCGAGGCGGTCGCGTTCGACAAGACCGGCACGCTCACCGAGGGCAACCTCGCGGTGACCGACGTGGTCGCGCTCGGCGGCACCGCCGAGCGCGACCTCCTGCGGTGTGCCCACGACCTCGAACGCCGGAGCGAACACCCCATCGCGAAGGCCATCGTCGAGCACGCCCACGAGGTGGCCGACCCCCACGAGGGCGGCGAGGACCGACCCGTCGAGAACTTCGAGAGCCTCACGGGCAAGGGCGTCCGAGCCGACATCGACGGCGTGACCCACTACGCGGGCAAGCCCGCGCTGTTCGAGGAACTGGGCTTCGACCTCGAACACGTCCACCTCTCGACCGACGGGGGAGAGGTGACCGAGGTCGCCGAGAGCAAGTGCGCCGACCGCGAGGACTGTCTGGACCTGCTCGCCGACGTGGTGCCCCGGTTCCAGCGCGAGGGCAAGACCGTGGTCCTCGTGGGGACCGACGAGGAACTGGAGGGCGTCCTCGCGGTCGCCGACGAGGTCCGCGAGGAGGCCGCGACCGCGGTCGAGCGCCTGCAGGCCCGCGGCCTGACCTGCGTCATGCTCACCGGCGACAACGAGGGCACCGCCCGCGCGGTCGCCGAGGAGGTCGGCGTCGATTCGTTCCGCGCGGAACTCCTGCCCGAGCAGAAGGTCGAGGCGGTCGAGCGGCTCACCGACGAACACGAGTCGGTCGCGATGGTCGGTGACGGGGTCAACGACGCCCCCGCGATGGCGGCCGCGACCGTGGGCGTGGCGATGGGCGCGGCCGGGACCGACGCCGCCATCGAGACCGCCGACATCGCGCTGCTGGGCGACGACCTCCTGAAGGTGCCGTATCTCTACCGGCTCTCCCGGAAGGCCAACAGCGTCATCCGCCAGAACATCTGGTCGAGCCTCGCGGTCAAGGCGGTGCTGGCCGCGGGCGCGCCGCTCGGACTGGTGTCGGTCGCGGCCGCCATCGTGGTCGGCGACATGGGGATGAGCCTCGCGGTGACGAGCAACGCGATGCGGCTGGCGGGAGTGAAGCCCGAGGAGTAGCCCTCGCCTCGCTCATACTTCGTCAGCAGTAATACGGAGAATCGGTCGGTTAGCCTTCGATAGTCGCTTCCTCGGAGGCGTCATCGCTCTTCTCGGGAGCGGAATCGAGACCGGCAACCTCGCGACGCCGCTTCAGTTCCTCTACAGTAATCCCCCGACGCCTTGCCACGGATTCGAGAACCTCGTCTCGGCTGAGATGGACGTTCTCCGGCGGGTCCACGACGTGGCGGCTCATACCCATAATTGGGCGATCTCTCCAAAGAAACTTTCGGTCAGCTATACTATCGACGATGGTGGGCGTAGCCCGATTTCTCGCGGGTCGAATTCCGCGACACCGCCCCGGTGAACTTCGAGGAGATACGCTCGCCTCGCCCCGTCCTCGAAGACGTCTCGGCAGTACTCCATCGTCGCGTGAATGCGTTCCGACGGCGGATATCGTTCGGTCAACGCTTCGTAATCGACGCCCGCGGGTGGTGTTGCGAGCCAAACTTTCTCCTTCTCGCCGTTCGGGTACACGTCGATGTGAAATCCGTCTCCAGCCGCCGGATTCCACTCGAAAGCGCTGTGCCCGTTGTGGTCGAATCGGGCTACGTCTTCGAGTACGAGCGTGCCATCGTCTCTCTGATACGCTACTCGTTGAAGCCGAACCGTGAACGCGGTTGGACGGTCCCAATCGTCGACTCCGTAGTAACAGTAGAGGAGTTCGTCAGCCGTCCCCGCCGTAGAAGGGAAGACTCGCGGGTCGTCGAAGGCGATATCCACCATTCGACTATTTCGTCACACAGGCCAATAAAAAGTATATTGGAGTCCCGGCTGGCCGTCCGAGCTACTCGAACACCGGATGCGTCGCCCGGACCTCCTCGATCAACTCCACCACGCCCTCGTCGGCGTCCCCGTCGGGGGTCACCGGGCGCTTGCCGTCGAAGGTCTCGTGGACCTCCGCGACGCTCTCGGCCAGCGTGTCCAGCCCGTAGCCGCCTTCGAGGACGAACCCGAGCGCGGCGTCGATGTCGTCGGCGAGGTCCCGCACGCGCGCGGTCAACATCCCGTAACCGTCGGTCGAGACCCGCATCCGGGAGATGGGGTCGTGGCGGTGGGCGTCGAACCCCGCGCTCACGAGCAGTAGGTCCGGGTCGAACTCGCGAGTCGCTGGCGCGACGAGGTCGTCGAAGGCGTCCCGATACTCGGGGTCGCCCGCGCCCGCCGGGAGCGGGACGTTGAGGGTCGTTCCCTCGCCCGGGCCCTCGCCGGTCTCCTCGATGTCACCGGTGCCCGGATACAGGCCCTGCTCGTGGGTCGAGGCGTAGAACACGTCGTCGGCGTCGTAGAAGATGTCCTGCGTGCCGTTGCCGTGGTGGACGTCCCAGTCGAAGACCGCGACCCGCGAGACCTCGCGCTCGGCGATGGCGCTACGGGCCGCGACCGCGACGTTGTTGAAGAAGCAAAAGCCCATCGCGTCGTCGAAGACCGCGTGGTGACCCGGCGGCCGCCCGAGCGAGAAGGGCGTCTCGCGGCCGTCGGCACCGTCGAGCGCGGTCTCGGCCGCCCACTCGGCGAGCCCCGCCGAGCGCAGGGCGGCGTCCCACGTCGCCTCGACCGCGACGGTGTCGGGGTCCCAGTTGCCGCCGCCCGACTCGCAGAACTCCCGGAACTCCGCGACGTAGTCGGCGTCGTGGACCGCCTCGACCGCGTCGGGGACCGCTGGGTCGGCCTCGACGTACTCGACGCCGTGCTTGCGCGCGAGTCCCTCTCGGATGGCCCGCAGGCGGTCGGGGTTCTCGGGGTGGCGCCCGCCGGTGTCGTGGGCGAGACACTCCTCGCTGTAGCCGAACTTCATTCGAACAGTTTGAAGTACGTCTCGATGTCCTCGGCCTTAACGGTTCGCCGGTCGGCGTGGCGCGCGAGGATGGCCGCAGCGCGGGCGACGTTGTCGGCGTAGTCTTCGAGGATGTCGGCCAGCGCGATGCGGGCGTCCATCGCCACGCGGTAGTCGTCGGCGATGTCGAGGCGCGCGATGCGGTCGACCGGCGCGACCGGGAGTTCGAGGTCGGTCTTGTCGACGACCTGCTCGACGCCGAAGTCGCCGCTCATCAGGGTCTTGCGCCCGTCGGCGCTCGCCTGCTCGGCGGCGTCGACCGCGAGTTCGGCTCCGTGGCGCTGGATGCGCCGGGCCAACTCCTCGGCGGCGTCGGCGCTGACCCGGAGGTCCCCCGCGTTCCGTCGGATGATGGTATCGACAGGTGCAAACGGCAGCTCGACGCTCATACCCAAATCCGGGAATCTCGCTCCCTTAGTTCTTTCCGTAGCGGTTTTGCGGCCGCCTGCGGCGTTTTCGATCCGCCAGCAGGCCGAAACGTCTCGCACGACTATCCCGCGAGATGGGAGAACACGAGCGAGACCCCACGAGGGCGAGCGAAAAGGGAGAGGCCGACGAGCAGAACCCCGACAACCACCGCGACGAGGAGCCGTTCCGGAGCTAGCGGGGGCGTTCGGACCGGAGCCTCCGTTTCGTCGCGCGCTCAGAACACGTCTTCTGCGTCGAGGGTGCCGTCGCGGAGCTGGCCGCGCGCGGTGACCTTCTCGCCGAGGGTCACGTCTGCGCTCGCCTCGACGCTGACCGTCTGCTCGCCGTCGTCGAGGATGATGGGGTCGCCCGCCTGGACGACGGTTCCCGTGAACTCCACGAACTCGGCGGCGTCGGCCTCGTCGGCGCTCGCGCCGTTCGCGCTCGCACCACCGGCGTCGGCGCTCCCGGCGTCACCCGCCGCCGAGTCTCCGTCGCCGCCGAACGAGTCGAGGCCGGTGGTACCGGTCTCGGCGTCGGCGCTCGAACCGCCGCTCCGAGTTCCGCCCGCGGGCGCGTCGGCCTCGCCGAGGACCGTCACGGTGGACTGCCAGCCAGCCGAGCCCTCGATGTCGTCCTCCCAGCCGTCCTGAATCTCGACGTCGGCCAACTGGACCTCGTCGCCCGGTGCGACCTCGGTGTCGGCCTTCTCGCCCCAGAGCGCGACCCGGAGGTCGCCGGTCTCGTCCTGAACCCGGATGTTCCGGACCTGCCCCTCCGAGCCGTCGTCGCGGTCGAAGGTGCGCTTGGGGTCGGTAGAGCGCACGACGCCGCCGATGTCGACCTGATCGCCGATGTCGAGGTCGGCGATGTCGGCGGTCTCGGGGACGTACTCGATGTCCTCCTCGATCTCCTCGACCGCGCCGCGGTTGCCGACGTGGAGTTCGAGGTCGCCGTCGCGCTCGCGGACGTAGCCGTCGACGACCTCCACGGAGACCCCGGCGTCGAGTTCGTCGGCGCGGTCGGCCTTCTCGTCCCAGAGGGTGACCCGGACCCGACCCGTGGGGTCGCCCACCTTGAGGTTCGAGACCTTCCCCTCCGAGCCGTCGTCGCGCGAGAACGTCCGGATGGAGTCGGTGTCGAGCACCTTCCCGCGGAGGTTCACGTCCGAGAGCCCCAGCGAGAGGTCCTCGACCCGGTAGGTGTCTCGAATCTGGATGTCGATGTCGGCCTCGTCGTCGGGTTCGGCCTTGTCGACGTTGACCTCGACGCCGTTGTACCCCTCCTTGGGTCGGCCCGCGATGCGGAGGTCCTCGCCGACTTCGAGTTCCTCCTCGGCGGCGTCGGCCTGCTTGTCCCAGAAGGTGATGCGGATGGAGCCGGTCTCGTCGGCGACCTCGACGTTGAGCACGCGGCCGTCCTCGCGCTCGTCGTCGTCGCGCTCGAAGGTCCGCACGTCGCCGATGCCGACGACCTTCGCGAGGAACTTGACCTCCTCCATGCCGGGTTCGACGTCGGCGACGCTGTCGACCTCGCCCCCTTCCTCGTCGAGCTCGTGGGCGATGAGCATCGCGGCCGTCTCCTCGTCGGCCAGCCCGCCCATCTGTGCGACTTTCTCCTCGACCGCCTCGCGGAATTCCTCCAGGGAGACCTCAGCGTCGAGGTCGGCGTGAACGTCCTCTATCGCGCCCATAATCGTATTAGCGAGCAGGGGTGGCCCGCGCTTAAGCATTGTCTTTGCCGGAAGTGACGGCTCGGGTCGTCGGTATCGGGCGCGTCGGGTGGTTTCGACGCAACGCTCGGTCGGCGCGTCGGCGCGGCGGTGGGCCCGCGTTCCGGGTGGAGTCGTCGGGGGGTCACGCCCCGAGTTGGTCCCGGCTTCGGATATAAGGGTTCGGGCTGGTCCTCACTCGGGGTCGGCCTCGGCGACGGTCGTCGACTCGTCCATCGCCTCGTGGGTGACCGTCACCGACTCGGGGAGGCCGCCCTCGAACTCGAAGGTCGCCTCGTAGTCGATCTCCGCGATGCAGTCGGCGCACGCTTCGTCCTCGCCCCGGTCCTCGACGCTCTCGACCGTCAGTTCGAGCAGTCCGGACGCGGGGTCGTAGCCAGCGTCGGCGAGTCGCGCGACGTGGCAGGCGTTCGACCCCGGGATGGTCCCGGTGACGACGACGGATTCGTCCTCGAACTCGACCGTGGCCTCGTTGGTCTCCGAGCCGCATCCCGCGTCGGTCATCTCGAAGGAGTCGTCGGCCAGTGTCGGTCGGCTCTCGGTCTCCTCGTCGTCGCCCGGAACGTCGTCGGTGTAGCGGCTGAGACAGCCGCCGAGCGATGCGATTCCGAGGAGTGCGCCGGTTCGTGTGAGCAGCCCGCGTCGGTTCATACGTGTGGGAACGGAGCCCTCTTTCATAGGTTTCATGGATGGAAAAATGACCGTTTGAGTTATCGTGCGCCCGCTTGCCAGTGGACACTAAGACCGTAACCCCTATTAGTGGAACCGGCCAACGTAGAGTTGAGTCCTGGTAGGGTAGTGGACTATCCTATTGGCTTGCGGAGCCAGTGACCGGAGTTCAAATCTCCGTCAGGACGTTTTCGCGGCGCAACAACGACGAGCGAAGCGAGGAGTCTGCGCCGCGAAGCTCCATCGCGGAGATTTGAGCAGACGAGTCGCACGCCCGGAACGGCCCGCAGGGCCGCACGCCCGGACCGTCTCGGCGAGTTCAAATCTCCGTCAGGACGTTTTCACGGAACCGACCCGCGAGAGCCGTCTACGGCTCTCGCACGGTGTGGAGTGAAAACTCCACTGCGGAGATTTGAGCAGGGAAGTCGCACGCCCGGAAGCGCAACGAAGTGAGCATCCCGGAACGTCTTCACGAGTTCAAATCTCCGTCAGGACGTTTTCACGGAACCGACCCGCGAGAGCCGTCTACGGCTCTCGCACGGTGTGGAGTGAAAACTCCACTGCGGAGATTTGAGCAGGGAAGTCGCACGCCCGGAAGCGCAACGAAGTGAGCATCCCGGAACGTCTTCACGAGTTCAAATCTCCGTCAGGACGTTTTCGCGGCGCAACGACGACGAGCGAAGCGAGGAGTCTGCGCCGCGAAGCTCCATCGCGGAGATTTGAGCAGACGAGTCGCACGCCCGGAACGGCCCGCAGGGCCGCACGCCCGGACCGTCTCGGCGAGTTCAAATCTCCGTCAGGACGTTTTCGCGGAGCAAGGCCGCGAGAACCCTCTGTGGTTCTCGCACGACTGCGGAGTGAAAACACCACTGCGGAGATTTGAGCAGACGAGTCGCACGCCCGGAACGGCCCGCAGGGCCGCACGCCCGGACCGTCTCGGCGAGTTCAAATCTCCGTCAGGACGTTTTCATGGAACCGACCCGCGAGAGCTATCTCGACGGCTAGAACGACGAGGACGACGAGGACAGCGACGGGACCCGGACCTCGTTTCTCCGGCGCGTACCGCTCGCACGTCACCGATGAGACCGCGCGGCACCGCAACGGCCACACGCCTCCCCAGCCGATTCCCTCGTTCGCGCCTCCGGCGCGTCACTCGGTCATCCCTCGCGCGCTGGTGGCGCGGCTCAAACCACGAGCCGCGCCAGCGCGCGCCGGAAGACAAACCGCGTCTTCCGAGCCTGCGGTCGCACCGTCGGACCTGCGGTCCGACGAGCCTGCACTCGCTTCGCTCGCGCAGACGCCGGGTGGAAGGGTCCACCGGAAACCGGCCGGTGGGAGAGTCAATCGGGCGGGACTGAAAGGGGCCGCCCGCTCGCGTACAGTTTAGTCGCCTCTGCGGGCAACTATTCGCGGGCCGGACGGTGGTCACGCGAGCGAAGCGAGGGTGACCTCGAAGGAGCATCGCTCCTTCGGTGCGGAGAGGCCCGCGAATATCCCGCAGAGCGACCGCGAGCGGGCGGGGGCTTTCGGGGACTTCGGCCACGAATCGTGGTGATGTGACGAGCGCCCGCGAAATCTCTCGGTGGGTTCGTCTTTCGTAGTCCCGAAGACACTTCGCCACGAGCATCCAAGACGAACCCATGAGAGACCACCTCCGGGCGGGAATCGCGGTCTACAACGCCGGGGAGTACCACGCGGCCCACGACGCGTGGGAGGCGTTCTGGCTCGACCTCGAATCCGGGACCGACGACGAGCGGTTCCTCCACGGTCTCATCCAGTTCACCGCGGCGGTCTACCACGCCGCGAACGCGAACTGGGAGGGCGCGCGCGGACTCGCCGAGAGCGGCGCGGGCTACCTCGCCGACCTCCCGGCCGACCACCGCGGGGTGAACGTCGGCGCGGTCCGGGCGTACCTCCGGGCGGTCGCCGCCGACCCCGAGCACGTCGAGCGCGCTGGCCCGCCGAGGCTGACCCACGAAGGGACGGCGATTATGCCCGAGGACCTGCGATTCGACGCGGCCGCAATCGCGGCCGGGATTCTGGCCGAGGAGTACGGCTACGACGAGGAAGTGATCGAGCGAGGAGCCGAGTACGCCCGCGCCGACCTCGATTCGGGGCGGGCGAACAGCGAGTTCGTGACCTTCGTGATGGACTTCGCGAGGGACGCCGCGAACAGGGGCATCATCTTCCAGCGCCTGCGCCAGCACGTCGAGAAGCGCCGCGCGCGCGAGACCGACGTGGACGGCCTGTTCGAGTGAGTACTCGTATCGTGACCTGTCCGACGGCTTACTCCTCGACTCGGGCGTCGGCGAACTCCGCGGAGTTGTCCTGTGGGTCGTAGCCCAGTACCTCCCTCGCGCGCTCGATGGAGTAGTACTTGCGGTCGTTGTCGGAGATGCCGTAGACGATCTCGTAGTCGTAGTCGGCCTGCAGGCATCGGTCGAAGAGGTGGGCGCAGTCGCGGTGGGAGAGCCACATCGCCTGTCCGCGCTCGTAGCCCTTCGGCGGGTGACTCTTGGTGAGGTTGCCGATGCGGACGCAGACCACGCTGAGGTCGTGGGCGTCGTGGTAGTACCGACCCAGAATCTCGCCGCTGGCCTTGCTCACGCCGTAGAGATTGCTCGGGCGGGGGAGTTCGGTGCCGTCGAGCAGGAAGTCGTCGTGGGGCCGGTAGATGTCGGGTTTGCGCTCGTCGGTCTCGAACGACCCGACCGCGTGGTTCGAGGAGGCGAACGCGAACTTCTCGACGCCCGCGTCGACGGCCGCCTCCAGTAGCTTCTGGGTGCCGTCGATGTTGTTGGTCAGGACGCTGTTCCACGGGGCTTCGGGTCGGGGGTCGCCCGCGAGGTGAACAATCGCGCCGATGCCCTCGACCGCGTCGGCGAGCGCCTCCTCGTCGGTGATGTCGGCGGCCACGAAGTCGTGGTCGGTGTCGCGGGTCGGAGGGTCGCGGTCGAGCAGTCGCCAGTCGTACTTCTCGGAAAGGTCCGAGAGGATGGCCTGCCCGACGCGGCCCTCCGCGCCCGTCAGCAGGACTGGGTCGTCCATTCACGTAGAGGGACGGATGGGGGCGATAAGTAAGGTGCGATTCGTCCGAGCGCTCGACCTCAGGACTCCCGGAGTGGGACCAGTTTCTCCCGACCGAGGTTCGCGGCGAACCCCAGCGCGACCACTCCCATGAACGCGAACCAGCCAGCGAGCATCGTCTCCCCGCCGAGGAACTGCTGGACGCCGTTGTACTCCGCGAGGAGACCGATACCGGAGAGCGCCAGCGTTCCGACGGCGTAGACCGCCACCGCGAGTGTCTGACTGGCGAGTTCGAAGAGGCCTTCGAGCATTGGTACGGCGAACGAACCGACCGAACATGTACCTTTCGCGTACCCAGCAGTCAGAAACCCTTTTCGGGGCTCCAGTCGAACCCCGCGACATGGGACGATACGGAGACGTGAACTACGCGTTCTGGACCAAGTACGGGTTCGCCGCGAGCGTGGCGATGCTCGCGCTCGGTGCAGGGGCAGAATTCACAGCGACGGCCATGAACGTCTCGCTCCCGGCGTGGGAACACACCCTGTTCGTGGACATGGAGATACTGGGGATTCTCGGGATGTTGCTGTTCCCGTTCGTGTTCGGTATCGCACTGCCGCTGACCGAGTAGCGAACGCAACCGAGAGAACGGCCGGATATCGTCTTCAGCGGTCACACGTCCGATAGTCCCGGCATCGACGTGACCAAAACGCGTGGGCTGGTGTCTTTTCGCGTATCTCCGAAACGTTTCTTTCGGCCCGAGACGCAACACGACCAGATGGTCCGATATCTCATCTCCGACTTCCATCTCGACCACGGGAATATCATCGACTACTGCGACCGACCGTTCGATTCGGTCGAGGAGATGAACGAGGCGTTAGTCGAGTCCTGGAACGCCGTCGTGGACTCGGGCGACGAAGTGCTGTACGGCGGCGACCTCACCATCCGAACGTCCGCCGGGGCCCTGTTGGACTGGCTCGACGAACTGAACGGTGAGATCGTCTTCCTGCTGGGCAACCACGACGGTACGGTGCTGGAGGGGCTGGACCGGGTCCGGTTCGTCGAGGAGTTCCGGTTCGAGCACCGAGGGGTCCCGTTCCACGCCGTCCACGACCCGGCAGACGGCCCCTCGAACCCGAAGGGGTGGTTGCTCCACGGCCACCATCACAACAACTGGCCGGAGCGATTCCCCCTCGTCGACCACGATACTCGACGCGTCAACTTCTCGGCCGAACTGCTGGACTACCGCCCGCTGGCGACCGACAGACTGGTCGACTACCTGGCCTGCGGCGAGCGGTTCCCCGACAGAGCCGCCGCCGAGCGTGCACTGGAAGCCGCCGACTGAGCCGCCCCGAATCGGCCGGTATTGTCGAGGGCTCCATCGTCGCACTGTTTTCCGTTTCCGACTCGCGTCTCCGGGCGACAGGGACGCACTCCAGCGGTCGAGCCGCGGGCTCACGAACGTCCACCCACGCCACTGCGAAATCCGGAGAGCAGGTCGACCCGATTAGAGAACAGGGGACGACCCGTTTCGAGAGCAGGTCGAGTTCAGGCGAGTCGCGCGAACGCGAGGTTGCCGCTGATGTTCTTGATGTAGATTTGCACCACGTCGCCCTCCTGCGCGCCGGGGACGAAGATGGTGTACTTGCCCTTCTCGGCGACGCCGTCGCCCTTTCGGCCGGTGCCGGTGATCTTGACCTCGTAGGTGTTGCCCTCCTCGACCGCGTCGCGGTTCTGGGTCTGGGTCTGGGTCGAGCGCTTGGTGACGGGCCGGAACGCCCCGCAGGCGTCACACCGGAGCATCAGATTGCGGTTCTCGCGCACGAGGCGGGTGTCGGGCAGGCCGCACTCCGAGCAGAGCACGAACTCCTCGACGTAGCTCTCGATGGCGGCGTCGAAGTCCGACCCGGAGAAGGTCCCGTTGTACCGGGCGCGGCCGTCCTCCAGTTTGCCGTTCGTGCCGAGTTCGCGCTGGAGCGCGCTGTGGATGTGTTCGGTGTCGCGTCCGAGCGCGTCGGCGATGTCGCTCAGGTTGGTGAGTCGGGTGAACGCGCCGTCCTTCTGGGCCTGTGCGTCGGGATAGCTGAATCGCTCGTCGTGGCCCTCGAAGTCGGGAGTCTCGTCCATCGCGCGGTCGAGGCTTGCCGTGTAGTCCATAGGCGAACGAGGTGGCCGACACTAAAAGGTATTCCGTGTCGGTCCGAGACACCCCCGAGAGCGAATCGGTCGTCGAGCCTACTCCTCTTCGACGCGAAGGAGCTGGAGCGCTTGTCGGACGTGGAAGTCCTTCTGTTCGGCGTCTTCGGCGTCTAACGCTTCGCGGAGGTGGTGGACCGCCTCCGCGCTCCCGTTCGAATCCATTGTCGAATCGACTTCACTATCCGTTAAAAAAGTTGGTGTGCGCGTCGGTCGCCGACGAGCGAAAGCGCAGACTCTTAGCCTCCCCGCCGCGTTCTGCGACCATGGAACCGACGGATCGAGACGCCGCCTGCTTCGAGGCGGGCATCAAGTTCGGCGCGCTCTACCACCAGTTCGCGGGCACGCCGGTCAGCCCCCGAAACGCTGCGAGCCTCGAAACCGCGATGGAGGAGGCCATCGAGAACCAGCCGTTCTGCGAGTCCGTGACCGTGGATATCCTGACCGAGGAGCTGGAGGCCGAAATCCAGCAGGGGTACACCGAACTCTCGGGCCACCTCATGGAGGTCGAGGTCGTGGTCGAGCGCGACGGCGTCGAGGTCGTCACTCGGATGGAGATGGACGAGGGATACCCGCTGATGCGGGTCGAATCCGTCCGGGTGGCCGACTCGCGGGAGTAGTCGGCGGGGCCGATTACGAGGGACTGGGCGTCCGGACCGTCGAGAGGTACGCCGCGAGGTCGGTCGTCGAGAGCATTCCGACGACGTTGTCCTCGTCGTCGACGACCGGGAGGTGGTGGAAGCCGCGTTCGAGCAACAGGTCGGCCACGTCGCGGATGGACTCGTTGGCGGTCGTGGTGACCACGTCGGTGGTCATGTACGTCTCGACGGTGGCGTCGGACGCCCACCGCTGTTCGGCCGCGACGTGGACGAAGTCGGTCGCGGTGAGGATGCCTCGGAGTTGGCCGTCGCCGTCGGTCACGACCACGGAGCCGATGCCCTCGTCGAGCATGGTCTCGGCCGCGACGTGGGCCTGCGTGTCGGGACTCACGGTCTCGACGGGCGAGGACATGAGTCGGCCGACGAAGATGTCTTCCATGTCCGCTACTTCTCACCGAGCTGTGATAAATGTTGTCGCGTTCCCTCGGGCGGTTTTTCGGGTGGAGCGGGGTCGGGCGCGAGAGCGGAGGCGGGCGTCCGGGTCGTCGCTTTCGGTTTCGTTCGAGATTCCCGCAGTGCGTCCGGGGGTTTCACTTCCGGTTTCGGGCGTGGTTTTAAACCCGATGGGGACGAATCCGAAAGTATGAGCCAATCGACACTCGACGAGGACGAGCTGTTCGGCGAGGCCGCAAACGAGGTCCGCGAGGACGTGGAGGCCAGCCTCGGAGAGGCCGCGGCGGCGCTCCCCGACGCCGACGACATCTGGGACGTGGACGCCGACAACACCCTCGGCGCGCTCAACGCGCTCCGGTCGGCGCTCGACACGGGCGACGCCGAGGAGCACCTCCGGGACGCCAAGAAGTGGTACACGATGGGCGAGCGCGCCGACGCCTTCGAGGACGCCGCCGACCTCGAAGCCGAGATCGAGCGCATCGAGGGAGCCATCGAGGACGTGGCCGACGCCAAGGAGCAGGTGGGCGACCTGACGAGCACGATTCCGGGGCTGAAGAACGCGCTGGAGGAGCTTCACGCCGAGGACGAGGACGAGGAGGAAGCGGAAGACGACGAGGACGGCGAGGACGGCGAGGACGAGGAAGCAGAAGCCGCCGAGGCGTGACGACGACGCTCGGCTGACTCCGTCGGCACCGAAGGCTCTGGCGTGTCGACGATGGAGAACGCCCCTGCACGCTCGCTAGAAATCGCTGGAAAAAGCGGTCTGGAAGACAGGTCCTCGAAAGCCCCTGCGCGCTCGCGGTCGCTGTGCGGGATATTTCGTCGGCGCTCGCTTCGCTCGCGCCTCGAAATAATGGCCCGCACAGACGACCACGGCCTCCGGCCGCGAGCGCGCAGGCCCTTTCAGTCCGACCGACAGCACTGCGCCGCGACCGCGGGCCACACCCTCCCCAACCGACTGCGGTCCTCGGTCGGTCGCTCCCTTCGGTCGCGCCTTCCCTGCGGTCCTCGTCCCTCGCGCGCTGATGGCGCGACCTCAAACCGCGAGGTCGCGCCGGAAGACAAACCGCGTCTTCCGAGCAATCGCGCCGTCGGCGCGATGACGCCAGCGCGCGCCGACGGTGGAAGGCCGGGACGTTACTTGTGCGCCGGACGGCTCACGTCGCGCTCCTCGACCGCGGCGAGGAGCTTCGCGAGCGCCGCGGCCGCGAGTTCGAGCAGTCGCTCGCCGCGGTCGGCGTCGCCGTCGCCGGGGTCGCCGACCACTCCGTTCCCGGTGAACTCAGCCGAGTCGAACGCGAGGTTGGCGTGGCTGACCCACTCGCCCCACCCGTTGCTCGCCCCCTCGCGGGCGTCCTCGATTCGGTCCTCCCGGATCAGTTCCGGCGCGATTTCGCGGAGGAGCGCGGTTTCGAGGGGTCCCCCGTGGCCCATGTCGTCGCCGTGCTCGCCGACCGCCTCGAACCACGTAAACGGGACGGCGTAGGCGTCGTCCTTCCGGGTGACGGTCCCCGCGACCTCCCGGAGGGCGGCCACGTTGCCGCCGTGGCCGTTGACGAGGACCACCCGGTCCCAGCCGTGGTGGGCGAGGCTCGCGACCGTCTCGCGGACGTAGCGCCGGAAGGTGTCCTCGCCGACCCACAGCGTGCCGGTGAACTGGCGGTGCTCCTCGGCGACCCCGACCGGAATCGCGGGCGCGACGACCACCTGGCCGTCGCGGGCGTCCTCGTACGCCCGCGCGCCAGCCTCCGCGACGGCTTCCGCTGTTCGCACGTCGGTCCCGAGCGGCGCGTGCGGGCCGTGCTGTTCGGTGCTCCCGACCGGGAGGACCGCGAGGTCGGTCTCCGCGGCGTCGGCGTCGGTCCACGTCGCGTCGAAGAGGTCCATACTCGCCGTGAGGACCGGTTCGGACTTGTAGCCGGGGGATTCGGGGCCACCGGCCTTATTCGAGTCGGTGGCGTACCCTCGCGCATGAGCGAATCCGGCGACGACAGCCGCGAACTCGGCATCGAATTCGGCGACCTCGAGGACGACCTCGAAGGCGAGGACTACCCCGTCTCGGCCGACGAGCTCCTCGACCGCTACGGCGACCGGGAGGTCGGGATGTCCGACGGAACCCAGTCGTTCCGCGAGGTGCTGGTGACCGGCGGCGACGAGGAGTTCGAGTCGGCCGACGAGGTCAAACAGACCGTCCTCAACCGGGTCGGCGGCGAGGCCGTGGGACGGCAGGGCTACTCCGACCGCGGGACGGGGAGCGCCGAGGGCGAGGAGAGCGACGAGTCGTTCTAGTCGTCCGACGTTCGCGGGACAAACCCTAACGACCTCGGGCGCGAACCGCCGGTATGGTTCGCGTCCTCTCGGATTCGGCGGTCGCAGACTGTCTCGCGCTCGACGACCTCCTCCCGGTCGTCCGCGAGGCGTTCGTCAGGCAGGGCCGGGGGGAGGTCGAACGACCCGACCGGCCGCACTTCCCGGTCGGGGCGGGGCTCGACGGACCCGACCCCGCGGGAACCGGACTCGTAATGGCCGCCTACGTCCACGGCGCGGCCCACTACGCGACGAAGCTGGTCGGGGTCCACGAGGGCAACGCCGAGCGCGGTCTGCCGACCGTCAACGCCCAGATCGCGCTGACCGAGGCCGACACCGGGCTCCCCGCCGCCTACCTGGCGGGCACCCGAATCACCAACGCCCGGACCGGCTGTATCGGCGGGCTGGCGGCGGCCGAACTCGCCGCCGGTCCCGTGACGCTCGGACTCCTCGGCGCTGGCACGCAGGCGCGCTGGCAGGCCCGCGCCGTCGCGGCCGCGACCGACCTCGACTCGATACGGGTCTTCTCGCCGAGCGACTCCAAGCGCGAGTGCGCCGCCGACCTCCGGGCGGAGCTGGGAGTCGCCGCAAGCGCGGTCGACTCGCCGGAGGACGCCGTCTCGGGCGCGAACGTGGTGGTCACCGCGACCACGAGCACCGAACCGGTCTTTCCCGGGTCGGCGCTCGACCCCGGAACGCTCGTCGTGGCGGTCGGGGCCTACACCGCCGAGATGCGGGAACTCGACCACACCACCTTCGACCGGGCGAGCCGCGTCTTCGCCGACGTGCCCGAGGAGGTCGCCGAAATCGGCGACCTCCTCGGGGCCGAGGTCGACGCCGACGAACTGGTGTCGCTGTCGAGCGTCTTGGAGGGGGACGCGGGGAGAAGCTCCGCCGAGGAGATTCTGATCGTCGAGAGCGTGGGGTCGGCGGTGCTGGACGCCGCGGCGGCCGAACACGTCTTCGAGCGAGCAGAGGAACGGGGAATCGGGACCGAGGTGTCGCTGTAGTCGGCGGTCACTTCCCCTCGGACGCGCCGGGGTCGGGTTCGGCGGTCGACTCACCGGCCCCTGCCGGTGAGTCGGCCCCCTCGTCGATGACCGTCTCCTTCCACGTCCCGCGGGTGAACCACGCCACGGCCGCGATAGCGCCGAGAATGTTGCCAAGCGCCATCCCGACCCAGATGCCGGTCGGTCCCCAGTCGGCGACGAACGCCAGATAGAGGACCGCGGGGACGCGGCCGATCCACAGCGCGACCATCGAGAACGCCATCGCGGTCTTGGTGTTGCCCGCGCCGCGGTAGGCCCCGAGCATCACCTGCAGGACCGCCATGAACCCGAACTCGACCGAGCGGATGCGGAGGTACTCCGCGCCGTGCTCGATGGTCCGAGCGGCGGCGTCGGTCCCCGTCGCCATGAACACCGAGACGATGGGTTCGGGGAACAGCGCGGCGACGACCGCGACGCCGACCATCACGCTCGCGCCGACCTTGGTGGCGAGCCACACCGCGCGCTCGGCGCGGTCGGCCTTGTGCGCGCCGAGGTTCTGTCCGACCATCGTGTTGGTGGCCCGGCCGAGTCCCATCGCGGGCAGGAACACGAGCGACGCGAGCCGGTTCCCGAGTCCGTACGCCGAGACGACCGGCGGCGCGAACTGGACCACCATCGCGGTCAGGGTTATCATCGCGAGCGCGCTCATCGACTGCTCGATGGTCGAGGGGACGCCGATGCGGACGATGTCCCGGATGTACCCGAGGTCGGGGACGAGGTATCCCACCCGCACGTCGGGTCCGGCGCGGGCGACGAACAGGACGTAAAAGCCCAGCAGGCTGGCGACGCCCCGCGAGAAGATAGTCGCCAGCGCCGCGCCCTCGATGCCCATGTGGGGGAACGGTCCCCAGCCGAAGATGAGGAAGGGGTCGAGCACGACGTTGAGCGCGACGCTCACCAGCATCACGCGCATCGGGGTCCGGGTGTCGCCGTAGCCTCTCATCAGCGCCGAGAACACGAAGAAGCCGAACAGGAACGGCAGACCGAGGAAGAACACCTCCATGTAGTCGGCCGCGAGCGGGATGACCTGCACCGTGGTCTGACCCTGACTCGGGAGCGCCGAGAGCATCGGCTCGGTGGCGACGTAGCCGAGGGCGCTCAACAGGACCGCGAGGACCGTGACGAACATCAGAATCTGGCCCGCGACCATCCCCGCCGAGCCCTCGCTCTTCGCGCCGGTGTACTGGGCGACCAAAATGGCCCCCGCGGTGGTGAACCCGCCCGCGATGGAGATGAGCAGGAAGATGAGCGGAAACGCGAGGCTGATGGCTCCGACCGCGTCGGCCGACAGCCGACCCAGCCAGAACGTGTCGGCGATGTTGTACGCGACCTGCAGGAGCTGGATGATCACGATGGGCCACGCCAGCCGGAACATCGGTCGGACCAACCCGCCTTCGGTTATCGAGTCGTCGGGGGTCGCGGGGTCCATTGTGTTTCGAAACGAAGGGAATTGATTTGAAGATTGTGTGTTCGAGGGAGGACGAGTCGCTACTCATCGGTAAATCGTCGACGAGATGCTAAATATGTCTTTGAATATTGGTACCATAGCGCAAGAGGGGCCGTCCAATTCGGCGGGACGCGAGTAACGGAACTGCTACGGGTCGCTCGCGGAAATCACGGGCGGCATGGGATTTGAACCCATGACCTCTTGGTCCGGAACCAAGCGTTCTGTCCGCTGAACTAGCCGCCCTCACTCGTTCGTACTCGACTCGCGGGCTTAACCCTTGTGAAACGCGCAACCCATCGCCCGTCGGCGAGTTCATGTTACGAGGCGAAGTCCCGAGGGTGCGACGTTCGCCGACCGCCCCGGGATGGAGGAGGTGGGCGACATCCTCCACGAGAACCTCGAAGACGGAGAGGAGACGCTGGAGCGACTGAAAGGCCTCACCGAGAGCTACGATTACGAATAGACCGCGGCGGACTGAAGCAACACGTCTCCGGACTATTTTCGCGTCGCTAATCGCTCTTTTGTCGATATATTTTTATAGTTTAGATTTTTCAGGATTCATATCGATGGAACGACATCCCACACCGAACGTCGACGAGTACGCTGGCGTTCTCGACAATCGAATAGAAGCGCTGCTGATAGACGGACTGCTGGTCGCGCTCGTCGCGGGCGCTCTCGGTTACGTCGGGGGGACGCTCGCGGTGGACGGACCGCTGGGCGGTCTCGGCGGTGCGATCCTCGCGCTCCAGTTCGGGACACCCATCGGACTCATCGTCTATCACACGGCGTTCGAGGGCTACTACGGCCAAACGGTCGGCAAGCGTCTCCGGGGCATCGTGGTCGTGAAGCGGGACGGTTCTCCCGTCACATGGACCGCCGCCGTCATCCGGAACTTCCTCCGCATCGTGGACATGCTCCCGATTTTCTACATCGTCGGCGTCGTCGTCGCGTACGTCACCGACGACCGCCAGCGCGTCGGCGACCTCGCTGGCCGGACGGTCGTCGTCCACACGCAGAACTGAGAGCGTAGCCGACTCGGTCGGATTCTCACTGCCCGCGGACTCGGCAGTGACTCCCGAAGTAGCGCGAACGGAGCCATCGCCGAGAATCGCCGTCGGTGTCACTACCGGAGTAGCTTCACGGAAAAACGCACTCTACACCGCCGTCAGGCGGCGTCGTACGCAATTAGACTCGCGTGACGTTCGTCGCGCGCGGACCCTTGGGGGCCTGTTCGATACTAAACTCTACGTCCGTTCCCTCTTCGAGGTCCGGGCCGCCGACATCTTCCATGTGGAAGAACACGTCGTCGTCCTCGTCGTCCGTCGAGATGAAACCGTAGCCGCCTGTGTCGTTGAAGAAATCAACGTTACCTTCTGCCATTGCGAATAGACAGATGTCCGTTACACGGATAAGCCTTTGCAATTTGTTATCCGAAATCGGATTTTGGTGGTCAAACGTCCTTGTAAGACAGGGAAAAGTATTCAAATGTGTCCGGTTGGTCGCGTCGATAGCGAATCGTAGCTAGATTCGTCGGTTTTCTCCGAGAGTCTGTCCGTATCGGCAGTTGCCAGCAGAGGAGACTTGCTCACCGCGATGGCGGTCGATTGCACTGCGGCGAGCACCGCGTAGCGTGTGCTCGCCGCAGTACTCGGCGCGAAATACGGTGGTTCGGGCGAATTCTCACCGGAGCGACGGTCCTGTCGCTCACGGATTGCTCGCGGCAGGAAGTGGGTTCGGGCGGATTCGAACCACCGACTTCGGCCTTGTAAAGGCCGCGTCATAACCAACTAGACCACGAACCCGGTATCGAAACCAAGCCGCTCGCCGGAAATAACTGTTACCTTCTCGGGTCGCATCCGTAACCCCTACCACACCCGCCCTCGACCACTCACGCATGGACGAACGCGTCGAGGCGCTCGTCGAGCAGGACGGTTGGCAAGCCGAGGGGTTCGCGGCCCGCGTCCATTACAAGGGCGGAGACGACTACTACAGCATCGAGTACTACGCTCCGAGCGACTGCGTGATCTACTGGAAGGTGAAAGGCGACGGTGAGACCGCGGTGCCAGTCGGCCGCGACACCGTCCCCGGCCCGCTTCGGGACCGGATACGGCAGGATTTGGTCGAAGCCGACATCGACCCCGAGATAGAGTCCCGGTCGCTGTAGCGCTACAGTCGAACGCTTTTCCCGTGCCACTCACCCCCAAACAGCCGGTAGCGATAAGT
The DNA here is from genome assembly GCF_024138125.1 of Halorussus salilacus. Lineage (NCBI taxonomy): Archaea > Methanobacteriati > Methanobacteriota > Halobacteria > Halobacteriales > Haladaptataceae > Halorussus > Halorussus salilacus. Next base: position 1,430,794 of record NZ_CP099993.1, read on the forward strand.
CCGACCTCTCCGTCTTTTCTCCCCCGGTGTCGAGCATCGAGGGAGTTACCAGAGTGTTTCGATTCGAAGGAAACATTTTCAAACGGCGAACCATTTCGGAGTGATAATGAGTTTCACAGAGGAAGAAGACGACCCGTTCGAGGAACAACGGGAGAACGCGGAGAATCCGATGAAACGGTTGTTCCTCGAATACGGTGCCAAGAACAAGCTGGCGTTCTTCACGGGGGTCGTCGCGAGCATATTCGCACGGATACTCAACCTCCTGCCGCCCATCATCCTCGGCGTCGCCATCGACGCCCTCTTCGCCGAGGGCGAGGGCGTCGAGTACGCGGTCGCGCTCTCGAACCAGATTCCGGTCCTGTCGGTGGACCTCGCGACGCGGCTCTCGCCCGCGGGGCAGACCGATCAGTTCTGGTTCTCGGTCGCGCTCATCGCGGGCGCGTTCGGCATCGGCGCGGCGTTCCACTGGGCGCGCAACTGGGGGTGGAACTCGTTCGCCCAGAACATCCAGCACGACGTGCGGACCGACACCTACGACAAGATGCAGCGGCTGAACATGGACTTCTTCGCCGACAAGCAGACCGGCGAGATGATGTCCATCCTCAGCAACGACGTGAACCGACTGGAGCGGTTCCTCAACGACGGGATGAACTCCGGGTTCCGGCTCGGCGTGATGGTGGTCGCCATCGCGGTCATCCTGTTCAGCATGAACTGGCAGCTCGCGCTGGTGTCGATGGTGCCGGTGCCGCTCATTGCCGTCTTCACGTACAAGTTCGTCGAGATAATCCAGCCCAAGTACGCCGACGTGCGCTCTACGGTCGGCAAGGTCAACTCCAGACTGGAGAACAACCTCGGCGGAATCCAGGTCATCAAGACGAGCAACACCGAGAGCTACGAGTCCGACCGCGTCGAGGACGTCTCCGACGAGTACTTCGGGGCGAACTGGGGGGCTATCGTCACCCGCATCAAGTTCTTCCCGTCGCTCCAGATACTCTCGGGGCTGGGGTTCGCGCTGACGTTCGTCGTCGGCGGTCTGTGGGTGTTCAACGGGGAAGCGCCGTGGATATTCACGGGCGAACTCAGCCGCGGTGAGTTCGTCGTCTTCATCCTGCTGACCCAGCGGTTCATCTGGCCGATGGCCCAGTTCGGCTCCATCATCAACATGTACCAGCGCGCGTACGCCTCCAGCGCCCGCATCTTCGGGCTGATGGACGAGCCGAGCCGCATCACCGAAGACCCCGACGCCGAGGAACTGGTCGTCGAGGACGGCGAGGTCGTCTACGACGACGTGACCTTCGGCTACGACGACGAGGAGACCATCGTCGAGGACATCGGCTTCGAGGTCGAGGGCGGCGACACCCTCGCGCTGGTCGGCCCCACGGGCGCGGGCAAGTCCACGGTCCTCAAACTCCTGCTCCGGATGTACGACGTCGACGAGGGAGCCATCCGGATCGACGACACCGACCTCCGGGACGTGAGCCTGCCGAGCCTCCGCCAGTCCATCGGCTACGTGAGTCAGGACACGTTCATGTTCTACGGCACGGTCGCCGAGAACATCGCGTACGGGAGCTTCGACGCCGACCACGAGGACATCGTCGAGGCCGCGAAGGCCGCCGAGGCCCACGAGTTCATCACGAACCTCCCGGAGGGCTACGACACGGAGGTCGGCGAGCGCGGCGTGAAGCTCTCGGGCGGACAGCGCCAGCGCATCTCCATCGCCCGCGCGGTCCTCAAGGACCCCGAAATCCTCGTGCTCGACGAGGCGACCAGCGACGTGGACACCGAGACGGAGATGCTCATCCAGCGGAGCCTCGACGACCTCACCGCCGACCGGACCACGTTCGCCATCGCCCACCGGCTCTCGACCATCAAGGACGCCGACAAGATAGTCGTGCTCGAAGACGGCCGCATCGTCGAGCGGGGGACCCACGACGAACTCCTCGACGAGGACGGCCTCTACGCCCACCTCTGGGGCGTTCAGGCCGGTGAGATAGACGAACTCCCCAAGGAGTTCGTCGAGCGCGCGGCGAAGCGGACCGCCCGGACCGACGCCACCGACGACTGAGCGGCCTCACCGACGGCTGACCGACGCCACCGACGACGCCGACTGCTGGCCCACGGGTGGCGCGGTCGAGGTACGGTCGGGGCGCGCGCCGTGCGCGCGCCCCGACCGCACCGCGAGAGCGACCGGGCCGCGTTCACCGCCCTGCGGACTACTTCCGCCGGTATCGGTCGCCGCTCTTGTCCACCTGGAACCGGCGTTGCTGGTCGAACTCGCGGTCCATCTGGCGCTCGTACTCGCGCTGGCCGCGCTCGCTCTCGCTCGACTGACGGCGACCCCGGTTCCAGTCGCGCGGGCCGCCGTACCGCGGGGGCTCGTCTCGCCAACCGTCGTCGGCCTCGACGCCTTCGTCCTCCCGGTCGGCCCCCCAGTTCGCGTCGTCCCCCCACTCCGAGGGCTCCCGTAGCGGTCGGGTCCGCTTGGGCGGGGCTTCGGACTCCGGCCCGAGCGTCGCTCGGGCCGGAGTCCGGGCGGAGGCGTTCCGGTCGAGTTCCCGGGCGTTCGGGCGAGTCGGCCGACTTCCGTGGCGGTTCCCCTTCCGGGGGTTCCGCTCCCTGCTCTCGACGCGAGGTCTGGTCCGGCGGTTGCTCCGCCGGGGGAGACTCAGGGTGGCGCTCCGAGTCAGGCGGTCTGCCCTGCCCTAGAGCGTCCTGCGGCGGCGGGGATTCGTCCGACCCCTGCGGCGGTGCGCCCGACCCTCGGTCCGGTCGGTCGGGCGCTCGGGCATTCGGCGGTCGGGAGCCGTATCGACGCCCGGCCCGCTGGCCCGGCGGCCGACCCCCGAGCCGTACCGGCGGCCCGTCGGCGGGCGCTCGCCTCCGCCCGCGCTCCCGGCCGGGTGGTTCGTTTCGCTCTCTCGCCACGACCGACCTCGCGCGTCGGCGTCCTCCCGGCCGCCGTTCCTGTAGGTCCGGTCGTCGGCCACAGCGCCGGGACCGGGCGCGGATTCGCCCTCGCTCTCGTCTCCAGACTCGCGCTGGCTCTCGTTGCCCGAATCGCCCTGCCGTCGCTCCTCGTCGGTGTCTCGGTCGTCGCTCGCCATGCGCGGGAGTTGACCGATTCGACGCATAAACCGAACCGACCGTTCACACCGTTCCGGCGACCCCGGGCGGATTCAACGCGGCGTTACCTCCCTCCGGGCGAGGCCGTCTCGGGGTCGCGCCGGAGGAACGCGACGCCGTAGGCGGAGAGCCACGACAGCACCGCCCGGACCCCCTCGGGGTCGGCGACCCGATAGGGCGCGTCGGTCGCGGGGTCGTCGCCGACCTTGACGCCCAGACCACGGTCGGTGAGGACGCCGAACGCCGCCTCGTCGGTGGTGTCGTCGCCGACGTAGACGGGAAGCCACCGCTCGTCGTCGGGGACGAGTCGGGCGGCGAGCCATCCGACCGCCTCGCCCTTGTCCCACTCGACCGCGGGCCGGAGTTCGAGCACGTCCTTGCCGGTGGTCAGGCGCACCTCGTCGCGGTCGGCCGCCAGCGTCTCGACCGCTCGCTCGACCGCGGGCACGTCCTCGTCGGCGACGAGTCGATGATGGACCGTCGCGGAGACGCCCTTGTCCTCGACGATGACGCCGTCCACGTCGGCGAGTCGCTCGCCGAGTCGGTCGCAGAGCGCCGAGATGGTCTCCTCGACCTCGCGGGCGGTCGGGTGGACCTCGGACTCCTCGCCGGTGCGCAACTCCAGTCCGTGGTTGCCCGCGTACGAGATATCGGAGAGGCCGACTCGCTCGCGCACGTCGGCCAGTTCGCGACCGCTGACGACCGCGACCTCCGCGTCGGGAAGGTCGGCCAGCGCGGAGACGACCTCGCGGGTCTCCTCGGGCAGGGTCGCCTCGTCCGGTCGGCGCTCGATGTCGGCGAGGGTGCCGTCGAAGTCGAGTGCGACCAGCAGGCCGTCGTGGGCGAGGAGCTCCTCGACCAGCGCGTAGAGGTGGTCGCGTATCGGCGGCGGAGCCTCGGACTCGGCGGTGGGTCGAGTCTCGGACCGTTCGGTGGGCCGGTCGGTCATGATGGGTGGATGGTCGAATCGATTCCTCAGGTGGTTCCGGCGTGGACGGTGTGGCGACCCCGCTCTATCGCGGCGGCGGTCTCGAACGTCGATTCGAGCCACGCGTACACGTCCTCGGCGTGGACCACCCGCTGGAGGTCGGCCATCCGGTGGAGACGCTCGTCCTCCGACAGCGAGAGCGCCTCGTCGATGCCGTCGGCCACGCCGTCGAGGTCGCGGGGGTGGACCGCGACCGCTCGGTCGCCGAGTTGCTCGCTCGCGCCCGTGAGTTCGCTCAGCACGAGCACGCCCGGGTCGCGGGTCTGGGCCGCGACGTACTCCTTGGCGACGAGGTTCATGCCGTCGCGGACCGGCGTGACCAGTCCGACGTCGGCCTCCCGGTAGAGCGCGGCGAGTCCGGGCTTCGGGAGGTGGTCGGTGAGCTGGACCACCGGGGTCCAGTCGTCGGTGCCGAAGCGGTCGTTGATTCGGTCTATCGCGGCGTCCACGCGCTCTTGGAGGGTTCGGTAGGCCTCGATGCCGCTCCGGCTCTCGATGCCCTTCTGGACGTAGGTCAGTTCGCCCCGATACTCGGGGCGCTCCTCCCAGAGGCGTTCGAGCGCGGCGAGGCGCTCCTCGATGCCCTTGGTGTAGTCGAGGCGCTCGACCCCGAGCGCGACGCGGATGTCGCCGTCGTCGAGGCCGTGTTTCGCCCCGAACTCGCGCCAGAACTCGTCGGCGGCGTCGCCGTCGGCGAGTTCGGCCTGCTCGGCGGCGTCGATGCCGAGCGGGAGCGCCCGGACGAAGGTGCGCTCGCCCCGATGGGCGACGCTCCGACTCCCGCGGTCGACGCGGGCGTCGGTCGCGGCCTCCACGCAGTCGAGGAAGTTCCGACAGTACTCCTCGGTGTGAAAGCCCACGAGGTCGTTGGCCAGCAGGCCGTCGAGCAACTGCTCGTACTGCGGAAGAGCGTGGAACGCGTCCCACGACGGCCACGGGATGTGCCAGAAGTGCGCGAGGAAGGCGTCGGGCCGCGCCGCGCGCACGTCGCGCGGCGCGAGCGCGAGGTGGTAGTCTTGGAACCACACCACGGGGTCGCGGCCGGTCGAGTCGAGGACGGCGTCGGCGAACTCCGAATTAGTCTCGCGGTAGCTCTGCCAGAACTCGGGGTCCGGATTCATCTTCGCGGTGTCGAGGTGGCACAGCGGCCACAGCATCTGGTTGCTGTACCCGGCGTAGTAGCCCTCGACCTGCGCGTCGTCGAGCCACACCCGACGGAGGTCGTAGGACGGGTCCTCCGGCGGGACCGAGACGGTGTCGTCCGGTCCGACCACTTCGCGGTCGGCGTCGCCGTCGCCCCACGCGACCCACGTCCCCGCGACGGTCTGCATCACGGGGTCGAGCGCGGCGGTGAGTCCCCCGGCCGGGCGGTCGACCGCGATCTCCCCGTCCTCGCGGTCGTGGCTGTACGGTTCGCGGTTCGATACGACCACCAGCTCGCGGTCCTCACAGAGCGCGGCGACGGTCTCGGCGGCCGATTCGGCTGTCGCCCCTGTCGTGTCTGAACTCATCTGAAGTCGGTCCTCCCGCGGCGGGTCCCCGCCCGCCGTCGGTGAATCTCTACCAGTTCCTTTGCGGAGTGTCCGGGATAACGTAGTCGTCCGTTCAGAATCGTTCGAGAGTTGAAACGATTTCCTGCCGGGATTACTAGGATTCTACCCAACAGTAATCGGTGCTTGATTCGCGGAATCCGGTGGTTGTTACACTCGAACGATGGTATCGGTGTCTGTGAGGATGACGGTCGACTTACGAGGCGACGACCACTCCTATCGAAGAAGCAGGCTCTGCTCCGAAATCGGAAATGGCGGGAGGTAGGGAGAGCCTGAGAGTCGAGCCTATGAGAAGATTTATTACTTCCTTAGCGGATATGGTAGATACCATGCTGAAAACGGAGCCTGCGCTGTACGAGGTGGTGGGACGCAAGAACAACCACCTCTGGCTGGAGGTTCTGGAAGGGGGCGACCAAGGGATTCGAGTTTCCGTCCCGGTTCACAATTCGGAATACGGAGAGAACCTCCAAGCGCAGGTCCTACGGCTGTCTGTCGGTGATGTCCGCAGGTTCGTCCTCGAAAGCGAGGACGAGGGGCGACCTGACTGGCGTATCTGCGAAATCGAAGGACCTCCCGTTCCCGCTTAATCGGTTCCGTCGCTTTCGCTGTCGGTACTATTCGGGTCCTGTGTGCCGGTGTCGCCCGGATTTTCGCCAGAGCAGTGAAGCGAATCGGTTTCAAGCGTCGTGTGTAGATTCCCGGAGATAGCGAGTTCCGTCCCTTCCCCGAGAGAGACCGTGTTCCCCTCACTACCGATTGCGACCGCGTAGTCTGCGAACAGATATTCGATATAGTCCTCCTCGGTCGATTCGAACAGAAGCCAGAAAACGACGACTCCGGCAACGGCGACAACCGCGAGATGCCAGACGGGCGTCCAGTAGTCGAAGTAGGCGGGTCTCGCGTATTCTACTCCGAACGGAGCAACAGGGTCGCCGGGGATTAGGAAGGTATCCACTACTATCGCAATCCCGACCAGAACGAGAGAGTACCACGACGCGAGCCACATGCCGCGATGGAAGTTTCGAATCGCTTGGATGCGGGTCGCTCTCGACGGTGAGCGAGCATCGTCGACCCTGCTCGACATCACATGGTACAGGACGCTGTACGACTCCGTACGGAACGGGATTTCGTGGGTATCGACGAGATGCGTCCAGATTCGGTTCGCCAAGATGCGGTCATCCAACTGTTCACCCCTCCGAGGACGCCACCACCCACAGAGCGGACCGACGAACGGGTGAGACATCCGCCACGCCAACTCGCAGATGTCTCGTCCGTCATTCACGTCTTCCTCGCAGTCATCGTCGTCGGTGCTCTCGGAACCGTCGTCCTCTCGTTGCAGGGACGGGAGGTCCTCGACGCTATCCATCGTTTCGTCGAAATTCTCGCGTCGGCCGACGGCTTTGGACGCGTACGGTTGCAGAATCGCGCCGACGGAAAACGCGATGGCGGTGAAAAGACCGTATTCTCCGAGGTTGCCGGGAATCGGCGGTGAGTGGAGGAAACCCATCGTAACGACAAGCGCGATGACTCCCGGGACGATGTTCCCGAGTAAGTCGTACGCAGTCAATCCGCGGAAGTATCGGCCCACCGGCATACCAAGGAGTCGCCTCGCGACTCCGATTATTCTTTCCATACCATTTTTGCATCAACTTACGGCCGCGCCGCGGCGATGAACCGGGTATTATTCCTCATTATCGCTGTCCTACAATACCCGCCGACGAACACACTCGCACATTTATATTCCCCAAGTACCATTCCGAAATCATGGCAGACGAGTCCGAGTTCGGCGACTTCGGCGGTCGTCACGTTCCCGAACCCCTCGAAGAACCCCTCGAACGACTGGCACAGGCGTTCGACGAGATTCACGACACCGACCGCTTCCGCGAGCGATTCCGGGGGTGCCTCCGGGACTTCGCGGGGCGGCCGACCCCCCTCTTCCACGCCGAGCGGCTCTCGGCGGAGTTCGGCGCGCAGGTCTACCTCAAGCGCGAGGACCTGCTCCACGGTGGCGCGCACAAGATCAACAACTGCCTCGGACAGGCCCTGTTGGCCGACGAGGCGGGCAAGACCCGGCTCATCGCCGAGACCGGCGCGGGCCAGCACGGCGTCGCCACCGCGATGGTGGGCGCGCTGCTGGACATCGACACCGAGATCTACATGGGCAGGAAGGACGCCGAGCGCCAGCGGATGAACGTCTTCCGGATGCGTCTGATGGGCGCGGAGGTCAACGAGGTCACCCGCGGCGGCGAGGGACTCGCCGACGCGGTCGACGCCGCGCTGGAGGACTTCGCGGCGAACGTCGAGGACACCCACTACCTCGTGGGGTCGGTGGTCGGCCCCGACCCCTTCCCGCGGATGGTCCGGGAGTTCCAGTCGGTCATCGGTCGGGAGGCCCGCGACCAGATACGCGAGCGGGCCGGGAAACTGCCCGACGCCGCGGTCGCGTGCGTCGGCGGCGGGTCGAACGCCATCGGCCTGTTCGACGCCTTCCGGGACGACGACGTGGACTTCTACGGCGCGGAGGGCGGCGGCGAGGGGAAGGGCTCGGGCAGGCACGCCGCCCCGCTCTCGGCCGGGACGGAGGGCGTCAAACACGGGATGAAGACCCGCGTCATCGGCGACGACACCGAAGTACACTCGGTGTCGGCCGGGCTGGACTACCCCGCGGTCGGCCCCGAACACGCGATGTTCCGGGCGGTCGGGCGCTGTGAGTACCGCGCCGTCGAGGACGACGCCGCGCTGGAGGCGTTCCGCACCCTGAGCGAGACAGAGGGCATCATCCCCGCGCTCGAATCCAGCCACGCGGTCGCGCTGGCGAAGGAGGTCGCAGAGGGGATGGACGACGAGGACGTGATTCTGGTGAACCTCAGCGGTCGGGGCGACAAGGACATGGCGCAGGCCGCCGAGCTGTTCGACCTCGGGTAGTCCGCGAACGGCCCGGTCACGAGATGTCGTCCGAGCGGTGGGGCGTCCGCGAGGGGAGGACGTTTACGTCTTCGTTCCACGCGAGATTCGCGAGTTTTCCGTCGAGCGAGACGACGTACGTCGTTTCCGAGGCGCGCTCTTGGTTCAACTTCGCCGCGTCGAGGACGAGCGTCCCCTCGTGGAACTTGAAATCGATGGACTCCCACGTTCGATAAAGGTCTTTGACGCCGCTGGCGATTGCCTTCTCTCCCGAACCGTGATTCGTCCGGTTCCACGGATGCGCTCCGTGCAGGACGTACATCTTGGACTCGACGATATCAGTCCAAAATCGGAGTACAGTCGAAGCGTCCTTTTTGCTCCGGACCGACCCGAGAGCCTCCGCGAGAACGTGGGAAGTAGTAAAAACGCCAGCATTTCGTCGGTTCGCTACTCCGAAGACGTAATCGACGACAGGTCGTTGTTTCGGCCGGATGTTCGTGTAGAGCGCGAGGAGCGCCTCCTTCCCGAACGCGAAGTTGACGGGACCCGTTTCGTGAGGGACGAGATCGGATTCGGAGTGGCGCTCCAGTGCTTTCGCTGGTCGACGGTTGCGTGGACGCGACATGAGCGAGAGTTTACTCCGACTCGTCCGTCCCTATCCGCTCGGAATCGTAACGTAGGCCCTCCTCGTCCGAACCGAGTCGGTCGAATTCGAACGTGCTTTCCGGCGTCGAGTCGATGTACTTCCGAACCGCCTCGCTGTGGTCCGATGAATTCTCCGTCATCCCTGAATCCTCCTGACACGCAAGCGTTGTCCGTTCTAATATAAAAACGTCGGGTCGACAACTCCGTGACATCGTATCGGACGAGCGAAAAACCCCGAATCCGGAGCTGACTCAGAACTCGTCGAGGCCGACGTTCTCGCCCTGATACGACCCGGCGTAGGTGCCGTCGTGGTCGGCCTCCGCGAGGACGAGCTGGGCGATTCGCGCGCCCTCCTCGATCTCGACGTCGTGGTGGACTTCGAGCAGGCCCTCGCCCTTGCCCTCGTAGCCCGCGTCCCAGACCGCGGTGTTCAGCATGCAGGAGTTGCGCAGGAGCGACGACCGGGGGTAGATGTAACCGACGTGGCCCTCGGGAATCCGGACGGTCTCGGCGTACTGGACGACGTAGCCGCCCGCGGTCAGGTAGTAGGTCGCAGGGACGTTGTCTCCGACCTGCTCGGATTCGACTTCCTGGCGCGCGCCGATTTCCTTGCCGTCGCGCGCGATGCGGCCGGGTTCGCGTTGCTCGTACACCCCCGCGAGCGTGAGGTCCACGCCGTTGGGCTGTATCTGTTCGTCGGTCGTCTCCCCGACGTGTTCGGCGACGAAGGTGCCGCTCTTGAACATGTTCGTCGGGTGCCGCCCGCGACATATATCGGTGCCGGACTCACGTCGGCGTGGCAAGCGGTCGCGATTCCCGAAAGAATTGCCGTCCGGCGTGCGGATTTACAACCGCTGTCATGAACGGAAACACGCGGGATTTATACGCGAGGAGAGCCGATATCGGGACGATATGGGACAAACGCTAACGGAGAAAATCCTCGATGACCACCTCGTCGAGGGTGAACTCGAAACCGGCGAGGAGATCGGAATCGAGATCGACCAGGTCCTCACGCAGGACACCACGGGGACGCTCGTCTGGCTCCAGTTCGAGGCGCTCGACCTCGAGAACGTCCAGACCGAGCTGGCGGCCCAGTACTGTGACCACCAGACCTACCAGTTCGACTTCAAGAACACCGACGACCACCGCTTCCTGCGCTCGGCGGCGGGCACCTTCGGCGCGCACTTCTCGCGGCCGGGTAACGGCATCTGTCACAACGTCCACAAGGAGAACTTCGCCGCGCCCGGCAAGACGATGCTCGGGAGCGACTCCCACACGCCGACCCCCGGCGGGCTGGGCGAACTCGCCATCGGTTCGGGCGGTCTCGACGTCGCGGTCGCCATGGGCGGCGGCCCGTACTACATCGAGATGCCCGAGGTCGTAAACGTCCGGCTCGAAGGCGAACTCCCCGAGTGGGCGACCGCCAAGGACGTCATCCTCGAGCTTCTCCGACGCCTCTCCGTGAAGGGCGGCGTCGGCAAGGTCCTAGAGTACACGGGACCGGGCGTCGAGAGCCTCACCGTCCCCGAGCGGACCACCATCACCAACATGGGGACCGAGCTCGGCGCGACGACCTCCATCTTCCCGACCGACGAGGAGACCCGCGACTACCTCTCGCGACTCGACCGCGAGGACGAGTTCGTCGAACTCGGTCCCGACGAGGACGCCGAGTACGACGACGAGATCGTCGTCGACCTCTCGGAGATCGAGCCGCTCATCGCCGAGCCGTCGATGCCCGACAAGGTCGTCCCGGTACGCGAGGTCGCGGGCACCGAGGTCGATCAGGTCATCATCGGCTCGTGCACCAACGGCGCGTACGAGGACATCCTCCCCGCAGCGAAGATGCTGGAGGGCCGCGACATCAACAGGACGACCGACATGATCGTCGCGCCCGGTAGCAAGCAGGCCTCCGAGATGCTCGCCCGCGAGGGCTGGGTCGCCGAGATGATGGCGGCCGGAGTCAACTTCTCGGAAGCGACCTGCGGTGCCTGCATCGGCATCGGTCACGTCCCGGCCAGCGACTCCGTCTCGCTCCGGACCTTCAACCGCAACTTCGAGGGCCGGTCGGGCATCGAGGACGACAACGTCTACCTCTGCTCGCCCGAGGTCGCCACCGCGGCCGCCCTCAAGGGCGAGATCGTGGACCCGCGGGACCTCGCCGACGAACTCGGCGACTTGGAGGACCCCGGACTCGAGCTTCCCGACCAGTACATCGGGAGCAACGTCGACCTCATCAGCCCCGACGAGGCCCCCGACGACGAGCTCATCAAGGGCCCGAACATCGGCGACGTGCCGCTGAAGGACCCGCTCGGAGCCGACATCGAAGGCCCGGCCCTGCTGAAGATGGAGGACAACATCACCACCGACCACATCATCCCGGCGACCTCCGACATCCTCAAGTTCCGGTCGAACATCCCGAAGCTCTCGGAGTTCACCCTCTCGCGCGTCGACCAGGACTTCGCCGACCGCGCGCTGGAGGCCGACGGCGGCTTCCTCGTCGCTGGCGAGAACTACGGACAGGGTAGCTCCCGCGAGCACGCCGCGCTGTGCCCGATGTACCTCGGCGTGCAGGGCGTCCTCGCCCAGAGCTTCGCCCGCATCCACAAGGCGAACCTGTTCAACTTCGGTCTCGTCCCGCTCGAAATCGACGAGGAGACCTACGAGAAGATAGAGCAGGGCGACGACGTCGAAATCGTCGACGACGTGGCCGAAGCGGTTCGCTCCGGGAAGGAGGAGCTCACGATTCGCGTGAACGGCGACTGGGAGGCCACCGCGCACCTCGACGCCTCCGAGCGCGAGCGCGAGATTCTGGCCGACGGCGGCAAGCTCCCCCACACGAAGAAGCAGGCAGAAGGCGGCAGTTCCGGCGCGACGCCCGCCGACGACTGACGTTCTCGCCGATCTTTCGTTCTTTTTCGCGTCTCCGTGAGCAACCGTTGTACCGTGGTGCCCGACGTTCTCCGGGCGCATCAGCGAAGCAAGCCGCGAGCCATCGGCTCGCGGCTTGCTGAGTACAGGAACGGGGCGTCATCAAAGGTGGGGGTGGGTGGGGAGATTTCGGGAGCTTGCACCTCCGGCCGGAGAGTGCAGTTACTTCTATCGATTCAGGTTACTAAAGAATTACGGGTTCGGGGTCGGGCATGACACTCATAAGGGTCGGGCGCAAACCCCCGGACAGTGTCATCGACTACCGTGGGGGACGAAGACGACGTGCAGGTCCGGCAGGCAGTCCAGGCCGACCTGCTCGCGGTGCTTCGCATCGAGCGCGCCTCCTTCCCCCAGCCGTGGCCGTTCTCGGCGTTCGAGCGCTACCTCGGCGAACCCGGCTTTCTGGTGGCGGTCGAGGCTCCCGGCGACTCGGGCGGGACCGAGAGCGTCGTGGGCTACGTCGTCGCCGACCTCGTCCCGAACCACGGACAGCCGCTGGGTCACGTCAAGGACATCGCGGTCCACCCCGAGTGTCGCGGCCGCGGGGTGGGCCGGACCCTGCTCGACAGCGCGCTGACCGCCTTGGAGGGCCGCGGTGCTCGGAGCGTGAAGCTCGAAGTCCGGGCGGGAAACGACCCCGCGCTCGCGCTGTACGAGGAGTTCGGGTTCGAACACCTCCGGACCGTGCCCCGGTACTACGACGACGGCGAGGACGCGCTCATCATGGTCGTGGGCGTGGGCGAGTAGGTGTTCGCACCGGGGTCGACGAGGACGCGCGAGTCGAGCGTGGCGCTTTTCGGTCACTGGGACCTACCTCCGGGCATGGGATACGCCTGTCCGGTCTGCGGGACGCCACAGTCCGACGCCGAGCACCTCGCCAACCACCTCGCGTTCACGGCGATGCTGGGCGACGACGACCACGAGGAGTGGCTCGACGACCACGCGCCCGGATGGAGCGACGAGGGGGAGGCCGAACTCGCCGACCGCGTCGCCGACTACGCCGACGAGGAGGAGTTCCCGCAGGTCTTCGAGGACACGACGCCCCACGACCACGGGCACGGCGACGAACCCCGCGGGGGCGACCTCTTCGAGGACGAACTCGAACGCGCGAACACGCGGGGTCGGGGGTCGATGGCTGGCGGCGCTGGCGGGAGTGGTGGCGGCGCAGACGCGGGCGCGCTCGACCCCGAAGCCCGGCGGATTCTACAGGAGGCCCGCGAGATGACCGAGGAGATGCTCGACGACGGGGACGAGTGCGACGAGGAGTGAGACCGACGAGCGACCAGCGGCTTTCTGGGATGTCTCCTCGTCGGTGATTCTGCTGCTGGCTGTCCGGGGTCGTGTCCAGTCGAGGACGAAAGCGAGTAGTCCCCGGCCTCCGAACCCCCGCGCATGGAGACCCACGGATTCCTCGCGCCCGAGACCGACGAGGCGGCCGAGCGACGCTACGAGGCGGTCGGTCCCGCGGCTCAGACGGTCGTCAAGGAGTCGGCGAAGGCGATGGCGTTCGACGCCGACGAGTACGACGAGCGTGTCACCTCCGAGGTGGTCGAGACCGCTCGCGACGCCCTGTTCGCGTCGCTGCTCGAAGTCCGGACCGCGAGCCGCGAGGAGTACGACGAGTGGCTGGCCGACCGCGACCGCGAGGTCATCGAACGCGGGAGCGAGAACGTCTCGCGGGTCGCGTGGCACGACGCGCCCGACGACACCGTGGTCGCCGCGACCTACGAGAACGAGACCGACGCCGCGGTCGCGACCCTCCGGCGACAGGCGTTCGGGAGCGTCTACCGGGACCTGCTGTAGCCCACCGCGAATCCGACGGATTCGCGGTGGGCGTCGCTCCGTCGCGGTGAGCCTCGTTGCCGACCAGTCGCGAACCCAATCCGACACGCTTTGATACCCGGTGCGCGAATTCACGCGCGTGCCGCGGTTCGAGTACCCCTGCCCCGACTGTCGAACGACGAGCAACCTCCACGGCCCCGACTGCCGGTTCGAGGGCGAGGCGTGGTCCGACATCGAGAAGGCCTACACCGACGTGGTCGCGGTCCTCTCGGGCGGCCCCCGAGGGCCCGACGACCTGCGGGAGGCGGTCGACGGCGGGTGGGACGCGCTCCACCAGTCGGCGCTCGAACGCCTGCGCCACGAACAGCGCGTGATGGAGACCGAAAGCGGAGCGCTCGAACTGCTGACCGCCGAGCAGTACAAGGAACACGTCACCGACCCGACCGTCGAACCCATCAAGACCGTCGCCGAGAAGGGGTCGGTGCCGGGTGCCCACGACAACGCGGTCTTCGCCATGATCGCGTGGTACGAGATGGTCGGCCTCTCGTGGGACGAGACCCGCGAGCGCGTGGTCGAGTGGCTCAGGGACACCGGGACGTGGACCCGCGGGGGGTTCGAGGAGTCCTCGCCCGAGGAACTCGTGACCAAGAAGCGCCACGTCTACGAGGCCGGATACGGGTGGAAAGAGAAGGCCGAGGCCGCGAAGGCGGTCATCGACCGGAGCCTGTGAGGTCGGCGACCGGGGCGACCACCGGTCAGGGGCAGTTGCAGACTCTGCAACTGTGGTGGTCCGTTTTTTAAGTCGGGTATCGTCGTCCCGAGCGTCGGGCGTACAACGCGCGAATCCGTCGCGAACGACCCACCTGACGGCTCGCTGGCGACGGCGAGCCTCATCACTCGAATCCCACCCACACAATGGCACGAGACATACCGAATCGGTTCGTCGAGTTCGTAACGACACACAACCGCATCGTCGTCGTGGCGATGTTGCTTCTGACCGCGGTCGTCGCCGGTGGCGTCACCCAGCTGGACCTCCAGAGCTCGGGCGACGCCGACAGCGACGCGTTCGGCGACACCGAGGTCGCACAGAAATCCGAGTACATCAGCGAGCACTACACCCAACGGGAGGACGACCCGGGGAACACGACGACCGCGTCGGTGTACGTCCGCGAGGAGGACGGAAACGTCCTCTCGAAGCGGTCGCTTCTCGAATCCCTGCGGTACCAGCGGGAGGTCCGCGACAACGAATCCGTGAACGCGGCGCTCGCGAGCGAAGACGGCGCTGTCGGCGTCTCGAACGTGATTGCAAAGCGCGCGGCGGGTGACCCGGCCGCCGACCTCGACGCCCAGATCGAGGCGCTCGACGCGGCGAGCGACGACGAGGTCGAGCGACTCGTCTCGGAGACGCTCGCAGAGGGGTCGGCGGCGCTCGGACTGCTACCCGACAGCTACGAGCCGGGGAGCACGACCGCGGAGAGTCGCCGGATCACCTTCGAGTTCGAGGCCGCGGACACCGAGAGCGGCGTCGCCCAACCCCCGGCCGACGCACAGCGGGCGCTGTACGAAGCGGCGTCCGACCGCGGCGGTGAGGGCGACGGCGGCGACTACTTCACGCTGGGGGAGTTCGCCTCGGCGTCGTACTACGAACAGCAGAGCACCGACACAATCGAACTAATTTTGCCCGCCGCACTCCTGTTCATCCTCGGCGCGCTCGGATTCGCGTACCGCGACCTCGCCGACGTCGTCGTCGGGTTCGTCGGGGTCGTCGTCTCGGTGCTGTGGATGTTCGGAATCCTGGGGTGGCTGGAGATTCCCGCCGGGATGACTCTCATCATCGGCCCGGTCCTGATAACGGGGCTCAGCATCGACTACGGGCTTCACGTTTTCATGCGATACCGCGAGCAACGCGGAGCCGACGAGGGCGTCGGCGCGCCGATGACCCGCGCGGTCTCGTCGGTCGGCGTCGCGTTCGTCCTCGTGACCGTCACCGCGGCGGTCGGGTTCCTCTCGAACCTCGCGAACCCCTTCGGGATGATCCGGGACCTCGGCGTGGGCATCACGCTCGGGGTCGTCTCGGCGCTGGTGGTGTTCACCACGCTGGTCCCCGCGCTGAAGGTGAGCGTCGACGGTCTGCTCGAACGGGTCGGGTTCGACCGCCGGAAGTCGCCGCTCGGGACCGGGCGGTACCTCCGGCCGGTGCTCGGCGCGGGCGTCGACGCCGCGCGGAAGGCCGCGCCCCTCGTCATCGTCGTCGCGCTCGTCGCCGGAGCGGGCGGTGCGGTGGCGTGGACCGACATCGACCGCCAGGGCTACCAGACCTCCTCGGAGGTCGCGGAGTGGAAGACCGAACTCCCCGGACCGCTGGCGTGGGAAGCGACCGACGACCCGTACTATCGGAACCAGCAGTACGTCGAGGACGCCTACCAGTCGACCGACCGAAACCAGCGCACGACCACGGTACTGGTCGAGGGAGACGTGACCGACCCCTCGGCGCTCGACCGCGTCGCCGACGGCGTCGACGACGCGCAGGACAGCGACGCGGTGTTCCGGCGGGGCGAGCGCGCCGAGGTCGTCTCGCCGCTGTCGGTCATGGAGTCGGTCGCCGCCGAGGACGAGCGGTTCGCCGGGACGTTCCGCGACGCCGACACCGACGGCGACGGCGTTCCCGACCGGGACCTCGAAGCGGTGTACGGGGCGCTCTACGAGGCGGCCCCCGAGCGGGCCGGGCGGGTGGTCGAACGCCGGGACGGCGAGTACCGGTCGCTGCGATTGCTCGTCCCGGTCGAGCAGGGACTCGAAGTCGACGAGCGCGCGACCGCGATGCACGGCGTCGCGGGGACCGTCGAGGGCGGGCCCCTGACCGCGACTGCGGTCGGGCAGGCGACGTTCTCGAACGCCGAACTCGGCCAGTTGGCCGACGGCATCTTCCGGACGATGCTACTCGCGCTGGTCGCCGTCGCGGTCGTCCTCGCGGTCGGCTTCCGACTCACGGAGGGGAGCGCGACGCTCGGCGCGCTCACCGCGGTTCCCATCGCGCTGGTCGTCGGCCTCGTCCTCGGCGGGATGTACCTCACGGGGACGCCCATCACGTTCGTGACCGCGCTGTTGATGAGCCTCGTCGTCGGTCTCGGCGTCGACTACAACATCCACGTCAGCGACCGGTTCGCGCAGGAACTCGACCGGGGTCGCGACCCCGTCGCCGCCCTCCGGACCGCGGTGACCCGGACCGGCGGTGCCCTGCTCGGCAGCACGCTGACCTCCGGGGGCGCGTTCGCCACGCTCCTACTCCACGTCAGCCCCCAGATCCGCGGGTTCGGGATGCTGGTGGTGCTTGGGCTGTCGCTGTCGTTCGTCGTGAGCGTGTTCGTCCTCCCGAGCATGCTCCTCGCGTGGAGTCGGCGCGTCGGCGTGGCGTCGATGACCGGCCGTCAGGGGGTGGACGCGACCCCCGACGACTGATCGAGCGCCTCGCGAGGTCGCCTCGGCTCGGTCGTTTACCAGCAGTTCGAAGCCGACGCCTGTGACTCGTTGACTCGGAGTAGGGTGTCGCCGTCGTCCTCGGTGTCGGTCTTCCACTTGTACGTCGCGTCGCTGACACTCACGCTGACGGAGGCCGGATACCCGATAGAGATGCCGGTTATCTCTATCGACTCCCACAGGTGCGTGTACGAGCCCTGGATGCGTCGCTCCTCCTCGGTGTAGTCGCCGACAGTCTCGAGGTCGACCGCGAAGAAGTGGTTGTAGTCCTCTTCGTCGTCCAGCATAATCCCGTAATCGTCGACGTCGAACGCGATGCCCGGACCCTCGGACACGGAGCCATCGTGGTAGGAGACGTACTCGCTACTGTAGGTCGTCTCCGAGATGGTGTAGGATTCGAGGTCCCAGCCGTCGGTCCAGCCGAGACCGCTTATGTCCATCGGGTCGGCACCCCCGTCAAAACTACCCCAGTCGTACGTCCACGACTGTTGGGCGGTGTACGTGCCGTCTCCCGAGCAGTCGATGAACAGCGACAGCGTGATGTCGAGGTCGGCCTTGTCGAAGGATTCGGTACCGACCTCTCCAGACGTCGGAATCTGGTAGGTGACCCGGTCGTAAGTGGTGTTGAATCCGCGGTTCCGCAGGAACTCGTGCTGTCGTTCGACGCTACCAGTGGCTTGGAGCACGTCGTGGGACTGCTCGATGATCGCCTCCCTGTCTCGGCCGCTACGGCCACTGACCGCGCCCGAGAACACACCTGCGCCCGCGAGGCCCGCACCGGCCGTTCGAAGTACCGTTCGTCGATTGATGCTGTCTTCGGAGTCTTCGAAACCAGTCATAGGTTCATATAAAATTTAGAGCTGTTTAGTGTTAAATTATTCTGAAGGAACTAGATATAATTATCTATCGGTGAGTATCTGCGGACGTGCCGGGACGTGTCCCCCCGCTCTGGACCGTCGGCGCCCGCCGGTCCGGCCGTGATGTGGCTCCCCCGACGCGCGACGCGGTCAGTATACCCGGTGCGAACCGACGGCATCGAGCCGTTCGACTCCGGAAAGCCCAGTGGTCGAAAGCCGCGCACGAAGGCACGGAGAAATCAGGAGAACTCCCGTGTAGACCGGGTCGGTACTTGCCGCGACGAGCGCGAGGTCAGTCGCTCTGAATCCGCGGGGCCAGCATGAAGGTGACGTTGCCCTGTCCCTCCGCGATGTCGAAGTGGAGCTTGACGGGGAACTCCTCGCCGAGGTCGACGGTGACCTCGGCGTTGCTCGGGATGGCCTTGTTCATGTCCTTGAGGTAGTCGAGGCTGAACAGCGACCGGGCCGGACCCGCCGTGAGGTCGATGAGGTCCTCGCGGTCGAGTTCGAGGCGCACGTCGTCGGTGTCGCCCTCGGCCTCCACGATGAACGTCTCCTCGTCGGCGTCGACCGCCAGCGCGATGTGGTCGCTGACCATGTCGGCTGCCGTGACCGAGCGGTCGATGTCCGAGCCCTCGACCACGATCTCGGCAGGGAGGTCGAGTTCGGGGATGTCGGGCTCCTGTCGGATGGAGTCGGGGTCGATGAGCGCGAGGGTGTACTCCAGCCCGTCGATCTGGATGTGGAGCTTGCGGGTCTCCTCGTCGAGTTCGAGGTGGACCGGCTGGTCGCCGCTCGCCATCCCGGCGATGTCGTCGAGTCGGTCGAGGTTCACGCCGATGATACCGCCGTCGGCCTCGTAGGACTCGAACGCTTCCGCGGAGAGTTCCAGATCGACCATCCCGACGTTCGCCGGGTCTACCGCCCGGATGGCGAGGCCGTCCTCTTCGAGGTGGATCTTACACTCGTCCACCAGCACGCTCACGGAATCGATGGTGTCCCGGAGCGTGTCGGCGCTCACGATAGCCTTAAACATCTTGCCGACTGCTACGAACCCCCGGCATAAAAAACACCCGTTCGGGCGCGCACGCGAGCGAGCGCGTGGAATGAATCATTACCGTTCCCGCGAGCCCGGTTTCGTATCCCGCCCCGCGAGCATTCGCCACGCTTACCCGCGGTGGCGACCTATGGCCCCCAACGACCGAATCGGAACCATGGCAGGGAAAGACCACTACTACAACAAGTCCAAGCAGGAGGGCTACCGCTCGCGCGCCGCCTACAAACTCAAGCAACTCGACCGCGAGGAGAACCTCCTCCACGAGGGCAAGACGGTCGTGGACCTCGGGGCGGCCCCCGGCGGCTGGCTACAGGTCGCCGCCGAGGAGGTCGGCGACGAGGGGCTCGTCGTCGGGGTGGACCTCCAGCGCATCGACCCCGTGGAAGGGGTGGAAACGGTCCGGGGCGACATGACCGACGAGTCGACGAAGGAGGTGGTCCGCGAACTCGCGGGCGACTCGGTCGACGTGGTCGTCTCCGACATGGCCCCGAACATGACCGGCGAGTACAGCGTCGACCACGCCCGGTCGGTCCACCTCGCCCGCCAGGCGTTCGAGACCGCCCTCGACGTGCTCGACTCGGGCGGCGACCTCGTCGTGAAGGTGTTCGAGGGGCCGGACCTCGACGACCTCCGCGAGGAGGTCGACGAGGAGTTCCAGTACGTCCGCACCATGAGCCCCGACGCCTCGCGGGACTCCTCCTCGGAGGTGTACCTCGTCGCGAAGGGTCGGCTGACCGCGCCCGTCGGCGAGGGCGACGAACTGGAAGTCGAGATCGTCGACGAGGGCTCGGAGGGCGACGGCGTCGCCAAGGTCGAGAACTACACCCTGTTCGTGTCGGGGGTCGAGGAGGGCGACACCGTGACGGTCGTGGTCACCGAGATAAAGCCGCGGTTCGGGTTCGCGAAGCCGGTCTGAGGCTCAGAGCCTCGCGCCGATTCCCGCCCACCGGACGAGCCCCCGGAAGAACACGACGATTCCCACGAGGAACGCGGTCAGCGCCGCGAGCATCGCAGTCGGTTCGAGCGCCGGACCGCCGAGGAACGGGCCGCGGACCAGCATCCAGCCGCCCAAGAGGGTGACGCCGAGGCCGAACAGCGCCACGAGACCGCCGAGTAGTTTGAGCATCGTGCGACCCACTGGAATCCGCCGGGAAAACGCTTGTGGCCGGTCGTATCGGCCGATTGACCGCTCAGTTCTCGGAGGAGTTGCGCGCCTCGTCGAGCCACGACGGCTCTTCGACCGTCGTTCCGTTCACGTCCGAGACGTCCATCGAGAGCGAGACGTTCGCGGTCTGGTCGTCCTGCGCGCTCTCGACGGTCACGTCGAGATCGTGGATGACGCCGCGCTCGTCGACGAGCATGGTGGCGTCGTACCCGCGAATCTCCGCCCCCTCGGGCGCGGAGACGTTGCTCCCGTCGGCCCGGAGTTCGATTAGCGTCGTGCCGTCGACCTCGCGGACGTCGGTCGGGGTGAAGTTCGCCCCGGCGCTCGCGCCGAACTGCTCGACGTACGCCGCGCCCGAGTACGACGAGGGGACCATCCCCATCCCGTCGGAGGTCCGCTCGGAGTCGTCGTAGACCGTCCGGTTGTCGGCGGTCACTCGGGTGTACTGGCGGTCCTCGGTCAGGTACATCGAGGTCCGGCGGTCGCCCATCGAGGCGTTCGCGCGGACGCGGTCGCGGTCGTCGGTCACCGCGGTGTCGATGGCGACCGACTGCTCGCCCGCCGACCCGTTCTGGGTCATCTCGACCGCGAGCGCGAAGCTGCTCTCGTTCAGCGCCTCGGCGTGGCCGTCGGCGAGCGTCGAGAGGTCGGTTCCGTTCTCCGAGACGCCGTCGGGGTAGGTCACGTCGTCTTCGGTCGGTTCGTCGGTACCGCCGGGGAGGGTTCCGGTGCATCCGGCCAGCGCGACCAGACAGCACACCGCTATCAGCAGGAGGGCGTTTCGTCGCATGTACGCCCTCGAATCACGGGAGGGCAAAAGAGGTGTCGGAGTCGACGACGGACCCGCGCGGGGGGGCGGTCGCCCCGGGTCAGTCGGCGCTCTGGGGTGCGGGCGCGACGTGGCCCCGACTCCGGAGGTAGCCCACGACCGCGTAGACGAAGGGCGTATCGGCGACTGCGATGAGGAGCTTGAGGAGGTACTGGCCCACCGCGAGACCGGCGAGCGCGCCGAACGCCTGCGGGTCGCCCCCGAGGAGCGCGGGCATGACCCAGAACCCGACGCCCACGAAGATGGCGGTGTCGAGCAGTTGGCTGGTCGCGGTCGAACCCACGTTCCGGACCCAGAGGTGCGCGCCGTCGGTGTACTCGCGGATGCGGTGGAAGACGAACACGTCCCAGTTCTGGCTCACGAGGTACGCCAACAGGCTGGCGACCACGATATCGGTGCTCGCACCCAGCACAGACTCGAACGTCGCGGGGTCCACGTCGCTGAACGGCGCGGCGGGCGCGGCGATGGTCGACCACACCAGCGCGAGCAGCACGAAGTTCATGGCGAACCCGACGGTGACCATCTTGACCGCCTCGCGGGGGCCGTACAGCTCCGAGTAGCAGTCCGACGCGAAGAAGGTGAGCGCGTACGCCAGCGCCGCGCCGGGCATCGCCAGCGAGTCCCCGACGAGCGGCAACGAGACGGGGAGGGAGAACGCCAGTAGCTTCGAGGCGGTCAGCTGTGCGGTCACCAGCGCGGTGACGAACAGCCCGATGATGGCGATGCGGCCGGTGGGGAAGGCCTCGACCTCCCGGTGGTAGTCGGTCATCTCGGAGTCCCCCGTCAGTCGTCCTCCAGTCGCCCGTGGCGCTCGTCTATCTCGTCCAAAACGTCGAGCATCTTGCGGACCGACGCCCGGATGGCCTCGCTCCGATTCACGAACTTCCCGTCGTCGCCGACGTGCTCGTCGAGGTCGGCCAGAAGCTCGTCGGGCACTTCCACGCTTATCTTGCTCATACTCGGGTATTATCGCCCGGTCTTTTAAAGTATTCGAGCGGCGTGCGGGCTGTCGCCGAGCGCTGGCCGAAACGCGCCGCCAGACGGCGGCGCGTTTCGGCGGTCGGGGTCACGTTCGGGTCCAGTGGATTTCAGTACAAACCAGTATGGTTCAGTACAAACCAGTATGGTTCAGTACAAATCGGTATCTCGGTTCAGAAGTCCGTGTAACGCCGGTTTGGAATCGACGGTCGGGGGAGCCGAGCGGAGCCGCGCTACCGCCGCCCGCCGAGCGTCACGACCCACAGCGTCCCGAGCCCGAACAGGTAGGCCGCAGAGAGCGGGATGGCGATGAGGAACATCGTGTAGAGGCTGTCGGGGGTCAGGAGCCCTGCGGCCGCGAAGATGGCGATGGTGACCTCCCGCCACTTGTTCTTCATCGTCTCGAACGAGAGGATGTCGCCCCAGTGGAACAGCCACATCGTGAGCGGCACGTCGGCGAGCAGGCCGATGCCCGCGGTGGTGAAGAACACGAGCCAGAAGAAGTTGCTGACCCGGTAGGAGATTATCATCTCGGCGCGAACGGCGTCGGCGACCAGCCACGAGATGACGCTGGGCGCGACGAACGCGTAGCCGAGCGCGCTCCCGCCGAGCAGGCCGAGCGCGATGGTGCCGCCCCAGACGCCGAACACCCGGCGGTCGCCCGCGGCGAGTCCGCGCTCCTTCATCGCGGGCCAGGCCCAGTAGAGCAGGACCGGCAGGACCGCGACCCCAGCGAGCAGGGTCGATATCTTGACCTCGAAGATGAGCGCCTCGACGGGGTGCAACACCACGATGTCGAGAATCTCCTCGCCCGACCCGGGTTCGGGCCGGACCTCGGCGGGAAGCCGCCGGAGGAAGTCCTCGCGGATGTCGCCGATGCCGCCCATGTAGAGGAACGTGAACACCGAGGCGAGCACGGCCATGAAGATGCCGACCAGCCAGAACATCTTCGAGGTGAGGCTGTCGAGGATGAACCGGATGTCGTAGTACCACCCGCCGATGTCCTCCTCGGTGGTCTCCTCGTCGGTGAAGGCGTCGGCCATGCCCGCGGCGGTGCTCTGGACCGGGTTGTCCGACCGCTCGGGTTCGCGGGGGAAGGTCGCCTCCTCGGTGTCGGCGTCGTCTTCACCCTCGTCGGCTTCGGCCGCCTCGGCGTCCTCGTCCTCGTCGGGATTGAACTCGTCCCAGCGGTCGAGGATGACCTGAGCCTTCTCGCCGTCGTCGTCGTCCATCGCCTGCCGGGCGTGGTCGACGGCCTCGGCCTCGGACATCTCCTCGAAGACCTGCGGCGGGGCCGCCCGGACGCCGCCCGCGTCGAGGCCGTCGAGGTCGATGTCCCCGGGCGACCGACCGCGTCCGGGTTCGGGACCCGTTCCGATCTCGTTGAGCGCGCGGAGGACGTAGTAGGCCACCGCCACCACGAGGGTCAGGACCGCGGCTCCCGCGGCGACCGCGAGGACCGACTGCCCCCGCGGAAGCCCGACCACCGACTCGACCGGCGGAAGCCGGTACGCGGCCGGGAGGCTACCGTTGACGGCCTCGCGCGCCCCGCCGGTCAGGACCATCCGGACGGCGAGGAACGCGAGGACGGGCGCGCCCGCGATTCGAATCCAGTCGTCCCTGAGGACTCCGGCGACGCTCACCCGCTCGCCCGCACGCTTGAGCGTCACCACGACCTTCGTGAGATAGAGGCTGAACGCGTAGAGGAGGATGAGCGGCGTCGCCCACATCAGCTGGGTGAACGGGTCGGGCGGCGACGCGAGCGCGCCGAACACGAAGATGCCCATGATGGCGTAGCGCCACTTGTCGCGGAACGTCTCGTAGGGCACGATACCCGTGTACCCGAGGCCGCTCATCGCGAGCGGGAGCTCCGCGGCGAGGCCGAACGACAGCGAGAGAAAGAGGATGAACTCGGTCCACTTGACGATGGAGTAGTTGGTCTGGAACCCGGCGGTCAGCGCGTTGTCGGCGAGGAACTGGAACATCAGCGGGAAGAAGACCGCGTAGCCGTAGATGACGCCGCCGACGAACAGCCCGAGCGCCAGCGCGACGAGGACCGCTATCTTCCAGCGAGCGATGGGGGCGTCGGGATACCAGTGCTTGTTCCGGAACTCGTGGCGAGCGTAGTAGAGCAGAACCGGAAGCGCGACGAGGACGCCCGCGACGACGCCGATCTTGGCCTGTAACAGGATGACGTCGAACGGCGTGACCGCGACGATGGTGATGCTCTCGGCGATGTCGGGCGACATCTGGGCCGTGGTGACGTCCTTGAGGTACGGCCACCCGACCCCCCGGAGCGCGTAGAAACAGCCCAAGAATCCAATCAAGAAGACTATGAAGACCTTGCGGAGGTGGTCCTGCGCCGTCGAGAGCATCGCGCCGATGGTTTCGCGACCGCTGTTGACGGCGCGGGCAGTGTCCTCGTCGACGATGCTACTTCCAGTTCCGGACATTCCTTGCGAGTGGTAGCTGTGTCTCGGTTATCAATCTTCTCGTCCCTCCAAGAGAAGAAAGCCTATAATGGCGGCGGCGCTTAGCACGACTGAATGGCTGACGAAACGGAGGCGACGGCGGGAGCGGGGAATCTCTCGCCCGCGACCGACGACGCCGCGGTCGACCAGCCCCCGGAACCGGTGAGCGACCGCGAGCGCGAGGTCCCCGAAGAGCCGCTCGAAGACGAGGAGATGCCGCTGACCGAGCACATCGAGGAGATGATAAAGCGGCTCGCGGTCGTCATCGCCGTCGCGGGGGTCGTCACCGCCATCGCGCTTCCGGTCACCGAGGAGGTCATCAACCACCTCTGGTACAACGTCATCCCCATCGACCAGGTCGGCGAGGACGGCCGCCCGCGCATCTACCACCCGCTCGCGCTGGTGCTGACCAAGCTGAAGGTCGCGAGCCTCGCGGGCGTCATCATCGCGCTCCCCGTCTTCGTCTACGAGACGTACCTGTTCATGCGCCCCGGGCTCTACCCCCACGAGCGCCGGTACTACCTCGCGGCGGTACCGACCAGCCTCGTGCTGGCGTTCGTGGGCGTGAGCTTCGCGTACTTCCTCGTCCTTCCCGCCATCTTCACCTACTTCGTCTACTACACGCAGGACGTGGCCATCACGGCGTTCGGGCTGACGAAGACGTTCAACCTCATCCTGATGCTGATGGGGTACCTCGCGGTCGTGTTCCAGATTCCGCTGTTCATAATGCTCGCCATCATGATGGGCCTGACCACCCGCCAGTGGCTCGCCGACCGCCGACTCCTGTTCTGGGGCGGGTTCCTCGGCATCTCGTTCCTGTTCACCCCCGACCCGACCGGGATGGCACCCATCCTCGTCACCGTGACGATGATACTCCTGTTCGAGGGCACCCTCCTCCTGCTGAAGTGGACGGGCAACTGACCCGAACGCCGCCCGTTCCTCTCTCGTCCCCCTCGGCACGCACACCGACGGACCGTTCCGTCGAGCAACGGCGAATTTCTCGCGGCGTAATCGGTGGATAACTAAGGGGGAGGAGCACCTACGACGTGATAGCGTTCGCGCCTGCCACTTAGCTCGCGTGCCAGCAGCTACGAACCGCAGTTCGCGTGCCAGCAAACTGCCACCCTGGGTGCGAACGCCCGTGCCACTTTCTACGAGCGAGCGACCGTCTCGCGAGCGGAGCGAGCGAGACCCCGAAAGTCGCTACTCCGCGGTCGGGTAGTCGGTCGCGAAAACGTCCTCCACGAGCGGTTCGTCCGTCTCGTCGGCGTTCGCCTCCTCGCCCTCGGGGCTGACGCTTCCCGTCCGATACCCGTCGAGGTCGAGCGTGACGTGGTCGAACCCGAGGTCGGTCAGGCGGTCGCGGGCCGCCGCCGCGAAGTCGGGGTTCAGGGCGGCCTCCAGTTCGTCGGCCCCGACCTCGATGCGGGCGAGACCGTCGTGGTCCCGGACGCGGAACTGCGAGAACCCCCACTCCCGGAGGAGCGCCTCGGCGCGCTCGACGCGAGTGAGTTTCTGCTCGGTGACTTCGAGTCCGGTGGGAATCCGCGAGGAGAGACACGCCATCGAGGGCTTGTCGGCGACCGAGAGGTCGTAGCCGTCGGCGAGTTCGCGGACCTCCGACTTCGAGATGTCGTGAGCCAGCAGGGGCGAGTAGGCGTCGAGTTCGTCCACCGCCCGGAGCCCCGGCCGGTGGCCGCAGTCGGCGTCGCTGGCGTTCGTACCGTCGCAGACGACCGAGTAGCCCAGTCGCTCGGCGGTCTCGAACATCTTCCCCAGCCGCATGGTCCGACAGTGGTAACACCGGTCGCCGTCGTTGGCGACGAACTTCGGGTCGTCGAGTTCGGAGAACTCGACGACCTCGTGGCGGATGCCGATCTCGTCGGCGACCCGCCTCGCGTCGTCCAGTTCCGCCGCCGGGAGCGTCTCGCTCTTGGCGGTACACGCCACCGCGTCGTCGCCCAGCGCGTCGCGGGCCAGCGCCGCGACGACGCTCGAATCCACCCCGCCCGAGAACGCGACGACGACGCCGTCGCGCTCGGCGAGGTCCTCGCGGACCGCCTGCGCTTTCTCCTCGACTGTGGCCATGTCCGGGTGCTTGGGGCTTCCGGGAGAAAAGCGCGTTGACCTGCGCGGCGGGAAACGGCTACTCGGACTCGGGGATATGGTCGAGCAGGTCCCACTCGAACTGCGCGAGATCCTCGGCCGCAGGGTTGTCGCGGTTTATCTGGTACATCTGGCTGTTGCCGACCGTACGGGTCTCCTCGACCAGACCGTAGGCCACGAGGTCGTCGATGTGTTCGTAGAAGGTACTGCGGTCGATGCCCGCGAGCCGGGAGATGTCGGTGGGATTGAGATCGCGGTTGTTCTCGCCGAGTAGCACCGTTAGAATCTTCACCTTCGCGTGCGGCACGAGGACGTCGGTCAAGACGGTATCCTCCGCGGCGGCCTCATTGGTTCCATCTTTCGCTTTCGGGGCGCTCATCCTGTCGGATAGATTCACCCCGATGACTTAAAGACTGTGGTTAATATACTATTGTTAGTTGGTTTGTAATACGCGATACTGTTGTTTTATTCCGATAGATATAAACGGCGAGTTTGAGTCAATTGTACCTACGCAGATGAGCGACGAGGAGACGGAATTACGGATTAAAATTGTCAGGAAACTCGCGCGTAAGCGGGTGGTCGGAAGTCACAAGAAGCAGGTGGATACCGTCAAAAACTGGGTTACCTCCGACGAACAAGGGCGAGCGGAGGAACAAATCCGCGAGATGATTCGAGATTCGGAAGCGCCGCTCGAAGGCTACGGCGGTAGCCGAGACAACGTCAGACTGACGAGTATCGAGGACGCGAAAGCGTACATCGAGGACCGTGGCGGCGAACTTCCGTGGGGTCTCCGCGACTGACTCCCGCCCGCGACATCGCACTCAGAGCACGTACCACTCCGCGAATATTTTTAAGCGCGGGATGGGTACTACGGCGCGAATGGAGTTGGAGGCGATACCCGGCGTCGGGTCGAAGACGGCCGACGCGCTCTCGCAACTGGACGACCCCGAATCCGCGCTGGCGGCGGGCGACGTGGCGGAGCTCGCCAGCGCGCCCGGCATCACCGAGGGGCGAGCCGCGAGCATCGCGCGGGCGGCGGTCCGCGAGCGCCACGACGACCCCGGCGGCTTCCTCGCGACCGACCGCGCCGACGAACTCTACCGCGACGTGCTCGGCCTGCTGAAGGACCGGACCGTCACGAGCTACGGCGAGAAGCGCCTCGAAACTCTCTATCCCAGCGGGGCGGCCTCCCGCATCGAGGAGGTTCGGGAGTTCACCGAGCGCGCGCTTGCGCGCGACCCCGACGAGGCGGTGCTCGACGCCCTCGCCGACGTCGAACCCCTCGCCGAGCCCCGGAACGTGACGGTCCGCGACAGGTGTCTGGCGACCGCCGACGCCGAGCGCTACACCGAGGCCCAGCAGGCGATTCCCGAGATGAGCGTCGAGGTGGTAGAGGACGCCCGGGACCTCGCCGACCTCGCCCGCGGGTACTCGACCGTGGTCGCGCTCGACGAGGAGTTCGCGGGCGTGAGCGTCGACGGCGACGTTCGCGTCGAACCCGACGCGCTGGAGCGTCCGGCCGAAATCGTGCCCGAGCGACCCCTCGCCTTCTTCGCGGCGAATCGCGACAGTCTGCGGGCCGCCGCGCGGGTCCACCGCCGGGCGGGCATCGACCCGCCGCTCGACCTCGACGCGCTCGAATCCGCGCTGGAGCGCGTGGATTCGGACGGCACCGTGGTCGGCGACGACGAACTCGACCGACTGGCCCGCGCCATCGACGACCTCGACGCCGCGGTCTCGACCGCCGAGAGCGTCGCCAACGACCACCTCCGGGACGCCATCGAGGAGCGCGACGTGACCGTCGAGGGGTCGGACCTGCTGTCGCTGGTCGAGCAGGGCGCGGGGGTCGATTCCCTGCTCTCCCGGGAGCTGAGCGACGAGTACGCCGCCGCCGTCGCCGCCGCGCGCGAGGAGCTCGTCGAGTCGCTCGACCTCGACGCGGGCGAGGCCGAGGTCGCGCGCCGGGCGTTCCCCGAAGAGCCGACCTTCCCGGTCGAGCGCGAGGAGGAGGCCGTCTCGCGGCTCCGCGAGGACCTCGTCGCCGCCAAGGACCGACGGGCCGCCCGCCGGAAGCGCGAACTCGCCGCCGACCTCGCCGAGAGCCGCGGGGCCGCCGAAAAGCTGGTCCGGACCGCGCTCGAACTCGACGTGGAGCTGGCCATCGCGCGGTTCGCCGAGGACTTCGACTGCGCGATACCGGAGTTCGCGGGCGAGGAGTCGGCGGCGTCCGGATTCGAGATACGGGGCGGGCGCTCGCCCCTGCTCGACGTCGACTTCGCCGACGTGGAGCCGGTCGACTACGGCGTCTCGGACGTGGCACTGCTCTCGGGGGTCAACAGCGGCGGGAAGACCTCGACCCTCGACCTCGTTGCGGTGGTGGTGATTCTGGCCCACATGGGCCTGCCCGTCCCCGCCGAGGAGGCCCGACTGGAGCGGTTCGGCGAACTCCACTACCACGCCAAGACGCAGGGCACCCTCGACGCGGGCGCGTTCGAGTCCACCCTCCGGGAGTTCGCGGAGCTGACGGGAGGCGGGGGCGACAGACTCGTGCTGGTCGACGAACTGGAGAGCATCACCGAACCCGGCGCGAGCGCCAAGATAATCGCGGGCATCCTCGAAGAGCTACGCGGCAAGGACGTGACCGGCGTGTTCGTCTCCCACCTCGCGGCCGAGATTCGGGAGATGGCCGACTACGACGTGCCCGTCGACGGCATCGAGGCGAAGGGACTGGAGGACGGGGAGTTAGTCGTGAATCGGTCGCCCGTCAAGGACCACCTCGCGCGCTCGACGCCGGAGTTGATCGTCGAGAAGCTGGCTGGAGATTCGGACGGGGAGTTCTACGACCGACTGCTGGAGAAATTCTAGCGGCGCGTCGGAGTGGCCGGAATTCCCGGTATTTTCGGGACGATTGGAGCGAACACGGAGCTAGCTACCGCCGGTACCACGGAGTACCGCATCCGCACCGCACGGCACCGCTACCGCAGACCTCGACCCTCCCCAGCCTCTTGCGTTGCTCAGTCGCTTCGCTCCCTGCGCTACCCGTCCACCGTCAGAGCTTCGCTCTGACGAGCCCTCGTTCGCTCCGCTCACGAGGACCTCGCGCGTGCTGGCGCGGCGCGAGAGCTCTCGCGCCGCGCCAGCACGCGCCGAGGGGTCGGACGGGGCCCTCAACAGTCGGAGGTGGAACGCCTCGTCACCGGAGAGGTCGGGCATCTGGTAGTCGGAACGTCGAAGCCGAACCGAACCGACCGAGAGACCCCGAATCGCCGGTTCGAACGCCTCTCCCCCCTAATATTTTCGCCTGCCGAAAGGTTAAGTAGCTGGGACAGCGAGGTGAAAGTGATGGCAGACGACCCCGAGGAGGGTATGCTCTCGTGGGACGAGTCCGTGTTCCGCGACGAACACGTCTTCGAGATTGACTACGTCCCCGAGACGTTCGCCCACCGGGAGAGCCAGATGCAGAACCTCAAGTACGCGCTCCGCCCGGCCGCCCGGGGGTCGCGGCCGCTGAACGTCATCTCGCGCGGCCCGCCCGGCACCGGCAAGACCACCGCGGTCCAGAAGCTGTTCGGCGAGCTGTCGGCCCAGACCGACGTGCGGACGGTCCGAGTCAACTGTCAGGTCGACTCGACGCGCTACTCGGTGTTTTCGCGGGTGTTCGAGGGCATCTTCGAGTACGAACCCCCCTCCTCGGGCATCTCGTTCAAGAAGCTGTTCCGCCAGATAACCGAGAAGCTGGTCGATGACGACGAGGTGCTGGTGGTCGCGCTCGACGACGTGAACTACCTCTTCTACGAGGGCGAGGCCTCCGACACCCTCTACTCGCTTCTGCGGGCCCACGAGGCCCACAGCGGCGCGAAGATCGGCGTCATCGTGGTCTCCTCGGACCTCAACCTCGACGTCATCGAGGAGCTCGACGGCCGAGTCCAGAGCGTGTTCCGGCCGGAGGAGGTGTACTTCCCGGTGTACGACCCCGAGGAGATCGTCGACATCCTCGGCGAGCGCGTCGACCGGGGGTTCCACGAGGGCGTCGTCTCCGCGGATATCCTCGACAGGGTCGCGGAACTCACCGCCGAGAGCGGCGACCTCCGGGTCGGCATCGACCTGCTCCGGCGCGCGGGCCTGAACGCCGAGATGCGCGCCAGCCGGACCGTGAGCATGGAGGACGTCGAGCAGGCCTACGAGAAGTCGAAGTACGTCCACCTCAGCCACAGCCTCCGGGCGCTCAACGACAGCGAGATAGAACTGCTGGAGGTCATCGCCGAACACGACGGCGAGCGCGCGGGCGAGGTGTACGACGCCTTCCACGACCGGACCGGGCTTGGCTACACCCGCTACTCCGAGATAATCAACAAGCTCGACCAGCTAGACATCATCGACGCGACTTACACCAACGTCGAGGGCAGAGGGCGGTCCCGCCAGCTGTCGTTGCGGTACGAACCCGACGCCGTGCTGAACCGGCTCGAAGGGAAGTAGGGCCAGATTCCGGCGCGTAGCGTTCAGGCGCTCTGGCGTAGCATCTGGACCAGTTCGGCGAGCGTCCCGGAGCTACCGAAGTCCTCGACCACGGATTCGCCGTCCCGGGTGACGCTCTCCATCGTGGCCTCGTATCTCGTGTTTCGCATCGCCTCGACCGTGTTGGCGACCGTGACGCCCGAGTCGGCCATCGTCGTGCCGACGGCGTCGAGGGTCAGCGCGCCCTTGGCGGCCAGCCGTCGCATGCGCTCGAAGGCGGCGCGATGGGGTTCGCCGCCCTCCTCGGGCGGCCGGAAGGTCGTGTTCAGGTTCTCGAAGGTGAGCGTTCCCCCCGACCCCTCGATGGTCCCGCCGTCGGACGTGACCGACAGCCCGTTCGAGAACGGTTCGGCCACCACCTCCTCGGCGGTCACGACGACGCCGCCCCGCTGGAGCGCCACGGTGTCGAACTGGGCCGCTCCGAGTTCGACCTCCTCGCCCGTCGCGAACGCGGCCCAGTTCGCGGGGGTGACGTCCCCGACCGTTCCGGTCGCGGTGACCTCCTCGACCAGCGTCCCCGTGTCGGTGGAGACAGTCCCGATTCGGACACCCATCGGAGTACTCGGGTCCACCTCCGCAGCGGCGAGCCCCGAGAGGAGCGGCGACAGCGACCGCTCGTCGTACGACGCCGCCATCGCGTCCCGGACCGCCGCGAAGGTCTCGGCGCTGACGTTCTCGACCGCGACGACAGCGCCGCTGAGCGCCACTTCGCGGCTTCCGTTCGAGAAGACCCACTCGCGCCCCTCGAACACCGCGGCACCCTCGTCGTAGTAGAACGACGCGCTTCCGATATAGAGACTTACGCCGCCCAACTCCAGCGTCGCGTCCTCTAGCGTGATGGGGTCGGTCTGGGCGGTCGCGTCGGTGTCTGCGCTCGACAGGCCGGGGACGCCAGCGAGCGAAATCGTTGCGGTCGCGAGTAGCATTTCTCGGCGCTTCATGGTTCTCACGACGGATTGTATACTGTTGCTTGGATAAATCGGAGATACCGTTTGAACCGTTCAGGCGTATAATCCGGGCCTGTGACGGCCGTAACGGGGGTTCGAGTTGCGGGGACGACTCGCCCGCACCGAGTCGACGCCCGGCCGCCGCCGGTCGATAAGGTAGAGTTATATCGACCGGTCGGCGGCGTAAGCGCGCTTACGCCGCCGACCGGCGCGGTGCGAAGTCTCAGGGGAGCGGCGCGGCGCGGAGTCTCGGCCGACCGGCGCGAAGTCTCGGCAGGGCGGCGCGGAGTCCCGGGTGACTCGTGAGGGGCGAACCCACGGAGTCACTCGTAGCGCAACGCGTCGATGGGGTCGGTCCGGGCGGCGTTCCACGCCGGGTACAGCCCCGACACCGCGCCGACCGCCATCCCCACGCCCACCGCGATGGCGAACCACTCCAGCGGGAAGACCAGTTCGAGCCCGATGTACTCGGCGGCCGCGTACGCCCCGAGGATGCCGACCGGAGTCCCGACGATGGCCCCGAGCGCGCCCAGCATGACCGCCTCCAGCAGGAACAGCTGGAGCACGTCGCGCTTCTGCGCGCCGACCGCCTTCATGATGCCGATTTCCCGGGTGCGCTCGGTGACCGAGACCAGCATGATGTTGGCGATGCCGATGGAGCCGACGACGAGCGAGATGACCGCGATCCCGGTCACGAAGTTGGTGAGAGTGGTCAGCAGCTCTTCGAGTCGGTCGACGAGGTCCTGGTCGGTCTCGACCGAGAACGCGTAGTCGCCGGGCGCGAGCGTCGCGGCGTCCGAGCGGTTGGTGAGGTACGCCCGGGTCGACGCCTGAACGTCCGAGACCGCGCCGAAGTCCTCGGCGACGATGGTCACGGTCGGGTAGACGCGCTGGGACCGGCCGGTCTCGGGGCTCTCGATGGTGGTGTCGTAGAACGGGTCGGTCGGCACGAACACCAGCGGCTGGGAGTCCAGCCCCTCGAAGGGGCCGCCCGACGTCGAGGCGTTGAGCAGGCCGACGACCGTCGCGTTCACCGACTCCCCGGACGCGAGTCGGACGGTGACCTCGTCGCCGACGGTCGCCTGCGTCTCGAACAGCCTCGCGGCGCGCTCGTTCAGCACGACCTCGCGCTGGCCCGGCTCGAAGCCGCGCCCGGCGACGAACTCGCCGGAGTCGAAGTACTCCGGTGAGGTGGCGATCACCTGACGCTGGGCGACCGTGTCGCCGCCCGACGAGACCGCAGCGGTGGGTACCACCCCCCGCGGGACGACCGCCGAGACGCCCGGTAGGTCTCGGAGTTCGGCGAGGTCGCGCTCGGTGAACACCGGCTGTGCGCCCGCGCCCGGCGCGCCGTCCTCGCCCTCGGGGCCCGCCCAGACGTAGACGTTGGGCGTGCGCTCGCCGCCGACCTGCCCGAGCACGTCGGCCCGGAGGCTGGTCCCGAGCGTGACGAAGGTGATGACCGCCGCGACGCCGATGACGACCCCGAGCGTGGTCAGCGTCGACCGGAGCTTGTGACTCCGGATGGCGCGCCCGCTGAGCCGCAGGCTCTCGAAGAGGTCCATCAGACGGTGTCGGTCTCGACCCGCCGGGGCGATTCGATCTCCTCTACGTCCTCTATCGTGCCGTCGAGGACGTGGATGACGCGCTGGGCGTGTTCGGCGATGTGGCGCTCGTGGGTCACCATCAGGACGGTGTGGCCGTCGTCGTGGAGGCGCTGGAACAGCCCCATGATCTGGCGGCCCGTCTCGCTGTCCAAGTTCCCGGTCGGCTCGTCGGCGAGGATGATGGCGGGGTCGGTCACCAGTGCGCGGGCGATGGCGACCCGCTGGCGCTGGCCGCCCGAGAGTTCGTTCGGGCGGTGGCCGGTCCGGTTGCCGAGTCCGACGTCGTCGAGGCGCTCCTCGGCTATCTCGCGCCGGTCGCTCCGCGAGACGCCCTGGAAGACCAGCGGGAGCGCGACGTTCTCTGCGGCGGTCAGCTTGGGCATGAGGTTGAACGTCTGGAAGACGAAACCGATCTCGTCGCCCCGGACTCGCGTCCGCTCGCGGTCCGAGAGGCCGGTGACCTCCGTGCCGTTGACGAACACCTCGCCGTCGGTCGCGGTGTCGAGACACCCGATGAGATTGAGGAGGGTGGACTTGCCCGACCCGCTCGGCCCCATCACGGCGGTGTACGACCCTCGGGGAATCGAGAGCGAGACGCCGTCGAGCGCGTGGACGGGCTCGCCCAGAAGGTAGGTCTTGCGCACGTCGCGGAGCGCCACGGCGTCCTCGCGGTCGGTCGACGCGTCGGACTCGGCGTCCGAGTGGCTGGCGGCCATTGTCTCACGCAGTACGCCCGGCACCGCAAAAACGGTGTTGCCCGTTGCGGGCGGAAACGGACCGTTGTCGCCAGTTCGGTCAGGCTTTTCACGCAGGACGACGGAGGCCCGACCATGAAGACGACCGGCGGAAGCGAACGGGCGAAGCGCGCGGCGGGCGAGAGCGCCGCCGACGCGGTCGAGGACGGTGCGGTGGTCGGTCTCGGGACCGGGTCGACCGCGGCCCACGCCATCCGAGCCATCGGGCGGGCGGTCGACAGCGGCCTCGACGTGCGCGGGGTTCCGACCTCCTTCCAGTCGCGAGAGCTCGCCAAGGAGGCCGGGATTCCGCTGGTCGGCCTCGACGAGGTCGACGGGATAGACCTCGCCATCGACGGGGCCGACCAGTTCTCGGGCCCGCACCTCGTGAAGGGCGGCGGCGCTGCCCACGCCCGCGAGAAGATCGTGGACGCGACGGCCGACCGACTGCTCGTGGTCGCCGACCCGAGCAAGGCCGCCAGACAGTTGGACCACCCGGTGCCCATCGAGGTGCTCCCGGACGCGCGGACGACCGTCGCAGACGAGGTCCGCGCGCTGGGCGGCGCGCCCACCCTCCGGTCGGCCGAGCGCAAGGACGGTCCGGTCGTGACCGACAACGGCAACCTCGTCCTCGACTGCGAGTTCGGCGGAATCGACCGACCGGCCGAACTCGCCGACGACCTCTCGGCGCTCCCCGGTGCGGTCGAACACGGACTGTTCGTCGGGATGGCCGACGAGGTCCACGTCGGGAGCGACGACGGCGTCGAAGTCACTCGGTTCTGACCGCGCGGGGAGCACCCGGTCGCCGGTTCGAGCCAAGCCCGCGGCTACGCGGCGTTGCGCTCGATAAAAGGGAAGTCAGTCCCGGTTTACAGGTCGCGGGGCTGGACGGTCTTTCGGTCGTTGGCCTCGGCGCGGCGGGCGGCCTCGTCGAGGAGCTCGTCGACGCGCTCGTCGAGGGCGTCGTAGAAGTCCGACGCCACGTTCTTGTCGTCCAGTGCGTCCTTGACAGCGGCTTTGACGATGAGGTCTGCCATACGACTTGGTCTTTCCGCGCACCCCTAATAAAGCTTCTCAAATTACCGGATGAACCCCGGCAAGTAGCGCGGTTCACCGTCATCTACGTAGGTAGCCAAAACTTATAAATAATAGTGGGTCGTTTGGCTGCGGCTACCCGGGTCGCAGGATACGAGTACGTAGAGCCCACAGCACCCGACATGCGCGAACTACTCGAAGCGGTCGCCGCGGGAGAGGTGAGCGTCGCGGAGGCCGAATCCCGTCTCTCGGGGTACGCGACCGGTGACGCCGGGCGATTCGACGCCGCACGAGAGACCCGACGGGGCGTCCCCGAGGCCATCCTGGGCGACGCCAAGACCCCCGCGGAGGTCGCGTCGCTCGCGACCACCGCGGTCGAGACCACCGGCCGGGCCATCGCGACCCGGACCGACGCCGACCAGCAGACCGCGGTCCGCGAGCGACTCGCCGAGGACCACCCTGACGCCGGGGTGACGGTCCACGGCCGCTCGGGCGCGGTGGTGGCCCACGCCGACGACTTCGAGCCCCCCGACGTGGACGCGACGGTCGGCGTGGTCACCGCGGGGACCAGCGACGCGGTCCCGGCGGGCGAGGCCGCGGTCCTCGCCCGGGAGATGGGCGCGACGGTCGAGCGCGTCGACGACGTCGGCGTGGCCGCGCTGACCCGCATCGTCGACCAGCTCGACCGCCTCCGTGAGGCCGACGTGCTGGTCGTCGCCGCGGGCCGGGAGGGGGCGCTCCCGACGGTGGTCGCGGGGCTGGTGAACGCGCCCGTCATCGGCCTACCGGTCTCGACGGGGTACGGACACGGCGGCGAGGGCGAGGCCGCGCTGTCGGGGATGCTCCAGTCCTGCACCGTGCTGTCGGCGGTCAACGTCGACGCGGGGTTCGTCGCGGGCGCGCAGGCCGGGCTCGTCGCCCGGGCCGTGGGGGACGCGCGAGAAGGGTAGTCCCGAAGTTCTCCCGTCACAGCCCGGATTACCGCCGAGACGGCGGCAGTTTCCGTGCGACTGACCCGGGCATTACCGAAACAAATCTTCTGTCTTCGGAAAATTGGAATCGATTTTGGGAAGCATTTTTGGTTGTGTAGGACAAACTTTTGGACGCTGGCAGTATCCCTGTCAGCTGTCAACATGCCAGAGTGTGACCACTGTGGTGCGCACGTTTCGGAGCGATTCGCGCGGGTGTTCGCCGACGCCGAGGGGCGGATTCGGGCCTGTCCGGCCTGCTCGGCCAACGCCGGAATCGCCGAGGTTGCGCGCCAGCGCTCCAGAGAAGCGAGAGTATAGCCCACCGAACCGGGGCGGGAACCGAAAGGGCGAAACGACCACCACACGAACCCTGTCGCCCGTGACCGACCACTGGGCGTACGTGATCGAGTGCGACGACGGCAGTTTCTACACCGGCTACACGACCGACCTTGAGCGGCGAGTCCGCGAACACGACCGCGGCGAGGGCGCGAAGTACACCCGCGGGCGCACCCCGGTCGAACTCGTCCACGCCGAGCGGTTCGGCTCGAAGTCGGCGGCGATGTCCCGCGAGTACGAGATAAAACAGCTCTCGCGTGTCCAGAAGGAGCGGTTGGTCGCCGACGAGAGCGAGCGAGCGGCCGACGACTGACCGGTCGCTCGGCGACCGGTCAGTCGTCGGCCGCGGTCTCCTCGGCCTCGGCCTCGACACCCCCGGCGGTCACCTCGGGGTCGATGAAGGCGTACTTCGTGGCCTGCTCGCCGAGTTTCCGAACGCGCGCTTCGATGTCCTCGTCGACGACCTCGTCGCCCGCTATCTTGTCGCTGGCGTTCCTGATGCCGACCTGATGGGGGAGCACCCACGCGTGGACCCCGCGGGCGGTCACGCGCATGTGGTCGAGCGTGCTCCCGAACGACCCGCCGCCCGCCGAGACCAGCAGGCCGACCGTGGTGTCCTCGTACTCGTCCCACCCGCAGTAGTCGTGGACGTTGCGGAACGCCGCGGAGTACGACCCGTGGTAGACCGGACTCCCCCAGAGGACCGAATCGGCCTCTCGAATCTCGCGCTTGAGTTCGGTCGCGGCCTCGGGTTCGGGGTCGTCGGGGTCGAACACGGGGAGGTCGTACTCGCGGACGTCGAGGAGTTCGGTCTCGGCCCCGCGTTCCGCCGCGGCGTCGAGCGCGTGGCGGAGGGCGATTCGGGTGTAACTGCCGTCGCGCATGCTCCCCGCGAGCGCGACGACCGTGGGCGTGGGGCTCATCTTGGAGAGTCGTAGGTGACGGGCGAGCAAAACCCTTTCCGGAACCCGATTTTTGTAATAAATTCGATATCCCGCGTGGTCGCACCGTCCCGGCGCGAGGAGGGTCGGCGTCAGAACGGGTCGTCAGTCACGCTCGGCGCGCTCGCGTTCGCGGCAGTTTCGTTCGTGGCGGTCTCGTTCGCGGTGGTTCCGTCGCCGCCGCCGGTCTGCCACCAGTCCTCGTTCTCGAGGATCTGATCTTCCTCGTCCTCAGGGACGGGACTGGCCTCGACCTCGGTGAGACGCGGATTGTCGCCGAAGGGGGTCCACTCTCGCTCCATCTCGAACAGTTGCGGTTGGTCGCTGTCGTCGTCGGCGTCGGTCACGAATCCGAGGTCGCCGTCGTACTCACCGATTTCGGCGTCCTCCGCCACGAACAGCGGGACGGTCTCGTCGGTGTTGAGCCACCGAATCATCCGCGTGTTGTAGTCCGAGAACCAACTGTCGTTCACGTCGCCGTAGTTGGGCGTCCACTCCACGACGTCCGAGACGAACGTGAACCGGGCCTGCGGATGAAAGTTGTCGACGAAGATGAGCGCCTTCCAGTTGTCGTCGAGGTCGAGGTCCTGTGCGGCCCCGACACCGGTTCCGAGCGCGCTCGCACCGACGGTCGCCACCGCGCTCTTCTTCAGGAACGAACGTCGCGTCTCGTCGTCGACCAGTCGCTGTCTCGTGTCGTTGTCTCGTGTCATAATCAGGTCCTCCGCGGCGGATGTAACCCACGGACTCTGAAAAGGCGCGCGACCGTTCACGGAACCCACGGGGCGTAATTCGGGCATTCGCTCGAACACGTCGGTCGGTTCGGGGCACCCCGGGTATCGTAAGCCGAGCGAGAAATGCGGGAATCGACCGCTAGGCCGTTTCACGTTCGGCCACGTCGTTCCGTTTCGTTCCGTTCGCGAGACCCGTTCGCGGTGGTTTTTTTGGGACCGCGGGAGAGAGTCACCACATGGAGACGCCGATTTCGTTCGGAACCGACGGCTGGCGAGCGACGCTGGACGAGTTCACCGCCCCTCGCGTCCGGATGGTCGGACAGGCGGTCGCCGACTACCTCCGAGAGGTCGAAGACCGCGACGGTGGCACCGTCGCGGTCGGCTACGACGCCCGCGAGACCTCGCGGGGGTTCGCCGAGGAACTGTGTCGCGTGCTGGCCGCCAACGGCTTCGACGCCCTGATTCCGCCCCGGGACTGCCCGACGCCACTCGCGGTCTGGACCGTCGCCGACCGCGACCTCGCTGGCGCACTCGTGGTGTCGGCCAGCCACAACCCCCCGAACTACAACGGCGTGAAGTTCTTCCCCCACGACGCCGCGCCCGCCCTGCCCGAGGTCACCGACGAGATAATGGCCCGCATCGGCGAACCCCGCGCGCTCCCCGACGACGAGCAGGGGAGCGTCCGCGAGGAGGACCTGCTCGAACCCTACGCCGAGCACCTGTTCGACCTCGTCGATGCCGACTTGGACGGTCTCGAAGTCGTCTACGACGCGATGCACGGGTCGGGCCGGGGATTCACCGACGAACTCCTCGAACGCGCCGGGGCCGACGTCGAGCGCCTGCGCTGCGAGCAGGACCCCGAGTTCGGCGGCACCAACCCCGAACCGAGCCCCGAGAACCTGCAGGGCCTCGTGGACGCGGTACGGGAGGGCGACGCCGACCTCGGCATCGCCAACGACGGCGACGCCGACCGCATCGCGCTCGTCACGCCCGAGCGGGGCTTCCTCGACGAGAACCTCTTCTTCGCGGCGACCTACGACTACCTGCTCGAAGACGACTCGGGTCCGGCGGTCCGGACCGTCTCGACCACCTTCCTCGTCGACCGCGTGGCCGAGGCCCACGGCGAGGAGGTCGTCGAGACCGCGGTCGGCTACAAGTGGGTCGCCGAGGCGATGGGCGACCACGACGCGCTCGTCGGCGGCGAGGAGTCCGGCGGCTTCTCCATCCGGGGCCACAACCGCGAGAAGGACGGCGTGCTGATGGCGCTACTCGCGGGGGCGGTCGAGAGCGAGCGCTCCTACGACGACCGAGTCGACGCCCTGCTCGCGGAGTTCGGCGAAATCCACCAGAGTAAGGTGAGCGTGGACTGTCCCGACGACCGCAAGGAGGGCGTCCTCTCGGACCTCGAAGCACGGCTCCCCGACGAGGTGGCGGGCGAGCACGTCGAGAACGTCAACACCACCGACGGATTCAAGATTCTGCTCGAAGACGGGTCGTGGTTGCTGGTCCGGCCCAGCGGCACGGAACCCAAGATGCGGGTGTACGCGGAGGCGGCGAGCGCCGAGCGCGTCGAGGAACTGCTCGATGCGGGTCGGGGGCTGGTCGAGCCGCTGGTCTAGCCTCCGTATTTACCGCCCTCTCTGTACGGTCTTCGCTAACCGGATACTGGATTGGAGGAGAAACCGCGAACGGA
This sequence comes from Halorussus salilacus, assembly GCF_024138125.1. Classification (NCBI taxonomy): domain Archaea; kingdom Methanobacteriati; phylum Methanobacteriota; class Halobacteria; order Halobacteriales; family Haladaptataceae; genus Halorussus; species Halorussus salilacus. Next base: position 1,471,167 of record NZ_CP099993.1, read on the forward strand.
ACCGGAATTATCGGTCGAAAACGCGCGCTAAGAGGGCCGACCAGTCCGGACGATTCGTCCGGACACGGCCTTCCGACTCTTTCACTTCCTCCCGGTGGCGTTCGGCCTCAGACATATGTACAGATACGTATTTGGCGGACATATAACTTTGGTTCGCTCCCGACGGGGTCTCGCGCCGTGCGGAAAATCATGTGGCGCGTAACGCTATGTTTAGGATTTGACGACGGCAACGAAGAGCGAGAAACAGACTCCGACGAGACATCCGATAGCGAATGTGACTCCGAGAATCGCGTAGAAATCGAACGTTCGATTACTGATGAAAGACACGCCGCTACCAGTCACGGAGACGACGGAGAGCACTAGCAAAGCCTGCGAAATGGAAAGGAGCGCCTTGTCCTTATTGAGTCTCGTATCGTTTCGGTCGATGTAGTTCGGATAGGTCTGTGCGAACGTAGAGAGCATTTCTTTCCGTCCGAACGTGGCCTGCTTGTTGATGTCCGAGACTTCGACTTCGGTCTCTATCTTAGTGTGGTAAATGGTCGCAAAAGCCGCGAACACGCTCAAAATTCCGAACAGGAGTCCCGCGTAGGTCAGGGGATTGTCGAGCGTTCCGAGAGCGGTTTGGTCGCGTTGACGGGCGATATAGTAGGTGATTGCGGCGGCCACTCCGGAAAACGTGAACGCTACTCGAAGCAACGACATCGCTTTCCTGTCGATATGTTCCGCTTCACTCACCTGTTCTGCGAGGGTCTCGTTCAGTTTTTCGTGCGTGAGCCGTAGCGAGTACAGAGAGTCATCGGCCGTCAGATGTTCGTCGTCGCTCACGATCTATTTATTACGTTCGTGATTGCGTATATAACCGTTCGCACTCGGGATTAGCGCTCTACTCCTCGGTCCCGAAGTCCAGCACGCCGCCCGGGTTCGCGTAGTAGACGTACGCCAGCGCCGCGCCGAGCGCCATCAGCAGGACGCCCAGCAGGTCGCCGAGGTCGGCGGCGAACCCGTCGGCGAACGTGACGTACCCGATGGCGAGCACGAATCCCGACCAGATGACCGCGAGTCGGTTGCGTCGCTTCTGCTCCATGGTCGGACTTCGGACACCGAGCGGTTCAGCCTTCGGTTTCGAGGACGCCCCGGAGTCGGTCGCTCTCCTCGCCTCCGACCGGAGCCACCTCGAACCCAAGCGACTCGTAGAAGGGCCGGACGTTCGGGTCGAACTCGGCGGTGAGTCGGGGGTGGCGCTCGGCGGCCGTTCGGACCAGTTCGGCACCGATTCCCCGCCCGCGCCGGGAGCGTCGAACCGCCACGGCGTCGACGCGCGCGTCGACGCCGCGGCGGTCCGAGTCGCGGGTCCGACCGAGAGGGACCAGCACGAGCGCGCCGAGAATCGGGGCGTCGCGTCGGTCCTGCCCGGCGTCCTCGTCGCCTCGCGGTTCCACCGCTCGGCGTTCCGAGGCGTCTCCGCGAGCGACGCTCGCGGCGGCTCGGGAGTGCTCGTCTCTCCCGGCGCTTCGCGCCTCGCTCGCGACCAGCGCGTCCCCCGCCGCTATCCGCTCGGAGAGGTCCTCGCCGACTTCCAGCATCGCGGCGTCCAGCACCCGACGAATCCCGAGTCGGTCGCCGGGTGTCGCCTCGCGGACTCGAACGCTCATTCGTCGGCGAGCATCCGGTCGACCATCGCCAGCACGTCGTCGACCGAAGGCCGGTCGCCGGGCGAGTCGCCGCGGTGGACCGCGTACAGTTGCGGGTCGTCGCGTACGTCGAGAATCGCGACCTGCGGCATCCGGCCCGCGAGGTCGATGCGCTTGCCGAGCGCCCCGAACCGCACCGGCTGGCCGTACCGGTCGGCGACGCGCGTGTCCTCGTCTGCAACGAGGGCGAAGGGGAGGTGATACTTCTCCTGCCACTTCTCGGCTTTCGCCTTCGACTCGGGCAGGACCGAGACGACCGCGGCGTGTCTGTCGCGGAACTCGTCGTAGCGGTCGGCGACCGCTTGGACCTGCTCGCGGCAGTTCCGACAGTGGTAGTCGCGCTGGAAGAACAGGACGACCGCGTCGTTTCGGGGCGTCGTCTCGCGGCGCGGCGCGGGCCGACCGACGCCGTCGGTCGGCCCCGCCGCGAGGTCGGCCAGCGAGAGCGGGTCCGGGCCGGTCCCCGCGTTCGGGAGTTCGAAGTCGAGGTCCGAGACCCCCAGCGCGTCCCGCTCGCGGTCGAACTCGGGCACGGGTCCGGTGTCGGCCTCGTCGCCCGCCGCGAGGCCGGTTCCCGCTTCGTCGTCGCTACCGCCCTTGATGAGTCGAAGCACTTTGACGTGGTCGGTCTCGACCGGCTGGTCCTCGGGCACCGGTCGGCCCTCGACCATCACAGACACCTCGTGGGGGCTGAGGCCCACCTCCGCGAGGAGGTCGGCGTAGGTCGGGTCCTCGACTTCGAGGTCGTGGCTCCCCTCGCCGACGACCTCGACGGTCACGTTCATGGGAGTTGGTTTCGGCGCGCGGGTGGTAAGCGTGTCGGGGATTTCTCGGATTCGTCAAGACGGGGGAATTGGAGGGACGTGGCCGGTCAGAAGGCCCTCGTTCGCACTGAAACTGGAACGGCGGAGTCAGCAACAGCCAGAAAGCCCCCGCCCGGAGGACGATTCACCGGCCGTGTCGTGGCGGTTGGTCAGTCGGCACGAAATCCACCAAGTACGCCCCGGGCTACGGCATATCGGAGCCGGTCGGCGCGCCGGTCCGGCGCGCCGACCGGCGATTCCGGTACCGGTTCCGGATGCCCAGCGCGAGCGCGCCGAGGCCGACGAGCAGGACGAGGAAGCTGACCAGACCGCCGAGGAAGGGGACGCGACCGACGAGGGCGACGCCCACCACCCCGACGACGAGCGCGAGCCACCGGCTCCCGGCGTCGGCCAGCGAGACGAGCCACGTCCCGACCGCGAACGAGCCGTACACGGTCCCCAGCCAGAGCGCCACCGCGTACAGCAACGCGCCGAACAGCGACAGCGGGATGCCGACGATGGTGATGGCGAGCAGGACGAGCGCGACCGGGACGGCCACGAACAGCAGGAGTCCGACTCCCCCGGTGCGGACCGGGTCGTCGACGGCGCGCGCCGCGAGGTCGTCGGAGAACGCGGGGAACACGAGCAGGACGACCGCGCCGAGCAGGAGGTTGACCAGCACGCCGTACGCCCAGCCGAGCCACCCCGGGACGACGGGCCCCGTGACGCCGACCTCCAGGTCGTCGCTCTCGCGAACCTCGCCGCCGACGCTCGCGCCCTCCGCGAGGTCGAGATCGCCGCCGTACACGAGGTCGCCCCCGACGCTCGCGGTGGACGCGACGGTGACGGTCCCCGCCCCGAGGCGGGCGTCTTCGCCGACCTCGCCTTCGAGGGCGACGTTGCCCGCGGCAGCCTCCAGTTCCCCGCCGACTCGCGCTCCGTCTTCGAGGAAGACGTTCCCGCCGACCGCGTTGGCGTCGCCCGTCACGGTCCCGTTGAGTCGGACGTTGCCAGCGAACCCGTCGAAGTCGCCGCCGACCTCGCCGTCGACGCGGACGTTTCCGGCGAAGACCGTCAGGTCGCCCTCGACCGTCCCGCGAATCACGGCGGTCCCCGCGAAAATCGTCAGGTCGTCCTCGACGGTCTCGTCGGCCTCGACAACGACGGTGCCGCCCGTCCGGGTCTCCTCGGCCGCGACCGGCGCGGGCACGGCCGCGAGCAACAGGACCGCGACGAGGAGGAGGGCGAAGGCTCGTTTCATACCGCACGTATCGACAGTTCGATAGAAAACGATTTCGCCGGTATCGCCGCTTACTTCGAGTAAGCGCGTCTTATACGGGCCGTAACTTCGATTCCGGGGTCCGAGGACCGTCGCCGTCGCTCCTCGCCGGGGGACCTCGCGGGCTTTAAGACCGGCAAGCGCCTCGTGTGTCACATGAGCGAGGTCGAGAGCGAGGCCGAAGACGAGGCCGACGAGGCACCCGACGCGCCCGAGCCGGGACGACAGGAGGTCTGGATAGAGAAGTACCGCCCCCAGACCTTGGACGAGGTGGCGGGCCACGACGACATCACCGCGCGCCTGAAGCGCTACGTCGAGCGCGACGACCTGCCCCACCTGCTGTTCTCGGGGCCGGCGGGCGTCGGGAAGACGACCTCCGCCACGGCCATCGCCAAGGAACTCTACGGCGACGACTGGGAGGGGAACTTCCTCGAACTCAACGCATCCGACCAGCGCGGCATCGACGTGGTCCGGGACCGCATCAAGAACTTCGCGCGGTCGTCGTTCGGGGGCCACGACTACCGAATCATCTTCCTCGACGAGGCCGACTCCCTCACGAGCGACGCCCAGTCAGCGTTGCGCCGGACGATGGAGCAGTTCTCCGCGAACACGCGGTTCATCCTGTCGTGCAACTACTCCTCGAAGATCATCGACCCCATCCAGTCGCGCTGCGCGACCTTCCGGTTCGGCCCCATCGACGACGAGGGCGTGGCCGACCAGATTCGGAAGATCGCGGCCGAGGAGGACATCGAGACCACCGAGGACGGCATCGACGCGCTCGTCTACGCCGCCGACGGCGACATGCGCAAGGCCATCAACGCCCTGCAGGCCGCCGCGGTGATGGGCGAGGTCGTCGACGAGGAGGCGGTCTACACCATCACCAGCACGGCCCGTCCCGAGGAGATCGAGGAGATGGTGCGCCACGCGTTCGACGGCGACTTCAGCAAGGCCCGCTCGGTCCTCGACGACCTGCTCACTAACAAGGGGATGGCGGGCGGCGACATCATCGACCAGCTCCACCGTTCTGTCTGGGAGTTCGACCTCGACGACGAGGCCGCGGTCCGGCTGATGGACCGCGTGGGCGAGGTGGATTACCGCATCACCGAGGGCGCGAACGAGCGCGTCCAGCTGGAGGCCCTGCTGGCGTCGCTGTCGCTCGAAGACCGTTAGCCCGCGGCTTCCCGCGAGCAATCGGGCGTTTCGTCGGCGGTCGGATTCGCGAGAGCAGTCGGCGGCGCGAAAACCCCGCGTTGTACCGTAAAACGGTCCGAAACGGCCGCCCCGCTTATACCTCCGTCTCCCGTATCTGGGCCAGAGTTACTATGGGACGCTATCCGCGAGAGGCCCGGGACGCGCGCATGAAGTGTATCGAGTGCAACGCGCCCGTGGTCGAGACGGTCGAGGGGTCGTACGCCTGCGTGAGTTGCGGGTCGTCGCCGATCAGTTCGCGGTCCGGGGAGAGTCGGCCGACGACCGAGGACGCCGTCACGACGGCCGACGACTGAGGACGGTTTCTACCCCGCGGTCGCCGCGAGCGACTCGGTCGCTCGCGGCGACCGCAACGAGACGGAGCGGACTCGATACCGAGGCGGAGACCGACCCGACGCCGAGGCGGAGACCGACCCGACGCCGAGGCGGAGACCGACCCGACGCCGAGCCAAATTCGACTCGATACCGAGACGAAGACCGACTCGACACCGAGCTGCAACCGGGTTGGGCGCATCGCGCCCAACCCGGTTGCGGAACTGTTTTACGCTCTCGTTGGCGAAATACGAACAATATGAGCGAACTCGAGGAGGAGTACCGCCTCGATTATTTCGAGGACAACGACTTCGTCCGAAAGGAGTGCTCCGAGTGCGGAGTCCACTTCTGGACGCGCGACCTCGACCGGGAGACCTGCGGGGAACCCCCGTGCGAGGAGTACGGCTTCATCGACAACCCGGGGTTCGACGAGGAGTACAGCTTAGAGGAGATGCGCGAGGCGTTCCTCTCGTTCTTCGAGGAGAACGACCACGAGCGCATCGACCCCTACCCCGTCGCGGCGAACCGGTGGCGCGACGACGTGCTGCTCACGCAGGCGTCCATCTACGACTTCCAGCCGCTGGTCACCTCCGGGGAGACCCCGCCGCCCGCCAACCCCCTGACCATCAGCCAGCCCTGCATCCGGATGCAGGACATCGACAACGTGGGCAAGACGGGCCGCCACACCATGGCGTTCGAGATGATGGCCCACCACGCGTTCAACGCCCGCGAGGACCTCGAAGACCCCGACGAGTACGCCTATCAGGGCGAGGTCTACTGGAAGGACGAGACGGTCGAGTACTGCGACGAGTTCTTCGAGTCGATGGGCGCGGACATCGAGGAGATCACCTACATCGAGGACCCGTGGGTCGGCGGCGGAAACGCCGGGCCCGCCATCGAGGTCATCTACCGCGGCGCGGAACTCGCCACGCTTGTCTTCATGTCGATGGAGCAGGACCCCGACGGCGAGTACGAGATGAAAGACGGCAACCGCTACTCGAAGATGGACACCTACATCGTCGACACCGGGTACGGGCTGGAGCGCTGGACGTGGATGTCCCAGGGCACCCCGACCGTCTACGAGGCCATCTATCCCGAGATGATCTCGTTCCTCAAGGAGAACGCTGGCATCGACCACACCGACGAGGAGGCCGAACTCGTCCATCGGGCCTCGAAGCTCGCGGGCCACATGGACATCGACGAGGCCGAGGACATGGAGGCCGCCCGCGACAACATCGCCGACCAGCTCGGCGTCTCGACGCCCGAACTGGAGTCCCTGCTCGAACCCCTCGAAGACATCTACGCCATCGCCGACCACTGCCGGACGCTGGCGTACATGCTCGGCGACGGCATCGTGCCCTCGAACGTCGGTACGGGGTATCTCGCCCGGATGGTCCTGCGCCGGACCAAGCGCCTCTGCGACAACGTCGGCGTGGACGCGCCACTTGACGAACTCGTGGACATGCAGGCCGACCGACTGGGCTACCAGAACCGCGACACGGTTCGGGACATCGTCCGGACCGAGGTCGAGAAGTACCGCGAGACGCTCGAACAGGGCGGTCGCCGGGTCGAGCGCCTCGCCAAGGAGTACGCCGAGAAGGGTCAGCCGATTCCGACCGACGAGCTGGTCGAGCTGTACGATTCGCACGGCATCCAGCCCGACATGGTCGAGGAGATAGCGGGCGACTTCGGCACCGAGGTCGAGGTCCCCGACGACTTCTACAGCCTCGTGGCCGGACGCCACGACGGCGGGCAGGCCTTCGAGGAAGAGACCGACGAGGACGAGCGACTCGCCGACCTGCCGAAGACCGACCGCCACTACTACGAGGACCAGTACGGCACCGACTTCGAGGCGGTCGTCCTCGACGTGTTCGAGCGCGACGAGGAGGGCGAGGCGGTCTACGACGTGGTGCTCGACCAGACGATGTTTTATCCCGAGGGCGGCGGCCAGCCCTCCGACCGCGGGACGCTCTCGACCGACGACAGGAGCGTGCAGGTCCGTGACGTCCAGATTCGGGACGGCGTCATCCTCCACCGCACCGACGACGAGGTCGACAAGGGCGACATCGTCCGCGGGAAGATAGACGCCGAGCGCCGCCGTCGGCTGATGCGCCACCACACCGCGACCCACATCGTGGTCCACGCCGCCCGCGAGGTGCTGGGCGACCACGTCCGGCAGGCGGGCGCACAGAAGGGCATCGATAGCTCGCGCATCGACGTGCGCCACTACGAGCGCATCGACCGCGAGACCAGAAACGAGATCGAGATGGTCGCAAACGAGCTCGTGATGGAGAACACGTCGGTCCAGCAGGAGTGGCCCAACCGCCACGAGGCCGAGGAGGAGTACGGCTTCGACCTCTATCAGGGCGGCATCCCGGCCGGGACCAACATCCGGCTCATCCACGTCGCCGAGGACGTGCAGGCCTGCGGCGGGACCCACGTCCGGCGCACGGGCGACGTCGGCACCATCAAGATACTGAACACCGAGCGCGTTCAGGACGGCGTCGAGCGCATCACGTTCGCGGCGGGCGAGGCCGCGGTCGAGGCGGGCCAGCGCACCGAGGCCGCGCTGGCCGACGCCGCCGAGGTGCTGGACGTCTCGCCCGACGAGGTGCCCGAGACCGCCGAGCGGTTCTTCGAGGAGTGGAAGGACCGGGGCAAGCAGATCGAGGACCTCAAAGAACAGCTCGCCGCCGCCCGCGCCTCCGGCGGGGGCGGCGGCGAGGAGGTCGCGGTCGGCGACGCCACCGCAGTAATCCAGCGCATAGACGCCGACATGGACGAGCTCCGCGCGACCGCCAACGCGCTCGCCGACGAGGGCAAAATCGCCGTCATCGGGAGCGGGGCCGACGGCGCGCAGTTCGTCGTCGCGGTCCCCGACGGCGTCTCGGTCAACGCCGGGGAGGTCGTCGGCGAACTCGCCGCGAGGGTCGGCGGCGGCGGGGGCGGTCCGCCGGACTTCGCGCAGGGCGGCGGTCCCGACGCCGACAAACTGGACGAGGCGCTGGAGGACGCTCCGGACGTGCTGAAGCAGGTCCGGAACGCGTAGCGACGACACCGACGTACCGCCCGACCGACGGGGGAGACCGGGCTGTTGTGACGGTCGGGCGGAAGGTGTCGGGCAACGAGCCCGGCGGAGGGCGTTCGCCACGCCGTTCGGAGAGTGCGCCGATACCTGACTAGTCATGTGCCGGTCTCTTCACCGGTGGGTGTGAACGGTACCGACGTGAGCAAGCAGGAATTACGCAGAACCCGAGACCACGACCGGACCGACCGGGGCGCAGACGACGATTTCGACGCCGAAATCGACGAGAACGGTGAGTACGGCGACGAGGCCGCGAACGAGGTCAAGACCTCGCTCGTGGAACTCCACGACTCCTCGAAGGAGATATCGGGTCAGACCCACGAGATAACCGACCTCGCTCGCGAGCAGTCCACCGGGATGGCGCAGGTGGCCGAGGAGGTCTCGGACCTCAGCGCGGCGGTCGAGGAGATCGCGTCCTCGACCGAGGAGGTGTCCTCGGCGGGCAGACAGGCCCGAAAGCGGGCCGAGGACGGCCAAGAGTCGGCCGAGCGCGCGGTCGAGACGATGGAGGCCATCCGAGAGGCCGCCGAGAGCGTGGCCGAGGATGTTCAGACCATCCGCGAGAGCGTCGCCGAGATCGACGACATCGTCGAAGTCATCGACGGCATCGCCGAGCAGACCAACCTCCTCGCGCTCAACGCGAACATCGAGGCCGCCCGCGCGGGCGAGGCGGGCGACGGTTTCGCGGTCGTCGCCGACGAGATCAAGACGCTCGCCGAGGAGTCCCGACAGCAGGCCAGCGAGATAGAGGCGAAGGTCGGCGGCATCCAAGACGACACCGAGACCGCGGTCGAGAGCCTCGAGGACGGCACCGACCAGATAGACGAGGGCATCGACACCGTCGGCGAGGCGGTCGAGAGCCTCGACGAAATCTCGGGCGCGGTCACGGAGGTCAGTCACGGTATCGAGGAGGTCGCGACTGCGACCGACCAGCAGGCCGCCAGCACCGAGGAGGTCGCCAGCATGGTGGACCAGACCGCCGCGAACGCCGAGGAGATCGCCGACCGGACCGACGAGATCGCCGGGGAGATAGACGACCAGACCGACGAGATACGCGAGATCAACCGGGCGGTCGAAGACCTCGTCGAGGAGTGAGCGTCACCGCCCGAACAGCCACCGCTTCGCCCGGGTCCACACCGGCCAGCGACGCCCCCGGAGTCGCCGGGCCAGTCGGGCGTTCTCGCGCTTGAGTCGCTCGTTCTCCTCGTCGAGCGACTCGACGCGCTCGCGGAGGCGGCGGTTCTCGGCGTCGAGTTCCTCGTGGGCACGAGCGAGTTCGTCGTAGGCGCGAGCGAGTTCGGCGCGCTCGCGGTCGACGCGTTCGCGGCCCGCCCGCTCGCGGTCGGCGCGGGCCGCAGACGCCGCGGGACTGGCGGGCCGGTCGTCGGTCCGGCCCGCCAGTACGACGTTCACCACCGCGCCCAGCAGGAGGACGAGACTGCTGAAGTACAGCCACACCACCACGAGGAGGGCGCTCCCGAGCGCGCCGTACGCCTCGAACCGCGCGGAGTAGACGACGTAGCTCTGGAACGCCGACTGGAGGAGCGCCCACGCCACCGCCGCGAGGAGCACGCCGGGGACCACCTCCCGCACCGACAGGTCCACGTCGGGGAAGACGTAGTAGATGGGGAAGAACGCCACCGCGAGTCCCGCCACGACGAACAGGGGGCTGAACGCTCGCCCGTACGGCAGGTCGGGAAACAGGGTGAGCGCGACGCTCGCGGCGGTCACGACCCCGACCGCGACCGCCAGCGCGAACACCACGACCAGTCCCTCCCGAATCTGCACGACCACCGACTCCTCGACGTCGGTGCCGTAGAGGTCGGCGAAGGTGACGTTCAGCCCGCGGAATATCTTGAACAGCCCCCACACCAGTGTCGCGCCCCCGAGGATGGACACCCGGGTCCGGGCCTCGTCGTCGGTGAGCGATTCGGCCAGCACCGCCTGCGCTCGCGGCGTGAGCACCGAGTCGGTGAGTTCGACGAGGGTGGCGGTGAGCGTCGCGCTGTCGACCACCGAGAGCGCGAAGACGAGGAGGACCAGCAGCGGGAGCAGCGAGATGAACGCGTGGTACGCGATGCTGGCCGCCATCAACGAGACGTCGTGTGCGCGTATCTCGCGGGCGACGGCCCGACCGAACCGCCAGAAACGGCCCCGAACCCCCATTAGAGCGTATCACGGCGTCGAGGCCCAAAACGTCTCCGCTCGTTCCCACTCGTCGGGGCGTCTCTCCCGTCTCTATTCGTCGAAATCCAGACCGAGGACGCGCTCTGCGGCCGCGCCGACCTCCGGAACCCTCTCCTCGGGGGCGTACACGCCGAGTCGCCACTGCGCGCGGCCCGCCGCGCGCAGGCCCTCGACCAGCGGCGACTCGTCGGCGAGTCGCCGCACCTCGCCGTCGACGACCACGCGGGTCGAGGACTCGGGCATGCCGGGTTCGCCGGGCGTGTCCACGAGGACCTGCTCGGGAGCGACGCCCGCCGCGTCAGCTATGTCGCGCTCGAACGCCCGGACGCTCGCGTGGTCGGCGGTGACGACCGACTCGGGCACCGAACCGAGGTCGGTCCAGACTGCGCGCTTGTAGAGGTCCCGGCGTTCGAGTCTGCGGGCGGTGTCGGCGGTCGCCTCGCAGTCGCGCAGGGCCCCGAGCAGGCGGTCGTCGGTCATCCGGGCGAACGCCTCGGCGTCGAGGTCGGTCGAGTCGAGGAGGCGCTCGCCCGCGCGTTCGAGCATCGCGCCCGCGATGCGCGAGACGTGGTGGCGATAGACCGTCGCGTTCATCAGCGCGCGAGCGACCAGCGTGCTCTCGGCGGTGTGGACGTTTCCCGAAGAGAGCACGAGTTCGCCGTCGCGGAACCGGAGCGCCGCGAGCAGTCGGGAGTGGTCGATGGTGCCGTAGGGCACGCCGGTGTGGTGGGCGTCGCGCACGAGGTAGTCCATCCGGTCGACGTCGAGTTCGCCCGCGACCAGCTGGCCGAGCTTCCCCTCCCCCGCCACGAGGTCTGCGACCTCGCCGGGGTCGAGCCCGTGAGATTCGAGAACGTCGGCGATGGGTCCGTCGGCGAGCAGGTCGTCCACGTCGTCGTGGTGCCTGCCGAGCCTGCGCTCGATGATGCCCTCCGTCTGGTGGCCGTAGGGACCGTGGCCCACGTCGTGGAGCAGGGCGGCCGCCCGGACCGCCTTCGCGCGGTGGGCCTCGATTCCGAGGCTGTCGCACGCCTCGCGCGCGAGGTGGTAGACCCCGAGGCTGTGCTCGAACCGGGTGTGGTTGGCCGACGGGTAGACCAGCCGGACCGTGCTGAGCTGTTTGACGTGGCGCAACCGCTGGAGGGCGGGCAGGTCGACCAGGTCTCGCGCGAGGTCGCAGACGGGGATGTGGTCGTGGACGCTGTCCTTGATGGCTTCCATGACACCGCGTTGACCCACCCGCGACAAAAATCGTCCGTCTCCGGGTCGCTCGGGAACGAACGACTCAAACGCCGCCGCGCCCAACCGCCGGTCATGCCGACAGCCGACAACGACGGCGTCGCCGTCGAGTACGAGGTCGCCGAGTCCGGGGACCCCGACGCCGAGACGGTCGTCCTGCTCGCCGACGCGGGCTACGGCCCGTGGCTCTGGAGCTGGCAGTACCCCGCGCTCGCCGGACCCTACCGCGTCGTGGTGCCCAGCCCCCGCGGAACCGGCGGCTCCGAGGACCCCGGAACGTACGCCGTCGCCGAGCAGGCGGCCGACCTCGACGCCGTCCTCGCCGACTGCAACGCGCGGAAGGCTCACCTCGTCGGCGCGGGACTCGGCGGGATGGTCGCGCTCCGGTACGCGCTGGACTTCTCTCGCGCGCGGAGCCTGACCCTGCTCGGGACCTCGGCGGGCGGCCCGCGAGCCGACCCCGTCCCCGACGACGTGCGCGAGCGCCTGCTCGTCGGGAACGACGACCCCGAGGCCCTCCGGCGGTCGCTCGAACCGGTCGCGAGCGAGGAGCTACTGGAGACCGACGACCTCGTCGAGCGAATCGTGGCGTGGCGGCGCGCCGAGGACGCCGACCGGGAGGCCCGGCGGGGTCACCTCGACGCGATGGCGGCCTTCGACGCCAGCGACGACCTCTACGAGGTCACGATTCCGGCGCTCGTGATGCACGGCCGCGAGGACCGGGTGGTCCCGGTCGAGGACGGCCGCCTGCTCGCGGAGGGACTTCCGAAGGGCGAGTTCCGCGAGTTCCCCGGCGGACACCTCTTCTTCGTCGAGCGCTCGAAGGAGGTCAACGACGCGCTCGTGGGCTTTCTGGAGGAGCACGGCGAGGAGTGAGCGGGAGGGCGAGTGGAGCAGGGGGACCGACGCCGAGATTATGTTCGGATGGATTTATAAGTCTTCAGAGGCGTGATGCTGTCATGTCTCTCCAACTCGGACGAGCAATCGTAGACGGGAGCACGCGGGTCTTCACCCGGGCCGGTGCGATGCTCCTCGTGGGTCTGGTCGCGCTCCAGTTCCTCGTACAGAGTTCGGTCAACACGGTCGTCGCCGGGCTCTTTCCCCCCGAGGCGGCGGGCGAACTGAACCAGATGCTCGGGCTGACGCTCCCCGTCCCGGGGAGCGTCGCTGGCGGCCTGTTCGTCCTCGCGCTCGTGCTCACCTCGGCGTACTACGTGGTGCTCGCCCGGGCGTTCGTCCGACCGACGAGCGAGCAATCCGCGCTCCCCGCCGACCTCTACACCCGCCGAATCGGGCGCGCGACGCTCTCGCAGGTCGTCGGCGGAATCTTCGTCGGGTTCGCCGTCGGGGTCGGACTGGCGTTTCTCATCCTGCCCGGGCTGTTCCTGAGCGTCTGCTTCCTGTTCTTCGGCTTCGCGGTCGCCGTCGAGGACCGCGGCATCCTCGACGCGCTCAGGCGGAGCTGGGGCCTCTCGCGAGGCAACCGATTGAAACTCGCGGTCCTCGTGGTCCTGACGGGGGTCGTGGGCGCCGTCATCGGCGTCACGGGGTCGGTGTTCGACATGGCGAACTCGCCGGTCGTCGGTGAGGCTCTCGTGAACGTACTCGGTAGCGTCCTGTACGTCTTCCTCTACGGGGTCATCGCGGCCGCATACCTCCAAGTCCGGGAGGACTCCGAGGGGTTCGACGGCCCGGAGACGACCGGGACGCCCGACGACGCGTTCGTCGCCGAGTAGGTCCCGCGCCTCGCCGTCGGCTACACCCCGAGGAATCGCAGGAAGAGCCCGACGAGCAGAAGCGCTCCCCCGGTAATCGACCCGACGAACGGCGGCAGGACCGGAATCGGAATCACGACCAACAGCAGGCCGACCGCGACGACCTTCGTGGAGAGTCTCATACCTCCCCTTCGCTCGCCTCGCGGAAAGTAGCATCGCCGGACCCGCAACAACGCCTACGTCGGGGCGCGTCGAACCCCCGGTCATGACGCTCTCGCTCGAACGCCGGGCCGACCTCTGGGGGGACAGGACGGCGGTCGTGGACGCGGGCGACGACCGGCGGGTGAGCTACGCCGACCTCGACCGACTGGCCGACCGGTTCGCGGGGGCGCTCGCCGACCGCGGGGTCGGCGAGCGCGACGCGGTGGCGGTCGTCTCGCGCAACCGGGTCGAGCTGCTGGCCCTGCTGTTCGCGGCCCGGCGACTCGGGGCCGCGCTCGCGCCGGTTTCCCACCGACTGACGCCCGCGACCGTCGAGGGACCCCTCGACGTCGTCGACCCCGCGCTTGTGGTCCACGAACCCGCCCAGCGCGACCTGATTCGGGAGGTCGGAGACGAGGACGCCCGCTCGTTCGGCGAACTCCGGGCCGAGGCCGAAGGCGAGCCGAAGGGCTACGAGCGGGTCGACACCGACCCCGAACGCTCGCTGTTGTATCTCCACACGAAAGGAAGGGCCGACGTGAGAGGGGACGACTCGGACCCGGACCAGGTGACCGCCGAGCGCGTCGTGGACCTCCCCGAGCGCGCGGTCGAGTGGAACTGCATCACCGCGGTCGCGGCGTGGGGTCTCGGCAGGGGCGACTGCGCGCCGACGCTGCTGCCCCTCTCGGACACCGACGGTCTCCACCGACTCGTGCTCCCCCTGCTGTACGTCGGCGGCCGGGTCGTCGTCCTGCGGGCGTTCGACCCCGAGCGCGCGCTCGGGGTCGTCGAGGACCGCGGGGCGACCCACCTCTTCGCGGGGGCGACCGAGTACCGCGAACTGGTCGCCGACGGGGCGTTCGAGCGGACCGACTTCGGGGGTGTCGAGTGGTTCGGAACGCGGTCCCCGCTCCCGACCGACGCCCGCGAGGCGCTGGCCGACCGGGCACCGGTCGTCCGCGCCTACGGCCGGGTCGAGACCGGGCCGAACGACCTCTACCTCCCGGCCGAGCGAGCGAGCGCGAGCGCCGACCCCGACCGCGTCGGGCGACCGTTCCCCGACTGCGAGGCCCGGATCGTCGGCGACGCCGACGCGACCGTCCCGGAGGGCGAGGTCGGCGGCCTCGAACTCCGCGGGCCGGTGACCGCCCGCGGCTACGTCGACGGCGAGACCTTCGGGGAGTGGGTGCCGACCGGCGACCTCGCGTACCGCGAGGGCGGCGACTACCACGTCCTCGGACCGACCGCGGAGGCCGCCGAGGGCGAGGGGGAGCGAATCCACCCCCGGACGGTCGAGCGCGCGCTGGAGGCCCACGAGGGCGTGACCGAGGCCGGGGCCGTGGTGGACTCAGAGGGAGCGCTCGCGGCGGTCGTCGGCGACGCCGACCCCGGCGAACTCCGGGCGTTCGTCGCCGACCGGCTCCCCGAGCGGGCGGTTCCCCGCGAGATATCGGTCGTGGAGTCGTTGCCGCGCCGGGCGACCGGCGAACCCGACCGGGCGGAGATTCGACGGCAGTTGGGCGGGGAAGAGCGGTTCGAGACCGAGTGAGTCCCGGACCGGAGTTTGCCAGCGGTCCGGAGTACCGGCAGAACTCCCCGTAGCGGAACCTCTTTTGTCCGAGAGGTGCATCGTAGCGCACGATGAGTCGACTTCGCATCGCGTTCATCAACGCCGCCCACGAGGGCGAGTCCACCCGGCGGAACTTCCGGCGGGAGCTGGACGCCGACCTCGTGGAGTTCGACGCGACCGGCGGCGACCTGCCCGAGACCCTCGAATACGACGGGGTCGTCATCTCCGGGTCGCGCTCGTCGGTCTACTGGGACGAGGAGTGGATACCGCCGACCAAGGAGTGGGTCGGCGAGGCCGTCGGGGCGGGACTCCCCTGTCTGGGCGTCTGTTGGGGCCACCAGCTCCTCGCCGACGTGCTCGGCGGCGATGTCCGGGACATGGGCGAGTACGAGATCGGCTACCGCGAAGTCGAGCACACCGGCGACTCGCAGCTGTTCGAGGGAATCGACGAGCGGTTCACCGTGTTCACGACTCACTCGGACGCCGTGGTCGAACTTCCGCCCGACGCGACGGAAATCGCGTCGAACGACTACTCCAACCACGGGTTCCGGAAGGGCCACGTCTTCGGCGTGCAGTTCCACCCCGAGTACGACATGGCGACCGCCGAGGAGGTCACGAAGGGCAAGGACCTGCCCGACGAGCGGCTCCGAAAGGTGCTCGACGGCATCCACGACGAGAACTACGGGAGGGCCTGCGAGGCCAAGACCCTCTTCGAGAACTTCTGTGACTACGCTCGCGAGGTCCGAGACGCCGACACCGAGTTCGAAGCCGACGCGACCCCGGCCTGACCCGACGCACCCGCGCCGTCCTTCCGTCCTCGGACCCCGGTTCTGTCTCGCGATTCGGTCGAGACGGGGTTTAAACACCATTACCAGTGAACCAGCAAGCACACCCCCCTTCGCGACTTACGGTAGGGAAATGAAAGACGGAATCGCAGACGGGAGCGGGGAGTCGGACGGTCAACGCACCGTTACCCCGCACCAACCGAACGCGAACGCTTCGCCGCTGTCCCAAGACAACGTCTTCGATGCGCTGGCATCGAGACGGAGCAGGTACGTCCTCACGTTCCTGCGGGAGGCCGACGAGCCCGTCGACATGGAGGACCTCGTCGAGACCGTCGCGACGTGGGAGACCGGCAAGCCCATCGACCTCGTCTCGAAGGAGCACTGCGAGCGGGTGTTCACCTCGCTTCGCCACTCGCAGTTGCCGAAGCTCTCGATGATGGGGATGGTGGAGTACGACGAGGACGACGACGTTGTCGTTCGGGGTCCCCACGCCGAGCAGGTCGACGCGTACCTCGATATCGCGACGAGCAGGGACGACAACGTCGAGCTGTAGTCGGGCCCGAATCCCACCGCTCTCCCGACCGCAGGTGCCACGCACCGGCAGAGCGGTACGCGAGTAGGAGCGTTTTTCACGGTCGGGGTCCCACCGTCACCCATGCTCGATTACGTTTCGCTGGAGGAGGACCTCGGCGAGGAAGAGCGGATGATCCGAGACACCGCTCGGCGATTCGTCGAGGAGGAGGTCAAACCCGACGTGGGCGACCACTGGATCGAGGGGACCTTCCCGACCGACCTCATCCCCGAGATGGGCGAGATGGGGTTCTACGCGCCCAACCTCGACGGGTACGGCCTGCCGAACGTCAGCGAGAAGGCCTACGGCCTGCTGATGCAGGAACTGGAAGCCGGTGACTCCGGCCTGCGCTCGATGGCGAGCGTTCAGGGCGCGCTCGTGATGTACCCCATCTACGCCTACGGCTCCGAGGCCCAGAAAGAGCGGTGGCTCCCCGGCCTCGGCACCGGCGAGCTCGTCGGCTGTTTCGGCCTCACCGAGCCCGAACACGGCTCGAACCCTTCGGGGATGGAGACCTACGCGGAGAAGCGCGAGGCGCGGAGCGCCTCGGAACGGAGCGGTACCACCGCGGAGAAGGAGGGCGACGAGTACGTCCTCAACGGCTCGAAGACGTGGATCACCAACTCCCCCATCTCGGACGTGGCGGTCGTGTGGGCCCGCGACCGCTCGGCCGAAGGGAATCCGGTCCGGGGGTTCCTCGTCGAGACCGACAGGGACGGCGTCAGTACCAACAAGATAGACGAGAAGCTCTCGCTCCGGGCGTCCATCACGGGCGAGATCGGCCTGAACAACGTCTACGTCCCCGAGGACGCCGTCCTGCCGGGCGTCGAGGGGATGAAGGGCCCGCTGTCGTGTCTCACGCAGGCCCGCTACGGCATCGCGTGGGGCGCGGTCGGCGCGGCCCGCGACGCCTTCGAGACCGCCCGCGAGTACGCCACCGAGCGCGACCAGTTCGGCGGCCCCATCGGACGCTTCCAGCTCCAGCAGGAGAAGCTCGCGGAGATGGCGACCCAGATAACCACGAGCCAACTGCTCGCCCACCGACTCGCCGACCTCAAGGAGCGCGGGGACCTCCGACCGCAGCACGTCTCGATGGCCAAGCGCAACAACGTCCGGATGGCCCGCGACCAGTCGCGCATCGCCCGCGAGATGCTCGGGGGCAACGGCATCACCGCCGACTACTCGCCGATGCGCCACATGGCGAACATGGAGACGGTGTACACCTACGAGGGCACCCACGACATCCACACGCTGATTCTGGGCGAGGACCTCACCGGAATCCCCGCCTACGAGTGACCCGATAGGGTCCGAGTAAAGCGGGGATTCCGGTGAGCGACCGGAATCGCGGCGTGCGAGTGACCCGATAGAGTCCGAGTGGGACCGCAATCCCGTCAGCGACGAAGCCGACCGCTACGCACCAGTTTCCCGAACCACGCGCGGTGGTCGGCGACCCACCGGTACAGCGGGTCGCGGACGCGCTCGCTCGCCGGAATCCGGCGGAACGCGCGGGCCGCGAGCGCGACCGGCGAGTCGAGCCGAACGAGTATCTCCTCGGTCGCCTCGCCGCAGGAGTAGACGCCCTCGTCGGTCAGGAGGTGGGCGCACTCCCGGTAGCCGTCGGGAAGTCGAGCGCGCTCGGCGTCCGAGAGTTCCGAGAACCCCAGCACGTCGAACTCCCCGCGGCGGTCGGCGAACGCGACGCTCCACGCGCAGAAGCCGCAGTCGTCGTCGTAGACGATGACGGGCAGAGAGTCGGACTCGGGTTCGGAGTTCGACACGGGCGAGCAATGGGTCCCCAGCCGATTAAATCGCGGGGGAATCGCGCGTCGAATCCGGCCGTCGGCCGGATTCGACGCGGAGCTATCGGGTCCGGGCAGGGCGATGGGGTCCGGGCAGGGCGATGGGGTCCGGGCAGGGCGGTGGGGTCCGGACCACCCCGTCAGTTCCACGCCGCGCCGTCGGGGTCGACGAGGCGCTCGCGGTCCTCGATTGCGTCGATTCGCGCGACCTCCTCGGCGGTGAGGTCGGGCGCGTCGAGGTTCGCCCGGAGGTGCTCGCGGCCCGTGGCCTTCGGAATCGGGACGACGCCCTCGCGCTGGGAGAGCCACGCGAGGCTGACCGCCTCGGGCGTGGTGTCGTGGGTCTCGGCGACGTCGGCCAGCGCGTCCACGCGCCCGGCTTCGCCCTGCATCAGGGGCGCGTAGGCGACGAGGGTGATGTCGCGCTCGCGGCAGTAGTCGAGCAGGTCGTCCTGCGGAAGGAGGGGGTGGCACTCGACCTGATTCGCGACGATGGGCGCGTCGAGAATCTCGCGGGCCTCTTCGAGCAGTTCGACCGTGAAGTTGCTCACCCCGACGTGGCGGGTCACGCCCGCCTCGCGGAGGTCGTCGAAGGCCGGAAGCGTCTCCTCGGGGTCGTAGGCCCGCATCGGCCAGTGGACGTAGAAGAGGTCGACCGCTTCGACGCCGAGTCGGTCGAGGCTCTCGCGGGCGGTCGTCGCCACGTCGTCGGGCGCGAGGTTGGTCGGGTGGACCTTCGTGGCGAGGAACACGTCCTCGCGCGGGACCTCGCTGGTCGCGATGCCCTCGCCGACGGCCGCCTCGTTGTCGTACATCTGGGCCGTGTCGAGGTGTCGGTAGCCGAGTTCGAGCGCGGTCCGGACGCTCTCGGCGCACTGGTCGGGGTCGTCGTTCCCGGAGGTGCCGAGGCCGGGACTCGGGATGGTCGTCATGGTCGTGACGTGTTCGGGCGGGCGGAAAAAGCTACGCGCGTCGGCAAGCGAAGCGGCGAGGGCGCGAGCGGGGAGGCCGGACGGATGTCGACTACGAACACGCCCCGTATAGAAGAACGGAAACCGGCATCACATGTGTCCGATAGCGGGATTTATGCGCCGGTCACGAGTGGGTGTCCCATGGGAGATTCCGTACCACTCGACCCGCTGTTTTCGCCCGACTCCATCGCGGTCGTCGGCGCGAGTCCCGACTCGTTCTACTCGGCGAACCTCATCGACAACCTCCTCGACTACGGCTTCGACGGGGAGTTCTACCCGGTCAATCCCAGCAGGGACGAGGCGTGGGGACGGACGTGCTACGACTCCATCGAAGAGGTGCCCGAGACGGTCGACCTCGTCGTCGTGAGCGTTCCGCGCGAGTACGCCGTCGGCGTGGTCCGCGAGGCGGGCGAACTCGGCGTCCCGGCCGCGCTCGTCATCACCGCGGGGTTCGCCGAGGCCGACGAGGAAGGCGAGCGCCTCCAGTCGGAACTCGCGGCGGTCGCCGACGAGGAGGACATCCGGGTCTGCGGACCCAACTGCATCGGACTGGCGAACGCGGTCGACAGCACCGTGCTGACGAGCACCTGCTCGCGACCGCCGGAACCGGGCTCCATCGGACTGGTCAGCCAGTCGGGCGCGCTGGCGTTCACCACCTTCTTCGAGCGCGCGGCCGACGAGGACGTAGACTTCGCGTACCTCGCCTCGACCGGCAACGAGGCCGACCTCACGGTGAGCGACTACGTCGAGTACATGGCCGACCAGCCCGAGGTCGAGGTCATCTGCGCGTACGTCGAGGGGCTGGCCGACCCCGACCGGTTCATGACGGTCGTCGACCGCGCGGTCCGAGAGGGGACCCCCGTGTTGACAATCAAGATCGGCCAGTCCGAGACCGCCGAGGCCGCGACGCTCTCGCACACCGGGTCGCTGACCGGCGACGACGCCGCGTGGAACGGCGCGTTCGCCCAGACCGGCGTCGAGCGCGTCCCGGACATCCCCGACCTGCTGGGACGCGCGAGCGTCCATCAGGCGTTCGACCCGCCCGCGTCGAACCGGGTCGCAATCGCCTCGACGAGCGGCGGGCTGGCGAGCCTGCTCGCCGACATGGCGGCCGAGCGCGGCCTCGAACTCCCCGACATCGACGGCGAGACCGAGCGCGCGCTCGTCGAACACGACGACCTGCTCACCTTCGGCGAGATGCACAACCCCGCCGACATCCGCGGCTACGGCGCCGACGTGTTGCCCGACATCGCCGAGGTGCTGTTCGCCGACGACAGCTTCGACGCCTACGTCTTCGCGCTCGGACTGTCGGCGGTCGACGAGCGGGCCGACCGCATCGTCCCCGACGTGCTGGAGGTCGCCGAGGGGACCGACGACCCGGTGGTGTTCCTGTGGACCGGCCGCAAGGAGCCCGACGAACCGACCGACGGCCTCCCCTACGAGCGCGTCCGGGAGGAGATTCCGCTGTTCTACGACCCCGAGCGCTGCATGGACGCGCTCGCCTCGCTCGTGGACTTCGGCGAGGTCAGAGACCGGGTGAGCGAAAAGCCCTCGCGCTCGGAACTCCGGTCGCGGACTCGCGTCGAGGAGCCGCCGGAACTTCCCCCGGGCGGGGTGCTGGGCTGGTCGGACGCCGAGTCGCTGCTCGACGAGTACGGCATCGAACCGGTCGAGACCCGACTCGCGACCGACGCCGACGAGGCGGCGGCCATCGCCGCCGAGGTCGGCTTCCCGGTCGCGATGAAGGTCGATTCGCCCGACCTGCCCCACCGGACCGAGGCGGGTGCGGTCGAGACGGGCATCGACGGGGAGGCGGCCGCCCGCGAGGCGTTCGAGCGAATCGTCGGGAACGCCCGCGAGTACGCGCCGGACGCCGCAATCGCGGGCGTCCTCGTCCAAGAGCAGGTCGAGGGCGGCGTCGAGGCGCTGGTCGGGGCCTCGACCGACGAGGTGTTCGGGCCGCTCGTGACCGTCGCGCCGGGCGGGACGCTGGTCGAACTGCTCGACGACCGCGCGGTCCGAGTTCCCCCGATATCCGGCGACGACGCACGGGAGGCCGTCGAGGCGACGAAGCTCGCGGCGCTCCTCGCGGAGCGCCGCGACGGCCCGCCCATCCCCGTCGAGCCGCTGGCCGACCTCCTCGAACGCGTCGGCGACCTCGTGGTCGAGAACCCCGAGGTGCGGGAGGTCGACCTCAACCCCGTCATCGTCCGGGAGGACGGCGCGGCCGTCGTTGACGTGCTCGTCAGGACCGAGTAGCGGGCGTCCCGCTCGGCGGCGGTCGGCGGAACCGCCGACCGCCGCGTCGGGCGTCGGGAAGAACGACGGGTGAGGAAAAATTAGGGGTGGGAAAAAGCGGTGGGAAGAAGGGGTGGGAAAAAGCGGAAACCGAAAGCGAGTACCGCGGTCAGTGGTCGCTCTCGATGCGCTCGGCGACCGCCACCACGTCGCGATACCGGTCGACGGTGGCGGTGTCGAGGAACACCCCCTCGACCAGCAGCGAGTCGGAGTCGGAGTCGTCGAACGCCCGGACCAGCCGTCGCGCCTGGGCGACGCGCTCGTCGCTCGGCGTGAACACCTCGTTGATGGTCGCGAGCTGTCCCGGGTGGATGGCGCTCATCCCCGCGTAGCCGAGTTCCCGGGCGCTCTCGGCGCGCTCGCGCAGTCCCTCCTCGTCGTCGACGTCGAGGTGGGGCGAGGCGAACGCGTCGAGGCCCCCGAGCGCGGCACAGCCGCGGATGCGGTGTTCGAGGAACTCCCGGACCCGCGCGGAGATGTCGGGCGCGCCGATCTCCCGGCAGTAGTCGGCGATGCCGAACGACATGCCGACCACCTCCGGAGCGTCCTCGACGCGCCGAGCGATGTCGTCGGCCGCGAACACGCCCGCTGGCGACTCGAACCCGAGCCGAACCGCGGGCGGGTCGTCGGTCGCGTCGTCGAGCGCTCCGAGGAGCGTCTCGACTCCCTCGACCGACTCGACCATCGGAACCGCGACCGCGTCGACGCCCGCGGCCACCGCGGCGTCTACGTCCTCGCGCCAGTGGTCGGTGCCGACCGCGTTGATTCGCGTCCCGACCTCTGTGGCTCCGAAATCGACCTCGTCGAGGACCGCCACGAGGTTCTCGCGCGCGAGGCCCTTCCTGTCGGGCGCGACCGCGTCTTCGAGGTCGAACGTGAGCGCGTCGGCGTCGGTGTCGGCGGCCTTCTCCATCATCGAGCGCTGGTCGGCGGGCGTGAACAGCGCCGACCGTCGGACGGTGGTCGTCATCGGTACTCCGCGAGCACCTCCTCGTCGACCTCGTCGACCGGGAAGTAGCAGGCCGCGCTGTGGTCGCCCCCGTCGACCGATTCCAGTTCGGGGTCGGCCGACAGACACTCCTCGCGTGCCTTCGGACACCGCGGGGCGAAGTTACACCCGTCGGGCAGGTCGACCGGACTCGGGGGCTCGCCGGGGAGCAACACCCGGGTGCGCTCGACCCGCGGGTCGGTCTTGGGCGACGCCGACAGCAGCGACGCGACGTAGGGGTGTTTCGGCCCGGCGATGACCTCCCGGGTCGGTCCCTGCTCGACGATCTGCCCGAGGTACATTATCGCCAGCTTGTCGGCGATCTGGGTGAGGCTGGCGAGGTCGTGGGAGATGTACATCACCCCGAGGTCGCGCTCGTCGGCGAGCCGTCGCAGGATGTTGAGTATCGACGCCTTCAGCGAGACGTCGAGCATCGACGCGGGCTCGTCGCAGATGAGCAGTTCGGGCTCGACCACGAGCGCCCGGGCGATGGCGACCCGCTGGCGCTCCCCGCCGCTCAGCTGGTGGGGGTAGTTGTCGAGGTACTGCTCGGGGGGGTTGAGTCCGACGTCTTCGAGCGTCCTGTCGACCTGCTCGTCGATGCGCTCGGCCGACCATCCCTGTATCTTCAGGGGTTCGCTCACGATGGACCGGACCTTCTGGCGCGGGTTCAGCGAGTCGAACGGGTCCTGGAAGATGAACTGGAGCTTCGACCGGAACTCCTTGGGGTCCTCGTCGAGGTACTCGTCGACCGGCCGCCCCTTGAACGATATCTCGCCGTCTGTCCGGGAGTTGAGCAACGCGACGGTCTCCGCGAGGGTCGACTTGCCACAGCCGCTCTCGCCCGCGATGCCGAGGATTTCGGACTCGCGAATCTCCAAAGACACGTCCTGGACCGCCTTGACGTAGCTGGGCTCCTTCCCGCTGAGTTGGTCGAGCAGCGGCTGGGACTGCTCGTACCACTTCGAGAGGCCCTTGGTCTCCAGTATCGTCTCGCCCAGTTCCCGCGAGTCGCGTTCCTCGACCGACAGCCCCCACGTCTCGGGGTCGGCCGCCGCCGAGCGCATCTCGGCGGCGGCGTCGGCGTGGTGACACGCCGTGTGGCTCTCGCCGACCTCGACGAGGTCGGGATGGCTCTGCTGGCACGCCTCGGTCGCGAACGGACACCGCCCCGCGAACACGCACGAGGCGGGGTCGTCGTCGAGGACCGGCGACGACCCCGGAATCGTGATGGCGTACTCGTCGAGCTTCTCGATGTCGGGAAACGAGTTCTTCAGCCCCATCGTGTAGGGGTTCGACGGTTCGGCGAGCACCTCGTCGGTGGGGCCCTGCTCCATCACCTTGCCGCCGTAGAGGACCGATATCTCGTCACTGGTCTCGGCCACGACGCCGATCTCGTGGGTGATGAGGAGCAGGGAGCTGTCGACCTGCTCCTGAATCTCGAGCATCTTGTCGATGATCTTGTCCTGAACGATGACGTCGAGGCCGGTCGTCGGCTCGTCGGCGATGATGAGGTCGGGTTCGAGCGCGAGCGCCATCGCGATGGTCACCCGCTGGCGCATCCCGCCCGAGAACTGGTGGGGGTAGTCGTCGATGCGGTCGGTCTCCAGCCCGACCATCTCGAAGACCTCCCGCGTTCGGTCGCGGGCCTGAGACTTCGAGACGTCGCGGTGTTTCCGGATGGCCTGCACGATCTGGGCCCCGACCGACATCACGGGGTCGAGCGAGTCCATGGCGCTCTGGGGGATGTAGGCGATCTCCTCCCAGCGGAGCTGTCGGTACTCCTCGTCCGAGAGTTCGAGGAGGTTCTCGCCCTTGAACCGTATCTCGCCGCGCTCGATTCTGGCGTTGTCGTCCAACAGTCCGAGGACCGACAGCGCCAGCGTGGACTTGCCACAGCCGCTCTCGCCGACCAGCCCGTAGTTGATTCCGGCGTCCATCGAGAGCGAGACGTCGTTGACCGCGTGGACCGCACTGTCCTCCGTTTCGTACGTGATCTTCAGATCCTCGATTTCCAGTAGCGTCATTGATCGCCCTCCGTCTGAATCTCGGGGTTGATTATCTCTTCGAGCGACCGGCCCACCAGGAACACCGACGTCGTGATGGCCGAGATACCGATGGCGGGCGGCAGGACCCACCACCACGCGTCACGCATGTCACCCGACTCGAACACCTCCTGAAGCATCGTGCCCCAGCTCGTGGTCGTCGGGTCGCCGAATCCGAGGAACGACAGCGACGCCTCGACAGCGATGGACCACGAGACCGCGTAGGCGGTGTACAGGAAGCCGACCGCCAGCACGTTCGGCGCGACGTGGTAGAACATCGTCCGGAGGTGGCCCGCGCCGCTGGCGCGGGCCGACCGCACGAACGTCCGGTTCTTCACCGACATGACCTCCGACCGGATGACCCTCGCGGGCATCTTCCAGAGGAACGTCACGAGCACCAGCACGATTATCGGGGTGCTCGGCTGGACGAACGTCAACACGAGCAACGCCATCGGCAACAGCGGGAGCGCGAACGTCAGGTCGGTCAGCCGCATCAACACCTCGTCGACCCGGCCGCCGAAGTAGCCGCTCACCAGCCCCACGAGGAAGCCGACGATTCCGGTCCCGATACCGCCGAACAGGCCGACGAGGAACGTCGGCCGCGCGCCCGCGAGGAACTGGCTGAACACGTCCTTGCCGAACGCGGTGGTCCCCATGAACGCCTCCTCGCTGGGTGCCTCGGTCCGGAGCGGCTGATTGTCCTCGCCCCGGAGCGTGTCCCTGATGGGGTCGTGGGGAGCGAGGGCCGGTCCTAGGATGCCCAGCGTCACGAACAGCACGATGACGACGAGTCCGGCCGCCGCCCACCGGTCCTTGACGATGACGCCGAGGACGTTTTTTGCCTTCCCGCCGAGTTCGCTGACCCGCTCGGTCGAGAGCGATTCGACGCTCATCAGCTCTCACCTCCCTCGGCCACGGTCGGGTCGAGGCGCGCGTAGGTGACGTCGGCGAGGAGGTTCGCGAGGATGACCGCGAGCGCCATGATGAACACCGCGGCCTGCACCGTGGGGTAGTCCTGTTGGTTGATCGCCCGCACGAGCGCGCGACCGATGCCGGGCCAACTGAAGACCACCTCCAGCGTGATGACGCCCTGGAACATCATGCCCATCCGGAGCGCGAAGTAGGTCACGACCGGGAGCAGGGAGTTTCGGCCCGCCCGCATCAGCTGTTCGGTGTCCGAGAGGCCCTTCGCGGCGTGGAGGTTCAGGAACTCCGAGCCCTTCCGCTCGACCACGTTGTTGCGCGCGAGCAGGAGGAAGTCGCCGCTGAAGTACAGCACCGACGTCAGGAACGGGATGAAGTAGTGCATCGCGAAGTCGGCCGAGACGTACGTCTCGTACCAGCCCTCCGGGTTCGCGGTCGGCGACCGCATGCCGTAGGCCGGGAAGATTCCGAGCGCGTACGACAGCACCATCAGCAGGAAGATGCCGGTGACGAACGCGGGGGTCGACCGGAAGAACGTCGTGAGCACGATGCTGTACTTCTCGAAGCGCGAGCCGCGGTTCCAGCCCGCGTACATGCCTGCGAGCGTGCTCACGACCGCGGTCGCGACGAGCGCCGGAATCAGCAGTATCAGCGTGGCCACGAGGCGCGGGCGGATGACCGCCCACACCGGCTGGCTGTTGGTCAGCGAGTAGCCGAAGTTGAACGTCAGCAGATTGACGACGTACTTGTAGTACTGGACGTAGAGCGGTTCGTCGAGGCCGTACTGGGCGCGAATCGCGTCGACCTGTTCGGTCGTCAGCCCGCCGCTCGCCACGAGCGAACTGAACGGGTCGCCGGGAAGCATCCGGAGCGCGACGAAGATGACCGACACCGCGACGAACGTCAGCACGACGGCGATGGTGATTCGCTTGATGAGGAATCGTCGGAAGCTCATTGGTATGGTTTCATCGAAAGGGTAGTTTCACACTCCGCGAGTCGGTTGTGGGTGAACGCTGGCAACGGTCGGGGAATCAGGAGAAGTCGTCCTGTTCGAGTTCCTCTCGGGTGGCGTGACCGTCCTCCAGTCGGTCCATGAACGCGTCCCACGCGTCGCCCTCGGGCCAGACGAGCATGTCCTCGTCGTCCCACGTATAGCCCGCCTTCTCGAGCATCTCCCTGCCGAGTTCGGGGTCGTACTCGTAGTCGTCGGGCTCGTAGTACCAGTCCTCGACCAGCGGCGAAATGAGGTTGTTGCCGGGGGTGACCGTCGCGTTCCCGTCGAGGACGTCGTCGGTGAACCCCTGCTTGTTGATGGAGTGAGCGACCGCCTTTCGAATCACCTTGTCGCGCCAGACCGGCACGATGTGGTTGATGTGAACGTCCAGCGGCGCGAAGTTCTCCGAGACCTGCTTGTCGATGCCGTCGTTCTGCGCGAGTTCGTCGGCCTGCTCGTTGGTGAGGATGGAGTCGACGGCGTCGATGTCGCCGCCCTCCAGCGCGCCGAGCAGGGCGTCGGTGTTGCCGACGTTCGACCAGACGATGCCGTCGACGCCCTCGCCCGGTTCGAAGTACTCGCCGAGTATCTCCTCGCGCTCGTCCTCGTCCCACATCCAGTGGTCCTCGAACTTCTCGACCTCCATGCGCGAGCCCTGGTCCCAGCTAGCGAACTGGAAGGGGCCGGTCCCGACCGGCTCCTCGGGGTTGTGATTCGCGGGGTCGTCGACGTCCTCCCACTTGTGCTTCGGGATGATGGCGCTCATCACGACCCGCTGGGTCATGAACGAGGCGTCGGGACCGTCGAGGTTGAACCTGACCCGCCCGCCGAGGCCCTCCTCGACGACCTCGACGCTGTCGATGGGGTCGGTGAACACCGCCATGTCCGGCGCGTCGTACTCCTGGAACAGTTCGACCGAGAACTTGACGTCCTCGGGCGTGAAGTCCTCGCCGTCGTGCCACGTCGTCTCGCGGAGGTCCATCTCGATGGTGGTGTCGTCGACGATCTCGTGGTCGGTCGCGAGCGCGGGTACGACTTCGAGTTGCGGCGAGGCGTCGTACAGTCCGTCGTAGATGACGGTCATACGCTTCGCGGCTTCTCCGCCCGCCGACCACGGGAGGTTCAGGCCGTTCATCTCGGTGGTCACGCCCTTGACCCATGTGGTGTCGTCGCCCTGGGGCTGGAGGTTGACGTGGGTCCAGATGAACGAGTCGCGGTTCGTCCCGTTGCCCGGCGTCGGGACGTACCCCGACCAGTTGGCCGTGTTGGCGGCCTGAATGACGTCGGGGAAGTTGATGGAGTAGCAGAAGACGTCCTCGCTCATGATCTCCTGGAGTTCGTGGACGGTCTCCCGGCGAGCGTCCTGGTCTTCGACCTCCGCGCTCTCCTCGTCGATGAGGTCTCGGACCTCCTCGTCGTAGTAGTTCATGTAGTTCCCGGAGTCCTCCGGATGCATCCGGAGCAGGAACGCGTTCGGGTCGAGCCCCCGCTGGGGGTCCGGCCCGTGGGTGTTCATCGAGATGGGGACGATGTGGCCGGTGTCGGCGGGCCAGTACTCGTCGTACAGCCGATTGAGCGGCACGTCGTCCATCTCGGTCGGGATGCCGAGTTCCATGAGACTGGACTCGATCATCACCGCGTGTTCCTCCATCCACGGCTCCTCCTCGCTGGAGTAGTTGATGGTGACCGGGTCCAGCGTCTGGCCCTCGGTCGCCGTGTAGTCGACCGGGACGTTGTCGTTGTTCTTCGTCTCTACGGGCCAGTCCTCCCAGAACTGGGTCTCGACCGACTCGGCGTCCTCGTCGGCCTCGCCGCTTCCGTTTCCACCGCCACCGAACATCCCGCTACAGCCCGCGATACCGGCCATCCCGGCGACCGCGGAGGCACTGATAAACCGTCGCCGGTTCAGTCCCGTGTGGTTCGAATGAGAACGTGACTCTCGGCCGTCATTACCTGACATGGTTGGCGAACGCATGGTAGTAGTTTCCAAACTTAAGCATTCCGGTGTGACAGGAAAGATAGTCAGGAAGAACCAAGTATTGCCAATAGAGCTTAGAGTTATTTCGGTTTTAAATTAAATTCTTTAACCTATAATCCGGTGTCGGTTCGAGGTCGTTCCGCGGGTCCGACCGGCGACGAAACCGCCCGAACGGTCGCGATTCCCGCGAGGAACACCGCGCCGAGGACCCCGACCGCGAGGACGGGCGTGGCGGCGTCGGCGACGACGCCGCCGAGCAGGTAGAGCGGGAGCCGGACCAGCGCTGGCCTCGCGCAGGTGCTCGTGACGATACTAACGGTCGGCGCGCTCGGACTCGCGTGGGGGCGGATACGAACAGAGGGGAACGTGGAATAAACAGGAAGTCCGCTTCGTCTTACCGTTCGGAATCACGAGCCAACGGCCAGATCCTCGATTTCATCGATATCAGTGACTTCTAGAACCGTATCTTCTACTCCATCATCGACGAAATCGCGGGGATTGACAGTGGCAAATACTGTCTAGCCGTTCCGGGAACGCCCGAGGTCGTGTGCTTCGATACAAATCTGTCGGTCGTTACCGGGAATCATACTCAGAGAGGCTTCGATGGCGTCGTAACGCTGGTCACATTTCCAGACGGAAACGTTCGAGTCGATTTTCTGCTTTCGTTCAAGTGGGAACGGTTCGATTTCTGGGGCCATCGTTCGAAGTCGGTGACACAGTTCCGACTTCTGAATAAAGTTTCCGATACTCTCCCCGTAAAAGTCGTAGAGGAACTGATAGGCGTCGTTATTCCGAGCTAGAACTCGGTTCTTGAGTCGGTTAAGGTCCACCGGTCCGAGTTGGCCTTGAGACTCATCGCGTTTTACAGCTCGAACGCGCCTCCGGACTCCGTTTGCCAACCGTTGGCTCAGGTCGATTGCAACCTACACCCAAGATAACTCTCCGTTCACCCGGACAGCGGTCTCGTCGACTGCGACCCGCGACAGCGTTGCCGTCGACGGGTCGCCGACGCTGTCACTCTAATTATGCACTTCCATCTGCTGAGACCGTTATATTCTTGTCGTCTTTAGTTACCATGACGGATTCAACGAACGTCTCGTTCCCGGTGACTACTGCGACTGTCCGTTCATCGATGGTAGATAGCCGATAGCGATCATTGTCAACGGTCCAGCCGTCAGCGGTCTTATTCCCCCGAGCGTCAAGGTAGTCGGCAAACGCGCTCTCGAACCCATCGGCGTCAGTCTCGGTGTCCCAGCGTAGCACCCAGACGTATCCCTCGGTGTCGCCCGTGACGGTGAGGAGTCGGTCGTTGCCCCAGCCAGCCGCGGCGTCAGCGGCACGGTCCTCGCTCAGTTCAACGCCAAGGACGGTCCGAATGAACAGTTCGCCCTGTCGCTCCATCGTGGCCGGCGTGGTCCAGTCCCTAGGCGTCTTGTCGACGACCGTGAGGTTTCTTGGTTGGTCGGTACTCTCGGGGTGGAGCACCTGTTCGGTCGTATTAGGTAAGCGGAGATCCGGATCAAGGAAATCGCTCGGCGAGTCGAGCGTTTCGGCGAAGTACTCGCCACCGAAGCAGTACGACTGCTGCCAGTTTCGGGCGTACGGTGAGCCATTCCGGTAGCGTTCACACCGGCGTTCAATCGACGAGAACCCGAGGAATTCCCGCGTGTAGGTGTCCTCAATGTAGACGGCTCCGCCCTCGATTACGCTCCCGTGTGCGGCACCGTGGGGTGCTCGTTCATTCAGCCCGATCCGCGATTGGATAGCGTGGGCAAACTCGTGGACAAGTATGCGCTCAACGTTGTTTCTGGATCCGTTCCGGGGGAAGAATACTACCCGATCCTCATTCGGGAGGTACTGCCCACCGGCTGTCCCATCCGTGTAGGAATCGGCACCTTCTCCGAGGCCGAGGTGGGCCGCCAGCGGACGCGCCATTGGCTCTCCACTCCGTTGCTGAACTATCACGGATGGCGGCTCGTACGTTTCTCCGAACAACGACTCAAGGCGCTCCCAGACAAGCGAGGCGTTCACCGCGAGGTCACCATAGACGGAGACTCGATTGTCCGTGGTAGCTGTCCGCTCGGGCGTCGACGAATTCGCGTTCGTCGTCGTCGACGCTGTTTCCGGTGTCGCAGTCGGGGATTCTGAGCCACCGAACGCGCCGCAACCAGCCAATACTGTTGCGGAAACCACTACCAATGCCGCCAGTACTTGTCGATTCATCGTTATCACCGTGTTGATTGATTGGGCATGGTATAATACAAACCGTGTAGAGGTTTAGCAACCTCGATTGAATAGAATTTGGTTAATAACTTCATACGGTAAACCGTACTTTTCAGCAATCAGCTGTTTTACCCCTCCCTCACATACGCAAAGTTATATTTAAACTGTGCTGATATAACGACGCCTTGACCATGGTTAATTCTTATTGAAATTCAGGTCTGCTGGTAACCTAGAGATCTAACAGGGGCTAGGATCATCTATGCTACACTCTTGACAGGTTTGGTCAGTTTGGTGTTCAACACAGCCGGAGGGGCAGTCATAAACCTCGTAAATATAGCAGATTGTGTCGCCACCACCGGCATATCCTCCGTAACAGGTTTCATAATTTGTATAGCAATCAGCAGTCCCGTGAGCAGTTGTCCCGACACTATCATCTGATTCAGAGCCAGATTGTAGGTCATCAGACGTTATAATCTGTGGTCCATCTTCTCTCGACACCTTACCATGTGAGCTCTTTTCGCTAGGTTCTACCTGAATTGTGACTAATTCATTTACCTCAATCCTCAGAAGTGCGCGCCAACTATCTCCGTTAGGCACAACAAGAGTATCTGTCTTCTCAGATTCAGTAGGGTCTTCGACTATTTCGCTCACATCTGTTGTCGAAATATCGCCTCGAGAGTGTAGCTCATCAACGACGCCTGATGCATGCGTTTGCACAGCCTCGACGTAGCTTTCTTTAGAGCTGTAACTCTCATAGAGATCTCGCGCTTCTTGGTCAACTTCGATCTCAGAAGCGGCGACAGACTGCCCAGTTGCCCCGATTAGTCCTGCAACCGCTCCGGCACCCATCTTAGCTAAGACAGACCGTCGCCGAATTTTGCTATCCATGCTTGAATTACCTTCATTCATCTTTGCCATTACAATCCACTATTTTCATGGCATGTATTAAAGTCTTTACATACGAATATATACTTATACAAATATCGAAATAATCAATAATATTTCATATAATCCAGCGTTTATGGCCTACTCAACAGGAGGTGAGAAGCTTCTCACAACGGTCGAGTCGTTCCTCGGCGCATTATTGATGGCGTTGCTGGTGTTCGTTCTCGGACGCCGAGCGATGTGGTGACTCTCGTATCCCCATCGCTCTGGCTCAAATCATCCCGACGTAGGACCGGAATCGACACCGCCGACCGGAGAGGAGACCGACCGCACGACAGCGACCCCCGCGAGGAACACCGCGCCGAGGACCCCGACCGCGAGGACGGGCGTGGCGGCGTCGGCGACGACGCCGCCGAGCAGGTAGAGCGGGAGCCGAACCAGCGCGTACGCCATCGACACCGCGCTCAGGACGGTCGCGCGCCCGACCGACTCGACGTGGTCGTTGACGTGCTGGGTCACGATGGGGTGGAGCAACGACCGCGACCCCTTGAGGGCGAAGAACGTCGGGAACGCCAGCAGGGGCCACGCCACGGGCGCGAGGAGGGAGACTCCGAGCGCGACCGGGACGGCGACCATCGCGCCCCGGACGCCGAGGCGGTCCTTGACCGCCCCGGCGTAGTAGCTCGCGACCGCCGAGACCCCGGTGAAGGCGGCGTACAGCAGTCCCATCGAGGCCACCGGAACCCCGAGCGTCTCGGTGCTGATGGGCTGGACGTAGGTGTTGGCCGCCTCGACCACGCCGAAGAACAGCGCGGCGTAGAGGACGAACGACCGGAGGGGCGGGCGGGTCAGCCGGTCGCGGAGGACCGGCAGGGCTTCGAGGACGGTGAAGTGCGTATCATCCTCGTTACCGTCGGCGTACTGGCGGTTCTTCGGGAGCGCGAACAGGACGAACACCCCCGCGCCGTTCAGGACGCCCGACGCGACGAAGGGGTAGGTCGGGTCGATGCCGTAGAGGACCCCGCCCGCGAGCATCGCGACCACGGTCACGGCCTGCCGGACCGACTGGCCGCGCCCCCGGACGTGGGCGAACCGGCCCTCGTCGAGTTCGGCTTCGAGGGTGTCGTAGAGCCACGCGTCGCCCGACCCCGAACGGAACACGAGCGAGAGGGTCCACAGGACGTACAGCGCGGCGAGACCGAGGTACGACTCCACGACCGCGAACCCGAAGATGGAGACGGTCATGAACGCCGACCCCGCGAGGAGGCTGTTGCGGCGGCCGATGCGGTCGCAGACGTAGCCGGTCGGTATCTCGCCGACGACGGTCAACACGGCGTACAGCATGCTCAGCGACGAGATGGCGGTGTAGGTCAGCCCCCTGTCCAGCAGGAACAGGGTGAAGATTGGCGAGAAGAACCCGAACGAGACGGTCGCCTGATAGCAGTAGTACTCGAACACGGGCGACGGCGGGCGGCGGTCGAACACGGCGTTCTCGGACCGGAATTGTCCCCCACCAGTCAAAAGCACTCGCTGAATCGAATTCCTGTAAGTAGTCAGACAAAAAGGAGAAGGCCGTGGACGAGAATCGTCGGGTATGGTCGAACGCGAGAAGTCGTGGACCGTCCTCGGACTGGGCGGTGCGGCGAGCCTCTGCTGTCTCGGGAGCGCTCTGGTCGGCGGTGCGGCGGTCGGGGGCGCGGCGCTCACCACCGGCGCGGTCGCCGGAGGACTCGGCGCGGGCCTCGCGCAGGTGCTCGTGACGATACTGACGGTCGGCGCTCTCGGACTCGCGTGGCGGGTGTTCGGCGGGGGAGCGAGCGGGGACGGCGGGCGAGCGTGTCGTCGCCGCTAGTCGAACCGGCCCGTCTCCGCGCCGCACTCGACGCACCGCGTGAGGAGAGCGTCTGCGTCCTCGGCGCGCGATATCTCGTTCGACGTTCGCTCACCGCACTCGGGACACTCTCGGCGCATGTCGAGGTCGCCGCTCTCCCGGGGCGCGCCGACGGCGAGCGCGACGACGCGCTCGCCGTCGCGATTGACTCCTCGCTGGTACTCGCCGGGTGCGAACCGGACGACCTCGCCCGACTCGACCGCGACCTCGCCGTCCTCGGTCTCGAAGGTGACCGTCCCCGACCGGACGCAGAACACCTCCTCCTGGCCGGAGTGTGCGTGATACCCGAACGCGAAGCTGTCGCCGGGCGCGAGCTCGAAGTAGTTCATCGAGAGGTCGGTCGCGCCGAGCGCGTCGGTCAGGGGCCGCTTCACGTCGGCCGGACCCGGTCGCGACCGGACCTCCTCGATTCGGACCTTCTCCATGTCGGGGGATATTCGCCCGACGACAAAGCCGCTTGGGTGGACGGTTCTGACTTAAAGTTCCGCCGGACGCTCGGGAGGTCGCACCGACCCACCCCATCACGTCCCGCGTTTTTAGCCCGACCTAAACCTCTCGCGTCGTCGACAGTTTTAAGTTAGGGACCTTGTTTTAAGTACCCGCTCGGCGTGTGTTCTTGCAGGTGAACTAGCATGGCTATCGATCCGCAATTCCAAGAGAACCGCGAGAAGGTCGACACGCACGAGGGACACGACGTCTGGGGTCCCGTGGACGAACCCGAGAAGCTTGGCATCCACGGCACCCACGTCGCCGTCGACTTCGACATCTGCATCGCCGACGGCGCGTGTCTGGAGGACTGCCCCGTCGACGTGTTCGAGTGGGTAGACTCCCCCGACCACCCCGAGAGCGAGCGCAAGGCCGACCCGGCCAACGAGGCCCAGTGCATCGACTGCATGCTCTGCGTCGACGTCTGTCCGGTCGACGCCATCGACGTGGACGCGGGCCGGGTCTGATCCGGCGATTTTTCGGCGAACGACGGGGCGAGAGTCGCTACTCCGGCCGGTCCACGTCGAGTTCCTGTCGGAGCGACGCGAGCGCGTCGGTCTCGGCGAGGTTCTCGAACTGCTCGCGGAAGTGGCGGTCGCAGAGGCCGACCCTGACGCCGCCTTTCTCGGGGGCGAACGTGGCTTCCCGGTCGCAGTAGTGACACCGCATACCTCGGGATACGTCCTGCATCGAATTGAACCCTGCGCTCGGACCCCTTGAACCCACCGCCGATAGCGACCGCACCGACAGCGACACCGCCGGGCCCGCTTACAGCGACACCGCAGACCGGAAGTGGCGGTACTCGGGCTTCGAGAGGCCAGCGCGCCCCAGAACGTCGTCGTGGGCGTCGCTCCCGCCCGTGGGAACGAGGTCGTGTTCGGCGACCGCGCGCTCGACCGGTCGCTCGTCGACCTCCCGGTCGTAGGGGTAGTAGCGCTCGACCGCGCCGAGGTGCTCGGTGAGTTCGAGCGCGGCCTCTGGGTCGTCGTACCGGTAGGGGTGGGCCAGCCCGACCAGCCCGCAGGCGTCGGTGAGGAGTTCGACGCCGCGCTCGAAGGAGGTCACCTCACGGCCGACGAAGCAGGGGCCGTCGTTCCCGATGAGTTCGTCGAAGGCTTCCCCGTAGTCGTGGCCGCTGTCGGGATGCTCGTCGATGGCGCGGGCGATGTGGGGCCTGCCGAGCCCCTCGCGGGCCTCGATACCGAGGTCGACGCCGAGGCGCTCCTCGACGTTCTCGATAATCTTCCGACCGCGCTCTTCGCGGTCGGTCTGGATGCGGTCGAGTTCCTCGACCAGTTCGGGCGTCGGGGTGACGCCGTAGCCCAGCAGGTCGACTCGCTCTCCCCCCTCGGGCTCGACTCGGAGTTCGATGCCGTGGACGACGGTCACGCCCTCCAGCACGCCGACGGGCGTCGGGAGGTCTGGGTGGAGACGGTCGTGGTCGGTGACCGCGACGACCGAGACGCCCGCGTCGCGGGCGGCCGACGGCAGCCCGGAGAGTTCCAGCTCGCCGTCGGAGTTGGTCGTGTGGACGTGGAGGTCGGCGAAGACGCTCATACGCCCCGATGGAAGCCGAGTACCGAAAGCGCT
This sequence comes from Halorussus salilacus, assembly GCF_024138125.1. Taxonomy (NCBI): domain Archaea; kingdom Methanobacteriati; phylum Methanobacteriota; class Halobacteria; order Halobacteriales; family Haladaptataceae; genus Halorussus; species Halorussus salilacus. The sequence continues at coordinate 1,506,886 of NZ_CP099993.1, forward strand.
TCGGGACGAAAACGCGCCATTAAACGACCTTAAGGACTACCCTACCGTATGGCGGCAACCTTTATCATTAACTTCCATGTAGAATACGTCGATGTCACTGAAACAGGCGACGACCCTGCTCGACCGCCACGACTACCCCGCGACCTCCGCCCAGCTCGCCGACTCGTACGGCGACTACGAACTCGACCTCCCCAACGGCACCGAGACCCTCGGCGAGGTGTTCGCCCGGGTCGATTCGGAGACCTTCGCCGACTCCCGGGAGGCCGAGGAGACGATGTACTCCGCGGTCAGCCGCAAGGCCATCGGCCGCGAGGGGTACAGCGACCGCGACCCGACGGTGCTCGGGACCGACGGGCCGGGACAGGTCTCGTTCTGAATCGAGAGGACAGTCGGACCCCGTTTTTTCGGAGACTCACACCCGCTTCACGGCCCCGCCAAGGTCCAGCGGCACCGACCCCTTGCTGTAGGCCTCGACCTCGCCCGAGGGCCGGGCCCGGAACACCACCGCGGGCCGGTGGTGGACGCCGGGCTGTTCGCCCTTGACCGCACGCCACTCGTCGTCGCGGAAGCTCGAACAGTCCACGAACAGCACCGCGCCGCCGCCGTGCTTCTTGAGCTGGCCGGAGGTCTTGGTCTCTGCCGTCTCTCTGACCGCGGCGACAGGGGTGCTCGCGTTCCGGCGGGTCGGCGGGCGCGGCCGGGTCACTTCCACGAGGGGCGACTCGCCGCCCTTGGGCGATTCCGCGTGGAAGTCGAGCGAGTGGCCGGTCGTGACCTCGATTTCCGGCGTGACCTCGTACCCCGCGTCGGTCAGCAGTTTCGCGGCGGTGAACTCGGTCATCGCCGAGGCCATCCGGACGGGGTCGACCTGCGGGCTGGTCCCGAGCTTCGAGGACATGGTGTACCGGTAGTCGTCGAGCACGCCGGTCGAGAGGAACTCCTCGTAGAACGAGAGGGCCCCCTCGCGGGTCGCGTCGGGGAACCCGGCGGCGTGTTCGCGGAAGAACCTCCGGGTGGACTCGCGGCCGTCCTTCGAGAAGAAGACGGGGAGGAAGAACCACGAGAGGTGGTCGTACTCGGCCAGCCACGGGTCCTCGACCTGCAGGTCGGCGAGGAGTTCGCGCTGGGCCCACCGCGCGACGGGGTAAGGGACCTCGTCGAAGGTGTACTTCTCGGTGCGCCAGAGGGTCGAGGGCGTCTCGGTGTTACCGAGCCAGAAGGCCGCCTCGTCGTTCCATGTGAAGAGCGCGAGGTCGCCGTTTCCCATCTCGATGCGGCGGGTCTCGTAGCCGTTCGGCCCCGCGTAGTGGGGCGTCAGGAGGTCTGCGCCGAACTTCTCGTCGAGGGGCCGAAGCAGGTCGCGTTCGATTCGGTCGTCGGTCCACCGCTCCATGGAGCGGCGAAAGCGGAGCGGGCTTGCCACGCCTCGTGGTAGTCGGCCGAGGGATTTACGTGTTGTGTCGCTCGCGAGCGAGACGGCCGCCCGCGTGAGGTCCCCGCCGGTGGGGCATTTCGACATCATTTCGACGAGTGGAAAGAATGTGATTATCCGTTACATTCATTACCTCTCCTTCCCAAGCATGAGTGTGGTTGTCATGTCAATGGGTGCCTATGACGAAGACGAACACGAGCGCCGGGAACGGAAGAACAACACGGTCGACGTCAGCGACGACGACGACCGGACGACCTACCACGGCACGGTAGAGTACGATTCCGGCGACTCCGCGGAGGACCTGCTCGACCAGTTCCAGCAAATCAAGTCGGGCAAGTAGCTCTGAATCCTGTCCTGCGTCTCGCGTCCTTCCATCATTCCTGCCAACCGGGCGTCCCGGGAGCGCCGCGGTCGTCCTCGACGCGCTCGGCGACCACGGGGTCGGGAGCGCTCGCGCCGGATTCTCCGGCGCGGCGCTCCCAGTCGGCGACGGCCCGCCCGACCCACGAATCGGCCTCGCGGGCCTCGGCGAGCGCCGACTCGAACGTCTCGTCGTCGACCGCCCCGGTGCCGGGCGCGGAGGCGACGGCGGCCGCGACGAACAGCGCGCGGTCCTCGTCGGTCGGGTCGTCGCGCGCGATGCGCGCGACGACGCCCTCCAGCCGGTCGGGGTCGGGGAAGGCGAACACCTTCTGGCCGACCGCCTGCGGGCCGAACAGGAGCGCCGAGAGGTCTTCTGGCGGGTCGTCGTCGAGCAGGCGCTCACCGCCGTCGGACTCGTCCGACGAGACTCGGGAACCGTCGGTTCCCTCACCCCCGAACGCCTCCTCGACGCGCTCGCACTCGGTCTCGCTCCCGAGTTCGAGGTTGTGGCCCGGGTACTCGGAACACTCCTCGGGGTAGGTCTCCTCGCCGTGAATCCGACACTGGAGGGTCGTCGGGTCGAGGAACGCGCAGGTGGGGAGCCACGTCGGTTCGGTCCCGAAGGGGCCGACCGGCTTGGGTGGCTTGCGGAGTCCGAGGAAGAAGACGGGCCGCTCGGCGATTGCGGCGACCGAGACGCCGTCTATCTCGACGCCGTCCTCGTCGCGCCAGAGCCGGGGCGTCGTCGCGTCGGCCAGCCCCGCGTCGAGGAGCGCGCGGGCGTCGTCGCGGGTCAGCGGGACGAGGTTGTACGCGTCGTCCAGCGGGGTCCGCGGCCCCCTGCGCTCGTGGTCGCTGGGGTCGGGCGCGATGGGTCGCCAGTCGATGCAACAGCCAGCACAGCCCTCGCAATTCACCTCCATGTCCCGCGGCGGTACGCGTCGAGAGAGCATAAGCGTAGGGCGGCGAGAGAGCAGAGGCGTAGGACGAGGCCCGCTCGCGACCGAGACCCGCTCGTGCGACCGATGTGCGAACCGCAAGCGGCGAACCGCGACCGTCCGGCATGGAGCCGAATCGGACCGCCGGGACCCGAACACGGTCGCCATCGAGGTGTCTGCCGACCGGCGCGAGCGCTACGTCGCGGAGGCGGGCCGGTTGGCCGACCGCCACGGCCCCGACGACGAGGTCTAGACCACCCGGCGGACGAAGACGCGCCCGTCGGCGTGGACCGTCACCGCGAACTCGCCGACCGCGAACGAGACGCGCCCCTCGTCGCGGCGCGCGCCGCGGCGAGTCGGTTCGAAGAGGGCGTCGAGCGCGTCGGGGTCGACGCTGTCGTAGAGCCGGACGCTCATCTCGTCGGCGGGACGGTCGGAGGCGTCCTCCAGCGCGTCGAGGACCGTCGCGACGAGCGACCGGTCGCTCGTCGCGTCGTGGTGCGCCTGCGAAACGTTCGAGGTGTGTTCGCCGAGCGCGGCCGCCGTCTCGGTCGGGGAGTCTGATTCGTGGCTCATTGGTTTCTCCGTCGGACGGACCGACACTGATACCCAGTCTCACAACGAACCCGTATAAATACGGTTCGGAATCCGTCGGCAGGGCTTTCACCCTGCGCCCGCACTGGGGAGACATGGCCACGCAGACCTGCGAGGGGTGCGGCGACCGGGTGACCATCGCGGGGGGCATCGCCAACCTCTGGACGCTGGAGAAGGAGTCGACCGGCGGGATGACCCTGGAGTTCGAGGGCGACGGGACCGAGCACTTCCTGTGTTTCGACTGCGTCGAGCGACTGCCCGACGACCCGAGCGCCGAGGACGTGGCGGCGCTTTGATGCAGGAACGTGGCCGACGTTCCAGTATGATGAATTGAATATTTAGAAACATTTTTGTCGAGCGAAAACATAGTATACGATGAGGATGCGACGTTGGCGGTTAGCGTAACGCGCCGCCGCGTCGGCGAGGGCAGTGAGGTAGTAGCTCACGGCCCGATGACATCCGGTTTTCAGAACTCGTCGAGTAGATAATCACGCACAGTCGAGTCCGGGAGCCGTTTGACCTGTTCACGAAACGGGTCGTAGCCGCTCGGGTCCGGTTCCGGGGGGATGGCCCGTCCCATCAGCCAACACAGGATTCGAGACCGGAGCTCTTTTTCTTCGACTGGGCGGAGTGATTCGAGACGGTAGACCGGTGTCGGAGTGCCCGCTTTCCGAATCCAGGACGAGTCCAACTCGTGGACGGTCTCGTGTTCTATACCCTCGACAGTCCCGTTATTCGACAGTTTCTTCCGGAGATAGCCCGCGATGTAATCTGCGGCGTTCGACTGCGGATAGGTCCGATCAGCGTCCTGTAGGAAGGTGAGATAGACCGGGCAGATTGCCTGCTGGAAACTCGTATCGAACTCCATGGCGAGTTGCTTCCGGAGATGTTCACTGTAGGAACTGTATCCATCTCGTTTGCCATCGTGAAGCAGGACTGCGGGGTCGCTCTTACCGTCGAATATTCTTTGGTCGAGCGCATCCGTCATCGCCTTCTTGGTGGCGACACTCACCGCCGTTGCTCGGTCCTCTTGGTCGAAGCCGCCCGCACAGACGACTGCGGCCCACGTAATCGGAGTCGTCGAAAGTGCGTCGACGAAGCTTCGAACGCTGCGTTGACGCTCGGCCTGGTTTGCTGGACCGTGTCGGACGAGGGTCGATGATTTGTGTTCGAACGGCTTGAGGCCGTTTTCGATCATCGTCCGAACCAATTGTACGTCGTTCTCGCGATGGGTTCGGACTGCAACCGTCACACAGAGGCCATCCGAGGACGCCTCGTTTCCGGACTCATCGACACCGACGAGGTGGTTTGCACGGACATGATGGTCTTCGTTCGTAATGCAAACCGGGCGGAGAGAGGGTGGCATTCAGGCTACCGAACACTAATCCGATACGTTTCCTTTAGTTGTTCGTCTTCCGAACGATGGTCGAACCACCGGAACCAGCAGGCTTTATCCATCGCACTCTCGTGAATTAGGACAGTGAACCCCGAGCGGATATTCGAGGAGTTCCCCGCGCCCTCCTTCCGCGGCAACCAACGCGAGGCGCTCGCCGACATCCGGGACGCCTTCGCGGCGGGCAACGACGTGGTGCTGGTTCGCGCGCCCACCGGGAGCGGCAAGTCCCTGCTCGCCCGGTCAATCGCGGGGTGCGCCAGACGCCCCGACGAGGCCGCGCCGAGCGACGCGACCGGCGCGTACTACACCACGCCGCAGGTCTCCCAGCTCGACGACGTGGCCGAGGACGACCTGCTCGACGACCTCAAAATTATCCGGGGCAAGCGCAACTACTCCTGTATCCTGCCGGGCGAGACCGACACGCCGGTGAATCGGGCCCCCTGCGCCCGCGAGAAGGGCTACGACTGCTCGGTCAAGCACCGGTGTCCGTACTTCTCGGACCGCGCCATCGCGAGCAACCGAGAAATCGCGGCGATGACGCTGGCGTACTTCATGCGGACCGCGGGGTCGGAGGTGTTCCGAAAGCGCGACGTGGTGGTAATAGACGAGGCCCACGGCCTCGCGGAGTGGGCCGAGATGTACGCCACCATCGACCTGAACCCCCGGACGGTCCCCGTCTGGGACGACCTCAAGGTGCCCGAGATCACCGGACTGGACCGCGCGGTCCGGTACGCAGACAATCTGGTCGAGACCCTTCGACACCGCAAGGACGACCTCGTCGCCAAGCCGGAACTCGACCCCCACGAGGCCGCCGAGCGCGACCGCCTGCAGGAACTCATCGGCGAACTCGACTGGTTCGTCGAGGACTACCGCGATGCCGAGAGCGCGACGACGTGGGTCGTCGACCAGCAGGACGAGAGGGGCGGAGGCGGGAGCGGGGCCGACGGGGGCGGCCCCATCACCATCAAGCCGATGAACCCCGAGCGCTACCTCAGCCACACCGTCTGGGAGCGCGGGAACAGGTTCGCGCTCCTCTCGGCGACCATCCTCAACAAGGAGGCGTTCTGTCGGCAGGTGGGGCTCGACCCCGACAACGTCGCGCTGGTCGACGTGGGCCACACCTTCCCGGTCGAGAACCGGCCGCTCTACGACGTGACGCAGGGCAAGATGACCTACGAGCACCGCGAGGACACCCTGCCGGACATCGCCCGCGTGCTGGTCCGGGTGATGCAGGCCCATCGGGGCGAGAAAGGGATAGTTCACGCCCACTCCTACGCGATTCAGGAGCGACTCGCCGACCTGCTCGACCGGTTCGGCGTCGGCGACCGAATCCGGACCCACGGCAAGGACGACCGCGACGCCCAGCTGGAGTCGTGGAAGGCGACCGACGGCGAGGAGGTGTTCCTCTCGGTCAAGATGGAGGAGGCCCTCGACCTGAAGGGCGACCTCGCGCGCTGGCAGGTCATCTGCAAGGCCCCGTTCCTCAACACGGGCGATTCGCGGGTCGCCCACCGCCTCGAAGACGGACAGTGGGCGTGGTACTACCGGGCCGCGCTCCGGACCGTGATTCAGGCCTGCGGTCGGGTGATTCGAGCCCCCGACGACCACGGCGCGACCTACCTCGCGGATTCGAGCCTCCTGCAGGTGTTCGACCGCGCGGCGAGCGACACTCCGCCGTGGTTCACCGAGCAGGTCGAGCGGATGAGTCGGCCCGACCTCCCGGAGTTCGACCCCGCGAGCGCGAGCGAGTCGGCGGGCGGTGCGGGCAGAAGGTCGAGGAATCGTCGGCGCTCGCGGTCGGAGTCGAGAGCGGGGTCGGAATCGCGCTCGGGGTCGCAGTCGGGGACCAGTTCGCGGTCCGGGTCGTCGGGCGGAACGAGCAGGAAGAGTCCGATGGCCGACGTGTGGGACGACAGCATGTGAGTTCTCGCGGTGACGCGGTCCACGCGAATCGGCCGATGACGCAAACAACGGGGTGGGAATGAAAGGGGCCGCCCGGTCGCGTACAGTTTAGTCGCCTCAGCGACCCCTATCCGCGGCGGGCTGTGCGGAGAGCCGCGGATATGTCGCTGAGCGACCGCGACCGGGCGGGGGCTTTCGAGGACCTCACGGTGTTTTCTGTTCAGTCACGTAGCGACCGGGCGGGGGCTTTCGAGGACCTCACGGTGTTTTCTGTTCAGTCACGTAGCGACCGGGCGGGGGCTTTCGAGGACCGATTCGCGTCGTATCCCCTGATGAAACTGATTCTCACGCGAGACGCTAGCTACTCCCGGTACCTATGAGACCGCGACCGCACAGCACCGCCACTGCACCGCACCGCGCCCCGTGCCTCCCCGCGTACGCGCTCGGTCGCGCCCGCACCGCAATCGCGACCGAGCGCGCGGCGCATCCGGTGGTGAAAGGCCGGTTTCGCGGAAACCGGTTGGCGGAGTTCCACTCGGAACACTCGCGTCCGACCCGTGACGTAGCTTTATGGCCATCGGTAGCGAACCGCACTCCGACCATGGGGGGTTTCCGAAACGACACCGAGAGGGGAGAATCGACCGCGAAACGCCGAAGCGTCCTTCGCGCGCTCGGAGGCGCGGGGGCCGTCGCGGCGCTCGGGAGCGCGGGTGCGGCCGCCGCGGGCACGCCCGCGGCGGCGCGAGCGCGGGCCAGACAGGACGGCGAGATAGACCCGGTGTACGGCTATCCGGCCCAGTCAGGGGAGGAGGAACCGCCGGTCAGCCCGAACGTCGAGGTGACGCTCGAAATCCGGCCCCGGGACGCGCCGATTCCGGAGTTCGTCTTCGAGCCGACCGGCCTCTACCTCGAACCCGGCGACACGGTCCGGTTCAGCTACGAGTCGCCACACCACACGGTCACCGCCTACCACCCCGAGTTCGGGTACGTCCCGCGCGTGCCGGAGGGGGTCCCGCCGTTCTCGGCCCCGCCGCTCCCGGTGGGCGGGTACTGGCTGTACACGTTCGAGCAGGAGGGCGTCTACGAGCTCCACTGCGCGCCCCACGAGATATTCGGCCACGCGATGCGCATCGTCGTCGGGTCGCCGAGCGGCCCGGCCGCCGACCCCCTGCCAGACGTGTGCGAGACGGCGGGGACGGCCACGACCGAGGAAACGGAAGCGGAGACGGCCACGGCCGAAGGGATGGATACCGAGACGACGGAGGTGGAGACGACGCCCGACGAAGGCGGGGGAGAAGGCGAGGAAGAGGGACCGGCGCTACCGCGGTTCGGCGCGTACACCGTCCTGCGCGACCCGGCGCTCGAACCCGACAACATCGTCGACGAGCGCCGGGTCAGGTGGGACGACCTCGACCCGGAGAGCAAGCGGTTATTCCTCCGCGTCGAAGGGTTCCCGCCCTGCTGAGTCGGATCGACCGGAGCGCCGCGCGGGCCACGGTGGTCGCTCGCGCGGGCGCGACGCCGCTCAGAAGAACGAGGCGGCGTAGGCGACCCCCGACGTGATCATCAGTAGCACGAGGAACAGCGAGATGAGCTTCTGGCGCGTGTCGTCGTCCATATTCGACCGGAGCGTATCGAGCGAAATAATTCTTCGGGTCAGTCGACGCGAGCGTCCACGACGACGTGCCAGACCCCTTCGCTGTGGCTCTTGACTCGGCGGCGGTCGAGCACCTCGACCTCGCGGCCGCGCTCGCTCGCGGCCGCGTGGAGGCGCGAGACCGGCCGATTCCAGAGCAGTTCCTCGGGCGTTGCCTCGTGGAGGTGGACGACGCCGCCGGGTTTCAGCGCCGCGAGCGCCGAATCGAGGTACTCGTGGGCTTCGTAATAGCCCATCACCACGCGGTCGGCGGCGGGGTCCAGTTGCACGTCCCGGCAGTCGGCGCGGAACGCCGAGACCCGGTCGGACACGTCGTTGAGCATCGCGTTCTCGATGAGGTAGCGGAACGACGCGGGGTTCTTCTCGGTCGCGGTCACGTCGGCACCCGCGCGGGCCATCGGGAGGGTGAAGTAGCCGATGCCCGCGAACATGTCGAAGACGCGCTCGCCGGGGGCGACGACCTCGCCCATCCGGGCGCGCTCGGCCTTGTTGCCCGGCGAGAACATCACCTCCGAGAAGTCGAGCGCGTACCGGGTGCCGTGCTCGGCGTGGACCGTCTCGGTGTCGCCAGTCCCCGCGACGACCTCGACCGAGGGCTCGCGGAGTTCGCCGGAGACGCCCTCGCGGGCCAGCACGGTGTCGGCCTCGCCGTGGAGGTCGAGCAGGGCCTCGCCGACCTCTCCGCGGTCGAGGTCCCCCCGGTCGGGGTCGAACGCCGCCCCGTCGAAGGTCACGAGGACCACGCTCCCGACGACCGCCCACGACCCCGGCGCGCGCGCTATCTCGTCGTCGGACCACCCGCGCTCGCGGAGGTGGGCGTCGAGGTCCGGCAGTCTGCGCTCGGGAGCGACCTGCTCGACCACGTCCAGCACCGCGGTCTCGGTCGGCGGGTCGGTGACCGGGAGTTCGACCGTCTCGTCGTCGCGCTCCCGGACCTTCCGGGCCGGGTCGTAGACGCCCTCCTCGCGGAGCGCGGCGATGATCGCCTCGCTCTCGGGCTTGCCGACCACCGCGGCGAGGGCCGGGTCGGGACTGCTCGTCATCGCTCGGGCACGACGTGGAGGCCCGCCCGCGTCTTGACCACCGGCACGGTCTCGGCGTCGGGGTCGAGGTAGTCTGGGCGGGCGACCGTCTCGGCGCGGTACGTCTCGGGGTCGAGCACCTGCACCGCGCGCTCGTCCTCGACCGTGACGAGGGTCGTCTCCGCGGCGTCGTCGAGGTCGGCGAGGCGACGCGCCTCGGGCGCGTCGCCCTCCTCGAACGACGCCTCGTAGGGTTCGCCCGTGGTGAGTCTGGTCCCCTTGAGGTTCCCGCGGACGCTCCGGACGAGGACCGGGCCGTCGCCGTCCTCGGGGTCGATTATCTCGCCGGGCGCGTACGGCGGCAGGCGAATCGCGTAGGTCACCCGGTAGACCTCGTTGCCGTCCTCGTCCTCGGTGACCAGCGTCTCCGAATCCGAGTAGCTCCCGCCGAACTCCTCGACGACCTTCCGGGCGACCTTCATCCCGATTTTGTTGGTCGAGACCTTGAGGTCGACGCCGTCGTCGGTCTCGTTGACCTCGGTCACGAACGCGTCGCGGTCGCCGGTCGCCTCCATGTCGGCGACGATTTCGTGGGCGATCTCCTCGGCGCGCTCGACCTCCTCGGCGGTCGGCGTCCGGTCCTCGGCGCGGACCTGCACGATGCTGGCGTAGTAGTCGCCCGCGATGCGACCGCATCGGGTGCAGGTCTCTCTGGAGATTTTCACGGGGACGACGACCTCCTCCTCGACGAAGGTGTCGCGGACGAGTCCCGAGAAGCGACAGTGCATCCGGATGGTGTTCTGGTCGACCTGCTCGGGGTCGACCTGCCACGACACGTCGCGGGCATCGAGGTGGACCCCGAGCGACTCGCTGACCGCCTCGATGGCGACGTCGGTGTAGTCGCGGGCGTCCACGTCGACCCAGCGGTTGCCGCGGTGGACCGCCCCGCAGCGCGAGCAGACCCGGACCTCGATGCGGTCGGGCGCGTCCACGAGGTCGAACCGGTCGAAGTAGCACGCGTCGCAGAGCTTCTGCTCCTTGCCCCGCATCCCGGCCGCATCCGGTACCACCGGGCGCTCGGCGGGGTCGTTCTCGATGGGGTCCCCGCAGTTCGGGCAGAACTCGCGGGTCTCTGTCGTCATGGTGCGCGGTAGGGGTCTCGCGGGTTTAAGTCTGAAGAAGCGGTCGGAACGGTGTACGACGGGGTCAGTCATCTTCGGCCGGGTCCGAGTCCTGAAGGGAATTCAACGTATGCCGAACGCGGGCGTATCCGAAAAACGAGAGAACGGCGACCGTAAACGAGAAGACGGTTAGCACTCGCTCCCAGTTGCTCAGGAGCCAGTCGGCGGCGTTCGAGAGCGCGCGCGACAACCGGCACGGAATCCTGCAGTCGTCGCGTATCCGAACCGTCGCCGTCGCGTTCTCCCTCGTGAGGGTCGACTCTTCGACGTAAATGGCCGTGGCGTTCATCGTGTGCGTTCCCTCGGAGGAATCGCCGTACACGGTCATCGGAAACACGCGGGAACCGCCGGGTGTCAGATCGAACTGGAGGAGTGTGCCGTACATCTGCTGGTACGGGGTATCCGGAGGGGTCGCCGCTACCGTCACGTTGATCGAATCGGGAGGGGGTTCGTATCCCGCGTAGAGAAACCCGGAGACCTGCTCGTCGTTGTCCGGCGGGTTCGAGACGACCAACTGGAACGATTTCGAGCGACTCCACAGGTCGGTCTCGGGGCGGTCCAGTTCCACTTCGACCGGGGTGAGACGCACTTCCAGAGAGCCATCCGAAGCGTAGGCGGTCCCCTGTCTCGGTTCCGCGTCAGAGCCGACTGCTGAAGAAGCCCCACCGGGAAGAATCGGGTACCCGAGGACTATCAAACCGAGCAGAAATAGCGCCACGGTTCGATTCATCTAGTTCCCCAAGCGCTCTAGTGCGACATTATAGGATATTAACCTTTTGCGACCGGGCAGACGCTCGATACGTTCCCGAAGAGAGCCGAAGCGAGTACCGCCGGAACCGTCCAGACTCTCGCCCTACCCGAACACCTCGCCCACGGCGTCGCCCAGCACGCCGACTGCCTCGCGAATCTCGGCCTCGCCGACGCACAGCGGCGGCGCGATTATGAGCTGGATGTCGGGCCGCCCGCCGCCGACCAGCACGCCCTTCTCCGTGGCGACCTCCCGGACCTCGGCGACGGGGTTGTCGCCCTCCTCGCCCTGGTCGCCCGCCCACGGGTCCACGAAGGGGTCGCCCGTCTCGGGGTCGGCGAACTCGACGCCCCAGAGCAAGCCCCTGCCGCGAACGTCCGAAATCGCGTCGTAAGCCTCCGCGAGGCCGCGGAGTTCGGATTCGAGGACGGGCGCGAGGTCCCGACAGTTGTCGACGAGGCCGTCGTCGTAGGCGTCCATCGCGGCGACCCCCGCGGCGCACGCGACCGGGTGGCCCGCGAAGGTCTGGCCCAGGTCCACGCCCTCGGCGCGGAGTTCCGCGCCGAGGGCGTCGTTCACGAGGACGCCCGCGAGCGGCGCGTAGGCGCTCGTGACGCCCTTCGCGAAGGTGATCGCGTCCGGAGTCACGCCCTCGGTCTGGATGCCGAACCAGTCGCCACACCGGCCGAATCCGGTGATGACCTCGTCCGAAATCAGGAGGACGTCGTACTCGTCGCAGATGTCGCGGACGCGCTCGAAGTAGCCCGGCGGCGCGGGGTAGGCCCCGCTGGTCCCGCCGATGGGTTCGGTGAGGACCGCGGCGACCGAGTCGGGACCCTCGTTTCGGATCACGAATTCGAGGTGGTCGGCCGCCTGCTCGGCCAGTTCTTCGGGCGTCTCGGCGTCGAACGCGCCGGGAAGCGGCGGGAGGAACTTCCCGGACCCCGAGGTCGCGGCGTGGCGTTCGAGGGTCGCGCGCGTGCCGGGGTCGCCGGTGAGCGCGCCAGCGCCGTAGGTGCCGCCGTGGTACGACCGCCAGCGGGTCAGGACCTTGTGGGCGTCCTGATGGGCGCGGGCGAACTGGACGGCCGACTCGTTGGCCTCGCTTCCGGAGACCGCGAAGTACACGTCCGAGAGGCCGTCGGGCGCGACCTCCGCGAGTCGGTCGGCCAGCGCCGAGCGCGCGTCGTTGTGCTTCGACGAGGAGACGTACGGAATCCGGCGGGCCTGTTCGGCCATCGCCTCGACGATGGCGTCGTTGCTGTGGCCCGCGTTGACGCAGTAGAGTTGCGAGAGGAAGTCGAGGTACTCGGTGCCCTCCTCGTCGTAGACGTACGCGCCCTCTCCGCGGGTGACGGTCGGGACCTCCCCGTCGCCGTCCGACCAGTGCGGGACCGGGCCGGTGGACGTCGCCAGTTGCTCGCTCATAGCCACATGTTGACGTACGACCCGATAAGTATTCTCGACCGGACAGACGGCGGCAGGCAGGTACGAGACCCCTTCGGAGCGACGGTCAGGCGACCCCTTCGGAACGGCGGTCGAGCGACCGCTCCGGAGCCACGGTCAGGCGACCACCGTCGGAAGACCGTCCGAGGAGAGGGCCGCGTACGCCAGCGCGAACAGGAGAGCGTCGTAGAAGCCGTGGACCAGAATCGGCACGAGGAGGTTGTCGGTCCAGACGTAGAGGTAGCCCAGCAACATCGACAGGCCGAACAGGATGGCGAGGGTCACGCCCACCGCGAGCGGGTCGGGCGTCGCCACGAACGTGGTCGGGACGTGGACGAGCGCGAACAGGACGCTGGCGAGCGCGACCGCGCCGAACTCCGGGAGCGACTCGGCGAGGTACCGCTGGACCACGCCGCGGAACAGGAGTTCCTCGGCCGGGCCGATGACGAGTATCGACAGCGGGACCAGCGCGAGCAGGGTCACCAGCAGGCCCTCCTCGGCGAGCTGGGTGACAGAGTTGCCCGCGAGCGGGAGGCCCGCCGCCTGCGCGGCGAGGATGGCGGCGATACGAAAGACGAACAGGCCGACGGTCCCGGCGATGACGAATCCGAGCGCCCGGCGGTCCAGCAGTCCGATATCGAGGTAGCCCAGCCCCCGACGCGTCACGCGGAGGAAGACGAGCGCGGCCGCCACGAATCCCAGTTCCGAGAGGACGAGCGCCGCGACGAACTGGGTCACGAGGTCGAGCGAGACCACGAACACGGGAATCGACAGCAGGACGCTGAACACGACCCCGAGGGCCGAGACGCCGGTCGCGGTGGCGATGCTCCGGACCGGCCCGGCAGTGCGGTGGGACATCGTGACCCTTCGACGACGTGTGCGGGTAAATACGTTCGGCGGGTCGTCGCGGCGATGGGAGAGCGGCCGAAAATCGGGGGAGAAAGCCCGTCTCGGCGACGAACGTTTAAAAGGTGCTGACCCCTATGGTCGAACATGAAGTGGAAAGCAGACTGGGGACTTCGGGCACGCATGGTGCTGACGATGTTCCTGCTGTTCGCGCTGTACATCGTCTTCATCGGCGTGCTCTCGCGGTTCGCGAGCCTGCTCGGACTGGTGCTGGTGATGGGCGCGTTCTCGCTGGGCCAGTTCTTCTTCAGCGACAAGCTCACGCTGTGGAGCATGGGCGCGAAGGAAGTGAGCGAAGACGACTATCCGGAACTCCACCGGATGGTCGGGCGGCTCTCCCAGCAGGCCGACCTGCCCAAGCCGAAGGTCGCGGTCGTCGACAGCCGGGTCCCGAACGCGTTCGCCACGGGGCGCTCGCAGAAGAACGCCGCGGTCGCGGTGACGACCGGGCTGATGCGGTCGCTCGACCAGGAGGAGTTGGAGGGCGTGCTGGCCCACGAGCTCGCCCACGTCAAGAACCGCGACATGATGGTGATGACCATCGCGTCGTTCCTCTCGACCATCGCGTTCCTCGTGGTCCGGTGGGGCTGGTGGTTCGGCGGTGGCGGCGACAGTCGGAATCAGGCCCCCGTGTGGGTCGCCATCGTCGCCTCGCTCGTGGTGTGGGTCGTGAGCTTCTTCCTCATCCGGGCGCTCTCGCGGTACCGCGAGTTCGCGGCCGACCGGGGCGCGGCGACCATCACCGGCAAGCCCGCGGCGCTCGCGTCGGCGCTGATGAAGATCTCGGGCGAGATGGACAAGGTGCCGAAAGACGACCTCCGCTCGGAGTCGGAGATGAACGCGTTCTTCATCATCCCCATCAAGAGCGGTCTCATCAGCAAGCTGTTCAGCACCCACCCTGACACAGAAAAGCGCATCGAGGCGCTGCGTGACCTCGAACGCCAGATGGAGTCGGCCTGAGACGACGGTTCGATTTTCGCGGTTTCACGGCACCTTGACGTAGGCGTGGCCGTCGGCCTGCCGTTTGACTACTTCGCCCACGCCCGCGGGCACGCGCTCGACCCCGTCGAGCAGGTCGGCCTCCGAGAGGTCCCGACTCTTGAGGCTGTTCGCGCAGGCGCGCAGGGCCACGCCCGCCTCGGCCAGCGACTCGACCGACCCCGGGTCGGTCGAGTCGCTGGTGAGCAGGGCGACCCCGTCGCCGTTCGCCACGAGGACGACCGACTCGACCGCGGTCGAGTCGTCTTCGAGGAGGTTCCGGGCGTTCGCAATCGCGTGGGCCTGCTGGCTCTCGTCGCCGCTGAAGTGGAGTACCGCGTTCATGGCGCTCACTAGGTCGGTTTCGATGGCCGTGGTCGTTTCGGCCGCGTTCGAGGAGTCTCGAAGGGAAACGACCGGCCGAACAGTCAACGGAAGCGCTATCCCGGCATCCACCATCGACGCGAATCCTCACTAGCCGTCGTCTGGGTGGACTGGAAGGGGCCGCCCGCTCGCGCACAGTTCAGTCGTCTCAGCGACCCCTATCTCGGCCGGGTGGTGCGGAGAGGCCGAGATATGTCGCTGAGCGACCGCGAGCGGGCGGGGGCTTTCGGGGTGTTCGCGTCTTCTCTGAAATTCGCAGTAGCAGTGGGTGTTTATCTAACTCTGGACGACGTATCAACGGATTAGAATCAGTCTGTCACCCATAGGACGCCTCCCTTTTTATCGACGCCCCCATACACACGCCCATGGGACTGTTCGACGGAATCCGGGAGGTGCTCGGCATCCGCGCGGAGGCCGACGCGACCCGGAACGCCGACCCCGAGGACCTGTTCGGGATGAGCACGGCGTACATCACGATGGAGGCCGAACTGGGCTACGAGGCGGTCGGCGAGGCGGCGCTGTGCTTCTCGGAGGTGGACAACACCGACTTCCGGGCCGCCGTGGACGAGGTCCACGAGATACTGGAGTTCGGCGCGGAGGAGACCGGCACCGAGGCCGAGGGCCACACCGACGACTACGGCTACTCGTGGGTCGTCCTGCGCGACGACGACTACGAGGACCTCGTGACCAGCCTCCACTTCGCGGCCGACACGCTCATCGAGCACGGCTACGGCTCGCGACTGCTCGCGGCCGTCTTCGGATTCGAGCGTGACGGCGACCCCGCCTACTGGGTGTACTCGTTCCGCAGGGGTTCGTACTACCCGTTCGCTCCGACGGGGACGAGCGACCGCGACTCGGGCGCGGAGTTCAAACTGGAGAGCAACCTCGACGGCGAACTCGAGGTCGAGAGCGACAAGGAGTACTGGTACCCGCTGTGGCCCGACGCGCCCGGCAAGCACCCCTGGGAGTGAGCGGTCGCGTCCCTCGCCGCCGACTCTTCTCGTTTTAAATGCCGTCCGACGTTCGTCACACCCACGCCGCCGTCCGGCATTTTCACTTTCACTCCCCTGTTAACGGGGGTTTATATGACGAGGGGCACAAGCGGAGAGTATGGCAGCAGACGAAGACCTCGAGGAACTCCCGGGCGTCGGCCCGGCGACCGCAGAGAAGCTCAGAGACGCAGGTTTCGACTCCTACCCCGGACTCGCGGTCGCGAGCCCCGGCGAGCTCTCGAACACCGCCGACGTGGGCGAGTCGACCGCCGCCGACATCGTACAGGCGGCCCGCGAGGCCGCCGACGTGGGCGGCTTCGAGACCGGCGCGGCCGTGCTGGAGCGCCGCGAGAAGATCGGGAAGCTCGAATGGAAGATCGAGGAGGTCGACGAACTGCTGGGCGGCGGCGTCGAGACCCAGTCCATCACCGAAGTGTACGGCGAGTTCGGTGCCGGGAAGTCTCAGGTCACCCACCAGCTCGCGGTCAACGTCCAGCTCCCGCGCGAACACGGCGGGCTCGGCGGGAGCGCCATGTTCGTCGACAGCGAGGACACCTTCCGGCCCGAGCGCATCGACGACATGGTCCGGGGACTCCCCGACGAGGCCATTCAGGCCGCGATGGACGAGCGCGAGATCGACGGGTCGCCCGGCGACGACGAGGCGATGGAGGCGCTGGTCGAGGACTTCCTCGACAAGATTCACGTCGCCAAGGCGTTCAACTCCAACCATCAGATGCTGCTCGCGGAGAAGGCACAGGAACTCGCGAGCGAGACCCAGGACGACGAGTACCCCGTCCGACTGCTCTGCGTCGACTCGCTCACCGCCCACTTCCGCGCGGAGTACGTCGGCCGTGGCGAACTCGCCGAGCGCCAGCAGAAGCTCAACAAGCACCTCCACGACCTCGACAAGGTCGGCAACCTCCACAACACCGCCGTCGTCGTGACGAATCAGGTCGCCTCGAACCCCGACTCGTTCTTCGGCGACCCGACCCAGCCCATCGGGGGCAACATCCTCGGCCACAAGTCGACCTTCCGCATCTACCTCCGGAAGTCGAAGGGCGAAAAGCGCATCGTCCGGCTGGTGGACGCGCCGAACCTCGCCGACGGCGAGGCCGTCATGCGCGTCGAGGACGGCGGGCTGAAGCCCGAGTAGACCGACCGGTTCTCCCGGCCCCGTTACCGCGCGAAGAATCGCGGCTCCGCCGCGATTCTTCGCGACGAGCTCGCTGGTCGCTCGCGTGACGCTCGCATCCCGACGGCAGAGCCGACCTGATCGCCGATCCGGCCGGTTCGCCTTTACACCGAACCCTCGTGTTTTCAGACATGAAAGCGCGAACGGGGTTCGCAATCGTCGTGGTCGGGACGCTGGCGATACTGTCGTTTCTCGTCGTGCGACCGTTCCTCGGCTACGTCCTCGGGGCGATACTGCTGGCGTTCGTGTTCACTCCCCTCCAGCGGCGGCTGGCTCCCGCGGTGGGCAAGCAGGTGTCGGCGGTCGTGCTCGTCGTCCTCGCGGCGGTGCTCGTCATCGGGCCGGTCGTCGGCCTCGTGGCGGTCGGGCTGGTGGAGGTCGAGAGCATCCCGACCTCCGTCGACGACCTCCGCGGATTGCGGTCGGTGCAGGAAAGCGTCGAGTCCCTCCTCGGAATCCAGCTCGAACCCATCATCGACCGGGTGTTCTCGGGGCTCACCGCGGGAATCGGAGAGCAGACGTCCCGTATCGCGGAGGCCGGAGTCCACGCGTTTCTGGGCCTCCTCCTGCTCGTGTTCCTGCTCTACTACCTGCTCAAGGACGGCGACGAGTTCGTGGCGTGGACCAAGCGCGTCACGCCGCTCCCCCGGGACGTGCAGGACGAACTCTACGCGGAGGCCGAGGACGCGACGTGGGCCGTGCTGAAGGGCCACATCTTCGTCGCACTGGTGCAGGGGTTCGTCGCGGGACTGGGTCTGTTCGCGACCGGCGTGCCCAACGCCGCGTTCTGGACCGGCGTGATGGTGTTCCTGGCGCTGGTCCCCATCGTCGGCGTCGCACCGGTGCTGGGCGGGGCGGCGGTCTATCTGGCGATAGAGGGCAGACCGCTCGCGGGCGTGCTGGTCGTGGTGTACGGACTCACCATCGTCGCGCTCGTCGACGACTACCTGCGGGCGATGGTCATCGAGAAGGGGTCGTCGCTCCACTCGGCGGTGATACTGCTGGGCGTGTTCGGCGCGGCGTACTTCCTCGGCCCCATCGGGCTGTTCGTCGGGCCGATAATCCTCGCGCTGTTCAAGGCGACCGTCGAGGTGTTCAGCGAGTACTACGGCCTGTCGGCGTTCTGAGGCCGGACCGAGCGTCGTCGCGCGGGGAATCTATTTCAGCCCTCCGAGAGATGACCACTCGTGACTCGCCGAACCGCCCTCCTCGCGCTCGCCACCGGGCTGTCGGCGTTCCTGGTCGTCGGCGTCGCCGTGACCGAACTCCTCAGCGCCCGCATCTGGCCGTCGCTGTTGGTGGGGATTCCGGTGGGAATCGCGGCCGGACTCGCCGGGGCCGCGTTCGTCTACGGGGGTCTCGTCCCGGAGAGCCCGCGGCCGCGACGGCGGTTCGCCGTCGCGGCCGCGGGCTTCGGCGTCGCGTTCCTCGCGGTCCTGCCGGTCGCGGCGCTCGGACTGGGAGTACGGAACACCGTCGCGCTCGTGCTCGCTGGCGGGGTCGGCGCTGTCGTCGCCCTCGCGGCGTACGCTCGCCCGTCGGTGGTCGAATCGCGAGTGGGATGAAAACCGAGAACCGGTGAAACGGTCGGAACCGCCCGCTCAGTCCTCTTCGGTCGTCGTCTTGTCCAGTTCCTTCTCGCCCTCGTAGATCTCCGCGCCGTCCTGAACGACCTTCTCGGCGAGAACCGCGCACTTGACCCGCATCGGGCTGATGTCCACCCCGAGCATGTCGATGACGTCGTCGCGGTCCATCTCGCGCATCTCCGCGACCGACATGCCCGCCAGCTTCTGGGAGAGCATGCTCGCGCTGGCCTGACTGATGGCACAGCCGTCGCCCCGGAAGGCGACGCGTTCGATGGTCTCCTCGTCGTCGTCGAGTTTCACGTCGATGGCGATCTCGTCGCCGCACATCGGGTTCTCGCCAGCGTGGGAGTAGGTCTTCTCGTCCAGTTCCCCGTAGTTCCGGGGGTTCTTGTAGTGGTCGAGAATCTGCTGGCGATACATGTCCGAGCCCATGCCCATTGTTGGTAGCGAGTAGGCGAGTCGGGCGTAAAAGCCTACCGCCAACCGTTTCCTGTGCTCCGGGCCCGCCACCCGTTTCCTGCGCTCCCGGCCGCGCTCGGCGCGGCCGGGAGCGCAGGAAAATCGAGAGCGCGCCCACCGCGACGGCGACTGGACAGAGGGAAGACTTATGATAGCCACCAGTCAGGTATCGGATATGGTCCCCGAAATTCCCCTCCGCGAGACGACCAGCAGACGCGCCGGGCGGTGGTTCCCGGGATGAACTGGGAGTCCGACAGGAGCCTGCAGGTCCGGATGGTGCTGACGCTGGCGTTCGTCCTCGCGCTCCCGTTCGGGTTCGTCTACACCCTCCTGTTCCTGCTCAACACGGTGGGGCTGGACCTCCTCGAATTCGCCACGAACGAGCCGTGGAACGGGCAGTTCTACGTGAATCCGGTCGTGCTCACCGCGGTCGTCCTCGGCGGGTTCGCCGCGCAGTACGCCTTCGGTCGGCGCGTCGCGCTCCGGTCGGCCGGTGCGCGGGAGGTCGACGCCGAGGAGTACCCCGACCTCCACGCGACGGTGACGCGGCTCGCCGCCCGTCTCGACCTGCCGACGCCGACGGTGGCGGTGAGCCGGACGGCGGTCCCGAACGCCTTCACCGTGGGTCGGTCGCCCGAGAGCGCGACGGTGGTCGTGACCGAGGGCCTGCTCGACCGACTCGACGACGAGGAACTGGCGGCCGTGCTGGCCCACGAACTCGCCCACGTCAAGAACCGCGACGTGGCGGTGATGACGCTCGCGTACTTCCTGCCGACGCTGACCTACTTCGTGGCGATGGGCGCGTACTTCGTGCTCAAGGGCGTCTTCCACGGTCTCGGCGGGATGGGCCGGAGCAACGGCGACGGCAAGGGGCTCGCGGTCGCCGTCGTCGTGCTCGTGGTGAGCAGCGTGCTGA
The DNA here is from genome assembly GCF_024138125.1 of Halorussus salilacus. Classification (NCBI taxonomy): domain Archaea; kingdom Methanobacteriati; phylum Methanobacteriota; class Halobacteria; order Halobacteriales; family Haladaptataceae; genus Halorussus; species Halorussus salilacus. Next base: position 1,526,978 of record NZ_CP099993.1, read on the forward strand.
CGCTCGCGGTCTCGGCGGCGTTCTGGGTCGGGAGCTTCCTCTTTTTCCGACTCCTCTCGCGGTACCGCGAGTTCGCCGCCGACCGCGGTGCCGTGAGCCTCACGGGCGAGCCGCTGGCGCTCGCGAGCGCGCTGCGGACCCTCGACGACACGATGACCGAACTCCCCGACCGGGACCTCCGCGAGCAGGACGGCGGCCTCGAAGCGCTCTACGTCGCGCCGATAGACGCCCCGAAGTTCGGCTCCGACCGGGAGCTGATAAGCCGCGACCTGTTCCCCGAGACCCACCCCCCGACCGCCGAGCGCATCGAGCGGCTCCGGGACCTCGACGCGGAGCTGGAAGGGCGATGACCCCGCACCCCTCCCGACGTCGGTTCCTCTCGCTGGCGTCGCTCGCCACCGCAGGAATCGGGGCACTCGCTGGCTGTGGCTACCGACCCGGCGGTGGCGACGTCCGGTGGGAGGGGGGAATCGGCACGGGAAGCTACCTCCCCGACGACGTGCTCGCCGGAGCCGACGGCGAGACGGTGTTCACCGTGAGCCGGTCCTCGCGGGACTTCGACTGGGAGACCGAGGAGTGGGGCCAGTACGCCGACCTCGCGGCCCGAGACGCCGCCACGGGCGGGGTTCGCGGGGAGAGCCAGACCGAACCGGTCGGGGCGGTCGCGGTCGGGGACGGGACGCTGTACGTCGGCCACGAGGACGGCGGGCTGTCGGCGTTCGCCGCCGACGGCGAGGTCGGCTGGCGGGTCGAGACCGACGACGTTATCCGGGAACTCGCGGCGAGTGGCGACCGCGTCTACGCCGCGACCGACGGCGGTGAGCTCGTCGCGTTCGCGGCCGACGACGGCGACCCGCTCTGGAACACCGAACTGGAGGTTTCCGAACGCGGGGTCGCGCTCGTCGCGTCCGGAGACGGCGCGTTCGCCCACCGGGAGGACACCGCGACCTCGACGGCGGTGACGGCGTTCGGCTCGGACGGGCGAGAGCGGTGGCACGCGACCCTTGCGGACGACGGAGTCGGGAACGACCCGCCGGTCGCCGGGAGCGACGCGCTCTACGTCCCGACGCGAGGGAAGCTGTTCGCGGTCGGCCTCGGAGACGGCGAGGAGCGATGGTCGCGGGAACTCGACCGTCGTCGCGGTCGGCCCGCCGTCACCGACGGCGCGGTCGTTTCCGCCGACGACGAGACGCTCTACGCCTTCGACCCCGGCGACGGCGAGGAGCGCTGGCGCTTCCGGCCGGAGGGCCGGTGGCCGGACGTGACCCCGCCGGGCGCGGCCGAGGGAGTCGTCTGCGTCGGCGGAAGCGACGACCTCCACGCGCTCGACGCCGCCGACGGGAGCGCGCGCTGGCGGGCCGAGAGCGAACCGGTGGAGGGCGAACCGGTCGTCGTCGGGGAGACGGTGGTCGTCGCGACCGACGACGGCCACTTCAGGGGCCACTGGCGGGAGTGAGGCCGAGACCTCACACGACGTAGCCGATGACGGAGGCGTTGAGAACGAGCAGGGTGGCGACCAGCGCGTTCGTCCGGAACGACATCTTGAGCCGGGTCGGGAGCGCCGAGACGCCGTCTTCGCGGGCGTTCTTCGTCTCCCACCACGACCAGAGGCTGGTCAGCGCGAAGACGCCGTAGAGGGACATCATCGCGATGAGGGCGGTCCCGCGCGCGCCCTCGGGGAGGCTGTTGTCGTAGATGACCCAGACCGCCGCGCCACCCGACGCGCCCATCAGGACGACGCCGCCGAGCGCGAACCACTTCAGCGAGTCGAGCACGTCGAGCGCGAACTCCGGGGCGTCGTGTCGCCCGGCCGCGGGCACGACCAGCATCGACGTGACCAGATAGCCGCCCGCCCAGAGGACGGCCATCAGCGTGTGCGAACCCATCACGGCGGCGAGAGTCCAGTCTACCATGTTCGGGAACAGGTACTTCTCGGATAAAATACGGCCGGTTCGCGGTCGCGGCGGTGGCTGGCGTCGGGGGCGCTGACGGCCTGCAGCGTCTCAGACCTCGCCGCCGACTTCGCGCTCGAAGCGGTCGAGGAACTCGACGACGAACGCCCTGCGTTCCTCGGCGAGTTCGCGACCGGCCTCGGTGTACATCCGGTCGGGGAGACGGAGGATCTTCTTGTGGAAGTGGTTGAACTGGGTCGCCCCGGCGGTCGAGTCGTCGGCCTCGGGCGGCAGGTCGGGGTCGTGGAGGGTCTGGCCGAGTTCGCCGCCGTACGCGAAACACCGCGCGATTCCGACCGCGCCGAGCGCGTCGAGGTTGTCGGCGTCCGAGAGGAGTTCTGCCTCGCGGGTCCGGGGTTCCACGTCGTTCGAGAAGCGATGTGCCCGGATGCAGTGCTGGACCGCGCCGACGGTCTCGGCGCGAGCGCCGAGACCGTCGGCGAGGATCTCGCCCGCCTCCCGCGCGCCCCACTCGGCGTGGTCCTCGATTTCACCGCGGTCTTCCCTCGCCCGGCCGATGTCGTGGAGCCACGTCGCGGCGAACAACACGGTCTCGTCGACCTCGTACTCCTCGGCGAGCGTCGTCGCGAGCGCGGCGACGCGCTCGACGTGGTACCAGTCGTGGGCGGGAGCGATGTCGGCGTCGAAGTAGGTCTGGGCGCGCGCTCGGACTTCTTCTAACATGTCTGACACGGCGGCTACCGGAGACAAAAAGCAATCGACTTCAGGCGAACAGCTCTCGGGCGTCGTCCATCGCGTCCAACAGCACGTCTATCTCGTCGGTCGTGTTGTAGACGTAGAACGACGCCCGCGCGGTCGCCGCCACGCCGAGCTTGTCGTGGAGGGGCTGAGTGCAGTGGTCGCCCGCCCGGATGGCGACGCCGTGGTCGTTCGTGATGGAGGCCAGGTCGTGGGCGTGGACGCCGTCGAGGTTGAACGAGACGAGACCGCCGCGGTCGGTCGGGTCGTCGGGGCCGTACACCTCGATGTCGTCGAACTCCGCCATCCGGTCGAGCGCGTACGCCGCGAGGTGTTCCTCGTGGCGCTTGACCGACTCCATGCCGATGTCTTCGAGGTACTCGACCGCCTCGGCGAAGCCGACCGCCTGCGCGATGCTCGGGGTTCCGGCCTCGAACTTCCACGGCAGGTCGTTCCACGTCGTCTCGTCGAACGAGACCTTCCGGATCATCCCGCCGCCGTAGAGGTACGGCTCCATCTCCTCCAGAATCTCCTCCTTGCCGTAGAGCGCGCCGATGCCGGTCGGTCCGGCCATCTTGTGGGCCGAGAAGGCGTAGAAGTCAGCGTCGATGGCCGCCACGTCCACCGGGCGCGTCGGCACCGCCTGCGCGCCGTCGAGGAAGACGTAGGCGTCGTGGTCGTGGGCGAGGTCGGCGAGTTCCCGCGCGGGGTTGACGGTCCCGAGGGTGTTCGAGACGTGGACGGCGCTCACCATCGCGGTGTCGTCGGTGACGAGGTCTGCCGCGGCGTCCATGTCGAGGGTGCCCTCGTCGGTCACCGGGATGTACTTCACGTCGGCACCCGCGCGCTCGGCGATCTGCTGCCATGTGACGAACGACGAGTGGTGTTCCATCTCCGTGAGGACCACCTCGTCGCCCGGGCCGAGTTCGTTCAGGCCCCACGAGTAGGCCACGAGGTTCTCGGCCTCGGTGGTGTTCTTGGTGAAGACGATCTCCTCGCGGCCGTCGGCACCGACGAAGTCGGCGACCGCGTCGTGGGCCTCCTCGTAGGCGATGGAGGCCTCCTGACTGAGCTGGTGGATGCCCCGGTGAACGTTGGCGTTGTACGTCCGGTAGTACTCCGAGATGGCGTCGACGACCCGGTCTGGCGTCTGGGTCGTCGCGCCGTTGTCGAGGTAGACCAGCGGCCGACCGTCGCCGACCTCCCGTTCGAGGATGGGGAAGTCCTCCCGGATGCGCTCGACGTCGAGCGCGTCTGATTGCTGAAGTCCCATTACCCGAAGAGAGGGGTTCGAGCAAGAACATTCCTTCGGTCTCGACACTCTCGCGTAACTGGAATCGGTTTCGTCGGGGCCGGGAACGCGGAACCGAAGGGAGAACGGAACCGAAATCGCTCGGGGCGCGCTCGGAGGCGAGCCTCCGAGCGCGCCGCCCGAGCAGGGACGCCGTTAAGGGACTCGGCTCCAAGGTGAGGATATGGTCTCGAAGCGACGGCTCGCCGCGAGCCTCCTGCTCCTCGGACTCGTCTTCGTCGGCGCGTTCCACGCGGTACTGGCGGTCGCGTTCGACACCGGACTCGCCTCGGTCGGTCTGGGACTGGTGGGACTATCGATGCTGACCCTGCTGGTGGTCAATCTCCCCGCGCTCGGGGAGGGGTAGAGGAGAGACCGGCGGTCCGACGCTACATCCGGAGGTACTGGGCGTGGCGGGTCGACTCTATGTCGAGGACGTTGGCCTCGTCGACGAACCCCTCGCGGACCGCGAGTTCGACCGCCTCGGTCCCCACGAGGTTCGCCACCGACGCGCGAGCGAGGCTGGCGACCACCGCCTGCTCGTCGGCCTCCTCCCCGCCGTAGAACTCCTCGGTGACGGTGAGCGAGACGCCGTCTTCCTCGAACGTCTCGCCGAGGACCTCGGCGTCGCAGACCGCCACCAGCAGTCCCTCGTCGGTCTCGCGCTCGGTGAGTAGCATCATTCCCGTCTGCTCTCGATGAGCTCCTGCTCGGCCTGCTCGCGCATCTGTTCGGCCTCCTCGGCGATCTCCTCGGCCTCGTCGTACTGGCCGAGTTCTTCGAGCGCGCGGGCCTTCTCGTCCAGCACCTCGGAGTTGCGCAGGCCCAGCCGGATGGCGTTCTCGATGCTGTTCAGCGCGTCCTCCGCCAGCCCGCGCTCCAGCAGGAAGAACCCGCGGTTGAACCACGCCTCGGCGAACCGCTCGTCGATTTCGACCGCGCGCTCGGCGTGTTCGAGCGCCTGCTCGCTACGGCCCGACTCCCACAGCGCGTAGGCGAGGTTGGTCTCGGCGGTGGCGGCGTGCTCGCCTGCTCGCGGGCGTTGCCCGCTCTCGTTCGAGGCGCGTCGCGCCTCGCCGTCCTCGTCGACGTGGAGGGCCTCCCGATACGCGCCGATGGCCTCGTCCCACTCCTCCAGTTCGGCGTGGGCGACGCCCTTGTTCGTCCACGCCTCCTGTTCGAGCGCGCTCCCGTCGGGAGCGAACTGGGCGACCCGCTCGAAGGTGTCGGCGGCCTGCTCGAACCGGTTTATCTGCATGTAGTTCAGGCCCACGTCGAGGAGTTCCTCGACGTCGACCTCGTCGGCCGGGACGTTCCCCTCGTCGAGCAGGTCGGCGACGACCCGCGAGTCGACGGGGTCGACCTTGTCGGGGTCGACGTCGAGCTCGGGCGGGTCGAGGTCGAACGCCTCGTAGGGGTCGTCGAAGCGGTCGCCCTCGGAGAAGTCGTGGTCCTCTGGGTCGGTCATGTGACCGGATTGGCGTCGAGCGGTGTTAAGGCCTACGCCATGGGGATTCGGGACAAATTCTGCGACGATTCCCCCTAGTAAAGACTTATAAAGTTCTGCGTGGTAACTGGAATCAGCATGGCCTACTCGTCCGAGTCACCCGACCGCGAGACGGAAGTCAGAGACGACGAGGAGGACTTCGACTCCGAGTACGTGGTCGAACCCGGACGGATGCGCGAGGGCGATTTTAAGACGCTCGACGACGTGCGAGACGCTCTCGACGACGAGGAATCCGACTGAGGAACGTCGGCTATACGACGACTGATTCGTTTAGTCGAAATCGACAATATTTTTCGTCGGTCGCCGACTACAGTCGAGTAGATGGGCGTCTGCTACGTACTCTCGGACGCGTTCTACGAGAAGCTGGTCAAGCGCATCGACCCCAGAGAGGCCAGCGAACTCGTCGATGGGCTCGAAGCCCGGAAGCGAAACGCAGACGAAGCCGAAGAGATACTCGAATCGAAAACGCTCCGAGGGACGAAGCACGTTCGGCAGATGAAAATCGGCCAGTGGCGTATCGCTTCGCTCTACGTCAGAGGTATCGAAATCGCCGAAGTAGTGCAGCTCTGCTACCTCTACAACAAGAACAAGAACACCGAACCCGACCGGAGCGTTCTGCAGGAAATCGACGCCGCGGCGGAACGGCTCTTCGCCGAAGCGCCTGACTGGCCGCCGGACGAAGAATCCGAATACCTCGAAGCGATGCAGACCCAGCTTCCTGAAGTGTAGTCACGCCCACCAACCTTCAAGCCCGGACCCGCCCAACGTCACCCCATGCGACTGTTCGTCAGCATCGACCTGCCCGACGACCTCGCCGACGAGGTGCGGGCGGTCCAGGAGGAGTTCGCCGGGGCCTCCGGCCTCGACTTCACCGACCCCGAGCAGGCCCACGTCACCCTAAAGTTCCTCGGCGACGTGACCGCCGGGAAGACCTCGCGCGTCAAGAACGCCCTCCGGCGGGCGGTCGAGCAGGCGGGCGTCGGACCGTTCGAGGCGTCTTACGAGGGGCTGGGCGTCTTCCCCAGCATGGGGTACATCAACGTCGTCTGGCTCGGGGTGAGCGAGGGCAGCGAGCAGATGACCCGGCTCCACGAGGCCGTCGAGCGCGAGGTGACGAGGCTCGGCTTCGACCCCGAGGACCACGACTTCACCCCCCACGTCACCCTCGCGCGGATGAACCACGCGGGCGGCAAGGAGCTGGTCCAGGAGAACGTCGAGGAGCTGGAGCCGACCGTGGGCACGGCCGAGGTGACCGAGATTCGGCTGACCGAGAGCGTCCTCACCGACGAGGGGCCGGAGTACTCGACCGTGGAGGCGTTCGAACTCGGATGAGGATTCGGCTCGCGGAGGAGGCCGACGCGCCCGCCCTGCGGGACATCTACGCGCCCGTGGTCGAGGAGACCGCCGTCTCCTTCGAGGAGGAGCCACCGAGCGCGTCGGCGATGCGCGAGCGCATCGCCGACGCGCGTCCGGCGTATCCTTGGGTGGTCTGCGAGCGCGATTCCGAAATCCTCGGCTACGCCTACGCGGGCCAGCACCGAACGCGCCCCGCCTACCGCTGGTCGGTGGACGTGTCGGTGTACGTCGCCGCCGAGCACCGCCGGAGGGGAGTCGGCCAGGGACTCTACGAGTCGCTGTTCGAACTCCTCCGGCTTCAGGGGTTCTACAACGCCTACGCGGGAATCGCCCTCCCGAGCCCCGCGAGCGTCGGCCTCCACGAGTCGCTGGGGTTCGAGCGGGTGGGCGTCTACGAGTCGGTGGGGTACAAGCGGGGGAAGTGGCGCGACGTGGGCTGGTGGGGGCTACGGTTGCAGGACCCGGCCGCGTCGTCGGCTGATGCCGACGACGCGGCCGACTCGGACGACCGCGTCGATTCGGACGACCCCGCCCGCCCCGCCGACCCGCGCTCGGTCGCCGAGGTTCGGGACGACGCGGCGTTCCGGGCGGCGCTGTCGGCGGGCGAGGAGTCGGTGGGCGGCTGACGCGACCGAACGGCCTCAAAGGAACAAGATTTTAAGCCACGGCGGGGAAACTTGGGGTACCATGAGCAAGAAGTCGAAGGCGAAGAAAAAGCGCCTCTCGAAACTCGACCGGCAGAACAGCCGCGTTCCCGCGTGGGTCATCATGAAGACCGACCGAGAGACGCAGCGCAACCCCAAGCGCCGCAACTGGCGGCGTAACGACACCGACGAATAATGAGTGCGAGCGACTTCGAGGAGCGCGTCATCACGGTGCCGCTCCGGGACGTCAAGGCCGAAGCGAAGCACAAGCGCGCCGACAAGGCGATGTCGCTGATCCGCGACCACCTCGCCCAGCACTTCAAGGTCGACGGCGACGAGGTGCGCCTGGACCCCTCCATCAACGAGGCCGTCTGGTCGAGAGGCCGCAAGAAGCCCCCGAGCAAGCTCCGCGTTCGGGCCGCCCGATTCGAGGAAGAGGGCGAGACGGTCGTCGAAGCGGAACACGCCGAGTAGAGCTTTGCTCCGCGCCGCCTTTTTCGGTTCGTCGTACGTCGGCGTGTTCGCCCGCGCGACCGACGAGTACCTGCTGGTCCGGCCCGACCTCGACGACGGACTGGTCGCCGACCTCGGCGACGAACTCGGCGTCGAGACCGTCGAGACCAACGTGGCCGGGTCGGCGACGGTGGGCGCGCTCGCGGTCGGCAACGAGAACGGCCTGCTCGTCAGCAGTCGGGTCACCGACCGCGAGCGCGAGTTCATCGAGGACGCCGTCGACGCGACCGTGACCGAACTCCCCGGCCGCATCAACGCCGCCGGGAACGTCGTCCTCGCCAACGACGAGGGCGCGTACGTCCACCCCGACCTCCCGCGGGAGGCGGTGCAGGCGGTACAGGAGGCGCTCGACGTGGACGTGACCCGCGGCGAACTCGCGGGCGTCCGGACCGTCGGCACCGCCGCCGTCGCGACGAACGACGGCGTGCTCTGTCACCCCAAGACGACCGACGACCAGCTCGACCGACTGGAGGACGCACTGGGCGTGCCCGCCGACATCGGTACCGTCAATTACGGCGCGCCGCTGGTCGGGTCGGGCCTGCTCGCGAACGAACACGGCTACGTGGTGGGTCAGGAGACGACGGGTCCCGAACTCGGCCGTATCGACCAGGCGCTCGGCTACATCGAGTAATCGCGCGCCGGTGCCGACTGTCTTTCCGCCGAAGAAGACAGATCATAGCAAGATACTTGTCGAATCGTAAGTAACGTTTTCACCAGTAATGTCTATGGATAGCCGGGACTCCCGCGAAAGCGATGTCGGTGGTAGTCGAACGGAATCTGCCAGCGACAAGGGTTCGGAAAGACTGGGTCCACCGGAGTTCCTTGGCTATCGAATCATTCGAGAACGAGAAGAACAGGACGAAAGTCCGACTTCCCGTTCGAAGTTTTGGAAACTCTGCTGTATCGCTGACCGATATTTAGTTGAAGAACTAAACCACGACATCGGATTCCCTCGGCATTGGTATAAGTACGGGGAGGTCGGTGAGCCTCACTCGGTCAACCGTGGGTTTCTGAACGCTCCGAGAGCCCGATTTTGGGAAGGTCAAGAATTATTCTCGGACCGGAAGATTCCGATTACAGAATTCGATATTTCGGGGGAAGATCAACGACTGATTCGGAGAGCGGCATCCAAAATCGTGGGCGAATTTGGTAAACGCCCCACCAAAGAACTCAAAAAACACCAATATAACAACGATGCGCCGGAGCCATTTATTGAGGCATACAGTAAGCTCCGTGCACAATTCGAGGCAGTTGACTTGGACCAGCAAAAACTCTTGCCCGATTACAGTCAAGGGCCTTCAAGCACCATCGAAAATTTGCTCGATGAGATGTTAGTGACATATCCGTGTGATAGGTATGAAGATGTCTATGGTATGTACCTAAACTGGGACGACACGATGCGGCTTATGTACGAGACCGGAGGAACTGCTCCGGAAATGAAGTCCTTCCTTGAATTTTTCGTAGAGAAAATAAGCGAGATTACGCTTCGGTTCGAACACAATCGTAATATTCCGGAAGATAGGCTCGATAGTTGGCGGGAAGAGAGAGAAGAGAAGATAAGAGTACTCGACACAGGGATAGAAGAGACTCGTCGAGCACTCTTAGAAGGATACGAGCCGCCCGAGGTACTTGAATCCGTTTCCGATTCGTTCGACCGGTCGATGACCGAAGAGTTGGATGAATTGAATCCCGCCGAAGAGTAACAATGGTGGACACCTCGTTTCTTGACAAAGGAATCCTTCTCGGGTACTGTTTTACCGTTCACACTCATCACGAGAAGTGCGAAGAGTACCTATCGGATGCTGATGCCGTATTTTACGTCACGAAGTACATCGATGACGTGTATGAGGAGAAGAAACGGGAAGTAATCAAGCAACATCGGACCGCAATTTTAGATCACATTACGAGACTAAAGCGCGCAGATGAGTTCTCGGAGGAACTCGACCCAGACGATATAGACGAAATCCGAAGATGGATGATAACTACAGCGAACGACGCTTGGCGGTATCTCCGTGATTACTATGACGGTTTGTCGTATACAACAGTGCGCGACGTGGAGAATGACCTACGTAGTCTCGCCAGAGAATTGGATAAACTCACTAGGAGAAGGAAAGAGAAGTTCGACAGTCGAGTGGAGAGTTGGACGCGAGACCGTGAGTATCCGGGGCTCGAAGATAATCTGGGCGATTTGAAACAGGAAGAAGAAGAGGATTACTGGGTTTGTATCGACGCTCACGACCTAGCTTGTAGAACGCCAGGTACGACGGAACTCGTAACGAACAATCCATCGGACTTCGGAGAGCAAGCCTACGGGTCGGTGATTAAACAAGTGACGGATATTGACAAAATAAGAATACTTGTGGCAAATCCAACGACCAAAGCGTGATAAGTTGCAGCCACCCTGTACACGGTACCTGAATTGAGAACGAATCCGACAGGCGGCTATTCTGCGACGACCTCGTCGAACAGGTCGCTCACGCGCGCTTCTATCTCGTCGCGTATCTCGCGGACTCGCTCGGGGTCCTTCCCGTCGGGGTCGTCGAGCGCCCAGTCGCGCACGTCGACGCCGTCTCCGACCGCGCCGACGTCGAGCGTCGAACAGCCCATCGTCGCGACGTAGTCGCAGGACCGGAGTTCCTCGGTCGTGATCTCCCGCGGGGTCCGGTCCGAGAGGTCGATTCCGACCTCGGCCATGGCTTCGATCACCCCCTCGTGGACGCGGTCGGCCGGGAGCGTCCCGCCCGTCAGGAGTTCGATCCGGTCGCCGAGGCCGCGTCGGTCGCGTTCGCGCTCGGCGAACGCGACCGACATCTGAGAGCGACCGGCGTTCTGAACGCAGACGAAGGCGATGCGAGTCGGGTCGGTCGAGTCGGTTTCGTCGGAATCGGGTTCGGTGGACATGGTTCTCGATTTGGATGCTCGTCAGTCGTCGTTCGCGGTCGTCTCGCGAGCGGTCGAATCGGGTGCAGGCGTCGATTCGCGCCAGTCGAACTTCCGCTGGAAGTACAGCGCGACGTTGACCAGCGCGAGCAGGACCGGGACCTCGATGAGCGGCCCGACGACGGTCGCGAACGCGACTCCGGAGCCGACGCCGAACACCGCGACCGCGACCGCGATGGCCAGCTCGAAGTTGTTGCTCGCCGCGGTGAAGCCGATGGCGGTCGTCGTCGAGTAGTCGGCACCGATACCCCTTCCCATCCCGAAGCTCACGAGGAACATCACGACGAAGTAGATCGTCAGCGGGACGGCGATGAGCAGGACGTCTCCGGGGGCGGCGACGATGCTCTCGCCCTGCGTGGCGAACATCACGACGACGGTGAACAGCAGTGCGACCAGCGTCAGGGGGTCGATTCTGGGGACGAACTCCTCGTCGTACCACTCCTCGCTCTTGGCCCGGGTCCCGACGTACCGGGTCAGGAAGCCGCCAGCGAAGGGGATGCCGAGGAAGACCACGATGGCCTCGAACACCTGCATCGGCGTCACGTCGAAGGTGGTGATGCCCGCGACGAGCGTCTCCATGCCCAACAGCGGGGGGAGGACGAGGCCGAAGAACCAGACGTACACCCCGTAGGTGACGATCTGGAAGAGGCTGTTGAACGCGACCAGTCCGGTGACGTACTCGGTCGAGCCCTCCGCGAGCTCGTTCCAGACGAGCACCATCGCGATACACCGGGCCATCCCGATGAAGACGAGGCCGAGGAAGAACTCCGGACGGGCCGGGAGCCCGGGGACGACGCCGCCGAAGAAGACCACCGCAAGTCCGAACATCAGGGTCGGGCCGATGAGCCAGTTCTGGACGAGGCTCAGCCCGAGGACTCGCCAGTTGCGGAACACGGTCGGGAGCCGCGAGTAGTCGGCCTTCGCCAGCGGCGGGTACATCATCACCACGAGCCCGATCTCCACGAGGTGGAGGTCCCGAATCGGCTCGGTCACCGACGGCGCGACGAACCCCAGCCCGACGCCGACAGCCATCGCGCCGAATATCCAGAGGGTCAGGTACTTGTCGAGGAAGTCCATCGAGCGCGGGTCGCCACAGCTCTCACAGCCGCAGTCGGGCCCGTGGTCGTGCCCCCCGTCGTGCCCGCCGTCGTGGGTAGCGCTACTCATCGTCCACGCTCCCTTCGAGGACCGTGACGAGCGCGACGGCGCGGTTGGTCGCCCGGTACTTCTTCCAGCGGCCGTCCTTGCGGGCCGAGACGAGGCCCGCCTCGACGAGCGCCGAGAGCGCGTGGCTGAGCCCGCTCTCGGTCACGTCGACGACCGCGTTCAGCTCGCAGACGCAGAGTTCCTCGCGCGCCGCGACCAGCACCCGGACGAGCGTGTAGCGCGTCTCGTTGGCGAGCGCCGAGAGCACGTCGAGTTCGGCGTCGAGACGCGCGGTTCCGAGCGTCGATTCGAGGGTTCGGAGTTCCGCGAGTCGGCGCTCGACGTCTTCGCTTCGACACGCGCCGAGTTCGTCGTCGAGGTATCGCCGGAGTCGGTCAGTGGCTTGTCCCATCGAGAATCAATTGAGTATTCTCTCAAATAATGGTTCCGGCATCCCTCGGTGGCTGTTCGATATAGTGGCTTCAAAAGCAGTATATAGTGAGAATACCGGTATTGATTCGTCCCCCGCCGATAGATGATTGAGATATTTCTAAACTGTCTCTGCGGACCAGAGCGAGCCGGGAGACGCGAAGCGTCGCCCGGTCCGGCGGAATCAGGCGGTACGAGCCAACGGGAGCCCGTCCCCGGAACCACGCCGGAGTCGGCGAATTAGAATCCTCCGACGGAATCGAGGTCCAGCGTCACCGAGTAGGAAAATACTTCCCTCCGCGTACCCCACGTTGGCCCATGAGCGAGTTCACTGTTCGCGGTCGCTTCAAGTCCCGAGACGGATGGCAGGAGTTCGAGACGGAGGTCGACGCCGAGAACGAGGACGTGGCGCGCGAGCGCACCTACGCCAACTTCGGCGGACGCTACAGCCTGAAGCGTACCCAGATCGAGGTCGAGGAGGTAGAAGCCCGATGATGGGCGGTGGCGGCAACCCCGAACTTCAGGAGCTGTCCCAGCAACTGCAGGAACTCGAACAGCACAAGGAGGAGCTCCAGGCCGAAATCGAGAGCCTCCGCGAGGAGAAGACGGAGATCGACGAGGCCATCGAGACCATCGACGCGCTCGAAAGCGGGTCGGTCGTTCAGGTCCCCCTCGGCGGCGGCGCGCACGTCCGCGCGGAGGTCGAGGACCTCGACGAGATAATCGTGGAGCTCGGCGGCGGGTACGCCGCCGAGCGCGAGGAGGACGACGCGGTCGGGACCCTCGAAACCAAGCAGGACACCCTCGACGAGCGCATCGCCGACCTCCAAGACGAGGTCGGCGAGGTCGAAGACGAGAGCGCCGAACTCGAAGAGAGGGCCCAACAGCTCCAGCAACAGCAGATGCAACAGCAGATGCAACAGATGCAACAGCAGAGCGACGACGACGAGTAATCGCCGATGTTCGACAGCCTGAAGGACAAGCTCGGGAGTTTCCGCGAGGACGTGGAGGAGACGACCGAGGAGAAGGCCGAGGAAGCCGAAGCCGCGGAGGCCGAAACCGAGGAAGCCGAGGCAACCGAAACCCCGGCGGCTTCGGCCGAACGGGACGCCGCGGCGTCCGAGACGAGCGAGCCGGAGGGCGAGGAGAACGGAGGCGGCTCCGTGAACGGGTTCGCCAAGAAGGCAAAATCGTTCGCGAGGGGCGAGATCGTCATCGAGGAGCAGGACCTCGAAAACCCGCTCTGGGAGCTGGAGATGGCGCTGTTGGAGAGCGACGTGGAACTCAGCGTCACCAACGAGATCATCGAGAGCATCCGCGAGGACCTCACGGGCGCGACCCGGTCGTTCAGCGACGAGACCGCCGACGTGGTCGAGCAGGCGCTGGCCGACTCGCTGTTGAAGGTCATCTCGGTCGGCCAGTTCGACTTCGACCGGCGCATCGCCGAGGCCGACAAGCCGGTCACCATCATCTTCACCGGCGTCAACGGCGTGGGCAAGACGACGACCATCGCGAAGCTCTCGAAGTACCTCGAAGACCGGGGCTACTCGACGGTGCTGGCGAACGGCGACACCTACCGCGCGGGTGCCAACGAGCAGATACAGGAGCACGCCGACAACCTCGACAAGAAGCTCATCGCCCACGAGCAGGGCGGCGACCCCGCGGCGGTCATCTACGACGCCGTCGAGTACGCCGAGTCCCACGACGTGGACGTGGTGCTTGGCGACACCGCGGGTCGGCTCCACACCGACGAGGGACTGATGGACCAGTTGGAGAAGATCGGTCGCGTGGTCGGCCCGGACATGGTGCTGTTCGTCGACGAGGCCGTCGCGGGACAGGACGCGGTCCAGCGCGCCGAGAAGTTCGACGAGGCCGCCGAGATCGACGGCGCGATACTCACGAAGGCCGACGCAGACTCCCAGGGCGGGGCGGCCATCTCCATCGCCCACGTCACGGGCAAGCCCATCCTCTTCCTCGGCGTCGGGCAGGGCTACGACGACGTAGAGAAGTTCGAGCCCGAGCGGTTGGTCGACAGCCTGCTCGGGGACGGGGAGTAGTCGGGCGGGGCGTCTCAGAACGCGCCGTCTTCGACGGTCACGTCGGCACGGAGCGACGGTTCGAGCGAGTTGTTGACGTGACAGTATTCTTCGGCGGCTTCGACGAGAGCCTCGGGGTCGTCGAGGTCCGCCTCGACGGCCAGCGTGAAGGAGGTCGATTCGAGGCCGTCGTCGCTCTGTTCGGCGACTGCGTCTATCTCGATGCGGCCGACGTCGCGGATACCGTTGCGCTTCGTGGCCATACGGAACGCCGCGAGGAAGCAGGAAGTGTACGTGGTGACGAGCATCTCGACCGGCGAGGGCGCGTCGGCTCCGCCAGCGTCGATGTGAACCTCGTGGTCGCTGACTGTGGATAGCGTCTTGTACCCCTCGTCCGATTCAGTCGTGACTTCGATGTCGGACATAGTTGTGCGTATTATCCACTATACTGCGAACATTTGAGTCCGTCGACTTCGTCGGGGTCGCGTGACGTGCGAACGTTCGACAGGGAGAGTTGCGACGCCGGACTGCTCGACGAGGGCCGGGAGGCCCGTCGTTCATCCGGGCGTCACGTCGTCCTACCGGTACCAGCGCCGTACCGCCACTAGCCCGTTCACCGCGGCGAGGACCACGGCGGCGAGTCCGAGCGTGAACAGCTCCACCGGGAGTCCCCGGAAGAGCAACCAGTACGACAGCGAGAGGATGGCGAGCGCCACCACGATGTTGTAGGTGTCGGTCGCCAGTTCGCCTGCCAGTTCGCCGGGCGACCGTCCTCGGGGTTCGCCCGTCACTTCGGTGCGGTCACCGTTCGTTGCTACCGAGTCGTTGCGTGCCTTGTTTAAATCGCGTGCCATGCATTGAATGAGGACGGGCGTGGATTTCCGAGGAACCATTATAAGTTTATCGGCCACCTTGAAGGAAGGTTGGGTCGCCGACCGTCGTAACGTTTATCGACGGTTGAACCTTCCACGAACGACGAAATCCGGCTCCAAAGGAGACACTTGGCCGTTCTCGTGAGCGTCGAAAGCGGCTACGGCGCGAACTCCAGCACCGCCGCTACGAAGGGTCTAAAGTTAGAACTAGCCAAGTCATTGGATAGAGAACCCGCGCGGTGCTAGGACACCGCGCAACCGTGATGGGATAGTTCTACTTCTGGTTGCGACGACTAAGTCTGTCTTAGTCTTCGGCTACAGTGTAGCGTACATCTCGATGATTTATATCTCTTTCGGCGTCATACGAGATTCACGTTAGATGGCGTAATAAAGAAGACTGGGGCATAGAGGCCGCACAGAAGACTTAATAAAAGAATAGGAGAACCGCACTAATGCGCGGTGCTAGGACACCGCGCGTGAGAAGTCGATGATATGGATACTTCTACTTCTGGTTGCGACGACTATCGTCGGTGTTCTTAGTCTTCGGCTCGTGCCGAAGCGTTGGGACAGCGTTGACGTGAAGGTCAGGCCATGGGGTCTGACCGTGTCGGCGGACAGCGACCCCGAGAACCCCGAGTAGGGCGAGGGGTCTCCGCCTTGGTCGGTTTCACGGGGGCGAGCGACGTTTTCGAGCGATTCGACGGGACCACCCAACTCGCGGGCTAGAAAAAGCCTTTAACGACTACGCGGTCTAACTTCACTAAGAATGGTACTCGACGACTTGGGCAACTCTCTCCGCGACTCCCTCGGCAAACTCAGCGGGCAGTCCCGCGTGACCGAGGAGGACGTAGAGGAGATTGTCAAGGAGATTCAGCGGTCGCTCCTGCAGGCCGACGTGGAGGTCAGCCTCGTGATGGAGCTTTCGGACTCCATCAAGGAGCGCGCGCTGGAGGAAGAATCACCTGCCGGAACCTCGGCGCGGGACCACGTCCTCAGCATCGTCTACGAGGAGATGGTCGACCTCGTGGGCGACAGCACCGACCTGCCGCTCGAAGAGCAGACCATCCTGCTCGCGGGGCTCCAGGGGTCAGGGAAGACCACCACGTCGGCGAAGATGGCATGGTGGTTCGCCAAGAAGGGCCTGCGGCCCGCGGTCATCCAGACCGACACCTTCCGGCCCGGCGCGTACGACCAGGCCAAGGAGATGACCGAGCGCGCCGAGGTCGACTTCTACGGCGACCCGGACTCCGAGGACCCGGTCGAAATCGCGCGCGAGGGACTGGAAGCCACGAGCGAGGCCGACGTTCACATCGTCGACACCGCGGGTCGCCACGCGCTCGAAGACGACCTAATCGCCGAAATCGAGGAGATAGAGGGTGTCGTGAACCCCGACCGGAGCCTGCTCGTCCTCGACGCCGCCATCGGGCAGGGCGCGAAAGACCAGGCCCGCCAGTTCGAGGCGTCCATCGGCATCGACGGCGTCGTCATCACGAAACTCGACGGGACCGCGAAGGGTGGCGGTGCGCTGACCGCGGTCAACGAGACCGATTCGTCCATCGCGTTCCTCGGGACCGGCGAGACGGTCCGGGACATCGAGCGCTTCGAACCCTCGGGGTTCATCTCGCGCCTGCTCGGGATGGGCGACCTCAAACAGCTCACCGAGCGTGTCGAACGCGCCATGCAGGAGACCCAGGAACAGGAGGAGGACTGGGACCCCGAGGACATGCTGAAGGGCGAGTTCACCCTGAAGGACATGCGCAGACAGATGCAGGCGATGAACAACATGGGACCGCTCGACCAGGTCATGGACATGATTCCGGGGATGGGTGGCGGTCTGATGGACGAACTCCCGGACGACGCGATGGACGTGACTCAGGACCGGATGCGGCGCTTCGAGGTCATCATGGACTCGATGACCGAGGCCGAACTCGAACACCCCCGCGCAATCGGCGCGAGTCAGGTCGAGCGCATCGCGCGCGGGAGCGGGACCGACGAGGAGACGGTCCGCGAACTCCTCGAACAGCACAAGATGATGTCCCAGACGCTCAAGCAGTTCCAGGGGATGGGTCAGGGCAACATGGAGCGCATGATGAAGAAGATGCAGGGCGGCGGTGGCGGAGGCGGCGGCATGGGCGGGATGGGTCCGTTCGGGTAGTCGACCGGCGGAGTCCACCGAGTTCCGACCCCACGGGCCGACGCATCGCTTTTTTGGTCCGGGAACGCGACGTACCGAGAGATGTCCGTCCGCGACGTGGCCGAGCGGGCCTACCGCGAAGCCCTCCCGGTGCTGGCGGCGAGTGCGGTCGGCGGCCTGTTCGCGGGGCTCGTCCTCGGCGGCATGCAGTCGGACCTCCGGTCGGTCTCCGGCCTGCTCGCGCTCGTTCCCGCGCTGTTGGCGACCCGCGGCAACGTCTACGGCGCGATGGGCGCGAAGCTCTCGACCGCGCTCCACCAGGGGCTCATCGAGCCCCGTCCCGTGCCCGACGACCGCCGGGTGTACGCCGCGGCGACCGCGGCGATGCTCAACGGGGTCGCAATCAGCGTGTTCGCCGCGGTCGTGGCCTACGCGGCGCTGGTCGCGCTCGCTCGCCCCTCGGCCTCGCTCGCGACGCTGGCCGCGGTGGCGCTCGTGGCCGGAGTCCTCTCCGGTATCGCGCTGACGGTCATCGTCGTCGCGGCCGTCTTCGCGGGCTACCGGCGCGGGCTCGACCCCGACACGCTGGTCGGGCCCGTGGTCACGACCACGGGCGACGTGTTCGGGATGGCCGCGCTGCTGGTCGCGGTCCGACTCGTGGTCTCGCTCGGGGGTGGGTAGATGGCGGCCCAGTCGCACGCGACGTGGACCGTCCGGGAAATCACCCGCGCGATGGCCCCCCTGCTCGTGGTGCTGGCGGTCGTCGAGGTCGGGAGCGGCCTCGTCCTCGACACCTTCGAGAACCAGCTCGTCCGGTATCCGTCCCTGCTGATTCTGGTGCCGGTGATGATCGGCACCGCGGGCAACCTCGGGAGCATCCTCGCCGCGCGACTCTCGACCGCGTTCCACCTCGGCACGCTGTCGTTCGACCCCACCGACGACGAGCTCGCGGGCAACGCGGTCGCCACCGTCGCGCTCGCCGCGACGGTGTTTCCGGCGGTCGGCCTCGGCGCGTGGATTCTGACGTTTCTCACTGGCGGCGCGCGACTGTTCGTCGGCACCGTCGTCGCGGTGGCGCTGGTCTCGGGAGTCGCGCTCGCGGTCGTGGCGGTGGTCGTGACGCTCCTCGCGGCCTACGCCGCCTACCGGTTCGAACTCGACCCCGACGACGTGGTGGTTCCGGTGGTGACGAACGTCTGCGACGTGCTGGGCGTGGTGGTGTTGCTCGGGGTGGTTCGGCTACTGGTGTGAGTCGGGCGAGTCAGGTCACTCCACCACCGCGCTTCTCGAACGCCTCGTACTCCGCGTGTTCCAGCACCGCGCGCAGTTCCTGCACCATCTCCCACACGTCCTCGTAGCCGACGTACAGCGGCGACGGGCAGATTCGGACCACGTTCGGCGGCCGGAAGTCGACGACGACGCCCCGAGCCTTGAGGGCCTCGCTCACCCGGTAGGCCTCGGGATGCTCTATCGCGACGTGGCCGCCCCGGCGGTCGGGGTCGCGGGGCGACCCGACCGCGCAGTCGTCGAGGAGCTCGTCGGCGAGGAAGACGAGGTACTCGGTGAGCGCGACCGACTTCTCGCGGACCGCCTCGACGCCGGTCCGGACGCTCCCGTCCCCGGCGTCCTCGAACACGTCGAGCGACCCCGCGAGCGGCGCGGCCGAGAGGACGGGCACCGTGCCGATCTGGTAGGCCCCGGCGGTCTCGGCCGGGGTGTAGGTCGGGTTCATCTCGAACTGGGTCTCCTTCTCGTGGCCCCACCACCCCGCGAGGGCGGGCGTCTCGCCGAAGAACCGGTCGTTCACGTACAGCCCCGCGATGGCTCCGGGTCCGGCGTTGAGGTACTTGTAACTGCACCAGACCGCGAAGTCGACGCCGACCGAAGAGAGGTCGTGGGGGACCGCGCCGACCGAGTGGGCGAGGTCGAAGCCCGCGAGCGCGCCGCGCTCGTGGGCGGTCTCGGTGATGCGTTCGAGGTCGAGCAGCTGGCCGCTCCGGTAGAGCACGGAGGGCATGAAGACGATGGCGGTGTCGTCGTCGATGGCGTCGATCACGTCCTCCTCCGCGACGGTCCGGCCGTCACGGCTCTCGACCACGGTGAGCGCCTCGTCGGGGTCGGCACCGTGCTGGCGCAACTGGGCGCGAATCGCGTAGTGGTCGGTCGGGAAGTCGAGTTCGTTCACGACGACCGTCGACCCCTCCGCTCGGTCGTAGAAGGTCCCCACGAGCGTGTGGATGTTGACCGTCGTGGAGTTGGCGACCACGACCTCTTCGGGGTCCGCGCCGACGAGGGGCGCGAGGCGGGCCCCCAGTTGCTCGCCGTAGCGGAACCACGGCGGGTCGGCGTCGGTCCACCCGCGGATGGCGAGGTCGCGCCACTCCTCGACCGCCGAGTCGAGCGCCGCCTCGGCGTCGGCCGAGAGCAGGCCGAGCGAGTTGCCGTCGGCGTACAGCGCGTCGTCGGGGTCGTAGAACCGGTCGGCGAGACCCGCGAGCGGGTCTCGCTCGTCGCGGCGGGCCGCGAAGTCGGCCCCGAGTTCGAAGTCCATGCCGGAATCGAGCGCCGCGTCGGGCATAGTCCTTTGGCAATCGGGCGTCTACGCCGAGTCATGACCGAACCCCTGCGCAGCGAACTGGACCCGGAGGCGGCCGCCGTCGTCCGGGAGATCGAAGCCGAGGGCGTCCCCGAGTGGTCGTCGCTGTCGGTCGAGTCGGCCCGGCGAGTCGAGGACGAGGTCTTCTCGGGCGGCGACCCGCCCGAAGTGGAGTTCGTCCGCGACCTCTCGATACCGGGTTCCGAGAGCGAGATTCCGATCCGAGTCTACCGGCCCGGGGTCGCCTCGGGCGACCCCGGGCCGGAAGGTACCGACTCCGCCTTCGGCGACGACCTGCCCGTCCTCGTCTACTACCACGGCGGTGGGTGGGTCCTCGGGACGCTCGACTCCATCGACGGGGTGTGTCGCCGACTCGCCCGCCGCGGGGAGTGCGTGGTGGTCTCGGTCGACTACCGACTCGCGCCCGAACACCCCTTCCCCGCGGCGGTCGAGGACGCCCGCGCCGCGCTCCGGTGGGTCGCCGAGAACGCGGGAGCGTTCGGCGGCGACCCCGAGCGAGTCGCGGTCGGCGGCACGAGCGCGGGTGGGAACCTCGCGGCGGTCACCGCGCTCGGGGCCCGAGCGTCGGGAGGCCGACCGACCCCCGCCCGACAGTTCCTGTTCTACCCCATCACCGACCGCGCCTTCGACACCGATTCGTACGCCGAGAACGCCGAGGGCCCGCTCCTGACGCGGGCCGACATGGAGTGGTTCTGGGACCACTACCTCCGCAGCGAGGTCGACGCCGCGAACCCCTACGCGTCGCCGCTGCGGGCGCGGGACCTCTCGGGGCTTCCCCCGGCGACGGTCCTCACCGCCGGGTTCGACCCCCTCCGCGACGAGGGAATCGCCTACGCCGAGCGACTCGCCGACGCTGGCGTCGAGGTCCGACACGACCACTACCCCGGCATGGTCCACGGCTTCCTCAGCGCGAGCGAGTCGATAGCGGTCGCCGACGAGGCGCTCGACGAGGTCGCAGAAGAATTGCGCGCGCTGTGACTACCGGTCGGTGTCGGGGGACGAGTCGCCGGGGACCGTCCCGTCGTCGGTGACGGGCTTTCCGTCCTCGGTCGGAGGCGCGATGAAGTCGACGAACTCCTCGACGCTCGGGTCCTCGACCCGGACCCGGACGTGGATGTCGCCGAGTTCGTCGGGGTTGCCGACCGCGAAGTTGACGACGCCCTGGAAGGCGGCCTGCTTCTTCAAGTCGAACGAGAAGGTGTCTCCCCGCCGGGACCCGAAGAACTCCCCGCGGGCGGTGTCGAGTATCTCCCGGCGGTGGAGCAGTTCCGAGAAGTGGTCGAGCGAGTGGGTCTCGGCGACGAGTTCGCCGTGGCCCTCCTCTATCTCTGCGCCGGGGAAGACGTTCGTGACGGCGTCGGCGACGCGGTCGGGTATCTCGGTGTCGTTGACGGGCGCGGTCACCTGCACGTCGACGCTGTATATCATGGCGTCTCCGTGGGTTCGAGCGCCTCGACGCCCTCGGTCAGCAGGGCGCGAATCTCCTCGTGGAACGATTCGAGCGACGAGGTGTTGCGAATCGACACGTCGGCGCGCGCGATGGCGTCGTCCATGCCGAACCCGCGCTCGCGCTCGTCGCGCTCGTGCAACGACTCGCCGTCGTCGGTGTTGTCCCGACCGCGCTCGGAGACGCGCTCGGCCCGGAGGTCGAATGGGGCCTCGATGCTGACCAGCACGAACGCGCCGCCGAACGCCTCCTCGAACCGCTCGACCTCGACGCCCGCGCGGATGCCGTCGACGAGGACGGTGTCGCTGTCTTCGAGCGCCTCCTCGATGACGGGCAACGAGCGCTGGGCGATGGCGTCCGGCCCGTTCTCCTCGCGGAGCGCGGAGGCGATCTCGCCGTGGTGCTCGGCCGGGTCGAGACCGCGGTCCCGACACTCCCGGCGAATCACGTCGCCCATCGTGACCACCGGAACGCCGAGGTCCTCGGCGACCGAGGCGGCCTCGCTCTTGCCGCTTCCGGGCAGGCCCACGGTTCCGATTACTCTCATCGGGTTGGGATAGTGCGGAGTTGGGCATAAGCGCTGTGTTCCGGCGTCCCGGGAACGCCCCGTTCCGGGAGGAAGTGGAATCCTAAGACCTTTTGACGGGGCGGTCCGAATGAAGCGGTGAGGGCACGTAGCTCAGTCTGGATAGAGCGTCGGACTTCTATCCCGGTCGGTGTCTGTGAGGCGATTCTCGCCTCGCCGTTCCGGACGGGGAAGACATCCGACGGTCGTGGGTTCAAATCCCATCGTGCCCGTGCAGGACACTCTTATTTTGGATTTCGTTCATTAGTTGAAAAGTGCGGCCCACTCTGTTCGTTGCAGTGCTTTGACCGCTGGACTGAGGAGTATTTGCAGTAGAACTTGACCATGATATGGAGGAGATTGTTGATCACTTGTACGCCTCATGAAAATCAAGTGTTCCTCAGGAAAATGTTGAACGTATGGTTCAGAACGGTGGTGATATCTCCCTATCTTGATAGTCAGGGTAGAAATTCAAAGGCGACGGAGTGGTCAACTACCATATTAAAGACACCACCTACAATCACTGGCTCGAGCACTAGATGGTTTCTATAAGTGAGGTTACAATACAGGCTAGTTTTATTGACCCCTTGTACGTCAGAGAGGTCATGGATGAGTTTGAACGATTTGATCCGCTAGAGAAAGCGAGGGAAGGACTTCAAAAGGAAGCAATGAAACAGCGGGTAAAAAACATTATCCGTAGTTATCGGTCAGCGGCGGACGTATTAGCAGAGCCTGTTCAAAACGCGATGGACGAATTGGAAAGGGCACAGAACGAAGGCTTAGATGATGCTGACCGGATTGAAGTCCGCATTAACGTCCAGAAAAATGAGATTGAAGTAGTGGACACTGGTCGCGGAATGGCTTCAGAGAACCTCCAAGAATGGATTGCGCCGGATTTCACAGATAAGCGATCACTTTTTCGGGAAGGCAGAGTTAGGGGCCATAAAGGCGTAGGAATGACTTTTCTGGCGTATGGTTTTAACCACTTTGTTGTGGAATCAAAGACTAATTCAGAACATTATAGACTACGATTGGAGGATGGAAGGTCCTGGGTGGAAAATCCAGACGATACTGCGCCTGCGCCAGAAGCCGAAATCGAACGAGATATCACAGACGGGCTTGATACTCATGGCACACTTATCCGCATTAGGACAGATAATCAATCTCAACCCAGTAACCTTCCCAAAACTTTCAATAACGTAGACATGACCGCGGCCCTGATAGAGCGTCAAACAGCTATCGGGGTTGTCTCCCCACCCAACCGATATGAAGCAAATGTTGAAGCAAATCTAGTATATACTGATAGCAGTGGTGATACCGAAAGTAGGGAACTAAATGCAGAATATCGCTATCCTCATCAAAAGATTCCGGAAGAATGGGAGGCATTTGATCTTGGCAAGTATATCGAATCATTGACTGAAGAAGAGAATATCGAGCCAGATACTAAGGATAAGAATCGCTACAGAGCAGTCTATCGGTATTTCAAACCAGAGAAACTTAAGGAATATGTTGGTGAATCTGAGGGGGAAGAACTGGGAAGCCCAGAAGAGATTAAGAACTATATTGACAAACATGAAGTACACGCTTATGTTTTGTTCGCATACAGTGTGAATTATAGAGAAAGGATAGAAGAATACTGGGAGGTCCCAGGGAATAGACGGCTTCATTATCCCGGTGTAAGAGTCGCTACGGACGGAATGGTATCATCTTGGAGACGTGACGTGAGTTTAACTCGAGCTGCGGGGAACAAGGACCGCACTTGGATTGTCTATCATTTCAGAGATGTCGAACCAGACTTAGGAAGGAAGAATTTCCCCCAAGAGGTACATGACATAATCGCTACAACCCAGCAACGATTTGTGAGGGAGATGGTTAATAAGGGACGTGTATTCTTACTCCCTGCTCGTGATCCAACCGGACCGCCGGAACCCGAAGACGAGGACCCACCAGCTGTCAAAGCGTATAAACGTAGAGAGACTCCATTAACCCCCACCCATATTACAGAGATCGGTGATATTTACTATGGTTCAGAGCCAAAAAAAGAACAAGATGTGATCGCACTTTTCAATCAATTAGTTGGAATGGGGTTTTTAAATGGCTACCAACCAGTTTACTTTGATGAAACCTACACATATGATTCATATATTGACTTTTCTTATGAGAAAGTCCACTCTAAGATCCTTGACACTCTCCCAGGGGATGATGACAGAGACGGTGCCGAACTGGTCACAGAATTCAAATATAACGGCTCGTCTATTCTGGATGATATAGTTAACCAAACGAAGGATTGGGGGGACATAGATCTGTTAGTGTGCTGGAATGTCGAACGGAAGAAACGTTCAACTAGCGGTGATGATATCGAATTTATCCATCCTACATCACCAACGGAGCGTGAATTCCCGGGTGTAACTCATGTTGCAACAGTAGGAAGCAAAGGTGATGAACCAGTATATACAATTAGTCTAAAAGAATTATTGGAGACAACCACTTCGTAGTAGACGAGTCTTCATTCTCTATCCATTATGTATTTTGTTGTTATCTGTCGTTAAAGTCTGCTGATCTTTCTTGCACTCCAAATCAGAGCGTAGTCGCTCGTTTTGGAGAGGACCGTCGGCGTTGCGGACGGCGCGCCGTACACCGCGAGATACCGAATCGGCGGGACGGTGACCTAACTGGTTCGAATGGAGGTCGGCAGAAACGCTACGACCACCTTTGTCGCGGGCTGACGGTCGCCGTGAGAGGGAGAGCGATAGCGGGTCGTTCCGGCAGAACAGAAAGCTTACGTTCCGACTGTGGGACGCCTCGCGAGTGTCCAGCCCTCCCGATTCCCGCTATCGATTCAGCACCGCCACGCTCGACTGGGCGCGAGACGAACACGCGACGCTTCGCGAGTGGCCCGCCCGACGCGCCGACCCCGACAGCCTCCGAGCGGAACTGTTGGCGCGGTCGCTCCGGTCGCTCCTCGACCGACTGCGCCCCTGAGTCCGGCCCTCAGAGCAGTCGGCCGATGTCGTCGATGTCGGACCGACAGAACGGGCACCGATAGTTCGTCTGGAAGTCGTTGCGCTGGGCGACGGTCCGGGTTTCGAGTTCGTGCATCGCGATACTGCGACCGCAGTCGGGACACGATACCTTCGTCACGGAACAGGCGTCTCTGGCCCAAACACTTAAATTTGAGTGTAAGGAATGCAGAGGAATCTCGCGACGGAGGATTCGATTCGCCCGCGAGAATCGGGGAGTCCTCGGGGCCGGTCGTGATAGAAGTCCTTGGAATCGTCTCGGGCCCCAACGTCCGGCTGGCTTGGACGACTCGCCCCCACCGTTCGAGACCGAGGAGGGAACGCTCAGCCCTCGAAATCGTCTTCGAACCGGAAGGTCCCAGTTCGACCTTTTTCCTCGTCGAGTCGCCTTCGGCGACTCTCCTCGCAAAAACGTCGATGAAAAAGACCGCCCTACTCCTCGAAGCCGTCTTCGAACCGGAACGTCCCGTTGCGCTGGACGATTTCGCCGTCGACCGCGATGTACGAGTCCTCGGCCATGTCCACGATCATGTCGACGTGGACCGCCGATTCGTTGCCCGTCTCGCCCTCGGGCAGGCACTCGTCGTAGGCCCGACCGACCGCGAGGTGGACGGTGTCGCCCATCTTCTCGTCGAACAGCATGTTGTAGGTGAACCGGTCGATGTCGCGGTTCATCCCGATGCCGAGTTCGCCCAGACGCCGCGCGCCCTCGTCGGTGTCGAGCACGGAGGCGAGCACCTCCTCGTTCTTGCTGGCGGCGTGGTCGACGACCTCGCCGCCCTCGAACCGGAGGTAAGCGTCCTCGACCTCGTGGCCCTGATGGATGAGCGGCTTGTCGAACAGCACCTCGCCTTCGACCGAGTCGGCGACCGGTGCGGTGAACACCTCGCCGCCGGGGAGGTTGTTCTTGCCGTGGTCGTTGATGGTGGTCATCCCCTCGACGCTCATAGTGAGGTCGGTGGTGTCGCCCGAGACGATGCGGACCTCCTCGCCCGCGTCGAGGATGTCGACCATCCGCTGTTGGTGTTCCTTCTGTGCCTCCCAGTCCTTGCCGACCGCCGACCAGACGAACTCCTCGTACTCCTCAGTGGACATCTCTGCGTTCTGGGCGTCGGCTGGCGCGGGGAACTGGGTCAGCACCCACGTCGTGTCCAGAATCTCCTCGCGGATCGGCAGGTGGGCCTTCTGGAACGCCGACATCGTCTCGCCGGGCACGTCACTCATCTCGGCGACGTTGTCGTGGGCCCGGGCGTGAATCCACACGTCTGCGGCCTCCGCCAGCGCGAGTTCGTGGTCCGGCGTGTCGAGGCCGTCGGGGTCGACGGCACGCAGGAACGCCGCGCGGGTCGCATCCTTGCGGTACGAGACGTGGAGCGGGAACCCGCCGCGCTCGCCGACGACCTCGCTGAGCGCGAGCGTCAGGTCTTCGGCCGCGGGCGGCGCGCTGATGACGACGTTGTCGCCCGGCTCGACTTCCGTGGAGTGGTCGACGACGGTTTCGGCGTGTTCTCGAATCCGAGGGTCCATGCAAAAAAGTGCGACCGAGGGCAGGAAACCGCTTTCGGTATCGGGCGTCGCGGTCGGAGGTCCGCCGCCATCGCGGAGTATTTGACGCGCCGCGAGCAAGGGAGAGCCATGATAGACCTCCGGAGCGACACCGTGACGAAACCCGACGACGCGATGCGGGAGGCCGCCCGCGACGCCGAGGTCGGCGACGACGTGTACGGCGAGGACCCGACGGTCAACGAACTCGAAGCCCGCGCGGCCGACCTCGTGGGCTTCGAGGACGCCCTCTACGTCCCGACCGGAACCATGGGCAATCAGGTCGCGGTCCGAACCCACACCGACCGGGGTCAGGAGGTGCTGACCGAGCGCGAGAGCCACGTCGTCAAGTGGGAACTCGGCGGCATGGCCCAGCTGGCGAACCTCCAGGTCCGGACGGTCGACGGCGGCCCGCGCGGGATTCCGACGCCCGAACAGGTCCGCGAGGAGTACGTCGAGGAGGACCTCCACCGGCCCGGGACCGGCCTCCTCACCCTCGAAAACACCCACAACAGCAAGGGCGGGGTCGCGGCCGCGCCCGAGAAGGTCGACGCGGTCGCGGAGGCCGCCCACGACCTCGGCGTGCCGGTCCACCTCGACGGCGCGCGGGTGTGCAACGCCGCGGTCGCCAACGACGTTCCGCCCGCGCGGATGACCGAGTGCGTCGACTCGGTGATGTTCTGCCTCTCGAAGGGTCTGGGTGCGCCCGTCGGGTCGATTCTCGCGGGTGACGCCGAGTTCGTCGAGCGCGCCCGGCGCAATCGGAAGCTGTTCGGCGGCGGGATGCGACAGGCCGGAGTCATCGCCGGGCCGGGCCTGCTGGCGCTGGAGAACGTCGAGCGGCTCGCCGACGACCACGAGAGCGCCCGCGAACTCGCCGAGCGACTCGGGGAGGTCGAGGGCCTCGACGTACAGGAACCCGAGACGAACATCGTCCTCGTGAACACCGAGGGCGCTGGCCTCACCGCCGAGGAGTTCCTCGGGGCGTGCGAGGACGCGGGCGTGGCGGGCGTCGAGTTCGACACACACGTCGCGCGCTTCTGTACGCACTGGGACGTCGACGGCGAGGATGTCGCCGAGGCGGCCGAGCGCGTGCGCGAGGCGGTCGAGAACTGAGTTCGGTCTCCGTTATCGGCGACCGTTCTCCATGCCCTCGCGGAACCCGGTGACGGTCCGACGGATGAACAGGTACGCGAACAGCACGACGAGGAGCAGAAGGCCGACGAAGCCGAGGAAGAGTGGATCGTTGAACACGGATTCCATACGTCGGTGTATCGGTTCACTAACCAAATTCGTTTCGACGCCCGACCGGCAGAAGTGTAACAACATTCATGGGACGGGGGTGTCTAGACCGACGCATGGCTGATCTGTTGCCCTCCACGTCGGACGCGACAGCACCCCAGACCGCGGAGCCGCGGGTCATCGGGGTCGACAGCGACGACGCCGACGACCTCCTCGGGGCGCTCTCCTCGTCGACGGCCCGAGAGTTGCTCGCCGCCCTCCACGAGGAGCCCGCCACCCCCTCCGCGGTCGCCGACGACGTCGACACCTCGCTCCAGAACGCCCAGTACCACCTCGGCAAACTCGAAGAGGCAGACGTCATCGAGGTCGTCGACACCGTCTACTCCGAGAAGGGCCGCGAGATGAAGGTGTACGCGCCCACCGACCAACCGCTCGTCGTGTTCGCCGGGAACGAGGAGGACACGACCGGACTGAAGTCGGCGCTCTCGCGGCTGTTGGGGGCGTTCGGTGCGCTCGGCCTGCTGAGTCTCGCGGTCCAGTACGCGGTGGGCGACGGGCTGGACGGCTTGCTCGGCGGGGGTCAGGAGACCTCCGGGTCGGCCGACGTGCAGATGTCGGCCGAGAGTACCGACGCCGTCCAGCAGTCCGCCGAAGCCGCAGGGAGTGCGGTACCGCCCGGCCTCCTCTTTTTCGCAGGGGGCGCGCTCATCCTCGCGCTCGGGTTCGCGTGGTGGTACTACGCGAACCGATGAGCCGATTTCGACTACTCCGACGATAACTAAAACGGGATTTTGAGCTTACGGGAAGTACTTGGTAGTAGCCACTGTAGGAGGAAGTGGACCCGCCCGGTTCGGCCCTCCGCGCCGATTGGTCCCCGCGCTGCCGCGGTCTGCCCCTCCAATCGATTCGGTCCCCCGCGCGCTTCGGCCCTCCCACACCATTGTCACCCCCACCATTGTCGACCCACACACCACTGTCAACTTCGCCACCATCATCGACCCCGACATCTCACCGAGACGTCCCGATCTCGAATGCTTCGACGACTGACCCGTCGCGGTGGCGTATCTCCCCGTCGAGACGCCCGTCCGCGGGCCGGAGTTCGACGTGAGTCGGCAGTCCGCCCCGCGGCTGGGCGTGACTACCGGGATTCAGTAACAGCACCTCGCCAGCGTCGGTGACCCCGTGGCGGTGGGAGTGGCCGAACACCACCGCGTCGGCGTCCTGCTGGCGGCCCAGCAGAGAGAGGCCGGTCGCACTCCGGCCGTCGCCGTGGGTCACCACGAACCGGACGCCCTCGGCCTCGAAGGTGCGCTCGGGCGGCAGGCGGTCGCGGACGCCGGGGGTCGCGTTGTTCCCGTAGACCGCGAAGAGGCGGTCGCTTTCCCCCTCGAAGGCGTCGAGGACCGACTCGGTGACGAAGTCCCCTGCGTGGACCACGAGGTCGGCCTCCCGGACCGCCTCGGCGGTCCGTCCTTCCAGTTGGTGGCCCGACCTGCTGTGGGTGTCCGAGACGATGGTTATCATCGTCCCGGGGTTGGGCCGCCGCCTTCCTGAGGGTTCCGCTCGCGGGCCACGCGCTCGGGACACCGGCCTCGGTGAGCGAGCGCGGGCCGCTCGGCGGCCCGCGCAATCACTTTCATATCCACCGGTCGAGAAGGCAGAGCAATGGCAGAGAGCAAATCGGTCGTCGTCGCCGCGTTGATAGCCAACGGCGCGATAGCGGTGTTGAAGTTCTTCGGATTCCTGCTGACCGGGAGCGCGGCGATGCTCTCGGAGACGTACCACTCCATCTCCGACACGGGCAATCAGGTGTTCCTGCTCATCGGCATCCGGTACAGCAACCGGGACGCGAGTCGCGGCCACCCCTTCGGGTACGGGAAGGCCGAGTTCTTCTACAGCTTTCTGGTGAGCGTCCTCCTGTTCGGCATCGCCGGGTGGGAGTCGGCGAAGCACGGCTACGACGCCATCACCCACCCCGGCGGCCACGGCGGAGCCGAGGCCGCCACCCTGCTGGGGTACACGTTCCCCTCGGTGTACGTCAACTACGTCGTCCTGCTCGGAGCCATCGCGTTCGAGACCTACGCCCTCAAGAAGGCGTGGGAGGGGATGAAGGCCGACATCGAGCAGCACGAGTGGAGCGGCCTGCGCGAGGCGTTCCGGAAGACCAGCAACGTGACCACCCTGACCGCGTTCACCGAGGACACCATCGCGCTGGTCGGGGCGGGCATCGCGCTGTTCGGCGTCTACCTCACGCGAGTCACGGGCAACTACATCTACGACGCGGTCTCGGCCCTGCTCATCGGCCTCATGCTGATGGGGTTCGCGCTCGCGCTGGCGTGGGAGAACAAGCGTCTCCTGCTTGGCGAGAGCCTCCCGAAGGACGAGGAGCGGAAACTCCGCCGCATCGTCGAGGACTGGGACGGCGTCGAGCGCATCGTCGACTTCCGGACGGTGTACTTCGGCCCGGAGCAGGTGATGCTCGCCACCGACATCGCGTTCGAGAGCGGCATCGCCACGGCGGAGATGGACGAGCGAATCACGGACCTAGAGCACGCGCTGATGGAGGCCAACGAGAGCCTGTTCAAGGTGTACGTCGAACCGGAGGGCAGGTCGGTGAACAGGGCCGACGTGGACCCGAGTCGCTAGTCGACGTGGAACCGAATCGCTAGTCGACGTACAGCGAGACCAGCTTCGACTCGATCCGCTGGAGGTGTTCGCCGACCGTCCCGGGAGCGACGTCGAGCTTCGCCGCGAGTTCGCGCTGGGTCGTCTCCCGGGGGACCTCGAAGTACCCCGCCGCCACCGCGAGTTCGAACAGTTCGAGCTGGCGGTCGGTCAACACGCCCGAGAGCCGACCGGTGTCGGGTTCGTACTCGCCGATGCGTTCGAGCGAGAGGTCGACGCCCTCCGGAAGGCTCGACGTAGCGCGCTGGATCGCCCTGCTCGTCCCGATGACCGTGAGCCGGAGACCGCGCGCGTCCTCGGTAGCGGTCGCGCGCATCGGCCAGTCGAGCACGATCTCGTGTTCGCGCAGGATGGCGAGGAGGTCGTCGACGAGACCGGCGGACCGACACTGGACGTACGCGAGGAGCCGACCGTCGGTACCGGTGACGTCGAACGTGACGACCTCCGGGCTGTCTGCGAGCATGGACGCCGCGGTCTCGCGGTCGCCCCGGAGTTCGAGGAGTTCGACGTACTGCCCCTCGTGGACCGGGCTGACGTACCGGATCGCGTCGAGTCCCACCGCGTCGGACGCGGCGAACACGTCGTCGAGGGGGTGGACCGACACGTCGGTCCACGTCAGGGTCACGGTCGCGTATCGCATCGTGGAACGCCGCGAGCTACGGGCCAAGTATTTAAATACACCTAGGATGCTCGGATACAGACGTAGATTCGTCGCTCCGCTAGGTCCACACGAATGAGTTCCGAGACGCCACCGAGTCGCGACGAGACGCCGCCGGGTCCGGATGGTCTCCCGATACTCGGCAATCAGCTCGCGTTCATCAGGGAACCCTACGAGTTCATGACACGGAACGCCCGGGAGTACGGCGACATCGTCCACTGGGAGGACCCGGGCGGGCCGGTCTACCAGCTCAATCACCCAGAGTACATCGAGCGGGTCCTCGTCCAGAACAACCAGAACTACGTCAAGGGCGAGAACTTCCAGAACATCCTCGGGCCCATCACTGGCGAGGGCATCCTGAACAGCGAGGGCGAGGTCTGGCGGCGGAACCGCCACCGCATCCAGCCCGCGTTCCACCCCGACCGCATCCGGGAGTACGCCGAGATGATGACCGACGAGACCGAGGCGCTCCTCGACGACTGGGACGACGGCGAGACCCGACTCGTCCACGAGGACATGATGACGGTGACCCTGCGCATCGTCGCGCGGGCGCTGTTCGGGGTCGACATCGGCGACCGGCTCCACACCGTGTCGTCGGCCCTCGACGAGTTCATGGACGCAACCGAGAGCCTCGCGAACTTCGTGTTGCCCCCGAGCGTCCCGACCCCCTCGCGGCGGCGAATCCGGCGCTCGCGCGAGCGCCTCGACCGGGTCGTCACCGAGATGATCGACAAGCGCAGGGCCGACCCCGGCGACGACGTCATCTCGATGCTACTCGAAGCCAGCGACGAGGAGGGTGTCGCGATGTCCGACGACCAGATCCGCGACGAGGTGACGACGCTCTTGCTCGCGGGCCACGAGACGACCGCGCTCTCGCTGACGCTGACGGCCCACGTCCTCGCGCGCCACCCCGAGGTCGAGGCGAAGCTACTCGCCGAACTGGAGTCGGTCCTCGACGGTCGGACGCCGACGATGGAGGACCTCCCGGAGTTGACCTACACCGAGCAGGTCGTCGAGGAGTCGATGCGGCTCTACCCGCCGGTGCCGGGAATCGTCCGCGAGCCGGTGAAACCCGACGTCATCGGTGGATACGAGATTCCGCCCGGGGCGACGGTGCGGATGCACCAGTGGGTGGTCCACCGCGACCCTCGGTGGTACGACGACCCCCTCGCGTTCCGGCCAGAGCGCTGGACCGACGACTTCGAGGGGTCGCTCCCGAAGCTGGCGTACTTCCCGTTCGCCGCCGGGCCCCGGCGGTGCATCGGCGACCGGTTCGCGATGCTAGAAGCCCGGCTCATCCTCGCGACCGTCTACCAGCGGTACCACCTCGAACTCGAACGCGGGACCGACCTCGACCTGATGGCGACCATCACCGCGCGCCCGAAACACGAGATTCCGATGACCGTTCGCGAGCGGCCGGTCGAGTGAGCAGGGCCGACGTTGCGGAGCAAACCGTTACGAGTCGTCCATCTCGAAGAGGCGCGAGAGGGTCACGCCCTCCAGTCGGACGAGCTCCTCGGCGATGTCGCTGTCCTCGTTCAATTGGTACATCGGACTTCCCCCCACGTCTCGGGTGTGTTCGACGACGCCGAGTTCCTGCAGGTCGTCGAGGTGGTCGTACACGGTGCTTCTGGCGACCCCCGCGAGCTTGGCGACGTAGCTCACGTTGAGGTCTCGGCCGCGCTCGCTCACGAACGCGGCGAGGATTTTGGTTCTGGCGGGCTGGCCGAAGAGGGGCGTGAAGGGACTGTCCTCGGCGTAGGAATCCAGGTCACCGTCTTCGTTTGCGAGAGCCATTTATACGTATTTCTGTAGATGCACGACGACTAAAGTGTTTTCCTTAAGCTACTCTATTGTATTGTAGAAGCAACAGACCTATAAACCATAATTGAGTCAATTGTGACTATATGTGAAAATGAAAGACCAGCATATCAGGAATCGAGTCGTGGAGAAACTCCTCCGCAACAGAGTCATCGGAAACCACAAAATCCGCGTCGATACCGCGGTCAATCGGTATCTCCCAAGCCACGAGCAGGGACGCGGCAAGGAACTCGTTCGAGAGATGATTCGCGACCCGGAAGGCCCGATTAAAGGCTACGGCGGAAGCCGGGACAACATTCGGCTCACGAGCAAGGAGGACGCGGTGGAGTTCCTGAAGAACAACGACGGCAACGTGCCGTTCGGCTTCGATTAGCTCCCCCCTGCACTTCCGCTACAGAGCGAGACTTTAAACCCCAAGACGAGCAAACCCTACGCCGTGGCAGAGACGAACGGGTACACGCGGTTCTTCCCCTACGAGGAGCCGTACGACAACCAGCGGGAGGCGATGGACCGCATCTACAACGCCTTCTCCCGGGGGCAGGACGTGCTGTTCGAGGGAGCCTGCGGCACGGGCAAGACGCTCTCCTCGCTGGTGCCCGCGCTGGAGTACGCCCGCGAGGAGGACAAGACGGTGGTCATCACCACCAACGTCCACCAGCAGATGCGCCAGTTCGTCGCGGAGGCCCGCGAGATAACCAAAGAGGAGTCGATCCGCGCGGTCGTGTTCCGCGGCAAGGGGTCGATGTGTCACATCGACGTGGGATTCGAGGAGTGTCAGGTCCTCCGCGATAACACCTACGAGGTCGTCGACGCCGAGCGCGATTTGCGGGAACTCGAAGCGCGCCAGCAGGAACTGCTCGAAGCCGGTCAGGACGGCGACGAGCGCGCGATGGAGGCCCGGAGCGCGGTGATGGACGAGTTAGAGCAAGTCGAGGAGACCGTGGCGAGCCTCGGCGAGCAGAACACCTGCGAGTACTACTACAACAACCTCGTCGGCGACAACGAGGAGTTCTACTCGTGGCTCTACGACGACGTGCGCACGCCCGACGACATCTACGAGTTCGCCGACGAGCAGACGCTCTGTGGCTACGAGCTCCTGAAGGACGGCATCGAGGGCGTCGACCTCGTGGTGTGCAACTACCACCACCTGCTCGACCCGATGATCCGCGAGCAGTTCTTCCGGTGGCTGGGTCGGGACCCCGAGGACGTCATCGCCATCTTCGACGAGGCCCACAACATCGAGGGCACCGCCCGGGAGCACGCCTCCCGGACCCTGACCGAGAACACCCTCGACTCGGCGCTCGACGAGCTACAGGAGTCGGACGACGCCCGGGCCGAACCCGCCTACAACGTCCTCTCGGCGTTCCGACGGGCGCTCGAAGAGACCTACGAGGATTCCTTCGGATTCGGCGACAGGGAGAGCGTGGGGGACAACTGGGAGGACGTGCCCATCTCGAACGACGACAGGCGCGACGACCTCACGCTCGAATTCCTCCAGCAGTACACCGGAAAGGGAATCGACACCGAACTCGAACTCGCGGTCCACCTCGGCCGGGAGCTGGACGAGGAGTACGAGGAGGCGTACAAGGACGGCGAGGCGACCACCCGACAGGAGTGTCAGACCCTGCAGGCCGCGAACTTCGTCCGGGACTTCATGGCCGAGGGGACCGAGTTGGGCCAGTACCCCGTCGTCTCCGTGCGCCGCGACGAGGCGACCGACGAGGTGTACGGCCGGGCGGAGCTGTACACCTGCATCCCCCGCGAGGTCACCGCCGACCTCTTCGGGGAGGTGTACGCCACGGTGCTGATGAGCGCGACCCTCCGGCCCTTCGACGTGATCGGGGACGTGCTGGGCCTCGAAGACCCCGTCTCGATTGCCTACGGCCTCCAGTTCCCCGAGGAGAACCGCCGGACCTTCGCGGTCGAGACGCCCGCCCTGTTTTCGAGCGAGCGCAACGACCCCGACACCCAAGCGTCCGTCGCGGGCGTCCTCCGAGACGCCGTGGAGTTCACCGCCGGGAACACCCTGCTGTTCTTCCC
The DNA here is from genome assembly GCF_024138125.1 of Halorussus salilacus. Lineage (NCBI taxonomy): Archaea > Methanobacteriati > Methanobacteriota > Halobacteria > Halobacteriales > Haladaptataceae > Halorussus > Halorussus salilacus. Next base: position 1,562,134 of record NZ_CP099993.1, read on the forward strand.
GAGCTACGCCGAGGCCGAGCGCTACCACGACCGACTCAACCGCGACCTCGACTCGACGGTCTACATGGACGAGCCCGGAATCTCGGTCGAGGAGCTCCGCCAGCGGTTCGTCGCCAGCGACGACGCCGCGCTGTTCACCTCGCTGTGGGGGACCCTCGCGGAGGGCGTGAGCTTCGACGGCGACGACGCCCGCACCGTGGTCGTCGTCGGGGTCCCCTACCCCCACCTGAGCGACCGGATGGAGGCGGTCCAGGAGGCCTACGACCGGACCTTCGCCGACCGCTCGGGCCGGGACTCGGGGTGGGAGTACGCGGTCGAGATTCCGACCATCCGGAAGACGCGTCAGGCCCTCGGCCGGGTCATCCGGTCGCCCGAGGACTTCGGCGTCCGGGTGCTCGTGGACAAGCGCTACACCCAGGCAGGCAGGCGCGAGATGGGCAAGTACAGCGTCCGCGAGACGTTCCCCGCCGAGGAGCGCGGGGAGATGATAGACATCGCGCCCGAGAAGCTGAAGTTCGCCATGCTGAACTTCTTCACCGACAACGACGCGTGGGAGGGCGGCCACCCGACGCCGTGAGCGGGCGGTGAGACCGTTCGAGAGCCGATTCTCGGCCGAAGGCGCTCCCGACGAGCGCGCCAGCGCTCGTCGGGAGCGCCTTCGGCCGGGAGGTCCGGGGCGGGAGCGCCTTCGGCCGGGAGGTCCGGGGCGGGAGCGCCTTCGGCCGGGAGGTCCGGGGCGGGAGCGCCTTCGGCCGGGAGGTCCGGGGCGGTCGAGCGACCGCCGGGCGACCGCCGAGCGCCCCGTTCCGCCACCCCGAAACCTAAGCCGCGTCTCCCCGAGGGTTCGGACATGGACACCCTCGTCCGCGACACCACGCTCCTGACGTTCCGCGACGACGCCCTCGGCATCGTCGAGAACGGCGCGTTGGGCATCTCCGGCGACGAAATCGCGTACGTCGGCCCCGCCTCGCAGTTCGAGGGGAGCGCCGACACCGTAATCGACGGCTCGGGCGCTGTAACGATTCCCGGCCTCGTGAACGCCCACGCTCACACCCGCCACACCCTCCTCCGGGGCGGCGCGCAGGACGTGCCCGAAATCGAGTGGATGAACCGCGCGCTCGGGCCGCTGGCGAACCACGCGACCCCCGAGGACGAGGTGGTCGGCTCGCGACTCGGCGTGCTGGAGGCGGTCCGGGGCGGCGTGACCACGATAGCGGAGTACTCGGGCGAGGTCGGCCGCCTCGTCGAGGAGGTGTACCGACCGCTCGGCGTCCGGACGGTCGCGGTCGAGACCGTAAACGAGGTGCCGGACGACCGCGCCGACCTCGGCCCCCGAGAGCTCTACCCCTTCGACCGCGGGAAGGGCGAGGCCGCGCTCGACCGCGCCGAGGCGCTGTTCGAGAGGTACGGAGACGACCCGCTCGTCGCCCCGGCCTACGGTCCGCAGGCGCTCGACATGGTCTCGGCAGACCTGCTCGCCGAAATCTGCTCGCGGGCGCGCGAGTACGGGCGAGACGTTCACATGCACGTCGCGCAGGGCGAGCGCGAGCGGTTGCAGGTCGAGGAGCGCTACGGGCGCGAGGAGTCCACGGTCTCGGTCCTCGACGACATGGGCGTCCTCGACGACTTCCTCGTCGCGGTCCACTGCCACGGGACGACCCCCGGCGAGCGCGAGCGACTGGTCGAGGGCGGCGCGCGGATGGTCGCCAACCCGAGTTCCATCGGGATGATAGACGGCGAGGTGCCGCCGGTCGCCGACTACCTCGACCGAGGCGGAATCGCGGGCGTGGGGACCGATCAGGCACCCGGACCGGGCCACCACGACCTGCTCCGGGAGGCCCGGACCGCCAGCCTCCTCTCGAAGGTCGAGTCGGGCGACCCCACCGCGCTCCCCTCGTGGAAGGCGCTCCGACTCGCGACCGTCGAGGGCGCGGAGGCGCTGGGCATCGCCGACGAGGTCGGCACGCTCGAAGAAGGCACGAAGGCCGACATCGTGACCGTGGACGTGGAGTCGCTGGGCATCGCGCCGACCGTCTCCGAGCCGTTCCACACCGCGGTACCGAACCTCGTCCACTCGACCACCGGCCGCGAGGTCCGGGACGTGTTCGTCGCCGGAGAGCCGATTCTCCGAGACGGCGAGTTCGTGGACGCCGACCCCGAGGCCGTCGTCGCGGAGGCGACCGAGCGCGCGACCCGAATCTTCGCCGACGCAGAGGACGACTGGCGCGCGGCCGACTCCGAACTGGTCGCGCGGGCCGACGAGGGGTGGCTGTAGGCAGACCGACGGACAGGTCGAATCAGACCGCGTCGAGCGCCCGCTCGACGCGGTCGGGGACGTGAGGCCGGAACGAAAACGCCTCCTCGCCGACCTCTCGGGGCGCGAAGAACCGAACGTCGGCGGCGTCGGACCCCGCCGTCGGCGTCCCCTCGGTCTCGGCGAACGACACGGCGTACACGATGGAGACGGCGCGCTTGCCCCTGAAGGGCGCGAGCAGTTCGGCGTCGACCAGCGAGAGCGCCGAGGGGTCGACGCCGACGCCGGTCTCCTCCCGGAGTTCCCGCGCGGCGGCGACTTCTGGTTGCTCGTCGACCTCCATGTGACCGCCGGGAATCGTCCACTCGCCGACCCCCGGCGGGACCGCGCGCTCGACCAGCAGGACCGACTCGCCGTCGACCACCGCGACCGCGGCACAGGGCGCGGGGTTCTGCCAGATGACGCGCTCGCAGGACGGACAGTAGCGTCGCTCCCTCTCCTCGATTTCGCGGGCGGTGGTCGCGCTACCGCAGTCCGGGCAGTAGTCGGCCGGTCGGACCGTCACGACTTCAGACCACTCCCCGTCAGCGGAACCACCACGTCGTCGTCGGGGTCGAGGACGCCGCGCTCGCGGAAGGCCGCGAGCGCGGCGGGCGCGACCGCCGAGGTCGGTTCGACGTAGAACCCCCCGCGGTGAAGGCGGTCGAGCGCGTCGGCCACCGGCGCTTCGCCGAGCGCGAGGGCGTCGCCGTCGGTCGCGTCGATGGCGTCAAGGATCTGGTCCTTCCGGGTGGGGTCGAAAATCTGGATGCCGTCGGCCACGTCGTTGTCGCCCGCGGCTTCGTCGGGACCGTGGAGTTCGTCGGCGATGGGGGCGTACCCCTCTGCCTGCGCGCCGAGCAGGCGGGGCATCCGGTCGGTCCAGCCCGCGTCCATCAGGGCGCGAAAGCCCCGGTAGGCTCCCAGAAACAGCGTGCCGTGTCCGAGCGGCGTCACCACGGCGTCGGGCACGTCCCAGTCGCGCTGGGCCGCGACCTCGAAGGCGAACGTCGCGGTGCCCGCGAAGAACGCGGGGTTCCACGCGTGGCTGGCGTACCACGCCTCGTCGTCGGATTCGACCGCCTCGACGCACGCGTCGGTCACGTCCTGTCGCGACCCCTCGATTCTCACGGGGGTCGCGCCGACGCGCTCGACGGCCGCGAGCTTCGAGGGCTTGGCGTCGGCCGGAACGTAGATGTCGGCGTCGATGCCCGCTCGGGCGGCGTACTGGGCGACGGCCGCGCCCGCGTTGCCCGAGGAGTCCTCGACGACGCGGGAGACGCCCAGTTCGGCGGCCCGCGAGAGCGTGGTGGTCGCGCCCCGGTCCTTGAAGCTCCCCGAGGGGAAGACGTACTCCAGTTTGAACTGGACGTTGGGGGCCCAGTCCGCAGTATCGGGGCGCTGGAGCGGGGTAAAGCCCTCGCCGAGCGTGACGCGCTCGGAGAACGGGAGGAAGTCGGCGAACGCCCACAGGCCCTCCCGAGCGTCGAGTTCCGAGAAATCGGGCGCGGGACCGTCCGGGAGGGGTCGGTCGGCGAGTTCGAGGGGGTGGCCGCAGTCGCATCGCCACGGCTCGTCCGGTCCGGCGTCGTAGGTGCGGCCGCAGGCGGGGCACGCGAGGTCGGACGGAGCGGTAGAGGCGGGAGCCATCTCAGAATTCGTCGACGTTGGTCCCGACCGAGCAGACGTACTCGCCGGTCGCGACCTGCGGGAGGCGGCGCGACCGCCAGAAGATGCCCGAGTCGTCGGCCGAGACCTCTGCCTTCAGCCGACCGAACGGGTCGGTCACCTCGAAGAGCACGTCGCCGGGCTCGACCTCGTCGCCGAGGTCCTTCCGGAAGTCGACCAGACCGCCGACGGGCGAGCCGTAGCGGTCGAAGCCGGTCGCACGAGTCTGGGGGTCGGTCTCGACCTCGCCGTCGAGGAAGCCGTAGTGACGCAGGACGTTGAACACGCCCTCGACGCCGTACCGGATGCTCTCGTCGTCCCACCCGATACAGCCGCCGAGTTCGGGGTCGATGGTCGGGATGCCCTCGTCGGGGCCGACCCGGGCGAGCTGGCCGTCGGGACCCTTCTGGTCGAGGACGTGGCCGCAACCGAACACCTTCGCGAGTTCGAGGCAGTCGTCGTGGAGGCGGTGGCGCTGGCCGCACCGGACCCGGACCTCGTTTATCATCCGGCTGGTCGACCCCTGATGGAGGTCGAGGATGTAGTCGGCGCGGGTCGCGGCCTCGAACGTCGCGGCCGCGATGCGCTCGCTGGAGGTCCCCGACTCGTTGCCGGGGTAGGCCCGGTTCATCTTGGTGTCGTCGATGGGGTTGCGGTGCTCCGCGACCTGGAACGCGTGGTAGTTCACGATGCCCACCACCAGAATCGTCCCCGAGAGCTCCGCTGGCGAAATCTGGGGAATCGCGCGCTGGAGCACGCCGAGTCCGTTGAGTTCGTCGCCGTCGCTGACCGCCTGCAGATAGAGCGTCGGGCCCTCCTCGGCCCCGTTCAGGACCGCGACCGGAAGACCGAAGTCGCTTCCGTCGCGCGTTTCGCCGACCTGCAGTCGCCCGGTGTCCATCTCCCCGGGGGCCGCACTCGCCGTTCCGAGCGTCGTCATTACCCATAACGGACGGCTACTCGCCCTTTAGCGGTTCGGTATGGGCGAAATGATAATGACAACTAGATTAGAATTACGGCGGGTGTCGAGCGTACCGAGGGCCGCGGGGTCGAGCCTACAGTCCGACCCACGAGGTCGGGTCGGCACATCCGGGGAGGTGCCAGCGTTGCTCGGGTCGGCCGTTCTTCTCGCGGAGTTCGATTCGGGCGTCGAAGAGGGGAGCGAGGCGTCGGACGGTCTTCGAGTCGTCGGGGAGCGGGAGGTGGTAGTGGGCCATCCCGGACGAGCCCTCGACGTGGTCGCCGACGGCGGTCACGAACCGCTCGACGGCGGCCGTGTCGTGGCGGTTCACGAGGAACGAGAGCGTGAACAGCGAGACGCGGAGTTCGGCGGAATCGAACCCCGAGTTGGCGATCTTCGCGGTGGCGATGGCGTTGCAGAGTCGCGTCTGGAGGTCGTTCAAGTCGCTTCGCGACCACCCCGGGCCGGTCGGACGCGCCGACTCGGCCGACGCCGACCGCGTCCCGAACTCGGGGTCGACGACGTGAACCGCGTCGTCCGACGGCGAGACGCCAGCGGGCAGGAGGTTCGGCACGTCCCCCACATCTTGGTCGGTGAGCGCGAGGACCCGCGTTCGCGGGAGTTCCGAAGACCCCATGAGTTTGCGCGTCATCCGCTGAGAGACCGCTTCTCGCACCTCACCGGTGACCAGCAGATTACAGCCTCGTCGTTTCAGGGCCCGCAACCGTTCGTGGAAGGTCTCGCTTCCGGCACCCGCTCGGTCGTCGTTCATTTGCGTGGTGAGAGGACCCGATACGGTTTAAAATTTTTTACTTTCTCAATAGATTAAATAGTTCGAAGACACACAGATATGCTTATTTTGAGTAGTGTATTCTCGAATAGAATAAACCATATGAGAACCTGAGTCAATAGTGTTGGATAAACCAGAAGTATTGAGCGAAGGATTTAAATTACGTTATGATGAGTTCGTTACGGAAAGTATTTTTTGGCCGGTCGTTCAACCGGGAATATGGTCAAAGAGCGGGTTCGTGATTGGATGAAACGCCATCCACGGGTGGTTAGAGTGGCGTTTTTGGCGGGGGTTTATTTAATGGATGTTGTTGAACCGTTGGGATGTAATCGATGCGATACTATCGGACCTTAAATGTCCATTGCGGAGATGTCGTCCGACCAGACAATTTCTCCATCTAGTTCGACGGGGTGTGTTGATTCGGCGAAGAATTCATCTAAGGCTTCTCGATTAACGGCTTTCTGGAAGACAGCATAATTGAGCGATGGAATCTGTTGACCATTGATTTTGGTCGTAGTAAAACCTCCAGTAGGAGAGTTAATCGTAGGATAGGGATCAAATTCCAGTAAAATCCCATCTTCTGTCTTTTCGGGTTTGAGAATAGCGGGCGTTCCACATTTGGAACGGACAAGCTCAAGACTACCGTCCCCCACGATGACGTACCGCTGGTCCACGGATTTCACGTCGGTCACCACCGACAGCGCGCTCTGCATGGAGAAACCGTGATTCAACAACCGAGCTAATTCTTTCCCCACGTCCGTCGCCGGTTCGTTCCCGACCTTCGCCAGCGTCACCACGCCGACCTGACTCCCCTTCTCGACCAGTACCTCGCCCTGCTCGTAGGAGCGACAGCCGTTCAGAATGAAGCTCCGGACGCCCGACGTTTCGAGCGTTCCGGCGTCGAGCATGCCGTCCGGACACCGAATCCCGTCGTCGTCGACGTGGCCGATGTAGTGGAGAAAGTCCGTCCCGGATTCGAGCAGGTCCCGGAGGTCGCCAGTCGCGAGATTGTTGTGGACCGAGACCTCGAAGTCGTAGATGTCCCGCGTGCCGTAGATGTCGCCGACCACGTCCTCCTCGCGCATTCGGTCGTCGTTGCAGACCACGTCCACCGAGATGTGGCGTTTCGGCGTCACGTCGAGGCGGCGCTTGAGCGCCTCCGGGGTCGCCTTGCTCGCGCCGAGGGGCATCTCGTCGCCGACCCAGACGTGTTCGATGGTGTCGACTGGGTCGGGCTGAATCACGTCGCTCGCGGGGCCATCGCCCTCGTTGGAACTGCGGTAGAACGACCCCAGTTCGCGGGGTTCGGGGTCGACGACCGAGGGGTCCGGCTCGTCGGGGCACCTGACGAGCGCGAGTTCGTCGGCCGCGAACGGCAGGACCGCGACGTTGTCGTGGGTCGGGGACACGTCCATCGTGACCTTCCACTGCGGGAGGTGGGGTTCGACCACGTCGAACGGGACTTGGAGGTAGCGCTCGACCTGCTCGGCGAGGGGCGCGTCGTACAGGTCGGCGAAGTCGAGGTCGACCTCGGGTTCGAGACGCTCGCGCTCGCGGAGGTCCACCTGATAGTAGCCCTCGGTGCGAGTCACGCAATCGAGGAAGAACACCTGCTGGAGGACGCGCCGGACCGCCTCGTGGAGTCGGCCCGACGCGTCGAGCGGGCGGGCGAAGTCGTCGGTGACCAGCCGCGGCTCGTCGCCCGGCACCACGTCGGCACCGAGGTAGTACGCCAGCGGCGCGGCCTCGTACACCGACTCGCGGTCGGCGGGCACCTCGATTCGGATTCCCGTCTCCGGCCGGACGACCTCCCCCTCGACCGCGAACTCCTCGCAGGGTTCCAGAAGTGGCGGGTGTCCGCGTAGCGTGGGAAACGACCGCTCGCACGACGTGGTCTTGAGCGCCGAGCCGAGCAACGAGACGGCGTCCATCGTGGCCCCGATGTCGTCGGGGACCGTGATGGTTCCGGCGGGGCGCTGGTGGAGCGACCGCGCGCCGACCTCGACGCGGGTCTCTCCCCCGAACGAGACGGTGACCGCTTCGGTACTCCCCGAGACCGAAATCTCGCTCTCGACCGCCAGATACACCTTCATCTGCGTGTTCGCGAGTTCGAGGTTGTACGCGCCCAACGGGAGTTTCAGGTCCGACCCCGTGCCGGACTGTCCCACGAGTTCGCCGTCGGTGTCCCGGACGTACACGTCGAGGCCTTTCGTGGTCCGGAGCGACCGCGTCTGTACCGCGGCCGCGACGTCGACCGGGAAGTAAAACGAGTCCGTGTCGGTCAGCGTGGGCGAGACGGCAGACGGCGCGTAGAGGTCGAACTGCGTGCGCTCGATGGAGTCCGTGAGGCGGATTCCATGGGGTTCGACGAGCGCGGTGATTTCCGGCTTCATTGTTCGTTCGTTGCGTGTTCAACTCACGCATCAGACACTTAGTTGTTTATCTCGGGGCGGGACACGAAAGAGCCACCCGAGACGTTTTGTAACTCCCGTCGAATGGCTCGCATATGGCAGGAGAACGGGCGGAGGCCGCGGGACCCCTCGACGCGTTCCGGCAGTTCTTCGGGCTCCAGCGGGACGTGCTGGTCCTCTCGCTCGCGATGTTCGCGTTCAGTCTGGGGTTCCAGATGACCAACCGGTTCCTCCCCGAGTACGTGGTCGCGCTCGGCGCGTCGGGGTTCGTCGTCGGCCTGTTCGGCACCTTCGGGAACGTCATCTCGGCGGTCTACCCGTATCCCGGCGGCGCGGTCTCGGACCGCATCGGCTCGCGGTACGCGCTGACGCTGTTCGGCCTGCTCTCGACGGTCGGGTTCGCGGTCTGGCTCCTCGCGCCCGGAATCGGGACCGTCGAGATCGGGGGCGCGACCGTCGAGCCGTGGCTCTGGATTTTCGTCGGCCTGCTCCTCGCGCAGGCGTGGAAGTCGTTCGGCCTCGGCGCGTCGTTCGCGGTCGTCAAGCAGGCCACCGACCCCTCGCGGCTCGCGGCCGGGTTCGCCAGCACCGAGACGTTCCGCCGGACCGCGTTCCTCGTCGGCCCGGTACTGGCGGCGGTCCTCATCGGCCTCCACCCCGAGTTCACGGTCAGCTTCCGGTACGTGCTCGCGGTCGCGGTCGCCTTCGGCGCGCTCGGGACGGTCGTCCAGCACGTCCTCTACGACGCCAGCGAGGACACCGTCGGAGGGTCCTTCGAGGGAATCGCACAGATACGGCGGGACCTCCGGGAGATGCCCGGCGAACTCCGGCCCCTGCTGGTCGGTGACACGCTGGTCCGATTCGCCAACGGCATGGTGTACGTCTTCTTCGTGCTCGTGGTCACCCGGATATTCGAGGTCGGACTGGACGCCACCGTGTCGCTCGCCGGGTTCTCGTACGCCGTCGACCTCTCGCCGGAGGCGTTCTTCGGCTACCTGCTCGGCGTCGAGATGCTGGTCGCGTTGCTGGTGATGGCACCCGCCGCGAAGGCCGCCGAGCGCGTGGGGCTCAAGCCCGTCGTCGCGCTCGGGTTCGGGGTGTACGCCGTCTTCCCGGTCGTCCTCATCTACGCGCCCGAAACCGCACCTGCCATGATTCTGGTGTTCGCGTTCTCCGGGCTTCGGTTCGCGGGCCTGCCCTCCCACAAGGCGCTCATCGTCGGCCCCGCCGAGCGAGGCGCTGGCGGGCGCGTGACGGGGACCTACTACCTGCTCCGGAACGCGGTCGTCATCCCGAGCGCGGCGCTCGGGGGCTACCTCTGGGAGTTCGTCAGCCCGGAGGTCGCATTCACCATCGCCGCCGCCATCGGCGTGGTCGGCACGGGGTACTTCCTCGTCTTCGGCGAGGAGTTCGAGGCGTATCGGTAGTCGGGACACGTCAGAATCCAGTCCGACGATAATTCGCTCTTTCAACTATATCGGATATAAAACCTAATACGAGAGGAGCGCGACCATCGGAATCGAACGATGTCGAGTCGGGACCCCGACAAATTACGTGCGGAGTTGAAATCGGTCGATTTCGGTGGCGACCCGAAGCTACTGTCCGAACTCCGTTCCGAAGCACGGGAGACGGTCGACGTTCAGAAAGAAACGCTCGCCGACATCGATACGAAAGCGAGTCGAATACTACGTCTCAACGTTCTTCTCATCGGTGTCATCGTATCGGCGCTGTCTATCACGACACGAAACGGTGATTCCGGTACCACATGGTTCGGCGTCGATTCGCTCGCAAACGTGTACACGACGCTCGGGATAGGATCGTTGGTCCTCTCTACGGCGCTGGCCGCCACGACCTACACCGCCTCGGAACTCGACGTGGGCGTTAATTCGGATAATCTTACTACCCTTCTCAGGGCAGATCTTCCGACACAGGAGGCTCAGGAGCTTCTCGTGAAGAACTACATCGTCCGAATCAATTTCAACAGAAGTACGAACATCCGGAATATTCCGTTGATAACTTCGACGGTCGTATTCGTCGTCTTCGGTATCGTGTTCCTCTCGCTTGGAGCGTTCGAAGCATTCCTCCGACCGGTTCCGTGGTGGCTTTCTCTGCCGTCGTTCCTCCTGCTTTTCGGACTTATTTGGGTGTCGGGTCTTATCAAACAGACCCGGCGGGCCATCGAGGACCTGCGCGAATGGCGGTGAAGAGCCAAAAGACTATCAGGACGGCTCGATTATCGAAATACATGAGCGAATCCGAAGACGAGCAGTCGGACCGACGACGAGCGGAGGAGAGTCTCCTCGGCGGCGGGGAGCGCGTCGCAAAAGGCCGACAGCGCTCGAGTTCGGACGAGGACGAATAGCGGGACACCCGGCCTCGTTCGACCCCCGGGTTTCCGAATCGAACGGCGTTCCTGTAGGTTGTGTTGTTCCGGTTCCCGAACTCCGTTCGCGCGACCGAGAAGACCACCAATCGAACCCGCTTCGCACCGTCTTCGACAGCGTCTGCGGTCCGACCGCGGCCGACGGCACGAGCGCGAGGACGCCAGCTCGCGACCGAACTCGCGCCACATCGACGCGCCTTTGACCCGCCGCTCCGAACCCCCGAACGTGTCCCGAAGCGTCCCAGACCGCCCGCGGGCCAACTTCGCGGAGGCGCTGAACGTCCGGCGGAACGCGATGGTCGGGTTCGCGTTCGCCCTGCTCGTCACCGCGGGAGTGTTCTCGCTGTTCGTGTTTGGACCGGGAACCCACCGACCGACCCCGTACTATCTCGCGCTTGGCTTCGTCCTCGCCAGCGCGCTCGGCGCGCTGGCGACCGCGGTCCTGACGCTGTTCTCGGCGTATCGGTTGGCTCAAGAGCAGGACCTCTAACTCGCCGATTCCGACCCGGTCAGCTCCGCGAGTCGCTGTGCACCAGACCGGGTCCCCTTCGCGAGCAACACGTCGCCCGACCGGAGTTCGGTGTCCGGTCCGGGCTGGATGACCCAGTCGCCGCTCGCGGGGCCGTCGCCGGGACGACGGACCGCGATGACCCGCATCCCGGTCTCGGTCTGCACCTGCCGGTCGCCGAGGGTGACGCCGTCGAACTCGCTGTCCGGCGCGACCGACTCGCGAACGATGACCTCGTCGCTCTCCTCGACCGCGCGCGCGACCACCGGATGGGTTCCCAGCCCCCGGAGGACCCCCTCGCTGATCTCGACCGCGGCGTCGCTGATGACCTCCGTCGCGTTGGCGAGGTGGACCAGCCCCCGTAGCGAGACGGGGTCCTCGACCCGGGAGGCCGCCCGGAGGGTCCACGCCTCGAATCGCGACTGGAGGGCGTCGACCTCGGCTTCGAGTTCGACCACCTCCTCGGCGACCGCCTCGCTGTCGAACAGGACGCTACCGTACGCCAGATCGACCGCGAGTTCGCTGATGTTCTTCATCAGGACGATGGAGTCGACCGCGCGTTCGAGGTCGTCGGTCCCGGGCTCGGGCGAGTCGGGCGGTTCGTAGCTCTCGCCGGTCGCGCGCCGGTACACGTCGGCGATTCCCTCCTCGGTGCCCCGCAGGAGGACGGTGTCCCCGGCTTCGAGGCGAGTGTCGCGGTCGGGGTTGGTGATCCAGCTCTCGCCGCGGTGGATGGCGATGACGCGCACGCCGGTCTCGGTCTCCAGATTGAGGTCGCCGAGCGTCCGGCCCGCGAGTCCGGCGTCGGGTGCGACCTCCGCGCGGACGAGCGTCTCGACCGCTTCGGGGAGGGCGGCCCGCATCGCCTCGGGGAGGCCGATGTCTTCGAGGACGACCTTGGCGATGTCGCCCGCGGCGTCGCTTATCTTCTCGGCCGCCCCGACCACGCCGAGGACCGGCGCGAGCCCCTCGGCGTCCTCGGGGCTTCTCGCGGCCAGCAGGAGGCTCATCCGCGCCCGGAGTTCGAGCACGTCCATCCGGGCTTCGAGGTCGAGCACCTCGCGGGCGATGTCGTCGCTTCCGTGTAGCACCGCCGAGAACGAGAGGTCGATGAGCAGTTCGGCGGTGTCTTTCATCTCCGCCAGCACCTCCTTGACGCTGACGGGCTCGTACTCGACATCGTCCCCGGACGGGTCCATACCCCGACGTTCTGCGCTATACGGTAAAAACGTTCGTGGGCCGGACCCCGTGGGAAGACCCCGACGTCGCCGTGCGTGGGAGCGTTCCGTGGGACGGCGGGACAACGGAAACGAAAGATAATCCTTTTCCCGACATGCCGAGAAGTATCAGGGTATGTCAGACGAGGTCAAGAAAGGGTTAGAGGGCGTCGTCGTCGCCGAATCGGGACTCAGCTACATCGACGGCGACGAGGGACGGTTGATCTACCGCGGGTACGCGATAGAGGACCTCTCCCGGAACGCGAGCTACGAGGAGGTCCTCTACCTGCTCTGGCACGGCGAACTCCCCACCGAGGACGAGCTCGGCGAGTTCGCCGACGCGATGTCGGCCGAGCGCGAACTCGACGACGACGTGCTCGACACGGTCCGACGGCTCGCCGAGGCCGACGAGGACCCGATGGCCGCGGTCCGGACCGTCGTCTCGATGCTGTCGGCCTACGACCCCGACGACTCGACGGCCGACCCCACCGACCGCGAGGTCAACCTCCGGAAGGGACGGCGCATCACCGCGAAGGTCCCGACAGCGGTCGCGGCGTTCAAGCGCATCCGGAACGGCAACGACCCCGTCGAACCCCGCGAGGACCTCGGCCACGCCGAGAACTTCCTCTACATGCTCAACGACGAGGAACCCGACGAGGTGCTGGCCGAGACGTTCGACATGGCGCTGGTGCTCCACGCCGACCACGGCCTCAACGCCTCGACGTTCTCCTCGATGGTGACCTCCTCGACGCTGTCGGACCTCCACAGCGCGGTCACGAGCGCTGTCGGCACGCTCGCCGGACCGCTCCACGGCGGCGCGAACGCCAACGTGATGAAGATGCTGAAGGAGATAGACGACAGCGGCAAGGACCCCAAGACGTGGGTCGACGACGCCCTCGACCGCGGCGACCGGATCATGGGCTTCGGCCACCGGGTCTACAACGTCAAGGACCCGCGCGCGAAGATACTCGGCGAGAAGTCCGAGGAGCTCGGCGAGGCCGCGGGCGACACCAAGTGGTACGAGATGTCGGTCGCAATCGAGGAGTACATGCAGGAGTCGAAGGGGCTGGCCCCGAACGTCGACTTCTACTCGGCCTCGACGTACTACCAGATGGGCATTCCCATCGACCTCTACACCCCCATCTTCGCGATGAGCCGTGTCGGCGGCTGGATCGGCCATGTGCTGGAGCAGTACGAGGACAATAGGCTGATTCGGCCGCGCGCGAAGTACACCGGGTCGAAGCAGGAAGAGTGGGTGCCGATTAGCGAGCGGTAGAACTGTGAACGAAACGAACGAGTAGACCGACGAACCCTCAAGGAGAGGACGACTTCTGCGTTGCTTTTGATAGATATCGCGCGGAAAACACAACGATAGTGAGACGAGGTTGTATCTCGAATTCTACTATTTTAATCACCCATTCATTTTATATTTTATTAGTTATGAATGGGTTAGTATGAGTGAGCAGTACAGTACGAATCTAGCGGCGCAATTCAAGTGGGGTCCGTCGTCGGGGAAGCCTGGTTCACCACTCACAGCTGTTGTAGCGGGCAGTTCGTCAGGGAACCGGGCAGTTCAGGATATCCGCACCGTCGAACTTCTCGAATACGCGCTCGATGGAAAGACGAGAGAAACCCTCTGTAGCTATCTGGTCGAGAAACACGACCTCGTGCGCGCGGAAGCAGAGCACGAAGTGGAGGAGTTAATCGAGAGCGGCCTCCTGCTTGAGAATCATCAACAGGTGGAGGGAGGACAAACGTGGTTCGAACACGACTGGGACAGGTCGCTGTATTATCATCTTTCTACGCGTGATGAATCCGTCATTGAACCGCGAGTCTACGAACAGGAATTGGAGACTGCCACTCAAGGCGACAGGGACGTAATCGAACTCCCGACCCCCGAGGAGGTTCCGGACGAACCACTCGACAAAGTGCTACTGGACCGAAGGACGTGCCGTGACTTCGACGGGTCTCCCATCGATAGTACGGACCTGTCCTCCATACTGTATCACGCCCTTGCGCCGATTCGAAAGGCGACCCGAGACGACGAACAGAACGTTTCGGACGGGGCATCATTTTTCGAAGCCTCACGATTTCCGCTCACCATCTATCCCGTCGTGGCCCGCTCTCCCGATGTTGAGTCCGGCGTATACCGATACGAACTTGAGAGGCATTCTCTACGGAACCTCGACACAGAATACACTGAGAAAGAAACCGACGATCTCTTGCAGAGCATCGTTGTCAATCAGCCCTTCATTGAGGACGCTCCGGTCACGCTCGTGATATCGACTGATATCCAAAAATTCCGCCATATCCATCCACAGTCTATGGGGTTACGCCATCTGTTCACAGTCGTTTCGACACACGCCCACCGACTGTTACTGACGGCAAATGCCTTCGGCTTCGACGTATTCCAGTGTGCAGCATTAAAAGACAGTCTGGCGGATGGAGTAGTCGGTGCAGACGGATTCGACGAAGCAGTCGTCTACACGCTCACCATCGGTCGAGAAACGGAGGAAGACGAATGACGGCGAGCGAGGTCAGAACGAATCCATTTATCAGCGTGATGCCTCACTTCGAGGAGGACAGATCTAGATACATTATCAGGGACTTTCACCGGAACAGAAGCTATGAGATACCGAACTACGGACTTCTCGGACTCCTCGGGGAGGCGAGCGAGTGGATCGAACGTGAGGAATTGAAAGTACTCGCCGAGCAGAAGCACGAGTTGTCAAAAGAAGCCGCCGAGTCGGTCGTCGAAATGCTCGAAAGCAAGAATATCCTCGCTTCACCGGATTCGGAAGTATTCGACCTCGAACGTGAACGAAAGCAATGGGAGGAATTCGGATGGGGTGTCGCATTCGATTACTACGTCTGCATCCGTGACTACCCGTACTACGACGACAACGACTCGGAATCGATCTTAGAACGAGTTGTGAAGCGATCAGAGCGTCACGGGCCTCCACCAGCGTTGTACAAAGAGTACGAAGACGTGCCGCGAGTCGAACTCGGGGAAGTTGACGACGACGAGACGCTCGAATCGATAGCCACCGTACTGGCGGAAGACGGTCGGAAACCAACCCGAAACGAGAGTACTGTCGATGCTGAAACGCTTTCAGAAGTGCTGTTCTACTCATTTGGAGAAACTGGACGACAAACGTTAGAGGGTGTTGGAGAGTTCCTGTTAAAGACGAGTCCCTCTGGCGGGTCCCGTCATCCGACAGAAGCGTACGTCGCTGTGCTTGATGTGGATGGAATCGAACGAGGAGTCTATCATTACTCGGTCAAGGAGCACGGTTTAGAACGGATAGGAACCGCAAAGGGCGTCGTAGAGTCGTTGCGGCGCGCTACCGGAAGCACACCCTCGTTCGTCGTCGTCTTCACGTCTGTTCTCGCGCGGGACATGTGGAAGTACCGTGACCCCCGTGCCTTCCGAATCCCGAACCACGATGTTGGACACCTGATGGAAACGTTTCGGCTCGTCTGTGTCGCAACCGATTTGAACGTTATGTTCGAGCAGGAGTTTGACAAGCAACAACTGGCGGCGGAGTTAGAAATCGACCGACTAACGGAGCCAATTCTCGTGTGTGCAAGCGTGTACTGACTTTCCTAAAAAGAGTAGTTTCGAGACGGTACTAGTTAGTAGGGTCGCATGTGAGGGTACAAGCCCGCTTCTCGGACTCGATTTCGTTCATTTCCCATGCTTCTGCGGTTTCATCACTCATTATTGTCACCTCCATCAGAAAAACAGATGGCTATTATTATTAATTTTTCTTCTATTATAGATCCTAATAATTACCATGAATATAAATTATTGTTTATATAATATAGAGGACTCATTTTTATAGTGGAATATAGTGGCTACTATGAAGGCCACCCTAGCGCGTATCCCCACTTCCGCGCTGTATCATCATTTCCGTAGCACGGTCTGCCCACGTACCTCGATAAAATTCTGTACCGGCAGCGACCATCAGCCAAACGTAATAAACGACGATGGCCGCGTAAACCCCACTCAGGCCATATCCCAGCGCAACGGCCACAACGTAGGCCAAACCGAGTCTCAGAATAACCAGACCGACTGTCTGAATAAAAAGCGGTGTCCGGGTATCGCTCCCTCCCTGCAATCCCCCCACAAACACGAGATAGAGAACGAGGAGCGGGGCGATGAGGCCGTAGATTTGGGTAAATTCTGTCGCGTACCGTATTGTAGTCGAATCAGAAGTAAACAATAGAACAATTTGGTTAGCGTATAGGTGCAGTCCAATTCCGAAGAGTCCAACGGTCGAGAGTCCTAACCCAGCAGTTGCCCAACCGTTGAAGTGCGCATCGTCAATGTTACCCTCACCGACGGCTTGTCCGACGAGAACGCTTGACGCGACACTGTATCCCCGTGAGAGCGGTGCATTGAGTTGTTGGTAGATTCGTCTTGCGACCTGATACCCGGCGTTGACGTTCGTCCCGAACATGAGTAAAATAGCGTTGAACGGAAATTCTGTGATAGTAACAACCCCGGCTTCAGCGATACGTGGCACACTAACAGAAAACAACTGACGAGTGATCGTGAAATCTGTCGGGCGAGTGAATCCGATTGGCGTCCGGTTGCTCCAGAGGATGGCCACCATCACAGTTGCCGAGAACACGTTTCCAACAGCGGTCGCGATTCCGACACCGACGATTTCGAGTTCAGGAAAGAAGCCTAAACCGAGTCCCAGCGCGACCGTGCCAGCAATATTGAGGAGATTCGAAGCGACGTTGATGTACATTGGAGTTCGAGCATCACCGATTCCCTGAAGTGAGCGAGTACCGATTAGTGTGAGGTGGCGAGCGGGCGTCGTCGCAAAGATGATAGCAAGATACGTTCCTCCCATTGTGACCACATTTTCGGGAGCACCCAGCATCGAGATGGCGACATCGCCGAACGTGACACCGAAAATTACGAATGGAACGCCGAATAGGATACCGAGGAGCAACGCCTGTGTAACGGCCTCGTCGCGGTTCTCGGTTGCACCGCTTCCCGTGTCTTGACTCGAAAGTGCAATAGCACCGCCGCCTATACCCATCCCAATCCGATACGGAAGTCGACCGTAGAGGTCTGCGAGTCCGAGTGCCGCAATTGCTGCAGGCGAAAAGAGACCAGTCACAAGAACGTCAGTCGTTCGCATAAGATTTCGAAGAACTTGCTCGGTCGCTACTGGCCAAGAAAGCTCAAACACCCGCCGCCAAACGGAAACCAAACGCGAGCGGCGACGGACGAGTTCCCTGATCATGTTTCCGTATTTTGTATATCTATAGAATTAAATATTTTTTTTTTTTTTTTGTTCTACATTCATTATTATCTATATCGTGGCTCAGCCGCGGTCGAGAGAGGAGAGCGAGCGTCGAAGCGAGAAACACGTCAGGCCTCCTCGACGCTCCCGCGCTCCTCCATCATCTTCGCGGCTCGGTCGGCCCATCCGCCCCACCGGAACCCCGCGGCGACGACCGCGAGCGCCCAGACGTAGTACAGGAAGATACCGGCGTAGACGCCGACCACGCCGTAGTCGAGGTGGACGCCGACCACCCACGAGAAGCCGACCAGCAGGCCGAACATCCCGGTGGTCCGGGCGACGAACGGGGTCGTGGTGTCGCTGCCGCCCTGCAGTGACCCCGAGAGGACGACGAACAGCGCGAGGAACGGCGCGGAGAGGCCGTACACCCTGGCGAAGTCGGCGGCGTAGTCGAGGGTCGCGGCGTCGTCGGTGAAGAACTCGACGAACCAGTCGGCCCCGAAGAACAGCACCACGCCGATGGCCCCGACCGTGAGCAGGGCGAGCGCGCCGGTCGCCCACCCCTCGAACCGCGCGCGGTCGGGGTCGCCCTCGCCGAGCGCCTGCCCGACCACCACGCTGGAGGCGACGCTGTAGCCCCGCGAGAGGGGTCCGGTGACCTGCTGGTACATCCGGCGACCGATCTGGTAGGCGGCGTTCACGTCGGTCCCGAACGCGAGCAGGATGGAGTTGAACGGGAACTCCGCGACGGTCGCGACGAGGCCCTCCGCGATTCGCGGCGCGCTGACCGTCAGGAGCTGGCGGGCGATGGTGAGGTCGCTCGGCCGGGCGAACGACGCCTCGGTCAGTCCCCAGCGGATGGCCGCGACGAGCGCCACCGCGGTGAAGAGGTTGCCGAACGCGGTGGCGACGCCGACGCCGACGATCTCCCAGCGCGGGAACGGGCCGACCCCGAGGCCGAGCGCGACCGTACCGCCGATGTTGAGGAGGTTCGAGACGACGTTGACGTACATCGGCGTGCGCGTGTCGCCGGTCCCCTGCAACGAGCGCGCGCCGACGAGCGCGACGTGGCGAGCGGGCGCGGTGGCGAAGATGACCGCGAGGTAGGTGCCGCCCATCTCGGCGACGTTCGAGGGCGCGCCCAGAATCGATATCGCGGTCTCGCCAGCGAGGAAGCCGAACAGGACGAACGGAATCCCCGAGAGCGCGCCGACGAGGATGGCCTGCGTGACGGCCTCGTCGCGGTTGGCGGTGGCGTCGCTTCCCGTATCCTGACTGGAGAGGGCTATCGCGCCCCCGCCGAGACCGAGGCCGATTCGAAGGGGGAGGCGGGCGTAGAGGTCGGCGAGGCCGATGGCCGCGACCGCCGCGGGGGAGAACAGGCCGGTGACGACGATGTCGGTGGTCCGCATCAGGGTGCGCAACACCTGCTCGGCCATCACCGGCCACGACAGCGAGAGGACGCGCCCCCAGACCGCGAACAGGCGGGCGCGCAACGAGACGGACATCGTAGTCGTTCCGAGGGGCGTGAGCGTTTTGAGTGTAGGGATATCCGGAGCGTTTGCCCGTTCGGCGGAGTCGCGGCCGGTTCGACTTCCCGAAAGACCAACTGCGCGCCGGTCCGAGACGGCGGTATGGACGCGTTCGTCTACGGCACGCTCACCGACCCCGAGCGGGTCGCGCGAGTGGTCTCGGCGTTCGAGTTTCGCGGCGACGCGGTCCTCGACGGCCTCCACAGGGTCGAGGGCGAGTACCCCACGCTCGCGCCGGGCGGGTCGGTCCGCGGCCGCATCCTCCGCACGCCCGACGTGGAGGCGCTGGACGCCGAGGCCGAGTGGCCCGGGAACGGACCCTTCGCCGGGCGAGTCCGGGCGTTCGTCGGCGAGCGCGAGGTCGTCGTTCGACCGCGCGGCCGTGAATGACACCTGTCACGCCCGCGTCAGACGCCGCGTGCGCCGCCCGTCTGACGGTCGCATCACCCCGCCGCCGTCTTGCACTTTCACTTTCAGTCCGTCCACCGGGGGTTTAAGTCCCACGCGTGACACTCTCCGAGTGCGCGTCACACGCTTCGCGCCACTTCCTCACATTCCCCCCTTGGAACCGCCCGCCCGAGAGCGGGGTGTATCCGTACCGACGCGTCTTCGGGTTAGAAAAGCGTAAAGACGCCCGTCGAGTAGGCTCCGCCATGTTAGAACTCGCCGACGTTCTCGACGCCCGCGTCCGGGTCGAGGAGACCGCCCGGCGGACGCCGCTGGACTACAGCCACACCTTCTCGGACATGACCGGCGCCGAGGTTCACCTGAAACTGGAGACCTTCCAGCGCACCGGGTCGTTCAAGATACGGGGTGCGACCAACCGCATCGCGACGCTCTCCGAGGAGGAGAAGTCGGCGGGAGTGGTGACCGCCAGCGCGGGCAACCACGCGCAGGGGGTCGCGCTGGCGGCGACCAAGAGCGGAGTGGACTCGAAGATCGTGATGCCCGAGAACGCTCCAATATCGAAGATAAAGGCGACGCGAAGTTACGGCGCGACGGTCGTCCTCCACGGCGACGACTACGACGAGGCCGCCGAGAAGGCCCACGAACTCGAAGCCGAGGAGGGCCGGACCTACGTCCACGCCTTCGACGACGACATGGTGATGGCCGGACAGGGGACCATCGGACTGGAGATACTCGAGGACCTCCCCGACCTCGACACGGTGGTCGTTCCCATCGGCGGCGGGGGACTCATCGCGGGCGTCGCCACCGCCGTCAAGGCCCAGAAGCCCGACGCGCGGGTCGTTGGCGTTCAGGCCGAGGGCGCGTCGAGCGTCGCCGCCTCGCTGGAGAAGGGCGAGGTCCACGCCCTCGACGCGGTCGACACCATCGCAGACGGCATCGCGACCCGGAGCGTCGGCGAGCGAACCTTCGAGGTCATCGACGAGCGCGTCGACGAGGTGGTCACGGTCTCGGACTCCGAGATCGCCGTCGCGGTCACCCACCTGCTCGAACGCGCGAAGACCCTCGTCGAGGGCGCTGGCGCGGTCCCGCTGGCGGCGCTGCTGTCGGGGGGCATCGACTACGAGGACGGCGAGACCATCGTCCCCATCCTCTCGGGCGGGAACGTCGACATGAACACCCTCACGACGGTCATCATGCGCGGGCTGGTCGAGACCGGCCGGTACGTCAAGATACGGACCGTGCTCAAGGACCGGCCCGGCGCGCTCGACGACCTGCTCGACGTCATCTCGGGCCAGCAGGCGAACATCTACGGCATCCAGCACGACCGCACCTCGCGGGACATCGCGATGAACGCCGCGGAAGTCGAGCTGGACCTCGAAACGCGGGGAACCGACCACGTCGCGGAACTGCTCGCGGCGCTACGCGAGGAGGGCTTCGACGTGGAGGTCATCGCGTAGGGCGCACTCACCCACGTTTAAGTCACAGCGCGAGAAGTGGTCGGTATGAAGCGAGTTATCAGCACGAACGAAGCCCCCGCGGCGGTCGGGGCCTACAGTCAGGCGACCACCAACGGCGACCTCGTGTTCACCGCGGGCCAGATTCCGATGACGCCCGAGGGGGACCTGCTCGACGACGAGGAGATCGAGGTCCAGACCCGCCAGAGCCTCGAAAACGTCAAGGCCATCCTCGAAGAGGAGGGCCTGACCATGCAGGACGTGCTGAAGGTCACGGTCTTCCTCGACGACATCGAGGACTTCGACGGGATGAACGCCGCGTACAAGGAGTACTTCCAGGACAACCCGCCCGCCCGGAGCGCAGTCGAGGTCGCCAACCTCCCGAAGGGCGTCGGCGTCGAGATCGAGGCCATCGCGACCGGCGAGTGACGTGAATCCGCGCACGAAATCCAGCCTCCTGTGGGGCGTCGTCGGGCTTCTGGCCTTCCTCGTCCTCTTGCAGGGGTACGAACTCTGGTCGGGGTACCGCTACGCGCTCGGCGTGAAGGGCGGGGTCGCGCTCGCGGTCGGCGTCGGCGCGACGGGCGTCTCGTACGTCGCGGAACCGGTGGTGTTCGAGACGAAAGGAAGGACTTAAACGCGGGACGCGACTACGTTCGGACGGGCCGGGATGGCCGAATGGCAAAGCGCACGCCTGGAAAGCGTGTCCCCTTACGGGGTTCTGGGTTCAAATCCCAGTCCCGGCGTTTCTTCGACCGCTACGCTGTGAGCGACGCGTAGCGGCGCGAACAAACGGAGGTCGGAGAAACCCATCGGAGTGGATTTGAAGCCCTGTCAGTCGTACGCCCGGAATGGCGCGAAGCGCCACATGCCCGGACCGTCTTGCTCCGGGTTCAAATTCCGAAAGACGCGAGCGCCTTTCGGCGTTCGCAGACCGCCGGTCTGCTCACTCCCAGTCCCGGCGTTTCTTCGACTTCCACCCCGCGAGCGACGCGTCGCTCGCGGGGTGGAAGTCACGGAACCGAGGGCGAAGGAATCGCCCGTCGGTCCCGCGCCCGCACGATGTATTCGAATCTTGCCCGCCGGTGGCTTCGACCCCCACCCGGTGTATCGCAGAAGATTAGGTCACATAATAGAGACTAGAAAATAAATATGTGTGTAGTTAGTAACTTTATACGACTGCAGTCATGAACCGACGAAAACTCCTCAAGAGTCTCGGTGCTGGCGCAACGCTCGCGATGACCGGAACCGCGGCCGGGAAGACCGGAGACCGGCAGGTCTCGTTCAACGACGCGGACCGGACGCTGGCCCTCGAAGACGCCCGGTTCGTCAAGACGGCGTCCGGTGAAGTCCTCACGATAGAAGAGTACGACGGCGAAGTCGGGACCGCCGACACCTGCGGGTGTTACGAGTGCTGTGACGACTGTCCCCCGGGTTGTACGTGCTGTTGCGGCGGGGACTGCTAGGCGGGAAGGCGGGACGGCTACCCGGCGCGTATTTTCACCGATTCCGTCGCGCCAGTGTTCGGCGGCGGTGAGGCCGAACGGGGCGGAAATCCGCGGGACGCGAGTCATATAAACCACCGTCACGACCGCATCCGTCCGGCGGCCTCTCCATGCGAACCGTTCACAGTCAATCCGCGGATGTCACGTTTCTCCCTCGTGATTCCGGGAGGTGGCGTGGGATCGATACCCGCGGTATGCCACACCCTAAAAGCAAACTTTTATATAGAAGCACAATCATATCTTCGTCTGAACCATGAGTCAGCGAATGCAAGGCCAGCCGATGATCGTAATGTCCGACGAGTCCCAGCGCGTCAAGGACAAGGACGCCCAAGAGCACAACATCACCGCGGCCCGCGCGGTCGCCGACGCGGTGCGCTCCACGCTGGGGCCCAAGGGGATGGACAAGATGCTCGTCGACTCGATGGGCGACGTCACCATCACGAACGACGGCGTCACCATCCTCAAGGAGATGGACATCGACAACCCGACGGCCGAGATGATAATCGAGGTCGCCGAGACCCAGGAAGACGAGGCGGGCGACGGCACCACGACGGCCGTCGCTGTCACCGGCGAACTCCTCAAGAACGCCGAGGACCTCCTCGAACAGGACATCCACCCGACCGCCATCATCAAGGGCTTCCACCTCGCCAGCGAGAAGGCCCGCGAGGAGATCGACAACGTCGCCGAGGATGTCGACACCGACGACGAGGAGCTCCTCCGGAAGGTCGCCGAGACCTCGATGACCGGCAAGGGCGCTGAACTCAACAAGGAAGTTCTCAGCGACATCATCGTCCGCGCGGTCCAGCAGGTCACCGTCGAGGGGACGGTCGACCTCGAATTCATCAAGACCGAGACCCAGACGGGCCGCTCGTCTGGCGAGTCCGAACTCCTCGAAGGCGCGGTCATCAGCAAGGACCCCGTCCACGACAACATGCCCACGAGCGTCGAGGACGCCGACGTCCTCCTGCTCAACGAGGCCATCGAGATCGAGGAGACCGACGTCGACACCAGCGTCAACATCGAGAACCCCGACCAGCTCCAGAGCTTCCTCGACCAGGAGGAGGCCCAGCTCCGCGAGAAGGTCGACCAGATCGTCGAGACCGGTGCCGACGTGGTCTTCTGTCAGAAGGGCATCGACGACATGGCCCAGCACTACCTCGCGAAGGAGGGCATCCTCGCGGTCCGCCGGGTCAAGAAGAGCGACGTCGCCTTCCTCAAGGAGGTCCTCGGCGCGAACGTCGTCTCGGACCTCGACAGCGCCAGTAGCGACGACCTCGGTCACGGCGACGTGACCCGCGACGAGGGCGACGAGCTGTTCTACGTCGAGGGCGACGACAGCCACGGCGTGACCCTCCTCCTGCGCGGCTCGACCGACCACGTCGTCGACGAGCTCGAACGCGGCGTCACCGACGCGCTCGACGTGGTCGCCCAGACCGTCTCGGACGGCCGCGTGGTCGCGGGCGGCGGTGCCATCGAGGTCGAGGTCGCGCGTCGCCTCCGCGACTACGCCGACTCGGTCTCGGGCCGCGAGCAGCTCGCGGTCGAGGCGTTCGCCGACTCGCTCGAACTCGTCCCGCGCGTGCTCGCGGAGAACGCGGGACTCGACTCCATCGACACCCTCGTGGACCTCCGCGCGGCCCACGAGTCCGACGAGGAGCGCGCTGGCCTCGACGTGTACAGCGGCGAGGTCGAGGACACCTTCGACGCGGGCGTCGTCGAGCCCGCCCACTCGAAGGAGCAGGCCGTCTCCAGCGCCACCGAGGCCGCGAACCTCGTGCTCAAAATCGACGACATCATCTCGGCCGGTGACCTGTCGACCGACAAGGGCGACGACGAGGGCGGCGCACCCGGCGCGGGCGGCATGGGCGGCGGCATGGGCGGCATGATGTAAGACGGCCGGTTACTGCACTCGGAAATTCGCCTCCGGCGAATTTCCTCGCTGGTAAAAGCTCGACCAAAGTTCGTCGCCACCCCCTTCAGTCGTAAGGCGGTGCGCTCCGCGCACCGCCACTGCGGCCGAACTGCGAATCGCCTATCCGTTTTGAAGTTCCTGTTTCTTCAGCGTTCTCGCTCGAACGGACGTGCTAAAAGTTCGCGGTCGAGAGACCGTTTAGGTAATTTATAGTGGGACGGGCCGAATCCCTCGAACATGGACACACTCCTGCTGAACCAGGACGCCGTAGACGAGAACACCCAGATGGAGGAGGTCATTCGGGCGGTCGAGGACGCGTTCGCCGCGTACGCGCTCGGTGACGCCCAGATGCCCGCGAAGTCCTACATCGACCTGCCCCAGTACAACGGCGACTTCCGCTCGATGCCCGCCTACCTCGAAGCCGACGACTGGGACGCCGCCGGTATCAAGTGGGTCAACGTCCACCCCGACAACCCCGACAACTTCGACCTGCCGACCGTGATGGGGACGATGGTGTACAGCGACCCCGAGACGGCCTTCCCGCTGGCCATCATGGACGGCACCGAACTCACGATGAAGCGGACCGGCGCGGCCGCGGCGGTCGCGACCGACCACCTCGCAGTCGAGGACGCCACCTCGCTGGGCATCGTCGGCGCGGGCGTCCAGTCGTACACTCAGTTGGAGGCCATCTCGGAGGTCCGGCCCATCGAGGAGGTCGTGGTCAGCGACCTCGACGAGGAGGCCGTCGCCGACTTCATCGACTACTTCGAGGGCGAGTTCGACGTGCGACCCGGCTCCATCGAGGAGGCCGCCTCCTGCGACGTGCTCTCGACGGTCACCCCGGTCGAAGAGCCCATCGTCTCCCGCGACGCCGTGGGCGAGCACACCCACATTAACGCCATGGGTGCCGACGCCGAGGGCAAGCACGAACTCGCCGACGACATCCTGCTCGACGCCAAACTGGTCATCGACGACCACGCCCAGACCACCCACTCGGGCGAGATCAACGTCCCCTACCACGAGGGCGTCCTGACCGACGAGGACATCTACGGCGACGTGGGCGACATCGTGGTCGGCGACCTCGCGGGCCGGACCGACGACGACGGCATCACGGTCTTCGACTCCACCGGTCTCGCGATTCAGGACGTGGCCGCGGCCCACGTCGTCTACGAGCACGCCGACGAGAACGACAACGGCTACCCCTTCGACCTCATCGGTTCGGACGTACAGTAGCGCCCGGACCGACCGCGGGAGGCGTCCGCCGGACGCCTCCCGCGTCGCCCGAGACGGTGCCTCCAACCACGCCGAACCCTCCCGCAAAGACCCGACCCCTACCGCAAAGACCCGACCCCTACCGCGAGGACCCCCCGCCGGGGAGTCGGTCGGTCGGCGCTTTGCGGGCGACCCTGCCCGTGAGCTTCGAGATGACCCAGACGATGACGATGAACGGCAGGAGCGGAATCAGCAGGACGACCAGCCCCAGAGCGTACGCGGTCCCGACGAGCGTCATCTCGGCGTCCGGCCGCCCGCGGTAGGGCGGCGTGACGGTCCGCAGGACCTTCTTCGCGGGTTCGGGTACCGTCCCGTCGTTCGACGCTTGGCTCGCTTCGGAAGCCCCCTTGCTCATGGAAGCCATCTCGACGAGCGAGCGGATAAGGGTTCGTGCGCGGATACTGTTGGCGGGACAAGATATTTGCCCGCGCCCCGGGGATTCACACGGAGTGAAACGGAGACGGGAAATCCTGTCGTGGAGTTCGCTCCTGATCGGAGCCGGACTCGGTGGCTGTCTCTCCGGCTGGGGAACAGACACTGACGACGACGCGACGGCTACCACGAACGGGACCGCCGGGACGAGTTCGGAACAGGCGTCTCAGACGACGACCGAGTACTCTGTCGACGACTTGCTCGTGTCGAACTGGACGGACGACCCGAGAGCGGTCGAGCTGGAGGTCTCGCCGACCGACGGGACGGTCGAGTCGTTCACGGACGACTTCGAACTCGAACCGAAAGCCGACGACGCGGAGTACACGAAGGTGTACCCCGACGTGGAACAGATGTCCCACGAGGCGCAGGTAACCCTCGACGTGTCGGGGTTCGACCCCTGGGAGCACGCGTGGGAGGGTGACGCCGAGAGCGACCACAGGGGACTGCATGTGTACATCGAGGAGGACGGCCTCGAAGTACACGGGAAAGTGGTGTGAAGAGAGCAGAGACGGTTCGGTCCGGTCGCTCTCGGAGCGTGCTACGGGACCGGAGGCCGCCTCACCCCCGCGAGAACAGTTGCCCGAGTGCCGCCGTCGGCGAACTCGCGCGCCGAGGCGCTCGGATTCGCGGGAAGCTCCCGGTACCCAGCGCGTCCTCGACGACCCTCTCGAAGTCGCGGACGAACGGACCGGGGTCGTCGGCCGAGAGGTAGTCGAACCGGGGGGAGTCGGCGACGGAGCCGAGAACCTCGGAGGCGGTCTCGGCGAACGACGGTCGCTCGACCAGCGGGTAGTCCTCGAACAGGATGCTGTGGAGGTGGAGGAGTTCGCCCCGGAGGAGGTGGCCCGCGATGCCGACCTCGTACTCGGGCGGGTCGTCGGGCAGGTCGCCCTCGGCCATCGACCGGTAGAGGTCCGGGAAGTCGACGCCCGCCTGCACCGTGAACGGGAGCGACGACCAGAACCGGGGGTTGACCTCCATGAGTTCAAACGCGCCGGTCTCGGGATTCCGGAGGAACTCGACCATCGCGAGGCCGTGCCAGTCGAGTTCGTCGAGCAGCGCCCGTCCCGCCGCGTCGAGTTCGGGGATATCGACCGACTCGCGGTACGCGCTCGGGCCGCCGCAGTACTTGTAGCCCCTGCGCTGGCGGTGCTGGAAGGTCGCGACCGCCTCGCCCTCGTCGTAGAGCGCGAAGAAGCCGTACTCGCTGGTGTCGGGCACGTACTCCTGAACGAGTGGGACGTGGCCCATCTCGGCGACCAGTTCGTCGCGGTCGGGCGTTCGGCCGGGTTCGACGTAGGTGGTCGAACGCTGGGGGAACGCCGACGCGGCCTCCTTGCCGACGTATTCGGGCGTGGGGAGCGTGTACCGCGGTTTGACCACGACCTCCACGTCCCAGTCGGTCCAGTCGTCGAAGCTCGCGGTCTCGGGCGCGGAGACGCCCGCCTCGGCGGCGGCCTCGAAGAGTTCGATTCGGTCCTGCGCGCCCCGGAGCGTGTCGAGGTCGGGCCACGGCGTCTCGACGTGGGCTTCGAACGCCCCCCGGCGTTTGGCCAGCGCGAACACGTCGGTCTCCCGGAGCGGGACTATCGTCAGCACGTCCTCGCGCTTCGCGAGCGACAGCAACGCCTCGGCGTACGCCGAGATGTCCTCGCACGGGTCGGGCGTCGAAACGGTCTCGTCGGCGTACTTCGAGCGGAACCCCGGCGGGTCGTCGAGTTCCGAAACAGCGATGGTCCGAATCCCGCTCCGGCCGAGTGACCGAAGGCAGGCCGTGCTACTCGCCACGTCGATAGCGGGCACGACGACGCTGGTGTCGTGGTCTCGACTCGTCCCCATTACCACCGGATTGAATATGTGTTATCTTTGTTATAGGCCACCTACGCGCGGAAGGCAACGCGAAGTCGGGGGAGAAAGGACCACCTACTCCCGCGAACGCCACGTCAAACGGTGTCTACCGGGGCGACTCCGGTCGGTTCGAGTGGGCGCTCGCGGAGGACTCCGCGCGGGCGGCCGACCGCGCGGGCCGCGAACTGCCAAACTGGCATATTGAAAGACCTTTGCCGCTCGGTTCCCTACCATCGCCCACGAGCTACGCATGGGACGACAAGAAGGGTTCGACCACGAGCAGATAGAGCGACGCTGGCAGAG
This sequence comes from Halorussus salilacus, assembly GCF_024138125.1. Classification (NCBI taxonomy): domain Archaea; kingdom Methanobacteriati; phylum Methanobacteriota; class Halobacteria; order Halobacteriales; family Haladaptataceae; genus Halorussus; species Halorussus salilacus. The sequence goes on from NZ_CP099993.1 coordinate 1,590,295, forward strand.
CCAGTGGGACGACGCCGACGTGTTCCGGGTGCCCGACGACGCCGAGGACCCCGAGTACGTGCTGGCGATGTTCCCGTACACCTCGGGCCAGCTCCACATGGGTCACGTCCGGAACTACGCCATCACCGACGCGTTCGCGCGATACCGGCGGATGGGCGGCGAGGAGGTCCTCCACCCGATGGGGTGGGACTCGTTCGGACTTCCGGCCGAGAACGCCGCCGAGGAGCGCGACACCAACCCCCGCGAGTGGACCGAGCGCTGCATCGAGCAGATGCGCGAGCAGTTCGAGTCGCTGGGCTTCGGCTACGACTGGGACCGCGAGGTGACCACCTGCGACCCCGACTACTACCGGTGGAACCAGTGGATATTCAACCGGTTCCGCGAGGCGGGGCTGGTCGAACGGCAGGCCGCCACCGTCAACTGGTGTCCCTCCTGCGAGACGGTGCTGGCCGACGAGCAGGTCGAGGGCGAGGCCGAACTCTGCTGGCGGTGTGACACCCCCGTCGAGGAGCGCGACCTCGACCAGTGGTTCTTCAAGACCACCGAGTACGCCGACGAACTCCTCGACGCCATCGACGACCTGGACGGCTGGCCGACCAACGTCCGGGACATGCAACGCAACTGGATCGGCAGGACCGAGGGGGCAGAGGTGCCCTTCGACCTCGACACCCCCGAGGGGACCGAGACGGTCCGGGCGTTCACCACCCGCATCGACACCATCCACGGCGCGACGTTCTTCGCGCTCGCGCCCGACCACCCGCTGGCGGAGGCCGCGGCCGAGCGCGACGACGAGGTGGCCCACTTCGTCGACCACGTCGCCGACCCCGAGGGCGACGAACCGCAGGGCGTCGCGACCGACATGACCGCCCGCAACCCCGTCACGGGCGAGGACCTGCCGGTGTTCGTCGCCGACTTCGTCCTCTCGGACATCGGCACCGGCGCGCTGATGGCGGTGCCCGGCCACGACGAGCGCGACCACGCGTTCGCCGAGGACCACGACCTGCCCATCCGGCAGGTGATCGCGCCCGAGGACGACGAGGCCGACGAGGAAGTCGACGTGCAGGAGGCCCCCTACACCGAGGACGGCGTCCTCGTCGACTCCGGCGAGTACGACGGCCTGACGAGCGAGGCGGCCCGCGAGGAACTCACCGCCGACGTCGAGGGTGCGGAGTCGGCGGTCCAGTACCAGCTGCGCGACTGGGGCGTCTCCCGCCAGCGCTACTGGGGGACGCCCATCCCGGTCGTCCACTGCGAGGAGTGCGGCCCCGTTTCGGTCCCCGACGAGGACCTCCCGGTCGAACTCCCCGAGTTCGTCCACACCACGGGCAACCCCCTCGACGCCGCCGAGGAGTGGAAGCACACGGAGTGTCCCGAGTGTGGCGGCCCGGCCGTCCGAGAGACCGACACGATGGACACCTTCGTCGACTCGTCGTGGTACTTCCTGCGGTTCACCTCGCCGGACCTGGAGGACGCCCCCTTCGACGTGGAGCGAGCCAACGACTGGATGCCGGTCGACGAGTACGTCGGCGGCGTCGAACACGCCGTGATGCACCTGCTGTACTCGCGGTTCGTCACGAAGGCGTTCGCTGACCTCGACATGCTCGACCACCGCGAACCGTTCGAGGCGCTCACCACCCAGGGGATGGTGCTCGGCGAGGACGGCGCGAAGATGTCCAAGTCCCGGGACAACGGCGTCTCGCCCGAGCGCATCGTCGAGGAGTACGGGGCCGACACCGCGCGCCTGTTCGTCCTGCGGGCGGCCCGCCCCGACAAGGACTTCCCGTGGAGCGAGGAGGGCGTCCGGTCGTCCAACGCGTTCCTCGAACGCCTGCTCGGGATGGCCCGCGCGGTCGAGTCGGGGTCCTCGCACGAGGACCCCGACTCGACGGCAGACCCGGCCGCCGAGTACGTCGCCCGCGAAATCGCCGCCACTGTCGACGCCGCCACCGACCGCTTCGAGGAGATGGAGTTCAACATGGCGGTCCAGGCGGTCGACGAGATGGTGTCGCTGCTGGTCCGGTACCGAGACCGCGACGACGCCGATTCCGGCGTCGTCGCGCGAGGGGTCGAGGCCGCCGTGAAGCTCCTCGCGCCCATCGCGCCCCACGTCTGCGAGGAGTGCTGGGAGGCGCTGGGCGGCGAGGGCTTCGTCGCCGAGTCGGCGTGGCCGACGCCCGACCGCGACGTGAGCGACCACGAGCGAGAGACCCGACTGGTCGAGCGGACCCGCGAGGACGTTCGGGACATCGTGGAGGTCGCGGGCATCGAGGACCCGACCGGCATCGACGTGGTGACCGCCCCCGAGTGGATGTACGACGCGCTCGAAATCGCCCGCGACGCCGACGGCGACGTGGTCGGCGCGGTGATGAGCGACGAGGACCTCCGCGGGCGCGGCGAGGCCGCCGCCGACTACGCGAAGGACCTCGCCGCCGAGGCCCCCGCGCTCCCCGACGCGTTCGAACCCGACCGCGAGCGCGCGACCCTGAATCGGGCCGCGTGGCTAATCGAGTCGGAGTTCGACGCGCCGGTCGGCGTCCTCGCCGCCGAGGAGGCCGACGACGACCTCGCGAGCAAGGCCGAACCCGGTCGTCCCGCGATCCACGTCCACGAGGATTGAAGTGACCCCCGCGAGTCGGCCAGCTCGTGGGCGCGTTCGCCGACGCCGTTCGCGACAGACTCCGGGACGCTCTCGCACAGCGACGGCCCTCGCTCGACTGGGAGACCGAGTACCGCGTCCGACGGACGCCCGTGGACGTGACGGGCCGAACCCGCGAGCGATTCGTCGCGGTCGAACTGGAGTGGCGGCGGGCCGACCCGGCGAACAACACCGCGAAGCTGTTCTACTACGCCGACGAGGGTGAGTTCGACGAGTACGAGGAGGTCGTCGTCTGCCAACTGTTCTCGGGCTACTACGACCTCGCCTCGGGGCAGGTGTCCTCGAAGCGCGAGGTCGCGGAGTTCGTGGGCGAGACCGCCGCCGAGTCGTGCGCGCGCGTCTCGTACCACCCCCTCCGACTCCCGATAGACCCGCCCAAGCGCGGCGGCGAGCGCCCCGAGGACTGGCGGGCGCGGGCCGACGAGGCGGCCGCGGAAATCGCGGCGCGTCTCTGAGCGCGTCACTCCCCTCGGTCGGGACGCTCGCGGCGACCGAGGACGGGCCGCACCCCGAGTCCGTACACGAGGCCGTACGACAGGGCGAGCGCCAGCGCGTACGCGACGCCGAACTCGAACAGCGGAAGCGGCGTCGTCGCCGGACCCAGTCGCTCGCGGAGGACCGACGCTCCGAACGGGAACGCGAAGCCCAGCACCAGCAGGACGACGGTCACCTCGACCCGGCGCGCGTGGGCGCGGGCGGCCGCCGACGCCGACCGCGAGGGAAGCGCGACCCAGAGGTACCCCGCGACGAACGCCGCGACGAGGACGACCGGGAACGCCCGCGACGCGTCGAGCGAGACCAGCGTCCGGTTGGCGTAGAGGTACCACACGACGGCCAGGAATCCGATCAGGAACGCGTACCCGGCGGTTATCGACCACTGGAGGCCGCCGAGGAGTTTCTCGCGGAGCGTCGGGTCGTAGCCGCCCGGGTCGGCCATACCCGACCCTCGACCCCCCGGAGAAAAACCCTATCGGCGTTCGGTTCGCGCGGCGAACGCCGCGCGAATCGAACGCCGATATCGGTTCAGTCGAGCGCGAGGAATCCGGGGTCAGTCGAGCGCGACGAGACCGTCGTCGAGCATGTCGCCCAGCACGTCGCGGGCGTGGCCGTCGGGGTCGACGCCGTCGTAGACCGCCCGCACCTCGCCGTCGGCGAGGACGAAGGTCGTGCGCGCGGCCGCGCCCCGGGCGGTGTCCACGCCGAAGGCGTCGGCTATCTCGGCGTCGGGGTCGGCGAGCAGGTCGAAATCGAGGTCGTACTTCTCCGCGAACGCCTCGTGGCTCGCCACGTCGTCGGTCGAGACGCCGTAGACCGCGACGTCGGCGTCGCGGTACGACTCGATTTCGGCGTCGAACTGCTCGGCCTCGACCGTGCATCCGGGCGTGTCGTCGCGCGGATAGAAGTAGACGACCGTCGGTTCCGCGAAGTCGAGCGCGACGGTCTCGTCGCGCTGGTTTCGTGCCTCGACCGTCGGTGCGTCGTCGCCGGTTTCGAGCGTCATACCCGGGCCTTTTCGACGCGCGTCCAAGGCGTTTGCGTTACGAGATGTCGATGTGGTGGGAGTCGTCGCCCTCCACCATCTTCGGGAGCGTCACGGTCAGCACGCCGTTTCGGTACTCCGCGGAGACGTTGCCCTCGTCGACCCCCTCGGGAAGGGTCACCGAACGACTGACCGACTGGTGGCGGCGTTCTCGGCGGATGTACCGGCCCTCGTCGCCCTCGTCGCCCTCGTCACCCTCCTCGGTGGCCTCCTCGCGGTCGGCTTCGATGCGGAGCACGTCGTCGCGGATGGAGACGTCCATGTCGTCGGTGTCGAAGCCGGGGAGGTCGGCGGTGACCACGTACTCGTCGCCGCGGTCGGCCACGTCGACGGACATGCCGCTTCCCACCCGGAGGCCTTTCTGCCAGTCGCCCCCACCCATCGACTCCTCGAACTGTCTGCTCATTCGGTCTATCATCTCTTCGAGTTCCTCGAACGGATTTCGTCGTCGTGCCATAGTTCCCCCACGGGCGTTCTCGCCCCGAGAGGGTTCGACGCGTTCGACCTTAAAAATTCAGTCCGGTTCAGTAGAGTACGTGCTCGGTGTCGTACGACCCCAGCCGCCGGACCCAGCCGTTCTCGGCGAGGTCCTCGACCTCGGCGATGGCCTCCTGCGTTCGGTCCTCGTAGAGGCCCGCCGCGATATCGACGTGGAAGACGTAGTCGCCGAGTCGCTCGCCGCTCGGTCGCGACTCGACACGGGTGAGGTTGATGTCGCGGTCGGCGAACGGTTCGAGGAGTTCGAGCAGGAGTCCGGGGTAGTTGGCGTTGGGGTAGACCACCAGCGAGGACTTCCCGCCCGCGTCCGAGCGCTGGTCGGCGGGCGCGATGACGAAAAAGCGCGTCGCGTTCGAGGTGCGGTCCTGGATGCCCTCGGCGACGACCTGCAGGTCGTCGCCCGCGTTGTCCGGGTGGCCGATGCCCGCCACGTCGGGGTTCTCGCGGGCGTACTCGACGCCGCGGGCGGTGCTGGCGACCGCTTCGAGGTCGGCGTCGGGGTACTCGGATTCGAGGTACGACCGGCACTGCGCGAGCGCCTGCGAGTGGCTGGCGACCACCGAGAACTCCTCGCCCCGCGCGAGCAGGGCGTGGCGGATGGGCGTGACTATCTCCCTGACGGTGGCGACCTCGCGGTCGGTCAGCGCGTCGAGCGTCTCGGTGACGCTGCCCTCGATGCTGTTCTCGATGGGGACGACCCCGCGGTCGAACTCGCCGTCGGCCACCGCCTCCACGATGGCGGTGACCGACTCGCGGAACGCCACGTCGTCGGCCACCGCGCCCGCTGCCCGGTGGGAGTAGGTGCCCGCCGGACCGAGCGTGACTGCCTTCATGTGTCGGGTGGTTTCGGCGTGGCGGATAAAAGGCCGTCGGGTGTGACAGAATTCGTCGGGGGAATCACTTGCTTGCGCTTCGACTCCGGTCGTGCTGGCGCAAGGCCGCGGTCACGCGCGACTTCTCATGATAGAAGTTCGTCCGGTGAGCGTGCCCCGTTTTCCAGCAGTTCGGAATCGAACGTCACTAGCGGCGCGTCTTCGCCCTCGGCCATGGCGAGAATCACGCAGTCCATCGGATAGAGGAGTGTCTCTTCTTGAAGATTGTATGCATCGATTACGTCACCCAGTTCCGGGGCGTAAACGTCCACCGACTCGAAGATGTCATCGAGAATACCCTCTACACGACTCTGTTCGACTCGCTTCTTCTTTGCTAACACCGTGCGGAACTCCATGACGTTGAAAATCGTCGTACAGTACTCGTACTCCTGATTCAGGAACTCAGTGGCTAAATCTCCGCGTCCCGGCTCGTCCACCGACGAAGCGATAAAGACGTTCGTGTCGACGAAGACCTTCAGTCGCGTTCGCGTATGTCACGAACCGCCTCAACAGAGTCGACAGAAACGTCTTCGAGTCTGCCCTGAAGTCGGTCTCCGAGCCGGGAACGTGAGCCGTTATCCGACAACGAGACGGAGTTCTCGTCCGAGGACTCGCTCTCCGACGGTCGAACGAAATTGGCGACCTTGCGGATGGAGGTTCCCATACTACCTAACGCTTTAAAGTCGAAGACGATAACCGTTGCCCCGTAACTATCGACCGTGGTACTCGCTCGGTCACAGCGGGACATCAGCCGACCTTGATAGCAGAGAAGACGAGGATACGAGTCAGTTCGAGCGACAGGCGCTTACCGATTCAGCGTGTGAATCGCGTGACCCAGCGCGTTCTCGGCGGCCTCCATCACGGCCTCCGAGAGCGTCGGGTGGGTGTGGATGGTCGAGGCGAGGTCCTCCAGCGTCGCGCCCATCTCGATGGCGAACCCGAGTTCCGCGATGAGCTCCGAGGCCTCCGGGCCGACGATCTGCGCGCCGAGCAGGAAGCCGCTGGGTTCGTCGGCCACGATGCGGACGAAGCCGTCTGCGTGGCCCGTCGTCAGGGCCCGGCCCGAGGCGTTGAACGGGAACTTCCCGACCGCGGGTTCGAAGCCCTCGTCCTCGGCCTCCTCCTCGGTCATCCCCACGGTGCCGATTTCGGGGTCAGTGAAGACCGCGGCAGGGACCGCCTGATAGTCGAGCGCGGAGGGCTCGCCCGCGATGACCTCCGCGGCGACCTGCCCCTCCTTGCTCGCCTTGTGGGCGAGCATGGGTTCGCCCGCCACGTCGCCGATGGCGTAGATGTGCTCGACGTTCGTCCGCGCGCGGTCGTCGGTCGGGATGAAGCCGTTATCGTCGGTCTCGATTCCCGCGTTGTCGAGTTCGAGGGTGTCGGTGACCGGCGAGCGACCCACCGCGACCAGCACCTTCTCCGCGCCGAACTCCGAGACCTCGCCGTCCTCGTCCTCGGTCCGGACGGTGATGCCGTCGCCCGACTCCTCCCACTCGCTTGCGGCCTCGCCGAAGTGGAACTCGATGCCCAGTTCCTCGGCGCGCTTCTTGACGGGGCGGGCGAGGTCGTCCTCGTAGCCCGGCAGGACCGAGTCGAGCATCTCCACGACCGTCACGTCGGTGCCGAGCTTGGCGAACACGCCCGCGAGTTCCATCCCGATGTAGCCTGCGCCCACGATGACGAGACTCTCGGGCACCTCCTCCAGCGCCAAGGCCTGCCGGGAGTCGAGGACCGGGTCGTCGTCGAACGAGAAGCCCGGAATCTCGATGGGGCGGCTTCCGGTCGAGACGATGGCGTGCTCGAACTCGACGGTCTCGGCACCCTGACCCTCGCCGCCGTGGACGACCCTAGCGGAGTTCTCGTCGGCGAACTCCGCGCGGCCGTCCATGAGTTCGACGCCGTTTGCCTTGCAGAGTTTCTCGACGCCGCCCGTCAGCTGGTCGACCACGCCGTCCTTCCAGCCGACCATCTCGGGCATCTCGACCTCGGGGTCGGCGTAGATGCCCATCTCCTCGGCGTCGCCCGCCTCGTGGGCGAGGTCCGACGCCGTTATCATCGCCTTCGAGGGGATACAGCCGTAGTTGAGGCAGGTCCCGCCGTAGGCGTCCTTCTCGACCAGAGTCACGTCGAGGTCTAGCTGTCCCGCGCGGATGGCGGCGACGTAGCCGCCCGGTCCCGCGCCGATTACCAACACGTCCGTTCCGGTCGAGATGTCTCCGACGACCATATGTTTAGCCGGTCGGGCTTGTGGGTGAAAAATGAGGTGGATTTTGCCATGGGAATGGAATGGTAACAGTTCACTCGGAGTGTCGGAAAGCGTCTCGGTGATAGATTCGACTAGGTGAACAAACAGTAATCAATCGGCAAGGGTGCGCAGGCACACACAAAGGATGCGTCCGAAGCGCGTGGGCGATGAACAACGCAGACCGAAACAGAGTGCAGACAGTTCAACGAACTTTTATTTCCTGAATATGTATTCCTGAATATGGCCGCCATCGAAACTTGTTCGCTGACGAAGCGGTACGGCTCCCTCCACGCCGTCCGTGACGTTGACCTCCAAGTCGAACGAGGTGAGGTTTTCGGGTTTCTCGGGCCAAACGGCGCTGGGAAATCCACGACTATTAACGTACTTCTTGATTTTGTTCGACCAACGTCCGGCACCGTGTCTGTCCTCGGGTACGACCCGCAAGTGGAATCTCGGGCAGTCCGTGAACGAGTCGGTGTCCTTCCGGAGGCGTCGGGTTACTACGACCGAAACACGGCCCGTGAACACGTGGAGTTTGCCATCGAGATGAAACGTTCCACTGACAACGTAGATGCAATCTTAGAGCGTGTGGGTATCACAAAGCACGCAGATCGGCCCGTCGGAGAGTTCTCGAAAGGAATGCGCCAGCGGTTGGGCCTCGGGATAGCACTAGTCGGACAACCTGATTTGATTATCCTCGACGAACCGCTAGGGGGACTCGACCCGGCGGGAGCGAGGCTGCTTCGCGAAATCGTCCTCACGGAGCGTGACCGCGGTACGACTGTATTCTTCTCGAGTCACATTATGGACCAAGTCGAGATGCTTTGTGACCGGGTCGGAATTATGAACGACGGCCAACTCGTCGTCGTAGACACCGTCGATCAGTTACGTTCGGTCGCGGAACGGCCCGACGAGCTCGTCGTTTCTGTTGACTCTGTCCCTGAACATCACGGTATCGGTTCGTTGGACGGCGTATCTAACGTGGTAGTTCAGAACGAAACGCTTCGAGTATCTTGCGCTGATCCGACAGTCAAGAGAGACGTCATCCGTCGCCTTGAACAGGCAGGGGCGACCGTCGTCGATATCGATAACGAACGGCCATCGCTAGAGCAGATGTTTCGAGAAATCACCGAAGCGAAGGTGATCACATGAACTCACGCACGCTGACAATTGCTCGAGAAGATTTTAGGCGAGCACTCCGTAGCCGATTGCTATGGGGTACGTTCACTCTGATATCTCTCCTGATGATTCCAACGTTCTGGCAGAGTCTACGCGGGGGCACGTTTACCGTCCGAGAGAAAATCACCTACATCCCATACGATTTTCGAATGTACGTCGTGATTCTGGTGGCCGTAGTCACATACAACGCCATCGTCAGCGAGCGTGAGAAGGGGACTATACGGTTGCTCATCGGTCTTCCAGGAACGCGCCGCGACGTCATACTTGGAAAGCTGATATCTAGGGTGTCGCTAGTGCTCATCACTCTCGTTCCGATTCTATTTATCTTGGACGTGATTCTTGCAGTGAAGTACGGGACACTTTATTTGGACACGTATTTGCCCATTGCCTTCTGGATTATCGCGTATGGAGTGTTATGGTCGGGTTTCACTGTCGGCCTCTCCGCGATGTTCTCCTCACGATATCGCACGCTTGCGGCACTCACCTGTACGTATCTCTTCTTCAGTTCGATGGTAGACATTTGGAGTACGCTCGTCCTCCCCGTCTTCTCGTTCTTGTTCACCGGAACGTTTTCGACGAGGTGGTACTCGTCGCTCGGGACGGGAACCGAACCTCTGTGGGTCGGCTTTACAGGACGGTTAAATCCTATCTCGGCTTTCTTAGCCGGAAGCGAGTGGATTGTCTCGCTCACGACTTCCACGATCTCGACTACACACCTTCTACCGAATCTGTTTGGTATCATGGTTCTGGCTTTCTTTGGAGGTGGTCCGCTTATCGTCGGCTACTGGCGGTTCTGTCAGGTCGATTTGACCTGACACTGAACATCTAATCTGTCCCCGCCTGATTACTGAACTCGATCTGCGCTCGGAGCTACTCGACATTGTGTCTGTAATTTAGAATTATTATATTAATGTTAGATAGATAAAGTTTAAGTATATATGACTTGTATTATTGGATGCAATGTCGCAAGACATTCGCAGTTCGACTCGGCGTACCGTCCTGAAAAAAGCAGGTGTGACGGTCGCTCTCTTCACTGGAGCGACTAGCTCTGTAACCGCTCAGGCGGAGACTCAAGACTCCAAAGAGCACTACCTCCGATTCGAAATCGACAACGGTGATGGCACTGGAGAATACTCTGGCGAATTGCCTGATCCGAACCCCGACACCGAAAACCTCGAGAGCGGTGAAGATGAAGTCACGACGTACGACGACCATTCCCATTACTCGGGCGAGGTCGACGGTTCTTGGCAACCCCGATATGACGAGTACCGGTTTGACGGGAGTCTGGACAGTCCTGACTTCTCGTGGGACGCCGACTCAAACGTCCGCGTGATTCTCGACGGCACTGTGGTCCAAGGATAGCCAGACGAGATCGGTAAATCGAGCGAACCACTGTCCGTTTTCTCAATATTTTCGGTCGGTAGTGTGTAGCCGCTATATCTTTTAATCCTCAGAACTCACGCCACCCGTTCGACCTCGTAGCCCTCCTCGCGAACCGTCTCGATGATGTTCTCGGCGTGGCCGGTCCCGCTCGTCACGACCTGAAACACCAGATACGCCTCGCCCACCCGGAGGTCGTCCACGGCGCGGTCGTGGCGGACCGTCCGGATGTTCGCGCCCTTGTCGGCGATGATGCCCGAGAGCTTCGTCATCTCGCCGGGTTCGTCCTCGATTCGGACCCGGAGGCGAACGAGCTGGCTGCGCTCGGTCAGCGCCTGCGTGAGGACGGTCTGGAGCATCGACATGTCGATGTTGCCACCCGAGAGGACGGGGACGACCGTCTCGCCAGCCACGTCGAGGTCCGGCGAGAGGATGGCGGCGACCGACGAGGCCCCGGCGGCCTCCACCAACTGCTTGGCGCGTTCGAGCAGGAGGAGTTCCGCGCGAGCGATCTCGTCGTCGGTGACGGTCACGACCTCGTCGACGTGGTCCTCGATGAGGCCGAGGGTCAGCTCCGAGATGCTGCCGGTGGCGATGCCGTCGGCGATGGTCGTGGGCGATTCGACCGAGGCGGGGATGCCCTTGTCGAGGCTCTCGGGGACCGTGGCGGCCTGCTCGGCCTGCACGCCGACGACTCGGACCTCGGGGTCGAGTTCCGCCAGCGCGGCGCTCACGCCCCCGATTAGCCCGCCGCCGCCGATGGGGACGACCACGGTGTCGACCGCGGGCATCGTCTCGTGAATCTCGATGCCGATGGTTCCCTGTCCCGCGACGATGGCGGGGTCGTCGTACGCGTGGACGAACTCGACTCCGTCGTCCTCGGTCAGCGACTGGGCGTAGTCCATCGCGGCCCGGAAGTCCTCGCCCCGGAGTTCGACGGTCGCGCCGTACTCGCGGGTGGCCTCGACCTTCGCCTGCGGGGCGTTCTCGGGCATCACGATGGTCGAGTCGATTCCGGCGTTCGTCGCGGCCAGCGCGACCCCCTGTGCGTGGTTGCCCGCGCTCGCGGCGACGACCCGGTCGGCCGCCCCGCGCTCGACCACCTCGCGGATCTTGTTCGACGCCCCGCGGGTCTTGAACGACCCGGTGCGCTGGAGGTGTTCCATCTTGAGGTGGACCTCGGCGTCGACCATCTCGCTGAGCGACCGACTCCGCTCGACCGGCGTGCGCTGGACCACCGACTCGTCGAAGCGCTCGCGCGCGGCCTCGATGTCCCGAAGCGTGACTTCGGCCATGTTTGCCAGTGGCGGGAGCGAGCGTATATCAGTTTCTCAGTCGGCCGAGTCGGGCGAGGTGCCGACGCGCCTCGCCTCAGGCGGCTGGCTCGACGTTCTGATTTACGTGGAAGAAGTTGTCGGGGTCGTACTTCGCCTTGACCTCCTGCAACCGCTCGTAGTTGTCGCCGTAGGTGGCTCGAATCCGGTCGGCTCCCTCGTCCATCATGAAGTTGACGTACGCGCCCTCCGCCGAGTGCTCGTGGAGCGCCTGCCAGTAGTCGCGGGTCCACTCCGTGAGTTTCTCGCGATTGGCCGGGTCCGGGTCGACCCCCACGATGACCATCGACCAGTTGGCGTCGCGGTAGTTCCACGCCGTCTCGTCCGGCGCGACGCGGTGGACCGCACCGTCGATGGGATAGAGGTGCATCGACGACTTGGGGGTGGGTACCTCGGCGAAGCGTCGGTGCTCCGCGATGGCGTCGTCGCTCAGGTCGCGCACGAAGTCGCCCTTCCAGTACCACTGGTCGCCCGGCGGATAGAGGTCGTCGAACATGCGCTGGAGCGCCGGATAGGGAATCGACTCGATGTGTTCGAACACCGGTTCGGCGACGTTTCGGGCGGGTTGGACCACCTCATCGATTCGGTCCTCCGGACCCAGATAGCACCACATCAGCCCGCAAACGTTCTCGCCGTGCAACGCCTCGGGGAACGGGTCGCCCGGAATCTCGGCAGTCATGTAGAACGCGTACACGTCCTCGGGGGCCTGCGGGAGCCACTCGCGGTACCAGCGCATCACGCTTTCGAGGTCGTCGATGCGCCAGAACATCGGCCCGGCGACGACCGTCTCGACCGGATGCAACGCGAACTCGAACGAGGTGACCACGCCGAAGTTGCCGCCACCGCCGCGCAACGCCCAGAACAGGTCGGGGCTCTCGTCCTCGCTCGCGCGGACCAGTCGTCCGTCGGCCAGCACGACGTCGGCGCTCACCAGATTGTCGATGGTCAGGCCGTGCTTGCGGGTCAGGTAGCCGTGTCCCCCGCCGAGGGTGAGCCCCCCGACGCCCGTCGTGGAGATGACCCCGCTGACCGTCGCCAGACCGAACGCGTGCGTGGCGTGGTCGACGTCTCCCCACGTACATCCGGCTTCGACGCGCGCGGTCTCCGACTCGGGGTCGACCCGGACGCTCGTCATCTCCGAGAGGTCGATGACCAACCCTCCGTCCACCAGCGACAGGCCGGGTCCGTTGTGGCCGCCGCTACGGATGGCGGTGTCGAGGTCGTTTTCGCGCCCGAATTCGACCGCTCCGATTACGTCCGCGACGTTCGCGCATGTGACGATCAGCTCCGGGCGCTTGTCGATCATCGCGTTGTAAATCGTTCGCGCGTCGTCGAACGTCGGGTCGTCGGGACGTATCAGTTCGCCTCGCAGCGTTCCCGCGAATCGCTCTATCTCCGCGTCGTCGGTTGGTGCTGTTGCCATGGTTTTCCCTCCGTTCCGGTAGACGGTCGCCAGCCCTCGATTTCGTGGGTCGCGTTACCGAGGAACGTCTGGGTTACCACTTCGGGAATCAGATAGCTAACTGGTGGCGTTCCGGTAGCCAGTGACTTCCGCGCAGACGATGCAACGCGGTCACTCACTGCGAGTTGGGAGTTCTCTGCTGTGTGGATAGTCTCTTCACCCCTCGATACACTCACTCACGGGACTCTGTTGAAATCCATAGCCGTTGGCAGTTTTCAACCCTTTTTGACCAGTGTAGGATAATACTCAACAAATCCCGATTGTAATCGAGTAGTAGGTTTCTTCGTGGTGGATAATCCAATTGTATTCCCAATTCGATTGGCTCTCGATTTCCGTGTACCCGTTATCGAGTGCTCGTTCGAACTCCTGCTGTTGGTGCCGAGATAGGTTCTCGAACTCAATAACCGTTTCATTAGCGGTTTCAGTCCCGTTTTCAACCGTCTCTGTAGAAAGCGTTGCAGGGCAGTTTGAAAACGATCCAAATTGAATATAGACCACTATTCCGAAGGCAGACAAGAGAAGTACGCAGATAATCGCGAATACGGCCCACTTTTGTTTCACACCCATAAATACTATTTGAATTATATAATTCTTCTGTGATTGGTTCGAGACGTTCACCGTACTTATCAGCTGTTTTCCACTCGATCATGTCTGGACGAGAGGGTTTCAACGGGGCGATCCACGGCGATTGCCGAAAAGGAAGTCTCGAAGCTACTCCAGAAGCAGGAGTTCGGGGTTCTCGACGTAGTCGATGAACGTGTTGGCGAACGACGCGGCGTCGGCACCGTCCACGATGCGGTGGTCGATGGACAGCGAGATGGGCAGGGTGTACTTCGCCACGACCTCGCCGTCCTCGACCACGGGGCGCTGTTTGAGTTCGCCGATGCCCAGAATCCCCACCTCGGGGTAGTTGAGGATGGGCGTCGCGTACTCGCCGCCGATGGCCCCGAAGTTGGTGACGCTGAACGTCGAGCCCTGAAGCTCCTCCCGGGAGATGGAGCGGTCGCGGGCCTTCTGGACGACCTCGTTGACCTCGCTGGAAATCTGGAGCAGGCCCTTGCCGTCCACGTCGTCGACGACCGGCACCATCAGTCCGGCGTCGGTCGCGGTCGCCACGCCGACGTTGTAGTAGTTCTTCCGGAGGATTTCACCGGCCTCCTCGTCCAGCTCGGCGTTGAGCTTGGGATGCTGTTTGAGCGCGGCGACGACCGCCTTCATCACGAACGGCATGTAGGTCAGCCGGATGCCTCGCTCCTCGGCCTCGGGCTTGAGGCGCTCGCGGGTGTCGACGAGGTTGTCGACGACCGCGGTGTCGTGGTGGGTGACGTGGGGCGCGGAGAACTTCGAGTTCACCATCGCGTCGCCGATGGTCTTGCGCACGCCCTTGTACTGGATGCGCTCGACGCGCTCGCCCGGCTCGCTCGTGCCGGACGCGGCGTCAGCACGCTGGGCCTGCTGTTGGGCCTCGGCGTACTCCATCACCGCCTCGGGCGTGACGAACGCCTCGCCGTCGCGCTCCTCCGTGGCGGGCACGGCGTTCAGGTCGACACCCTGCTCTTCGGCGATACGCCGGGTCGCTGGCGCGGCCAGCGTCCGGTCGCGGTCGGCCGACTCGACCGACGCGGAGTCCGGACCGCCGGAACCACCCGCCGCCGAGGAGGACGATGGACCGCCCGCGGCGTCGGTCGGCGCGGGACCGCCCGAACCCCCGGAGCCGTCCTCGGGCTCCGGCGAGTCGGTCGCGGGGGATTCGTCGCCCGAGTCGGCCGCGGCGCGCACGTCCTGCTCGGTCACGCGACCGCTCGGGCCGGAGCCCTCGACCACGGCGATGTCGACGCCGAGTTCGCGGGCGAGTCGGCGTGCGCTCGGCGCGGCGAACACCCGGCCTTCGCCGGTCGAAACTTCTTCGGTCTCGCCAGCGTCGGCGGCTTCCGTGTCGGATTCCGGACTCGTCTCGGCTTCGGATTCTGCGGCCCTCGCGGCTTCGCCCTCGGTCTGGCCTTCCTCGACCGGCTCACCCTCCACGTCGAAGGTGATGATGACGTTGCCGACCGGGACGACCTCGCCCTCCTCGGGGATTATCTCTCGGACCGTGCCGTTGACGGGCGACGGAACCTCGACGATGGCCTTGTCGGTCTCGACCTCCGCGACCGCCTGGTCCTCCGAGACCGCGTCGCCCTCCTCGACCAGCCAGCTCACGATCTCGCCCTCGCTGACGCCCTCGCCGACGTCGGGGAGCTTGAACTCTCGTACCATGGCTCAGAACCCCACGGCGTCGCGGATGCCTTCCTTGATGCGGGCGGGCTCGGGCAGGTAGTAGTCTTCGAGCGCGTACAGCGGGAAGGGAGTGTCGAACCCGGTGATGCGCTCGACGGGGGCCTCCTGATAGAGGAGGGCCTCCTCCTGGATGATGGAGGCGATCTCGCCGCCGAGGCCGCCGGACTTGGGAGCCTCGTGGACGACCGCCGCGCGGCCGGTCTTCTTGAACGACTCGACGATGGTCTCCTCGTCGAGCGGCGAGACGGTCCGGAGGTCGACGACCTCCACGTCGATTTCGCCCTCCAACTGCTCGGCGGCCTCGACGGTCGGGCGGGTCATCGCGCCCCAGGTGAACACCGAGATGTCGGTGCCCTCCTTCCGGACCGCGGCCTCGCCGATGGGAACCTCGTAGGACTCGGTCGGCACGTCGCCGCGGAACGCCCGGTAGATGAGCTTCGGTTCGAGGAACATCACGGGGTCGGGGTCCCGGATGGCGCTCGTGAGCAGGCCCTTGGTGTCGTAGGGCGTGCTCGGGATGACGACCTTGAGTCCGGGCTGGTGGGCGAAGAAGGCCTCGGTGGACTCGGAGTGGTGTTCGGGCGCGCGGATGCCGCCGCCGTACGGCGCGCGGATGACCATCGGGCAGGTGAACCGCCCTCGGCTCCGGGTGCGCAGGCGCGCGGCGTGGCTCACGATCTGGTCGAACGCGGGGTAGATGAACCCGAGGAACTGGATTTCGGGAACGGGCTTGAGGCCGTAGGCCGCCATGCCGACGGCGGTCCCGACGATGCCGGACTCGGCGAGGGGCGTGTCGATGACGCGGTCGTCGCCGAACTCCTCGTAGAGGCCCTCGGTGGCGCGGAACACGCCGCCGTTCTTCCCCACGTCCTCGCCCATCACGAGCACGTCGTCGTCGCGCTTCATCTCGGTGTACAGTCCGTCTCGAACCGCCTGCACCAGCGTGAGGTTCTCTGACTCTTGCTCTTGGGTTGCTTGACTCATGTCTCAGTCCTCCAGAAGTGCCTCGTCGCCGTACTGTTCGCGGACGCGCTCGAACCAGTCGAGCTGTTCCTGCAGTCGCTCGGGCATGCCCTCGTAGACGTGCGCGAACATCTGCTCGGGGTCGGGGCGCTCGACCTCCTCGGCGGCGTCGATGGCGTCGGCGACCCGCTCTTTGTTCTCCTGCTCGATGGCCTCGACCGTCTCGTCGTCGAGCACGCCGCGGTCGCGCAGGAACGACTCCAGCCGCGGGATGGGGTCCTTCTGCTTCCAGCGCTCGACCTCCTCGTCGTCGCGGTAGACCGAGGGGTCGTCGGCGGTGGTGTGGGCACCGAAGCGGTACTGGACCGCCTCGATGAGGGTCGGCCGACGCTCGTCGTCGCCGGGGTTCTTGGCCTTCTCCACCGCGTCCTTGGTCACCTTGTACACCGCGAGCGGGTCCATCCCGTCGACCTGCACGCCCTCGAAGCCGTAGGCGTGGGCCTTCTGGGCGATGGTCTCGGAGGCCGTCTGGCGTTCGCGCGGCACCGAGATGGCCCACTGATTGTTGTTGCAGAAGAACACCGCGGGCGTGTCGAAGACGCCCGCGAAGTTCAGCCCCTCGTGGAAGTCGCCTTCCGACGTGGCTCCGTCGCCGAAGTAACAGAGGAACGCGTTCTCCTCGTCCTTCAGCTTCGAGGCCCACGACGCGCCGGTCGCGTGGGGAATCTGGGTCGCGATGGGCACCGCGACCGTGAAGATGTTGGAGTCGTCGGGGATGGCGTTGCCCTGCTCGTGGCCCATCCAGTAGAGAAGGGTGCGCTTGAGCGACAGCCCGCGGACCAGCGCCGCGCCGTGCTCGCGGTAGCTCGGGAACAGCCAGTCGTCGTCGGCCAGCGCGTGGGCGCTCCCGATCTGGGCACCTTCCTGTCCCGAGAGGGGCGGGTAGGTCCCCATCCGGCCCTGTCGCTGGAGGCTGACCGCCCGCTCGTCGAAGTGGCGGGCCAGCCGCATCTCGCGGTACATGTCCACCATCTCCTCGTCGGAGAGGTCGGGCACGTCCGCGCCCTCTACTACGTTACCGTCCTCGTCCAGCACCTGTACGCGGTCCTGGGGGTCTCGATGTATGACGCTCACGGTCGAACCCATCCTGACATATTCGATAGGTCATCCGCACGCATTATAGGGTTTTCGTAACCAACTTTCCATAGGTATGGTTCTGTTGGCACTTCGCGGCCGGAATACAAACTTTCGACGGACGGAATAGCGGTTTTCCAATCTTTCTCGGATAATAATAGACGTTCGTCCGGTAGAACCCCGCGGAACGCGGGGAAGGGTGGACGAACGGCAAGAATTGCACGAACTTCGACGGAATCGGTCGACTCGACCGGCGGCGTCGCCGCCGGTCGAGTCGGTGGCTAAGACGGAACCCTGCGGGCCTCCCGGTTCGCGGCGTTGCCGCTCGCTCAGACCGAGGCTCTCCGAGCCTCGCGGCGCGCCTGTTCGACCGACTTCCCGTCCCGAATCACGGCATCCACGAACAGTTCGCCCGCTTTGTACGACGACCGGACCATCGGGCCGCTCGCGCAGTAGAGGAAGTCGAGTTCCTCCTCGGCGACCCGCCGCCACGTCTCGAACTTCGCGGGGTGGACGTAGCTCTCCACGTCGAGGTGGGTCCGAGACGGCTGGAGGTACTGCCCGAGGGTCACGATGTCCACGTCGGCCTCACGGAGGTCGCTGAGGGTCTGGTACACCTCGTGGTCGTACTCGCCCACGCCGAGCATGATGGAGGTCTTGGTGTAGATGTCCGACTCGCGTTCGACCTGTTCGAGGACGCGGATGCTCTGCTCGTAGCCCGCGCGAGGGTCCCGGACCGGCCGCTGGAGGCGCTCGACCGTCTCGACGTTGTGGGCGATGACGTCGGGGGCGGCGTCGATTATCTTCCGGATGAGGTCCTCCTCGCCCCGGAAGTCCGGAATCAGGACCTCGACGAGGATGGAGGGGTCGCGCTCTTTGATCTCCCGAATCGTCTGGGCGAAGTGGGCCGCGCCCTGCCCTTCGAGGTCGTCGCGGTCGACCGACGTGAGGACCACGTAGTCGAGACCGATCTCGGCCACCGCGCTCGCCACGTTCGCGGGTTCGTCGGGGTCGAGTGGCTGGCCGCCGCCGGTGTCCACGTCGCAGAACCCGCAGTTCCGAGTACACTGGTCGCCCATCAGCATGAACGTCGCGGTACCGCCCGAATCGGAGTTGCGCCCGCTCCAGCACTCGCCGAGGTTGGGGCAGTTGGCCTCCTCGCAGACGGTGTGGAGGTCGTGGTCCCGAAGCGTCTGCTTGATGCCCGTGAACTCCTGCCCGGCGGGCGGTCGCATCTTCAGCCAGTCGGGTTTCCGGCGGCGGCTCATTGTGGGTGGCTTGGGCGGCGGTCGCCAAAAGGGTGGGGTATTTCGGGTAGCGGTGGGCGTTCGTTGGGTTTCGCGACTCGCCCGGCGAGACCGTTCCGTCCCGAACGGTCCGAAATCCGTCAAAATCCGAGTACGTCGCGCTTCCTCCGCTCCAAGTGGCGAATAACAAAGCACGTCCGATGCCTACCCCCGAGCATGAACACCAACTTCCTCGACTGGCTCGCCATCCTGCTCGCCGCCGTCGGCGCGATAACGTGGGGCGTCCTCGGCCTGACCGGACTCTCCGGGAACGCGGTCAACGTCGTCGAGATGGCGCTCGCTCCCATCTTCCGGGCCGGACCCGCCCAGACGGTCGAGTACCTCGTCTACGTCCTCGTGGGGCTGGCGGGCATCTACCTGCTCTACACCGCCTCGAAGATGGGCCGGGCGAGTCGCCGGGCGACCAAGGCGAAGCGCCGGGCGGCGGCGGCCTCGGGGCGAAACGACCGCGAGACCGACAACGCCGAGTCCTGAGCCCTCGCGCGGTCCTACTGTCCGTACCCCTCGAACTTCTCTGCGACCGCGGTCATCTCCTCGTCGCTCAGTTCGACCGGGTCGCCGAACGCCTTGGCCTGACAGTAGATTCTGGCGGTGTACTCGACGTTGACCGCGGTTTCGAGCGCCGAATCGAGGTCCTCGCCGGTGGTCAGCAGGCCGTGGTTGGCGAGCAGGCAGGCGCTCGCGTCGGCCCCCTCCATCGCGGCGACCGCGTTCTCGGCGAGCGCCTCGGTTCCGTAGGTGGCGTAGTCGGCGACCGGCACCGAGGTTCCCGCCAGCGCGAGCATGTAGTGGACCGGCGGAATCGGTTCGTGGAGTATCGCCAGCGTCGAGGCCCACGGCGAGTGGGTGTGGACGATGGCACCGGGTTCGAACTCCCGATAGATGGCGGTGTGCATCGGCGTCTCGCTCGACGGCGCTGTCTCGCCCGCGACCTGTTCGCCGTCGAGCGACAGCACGGGGACGCCCTCGGCGTCGATTCGGTCGTAGGCGACCCCCGTCGGCGTGACGGCGAAGCGGTCGTCTCGGCGGACGCTCAGGTTCCCGGTCCGGCCGGGGGTGAGCGACGCGAGGTCGGGCGCGTGCATCGCGACGGCGCGTCGTTCTGCTCCGAGCATGTGCGTCTCGACTAGAGGGGGATAAGTATATATTCGGTCCGACCGAGGAACGTGATAAGTACCCTGACATTCGGTGCCATAAGTGAAGGAAGCACACAACATGAGTGAACTATTAACGTATCGAAAACCCTATAAGTACGGACAGGATTTTATCACTACTATCGAAGGATAAACGATGTTCGACCTGTCCCGCGACGAAATCACCGACGGTTCGCTCGTTCGCGCCCTCCTTGTTCTGGCGGCACCGCTCGTGGTGCAGAACCTCGTGCAGGTCGTCCAGAACGTCGTCGACACGTTCTGGGTCGGACGCCTCGGGGAGAACGCGGTCGCCGCGGTCGGCGCGAACTTCCCCATCGTCGCGCTCGCCGCGAGTATCGCCATCGTCATGCTCACCGGAACGCAGGTGCTCGTCTCACAGCGAGTCGGGGCCGAAGACATGTCCGGAGGACGGCGCGCGGCGTTCCACGGCGTCACCCTCGCGCTGGTCGCCGGAGCTGTCGTCGGGGCGGTCATCGTCACGGGCGCGGATACCATCGCGGAACTCATTCTGAACGACCCCGAGGTCGTCCCCCTCGCGGCCACCTACCTGTCGGCCTACATGCTCGCGCTCCCGTTCATGTCGATGAGCGACGCGCTCGAAGGCGGGTTCATCGGCTGGGGCGACTCGCGGGCCGCGATGTACGTCAACGTCACCGCGGTCTTCGTCAACATCGGTCTCGACCCCTTCCTCATCCTCGGAGTCGGGCCGTTCCCGGAGCTGGGGGTGCAGGGCGCTGGTCTCGCCACCGCCATCGGCTACACCGCGGGGTGTGCGCTCGCGGTGGCGATGTACCTGCGGGGCAGGGACGGCTACACCCTCACCCGAGAGGCCGCCGCGTTCGACCCCGCGGAGTACCGCGAGATTCTCGACATCGGCCTCCCGCGGGGCGGCCAGCAGGTCGCGAGCCAGTCGGTCCGCGTGCTCATCATCGGCATCGTCTCGGCGGTCGGCGGACCGGCGGGCGTCGCGGCCTACACTCTCGGCGCGCAGATCGCCTCCGTCGCGTTCATCCCCGCGCAGGGGCTCTCGGGCGCGGCCCAGAGCATCGTCGGCCAGAACCTCGGCGCGGGCAAGCCCGAGCGCGCGCGCCGGACGACGTGGCTCGGCGCGGGCATCGCGGCGGTCGGGCTCAGCCTCATGGGCACCGTCCAGTGGTTCTTCCCGGGGCTACTCGTCGAGATTATCGTGCCCGATATGAGTCCGGAAGGCTTCGCGCTGAGCGTCGATTACCTCCGAATCCTCGTTCTGGGCTACTGGGGTATCGGCGCGATGTACATGTTCAACGCGGGCTTTAACGGCGCGCGCCGGACCAAGACCAGCATGATGGCCGGACTCCTCAAGTACTGGGCGGTCCGGCTCCCCATCGCGGCGGTCGGCGCGTACTGGCTCGACTTCGGCGTTCACGCCGTCTTCTGGGCGGTCACGATATCGAACGTCGTCGCCGCGACCGGTGCCGGACTCTACTACTACTACACCACGAGCAACGGGATGTTGAAGCGGGCGGCGGAGGTCGCCTCAAGTCCCGCCGACTGACGGGCCGGAACTCGGACGCTCGCGGCAGTGCCGCGAGCGTCCGAGTCTATTTGACCCGGACGGTCCGCGAGTCGGCCACGGGGAGCAGGGGGAGCTCCGGGAACGTGACCTCGACGGTGTACTCCATCTCGTCGTCGGTGCCGCCGAACACCCCGACCGGGACCGTCGTCTCGCCGTCGAGGTACGTCGAGCGCGCGGTCATCTCGACGCCGTTGACCGTCACGCGGAGGCCGACCTGCGCGCCACCGCCCGAGTTGCCGACCGTCACCTCGCGCATGTCGTTGTCGCCCTGCGGAATCGAGTCGGGGAACGCCCCCCACTCGACCGCGATTCGGGGGAGGTCGCGCGTGCTTTCGAGGACGCGCTCGGCGACCCCCTCTGAGAGTCCCGAACCGGCGAGGCCGTCGATGCCCGCCTCGCGCACGTCGGCGGGCGTGGCGAGTCCCTCCTTGGCGAGCTTGCTCGCGCGGCCCGACCCCACGCCGTCGATGGCGGTCAGGCCGACCGCGTCGCCGCTGACGCCGTGGTCGATACGCGCCTCGACCCGGCGCGCGAGGTTGGCGGCCGCCGGTCGGTCGAAGCGGTCGAGGAACGCCCGGAGCGCCGCCAGCAGGCGGAGCGCGTTCCGGGTGATGACCCACGCGTCGCTCCGGAGTTCGCCCGGCGTGGTTCCGGTCATGCTCGACCGGAGGATGGCCAGCACCTTGCGCGCGCCGGGGTCCATCTCGGCGGTCTGCTGGCCCACGAGGACCGAACTCACCGCCTCGCGCTCGGACTGGCGAGCGCTCACGCTGTCGAACTCCGCGGCGCTCGCCACGGTCCGGAGCACGTCGGCGGCCTCGATGTCCTCGCGCTGGGCGAGGTCGTGGAACTCCTCGGCGGTGTCGAGCCGGAGGTAGAACTTCGAGGCGAGCCGACCCAGCGGCGTGGCCGACACGCCGAGGTCGTCGCCGATGTCGACGAAGCCGCGGGTGTCGAGGCGGTCGAGCGCCGACCGCACCCGGTCGCGCAGGTCGTCCCGAACGTCGTCGAGGCCGTACTCGTCGGGCTTGGCGCGGGCGCGAACGTAGTAGAACGTGGTTTCGAGCCAGTCCATCACGTCGCCGAGGTCCCGGATGGTCCCCATCGCGATCTCGGCGTTGAGGTGGGCGTCGAGGTCTTCGGCGAGTCGGGACTCGATCTCCTTTCCCTCCCGGAGGAGGCGGCGGTACTTGTCGGCCTCCGAGCGGTCGGCGACGACCCAGCCGTAGCCCACGTCGTCGTACTCGGGTCGGCCCGCGCGCCCGAGCATCTGGAGGACGTCGAGGGGACTCATGTCGACCTCGCCTTCGAGGGGGTCGTGGAGCTTCGTGTCACGCAGGACGACGCACCGCGCGGGGAGGTTGACCCCCCACGCGAGCGTGGAGGTCGAGAACAGGAGCTGTATCTTGTCCTGCTTGAACCACTCCTCGACCCGGTCCTTGTCGTTCTTCGAGAGGCCCGCGTGGTGGAAGGCCACGCCGTCGAGCACCGACTTCCGGAGGGTCTCGTTGTCGAGTTCCTTGGTCTCGGTGTGGAAGTCGTAGTCGCCGCGCGCGCCGACCGGGATGTCGCGCTCGGCGATTTCGTCGCGGGATTTCTTGGCGGCCTGCACGGTGTCCTGTCGCGAGGAGACGAACACGAGCGCCTGCCCGCCGTCGCGGATGTGGGGTTCGGCGAGGTCGAGCGCCCGGTAGAGCCGCCGGTACTTGTCGGCGAAGGAGTTGTCGCCGTGGGTGTAGGTCTCGACCCCCGAGTGGAGGTCGACCGGCCGGTAGTCGTCGCCGAACTCGAAGGTGGTCTCGGGCGGGGCGTCGAGCCACGCCGCCACGTCGCCGACGTTGGGCATCGTCGCCGAGAGCGCGACCACGCGCGGGTCGGTGAGTCGTCGGAGCCGCGAGATGGTGACTTCGAGGACGCTACCGCGCTTCTCGGAGTCGAGCAGGTGGACCTCGTCGATGACACAGCAGTCCACGTCCCGGATGAAGGCGTAGCGGCGCGAGTCGTGCTTGCGGGTGGCCGAGTCGGTCTTCTCGGGGGTCATCACGAGGATGTCGGCGCGCTCGGCGCGCCGGGGGTTCAAATCGCGCTCGCCCGTGACGACGTACACCGAGTAGCCCAGTTCCTCGAAGCGCTCCCACTCGCTCTCCTTCTCGTTGGTGAGCGCGCGCATCGGCGCGACGAACAGCGCGGTGCCGCCCGCCTGCAGGGTGCGACAGATGGCGAGTTCCGCGAGCGCGGTCTTGCCGCTGGCGGTCGGCGCGCTCGCCACCACGTTCTCCTCGGTGTCGAGGAGGGCGGGCAGGACCTCCCGCTGCATCGAGTTGAACTCCTCGAACGGGAACGCCTCGGCGAATTCGGGGACGACCTCCGCGACTTGCATCGTTGGGTTCACGGGGTTGGTGGGAGAAAGGCGTTTCTCTATCGGAACGACGCTTCCGGGAGTCCGGACGGGCGCGACTCCGAGACCCACCGCGAGGTGAACAGGACTCCGAGACCCACCGCGAGGGCGGGCAGGACCCGCGGTGCGGGTCCCGCCCGCCCAATCGGTCGCCCCTCTGTCGGCCCCTCCCCGCGGTCAGTCCTGAGCGTGTTCGAAGGGACCGGGCGGCAACCGGAGTTCGTCGAGGTCGGGCAGGTACTTGACGTTGTAGACGACCTGCATCGTCTCGGCGGTCGGCGTCCCGATGCACGAGAGCCGGATTCCGCGGTCGAGGAGGTCCGGCGGGAGGATGTGGTTCGAGGGCATCGAGAGGTCGCCGTCCAGCACCGCGACCGCGCAGTTCGCGCAGGCCCCGCCCCGGCAGGAGTACGGCCAGGTGAAGCCGCCGTCCTCGGCGGCTTCGAGGAGCGGGTCGTCGGCGTCGACCGTGATGCGGCCGTAGTCCGGCGGTTCGAGGTCGGCGTCGGCCGCCTTCTCGAACAGGTCCTCGTCGTCGAGGCTCCACCCCCGGTCGTCGAGGACCTCGTAGTTCAGGAACTCGACGCGGGACTCGGTCGGCTCCTGTTCGACCCGTGCGTCCGAGCGCTCGCGTCGCTCGCCCACCTCGTCCCGGCGTCGGGTCTCGGCCCGCTCGCGGGCACGTCGTTCCGCTTCGGTCTCGGTCTGAACGCTCTCCTCGGGGTCGTCCTCGCGGGGCGGCGGAACGTCGCCCGACGAGAGTCGGTCGTAGGCCTCCCGGACCGCCTGGAACTCCTCGGCGGTGCCGCCGTGGTCCGGATGGGCCTCCTTCACCCGGCGCTTGTACGCGCGCTTTATGTCCTCGTCGTCGGCGTCGCGGTCGATTCCGAGGACCTCGAACGGCGATTCCATCGGGTCAGGCGTCGCCCAGTAGCGTCTCGCGCAGTCGTCCGGGCGACTCGGCGACCGCGTCGGCGGCCGAGAGGTCGAGGTCGGCGTCCGACCGGTTCGGGAAGCCGACGACCGCCATCCCCGCGGCCGTCGCCGACTCGACTCCGTTCTCGGAGTCCTCGACCGCGACGCACTCGGCGGGGTCGACGCCCACCCGCTCGGCGGCGTACTCGTAGACGCCGGGGTCGGGCTTGCTCGCGCCGTCTCGCTCCTCGGCGCTGACGACCTCGTCGAACGACTCCCGGAGGTCGAACCGGTCGAGCACTCGGTCTATCCAGCCGTGGGGCGACGACGAGACCAGCGCGAGAGCGCGGCCCTCCTCGCGGAGGTCGGCTGTGAGGTCGCGAAAGCCGTCCATCAGTTCGACTCGCTCGCCGTATATCTCGCGGGCGGCCTCCTCGTAGCGCTCGACGAACTCCGCCTTGCTCGCGGTGGTCTCGTATCGGTCGTCGAGGTAGTCGTATATCTCCCGGAAGTTCATCCCGGTGGTCTCCTCGACGGCGGGCGACCCGGCGACGACGGCGGGGAGGATTTCGTCCTCCTCGAGTTCGACCCAGTAGCGTTCCGAATCGACGATGACACCGTCCATGTCGAACAGCACTGCTTGCGGTTGCACGGGTCGAACGTGGGGCGCGACCGAAATAGGCCTTCGGTGAGCGGGCTTCGATGGAGGAGCAGTTGGCTGGTCCGAGGGTTCAAGTACGAGAACGGGACCAACCCGGCCCGTGACCGAATCCGTCAACGTCTACGCCGGAGAGTGCACGATAACCCACCACACCGAGACCGACTCGCGGAGCCAGCGCGGCCGGGTCGTGGTCGTCCACAAGCCCGACGGGACCGTCCTCGTTCACGACGCGGCGGGGTATCAGCCGGTCGAGTGGCTCACCCGCGCCGACGCGGTCCACCGCGAGCAGGGCCCCGACGGGGCGTTCGCGCTCGTCGCCGTCGACGGCGACGAGCGCCTCCGGGTCGAGAGCCACGGCAGGGGGGCACGAGCGAGCCACGACGCCACCGCCGCGGGCACGCCTGCGGGGACGTGCCCCCGTTGCGACGGCGTCCTCGTGCGCGCCCGGAGCGCGGTGACCTGCCTCGACTGCGCGAGCGAGTACGGCATCCCCCGAGACGCCGCCCTTCTGGATTCGACCTGCGACTGCGGCCTGCCCCGGATGGCGGTCGAGCGCGGCGCGCGCTTCGAACTCTGCGTCGACCGGACCTGCGAGGACCTCGACGCCGCGGTCGGCGAGCGGTTCGACCGCGAGTGGTCGTGTCCCGACTGCGGCGGCGACCTCCGGGTCCTGCGCGAGCGAACCCTGTTTCTGGGCTGTGAGAGCTACCCCGACTGCGAGGAGACGTTCGCGCTCCCCGACCGGGAAGTGGTCGGCGACTGCGAATGTGGCCTCCCGACGGTCGAGGCCGAGGGCGAGCAACCGCGGTGTCTCGACGCCGACTGCACCGAATCGGCGTCCGGCGACCCGCGGTCGCCGGACGCCGATTCGGGGGGAGGTCCCGACGCCGATTCGGGGGGAGGTCCCGACGCCGGGTCTGCCGGGACACCGGAGGTCCTTTGACGCCGGGAACCGGAACCACGACCATGGACGGACGCCTGAGAGACGGCGAGGTCGTGGTCGGCGGCGACGCCCGCCAGCGCTACTACGATTCGAGCGGGTACGGCCGCCCGCTCGACGGCAACCGGATCGCACTCTCGCGGGTCGAGGCCGCCTACCTGCTGTTCCGCGGCGACCTCGACGGAGTCGTGCGAAGCGCGACGGAGAGTCGGACGGAGGTCGACGACGAGCGGATGGACTTCCGGGCGTTCCTCGCGACCGCGGGCGACGAGATCGCGACGCGGTTTCTGGTCTACACCGACCTCCGCGACCGGGGGTTCTACCTCTCGCCCGCTCGCGAGGGCTGGGTGAGCGCACCCCGGTCGGACTCGGACTTCGTGGTCTACCCGCGGGGAAAGGGTCCGTGGGACGGCGAGGTGCGCTACCGGATACGAGTGGTCGGCGAGCGCGAGGCGGTCCCGGCCGAGGACCTCGGCGACGTGGTGCTGGCGGTCGTCGACGAGGAGAGCGAGATCACCTACCTCGAAACCGACCGCGCCGACCTCCGGGGCACGTCGGGCACCGACCTCCCGCAGGGCGTGTCGGCCGACCTGCTGGCCGACCGCGTGCTGGTCTGGGACGCCCCCGAGACGCTCCACCACCGGGGGTTCTACGGCCAGCCCCTCGACGGCCGCGACGCGAACCGCGAGACGCCGGGCGCGCTCCAGCTGTCGCTTGTCGAGGCGGCCTACCTCGCGGGCGAGGGCGTCCTCGAACTGGAATTCGGCGACGGGACCGGCGAGAGCGGCCGGAGTATCGAGGCCGAAACCGGAGGCGACGCCGAAGCCGTCGGCCAGCGCGGCCGCGCGGTCGAGGGCGAGCGGTTCGACCGTCGCCTGCGGGTCTACCGGGCGCTACGCGAGCGCGGGGTCGTCCCCAAGACCGGCTTCAAGTTCGGGGCGGATTTCCGGACCTACGCCGACGTGGAATCGGTCGACGACCTCGGCCACTCCGAGTGCCTCGTCCGGGTGCTCCCGGCCGACCACGCGTTCGCCCCGCGGGACCTCGCGCTCGACGTGCGCCTCGCCCACGGGGTGCGAAAGCGGATGGTGTTCGCGCTGGTCGACGGCGACGCCATCTCGTGGCTGTCGGTCGGGCGGTTGACACCCTGAGAGGCCAGCGCCCGCGATTCCGCGCGAATCCGTCGCCCTCCACGGATTCTCGGCCCTCCACGAGTTCCCCCTGCGAGTCGGGACCGGTCGCCGACAGCGTCGGCGACCGGTCCCGACGCCGTCACCGAAGCGAACCCTTTTTGCGCCGACGAGTACCTACAACGGAATAGATTGGCTCGTAGCCAGTCGGTGCCGACATGACCGATGACGAACTCGCCCACGAGACCGAGGTATCGTCCGACGACCACAGCCGCGCGTCGGGCGAGAACTGGCGCGAGCACGACGGTTCGTCGTCGTCGGTCCCGACCGACGGCGTCTCCGAGTCAGGCGACTCGGAGGCTCGTCGGGCACTGCCCGACGGCGGCACGGACGCGGAGGGAGCCGACGGGACGACCCTCGACCCGTGGGGGTCGGCGACCGTCTCTGACTACCGTAAACTGTTCGAGGAGTTCGGGATCGAGGAGTTCGACGAGGTGCTTCCCGAAGTGTCCGACCCCCACTACCTGATGCGCCGGGGAGTCATCTTCGGCCACCGCGACTACCGCAGAGTGGCCGAGGCGATGGCGAACGGCGAGCCGTTCGCCGCGCTCTCGGGGTTCATGCCGACCGGCGACCCTCACATCGGGCACAAGCTGGTGTTCGACGAGATAATCTGGCACCAGCAACAGGGCGGGGACGCCTACGCGCTCATCGCCGACCTCGAAGCCCACAGCGCCCGCGGGATGACGTGGGACGAGATAGACGAGCACGCTCGCGACTACCTCCTGAGCCTGCTGGCGCTCGGGTTCGACCCCGAAGAGGGGACCCTCTACCGCCAGTCGGGCGACCGCGACGTGCAGGATCTCGCGTTCGAACTCGGGTCGCACGCCAACTTCTCCGAACTGGAGAACATCTACGGCTTCTCGGGCGAGACCAACGTCTCGCACATGCAGAGCGTCGTGACACAGATGGCCGACATCCTCTACCCCCAACTGGCGGAACCGAAGCCCACGGTCATCCCGGTCGGTCCCGACCAGGACCCCCACGTCCGGCTCGCGCGCGACCTCGCGGCCCGGACCCGGTTTTTCGGCGTGACGAAGGCGTACGCCAGCTTCGAGGCCGACGCCGAGGAGCGCGAGCTCCTCGCGGCGGCCCACGCCGCGCTCTCGGACGAAGCCGAGGAAGCAGGGAGCGACGTGGTCCGATGCGAGGACGCGGCCGACTGGCTCGAAGACGAGATGGCGGCCGACGACGCGCGCGCGAGTGCAGTCGAGAAGCTCCGGGAAGCGGGCAAGGAGCCCCTCCGTCCCCGGGTCCGGTTCCTCGACCGGAACGCGACCGACGAGGCGTTCGAGGCGCTCATCGACGCGGTCGAGGGCGACAAGCGCGTGTTCGACGAACACGTCGATTCGTTCGACCTCACCCGGGAGGCGGCCGAGGAGCTCGCCCGGGAGGTCGAACTCGACCACGGCGGCTACGGCTTCGTCGCACCCTCCTCGATATACCACCGGTTCATGACCGGGCTGACGGGCGGGAAGATGTCCTCGTCGGTCCCCGCGAGCCACATCAGCCTGCTCGACGACCCCGAGGACGGCTACGACAAGGTGAAGGCCGCGACCACCGGCGGCCGCGAGACCGCCGAGAAGCAACGCGAACTCGGCGGTCGGGCCGACGAGTGTCCCGTCTACGAGCTCTACGCCTACCTGCTGGCGGGCGACGACGACGAGTTCGCCAAGCAGGTCTACGACGAATGCGTCGGCGGCGACCGACTCTGTGGCGACTGCAAGGAGCAGGCCGCCCAACTCATGAAGGGGTTCCTCGCCGACCATCAGGAGAAGCGCGAGGAGGTCGAAGACCTGCTGGAGCGGGCCGACATCGACCTCGACAGCGACCGCAAGCGGTAGCTCCGTCCCGGCTTCTCTCGGTGTCCCGACCCGTCCCGTAAAGAGTTAACCGAGTGGGGCGAAATCACTCCGACATGGCAACCACAGCTACGGACACGCTGGAACCGCTCGGAATCGGCCTCGGCGCGCTCCTCGTTCTCGTCGGAATCGCGACGCTGGTGGGCACGCCGTGGGCGCACAAGTCAGGCGGCCTGTTGCTCGCGGCCGGACAAGTACTCGGGGCAATATCGGCGGTCGCTATCGGTGCCGGACTGGCGTGGATCGCAAGAAAGTGAGGACGGCTACTTGGGCGGCAGGAACGCGAGCGCGATGAGCAACATGACTGTGATGATGCTCAGGATGACGATTCCCCACAGGCCCGCGATGCGCTCGTTGAACTGGTTCTGGGCCTCGATCTGATTCTGGTACTCCTGTGTCTCGGTCGAGAGGAGGAGTTCGGTTCCGCCGTCACCCGCTCGCATATGCGCCACGTACGTCTGGGTGTCGTCCTCGGGACCGAGCGATATCTCGTCACCCGGAGTCATCAGGACCTCCTCCGGCTGGGGTGCGGTCCAAGTGAGTTCGGCGGCTTCGGTCGTGACGTTGTTCACCGTCGTCTCGTTGCCCTCGTACTCGAACGTGTCGCCCTCGGAGAACTCGCGGGTCTCGGGGTCGGGGTACTCGCGGTCCATGTACTCGTCGACCGGCACGAGCGTCCTGTTCTCGCCCTCGCCCTCGACGACGTACTCGGTCTCGTTGACGGTGGTCGTCGAGACGTTGTCGTCGAGTTCGATCTCCTCGCGGAGGGTCACGTCGTCGGGGTCGGACTCGTTCGGGATGAGCACCCGGTAGGTGGTGTTCTCGAGCTCGGTGGTCGAGTTGTTCTCCCACATGGTCGAGTGGCGCGCAGACTCGTTCGTCCACGTCAGCACGCCCTCGGCCTCCGCCAGGGAGTCGACCGTGTACTGGCGGTCGTTGACTGTCAGGTCGTCTCCTTCGGTGTACGTCTCGCCCTCGAGGTCGATCTCGGGCTGTTCGGCCGCGCCGATGAGCGCGTACGACCCAGCAGCGATCACGAGGAAGAGGGCGACGTACACCGTCGCCGAGCGTCGTTGCATATCAGAAGCCGACGGACGCGCGCCGTTTAACGATTACTCTTTGCCCGAGACTCCGCCGGGGAGTTCGATTCCGACCGATGCGAGGCCGACCCGTAGCGCACAACCCTCTTTGGACCCGGTTCCCTATCCCGACGCATGGACAAAGCAGACCTCCGCGAGCGCGTCTGGGACCGACTCGAAGACGAGGGGCTCGCCCGGTTCCCGTTTCCGCCCCACGGCCGAATCCCGAACTTCGCGGGGGCCGAGGACGCCGCCGACCGCCTCGCGGAGACCGACGCGTGGAACGCCGCCGACGCGGTCAAGGCCAACCCCGACGCGCCCCAGTTGCCCGTCCGCCGACGCGCGATTCGAGAGGGCAAGACGGTCTACATGGCCGTGCCGCGTCTGCGCGACGAGGAGCCCTTCTACGAACTCGACCCGGAAGAGATTCCGCCCGAGGAGTACGACCGCGCGCCGACCGTCTCGCACGTCGAGTCGTACGCCCGCCAGGTGGGACCCGAGGAAGTCCCGGCCGTCGACCTCGTCGTCTCCGGGAGCGTCGCTGTCACCGAATCGGGCGCGCGGGTCGGCAAGGGCGAAGGGTACAGCGATCTCGAATACGCGGTCCTCCGAGAGCTGGCGCTGGTCGGTGACGAGACGACCGTCGCGACCACGGTCCACGACGTGCAAGTGGCCGCCGAGGACATCGTCGTCGAAGCTCACGACGTTCCGATGGACCTCGTCGCGACGCCGACTCGGACGATTCGCACGGAAACGGAGTACGAGCGTCCCGAGGGGGTGGACTGGGAGGCGTTGTCCGAAGAGCGAATCGACGAGATGCCGGTGTTACAGAACAAGCGTCTCGACTGAAAGGCAACGAGCGGCCTGCTTCTGCGCAAGCAAAGCAAGCGCAGGGTCGTCGGCGCTCGCGTTCCGACGGTGCGCCCACGAGGAGTAATACCGCAAACGAGGGAGCGAGAGCGAGCGGCGAAGCCGCGAGCGCGCGACCGAGTGAGCGGCTCTTCTTACGAGGAGAGGTGGCCGTAGCGCTCGAACGAAGTGAGAGCGCGAGGACATCCGACGAAGTAAAACGGTGCAAGCCAAGGGCCGGATTTGAACCGGCGGTAGGCGGCTCTGCAGGCCGCTGCGTTCGGCCGGACTCTGCCACCTTGGCGCACGTCGTCCTATTCGCTCGGTGAGTTTAAATATAGCGGTCCTCGGCGGAGACCGCCGGAAGGACCGCAATAAATACGGAAACCCCACGGCCAGCGCGTACGCTGGCCGTGGGGTGAATGAAGTATGAATGGGAGGCGGCGAACCGGCTTTCCCAGAGGGTCGCCCACTCCAGTACTCACTGGAACGCAGGCGGGCTTAACTTCCGTGTTCGGGATGGGTACGGGTGTCAACCCCGCCGCTATGGCCGCCTTAACGCCGACTCGCGGAATCGAACCGCGAACAGTGTCCAACGTCGGTAGTTCGATGTACTGACGACCGTGTGTCCGTGCAATCCAGTTAGCGCCTGGACTCGATTTCTCGAGTACAGTGCATGAGTGTGTGGCGTCGATCGGTTAGTACTCGCGGACTGAACGCCTCGTTGCCTCGGCGCGTACATCCCGAGCCTATCGAACTCGTCTTCTACGAGTGATCTCGGCGGTATCTCTTTTCCAGGTGGGTTTCGAGCTTAGATGCGTTCAGCTCTTACCCCGTGTCACGTGGCTGCCCGGCACGCGCCCTCTCGGACGACCGGTACACCAGTGGTGACCAATCGTAGTTCCTCTCGTACTATACGATCGTTCCCGTCAGATACCATGACACCCCCAATAGATAGCAGCCGACCTGTCTCACGACGGTCTAAACCCAGCTCACGACCTCCTTTAATAGGCGAACAACCTCACCCTTGCCCGCTTCTGCACGGGCAGGATGGAGGGAACCGACATCGAGGTAGCAAGCCACCCGGTCGATATGTGCTCTTGCGGGTGACGACTCTGTTATCCCTAAGGTAGCTTTTCTGTCATCTATCGCCCGCATCAAGCAGGCTGATAGGTTCGCTAGACCACGCTTTCGCGTCAGCGTCCCTTGTTGTGCAGGACACTGTCAGACTCTCTTTTGCTCTTGCGCTCTGTTCCGGGTTCCCGACCCGGATGAGAGAATCTTGGGGCACGCTCGATATCTTTTCGAGCGTGTACCGCCCCAGTCAAACTGCCCGGCTACCGGTGTCCTCCTCCCGGAGTGAGAGTCACAGTCACTGACGGGTAGTATTTCAATGTTGCCTCGGTGGCCCGCTGGCGCGGGTACCTGTGTAGTGGCTCCTACCTATGCTGCACATCAGCGACCGTGTCTCAGCGACAGCCTGCAGTAAAGCTCTATAGGGTCTTCGCTTCCCCTTGGGGGTCTCCAGACTCCGCACTGGAACGTACAGTTCACCGGGCCCAACGTTGGGACAGTGACGCTCTCGTTGATCCATTCATGCAAGCCGCTACTGAAGCGGCAAGGTACTACGCTACCTTAAGAGGGTCATAGTTACCCCCGCCGTTAACGGGTCCTTCGCCCGGTTGTACCCGGTGTTCAGATACCCGCACTGGGCAGGATTCAGTGACCGTACGAGTCCTTACGGATTTGCGGTCACCTATGTTGTTACTAGACAGTCGGAGCGTCCGAGTCACTGCGACCTGCCTCGATCTGAGGCAGGCATCCCTTATCGCGAACTTACGGGACTAACTTGCCGAATTCCCTAACGTCGGTTGCTCCCGACAGACCTTGGCTTTCGCTGCCAGAGCACCTGTGTCGGATCTTGGTACGAGCTCACTACTCCCTTTTCACGGGCCCCAGGTTGGACTGACTTGCGCTGTCCCGCCGTTCGTCCGCTTCGTGCCGTTACGGCTTCCACGGATTTTGACGGTTCGACCGGGCGAGTGCCCGGCTCAGCCTACCCCGAGGCGTCGGTTTCACTGTAGTGAGGTACTGGAATATTAACCAGTTTCCCGTTTGTCTCGCTCGAATTACGACGAGACTTAGGATCGACTAACCCTCAGCTGTTCAACATTGCTGAGGAACCCTTGCTCGTAAGGCCGTCGGGGTCTAACCCGACTAACGCTGCTACTATGGCCAGGATTTTCGTCACCATTCGGTCCACGCGAACTCTCGTTCGAGCTTCCACCCAAATGGAGTGCCAGTCTACTGGATCGCCCTGTGACGGGCGCCGCCAGGTCTCGGTGGCGGACTTGAGCCCCGATCATTTTGGGCGCCCCGAACCTCGGCCGGTAAGCTGTTACGCTTTTCTTAGAGGGTAGCTGCTTCTAAGCTCACCTCCCGGCTGTTTAGGGCTCGGGACCACCTTCGATCGCACTTAGTCCGCACTTGGGGACCTTAACCCAGCTCTGGGTTGTCTCCCTCACGGTGCACAGGCTTACCCCGCACACCGGATTCCCTGCGTCAGCGGCGTCCGTAAGTTTGGAGTTTGACAGCGGGGTCGACTCCTCTCGGAGTCGACGCCCGCAATCGGTCGCTCTACCTCACGGACTACCTTAGCAGAGGTCATGCTTCGACATGTTTCGACTGGAACCAGCTGTTGCCGGATTCGATGGGCCTTTCACCCCTATACGCAGGTCACGAGAGGGTATTGTAGGACACCAACTCTAGCAGGCCTCCACGTGGCTTTCGCCACGCTTCGCCTTGCCCGCGCATAGATCATCCGGTTTCGGGTCGTATCGGTTCGACTCCCCGCGCTTGAACACGGCGGCCCTCGCCTGACGGCTGCGGCCATGTCGGTTTCCCTGTGCCTTCCCCGATGCTCGGGTTAGACTCGCCGAACTGATACACTCCCTGGCTCGTTTTTCAAAACGTACGATGGAACACCGGCTTCCCGTGAGTCCTACTGGAGGCTTGCGCCTCGGTCGTTTGTCACGGGACCTTTTGTGCCCCATCGCTCTATCGCCACCTGATTTCAGGCCCTGTTGCACCTCCCTTTGTGGGGTGCTTTTCAGCGTTCGCTCACGCTACTTGTTCGCTATCGGTCTCGAGACGTGTTTAGTCTTCGCCATCAATGCTGGCGGTATTCACGAGGAAGTTCCAATCCCCGCTACTCTGGAACTGACGCACAGCGTACTTCACTCTCTTACGGGGCTTTCACCCTGTATCGCGCTCCGTTCCAGAAGACTTCAGAGAGTGGTTCGACTGCTGAGGGTCAGTCCGAACACCACATTGCCCGTGTGGGCTTCGGTTTGGACTGTGTCGCGTTCACTCGCGGTTACTGACGACATCCCGTTCGGTTTCTTTTCCTGTCGGTACTGAGATGTTTCAATTCCCGACGTTCCCCATTGCGCGAAGCAATTGCGGTGGGGATTCCCATTCGGAGATCCTGAGTTCTTTGCCTCCGTGCGGCTCCCTCAGGCTTATCGCAGCTTGGCACGTCCGTCGTCGGCGCTCGAGCCGAGCCATCCACCAGGCGGCACAGTAGCCACGTTGTTGTGGATAATGTCACTGTGACCCGATGAAATCGAGTCCAGTGGACGCCTGGATTGCACGTACACACGGTCGTCATCGCCACGTCCCGGTGGTCGTCGGGAGCGTGCATCGAACCCTTCCTACTCGCGCTTTCACGGAGTAGTGCATCGGTCGTTTCGGACTTGAACGTTCCGTTGCACCCCACTTAAGGGGAGCGGTTTCGTTCCGGTCCGATACATGGACCCACTGGGATTCGAACCCAGGGCATCCTCCTTGCAAAGGAGGCACTCTACCACTGAGCTATGGGCCCACCTCCCCGGACGGGGAGGGTGTATCGTCAGCCCTGGCAGTTCGAAGGTGCCCGACCACCGAATCGGTCGAGGTCGTCGAGGACCCTCCGTGTCCGTCGCGAAGACGGACGGGTGTGGGCCACCCGGTGTGGGTGGTCCCGTGCGTTAGGAGGTGATCCAGCCGCAGATTCCCCTACGGCTACCTTGTTACGACTTAAGCCCCCTTGCGAAGCCCAGATTCGACCGGGGTTTCCCGGCCTCATCCGGACCTCACTCGGGTGCTTTGACGGGCGGTGTGTGCAAGGAGCAGGGACGTATTCACCGCGCTCTTCTGAAGCGCGATTACTACCGAATCCAGCTTCATGAGGGCGAATTTCAGCCCTCAATCCGAACTACGACCGGGTTTAGGAGATTAGCGCCTCCTCTCGGAGTGGCTTCCCACTGTCCCGGCCATTGTAGCCCGCGTGTAGCCCAGCTCATTCGGGGCATACTGACCTACCGTTGCCCGTTCCTTCCTCCGCTTTGGCAGCGGCAGTCTCCCTAATGTACCCAGCTACCACAAGGGTACTGCTGGCAATTAGGGATGCGGGTCTCGCTCGTTGCCTGACTTAACAGGACGCCTCACGGTACGAGCTGACGGCGGCCATGCACCTCCTCTCAGTAGGTCTGGTAAGCTCATCACACTGACCTTCACTCCTACTGTCGGAGCTGGTGAGATGTCCGGCGTTGAGTCCAATTAAACCGCAGGCTCCTCCGGTTGTAGTGCTCCCCCGCCAATTCCTTTAAGTTTCATCCTTGCGGACGTACTTCCCAGGCGGCTCGCTTCTCGGCTTCCCTACGGCACAGCGCTGGCTCGTAGCCAGCGCCACACCTAGCGAGCATCGTTTACAGCTAGGACTACCCGGGTATCTAATCCGGTTCGTGACCCTAGCTTTCGTCCCTCACCGTCGGGTCCGTCTTCCTGAGGCGCTTTCGCCACCGGCGGTCCGTCCAGGATTACGGGATTTCACTCCTACCCCGGACGTACCCCTCAGGTCTTCCGGCCCCAAGCCAGCTGGTTTCCGCCGGACGCCCACGCGTTGAGCGCGTGGATTTCCCGACGGACCTGTCTGGCCGGCTACGGACGCTTTAGGCCCAATAATAGCGGCCATCACTCGGACTGCCGGTATTACCGCGGCGGCTGGCACCGGTCTTGCCCAGTCCTTATTCCTGTACCACCTTACGGTACAGAAAAGCGAGGACTATATGCCCTCGCACTCGGAGTCCCCTTATCGCACTGTCGTGCAGTGTAAAGGTTTCGCGCCTGCTGCGCCCCGTAGGGCCCGGAATCTTGTCTCAGATTCCGTCTCCGGGCTCTTGCTCTCACAACCCGTACCGATTATCGGCACGGTGGGCCGTTACCCCACCGTCTACCTAATCGGCCGCAGCCACATCCTCTGGCGCCGTAGCGTTTCGGGCTCTCCTCACTCCAGAGTGAGAGCCGTATTCAAGATTAGCCTCAGTTTCCCGAGGTTATCTTGATCCAGAGGGCAGTTTGGCCACGTGTTACTGAGCTTTCCGCCACGAGTGTGAACTCGTGCGACTAGCATGGCTAAATCGGACTCCGATAGCAATGGCCTCCGGCAGGATCAACCGGAATGGTTGCCGAGTTCCGAAGAACTCGGTGGGTCTCTGGCGGAAGCAACTGAATGCTATATGGTCCGTCAGTTCGACGACCCCGATCCGAATCGTTGGACGGGTGTC
Organism: Halorussus salilacus; assembly: GCF_024138125.1. NCBI lineage: Archaea > Methanobacteriati > Methanobacteriota > Halobacteria > Halobacteriales > Haladaptataceae > Halorussus > Halorussus salilacus. The sequence goes on from NZ_CP099993.1 coordinate 1,627,354, forward strand.
ACCGAACTGCCAGGGCTAACATCAGATTCCATCGTGTACGGCGTACCGCAGGGGTGGAATCCTCATTTCCTTCGGACCTGAGCGTATGCTTCGACAGGGTTTAAACCCATCGAAGCCCGTCGGCCCGAGATCGCGGAACGAGTTGAACGCTCCGCAAATCACGTCGAGTCTTTCTCCGCATCACGGTTCAAGACGCCCCGATTATTTAAGCGCGTCGGACCGCGTTTGTCCTTCGGCGGGAAGACCCCCGAAGGAACGTTCACATCCAATCCGAGTACCCTGTTACACTTAAGGGCACCGGATTGTGTCCGAGGCGTTCGCCCCGAATCGGGGGACGCCGTCGACATTCCATCCGAGTGCCCCAATACACTTAAGCACATTGGATTGGGCTTATCTCGGGAATCGGCCGAGACGCCTTAAGAAGGCGTCGATTCTCGCCGTCTCCCGGAGGCCCGAACCGCGGGACCTCGTTCGCATTCTGCAGAAAGCCCGGGTTACACTTAAGGTCGTCGGACCGAACCGAGTTCGAGGTGTCATGGCGTGTCAGACTCCGCTGTAAGCGCGGAGTTGGCCGAGGCTCCCGAGTGGTCGAGAGGACGAAGTCGTGTCACGCGGGAGGAGAACGAACCGTTCATCCTGCGCATCGTGCGCGACGTCGCGGCGTGTGTAGCCCGCGCGAATGCACGTACAAACAGAGCGGATAATAATCCTGCTATCCTGCTACAACGGTTTTCGCATGGGTTTCGCGGGCGCACGCGCGAGACTACTGACCGATGTGCGAAAAACGAAGGAAGGTCGAGTACCGACCGGCTTACTCATCGAGGTGTTCGATACCCTGCTTCGAGACGTTAGCCTCGGTGATCTCGTCGGGCATCCAGTCGGGCTTGTCGTCGGGAGCGGTCTCGTTCCACGCCCAGCCCTCGTAGATGTGTACCTTGTCGGTGCCCTTCTCGCGGAGTCGGATCTCGGTTCTGTCGGCCGATTCCTCGGAAGAGGCGGGGTCGAGCCGTCGCGCCGCCTTGAGTGCGGCCTGCCGGGGAGTGTTCCCAGAGAAGACGCTCGATTCGTCGCCCTGACCCTCGCGCAGTGCAAAGTTTCGCTTACCGTCTTCACGTACCATGATTTTCTCCTCCATGCCAACCCAGCACAGGACCCGTTATAAATATATCGCCGATATGAGTCGTTTTCATCGAAACTATTATATGTGGAGTTCCCGCTGTCGGGTGGTTTCTCGGAGATTCGCGCAGACTGCGCGGTTCCAACCGCGAAGCGTAAGTTATCCGAGTTCGTACGGGTCTCAAACGCGGTTCGCAGTGGGCCGGTAGAAAACACTTAAGTATAATCTAGGGCGAAGCTACGCATAGGATACCGCGATGGTACGGAAAAAGAAGCTCAGCCCGAGTGGCGCGAAAGGCGAGGACGGGGAGTATCACAACGTCCATATCAATCTGCACGAGGACGAGCTGGCCGTCGCGGGCATGGACATCGGTGACGAGGTGTTCGTTCGGGTCCGCGAGGACAAGATCATCATCCAGAAGGCCGACAAGGACGAGGTCGAACACGAGTTCTAACCCGAACGTGAGGACTTTTACCGGCTCCGTCGGGGTGAACGTACGATGACCGCCTACGAGCTACTGAAGCCGTTTCTCTTCTCGCTCCCGCCCGAGACGGCTCACAACGCGGTACACACGGGACTTCGAGCCGTCCAGAACACCCCGATAGCCGACGTGCTCGCGGCTCTGTACCGCGTCGAGGACGACCGTCTCCGAGTCGAGGCGTTCGACCAGTCGTTTCCCAACCCGGTCGGCGTCGCCGCGGGGTTCGACAAGAACGCGCAGGTGCCGTCGGCGCTCGCCAGCCTCGGCTTCGGCGCGGTCGAGGTCGGCGGCGTCACCGCCGACCCCCAGTCGGGCAACCCCCGCCCGCGGATGTTCCGCCTGCGCGAGGACCGCGCCATCGTCAACCGCATGGGCCTGAACAACCACGGGGCCGACGCAGTCGGTGACCGGCTCACAGGCGTGGCCCCGAGCGTCCCCGTCCCCGTGGGCGTCAACCTCGCGAAGACCGAGCACGTCGACACCGAGGACGCTCCCGAGGACTACCGCTACACCTACGAGCGGGTCGCCGAGGGCGGCGACTTCTTCGTGGTCAACGTCTCGTGTCCCAACTCCGAGGGGTTCCGCGACCTCCAGAACCGCGACTCGATGGAAGCCATCCTGACCGAACTCCTCGACGCGGGCGCGAGTCCCCTGCTCGTCAAGCTCTCGCCCGACCTCCCGGACCCCGCGGTCGAGGACGCGCTCGACCTCGTGAACGAACTCGGCCTCGACGGCGTCATCGCCACGAACACCACGACCGACCGGCCCGACACCCTTCGAAGTCACAACCGCGCGGAGGACGGCGGCCTCTCTGGCGAGCCCATCGAGTCGCGCGCGACCGAGACGGTCCGGTTCGTCGCCGAGCGGACCGACGTGCCGGTCGTCGGCGTCGGCGGCGTGTTCACGGCCGAGGACGCGTATCGGAAGATTCGCGCGGGCGCGCACGCGGTCCAACTGTACACGGGGCTGGTCTACCGCGGCCCCTCCATCGCCCGCGACATCAACGAGGGACTGCTCGAACTGCTCGACCGCGACGGCTTCGACTCGGTCGAGGACGCGGTCGGCGCGGATTTGGACTGAGAGAAGCGGATTTTCGGCCATCTCGCCTTCCGAGCGGCGCGCGCGAGCAACGCGCGCGAGGGACGAGTAGCGCAGTGAAACGAGCAACGCAGGAGGCTGGGGAGGCCCGAGGTGCGGTCCTTCTCGGTGACGGGAGTAGCTAGCGTCTCCGTGGTGACATCCGAAGCGGAGGTTCGGACACCGAAAAGAGAAGAACTCCGCAAGGAGAACTTAGAGCCCGAAAGGCCAGAATCTCGAAACCGTCACTCCAGCGCGTCGAGGCGGAACTCGAAGGCCGCCACCGGCAGTTCGAGGTCGTGTTCCACGAGCACTTCGGGATGGACCTCTCCGACGACGCCGACCGCCTCGCCGTCCAGCACGACAGCGGCCGCACGGCCGTCGATGAACGACGGGTGGTCGGTCGCGGGCGTCTCCAACTCCACGTCGAAGTTGCGCGCGATGGCTTGCAGGCGGGCCTTCGCGTCCTCGTAGGAGGCGTCGTGGCGCGCGAGCACCCCGGCGACCGACCGGTGTTCGGCGACGCCGGTGTTCTCGCGCTCGTCCACGCGGGCGGCGAGACCGATTTCGGCGAGGTCCTGGGGGTACGCCCGGTGGGTGTTGTTCTCCAGCACCATCATGAGCGAGGGGAGCGCCCACGTCCGGAGCATGGTGTAGTCCTCGCTGTAGGGTTCGAGGATGGTGGCGGGCTCGTCGGCTCCGACCGCGTCGGGGGTCGCGCCGTCCTCGTCCGGCCGCGCGATTCCCATCCGGTCGAAGTTCTCCTCCTCGCTGATCATGTGGAAGTTGAGCAGGTCCTCGAAGCCCAGACCCACCAGCACCTCGCGCGCGGCGTCTTCGAGCTTCGAGCGGTCGTGGCGACCGCCGACCGTCCCCACGTCGGGGTAGCGCGGTTCGAGATCGTTGAAGCCGTAGGCCCGGCCCACGTCGTCGACCACGTCGAGGGGGTGGAGCACGTCCACGCGGTAGGGCGGCACCTCAACCTCGTAGGCTATCTCGTCGTCGCCGACCTCCTCGGTCTCGGCGTCGAGGCCCGACCGCTCCAGCAGGTCGACCACGCGCTCGGCGCTCAGGTCGACCCCGAGCATGCTCTCGATTCGCTCGTGGGTCACTGTCTTCTGTTTCACCTCGAAGTCGGGGCGGACCAACGTTCGGTCCAGATACTCGACCTCGACCTCCTCGACCGTCGCGCCGCGGGCGTCGAGCGCGTAGCAGATGATGTTGCACATGTGGTCGATGGTCCACTGGTCGGTGCCCGTGAGTTCGACGAACAGGTCCCGCGAGTCGGTCGAGACCTCGGTCCGGCGGCCGTTGATGACCGGCGGGAACGAGAACAGTCCGATGTCGTCGTAGATGGCGGGGTAGCGGTCGTACTCGGCGACGAGGTCGGCGTAGGTCTCGCCCGTGGGATGGGCGCGCAGGACCTCGTCGGGCGTCATCTCGGCGTCCGAATCGAGGGGAACGAACCGGTCGCCCTCGGGGTCGATTCCCCGGTAGGTGATGGAGTTACCGGGTTCGGCGCGCTCCTCGGTGACGGCTTCCCCCTTCAGCATCGTCAAATCGTGGATGCCGATGGCTCCCTTCGCGCGCTTGCGCCCCATCGTGGCGTGGAGCTTCTCCTGCAGTTGGATGAGCGAGTCGAGGGCCTCCTCGTCCAGATTCACGCCCCGAATCACCGCACCCGTGACGTAGGGGCGCTCGTCGGGCACCGACTCGTCGACCTCGATGGTCCAGTCGGCGTCGTTGGTGGCGGGGACGTACACGCCCCTGTCGTCGCCGTAGTGGTAGCGAAGCGACCGCGCCACCCCCTCGACCGAGAGGCGGTCGAGGCGGTCGGGCGCGAACTCCAACTGGAGGTCGCCCTCCTCGGTCCGGCCCTCGAACTCCAGTCCGAGACCGAACATGTCGTCTATCAGTTCGTCGTCCGATTTCTCGTCGTGGCCGGTCAGTTCCCGGAGTTCGTCGGGGTTCACGTCTACGACTGGCATCAGTGTAGCACCTCCGTCTCGCGGAGCAGGTCGAGGTCACACAGCGTCCCGTGAACGTCTCGGATGTCCTCGAAGCCGTACATCAGCATCAGCAGGCGTTCCAGCGCAAGCCCCCACGCCATCACGTCGCAGTCGATGCCCAGCGGTTCGAGGACCTCCTCGCGGAACATCCCCGAGTTACCGATCTCGACCATCTCGCCGGTGGTCGGGTGGGTCCCGAACAGCTCGAAGCTCGGCTCGGTGTAGGGGTTGTAGTGGGGCTTGAACTCGATGTCGGTGATGCCGAACTGGGCGTAGAACTCCTCGAAGGTGCCCATCAGGTCGCGGACCGAGAGGTCCTCGGCCATCACCCAGCCCTCGATCTGGAAGAACTCCAGCAGGTGGGTCGGGTCGAGGGTGTCGTTGCGGTAGACCTTCTCGACGCTGAAGAAGCGCTGGGGCGGTTCGAGGTCGCCCTCGGCGTACCCCGAGAGGTACCGCATCGACAGCGAGGTGGTGTGGCCCCGGAGCGCGATTGCTCGCGCGAAGTCCTCGGACCACGGCGAGTGATACCCCTCGCCGTCCTCGCCGACGCCGTTCATGTGGGCGTCGTGGACGCGCTCGACGAGGTCCTCGGGGAGGTCGCCGATTTCGGTCGGGTTCGAGAGGGCGAACCGGTCCCAGTGGGTCCTCGCGGGGTGGTCCTGTGGCATGAACAGGCAGTCGTTTATCCAGAAGTCGGCGTCGGCGTGCGGACCCTCCATCTCCTCGAAGCCCATGCCGACGAGGGTGTCTTTCACGCGGTCGGCGGTCTGACGGAGGATGTGGGTCTTGCCGCCGTCGACGCGCTCGGCGTCGGCCTCGACGTTGTACTCGGCGAACTCCACGTCGCGCCACTCGCCGGAGGTCAGCATCTCGGGGGTGAGTTGGCCCACCGTCTCGGCGACCTCGACGCCCTCCATCAGCGCGGTCACGCCCTCGTCGGTGAGGGTGACCGCCCGCGCCGTGGACTCGGCGCGCTCGACCAGCCCTCTGCTCTCCAGTCGGTCGAGGACCTCCTCGTCGGCGACCGAGTCGCCCGCGTCGAGGTCGGCCAGCGCCGCGGCCTCCGCGTCACTGTCGGGGTCGGCGTCGGGGTCGGCGGTTATCTCGCCGCTCTCGATGGTCCCGTAGCCCTTCCGGGCGTAGTTCGAGAGCGCGATGTCGACCTGCGGGCCTTCGAGTCCGGACCGACCGATGACCTGCCCCATCTGGGCGGGGTCCTCGTCGGCCCCTGCGTCCACGGCGGCCTCGTAGAGCCGGACCTCGGGGAGACCCTCCTCGACGTACTCGCGGGCTTCGTCGGTGAGCGCCACCGTCTCCTCGACCGATTCCTCGACCGACACCAGCCCTTCGTCTTCGAGTTCGAACACCGCGCCCGTGACCGTCTCGGGCTTGCTGTCGGTCTCGTCGGCCAGTCGCTCTATCGTCCGTGCGTCGTTCGCGCTCGCGGCTTCCAACACCGCGGCCTGTGATTCTGGTAGTTTCATCGTGCGCGTATGCTCTTGGTGGCTACATCCCTGTGCGGCGGTTTATCGCTTCTGAAAGCGCGGTCGCGGGCCGCAATTGCGGCCCGCGACCGCGCCCGAGCGGTTTCGTCCCGGTCGGGGTCGCCCCCGGTCGGAAGTTCACCGACTCGCTCAGGCCGCGAAGAAGAAGCCGAACCCCGTGCTGTCGTGGCGTGGCTGACGCGCGCTACCGCCGGTCCGGGGTTCGGATGGCATGTTCGGGACTTGTGCGCAATCGTTCAAAAACGTTGCGGGGTATGGGTGAGTTTCACGTTACCGACTGAAACCGAACAGAGAAGCGACGAATTTGGGGGAGAATCGATCTTACTCGAAGTAGACCGAAGTCGTGTTACCGTCTCACGGATGGCAGTTAGAGAAGCTCAAGGAGTTGTACGGTTCCGATACCGACAACGATTGAGTAGGTGAAGTTGACCAGCGTCCCGGCAAGATAGTACGTGGTGTTTTGAGTCGCGGTATCCTCTCGTCTCACCCACGACTTAGCGGCAAAAATGATACTCAATGCAGTATACTCACCAGCAATAACGAGCGATAGAATCAGGATATTTTCGAGGCGGCCGATCAGCCAGCCGGTGTCCTCTTCGATATCGGAGTCACTTTCGAGAGCCTGTCCAGTAAATATCCGCCATACTTCCTCACGGGAATTGGATGCTTTCTCGTTCTCCGTCCGTGTTTCACCGCCCTCAGCGCGCCCTATCGCTATTCCCGTGAATCGCGTTAGGCAGTACGTCACGACGGCAGTACTCGTTCCGAGCAGTAGGCCATAGACGCCCACGAACAGAGCCGTCCTCGTTCCGAGAAAGACAAATAGAATGAGCGCAACGATTCCGAGGATAGTTGCCAGAATATCGGTAGCGATTCGACGACGTGAGAGGTGCCGCACTTCTTCAGTCATAGATAGCTGTTAACGCTTTTCTGAGTGTACCTCTGATTCTCAGTCGTCGCGTATAATTCGAACGATGTAACGCGTTGGAAACGGCCTGCTGTTGAAGTCCCAGTTCCTCACCTGCCTTAGATTGCGTACCGTGACGTTCGTACGCGAGAATCACCTCTACTTGCCGGTCCGTGAGGTTCTCCCGTTCAAGTAATAAAAGATTGAGAGCGCTTGATACTAATCCATCACATTCGGTGCCCGTATCGACACCCACGTATAATTCGTTTTCCTCTACTTCGTCTAAAAGCGCACTAGCGAGATGGAACGCGGGGCCATCCATCTGGGCGACCGTTTCGCAGTCGGCCCCAATATCAATATCCCCGCCCGCGATAGCAAAGCGGGCAGACGATGGGTGTATTCGGTCAAGTATAGCCGATAAGATATCTGGAAGAGGGGATAGTTCCGTGAGAACACACCCGAACTCATCGATGCCTTTCATCTGTGTAAATGGGGTCGATATACTCTCTCTCTCAGAATCGTTCACGAAATCGAATGCATCGATGAGAGTTGACTCGAATTCTCGTCTGTTTTCGATTTTTCGGGAGTCGATGACGTCGGCCAGAACGACGTACTTCGTATTCTCGGATTCACGCATCGGTTCTCTTCCCCAACTAGGTAACAATCGAATATAGTTGTATTGGAATATTACAATTCTATAGACTTGTTCTAGCGGTCGGCAGAGCTTCGACTACCAGCGATTCAGGACTCGCTGTCTCTACGTATTACAGCCGAGTTTCGGCGAACGTACAGCGACTGGCGCGGCCAAAAGTGGTCTCAACCCAGATTTTCTTGCAGTATCTCCAGCGTCTCCTCGCGGTCGTCCCAGTCCACGAACACCGCGACGCTGGTCGCGCTGGTGATGAGGTCGTGGATGTTGATGTGGGCCTCCGAGATGGGGTTCACGAGCCCCTCGATGACCCCCGGCTGGTTCGGGAACTCGCCGCCGGTCACCCGGACGACCGCGACGTCGTCGTCGACGGTGACGCTCGACAGCGACTCCTCCTCGATGACCTCTCGATGGAGGATGTTCTCGGCGCGCTCCGCGACGTCCTCGTCGACGTAGAAGGTGATGGAGTCCATCCCACTCGCCGCGGCATCGATGTTGATGTCGCTGTCAGCCAGCGCCATCGAGAGGTCGGCGAGGATGCCCGGTCGGTTCCGGATTGCCCGGCCCGCGACCGTGAGGCAGGCCAGCGGCTCCTCGCGCATGTCGATGAGGTTCTCGAACTCGCCGATGATGTCGGTGCCGCCCGCGAGCAGGTCGCCGTGCTGGTAGTGGACCACCCGGACGTCGAGGCCCTCGTCCTTGTACGAGAGCGCGCTGGGCGCGACGACCTCCGCGCCGCGGAACGAGAGGTTCCGAAGCTCGTCGACCGATATCTCGCCGACGTTGCGCGCGCCCTCCACGACGTGGGGGTCGCCGGTCATGACGCCCTCGACGTCGGTGACGATGACGACCTCGTCGGCGTCCACGTAGTTGCCGAGCATCACCGCGGTGGTGTCCGACCCGCCCCGGCCGAGGGTGGTGACGTTGCCCTCGGCGTCCTCGGCGAGGAAGCCGGTCACGATGGGGACCACCTCGTCGAGTTCCGCGGCGAGTTCGGCCGTAGCGGCTCTGGTCCGCTCGGCGTCGACCTCGCCGTGTTCGTCGGTGAAGATGGGCCAGCGGTCGCTCCCGGGTTCGACGAACACCGCGTCGACGCCCCGAGCGGCGAGCGCGGCCTTGAGCATCCGGACGCTGGTCCGCTCGCCCATGCTGACGATCTCGGCGCGGTCTGGGTCGGCCGCGTCGAACTGGATCTCGTCCAGTAGCTCGTCGGTGGTGTTGCCCATCGCGCTGGCGACGACCGCGATCTCGTGGCCCTCCGCGACCGCGTCGGCCACCGAGTCGGCCGCGCGGTTGATTCGGTCGCCGCTTCCGAGGCTCGTGCCGCCGAACTTCGCGACTACGCGCATGCTACCACCTGCGAGCTACCGGTCCCCCACATGCGACTAGTGAACATAGAGGTGGGTAACTCTGGAGCGCAGATAACTGCTTTCATGTTCAGAAAGTTTGCCAGGGGAAACGGGAGTCGCCGGGGGAAACGGGAGTTGGCGGGAGAAACGAGAGCCGACACGGTCCGGTCGGGCTCACCCCTCGTCGGGGCGCGTCTCGGCCTGCTGGCGGGGCGGGCCGGAGTCGGGACCCGTGTCGCCGTCGCCCCCGTTCGGTCCGGGGCGGTCACGAGGTCGCTCGTGGGACTGCCCGCGAGGTCGCTCGCGACCGCCGCCCTCGTAGGTGTCGCGCATCTCCTGTATCGGGTCGAACGTGACCAGTCCCTTCCCCGCGGTGAACTCGTAGGCGACCCACTCGGGAATCGAGAGGACACCGTTCATCTTCCGGATGCGGAGTCGCTTGATGAGCGTGTCGTCGACGATACCGCCGTTCATCTGCATGTCCACGATGCCGTCGACCGCGTAGCCGAGGTCGTGGGGGAACGTCTGGTCCTCGTGGGCGAGGGTCGCGCCCGCGAACACCGGGACGAACCGGCCCTTGCACACGTCGGCGCGGACGTCCTTCACGCAGTCGTAGGCCCGAATCGGCTGGACCAGCGACCCGAACTCGGTCAGCGAGTCGACCGCGACGAACCCGCGGTCGCTCATTCCGAGCGCTTCGAGACAGCTGTCGAGCTTGTTCTGGAGTTCGCTCACGTCGCCGGGGTCCCGAACGGTCTCGGTCACCCCGCGGGTGATGCGGTGGATGTGGCGGTTCCACTCGTTCATCCGCTCGAACATGCGGTCGCGGTCGCTCACCCGGTAGGTGAAGCAGTCGAGGACGTGGAGCTGACCCGATTCGAGGTACGGCAGGACGTTCCAGTCGAGCGAGAGGAACCCCTCGACCACCGAAATCGGCGGCTGGGTGAAGGTGATGACCACCGCGGGTTCGCCGCGTTCGAGGGTCCGCCAGACGAGTTCGGTCAGCAGGGCGTCGTCGCGCGCGCCCTCGTCGTTCGACACCAGGACGAACGAGTTCCGGGGAAACCCCTGCGGGAGGAACCGGTCGAGCCCGGAGACCCCGGTCCGAATCCGGCGGAAGCCGTGGTACTCGGTGAACACCCGGTCGTTCTCGGCCATCGCGTCCCGGCACGCCCCAGAGCAGAACTCGTAGGTCCGGTCGCCGTGGTCCAGCGTCTCCCTGCCCTTCGAGAGCGGGAGGCGACAGAAGTCACAGAGACCGGGGTCGGTCGCGTCCGAGTCGGACGCGTCCGAGTCGGTCGAGTCGCGGGTCTTCGCGTCCGAGTCGCCCGCGGGCGACTCGGACGCGCCGGAATCACTCGGGGGTGACTCGACGGCCTCGGAGTCGTCGGAACCGGGGTCGTCCGGGTGGGGGGCGTCTGAACCATCCGTGCCATTCATACCCACGACATGGGGACGAGAGGTGAAAAGCACCCGTGCGTTCGGGGACCGCCGCCGGGAATCGACGCACTCGCGAGGGCGTCGCCGACCCGACGCCCCCGCGAGCTTTAACTAATCGGTCCTCGAAATGTGAACAATGCGCGTGCGAGATGCGGTCGAAGACGACGGGGAAGCGCTCGGCGACCTCGCCGACGCTCCCGCGGAGGTGATGCGCAACGTGGTCCACGACCGGACGGTCCGCGTGGCCGAGCGCGAACCGGACGACGGGCCCGGAGACGAAACCGAAGCCGAGGCCGACGCCGGGACCGGGACCGGAGCCGACGGGGAGGGAATCGGAGCCGACCGGCCGGAGGTCGTCGGATTCGTCGGGTTCGACGCGATGCCCGGGACGGTCCGAGTGACCTACCTGCGCGGGTCGCGTGCCGCGCGCGAGCGCCTCCTCGAAGAGCCAGTTCGGTTCGCCCGCAAGGAGGGGATGGCTGTCGAGGTGCTGGTCCCCGAGAGCGAGACGGAGACGACCCGAGTGGTCGAAGAGGCCGGATTCGAACCGACGGGGGACGGGCCGCGGTTCGACGGCGGCCGGACGCTGAAGTACCGCCTCGACCCGCCTGCGGGGTGAACCGAGGTTCGGCCGCCCCCGTCGCGTTCCGCCCCGATACCCCTCCGTTTCGGGTGGAATCGCGGTATCGAGGCCCACGGCTGGACCGCCGGAGTAGCGACCCCCTAACTGAACCGCCGGACGGTCATGTCGAGCGTGTCGAGGTCGAGGATGGGCGCGAACCCGGCGTCGGGGTCGATGTTGACCGACTTCTGGAAGTCGGTCTGGGCCTGCCAGCACCCCGAGTTGACCGCGAGGACGTTGTGGTACTTGCCCCACCCGAGCTTGTGGACGTGACCGGTGTGGAACACGTCCGGGACCGACTCCATCACGAGATAATCGCGCTCCTCGGGAGCGAGCCGGGTCTTGCCGCCGAACTGGGGCGCGACGTGGCGCTTCTTCAGGAGCTGGTACATCGCCTTGTGGGGTTGCTCGTAGCTGGCCTTCTCGTCGGGGAGTTCGGCGATGACCTCGTCGAGCGAGACGCCGTGGTACATCAGGATGTCGACCCCCTCGACGGTCACCGTCGAGGGGTTGCCCGTGATCTCGGCGTCGTGGGCCGACATGATGTCCCGAAGTTCCTCGTCGAAGCCGGGTTGGGGTTCGGCGAGTCGCACCGCGTCGTGGTTGCCCGGAATCATCACGATATCGAGGTCGCCGGGCACCTCCTTGAGGTACTCCGAGAACCGCTCGTACTGGTCGTAGAGGTCGACGATGTCGAGTTCCTCGTCCTGATTCGGGTAGACGCCGACGCCCTCGACCATGTCGCCCGCGATGAGCAGGTACTCGACCGCCTCGGCCTCAGGGGTGTGGAGCCAGTCGGCGAACCGCGACCACGCGTCGGCCATGAACTCCTGACTGCCGACGTGAACGTCGCTGACGAGCGCGGCCTGTACGTGGCGGTCGGCGGTCGAGGGCTGGTAGGTCCGGGGCACGTCCGGGAAGTACAGCGAATCGACGAACAGGATGCCGTCGCCGTCGCCGTTGTCGTCCGAGAGCGTGCCCTCGACCGCGATGACCTCGTCGAACAGGAGTTCGTCGACCGCGTCGGCGAACTCCCGGTCTTTCATCACGAGACACGGGAAGGTCCCGCTGGTGTCCTCCAACTCGATGAGCCAGTGGCCGCTCGCGGTCGAGCGGATGTCGCTTATCATCCCGACGATTGCGGTCTCGCCCCCGCCGGGCATCTTCTGGACCGCGGAGGCGGGTCGGGCGTTGACCCGCCCGCGCAACTGCTTCGAGAGGCGCTGGAACCGGTCGCGGAACACGTCGACGAAGTCGTCGTACTCGCCGGTCCCCGTGCTCTCGCCGGTCACGTCGCCAGCAATCGCGAGCGACCGCGCCTCGAAGTCGGGGTCCCGAACCGACTCGTCGGGGCGCGTCACGTCCCGCGGGGCGTCGGTTTCCACCCCCTTCGTTTCTCCTGCACTCCCATCTTCAGTCTCCGATTTCCCCCCATTTTTTGCTCCAGTAGAAACGGAGCTATCGGAGCCGTTCCCGTCCCGCCCCGCCGCGTCGAGGACGCCCCGGACGTGGTCGGCCGAGAGCTTCAGCGCGTCCTCGGGCGCGCGCTCGACCGCGGCGTCGAGCGCGCCCGCGGGGTCGTCGGCCCCGCGAGCAGGGTCACCGCCTCCGGGTCGGCGTTGAAGCCGCGGCTGGTGAGTTCGCGGGCGATGCGGACCCGGGTCTCCATCGGCACGTTCTCCACATTTCGGGGCCGAATCAAAAGCGTGCCGGACCGGCGCGGGCGGGCGGGCGGTGGCGCGCCGACGGCGCGCCACCGCGAGTGCGAAGCGGCGTGAACGTGAAGCGACGCGAGACGAACCGCGAAAACGAACGCACGCGCGGGACCCGGAGATTCGCACGAGACCCGGAAAATTGACATCCACCGAACGGTAACGTGAGTGCGATGAGTTCTCCCCGAGACGACCCCTCGTCGGGCGACGCGGACGAGGACGACGGCGAGCGGGCCGACGACGGCCCCCGCGAACCGTCGGACCGGCGGTCCGACGGTTCGCCTCAGCGTTCCACCGATACGTCGCCCCGTTCGGAGGGTTCACCGCCTCGCTCCGACGGGGGCGAGCGGGCCGACGAACCCACCGGCCCGCTCGCGCCGATTCGTCGGTTCCGCCGGAGCGACAACGGGGCGGTCGTGTTCGTCCGCGAGATGTTGAGTAGCGCGGCCATCGTCCTCGCCATCGGTCTCCTGCTGTTCGCCATCAGCGGCGTCTGGCCGCCGATGGTCGCCATCGAGAGCGGGAGCATGGAGCCCCACATGCAGAAGGGCGACCTCGTGTTCATCATGGACGACGGCCGTCTCGTCCCCGACGCCGCGCAGGGCGACACCGGCGTCGTGACCCACGAGGCCGGAGCCGAGGCGGGCTACGAGCAGTTCGACGAGCCCGGTGACGTGATAATCTACCAGCCGGACGGGCGGAGCTACGAGACGCCCATCATCCATCGCGCGATGTTCTGGGTCGACGAGGGGGAGAACTGGTACGACAGGGCCGACGAGGACCACGTCCCGCAGGGGACCGACAGTTGCGAGGAGCTGTCGAACTGCCCGGCACCCAACTCGGGATTCATCACGAAGGGCGACGCCAACCCCTACTATGACCAGTCGCGCGCGATGGGAATCAGCGCCCCCGTCGAACCGGAGTGGGTTCGCGGCACCGCCGAGGTCCGGGTGCCGTACCTCGGGTGGATTCGACTCTACTTCTCGGGCGCGGCGTAGCGACTCCGCTCCCCCTGCATTTCGCGTGGAGGCGGTCGCAGAACGCGGTCAGTTGTCGGGTGTCAGGGAACGCAGTCAGTTGTCGAACCGGGCCTGAACGAACGGCTGGACGTTCTCGATGTCGCCGAGCCGCGAATCGGACATCAGGACCGCCTCGGTCTCGTCGATGGGGACCGACAGGGAGATTTCTTTGGTCCGGCCGTACCGGCCCTTCGAGACGACCACCGCGTTGACGATGCCGAGCATGTCGAGTTCGCTGATGAGGTCGGTCACCCGCCGCTGGGTCAGCACGTCGGCGTCTATCTCCTCGCAGAGGCGCTTGTAGATGTTGTACACCTCGCCCGTGTTGATGTTGTGGACGCCGTTCTTCTCCAGCGAGATGATGGAAAAGAGGACGAGCTTCGACTGGGTGGGGAGGGTGCGGACCACCTCGACCACCCGGTCGAGTTCGATCTTCTCCTGGGCCTTCCGGACGTGCTTCTCGTTGACGCCCTCGGCCTGGTCGCGCTCGGCGAGTTCGCCCGCAGTCCGGAGCAGGTCGAGCGCGCGCCGGGCGTCGCCGTGTTCCTGGGCGGCGAACGCCGCGCAAAGCGGGATGACGTCGTCGCTGAGCGCGTCGGCCTTGAACGCCACGTCGGCGCGGTGCTGGAGGATGTCCCGGAGCTGGTTGGCGTCGTAGGGCGGGAAGACTATCTCCTCCTCTCCGAGCGAGGACTTCACGCGCGGGTCGAGGAAGTCGGTGAACTTCAGGTCGTTGCTGATGCCGATGATGGACACGCGGGAGTTGTCGAGTTCGGAGTTCATCCGCGAGAGGTTGTACAGGGTGTCGTCGCCCGACTTCTCGACCAGCTTGTCGATCTCGTCGAGCATGATGACGACCACCCGCTCCTCGTAGTCGACCGCGTCGAAGAACGTGCTGTAGACGCGGTCGGTCGGCCACCCGGTCATGGGGACCGACTCCATCTCCTCGCGGTCGGATTCGAGCGTCTCGATTCGCTCGTCGACCCCCTCGGGCGCGTCGAACTCGGTGTCGGCGAGCCGAGTCGGGTCGGCCGCCGCTTCCTCTTGGAGGGTCGCGAGTTCGTCGACGCGGTCGTCGACGAACTCGCGGTTGCTCTCGATGAACTTGTTCGCGAGCTGGGCGAGCACGCGGTACTGGGTGTCGGTCACCTCGCAGTTGATGTACTCGACGTTGCAGGGCACGTCGTACTTCTGGGAGGTCGATTCCAGTTCCTTGCTCACGAACTTCGCGCTGGCGGTCTTGCCCGTCCCGGTCTTGCCGTATATCAGGATGTTCGACGGCGTCTCCCCCCGCAGGGCCGCGACCAGAATCGTCGCCATGTTGTTGATCTGGTCCTTCCGGTGGGGAAGCTCGTGGGGGGTGTACGACGGCCGGAGGACCTCCTTGTTCTCGAATATCGGTTCACCCGACAGCAGGTCGTCGAACAGCCCCTGGTCGTCCTCCTCGTCGTCGAGGATGACGTCGTCCAAATCGACGTTGTCGAAGCTACGGTCGGGGCTGACCTCGACTGCGTCGTCGGCCGGTTGCGTGTTTTCGTCAGACATGCGTTCGTGTCGACCCCTCCGTTTCAGGTGGAAGACGCGCGGCGCGATAGTAGATTCCGACGAAACCGACCGACAGAGCCGGGAAGTCGGAGGCGAGAAGTCGCGAGCGCGTCCAGTTGATGCAGGAGAACCAAAGGTCCAGCAGGGTATTAAACTCTTTCTTCTTTCCTGCAAAGCGAGTGAAAGGGCGTGAAACGGCCGAGAAACGGTCGGAAAGCCGTGATTTCCGCGGCGTTGGGAACGCGAGAGATGGTTCGAGGGGAGTTTGGGGGGTGGTTCGGAGATAGTTTAGGGGGTGGTTCGAGGGGGGTTCTGGGGGTTCTGGGTGGGTTCTGGGGGTTCTGGGGGTTCTGGGTGGGTTCTGGGGGGTTCTGGGTGGGTTCTGGGGGTTCTGGGTGGGTTCTGGGGGGTTCTGGGGGTTCTGGGATGGTTCGGAGTTGTCGAAAGCAATTCGAAGAGCTACGAATCGGTCTCGACTGATATCCAGACGTATCCGGCTTCTGGGTGTCGGATATCCGATGGACGAGGGTGTGATTTCGATTGCGGTGGCGTCGCATCGGCGAACCGCAACGTTTCGAGTGGACTGATCCGGATGGATGGCGCAGACGAGGGACGGTCGGATGAGAACCGGTCGGTCGACCGGGAGCAGGCCGGTCGATGGGATTCTATCAACGACCAAATCGCGATTTGCGAGCGACGGAGTCTCGTCCGGGTAACGGGTCGAGGGGACTGCTTCGCCTCGACCCGTTTCACGAAGCCGTGGTCACGAAGCCGTGGTCACGGAGCCGTGGTCACGAGGTCATGGTCACGAGGTCACATTCCGAATTCGTGCTTTCCGAAGTCGTGGTTGTGTTTCACTCGCAAGGGTGCCCCCCACCCCTTTGTTTCGGGTGGAATGGGAGAGAGGTGGGTCGGGGGAGGTGTCTCTAGTTACACCAAACCTTTATAATAATAGCGCAGAAACAATATCCGCAAACTATTCTTCATACTTAGTTTGGATGGTGTTACCGTTGGAATTAGAACCGTGTCCTCCACCACCCCCCGCCTCCCGACCCGTTCCACCCGAAACAAAGGGGTGGGGGTGTCCCGTTTCCCTTCGTTTCCGATGCCCAGAGAACCCTCCTCCGAATCCTTCCCGAACGTTCGCTAGCTTCTCCGTGGTCCGATTCGAACGGTAACATCATCGTCTCTTCACTTCCGACGAACCCATCCCTTCTCGCACGTTCATCCCTCGACCCCTCCATTTCAACTGGAGCGTGCCAACGTCGCTCGTGGTGTTCCACCACATGCTCCACTGTTCTCCGTCGTCGATTCGAGTCGACTCAAGTCGACTCGAATCGACTCGGATCGACTCGGACTGACTCGCGTTCGCCGACCGACCGTCTCACCGACCGACCGTCTCACCGACCGACCGTCTCACTGACCACTCCAAAAGCGCCACCAACGTTCTTTCCGAACTCCCGGAATCGTCATTTTTCCCGAGAGGTGTCTGACGTAGGTTTAAGTGGGTAGGGTAATGTTGTACGCGCAACAGCCCCCGTGTCGGTAGTCTTAACCGAGCGCAGGGGTCTGGGAGGAAAGGATGGGACTGTTCACGGATCTCAAAGACAGCATATCCCGCGTCACTGATAACTTGTTCTCCGCGCAGGAGCCGAAGCGAATCGGTATCTACGGCCCGCCGAACGCCGGAAAGACGACTCTCGCCAACCGAATCGCCCGCGACTGGACCGGCGACGCGGTCGGCCCCGAGAGTCACATTCCACACGAAACGCGCCGGGCCCGGCGCAAGGAGAACGTCGAAATCGAACGCAACGGCAAGACGGTAACCATCGACATCGTGGACACGCCCGGCGTGACGACGAAGGTCGATTACGAGGAGTTCCTCGACCACGATATGGAGAAAGACGACGCCGTCCGGCGCTCGCGCGAGGCGACCGAGGGCGTCGCGGAGGCGATGCACTGGCTCCGCGAAGACGTGGACGGGGTCATCTACGTGCTCGACAGTAGCACCGACCCGTTCACGCAGGTAAACACCATGCTCATCGGCATCATCGAGAGTCAGGACCTCCCGGTCCTGATTCTCGCCAACAAGACCGACCTCGAGGATTCGAGCGTCCAGCGCATCCGCAACGCCTACCCCCAGCACGAGACGATTCCGCTCTCGGCGCTGGAGGGCGACAACATGGACGAAGTGTACGAGAAGATAGCGGAGTACTTCGGGTGATCTCATGCCGGAAGTGAAAGGGGACGGACCCAACGACGGGGGCGGCGGTGGCGGCGTCCAGATAGACCTCATCGGGGCCGACCGGATGGCCGAGATGGCCTCGATGGAGAAGATCCGGATGATACTCGACGGCGTCCGCGACGGCAACATCGTCATCCTCGAAAAGGGACTGTCGCCCGACGAGGAGAGCAAGCTCATCGAGGTCACGATGACCGAGATCAGTCCCGACGAGTTCAACGGCATCGAGATCGAGACCTACCCGCGCTCGGAGACCGCAGACCAGAGCTTCCTCGACCGGCTGATGGGCAAGGAGTCGACCGCGAAGCTCACCGTCATCGGCCCTGCGAACCAGATAGAGACCCTCCACAAGGACGAGAACCTCATCAGCGCGCTCGTCTCTCGGAAATAATGCCCCACCAGTGCACCGACTGCGGCCGGACGTTCGCCGACGGCTCGAAGGAGATGCTCTCGGGCTGTCCCGACTGCGGCGGGAACAAGTTCCAGTTCCTGCCCGCGAGCGCGGCCGCGACCGACTCCGGGGCCGGTCCCGAAACCGGGGCCGGACCCGAAACCGGGGGGTCGGCGGGAGGCACCGCCCCGAAGAAGGCACCCGAAGAGCCGACTCCCTCGCCGAGTTCGGGGCCGCGCTCGGAGTCGAGCGCCGGTCGCGGCCCGCGGTCGCGGCCCGCGACCGGCGACGCGTCTGCTGGACCCGAAACCGAGGGCGGCGACGCCAGCGCGGTCGACCGCGCGGCCGCGACCGTCCGGGACTGGGTGCGCTCTGGCACGAGCGACGACGACTCCGGCGAACCGCCGACCGATAGCAGCGAGTCGCGCGCCGACCACTCCGAATCACGTCCGTCAACCGACGGCTCGACTCGAAACGACGCGCCCGGGAGCCGACCCGTCGCGCCGGAGGACACCGCGCAGGCCAACGCCCGGAGCGACGTGGTCAGCGAGGCCGAACTCCCGGACAGATCGCACGAGGCCGAACTCCCGGACAGATCGCAGGTGGACTCGCCCGCATCCGGGACTCGGGCCGACTCCACGGGACAGACGACCCCCGCCGACCCACCGGCCGACGGCGAGGTCGTCGACACCCCGAGCGGGGAGTCACCGGGGCTGAAAGAGCTCCGCGAGGAACTCAACAGCCAGTTCGAGAGCATCCGCATCGTCGAACCCGGCCAGTACGAACTCAATCTGATGGAGCTGTACGAGCGCGAGGAGTACATCATCGCGCTCAAGGAGGACGGCAAGTACGTCATCGAGGTTCCGGACGGGTGGGAGACGCCCGACCGGTAGGGTGGGGACGCCCGACCGGGAGAACTCCGACGAGCGCTCACCCCCGGGGACCGGCAAACCGCACGGCGTTGCCAAGATTGTTTACGTTCCGCCTCTCAACCCCACGTAATCGATGTTCGACGACGCGAAGCGCCGGGCGCGAAGCGTCGCGTTCCTCTTTCCGGCCGCGCTGGCGCGCCTCGGCCTGCTCGACCGCGAGAAGGGCGAGGAGGCGTTCGACCTCGCGGTCCCCGTGATGGTCACCGGCGGGATGCGGACCCTGCTCCGGGTCGCCGACTTCTTCATGGTGGGGCGCGCGCTCGGCGACGAGGCGGTCGCGGCGCTCGAACTCGGATTCCAGTACTTCTTCATCCCCTTCGGCCTCTCGCTCGGACTCACCAGCGGCACCATCAGCGTGGTCTCGCGGTTCGAGGGCGCGGGCGAGCGCGCCAGCGCCAACTTCGCGGTCAAGCAGTCGCTGTGGCTCGCGCTCGCGATGGCGATTCCCATCACCGCGGCGACGTGGGTCTACGCCGAACCCATGATCGCGTTCCTGACCGACGACCCCCGGACCATCGAACTCGGCGCGGTCTACCTCCGGATTATCATGCTCTCGGTCTCGTTCCGGTTCTGGAGCATGATTGCCGCCCGCGCGCTCGCGGGCGTGGGCGACACCCGGACGCCGATGTACATCCGGCTACTCACGCTCCCGACGAACATCGGCCTGAACGCGGTCCTCATCTTCGGGTTCGGCCCGTTCCCCGAACTCGGGGTCGCCGGGGCCGCGTGGGGGACCGCGGTCGCCAACACCCTCGCGGCGGTGCTGTTCACCGGGGCCCTCCTCTCGGGAAGGTACGCGATCCGACTCCCGCTGGGCGGCAAGCAGTGGGACTGGTCCATCGCCGCCGAAATCGTCCGCGTGGGGCTCCCGCTCGCGGGCACCCGCCTCGCGCGGACCTTCGGCCGGTTCCCGTTCCTGCTGGTGCTGACGACGCTCGGCACTCCGGTGGTCGCGGCATACGCCATCGGCCGCCGGGTGATGTTGCTCGCGTTGATGCCCGCGTGGGGATACTCGACGGCCTCCAGCACGCTGGTCGGCCAGTCCATCGGTGCCGGGAACGACGAGGCGGCCGACGAGTACGGCTGGCAGACCCTCCGAATCGCGCTCGCCACCCAACTGTGCATCGCGGCCGTGCTGGTCGCGGCGGCCCGACCCCTCGCCGTCTCCTTCGGCACCGAGCACGTCGGCCTGACCGTCGAGTTCATCCGGGTGTTCGGTATCGGGGTCGCGGCGTTCAGCGTCTCGCGCACGATGCGGGGCGGCCTCCGGGGCGCGGGCGACACGCGCTGGCCCTTCTACGGCACCGTCGCGGGGAGCTACCTGTTCAAGCTCCCGGTCGCGTTCCTCGCGGTCGCGCCCGGCGCGGTGCTGTTCTCGGTCGGGGGCTGGAACTTCGCGCCCGGTCTCGGTCTCGGCCTGCTGGCGGTCTACGTCGCCATCGTCGGCGACATGTACATCCGGGCGGTGGTCAACGTCTTCCGGTTCTGGACCGGCGAGTGGAAGCGGGTCGCCCGCGAGTCGGGCGTCGGCGCCGGGACCGGTGCCGACTGAGCGCCAGACTGGAGGGTCAGACCGAGCGCCAAACTGGAGGGTTTTAAGCGCTCGCGCCCGAACGACCGGACATGAGCACGGCAACCAAGATCGTGGTCGGAACGCTGGGAATCACGACGGTCCTCGCGGTCGCTGTACTGGTCAACCTCTGGCTGCTCGCGTGATGTTCGAGGAACGGTCGCTCTCCGGGGAGGTGGCGGGGGTTCGCGAGCGCCACGCACCCGACGCGCTCGTCCTCGACTGCGCGAGCGACTTCGAGACGCTCCCCCCGGCGCAGGCCGAGGACCTCGGCCTGCTCGCCGACTCGCTCGCACCCCTGTCGTACCCCGAGGAGTGGCTCCCCGAGGACGCCCCGGAACTCCTCCGGCGCTTGGCCTCGACCGACTTCACGGTCGGGATGCCCGGCGACGGGAGCGTGGCGTGGACCCGCCAGACCGTCCCGCCGACGGTGTTCGTGAAGGCCCGCGTGCAGGGGTCGCCCGAGGACTTCGTGGACTTCCTCCTCGCGGAGGCGCTCGTCGAGGTCGGCACGGACGAACCCGAGCACTTCTTGGGGTTCTTCGGCGAGCGCTACCGGGACCTCGATTCGGCGCTCCCGTTCGACTCGGGGAGCGTCTACCAGATAGCCGCCGCGCTGTACGACGCCTACCTCGGCCTCCACACCCGCGAGGTCTTCGCCGACTGGGCCGACGACCGCCCCCGCCTGTTCGAGGCGTGGCGGGACGCGGGCGAGCGCATCGAACCCCGACTGGAGGGGCTTCCCTCGGCGATGGCCCGCGACGAGACCGACTTCGCCGACGCCGCGGAGTTCGCGTGTAGCGCGGTCAAGCACGGTCTCGAACTCCCCGCGCCGTTCGCGGCGCTCGACACCGAAGCCTATCGCGACCACGGACCGGCCTACGCGGTCACATGGGCGGAGAAGACGTTCGCGTGAGGCCGTGACTCACACAACAGTTTTGACCCTGAGTAGTGAATCCGTACTCGGTGGGTCCTATGAGCAAGTACTGGGAGCTTCGCGGAGAGGACCGCGGTTGGGAGGAACAGCTCTACCCCGACGCCACCGACGAGGACGGCGTCGAGGCGTGGTCGACCGAGTGACTGCGAATCGACCGAGTGACTGCGAATCGACCGAGTGACCGCGAATCGACCGAGTGACTGCGCGAGCGGTCGGACATCGGATTCTACTGTCGTCGTGACCCGACAGCGACGCGTCTCCGATGGTCTCGGCTCGGCTCGATTCGGCTCGACTCGTGCGCTCCGGTCGGACACGACTCGCGCGTTCCGGTCGAAACGATTCGTTCGCTCCGGTCGAAACGACGGGATTCGACCCGAGCGAACCCCTCCGTTTCGACTGGATGGGACGCCCCTTCGGGCCGGTAGTCTTGTTACTCAGGGAATCAACTGCTCGCCGTCGTCGTCGTAGACCGCGATGGCGTCCACCGGGCAGACCCGCGCGGCCATCTTCGCGTCGAACTCGGCGTCCTCGGGAATCTCGCGGACGAACACGTCCTCGTCTTCCTCCTCGGAATCCCGGAGGTCGGCCTTGCCGTCGTCGCGGTTCTCCTCGAAGGCGTCCCACTCGGCGGTACACTGGAACATCCCGGTGCAGGTGTCGCGGTCGAACTCGATTCGCATGCCTCGACGTTTGCGGGGTACCCTCAAAGCGATGGCGGAGTCTCAGGAGACGTACTCGGAGAGCGCCTCGGCGGTCGGGCCGAGGAACTCCGTCAGTTGTTCCTCGCGCTCGACGCCGGACTCCCACTCGTCGGGGGTCAGGTGATCGCCGATTTCGTGGACCACGGCCGCGTCGGCACCACGGTACTCCGCTACTGCGAGCATCGCGGCGGCCTCCATCCCGAGCGAGAGGACTCCTTCATCGGCGTAGTGCTCGATCTCCGGGACGGTTTCGCGGTAGTAGGCGCTAGTCGTCCACGTCGGACCACGGTGGGTCTCGACGCCCGCGGCCGAGAGCGACTCGTCGAGCGCATCGACCAGTTCGGGCGTCGCCCGCACCTCCTCGTCCGGCGAGAGGTAGTGATACGAGACGCCCTCGTCCCGAATCGCCCGCGTCGGAAGGATGGCGTGGTTAGGCGGGATGGATTTCTGGAGGCAACCACAGCCGCCGAGAATGCAGACGACTTCGGCCCCGGCCGCGATGACGTTCTCCGTAACGGTCGCGGTCATGGGCGACCCGTAGCCAAAGTTTCCGACGAACCCGACGTCGTCGTTCAGCAGGTGGACCTCCTGACTTCTGACGACGTTTATCGACTCGTCTGCTCGGTCCACGACTTCCTCGTGAAGCACGTCTTGGAAGCCGATTATGACGGCTGGCGGAACGTCTGGGAGACCCTCGCCCTGCTCTTCGACCGCCTCCGCGGGCGAGAACAGGGCGTCGGCGTCGTACTTATCGCCGAAATTAGGGATGGGCATGCTCGGACGTGGTCGGTCGCTGGGAAATGTTTTCTGGTGGTGTGACTCCGATTCACGCAGTTCGCTTAGTCCCACCATTCCGCCTGACTTGGAGTCGAGAAGTCGCTAGCTACTCCGTCACCTATGAGACCGCACCGCGACCGCAGGCCACACGCCTCCCCAACCGACTGCGTTTCTCGGGCCTGCCGTGGGCAGGCCCTGCGATACTCATCCCTCGCGCGTGTCGGCGTGGGCCAAACAGCGCCCCACGCCAGCACGCGCCGAGTGGTCGGTCCACTATCGAAACTCCCCGCATCCACCTCACGCCCCGACCCGACAGTTTAAACCACAGGACGCGCCAAAGGCGGGGTAATGAGTACGTTCGTCTCCCTACCGGTCGCCTCTCCGCGAACCTTCCTCCGGGGGCGGTCGGCGTGACCGTGGACATCTCCGACATCCCCGACCTCCCAGAGGGAGTCCCCGAGCACTTCCGCGAGCAGGGAATCGAGGAGCTGTATCCTCCCCAGGGCGAGGCGGTCGAGGCCGGAATCGCCGACGGCGAGAGCGTGGTCGCGAGCGTCCCGACCGCGAGCGGCAAGACCCTCATCGCCGAGTTGGCGATGCTCACCAGCGTCGCCCGCGGCGGGAAGGCCCTCTACATCGTTCCCCTGCGCGCGCTCGCGAGCGAGAAACGGGCCGAGTTCGAGGAGTTCGAGGAGTACGGCGTCTCCGTGGGCGTCTCGACGGGCAACTACGACAGCGACGGCGACTGGCTCGCGAGCAAGGACATCATCGTCGCCACCAGCGAGAAGGTCGACTCGCTGGTCCGCAACGGCGCCCAGTGGGTCGACGACCTGACCTGCGTGGTCGCAGACGAGGTCCACCTCGTCGACGACTCGTCTCGCGGGCCCACGCTGGAGGTCACCCTCGCGAAGCTCCGGAAGCTCAACGAGGACCTCCAGACCGTCGCGCTCTCGGCGACGGTCGGCAACGCCGACGAGATAGCCGAGTGGCTCGACGCCACCCTCGTCGACTCGACGTGGCGACCCATCGACCTCCGGAAGGGCGTTCTCTACGGGCAGGCGCTCCACTTCGACGACGGCTCGAAGACCCAGATATCGCGGGGCAACGAGAAGGCGACCGCGGCGCTCGTGGAGGACACCCTGACCGACGAGGGGTCGAGCCTCGTCTTCGTCAACTCCCGGCGGAACGCCGAGGCCGCCGCCCGGCGGCTCTCGGACGTGACCCGCGATTACCTCACCGACGAGGAGCGCGGGAAACTCCGCGAGGTCGCCGACGAGATTCGAGACGAGAGCGACACCCAGACCAGCGACGACCTCGCCGACGCGGTCGAGAAGGGGGCGGCGTTCCACCACGCGGGCCTCGCGAGCAAGCACCGCGCGCTGGTCGAAGACGCGTTTCGCGACCGACTCGTCAAGGTCATCTCCGCGACCCCGACCCTCGCGGCGGGGGTCAACACGCCCTCACGGCGGGTCATCGTCCGCGACTGGCGACGCTACGACGGCGACGTCGGGGGCATGCAACCGCTCGACGTGCTGGAGGTCCATCAGATGTTCGGCAGGGCGGGCCGACCCGGCCTCGACCCCTACGGCGAGGCGGTTCTCATCGCAAACGGCCACGACGAACTCGACGAGCTGTTCGAGCGCTACGTCTGGGCCGACCCCGAACCGGTGCGCTCGAAGCTCGCGGCCGAGCCCGCGCTCCGGACCCACATCCTCGCGACCGTCGCCTCCGGGTTCGCCGACACCGAGGACGAACTCGTCTCGTTCCTCGAACGCACCCTCTACGCGACCCAGACCGACGAGACCGGGCGGCTCGAAGCCGTGACCGACAACGTCCTCGAATACCTCGAACGAAACGAGTTCCTCGAACGCGAGGACGGTGGGCTCCGAGCGACCGGACTCGGCCACCGCGTCTCACAGCTCTACGTCGACCCCATGAGCGCCGCCGAGATAATCCACGGCCTCCGGGACGCCGACCGCAGGCCGACCGCGCTCGGCCTCTACCACCTCGTCGCGCGCACGCCGGACATGTACGAGCTCTACCTCCGGTCGGGCGACCGCGAGGAGTACACCGAGCTCGCATACGAGCGCGAGACCGAGTTCCTCGGGTCGATGCCCTCGGAGTTCGAGGACCACGCGTTCGAGGACTGGCTGTCGGCGCTCAAGACCGCCCGCCTGCTCGAAGACTGGGCCTCCGAGTTGGACGAGGACGAGATTACGGAACGCTACGGCGTCGGGCCGGGCGACATCCGCGGCAAGGTCGAGACCGCCGAGTGGCTCCTCAACGCGGCCGAGCGACTCGCGGGCGAACTCGACCTCGAATGGGGGCCTGCGATCCGGGAGGCCAGAAAGCGCGTCGAGTACGGCGTCGCCGAGGAACTGCTCGACCTCGCGGGCGTCCGGAACGTCGGCCGCAAGCGCGCCCGGCGGCTCTACGAGGCCGGAGTCGAGTCCCGGGCCGACCTCCGGGAGGCCGACAAGTCGGTCGTCCTCGGGGCCCTCCGGGGCCGTCGGAAGACCGCCGAGACCATCCTCGAAAACGTCGGCCGGAAGGACCCCGACCTGACCGGGGTCGAGGGCGAGGCGAGCGCCGAGACCGCGAGCACCGACGACGGGAGCGGCCAGCAGAGCCTGGGTGACTTCGAATGACGGCGGGAGGCGGTGACCGAGAATGAGGCTGGTCGAGGGCCGCGCCGACATCGACGACCTCGACGCCTTCCTCGCCGACCTCGGCGAGGTCGGCGAGGAGTTCGACTGCGCGGTCCAGGCGTTCGACGCAGACCTCGTGGTCGGCGTCGACCATCTCCGGACCGCGGTCGAGCGCGCCGACCGCGCGCTCGACCGCGGCGAGAACGTCGCCCGCGACCCCGCGGTCGAGATACTGCTGTACGCGGCTGGCCGCCGTCAGATTAACCGCGCCCTCGAAATGGGCGTTGACGAGGGCGAACACGACGTGGTCGTGGTCGCCCACGGCCAAGCGGAGGCGAGCGACGAGGCGGGCGCGGCCGACGCCGTCCGGGGGCTACTCGCGCCCGTGGAGACCGCGCCCGCGTCCTCGGACGCGGGCGCGGTCTCCACGGACCGAGGCCCCGTCTCGGCCGACCGCATCGACCGCGAGGCGGTCCGGGAGTTCTTCGACGTGAGCGAGGCCGAACTCGACGCGACCGACGCGAGCCTCGCGGATCTGGTCCGCGAGCGCGTCGCCCTGCTCGACGTGGAGAAGTGACTCTGAGGAAGGGTAGATGCTGGTTCGCGACGCAACACGAAAGTAGGGTAGCCGACGTTTCTTCGCGCCCGCCGCGACTTGCCCGGGGAGTCAGGGAGCAGGTCTACCCTACTGTGACTCCGTGCGGGTCAACCGTCGATACGCGATGTACAGCCCGATCAGAGCCGTCGCCAGTTCGGCGGCGACTTTCGTCAACTGAAGGGCCGTCATCGCTTCGACTGCGACCACGACGGGGTAAGACGCGGTCATCGCTTCGTCACCGCACTACCACGGTGACATCGAACAGGAACCGAAGGAGAAAGAAAAGTGTTTCTCTTCGACTATTTAGGTAATATCGACTCACTTCATCTGAGTATCGAATCGGATTCGGAAAACCGGCGATGAGTCTCTGTAGCTCGTTTCCGGGAAAAGGGCATCATGTGCGTACGATGACGCAACGATGCCACGTCTTACCCGGTTGGGAGTAGTATCCGGCCGCTAATATGCTTTCCCCTCGTCGCGGCGACGACCCCGGCGTAGCCAGCAGGGTTACGGAACTCAAGGCCCTATCGGAATCCATGGCCGACTACGACCCCGACGCCGAGAGCGAGCAACGCCACGCCCGCGAGCGCCAGCGCGAGCGGACCGAGTCGGTCGAGAGCATGCTCGGGGAGGCCGGGCGGATGCTCGGCGAGCACAAGTACCCCGCCACGAGCGAGGAGCTGGCGACCGAGTACGGCGACCAGCAACTCGACCTGGCGAACGAGACCGAGTCGCTCGGGAGCGTCTTCGACCGACTCGTCGACGAGCGCTTCGAGTCGGCCGACGAGGCCCGCGAGGCGGTCTACAACGAGCTCACCGGCGAGGCCGCAGGTCCCGAGGAGTACAACGACCAGCGCGACCTCGGAGCGTTGGACGAGGAAACCACGGACGACGGGTCGTACGTGAGCGAAAACTGATGGGTCCGAGCGCTACGGAAGTCTCCAGTCGAAACGAAGGGGTTAAATCGGAGGACGGAACCGGATTCTCCGAAGGGGTTTAAATCCCGGTACGTCCACCTCGACTGCGCTCTTCGGCGTTCGAAATCCGACTACTTGATAGTTCCGATTCGCGCCCGAAGTCGCCCGCGCGGAAACGACCCCATACCGCTCGACCCCGCGAGGACGCTCGTCGTTACCGACTCACCGGGCGCGTAAACCGGCGCATAACAAAACTCGGGGGCGCGGAAATCACCGGCGATGACGAGCATCGCCATCGTCGTGCTGGACACCCTCCGGGCCGACGCGTTCGAGGAGGCGTTCGACTGGCTCGACGGCCGCCGGTTCGCGAACGCCTACTCGACCTCCCACTGGACCGTGCCCGCCCACGCGTCGCTGTTCACAGGCCGGTACGCCAGCGAGGTCGGCGTCCACGGCAAGTCGCCGACCCTCGACTGGGAGGGGACGGTGCTGCCCGAGGCCCTCCGCGACGCGGGCTACCGGACCCGCCTGTTCACCGGCAATCCCCAGATATACCGGTACGACGGTTGGGACCGCGGCTTCGACCAGCGCGTCAATCAGGCGAGCCTCGGCCTCGTCGGCGACGTATTCGACTGGGGGACCTTCGGACACGAGTCCGAGCGGTCGGGCCTCGCGCTCTACCTCGAAGGCCTCCTCCGGTGTCTCGTCGGGGACTGCGCGACGCTCCCGTCGCTCCGAGAGGGCTACCGCCTGTTCACCAACTCCTCGGCCTACGGCGGGGCCGAGGGCCTCCGCGAGCGGGTCCGGGCTACCGAGTTCGGCGACGACGAGTTCCTGTTCGCCAACGTCATGGACGCCCACACTCCGTACTACCCGCCCGACGGCGGCGACCCGGTGGTCGTGGTGGCCGCCGACGCGCTCGCGGGCTCGGTCGAAGACCCCGACCGAATCCGGCGGGCGTACCGGACCGGAGTCGAGTACCTCTCGAAGGTCTATCGCGACATCTACCGCGAACTCCGCGAGGACTTCGACTACGTGGTCACGCTCTCGGACCACGGCGAACTCCTCGGCGAACGCGGCATGTGGAACCACTCCATCGGTCTGGACCCGGAACTGGTCCGAGTCCCGCTCGTCGTCAGCGGCGACGACGTGGACGACGGGACCTGCGAGGCAGTCGTGAGCCTGCTCGACGTCCACCGGACGGTCGCCGACCTCGCGGGACTCCCGGACGCCGTGGCCGATTCGCGGGGCCAGAATCTCCTCGACGACCCCGAGGCCGTCCCGCGACTCACCGAGTACCACGGATTGGTCCCGTTCCACGACGACCAGTTCGAGCGCAAGGGAGTCGCCGACCTCGCCGAGCGCTACGACCGGCCCCTAGACGGCTTCGTCGCTCCGAACGGCTTCTACGGCTACGAGACCCACACCGAGGGATTCCGGTCGGTCGGCGACCCGCCGACCGACGACCCCGAGGCGCAGTTGCGCGAGTTGGTGGGCGAAATCGACCGCCGGGAGGTGGACCGCGAGGAGATGTCGGTCCCCGAGGACGTGCAGGACCGACTGGAGGACCTGGGGTACGCCTGAGATCGGCGACAGTTCCCGTGTCGGCTCGGAATACCGACCGTACCGAGAATTTATGCCCTTCCGACGGCGTGGTTGTAGCCATGAGCGACGCCGACGAAGCATCCGCGCCGGGGAACCGTATCGGTGCGGTCGAGCGAATCCACGTCGCGCCGGGCATGGGCGGCGACCCCGAATCTCGGGAGTCGGTCGAGGCGGTGGCCGACCGCGGTCTCGAAGGGGACCGCTACTTCGAGGGCGAGGGCATCTACAACGAGCGCGACGACCTCGACCCCAGCGACGTCACGCTCATCGAGGCCGAGGCGCTGGACGCCGCCGCGCGGGACTACGACGTCGACCTCGCTCCCGGCGCGCACCGACGAAACCTCACGACGCGAGGCGTCGCGCTCAACCACCTCGTCGGCGAGCGCTTCCGGGTCGGCGAGGCGGTCCTCGAAGGCACCGGCCTCTGTGAGCCCTGTTCCTACATGGAGCGGGTCGCCGACCAGCCCGACGCGATGACGGCGCTCGAACACCGGGGCGGACTCGACGCCCGAATCGTCGAGTCCGGGCGTATCGCCGTCGGCGACGACGTGGTCTGGTGAGCAGGGAGAGGAGATCGAAAGAGCGTCGTCGTGACTCTCGGTTCGGATTACGGAGAAACGTCGAGTAGTCCCATCAGAAATGATTAGCTTGAGATTTGAATCCTTATCTCTGCTAAGCTAGTGAAAACCAATCTTCTACGTCTTCATAGAACGACTGCAGTTTGTCTGTGTGGAATTGGCCAATGAAGCACAACGGATACTTTTGCTCGTTATCGTTCGTGTGCTGGAGGAATCGCTGTGGGTCAGTGAGTCCACTTTCCCGGATAAACGCGCTGTTATCAAACTCGATATGATACCCTGCAAATTCTCCTAATTCACCTACCTTCTCGAAGGTCAGACAAGAGAACCCTCCGTGTTGAAAATCAGTTCTTAGTCCTCTTAGAAACTCAGTTTCCGACCGTAGTACGATTCTCCGGTTCCACCACTAGCCGGAGTAAATGAACCACTAGTGAGTTCTATTCCGTCTTCAGTATGTTGGTTGAAGAGAACCTTTACGGTCTCGTTGAATGAATAGAGCGAAGAGAGATAGTTGTGAAGTAAGCGGAGAACTTCAAAACCAGCATCCTGCTTCGAATCTTCGGGGCAGATATATAGGGGATTAGTCTTGAGTTCGCCGTCAATGTACTGGTCGACCTGGTAATAATTTTGGTCGAGTACCCGCTTTGCGGCTTTGAGACGAGTAGTAGCTGGCTGAGATAGGGAGCTACTTGGCGTTAATGCACTTCCGTAGAGTGCCTGTAGTTCATACTCATATCCGCCCATACTGAGAAGCTAGTAGTCGCGACTGAACCGAAAGTAGTGCCTATTCATCGTTGAAACGGACCGCACACAACGCGTCCTCAGCGGTATCAACATCACCCTCGGCCGCGAAAGCAACATCCTCGGCTGTCGGGATGTCGTTGGATTGCTTCATACGTCAAAAGTTTATCTACCTTTCACCATAAACTTTCGTGTTGGCTTTCTCGACACGTTCCAGTACTTTCTATGGCAGGACGACCACCGCTTCCAAATGTAAATTCCTGCCCTCTAATTTTATTTCTATTACATAAATTGTGGATTATCGAGCTAACCGGACGAGAGAGCCGACATCGCTGAGAGTTCCGGCTCCCGCCGAATTGGAGAACAGTAGCGTTCCAGTTCGGGGTGACAGCTGTGACGAGAAGGCATCGTCTCGCCTCTCCGTCTACAACAAGACTACATATATTCTTGGTTGGATAGGTAGTAGAGTGACGACATTTGAGAGAAGATTCGAACCGTTTGGGTCATAGTCCCACCAGGATTCGAACCTGGGTCGAAGCCCCCAGAAGGCTTCAGGATTGGCCACTACCCCATGGGACTGCGCACCCTACCGTACTTTCCGGGTGCATGTAAGCGTTGCGCGTTCGCCCGACTTTGCGAGTCGTTCGCACTCGAACCGCCGGGTCAGACGACCGTGCATAAAACAACACCTACTTTAGCACGAACTACGCACATTCGTGTATGTACATCGGACGGTTCCTCATCGTCGCCCCTGACGTGGCGGCCTACCGCGTCTCCTCGCGGTCGTTCCCGAACCGGCAGGTAATCGAGCGCGACGGCGCGCTCACGGTCGCGCCGACCGACGATGCACCCGAGACCGACAACCCCTACATCTCGTACAACTGCGTCCGGCGCGCCGCGAGCGGCGCGCCGGACGCGGCAGTCGTCGGGAACGGCTCGCACGTCGACCCCATCACCGAGAAGCTCGAACTCGGCTACCCCGCCCGTGACGCCCTCGCAGAGAGCCTGCTCGCGCTGGACTACGAGAAGGACGACTACGACACGCCCCGCATCGCGGGCGTGCTCGAAGGCGGCCCGGACGAAACGGCCTCTATCGGCATCGTCCGGAAGGACGCCCTGCTGGTCCGCGAGGTCGCGGAACCGACCCTCGTGGCGACCTACGAGAAGGACGCGCCCGAGGCCGTCGCGTTCGACGCCGAGACGGCCGCCGAGGCCGCCCGCGAGGCGTACGACCTCGACTTCGAACACGCGGTCTGTGCGGCGGGCGTCGCCCGGACCGACGAGGGCTTCTCGTTCGCGGTCGAGAACGGGAACTAAGTCGCGGGCGTCCGAACGTCCGGCCATGAAGGTCGGGGTCCTGTCTGACATCCACTCGAACGAGGTCGCGCTGGAAGCGGTGCTCGCCGACGCGGACGACGCGGAGGCGTTCGTCTGCGCGGGCGACGTGGTCGGATACAATCCGTGGCCCGCCGAGTGCGTCGCGGTAGTTCGCGAACGCGGGATTCCGACGGTGATGGGCAACCACGACCGGGCGGTCGCCACCGGGACGGCGTTCCGGTTCAATTCGATGGCGAAGGCCGGGGTCGAACACGCCCGGCAGCGACTGTCCGAGGACCAGCGCGGGTGGCTCGCCGCCCTCCCCGACGAGCGCCGCGAGTTCGACGGCCGGGTGAAGGTCGTCCACGGCCACCCGAACGACCCCGATCACTACACCCACCCCGAGGAGTTCTCGGCCGACCTCCTCGGCGACGAGGACGTGCTGATACTGGGCCACACTCACGTCCAGCACCACGAGGTGTACGACGAGGGAATCGTGATGAACCCCGGGAGCGTCGGCCAACCCCGCGACGGCGACCCGCGCGCGGCCTACGCAGTCCTCGACTTGGACGACCTCACGGTCGAGCAACGGCGGGTCGAGTACGACGTGGAGGAAGTCCAAGAGGCCGTCGAGGAGGTGGGGCTTCCGAGTCGGATCGCCAGCAGGCTCTCGGACGGCCGGTAGTCGCGAAAAATCGGAGTCGGACGCCGCGGCGGCGACTACGCTATCTTCTCGTACTGCTCGGAGAGCTTGTCTGCGGCCTCGCCGAGCTGTTCGCGCTCGAACTCGGTGAGGTCCCACTCGACGACCTCCTCGACGCCGTCGCTCCCGAGCTTCAGGGGGACGCCCAGCGCCACGTCGTCGTGGCCGTACTCGCCGTCGAGCTTGATGGAACCCGGGATGACCTCGCCGGTGTCGCGGACCACGGCCTCGACCATGTGGCCGACGCCGGTCGCGGGACCCCACTCGGTCGCGCCCTTCTTCTCGATGACGTTCATCGCGCTCTCCTGCAATTCGCCCAGAATCTCCTCCTTCTCGTCGTCGTCGAACTCGGGGTCGTTGCCGTTGACGCGGACCTTCGAGAAGACCGGTACCTGCGCGTCGCCGTGTTCGCCGAGGATGGTCGCCTCGACGTTCCGGACCGGTTCGTCGAAGCGCTGGCCGAGGACGTAGCGGAACCGCGCGGAGTCGAGTCGGCCGCCGAAACCGATGACTTGCTCGCGCGAGCGCTCGCCGACCTCGTAGAGGTGGCGGTTCAGCAAGTCGACCGGGTTCGAGGTCGTGACGGTCACGAAGTCGTCGTTGTACTCCGCGAGCGACGAGCCGATGTCCTCCATGATCGGCGCGTTGTCGCCCGCGAGGTCGATGCGGGTCTGGCCGGGCTGGCGGGGGATTCCGGCGGTGATGACCACCACGTCCGAGCCCTCGGTCGCCGAGTAATCGCCCTGCCGGACCGTGGTGTTCGCGTCGTAGGCCGCCCCGTGGTTCACGTCGGCGGCCTGCCCGACGGTGTCTTCCTCCTTGTCCGGGATGTCGACGAGCACCAGTTCGTCGGCCACGTCCCGAAGCGCGATGTTGTACGCCGCCGCGGCCCCGACGGTTCCGGCCGCGCCGACCACGCTGATCTTGGTCATGCCACGTAGAACCCCGCCCGCAAATCGGTTAAGCGCTTCGAAACGTCCGAAAAATGACGGATGAGCGATGTTCGACGGCGGTTCACCGCCTCGCGGTCACGTCACCCACTCGCCTCGGCTCGCGACGAACACGACATTTTTCGGCCGTCGGCCCCAAACGGGGCGTATGAGCAGTGACGACTCGGGATTCGACAAGGAGGCCGAGCGAGAGAAGCTCCGCGAGAAGTACGAGAAGGACAAGAAGGACCGCGAGAGCACCCAGCGGATGAGCGAACTCCTCCTCCAAGGTGCGACCATGACCGGCAAGCACTGCGGCGACTGCGGCGACCCCATCTTCCGATACGACGGCCAGGAGTTCTGCCCGACCTGCCAGCGCGAGGTCGAGCGTGACGCGGCCGCCGAATCTGACGACGACATCGACGCCGACGCGACCACGGCGGCCGACTCCGGGGCCGAGGTCGAATCCGGCGCGGTCGACTCCGACGCCGACGGACCCCGCGTGGAGATAAACGACGTTCGGGTCGCCGACCGACACGCCGACAGGTCGGACCTGCGCGACCCACCGTCTCGGACCGGCCGCCGGACCGACGACTCGCGTGGTTCGGGCGGCTCGCCCGGCGCTGACCGCCCCGGTGGGGCCCACGACGACCCGACTCGCGCCCGCGGGCGCGAGTCGGGCGAGGCCGACCTCGCGACCGCCCGCGCGTCGCTGGTCCGGACGCTGACCGACCTCGCCCGCCGCGCCGAGGAGACCGACGACGTGGCCCGAACCCGCGACCTGCTCGCGGCGAGTCGGGAGGCCGCCGAGGCGCTCGCTGCGCTCGACCGAGCGAACCGCTGAGCGGTTCGCTCGGTCCCGGAGAGGGGTGGAATCTCGGCTATCGCTCGGTCGTTTCGCCCGGTGGCGAGCGCGCCCGCGACGAGAACGCGTCGGGGGTGACCGGTGCCGCCTGCATTCGCGCGAACAGGAGTTCGATGTCCCGCGTCTGGTCGGTGTCGCCGGTGTCGTGCTGTGGTTCGCCGTACATCGACTGCTCGTCGAACCTCGCTCCGCGTTCGTGGCAGGGCTCGCCGTACAGCCGTTTCTCGTCGGCGGTACCCGAAGCGTCGTCCGTGGAGGGGTATTCGAGCGTCATTTACTCGGTACCTGAACGACGATGCCACCGCCCTTAACTCGTGAGCGCCGTTCGGCACCGTTTTGCCCGAAAACGGGAGATTAAACGGTAGCTAACGCGTAGTAAGGTATCATTTCTCATGCCGATGGTGGTCGGGAAACCCAGTGGTAACGACCGAATTGGCCGACGGTTCAGAACGGTTCATCCGCCGCGAGCGCGGTTACTCGTCGTAATCGCTCCCGACGACCTCGCGGATGCGCTCGGCGGTGATCTCGCCGACGCCCTCGGCCTCCATCAGGTCGTCCTTCCGAGCGGTCATCACGGCCTCGACCGTCTTGAACTCCGTCAGCAGGGAACGGGCGGTCACCGGTCCGATGTCGGCGATGGAGGCGACCACGTACTCCTGTTGCTCGGCCAGCGTCTTGCTCTGCTTCTCGCCGTGGACCGACACCTCGCGGTCGTCGACCTCCTGCTCGCGGGTGGCGACCACCTCCAGCAGGTCGGCGGTGTCGTCCTCGTCGCGGGTCCGGAGGACGCTCGCGCCGAAGTCGACCGCCAGCGACGACAGCGCCCCGCGGATGGCGTTGGGGTGGACGTTGCGCTCCTCGTAGAGGCCCTCGCCCTCCAGAATCAGGATGGGCCGGGCGTAGTGGCGGGTCGCGTCACCCAACTGCTCGAACAGCGAGCGGTCGCCGCCGGTCAGGGTGTCGAGGAAGTCGCTGACCGACTTTCGCTCGACGACGACCCGGTCGCTGAGGACGTAGTCGCCGACAGCCAGCGTTTCGAGGCGGGTCTCGATTCCCTCGCGGGTCGAGAGGTCCCGGGCGATGGTCGAGTCGAGTTCCCGCTGGTCGGCAACGATCTCGACCGTCCCCTCGTCGGGGCGGGCGGTGGCGACGACGCCGTCGTCGCCACCGCCCGTTTCGGTCGCGTCGGCCGTTCGAGTGGCGTCGGCCGTTTCGCTCCCCGCGC
This sequence comes from Halorussus salilacus, assembly GCF_024138125.1. Taxonomy (NCBI): domain Archaea; kingdom Methanobacteriati; phylum Methanobacteriota; class Halobacteria; order Halobacteriales; family Haladaptataceae; genus Halorussus; species Halorussus salilacus. The sequence goes on from NZ_CP099993.1 coordinate 1,662,465, forward strand.
TTGCCCCGTCGTCCGAGTCGCTCGCGGCGAACGACTCCAGACCGGGTTCCACGTCGGAATCGGGACCACTCTCTGAGTCGCCACCGGCGGGTCCGGCGGGACCGTCGGTCCCGCCGGACCCACCCGACCCACCGGGACCGCCGTCGAAGTCGGCCAGTCGTCGCTGGGAGTCGTCGAGTTCCTCCTCGACCTCGTCGGCGACCCCCTTCAGCTTCCGGAGTTCGTCCTCCATCTCGTCCTCGCGGCGCTTGGATATCCAGAAGTACGCCTCGTCGCGGGTGTCCTCCGCGAGCAGGACCGCGACCTTCCCCTCGGCCTGTCGGCCTGTCCGGCCCTTGCGCTGGATCGACCGGATGGCCGTGGGGACGGGTTCGTAGAACAGCACGAGGTCGACCTCGGGCACGTCGAGTCCCTCCTCGGCGACCGAGGTCGAGACCAGCACCTCGAACTCCCCGCCCCGGAACCGGTCGAGGGTCTCCTGTTGCTGTTTCTGGGTCATCCCGTCGCTTCCCTCCTTGTCCCCCTGACCGACGAACCGCTGGGTGTCGAAGTGCTGGCCGAGGAACTCGGTCAGCGCCTCGGCGGTGTCCCGGGACTCGGTGAACACGATGACGCGCTCGCCGCCCTCGATGCCGAGCGTTTCGGCGATGCGGATGCGCGCCCGGGAGTACTTCGGGTGGAGGCCGTCGTACTCCTCGGCCCGGCGCATCGCCTCCTTGACCTTGGGTTCGCTCACGAACCGCTGGCTCGCCTTCGACGCGCCCGAACTCCGGGCGGCGTTGCGCTGGCGCTCGAAGTACCGCCGCAGCGCCTCGACGCTCTGGGTCTCGACGTAGGTCACCGCGGTCCGGAGCTTCCGAATCTCCGCGAGCGCCGACATCCCCTTGAAGCCCTCCGACTGGTCGTTGTCGATGAGCTGTTGGAGCTGGGCGCGCATCTTCTTGATGTCGGTCTCCGAGAGGTCGGCGCTGGTCTTGCGCGTGACCCCGAGTTGCTTGAGCTTCCCGAGTCGGTCCTCGACGACCTCGTTGAGGGCGTCGCGAATCTCCAGAATCTCGTCGGGCAGTTCGACCCGCTCCCACTCCACCTCGGTGTCGTGGGTGAACTCCGACACGTCGCTGTCGTCCTCGGTCATCACCTCGACGTTCTGGATGCCGAGGTTCTCGCACACGTCCAGAATCTCCTCCTCGTCGCCGCCCGGCGAGGCGCTCATCCCGGTCACGAGTGGGTCGGCGGCGTCCTGATGGTACCGTTCGGCGATGTAGTTGTAGGCGTAGTCGCCGGTCGCGCGGTGGCACTCGTCGAAGGTGAGGTGAGTCACGTCGCGGAGGTCGACCCGGCTTCCCACGAGGTCGTTCTCGACGACCTGCGGGGTCGCGATGACGACCTGCGCGCGCTTCCACAGTTCTGCGCGGTCGTCGGGACTCACCTCCCCGGTGAACATCGCGATGTCGTCGTCGGGAACGTCGAGGGCCTCCCGATAGAAGTCGGTGTGTTGCTGGACGAGGGGCTTCGTCGGCGCGAGGAACAGGCTCTTGCCTCCTGCGTCGGCGAGTCGCTCGGCGGTCACCAGCAGGCTCACGGTCGTCTTCCCCAACCCCGTGGGGAGACAGACGAGGGTGTGGGCGTCCTTGGCCGACCCTGCCAACTGTAGCTGGTACATCCGCCGCTCGATGAACTCCGGAACCAGGAGTTCGTGGTCCACGTACTGCTCGCCGGTCGTCGCCATTCGGGAATGTGTTCGTCGTCAAGTGGTTAAAGGGTTCGCCTATCGGGGTGAAAGTGAAATCCGGCGGCGTACCGACGCCGTTCCGGCGCTCAGAACGTCACCTCGGGGGCGTACTGCAACCCGAAGTACATCACGACCGCCGCGCCCACCGGAATCGTGAGATTGTCGTCGATGACGTAGCCCGCGATGACCGGCTTCGCGCCGTCGGCCAGCGTCGCCGCGAGCGCGCCGAGCGCGGCGGTCACCAGCGGGAGCCCCGAGAGGCTGGCGATGAGCAGACACACCCCGAATGTGAGCGCGAGGGTGTGGGCGGCCTTCACGCCCAACTCGCCGGACCCGACGTAGCCGCTGATGGGGTCGGCGATGGTCAGCATCAGCATCGCGGGAATCGCCACCCGCGGCTCGAACAGGAGGGCGGCCGCGGTCATCCCGAACATGTAGAGCGCGTAGCCCGCGATGTTGTCCTGCTCGTACTCGCGGGTGAGCTCGTCGAAGATGCGCCAGTCGAGACCGACGAGGAGCCGGACCCCTTCCAGCGCGAGCGCGGCGACCGAACTCACCACGAGCAGGAGCTGTAACTGCTCGTAGCTCGCCAGGTCGAGCAGGTACAGCGCAGGGTAGCCGGTGCCGCTGGCGTGGACGAGTCGGCGCTTGATCTCGCTGCCCACGGTCACTGCTCGGGCGCGGCGGCCTCGAGGTCCGCGAAGGTGGTCTCGCCGGTCCGGAGGTCGCCGAGCAGGTCGGGCAAGTCCTCGACGGGAACCCTGACCTGCTCGGTCGAATCGCGCTCGCGGAGCGTGACGGTGTCGTCATCGAGGCTGTCGTAGTCCACCGTGACGCAGAACGGCGTGCCGACCTCGTCCTGCCTGCGGTAGCGCCGACCGATGTTGCCCGAGTCGTCGTAGCTCACGTCGAGGCCCTCCGCGCGGAGGTCGGCGGTGATCTCGCGGGCGAGTTCGCCCATGCCGTCCTTGTCCATCAGCGGGAAGACGCCGACGAAGGTGGGTGCGACCTCGGGTTCGAGGGCGAGACGCGTCCGCGTCTCGCCCTCGACCTCGTCGACCTCGTAGGAGTGGACCAGCACCGTGTAGACCGCCCGGTCGATACCGATGGAGGGTTCGACCACATGAGGCATGAGGTGTTCGCCGGTCTCCTTGACCTCCTCGACCGAGAAGCCGGTCTTCTCGGTCGGAATCGTGTACTCTTCACCGCCGACTTCGACGGTGACTTCCTCGCCCTCGAACGCCGAGCGCTCGCGCTCGGCGAGCGTTTCGAGCGTGTCGGCGATGTCTCCGGCCTTCCCGCCGAACTCGGGGCCGAGGTAGCTCATGTCGGGGTCGACCGTGGCGCGCTCGACCACCTTCGGTTCGTCGTACTGCTTGAAGACGGTGAAGTCGTCGTCGGAGTATTCGTCGTGCTTGCTGAGGTCGTAGTCGCTGCGGTAGGCGAACCCCGCGAGCTCGTACCAGTCGCCGTCGATCTCGCCCTCGGCGTCCCAGCAGTCGGCGGCGTAGTGGGCCAGTTCGCCAGCGAGGTGCTGGCGGAACCGGAACCGGTCCATGTCGACGCCGATGGACTCGTACCACTGCTTGCCGACGCCGAGGTAGTACGCGACCCACTCGTGGACGAGGCCCTCCGCGACCGCCTCGCCGACGGTCGTCTCGACGTACTCGCCGCTCTCGCCGTCCTCGCCGCCCTGTTCGTCGGCGGGGTACAGCGTGAGTTCCACGTCCTCGACCCGCTCCAGCGGGGGTTCGTCTTCGGTCGGGTCGATGAAGTGTTCGACCTCGGCCTGCGTGAACTCCCGGGTCCGGATGAGCGAGTTCCGCGGCGAAATCTCGTTCCGGTAGGCCTTGCCGATCTGGGTGATGCCGAACGGGAGCTGGTTCCGGGCGTATTCGGCGAGCTGGGGGAACTCCACGAAGATGCCCTGTGCGGTCTCGGGCCGGAGGTAGCCCGGCGAGGAGCTACCCGGGCCGATGTTGGTCTCGAACATCAGATTGAAGTCCTCGACCGGCTCGCCCGCCAGTTCGGCGTCGCAGGTGGGACACCGGAGGTCGTGCTCCCGGATGAGCTCCTCGACCTCCTCGATTGGGTAGCTCTCGGCCTCCTCGATGTCGGTCGCGTCCTCGATGAGGTGGTCGGCGCGGTGGCTCTCGCCGCACTCGGGGCACTCCACGAGCATGTCGTCGAAGGTGTCGAGGTGGCCCGACGCCTCGAAGACGGCCTCGGGCATCACGGTCGGGGCGTCGATCTCGCGGTGGCCCTCCCGGACGCCGAACCGCTCGCGCCACGCGTCCTCGACGTTCTGCTTGAGGGTCGCGCCTTCCGGACCGTAGGTGTAGAAGCCCGAGACGCCGCCGTACGCCCGCGCCGACTGGAAGAAGTAGCCCCGCCGCTTGGCGAGTTCCACGAGGTCCCGGCTCATCGGAGCGCCTCCAGCAGATTGATGTCCCGGACGATGCCGGTGAGCTGGTCGCCGCTGACCAGCGGAATCTGCTCGATGTCGTGGCGCAGCATCATCCGGGCGGCCTCCTTCGCGGTCTTGGTCCGCGAGACGGTCACAACGTCCTCGGTCATGAACTCGCCGACCGGCGCGGCCGGAATCTCGACGTTCCGGGTGGGGAGGTAGCGCTTCCCGACCGCCTTGATCGACTCCCACTTCCAGTCGGAGTCCTCGTCGGCGATGGAGTCGCCGGTGTCGTCCTCGCCCTCGACCACCCTGGCGACCTCGATGATGTCGACCTCGGTGAGGACGCCGTCCATCTCTCCCTCCTCGCCGAGGACGACCGCGTAGGGGAGGTTCGCGTAGTAGAGTTCGCGCTCGGCGACCGTCAGCGGCACCTCGACGTAGGTGGTGTTCACGTCGCGGGACGCCAGCTCCCCGAGTTCGGTGTCCCCATCGGCGTCGCCGTCGGCGATTGCCCGGACCACGTCGGTCACGGTGACGATGCCTTCGAGTTCGCCGTCCACCACAGGAACCCGCCGAGTCCCCTCCTCGACCATCAGGTCGGCGACCTCCTCGATGGTCGCGTCCTGAGTCGTGGTCGGGACCTCGCGCATCAGAATCGCGAGCTGGTCCTCGTCGGGGTTCTCGATGAGGTCGTCTCGGGAGATGAGCCCGCGGAACTGTTCGCCCTCGTCGGTCTCCTTGACCACGGGGACCGAGGAGAACGACCGTTCCTGCAGGTATTCGAGCACGTCGTCGCGGGTGCCCGGAAGTCCCACGGTGACGACCTCCGAGCGTGGCGTCATGGCTTCGCCGACGTTCATGTTCGGCGCGTACGTGTTGGGCCTTCTTGTAGTCTACGAAGCGAACACTCGTAGTGACGGGAAATTTGGACCGGGAGTACGCGGTGGTCGTCGGTCATTGAAATCGGTTTAGAGCGAACCAAACCACGACGCGCTCGGTGGGACACCAATCCCGGCGCGCGCTGGCGCGGCCCGTCAGTGGCCGCGCCGAACCGCGCGAGGGCCGAGTAGCACAGCGAAGCGAGCAACGCAGGCGGTTGGGGAGGACGAGGTGCGGTCGCGGTGCTGTGCGGTTTCTCATTGGTGGAAGCAACAGCTAGCTTCGTATTATTTTCCGATAGGTGCGCGCGTCGTTGTGAAGTCGAATCTCAGTGAGTTACTCGTCGTCTCTATATTGGTCTAGTAGCAATTCAGGCTCAAAATTCGAACTCAATAGAAGAATAAGAATAGGCACAACATCGGCATCAATGTTTACGACGAAGTCTACACTCATTCACTGGTCACCCATTTTTTTGAGTTGTATCGACCGTCTTCGTTTTCTCTCGCACTCATAGCTTACATTAAGACTGAAAAACGCATTATATCTGGGTGGAAAATAAGGGTGGAACAATAAAGCAGATGTACTTCGAACCACTTAAACTCCGTTTCTCCGGGTCAGAGAGGCTCAAAGCGCAAAGTACTGTTAGACCACTACGGTCCACACGACTAACGCATGAACACAACGTGAAATCCCGCCAAATCCGGCGAGATTCTCAAAAGGCCCTACACCCCGGTTTTAGAACTTCACAAGCCAGAAATCACGTTACGATACTGGAAGTAGTATTTATATCCATCCGCCAAATACCGGCGGAACACTCGACTTGGAAAAGTACCTAAAGTGAGGGAAGACCTGCCCGAAACGTCCCTGAAACAATAGCTTTCGCGCAGTGACTACTCCGAGTCGTCCCCGTCCGAATCGACCTCGAACTCCACGCCGTAGCCCGTGTACTTCTCCGGATTCGGGAAGAACTTCTCCACGTCCTCGTGGCGGAACGACCCCAAATGCGTCTTGTCGAGCTTCTGGACGTGGGTGTACATCTCGTCTTCCTTAATCGCGTTCTTCACGAGCCCGGCCGCGTGGCGCACCTCGAAGTTACCCGCGATGAGGATCGCCTGCTCGCTCTCGGGGTCGAGCAGCTGGGTCACGATGAAGACCCGGCCCTGCATCTCGTTGCGGAACACCCGGTACTTCGGGAACTCCCCGCGCTCGAACGCGCGCTCGAACTCCTCGGCCTCGTTGCCCGGGACGACGTAGACCAGACCGAACCGGTCGCTGTCGCCCACGTCCGGGTTCGTCGGCGCGGTGTGTCCTGCGCCGATGGTGACGACGTCCCAGCCCTCGTCGGCGAGGTCGTCGGCCATCGCCTTCATGTCGTCGAGCGTTCGTTGCCACGCGTTCTTGTGAACGCTGGCGCTGGCCGATATCTGCTCGGCGTAGTCCGGTTCGTCGTCCCCGGCCCCAGTTTCTGGCATGTGTACGGCTGTCTATCTACTCGCGGTAAAACTTGTCGTTCGGCGGTCAGACGCCTACGCCGAACACCGTCTCCATCACGAACGACCACGCCAGCACCGCGATACTCGCGATGAACAGCTTCGCGGCCACCGACAGCCGCTCGTCGGGCGGGAGCGAGTACCGCGACACCGGCGGAATCCGCTGGACGACCGACTGGAATCGGGTCTCGCCTCGTCCGCCGACGACCGTCCCCGACTGCTCGTTGCGGGTCACCTTTATCTCGCCGTCCTCGGTGCTTTCGGTTCCCCACGGCGGGTCGGGCCGCATCTGGAACGTCCCGTAGCCGAACAGCAGGAGGCCGACCACGAACATCACGAACTTCGCGGTCACAAGCCCGCCGCCGACCGCGAAGCCGACCGCCGCGCCGCCGACGAACACGACCGCCGCGACCGCGATGGCGTACGTCACGGCGTCGAGGGCCTGCCGGGCGCGGTGCGAGGCGGTCGAGGACATCACCGTTCGGTGTAGGGCGTGAACTCGTCGGGCTCCTCGTACTCCGAGCGGTGCCGGTGACAGTAGCTCGTCCGGCCCGTGTCGCTCACCGCGTGGAGTTCGGGTTTCTCGGCGTCACAGATGCTGTCGAACTCGTCGGCGAGGTACTCGCGCGCGCGCTTCTCGTCGTTGTTCTCGACGTACGTCGCCGCGGTGTCGATGTGTTCGCGGATCTCGGTCGGCACGTCGATGTCGGTGAACAGCTCCTCGCGGATTTCGCCGATGTCCGAGAACCGGGTCTCCATTCCGAGCTTCTCCTTGGCGATCTCCGTGAGCGTCTTCTCGGCGCGATTGCGCTCGCGCAGCACTTCCCGGAACACCTCGATAGCGATCCAGACGTCGGCGTCGAGGTCCTGGTACTTCTCGGGCCGAATTTTCATCGGACACCGGGTCGTGAACGGACACCCCTTCGGCGGGTCGCGCGGGCTCGGCGGCGTCCCGCGCAGGGTGATGCGCTCTTTCTTGGCGGTCGGGTCGGGCTCCGGAATCGCCGACAGCAACGAGTGGGTGTAGGGGTTCTTGGGGTTCTGGAACAGCTCTTCGGTCTCGCCCAGTTCCATGACGTTGCCCAGATACATCACCGCGACACGGTCGCAGATGTGCCGGACCACCGAGAGGTCGTGGGCGATGAACAGGTAGGTCAGCCCGAACTCGTCCTGCAGGTCTTCGAGCAGGTTCAGGATCTGGGCCTGCACGCTCACGTCCAGCGCCGACACCGGCTCGTCGAGCACCACGAACTCGGGTTCGAGCGCCAGCGCTCGGGCGATGCCGATGCGCTGGCGCTGGCCGCCCGAGAACTGGTGGGGGTACCGGTAGTAGTGTTCGGGCCGGAGGCCGACCACGTCGAGCAGTTCCCGGACCCGGTCGCGACGCTCCTGGGGCGTGTTCCAGTCGTGAACGTCCAGCGGTTCCCGGACGATTTCGCCGACGGTCATCCGGTCGTTGAGGCTGGAGTCGGGGTCTTGGAACACCATCTGGCTGTTGCGCCGCCAGTCCTTGAGGTCCCGGCCCGACAGCTCGGTCACGTCGGTGCCGTCGAACAGCACCTCGCCCGACGTGGCGTCCTCGAGCTGGATGAGCGTCCGGCCGAGCGTGGTCTTCCCACAGCCCGACTCGCCGACCAGCCCGAGGGTCTCGCCGCGCTTGATCTCGAAGTTGACGCCGTCGACCGCCTTCACCGGGTTCGAGTCGATGATGCCGCCCTCGTCGTAGTAGGTCTTGAGGTCGTTGACGTCGACGAGGGTCTCGCCGGTCGAGACGCTGACGGACTCCTGTTGTACTTGCTCGCTCATCGTTCGCTCACCTCGTCCGTGTCACCGCGTCGCTCGTGTAACTCGACCGCTTCCTCCCCGGAGACGTCTTCGGGGTACAGCAGGCAAGCGGCGGTGTGGTCCTCGGCCTCGGCGTTGACGTCGAGGAGTTCGGGATGGACCCGGGTGCAGTCGTCGAACGCCTTCGGACACCGGGGTTCGAACCGGCAGTAGGTCGCGGGTTCGTTGGGGGTCGGCACGTCGCCCTCGATGGTTTCGAGCCGCTCGGCCCCGGGCTGGTTGCCCGGAATCGAGTTCAGTAGCCCCTCGGTGTAGGGGTGACGGGGGTTCTCGAACAGCTCCTCGACCGGCGCGCTCTCGATGATTTCGCCCGCGTACATCACGTTCACGCGGTCGGAGACCTCCGCGATGACGCCCATGTCGTGGGTGATGAACATGATGGCCAGATCGCGCTCCTCTTGGAGTTCGTCGAGGAGTTCGAGGATCTGGGCTTGGATGGTCACGTCGAGCGCGGTGGTCGGCTCGTCGCAGATGAGCAGTTCGGGGTCACACGCCAGCGCCATCGCGATGACGGCCCGCTGGCGCATCCCGCCCGAGAACTCGTGGGGGTACTCCTTGACCCGCCGCGAGGCGTCCGGGATGCCGACCGCTTCGAGGAGGTCGATGGCCTCCTCGGTGGCCTCCGCGCCCTGCAGGTCCTGATGGAGCCGCAGGGCCTCCTTGATCTGGTTGCCGACCGAGTAGACCGGATTGAGGCTCGTCAGCGGGTCCTGGAACACCATCGCGATGTCCCCGCCCCGAATCTGGCGGTACTGCTTCTCGGTCTTCTCGGTGAGTTCCTCGCCGTCGAACCGGATGGAACTGCCCTCCAGCACGCGGCCGGGCGTGTCGACCAGCCCCATGATGGAGCGGGCGGTGACGCTCTTTCCCGACCCCGACTCGCCGACGATACCGACCGTCTCGCCCCGCCGGATGTCGAAGCTGATGCCGTCGACCGCCCGGATGGTCTCCTTGTCGGTGAAGAACGCGGTCTGGAGGTCCTCGACCGAGAGCAGAGCCTCGCTCTCGGGTCGGGTCTCGGTCGCTTCGCTCTGGGACATCAGGCACCACCTCCGGTACCCGCGGCGGCCTCAGTGCCGCTGTCGCTGGCCCCTTCGCTCTGCGGGTCGATGGCGTCGCGGATGCCGTCGCCCAGCGCGTTGAACGCGGTCACGACCAGCACGATCATCACGCCGGGGATGAACGAGATGTGCCACGACGCGGTGGTGACGTACGACTGGCCCATGTCGATGGCGCGGCCCCACTCGGGCGTCGGCGGGCTGATGCCGAGTCCGAGGAACGACAGGCCCGCGACGCCGACGATGATGCCGCCCAGACTCATCGACGCGTACACCAGCAGGTAGCCGACGATGTACGGTGCCATGTGCTTCTGCATGGTCACCCGCGGCTTCTGACCGAAGCTCTTGGCGGCGTCGATCCACTCCTGTTCGGCCACCTGGAACGCCGGACCACGCACCGCGCGCCACAGGATTGGCCACCCGGTCCCCGCGAAGATGAGGGCCAACAGGAAGCCGCCGTTGTATATCTTCGATATCCACGACCCCCCGAGCACCACGGATAGGAGCATCACGAACAGCAACCGCGGGAGCGACATTATCGAGTCGCCCGTGATGACGACCGCGAGGTCGACCAGCCCCTTGTAGTAGGCGGTCAACAGCGCGAACGACGCGGCGATGAAGCCGCTGAGGCCGATGGACACCAGACCGATGAACAGCGATACCCGCGCTCCGGCCGCCATGAAGGTAAATAAGTCCTTCCCGCTCGGTATGGTGCCGAACGGATGGAACCGGCCGAAATCGTCGTACTCCATGGGTCCGACGTTCCGGTCGGAGGTCCCCTGCGAGCGGGCTCCGAGGTTCGCCTGACCGACGGTCACGTTCTCCAGCTCGCCGTCCTCGTAGTACTCGACGTGGTAGGAGTACGGGTCCGAGATGGTCCGCTCGACCGTCGTGGGACCGAGCGCCGGTGCGAACACCGCCATCACCACGAACATGAAGACGATTATCGCGCCGAACTGGCCCCAGCGGTGGCCCCGAAGCCGGTCGATCATGTCGTCGCGCGGCGTCCAGTCGGCGTACCGGTAGTGCTTCCGGAAGACGAAGTATCCCCGCCAGCACCACCAGACGACGATGAACGCGTACAGGTAGACGAGGAAGACCCGGACGCCCCACGCCTGACCGGCCGAGAGGCCCATGAACGTCTCCTCCCACACTCCGGAGGGAGTCTGGTAGCCGTTGTTCGGAATGACGTCGCGTGAGAGCAACGTCGGGATGTCGACCGGCGAACCGAACAGCCCCGTCACGAAGTTGACGACGGCACCGGCCTCCAGCGCGAACAGCGCCAGCGCACCGGCCAACCACCGAGTCGCGGGTCCGGGATTCTCCTGGATGCGTTCGATGATCGTTGCGTCCTCATCGTCGTTGACTCGGCTCATATCAGGCACCTCCGTCGTAACCGACTCGCGGGTCGATTATCGTGTACAGCAGGTCTTGGATGATGTTGATGATCACGACCAGCAGGATGAAGATGAACATCAGCGACCCGACCAGTGGCATGTCGCCGTTCTTGATGCCCTGGAAGAACAGGAAGCCGAGCCCGCTGATGTCGAACACCGTCTCGACGAGGACCGACCCGCCGATCAGGAGGAACGCCTCCCCGGTGATGATGGGCACCAGCGGGATGAGGGCGTTCCGGAAGATGTGCTTCCACACCAGCGAGCGCGGCGGCACGCCCTTCGCCTTCGCCGTCTCGACGTAGTTGGAGTTGACGGTCTCCAGCACGGCCGTGCGGCCGATACGCATCTCGTTGCCCATCGACGCCGACCCCAGCACGATGGCCGCGGGCGCGATCTTCTTGAGCGCCGGAACGAACGCGTCGGGACTCGTCAGTAGCGTCCAGAGGTTGTCGGGCAACGGCGGTGGTCCCGTCACGTTGGTCGCGACGAGCCAGTTCTCCCAGTCGAACCCGAACAGAATCTTCTCGGACTGCGAGAGGACGCTCATCAGGATGACCGCCAGCCAGAAGTTCGGCATCGCGCGCCAGACGATACCACCGAACGACGCGACGTAGTCGCTGAACGTGTTCGGGTTCAGTCCGGCGTAGAAGCCGAGCGGAATCCCGATGAAGATGGCGATGAGCACCGACCAGAAGCCCAGCCAGATGGTTCTGGGGGCGTATCCGAGCACGAGTTCGTACACGCTCGTGTTCGGCTGGACGACCCACGACTGACCGAGGTCGAAGGTGAACAGCCGAACCATGTAGTCGATGTACTGTTGCCACAGCGGTTGGTTCAGCCCGAGTCGGTTCTCGATGGCCTCGTACGCCTGCGGGTCACCCTGTGGTCCGAGAATCGCCGACACCGGGTCGAGCGGCCCGGCACGGATGACCAGGAAGGTGATCGAGGCCCCGAACACGAGTATCGGGATGGACAGTAGGACTCGCTTCGCGAAGTACCGCCACCTGCTCACGGCGAACCACCGCCGCGGTCGCGGCTACGCGCGTCGGATTGTACGTGTTTCCCAAACTGGACCGCGCACATGCGTGATGAATTTGGGGGACCTCTCATTATGTCTTGCGCTTTGTCGCGTGAACACTCGTCTCACTCTACCGAGCACCGTCGCTTCCCAACCCGTCGAACGCACCGATAAAAGGAACTCAGTCGGTCGTCAGTTGTCGCGCTCGCCGAGCTCGACGTTGTTGTACATCTGGCGGCTGTATCCGCCACCGCCGAACTTGGGCACGTCGACCCAGTCGTAGCTGAACCGCTCGTCGAGCTGGTGGTAGGTCGGGAGCATCGCGACGTCCTCCCAGTTGGCCTCCTCCATCTGGACGTAGGCCTCGGCGCGTGCCTGCTCGTCCTCGTCGGTCGGCGCGAGGTTGTCCTGAACCGTCGCCCACGCCTCCTCGGCGGAGCTGGCCGCGTCGGTGTCGGCCCAGTTGACGTAGGAGATGGGAGCGTCCTTCGACGTGTCGGTCTGTGGCGGGTTGAGCAGCTGCAGGAAGTTGTCGGGTGCGGGCCAGTCCATCACCCAGCCGAGCGAGTAGGCTTCGAGGTTGCCGCTGCGACCGCGCTCCAGCAGGGTCGAGAACGGCGCGCTCTCGACTTCCATGTCGATGTACGCGCTCGTGAGCTGGTCACGCAGGAGGACGGCGACGTCCTCCCAAGTGTCCGAGGACTCGTAGACCGTCATGGTGAACTCGTAGCGCTCGCTGTCGCTGTAGCCAGCCTCCTCCATGACCTGGCGGGCCTTGTCGAGTTGGGTCTCGTTGTAGCCGTAGGGGTAGTTCTCCTCGGCGTGAGCGTCGTACTCGGGCGCACCGCCGGGGTAGGCGTTCGGCGGCGTCAGGTGGAACGCGGGCGTCCCGCGGTTCTTGAAGATTTCCTCGACGACCTGTTGCTGATTCATCGCGTACGCGGCGGCCTGCCGCGCGGGCTTCTCGACCGAGTCGGTGTTGAAGCCGACGTAGAAGGAGTTGATGGTCGAGACGGCCTCGTAGTTCAGCGTGGCGTCGCTGTCGGTCGGACCGTACGTCCCGGTCTCGCGGCCGAGGTCGTCGGTCTCCTCGACGCTGACCTTGTCGGGGTCGTACTGGGACGTCTGAAATTCACTGAACAGGTCGGCGTTCTGGTTGACGACAGAGTAGGTGTACTTCGCGTTGCCGTCCGAGGAGATGTTCCAGTGGACGCCGTCGATGCTGGCGGCGTCGCCGTGGTAGTCGTCGTACGCGGTGACGATGCACTCGGTGTCGGACTCCCATGTGTCGAACTCGAAGGGACCGGCACCGACCGGGCTCTCGGTGGCGAACTCGCTGTGTTCCATCTCACCGTCGTAGCCGTCGATGTCGCCGAGGATGCCCTCGGGAATCGCGGCGAACGACGTGTACGCCAGCATCGGGAGCGTGGCGTGGAACGGTCCGTCGAGTTCCATCTCGAGGGTGTAGTCGTCGGTCGCCTCGACCGCTATCGACTCGGGCTCGTAGTTGCCGTCGCCGTCGGTCTCGTGGACGACGCCGATGGAGTCGAGGATGAAGTACGCACGGCTGGAGTTCTCGGAGGCCGCGAGGCGCTCCCAGGAGTAGACGAAGTCATCTGCGGTGACCTCGTCGCCGTTGTGGTAGGTCACACCTTCCTTCAGCGTGAAGGTGTAGGTCGTGTAGTCGTCGGAGACCTCGTAGTCGTCGGCGATCTGGGTCTCGGGCTCGACCTCGCCGTTCGGGTAGTTCATCAGCCCGTCGAAGAGCTGCTGGATGACCTCACCGGAGGCGGTGTCGGTCGCCTCGATGGGGTCGAGCGTGGTCATCGTCGAGTTCATCCGGCGGAGGTAGTTGTCACCGACTTCGGACTCCTCGGTCTCCGTCTCGGTCTCCTCGGTCTCGGTCTCCCCGGCCTCGGTCTCTTCGGTCTCGTTCCCGCCATCGCCCTCGTCGCCGGTACAGCCAGCGAGGGCAACGGCCGATGCCGCACCGCCGGTCGCCTGCAGGAAGCGACGGCGGCTCAGGTTGTCAGTATCTGTCATCCAACCGCTCATTGTAAACCGGACCGGATAAACTTACCGCTTATTACCCGGGGAAAGCCCGCCATAACGCCGTAATACATATATTCCTAGACGAATTTACTCTCTTGCTCTTTAACTGGAATTAGGCGCTAAGTCCCCTTCCTCAAGGAGCAACGCAGGGAGCGAAGCGACCGAGTAGCGCAGTAGGGAGGGGATACAGCGCCGCACGATTCTCAAACACGTTCACCGCCCAGCCCACAGGCCCACCGCTACCTTTATGTCTATCCAAAGTATATACATAGGTGATGGATAGGTTTGAAATCGAAGGCGAAGAAGTCCTCGACGGGACGGCAAAACCGTCGGGGAATAGTGCGCACGTCATCGTTCCCAAACGCTGGCGCGGAGCCGACGTGAAAGTCGTCCGCGTCTCCGAACCCGATTCAGACGAGTAAGATGCAGTACAACTACAAGTATCGACTCAACCCGACAGAAGCCCTCACCGAGACGCTTCTACACCACGTCGATACTTGTAGGCAACTGTACAATCACGTCCTCTACAAACTCAACGAGGCAGACGACATTCCTGCTCGCTACGAGGTTCAGGGGCGACTTCCCGACCTCAAATCGTGGTGGGACGACCTCGGAAATGTTCACTCGAAAGTTCTCCAGATGGTAGTCAAGCGCGTCTACGACAACCTCTCCACGCTCAAAGCGCAGAAGGAGAACGGGCGTGCTGTGGGGATGCTCAACTGGAAGCCCCCTCGGGAGTATCGGTCTCTCACCTACAACCAGTCCGGCTTCAAACTCAAGAATACGAGTGGTCGGCCTGTCTTGTGGTTAAGCAAAATCGGTGAGATTCCGATTCACCTCCACCGAGACATTCCCGAGAACGCGACCATCAAACAGGTCACGGTCAAGCAAGAACCCACGGGCGAGTGGTATGCCACGTTCGGTATCGACGTGGACGAAGCAACGCCGGAGAAACCTGAGAAACCAGAACAAGTCGTTGGTATCGACGTGGGGATTCTCAAGTACGCCCACGATACTGACGGGTACGCCATTGAGAGTCCCGACTTCAGCGAGGAACGTGAGCGACTCGAACGCGCACAACGCGACCTCTCGCGGAAGGAACATGGCTCTGCGAACTGGGAAAAACAACGGCAGGTCGTGGCCGAACGACACGCCGACCTGAAGCGCAAGCGGCGAGACTTCTTGCACAAACTCTCGAACTACTACGCGACCGAGTACGACTTGGTGGCCGTTGAGGATTTGGACGCGAAGGGACTGGTCGAACTCCCGGGCAACTCTCGTAATCGAGCGGGAGCGGCGTGGGGGACGTTCCTGCGGATGCTCGAATACAAGTGCGAGCGCGAAGGAACGCACTTCGTCGCGGTTGACCCGAAAGATACGACGAAGGAGTGTGCGTCCTGCGGTGTCAAGACGGACAAACCGCTGTGGGTTCGTGAACACTCGTGTCCTTCGTGTGGGTTCGAGGCGGATAGGGACGCGAATGCGGCGTGGAATATTCTTTCTCGCGGTCTGGAAAAGGTAGGAGTGGTTCACTCCGAATCAACGCCTGTGGAGACTGCGCTCCCTGTGGATACGTCCGTATCTGCAAAGCGCGTCGTGGAAACAGGAAGCCCCACCCTCAAGGAGCGAACCGCGTCAGCGGTGAGCGAGTAGGGTGGGGTAGTTCACTTCTCTCTCATATTTGACCGACGATACGGGTCCGAGACCACGGTCCGAATTATAACAGAAAAGTTATAACAATGCGGCATGGTATTTCGTACCGCTCTACGAATGCCCCCATTCCGCCAGCGGCCTGTCGTTCCGGAGCGTTTATAAGCCGTGATACCAATTCACACATATGGCCCACAACACGGCCACTACGTCGGACCCCGTCGCAGAGCGCGAGGTCATGGCCTCGCTGGACGATGATGGTCGCACGGAGCGACTCATCATCGCTGACACGACGGCCGACGGAGCGTGGCTCTCGGTCCCCGTATCCGGTAGCGCTTCCCTCCGCGAGTGGCAGTAACGGTTCGCTTTCGCCCGTCCGTCCTTTTCGCGCCGACCGCATCCCCGTATCGGCGCCTGCCATCTCGATAACGACCCAATACTGAACCTTTTTGCCGGTGGTGTCCGTTCCCGTGAGTATGAACTACCGGGAGGTCTCAGGGGACCGCGAGTTCGTCGCGCGACTCGGACACGGCGAGGACTGGCGCGCCGAGATCGAGGACTTGGCCGACGAGGAGGGCGTCGACGCCGGGTGGTTCGTCGCCATGGGCGCGGTTCAGAACGCCACCGTCTGGTTCTACGACCAGACCGAGATGGAGTACCGCGAGGTCGAGTTCGACGAACCGCTCGAAGTCGCCGCCTGCGTCGGCAACGTCTCGTGGCTGGACGGCGACCGGTTCGCCCACACTCACGCGGTCCTGTCCCGGCGGAGCGGCCAGACCCTCGCGGGTCACCTCGATTCGGCGACGGTGTTCGCCGGGGAACTGTACATGCGGACCTTCGAGGACGAGCTCACCCGCGAACACGACGAACCCACCGACCTCGACCTCTGGCTATAGATGCGGCCGGAAGACGAGCGCTACTTCGAGCGCCTCGAATCCGACCTCGACGACGCCTTCGAGGTCGCCCGCGCGGCCCGCGCAGACAGCGGCGACCCCAAGCCCGAGGTCGAGATTCCGGTCGCGAAGGACATGGCAGACCGGGTCGAGAACATCCTCGGCATCGACGGGGTCGCCGAGCGCGTCCGCGAGTTGGAGGGCGAGATGTCTCGGGAGGAGGCCGCCCTCGTACTCGCAGAGGACTTCGCGGAGGGCCGGGTCGGCGACTACGAGACCCGCGAGGGGAAGGTCGAGGGCGCGGTCCGGACCGCGGTCGCCCTGCTCACCGAGGGCGTGGTCGCCGCGCCCATCGAGGGCATCGACCGGGTCGAACTCCTCGAAAACGACGACGGCACCGAGTTCGTCAACGTCTACTACGCGGGTCCCATCCGGTCGGCGGGCGGGACCGCACAGGCCCTCTCGGTGCTGGTCGCCGACTACACACGCGCGCTCATCGGCGTCGAGGAGTACGAGGCCCGTGACGAGGAGATCGAGCGCTACGCCGAGGAGATAAACCTCTACGACAAGGAGACCGGCCTCCAGTACTCGCCCAAGGACAAGGAGTCGAAGTTCATCGCCGAGCACATGCCCATCATGCTCGACGGCGAGGCCACGGGCGACGAGGAGGTCTCGGGCTTTCGCGACCTCGAACGCGTGGACACCAACAACGCCCGCGGGGGCATGTGCCTCGTCCTCGCGGAGGGAATCGCGCTCAAGGCCCCGAAGATACAGCGCTACACCCGCAACCTCGACGAGGTCGACTGGCCGTGGTTGCAGGACCTCATCGACGGCACCATCGGCAAGGACGCTGGCGACGACGCGGAGGACGACGAGGGCGACGAAGACGCCAAGGGGGGCACGGAGGACGGCGACGAGGCCGACGAGGGCGACCCAGAGGAGACCGGCCCGCCCCGAGCCGAACCCGCCACGAAGTTCCTCCGGGACCTCATCGCTGGCAGACCCGTCTTCGGCCACCCGAGCGAGGCCGGGGGCTTCCGCCTGCGCTACGGCCGGGCGCGCAACCACGGGTTCGCGACCGCGGGCGTCCACCCCGCGACGATGCACCTCGTGGACGACTTCCTCGCCACGGGAACCCAGATTAAGACCGAGCGCCCCGGCAAGGCCGCGGGCGTCGTGCCCGTCGACTCCATCGAGGGACCGACGGTCAAACTCGCGAACGGCGACGTGCGGCGAATCGACGACCCCGCGGAGGCGCTCGAAATCCGCAACGGCGTCGAGGCGATACTCGACCTCGGGGAGTACCTGGTCAACTACGGCGAGTTCGTCGAGAACAACCACCCCTTGGTACCCGCCTCCTACACCTTCGAGTGGTGGATACAGGACTTCGAGGCCGCCGGGGCCGACGTGCGCGCGCTCCGGGACTCCCCGCGCGTGGACCTCGAAGACCCGGGCGTCGAGGAGACAATCGAGTGGGCGACCGAGTACGACTGCCCGCTCCACCCGAAGTACACCTACCTCTGGCACGACATCCCGGTCGAGGGGTTCGAGGCGCTCGCCGACGCGGTCGCGGCGGGCGAAACCGAGGACGGCGACCTCCTCGTCGAGAACGCCGACGCGGTTCGCGACCCCCTGGAAAAACTGCTCGTCCGCCACTCGCAGAGTGACGACCGCATCCGGATTCCCGAGTGGCGACCCCTCGCGCTGTCGCTCGGCCTGACCGAGGACCGCGAGAAGACGTGGGACGACCTCTTGGAGTCGGCTCGCGAGTGGGGCGAGGACGAACCCGGCGACAACGCCGTGAAGGCGGTCAACGAGGTCGCGCCCTTCGAGGTACGCGAGCGCGCGCCGACCCGAATCGGCAACCGGATGGGCCGACCCGAGAAGTCCGAGTCCCGCGACCTCTCGCCCGCGGTCCACACCCTCTTTCCCATCGGCGAGGCGGGCGGGAGCCAGCGCGACGTGGTCGCCGCGGCCTCCCACGCCGACGACATGGAAAGCACCCCCGGAGAGGTCGAGATGCAGGTCGGCCGCCGGGAGTGCGAGGAGTGTGGCGAACACACCTACAAGACCGATTGCCCCGAGTGCGGGGGGGACACGTTCCCGCACTTCAAATGTCCGAGTTGCGACTCGGTGGTCGAACTCGACGAGTCGGGACGTGCGGTCTGTGACCGCTGTGAGGTCGAGGCGAGTTCGGTCGAGTGGCGCACCATCGACGTGAACGACGAACTCCGGTCGGCGCTCGAATCGGTCGGCGAGCGCGAGAACGCCTTCGACACGCTCAAAGGCGTCAAGGGGCTGTCGTCGTCGTACAAGACGCCCGAGCCCATCGAGAAGGGTATCCTCCGGGCGAAACACGACGTCTCCTCGTTCAAGGACGGCACGGTCCGGTACGACATGACCGACCTCCCGGTGACCGCGGTCCGACCCTCCGAACTCGACGTGACCGCCGACCACTTCCGGTCGCTGGGCTACGAGACCGACATCCACGGCGACGAACTCCGCCACGACGACCAGCTGGTCGAGCTCAAAGTCCAGGACATCGTGCTCTCGGACGGCGCGGCCGAGCACATGCTCCAGACCGCCGACTTCGTCGACGACCTGCTCGAACAGTACTACGGGCTGGAGCCCTTCTACGAGATGGACGACCGCGACGAACTCGTCGGCGAACTCGTCTTCGGGATGGCTCCCCACACCTCCGCCGCCGTGGTGGGCCGAGTCGTGGGGTTCACGAGCGCGGCCGTGGGATACGCACATCCGTACTTTCACGCGGCGAAACGCCGGAACTGCTTCCACCCCGAGACAAAGGTGTGGTACGAGGACGAGTCCGGCGACTGGCACTACGACGAGATTCGGACGGTAGTCGAAGAGCGATTGGAGGACCCGCGGGAGGACGACTTCGGCGCGCTGGTCGAGGAGCTGGATGGGAACGTGTGGGTCCCCTCGGTAGACGAAGACGGCGAAATCGTTCAGAAACCGCTCGAAGCGGTCTCGAAACATCCCGCCCCGGACCACCTCGTCGAAATCGAGACGCGGAGTGGACGGGAGATTGCGGTGACTCCGGACCATTCGATGCGTCGGTGGACTCCTGATGGAATCGAGGAAGTCGAAGCTAATGCACTATCTGCTGGTGACGAAATACCGTCTCCGAAAGAGATTGGATTCGAAGGGGAACACGCCTCTATCGATCTTCTCCGAGAGTTCCTGCATCTCGACTCGATTCCGAACGACGAATTGATGGTACGGGGTCTTGGTGGAGAGCGAATTAAGGAACTCCTCGATTCTGCAACCGAGGATAGTGGATACCTCAAGCCAGTCGCAAAAAAACTAGGCAAAAGCGATTCATCCGTCTACAATTGGGTGAACCGAGATAGCATTCCGGCATCTGTCCTCATCGCTCTCTTCGGCATTGAGGAAACCATCGAAAAGCTTCCTCAGGACGTCCAACTCGGTGTGAGACGTGATACTGCGTCGGTAAGCCGAACGTTCACTATTACAGAGGATATTGCGAAGGTTCTCGGATACTACACTGCTGAGGGATTCACTCGATTCGAAGATGGGAACTTCTACCAGACGACCATCTGCACGCCGGATGACGAACCTCGGAACCACATCATCGAGACTCTCGAAGATGAACTCTCGGTAACGCCTTACGAGGAGAACGAGTGGAAGATCACGACTTCGAGTCGTCTAGTCGCTCTACTCTTCACTCAAATCCTTAACGCTGGGAGCGTTGCCGACGACAAGCGGGCACCGGACTACATCCTGAACTCACCGAAGCCCGTCGTTCGGGAGTTCCTCCGGGCCTACTTCAGTGGAGATGGAAGTGTAGCAAGCGACCGTGTCGAACTCCGGGCGCATACGGTTAGCGATGAATTGAAAAACGATCTCGTTGGATTGCTGAAGCGGTTCGGTATCGCCAGCAAGGTCTACACGGAAACTCGCTGTCCTTCGACAGGGGCAATCGCCGAGTTCTACGGCGACGAACCAGTTCCGGAATTCGAGTCGTGGGTTCTCAAGGTGACATCCGAGAACGCCGAACAGTTCGCTTCCGAAATCGGATTCGACCTCGAAAGGAAGTCCGAGACGTTCGAAGATGCTCTCGATTCTATCCCCGTGCGGTCCCAGCGCATTTTCGGTGATGGTGGTGAACTCTGGCTCGACGAAGTGGAATCCGTCGAGATTGTAGAGAGTGATATCGAGAGCACGTATTCGCTGACGGTTGAAGACACTCACACGCTCGTTGCGAATGATCTCTTCGTCGGCCAGTGCGACGGAGACGAGGACTGTGTTATGCTTCTCATGGACGGTCTTTTAAACTTCAGCAAAGAATTCTTACCCGACAAACGCGGCGGGCGGATGGACGCGCCTCTGGTCATGTCCTCGCGCATCGACCCCTCCGAGATCGACGACGAGGCCCACAACATGGACATCGTGCGGGAGTACCCCCGGGAGTTCTACGAGGCGACCCGCGAGATGGCCGACCCCGGCGCGGTCGAGGACGTGATGACCATCGCCGAGGAGAACCTCGGCACAGACCGGGAGTACACCGACTTCCACCACAGCCACGACACCTCGAACATCGCGCTCGGGCCGGACCTCTCGGCGTACAAGACGCTGGGGTCGATGATGGACAAGATGGACGCCCAGCTCGAACTCGCCCGGAAGCTCTACGCGGTCGACGAGACCGACGTGGCCGAGCGCGTCATCGAGTACCACTTCCTGCCCGACCTCATCGGCAACCTCCGGGCGTTCTCCCGACAGGAGACCCGGTGTCTCGACTGCGGCGAGAAGTACCGCCGGATGCCCCTGACCCGGGAGTGTCGGGAGTGCGGCGGCGACGTGAACCTCACCGTCCATCAGGGGTCGGTCAACAAGTACATGGAGACCGCCATTCAGGTGGCCGAGACCTACGACTGCCGGGAGTACACCAAACAGCGACTGGAGCTTCTGGACCGGAAACTGGAGAGCATCTTCGAGAACGACAAGAACAAACAGGGCAGTATTGCCGACTTCATGTAGCCCCAATCACGACTCACTCTCCTCGGAGATTCACTCTCCTCGAAACGACCGCTGGCCGAACGTGATTTCGAATCGGGAAGGAAGCTTATCACGGATGCCGTCGTATCCCTCGACATGAGTGGGAAAGGCGAGACACCCGCCGAAGAGGGGGACGAGGAGGCCGAGGAAGCCATCATGCAACTCGACCTCGGCCAGACAGTCTACGACGTGGACGACAACGAACTCGGGGAGATACGGGGATTCGAGTCGGGCGGCTTCTTCGTGACGACCCGCGAGGGCGTCGAGAGCCTGAGCATCGAACACGCCCGCTCGGGCCACGACTTCGGGGAAGCCGAGTTGATGTGGCGATGCACCGACTGCGGGGAGATGGGCGAGATCGGCGACGGGCTTCCCGACGAGTGCCCCAACTGCGGCGAGCCCAAGGAAGCGCTGATGTACTGGACCGAGGACTAGACGCTTTTCCTTTGGTTCGGAATCGGAGTGGTGGGACGTGTTTTTGGTTCTCCGTTATTTGAAGAGCAGTTAGCGCGAAGCTAGCTAGCTACCTCCGGTACCTATGAGAACCGCACCGCGACCGCAGGCCACACCCTCCCCAACCGACTGCGCTTCTCGCTCCTTGCAGTCGCTCCGATGCTCATCCCTCGCGCGCTGATGGCGCGGCGCAAAACAGCCGCGCCGCGCCAGCGCGCGCCGAGGTGGTGTGGGTCACCTCGCGCTCTCCCGACCAGAGACGGCCCGACTTTTCTACCCCCGGTCCCAATGGGTCGACATGAACGTCGTCGTGTTCGGCGCGGGAAGCCTCGGGAGCCTCGTGGGCGGCCTGCTCGCGCGCGAACACGCGGTCACGCTCGTCGGGCGCGACCCCCACGTCGCCGCAGTCGGTGAGTCGGGCCTGCGCGTCGGCGGGCGATTCGACTTCGCGGTCGCGCCCGAGGCCACCACCGACGGCGAGGGTCTCGCGGCCGACCTCGTCGTCGTGACGGTCAAGGCCTTCGACACCGAGTCGGCCGCCGAGACTCTCGCCACGGGCGAGTTCCGGGCGGCCCTCTCGCTCCAGAACGGGATGGGAAACGAGGAGGCACTCGCGCAATTCCTCGACTGTCCCGTCCTCGCGGGCACCGCCTCCTACGGCGCGGTCCTGCGCGACCCCGGATTCGTCGAGTGCACCGGCGAGGGCGAGGTCGTCCTCGGCCCGCGCGAGGGGGCCACCGCCCCGATTGCCGACGAGGTCGGCCGGGCGTTCCGCGCGGCGGGTATCGAGACCGCCGTCGCCGACGACATGCCCCGCCGCCTCTGGGAGAAACTCGCGGTCAACGCGGGCATCAACGCCACCACCGCGCTCGCCCGCGTCGAGAACGCCGCGGTGCTCGACGGCCCCGCCCGCGAGGTCGCGACCGCGGCCGCCCGCGAGACCGCCCGCGTCGCCCGCGCGGAGGGCGTCGACCTCCCGGAGGACGAGGCGGTCGCCGCGCTCGAACGGGTCGCCGACGACACCGCCGACAACGCCTCGTCGATGCTTCAGGACGTGCTGGCGGGTCGTCGCACCGAGGTCGGAGCCATCACTGGACACGTCTGTGCGCGCGCACGGGAGCGAGGCGTCTCGGTCCCGGTCAACCGAACGCTGACGGACCTCCTCCGAGCGTGGGAGTCGGGACGAAACGAGGACCGCTCCGGTTCCCGCGGCTCCGACGGACCGGAACCGTGACTCCCCCGGTCTCTCGACCGGGTTTCGAGGACTTCGACATACTGATTAGTGAAGGAAGCAACCATCAGCCATGAACGCTGCGCAGTTGCGAACGACCGCTCTCGGATTCCTCGGGACGTTCGCAATTCTCGGCGTGCTCCTGTACTTCGTCGGCGTCGAGGAGGTCGTCCGGGAGCTCCGGAAGGCCGACCCGCAGGTCGTCGCCCTCGTCGTGGTCGCGACGCTCGGCTGGCTCGCCGCGTGGGGGTTCGGTCTCCGCACCGTCCTCCACGTCCTCGGCTCCGACATCTCGCTCGCGAAGTCGTTTTTCGTCCTCAACGGCGCGATGTTCTCGAACAACGTCACCCCGTTCGGACAGGCCGGTGGCGAACCCGTCACGGCGCTTCTCATCTCGAAGGTGGCCGACACCGAGTACGAGCGCGGGCTGGCGGCCATCGCGAGCGTCGACTCGCTCAACTTCGTCCCCTCCATCGTCCTCTCGCTGTCGGGCGCGGCGTTCTACGCCACCCAGACCCCGTTCACCCGCCAGCTCCGGGTCGCGACCACGGCCATCCTCGTCCTCTCGGTCGCGGTTCCGATTCTGGGTTTCTTCGGGTGGCGGAATCGCGCTGTCGTCCGTCGAACGGTCGCGCGACTGCTCGCGCCCGTCCTTCGACGACTCTCGAAGTTCGTCCCCGCCGATATCGGGCTCAGCCGGGCCAAGATCGACGCGCGAATCCGTGAGTTCTTCACCTCGATAGAGCGCGTCGCGGCCGACCGAAAGGCGCTGGGACTCACGCTCGCGGCGTCGACCGCGGGCTGGGTCCTGCAGATGGTCGCCCTCTGGCTAGCGTTCGTCGCCATCGGGTCGTCGGTACCGTTCTCCGTCCTGCTGTTCGTCGTCCCGGTCGGCGCTATCGCCGGGGTGACGCCGCTTCCCGGCGGCGCGGGCGGCATCGAGGCGGTCCTCGTCGGCCTGCTGTCGAGCCTCCCCGCTGCGGGCGTCAGTTGGGGAACGGCGTTTACCGCCGTGGTCCTCTTCCGGGCCGCCATCTACTGGGTCCCGGTCGTCATCGGCGGGAGCGTCGTCAGCATCGTCGGCATCGATTCGGTGTGAAAACAGTCGGTAGTCCGAACGCCGTCCGTCGAAACGGACTCCGTCAGTCGATGTAGCCGAGGTCCTGCAACCGATCTTTCGCGTCGTCGCTCATGTCGCCGAGGACGTTCTCGTCCTCGACTTCCTTCCACTCGCCGCCGACCTGCTCCTCGAACGACGAGAGGGTGGCTTCGAGTTCGACCTCTTCGTCGCTCCCCTCGCCCCGGGCGTCGTCGCGCTCTCCCGGGTCCGAATCGAGATGGTAGAATTCGTCGGAGATGCGCTCGTTGCGGATGTACTTGGCGTCGGGTCGGCGCACGGCGCGCATCCGCGAGTAGAACCGCGAGTCCCGCTCCAACTCGATGCCCGCGTCGCTGGCCTTCTGTTCGAGCTGTTTCAGCTCCACGACCGGCCGGAAGTACTCCACGAAGGCGAACTCCCCCTCTGCAAAGTCCCGGTAATCCGCCGAGAGCAGCGACCGCGTTCGGTCGAGCGGAACCGTCGAACGCTCCGCGCCGACGCCCGCGTGGTCGAGGACGGTGTGGTAGAGGTCGAGGAGTTCGACCTGTTGGTCCTCCCGGACGCCCTGTTCCATCTCGGGATGTTTGACCATCAGCGGGACGTTGACCAGCGGGTCGTAGATGCAGAACTCGTGGCCGTAGAGGCCGTGTTCGCCGTGGAGTTCGCCGTGGTCGGCGCAGACCACGACCATCGTGTCCTCCCACTCATCGTTGTCCTGGAGCCAGCCGAACAGCCGCTGGAGCTGGGCGTCGATGTGGCGAATCTCGGCGTCGTACAGCCCCTCGATTGCCTCCCACTCGTCGTCGTCGATGTCGCGCGCGCCGCAGTTGTACTCCTTGGAGTTCTGACAGACTTCCGTCGAGTCGACGCCGGGCGCGAACTCCTCCTTGTACTCCTCGGGCGGGTGGTACGGCAGGTGGGCGTCCATCAGATTGATGAACGCGAAGTACTCGTCGTCGGCGTCGTCGATGAACTCGATGGTGCGGTCGATGACCTGCGGGGTCTTCGAGTCGGCCCCCTCGCCCGAGGCGGTGTACTCGTGTATCTTGTTGCCGACGCTCACGAGGTAGTCGGCGACCTTCCGGAGCGAGTCGCTGTCGTTCATCGCCTTCCACGCCCTCGCGAGCGGGCCCGACAGGAAGTCGCCGGGCATCACCTCGAAGAAGTTGTCTTGGTCGTCGAAGCCGTCGGTGAGGTGGGTGTACGGCGTGATCCACGCGTTCGAGGAGTAGCAGGCAGTGTCGTAGCCCGCCGCGGAGAGCGTCTCGGCGAGCGTGGTCGCGCCTTCGAGATAGGGGTTCTCTTGGCTCGCGCCGTGCTCGCTCGGGTACATCCCGGTGAACAGCGAGGCGTGGACGGGCAGGGTCCACGGCGCGGGGGCGACCGCCTGCTCGAAGACTGCCGCCTCCTCGGCGAACCGTTCGAGTCCGGGCGTCGTCGGGCGGTCGTAGCCATAGACTGAGAGGTGGCTCTTTCGAACCGTGTCCATGACGACGAACACGACGTTCCCGGGAGTGTCGTCGGTAGTCATACCCGTTCATCCAACTCCCGGGGGGATAAATATCCTGATGTTAGCCGGGTCACCGCGGAGAAATTCCGGGATTTCGCGGCCGGAAAAACCGAGATTAGAAGGGGGCCTGCGGGCCTTCGTCGTCGTCGCCGTCGTCGTCGGTCGTCTCGCCCGGGAACGACGGGCTCATGCCGCCGCCGTGACCGCCGCCGTCCATGCCGGTGTCGGCGTGGACCTGCTCGATCTCGGGGATCTCCTTGACCATCCGGCTCTTGATGGCCTGAATCGTCATCGGCGAGATGCCACAGCCGCTACACGCGCCGCCGAGCTGGATGTGGACTTCGCCGGTCTCGCGGTCGATGTTCTGGATGGCCGCGCTCCCGCCGTGCATCTGAATCTGAGGGAAGTTCCGCCGCAGGAAGTTACTGACCCGCTCTTCGAGGTCGTCCCCGTCGTCCTGAGTCTCGGTGCTCATACGCCCGGGTAGGGTTCGTGCGGTCTTAGGCCTTTGGTTCAACATATTCGGTAACTCGGTCGCTTTGCTTCTTCGCGCACTTCGTGCGCTCGGGGGAGACGGCCTCGCCCGGTGTGAGACGTCGGGCGTCACATCGCTCGCCACGCGCCGGGAATTCGATATAGCGATATTTGATTTACCTCGCGTTCCGGATTGGTCCCCCATTTCCCGCGCTGGCACCTCGAACCCCTCAGCGACGGCTCTACAATACGAATAGAGCGTTCGTGACGCAGAAAACGCCCGAAACGGGCCGCCGGTTCCTTCGACCTACTCCTCGAACCCGAACACCCGACGCAACTCGGTCTCTATCTCCGCGACGTAGATGTCGAGCATCTCTTCGACCTTCTCGTCCTCGACGAGGATGCCCTGCACGCGGTCGACGGGGTCCTCGGGCAGTTCGACCCGAAATTCCCCCTCGCCCTCGTAGAAGGGTTCGCTCTCGTTGAGCACCTGCTGGTCGATTGCGTGGATGAGTTCGGAGTCGTACCGCTCGTTCAGGCGGTTGAACGCGTTCTTGTACGCCTTCTGGAGCTCGTTGAAGTAGTGGACGTACTTGTCCTCGAACTTCTCGGGGTCGAAGTCGGCCATACCCCCGACTACGGGGAGGACGCCAAAAAACGGACTGATTACGGTCTCAGGGCGTCACGCGGTCGGGGTCGCGCGGGAACAGGATGGCCTCCTTGATGTTGTCGAGGTCGGCCACCTTCTGAACGAGGCGGTCGATACCGAGGCCGTATCCGCCGTGGGGCGGGATGCCGAACCGGAACGCCTCCAGATAGAAGTGGAAGTTCTCGGGGTCTGCGCCCTGCTCGTCCATGTACGCCTCCATGGTCTCGATGTCGTGCTCGCGCTGGCCGCCCGAGGAGAGCTCTTGGCCCCGGTAGATGAGGTCGAACTTCCGGGAGGCGATGTCGTCGCCCTCGACGTCCTGCTTGTAGTAGAACTTCTCGTCCGGGTAGCCGACCACGAAGAACGCGGGGTGGCCCTGCTCCTCGAAGTACTCGCCCAGCAGTTTCTCGCCCTTCGTGTCGAGGTCGTCGTCGTCCTCGGGGACGTGATCGAACTCGGTCAGGAGGAGGTCACGGGCCTCCTCGAACGTGATGCGGGGGAACGGCTCGGTCGGGACGGTGAGGTCCACGTCGAGCGTCTCCAGTTCGTCGGCGGCCTCCTCGGCGGCGCGCTCCAGCGCGTACCGAAGCGACTCCTCTTGAACGTCCATCACGTCGTGGTGGTCCTCGATGTACGCGAGCTCCACGTCGAACATCGCGATCTCGGAGACGTGGCGGGACGTGGCGAACTCCTCGGCCCGGAACGCGGTGCCGGTCTCGTAGATCTTGTCGAACCCGGCGGCCATCAGCATCTGCTTGTAGAGCTGGGGGCTCTGGGACAGGAAGACCTCGTCGCCGTAGTAGACGACCGGGAACAGCTCCGCGCCGCCCTCCGCGCCCTCTTGGGAGATGAGCGGCGTGTCGACGTCGACGTACCCCTCGCGGTCGAACCACTCCTCCATCGCCGACATCAGCTTCGAGCGAAGGGAGAACACCGCGTAAACCTCGGGCTTCCGGAGGTCGATGGCCCGGTTGTCGAGGCGGGTCGAGAGGTCCGATTCGATGTCCTTGGCGACCTCCATCGGGAGCGGCGAGTCGGCCTCGCTGATGACCTCCAGCGACTCGGGGACCATCTCCACCCCGCCGGGAGCCTGGTCGCTGGCCTTCACGCGGCCGGTGATCCGGACCACGTCCTCCTTGCCGAGGTCCTGTGCCGCCTCGAAGAGGTCCTCGTCGTTCTCCTCCTTGAAGACCGTCTGCATCTGTCCCTCGCGGTCCCGTACGATGACGAAGGTCAGCCCGCCGAGGTCACGGATATCGTGGACGTGCCCCGCGACGGAGACCGTCTCGCCGTCCTGTTCTGCGGTGATGTCACCAGAATACGTTCTCTCTATCATTGTCGAGTGGTGGGTTACAGTACGTACACGGTCTCTCGCGCACGTATTTATTATCACCGACACGGGTCGGGTCCGGCCGGTCTCCGACCGCTCTTCGGTGGGTCCGTGGGCAGTCGACCACGCACGCCATAAATCACATACCGCAATACGAAATGTCTGCCCATCGGCCAGCGACTCGCCCGACCCGACCGGGACGACCCGCTCGGCGGCGCTCCGGCTGTTCGCCCCGCTCGGCGTCGAGAAATCGACTTCGATTCGCTCGCTATCCGAGCTGTTCGCCGACCAATTTGTCGGCGCGCGCCACGAACTCCTCTTCTGTCCCCTTCGGGACGGTCGCGCCCGCGGCCACGTCGTGGCCGCCGCCGTCGCCGCCGACCGCCTGAGACGCCTCGCGCATCACCGCAGAGAGGTCGAGTCCCCGGCGGGTCAGCGAGGGCGTCCCGCGCGCCGACACCTTCACCTCCTCGTCGTTCTTCTCGGCGAAGGCGACGATGGGCGTCCCGCGCTCGACGCCGTCGGCTCCGACCGCCATCCCGGCGATGATGCCGACGATGGTCTCCCGGATGCGGCCTCCGGCGTGGAACCACTGGAGGTTCTCCTCGCGGGTGACGCCCTCTGATTTGACCCACTGGAGGCCCTCCGAGAGGTTCCGGCGGTGTTCGGAGAGCAGGGTCCGGGCGCGTTCGAGCGCGTCGCCGCGGTCGCCCAGACAGACCGCCAGCCCCACGTCGGCGCGCTCGTAGCGGGCGGTCGCGTTCAGGAGGGTCGAGAACTCGCTCACGTCCCGGAGTTCGGTCCCCTCGGGCTCGTCGACGAGGGTGTAGGTCGTGCCCACCAGCCCGTCGATGCGGTCGGCGCTGACCCCCTTCGAGACCGCCCGCTGGACGAGTCCGCTCGCGACGGTCTGGCGCTCGTCGTCGGTCAGGTCGACCCAGCGCCGCCAGTCGCCGCCCTCCTTGAGGTCGATGCCGAGCCCGTCGAGGAACCGAATCGCGCCGTTCTGGTCGTTCGAGACGCCCGGGATGTACACGTCGCTGGCGTACTCCAGCAGTTTGGGGAGGGGTCGGGTCTGCTTGCCGTAGAGCGTCAGGTCGGTGCCAGTTTCGAGGACGCCCGCGGCCCGCCCCTCCTCGACGATGGCGGTGTTCGCGCCCACGAGTTCGCCGTCGGTGGTCTGCATGTCGCCGACCGCGCCGACCACCGCGAGGGCGGCGAGGTCGCGGTTGTCCCCGTCCTCGGGTTCGAGCGCCCGCGCGAGGACGTAGCTCGCACCCGCGCCCGACAGCTCCGAGGAGCCGTCGATGTCGAACAGGAGGGGGTTGAGGTGGAACTCGGTGGTCGCGTCGGCTGGCTGGTGGTGGTCGGCGACGACCGGCGTGAAGTCCCCATCGGCCTCGTGGTCGCCGATGATGTCCAACTGGCCGCTCCCGAAGTCGGTGAACAGCACGGTGTCGTAGTCGGTCGCCGCGATTGCGGCGACCTCCTCGGCGTCCAACTGCTTGCTGAAGACGGTCTCGAACGGGATGCCCGCGCGTTCGAGCGCCGACGACGCGACTGCGGCGCTCGTCAGCCCGTCGGCGTCGATGTGGGACGCGAGCAACACCTCGTCGGCCTCGCGGAGGCGGTCGGCGCACGACGCGGCGCGCTCGGCGAGAGCGGGGACTGGACCGGCGGTAGCCATTCGAGAGAGGGTAAGTCGGTATCGCTTAAAAAGGTCCGCTATCGGTCGAAATCGGGTCGGCCCTCGAATCGCCCGTTGGACTTTCGTCTGCGGTCGGCGCGCGCTGGCGCGGGTCGTGGTTTGACCCGCGCCAAGTCGCGCGAGGGAGGAACGAGTGAGCGAAGCGAACGAGTGAGTCGGGTGGGGAGGGTGTGGTTGCGGTCTCATCGGTGACGTGCGAGCGGGACGCTCCGAAACGACCGTGCAGAACGAAGAACGACCGAATCTCACGCTCGCTATTTTCACCACTCACCCGTGATACGTCGGCGCGGCGGCCTCCACGACCGCGCACGCCAGTTTCTCGAAGTCGGCGACCTCCGGAACCACGTCCACGTCGATGCCCTCCGATTCGGCGGTCTCGCGTGTCGGCGGGCCGATGGCCCCGACCACCGCCTCGTTCAGTCCCGCAATCGCTTCCTCCCGCACCCCGCGTTCGTCGGCCGCCTCAAGGAAGTGCGCCACGGTCAGCGACGACGTAAAGAGGGCGGCGTCGAGGTCGCCGTCGGCCGCGAGCGCGGCCGACTCGCCGGACCCCTCGGGCCTGACCAGCCGGTACAGAATCGTCTCGCGTACGTCCGCGCCCGCGTCGGCGAGCCCCTCGGTGAGGACCGGGCTCCCGTGGTCGCTCCGGGCGACCTCGACGCGTCTCCCCTCGACCTCCGATTCGAGGGCCGCGACGAGTCCCGCGGAGGTGTACTCCTCGGGCACGAGGTCGACCTCGTAGCCGTGCTCGCGCAGGGCGTCGGCGGTGCTCGACCCGATTGCGCAGACGGTCGCGTCGCCGGGGTCCCAGCCCGATTCGGCGGCCAACTCCACGCCCGTCTTGCTCGTCAGCACGACGTACTCGCCCGACTCGGGCGCGTTCCCGGTCGGCCGGACTTCGAGCATCGGGTCGGCGACGGGGTCGGCCCCGAGCGAGTCGAGCAGTTGCTCGGCCTCGGCGAGGCGCTCGTCGTCCGGGCGGAAGACCGCGACCCGAACGTCTCGGCTCATTCGCGCTTGCCCTCCTCCTCGGGCTCGTCGCGCCGGGCGGCCTCGACGAGCTCGGCCGCGCCCCGCTCGCGGAGTTCGGCGGCCAGTTCCTTGGCGGCCGCGACGTGGTTCTCGACCGGCAGGTCGCGGGTCGCCGCTATCTTCTCGGTGCCGTCCTGAGAGAACACCTGCACGTCGACGTGGACGTTCTCGCCCTGAATCAGGGCGTGGACGCCGATGGGCGCGACGCATCCGCCGCCGAGTTCCGCGAGGACGGTCCGCTCGACCGTGGTCTCGACCCGCGTCCGGGGGTGGTCGAGGACGGTGTTGAGGTCTCCGGCGAGGTCGTCGTCGAGGGAGGTCACCGCCAGCGCGCCCTGCCCCGGCGCGGGGACGAACTCCCCGGGCGGGAGTTCGACGTATTCGAGGTGGTGGGCCAGACCGCTGCGTTCGAGTCCGGCCTGCGCGAGGACGATGGCGTCGTACTCGGTCTCGACCTCCCGCTCCATCGCGCGTCGTTCGATTTCGGCGAGGTCGTCGAACCACTCCTCGACGGTCCGGTCGAACTCGCCCTCGTACTCCTTCTTGTGGCCCTTCCGAGCTATCTGTTCGTTCGCTTTCTTCTCCTTCTCGGCCTCGGTGCGCGCCTCGTGCTCGCGCTGGAGCGCGGGCGCGAGGAGTTTCTCGGCGCGCGTGTCGACGTTCCCCCGGAGCGGCTCGACCGTCAGGTCGGGCCGCGAGTTCAGCAACTGGGCCTTCCGGCGGAGGCTCGACGTTCCCACGGTCGCGCCCTCCGGCAGGTCCTCCAGCGCCTTCCCGTCGGGCGTCACCAGCACGTCGTTGGCGCTGGCGCGCTCGGGAATCGCGGCGACGATGAGTTCGTCGGGGTGTTCGGTCGGCATGTCCTTCATCGAGTGGATCGCGCCGTCCAGCTCGCCCGACAGCACCTTCTCGTCGAGGCTCCGGACGAACGCACCGGTCTTGCCGAGCCGATGGATGAGTTCGTCGCGAATCTCGTCGCCGGTCGTCTCGACCTCGACCAGTTCGACCTCGAACCGCCGGTCCTCCAGCGCGGCCTTCACCTCTCCGGCCTGCCGGAGCGCGAGGTCCGACCCCCGCGTGGCGAGCCGGACCTTCGTCCCTCGTGTGGTCATACTCGGGAGTCGGCGTCCGAGGTTGAAACACTTGTCCGTTTTTGCGGGATACGTCTCATTCGGCTCCGTGGTTCTCCTCGTGTAGGCGGGCGTAGCGCCGCCAGTTCTCCGCGAGGCGTTCCTCGGCTTCGAAAACGGACGAGACGTCGACGTCGAAATCCTTCTGATTCGCACCCGCCGAACGATAGTATCTGTCGAAGTGGACCGATCCCGATTCGTGTTCGCTGTCGTCTATCTTCGCAACTTCGACCGATTCCCCATTGCTCTTCTCGTAGAACAAGACGACTGCAAATGACCGGACGACGTCTAAATTTGGGGTAGCGCGAACGCCGAGATAGTACGTTCGCCCGTGATACGTCCCGATGTCGTAGATGTACGTGAAGTCGGACACTGTTGTCACCGAGTTGGGTTTCGCCCGTACCGCGCCGGTCGAGCGGTGGCAGTGGATGACTCGTTATCGCATTTGAACCCTCGCTGACCGAACGTTTATACCGTTGTGGGAAGTACTCAACCATAAGGAAGAAGTCACATGTCTGAATCCATCGACAGAAAACGCGACGAATCCGTTCCAGCGTCCGATTCCGAACGTGTCGAACGTCGAGCGCAGATGGCCCGTGCGCTTGCCCGAGGCGGGATGGACGGCGTTCACGTCCTCAGTCACGAGAGCGCGGAGCGAATCCTCACCGAGAAGCGCCGCGAACTAATCGACGTACTACGCCGCGAGGAGGTCGAATCGGTCCGTGACCTCGCCCGCCGCGTCGAACGCGACAAGGGGCAGGTCAGCCGAGACCTCGGAATCCTTGCGGAACACGGCGTGGTCGATTTCGAGGAGACGGGACGAGCGAAGCGCCCGTATCTCGGGAGCGACCATCTGGTCGTCGAACCGATACACTGACTCCCACCGCCGACCGAATCCTCCCGCACGCCGATTGCCGGACCCGAAAGCCACTTCGCCCGACCCCGTCAATCCCCACGAGTGAAGTGGCGATACCGCAACACAGTCCTCGCGCTCGCCACCCTCGCCTTCTTCGCCACGATGGCCGCCCGGCTCGCCATCAGCCCGGTCGTCCCCGACATCACCGAGTCGTTCGACGTCACGACCGGGACCGTCGGCGTCGCGCTCTCGGGGATGTGGGCGGCCTACGCGCTCGCGCAGTTCCCCAGCGGCGTGCTGGGCGACCGGTACGGTGAGCGGCGGGTCATCCTGACCGCGGTGGGGCTGACGGCGGTCGCCAGCCTCCTGCTCGCGCTCTCGCCGAGCTACGCGACGTTCGCGGTCTTCGCGGTGGCGCTCGGGGCCGGGGCGGGCCTCCACTACAGCGTGGCGACCACGTTCATCTCGAAGCACTTCGAGAACATCGGCCGGGCCATCGGCGTCCACGTCGCGGGCGGCCCGCTCGCCGGACTGCTGGTGCCGGTCGCCGTGGCCGCGGTCGCCGCCCGGTACGGCTGGCGGCCCGCCCTCTCGCTCGGGGCGGTCGTCGCGGTGCCGACGTTCGTCGCGTTCGCGGCCCGGGTCGAACCGACCGAGCCCGTCCGGCCCGACCAGCGCATGCGCGACCGGTTCGCGCTCGGACCGGTCGGAGAACTCCTCTCCCGGCCCGAGATCGCCTACACCACGGTGCTGGCGGTCGCGGGGGCGTTCACCTGGCAGGCGACCGCCTCGTTCCTCCCGACGTTGCTCTCGGAGGGCCGGGGGCTCGACACCACGACCGCGAGCGCGCTGTTCTCGCTGTACTTCGTGGTCCACGGCGCGACCCAGCCAGTGATGGGGTGGCTCTCGGACCGGTTCGACAGGGACGCCGCGGCGTCCCTGTCGATGGGCCTCGGCATCGCTGGCTACGGGACGCTCGCGTGGGGCTCGACCCTCCCGGCGTTCGCCGCGGGCGTCGTCCTCGCGGGGGTGGCGATGAGCTGGGGCGCGCCCCTCCAGTCCAGATTCATCGACAAGCTCTCGGCCGAGGAGCGTGGCGCTGGCTTCGGGCTGGTCCGGACCGTCTACATGCTGTTGGGCGCGACCGGGAGCGTCGTCGTCGGCGTGGTGGCCGACGCCGCCGGGTGGACTCCGGCGTTCGGACTGCTGGCCGCGATCATGGCCGTCGGGTTCGCGGTGCTGGTCGCCAACCGCGCGCTGGGGCTGGGCCTCTGATTACCGCCACGGGAGTCCGGGCACCCCGACGTACTTCCGGCGCTTGCGGAGGTAGTGGACCGCGAACGGGACGCTGGCGACGAACCCCGCGATGATGGGGACGACCGGGCTGAACGAGAGGACGACGGTGACGACGCCGACGACGGCGAAGACGACCGCCCCGATGAGCGCGAGGAGCGCCTGTCGCATCGGTTCGGGTGCCCACTTTCCGCTGGTCCGGTTGACGTAGTTGGCGTCGCGGTAGACCGCAATCGGGAAGTAGACCGTCAGGAAGGCGAACGGAATCCCGAGCGCGACCATCGAGAGTTCGACCACGCGGTCTGCGAACGAGAAGGCGTTGAACTGGGCGGCGAGCGCGAGCCACGCGAGCGCGGCCACCCAGAGGACGAACGCCGCCGGGATGGCTGCCACCCAGTACCAGTGGTGTGAGCCCTTCCTGACGCGCCTGTAACCGGAACTGCTCATGGGGGTGCCTTCGGAGCGCGGGACTAAACGCGTGTCGCAAGAGAGCGAGGAGGCCGACTCCGTCGGCCTCCTCGCTCTCGAACCTACAGCGCCTCCTTGTACGCCTCCAGCGTCTCCTCTACGTCCTCCTCGGTGTGGGCGTAGCTGAGGAACTGCGACTCGTACTGGTTCGCGGTCAGGAACACGCCCTGTTCGCGCATCGCGGGCCAGAAGAGTCGCTCCCAGCGTTCGGTCTCGGCGGCGTCCACGTCGGACTTGTTCTTCGGACAGTAGTCGTAGCGCGGGCACTCGGGGTCCTGGCGACACCCCGCCTCGCACTGGCCCGACAGGTCGCGCGGGCCGTCGCGGGTGAACACGACCTTGAACATGCTGTCGTAGCCGGTGACGGTGTACTCGGGCGCGTGGTCTTCGAGGATGTCGGTCAGCCCCGAGCGGAGTTTCTCGCCGAGGTCGTTGACGTGGTCGTACACGTCGTTCTCGGCGGCGAACCGGAGCATCTCCAGCCCCGCGGTCAGCGAGAGGGGGTGGCCCGAGTAGGTCCCGGCCTGGAACACGTCGCCCACGGGCGTGAACCCCTCCATGATTTCGGCGGGACCGCCGACCGCGCCGACCGGGAAACCCCCGCCGATGACCTTCGCGAAGGTGGTCAGGTCGGGCGTGACGCCGAACTTGCCCTGCGCGCACTGGAGGCCGCCGACTCGGAAGCCGGTCATCACCTCGTCGAAGACGAGGAGCGCGCCGTGGTCGTCGGTCAGCTCGCGGAGGGTTTCGAGATAGCCCTCGACCGGTCCGACCGAGGCGCAGTTGCCCAGAATCGGCTCGACGAGCACGCCCGCGATTTCGTCACCGCGCTCCTCGAACACCTCTCGGACCGCGGCCTCGTCGTTGAACGGGACGGTGATGGTCTCCTCGGCGAACGCCGGGGGGATGCCGTCGGAACTCGGCGACCCCACGCCGCCCGATTTCCCCTCCACGAGCGTCGATTCCTGTGCGCCGTGGTAGCCGCCCTGCATCACGACCAGCTTGTCGCGGCCGGTGTACCCGCGGGCGAGTCGGACCGCGGAGGTGGTCGCCTCGGTCCCGCTGTTGACGAACCGGACCATCTCGACGCTCTGGACGTGGCGCGCGATGAACTCCGCGAGTTCGACCTCGACCTCGGCGGGCGCGCCGTACATCGGGCCGTCCGAGAGCTGGGACTGGATTCGGGACTCGACCTCTTGGGGCAGGTCGTGGCCCAGCAGGAGCGGGCCGTACCCCATCACGTAGTCGACGTACTTGTTGCCGTCGGCGTCGACGACGTGCGCGCCGTCGCCGCGCTCGACGAAGAACGGGTAGGGGCGGGTCGCCCGCACGGGGGAGTTGACGCCGCCGGGGAGGACCGAGAGCGCCCGGTCGTACAGTTCGCGGGAGTTCGCGTCGTGCATATCCTGGACTTTCGGTTCCTGCGTGAAGTGGATTTCTGTCCGCGCGACTGGGTCCCCTCCACGAGAGGACTCGAAGCGCCGCTCACAGCTCCCGCCGGAGGTACGCCCCGAGCGCCCCGCCGAGCGCGCCAGCGCCGACGAGGTAGCTCGCGACGAAGAAGAAGACGACCAGCGCGATGACGACCGAGAACCCGAACAGCGGGTCGGCCCCGATGAGGAAGAACCCGAAGACGAGCCACACCAACAGCACCGCCGGAACGGCCGCGATGGCACCCGAGATGGCACCGATCTTCGCGCCCTCGGCGAAGTCCCCGCGCTGGAGGTAGCCCGCGGCCGCGCCGCCGAAGATGGCGGCGAACGGGAGCAGGGGCGCGGTTATCACGGTCACGACCGCGCCGATGAGGGCGTTCAGTAGGGTGTTCGGGTCGTCGTCGCGCCTCTCGTCGGCGCGGGGCGGGCGTCCCTCGGTACGGGTGGTCGTCGTCTCTCTGTCCATACTACGTCTTTTCGTCGTAGCGACATATATCTGGCTCGCTCAGAATCGAAGTAACCGAGGGTGACGTTGACTCGGAAGTCTCCATCCGATTGCGACGACCCCGACCAACAGAGAATGGCATCTCGAAAGCCCCTTCGCGCTCGCCATTGGAGGGAAAACGTCCGCCGAGGTCTCGTTCGCACCGTCGGAACACGCTCCGACGAGCCTGTCCTCGCTTCGCTCGCACAGACTTCGCTCGCGAGACGGTCGCGCAGACGACCACGGCCTCCGGCCGCGAGCGCGAAGGCCCTCTCAGTCCGACCAACCGCACCGCGGCCGCAGGCCTCGAACCTCCCCAACCTCTTGCGCTTCTCGGCCTCCGGCCTGCGATGCTCGTCCCTCGCGCGATGATGGCGCGGGCCAAACTGCGGCCCGCGCCAGCACGCGCCGGGTGGTTGATCTGGGAGTCGTTTCGCGGCCATCTCCTCGATTCATCACGACGACCCGAAAAAGTCCGGTTCGCTCAGACCGCCTCTGGCCCCCGAACCCCGGTCCGGACCTGACAGGCGTCCTCGACCGGAATCACGAATATCTTCCCGTCTCCCG
The DNA here is from genome assembly GCF_024138125.1 of Halorussus salilacus. Classification (NCBI taxonomy): domain Archaea; kingdom Methanobacteriati; phylum Methanobacteriota; class Halobacteria; order Halobacteriales; family Haladaptataceae; genus Halorussus; species Halorussus salilacus. The sequence goes on from NZ_CP099993.1 coordinate 1,699,646, forward strand.
GTTCGCCGGTGTCGGCGGCCTCGCGGACGGCCTCGACGACCTCGTCGGCCGGAACGTCGGCGACCGCGCACTCGACTTTCACCTTCTGGTGGAGGTCGACGGTGTACTCCTCGCCGCGCCACTGGCCGGTCTTGGCGGGCTGGCTCCCCCGCCCCGAGACGTTCGTGACCGTGAGGCTCGGCGCGCCGATCTGCGCGAGCGCGGTCTTGACCTTCGGGAGGCGGTCGGGCCGCACGACGGCGGTCACGAGCTTGATCTCCCCGCCGTTGGGGAGTTCGCCGCCGTCCGTCCGAATCGCGGTCCCCTCGCCCACCTCGGGGCCGAACTCGGGGTAGGTGTCGACGCCGTGTTCGGCGCTGTCGAGACCGTCGCGCTCGTGGTCGGCGCTGACGCGGGCCTGTCCGACCGCCTTGAACGCGCCGAACACCGCGCCGGTCGCCGCGACGGTCCAGAGGGTGATGACGCCGACGCCGAGGACCTGAACCGCGAACTGGCTCGCGGAGAAGCCCCCGACCGCGAAGAACGGCATCACGACCGCGCCGAGTATCCCCGCCGAGCCGTGGACCGGGAACACCGCGCACACGTCGTCTATCTTGAGGCGCTTCTCGACGAACTCGAAGACGAGGGGCAACTGCGCGCCAGCGAGCAGGCCCGAAATTATGCCGCCGTACCAGACGACGGCGTCGGCGCTGGCGGTCACGCCGACCAGTCCGGCGAGCAGGCCGTTGGCGACGTAGAGGGTGTCGACCTTCCGGGTCTTGTACAGCGAGACCGCGCCCGCGCCGATGGCCCCCGCGGCCATCCCGAGCGTGGTGTTGAGCGCGACCCGGCCGACGTACGCGAAGTCGCCGAGCGCGATGGAACCCTCCTCGACGACGAACACCGTCGCGGCGGTACCGACGTTGAAACCGTACCAGCCGAACGCGAGCACGAGCGTCCCCAGCACCGCGAACGTCAGCGAGTGGCCGGGGATGACGTTGGCCGAGCCGTCGTCGTCGTACCGGTCCAGCCGCGGGCCGATGACGTACGCGGCGGTGAGCCCGGCGACGCCGCCCATCCCGTGGACGATCATGCCGCCAGCGAAGTCGGCGAAGCCGAGTTCGAAGAGGAAGCCCTCTCCCCACGTAAAACCGGTCACGACCGGGTAGACGACCGCCGCGAGCAGGAACGTGTACGAGACGTACGCCCGGAGCTTCGCGCGGCCCGCCACCGCGCCCGAGACGATGGTCGCGGCGGTCATCGCGAACACCGCGCCGAACAGCCAGTCGACCCACGCGTTCGGGTCCGAGCCGTCGAGCGTCCCGAACAGCGCGTACTCGCCGCCCCCGCTGGTGAGTGCGCCGACCGCCGACGAGACTCCCGCGCCGACGAAGAAGAACGCGATCACGCCCACGCTCCACGTCAGCAGGTTCTTCGTGAGCTGATTGGCGACGTTCTTCGACCGGACCTGCCCGGCCTCCAGCATCGCGAACCCCGCGTGCATGAAGAAGATGAGGAAGGTCACCAACAGCACCCACATCGTGTTGACGCCCTCCGCGAGCACCGCGAGTTCCTCGGGCGACTGCATCACGACCGCTCGACCTCCCCTCCGTCCGCGGTCGCGGGAATCTCGACCAGATCGTCTGGACGACTGTTCAGGAAAATCTCGGATTCTTCTGAGTTCGTATTGCGTTTCACGATATACCGTGACGGCAAAGCACTACATAAGGGTAATCGTTGAAATATTCGAAAATTCTGCGTCGGGCGTGGACGCTCGGTCGGTTTACAATCGAATACTACGGATATAAGGTTGTATTCCGTCCAGAAATCGGACGCTCGGCGGGCCGGTTTCCGGACGTTCGTCGACCCTGCTCGCGGTCGCGGTGCGACCGCGAGCAGGTGGCCGTGCGCGCGAGAATCGACCGATTAGAGACGCTCTGCCACGTCCTCCGCGAAGTACGTCAGAATCAGGTCCGCGCCCGCTCGCTTTATCGACACCAGCGACTCCAGCGCGACCGACTCCAAGTCCAGCCACCCCTTCTCGGCGGCGGCGTGGAGCATCGCGTACTCCCCGGAGACGTTGTAGGCCGCGACCGGGTGGTCGAACTCCTCGCGGATGTCGGACACCACGTCCAGATAGGGGAGCGCGGGCTTGACCATCAGCACGTCGGCGCCCTGTTCCACGTCGAGGGCGACTTCCCGTAGGGCCTCGCGTCGGTTCGCGGGGTCCATCTGGTAGTGCCGCCGGTCGCCGAACGCGGGCGCGCCGTCGGCGGCGTCGCGGAAGGGGCCGTAGAACGCCGACTCGTACTTTGCGGCGTAGCTCATGATGGGAACGTCCGAAAAGCCCTCGTCGTCCAGCGCCTCCCGGATCGCGCCCACCGTCCCGTCCATCATCCCGGAGGGCGCGACCATGTCGGCCCCGGCCTCGGCGTGGGAGACCGCTATCTTCCCGAGCAGGTCGAGCGTCTCGTCGTTCTCCACGGTCAGTCGGGCGGCCGACTGGGCGTGGTCCTCCAAGATTCCGCAGTGGCCGTGGCTGGTGTACTCGCAGAGGCACACGTCCGTGATCACGTAGGCGTCTGTCTCGCGCTTGACCCGCCGGGTCGCCTCCTGCACCACCCCGTCGTCGGCCCACGCGCGGGTGCCTCGCTCGTCCTTCGACTCGGGAATCCCGAAGAGCACGACCGACTCGACGCCGGTTTCGAGGACCTCCTCGACGCGGGCGACCGATTCGTCGACCGGCACGCGCTCGTGGCCGGGCATCGACTCGATTTCGACGCGCTCGTCTGCCGTCGCGTCCACGAAGACGGGGGCGATGAGGTCCTCGGGGCACACGTCGGTCTCGCTCACCATCCCGCGGATGCCGTCCCGCCGGAGTCGGCGGGGCCGGTCGGTGATGTCCATGTCCGACACTTGCGGGCGGGGTCCCAAAACCGCGTCGCTCGTCTCCGCGGCGGGTCACGGCCTGCTCCATCGCGGGCCGCGAGTCGCTCCGTCCCGGGTCACAACGCATTTAATCCGCCCCGCTGATGTGGTACTCGATGGAGGCCCTTTCGCTCGTTTCGCTCCCCGAGGTGCCGCTCGCTTCCGGACTCGTCCTGTTGCTCGCTGGCGTCCTGCTGTCGAACGCGGCCGGGACCAGAGCCCGCCAGTTCGTCTCCGAGAACGGCGTGCTGTTGCTCACGGTCGGCATCGTGGCGCTCGCGGTCGTCGGTATCGGCCTGTTCTTCATCGGCAACGAGCGACTCGCGCGCCAGTGGCTCGACCAGTACGGCCTGCTCGCGCTGTTCTGCATCCTCGTGCTGGAGGGGGCGATGCTCCTCTACTTCGCACCGAGCGAGAGCCTCGTCCCGCTCGGGGTGACCCTGCTCGCGGAGGGTCCCGGCGACCTCGACAACATCGCGGGAGTCATCCTCGTCGCGGTGGTCGGCGCGACCATCGGCCAGTACGCCCTCTTCCTGCTCGCCAAGCGCGGCGGCCGGGAGTACCTCCTCGGCAAGCGGTGGTTCCGAATCGACGAGGACCAGCTCGACCGCTTCGACGGGTGGTTCCAGAAGTGGGGCCGAATCGTCGTCCCGGTGAGCAACGCCCTCCTCTTCACTCGGGGCATGCTGACCGTCCCGGCCGGGTTCGCGGAGATGCGCGACTGGGAGTTCGTCGTTCTCTCGGCGCTGGGCACGCTGATATTCCAGTCGTGGCTCGCGGCAGCCGCGCTGTACGCGGTCGAACTCGGCTTCCTCGGATTCCTCTGAACCGAGGACCTCTCCGAACCCCGAGGCGTCAGACCTAACACGTTGGGGACCGTAGGCCCATCTGCGCTCGCGTGCCCACTTCATCGCGTGCCATGCCATGAACTTCACGCGAGCGCACTTCCGCGCGCCGGGACGCGCGGTCGTTTTTGCATACTCGACTCGCCGTACCAAGGTTCAAATACGAAAACGGCCAACGGTTTGATATCATGAGTTCCTCGGTAGAGCTATCCGACCGGGCGAAACGCCGATTGGAGCAGTTGCAGGCCAAAATCGAGGTCGCGACCGACCGCGAGGTGAGCCAACGCGAGGTCCTCGACCGAATCGTCAGCAGAGGGTACGAGTCGAAGAGGGCGGTCGTCGCTTCGTTCCGGGACGAGGCCGGGACGCGCTCGGACGACGACTGGGAGGGCCTCTCGGAGGACGAGATAGACGCGTTCCTCTCGGAAACGTTCGCCTCCGGGGCGGAAACCGACGAAGACGATATCGACAAAATACTCTACGGAGAATGAGTCTGTTCATCGATACGGGCGTCTTCTACGCCCAGTCCGACCGCGATGCACACCGACACCCGACCGCGAACGAAGCTCTCGAATCCGTTCTGTCGAGCGAATACGGCCGATTGTACACGAGCGATTACGTCTTCGCCGAGACGGTGACGCTCACGAGAAAGCGTACCGGACGTTTCGAGTACGCCAATCGAATCGGTGACCGCATTCTCGGAAAGGGGGACTTCCCCCACGTTATCGAAACGATAACCACCTCCGAGGAACTGTTTCAGCGCTCCATAGAGACGTTCGAACGCTACGACGACCACGACCTGAGCTTCACCGACGCCTCGACCGTCGCGCTCGTTCGGAGTCTCGACATCGACGCCGTTCTCGCGTTCGACGACGACTTCGACGGGCTCGTCTCGCGTCTCGACCCGAGAGAAGTCGCGTCCTAGTCGGCCGCGACCTCGGCGCGCTCGGTCGCACCGATGGCCTCGACCAGCAGTTCCGAGACGTCGACGATTTCGATGTCGTCCTCGTAGTCGCCGGTCTTGCGGCCGTCCTCGTACATCGTCATGCACATCGGGCACGCGACGACGAACTTCTCGACGGCCCCGCCAGCCTCGGTGTCTTCGAGGGCCTCGCGGAGGCGCTCCTCGCTGGGCTTGGGGTCCTCCTCGAAGTCCATCCAGAGGCCGCCCCCGCCGCCGCCACAGCAGAAGCTGTCCTCGCGGTTGCGGGGCATCTCGGCGAGGTCGCAGCCGGTCCCGGCCACGATTTCGCGCGGGGCCTCGAACTCGCCGTTGTACCGCCCGAGGTGACACGGGTCGTGGTAGGTGACGGTGTAGTCGAGTTCGGTGCCCGAGAGGCCGAGCGCGCCGTCGCGGAACAGGTCCTCGACGACCTGCGTGTAGTGGAACACGTCCTCGGCGGTCCACGCGCACTCCTCGAACTCGGGGTACTCGTTCTGGAAGGTGTTGTAGCTGTGGGGGTCGGTGCAGACGATCTTGTCGTACTCGCAGTCCTGTATCGCGGCGGCGTTGTCCTCGACGAGCATCTCGTAGAGGCCCTCCTCGCCGACCCGGCGCACGTCGTTGCCCGCGGTCTGTTCGTCGTCGTAGAGGATTCCGTAGCTGACGCCCGCCTCCTCGAAGATGGTCGCCAGCGACCGCGCTATCTTGCGGTTTCGCTCGTCGTAGCTCGGGTAGTCGCCGACGTACCAGAGGTACTCGACGGGTTCGTCGCGGGCGTCGGGCACCTCGAAGTCGAGGTCGTCGACCCAGTCGGGGCGCTTGCGGTCGGGTTCGCCGAACGTGTTGCCGTTCTGGAACACGTTCATCATCGCGTCCTGGACGTTGGCGTCCATCTGGCCCGACTCGGTGAGCCGTCGGTTCATCTGGGTGAACTGCTCGACGTGCTCGATTTCGACGGGGCAGGCGTCCATGCACGCCATGCAGGACATGCACGACTCCATCGTCTCCGCGGCGATGACCGAGTCGCCCCCGTCGGCGACGATGGGCTTCTCCTCGGTCCGGCCCGCGTCCAAGTCCTCGCGGTACTGCTTGAGGTCGAGAATCACGTCGCGGGGGTCGAGCGGCCGGTCGGAGGCCTTCGCGGGGCAGACCGACGAACACCGGCCGCACTTGGTGCAGGCGTCGTGGTCGAGCAGTTCCTTCCACGAGAAGTCCTCGATGGAGCCGTGGCCGATCTCCTCGGGCCCGGCGTCGTCGGGGACGCCCGGCAGGCGCTTGCCCGCCATCTCGTCGCGTGTGACGACGTTGGCGAACGACGAGATCATGTGGAACGGCTTGGCGTACGGCACCGCGGCGACGAACGCCAGCGCGAGCAGGGCGTGGGACCACCACACCGCGGGGTACGCGGCGGTCGCCATCTCGGGGGTGACGCCCGCGACCTGCAACACGTCGTAGACGAACCACCCGACGAAGCTCACGGTCTCGAACGAGACGTCGCGGGTCGCGCTCGTGCCCAGAATGCGGACGCCCTCGGTGAGGTAGCCCCCGACCCCGAGCAGGAACAGCGTCCAGACGAACAGGTCGTCCTCGGTGGAGGTGTGCTTGCCCCAGAGCCGAGCGTTCCGGACCCAGTAGCGCCGGTAGATTGCCATCCCGACGCCGACCACGAACAGCAGGCCCATCGCGTCCATCACCAGCGAGTACGAGAGGTAGAAGTCGCCGACGAAAAAGGAATCCCGACCGAGTCCCTTCGTCCAGATGTCCATGTCGATGGCGAGGATGGTGGTGCCGATGAACAGGGTCAGAAAGCCCCAGAGGATGAACGCGTGCATCACGCCAGCGTAGAGGTCCCGGTCGAACTGCTTCTCGTTGGTGAACACGATCTTCGCCGCGGAGAGGACCCGGCCCGGCAGGTCGTCGAGTCGGTCGAACCACGACTCGGTCCCCCGCGAGTAGGTCGCGAACCGGTCGTAGACGCCGTACAGGAAGATGGCTATCGCCACCGCCGAGAGGTAGTAGAAGAGGGCTTCCCCGAGGTGCCCGATCTGCCAGAACGTCGGACGGGTCACCTCGTCACCCGCCTGCGCCAGCGCGAATGTTGCCATATCTTACAGGCGGGACACGACGCGCATAAGTTTTACCGACTCGCACGGCTCCATCCGCCGAAAACGCACAAAGAGTTTATCGTTCAAACGAGCGCCCACGCCACCAGTCCCGCGCTCGCCGCCATCACCGGCGCGTCGGCGCGAGAGAACGACAGGCGGGGAAGCGTGGGGTTCCACGCGAAACACCGCGCCCGGAGCGCGAGCGCGAACCGGTCGGCCCGGGCGAGCGCCCGGGCCAGACCCGCGACGCCGACCAGTCGCATCCGCGCGACGAGCGACCGCTGGTCGCCGAGTCGCGCGGCCGAGGCGTCCCGAATCCGGCCGAGGTCGGCCCGCAGGACCGGCAGGAACCGGAAGACGAACCCCACGCCGGTCCCGAGCAGTCGGCCGGTCTTCCCCGGCACGAGGCGCTGAATCGCGGCCCGCGAGTCCCGTACCGGGGTCGTTCGGAGGTAGGCCGCGCTCACGAGCAGGACGAGGACGACCCGATAGCTCGCGAGCGCGACCTCGACGCCCTCCTCGGGTCGAATCCACGGCGGGCCGAGGGTCGCGGCCGCCACCACCGGCCCCGCGAGGAGGAAGGGGAACACGTACCGGTAGGCCGCGAGCGCGTTCCCGAGCGACACGCCCGACGCCCGGAGCGCGACGGCGACGACCCCGGTCAGCGCGAGCAGTCCCCGGGGGTCGGTGTGGGCGAACGCCGCGACCGCGAACCCGGCCTGAAACGCCAGCTTGCTCCGGGGGTCGAGTCGATGGGCGAACGACTCGCCCGGTCGGTACGAGAACGTCACGGCGCGCGCACTCCGAGGTCGCCGAGTCGCTCGCGGGCGCTCGCTGGCGGGGCGTCGACCGCGACTCGCCCGTCCCGGAGCGCGACCACGCGGTCGGCGAGGTCCCACACGTCTCGGAGGTCGTGGGTGACGACCACGACGCCCGTCCCCGCCTCGCGTAGCGCGCGGAGTCGCCCGACCACCGACTCGCGCGCCGGGGCGTCGAGCCCGGTGAAGGGTTCGTCCAGCACGAGGTGGTCGGGCTCCATCGCGAGCGCCCCGGCGATGGCGACGCGCTCGCGCTCGCCGCCCGAGAGCTCGTCGATGCGGTCGTCGCCCCGCCCCGTCATGTCGACGGCCGCCAGCGACTCCTCGACCCGGCGGTCGATCTCGTCGCGGGCGAGACCGAGGTTCTCCGGGCCGAAGGCCACGTCGGCCCCGACCGTCGCGGAGACGAAGGCGTCGCGGGGCTGTTGGAACACCATTCCCACGCGCGTCCGGGCGGCCACGAGGTCCTCCGCGACGGGGGTGCCGTCGACCAGCACCTCGCCCGAATCGGGTTCGAGCAGGCCGTTGAAGTGTCGGACCAGCGTCGACTTGCCGCTCCCGTTGGGTCCGGCCACCACGACGAACTCCCCGTCCGGAATCGAGAGGCTCACGCCGTCGACCGCGGCCGGACCCGCCTCGTCGCCGTACCGGTGGACCAGATTCCGGGTCTCTATCATCCGGTCACTCCGCGGCTATCTGGTCGCTCCGGACGACCCCGACCGCGGCCGCGATCTTGAACGCCTCGGCGGGGATGAACGCCAGCGCGCCCGCGACGAACGCCTCCTGCAGACTGAGTCCGAGGACGAGCGCCATCCCGACCACGCCGAAGGCGTAGATGACGGCCGTGCCCGCGACCATCGCGCCGACCAGTCGCGCGAGGTGTCGCTCCGCCGGGTCGCGGAGGGTGAGACCGCCGTGGGCTATCGCGCCGACCACGAACGCCGCGACGGGGTACGACCAGAGGTAGCCCGCGCTCTCGCCGACCAGCGACCCAAGCCCGCTCGCACCGCCCGCGAACACGGGCGCGCCGACCGCGCCCGTCGCGAGGTACAGCACCATCGAGACGCCGCCCCAGACGGGCCCGAGCAGGAGTCCCGCCAGAAAGACTCCGAGTACCTGCAGACTGATGGGCGCGGGCGAGGCGGGATTCGGGAACGTTACGTACGCGAACGCGCCCGTGAGCGCCGCGAGCAGGGCCGCCCGCGCCACGTTCTCGACCGCTTCGTCGCCGACCAACTCGACCGATGCAGTGTCGGTGCTCATGGTTCCCCGTGGCTCGTCAACCGGAATGAAAACTTCGGTTGACGACGCTCGCGCTCGGTCCCCGCCGACCGCCCCCGGACCCGGTTTCGGACCGCCGCCGACAGGTTTTTAACCCGCGGTCACGTCGCGCCAAAATCATAGGACATGGACGAGAAGACCGAAGAACTCCGGGACATCTTCATGGATGTCACCGACGAATCCACCGTCACCGAACGACAGGAGGAGACCCACGGTTCGCTGAGTTCGGAGACGGAGGTCGAGGAGCGTCTCGAAGCCGTCGTCGCCGAGATGCGCGAGCGCTACGACTTCGCGACGACCCTCTCCGACGAGGAACTCGTCACCGTGGTCCGGGGCTACTACGCGGGCGACTCCGACGCCGAGATCGCCCGCGAACTCGGCGACGCCTCCCTCGGGAAGACGGTCTCGCGCGCCCGCATCGACCTCCACCTCATCCGGGAGAGCGACACCGACGCGCCGTTCGACCTCGACGCCCTGCGGGACCTGCTCGACGACGGGGCGTCGACGACCGACGCCGCAGACGCCCTCGACGTGAGCGAATCGACCGTCCGGCGCTACCGGCGAATCATCGAGACCCGACAGGAGAAACAGACCGCGAACGACCGCTTCACCGACGAGTTCGAGAACGTCCTCCGGGACCGCGAACTCTCCGACCGGATGACCGATGACATCCAGAAGGACGGCCTCGACGACGCCACCGAGGGGATGGAAACGAACGTTTCCTTCTAAACGACCTTTTTTCTTCGTCGGGTGCGCGCAGAGCAGACCGCGGAGCGGTCTGCTCTGCTGGCGCACCCTCTCTGCTCGCGGCTTCGCCGCTCGCACGGGCCGAGGGACCGTGTCCCTCGCGGCTCGAAAAAATCTGGACCAAAAAAGGCCTGCGTGTGACCTCGAACTCGGCGGCGTCACCGACGCCGCCGAGTTCGGGCCACACGCAGGAACGGTGACTCGTGCGCGCGCCTGCGGCGCGCTGCGTCGTGGATGTCGGGGCCGGTGCGCTACTTCGTAGAATGGTCGCACTGGCGCGAACTGAATGGTCGGTTGGCCGTCCTGCGATATCCCGTAGTGCGCTCGGGCGCTCGCTGTCGAATCCCCTGCTGAAATCGCTTCGCCGTGCGAGGGTTCAAATACGAGGACGGGCCCAACTCCCGGCGTGTCGAAGATTCCGTTCAGCGAGCTCTCGACCGCGGCCTACTGCCCCCGGAAGCTCTACTACCAGCGCCGCGGCGAGGTCGAGGTCCCCGACGAGGTCGCGGCCCGGCGCGACCTCGCGTTCGCGTACGACGACCTGCTCGGGGCCGCCGATTCGGACCTGCGCGCGGCTCCGATTTCGGTCCCGCCGGGGGAGTTCCGCGCGAACCTCGACCGCGCGCGGTCGAGGTTCGCCGACGAGTGGGACGCGATTCGGGACCCGACCGACCGCGACCGACTCGTCGAGGGCCGGGAGTGTCGCGGCGTCGTCCACAAGGTGGTGGCCCTCGACGCGCCAACGCCCTCGATGGTCTTCACCGGCGCTCCGCCCGAGCAGGGCGTCTGGGAGCCCCAGACCGTTCGGACGGTCGCCGCGGCGAAGGCCCTCTCGTGGGAGCACGAGGAGGCGGTCGAGCGCGCCTTCGTGGAGTACCCCGCACACGGAACCGTGCGGGAGGTCGAACTCACGACCCGCCGGAAGGCGGCCTATCGGACCGCCGTCGAGGCGGTCCGGTCGCTCGACGGGCCCCCGCCCAGACTTCGAAACGACGCAAAGTGCGAGTCCTGCGAGTACCGCGCGGAGTGCGGCGTGAAGACGCGGTCGCTCCGGTCGCTACTGGGGTTGTGAGTCGTCGGTCTCGTCAGCGAGCCAGTCTGCCACCGCGTCGGCGTTCGACCCCCGGCGATGAATCTCACCGGTCTCGACGTTCACGACCGTGCTTCCGGTTCCGCCGGTCCCCTGACCGGTCTCGCCCCCGTCGAGGACGACCGCCGCGGCGTCCCGTATCTCGGGGTCGAGGTCGGCGGTGGCGGTCGCGCTCGGGCGACCGCTGACGTTCGCGCTCGTGCTCGTTATCGGCGCGACCTCCCGGAGGAGCACCAGCGCGACTTCGTTGTCGGGCACGCGGACTCCGACGCGGTCGCGCCCGCCGGTCAGCGCGTCGGGGACCTCGTCGGTCTTCGCACAGAGGACCGTCACGGGCCCCGGGAGGAACTCGCGCATGAACCGCTCCTCGCGGTCGGTCGCCCGGACGAGTTCGAGCGCGGCGTCCACGTCGGGAACCGCGAGCGAGACGGGCTTGTCTCGCGCGCGCCGCTTGGCGTCGAAGACGCGCTTGACCGCGTCCTCGCTCAGGGCGTCGGCAGCGAGACCGTACACCGTCTCGGTCGGGTAGACCACGAGGTCGCCGTTTCGGATGGCGGTCGCCGCGCGTCGGATGTCCTCGTCGTCGGTCATCGGCCGGGAGTTGGCGGTCGCCGGAAAAATGCTCGTCGGTCGCTACCGCCGCGGGAAACCGCTCGCCAGGGGGACTACGCCCCGTTCTCGATGGCGTCCTCCACCTCGTCGTAGTCCGGGAAGTCGGGCCACTCCTCGGCGACCCACGCGTACTCGACGGTCCGGTCGGTATCGAGCAGGAAGACCGCGGGTCGGGGTTCGGTCACGCCAGCCATCCCGTCGAGGTCGTGGACGACGCCGTACTCCTCGGCCACGCCGTTCTGGGGGTCCGAGAAGAGCCGGTAGTCCATCCCGCGCTCCTCGATAAGTCGCTTGTGGGCGTAGGGGTCCGAAATGGAGACGCCGACGACCGTGAGGTCGTCGCTCCCCCACTCGCGGTCCCGAATCTCGTTCCAGACGTAGGTCGCGGGGAACGCCCCGTTCATCGGGAAGAACACCAGCAGGACACGCCCGTCGTCGGTGAGGTCCGAGAGGCTGGCGTCCTCCCAGTACTCGCCGCTGACCAGCGGCCGGGTGAAGTCGGGCGCGGTGTCTCCCTCCGCGACGTGGTCGGTCTCGGGCAGTTCGACGACCTCGAAGTCTACCATCAGTCGTCACCTCTGTCCCCGCCCGCCCGTCGCTCGCCGCCGTCGGCTCGCACCCCGTCGCCGTACGTCCGGTCGAGGTACGCCACGATGTTTCCGCTCTCGCTCATCGTGACGCCCGTGTTCTCGTCGACGATGGCCGGGACGCTCCGCTTGCCGCTGATTCGCTTGACGACGTCGCGGTCGCTGTGCATCGGCTCGACGAACCGCGAGCGGTAGTCGATGTCGTACTCGTCGAGCTTGCGAACGACTCGCTCGCAGTACGGACACGCCTGTAGCCGATAGAGTGTGATCGACGGCTCGTCGGTCGTCTGACTCATGTTCACGCGTTGGTTCGAAGCGGCCGTAAGGTCTTCGCTCGCGGCAGGTCCACGTCCTGCCGAGGGGAAAAGAATAAAGAGTTAATCCCGCTGACCCTCAAGATGGGTTGTTGAATGGTGCTCTCGATGCTCGCTGTCGTGCTCGCGCAGGCGGCCCCGGTCGCCGAAGTCCTCGGTATCGCCCTCTCGCGGAGTGCTATCACCTGGCTCGGTGTCGTGGCCATCGTGGTTCTGATCGGACTCTCGGCGTTCTTCTCCTCGTCGGAGATCGCGATGTTCTCGCTCGCGAAGCATCGCGTCGACGCGCTCGTCGAGGACGGCGTTCCCGGAGCCGACACCGTCGCCGCGCTCAAGAGCGACCCCCACCGACTGCTGGTCACGATTCTGGTCGGTAACAACATCGTCAACATCGCGATGTCCTCCATCGCGACCGGGGTCCTCGCGCTCCACCTCACGCAGGGACAGGCCGTCGCGGTCGCCACCTTCGGTATCACCGCGCTCGTCCTCCTGTTCGGCGAGAGCGCGCCCAAGTCCTACGCGGTCGAGAACACCGAGTCGTGGTCGCTGCGCATCGCCAGACCGCTGAAGCTCTCGGAGTACGCCCTGCTTCCGCTGGTGGTCACGTTCGACTACCTGACCCGGCTGGTCAACAAGGTCACCGGCGGCCGGTCGGCCATCGAGACCTCCTACGTCACCCGCGACGAGATTCAGGACATGATAGAGACGGGCGAGCGCGAGGGCGTCATCGAGGAGGACGAGCGCGAGATGCTCCAGCGAATCTTCCGGTTCAACAACACCATCGCCAAGGAGGTGATGACCCCTCGGCTCGACATGACCGCGGTCCCGAAGACCGCGACCCTCGAAGAGGCCATCGAGACGCTGGTCCACAGCGGTCACGAGCGCGTCCCCGTCTACGAGGGCAGTCTCGACAACGTCATCGGCATCATCCACATCCGCGACCTCGTCCGCGAGAACACCTACGGCGAGAGCGCCGAGGTCGAACTCGACGACGTCATCCAGCCGACCCTCCACGTCCCCGAGAGCAAGAACGTCGACGAACTCCTGACCGAGATGCGCGAGAACCGGATGCAGATGGTCATCGTCATCGACGAGTTCGGCACCACCGAGGGCCTCATCACCATGGAGGACATGGTCGAGGAGATCGTCGGCGACATCCTCGAAGGCGAGGAGGAAGAACCTATCGAGTTCGTCGACGACGACACCATCATCGTGCAGGGCGAACTCAACATCGACGAGGTCAACGAGGCCCTCGACATCGAACTCCCCGAGGGCGAGGAGTTCGAGACCATCGCGGGGTTCATCTTCAACCGCGCGGGCCGCCTCGTCGAGGAGGGCGAGTCCATCACCTACGACGGCGTGCGCCTCGACGTCGAACAGGTCGAGAACACCCGAATCATGAAGGCCCGCGTCTCGAAGCTCGACGAGGCCGAGCGCTCCGAGGCCGAGAGCGAGACCGAGGGCGACGGACCCGAGCTAGAAGAGGGCGTCGAGACAGAGGGCTGACTACGTGTTTTCGGTATCCGTCTTGGATTCCAGTCGCTTCCGGACGAACTTCACGAACCACCTCGGCCCCGTGTAGAACCGTGTCCCTTCGAGTTCTCGCCCCGATTTTGGCGATTTTACCATATTTACTGATGGGTCTGCTTCATACAAAAACTCCGGGGTCACAGGACGTTCAACCCATTTACGAATCCGACTACCAGAAGTACGATGCCGACTCCGAGAAAGAGTTGCGTCGTAGTGAGTGCGACGATTGTACTGTCGTTCAGTCGCTCCATGTCGGCTATCCATTCACTGTAGCCACTCAGTAGCAGGTCGAGCCATTCCGACTCGCGGTACGACATCGTTCGTGCGTCGAGGAGATAATTCGGCCCGACGCCGAGTTGCGAGTTCGAGACGCTGTACGTGACGAGCCCGAAGAGAATAGACATTGCGAGCGACCCGACTCCGGCGACGGTAAACGCGTTGAGATACTGTTCGCTACGTGGAAATGCGGTAGCCGAAAGAACGAGTCCGAAGACAAGAATCGTGATTCGGACGGTTCGGAGTGCCTTGGTGTGTATCTCGGAGAGAAACCGGAGTTGATGGTCGAGCACGATTCTCGCCTCCTCTCGCCCGGACTGCAGAACTTCTACGTCGCCTTCTCGCTCCTCGGATTTTCTGTCGCAGTGTCCGCTCTCGCTGTCGGCCATTACGAAGCGTTCGCCTCGCCTTCGTACAAAAGCCTACGCGCTCGAACGCCGGTCCGTCGTCGGTCAGACCATCCGAATCCCGGCATACACCCCGTACGCGACGCCGATAGCCAGCACCAGCGACCCGAGCCACGCCAGCACCGTGTAGCCCATCTTTCGGCGGCTCACGCCGCCGCCCTCGGCGGCGTAGCCGCTCCCGACGATGGCGCTGACGATTATCTCGTTGAACGACACCGGGATGCCGTACAGCACCGCGACCTGCGCGATGGCGAACGAGGGGATGAGCGCCGCGATGGACCGGCGGGGGCCGAGCGCTGAGTAGTCCTGTGCGATGGCCTTTATCATCCGGGGCGCGCCCGTCCACGACCCCGCGAGCAGGCCGATGCCGCCGCCCACCAGTACCGGGACGAGCGGTATTCCGAACGGGTCGAGCAGGGGGACGAGGGGTCCGATGGCGAGACCGACCTGCGACCCGCCCGCCGAGAACGCGACGAGGCTCCCGAGCGCGAGCAGGAGGTGTCGCTGTCCGGTTTCGAGGTCCTCGCGCACCTCCCAGTAGAGGAACCCGGTGACAGCTCCCGCGAACGCGAGCGAGGCGACGACCAGTCCGGAATCGACGCCCGCAACGGTCGGAAGAGCCAGCGACACGGCAGCGGTCTCTGCGAGCGACTGGCCCGTGCCCGATGGACCCAGCACCGCGAACTCGATGTTGGCGACGATGAGACCGACCACGCCGCCCAGTAGCGGGATAGTGACCCGTTCGGTCGTGCGTTCCGACCGGAGGAGCCTAGCGGTGCAGTAGGAGATGAAACTGCCGACGAAGGGGGTGAGAAGCCACAGCGCCCCGATCTGGCGGTACTTCGCCCACGCGGGGTCGCCGCCCATCGCCAGCCCCACGCCCACGATGGCACCGGTGACCGTGAACGCGGTCGCTATCGGGTACCCCGTGAACACGCCGATGGCGACCAGCGCGGCCGCAACGAGCAGTCCCGTGGTCGCGGCTATCGCGGTCAGCTCGACGCCCCCGATGAGTTCGGTCCCGACGGCCTCCGAGACGTTCGCCCCCTGCAGGACGGCCCCGCCGAATCCGAGCAGGCCGACCAGAAACCCCGCGCGCATCACCGAGATGGCGTTCGCGCCGACCGCGGGGGCGAACGGCGTCGACCCCGACGACCCCGCGCCGATAGCCCACGCCATGAAGAGACTCGCGACGGCCGCGATCACCAACGTAACGACGCCGCTACCGACCATATCCGAACGTGTTGCCGACGATAGAATAGTGTACCGGCTCCGGTCCGTCGGTCGCCCGCTCCGGTCAGGTGGTCTTCGAGGTGGGCTCCTCGGGTTCGCTGGGCGGCTCGACACCCTCCGCGGCCTCGACGGTGTCGGTGCGCTTCTCGGTGTCGACGTGCCAGCGGTCGATCTCGTCCTCGTACGCCGACAGCTTCTCGCTGACGTGTTGCTTGAGGTCGTCGTCGTTGACGTTGACCTCGAAGACGAACTCGGGTTCGCCGTCGCCCCGGCCGACGCGCTGGAGGTTGGCGCTGACGAGGTCGTTGTCGAAGTAGTAGGGCGCGAGCCGGGTCATCACCTTCTGGTAGACGGTGTCCTCGACCTTGCGGATGGCCTTCCGACTCGCGGAGTCGGCCGCCCGAGCGACGTAGCTCACCGAGTCCTGCCACTTGTCGACCGCCTCGTCGGTCTGCTCGTCGTTGAGCTTCTCGTAGGACTCGGTTATCTTCTCGCCCGCGGTCTTGAGGTCCTCGTCGGGGCCCTTGCCCTTCTTCTCGCCCTTCCCCTCGTTGACCGACGCCTGCTCGGCGGTCTTCTCCGAGACGTCCTCGCCGAGTCGCTCGTGGGACTTGGGTCGCCACTCCTCCCACTCCTCGTAGGCGTCGCCGGACACGTCGGCCTCTCGAAGCGCCTCTGTGATGCGCTCGCCGTGTTCGACGATGTCGCCCCAACTGCCCCGGAGCTTGAATCCGGAAACGCTCTCTTCCATTGGTACGCCTCCTAGTTCGGGTCCGATATACAGTTGTCGCCCGCGGTCAGCGACCGTAGGTGAGTCGAGTCGCGAACTGGTCGAGCCGACGCTTGACTCGCCCGAGCCAGACGTGGTGTCTGTTCACCGCCCGAATCTCGGACTCGTCGACCTCGATTCGCGGCCCGTCGAAGGGGTTGCGCCCGCCAGCGTCGCCGTCCTCGGTCGTCATCGAGACGACGCTGGTCATCGAACACCGGCCGCACGCTTCGGTCCGTTTGTCGTCCATGCGTACTACTCCCGCGGTGGTTGGGCGGCTCGACGCTTAAGCTTTTGGCGGCGCGGGTCACGGAATGCCTCGGTCGGCGGCGCGGGTCACGGAATGCCTCGGTCGGCGGCGCGGGTCACGGAATGCCTCGGTCGGCGGCGCGGCGCGCAGAATGCGCGCCGCGCCGCCGACCGAGGGTATTTACCCCACCGCGCTCTGGGGTCCCACATGGGACACCGCGTCATCGACCCCGCGTCGGTCGAACCCCGCGAGCAGATTCCGCTGGCGTACCACTCCCGCGAGGAGACCGAGGCGCGGAGCGCCTCGGAAACGCGAGTAGCGCGGAGCGACGCTCCGCGGGCAGTCGAGCGGCGAAGTCGCGAGACGACGGTGACGCCGCTCCTGTTGGGCGCACCGCCGGTCGATGCCTACGCGGGCGCACCGCCGGTCGATGCCCACGCGGGCGCACCGCCGGTCGACGACGTTCACGCTTACGACCCGGCCGCATGAGCGACGGAAGTTCCGACGCGCAGGGACCGACCGCGCCCGATGACCGCCCCGACGCGACCCTCCCCGAGGACGTCCCCGACTGGGACGACGAGTACCTCGACCGCGTCAGCGACAGGCTGATGTACAGCTTCGATATGGAGAACGGCTACCGCGTCCGGGGCGAGCGGTTCGACCTCTACGGCGAACTCCGCGTCGAGAACCAGAAGCAACTGCTCCACCCCGCGCTCAACTACGCCAACCACGAGGCCCGCGAGCACCTCTTCGCGCGCCGGGCCGACCGGGTGACGGTCGCCGACCTCGAACGCCTCGTCGAACTGGGTCACGACCTCGCCGACGAGTGGATCGAGGCCGACGAGGAGCACTTCGAGACGGAGTTCACGTTCGCCGTCGTCGTCCCCGAGGTCCCCGAGTCGGTCCGGGAGTTCGTCGAGGGGTTCCGCGACCGGACGCTCATCAAGTACGGCTTCTACGGTCGATACGAGGTGAACCTCGTCGTGGTCGCCCCCGACGACGAGCGACTCGTTGCCAGCCGGAACGCCGAGACGGCGACCGCATTCCGCCTCTGGGACGACATCGACCGAACCGAACCGGGACTCGTCGAACGGTTCGTCCGCTCGCTGTGGCGCTGACGGCGTCGCAAAAAGGAGTTCGGGTCGCTCTCAGTCGTCGTCCGGGGGACGGCCGCCGTCGGTCGCTGGTGCGCCCGTGCGTCCCCCCCTGGCCTTCTGGATGTTGCCGTACCCCATCCGGAGGAGCGACAGCGCCAGCACGATGAGTACCGTTCCGATGGCGATCTGCAGGCCCAGCGACCAGACCGCCTCGGACGACTCGCCCAAGATGATGCCCTGATAGAGGTTCTGGTAGTACTGGAGGTACACCAGCGCGAGGATGGTGATCGTCGACATGATCGCCATCGGCACGCCGGTACTGATGAGCTGTTTGTTCGCGCTCCAGTTGGCCAGCCACACCGTCGCGGTCAGTAGCGCGAGCGCCGCGAGCAACTGGTTCGCGCTCCCGAACAGTTGCCAGAGCGGCGTCCACGTTCCCGACGCGATGAGGCCGAACGCCACGACCGACTGGAAGCCAGCGTTCGCGTAGCGGTTGGTTGCGACCTCCTCGACCTGCGACTCGGGCGTGCCGATGATCTCTTCGAGCATGTACCGACCCAGTCGGAGCGCCGTGTCGGTGGACGTGAGCAGGAAGCTCACCATCACCAGCGCCATGAACGGCGCGCCGAACGACTCGGGGATGCCGAAGCTGGTGAGCAGGATGCCGCCCCCTGCCGCGAAGTTCGGGAGCGCCAGTCCGACGCCGCTGGTCGCGCCTTCGGGGGTGATGCCGACGACGGCGACCGCCGACAGCGCGACGACGGCCAGCAGTCCCTCGCCGAGCATCCCGCCGTATCCGATGAGTCGGGCGTCGGTCTCCTTGTTGAGCTGTTTAGCGGTCGTCCCCGATGAGACCAGCGAGTGGAACCCGCTGATGGTCCCGCACGCGATGGTGACGAACAACATCGGGAACAGCGGACTCACGACGCCGAAGGAGTCGCTCCCCCAGAACCCGCTGTAGGCGGGGATGTTGGTCTGGAGCGGCTCGGCTGGCGTCGTGACGAGCGTTCCGACGATGATGGCCAGGAGTGCGCCCCCGACGCCCGCGTACAGCAGGAACGACGAGAGGTAGTCGCGCGGTTGCAACAGCACCCACACCGGCAGGACGCTGGCGACGAACGCGTAGGCCAAGATGATGGGAATCCAGGTCTCCTGAGTCAGCGCGAGGGGGTACTGGATTCCGACCCAGACGCTCGCGAACACGCCCGACACGAACACGACGGTACCGGGGATGAACGGCCCGTTGAACTGGTAGAGGTACACTCCGAACACGAGCGCGAGCCCGATGTAGAGGATGCTCGCGGTCGCAGCGCTGGGATACTTCTGGAACACCAGCGCCGTGACGTACGCGAACACGGCCACGACGAGGATGATTGTCAGGAACGCGAACCACAGGAGCATGTTCTTGCCCTCCTCGCCGACGTACTCGCCGATGATGTACCCTATCGACTTGCCCTCGTGTCGCAGACTGCCCGACAGCGACACGAAGTCGTGGACCGCGCCCATCAGCGGATTGCCGATGGCGATCCACAGTATCGCTGGCACCCAGCCCCAGATGAGTCCCGCCGTGATGGGCCCGACGATGGGTGCGCCGCCCGCGATGCTCGAATAGTGATGCCCCAACAGCACCGGCTTTTTGGCCGGTACGTACTCCTGGCCGTCCTCGTACTTGTGCGCTGGCGTCTCGTTGCTCGCGTTCAGTTCGACGAACTGGGCGAGGTATCGCGAGTACCCGAAGTACCCCACCGTGAACAGCGCGAGCACCGAGACCACCAACCAGATTACTTGTACCATGTCACGTCGCCTCATCCCGAGACACGCAAAATAGGAACTTAAAGATTGTCGTAATTTTTGGCGGCGGATGTCATCTCGAAACCGCAGTTCTCCGAGGAAACGAAGGCTTATCCCCCCACCTCGATAGCAGAAAAGTTCTTTCCCGAGGATATTCGAACGTTGAATACCTTTCGGCCGGGGGTCGCGGTCGAAACTCCGGTCGGAGGTTCAGGCCGGAACCGTTGCCACGTCGATGTCGAGTTCGGCGGCGACCTCCGCGAGCAGGTCCCCCTTGACCTCCTCGACGCGTTGCTCGATTCGCGCGACGACCGGCGGCTCGAAGGTCGTCCGAATCCGCTCGATGCGGTCGCGCTCGTTCTCGTAGCGCTCCCGGAGGTAGCGCGCGCCCGTCCCGTCCTCGTCGGCGTCGGGTTCGGGCGCGACCTTGTTGACGACCAGTCCCTCGACGCCGAGGTCGTACTCGGTCAGGTCCTCGATGGCCCGGCTCGTCTCCCGAATCGAGAGTTCGTCGGGGTTCAACACGAGGAAGAAGGAGGCGTCGTTCCGTAGGGTGTCACCGGCGAACTCGAACAGCTCCTTTCGCTCGGTGAGTCGCGCGATGATGGGGTCTTCTCTGGCAGTCTTGCGCGCTTCCCGGTCGCCGATGGCGGCCCGCTCGAACAGGTCGATGCTCTTCGAGCGCTTCTCGACCAGCCGCTCTATCCAGTCTTGGAGGAAGTCGGGGAGTCCCAGTAGCCGGAGGGTGCCCCCGGTGGGTGCGGTGTCGAACACCACGCGGTCGAACTCCTCGGACTCGCCCATCACGTCGATGAAGCGGTCGAACAGCGCGGCCTCGTACGCACCGGGGGTCCGGTGAGCGAGTTCTATCTGGCGGTCGATCTCGTTGACGATGCCCGGACTCACTTGGTCGGTCATCGTCCGCTTGATGTCCATCATGTGGCGCTCGACCTCCTCCTCGGGGTCTATCTCCATCGCCCAGAGGTTCTCTCGGCCCGCGACCGCTTCGGGGTCGTCGCCGAACTGCTGGTCGAACACGTCGGAGGTACTGTGGGCCGGGTCGGTCGAGACGACCAGCGTCTTGAGTCCCGCCTCCGCGCACTTCAGGCCGTAGGCGCACGACACCGTGGTCTTGCCGACGCCGCCCTTGCCCCCGAAGAAGACGAATTTCTCCATGTTAGACGTGGCTCTCCATGTCAGAAGTGGTACTGCTGGCCCTTGCGCTCGATGAGCGATTCGCGGTCCCACATCCGCCGCTCCCACTGCTGGAACTCCTCGCCGAGGTACGGCAGAAGTTCGGCCGTGTAGTAGGAGACGGGACTCGGGATGCCGAACGCGTCGGCGAAGCATGCGAACATGAACGCGTCCTCGCTGTCCTCGGCCTCCTTCTCGATGAGTTCGTACGCGGGATGCTCTATCATCCCGTGGTAAAGCCCGTGGAGCCACTCTTCTACGAGGTCGCGGTACTCCGCGATCCGGTCGGCGAGCGTCATCGTGTCTCATACAGCCACCGAGGCGACAAAAGGTTGCCGCCCCGGGACCCGTCCACGGGATTTCAGGTCCCGTCGGCCAGTTCGTCGAGCAACTGCCGGAGTTCGCTCCGGCGCTTCCACGCCGCCACGCGGTCGGTGAGTTGCGAAACCGGGAGGCCGAGGCTCACCGACGACCGCGCGGTGACGCGACTCCCTTCGTCTCTCGGCGCGACCGAAATCTCCGTCTCCATCGCGTCGAACGGTCCCGCTTCGCCTCGCTGGCTGTACGCGATGCCGTTCTCGCGCTCCTCGAAGTCGAGTCGCATCGCGAATCCTCTCGCGCCCGCGGTCACCGTCCAGCCCTCGCTGGTCTCCTCGATTTCGCGCACCTCGAAACTGCCCTCGTACTCGACGACCGACTCGGGTGTCAGCGAGCGCTCGACGACCGCGGGCGGTGCGGGGACGAACGCCGAGACTTCGACTTCGCGCATCGTCGACCCTACGAACGCCACACAGAAAGCCTTACGGTCGGGTTTCGGCGGCGCGACGCTCGCCGTTGCGAGCGTCGCGCTCGGAACGGGGACGCCCCGTGCCCGAAACGAGGACCCCGGGTGACGCTTCACGCCCGTAACAGCGGAAGCGAGAAGAGCGCGAACACGCCTACGACGACCAGCGCGCCGAGGAGAAGCCGCCGCACGCGCAGCGTTGCCGGAACCTCGCTCGGTAGGTCGGGGCGGGCCGACCAGACGAATCGGTAGTAGGCGAACGCGACCGTCCCGAGGAACCCGGCCGTCGAGAGCGCGAGTGCGCCCCGCAGTCCGACCCCGAGCGCCAGCAGGTAGCCCGGCCCGAGGCTGTAACAGGCGAGGAACCCGAGCGCCCCGACCACCAGAAACGGCACGGGGTCGACCGGCACGCCGCGCCTGTTCTCCGGCCGTATGTCGGTCGTCCTCGGTCGCATATCGGCACTTCGCGAGGCTCGGACTTCGGTCTGGTGGCCCCTCTCGGAAAAGAGGTAAGTCGGTGGGCGAACCACGTCCCGCCGATGACGAACTCGAAGGGCGACCCGCGTGTCCTTTTCGTGATGAACCTCGTGCTGTCGACCGTCTTCGCTGCGGCCGTCGTCTGGGGACTGGCGTTCATCGGTGCCGTGGAATTCGGATGGCGAAACGTCGGAATCGTGGCGATAGCACTGATGGTCGTGACCTCTCTCATCGTTCGGTGAACTCCGGTCGGTACCGCTCGACTGGAACGACCCGGGTCTCACGCCACTGTTCCATATGTCGTATAGAAGATTTTAAGTACAAAAATGATATATTAATGACTATGGGTGATAGCGGTTCTATCGAAGCGGAAGCGTCGTCACGCGAGTGGTGCCCTCATTTGAGGCAACCGGAATACCTATGAACAGATCGATTTGCCTTCTCATCGCCGCGACGATAGTGCTGTCGGGGGTCTCGACCGGCGTATTCGCTACTTCCTCTTCTCCAGACGCGTATCTCGGGATTACTGAGGTGACGGTTTCGCCGGACCCACCCGAACCCGAAGAAGAATTCACGGTGACCGCCGCGGTCGAGAACCTCGACAACAGTTCGAGCTTCTACGATATCGACAGGGTAGAGCTCCGCCGTGGGGACGAGGAGAACTTCTCTGTTCACGACACCACGTCACCGCCCGGTCTGATTCGTTCGGGGGAGAAACGGTACGTTCGCGTGAACGGAACCATCGACGACCCCGGGACCCACTCGCTCCGACTCCACGTCTACGGCGAGAACGAGGACGGTGAGCGGATTCACGTTCAGCACGAAACCGAGGTCCGAGTGGGAGCCGAACGCCCCCAACTCGAAATCGACGCGGACGAACCGGTAGCGAAGGCCGACTCTCCGGTCAACGTCACGCTCGCGAACGGATTGCCCTCGGACGTGCGGAACGTCGACGTGACGCTCGAAACCGAGGACGCCTCCCTCGAGAACTCCCACCGGACAAAATCGACCGTCGGAAGCGGTGAAGAGGCGAATTTCGAGTTCACCGCGAATGCGAACGAGTCGGGCGAACACCGATTCACGGCGACGGTTCGGTACACGACCGAGAACGGCTCGACGAAGTCGATCACGCAACATGCGACCCCGAACTTCGAACCGTTGTCGGACCAGGTCAGCCTCAACGCCGAGTCGACGGGTGACGGTTCGCAGGTAACGGCGACGGTTACGAATTACGGCGACGTCTCCGTCGAGGACATCGTCGTTCGGGGACGCTCGGCGAACGCCACGCTGTCGGACGCCCCGGTCGATGAACTCGACCCGGGTGAGTCCGAGACGGTCGACCTCAACATCACCGAGTTCGACGCCGACGGCAAGATTCCGGTCGAAGTACTCGCAGATTACAACGCGGGGACGACCGATGCTCGCGTGAACACGTCCCTCGACATCACGTCGAACCCCGGGTCGATCGAGTTGACCGGCCTCGAAACCGAACTCGAAGACGGGAAGGTACACCTCTCGGGTAGCGCCAGTAACGTCGGTCTGACCGAAGCCAACAGCGTAATCGTTCGCGTGAAGTCGGCAGACGGCGTCGAGCCCGCTCACCCCAACAAGGAGTACTTCGTCGGAGAGGTCCCGGAAAGCGACTTCGTCTCGTTCGACGTGTATGCACGGGTCGACGACGGGGTCTCTGAGGTACCGCTGGAAGTGACGTATCTCGTGGACGGCGAACGCCAGACGTACACCGAGGCGGTCGAATATCGAACCGACACCGTCGAGACCGCGACCAGTGACGAGCGCGACCTGCTACTTCCGGCCGCTATTGGCGGCGGTATCACGCTCATCGCCGGAGGAATCATGACAATCGCTTGGAGGAATCGCCGTGGCGGTGCTTGAGACGGCGAACGTCTCGAAGCGATACGAGACGGGGGGCGAGGTAGTGACCGCGCTTCGGGACGTGACGTTCGGTATCGATTCGGGCGAGTTCGTCTCCATCGTCGGACCGAGTGGTAGCGGCAAGACGACGCTACTCAACATCTTGGGACTGCTCGACGCGCCGACGACCGGAGTCGTCCGGATCGACGACGAGGACGTGACCGAACTCTCCGACCGCGAACGAACCCTCGCCCGGAAACGCACCATCGGATTCGTGTTCCAGAACTTCTATCTCATCCCGACGTTGACAGCGAAGGAGAACGTCGAGGTTCCACGGCTGTTCGACCGGGACTCGACGCTCGCCGACCGAGCGACCGAACTGCTCGAACGGGTGGGGCTCGGGGACCGATGCAACCACAAACCGAACGAGCTATCTGGCGGACAGAAACAGCGAGTCGCCATCGCGCGGGCGCTCATCAATCGGCCTCGGGTGGTTCTGGCCGACGAACCGACCGGAAACCTCGACAGGGACACGGGGCGCCAAATCCTTCGAGAGTTCGTCGACATCTGTGATAACGGCGTCGCCGTAATCGCCGTCACGCACGACCCGCTGTTGAACGAGTACGTCGACCGGACGGTCGAACTGGTAGACGGAGACCTTCGGAGATGATCGTCGACCGACTCGCGCGACGGTTCCCGTCTCTGCTCATCGCACGTCGTAACCTCTCGCGGACGAAGTTACGGTCGGCGCTCGCTGCACTCGGGATAATCATCGGAGTAGTCGCAATCGCGTCGCTCGGGATGTTCGGTGCTTCGCTTCGTCAGTCGGCGACCGGTTCACTCGGCGACATCGGGAGCGAAGTCATCGTCTCTCCCGCGTTCGAATCCGGCGTCGAGGAACTCACCGAGCGCGACGTTCGCCGAATAGACCGAGCCGCCAGCCGAGAAACGGTCGTGCCGGTGAAGTCGAAGCAAGAACCCGTCTCATACGGCCAAGACGAGCGGGTGGTGACGGTGTACGGGATGGAGAACCCGGGGGCCGTCTTCGGGACTCAGTCCGGACGGCTCCCGGATAGATTCCGGAGCGGCGTGGTCGTGGGTTCCGACCTGGCCGACGACCTCGAACTGCGCACCGGTAACTCGGTCGAGATCGGTGGGGATACGTACCGAGTCGTGGCCATTCTCGAACGCGAAGGTGGGTTCTCCCCGCTCAACCCGAATCGGGCGGTCGTCCTTCCAGAGAGCGAGTTCGAGTCCGACGGCTACAGCCAGGTCGTCGTCTCCGCCGCCACCGGCTCCTCGGCCAACGAGACCGCAATCGCGATACGGGAAACACTCAACGACCGCGAAAAGACGGTGGACGTTCTCGAACTCGCGAGTATCACCGACCAGATCGGATCGTTCTTCGACGTACTCAACGTGTTCCTGCTGGGAATCGGGTCCATCTCGCTTCTCGTCGCTGGCGTGAGCATTCTCAACGTGATGTTGATGAGTACGGTCGAACGCAGACAGGAGATCGGTGTCCTCCGCGCGGTCGGATTCCGAAAGCGTGACATCCTCAAGATACTGCTGGCCGAGGCGCTGTTGCTCGGAATCGCCGGTGGGGTGATCGGTGTCGCGTTGAGTGTCGGAGTTGGTCTGGTGATCAACTACATCACTATCGAGAGCGCGCTCGCCGCATTCCGGTTGGAGAACCTCTTCTATCTGCTCGCCGCGTTCGTCTTCGGGGTGACGACCAGCGTCATCAGTGGTCTCTATCCCGCCTGGAAGGCCGCGAACGAGCGACCCGTCGAAGCGCTCCGGAACTAACGTCTCCCGGTTCTCCCAACGGTGCGGCTGGACGACTGGCGTTCCTCGGCGGTTCCCCGCATCGAGAGCCACTCGATGGGTTCATTAAGAGATAAGCCCCCGCGACCCGCGCATACGCATAGGCATGACCATCGAAGACCGCGGGGACGCCAAACTCATCACGCACGCGCTGGCACAGGACACGCTCTCGCAGATTCGGGACGTCGAGACCGAGCAGGTCAGCTTCCGGAAGGGACTGGTCAAACTCGGCCGCATCTGTGGCTACGAGATAATCGACGGCGCGATGGAGACCGAGTACGTCGAGATAGAGACGCCGCTGACCGCCACCACCGGCGAGCGCGTCAAGGGACTCGACGACGTGGTCATCATCAATGTCCTCCGGGCCGCGACGCCGTTCGTCGAGGGCCTGCTGAAGGCGTTCCCGCGCGCCAAGCAGGGGGTCATCTCCGCCGGACGCGACGAGGAAGCCGGGATGGACGAGGCGGGCGAGTTCCCCATCACCATCGACTACGTGAAGCTCCCCGAGATAACCGAAGACGACACCGTCATCGTGGCCGACCCGATGCTCGCGACCGGTTCGACCATGTGCGCGGTCCTCGACCGCATCACCGACGAACAGCCCGACCCCGAACACCTGTTCGTCCTCTCGGCGGTCAGCGCGCCCGACGGCCTGCTTCGGGTCGGCGAGCAGTTCCCCGAGGCCGACCTGCTGACGGTGTCCATCGACGACCACCTCGACGACGACGGCTTCATCGTGCCCGGACTGGGCGACGCCGGGGACCGCGCGTTCCGGACGACGTGAGGGTCCGACCTACGTCCGTCCTACGGTCTCAGTAGCCGACCGACCAACGACCCCTCTCCCTTCTTCGCGATGATGACCGTCCCTCCGGCGCGCCGTCCGACCTCCTGAGGGGTCGCGCCGACGATTCGACGCCGGAGGCGTCCGCTCCGGGTCGACCCGAGGACGGTCACGTCGCGGTCGCTCGACTCGGCGACGATGGCGTCGGCGACGCCATCGTCGCCGACCCGGACCGCGGTCCGGACCTCGATGCCCTCGAAGCGCTCGGCGGTCTCGGCCAGCAGGCCGCGGGCCGCCCCCTCGTCTTCGTCCGGCCCGACGACCCGGAGGAGGTCGATTCGGGCGTCGTTGGCGACCGCGATGGCCCGCGCGACCGACCCCGCCAGCTCGGCGTGGGGGCTCTCTGCCACCGGCAACAGCACCGCCTCGACGCCGTCGGCGAGCGCGCCTATCTTCTCGACCAGCACGTCGCAGTTCGCTCGCCGGACGGTCCGGTCGACGTTCGCCCCGAGGACCGAGGTCTCGCGGGCGCGGTCCTGCCAGCCCACGAGCAGGCAGTCGCAGTCGAACTCCGAGACGGCGTGGAGGACGCCCCGAGACACCGACGAGGCGACGAACAGTTGGCCGGTCACGGGCACCCCCGTTCCCGAGGCGACCTCGACCGCGCGGTCGAGGACCGCCCGCCGGTCACCGCCGAACTCGCGGGCGATGACCTCGTCGGTGAACATCGCGAACGGCGACTCTCGGGGGGTGACGACAACGCTCACCACGAACACCTCGCCGTTCCGTTCGCGGGCCACGTCCACCGCGGTCCGGACCAGCTGTTCGGCGTGGTCCGGATTGCCGACCGCGACCGCGACCCGGTAGTCGCTCGGCTCCCCTCCCATCACCGATACGTCACCGGCCGCGAACAAAAGCGTTGGCGTGGTTCGCGGGAACTCGCGGTCTCGCGCTCCGATGAACGTTCCACCCGGCGCGCGCTGGCGTCATCGCGCCGACGGCGCGATTGCTCGGAAGACGCGGTTCGTCTTCCGGTGGATGACCGAGCGAGCGAAGCGAGTGACGGAATCGGCTGGGGAGGCGTGTGGCCTGCGGTCGCGGTGCGGTCTCATGGGTACCGGGAGTAGCTAGCGTCGCGTCGTCTGCGGTGCGGTCGGTCGTGTTCATCCGCAGTCTTCGTTACGACACTCGCACGCGCGGGACGCCAACATCTATATGCCAGCCCTACACATTCCGACTCATGACCGACGACGAGGCCGAACCGTGCGACGACTGCCGAGACCCCATCTCCGATGCGCTGGCGCGCACGATTCGGCTCACCGTGGACCGCTCGCAGATAGACAGCCAGCGGCTCTGTCCCGAGTGCTTCGCCGACTGGATAGACCGCTACGAGGACGAGATGCAACCCGACCCCGGCCACTCGGTCATCGAGGACGGCGACACCGACATCATCGTGGACTGACCGCGTCGCGCCGCTGACCGCCGAGTCCGTCCCGCGAATCGCACACCGCGAGCGATTTCTCGACGACCGTCGAACCCCTCCGTTTCGACTAGAGAACGCTCGACTGCGACGGGGTCGGGGGCGCTCGTCGCGTTCCCGAAACGGACCCCAATAGGTCACCGGAGGCGGTCGTATCGCTCCGGACCGCTCGATACACTCGGCCCGTCACTCGCACTCTACCCGTCACTTGCCGTCCTCGCCCGCCGACAGTCCCTCCTCGCCGCGCTCCAGGGCCTTCGGCGCGTCGTGGTGGTCGGAGTAGCCGTCGAACCACCGGACGATGCGTTCGAGGCGGTCGACGACGTGGCCGGGTTCGCCGCTCCGGGAGAGCTCGTGGCCCTCCCGGGGGTAGCGCACGAGTCGCGTCTCGACGCCGTTCTTCCGGTAGAGTAGATACAGCATCTCGGCGTTGTTGACGGGGACGCGGAAGTCGTCGTCGCTGTGGACGAGCAGCGTGGGCGTCTCCACTCGGTCGGCGTAGGCCGCGGGCGAGCGCTCCCAGAGGAAGTCGTGGTCGTCCCACGGGGTGGCGTCGAAGTCCCACTCGATCAGTTTGAACGCGTCCGTGGAACCGTAGAAGCTGTTGAGTTCGTAGACGCCGCGCTGGCTGACCGCGCCCGCGAACCGGTCGGTGTGTCCGACGACCCACGTCGTCATGTAGCCGCCGTAGCTCCCGCCCGTGACGAACATGTTCTCCTCGTCGACGTACTCGCGGCTCGCCACCTCGTCGACGCCCGCCATGATGTCGTCGTAGGCGACTTGCCCCCACTCGCCGCCGCCGATTGCGGCCATGAACTCCTCGCCGTATCCCGACGACCCGCGGGGATTCGACCAGAAGACCACGTAGCCCCGAGCGGCCAGAAGCTGGAACTCGTGCCACATCGTCCCGCTGGTGGTCCACATCGAGTGGGGGCCGCCGTGTATCTCGACCGCGAGGGGATACTCCTCGCTTTCCTCGAAATCCGGCGGCGTCAACACCCAGCCCTGAATCTCGCGTCCGTCCCCGCCCTCGAATCGAATCTCCTCGGGCTGGCAAATCGCGCGCTCGTCGAGGTACTCGCGGTTGACCCGGGTGAGCCGCCGGGTCTCCGCACCCCGGAGCGTCGAGACGAACACGTCGCCGGGGTGGTCCCACTCCGAGCGGACGAACGCGACGGCGTCCTCGCCGACCGACGCGCCCGAGACCGTCCCCTCGGCGACTACGCGCTCGGGGTCGGCGCTGGCGTCGCCCGGCGCTCGCCAGACGGCGACGTCGCCCTCGTCGGGCGTCGCGAAGTAGAGCGCCTCCTCGTCGGGGCCCCACTGGGGTTCCATCCCACCGCCGACCGTCCGGTCGAGCGACGCGGTCGGAGTCGTGACCTCGCCGGTCTCGCGGTCGAGGACCTTCAGTTCGGTCTGGCGGAGCGTCGCGTTCTCCTCGGGCGTGTGGGCGTACGCGAGGCGGCCGTCGCTGGTCGCCGCGAGGGTCGCGCCCCACGCGGTCGTCTGGACCACGGTTTCGGTCTCCTCGCCCGCGTCGAGGTCGTACTCCGCGATGTCCACCGCGATGTTTTGGTCGGGGTCGCCGGTCCGTTCCACGCCGTAGTACAGCGTCGTCTCGTCGGCCCACTCGGGACCGGAGTGGTCGCGGTCGCCGTCGGTGAGCCGCGTCACCTCCTCCGCCTCCACGTCCGCGACGTAGACGTGCGAGCGCCGTCCGTCGAAGTAGCGCTCGCCCGCCCGGTAGACCGTCCGGTCGATGACGCGGGGGTCCGGGTCCTCGGGTTCGTACTCCTCGCCGCCGATGTCGGTGTCTCGGCCCTCCTCGCGGTCCTCGCCGGTGACCTGCTGGACGAACGCGATTCGGCTTCCGTCGGGCGACCACGCGATGTCGGAGACGCCGCCGACCACGTCGGTCACCCGCCGGGCCTCCCCGCCGTCGGTCGGCATCACCCACAGCTGGGGTCGGTCGTCGTCGGCCCCCCGCGTGCTGACGAACGCGAGTCGGTCGCCGCTCGGACTCCACCGGGGCTGACCGTCGACCCCCTCGCTCACGGTGAACTGGCGCGGTTCGTCGCCCCCGACCGGGACGACGTACACCGTGGCCTCGTACTCCTCGCCGCTCTCGGGCACCGTCCTGACGAACGCCACCCGCTCGCCGTCGGGCGAGACGCGGGGCTCGCCGACCTGTACGATTTCGTGATAGTCTTTTGCACGCACAGTCTCCATACTACCCGAATGCTAGTCGCCCGATAATACGATTTCGAATCGAAATACGACCCTCCGGTACCGACTCGGCCCGGTCGCCTCCGCGCGTAATTCGGGTTTCGACCGACCGGACCCTGACCGAACCGGTCGCGACACGCCCGGTTTCTCGACGCGCTCGCCGTCAAGCCCGGATTGTCGGCCGCGAATCAGATTGGATAACCGGAATTCCCTCGTTTCCGGGTCGGAAACGCGCGATTTCGGGTTCGAAGCGTCAATAACTATTTGACGCCTGCCGAATACGTACGCCTGTCATGGTGGGGGAAACCAACAGACGCGACGTACTGAAAGCGACCGGAGCGGCCGGACTCGCTGGACTGGTCGGATTCACCGGGACCGGACTCGGACAGGACCAGCGGCTCTCGTGGCACGCTGGCGGCACCGGCGGGACGTACTTCCCGCTGTCGAACGAGTTCAAGACGGTCATCGAGGAGGACACCGACTTCACGATACAGGTCCAGTCGACCGGCGCGAGCGTCGAGAACGTCGGGAGCCTCGCGCAGGGCGACGCCGACTTCGCGCTCATCCAGAACGACGTGGCCTTCTTCGCGTACAACGGCACGGGCATCGAGGACTTCGAGGGCAACGCCATCGAGAGCCTGCGCGGAGTCGCCACGCTCTATCCCGAGACGATACACATCGTGACGCGCCCCGACGCCGAAATCGAGTCCATCGAGGACCTCGACGGCGCGACCATCAACACGGGCGACCTCGGGAGCGGAACGCAGGTCAACGCGCTCCAGATACTCCAGTCGGTCGGCATCGAGGAGGGCGACTTCGACGAGCAGAACACCGGCTTCTCGCAGGCGGCCGACCAGCTCCGGGACGGCGACATCGACGCCGCGTTCGTCGTCGGCGGGTGGCCCCTCGGTGCCATCGAGGAGCTGGCGACCACCGCCGACATCTCCATCGTCGAGGTGTCGGGCGACTCCCGGGAGTCGATACTCGACGGCTCGGAGTGGTTCGCCGAGGACACGATTCCCGGCGGCACCTACGAGGGAATCGACGATGACGTGCCGACCGTCTCGGTCCAGGCGATGATCGCGACCCGCGAGGACCTCGACGAAGGCACGGTCGAGCAGGTCACGCAGGCCATCTTCGACAACCTCGACCAGCTCACCATCAAGACCGACTTCATCAGCGAGGACACCGCGTACGACGGGATGTCCATCCCGGTCCACCCCGGCGCGGAGGCCGTGTTCGGGCCGCTCGAAACCGAGACCGAGACGGAGACCGGGACCGCGACCGAGACGGCCACCGGAAACGAGACGGAGACGAACGAGACCGAGATGCCCGAGACGACCACCGAAGACTGACGTGATTCGACTCCCCCTCGTCGTCGGTGCCTGCCTGCTGGTCGCTTCAGCGACCGGTCCGCTGGCGGCGTCGGCGGTCGGCGTCGGCGCGCTCGGAGCCGAGGACGAGCCCTTCGAGACCGGCCCCGAATCGGGGTCGTGCGACGACCCCGATTCGGGAGCGTCCGGCGACCCCGATTCGGAAGCGTCCGGCGACCGACTGCTGGTGGTCGCCGACGCCGAGACCGACGAGCAGCTCCTCTCGGTCCCGGTCTCGGATGGGGCGACGGTCGCGCTGAACTACACCCACAGCGTCGAGAAGACGCCGGTTCTCGACGTGTACGAGGTCGACGGCACCGAACTGGAGATGGTGCGCATGGAGTTCGAGTCGTTCGGCGCGGGGCTGCCGTCGCGGGCCGACGTGAACCGCACCGACGAGGGACGCTACGCCTTCGACCCCGGAGGGAGCTACGAGAGCCTGACGGTCAAACCGGGCGAGGTCGCGGGCCACGAACTGATCGTCGCCGACCGGACCTGCGATCTGGTCGCGCTGTCGGACGCCCGCTCGGTGACCATCCGCGTCACGGACCGGTCGGCCACTACCAGCGAACCATCGAACTGATATGAGCGACGACGAACGAGCCGACGAGGCGGTCGTACCGGACGCCGACCAACAGGAACTCATCGAGCAGTTGGAACGAAGGCGGTCGCTACGGGGGACGTTCGCGGTCGCCGTCTCGATAGTCGCCATCGCGTTCTCGGCGTTCCAGATGTGGATCGCCGCCCGGGGGTTCGAGTTCGCGGCGACCGTCCCGCTGGTCGGCGAGGTCGAAATCGTGTCGCTCCAACTGCTTCAGGTCAACGCCATCCACGTCTCGTTCGCGCTCGTGCTGACGTTCCTGCTGTTTCCGCCGTCGACCGGCGACGGCTTCGTCTCCCGGCGACTCGCCCGCGTGGTCCCCGCGATGCGCGACCGGTTCGGTGGCGATAGCCCGGTGACCCGGGTCGGCGAGCGCGCTCGCGGCGCGGTCCGGTGGCTCGTCGTGGACCCCGACCGTCGGCGCGTGACTCCGATAGACTGGGTGTTCGTGCTGTTCGCCCTCCTCTCGGCGTCGTACATGATCACCGGGTTCGAGGAGATACGCCGGATGCGGGCGCTCGGGCTGAGCTTCGGTCGGAGCCTCCGCGAGGTGGTCCCGTTCCTGTGGCCGGTGTTCGACGCGCTCGCCGCGGTCGGAATCGGCATCGGCGACACCTCCTACGCGTTCGTCCTCGGGGCGGTCGGCGTCCTGCTCGTGCTGGAGGCGACCCGGCGCGCGCTCGGGGTCTACCTGATGGTCATCGTCGCGTCGTTCATCGTCTACGCGCGGTGGGGCTACCTCATCCCGTTGAACGCGCCGTACGTCGGCGTCCTCTCGATTCCGCCGCTGAGCTGGAACTCGGTCGTCCAGAACCTCTGGTACAACACCGAGAACGGCGTGTTCGGGATTCCCGTAACGGTGAGCGTCCGGTTCATCTACATCTTCATCCTGTTCGGCGCGTTCCTCGAGATGAGCGGGGCGGGCAAGTGGTTCATCGACCTCGCGTACTCCGCGACCGGCCAGCGAAAGGGCGGGCCCGCGAAGGCGAGCATCATCGCCAGCGGCTTCATGGGAACCATCAGCGGGTCGTCCATCGCCAACACCGTGACCACGGGGGCGTTCACGATTCCGCTGATGAAGCGGTCGGGGTACAGCCCCGAGTTCTCGGGCGCGGTCGAGGCCTCGGCGTCGTCGGGCGGTCAGATACTTCCGCCGGTGATGGGCGCGGCGGCGTTCCTCATCGTCGAGTACACGCTGACGCCGTTCCGGGACGTCATCATGGCCGCGGCCATCCCCGCCATCGTGTTCTTCTTCGGCGTCTGGGTGATGGTCCACCTCGAAGCCTCGAAGCGCAACATCGGGGGGCTCACGACCGAGGACATCGTGTCGTGGCGGCCCCACCTCATGCGCGGGTGGTTCTACCTCGTCCCGCTCGTCCTCCTGCTGTACTACCTCATCGTCGCCCGACTGTCGGTCGCTCGGTCGGCGTGGTTCACGCTGGTCGCCATCGCGGCGCTCATCGCGCTCGTCGCGGCCTACAACGACGAGACGCGCGTCCCGCTACTCGCGACCATCGTCGCCGTCTTCGCGGTCGAAACCGCGGCCTTCGCGGTGACCGGCGCGGGCATCGTGGACACGCTCACGGGCGGCGCGCCCGGGACCGGTCTCGCTCCGGCCGCGGCGGCGACCGCCGCGGCCGGAAAGCTCGGCTGGCTCACGCTCGCGGTCAGCATCGTGACGATGCTGGTTCGGCCCCGCGGCGACGCCCCGCTTCTGGACTTCGACTCGAAGGTCGACGACGCGGTGTCGGCCGCCGCCGACGCGGTTCGGCGGCCGCGACTCGCCGAGAACAAACCGTTCCAGTTCGGCGGGTTCGTCCTCAAGTCGATGGACTCGGGGGCCCGCACCGCGACCGCGGTCGTCATCGCGGTCGCGGCGGCGGGCATCATCCCGGGGGTCATCAGCGTGAGCGGTCTCGGGCCGAACCTGACCTCGCTCATCCGGACCGTGGCGGGCGGGTCCATCGTCGCCCTGCTCGTGCTGACCGCCGTCTCCTCTATCATCCTCGGGATGGGGATGCCGACCACAGTGACCTACATCATCCTCGTCTCGATGCTGGGTCCGGCAATCAGCGAGTTCGGCATCCCCATCCTCGCGGCCCACCTGTTCATCCTCTACTTCGGCGTCATCGCCGACATCACGCCGCCGGTCGCGGTCGCGGCCTACGCGGCGTCGGGTATCGCCCAGTCAGACCAGTTCGAGACGGGGGTGAAGGCGTTCTCGCTGTCGCTCAACAAGGCCATCGTTCCGTTCGCCTTCGTGCTGACACCGGGTATCCT
The DNA here is from genome assembly GCF_024138125.1 of Halorussus salilacus. Lineage (NCBI taxonomy): Archaea > Methanobacteriati > Methanobacteriota > Halobacteria > Halobacteriales > Haladaptataceae > Halorussus > Halorussus salilacus. The sequence goes on from NZ_CP099993.1 coordinate 1,734,143, forward strand.
CCTGCTCCGGGGCGTGGGCACGGGTCAGGAGGTCCGCGTCATCGGCCTCTCGGACGTGGCCGACCTCGGGTACTTCATCCCGGAAGTGCTGATTCCGGTCGTCGGCGTGTTCGTCGGGGTCGTGGCGCTCGGTGGGACGATAATCGGGTACTTCTACACCGACGTGAACGACCTCGGGCGAGCGGGGTTCGCGCTCGCCGCGCTCTTGCTGATGGCCCCGTTACTGGTGTTCAACGCGACCGTGACGGTCCTCTCGTTCGCTGGAATCACCCTGAACGTCCAACCCCTCGTCTTCGACCTCCTGCTTCGGGGGGTCGGTATCGTGCTGTTCGGCGCGCTCGTGTTCTGGAATCGGCGGCGCGGGGAGACCGAACGTGCCGCCGAGTCCGGCGCGACCGAGGCGGCCTGAGTCGGCCGCCTCGGTCGCTTGAATCCCGTCGACTTCGGGGGTTCGGATTCGCGACGGTCCCTCAGAACGCCCCGATTCCGACCCAACCCAGCCCCGCGAACAGCAGGTCGCCGTAGACCAGCGCGACCACCGTGCCGACGAACAGCGGAATGATGAACGGGATGCCCGGCGACACCCAGACCTCCTCCTCGTCGGCGAGCACGTCCAGTCCGTCACGGAGTTGCTCGGGGGTCGTTCCGTACGCGCCGTGGTCGATGTCGGCGAGGAACGCCGCCGCGCCCCACGGGTCGTCGAGGGGGTCGTCGGCGGATTCGGGGGGCGCGTCGGTCGGAGTGGTCTCCTCGCCGACCGCCGACGGCGCTCCCGCGCCGTCGGCTCGAACGTCGTCGACCGCACCGTCGCCCGGCGGATTCGGGTTCTCGGGGAGGCTGGCGGGGTCGCGCAGGCGGTCGGTCCGCTCGCGGAGGTCGGCCAGCGTCAGGCCGCGCCACCGGAGGTACATCCGGACCGCGTCGAGGTCCACGCCGTTTCGGGTCGTCCCCTCGGGCGTCTCCAGCAGGCGGCCGTGCTCGGTCGGAATCGCGTCCCACGGGACGGGCTTGCCGACGAACATCACCGACGAGAACCGCCCGGTCGCGGCGTTCCGAACGAGGACGGCGAGTGGGTACAGCGCGCCGACGAGGACGGTGTTCGTGAGGACGGTGAGCGAGAACACGCCGACGAGGGTCTGGTGGAGCGGGAACTCCCATCCGGCCACGACGTAACTCGGGAACGTCGGGAACAGGGCGGCCACCACGAGGAACGCCTTGGCGTCGGCTCCGCCGAACGCCCGGAACCACCAGAACGCGAGGACCAAGGGCGCGACGAAGCCGAGGCTGATGGCGGCCCGGAGAGCGAACGCGCGGGTCTCGAACGGGGTTCCGGTCCACGCCTGCCAGCCCTCCCACGCCAGCAGGACGACTGCGAGCGCCGCGAGCGGGTACCACGTCCGGTTGGGAATCCGGCGGGTCTTCGCGTCGCGCCACGCGGCCCACCCGAAGACCGGGACGACGAGCAGTCGAAGCAGGTCGGGGACGGTGGCGTCGATGGGGAGTGGGGACATCGGGACTTCGTTTCTCCGTGTGCGAGGTTAGTTTCGGCTTCCTATATAAATGTACGAGGAGGGGGGTACGCGGCGGGCGGATGTCGCGGAGTCCGAACGGACCGGCCGGGAAAGAGCCTCGGCTATCCGAGAGCGCTGGCGCAAAAAACCGGGGCGCAGATCGGTCTATATGACGCGGTTCTGGAGGTAGTCGAGGTGCTTGGCGTTGTAGACGATCTTGACCTCGTCGGTCGCCGCGCTACCGATGCAGGTCAGGCGGACGTTCTTCTCCTCGACCTCCTCGTCGCTGAGGATCTGCTGCATGTCCATGTCGATGTCGCCCTCCTTGACGATGGCGGCGCAGTTCGCACACGCACCGGCGCGGCACGAGAAGGGCCAGTCGTAGCCCTGCGCCTCGGCGGCCTCGAGGATGTACTCGCCCTCGGCCACTTCGAGCGTGCCGTAGTCCTCGTCGCCGAGGTCCGCGTCGGCGGCCTGCTCGAAGAGGTCGTCGTCGTCCATGTCCCAGCCCTGGTCGTCCAGCACTTCGTAGTTGAGGTATTCTACGGTTGGCATCACGCGGAGTTTCGACCGCGACATGGTTAGTAGTTATTGTTTCCAGTCGATACGCCGCGACGCTACTGATAAATCGGGAAGAACCGGAACAGCAGGAACGACGCGACCGCCGAGATGGAGGGCGTCAGAATCCAGAGCATGACCACTCGCGCGGTCGCCTCCGGGTCGAACAGGTCGGCGGCCTGGAGGTCCGCGGGGTCCTCCTCGCCGATCTTCCGGACCTCGTCGGCGGGTTCGGCGGCGAGCGCGTTCACGCTCACCTTCGGCTTCCCGGCGTCTGGCGTGTCCTCGTCTCCGTCTGCGGCGTCACCGGTGTCCGCCGTCTCGCTTCCCCGGACCGCGGCGGTCGCGGCGTCCGAGAGCCGGACCGTCCGGGTCGCCCGGCCCCAGCCGAGACCGACGATACACATCGTGGCGCTGACCGCGAGGCTGGCCGGAATCCCGAGGTACGATAGCAGTGTGATGAGCGACGCCGACACCACCTCGACGATGAGCGCCGCCAGCAGGGGGAGGTCGGTGAGGTCGTTGCCGACGGTGTCGAGGGTCCGCCGAGCGATGGTAAAGGCCCCGAGCGCGATGGCCCCGCCAGCGAGGAAGACGCCCTGATTCATCGTGATGGCGTCGCTCCCCACGAGGGGCGCGACCGCGTTGGCGACGTTGCTCGCGCCCGCCGAGAACGCCATGTAACAGCCGATCACCACCACGAGGACGCTACTCACGAGCTCGCGCCGGGAGGTGTCGGCCGCGGGGACCGGATAGGGAATCGACGCCACCCGGCCGTACTCGAACAGGGGACCCTCCGACCGGTCGATGCGGAACCACACGTCGAGGTACGGGTAGACGTACCGGCCGACGACCGCACACACCCAGAACGCGACGATGGGCGCGACGAGCCACCACGAGACGATGCGGCCCATCACGCCCCAGTCGATGTTCCCGGCCGCGACGCCCAACCCGGCGATTGCCCCGACGGCGGTCATCGAGGTGGAGGCGGGCACGCCGAACAGGTTCGAGACGAGCAGGGCGAGTCCCACGAAGAAGAGGACCCCGACGCTCGCGGGCAGGGTGAAAAGCGACGAGGGGACGATCTGCCCTCCCATCGTGGCGACGACGTTCCGACCGACGGTCCATCCGCCGAGCAACGCGAACGCGGCCATCAGTGCGCCCGCACCCGTTTTCGAGACGACGCGACTGCCGACCGCGGGGCCGAAGGCGACGCCGGTAGAGGACCCGCCGATGTTGAACCCGACGAAGACCGCGACGCCGAGACCGACGAGTAGCAGGAGGCTGATCACGGGTACACGATTACGAGGAGGCGGCTAAGTCGTGTCGGTTCCCGTACTCGCGAGGTCGGCAGTGGCCTACACCGGAACGTACCGGAAGACGAGGTACGCCACGACGGTCGCGACCGCGGGAACGACGTTCTGGAGGACGACGACCCGCGCGGTCGTGGCTGGCTGGTAGAGTTCGGCCGCGGAGGGCGACCCGTCGGTGGCGACGGGCGCGTCGGCGCTCTCGGCCGGGACGCCCACACTGGAGGCCGGGACTCGCGGGGTGTCCGGGACGCTCGCGGCGACGGTCGCCCGACCCCAGCCGAGACCGACCACGCTCATCGTGGCGATGACGACGAAGCTCGCGGGAACGCCCAGCGCCGACAGCACCGTGACGATGGACGCGCTCACGACCGCGACCACGAGCGCGGCCACCAGCGGAAGGTCGGTGAGGTCGTTGCCGACGGTGTCGAGGGTCCGCCGGGCGATGGTGAACGCTCCGAGCGCGGTGGCCCCGGCCGCCAGCAGGATGCCCTGATTCATCGTGAGCGCACCGTTCCCGACGAGGGGCGCGACCGCGTTGGCGACGTTGCTCGCGCCCGCCGAGAACGCCATGTAACACCCGATGAGTATCACGAGGAGGGTGCCCACGAACTCCCGGGGCGTGGTGTTCTCGCCGAGTCGGGGTCGCGGAATCCCGCCCGACGAGTCGAGGGTCACCAGCGCGCCCTCGCTGCGATGGATGGCCATCTTCTCGACCAGCGCGTCGTACCAGTACCGGCCGACGACCGCGCTGACCCAGAAGCCGATGACCGGCGCGACGAGCCACCAGCCGACGATTTCGACGACCGCGTCCACCCGAAGCCGCCCGATGGCGAGGCCCAGCCCCACGATTGCCCCGACGGCGGTCATCGAGGTGGAGGCGGGCACGCCGAAGACGTTCCCGGCGAACAGCGCGAGACCGATGAACAGCAGGACGACGATGCTCACCCGCATGGTGAACGGGTCGCCCTGAATGAGTCCGCCCCCGAGGGTGTCGACCACGCGCCGACCGAGGGTCCACCCGCCCAGCAGGAACGAGACGCTCATGAGTCCGGCCGCGCCGACCTTCGAGACCGCTCCGCTCCCCACTGCCGGGCCGAAGGCGACGCCGGTGTTCGACCCGCCGATGTTGAATCCGACGAAGACCGCGACGAGGAGACCGACGACTAACAGGAGACTCACGGTTCGTACATGGCGCGTGAGGATTTAAATTGTGGCGATTCGCCGAGGTCACGTCGCGCGATTCCCCTCGCGGAACCGCGTTCGTCGCGGGGCCGACGGCCCGAGGCCGTCGGCCCCGCGATGGCCCCGAAACCGAGTGCTGGCAAATGGCGCAGGCGAAGAAAGGGTTATCCGGACCGCGAGAGTCTGGGTACTCATGAAGGTCCTCGTAACGGACCCCATCGCCGACGCGGGATTGGACCGGCTTCGAGACGCGGGTCACGAGGTCGAAACCGCCTACGACGTGGAGGGCGACGCGCTCCTCTCGGCGGTCTCCGACGCGAACGCGCTGGTGGTCCGGTCCGGAACCGAAGTCACCGAGGCGGTCTTCGAGGCCGCCCCGGAGCTCGTCATCGTGGGTCGCGCCGGTATCGGCGTCGACAACATCGACATCGAATCGGCGACCGAACACGGCGTCATCGTCGCCAACGCGCCCGAGGGCAACGTCCGCGCCGCCGCCGAACACACCGTCGCGATGGCGTTCGCCAGCGCGCGCTCGATTCCGCAGGCTCACGCCCGACTCCGCGACGGCGAGTGGGCCAAGGGCGAATACCTCGGGACCGAGGTCAACGGCAAGACGCTCGTCGTCGTCGGTCTCGGTCGCGTGGGCCAAGAGGTCGCCAAGAAGCTCGACTCGCTCGGGATGGACCTCGTCGCCTACGACCCCTACATCAGCGAGGACCGCGCCGCCCAGTTGGGCGCGGAACTGGTCGAACTCGACGAGTGTCTCGACCGCGCCGACTTCCTGACGGTCCACACGCCGCTGACCCCCGAGACCGAGGGCCTCATCTCCGAGGAGGAGCTCGCCCAGATGGAGGGCGGCTACCTCGTCAACTGCGCCCGCGGCGGCGTCGTGGACGAGGCCGCCCTCGCTGAAGCAGTCGAGGACGGCGTGCTTGCCGGGGCGGCGGTGGACGTGTTCGCCGACGAACCCGTCTCGCCCGACAACCCCCTGCTCGACGTCGAGGACGTGGTGGTCACGCCCCACCTCGGCGCGAGCACCGAGGCGGCACAGGAGAACGTCGCCACCAGCACCGCCGACCAGATCGTGGCGGCGTTCGCCGAGGAGCCGGTGGTCAACGCCCTGAACGCGCCCTCCATCGACGAGAGCGCGTTCCCCCGCGTCGAACCCTACATCGGTCTCGCCGAGACCGCCGGGAAGATCGCCACGCAACTGCTCGACCAGCGCATCGAGTCCATCGAGGTCCACTACGAGGGCGACATCGCCGAGGAGGACGTGGACCTCGTGACCGCGAGCGCCCAGAAGGGGGTGTTCCAGCCGCTCGAATGGCAGGTCAACGCGGTCAACGCCCCCCAGATCGCCGACGAGCGCGGCGTCGAAGTGACCGAATCGAAGACCCGACAGACCGAGGACTTCCAGAGCCTCGTCCGGGTGACGGTCGCTGGCGACGACGAGTCGGTCAGCGTCGAGGGCACGCTGTTCACGGGCGGCGAGCCCAGAATCGTCCGGGTGGACGATTACCGCGTCGACGCCATCCCCCGCGGTCACATGCTCGTGGCCCGCAACGAGGACGCGCCCGGCGTCATCGGCTTCATCGGCACCGTGCTCGGGGACCACGACATTAACATCGCGGGGATGTTCAACGCCCGCGAGGCTCACGGCGGCGAGGCGCTGACCGTCTACACGCTCGACGAGCAGGTGCCCGACGAGGCCAAGGAGGCGCTGGAGGCCGACGGGCGAATCATCGAAGTGCGGTACATCGAACTGAACGGGACGGAGTAGACGGACGGTTTCACGCCCTGTTTCTCGCGCACCACGATTCGAAACTCTGCTCGAACTCGGTGAACAGGTTCCGGTGGAAATCGCCGATGTACGGAAGCGGATACCGCTGGTCCTCGTCGGGGGCGTGTGCCAAGTAGTCGCCCGCCTCGTCGAGACTTCCTTCCGGAGTCGCTTCGAAGTCCCGCTTTTCGAAATACAGGTGATAGTAACGGAACCCGTCTCGTGTCGATTCGGACTCTACCGACAGACACCAGTAGTCCCCGTGTTGGAAGTCGTTTCGAAGCCCCCAGAGGAACGCGAGTCTGCGGGCGTACTCCGGCACTCCGACCTCGCTTCGGTCGGGTAAGAACGAACGTTTGGTGACCTCGCGGTCGAGCCGTTTCGTCAAGATATCTCGTATCTGCTCGTTGTACGAGTAGAGCGACGAGACGTAATTGTGGACGAGACGATACACTTCGTTTGCGACGTCGGATTCATCCGCGTCCGCATCGACCTTTACGAGGCCAGTCGTCGTAATATCATCGCAAGCCCGTGCGAGAGCGTCGAAATTACCGTGCACGATGTACGCGGACGACCGTGCCCGCTTGATGTCGCGGTCCGTCACTGGGTACGTCGGCCCACTCCGGTCCCGAAGTAACTGATCGACTGTGTTCGTCGAACCGTCGGTCCCCATGAAATGCGACAGCTACCCGTTGGTTCTTCCGACTCTCTCGGCGGCCGCTTCCCGGTCCTTCCGGAGTTGCTCTTCCGTCTGCCCCGTCGTCTCGGCGAGGTCTTCGACCGTCGGTACGTGGTCCAATGCCATCTCCGTTCGGTTCAACATTGCAACAGACTGCAGTTATAGCTTTCGTCCCGGTCGACGCTTCGAATCGGAGAGTCGCCGCCCGCCACAACCGCCGCTTATTAGTGCGACCGCTCTCCAACCCTCGCACATGAGACACCTCGGCCTGAAGGCACGAATGGCGGTCGTCGGGTCGATACTGTTCGCGTTCTACGCCGTCGCGGCGGTCGTCGCGATGGGCGCGTTCGGATTCCCGCTCCCGCTCGTCGCACTCGGGAGCGTCGCGTTCGTCGGCGTCCAGTACAAGGTCGGCAAGTGGGCCGCGCTCCGGAGCGTCGGCGCGCAGGACATGCCCGAGGACCGATACCCGGAGGTCCATCGGCGCGTCGAATCGCTCTCGGAGTCGATGGGCATCGACAAGCCCCGGCTGATGGTCGCCAGCATGGGCGTGCCCAACGCCTTCGCGGTCGGTCGCAAGGGCGCGGGCACCGTGGTCGTCTCGGAGGAACTCCTCCGACTGCTCGACCCCGACGAGGTCGAGGGCGTCCTCGCCCACGAACTCGCCCATATCCGCAACCGCGACGTGGTGATGATGGTGCTCGGACAGGGGGTCGCCTCCATCGTCGCCATCGTCGCCCAGTGGGCGGTCCTGCTGACCGGCGACAACGACCTCGCCGACTTCTTCCTCGCTCTCGTCGTCGGCCAGATAACCCAGATGCTCGTGATGGTGTTCGTGTTCGCCATCTCGCGGTACCGCGAGTACGTCGCCGACCGCGACGCCGCCGAGCAGGTCGGCGGCGAACCCCTCGCCCACGCCCTCGAAAAGATAAGCCGGGGGAGTGAACGCGCGGCGCGAAGCGCCGCGACCAACGAGCGGCGGAGCCGCGAGCGCGCCCGCGACTCCGAGATCGACTCGGAGGTCAGCGCGCTGTGCATCTTCGGCGAGGGCGGCGGCCTCGCGCGACTGTTCGCCAGCCACCCGCCGGTCGAGAAGCGCATCGAGCGCCTCCGTAACTGATGGACCTCCGAACCCTGCTGGCGGCCGTCCTCGGCGTGGGCCTCGGCCTGTTCTTCGTGGCGTATCCCGGCGTCGTGATTCGAGTCCACTCCGCGGGTCGGACGCCGACCGGCCGCGACGGCGAGTACGGCGACGAGGCGACGCCAGCGCGCTGGCGTCGCCTCGTCCGTCTCGTCGGGGTCGGACTCGCACTCGCGGGTCTCTACTTCGCGTCGACCCTGCTCGGATAGCGACTCGGATAGCGATTCGCCTCGCGGGTAGGCCGGTCGCCGGACGCCCGCGGGCGTCCGGCGACCGGCCTACTCGCCGAGGTGTTCCAGCACGCCGTCGGTGTCGGCCGGGACCGGCTCGGGCTCCGCTCCCGCGGCGGCCGCGGCGTCGGGGTCCTTCAGCAGGTGGCCGGTCGTCAGGCAGACGACCTGCTCGTCGGCCGATATCTCGCCTGACTCGCGGAGCTTCCGGAGTCCCGCGACCGAGGCGGCGCTCGCGGGCTCGACGCCGACGCCGTCGCGCGCCAGCGCGCGCTGGGCGTCGGTTATCTCCTCGTCCGACACCGCGACCGCGGTGCCGTCGGTCTCCCGGATACCGGGCAGGGCCTTCGGCGCGTTGACGGGGTTGCCGATGCGGATGGCGGTCGCGCGGGTCTCGACCGACTCCCAGCGTCGGACCTCGTCCCACCCGTTCTCGACGGCCTCGACCATCGGGGCCGCGCCCTCGGCCTGCACGCCGGTCAGGGCTGGCACCTCTTCGGGTGCGAGTTCCCCGGCGGCGACCAGTTCGCGGAACGCCTTGAACAGCGCCGCGGTGTTGCCCGCGTTGCCGACCGGCAGGACGATGCGGTCGGGGAGGTCGCCGGTCTGGTCGCGGAACTGCTCGACGATTTCGAGGCCGATGGTCTTCTGGCCCTCCAGTCGGAAGGGGTTGAGGGAGTTGAGGAGGTAGGCCTCCCCGCGGTCGGCGAGGTCCGAGACGATGTCGAGGCAGGCGTCGAAGTTGCCGTCGACTTCGAGGATGCGCGCGCCGTGGAGGCTGGCCTGCGCGACCTTGCCCGCCGCGACCTTCCCGGCGGGCAGGAGGACGAGGACCTCGGTGTCGGCCCGCGCGCCGTAGCACGCCAGCGCGGCGCTGGTGTTGCCCGTCGAGGCGCACGCGAGTCGGTCGACGCCGAGTCGCTCGGCGACCTTCACCCCGACCGTCATCCCGCGGTCCTTGAAGCTCCCCGTGGGGTTCATCCCCTCGTGTTTGACCCGGAGGTCGGCGACGCCCGTCTCGTCCTCGATGGTCGGCACCTCGTAGAGGGGAGTGTCGCCCTCGTCGATGCTCACGCCCGAGTCGAACGGGAGCGCGTCGGCGTATCGCCAGACCCCTCGGCGTCCCTGCTCACCCCGCGCCTCGAAGTCCTCGAAGGTCGGGAGGTCTCCGTACCGGACTTCGAGGAGGCCGCCGCACGACTCGCAGGTGTAGCGGACCGCCTCGAACGGCGGATACCGGTCTCCGCACTCGATGCAGGTCAGCCAGACGCCGTCGTCTGCTCGGTCGGGCGGCGACTCGGCTCCGGCGTCGGCCAGCGTTAGCGTCATTGGGGGAACCCAGGGGATAGAGTGGCAAAAAGGGGCGGGTCGCCGACGGATTTGCCACTGCTCGGTCGTCGCTCTCACCGACCGGTCGACGACACCGATGCAACTGGTCCCGGGACTTCTCGGCCGTTTCGTTCGAAAGAATAGCGAGTCGGCGGTCGTCTCTCACTTGTTCGGCGACGTTAGAAGCACATGTCGTCGCAAACACACTGCGTGCTGACGTCACCGATGCTCATGCACTCGCCAGCGAGCGCACCGGTGCTACCGGCGACGAGCAGGAATGCTGACAGTACGACTAGGAGCAGACCGATCCTGACACTTCGTTTCATGTCCAGTAGTAACAAATAACGCATACTATTTAAGATTAATTATTGGCGAGTGGAGAGTATATTGTCTCGGGCGCAGCTACGGCTCTCCCGGCGATTCGGTCGGGCGGGGAACCCCGACCCGGGATTCAGGCCGCGAGCAACCGTTCGACCTCGGTCTCGCGGTCGAACGCGTCCCGGAGGTGGGCGTCGATCTCCGAAACGGCCTCCCACGCGCGTTCGACTCTCGGCTCGGCGACGTTCGTGAAGAACGAGTGGATCATGTCGTCGTAGTTGGTGTGTTCGACCGCCACCCCGTGGTCGGCGAGTCGCTCGGCGTACGCGATTCCCTCCTCCTGTAGCGGATCGAAGGTGGCCGTGAGGACCGTCGCGGGCGGAAGCCCGCTGAGGTCTCTGGCACGCAACGGCGAGGCGTACGGGCTCATTCCGTCGATGTCCCGCTCCAGATAGTGTTCCCACGACCACCGCAGGTCGGGCTCGGTGATGAAGTATCCCGCGTCGTCGTCGCCCCCGTCGGCGAACTCGTAGGAGAAGGTGGTCGTCGGATACACCAGCACCTGATAGTCGATGTCGGGCCCGCCCTTGTCGCGCGCGAGCAGCGACACCGCCGCCGCGAGGTTGCCCCCGGCGCTGTCCCCGCCGACGATGAGTCTGTCCGAGTCGGCACCGAGTATCTCGGTCCGAGTCGCCGCCCACTCGACGGTGGCGTAGCAGTCGCGGAGACCCGCCGGGAACGGGTGTTCGGGCGCGAGCCGGTAGTCGGGCGAGACGACGATGCAGTCCAGTTCGTCGGCGAGGACCCGGCAGACGGGGTCGTAGGACTCGACGTCGCCGAGGAGGAACCCGCCGCCGTGCATCCAGACCAGCACCGGAAACGGCCCGGGTCCGTCCGGGGTGTAGACCCGTATCGGAACGCTACCGTCCGGCCCGGGAACCACGCTGTCCTGCACGTCGGCCAGCGACGCGGGCGGTCGCTCGACCGAGAGGTAGTCGGCGTACCCCGCGCGGGCCTCCTCGACCGAGAGGGTGTGTAGCGGGGGTACGTCCGAAACTATCGCTTCCATGTCGGGGTGTGGCTCTGACATATTCTGCGGGATGGAAATATATTATATAAAAGTATCTTTATGGTTTTAGGACTGAAACTCGGAAAATTAGGGATTAGAGCTGTCTAGCGGCGTCCCCATGATAAACAATACCTCAGCTGAAAACACAGCTCGAACAAAATACGTTGTAACTGGTCTGTGATAAATGGTACCTCGACTGAAAACGGCATTCGGGTTCGATTTCGGTCGGCGCGCGCGGTCGAACGACCGCGCGCGCCGGTCGCTCTCGGCTGTCGGCCGCGCCCCATCGCGTCGGGGAACCGGTCCCGGACTCGACCGTTCGCATCCGCGGCCTGCCCCACTCGGCGGCCTCGGCGCTCGCCCGCGTCGAGTCTTCGGGTCGGTCGGGGAGGTCGCCCCGGACCGCGGTCGCGGCGCGCTCGCCCGGGGTCGCGTTCGTCCACCGTCCGGCCGAGCATCGTCACCGGCGAGCCCGAATCGTGCCAGACCGTGTCACCCCTGCGTTTCGCTTGGAGATGGCTATCAAAAGCGCCCGGTCGGTCCTGTCGGAGCGCCGTCCCGTTTCTCCCGTGCCCGGAATCGGCGTCCCCTCGGCGTTCGGTTACGCCCCCGAAAAAGACACTAACAGCGCCTGTCCTGTCTGTTTTCGACGGGAGAGTATATCTCCTCTGGCGGCGTCTCGGACCGTATGGCTCAAACGACCGCCGAGACGATAGTCGGTGAAGAGACCGTACGAAACACCTGGACGAGCGCCGTCCTCGGGGGCGTCTCCGGGGGATTGGCTTTCGGCGTCCTGCTCCAGACCATGGGGATGATGCCAGCCATCGCGTCGCTCTACGGCGCGGAGAGCGCGGCGGTCGGCTGGGTCGCCCACCTGTTCCACAGTGTCATGTTCGGACTGGTGTTCGCGGCCGTCGTGGTTCGAACCGACTACCGCGACGCCGACCTGCGAACGACCGCGGTCCTCGGGGCGGGGTACGGCGTCGCCCTCTGGGCCGTCGCCGCCGCGGTCGTGATGCCCCTCTGGATGGGCGCGATGGGTCTCGACGCGCCCGCGATTCCGAACCTCGACGTCGCCAGTCTCGCGGGCCACCTCGTCTACGGACTCGTCCTCGGCGCGGTGTTCGTGACGCTCCGACGCCGATGAAGCCTTTTTCCGGAGGAACACATCGACGGCGCGACCGCTACGTCGCTGGCTCGGTTCTGATTCCCTCGATTTCCACCGAGACGGGGACATCCTCGAAGTCGTCGTCGGCCCCCACGAGAAGCGTTGCACCACGTTCGGCCGCGAGTGCGACTGCGAACGCGTCACCGAGCGCGATTCCGCCCTGCATCTTCACTGCCGCCGCAGTTTCCCACGAGTCGGTCGGGGAGACGAGTTCGATTCCGCCGTCGACGAAGTTGCGAACCTGACGGCGACCGAGTTCGAGGTCGTCGTCGCTCGGCCGGTCCTCGGCGTGTATCCACGCCGTCTTGTACGCGATTTCGGTCGCGGTCACTTCGCTCATCATCGCGTCGGTCTCCCCGTCGTACACCTCCCCGAGGATGCGTTCCACGCGGTCTGACCCCGGTTCGTCGTAGAGATAGGCGACGAGCGGTTCGGCGTCGAACGCGAACGACTCGCTCATCGATCCTCGTCCACGAGGGCGTCGAGGTCGTTTCGCTCGCCTTCCTTCTCCCTCGCTCGAAGTCGGTCTAACTCCGACCAGACGGCCCCCGACTCGTCGGTCTCGTCGGCGAGCGACCCCCGGAGGTCGGTCGGATGCGGTACCGGTTCGACGACGATTTCCCCGTCATTGGTCTCGCGGAACCGGACGCGACCGGGCGCGTCGATGTCGAACTTCTCCCGGAGGAACTTCGGGATGGTCGTCTGTCCCTTCTTCGAGACTCGAACGACCGCCCCGCCGTCGGTCTTACTTCTCATAGAGTAATACTATTTCTCTCGTAATACAAAAACCCTAGCTCGAACCCTCTCGAAATTCCCTACTTCGCCCCGAGAAGGTGCGCCAACAGCGCCTTCTGGGTGTGCATCCGGTTCTCGGCCTGGTCCCAGACCGCGGCCCGCTCGCTCTCCAGCACCTCGCCCGTTATCTCCTCGCCGCGGTGGGCGGGCAGACAGTGCATCACCGTCGCGTCGGGCGCGTTCGCGAGCAGGTCGGCGTTGACCTGGAACCCCTCGAAGTCGGCGAGTTTCTCTGTGCGGGCGTCCTCCTCGCCCATGCTGACCCACACGTCGGTGTACACCACGTCGGCACCCTCGACGGCCGCCTCGGGGTCGTGGGTGAGTTCGGGGGCCTCGCCGCGCTCGCTCGCCCGCGCCAGCACCTCGTCGTCGGGTTCGTACCCCTCCGGGGTCGCCATCGCGAGGTCGACCCCGGCCATCGCACACCCGACCGCGAACGACCGGGCGACGTTGTTGCCGTCGCCGACCCACGCCGCGGTCACGTCCTCGAAGCCGCCGAATTCCTCGTAGATGGTGAACAGGTCGGCCAGCGTCTGGCACGGGTGGGCATCGTCCGAGAGGCCGTTGACCACCGGCACCGAGGAGTGGGCCGCCATGGCTTCGAGCGCGTCGTGGTCGAACACCCGGGCCATCACGGCGTCGACGTACCGCGAGAGGACGCGGGCGGTGTCCGAGACGGGTTCCCCGCGGTCGAGGTGGGTGTTCTCCGGCCCGAGGAAGACGGCGTGACCGCCCAGTTGGGTCATCCCGGTCTCGAAGGAGACCCGGGTCCGCGTGCTGGGCTTCTCGAACAGCATGGCGAGCGTCCTGTTGGGCAGGACCGCGTGGGACTCGCCCGCGTAGTGGGCTTCCTTGAACTCCGCGGCGGTCGAGAACACCTCTGCGAGGTCGTCCTCGGAGAGGTCGTCCACGTCGAGGAGGTGGCCGACCGACTCGCCGTCCGGCGAGTCGGTCGGCCGTTCGGCTGACGAGTCGGTCGGCTGTTCGGCTGGCGGTTCGTCGGCGTTCGGTTCGGTCGCGGCGCGGGTCGCGTAGTCGCTCATGATTGCAGGGTCTCGCAGACGTCTTCGAGGACCGCGACCGCGCGGTCGAGGTCCCCGAGGTCGAGGCGTTCGTTCGGCGCGTGGTCCAACTCGGAGTCGCCGGGGCCGTAGGTCGCCATCGGGCGGTCCCACGCCCCGGCGTAGAGGTTCATGTCGCTGGTTCCGGTCTTGCGAAGTAATCGGGGGTCGCCCCCCGCTCGTCGAATCGCCGCTCGGAACGCCCGCGCGACCTCGGTCCGGGGACTCTCCATCACGGGGGGAATCGGATCGCCCCACGCGATTTTGCCAGCGTCCAGCTCTGCCTCGACAGTCTCGCGAATCCCGGCGGCCGACTCGCCGGGCGGAATCCGGAACTGAACCTCGGCGCTGGCCTCGACCGAGAGACCGTCGTCGGCGGTCCCGCCGGAGAACACGACCGGCTTGGCGGTGACTCGCTCGAAGACGGGCGTGTCGTCTTCCTCCTCGAACGCCTCCTCGACCCGCGACCACCACGCCATCGCCTCCTGAATCGCGTTCGGCTCGGGCCGGGAGGTGTGAGCCGAGTCGGTGGCGACCGCGTACTCTCCCGACAGGAAGCCCCGGTAGCCGAGGGTCACGCCGTCCCAGCCCGAGGGTTCGCCGTTGATTACGGCGTCGGGCGCGTCGCGGTCCTCGACCAGAAATCGGGCCCCGCGCGAATCGGTCTCCTCGCCGACGACGCCGACGAAGCTGACGCCCGTCCGGACGGCGACGACCGCCATCGCGGCGAGCGGCCCCGTGGCGTCGACGCTCCCCCGGCCCCAGAGTTCCTTCGCCCCGTCCCCGCTTTCCTCGACGCCGACCGGAATCTCGCCCGGCACGGTGTCGACGTGGGAGGTCAGCAGGACCGAGTCGTCGGCGGGCGCGCGGACGTTGCCGACCTCGTCGAGCCACACCTCGCGGTCGCGCTCCTCGAAGAAGGCCGCGAGTCGCTCGGCGGCCTCGCGCTCCTCGCCCGAGGGTGAGGGAATCGACACGAGGGCTTCGAGCAGGTCGCGGGCCGTCTCGTCGGCCTCGGCGGCGCTCGCGCTCACGCCGTCACCTCCGCGAGGGTCGATTCGAGCGCTTCGACCACTTCGTCGGCGTGGGACTCCTCGACCACGAGCGGCGGGAGCAGACGCACCACGGTCCGACCCGCCGGGAGCGCCAGAATCCCGTGGTCCATCGCGAGGCGCTTCAGCGCGGCGTTCGCCCCCCTGCCGACTTCGACGCCGAGCAACAGGCCCTCGCCGCGGACCGTGCGAATCGGTAGCTCGGAACCCCTCAGTTTCGACTGGAGATGTTCGCCGACCGACGCGGCGTTCTCGGGCAGGTCCTCCTCGACGATGACTGAGAGCGTGGCTTCGGCCGCCGCGCTCACGACCGGCCCGCCCGAGAAGGTCGAGCCGTGGGGTCCCGAATCCTCGGCGACCCAGTCGGCACAGAGGGTCGCGCCGACCGGGAGGCCGCCGCCGAGGCCCTTCGCGGAGGTCAGGATATCGGGGACGACCCCGCGCTTCTCGCAGGCCCACAGCGCCCCGGTACGGCCGAGGCCGGTCTGAATCTCGTCGAGTATCAGGGCCGACCCGGTCTCCTCGGTGGCCTCGCGTGCGAACTGGAGGTAGCCCTCCGGGGCCGGATTCACGCCGCCCTCGCCCTGAATCGGTTCGAGCAGGACCGCCGCGGTCTCGTCGTCGACGGCCTCTGCAAGCGCGTCCTCGTCGCCGTAGGGGACGAACTCGAAGCCCCCGGCGAGGGGTTCGAACGGTTTCTTGTACTTGGGCTTCCACGTCGCCGCGAGCGACCCCATCGTCCGGCCGTGGAACCCCTGCATCGCGGCGACCACCTTCGAGTTCCCGGTGGCGCTCCGCGCGAACTTGATGGCGGCCTCGTTGGCCTCCGTCCCGGAGTTACAGAGCCAGACGTTCTCCAGTCCCGCGGGCGCGACCGCCGCGAGCTTCTCGTAGAGGCCGTCGCGTGCGGAGTTCGGATAGCTGGCCTGCACGAAGGTCAGTTCCTCGACCTGCGATTGGACGGCCGAGACGACCGCGGGGTGGCAGTGACCCACCGCGGCGACCCCGTAGCTCGCGCCGAAGTCGAGGAACTGCGCGCCGTTCGCGTCGTAGAGGTGCGGTCCCTCGCCGCGCTCGACGGCGATGGGCTTTTCCGAGTAGACGAAGCCGCCCGTCATCCGGCCACCTCCGAGGCGATTCCGCCCGTCACCTGACCGCCCCCGGTTCGAACGTCGTCCCGTGGCCGGTCCGCGCGGCGGTGATGGGGTCGCGGTTGTTCGCGTCGGCGACCGTGACCGAGGCCGCGCCGCTCTCCAGCGCCTCCACGGCGGCCATGACCTTCTTCGTCATGAACCCCTCGGCGGCGTCCTCGGCGGCCTCCAACTCGGCGGGCGTCCCGACCGACTCGACCAGCGTGTCCGAGTCGTCGGGGTCCTCGTAGACGCCCGCCACGTCGGTCAGCACCACGAGTTCGCCGCCGAGCGCGGCCGCGACTGCGGCGGCCGCGCGGTCGGCGTCGGCGTTGACTGGCGTGAAGGCTTCGGCGGTTCCACCGCCTCCGCCGCGGCCCGTCGAAGACGCGCCGCGCTCCTCCCCCAGCGCGGGCACGGTCACGACCGGTACGTAGTTCCCCGCGAGCAGGGTCTCCAGCAGGTCGGCGTTGACCGACTCGATCTTGCCCGAGTGGTCGCCGCGCTTTATCTTCTTGCGGCCGTCTTCGAGCACCTTGACCGCCGACTTGCGCGGGCCGGTTAGGAGCTTGCCGTCCACGCCCGACAGCCCCACGGCGTTGACGCCCTCGTTCTGGAGTCCGGCGACGAGGTCGGTGTTGAGCTTGCCGGGCAGGACCATCTCGAACACCTCCATCGCGGTCTCGTCGGTGAACCGACCCACCACGCCGCCCGGGGTCTCGACGTACTCGGGTTGCTCGCCCATTCGCTCTAAGGTGTCGTCCACGGCGGTCGAACCGCCGTGGACGACCACCACGTCCTCGCCGTTCGCAACGAGGTGGGCGACGTCGGCGAGCGCGCCCGCCGGGTCGACGGCCCGCGCGCCGCCGACTTTCACCACGACGGGGGCGCTCTCGTCTTCCACTTTTCCGCCGTCGGTCCGGAGTCCGTCGTCGCCGAGGTCGTTGTCGATGAGTTCGGCGTGGGCCGCTTCCAGCTCCTCCTCGGTGTACTCGGTGTCGGTCATGGACTTCCCACCGGGTGGAGTCCCTGAAATTCGAGTCCCGCGGTCTCCTCGAAGCCGAGCGCGATATTGGCGGCGTGGACCGCCTGCCCGGCCGTGCCTTTCACCAGATTGTCGATGGCGCTGAACACGACCACCCTGCCGTTCCGGGGGTCCACCTCGAACCCAACTTCGGCCATATTCGTCCCCGCGACCGCCTTGGGTTCGGGGTAGCGATAGACCCCGCTCCCGCCCGACTGGAGCCGGACGAACGGTTCGTCCTCGTAGGCCTCGCGGAAGGCGGTCCAGAGGTCGCCGGTCGAGACGGGTGAGGTCGGGAACGTGTGGCAGGTCGCGGCCGCGCCCCGGACCATGTCCACGGCGTGGGCCGTGAACGAGACCGACGCGCCGAGTTCCTGCTCGATTTCGGCCTCGTGGCGGTGGCCGGTCGGCGCGTAGGGCCGGACCACGCCCGAGCGCTCGGGGTGGCTCCCGGCCTCGCTCGCGCCCGCGCCGCCCTCCGAGGAGCCGACCTTCACGTCGGCGACGACGCTCGAACCGCCGTCCAGAATCCCCGCCTCGAACAGGGGGGAGAGGCCGAGGATGGTCGCGGTGGCGTTGCATCCCCCCGCGGCGATAAGGTCCGCGCCCGGCAGGTCCTCGCGGTGGAGTTCCGGCAGGGCGTAGACCGATTTATCGAGGAGTTCTGGCGCGTCGTGGCCGTCGTACCACTCCTCGTACTGCGCCTCTGTGTTCAGCCGGAAGTCGGCGCTCAAATCGACCACGGTGTCGGCGGCGTCGAAGAAATCGTCTATCTGGCTCATCGAGACGCCGTGGGGCGTCGCCGCGAACAGCACGTCCACCGCGTCGAGGTCGGCGGGGTCCGAAAAGCGGAGGTCGGTCCCCCGGAGGTTCGGGTGGACCGACCCGACCGACTTCCCGGCGTACCCGCGGCTGGTCGCGTCCGCGAGGTCGAAGTTCGGGTGGCCAGCGAGGAGGCGGAGGAGTTCGCCGCCAGCGAACCCCGACCCGCCGACCACGGTGGCGGTCAGGGTTTCGGCGTCCCCGGCTGTCTCTCCCGACGCGGCCGACGCTTCGGCGTCGGCCGCGTCGGTCGCGCCGCTCGTTTCGTCCGTGACGGGCATCAGACCACCACCTCCTGCTTCGCGCCCGCCTTCGCTTCCAGCCAGTCGACCACTTCCGCGGGCACGTCGGTCTCGACCGCGTCGTTCAGCGCCTTGAACTCGACCGTGTGGTTGACCTCGTGGACCGTGTACGAGTCCCCGGTCTCCATCAAATCGACGCCGAGCAGACCGCCGCCGACCGCGTCGCTCGCTTGCTTCACCAGCGTCTCGGCCTCGGCGTCGAGTTCGAACGCCTCCGTCTCGGCACCCTTCGCGGCGTTCGTGAGCCAGTGGTCCGACGACCGCACCATCGCGGCGACGGGTTCGCCGTCGGTCGCAACGACCCTGATGTCGCGGCCGGGCTTGTCCACGAACTCCTGAACGTAGAACACCTTGTGCTCGTAGTGGCCGAGCGTGGCCTTGTGCTCCAGAATCGCCTCCGCGGCGCTCTTCGAGTCGATCTTCGCCATCAGGCGACCCCACGACCCGACCACGGGCTTGAGGACGCAGGGGTAGCCGAACGTCTCGATGCTCTCCATCGCCGACTCCTTGGTGAACGCCACGTCGGTCGCGGGCGTGGGCACGCCAGCCTGCGAGAGCGCGAGGCTGTTCTTCACCTTGTCGGCGCAGGTCTCGGCGGTCTCGGCCGAGTTGACGACCGGGACGCCGTACGCCTCGCAGAACTTCGTCGCGTAGAGGCTCCTGCTCGTGGCGAGACACCGGTCGACCACCACGTCGCAGTCGGCGAGGTCCTCGGGGGCGTCGTCCAGCCCGAACTGCTGGTCGCGCACGTCCACCTTGAGGACCTCGTGGCCGCGGTCGCGTAGCTCCGAGAGGAGGAGCTTCTCGTCCCTCCGAATCCGGGAGTAGAGTAATCCGACGCGCAATTTACTCCCCCCAGTCCTCTTCGAGCTCGGGGGCTCGGTCGAGGACTGGCGGGGCTCGCTCGACGATCTCCAGTTCCGCGCCGCAGGTGGTGCAGTCGACTATCTCTCCGACTTCCGCGTCGTCGTGCAGGGTCACGTCGGCCCCGCACTGTACGCATTCTGCCATGGTACCCCTCTCTACCCCCCAGTCATACTTAAACCCGTCGAAAATGTAGCTTTGATTACATAGGATAAAGTTGGCTCTAAAGGCGCGAAACGGGCAAATTCTGCGTCAGTCGAAGTCGTTTCGAGGACTTCGAGAGTATATAAATGTGGTCCCGGACGGGACCGGTCGCGGCGGTCGCGGCCGCCCCGGAATCGGTCGCGGCTCAGACATAGCTCGCCACCTCCGCGCGGAGTCTCTCGTCGGCCTCGGCCAGCGCCTCGCGCTCGCGAGCGAGCGCGTCGGCGTCCGTTTCGATAGCGTCATCTGCGTCAGCGAGACTCTCGGCGACCGCCTCGGGGGCGGGGCCGCCCGCCGAATCGCGGGCCGCCACGCTCGCCTCGGGGTCGAGCGCGGCCTCGACCGCCTCGCGCTCGACGTAGGCGTCGAGCGAGTCGCCGAGGACCGCCTCGGCGGCGGCGTCGAGCGCGGCGTAGTCCGCACCCGACTCGGACGCGCCGCTCGCGGTTTCACCGCTCGCGCTTTCCGCGGCGCGTTGCGCCGCGCTGGCGACCATCTCGTGGGCCTTCCGGAAGGGAACTCCCTGCATCGCCAGCAGGTCGGCGACCCCGGTCGCGGTCGCGAAGCCCTCGCCCGCCGACTCGGCGAGCGCGTCCTCGTCCCACGTCGCGGTCGCCGCCGCACCGGCGGCGACCGCGACCGCCTCGGTCACCTCGTCCACGGCGTCCCACGCGTGGGGGGTCGCCTTCTGGAGGTCGCGGTTGTACGCGCGAGGCAGGCCCTTCAGCGTCGTCAGCAGACCGTTCAGCCCCGCGGCGGCGTCCCCGGCGGTCCCGCGAACGAGTTCGAGCGTGTCGGGGTTCTTCTTCTGGGGCATGATGGAGGAAGTCGAGGCGTAGTCGTCCGAGAGTTCGACGAGGCCCTTGTTCGAGAAGAGTATGAGGTCCTCCGCGAACCCCGAGACGGTCGCCGCGAGGTTCGCCAGCGCGGCGACGACCTCCACGAGGAAGTCGCGGGTCGAGACCGCGTCCGTGGAGTTGTCGAGGACCGACTCGAATCCCAACAGCTCGGCGGTGCGCTCCCGACTCACGTCGAAGGGCGTCCCCGCGAACGCGGCCGAGCCGAGGGGCGAGCGGTTCACCCGGCCGTAGGCGTCGAGCAGGCGCTCGGTGTCGCGGGCCACCGCCCGCTCGTACGAGAGCAGGTAGTGGCCCACGGTGGTCGGCTGTGCGGGCTGGAGATGGGTGTAGCCAGCCATTACGGTCTCGGCGTGGTCGCTCGCGGCGTCGGCGAGCGACTCGCGGAGCGCGAGCGTGGTCTCGACCGCCCCGAGAACGTCCTCGCGCAGGCGATACCGGATGCAGGTCGCCACCTCGTCGTTCCTGCTCCGGGCGGTGTGCATCTTCCCGCCCACGTCGCCGACGCGGTCGATGACCGCGGTCTCGATGGCGGCGTGAACGTCCTCGCCGTCGGGGAGCGTGTCGAAGCCCGCCGATTCCACGCCGTCCAGCGCGGCGAGGATCGTCGCGGCCTCGTCGTCGCCGACGACGCCCTGCTCGGCGAGCATCACCACATGCGCGCGGTCGACCGCGAGGTCGGCCGCGAAGATGCGCGCGTCGTCGTCCATCGAGGAGAGGAACCCGCGGGCGGGGCCGCCGCTGAAGCGCTCGCGACGGACCACGTCGGACGCGGTGTCGGGTTCCTCCTCGGCCATCTTACTGCTCCTCCTCGCCCTCGTCGCCGCTCCCGTCGGCGAGCAGTTCCGCCTTCTTCGCCTCGGCGTCGGCCGCGACCTCGTTGGCGAGCCGCGACTGGAAGCCGTGGTACTTCGCGACGCCGGTGGCGTCCTCCTGTGCGATGCCGTCGACGGATTCGGTGTTGAACGAGGCGGCCGACTCGGAGTAGACCGCGTAGTCGCTCTCGCGGCCGACCGGGCGGGCCTGCCCGCCCTCGAACTTCACGGTCACGGTGCCCGTGACCTTCCCCTGTGTGGCGTCGACGAATCCGTCGAGGGCGTCCACGAGCGGGGCGGAGAGCAGTCCCTCGTAGGCCTTCTGGGCCCACTGGTCGTCGACCTGCGCCTTGAAGTCGCGCTCTTCCTTCGTGAGGACGAGGCCTTCGAGGGCCTCGTGGGCGTTGAGGAGGGTCGTCGCGGCGGGATGCTCGTAGTTCTCGCGGACCTTCAGGCCGAGCATGCGGTCTTCCATCATGTCGGTGCGACCGACTCCGTGGCTTCCCGCGAGGTCGTTGAGGTACTCGATGAGCTGGACGGGAGGCAGTTCTTCCCCGTCGACTGCGACGGGCTTGCCCTCCTCGAAGGCGATCTCGACGGTCTCGACGCCCTTCCCCCCGGGCGTCTCGGTCCACTCGTAGATGTCCTCCGGCGGGACGTAGCCGGGGTCTTCGAGCTTCGCGCCCTCGACCGAGCGACTCCAGAGGTTGGTGTCGATGCTCCAGTCGCCCTCGTTGCCGCCCTCGACGGGCAGGTCTTTCTCGGCGGCGTACTCCATCTCCCACTCGCGGGTGAGTCCGAGTTCGCGGACGGGCGCGATGACTTCGAGGTCCGAGTCGCGCCAGACCGCCTCGAAGCGCAACTGGTCGTTACCCTTGCCGGTGCAACCGTGGGCGATTCCCCCGCAGTCCTCGTCCTCGGCGACTTCCAGAATCGCGTCGGCGATGACCGGGCGCGCGAGCGCGGTGCCGAGTGGGTAGCCCTGATAGGTCGCGTTGGCCGCCACCGAGTCGAGACACTGCTCGGCGAACTCGGCCTTCGCGTCGACGACGTAGTGGTCTAAATCGAGCGCCTCGGCGGTCTCCTCGGCCTCGGCGAACTCTTCGGCTGGCTGGCCGACGTCCACGGTGACGCCGATCACTTCGTCGTAATCGTACTCCTCTTCGAGCAACGGGACGCAGACGGTGGTGTCGAGCCCGCCCGAGAAGGCGAGCGCGACTTTGGATGTTCCTGTCATGTGTGGTGTGCTGTGGGTGCTGTGGGTGCTGTGGGCGCTGTGGTGTGGTCGCTGTCGTCTGAAACTGGTTCGCGGACGATACGGGTGACCTCGTTGACGAGGAAACCGGCCGAATCAGGGGATGAAAGTAGTAGTGGGGCTAGAAACGCCCCGGTCGTCGTCGCGGCGCGAAGACGGAGACGGACTCGTGGCTCTCGGCGGGAGCGAGCGCGCCCGAACCGCGAGTCCGCGTCATTGGAACTCGATTGTCCCCGAGAGGTTTAAACTCTTTCGGGGTGGGTTCGTTAGCCATCTACGACTGACACGTCGAAACGGGACCGAATCGTCGGTTCGGTCGTCGGGAAGCCGGAACCTCCCGGCCCTCGGAGGCTCGTCGGCCGACATCCGCGCCGACCGACATCCGCGCCGACCGACATCCGCGCCGACCGACATCCGCGCCGACACCCACACCGCTCGCCGAACCGCTACCCTCTTGTGCGGTCCGGCCCGACCTCTCGGTCGTGTACAGCGTCGGCGTTCCGATTCCGGGCGCGGTCGAGCGACTCGCGGAGGACCTCCGCCCCCTCCTGCTCGACTTCGACTCGATTCGCGACCGCCACACCCTCGTCTGCAAGCGCCTCGGCGAGGCCCCGCCGGGCGGGGTGGCGCGACTCCGCGAGCAGGTCCGGACCGCGCTCGTCGGCGCGCCCGCGTTCGAGGCCCGAATCTCGGGCATCGACTACTTCGAGTACCCGACCCGCGGCGAGGGGCCGGTGGTCTACCTCGACGTCGAGAGTCCCGGACTCCTCGGCGTCCACGACCGACTGATCCGGGCGTTCTCGGTCGTGGACGAACTGGAGGGCGACGACTACACGCCCCACGTCACGCTGGCGCGGGGCGGGTCGGTCGAGGCGGCCGAGCGACTCGCCGACCGCGAGATAGCGCCCGTGACGTGGACCGTCTCACAGCTACTGCTCTGGGACGCGACCTACGAGGAGGCGGTCACGAGGTTCTCGCTTCCGGCCTGAGGTCGGCGACTCGGCTCGCGAGTCTCCGGCGACCTCGGTCGCCGGAGACTCGATTCGACCGACCGCTCTCTGAGTCGCCCCGACTCGCTCGCCCTCCCACCGCGACGGTCACTTCTCGGGGTGAGTCGGCGCGTCGAACCCGCCCCGGACCAGCGGCTTGGCGACGTGCCTGCGCGCTTCCGGCGGCACCTCGTACCACCCTGGTTCGAGTTCCCGGGGGACCTCGCGCTCGACCTTCCCCGGCGCGGTCGTCGCGCAGTCCCGACACCGGTAGCCCTGTCCGGCCCCCGCGCTCTCCATCGACCGGCCGCACTCCGGGCAGTCGGGGGTGACGAGTTCGGTCCGGTTCGGGTCCCGGAGTGCGAACTTCTCGAGCTTCAGGGTCCCCGCCGCGACCTCCCCGCAGGCGGTGATGCGGTCGCCGGGGCGGAGGTCCCGCACGCGGTCGCGGAACCGCTTGGTGGGTTCGAAGGCGGCGCACCCGATTTCGGCACCCGATTCGGGGTCGGCGAGGTCGAAGAAGACGTGGCCGCCCCGGCGGGTCTCGGGCGCGGTCGCGACCGCGCCCGAGACCCGATAGCTCCGGCCGTCCTCGACCGCTCCGACGCTCTCGGCGTCCCGGATGTGGGCGTCGGTGCCCTGATTCGTCACGAACAGCGCGCGGCGCTCGACCGGTTCGCTCTCGATGGCCGCCGCGACCCGGCCGACGGCGTCGGGGTCGTCGCCCCGGATGCCGTGGAGGATGGGTCCCGGCGTGTGGGGGACACAGACCAGTTCGCCCGTCTCGCGGTCCACGGTGTCCCACACCACGGGGTAGGCGTCGTTCGCGGCCGCGAAGACCGAGTCGGCGTCCACCTCCCGCGGGGTCCCCCACCGGTCGCGCTCGCGGTACGTGATGCACTCGTAGGTCCACTCGCCCCGGTCGCCGCCGAACGCTCGCCACGCGCCGACCGCCGCCAGGGCCCCGATCTTCCCGCGGCCCTCTTTCCATCCGTCGGCGCGGTAGCCCGCGTTCGCGAGCAGTTCCTCGGCGTCGGCGATTGCGTGGTGGTCCCGGACCGCCTCGCGGGCGAAGTCGGCGACCGCTTCCGGAACCGCATCCGGGTCGCCCGGCGCGACGACCAGCCCCGGACTCGTCCGGGGGTCGTCGGTCTCGGCCGCCCGCGCCACCTCCTCGCGGGCGAGTTCGAAGGCGACCTCGGGGTCGGCGTCGGTGTGGACCGCGAGCGCGGCGTTCCCGCGGGTCTTGTGCTCGACCGCGGGGTTGAGTCGGACGAGGAGCAGTCGCTCGACGCTCGCCGACTCGCGAACGCGCTCGGCGATTCGGGCCGCGAGGTAGGTCGTGCACATCCCGCGTTCGCGGGAATCGGTGTCGTCCACGCCGATGACGGTCACTACTCGCGCTTGGGACGCGGGCGATTAACGACTTTCGGACGACCGGCCGCCCGCTCCGTCTAGGTGTCGAAGCCTGAGACGCCAATCGCAAGCCGCGACCGGGACGCTCGACACAACGCATATATAGGGGAATCACTTACATGCGGATATGTCCCGGTCCGCACTGGTCGGGAACGTGACCGCGATGCTGGAGGACGCGGGGTTCTCCGTGAGCGACCGGTGTGCGATCCGGCCCAAGAGCTTCGACGTGGCGGCGCGACGCGGTCGGGACCTGTTGCTGTTGAAGGTGCTGGCGAACGTCGACGCGTTCGACGGCGCGACCGGACTGGAGATGCGGCGGCTCGGCGAGTACCTCGACGCCACGCCGCTGGTCGTCGGCCTCCGGACCCGCGACGAGGACCTCGAACCGGGCGTCGTCTACTTCCGCCACGGCGTCCCCGTCTTCAGCCCCGACACGGCGATGGAGCTGTTCGTCGAGGACATGGCACCGCTGGTCTACGCCGCGCCGGGCGGCCTCTACGTCAACATCGACGGCGACATCCTCCGCGACGAGCGCGAGGAGCGCGGCTGGAGCCTCGGCCAACTCGCCTCGGAACTCGGCGTCTCGCGGCGCACCGTCTCGAAGTACGAGGACGGCATGAACGCCAGCGTCGAGGTGGCGCTCGAACTCGAAGAGATGTTCGAGGACGACCTCACCAGTCCCGTCGACGTGCTCGACGGGGCCGAGGAGGTCCGAGAGGGCGACCCCACCCCGGAGGACCCCGAACCCGAGAGCGACGACGAGCGCATCGTCACCGTGCTGACCCGCGCGGGCTTCGAGGTCCACCCCACGATTCGGGCACCCTTCAAGACGGTCAGCGAGGACGAGGACAGCCACGAGAACGTCCTGACCGGCCACTCGGCGTTCACCAAGGCCGCCGAGAAGCGCGCCCGCATCATGAGCTCTATCGGCCGCGTCGCTCACACCCGGTCGGTCTACTTCGTCGACGAGGCCAAGCGCGAGAACGTCGACGGGACCGGACTGGTCGAACGCGAGGAACTGGAGGACATCGACGACCCCGACGAGCTACGGGATCTGATTCGCGAACGGGCCGAGGGACCGGCCTGAACTTCGGTCGGACGTTCGCGGCGGTTTCTGGACTCGTGGGGCTTGCGCACTCGTCGCCGTCTCTACACAGCCGCTAGCCATCGACGCCGTTCGACCGAAAAATCCGAGACCGTCGCCCGTCTACGCCGCGCCGTCGCCGTACGTCTCTTCGAGATACGCCACGATGTCGTCGCTCTCGGCCATCCCCTCGACGCCATTCTCCTCGTCGACCAGCACCGGCACGCCGGTCTGACCGCTGACCGCCTCTACCTCGTCGCGCTCGGCGTGCGAGGAGGCGACCTCGTGGGACTCGTAGTCGAGGCCGAGTTCGTCGAGCTTGTTCACGACCTTCGCGCAGTAGGGACAGCCGTCGAGTTCGTACAGTTCGAGGTTCGCCATGTCCGTGGGTAGTGGCCTCGTCGGTAAGAGCGTGATGGTGGCGGAAGCGCGTGACGCGACTTTCGGGAGTCGATGTTTCAGTGTCGTTTTTCGGTCTTTATCGGTAACACCGCTTTCTGTCCGAACGGCGAGAAGCTAGCTACTCCCGGTACCTAGGAGAGACCGCAACCACACCCTCCCCAACCGACTGCGGTCCTCACGCCTCACTCCGTTCGGCGTTGCGGTCCTCGTCCCTCGCACGAGAATCGCGGCCCAAACCGCGGGCCGCGATTCCGCGCGCCGAGGTGAACACGAGAATACACGAAATCCGCCGTCTCCCGCTCACTCCGCGCCGCGCCGGTCGTTCCACTCGGTCACCTTCCCGGTGAGCGACGAGACCCCGCGTCGAATCCGGCGGCGCTGGTACACGACTTCGCCGAGGCCCCAGCCGACCACCGCGACGCTACCGACCATGAGCGCGAGGAACTCCCAGCCGGTCATCCACACGGGCCGAATCCACGGCGTGACGTGGGCCCACGTCCGGGCGAACTCGGTGGCCTGCGCCTCGACCGGCGTGTCCTCGAACGTCTCGACCGTCCAGAACGAGACGCCCTCGCCGTCTCGGACCGACAGGCTACTCCCGGTCAGGTCGTGGTCGCCGGACGCGTTCATGTCGGTGGCGGTCGGGCCGCCGGGTTCGTCGCCCAGCTGCATCCGCTCGACGTCGTAGGGTGCCCACGGTGCGCGGAACTCCCAGACGACCTCGCCCTCGGGCGTGGTCTCGAACACGCGCTGGTTCATCGTGTCCACGACGAGGGTGTCGCCGTCGGGCAGTCGGTCGGCGTCGCGGGGCCAGCTGAGGCCCTCGGTTCCGATGCTCCACGTCCGAGTCCACTCGCCGTCGGTCCCCGTCTCGCCGTCCCCGCCGCCCTCGCGCTCGTACTCGACGATGCGGTCGTTCTCGCTGTCGGCGACGAGGACGGTCGGGTCGCCGTCCTCGCTTTCGAGGTACATCGGGTTGTGTTGCTCGTAGAGGGTGTCGTGGTCGTCGTCTTCGCCGAGTCGCATCTCTATCTCGTCGGTCGAGCGATTCACGACGATGACCTGGTCGAAGTTCCGGGGCGAGGCGAGGTACTCGCCCTCGTCTATCTTGTCCACGTCGTTGACGTGGGTCCAGTCGTTCGAGGGGCCGCCCACGTCCTCGGGGTAGTGGTCGTCGAAGCGCCACTCCCAGACGATTTCGCCCCGCGTCCGGTTGTAGACGAACAGCCGGTCGTCCTTGCCGTCCTCGCGCATGTTGGCGACCAGCAGTTCGTCGTCGTTGATGAGGTCCACGTCGTGGGTGTCGGCGATTGGGAGCCGCTCGGTCCAGACGCGCTCCTGGGTGTCGGGGTCGAGTTCGTACACCAGCGTCTCGCCCTCCGCGGTGGCGGTCACGAGCAGGTGTCCGTTGTCGAGGGGGTCCACGTCGTAGAACCACGTCGCGTCGAACCCGGAGCCGTCGTGGACCCACTCGACCTCGCCGCGGGGGCCGACCGCGACGAGGCGCGCGGGCTTGTTCTCGTTGGCCATCCCCTGGAAGTGAAAGCCCTGAATCGAGATGATGGTCGTTCCGTTCGCGGGCTCGTCGACCGACGCCCGGAGGTTCCCGGGGTCCTCGTCGGTGAGGACGTAGGTCACGCCCGAGATGGTCGCGGGCGCGACGAGGAGAACGACGACCAGCGCGACGACCCCGCGGACCAGCCATCGCCGCGAGAGCGGGCGACTCGGGAGGTTCATGTCAGTTATCTCGCGCGGGGGTCGGTTAAAGGTACGGTCGCGGGCGAGACCGCCGTTCACCTACGGGGCCGCGGCCGTGGTCCCGCCGTTATCGTTCGCGAACGGGCTGATGACGAGGTCGTCGTAGGGGAATACGGGGCGCTTGGACTGCCCGTCGTCGTCGAAGCGAACGATTCCCAGCGCTTCGAGAGCCGTCAGTTCCTGGTGGACGTTCTTCACGTCACGACCGACGAGCCGTGCGGTCTCGCGGATACTCCCGGGCCGTTCGTCCCGGATGACCTGCAGGAGCGTGTAGGTGCGCTCGTTGAACACGTCACCCAACTGCTCGGCGTTCGAGAACGTTATCGTCGCTAACTGCTCGACGGGTTCGCCGTCGCTGAGTTTTCGAACCGCCTCGCGGCCCTCCTCGTAGAGACCGTCACCGTCTCCGATGGTGACCAGAAGTACGCTCTTGTCGTTAGCCATGAATATCACCCGTTCGTGTTCGATGGTCCGAATCGCGGCTTCGGAATCTCGTCCCAGAACCGCTCGTAGAGTTCCGCCATCCCGGGAAACTCGACGTGATTGGGTTCCGGGTCCGGTGCGACGTGGAGTTCGTGACCCTTCGTGTCTTCGTGGGCGTTATCGTAGCGACGGACCGTTCCGTCGTCCAGCGTCTTCGGGCCGGGTGTGAGCGAACCGTAGTGGAGCGTGTACCGCCACCCGACGGATACGCGTCGTCCTCTGTCCGGCGAATCGACAGCCGTACCACCGTCCCGTCGTCGTAGACGTGCGACCGGTCGAACCCGTCGAGGTCGTCTGCCGTCGGTGCCATCTCACGTATGTTGGTTCGCCAGCCAACGGCAAAAAAGTGCTGGTCGTTCCGCCAACGCGAGCGTCCTACACGCTCCCCGCGAGAACGCCGCTCGTGCGCACGAAGAAGTAGACCACGAACGCGCCCGCGAGCAGCCAGTGGCCGAGTCGGGTGTCGTCGAGTTCGCCCGCGGCGAGCTTGACCACGGGGTACGAGACGATGCCCGCGGCGATGCCGTACGCGATGGAGAACGTGAACGGCATCACGAAGATGGTGAGCGCGGCCGGGATGGCGTAGGTGATGTCGTCCCACGCGATTTCGGCGACGTTCGAGAGCATGATGATGCCCACGACCACGAGGACAAGGTGGGAGGCGTAGGTGGGAATCGCGACCGCCAGCGGGACGACCGCCAGCGACGCCAGAAACAGGAGCGCGACCACGAGCGCGGTCATCCCGGTCCGACCGCCCTCCTCGACGCCCGTCGCGGATTCGATGTAGGTCGTGACCGTCGAAGTGCCGAGCATCCCGCCGACCGTGGTCCCGACCGCGTCGGCCATCAGGGGCTTTTCTATCTCGGGGAGGTTGCCGTCCTCGTCGAGGAAGCCCGCGGCCTGCGAGACGCCCGTCAGCGTTCCCGCGGTGTCGAAGAAGTCCACGAAGAAGAAGGTGAACACGACGAGCGCGAACGAGAACGCCTCGATGTTCCCGAGCCCCTCGATGAACGCGCCCGCCAGCGGCGCGATGTTGTAGCTCGCGGCGTCGTAGGTGATGGGCGCGTCGGGCACGAGCGCGACGTCGAGGAGGCTGACGCCCATCTCTTCGAGCGCAGAGTCGTCGGTCGGGTAGGCCGAGTAGCCCAGCGCGCTGGCGGCGTAGCCCAGAATCGACGTGAGGACGATGCCCGAGATGATGGACCCGCGGACGCCCCGAGCGTAGAGCGCGAGCGTCAGGAAGAGTCCGACCACCGAGACGACCGCGACGGGGTCGGAGGCGAACACGGGGTTGAAGGTGACGAAGGTCGAGCCGTCGCCCGCGACGACCCGCATCTCTTCGAGACCGATGATGGCGAGGAAGAGCCCGATACCCGCGCCGACCGAGAGCTTGACGGGTTCGGGAAAGAGCCGGATGATGTACTTGCGCGCGCCGACCGCGGTGAGCGCCACGAAGACGATTCCCTCGACCACGACCGCGGCGAGCGCGACCTGCCAGTCGATGCCGAGACCGAGGACCACGGTGAACGCGAAGAAGGCGTTCAGTCCGAGCCCCGGCGCTTGCGCGAACGGTCGCTTGGCGTACAGCGCCATCACCAGCGTCGCGGTCGCGGCGGCGATGATGGTGACCACCGCGAGCATCTGGAAGGTCCGGTCGGGACCGATACCTTCGGGCTGGATGGCCGCCGAGAGGATGGCCGGGTTGACCACGACGATGTAGCTCATCGTCAGGAACGTGGTCAGCCCCGCGAGCACCTCCGTCCGCATGTTCGTGCCGTGCTCCTCGAAGTCGAAGAACTCCGCGAGCGCGCCCGACGACCCCGAGGACGGGTCGTCGGCGCTGGATTCGTTAGCTCCCATGATGCACGAATGAGCATACTCGCGAAAGCCTACTTAACGGTTCCCATAGAAACGCCACAATTATGCACAAATTTGTATCAAAACTCCGGAATTGGGGGCGATATTCCGACAAACGACGCACGTCTGTGGATACGAACGCCGCCGGATCGACGACTCCGCCGTCGTCACTCCTCGAAGGTGGTCAGCGCGCCGACCGGCGCGTCGGTCCGTCCCTCCGCGCGCTTCATGCCCTCCTCGCCCGCCGCGATGAGCGCGAACACGCCGCCGACGCGGCCGTCGGCCCGGTCGACGATGTCCAGAAGCAACTCCTGGGTCTCGCCCGACCGGATGAGGTCGTCGACGACCAGCACCGTCTCGCCCTCGCCGATGGCGGAGGCGGGCAGGTAGTACGTCAACTCGATGCCCGACTGGAGGCGCTGGCGCGACTCGATGAACTCCTCGACCGCGGTCTCCTTGGACTTCTTGGCGTACGCGATGCGGGCGTCGAAGTACTCCGCCATCGCCGCGCCGAGGGTGATGCCGTCGGTGGCGGCGGTCAACACCACGTCCGGCCGGTCGAATCCGAACGTCTCGGCGGCGACCGGCGCGACGAGGTCGAGGAAGGCCTGGTCGAAGACGACCTCGGAGTTGTCGACGTATCCCTCCTCGTCCACCCGAATCCGGGCTTCGAGTTCGGCCGCGAGTTCCTCGCGGCCGACGCCGCCGACGACCGCCTTCGCGCGGTCGACGCTCGGCAGGACGTGGCCGTTGACGTACCGGTTCAGGTCGCCCGCGGGAAGGCCCGTCACCTCGGCGAGTTCGTCGTAGGTTCGCGTCTCCTTCAGCATCCGGAGGACGGCGACCGCCTGCAGTTGCAGGGTCGCCTTCTCTGCGCGGTTCATACCCGCGCACAGTCATTCCACGAACTTGAATACCCCGAAGTAACTCGAACGGAGAGTTCGCAACCCTACACAATCGGCCAACCCTACTCGGCGTCCAGCAGGTCCGAGGCGGTCAGTAGCGATTCGAGTTCCACGTCGTACTTCGCGAGGTTCTCGGTCGCGCCCTCCTCGCGGTCCACGACCACGAGAACGCGGTTCACGGTCGCGCCCGCCTCGCGCAGGGCCTCCACCGCATCCGCAGCGCTCTGGCCGGTCGTGGCGATGTCTTCGAGGACGACGACCTCCTCGCCCTCGTCGAGTCGTCCCTCGACGAGGTTGGCGGTGCCGTACTCCTTCTTCTGCTTGCGCGCGACGACGTAGGGGTTGCCGGTCTCGACGCTCGTGACCGCGACGAGGGGGACGCCGCCGAGCGCGACGCCCGCCAACTTCGTCTCGCCGACGCGTTCTGCGAACGCCTCGGCGATCAACTGGAGGCAGTCGGGGTCGGTCTCGAAGAGGTACTTGTCGACGTAGTAGTCGCTGGTGCCGCCGTGCGAGAGCTCGAAATCGCCGTACCTGACCGCGTCGGCGTCCTGAAGCGCCGCGATGAGTTCCTCGTTCGCCATTGTGGGAAGACGGGGGTGCTTGCGTGATAAACTGTGTCCTTTGCTGTAGCTCCTCTCCGGGACCCGACCCGTCGGTACTTTCGAATTGGTACCGAGACCCCACTCAGCGTTTTAGCGTCTTTGATAAAGTACTTCAGCGGAGAGCCATTTTATACGGATACACATGCGTTTTCTACTATTTCATGGACGGCGGAACGGACGCGCGACTGAATGCTCCGGAGACCTCCTGGAAGGGCTATGAACCCGACTCGCGTCGACTCGATTATCGACCTCGTGTACGGTCTGTTGATCGCTGTCTCGGTCGGCTTGATCGTCGTCACCGACTACGCCGTCGGAATCGCGTTCGGTTTCGGCGTCCTTCTCTCGTATCTCACCCACGTCGTCTGGAAGATGGCCCGGTTCGACCCCGACTGGATGACGACGGTGGTCAGAGAGACGGTCGAAGAGACGGTCGGCGACACGGTCGAGAAGACCGTCGATGAAACCGTGAAGCAGTCCGTCGACGAGACGGTCGGCGACACGGTCGCGAAGACCGTCGACGAAACTGTGGAGAAATCCGTCGGCGACACGGTCGCGAAGACCGTCGATGAAACTGTGAAGAAGTCCGTCGACGAGACGGCCGACGAGACGGTCGGTCTCGCCGTCGAGGAGAAAGTCAGCGCGACCGTCGAGGAGACCGTGGAGGAGACGGTCGGCGACACGGTCGAACAGACGGTCGAGGAGACGGTCGGCGACACGGTCGAACAGACGGTCGGGGAAACCGTCGAACAGACGGTCGAGGAGACGGTCGGCGACACGGTCGAAGAGACGGTCGGCGAGACCGTCGAGAAGAAAGTCAGCGAAACGGTCGAAGAGACGGTCGGCGAAACGGTCGAGAAGAGAGTCGATGAGACCGTCGAGAAGAAAGTGAGCGAGACCGTCGAGCAGACGTTGGAGGAGCAACTCGAGTCCGCAGAGGACGACCCCGAGAGCGACGAAAGCGAGGGCGAGAGTAACTGATGGTCGAGTTCCTGCTCGTCCTCGGCGTCCTCGTCGCGATGTTCGTCGCGTACAACATCGGTGGTGCGACGACTGGTCCGGCGTTCGGCCCGGCCGTCGGCGCGGACGCGGTCTCGAAGACCAGCGCCGCGGCGTTGATGGGTCTGTTCTTCTTCCTCGGTGCTTGGACCATCGGCCGGAACGTCGTGACGAAACTCGGAACCGAACTCGTCATCGACCCCGGCGTGTTCACGCTCGAATCGTCTATCGCGGTGCTGTTCTTTATCGGAATCGCGCTGTTCGTGGGCAACGTCTTCGGCGTGCCCGCCTCGACTTCGATGACGGCCGTCGGGGCCATCGCGGGTCTCGGACTCGCTGGCGGTGCTCTGGACCTCGCCGTCATGGGCGAAATCGTCACTTGGTGGGTCGTCTCGCCGATTATCGGCTTCTGGGTTTCGCTGATCATCGGCCGGTACTTCTACGCGCGACTCAACCGCATGGTCGCCATCGAGCGCAGTCCCGGCCCGTTGCTCGCCGTCGACCGTTCGGGTGCGCTACCGGTCCCGCGCCTCCACCGGACGACCAACCGCCGGGAACTGGTCGGGACGATAACCGTCGTCGGAATCGGCTGTCTGATGGCGTTCAGCTCCGGGACTTCCAACATCGCCAACGCGGTCGCGCCCCTGGTCGGAAGCGGGAATCTGGCGATGAACCCGGCGATTCTCCTCGGGTGTGTCGCCGTCGCAATCGGCGCGTTCACCATCGCCCGCCGGACCCTAGAAACGATGGGGAGCGATATCACGGAACTGCCGCTGACGGCCGCGATAGTCGTGGCCACGGTGAGTTCCACTCTCGTCGTCTTCCTCTCGCTCCTCGGCATTCCCGCGAGTTTCGTCATCATCGCGACGACCTCCATCATCGGACTCGGATGGGGTCGGGCGACCCGGCCGATGACCCTCCCCGAGGCCGTCTCCTCCGAGGATGCTTCGTCGGTCTCGGTCAACGCGCTCGCCTCCGACGAGGAGGGCGAAGAACTCCCGCCCATCGGCGAGGAGGACCCCGAAGACCTCCCGCAGGCGGGGGCGCTGTTCGACCCCGCGACGACCGCCAGGGTCGTCCTCATGCAGAACGTCGTTCCGGCGATAGCGACGCTCGGAGCCTATCTCACCTTCAGATTCGTCCCGATATTCGGATTCTGAGCGCCGTCTTCCGCGCGGCGCTCTTTTCGATGCGCCCCCGCGACGGAGACGGTTTCATCAGGTTCGTCATTCAGTTTCACCACGGCTCGTCCTTCAGCCCCAGCGCGTACGCGATGGCGTTCGTCCCGACGTGCAGAAGCGGCGTCACCACGACCACGACTGCCAGCACCTCCAGCGTGAACACCGACCCGAACCACTCGGGCGCTGACAGAAACGTCAGCAGGAGCGCGAAGACCACGAAGTCGAGCTGGTCGAGGCCGGGGAACGCCGCGCCGCGCTCGCGCCCCGTCCGGCGCTTGAGGAACGAGGCGGCGATGTCGCCCAGCATGGCCCCCGCCGCGAGCGCGAACCCGGCGGCGAGGGGGAAGGTCGGCAGGTCGACGCCCAGCGCCGACGAAACTGCGGGACCGACCGCGTTCAGGACGCCCGCCAGCGCCGCGCCAGCGAGGACGCCGACCGCGGTACCGCGCCACGTCTTGCCGTCGCCAAGGAGCCGCCGACCACGCCACGTCCGGCCGCCGTCTATCGGGCGACCGCCGCCCGCCAGCACCGCGGCGTTGTTCGGCACGTAGGCCGGGAGCATCGCCCACAGCGCAACCGCGACCGTCTCGAAGAGGCTCATGTCGGAGTACGCGCACGCCGGGGTCTTAAGCGCCGGTCCTTCGCCGCGTCGGCGTCTCGAAACCCGGTCGCCCACCGGCGAATAACGCAGTTTAAAGGGGTGGGAACGAAAACCGTCGCCCGATGATACCGCCCATCGCCAGTCGGTTCGTGGCCGGGGAGTCGCCAGCCGAGGCGCTCGACCACGTTCGCGAACTCAACGACCGGGACGTCAAGGCCATCCTGAACCTGCTCGGCGAGCACTACGACGACCGCGGCCCCGCCGACGAGGACGCCGAGGCGTACCTCCGGCTCGTCGACGACATCGAGGGCGCCGACCTCGACGCCTGCATCTCGGTGAAGCCCTCCCAGATCGGCCTCGACGCGGGGACCGAGGTGTTCCGCGAGAACGTCGAGCGCATCGCCGACTACGCCGCCGCCCGCGACGTGTTCGTCTGGATCGACATGGAGGACCACACGACCACCGACGCGACCCTCGACGCCTACGAGGAACTCGCGCGCAGACACGAGGGCGGGGTCGGCGTCTGCGTGCAGGCGAACCTCCGGCGGACCGCCGACGACCTGGAGCGACTCGCCGACGTGCCGGGGAAGGTGCGGCTCGTGAAGGGCGCGTACGACGAACCCGAGTCGGTCGCCATCACGGAGAAGGCGGCGGTCGACGACGCCTACGAGGAGTACCTCGAATACATGTTCGAGCACTTCGAGGGGGGAATCGCGGTCGGGAGCCACGACCCGAAGATGATTTCGCGCGCGAAGGAACTCCACGACGAGTACGGCACCGACTTCGAGGTCCAGATGCTGATGGGCGTCCGAGAGGACGCCCAGTTCGACCTCGCCGACGAGTACGAGGTGTGGCAGTACGTCCCCTACGGCGGCAAGTGGCTGTCGTACTTCTACCGGCGGGTGATGGAGCGCAAGGAGAACCTCCTGTTCGCGCTGCGGGCCGTGCTGGGTCGGTAGACCAGCGTGTCGCGCCTCGCTCTCGCCGCATAGCATCTAGTTTATGTTCCTGCGGTCGGTTGTTCTCCACAAATGTCCTCCTGGAAACGGGACGCGGCGAGCGGCCTCATCGTCCTCCTCCCGATAATCGTCACGC
Source organism: Halorussus salilacus (assembly GCF_024138125.1). NCBI lineage: Archaea > Methanobacteriati > Methanobacteriota > Halobacteria > Halobacteriales > Haladaptataceae > Halorussus > Halorussus salilacus. The sequence goes on from NZ_CP099993.1 coordinate 1,769,974, forward strand.
TCTACATCGTCCACTGGCTGTACAGGCTCATCGCGCAGGTCCCGCTGCCCGGCGTCGAGACCGAAGCCTATCAGGTCATGCTCACCATCGTCGTGTTCGGGATGCTGGTGCTCAGCGTCGGCTACATGATGCGGACCGCGGTCGGGTCGCTGTTCGAGGGTGCCATCGACGGCATGATGAACCGGGTCCCGGGCCTGCGGGTGATCTACAACGCCTCGAAGATGGCGGCCGAGACCGCCCTGTCGGACACCACCGACCTCCAGGCCCCGGTCAAGGTCGAGGCCTGGAACGGCATGCGGATGACCGCGTTCAAGACCGGCAAGCGGACCGACGACGGCAAGGAACTGCTCTTCCTGCCGACCGCACCCAACATCACGACCGGCTTCGTCGTCGAGATGGACCCGGCCGACTTCGAGGAGACCGACGAGACCGTCGAGGACGCGCTGACGCGCGTCCTGAGCGCCGGATTCGGCGAGAACAGCGAGTCGGGCATCCCCATCGACGTGCAGGACGAACGGGAGTCGGGGACCGGAACGGAGTCGCCGCCGCCGCAGTAATCGGCGTCTCCTCGCGAGGAGCTACTCCTCGACGTAGGTGAACCACTCGTCGTGGTCGTCGGTGCGCCGTTCCACGAGGTCGAAGAACGCCGACTGTATCTCCTCGGTGACGGGACCGCGCCCGCCGTTTCCGATCTCGACGTTGTCGACCTGCCGGATGGGCGTGACCTCCGCGGCCGACCCGCTGAAGAACAGCTCGTCGGCGGTGTTGAGTTCGCCCCGCGAGATGGTCGCGTTCTCGTGGACCGTGTAGCCCAGTTCCTCCGCGAGCGTGATGACGGTGTCGCGGGTGATGCCGTCGAGGATGCTCTCGGCGAGCCCGGGGGTGTAGATCTCGTCGTCGCGGACGAGGAAGATGTTCTCGCCCGGTCCCTCGGCGACGTTGCCCTCCTTGTTGAGGACGATGGCCTCGGCGTAGCCGTTCCGGCGGGCCTCCTCGCCCGCGAGCATGCTGTTGACGTACAGGCCAGTCGTCTTGGCGTTGGTCGGAATCTGGCTGGAGGCGTGCTTGCGCCACGACGACACCATCACTTCGACGCCGTTTTCGAGCGCGTCGTCGCCCAGATACGCGCCCCACGGCCACGCCGCGATGGCGGTTCGAGTGGGGTTGTCGCCCGGGCTGACCCCGAGGCTGTCGTAGCCGTAGAAGACGATGGGCCGGATGTAACACGACGCGAGGTCCTGCTCGGCGATGAGCCGCTTGGTCGCCGCGGTGAGTTCCTCGGGGTCGTGGTCGATTTCGAGGTCGTAGGGCTTGCACGAGTCGTACAGCCGTTCGAGGTGCTCCTCCCACCGGAAGATAGCCGGTCCGTTCTCGGTGTCGTAGGCGCGCACGCCCTCGAAGACGCCCGTCCCGTAGTGCAGTCCGTGCGTGAGGACGTGGATCTGGGCCTCGTCCCAGTCGACGAACTCGCCGTCCATCCAGATCGTGTCCACGTCCATCTCGTCGAAGCTCATACGTCCGGACAGACGGAGGCCTCCCTTATCAGTATTGACGGTTCCGTCGCGGTCGATGATTCGGGTCTTCGAGTCCGACGGTTCCGGTCTTCGAGTCCGGCGATTTCGGTCGGCGCGCCGTCTCGGTACCGAGACGGCGCGCCGACCGCGTAGAACCGACCGACTACCCCAGCGCCTCCACCACGTCCGACCCCTCCAGATACGCCAGCCCGTAGCGCTCGGCGTAGGCCTGCGCGTCCTCGGGCGCGAGCGCCTCGCCGGTCTCGTCGTCGAGCATCTCGCAGACCACGACCGCGGGCTCGCGGTCCGCGGCCGCCGCGAGCGCGATTCCGAGTTCGGTGTGGCCCTCGCGGTCGGCCAGCAGATTCGGGGCGGCCCGCAGGAGGTGGACGTGGCCCGGCGACCGGAACTCCGCGGCGAACTCGACGGACTCGGGGTCGCTCGCGGTTTCACCGCTCGCTCCTTCCGAGGCGCGTTGGGCCTCGCGCGCGGCCTCGGCCAACTTCGTGATGGTCAGCGCGCGGTCCTCGTCGGTGATTCCGGTGTAGGTATCGCGGTGGTTGACCGGGAGCGAGAACGACGAGCGCTCGTCGTAGCCCAGTTCGTGGGCCTCGCTCGCGGGGTGGTCGAGCGCGTCGCCGAGGAACGGCAGGTCGAACGCGTCTGCGACCGCGTCCGAGAGCGCGACGCAGACGAGCCCGCCTGCGTCGTTGCGCAGGCGCGAGACGGCTTCCGGCGTCACCGCGCTCGCGGGATAGACGAGGTCGGTCTCGCCCTCGCGGTCGGCGGCGTCGTGGACGAGGACCGGTTCGCCCTCGCGGAACGCCTCGATGGCGGCCTCGACGCCCGCGGCGGCCTGACTCATGGTCCCTCCTCGACGTGGACGGTGACGTGGTCGCCGTCGGCCAGCCCCAGCTCCTCGCGGAGCTTGTCGGGCGCGATGACCTCCAGCTGGTCGTCGTCGTGGTGGGTCCGTTCGGGCGCGATGGTGTGGGCTCGCTCGTACACCTCGCCGTCCTGCGTCTCCACGACTGCGGGGTAGCACACCGCGGGCCCGTAGGTCCGGTCGTCGTCCTCCCACCCGTCGATGGGCACGGGGTCGAGCGCCTCCATCGCCGACCGGGCGCGGACGCTCTCGGCGGTGAGTTCGACGTTGAGCGTGCCGGGGAACGGCTCGTAGCCGAGCCGGTCCTCGAACTGCGCCATGTACCCCGGCAGGGAGATGTAGTGGCGGCCCTCGCCCATCCCGCTGGTGACGGTGCCCGTCAGGTCCACCCCGGCGGGCGTCTCGAAGATGCGCCGGTAGTCCTCGTACTCGCGTTTGAGGGCCCACTCGCCGTCGTCGGTGACCGAGATCCACTGGCCGTCGCTGACCATCTCGCGCTCGACGAGCCCCGCGTCGTCGAGCCGCTGGAGCCGACGCGAGGCGGTCTGATTCGAGGCGTCGAGGTTCTCCGCGAGGGCCGAACACGAGACCTTGACCTCCCCCTCCAGCCCCCCGTCGAGCGCGAGAAGCTTCAGCGCCGCGAGTTCGTCGTACCCCACCGCGCGCGGCCGTGTTGCTGACATAGGTGAGTGTCCGACCGCCCGGGCTTTAAGGATAACGGATGCGGTACGGTTCTCAGAATTGGAACGGTGTGGGTCGGGGACGCACAGTTGTAGATGCCGAACTCGGAGGCCCAGACACCTATTTTTTGCCCTCCTCCTCCGGTCATTCGGTTTCCCAATCGGGGCGACTGGTCGGTGTCGGAACTACCGCTACGGAGTCCCGCAGCTCGGACTCCTGCACCCACGGTCGGCACCGGTCGTGTAACTCGAAGAGGCGAAATTCGTTGAGGTGAACCCAGCTATACGACGCTGTATCATCGTTTTCCCGCTCACGCACTGCGTCGATGAGGTCCTCTTTCGAAACCCCTACTCCGTTCTTTCGCGCGGTTGCAGACAGCGATTCGAGTTCGTCGTCTTTCTCGTCGTCCGTGAGCTCGTCGCTGTAGTAAACCGACATCGCGGCGGCGACGACGTCGGCTTTCCCGTCGAAGTTCTCGCCGGTCATCCAGCAGTAGTCGCGGGGAAGTACGTACGACTTGTCGAAGTACGGCGTTTCGCTGATCTTCCCGAGTTCGGTCACCTCACCCCCTGCGTCCTGCTCGTAGACGCCGACGACGTAGTCGGCGTACGCGGCCAAGAGGTGGAACCGTATCCGGAACTCGGGAAGTCGGTCGAGTCCGATTTCCCGGAGGTCACCCATGACGAACGCGTACGCGCCGAGTCGCCTGTTGAGTTCGTTCTCGACGGTTCTGAGTCGGCGGACGTACGGGTCTCGATAGCTTCCGAGGACGAAGTACGTCGTTTCCGGCGTCTGGAGATGGGATAGCTCTTCGTTTGCGAACCCGAGAATCGCGGCGGTCTCGTGAGGTTCGAGTTCGAGACCGTGGAGTGTTTCGTCTACGGCGGTCTCGATTTCATCCGCGTTCGGGGGTGTCGATGGACCCGCCATCGGGTCTCGACTCGCACCGGACCGATTTATATTTTTCCGACTAATTCGGGTATTTCATAGAAAACCAGATTGGTTGTCCCAAAGTATTATCTCCCGTCTGCCCGAAGTGTCTCGCATGAGCGATAGCTCGTCGGCCAGTAACACCGGGCCGTTCGAGGAGCAACGGCGAATCTTCGACCTGCTCTCGCAGGAGACGCGCCACCTCATCATCCAGTTCGTGCTCGGACACCCGGAACACCTCGTGTCGCTCGACGAGCTGGACTACATGATTCCGAAGAGCAAAGCCGCAATCGGCGACCAGCTCGACAATCTCATCGAGGCGGGAATTTTGGACCTGTATCGCTACGAGCCGAGCGAGGACAAGCGGGACCTGCCTTCGAAGTTCTACGGACTCACCGAGCGCGGTGTCGAGATTCTCTACGAATACAAGTACCTTCGCGGCGTGCCAGTCGCGCGAGGACTGTACGAGAACACCCGCAAGTCGGAGCAAATCGAGCGACACGAGAACGCACCACGGCCCGAACTCCCCGACGCGGTTCGAGAGGCCCTCTCGATGGAATAGAACACCGAACCCCGATTAGTCTCCCGTCACGGGGTCCCGCGCCCAGAACTCGCTTCCCTTCTTCAGCTTCGGCACCCACGTATCGTCCGTTTTCGACAGCAACGCCACCCGCGAGACGGGCACCTCCTTCAGGTACTCGTGGTCGGGCATGTGTTCCCGGACGCGCTCGGCGAACGCCACCACGTCCTCGTGGTCGAGCATCGAGGACCGTTCGACTCTGTCGCGCGACTCGCCGACGTGCATGTAGGACTTGAGTTCCACGAAGTCGGGGTCGGCGCGCTCGTAGAACCCCGCGTACCAGTCGGGGTTCTCGACGTTCTGACCGCCGACGAGCGTGGTTCGGAGGACGGTTCGCGTCTCGTCTTTCTCGGCGAGCACGTCCATCGTTTCGACCAGTTTCTCCCACGCGTCGTCCTCCATCGCCTTGACCACCTCGTCGAAGGTGTGGCGTTCGGGGGCGTCGACGCTGACGTAGAGCTGGGTCGGGTCACACTCCCGAATCACGTCGGGCCGGGTGCCGTTGCTCACGAGGAAGGTGGTGATGTCGCGGTCGTGGAACGCCTCGATGAGCTCGGGGAGATAGGGGTAGAGGGTCGGCTCGCCGTCGAGGCTGATGGCGACGTGGCGGGGTTCCATGCTCTCTTCGAACGCCTCGCGGGGCACCTCGTCGTTGCCTCCGAACCCCGAGAGGAGCTTCTTCTGGAGGCGGATCGAGGCGTCGACGACCGCCTCGGGGTCGTCCCACTCGACGTCCCCGAGTTCGTAGGCGTGACCCGCGTGGTCGCGCCAGCAGAACACACAGCGCTCGTTGCACTTGACCACGGGCGTCATCTGGATACAGCGGTGGGACTCGATGCCGTAGAAGATATTCTTGTAGCATTTCCCCTCCCCGCGAAGGGCGTTGGCGGTCCACCCGCAGGTCTGGGCGGCGGTGTGGTTCTCGCTGTGGTACTCCGGGGAGTCCACCTGTTTGGGCCCGTCCGATTCGCTCATTACCGGTTGGATGTCGTCCAACCCTAAAACGTTCTTTCTTCTCCGACCGTCCGGCCGCCCGCTCGCGCCTCCTCGGTGTGGAGCAACGCTTTTGTACGCCACCACGTCTACTGAGACGTGATGGCACTTCACACGCGAGGTCGGATTCTCCGGGTCGACCTCACCGAGGAGTCCGTCGAGAGCGTCGCGGTGCCCGAAGCGTGGTTGCACCGCTACGTCGGTGGCAAGGGGTTGGGTGCCCGCTACCTCTACGAGGAACTCGACGCGGGGACCGACCCGCTGGGACCCGACAACGTCCTCATGTTCCTCCTCGGCCCGGTCTCGGGACTGCTCCCGGGCGAGTCGCGCTACGCCGCGGTCACGAAGTCGCCGCTGACCGGCGGCTTCCTCGACTCGTACGCTGGCGGGCGGTTCCCCGAGACGCTGGCGGGCGCGCTGTCGGACCACGTCGGCGTCCTCGTCACGGGGGCGGCGTCCTCGCCGGTCAGGCTGGTCGTCGCCGACGACGACGCGACCCTCGAACCGGCGACGACGTGGGGCGAGGACGCCGCGGCGACCGCGGAGGCGTTCCCGGACGCGGCGACCGCGTGCATCGGCCCGGCGGGCGAACACCGGGTGGCGTACGCGACCATCGCCTCGGACGGCGGCGAGCACCACGCGGGTCGCGGCGGGGCGGGCGCGGTCATGGGCGCGAAGCGACTGAAGGCGGTCGTCGCCCGCGGCGACCCGCCGACCGGACTCGACGAACTCCGCGAGGAGTACGCCGACCGCTACCGCGACGGCGACACGGGCCAGTGGTTGCGGTCGAGCGGGACGGTCGAGACGGTCGACTTCGCCGACGCGGTCGGCGCGCTCTCGACCCGCGGGTGGCAGGAGACGACGTTCGAGGGGGCCGGAGACGTGGGCATCGACGCGGTCCGGTCCAGTAGCCTCGAACGCGACTACGAGGGCGACGACGAGCGCGGCTTCCGGGTCGAGACCGACGCGGGCGAGACGATTCCGCGCGGCGCGACCGCCATGTCGCTGGGCGCTGGCCTCGGAATCGACGAGTTCGACGCGGTCGCCGCCATCGGCGAGACCTGCAACCGACTGGGGCTCGACCTCATCAGCGCCGGGAACGCGGTCGCGTGGGCCATCCGCGCCAACGAGGAGGGCCTGATAGACCGGGCGTTCGACTTCGGCGACCCGGCGGGCGCACGCGAACTGCTCACGGAGATCGCGCGCCGCGAGACCGACCTCGGCGACGCGCTGGCCGACGGCGTCGACGCCGTCGGCCAGCGCTACGACGGCGACGACCTCGTCCCGACGGTCAAGGCGATGGAGTTGCCCGCCTACGACCCCCGAGGGGCCCAGAGCATGGCGCTGGCGTACGCGACGAGCGACCGGGGGGCGTGTCACCGCCGGGCCCGGACCGTCGAGCGCGAGGTGTTCGACGGCGGCTGGACGCCCCGTCGGGCGGCCCGGGCGGTCGCCGACGAGCAGGACCAGCGGTCGGTGCTGTGGTGTCTCGTCGTCGACGACTTCGTCGGCGACGTGTTCGAGGACCTCGGCGCGGCGTGGCTGGACGCGGTCGGTCTCGAGACCGCAGGCGACCTCGAAACGGTCGGCGAACGCATCTGGACGCTGACCCGGCTCTTCAACGTCCGGGAGGGGGTCTCGCGCGCCGACGACGAGCTCCCCCCCGCGCTCGCGGAAGCGCCGGACGGGCCGGGGTCGGGCATCGACCCCGACCGCTTCGACGCGATGCTCGACGCCTACTACGCCGAGCGCGGGTGGGGTCCCGACGGGCGACCGCTGCGCGAGACGGTCGAACGGCTCGGCCTCGACGAGGCCGTCGACGACGAGACGCGACTCGCGACCACACAGCCATGACAGACAGCATCGACTTGGACGAGATGGACGTCGAGTCCGAGGAGGTATCGAGCGCGAACAGGGGCGACTGGCTCTGGCGCGGCGAGGGCGACCCCGACGACGAACCCGACGACGGCTGGTTCGACCGCGGCGGCGACGCCGCCGCGGTCGACCACGATACCGGGACGGGAGACGACGCCGACGCCGACCTCGACGCCGACCTCGACGCCGAAACCCGAGATAGCGACCCCCTTCCGGGCGTCCCGCGGGAGAACGCAGACCGACCGGTCGGGATTCCAATCGAGAGCGGCGGGGCTGGCGGCGCGCCAGCCGCCGAGCGCGGGGGCGAGGCCGACCCGGCCGAGTCCGGGCCGGACGCGGAGTCCGGCCCGAACTCAGCCGCGGAGTCCGGCGTGGACCCCGATTCGGGTCCCGACGCGGCTCCCGGCCGGGAAGGCTCGGCCGCGAGCGGGCCCCACGGCGGCGGCGTCGACGACATGACGATGGCGCTTTCGTTCGCCGCCGCCCGCCGACTCGACGACCCCCGGTTCGCGGTGGTCGACGCGAGGGCGTGGACCGACTGGATCGGCATCGTCGGCGACGTTCCGGCCCACCGCATCAACGCCTTTCAGCGCGAGCACGGCATCGACGCCGACTTCTTCAGTGGTGCCGGACAGGGACCGGCCGACCGGCTCGCCGACATCGACGAACACTCGATGTTCTACGCCGAGCGGATGGTCCTCGTGGGCGTCGACGGCGAGCAGCCCATCGCCGAGGCGGCCGACTGGGAGTTCGTTCGCGTCGAGGACGCCGCGGAGAAGGCCGACTGGGAGCTGTCGGACGGAGCGTGAGGGCCATCGTCCCAAACCTTTAGATACGTGTTATCTAATACCATATCCATGGGACTCAAATCGGCCCTCGACCAGGCGTGGTACGTGACCCTGCCGGTGCTCGTCTTCCTGGGATGGACCGTCTTGCAGATGTTCGCGGTGTACGACTGGATATCGGTGTCCGAAGCGTTCTCGGCGGGCGCGAGGGGAACGTTCGTCGGGCCGTCGGTCGCGTCGGGCGTCGCCGGTCTCCTCGTCATGGGGGCCGTCGGGCTCCTGTTCGTGTTGCTGTACACCGAACTCGGGGAGACGACGCCCGGACCGTCGGCCTGGCCCCCCGAAGAATGACGCAGTTCGAGTGCGAGGAATGCGGGCAGTTGACCCGGCTCCCGCCGGGGGACCGCCCGTCGGTCAGGATGGCGTGTCCGGTCTGTGGCGAGGAGACGACGTGGTCGCGCGCCTTCGAGGGCGAGGGGGTGTCGTTTTGACCGACGAACTGACGTTCGAGGTCGACGACCGACTCCGGGCGGCCGCCGAGGAGTGGAGCGAGGCCCGCCTCACCGACTTCGAGACCGCGCTGGAGACCAAGGTCGAACAGGCGCTGCTGGAGATCGAACATCTCGTCTCGGACGCCACCGACGTGTCGTTCGAGGTCGAGGACGCGACCGTCCGCCACCGGCCGAGCGACGGCCTCGCGGCGTTCCTCGCCGACCAGTCGGCGGCGACCGGCCTCGACGAGAGCGAGATACTGAAGCTCCACGTCGGCCTGTTCGCGCGGGTGTTCCTGGAGGACGACGCGAAGCGCCCGCCGAACGCGCCGCCGACCGACGACGGCTGACCGTCACAGCAACGGGAACGCCCGCCCCTTCCGTGGCGGGACGTAGAAGTTCGCGCGCGACTGCACCGTGATGAACTCGAGCAGTCCGTTGTTCTTCCGGTCGGTGACCTGCGAGTTCTCGTCGCGGAGATACCAGCCGTTCATCGCCCGCCGAGTCCGCCGGAAGTCGGCGATGTCGCGCTGTAGCGACAGGAAGTGGACGCCAGCCTGCCCGCCGTCGACCGTGTTGAAGTCCCGCCGCAGCACCAGCGGTTCGCCGTCCTTCCGGGCGCGGGCGACCTTCTCGTGGTGGCCGACCACGCCGTGTTCCTGGGCGTGTTCGCGGGCCGCGTCGGCGAACGGCACGTCGGTCCCGAACGACTCGACGTCTTCGGGGGTCACGTCGGGCGAGAACATGTGGGTGACCCTGTCGGCGGCGTCGAAGTCGGTCCACCACCGGTCGAGGTCCTCGGTCAGGTGGCTCAGGTGCATGGTGGTCCCCCCGTCGAAGGTGCCCCCGTCGATTCGCACGCGCTGTTCGCTGGCCTGTGTCCGCTTCCTGCCGGAGAAGAAGCCGGTGAACATCGGGTCGTCGGCCGAGAGCGCGTCGGCGGGGACTCCCTCCACGTCGGCGTGTTCCCGGGGGAGGCCCGCACCCATGAACCCGGTCCGGCGTCCCGCGACGGAGAACACCGCCCCGAGGCGGTGTTCGACCGACGCGTCGCCGAGTCGCTCGCTCGACCCGAACATCGCGTTCTCGACCCTCGTGAGGTTCGAGGCGGTGTCGCTCGACAGGACGAGCGCCGCGTCGTAGGACTGGAGGTCGGGGTCGTCGGTCCGCGAGAGGACGGTCGGGCGCTCTATCGGCGACTTCTCGATGGCGTCGATGCGCTCGAAGTAGTCGGTCCCCCACGCCAGCGCGTGAAAGAGGCCGTCGGGTGCCCACTCGAAGGCGGCTTCGAGCGTGCGCATGGCGCGCTCGACCGTGCGCGCGGCGTCGTTCGACGGCTCGGCGTCGAGCGACAGCAGGAGCACCCGCCGATACTGCGGTTGGATGTCGTTCCCGTCGCCGTCGGTTCTGAGCGCGTCGGTCTGGCCGAACTGCGTCTCCGGTAGCGAGTCGGCGTGCGGGTTGGCCGCCAGACCCCGAACGCCCTCCCCGGCCGACGGGTCGAGGAGGCGACTGCAGCCCGCGAGTCCGACCGTCCCGGACAGCACCGCCAGCCGTTCGAGCACCGCCCGCCGGGTGGTCATGGCTACGCACTAACGCACCGACGACCAAAAACACATCCCCCGTCGTTCGGGCCGTCGGCGGCGAACTATCCCGATTCAGATAGTTCCCGCGTCGGGGATAGCGGGGAGAGGTTTCTTGATGATTGGCGTGCAAACGGTGTGCAATGGCGCTCGGCGGGATTCCACCGGTCGCGCACGCGGGACCGAACCTGCCGCTACCCACGGCGCTCGCCGTCCCGATACTCGCGGTGGGACTGGTGGTGGTCCTCGCGGTGGCGTACGACGCCTACCGGGTGTACGGCGAGCGCACGACGGAGTCCGACACCGACCATGTCTGAACGAACCATCGCGACGGCACCGACGCTGCTCGGGTATCTCCGGAGGGCCGTCTACGCCCTCGCCTCGCTGCTCGCGCTCGCCCTGCTGGTCGTTGGGACCATCGCGGTCATCGCCGAACTCAAGGGGACCTGGCACTGGTCCATCCACCTCGAATCCACCATCAGTTACGTCGGCGTGTTCGTCGGCTGGCTCCTGGTGGTGCTGGTCCCGCTGACGGGCGCGCTCTTCGCGGGGAGGGTCCTGTATGAGTAGGCGGGCCCGCGTGCTCTCGTTGCTCGGGGTCGTCCCGCTCGTCGGCCTCCTCGCGCTCGTCGTCGGCGTGGGAACCGTCGCCCTCTACGCCGAATCGCGGAAGAACTGGACGGCGTACTTCCTGATGGAGCGGGCCATGGTCGTGGGTGCCGAGGTCGTCGTCCCGCTCGTCGCGGTCGCGCTCGTGGGTTCGCTCGTCCTCGTGTTCGTCGCACCCCGGTTCGACCGGTGAGCGACGCCTCGGGCGGAGCGAGTCGGCAGGACGCCCGGCGGGCGTCCTGCCACCGAAGCTTTATCACATCGGTCTCCGTACTCGATGTTAGCTCATGTCACACCAAGACAGCGGCTGGCGACCGAAAGGCGTCGAGACCTACGACGGGTTCGACGTGTACGACCACGGGGTCTGGCCGAACGAACTCAACAAGGGCGAGGTAGACGGCGAGCTGACACTCCGCAAGGAGTGACGGTGCCGTCGCGTCCCGAGCGACGCGCCGCGTCGCTCGGGACGCGCGATAGCGGTTCTTCTCGGCGATAGCGGTTCTTCTCGCCGATAGCCGTTCTCCCTGCAACTGGGCGCTCGCCCGCGAGAGCGCGGCGTGGGCGATTCGGTCACCCCGGGACCATCTGTGCGACCAGTTCGTCCTCGAAGGTGACGAGTCCCCCGAACGCGAGGCTGGCCGCGAGGAACAGCCCCGGGTCGGCCTTCTCGCGCACGTCGTCGACGAACGCGTCGGCCCACTCCAGCAGGTGCTCGTCGAGGAACACCCGCTCGAAGCCGAACGCCTCCTCCTCGCCGCGTCGCTGTCGGTCGACGAGGTGTCGCAGGAACGCGAGTTCCACCGCGACGAAGTCGGCCTCCTCGGGGTACTCCTCCGGGGGCTCCCAGCCGACCGCGGCGTAGCTCTCCTCGACGGCCACCAGTCCGTCGCCGATGAAGTCGGTGTCCTCGCGGTAGTACGTCTCGTGGGGGAGCACCGGGGGTCGCGGGCCGACGAACAGCCGGGTGTACTCGCGTTCGAGTTCGTCGCGGACGTCGGCCACGTCCTCGCCCCGGTTGCGCTCGATCCACGACTCCAGCATCGCGAACCCCTCGTCCATCTCGGGGGTCACCGACTCCTCCGGGAGTTCGACCTCCCCCTCGATCAGGTCGGCGACGAACGCCTCGGTGGGCGCGTCCCAGAACGCTTCGATGAGGAAGTCGATCAGTTCGAGCCGTGCCGTGTAGATTGCTTCGTCGTTCATCGTGCCCGCCCTCCTTCGAACAGCAGTGCCGTGCGACAGTCGCCGCAGTACTCGAAGATGCTGTGGTCCGAGGCCGGTGCGATTCCCTCCACGAGGTCGCCGACCTCCGCCTCGATCTTGGTCGCGGTCCCGGCGCTCGCGAACGGCTTGCCACAGCGGACGCATTCGAGCATCTCGCCGTCGTGGACGCGCGACCACGCCGGGTCCTCGCCCGCCCGGTTCTCGGGGAGCAACGAGAGGTCGAGGCCGTCGCGCATCGTTATCGCGGTCTCGGGACACCCCTCCTCGCAGAGGCCGCAGTTGACACAGCGCTCGTGGTTGAATTCGAGGTCTGCGTCGTCGGTCCGCCGGATGGCGTCGGTCGGACACAGCGTCGAACAGGTCGGCGTGAGGTTGCAGGCGTCTGCGACCTCCATCCTGCCGAAGTCCTTCAGGCCGCGGACGACCTCCCGCTCGGGGTCGACGTGGTCGAGGATGCGACGGACGCTTTCGAGCGTCCAGTCGTGACTGTTGAACGCCCGAGCGTCGTCGTCGCGAGCGCCGCCCTCGGCCTCGTACCCGTCGCTCGGGACCGGCGACTCCGCGACGGTCTCGACCGCGAACCGGGAGAGGTCCTCGACGAACGCGCCGGGGTCGTCGGCCTCGGGGGCGAAGAAGCCGACGCGCTCGCCCAGCCCAAGGTCCCGCGTCGCCCTGCCGAGTCGGTCGACGAGTTCGGCCTTCGGCTCGGGCCCCGAGTGGACGCAGTCGCCGCCACAGCCGACGATGGCGACCCCGTCGGCACCGGCGGCGAGCGCGTGCATTACGTGGGCCTCGCCGACCGTGTCGGTGCAGTTCACGCCGACCGGGAGTATCGGGGGGTACGCCAGTTCCTCCTCGCGCGCGCGTCGCCCGTACGCGCGGAGTCGTTCGCGGGCGCGCTCCGAGCAGACGAACGCGACGATCTCGGTGTCGAGCGCGGTGTCCGACCGCCACGGGAGCCATCCGCCGTCGTCGTCTTCGGCGGTCAGAAGCGCCTCGACCTCCCGGGCTATCCGCTCGTTCGACGGTTCGCGCAGCTTCGTCGCGCCGGTCGGACACGCGCTCGTGCACGCACCGCAGTTCTGACACGAGACCGGGTCGAACGAGACCTCGTCGACGGCCGGGCGGTCGACGGCTCCGTGGGGGCAGGCGTCGACGCAGGCGGTACAGCCCTGCTGGCTCGACGCTCCGGCGGCACACACCTCCATCTCGAGGTCGAGGAAGTCGGGCTTCTCGATGCCGCCGAGGTTCGACACCACCGCCGAGACGGTGGCGGCGTCGACCGGGCCCGTGTAGAACCCCAGCTGGCCGCCGCGGGCGGGCGCGGTTCCGTCGGGGTGGACTACCTGGTCGAACTCGAGGGCCCTCGTGACGCCGTCGAGGTCGATGGCGTCTGTCGGGCAGACCTCGACCCACTCGCCGTCGGGCGCGTCGGGGTCGATATCGACGGGCTCGGCCGTCACCATCCCCTCGGGCCCCTCGGCGACGCAGTCCATGCAGGAGATGCACTCGTCGGTGACGCGGGCCTCGACGGTCACCTCGAACTCGCCGTACTCGCCCGACACGTCCACGACGCGGCCGCGTTCGACGGTCACGTCGCCGAGGTCCTCCGCGCCCTCGAAGTCCCGGCCGTCGGCCAGCAGCGTCACGTCGGCCGACTCGGCGAGCGAGCTCGCGACCGCCGGGTCGCCGACGACCGCGACGGTCTCGCCCGCCTCGCGCGAGACGGTTCGGGAGACCGCCTCCTCCCGGCGACCGGCCGCCGTCGCGTTTATCATTCGCGCGGTCTTCTCGGTCGCGGCGTCGGCGTCGTGGACCCACGCGCACTCCTCGCGGTGGTTGACGAACTCCGCGGCCTCCGGGTGGAGACCCGTCTCCCCGACGAAGTCCCGAATCCGGTCGCGACACGACCTGTCGGGCGCGGTGACTATCAGCTCGTCGAGTTCGTACTCGTCGACCACCGCCGACATCGCGTCGAGGCCGTCCTGACAGAGCAGTTCCGAACTCGCCACCACGTCGACGTCGCGGACGCCGTCTCTGACGCCGTCGAGGTCCACCTCACACGACCCGCCACAGGAGCAGACGAAGGCACCGACGTTCATCGGTCGTGCTTGGTGTTATCACCCCTAAAACGTTTGCCCCGATTCGAGGCCCGGGCGACCCCTTCGGCGGGTCACCGAGGCCCCTCCGGTCGGCGCACCCCTCCGGTGGGTCGCGTCGGCTACGTGTCCACCGGGGTGGCTCGCGCGGCCGTGGTCTTGAACGCCGCGATGAGTTCGCGGCCCTCCTCGATGTCGAGTCGGTCGACGCTTTCGGTCGTCACGACCGCCCGAATCGTCACGCCGTCTGCGACCTCGACGGTCACGGTGGCTATCGTGTCGTCGACCGCGAGGTCGCTGACGACACCCGGAATCCGGTTCCGGAGGCTGGTGTGGTCGGCCCACGGTGACCGCGGGCTCATCAGCACGACGGCGTCGGCTCGGACGGCGATTTCGACCTCCTCGGCGGTCGTGGAGAGGCGGGCCGACACGTCCCCGGCGGCCGTCCGAACGGTCGCCAGTTGGCCGTCCCGGTCGGTGACGGTCCCGGAGATGACCGACTCGGGGACCGTCGTCACGCCCGAGAGTTCGATCCGCAATCGCTCGAAGCGCTGGATGAGGTCGCGGGCGTCGTCGGTCAGTTGCGTCCCGCCCCCGTCCTTGCCGCCTCGGACGCGCCTCGTCAGCGGGCCGACGGCCGCTTCGAGTTCGACCACGCGTCGCTGCAGATGCGGATACGAGCGGCCGAGTTCGTTCGCGGCTCCGTACATCGAGCCGTGCTCGTCGATACCGCGCAGCATCTCGACGTCGCGGCTGGTGACGGTCGTCTCACCGATGGCGAGGCGGGGTTCGAAGTCTTTCGTGAGGGTCATCGATGGTCTGAGTGGGTCGAGTGATTCGAGTGGGTCGAGCGGTTCGAGGTGGTCGGACGGTACGTCCTCGGTCAGTACACTAACTCCCCGGAGATAAACGTTCGAGTTCGTTCGTCCGACGGGTCCTCGAAGACGACCTCCGCCGGGCCGACCTCCGTGATGCCCTCGTCGAGCAACACCGCGACGCGGTCGGCGACGCGCTCGGCCTGATGCATGTCGTGGGTCGCGACGACCACGCCGATTCCCCGGTTCCGGGCCTCCTCGATGGCCTCCTCGATGACCGCGGTGTTCCGCGGGTCGAGGTCCGACGTGGGCTCGTCGAGTAGCAGGACGTCCGGGTCGTAGGCGACCGCGCGCGCGAACGAGACTCGCTGGGCTTCGCCCCCCGACAGCGAGTCGGCGTGCTGGTCCGCCTTGTCGGTCAACCCCACGATGTCGAGGGACTCGCGGACGGCGTCGGCGGTGCCGTTCGACCGACCGAGCGACCGGAGTCGGCTCCGGACCCGGTCGGACCACGACCGCCGGACCCGCAGCCCGTATTCGACGTTCCGGGCGACCGAGCCGTCGAAGAGGCTCGCCTCCTGAAAGACCATCCCCACGCGTCGCCGCAGCGAGAGGCGGTCGGCTCCGTCGACGGCCCAAGCGTCGGTGCCGTCGAGCGCGACGGTCCCCTCGTCGGGTTCGAGCGAGAGCGCGAGGATGCCCAAGAGCGTCGATTTCCCGACGCCCGACGGGCCGATGACCGCGACGACCTCGCCAGCGTCGACTTCGATGGACAGGTCGCGGAACACCGGCTCGGTTCCGTAGGACTGTGAGACGCCGGTCGCTCGGAGCATCAGGGTTGCACCCCCCGGTCCCCGAGGCGGACGACGACGGCGTTGACCGTCAGCACCAGCACGACTAGGAGCGCTCCGAGCAGCATCGCGGTGTCGTACTGGCCCTGCCGGGCTTCGAGCTGGATGGCGGTCGTCAGCGTCCGCGTCTTCGAGATTCCGTCGGCGCTCGTGATGTTGCCGCCCACGATGAGGACGGAGCCGACCTCGCTGATGGCGCGCCCGAACCCCGCCAGAATCGCCGTCGCGATTCCGTACCGGGCCTCCTTGACGACGACCAGCGCCACGTCGAGGCGCGTGCCCCCGAGGGCGCGCGCCGCGTCGCGGACGTTCTCGGTCACGCCGGTGACCGAGGCGAGGGTGATGGCCGTAATCGGCGGCGTCGCGAGCACGAACTGGGACATGATCATCGCCTCTCTGGTGAACACCAGGTCCAGCGGTCCGAGCGGCCCCTGATTCGAGACGGCGAACAGCACGAGGAGGCCGACGACCACGCTGGGAAACCCCATCCCCGTGTTGATGACCGACTTCACGAACTGCTTGCCGGGGAAGTCGGCGAACCCCATCACGAGCGCGACGGGGACGCTGAACAGCGTGCTCAGCGTGACGGCGACGAGGCTCACGTACAGCGAGACGTAGACGATACTCGAAACGTACCCGTCCCTGAACGGGAGGTCGACGAGGCCCGCCAGCAGGTGTGATAGCTCGGGGTGCATGCTCACTCGTCCGAGGAGTCGCTACTCCATCCCTTCGGGACGTACTGTTGGAAGTCGGGGTCTTCGGAGACGGCCTCGGGGAAGAACAGTTGTTCCCCGTTCATCTCGTAGTCCGAGATGGCGTCTTGGGCCCCGGGGCTGGTGATCCACCCGATGTAGGCCATCGCGAGGTCGTAGTTGGCGTCCTCGTGGACTCCGGGGTTGACCGCCATGATGCCGTACGGGTTCGAGAGCATCTCGGGGCCGTCCTCGATGGGGCCCTGCACTAGAATGGTGAGGTCGAGGTCCGAGCGCTGGGAGATGAACGTCCCGCGGTCCGAGAGGGTGTAGGCGTCCTGTTGGGTGGCGTTGTTCAGCGCCTCGCCCATCCCGGTGCCGGTCTCCTGATACCAGTCGCCGCCCGGTTCGGTCTCGGCGGCCTCCCAGATGTCGAGCTCCTTGGTGTGGGTTCCGGACTCGTCGCCCCGCGAGACGAACGTTGCCTCCGCGTCGGCGATGGTCTGGAACGCCTCGGTCGCAGAATCCATCCCCTCGATTCCCGCCGGGTCGCTCTCGGGGCCGACCACGACGAAGTCGTTGAACATGAGGTCCCTGCGGTTGATTCCGTAGCCGTTCCGCATGAACTCGTCTTCGAGTCCGCGGGCGTGGACCATCACCACGTCGGCGTCGCCGTTGCGAGCCGATTCGAGGGCCGCACCCGTCCCCTGTGCGACCGCGTCGACGGTCACGTCGTACATCTCCTCGAAGTCGCCGTGAATCTCGCCGAGCAGTCCCGTGTCGTAGGTGCTCGTGGTCGTCGTGAGCGTGAGCTCCTCGCCAGCCACGCCCGCCCCCTCGTCCTCGCCCGTTCCCTCGTCCTCGCTCCCCCCGACGATCCCCTGTGTCCGGGCACATCCGGCCGTGGTCGCCAGCGCTCCCGCGCCGATAGCAGTGAGGAACCGCCGCCGTTGTATCGACATGTGAATACCGTCGGACTGACACCAAATATACCTTCCGCCGCCCGAGTAACCGGTCTCAGTTACCCTATCGCTCGTCGAAACGGATGGTGTCTACGTTCGGAATGACCTCATAGTGTCTCGGAGTAGTGACTTCTCCGGACGCGTGGTCCGTAGAGATACTTAGATAAAACCGGTTACATCATCTCGGACCCAGCCGCTCTGTGTCCCCCGATTCGCATATAATTTCTCTCCAAGCGAGCTTGAACATTACCGGGCCTTTGATAAGGACTCCCCAGAATTATTATGGCAGTTGGTATCGCGTAACACGATACGATAGGCGGAATGGACGGAAAACTGATAACACCATGAGTACGGAACCGGTATCACTCGACCTCGACCGGCGCTCGTTCCTCAAGGCGAGTGCGTTAGCAGGTAGCATAGCTCTCGGTGGAAGCGGAGCCGGACAGGTGCTGGCCCAGAGCGACGACGACGTAGACGGGACCGACACCGACGCCGAACTCACCAAGACCATCTGTAACTACTGTTCGGTCGGCTGTGGCTTCCACGGCGAACGGAAGGGCGACTCCTTCGTCGGGATGGAGCCCTGGGAGGACCACCCCATAAACGCCGGATCGCTCTGCTCGAAGGGCGCGGGCATATACGAGACCGAACACTCCGAGAAACGACTCAAGCACCCGATGATCCAGGAGAACGGCGAGTGGAGCAAGCTCTCCTGGTCGGAGGCGTACGACCGACTCGCGACCGACATCCAGGCGCTGTGGCCCGACCACGACACGAGTCCGTCGGAGGCGGTCGACGTCGACGCCGAACACAGCCGCGAGAGCGTCATGTTGCTCGGCAGCGCCCACCACTCCAACGAGGAGGCCTACGCCATCCGGAAGCTGGCGGCGTTCATGGGCACGAACAACATCGACCACCAGGCCCGCATCTGTCACTCCACCACGGTGACCGGACTGGCCAACACCTGGGGATACGGCGCGATGACGAACACCGTCCAGGACTACCGCAACTTCGACCTGGACATCATCATCGGCCAGAACCCCGCCGAAGCCCACCCCATCGCGATGCAACACATCCTAGAGGGTCAGGCCCGCGGCGGGGACATCCTCGTCCTCGACCCCCGGTTCACCAAGACCGCGGCCCACGCCGACGAGTTCATCCGGTTCAGACCCGGCACCGACGTGGCCCTGATGATGGGCGTGGTCAAGGACCTCCGGGACCGTCACGGCCTCGCGCTCGACTCCGACGCAGACGACACCGGCCAGAACATGCTCGCCGACCGCGTCCAAGGCTGGGAGGACGTAGACGCCGAACTCGACCAGTACGACAAGGAGACGGTCTCGGACATCACCTGGGTGTCGGTCGAGGACATCGAACGCATCGCCGACATGATCGCCGACGCTCGCCCGCACGTACAGATCGAGTGGGCGATGGGCGGCACCCAGCACAACAACGGCACCCAGAACATCCGCTCGTACGCGATTGCGAGCCTCGCCTCGGGGAGCGCGGCCCGGAGCGGCGGCGGCCTCCAGGTGATGCGGGGCCACGCCAACGTTCAGGGCGCGACCGACCTCGCGGTCGCCAGTCACATCCTGCCGGGCTACTACGGGCTGACTCCCGGCGGCTGGTCGTGGTGGGCAGACATCTGGGACATGAACCCCTACACCAGCGGCTCTACGTCCTTCGCCGACCTCTACGAGAAGTTCGAGCTGATGCCCCCCGAGAAGTACGCCCGACAGAGCGCGTCGTACGGGGACGGCGATGCGGCCGACCTGCCGCCCAACGCCGACCACGGCCCCGAGAACCCGGCCGAGAACTCGATGATGTTCCAGAACGGGCTCACGGTCGCCCGCTGGTTCGAGGCCGCGCTCGACCAGGAGGACCGCTATCAGGAGACGCCGATCTACCAGCCCGACCCGGTGAAGATCGCCTTCTTCTGGGGCCACTCGGCCAACTCCATCAGCGAGATGGAGCAGATGAAAGAGGGGATGGAGAACCTCGACCTGCTCGTGGTCATCGACCTGTTCCCGGGGGTCGCGACGGTCCTGCCCGACTACGAGGAGGGGCCGCCGGTGCTGTTGCTCCCGGCGTCGAGCCAGTACGAGCACTATCGGTCGCTCACGAACACCAATCGGTCGGTCCAGTGGTCCGAGCCGGTCGCCCCGCCGAAGCACAACTCCAAGCCCGACCTCCAGATCATGCAGGAGCTCGCCGACCACCTCGGGTTCGGCGAGCATTTCGACTGGGGGTCCGGTTCGGAGATGTACAACGGCAAGTCGTCCTACGAGGACGTCATCCGGGAGTTCAACCTCGGGACCAACACCATCGGCTACCGCCAGACGCCCGAACGCCTCCAGCAACATCTGGAGTACGACTACGCGTTCTCCAACGAGGACCTCAAGGGCGCGGAGGGGACGCCCGTCGCGGGCGAGTACTGGATGCTCCCGTGGCCGTGCTGGGGCGAGGACCACCCCGGGACGCCCATCATCTGGAACGACGACCTCGACCCCAACGACGGGGGTCAGGACTTCCGGACCCGGTGGGGCGTCAGCGCGCCGACCCCCGAGGAGTGGGAGGAGATGTCCACCGACGAACCGTACCCGTTCGAGGAGACGCTGAACGCGGTCGGCGACCGCTACGAGAGCGAGGAGGAGGCGCTCGACCTGACGCGAGCGCCGTACGTGCCCGACTGGGCCGACGACGACGACCTCGCCGAGGACGGCCAAATCCACGGCGTGCCCGAGTACCCCGGTTGGAAGACGACGCCACCGAGGAGCCTCCTCGACCCGAACCAGCGGGTCCAGCCCGACGAGCTGACGATTCCCCAGCAACACGCGCTGGACAACAGTAGCTCGGTCTACACCGCCGCGGAGGCGCTGGCAGACCCCGACACGGGGAGCGCGGCGTTCGACGAGTACCTGAACCAGAAGATCGCCCCCGGCATCGACCCGTCGTTCTACGAGGAGTACGACTACAGCCAGCCCGACGCGCCGACCGGACGCGGGCGGGCGCGGGCGGTGGTCTGGAGCTTCCTCGACAAGGTGCCGATTCACCGCGAACCCATAGAGAGCCCGCGGCCGGACCTGGTCGAGGAGTGGCCCGCGAACGGCCAACAGCACAACTTCTACCGGCTCGACCAGAACAACGGAACCGAGCAACAGCGGGCCAACGACATCATCCACAACAGCGACGAGGGGCCGACCCTCGACACCATCATGACGACCGGCCGTCAGGTCGAACACCAGGGCGGCGGTTCGGAGACGCGGTCGAACGTTCACACCGCCGACCTCCAGCCCCACATGTACGCCGAGATCACGCCCGCGAAGGCGGAGGAACTCGGCGTCGACGGCGGTGACCTCGTCGTCGTCTCCTCGACCGACCGCGGGTCGGTGCTGGTGAAGGCGCGGGTGACCGACCGTCCGAACGACGAGGAGGTGTTCCTGCCGTTCCACTGGGGCGGCGTCTTCAAGGGCAAGAGCCAGGAGGACCAGTACCCCGAGGGGACGGTTCCCTACGCCATCGGCGACTCGGTGAACGCGATCACGTCGCGCGGATACGACGTCGAGACCCAGATGCAGGAGACGAAGGTGTCGATGGTCGCGGTCCGACCCGCGACCGACGACCTGCTGGAGGAACTCAACATGGACGTCGACCTGGAGTTCCCCCAGGACCGAGACGGCGTCGGCACGCAGAAGAGCTTCGACGTCCGCGACGGGTCGACGGTCCAATGAGGTGATCAAGAATGTCAAAATCAAATCAGGAAGTGATGGGCGACGGTGTGATGGGCGTCGGCGAGAACACCCGGATATTCCCGGACGTGGAGGCCTGCATCGACTGCGGCGGATGCGTCGTCGCCTGCAAGCGAACGTGGGACGTTCCGCGAGACGAACAACGAATCAGCATCTCCACGATGCTGGAGGGCCAAGAGGGCGAGGGCGGCCTCAACGCCTCCAGCGGTCGAGCGATGGAGCAGGGGACGAGTCCGGGCGAGACCTCGATTCCGATGCAGTGTTACCACTGCGACAACGCCCCCTGCGTGTCGGTCTGTCCGACCGACTCGCTGGTGAGCATGGAAGACGGGTTCGTGAACGTCCGCGACAGCCTGTGCATCGGCTGTCAGTACTGCCTGTCGGCGTGTCCGTTCGGCGCGCCCCAGTTCCCCGACTCCGACGAGGGCGTCGCCGACATCGTCGGTAGCGGCGGGACGATGGACAAGTGCACGATGTGCGACGAGCGCCAGGAGGTCGGGAAGGGGCCCGCCTGCGCCGAGGAGTGTTCGACCGACGCCATCCTGGTCGGCGACGCCACCCAGATCGCAGACGAACTCGAACGGCGCGACAGCGGCGTGTTCTTCAACGACGTCGCCATGGAGATAATCTTCGGAGACGACGCGGAGGCGTTCTGAATGACGGGATACGACCTCCCCGAGGACGACGTCGACACGTACAGTCGGTCGGCGATAGTCGTGGCCGCGGCGGTCAGCCTCGCGGTCACCGCGTTGCTGGCCTGGGTCGCGGCCGGGTTCGACGTCTTCTACGAGGGACTGTTCCGGGTCGGTCCGACCGTCGAGGGCGGCGGCGTCGGGGCCGACTGGGTCGCCGGGAACACGATGCCCGCGCTCGACCTCCTCATCGCGCTGGTCCACGCCGCCGACGTGATACTCGGCGTGTTCATCCTGTTCCTGCTGTTGCTCCACTGGGCGGCCTTCCGTCGACTGGCCGCCCGGATGCGGTCGCCCGAGGAGGCCCGCGAGGGCGTCGCCGCCGACGGGGGCACCGAGCGCCCGGAGGGAGGTGAGCCCGAATGACGAACCTCGACCACGGGAAGTTCACGCGGATGACGACGACGTTCCACTCGTTGCTGGCGCTCGACGTGTTCGCGCTCTTCTTCACGGGGTACGCCATCATGTTCAACGACCACCTCTGGTGGCTCCTCGTGCTGATGGGCGGCAACGTCGGGGTCGTGGCGCTCCACCGCATCGCCGGGCTCGGGCTCGTGGCGCTGGTGACCTTCTGGGTCGTGATGATGCTCATCACCGACACCGGCCGTAGCAACTTCCGGAAGGTCGTCCCCACGGGCGACGACATCGCCGCGTTCGTTCAGGACGTGAAGTTCATGCTGGGTCGGGCCGACGAGCGCCACCCCAACGCCCGGCAGTTCGCGGGCTACGATTCCGACGAGGTCCCCCTGCTGTCGTACGTCGGCAAGGGCGTCGTCTTCATCTTCGCCATCGAGCTGACCCTGCTGGTGATCTCCGGGCTGCTCATCTGGAGCAAGACCGGGTTGATGCAATACTTCGCGACCAAGACCGCCGCGATGGCCTTCGTCGTCTTCCACGGCCTGCTGGGCATCATCATGCTGATGGGCGTCATGTTCCACATCTTCGAACACGGCTTCCACCCGGCGTTCTACCCGCTGGAGACCAAGGCGTTCATCCCGCGGCGGATGATTCCCGAGAGCCACGACGACGAGGATGTCGAGGGCACCGGAATCGAACGGCTGTCGCTCGCGCCGAGCTGGAATCTGGTCGCGAACCTGATGGGGGTGCTCGTCACCGTCGGCATCGTGAGCGTCATGACCGCGAGCATCGTCGACGAGGGCTATCCCGTCCCGCGGGAGCTCGCGGTCGAGGGCGGGGTGATAGAGCTCCTGCTCACTATCGGAATCAACATCGGCATCTTCGTGCTGTTCGTGGGACTCGTGCTGTCGCTGTACGGCAACGTCATCCGACGGCGGTGGGAGCGCCAGCTCCAGGAGCAACGCGAGCGACCGACCGCGGGCGACGGCGAGGTCGCCTCGGCCGAGGACTGAGGTCCCGTCCCGGTCGCTGAGCCCCCATCACGGCTGTTTCGAGGCCGCTCCGGCACGGCCGGAGCGGCCTCGAAACGGCGGTTACGTGATGAGGGTCGCGCCCTCCGAGGAGAGTTCGACGGTCACGTCCTGTCGGGTCTGTTCCTGAATCTGGTCGATGTTGCGGGTCAGCACCCGGAGGATGTCCTCGGGCTCCGGATAGACGAGCATGTTCCCGTCGTCGTCCTCCATCACCAGTTGGGTGTCCGAGAGCGCGACCTGATCGCCCTCGATGCTCGCGACGATGGCCTGTAGCTCCTCGGCACCCCCAGGGTCGCCCTCCTCGACCATCGTGACGTAGAGGGCGTCGAGGCCGATGAGGTCCTTGTACTCGCGCACCCGTCTGGCGCACTCGACCATGTCTCGCGTGACCGCGGTCTTCGGTTCGTTTCCGTGGTCGCCCTCGTAGCAGTGCTTGCAGACCCGGAGTTCGATTCGCATGGCCGCCACTACGTAGCCCCCCGTATTAGGATTGTGGCACACGGTAACGCCCGACCCCACTCTCCCGGCCCCGCGACGCCACACCGGCCAAGACTCTTTACGGCGTGTCCCGAACCGACGCGTATGCGAAGCGGTGTCATCCTCGCTGGCGGTCGCTCGACCCGATTCGGCGACGCCGACAAGGCGGTCGCCGACCTCGCGGGGACCCCGATGGTCCGACGGGTCGCCGAGCGAATCGCCCCGGCGGTCGACGAGGTAATCGTCAACTGCCGCGACGACCAGCGCGCGGCCGTCGCCGACGCGCTCGACGGACTCTCCCGCCCGGTGTCGTTCGCGCTCGACCCCGACCCCGACCTCGGTCCGACCGCCGGAATCGCGGTCGGCCTCGACGCGGCGGCCGGGGAGTACGCGCTCGTGGTCGCCTGCGACATGCCGTTCGTCGACCCGGCGTTCGTCGAGTACCTCTTCGACCGGGCCGCGGGCCGCGACGCGGCCGTCCCGCGCCCCGACGAGTGGTTCCAGCCCACGCAGGCCGTCTACCGTACCGCCGCGATGGCGTCGGCCTGCGAGCGAGTGCTCGACGCCGAGGACCGGCGGGTCATCGCCGCGCTCTCGGACCTCGATTCCGTCGTCGTCGACCGGGCCGAGATCGAGCGTCACGCGTCGATGGAGACGTTCGAGAACCTCAACACCCGGGAGGAGTTCGATGCCGCGCACGACCGGTTCTGAGGGGCGGTCGAGGGGGGTCGCCGCCCACGTCGGGAGGGGGTGGACGTGACGCCCAATACCGTCTCGCGGGACCGCCTCCGGGCGAACGCCGCCGACTGTCCGCTCTGTGGCCGCCAGATTCCGGAGCCGACCGAGCGACTCGTCGCCTTCGGCCCCGTGGAATCGGTGACCGCCGACACCGCCGACGCCGTCGAATGCACGGCGTGCGGCGGCGTCTCCTTCTTCCGACCCCCGCCCGAGGAGACCGGGTGAGGGCCGGGACCTCCTCGCGGTCGGCGGGTCACCCCTCGACGACGCCGACCAGCGGCTCGTCGGCGCGCATCTCGGCCAGCACCACGCGCGGAACGTCGGCGCGCGCGAGGAGCTCCGCGGCGATGTCGCGCGCGGTCGCTTCGAGGGCGTCGTCGTCGACCATGTTTATCAGCGGGACGACCGTCGCGTCCTCGGGGACGCCCTTCCGGCCGCCGTCCCGGCTCGCGAGCACGGCCGCGACGTCGGCGGGTCCGAGCGTCTCGCCCGGCTCCCGGCCCGTGAGGGCGGCCACGCGGTCGACGCGGTGGACGCGCTCGTCGCCGAGCGGTTCGCCGACGACGTGGGCGCTCGCGATGGGGACCACCGTGTCGGCGGCCGCCGGTATCCGCGGTTCCCGGTCGTCCGGGGCCTTGAACTCGCGCATCCGCGCGCCGTCGGCCTTCACGAGAAGGGAGTCGGCGTGGCGCGCGAGCTCGTCGACGGTCTCCCGGTCGTACCCGCGGTAGCGGTCCGACCGCTCGCGTTCCGGGACGACGCCGAGCGGCCGCTCGTCTGCCGATTCGACCGCAGACACCGGGTCGTCGGTGACGACGACCCGCTCGACCCACGAGTCGAAAATCGGGATTCGAACGGTGGCTGTGACGACCGCGCTGTCGAGGCGTCCGGCGAGCGTCGCCATGGTGGTCTTCTTGCCGCCCGCTCCGACGACGCAGGTCGTGCCCCGGCGGGCTTCGAGGGCGTCGACGATGTCCATATCCGGGAGACGGAGCCGCGGGGTTTAAGCGTGTCTCCGGTCCCGCGGTCGTGGCGCGAGAGACGCCCGACCAAAGGTCTTTGCCGACCCCTCTCCTCTCGCGAGACGATGACACGCAGTGAGTACGACGCCGTCGTCCTCGGCGTCGGCGGCGTCGGGAGCGCGGCGGTCTACCACCTCGCGAAGCGCGGCGTCGAGGTCCTCGGCATCGAGCGCTACGACGTTCCCCACGCGAGGGGGTCGTCGCACGGCGACACGCGCATCTTCCGGCTGACCCAGCACGAGCACCCCGACTACGTCCCGCTCGCCGAGCGGGCGGGCGAACTCTGGTGCGAACTCGAAGCCGAGTCGGGCGCGGCGCTGCTGACCCGGACGGGGTCGGTCCACGCGGGCCCCGCCGACGGGGCGAAGGTCGCCGACGCGGTGGCGTCCTGCGAGCAACACGACCTCCCCTACGAACTCCTGACCGCCCGGGAACTCCGCGAGCGGTTCCCGGGCTACCGACTTCCCGAGGGCCACCGCGGCGTCTACCAGCCCGACGGCGGCTTTCTGGCCTGCGAGCGAGCGATAGCGACCCATGTGAATCGGGCCCACGCCCACGGCGGCACGGTCCGCGCCCGCGAGCGCGTCCTCGACTGGGAGCCCCGCGAGGACGGCGTCCGGGTCGAGACCGACCGCGACACCTACGAGGCCGACCGCCTCGTCGTGGCGACCGGCGCGTGGGCCGCCGAACACCTCGATGTCCTCTCGGGCGCGCTGACCCCCCAACGCCGGGTGATGGCGTGGTTGCACCCCGAGGACCCCGACCTGTTCACCCCCGAGGCGTTCCCCGTGTTCAGCGTCGACGTGCCCGAGGGGAGCTTCTACGGCTTCCCGGTGTACCAGCGCCCGGGGTTCAAGTTCGGGCGAGCGCCCGAGGACCCCGAGACCGTCGACCCCGACGACCTGCGCGAACCGACGCTCGCCGACGAAGAGCGCCTGCGTCCCCTCCCCGAGACGTACTTCCCCGACGCCGCCGGACCCACGATGAAACTCGCCTCCTGCGTCCTGACGAACTCCGAGGACGGCCACTTCTATCTCGACACCCACCCCGAGTACCCCCACGTCTCGTTCGCAGTCGGGCTGACCGGCCACGGCTTCAAGTTCGCCAGCGCGCTCGGCGAGGTGCTGGCCGACTTCGCGACCGAGGGCGACACCGACCTCCCCATCGACCCCCACCGAATCGACGGTCGGCTCTGAGCCGTCGGTGGCTCGTGGGTGACCCGCGACCAGCGCGCGATTCCCGCTAGCGCGCGACCTCGCGGCCAGCCGCCAGCGTACCGCTCCGCCACTTGCGGCCAGCGCGCCCCCGCGACCCGCGGGTCGCGGGGGCGCGCGCCCGAGAGCAAGATACATGTGGGGCGGATGAGACGAACGACGTGATGCGGCGGTCCCCGACGAGACGTGAGTTCCTCGGCACCCTCGGAGCGGGAAGCCTCGCGCCCGCGAGCGTCGGGAACGTCTCGCTGGACAATGCGACCGACCCGCTCCGGTCCCACCCCTTCGCTCCCGAACCCTCGGTCGAGTGGTCGCGCGAACTCACCGACGGACGGGTCCAGCCCCTCGAACTGGCCGACGGACGGCTCTACGTCCGGACGCTGCGCTCGATTCGGGCGCTCTCGCCCGACGGCTCCGAGCGCTGGCGGGTCGAGACCGGCGACGGCCAACCCGACGTGGTGGTCGGTCCCGACTCGGCGTATCCGGAACTCGACTCGACGCTGTACGTGACCGGAGACGAGACGGTCCGCTCGCTCGACCCCGACGACGGCGACACCGGATGGCGGTACGACACCGAGGAGTGGACCTCGATATGGGGCGTGACCCCCGAACTCGTCCTCGTGCGCGACGGGGGAGTCACCGCCCTCTCGCGGGCCGACGGAGCGGTCCGGTGGCGGTACGACTTCGACGGACACGCGTGGCTCCGGCCGCAGTACCGCGACGGACGGCTCTACGTCGGGACGTCCGAGGCCGAACTCCACGCGCTCGACGCCCGCGACGGGTCGGTCCGGTGGCGGGTCGACCGCTCGACCGGGGAGGGTATCGAGACGGAGACGCCGAGCCTGCTCGTCGCGGCGGTCGCCGACGGCCGCGTGCTCGCGTGGAACGAAGACGACGGCACGGCGACGGCGTTCGACACCGCCGACGGGACCGAACGCTGGCAGTTCCGAACGGACGAGGCCCCGACGGGGTTCCCCGGGACTGCCGCCGACGGGACCGTCTACCTCAACGACTCGGGCACGATTCGCGCGCTCGACGCCGGAGACGGTCGCGAGCGCTGGTATGCAGACCTCGGGGCGGAGTCGGAGTGGAAACCCACGCTACTCGGCAAGGGCGTCTACGTCGGGACCGAAGACGGACTCGTGGCGTTCGACCCGGACGGTCGCGAGCGCTGGCGGGTCGACGACGGAACGCTGGCTCCCCTCGAACTCGTCGACGGCGCGCTCGTCACGGCGACCCCGGACGGAACGATGTACGGTCTCGGCGTCGACGACGGAGCGGTCCGGTGGCGCTTCGAGTTGCCCGGCGACCTCGGGTGGATACCGGTCGCGTCCGAGGGGCGCGTCTACGTCGGCACCGATTCGGGGCGGATGGTCGCGCTCTCGGACCCCGGTCCGACGCCCGTCTACGACGCCTACCGGGCCGCCACCTCGACCGCGGGCCTCGCGGTCGGCGGCCTGCTCGGCGGCGCGCTGGCGGTCGGCGCGTATCGCTACCGAAATCGCGACGACGCCGACTCCGCCTCCGACCCCGCCCTTCCGTCCGAACCGCCCGTCTTCGAGGACTACGAACTCCTCGGAACGCTCGCCGAGACCGAGGTCGCGGAGGTCCACCGGGCCCGCGCGCCGGGCGGGACCGAGGTCGCGGTCGAGCGCGTCGCCGACGCGCTCGACCGCGACGCCTTCGCCGAGGCGCTCGTAACGTGGGCCGACCTCGACCACGAGGGCGTCCTCGACGTTCGGGCGTGGGACGCCGACCCGGTGCCGTGGGTCGCGACCGAACTCCCGGACGCGACGCTCGCCGACCGCGCGGGCGACCTGACTCCGCGCGAACTCGCCCGCGCGGTCGCCGACGCCGCCGAGACGGTCCACCGCGCCCACCGCGAGGGCGTGGTCCACGGCCGACTCGCGCCCGAGAGCGTCTGGCTCGCGGGCGGCGAGGTCCGAGTCGGCGACTGGGAACTGGCGGCCGAACTCCGCGGGGAGTTCGACGAGTCGGACACCGACCGGCTCGCCGCGATGGTCCGCGACCTGCTCGCCGACGAGCATGTGACCGAGAACGTGGATGAGGTCCTCTCGCGCGCGCTCGCCGACGACCCCGCCGACCGCTACGACTCGGCGCTCAAGTTCGCCGACGCGCTCCGGTGGGTAGCGAGGACGGAGAAATAATAATGCCTAAAGTATAGGAAAGTATACGTGATTGCTGATGAGAGGTTATTCCAATGACGGAGGACTCGATTACAAGAGAGGACCTGTTGAACAGTGTCGACAGTAACCCAGACTCGAGTTTTAGGGACATTACTACAGAACGACGTCGTACACTCAAGTCCATACTCGGTGTCGTTACTGGAAGCGCCGTCGGCTCTTTTGGACTTTCCCAGCGGTCGGCCGCAATGAGTGCGGAGGAACTCGAAACTGCACGGACCGTTGCACAAGAGTACTACTCCCCACAGAAGATTCAGCAAGTGTTCCGGACCCACGCTTCGGAATTGGTGCAACGGTTGGCACGAGATGGATATCTCGAACGTGACACCGTTTCCGTTCTTCCAACCGATCAACTACACGACTCGGTTAAATCCTATTCCCAAGCCTCTGAGGGTGTACTTATCAACGCGACTGCATCCGGCGGGAATCCCACTGTGAAAATCCAACTAAAATACCCGCTTTCCGAGGAAAGCGAAATCGTGTTCGTCGTCGATCCACAACGCGAACGCGGTCAAGCTTTCTTTGAGGGCAACTCCGTGGAGGAGGGAGTGAGTCACTACACCGCGAACAGGACCGGGAGTGACGACGTCATCATTCGAAGTTGCGACGAAGCGTGTGAAGACACCCCCGAATATAAATGTGCTTACACCTGCAATAAATACGATGAGTGTGGTTGTGCGAACGTGAAAATATATGATAGCTGTACCGATCACGACTGCCGCGGTTGCCATCTTATTGATTACGATTGCTCTAGTTGCGGGAATTACTCCTGTGATTTCTAGCAACAGGAATTACTCCGTGAGTTATTCATCCAATCAATAAATATGTCTGATGTATCCCTCCCGAGACGAGAATTCGTAACTGCTTTTCTTACACCACTATTATTTCATTCAGATGTAACTGACGTCACGTCGATGCGGCCGTTCGTCTCCCGTCCTAAAACAGACTGGTCGGTGGAAACCGGCGGTACGACACATCTCCGCACAGTTGTCGACGGCGAGTTGTACGTCGCCGGAGAACAATCCCTTTCGGCCCTCTCGGCGTCTGATGGGACGAGACGATGGGAACTCGAAACTCGGATAGAAAACCCGTTCGTGACCGAACAGATGATCGGCGAATCTGTCCTTTCCGTATCCGACGCACAGAGCGTCTCCGTGTATCAACGGGGGAACACAGAGCAGAAGTTCGAAATCTCACTGGATGGCGAACATAGTGCGTCCAATCCCGTCGTTCGAGATGGTCGCCTATACATCGTCAATGGTGATTTGTCCACGACGTCGGCCGAGAGTGGAGAGACACTTTGGTCATTTGACCCATCTCTCTCACTCACGGAGAACTTGCTCGTGCGGTCCAAATCGGTCTACGTTGGCGGATCGGAGGGAACAGTTCACGCAGTGTCAGTCGCCGATGGAAACGAACGATGGCGGGTCAGAGTCCCCGGAGACGACGTCGAGAGCTCCTATTCTCGAATCCGACCTCTCGAACGCCTCTCACGAGACGACGCGTCTTCTGACAGTCGAAGAGAAAGGATGGTTTATCTTTGGGCCCAAAGAGAGGGCGTTCTGCACGCCGTTTCGGAATCGGCGGCGACTGCTGCGTGGAGCTTCTCCTTCGATCACGACTACTTTTCGTTCCCCGGCGTCGTTTCGGAACAGGGAATATATGCAGTCGATGGGACAGACGTACTCGCCCTCTCTCCCGAGGATGGCTCCGAGCGATGGCGATTCTCGGCGAACGAACCGCTCCGATGGTACTTCTGGGTTTCTCAGGACACGGCATACGTTCACACAGAAGACACCCTACACGCTATCGATATTTCGGACGGCCAGCGTCGGTGGCACTCGAAAATCGAGAAAGAGACCGTGATGACCGTTCCCGAACATGGCGTGTCTACGACTAGACGAGACGATTCTCCAACTCGAGTAACCGCGCTTTCACCTCGAACGGGGGACGTTCGATGGGCATTCGACAATGACCGTACGTTAACCTCGCGTCTCGTTTCCGGGGGTACGGTGTACGTCGCCGATCAGGCTGGCACGGTGTGGTCACTCTCGCATCCACCGTCGTACGGGACGATGGCGAAACGAACCGCTCGGCGTTTTGGGCCGCCACTCGTTGTGAGCGGCCTGCTCGGAATCGGACTGCTATTCGGAGCGAACCAGTACCTCCGCTCCGACGACTCGGACGTTCGAACAATCGACGAGTTTGAGCGCGTTGAGACACTCGACTACTCCGGGCCTGCAACGGTTGAGATGGCTCGGGACTCGGAGAACGAAATCATCATGCTTCGACGGTATCCGGACGACCCTGAAATCGCTACGGTCATCGAACGGTGGGCGAACCTCGATATCGATGGCGTCCATCCGGTTCTCGATTACGGCTTCGAACCGGTTCCGTGGGTGGTAACGCCCGTAGCCGAGACCATCCTTGATTTCTCCGAGCATCAGTCAGTTGAAGAAACGACGAAGCACATAGCTTCAGGTGCCGAGATCGTCCACCGAGCACACAGACGCGGTCTCGTACACGGACACCTCGTGGGTGAAAACGTACTCTTTGCCGACGGAGACGTCAAAATCAGTGAGTGGGGTACGTACGCTACCGTTACGGGGACCGAACGGACCGCGTCCGACGACGTTTACGACCTCGCTGTGCTCGCGTATCGGCTCCTCTGCGGACGCGCTCCATCCGAAGATGCTGTGGCTCCCTCGAAAGTGAACGAGCATGTGACCGAGAACGTGGATGAGGTCCTCTCGCGCGCGCTCGCCGACGACCCCGCCGACCGCTACGACTCGGCGCTCAAGTTCGCCGACGCGCTCCGGTGGGCGGTCCGCGAGTAGGGACCGACCCCGAACGTCCCGCGGAACCGCTACCACGGTTCAGAAACCCATTTACCCGCCGGTCGAAAACCAACGGGTAACATGTATCTCCAGTTCCGGGACGAGGTGGAGGCCGCCGTCGCCTCCGCGCTCGAATCGCTCGACCTCCCGACCGACGACCTCGGCATCGAGGACCCGCCCGAGGGCGTTGACGCCGTCCTCGCGTCCAGCGCGGCGTTCCGACTCGCGGGCGAGGTCGGCGCGGCCCCGCCGGAGGTCGCGGGCCAAATCGCAGACGAGATAGACGCGGGCGAGTACGACCTCCTCGCGGCCGCCCTCGCGCAGGGGCCGTACGTCAACTTCCTGCCGAGCGAGGCCTACTACGAGGCGACGGTCGAGTCGGCCCAGTCGCCCGAGTTCGGTCGCCTCGAACCCACCGGCGAGTCGGTCGTGGTCGAACACACCTCCGCGAACCCGACGGGCCCGGTCCACGTCGGCCGGGCGCGCAACCCCATCGTCGGCGACGCGGTGGCGCGCGTCCTCGACTTCGCCGGAAACGAGGTCGAGCGCCACTACTACGTCAACGACGCGGGCCGCCAGATGGCGGTGTTCACGTGGGCCTACGAGACGTTCGACGAGGACGACCTCCCCGACCCCGAGCGCGACAAGCCCGACTACGACCTCGTGCGCTACTACCGGAAAGGCAACGAGGTGCTGGAGGAGGGCGACCCCGACGAAGTGGAGGACGCCGAGGCCGAGATACAGGCCATCATGCAGGGGCTGGAGGAGGGCGACGAGGAGACCTACGACCGTGTGCAGGAGGTCGTCGACACCGTGCTGGGCGGGATGCGCGAGACGCTCTCGCGCCTGCCCGCCGAGTTCGACGAGTTCGTCAAGGAGACCCGATTTCTGCGCGACGGGTCGGCCGACGACGTGGTCGAGCGCCTCAAGGCGCTCGATCAGGCCGTCTACGAGGAGGAGGCGTGGCAACTCGAACTCGACGAGTTCGACATCGAGAACAACTTCGTGTTCCTGCGCTCGGACGGGACCACCCTCTACACGACCCGCGACATCGCCCACCACGAGTGGAAGTTCGAGAACTTCGACCGCGCGATAACGGTCATCGGCGAAGACCACCAACTCACCTTCGAACAGCTACGCCGGACGCTCGAACTGCTGGGCCACGACACCGACCGGCTCGACCAGCTGTTCTACTCCTGGGTCAACCTCCCGGGCGGGGAGGGCATGAGCACCCGCGCGGGCACCGGCATCGATCTCGACGACCTGCTCGACGAGGCCATCGACCGCGCCCGCGAGGAGGTCGAGACCCGCATGGACGACCGCATCCGGGACGACGACCTGACCGACGACGACGTAGAGCGCATCGCCCGGCAGGTCGGCATCGGCGCTGTCCGGTACGACATCGTCGCCAAACAGCCGACCAAGGCCATCACCTTCGAGTGGGACCGCGCGCTCGACTTCGAGGCCCAGAGCGCGCCCTACGTCCAGTACGTCCACGCGCGCTGTTGCGGCATCCTCGAAGAGGCCGGAATCGACCCGAGCGAGGCCTCGGCCTCGCTCGGGGAGTTCGACGCCTCCCTGCTCGAAACCGACGCCGAGCGCGAACTGGTCGAGGTCGTCGCGCGGTTCCCCGCGGTCATCGAGGAGGCCGCCGCCGACCTCGAACCCCACGTCGTCGCGACCTACACCCGGGAGTTCGCCGAGACGTTCAACGCCTTCTACCGGGAGTGTCCCGTCCTCGCCGACGACGTGGACGACGACCTGCGCGAGGCGCGCCTCGCGCTGGTCGCGGCCTCGAAGCACGCGGTCGGCAACGCGCTCGGCGTGCTCGGCGTGGCCGCGCCCCGGTCGATGTGACTCAGACCGGGACCACGAATCCGGACGTGTCGACGAGGTCGCCGCCGACGAACAGGACCGCACCGGCGGCGACCGCGAGGGTCAACGCGACGAACAGCGCTATCCACCAGAACGACACTGACGTATCCTCGGCCATGGAGACGGTGTTCGCGACCCAGGGACTTAGTGATTGGTCGCTTACCTGAATAGCGACCCGAGACGACCGAGGACCCCGCCGCTGTCCTCGTCGTCCTCCAGACCGGCGTCACCGTCCCACTCCTCGTCATCGGTGACGGCGTCGCCGTCGGCGTCGGGGATATCGCCGCCCGGAACGTC
Organism: Halorussus salilacus; assembly: GCF_024138125.1. Classification (NCBI taxonomy): domain Archaea; kingdom Methanobacteriati; phylum Methanobacteriota; class Halobacteria; order Halobacteriales; family Haladaptataceae; genus Halorussus; species Halorussus salilacus. Next base: position 1,804,040 of record NZ_CP099993.1, read on the forward strand.
GGCACCTGTCGGCTCGGGAGTTCCGCCCGGACCGTCGTCGCGGTCGGGACGGTCGCCCTCGAACGGCACCGGACCGACGCCCGACTCGTCGCTCTCCGGTCGGCCGTCCGATTCCTCCCGCCGGGCCTCCGCTTCCCAGTCGCCGATCTCGTCCTCCAGCGAATCGCCGCCCGCGTCGGGGGCGTCGGCCCCTTCGGTGTCCCCGGACACCTCCCCCGCCAGCGGGTCGTCACCGCCCGTCAGGGAGTCACCTCCGCCGGTGAGGGGGTCGTCGTCGGCGACGCCCGCCAGCGGGTCGTCCGTCTCCGAGTCGGGCGAGTCGGAGTCGTCCCGGAGTCGGTCGTCGCTGATGTGTTCGTCGATGAGGTCGTCGACGCTTCTTGCCTCGCTCGCGGTCGACCCCTCGTCTCGGTCCTCGGCCCCGGACGTGCCTCGGTCCTCGATTTCGGCCGTCCCCTCCGCTCCTCTGCGCTCTTCGCGCTCGTACCCGCCGAACTCGCGTGCCTCCGACTCGTGTGCCTCGCGGTCGTCGCCTCGCGCTTCTGGCCCGTCTCCGGAGCCGGTGCTGGCTCCGCCCGCCGACGACTCCCGTCGGAGCTCCTCGGCGGCGCTCGCCAACTCGCCGCCGAGCAGTCCCTCCGAGTCGCCGCCCTCGATGGCGTCGCGGACGTTCTCGGCGACCTCCGCGCCGGTCAGCGGGTCCTCGCCGGGTCGGGGTCCGGTCTCCGCCGAGAGCTGTTCGGGGTCGACGCGCTCGTCGTCGCCCGCGTCGCTTCCCTCGTCGAGTTCGAGTTCGGGGTCGGGTTCGGCGTCGCCGGTCACGACCGCGGCGAGGTCCCGGTAGGCCTGTCCGGCGGGCGCGTTCGGGGCGAACGCCGCCAGCGGTCGCCCGGCGTCGATGCCCATCGGGACCGCCTCGTCGGAGGGGACCACCGCGAGCACCTCGGTGCCGAGGGTGTCCTCGACGTCGTCGGCGTTGAGGATGTCGCTGCCGCGCTGGGCCAGCACCGCGCCCGCGACCTCGGTCCCGACGCGCTCGGCCAGTTCGCCGGTCTTGGCGGTGTCACGGACCGACGCCACGTCGGGCGTCGCGACCAGCAGGACGGCGTCGGCCAGCGCCAGCGGGACGAGGCTGTCGTAGCTGACGCCCGCGCCCGTGTCGAGCAGGACGTAGTCGTACTCCTCGCGGAGGTCGGCGACGACGCCCCGGAGGTTCGCGGGATTCGACTTGGCGAACGCCTCGATGTCGGTCGCGCTCGGGAGCACGTCGATGTCGCCCGGCGCTGCGTAGACGGCCTCCTCGGCTGTCGCCTCGTCGGCCAGCACCTCGTGGAGGGTCGGCGACTCGACCTCGAAGTCGAGGAACCCCGCGAGGTTCGCCATCCCGAGGTCGGTGTCGACCACGACGACCGAGTGGTCCCGGTCGGCCAGCATCGCGCCGAGGTTGATGGCGGTCGTCGTCTTTCCGACACCTCCCTTGCCGCTCGCTATCGCGTAAACCGTGTCGGACATGGTACTCGTTGTCCCAACCGAACCGTGATACGCATATAAATTTACTCCGTGCGAGGCGACAGATTCGGGCGGGTTCGACGCCGACGCACGGCGTGCGGCAGACGCGCGCATGACGTTCACGGATGGCCTCGCCGTTCGCCGGGCCGCCGCGCGCTCGTGAGCGCGCGGCGGCCCGTGATCGGGTCGAGCGAGCGGGAGTGGTTCCCGGGCGTCGAGGGCCCCCGACGAGTCGTAGGTCAAAGGTTACTTACCCTCTGGAGCGGCTAGAACGTACTAATGAGTGAGGAGGACGAGCAGTCCGACAGGAAGAAATACGAGTTCCGGAAGGTCATCGAGGACCTAAAGGACTACGAAGGCTCCGGGACTCAGCTCGTGACCATCTACATCCCGCCGGACAAGCAGATCAGCGACGTGGTCGCCCACGTCACTCAGGAGCACAGCGAGGCGAGCAACATCAAGTCCAAGCAGACCCGGACCAACGTCCAGGACGCGCTCACGTCCATCAAGGACCGCCTGCGCTACTACGACACCTACCCGCCGGACAACGGCATCGTCATCTTCAGCGGCGCAATCGACTCGGGCGGCGGCCGGACCGACATGGTCACCAAGGTGTTAGAGGACCCGCCCCAGCCCATCCAGTCGTTCCGGTATCACTGCGACTCGGAGTTCCTGACCGAACCCCTCGAAAGCATGCTGGCCGACAAGGGGCTGTACGGCCTCGTCGTCCTCGACCGCCGGGAGGCCAACGTCGGGTGGCTCAAGGGCAAGCGCGTCGAACCCGTCAAGTCCGCCTCCTCGCTGGTGCCGGGCAAACAGCGGAAAGGTGGGCAGTCGGCCCAGCGGTTCGCCCGCCTCCGACTCGAAGCCATCGACAACTTCTATCAGGAGGTCGCCGAGATGGCAAACGACCTGTTCGTCCCCGAGCGCGAGAACCTCGACGGCGTGCTCGTCGGCGGCCCCTCCCCGACCAAGGACGAGTTCCTCGACGGCGACTACCTCCACCACGAGATACAGCAGAAGGTCCTCGGAAAGTTCGACGTGGCCTATACCGACGAGTCGGGCCTCTACGACCTCGTGGACAGCGCCGAGGACGCGCTGGCCGACGCCGAGGTGATGAAGGACAAAAAGGAGATGGAGGAGTTCTTCAAGCAACTCCACGAGGGCGACAAGGCGACCTACGGGTTCGAGCCGACCCGACAGAACCTCGTGATGGGGTCGGTCGACCGCCTGCTCCTCAGCGAGGACCTCCGCAAGGACGTGGTGGTCTACGACTGCGGCGACAAAGAGGAGTTCGAGTTCGTCGACCGCCGGAAGGCGACGCCCGACCACACCTGCGAGAACGGCAGCGACGCCGAGGTCGAGGAGCGCGAGGACGCCATCGAGTACCTGATGAACATCGCCGACCAGCGCGGCACCGAGACCAAGTTCATCTCCACCGACTTCGAGAAGGGCGAACAGCTCAAGTCGGCGTTCGGCGGCGTCGCTGGCATCCTTCGATACTCGACGGGCGTCTAAGCTCTTAGTCCGGGACCTCGATTCCGGTCCCGCAGACCGGACAGGCGTACCCGTCCTCGTCCTCGTTCGACTTCGACTGGGCTCCCGACCAACCACACTCCGGACAGAGGCTCGTCTGGGCGTCCATGTCGGGGCCGTGATACTCCTGACTGAAAAATCCACGGTCCGTCGAGGGGCTCTCGGCCCGGGCTCCCCGCGTTCGCTCGCGGCGGCTACGCCAGCGGTATCCGCTCGCGGAAATTCAGGCCAGCGGCGTCCGCTCGACCACTTGGCCGTCGTAGGTCGGGTACTGCTCGACGATCTCGCCCTTCTCGACGTCGCCCTCCTCGACCATCTCTTCGAGCAGCCACCACGCGAGTTCGACGTGCTCGGACTTGACCGTGTAGAACTCCTCGGGGACGCCGAGTTCCCGCAGGCGCTGTTCGGTCGCCCACGTCTTGCCGTAGACGAGAGTGCCGTCGTCGGTCACGTCGTCGAACTCCCGGCGGATGTTCCGAGCCATCCGCTTCATGCGGTTGCGGTGCTGGGCGGCGTCCTTGAACACCGAGGTGCAGAAGTAGACCCGGTCGTGGTCGCCCATCTCGTCGAGAATCCCCTTCGAGCCCTCGACCGCGCTCATGTGGCCGTCCTGTAGCTCGAAGCCCTTCTCCTGCATCCGGCGGTAGTTGCCCTGGCTCATCTCGAACTCGTTGACGTTGCAGAACTCCGCCGCGCCCTCGTCCAAGAATTCGAGGAACTCCTCCTCGGCGCGGATGCCCGGAATCTCGAAGGCGGGGGTCAGCCCCTCCTCGCGGGCGACGTAGAGGATGTCCTCCCACTCGGTGCCGTGCATCTCGCCCCAGAGTTCCAGCGGCGGGTGGAACCGAATCTCGTCGAGTCCGGCCTCCGAGAGCCTGCGCATGTTCTCCCGACCGCCCGTGATGCCGGTGTAGAGGTGGGTGTGGTGGTCCTCGCCGAACTCCTCCTTCAGAAGCGAGAGGTACCGACACGTCTTCTCCATGGCCTCCTGGGGCTCGCCGCCCGTGATGGAGGTCCCGAGCGCGTCCATGCGCTTGGCCTCGGCGATGACGTCCTCGTCGGACTCGACCTTCCGCTCGTTGGCGTACACGTCGGTGACGTTCTTGCGGTTCTCGCCGAGGGGACAGTAGAAGCAGTCCCGCTGGTCGCAGTAGCCGTAGACGAACAGGACCATCTTGCCCCCCTCGGCGCACTGTTCGCAGCCCTTCGAGATCATTCAGTTGTCCCCGTCTACAGGGCCGACGCTGAAAAACCGTGCGCATTCGGCTTCGAGAATCGAGCGAGTCCGGAACCCCGATTCCGACCTCTCTGGGGCGTCCCGAAAGAAGTTAAACCCCGGACGCATAGCCCCGGGTAATGTTGCTGGTCCTGTGCGTGGACCTCGACGACGACCTCGGCCGGAAGACCGACTTCGACACCCCCGTCGTCGGCCGCGACGAGGTCGAGGACGCCGCGGTAGCGCTGGCGACCGCCGACCCCGAGGACAGCGACGTGAACGTCCTGTTCGAGGGCGTCCACCTCGCCGACCGCATCGACGACGAGAACGTGGAGGTCGCGGTCGTCACGGGCGAGGAGGGGAGCGACGTCGCCGCGAACCGGGCGGTCGGCGACGAGGTCGACGAGGTGCTGGCGGGTCTCTCGACCAGCGAAGAGGTCCGGGCGGTCATCGTCACCGACGGCGCGCAGGACGAGAGCGTCATCCCGGTCATCCGCTCGCGGGTGCCCGTCGACGCGGTCCGCCGGGTGGTCGTCCGGCAGGCTCAGGACCTCGAATCGATGTACTACACCATGAAACAGGTCCTCGACGACCCCGAGACGCGGGGCACCATCCTCGTCCCCCTCGGTATCCTGTTGCTCATCTACCCGCTCGCGGTCGTCTCCGACTGGGTCGGCCTGCCCGGCGCGGCCGTCTTCGGGTTCACCTCCGGACTGCTCGGCCTCTACGTCCTCGGGCGGGGACTGGGAGTCGAGCGACTCCTCGACAGCGCGGCCGAGAAGGCCAGAAACGGCCTCTACGCCGGTCGGGTCACGCTCATCACCTACGTCGTCGCGGCCGCCCTGCTGGTCATCGGCGGCGTTCGGGGCGTCGAGATGCTCGAGACCGTCCAGGCCGACGCGACCGACCCCGTCGGCCCCCTCCGGGTACTCGCGGCGCTCGTCTACGGCGCGGTAACGTGGTTCACCGCGGCGGGCATCACCACCAGCCTCGGCCAGATAACCGACGAGTACCTGGCCGACCGCTTCCGGTGGCGCTACCTCAACGCGCCGTTCTACGTCGTCGCCATCGCGGTCGTCCTCCACGCCGTCAGCGCCTACTTCCTCGGGCGGGTCCCCCTGACCTACCTCGCGGTGATGCTCACCGTCGGCACCCTGCTGGGGCTGTCGAGCACGCTCGCGTTCGCCATCGCGGAGTCACGGCGGTCCCGGCGGGCCGAGCAGGTCAGCTAGAATCAGTGCTCGCGAGTCACGACGAACGCCGCCAAGTCACGGAGGTAGCCCGTCGCGGTCGAATCGGGCGTCTCCGCCCGGTCGAGCGCCGCCAGCGCCGCCTCGGAGTACTCGTGTGCGAGGTCGTCGGCCTCCTCGGCGTCGAGGTCGGTCACCCGCACGATTGACGGTCGGCCCATCTCGGCGTCGTGACCCGTCGGCTTGCCGAGGTCGTCGGCGTCGGCGGTCGCGTCGAGCACGTCGTCGCGTATCTGGAAGGCGATTCCGACCTTCTCGGCGTACTCGCCGAACGCCTCGACCGTCGCGGGGTCGGCGTCGGCCGCCAGCGCCCCCAGCTCGGCGGCCGCCCGGAACAGCGCGCCGGTCTTGCGGCGGGCCAGTTCCATGTACTCCTCGCGGTCGGTGGGGCGGGCGACGAGTTCGGTGGCCTCGCCCTCGCCGAGTTCGACCATCGCGTCGGCGACCGCCTCCATCGCCCGCGGGTCGGGCGAGAACAGCTCGAACGCCTCCCCGAGCAGGCCGTCGCTGGCGATGATGGCCGGGCCGTGGCCGAACTCCGCCCACGCGCTCGCGTTCCCCCGGCGCACGCTCGACCGGTCGATGATGTCGTCGACGACCAGCGAGGCGTCGTGGACGAGTTCCACCCCCACCGCGAAGTCGACGGCGTCTTCGGCTTTCCCACCGGCCGCCTCGCAGGAGAGGACCGTCACGGTGGGCCGGACGCGCTTGCCCCCCGACAGCGCGACGTGGCGGACCTCCGCCGCGAGCTCCGTCGGCTCGACGCGGTCGAGGACGGTTTCGAGGCGCTCCTCGACCAAAGCGCGGCGGGACTCGGGATACTCCATCGACCGGGACTGAGGGCCGGGCAGAAAAGTAGGTGACGATAGCGCGTCGATTCGACGTCGACGAAAAACGCACTCGCGGTCTCGCGGGACCCGCCGAGTCGGCCCGGAGTTACTCGAACTCCTCGATGAGCTCCGGCACGACCTCGAACAGGTCGCCGACGATGCCGTAGTCGGCGATGTCGAAGATGGGCGCGTTCGGGTCGGTGTTGATGGCGATGATGGTATCCGCGCCCTTCATGCCAGCGACGTGCTGGACCGCGCCCGAGATGCCGATGGCGAGGTAGACGTCAGGTGTGACGACCTTGCCCGACTGGCCGACCTGCCGGTTCTTCGGGAGCCAGCCGTTGTCCACGATGGGCCGCGAGGACGCGAGCGTCGCGTCGGTCGCCTCCACGAGGTCGCGGATGAGGTCGAGGTTCTCCTCCTCCTCGATGCCGCGTCCGATGGAGACGATGAAGTCGGCCTCGCTGATGTCGACGTCGCCGCCGCCGACCTCCTCGAAGCCGGTGACGGTCGACCCCGAATCGGCGTCGATGTCGGCCTCGAACGCCGAGACCTCGGCGTCACCGACGCCCTCCGCGGCGGGCCACTCGGCGTCGCGGATGGTGACCGCCTGCCGGTCGCCGCCGACCTTGACGGTGGTCTCGACCTTCGAACCGTACATCTCGCGGGTGACGGTGAGGCCGTCGTCGTAGTCGAGTCCCACGGCGTCGGTCGCCAGCGGGAGGTCGAGCCGGTTCGCCACCGCGGGCGCGTAGTCGAGTCCGTTGACGCTGTTTGGCATCAGCAGGACCTGCGGGTCGAGGTCGGCGTGGAGCGCCTCGACGGCCTGCACGTACACGTCGTGGTTGAACTCCTCGCCCTCGTCGACGGTGTGGATGACGTCGACGCCCTCGCGGTCGAGGTCCTCGGCGAACCGCTCCGTGTCGCCGCCGATGACGGCGAGGTGGAGGTCGCCGCCGGTCTCGTCGGCGAGGTCCCGCCCGGCGGAGATGACCTCGTAGCTCACGTCCCGGAGTTCCCCGCGGCGGTGTTCGGTGACGGCCAGCACGTCGCTCATTCTGCCACCCCCTTCTCGCGGAGGACGGTAGCGAGTTTCCCGGCGGTGTCGCTCGCGTCGCCCTCGAATAGCTCGGCGTCGCTCTCGCTCTCGGGTTCGTACATCGAGGTCAGCGTGAGGTCGCTCTCGACCGCCCCGGCGTCGAGCCCGAGGTCGGCGAGGCTCTTGGGCGCGATCTCCTTGCTCTGGGCCTGTCGGATGCCCCGGAGGCTGGCGTACCGCGGCTCGTTGATGCCCGTCTGGATGGTCAGCACCGCGGGGAGCTCGATGTCGGTCAGCTCCTCGACGCCGCCCTCCAGTTCGCGGTGGACGTGCGCGACGCCCGCGTCGTGGTCGTAGTCGAGCGCGTTGACGACCGCGCCCCACTGGAAGCCAATCTGGTCGGCCAGCGAGACGCCGGTCGCGCCGAGCGCGTCGTCGCCCGACTGGACGCCGGTCAACACGAGGTCGGGCGCTTCCTCCTCGACGACCGCAGACAGGAGATTGGTCTTCGTCTCCACGTCGAGCATGTCGGGTTCTTCGAGCGCGTCGTCCCAGATTCTGACCGCGCGGTCGGCCCCCTTCGCGAGCGCCATCCGGATGGTCTCCTCGGCGCGCTCGGGACCGATGGTGACGGTCACGACCTCCTCGGCCGGGCCGTCTTCTTTCAGTTGGACGGCCTCCTCGACCGCGTAGTCGTCCCACTCGTTCAGGTCGTACTCGAGGTAGCGCTCGCCTACCTCGGTCCCCTCTATCTCGAAGTCGTCGGCGACTTCGGCGACCTCCTTCACAGTCACCAGGACCTTCATAATAAATGCGTCTCGGGCGCGGGGGTAAACGTTTTCGAAACGCGCGACGCGATGCCGACCGTTTCCGTGCTAGTCGGTGTCGGTCACGTCCTCGTCGGGGAGGGTGATGAGGTTCTCGCGCCCGATCCGGAGTTTGTCGACCTGCTCGTCGTCGTCCATCTTCGAGAGCAGTTGGGAGACCTTCGCGTTCGACCACTTGGTCTCCGAGACGATCTTGGCCTGCTTCATCCGCCCGTCGTTCTGCCGGAGCAGTCGAAGCACGCGCTCCTCGTCGCTCAACAGTTCGACGTCGTCCTCTTCGCCCTCGTCGTTCCCTTCGACTTCGCTCGCGGCTGACCGGTCGGATTCGTCCGGCGATTCCGGCCCCGTCGCGGTCGCTCGGGCCCGGGCCGTCTCGGCCACCCCCGGGTCGTCGCGGCGCTGGGTCCAGGCGTAGGCCCCGAGCCCGCCGACCACGAACAGCAGTAGCGCGACTCCGGGTAGCCCCCCGAATTCGGAGAGACCGCCGGAAGGCGTTTCGGTTTGGGTTTCGGTTTGGGTTTCGGTGTTCGACCGCGGCGCGTACACGACGGTTATATCGCCGGGTTCGAACGCCTGTGGCCCCTCGTAGTGGAGTTCGTTGAAGTTGGTCACGCCCTTGGGCGTGTCCTGAACGACGTACCCGTCGGGGCCCTCGATGATGAGCCGCTGGTCCTCGCTCAACACCGGTAGCCACGTCCCGGACTCGGTCGTGAACGCGTCGTCGAGGAGTATCTGGCCGTCATCCATTCGGGTGAAGTTCGTCCAAGTGAACGACAGCGTCAGGACGCCGAGCGTGCTGTTGTCCCGGAGCTCCGCCGACCGGTCGACCGACGCAACGGTCATCTCTCGGTCGGTGGTCGTCCGGTCTGCGATGCGTTCGAAGGTGTCCGGGGCGAAGCCGACGTCGGCTCCCCCGTTCTCGTACTCGGTCGCGAGCTCTCGAAACGCCTCGGTCTCGTTCTCGTCCCGGAGGACGAACCGGGTCGTGACGTTCCAGCGGGCGTCGCCGTCGTCTCGGAGGGCGATTCGCATCGTCGTCCCGGCGTGCGAAGTGTTGTTATCGTCGATGGTCGTGGTGTTTTTGGTCCCTTCTTGGGTGACCGTGTCCGACAGCTCCGCGGTGCGGACTCGGTCGTCCGGTGGTTGACCGACGCCGACACCGGCGGCGGAACCGAGGAGGAGGAGAGCGATCAGGAGGGCGGCGAACAACCGCATACAGTCGCGTGAACACGCCGACAAGAAAATACTTTCCATCCCCCGCGATAAAACGTCAGCGCGCTCTTTGAAAGGTTTCGGGCGCTCTGGTCGGTTCCTGATCGGCTTCACACTTCCGCATGTATTTTAATGATGGGCCGTAGAGATGGGGACGAAATGCGACTCGCCCCCGTTATGCTGGCGTTACTGCTCGCCCTCTCCCCCGGTGCAGTTGCGATGCAGGCGTCGGCACCCACGCCCTCGACCGCGACGCAGTCTGCCACCGCCAGCGTCGGTCCGTCGCTGAACGAGAACACGACGGCCGTCCTGACGCTCGGGACCGAACCGGAGCGCACGTCGTTCGACTCGCCGTCGACTTCGTTGGGAAGTTCGCTCGCGGCCGACCGCGAGGCGTTCGAGACGGAACTCAGCGTTCGGTCGCTCGACGCGGAGCTGGAATCGGCCGACAGCGAATCCCAGAAAAAGCAGGTCCTCACTCGGTACCGTTATCGGATAGAGAACCGCGTTATCTCGCTGGAATCCGAGGAGAAGCACGCGACGGACGCCTTCTCGAACGGGTCGATATCGTCGTCGGAGTACGTCCGGACGCTGGCCCGCATCGACAGCGAGGCCGAACACGTCCTCCACACCACTCGGGCGGTACAGAGACGCGCGGCGCAGGTCCCCGACTTCGGGATGCCGAACATCTACGCGTCGGTGCAGGTGCGACTCCTCCCGCTCGAAGGTCCTATCCGGGACCGAGTCGCGAAGGCGCTCGATGGGACCGCTGATCCGGTCGAAGTTCACGTTTCCGCTGCCGAGACTGGCGTCGTGCTCTCGATGATTCGCGACGACGAGTACGTCCGAGAGGTGGTTCGACCCGACCGCCGCGACTCCAGTAAGACCGAGTCGTTGACCCCCAGCGAGGCGCTGGATTTGGTCTCGGAACAGTACCCCTGGACCCGAAACAACTCCGCCGGTGGCAGTAGCTCTCGGTACAGCTCTACCGACGTGTACGACGTGACGATAAGCCACAGCCACGGGAACCTCACAGCGTCCCTCGACGCTGGCACTGGGGAGATATTCAAGGAAGTCCAGTACAAGCGTCTGTCCGGTCAAGGGACTCTCCCGCCGGGTCCCGGCGTTCGGAACACCACCGAGGGGCAGTTCGGCTCCGAGAACGTCACCCTCACGGTGAACCGGACGTACGCGGGCGGACCGCTCCGCGCGCAACTCACGAACGAGACGGGCGAGCCCCTTGACGGTGAGATCTCTGTGGACGGCGAATCCGTCGGAACGACGGGTGAGGACGGCGTCGTCTGGACGCTCGGTCCGGACGAGGCCTTCCGCGTGACCGGAACCTACGACGGGACGACCGTCGAGGTGACCACCACGCCGGTCGACCTCGACGACGAGTCGTCCGAAGGTTGAAATCCGAAGCCGGGCCCAACCCTCGGCGTGTCCGGTCGCGCACTCTCCCCGGTCCTCGCCGTCGTCTGTCTCCTCGTCGTCACCGTGGTCCTCGCGGGCGTCGTCGGCATCGTCGCGTTCGGTACGTCGGTCCCTGACCCACCGCCCGCCGCCGCTATCGACGTGCGGGCCGACGCTGACGCCGACAGGCTCACCTTCGTCCACCGCGGTGGCGACCCGCTCGACGCCCGCGACCTCTCGCTGCGCGTTCGCGTCGACGGGACCGCGCTCGACACCCAACCGCCGGTCCCGTTCTTCTCGGCGGAGGGCTTTCACCCCGGACCGACCGGCCCGTTCAACAGCGCGACCGACCCGCGCTGGGAGCCGGGCGAGCGCGCGAGCGTCCGGCTCGCCGGGACGAACGACCCGACGCTCGCGCCGGGCGCGAGCGTCGAGGTGACGATAACGGTCCAGGAATCCGTCGTCGCGGAGGTGGAGACGACCGCGTAGCGACCGCTCGGGTGCGCGGGCTCGCTGGCGGGCGGCGGCGCGCCGTGCGCGCCGCCGCCCGCCTCGAAGATGCCGAGACTGCGTGCGACGCTACTCCCCGTCGGGGTCGCGCGCGACGGTCGTAATCGCGATGTCGGGGTCGTAGGAGGGACCCATCTCTCGATGTTCGATGTCCACGTACCCCGCCTCGCGGAACATCCGGTCGGCCTCCTCGCGGTCGTAAAAGAGCATGATGGCGTCGGCGAGCTTCTGCATCACGGTCGACTTAGGATAGTTGGGCCCGACCACGAGCACCTGCCCGCCCGGTTTGACGACCCGGCGCATGTCCCGGAGGGTCGCGACCGGGTCGGGCCAGTACTCGATGGAGCCCGACGACCAGACCACGTCGAAGGTGTCGTCCCCGAAGGGGAGGCGCTCGGCGTCGCCGCGGTAGAAGCTCACGGGGTCGCGCTTGCCCAGCTTGTCCCACGCCTTCTCCAGCTGGTGGACGCTCTGGTCGAGGCCGTGGACGTTCTCGGTGTGTTCGAGTAGCCCCTCGGTGGCGAACCCCGTCCCGCACCCCACGTCGAGCACCCGGTCGTCCTCGTCGATGTCGAGCATCGCCAGCGCCTCGGCGCGCATCTCCTCGTTCCAGATGAAGGGGTTGACCGTGTCGTACACCTTCGAGAGGTACTTGTAGAACAGCCGCGCCCGGCTCTTGTCTTCGAGGATACCCATTGGTCGCACTTCGGGCGCGCTCGCCAAATAATCCTGCCATTTCTCGCGGTGGCCGCCGGACGCGCTATCGGTCCGACCGGAGTCGCGTGGTGTGTGAACCCGTGGCGCGGGTTGGGCGCGAACGAGAAAGTTCGCAAGTAGTATATACGCGCTTCTGCAACCTTCGCGTGATTAGTATGCCGAGGCCAGAGGTTCTCGAACGAATCAAGGAGGCCGAAAACGAGGCCGACGAAATCGTCGCCGAGGCCGAGGAGGCCCGCGACGACCGCATCTCCGAGGCTCGCGAAGAGGCCGACCGTATCCGCCGCGAAGCCGAGGAGGAGGCGAGCGAACTCCACGAGGAGCGACTCGCCGAGGCTCGCGAGGAAATCGAGGCCGAACGCGAGGAGCTTCTCGCCGAAGGCGAGGAGGAGCGCGAGGCCCTCGAAGCGCGCGCCAGAGAGAACGAGGAGGAAGTGACCGAGTACGTCGTGGACCTGTTCGAGGAGGCGGTGCATGCTCAGACCTGAACGAATGAGCAAGGTGTCCGTGACGGGCTCGCGGGCCGTCATGGACGACGTCATCGAGACCATCCACGAGCTGAATCTGGTTCACCTCTCCGACTACGACGGCTCGTGGGAGGGCTTCGAACCCGGCGACCCCGTCGAGGGTGCCGAGACCGCGTCCGACAGGCTCGTCACCGTCCGGTCGCTCGAAAGCATCCTCGACCTCGAGGACGAGGACGCCGGACCGAGCCGCATCGTCACCGACGAGGCCCTCGAAGACGAGCTCGAATCCGTCCGGACCGAGGTCAACGACCTCGACGACCGGCGTAGCGAGCTCGAAACCGAACTCCGGGACGTCGAGGAGCGACTCGACTCCATGGCGCCGTTCGCCGACCTCGGAATCGACCTCGACCTGCTCTCGGGCTACGACACCCTGCAGGTCGCGGTCGGCGAAGGCGACGCCGACGAGGTCCGGAGCGCGCTCTCGGCCGACGACGACATCCGGGAGTTCGAGGTCTTCTCGGGTGACGACACCGTGGCGGCCTTCGCGTTCCCCACCGCCGATGCCGACGAGGACGCGCTCGACGAGGCGCTGGTCGGCGTCGACTTCGCACTACTCGGGGTCCCCGACGCGTCCGGAAGCCCCGAGGGGTACGTCGAGGAGCTCGAACACGAGCGACAGAAGCTCGAGTCCAAGCTCGACGGCGTCGAGAACGAGCTCCACGAGCTCAAGCTCGACACCGCTGGCTTCCTGCTGGCGGCCGAGGAGAAGCTCACCATCGACGTTCAGAAGGCCGAAGCGCCGCTCAACTTCGCGACGACCGAGAACGCCTTCGTCGCCGAGGGCTGGATTCCGACCGACCGGTACACCGAACTCGCGAGCGCGCTCGGCGACGCGGTCGGCGACCGCGTCGAGGTCGACGAACTCGAACGCGCGGAGTACTCCGACAGCGGTCACGCTCACGCCAGCGAGAACGTCACCGAGGAGGAGGTCGCCACGGACGGCGGCCACGCGACCACGATGGGCGACGACGAGCCCCCGGTCGTGCAGGACAACCCCGGCGCGTTCAAGCCGTTCGAGCTCCTGGTCGAGACCATCAACCGGCCGAAGTACTCCGAGCTCGACCCGACGGTCGTGCTGTTCCTGACGTTCCCGGCGTTCTTCGGGTTCATGATCGGCGACCTCGGCTACGGTATCCTCTACATGGGCGTCGGTTACTGGCTGTACAGTAGCTTCGACAGCGACGCCATCAAGAGCCTCGGCGGCATCGCGCTCTGGGCTGGCGGCTTCACCGCGCTGTTCGGCGTGCTGTACGGCGAGATATTCGGCCTGCACCAGCTCGGCGAGTGGGTCTGGGGCGGTCACCCGCCCATCAAGAAGGGGCTCCAGCCCGTCGGCGAGAGCTTCGCGCTGACGTGGATGGTCGTCTCGATACTGCTGGGCCTGCTCCACATGACCATCGGGTACGTCTTCGGGTTCGTCGAGGAGGTCGGCCACGACCCGGTCGACGCGGTCCTCGAAAGCGGCTCGTGGGTCCTGCTGTTCGCCGGGGTCTGGACGTGGATCTTCAGCACGCAGGCGGCCGGACAGAAGCCCGACTTCCTGTTCACCGTCTTCGACGGCGACCCGTTCGCGCTCGGGTTCGGGGGCTTCTCGCCCGAAATCGGGACGCTCGGGCTCGCCATCGGGGCGGTCGGCTTCGTCCTCTACCTCGCGGGTGAGGTCAAGCACCTGGGCGGTCCGGGCCTGCTCATCGGCGCCCTAGAGAGCCTGAGCGTCCTCTCGGACGCGCTCTCGTACACGCGGATCGCCGCGGTGTTGCTCGCCAAGGCGGGGATGGCCTTCGTGGTCAATCTCCTGTTCTTCGGCGTGTACACCATCGACACCCCCGAGGGAGCCGAGTGGCACTTCATGATCAACTACGGTCCGCAGTACGCGCTCGAACACTACGAGAGCGCGTCGATCATGTTCCCCGGCCTGATGCACTCGGGCATCGGCGGCGTCATCGGCGGGCTCCTCGTGCTCGTGCTGGGTCACCTGCTCGTGCTCGCGCTCGGTATCACGAGCGCCGGACTGCAGGCGGTCCGTCTCGAGTACGTCGAGTTCTTCGGGAAGTTCTACGAGGGCGGCGGCGAGGAGTACGAGCCGTTCGGCTACGAGCGCCAGCACACGACGCAGGACTGACCCGCCGCTCCTTTCGTCGTCGATTCCCCTCTCGTTTCGAACGTTCGGGAACCCGGAGTCCGACGTTACCGACCTTTGGTATTCGGTAGCATAAATCGGTTTTGCGGCCGCAGAACCCGCTTCTGGCCAACTCTTTTGGGAAGCTTTATGATGGCAGTAACGGGAAATACGACTGTCCGGTTACGAGAGCAATAGGAGACCCCAAAAACTATGTTCGAAGCTATATTCGCGATGATCGAGTTCGGTGTACTGTTCGCACAGGGCGGAATCGACGCGTTCACGCCGCTTCAGGCGATCTCGGAGAACGGCATGGCGGCCCTCGCCGTCGGCCTCGCCGCGCTCGGCGCGGGATACGCGGAACGCGGTATCGGTAGCGCGGCCATCGGTGCCATCGCCGAGGACGAGAGCCTCTTCGGTACGGGCCTCATCATGACGGTCCTGCCCGAGACGCTCGTCATCCTGGCGCTGGTCGTCGTGTTCCTCGTCGGATAAACGCACCCTTTCCCCTCTTCATCAATGAGTCTGGACACGGTAGTTGAGGATATTCGAAACGAGGCCCGCGAGCGCGCGAAGGAAATTCGTTCGGAGGGCGACGAGCGCGCCGACGAAATCGTCTCCGAGGCCGAGGCCGACGCCGAGGAGATACTCGCGGAGCAGGAACGGGAGACCGAGCAGGCAATCTCCCAGGAGCGCGAACAGAAGCTCTCCAGCGCCAAGCTGGAGGCCAAGCAGAAGCGACTCGAAGCGCGTCGGGACGTCCTGCAGGACGTCCGCGAGAGCGTCGAGGAGCGCATCGCGACCCTCGAAGGCGACGACCGCGTGGAGCTGACGCGCGAGCTCCTCGACGCGGCGGCCGAGGAGTTCGACGACGGCGACACGGTTCGGGTCTACGGCAAGCCCGACGACGACGAGCTGTTGACCGACCTCGTCTCGGAGTACGACGGCTACGAGTACGCCGGGGAGTACGACTGCCTCGGCGGCGTCGTCGTCGAGTCCAGCGAGTCGCGTCTCCGGGTGAACAACACGTTCGACTCGGTGCTGGAGGACGTCTGGGACGACAACCTGCAGGACATCAGCACCCGCCTCTTCGAGCAATGAGCATCAAAGAGACGGAAGGCACCTCGAACTACGAGTACGTCACGGCCCGAGTCCGGACGCGGCGGGCGAAGCTGTTCGACGAGGAGGACTACCGCAAGCTCCTCCGGATGGGTCCGGGCGAGATCTCGCGGTACATGGAAGAGACCGAGTACGAGACCGAGGTCAACGCGCTCGGCGCGCGCTACTCGGGCGTCGACCTCATCGAGTACTCGCTCAACCGCAACCTCGCCAAGCACTTCGAGGACCTGCTCCGGTGGGCCGACGGCCGACTCTACACGCTCGTCGCGCGGTACCTCCGGAAGTTCGACGCGTGGAACGTCAAGACGGTCATCCGGGGCATCTACTCCGGGGCCGACGCCGAGACCATCGCGGAGGACTTCATCTACGCGGGCGAGTTCGACCGCCAGTTCCTCGACCGGCTCGCCGAGACCGGCTCCATCGAGGAGGTCATCGAACTCCTCGACCGCACCCGCTACGGCGAACCGCTCGCCGACGCCTCTGCCGACTACGAGGAGTCGGGCGTGCTGGTGCCCCTGGAGAACGCCGTCGACCGCACCTACTACGAGGGGCTCATCGGCGGCGTCGACGCGACGGAGAACCGCGCGAACCAGCTGTACGCCGAGTTCCTGCGGGCCGAGATCGACTTCCGCAACGTCCGTAACGTCCTCCGTATCGCTCGAAGCGGTGCGGACATCGACCCCGAGGAGTACTTCATCGAGGGCGGGGACCTGTTTCGGGCCTCCGACCTAGCACAGCTGTCGGGAAGCATCGACGAACTCGCGGCGTTCATCCGCGACAGCACGTACGGCGACGACCTGTCGGACGCGCTCGACGAACTCGAACGCGCCGACAGCCTCATCGGCTTCGAACACGCACTAGACGTTGCATTGCTGGAGTACGCCGACCGCCTCTCGCACGTGTTCCCCCTGTCGATCTGTCCCGTGCTGTCGTACATCCTCGCCAAGGAGCGCGAGGTCGAGAACATCCGCGCCATCGCCCGCGGCCGCGAAGCGGGCCTGAGCCAGGACGAGATCGAGAACGAACTGGTGGTACTATGAGTCAGGAGATCGCGGTCGTCGGCAGTCCCGAGTTCACGACCGGGTTCCGCCTCGCGGGCGTCCGGAAGTTCGAGAACGTTCCGGACGACCGCAAGGACGAGGAACTCGACGACGCGGTGACCCGCGTCCTCGACGACGAGGAAATCGGCATCGTCGTGATGCACGACGACGACCTCGACCACCTCTCGCGAGGGGTGCGAAACGAGGTCGAGACCAGCGTCGAGCCGACGATGGTCTCCATCGGCGGCGGCGCGGGTAGCGGCGGACTGCGCGAGAAGATCAAGCGTGCAATCGGTATCGACCTTATGGACGAAGACGAACAAGGTGACAACGAATGAGCCAAGCAACCGAAGGCGACGCGGTCCGTGAGGACGGCGTCATCGAGAGCGTAAGTGGACCGGTCGTGACCGCCACCGACCTCGACGCCCGGATGAACGACGTGGTGTACGTCGGCGACGAAGGGCTGATGGGCGAGGTCATCGAGATCGAAGGCAACCTGACGACGATTCAGGTGTACGAGGAGACCTCGAACGTGGCACCGGGCGAACCGGTCGAGAACACGGGCGAACCCCTGTCGGTCGACCTCGGGCCGGGCATGCTGGACTCCATCTACGACGGCGTCCAGCGCCCGCTGGCGGTCCTGGAAGACAAGATGGGCGCGTTCCTCGACCGCGGCGTCGACGCACCCGGTATCGACCTCGAGAAGACGTGGGAGTTCGTCCCCGAGGTCGCCGAGGGCGACGCGGTCGAACCCGGCGACATCCTCGGCACGGTCCCCGAGACCGAGAGCATCGAGCACAAGGTGATGGTCCCGCCGGACTACGAGGGCGGCGAGGTCGTCGCCATCGAGAGCGGCAACTACACCGTCGAGGAGACGGTCGCCGAACTCGACAACGGCGAGGAGATCCAGATGCACCAGGAGTGGCCGGTCCGGGAGGCCCGCCCCGCCAAGGAGAAGGAGACCCCGACCACGCCGCTGGTCTCGGGTCAGCGCATCCTCGACGGCCTGTTCCCCATCGCGAAGGGCGGGACGGCGGCGATTCCGGGGCCGTTCGGCTCCGGGAAGACCGTCACCCAGCACCAGCTCGCGAAGTGGGCCGACGCCGACATCGTCGTCTACGTCGGCTGTGGCGAGCGCGGCAACGAGATGACGGAAGTCATCGACGACTTCCCCGAGCTGGAGGACCCCAAGACCGGCAAGCCGCTGATGAGCCGGACCTGCCTCATCGCGAACACGTCGAACATGCCGGTGGCGGCCCGGGAATCCTGCGTGTACACCGGAATCACCATCGCGGAGTACTACCGCGACATGGGGTACGACGTGGCGCTGATGGCCGACTCCACCTCGCGGTGGGCCGAGGCGATGCGCGAAATCTCCTCGCGACTGGAGGAGATGCCCGGTGAGGAGGGCTACCCCGCGTATCTGGCCGCGCGCCTCTCGGAGTTCTACGAGCGCGCCGGGAAGTTCCAGAACATCAACGACACCGAGGGTTCGGTGTCGGTCATCGGCGCGGTGTCGCCGCCGGGCGGCGACTTCTCCGAGCCGGTCACCCAGAACACCCTGCGCATCGTGAAGTGCTTCTGGGCGCTCGACGCCGACCTCGCCGAGCGTCGCCACTTCCCCTCTATCAACTGGGACGAGTCCTACTCGCTCTACAAGGACCAGCTCGACCCGTGGTACGAGCAGAACGTCGCCGAGGACTTCCCCGAGCGACGCCAGTGGGCGGTCGACGTGCTCGACGAGGAGGGCGAACTCCAGGAGATCGTCCAGCTCGTCGGTAAGGACGCCCTGCCGGAGGACCAGCAGCTCACGCTCGAAGTCGCGCGGTACCTCCGCGAGTCGTGGCTCCAGCAGAACGCGTTCCACGACGTGGACACCTTCTGCTCCCCGGAGAAGACCTACGCGATGCTCGGCGCGATCAAGACGTTCAACGACGAGGCGTTCGACGCGCTCGACGCTGGCGTACCGGTCGAAGAGATACAGGACATCGACGCCGCCCCGCGGCTCAACCGCATGGGCGTGCAGGACGACTGGGAGGAGTACATCGACGACCTCGAAGACTCCATCGCAGAACAACTTCGGGAGAAATACTAACAATGAAAGAATACCAGACAATCACCGAAATCAGCGGCCCGCTGGTGTTCGCCGAGGTAGACGAACCCATCGGATACGACGAGATCGTCGAGATCGAGACGCCGAACGGCGAGACACTGCGCGGTCAGGTGCTCGAATCCAGTAGCGGTCTCGTCGCGATTCAGGTGTTCGAGGGGACCGAAGGCATCGACCGCAAGTCGTCGGTGCGGTTCCTCGGCGAGACCATGAAGATGCCCGTCACCGAGGACCTGCTCGGTCGCGTCCTCGACGGGTCCGGCCAGCCCATCGACGGCGGCCCCGAGATCGTCCCGGACGAACGCCACGACATCGTGGGCGAGGCAATCAACCCCTACGCCCGCGAGTACCCCGAGGAGTTCATCCAGACCGGCGTGTCGGCCATCGACGGCATGAACACGCTGGTCCGGGGACAGAAGCTCCCCATCTTCTCGGCCTCGGGTCTGCCCCACAACGAACTCGCGCTCCAGATCGCGCGACAGGCGACCGTGCCCGAGGAAGCCGACGAGGACGGCGAGGGCGGCTCGGAGTTCGCCGTCGTGTTCGGTGCGATGGGTATCACTCAGGAGGAGGCAAACGAGTTCATGGACGACTTCGAGCGCACGGGCGCGCTCGAACGCTCGGTGGTCTTCATGAACCTCGCCGACGACCCCGCGGTCGAACGCCAGGTCACGCCGCGGCTCGCGCTGACCACCGCCGAGTACCTCGCGTTCGAGAAGGACTACCACGTACTGGTCATCCTGACGGACATGACCAACTACTGTGAGGCACTGCGCGAGATCGGCGCGGCCCGCGAGGAGGTTCCGGGCCGACGGGGCTACCCCGGGTATATGTACACCGACCTCGCCCAGCTCTATGAGCGCGCGGGCCGCATCGAGGGCCGCGAGGGGTCGGTCACCCAGATTCCCATCCTCACGATGCCCGGCGACGACGACACCCACCCGATTCCGGACCTGACCGGCTACATCACCGAGGGCCAGATCTACATCGACCGCGACCTCAACAGTCAGGGCATCGTCCCGCCCATCAACGTGCTTCCGAGCCTCTCGCGGCTGATGGACGACGGTATCGGCGAGGGCCTCACCCGCGAGGACCACGCCGACGTCTCCGACCAGATGTACGCGGCGTACGCGGAAGGCGAGGACCTGCGGGACCTCGTGAACATCGTCGGTCGCGAGGCGCTCTCCGAGCGTGACAACAAGTACCTCGACTTCGCCGACCGGTTCGAGGAGGAGTTCGTCGACCAAGGCTACGACACGAACCGCTCCATCGAGGAGACGCTCGACATCGGCTGGGACCTCCTCGGGATGTTCCCCAAGGAGGAACTCAACCGCATCGACGAGGACCTCATCGAGAAGTACTACCCCGGGGACGCGGAAGAAGAGACGGCCGAGGAAGTCGCGGCCGACTGAGACGGACCTGTCTCGGATTTTTTGGGCTCCATATTCTTGCCAGCGCGGCGTATCGCTGTTCAGGGAGTCAATACAGTCGACCACCAACGATTGGGTTGTGGGTGTCTAAGAACTTCGTTATCTGATAACGGCGTTTCATCGAACAGCTTCTCTTGTCTTCCGCTTCTCCCGTAAATATATTATCTCCGTGCCTGTACACTCGATGTGAGTATCATGAGTACTGTTACCGCCGATGGAACGATGGAACGGGTGTTCTCGGCCGTCGCAAAGGTCACACAACTACTCGGAGTGGTAACCATCCTCGTCGGCCCCCTTCTGACCGCCGATTCGGTGTATCCGGTTCTGCCCACCGACCTCGCTACGTTGTTGGCGGGCGGTGCTGCGATTCTGGCAGGAAGCAATTACTTCCGCGTGGAAGCGCTGAAGGCCCGGATGGACCGGAACTCTCAGACCTCACGCGACCGATAATCGGAAAACGCACTGTTTCTGCGTAGGGGGTCGCTCTTCTTCACAGAAGCTGGAACGCGTTCCAAGCGATGTTGGCCGCCGTCGGGATCGCGACGACCAGCCCGGCCTCCCGAAGTGTGATGTTGCGAGCGTGGTGGACCGCGAACACCCAGATCAGCGCTTGCCAGGCGAGAATGACGACTCCCACGATGCTCGCGATCTCCAGTGCTGGGTGCGACTGGTACTCCTGTATGAACGCCTGTAATTCTAATCCTGCGGGTACCGATTGAATCGCGTACCATGTGAGAACGAGACTGGCAATCGCACTGAACCCCGCGGGAAAGTATCCCCACCCGACGAAGCGGAAGAGTTGCCGAAACGTTCCCGACCCGTCGAACGCGATCGAGAGCGCGTAAAATACAGCGGTGAACAAGAGCCAAAGGATGAAGATACCCACGACTCCGAATATTGAACCGAATATCCCGGATACGGCGAGGAAGGTGTTAGCCAGCGACTGTCCTTCGACTCGGACGTGTGAAATCAACAGTACCGAACTGAAGATGTTGAGGAGGGCTACCCCGAATACGATAAGTACCGGCTTTCTCAGTGACGGGTCGTCGCCCCGCGTCCGATAGAACTCGTCCGGATTCACGCAGAGTTCTCGGATATCTCGTATGAAACTCATACGTTTCAGTATTTATAATTCTTACTTGAATCTAACTATCTAGTTGATATCCTTCTCCTCGTCAGATTCAATTACGCTGGTAACCCGAATTCGTTTTAACTCTCGACAAACCGCTGGTTCGTATTCAATTTGGAGACCGAGTGACGAACGAGTACGACTAAGTTCTACTCACGCCCACTAGCGTATGGAATGAAATCGAACCGTACCCTGGTTACGATCGGTCTCGCACTGATGTTGATCACTGCCGGTGCAGGCGTCGCCGTTGGTGCGCAGGCAGAGGCGAACGTCATGGGAGGTATCGGTGTTGCGTCCGGTCAGTGGGGCGCCGGAACCGCTGCCGGAATGGCCGGTGTCGGTGCCGGTGGTGGTGCAGTCGCTGGCGCAGGCGTCGGGACGGCCATCTTCCCGGGCGTCGGAACCGGTACCGGTGCCGCCGTGGGTGGTGCCGCTGGTGGCATCGCAGGCGCGTAACACGCTCGTTCACCGCTTCTATCACGTATTTATCACGTTGCCTCGGTTTCCTTTGCCGCTCGTTCCGCCTTTTCGACCTAAATACACTAACGGTGTTAACCTAGTTCAACGGGAATGATTCCTGACGATGATATAATTCCTCGACGAGTAAGTAGATAAAATACTCGGTGGATACGAGAAGAAGACGCACCATGATGCGAAAAACCATCGCGGTCGGATTGGCTATAGTGCTGATTACCGGATTGGCGGGCGCCGCGGCAGGTGCAGGAACGTCGGGTAACGTCGCCGCTGGCGCTGCTGCTGCATACACGGGTGACGGTGTCGTCGCAACCGCTGCTGGCGGCGCAGCCGCAGGTGGTGTGCTCGCGGGTGCCGCGGCAGTCGGCTTCATGGGCGGCGGTCCGGTCGGTGCTGGCTACGCTGCTGGTCAGTCCACCGGTATCGCTGGTGCAGCGGGCGTCTAACGACCGGACGCCGTCTCGACGTTTTCGTACTGTAAATCAGAGACTGTAATCGAATTCATGAAAGATAGACTTCCCGACGAGTTCGAAGCGTTAGTGCTTCCGTTCGGTCTGAGTACGCTTCTTTTTGCTCTTTCGATGACTCTCGGATTCCTCACTGCTCGAACGGCTTCCGACGAATCCCTGGGTTCGTTTGGTCCATCGGCAAAAGCGAGTCATCTGGACTTCGTTGGTATCGTGTTGAACAATACCTTCGTGCTCGTCGCCATCGTACTTGGTTCGGTAACGTTCGGTCTCACGGCCATGTTCCTGTTGTACACTACCGGGGCCGCACTCGGGTCGGCCGTTCGGATCGCACTCGAACAGGGGTTCGACCCCCTGACGGTCGGTCTTCTGGTCGTTCCCCACGGTGTTCTCGAACTCCCGGCGTTCTTTCTCGCTTCCGCCATCGGATTCGATACCGCGTGGGGGATTATCGCCTATTTGCGTGGGAGTCGTGACCGGCCCTTGACGGCTGAACGTGCGTGGCGATATGCCGAACTGATACTCGTTGCATTTGGATTGATAATCGTAGCCGCGTGGGTCGAGGCGGCCGTCACCATCCCTTACGCCAGAGGATTGTAACACGGACTTTATAACAAAAATATTCTTTCAACAGATTTATGACGTATAGAAAATCCAGTATTTTTATGGAAAGAGAGGCACGAAAAAGAGAGCAGACGGCTACGTCGATTCTGTCCTGTATCGGTGGGAGCGAACACCGCTGGCAGATCCTCTCGCTCCTCGGCGAGGGCGAGTACGAGGTCCGACAAATCGAATCGGAGCTCGACGTTCCGAGAACGACGCTTCGTCACAACATCAAAAAGATGGAGGAACGGGGACTCGTAGAGGAGACTCCGAAACGAAAGTATCGGCTCACGCCACTGGGACGGGCGACGCAGGAAGGTCTAGAAACCTATCACTCGTACGTTAGTACCACTCTTCATCTCGACCCGCTGTTTTCCTGTATCTCGTACGAATCGTTCGAGGGGAATATCGGTTCGCTCAGGGATGCGAATCTCACAGTCGCTAGTTCCGTGCGACCTCACGCACCCAGTCAACGCTTCTTCGAACTGATCTCGGAGGCCACTCGAACTATCGGGCTCCTCACCTCACTCCCGCTGACAGAAGACCAGTTCCGAACGGTTCTGTCGGACGAGCAGTCTCGTCTTGAACTTCTGTTCACCGAAGAGATCGCCCGCGTGTTCGAGGAGGAGTTCTCCTTCCTCGACGAAAACGGCGGCGAATCGCCCGAGACGTCATTCTGGACGGTGGACCGTGACGCGGAGTTCACACTTGCGGTGGTGGACGAAACCGTCGTGATACTCGCGCTCGACGGTCGGGACAAACCTCACGTCCTCGTCGAAACGGACAACGACGCCTGTCGGTCGTGGGCAATGCAGGAGTTCGAGACGTACCGTGAGAGCGCCACACCATACTAGCAACGAGTCGCGTCTGGGGAATGAGGGAGTGACGGCCGAGTGAACGCCGCGACGGAGTCCGGTCGCCGGAGCCATCACTCGGCGGTCGTTCCACGACGGTGGCGGGTCGACGAGACGACGTTGATTACTACTCCCGGGACGGTCACGGCGAGGAGTTCTCGAGCCCTGCGTAGGCGACACCGGCGGGCGACACGAACAGTAAAAGGTTAACCCCCTAGAGACACAAACTTCCCCCAAGATGGCCAACGACGTCAAGCCCACTCGGAAGAACTTGATGCAGATCGAGGACCGCATCGAGCTGTCCGAGCGGGGTCACGACACGCTGGAGCAGAAGCGCGACGGCCTCATCATGGAGTTCATGGACATCCTCGATCAGGCTCAGGACGTCCGCTCGGGCCTCGAAGACGACTACGAACTCGCCCAGCAGAAGATCAACATGGCCCGCGCCATGGAGGGCGACGTGGCGGTCCGGGGCGCGGCCGCCGCGCTCAAGGAACACCCCGAGATCACCACCGAGTCGAAGAACATCATGGGCGTGGTCGTCCCCCAGATCGAGTCGAGCAAGGTCAAAAAGAGCCTCGACGAGCGCGGGTACGGCGTGCTGGGCACGAGCGGCCGCATCGACGAGGCCGCCGAGGCCTACGAGGAACTCCTCGAAAGCATCATCCTCGCCGCGGAGGTCGAGACCGCGATGAAGAAGATGCTCACCGAGATCGAGACCACCAAGCGCCGGGTCAACGCCCTGGAGTTCAAGCTCCTGCCCGAACTCAACGAGAACAAGGAGTACATCGAGCAGAAGCTCGAAGAGCAGGAGCGCGAGGAGACCTTCCGCCTCAAGAAGATCAAGGCCAAGAAAGAAGAAGAAGAGCGCGAAGAGCGCGAGGCGGCCGAGGTCGAAGCCGCCGGGGAAGCCGAGACGGTCACCGCCGACGACTGAGGACGGCCACCGACCGCTTTTCCGTTCGAGAATCCGCCCGCGGGCGAATCTTCCCGCTCAGACGCTCTGCCAGTATCACGTCCCCGTCCGTCGATTCGAGCGACGCGGCACAGCCGCGTCGCTCGCTCGGTCGGGCTGTCCCCGGCCGCCATCGCCTACCCTTTTGGCCTCCCACGACGATTCCCCGACATGACCTGTCCCGAGTGCGGAAGCGACCAGTTGGCGTTCGCCGTCCCCGGCGACCTCCGGGGATATCTCCCCGAGGACCCCGAACGCGTGGCGGTCTGTAGCCGATGTCTCGCCGTCGAACCGACAGCCGACGCGCCCGACGACCTCCCCGACTTCCGGCGTATCAGCGACGCGCTCCCGACCGGCGAGGGGGGCGCGGCGATGGTACTCGCGCTCGGCCTGCTCGACTCGCTGGCGCTGTACCGGACCGAGTTGGCGGCCCTGCTGGAGCGGGTCGAGCGCGCTGGCACGGACCCCCTGCTGGTCGTGGACCGGCTCGCGGCCGACCCCGACGTATCCCTGCACTTCGACGTCGAGCGGCGACGCCGACAGGTCGAGCAGTTGCTCTACGAGTAGCGCGTCGAGTCGTGGCTCTCGGAGTCGGTCACCGTGGCCGGTGTCGTTATGTCCGTGGCCGTGGTCCTACGACCCACCATGGCCGACTCCGTGTTCGACCGCGAGACGATGCTCGACATCTCGGTCAACATCATCCCGCTGGTCATCCTCGCGTTCTTCATCGCGTTGCTCGTGCTCACATCGCCGTTCGAGCCCAACCTCTTCCTCGAAGTGGTCGCGCTCTTGCTTCACCTGATTCCGCTCGTTCTGCTTGCCCTGCTGACCTACGTCGCCGCCCACTACATCTGAGTCGCGTCGGTCTCGCCCGCCCTTCGACCCCGTGGGTTCCGCGCTACCGATTTCCACAGCCGTCCTTTCGGGCAGTTTCACTTTCACTCCGGATGGCTGACCTTCATATCGCTCCCCGACAAGTCTCGGGTATGACACTCACGTTCGCTCGCGAGGAACCGGCGACCGCCGACGACGACGCCAGGGCGGTACTCGACGTCTCGGACGTAGAGACCGACCGCCTGCAGGAGTACGTCGGCGAGTGGTTCGCCGACGTGAGCGACGTCTACCTCGAACGCAAGGGCGGCAGGACCTTCCTCGTCGCCGGGGAGTAGGTCGACTGCGGTCGGCGGTGCGGATGCGGTCGGGGTCAGTCCCCGCTATTGTACCGCGAGCGACCGCTCGCGGGTCCTGAGCGCAGTAAACGGTTGTACGTAAAGGTTTAGGCCGCCGGGCCAGTAGCCACAGGCATGCCGGACTGTCCACTCGCGGAAGACTGCCCGAGTTTTCAGGAGCGAATCGAGGGAATGGGATGCCAGCACTACGGCGACCGGGGCGGCGCGGAGTGGTGTGACCACTACAACCAGCCCATCCGCGAACTCAAGACCGCGCCCGTCCAGCCGGGCGAGGAGGTCGTGGTGGACATCGAGGACATCCACGAGAGCGGCGCTGGCGTCGGCCGGACCGAGGACGGCTTCATCGTCATGGTCGACGGCATCCTCCCGGACGCCCGCGCGCGGGTGGAGATCACGAACGTTCACGGCAACCACGCCCGGGCCGACCCCATCGAGCGACTGCCGATGGACGAGGAGGACGAGGAGGGGACTGACGACGGCGACGCCGAGGAGTCTGACGCGGAATCCGGCGACGGAGACGACGAGGACGGCCGGTCCCGGCCGCAACTCGGTAGCCGCGACAACTTCTGGGGAAGCTGAACCCCGGGTCCGAGCGCGGCCGCTGGGTGGACAGTCCCAACAGCGTTCCGCGCCGCGGGTTTTTTCGGTCGGAGTGCGTAGAGGCGAGCATGGACCGACCACCGCAGACGGCGAGGCGGCCGTGGGAGGGTCGACCGTGAGCGAGGCCCCCGACCCCGAGGAGATGCTCGACCGCGCGGGATTCGACGCCGACACCAGCGTGCTGACCCGCCGACAGGCCGAAGTGCTGGCACTGCGCGAGCGCGGGGTCGCGCAGGCGACCATCGCCGACCGCCTGGGCACCTCGCGCGCGAACGTCTCCAGTATCGAGGCAAGCGCCCGCGAGAACGTCCGGAAGGCCCGCGAGACGGTCGCGTTCGCCGAGGCGCTCCACGCGCCGGTCCGGGTCGTCGTCGAGGCTGGGACCGACCTCTACGACGTGCCCTCGCGGGTCTACGACGCCTGCGACGAGGCGGGCGTGAAGGTCAACCACGCCGCACCGGAGCTGATGAAGCGAGTGAGCGACGAGGCCGGGGACGCGGTCGAGGACCGCGCCGTTCGCGAAGATTTGTTGATCGGCGTGACGGCCGACGGCGAGGTGACGGTCCGAAAGTCGGCGGAAGCGAGTCGGGGGTGACGAACGGCGTTTTGTGCTGTCGTCCCTTCCGTCGTCTCGGTGATGTCCGTCAGCGCGAAGCTAGCTATCTCCGGTACCTATGAGGGCCGCACCGCACAGCACCGCGACCGCACCGCACAGCACCGCGACCGCACCGCACAGCACCGCGACCGCACCGCACAGCACCGCGACCGCACCGCACAGCACCGCGACCGCACTGCACAGCACCGCGACCGCACTGCACAGCACCGCGCCCCGTACCTCCCCGCGTGCGGTCGCGCCTTCGGCGAAGGCGCGACCGCGGCGCATCCGGTGGTCTGTGGCGGCTCGCGGAACTCCCGGTGGTCGGCGGAACCCCGCGGAACCTCCCTCCGGTCGCTCCCGCGACCCGGAGCGTCGATTCAGTTCCAAGCAAACGCGCCCGCGTCCCGGAGAGCTTTGAGGGTGGCCTCCGAAACGGGGCACATGGACCTCGGAATCGAAGGCAACGCGGCAATCGTAACGGCGAGTTCGAGCGGGCTCGGCCGGGCGTCGGCCAAGGCGCTGGCCGAGGCGGGCGCGAACGTCACCATCTGCGCCCGCGGCGAGGAGAAACTCGCCGACGCCGAGGCGGAGATTTCGGCCGCGGGCGACGGCGACGTGCTCGCGGTCCAGTGCGACATCACCGACCCCGACGAGGTCGAGGCGCTCGTGGAGGCGACGGTCGAGGAGTTCGGCGGCCTCGACCACGTCGTCACCTCCGCCGGGGGACCGCCGAGCGGAACGTTTCTCGACACCACCGAGCGCGACTGGTACGAGGCCTACGACCTGCTGGTGATGAGCGTGGTCTGGCTGACGAAGGCCGCCCACCCCCACCTCGTCGAGAGCGACGCGGGCACCGTGGTCAACGTCACCTCGACCAGCGTCCGGGAGGCCATCGACGGCCTCGTCCTCTCGAACGCGGTCCGGCGCGCGGTCGTCGGCCTGATGAAGACTCAGGCCCGCGAGTGGGCCCCCGACGTGCGGGTCAACGCGGTCCTGCCGGGCGCACACGAGACCCCCCGCATCCAGGAACTCGTGGAGGCCTCGGTCGAGCGCGGCGAGCACGACACCTACGAGGAGGGGCTGGCCGACTGGTCGGCCGACATCCCGCTGGACCGCGTGGGCGACCCCGGGGAGTTCGGCGACGTGGTCGCGTTCCTCTCCAGCGAGCGCGCGAGCTTCGTCAACGGCGCGGCGCTCCCGGTCGACGGCGGCCGTCTCCGGAGCTGATGGCGACGGTCCTCTCGTGGAGCGGCGGCAAGGACGCCTCGTTCGCCCTCCGGGAGATGCACCGCGAGGGCGTCGAGGTCGTCGAACTCCTCACGACCGTCTCGGCCCAGACCGGCCGGTCGAGCATGCACGGCGTCGGCCGAGAGCTCTACGAGCGACAGGCCGACGCGCTCGGCCTGCCGATCCGGTTCGTCGAGATTCCGGCCGACGCCTCGAACGACGAGTACGAGGCCGCGCTGGCCGAGGCCACCGACGAGTACGAGCGCCGGGGTATCGACCGAATCGCGTTCGCCGACCTCTACGTCGAGGACATCCGCGCGTACCGCGAGAGCCGCCTCGAAGCGAGCGACATCGAGGGGTACTGGCCCGTCTGGGGCCGGGACACCGAATCCCTCGCCCGCGAGTTCGCCGACGCCTTCGAGGCGACCGTGGTCGCGGTCGAGGACTCGGCGCTCGACGAGTCGTTCGCGGGCCGCCCCTTCGACGAGTCGTTCCTCGCCGACCTCCCCGAGGGCGTCGACCCCTGCGGCGAGAACGGCGAGTTCCACACCTTCGTCCACGACGGCCCCGTCTTCGACCGACCCGTCCCGGTCCGGACCGGCGAGACGGCGACGGTCGAACCCCGCCACGGCGACATGGTGGTCCACCAGTGCGAGGTCCTCCCGGCGGAGTGACTCAGGACTCTATCTTCTCGACTATCTCCTTTGCCTTCTCGCGGGCCTTATCCTCGCCCACGTTCTTCTTGATGAGCACGCTCTGGACCTCCCAGTCGTCGCTCCCCTCTCGCTTGCCGGTCCGAACCTCCGAGCCCTCCGAAACGTCGTGGGCGGGATTCTCGGCCCAGTCGGGCGTCCGAATCTCGTCGAACTCGTCGGGGTCGCGGAACCGGACGTGGATGTACTCGTCTTCGGTCTCGACGGTCTGAACGTCTGGAACGTCGGCCATGGCAGGCGTGGTACGGCGTGGACGCCCAAAATTCGGACGGCCGAGAAAACGCGGACTCAGCGGTACTCTTCGATATCGATGACTTCCCGGCAGGAGGGATGGGTGTGGTCGCTATCGCTGGTGACGAGTGGCGCGTCTAGCTCGCGGGACGCGCCCGCGACGAGGGCGTCGATGGGAGAGAGGTGGGGCCCCTGCGCATCTATTTCGGCCGCGATTTCGGTGGCGTGCTCGGCTGTCTCCTCGCCGATAGAGTGGACCTCGACCCATTCCAGATTCTGCTTCGCTTTCCCGGGCGTACTCTCGGTACCGTAAACGCCACCGAGCAGGAACTCGGTGTAAATCGGGGCCGGAACGACGAACGCCTCGTCGCTGTGGTCGAGCAGGTACTCCTTGGTGGTGGGATGGCCGTCCTCGTAGTCCATCAGGAACGAACTGTCGAGGACCTTCATTCGTCGCTCCGATGTCGGGCGATCTCCTCGACCCGGTCTGCGCTCTCGCGCTTCCCCTGCTCGTGTAACTCTTCGACCACGCCGCGCTGGTCGGTCTCTTCCCACGCGCCGAATCCCGCCAGTAGGTCGCGGTCGTCGGCGAGGAGTCGCTCGACCACGTCGTCGAACGTCTCGTCCTCGCGTCGGCGGGCCTTCAGCCGCTCGTAGTTCTCCTCGCTGACCCGGACGTGCTTGTCGGCGGTTCCCATACGAGATTGTAAACTCCCGCGTTAACATCAACGTTGGGGTCAGAACAGTCCCTGTTCGCGCAACGCCGCGACGACCTCGCGCACGCGCTGGGCCTCGTCCTTCGGCACGACCAGCACTCGGTCGTCGTAGGCCGCGACCACCAACCCCTCGACGCCCACCGCGCTGACGTGGGTGTCGCCGTCGCTCGCGACGACGCTGTCGGCCACGTCGACGGTCACGGCGTCGCCCAGAACCGCGTTCTCGGCGTCGTCGGTCTCGACCACGCGCTCTATCGCGTCCCACGACCCCAGGTCGTCCCACTCGAAGTCGGCGGGCACGACGTAGGCGTCGTCGGTGCGCTCCATGACGGCGTAGTCGATGCTGACCGGTTCGACCTCGGCGAATCCGCGCTCGGGGTCGCCCGCCGCGAGCGCCGCGACGAGCGGCGCGAGCGGCGACTCGCGGGCCTCCCGGAGGAGGGCGTCGGGGGTCCACGCGAACAGCCCCGCGTTCCAGTAGAAACCCCGCCCCACGAACTCCCGAGCGGTCTCGGCGTCGGGCTTCTCGCGGAACTGCGCGACCTCGGCGTATCCGTCCCCGGTGTTGCCGTCCTCGGCGTATCCGTCCCCGCCGTTCCCGCCGCCGGGGGCGTCGACGCCCCCGGCGGCGGGTTCGATGTATCCGTAGCCTGTCGCGTGCCGGGTCGGTTCCACGCCGAACGTCACCAACCCCTCGGTTTCGACTGCGGCGCGGGCGGCGGTTCGGGCGGTCGTCTCGAATGCCCCCGAGACGACGTGGTCGCTCGGGACGCAGAGGACGACGCAGTCGCCCACCTGCTCGCGAACGCGGTGGGTCGCGTACACCAGCGCCGGGCCGGTGTCGCTGGCCTCGGGTTCCACGAGGACGCCCGCCCGGGGGACCGCCTCGCGCACGCGCTCGGCGTGCTCGACGGCGGTCGAGACGTACACCTCGTCGGCGAACCCCACGCGTTCGACGGTCCGGGCGAGCAGGGAGCCCTCGCCCCCCAGCGAGAGGAACTGCTTGGGCCGGTCGGCCCGGCTGGCGGGGTAGAGCCGGGTGCCGGTTCCGCCCGCCATCACGACCGCGACGAGCGGGCGGTCGAGGGGTCCGTCGGGCGACATCGTCACCACGTCTCGACCCGGCCGTCGCGTACGTCCTCGGCGCATCCCCGGCAGTCCGGATGGTCGGGGTCGAAGCAACTGGGTCGGGCCCGCGCGTCGAGCGCGACGGCCCGGCGCTCGGCGTAGCGCCGACAGACGATTCTCGCTCGGCCCTCCTCGTCCTGCGGGAGGTCGGCGAGCGCCGACTGGCGGGCGTTCCGGTAGGCCCGCCTCGCGTCGGCGTACTGCCGCCCGGCCGACCGGAGTTTCGCGCGGAGGAAGCTTTCGAGGCGGTCGTCCATGTCGATTCGTGGTAGAGCCTCGGGAAAGATAGGTCTGTTCGTCGGGGGTCGTTCCGACCGGCGCCCGATTATTTCTTCTATCTGACTGGGGGAAAGATTTAAAATGTTTGTTGAACATTTTCAACGCAGATTTCAGAATGAACCTCGAACGACGAACGCTACTCAAGGGACTCGGACTCGCGTCGATAGGCTGGGCCGGAAGCAACGCCGCCGGAGCGGCGCAACTGGGCGACCTGACCTACGCGACTCAGGAACCGTCTGGCGTCGGGAGTGCGGTCGATTACACCGACGACGTGATTTACCAGATCATCACCGACCGGTTCGAGAACGGTAACACCGGAAACGACCCCGACGGGGACCTCGCGAGCGACGACTGCTCGGACCTTCGGAAGTACTGTGGCGGCGACTGGCAGGGCATCATCGACCGAATCGAGGACGGATACCTGACCGAGATGGGAATCACGGCGCTGTGGATATCGCCGCCGTTCGAGAACGTGACCTCGGCCGACCCCGACATCGGGACGTCGTACCACGGCTACTGGGCGCGGGACTTCGAGGACGCCAACGAGTCCTTCGGCGACATGGACACCTTCGAGGAACTGGTGAGCGTGGCCCACGACAACGGCATCAAAGTGGTCATGGACTTCGTCCCGAACCACACCTCCCCCTCGACCGAGGACGGCGACATGGAGGACGGCGTCCTCTACGACGACGGCGAGCGCGTCGCGTCGTACAGCGACGACCCCGACGATTACTTCCACCACAACGGCGGGACCGACTACTCCAGCTACGAGGGTCAGATATACCGGAACCTCTACAATCTGGCCGACTTCGACCAGCAGAACTCGTTCATCGACCGATACCTCAAGGACGCCATCGAGGCGTGGCTCGACAGGGGCATCGACGGCATCCGGGTCGACGCCGTGGCTCACATGGCTCCGAAGTGGCAGAAGACCCTCATGGACACCATCTACGACCACGAACCGGTGTTCACCTTCGGCGAGTGGTTCCTCGGCACCGGCGAGTCGAGCCAGCGCTACTACGACTTCTCGAACGACAGCGGGATGAG
Source organism: Halorussus salilacus (assembly GCF_024138125.1). Lineage (NCBI taxonomy): Archaea > Methanobacteriati > Methanobacteriota > Halobacteria > Halobacteriales > Haladaptataceae > Halorussus > Halorussus salilacus. The sequence goes on from NZ_CP099993.1 coordinate 1,836,655, forward strand.
CCTGCTCGACTTCCGATTCGGGCAGTCGCTCCGGCAGGTCCTCCGGGAGTTCGACGACGACTGGGAGGACTTCTGGGACGTGCTTCAGGAGACCGCGAGCGAACACGATCAGGTGGTCGATCAGGTCCCGTTCATCGACAACCACGACATGGAGCGGTTCACCGTGGAGGACGGGGAGGTCAACACCGACCTCGCGCTCGCGGTCCTGCTGACCTCGCGCGGAACGCCGACCGTCTACTACGGCACCGAGCAGTACCTGACCGGGGGCAACGACCCCGAGAACCGCAAGCCGATGCCGTCGTTCGACCGGACGACGACCGCCTACGAGATAATCAAGACGCTCGCGCCCCTCCGGCGGTCGAACCCCGCGCTCGCGTACGGAGGGACCCGACAGCGGTGGGTCAACAGCGACGTGTTCTTCTACGAGCGCGAGTTCGGCGACAACGTCGTGTTGGTCGGCATCAACCGCAGCGAGGATACCTACGACGTGTCCGGCCTGTCGACCGCGCTCCCCGAGGGGACCTACGAGGACCACCTCGACGGACTCCTCGACGGCTTCGAGACCACCGTCGGGAGCGACGGTTCAATCGACACCTTCTCGTTCGGGCCCAAGACCGTCTGCGTGTGGGAACACACCGGCGACACCACCGAACCGACGCTCGGCCACGTCGGGCCGACGATGGGCCGACCCGGCCACACCGTGACCCTCAGCGGCGAGGGCTTCGGGAGTTCGACCGGGTCGGTCGGGTTCGGGTCGACCGACGCGTCGGTCGTCTCGTGGAGCGACACGCAAATCGAGGCGGAGGTCCCCTCGGTCGCCGGTGGGTTCTACGACATCACCGTCACCGACGCCGACGGTGTCGAGAGCGACGCGTTCGCGGATTTCGAGGTGCTGAGCGGCGAACAGGTCTCGGTCCGGTTCGTCGCCGAGGACGCCGAAACCGAGACCGGCGAGAACGTCTACGTGGTCGGAAACGTCCACGAACTCGGGGACTGGGACACCGACCGCGCGGTCGGTCCGTTCTTCAATCGGGTCGTCCACGAGTACCCCGACTGGTACTTCGACGTCAACGTCCCCGCCGGAACCGACATCGAGTTCAAGTTCGTCAAGATAGCCGACGACGGCAGCGTGACGTGGGAGTCCGGGTCGAACCGCACGTACACGACGCCAGCCGACTCGACCGGCGAGTACGTCGGCGAGTGGCGGACGTAGGTCGACCGCGGCCCCCGGAATCGACGAGCCGGGGCCTCACGCCCGGCGACTCGTGACCTCACTCCAATCGGCTCGCGCGCCGACCGCGCCCCGGCGCGGTCGGCGCGCGAGCGTGAGGCTTACTTCCGGCGGCCCCGAAAGCGTCCCCGACGCCGATGCTCCCGACCATCGACCTCCACGCCTATCTCGTGTTCGTCGGCGCGGCGCTGGCCCTCATCCTCACGCCCGGCCCCGACACCGTCTTCGTCCTCACGCAGGGGGTCGGCGCGGGCAAGCGCGGCGGTCTCGCCTCGGCGCTCGGGGTCAGCACGGGCATCCTCGTCCACACCGTCGCGGCGACCGTCGGCCTCGCGGCGCTGCTCCGGACCTCGGCGCTGGCCTTCGCCGTCGTGAAGTACGCCGGGGCGGCCTACCTCGTCTATCTCGGCGCGAAGACGCTCCTTCGGGGCGGCGACCTGAACGACCTCGCGGGGTCGAGTTCGAGACCGGGTTCCGCGTCTGAGGTCGGCGTCCCCGGGTCCGGGGACGCCGACCTCAGACGCGGATTCCTGCGGGGCGTGACGGTCAACGTCCTGAACCCGAAGGTCGCGCTGTTCTTCCTCGCCTTTCTCCCGCAGTTCGTGGGGTCGGGTCCCGGAACGACCGCCGAGATGCTGGCGCTCGGTGGGACCTACGCCGCGCTGACCGCGCTGTATCTGGGCGGCGTGGGCCTGCTCTCGGGCGGGGTCCGGACCGCGTTCCGCGCTCGCCCCCGACTCGCCGACGGCCTGCGGTGGGTCTCGGGGTCGGTCCTCGTGGCGCTCGGGGCGGCGCTGGCGCTCGACGGTCGGTAGCCGCAAAATACCGCGAGAGCGTCCGAGAGTTCCACTTTCACTTCCACTCCGCACTCACCGAGGTTTTTATACCATAGCGCACAAACCCTTCGCATGTCTCCCGAAGAAAACGACGCGGAGACGGATACACCATGAGCGATGTGCGCCAGCACGCCGAAGAGATACGCGAACAGTTCTCCGAACATCTCGACCTGACGGCCGACGAGGTCGAGCAGCGCCTCGACAACCTCGTCAACGAGTACCGGGTGCCCCTCGAAGAGGCGCGCCGGAGCGTCGTCAGCCACTACCTCGACGAGGCGGGCCTCGAACGCGACGACATCCGGACCGGTGGCGGCGGTACCGAGAAGGTCAACGTCGAGGACATCGACGAGGACGAGCAGTGGATCGGCCTCACCGCGAAGGTCGTCGACCTCTGGGACCCCCGGAGCGACGCCGTCGGGCAGGTCGGCCTGCTCGGCGACGAGACCGGCACCACCAAGTTCACCAAGTGGGCCAAGTCCGACCTCCCGGAACTGGAGGAGGGGAAGGTCTACCGCCTCGGGAACGTCGTCACCGACGAGTACCAGGGCAACTACTCGGTGAAGCTCAACCGCACGACCACCATCGAGGAACTCGACGAGGACATCGAGGTCGGCGACGACACCGCCGAGGTCGAGGGCGCGCTTGTGGACATCCAGAGCGGCTCGGGTCTCATCAAGCGCTGTCCCGAGGAGGACTGCACCCGCGTGCTCCAGAACGGTCGCTGTTCGGAACACGGCGAGGTCGAGGGCGAGTTCGACCTCCGCATCAAGGGCGTCCTCGACGACGGCGAGGAGGTCCGCGAGGTCATCCTCGACGAGGAGGCGACCGAGGAGTTCACCGGCATCGGCCTCGAAGAGGCACAGGACATGGCGATGGACGCGCTCGACACCACCGTCGTCGCCGAGGAGATGCGCGAGCGGACCCTCGGAAAGTACTACCGGGTTCGCGGCCCCACGATGGGCCGATACCTCCTCGCCGACGAGGTCGAGGAGCTGGCCGGGCCGACGAACGCCGAGGACGTTCTCATCAAAGCGAGGTCGATGTGACATGAGTGGAGCACCAATGCGAGAGGTCGCCCGCCGCGTGTTCGCGCGCGAGTTCAACGACGCGACCCACACGTTCAAGGAGTCGGACGAGGAGCGAGCCCCGGTGTACGCGCTGTTGCCGACCGGCGAGAAGGCCAACCGCATCTTCGTGGTCGGCACGCTCACCGAGACCGAGGACGTGGGCGAGGACAGCGAGTACTGGCAGGGCCGGGTCGTGGACCCGAACGGCGACCCGTTCTTCGTCTACGCGGGCCAGTACCAGCCCGAGGCCGCGAGCATGCTCCGGGAACTCGAACCACCGGCGTACGTCGCCATCACGGGCAAGCCCCGGACCTACGAGACCGACGAGGGCGACGTGAACGTCTCCGTGCGACCCGAGTCCATCACGCTGGTCGACGCCGCGACCCGCGACCGATGGGTGGTCGAGACCGCAGAGCGGACCCTCGACCGAATCGCCGCCTTCGAGGAGGGAGAGACGGCGGAATCGTCTCACGAAGGCGGCATCGCCGCCGGAGCTAACGAGTACGCCCGGATGGCCGAGGAGGAGTACGACCTCCCCCTCGACCGCTACCAGCAGACGGCCATCTCGGCGCTCGAAAGCCTCGAAGACGAGGCGACTGACGACGACACCGACGAGCCCGAACCCGAGGCCGAGCCGCAGGCGTAGGCCTCGGGTTCGGGCGACCGAACCGCCACGAGAATCGACAACGAACCGACTTTCGGGGGGAGGTAGGCGGGACGCTACGCGACGAGGAGTGGGCCGAGAGACAGAGAGCCCAGCGTCGGCGCTCCGAAACGCGTCCGGGTGGTACCAGCACCCGCACGCTGGGCGTGCCCAGACCAGAGCAGCCCAATGTCTACGGATACGCCACGGTCACAAGAAAGTACCGGGACCGTCACCGGGCCCCACGTCGGCCGCGACCGCGAGGGGAGACGCGACCACCGCTTCTGGCGGTGTGAGCGTTGCGGCCTCGAAAGCACCGACCCACGGCTCCGCGAGGGGTGTTTCCGGTGTCACGGAGGAACGAATGCCCCGCGAGCGTGAGTCGCCCAGCGCGGGATGGCGCGAGGTCTACCGCGAGCTGGACGCCGCCACCGACGCCGAGGAAGCGACCCGCGCCTGTCCGTACTGCGGACGGACGTGCGAGAACGTCCTCAGAGACCTGTACGACTGTGACGAACACGGCGTCTTCCGGCCGAGCACCGAGGGTCGGGATTCGGCCGAATCCGGCGATTCGGCCGACCCGTCCCCGGAGCACGACCCAAAAAATCGAGCGTCCGGGACGGCTGACTAGTCGGACCCGGGCTTCTCGCGGCCCGCACCGAGGACCAGCGCGGGCCGGGTCGCCTCCAGGAGCACCTGCTGGGTCACGCTACCGAACAACGCCTTGCCGGTCGGCGACCGGCCCCGCGGCGCGAGACACAGCAGGTCGGCGTCGATGTCGGCGGCGGTTTCGAGGATGGCCTCGGCTGGCGCGCCGCTCGACTCCGCGTAGCCGACTTCGACGCCCTCGTCTTCGAGGTGTTCGGCCGCCCGGCGGACCGCGGCCACTTGATGAACCGAGGCCCCTTCCGGATTGTCGGTGAAGTCGTGGAACAGCGTGACCGACACCTCGGGGCCGACGCCCGGCAGGCCGGTTATGGTTCGGGCCTGTTCGAGCGCGCGCTCCTCGTCGTCGCCGATGGCGGCGAGTATCCTGTACATGCGCGAGAGTACCCTATCGAACCTGATAAATCGGGGACCCTGTTTTCAGATTCCGAGATTCGGAAGGTCGGTTGAAGTGGTTCGTGGGACGACCACTAGACGTGAGGTGACCCACCATGTCCACCCGCCAACTCGAAACCGAGCTGTTCGGTCGACGCACCGACTTCGAATACTCCGAGACGTGGGTTGGTTACGCCCTGTTCGGCCTCCGGGTCGTGATGGGGTGGACGCTGTTCTACGCCGGAATCACGAAGGTGCTCGACCCCGAGTGGTCCGCCGAGGGCTTCCTGCTCAACGCCATTCCCGCGGGCAACCCCTTCACCGGGCTGTGGGCGACGCTCGCGAGCGACTGGCTGTGGCTCATCGACCCGCTCAACGCGTGGGGACTCACGCTGGTCGGGTTCGCGCTACTGGTCGGTGCGTTCGTCCGTTGGAGCGCGTTCTGGGGCGCGGTGATGATGGTGTTCTACTGGGCGGCCAGCCTGCCGCTGGAGAACGGCATCGTCATCGACGACCACATCGTCTACGCGCTGTTGCTGTTCGGTCTCGGGGCGTTCGGCGCGGGTCGAATCCTCGGCGTCGACGAGTACCTAGAGGAGACGAGCGTCGCGAAGCGATACCCGACGCTCCGGTACCTCCTCGGGTGAGCAGATGGCCGATCTCTCGACGCTCCTCCTCGCGTTCGACGCGCTCGTCGTCGCGCTCGGCGTTGCCGTCGCGTGGCTCGCTTTCGGGGCGTTCCGCCGGACCGGCCTGCAGGGCCTGCGACTGGTGGCGTTCGCGGTCGCCCTCGTCGCCCTCGGGGCGGTGCTTCCCGGGGTGACCTACCTCGCCACCGGGGCGTCCCCGGTGGCGAGCATGCTCGCCGGGAGCGTCGTCACGACGGTCGGGTTCGTCGCGCTGTCGTACTCGCTGTACGCCGAGTACTCCGACGATCCGCCCGCACCCGGACGGAACGCGGGCTGAGCTATTCGAGCGACTCGAAGAGCGCGTCCTCGACGCGCTCTTCGAGCAGGCCCGACGCCACCAGCGCGTCGGCGCGCTCTACGTCCTCGTGGACGGGTCGGTCCTCGACCAGCGGAGCCACGACCTCGCGGACCGCCTCGTAGGCCGCGGCGGTGCCGACGCCGTGGTCGAGGTCGTCGGGGAGGAACTCCGCGGCCTGCGCGCCACAGAGGAGTTCGATTCCCACCACCGTGGTCGCGTTCTCGACCGCCGCGCGGGCGTCGAACGCGCTCTGGGCGCTCATGCTGACGTGGTCCTCCTGATTCCCGCTGACCGGCGTGTTGTCCATCGAGGGCCGTCCGGTCGCGCGGTTCTCGTTGAGGAGCGCCGCCGCGGTGTACTGGGCTATCATGTACCCCGAGCGCAGGCCGCTGCCCTCGGTGAGAAACGGCGGGAGGTGGTCCTCCTGGACGTTCGGGTTCACCATCCGGTCGACCCGGCGCTCGGAGATGGCGGCGAGTTCGGTCATCGCGTTCGTCAGGTAGTCGAGCGGCATGGCGAGGGGGTCGCCGTGGAAGTTGCCGCCCGAGAGGACGGCGGCGTTCTCGGTGCCCGACGCCCGGGGGTCGGTCTCGTCGGCGTCGAAGATGAGGGGGTTGTCGGTCGCGCTGTTGAGTTCGATTTCGACCGCCTCACGCAGGTGGCGGGCCGCGTCCCGGACCGCGCCGTGGACCTGCGGCAGGCAGCGAATCGAGTAGGCGTCCTGCACCCGGTCGCAGTTGCGGTGGGACTCGACCACCTCCGAATCGGCGGTGAGGCGCTTGACGTTGCGCGCGCTCTCGGCGTGGCCCGGATGGGGCCGAACCCCGGCGATGGAGTCGTCGGCGGCGGCGGTGGTCCCCATCGTCACCTCGGTCGTGAGCGCCCCGGCCACGTCGGCGGCCCGGACCGCGCGCTCGGCGTCGACCACCGCCAGCGCTGCGAGGCCGACCGTCAACTGGGTGCCGTTGATGAGCGCGATGCCCTCCTTCGCCCGTAGCGTCAGGGGTCCGAGGTCGGCTGTCGCGAGCGCGTCCGCGCCGTCCATCCGCTCGCCGTCTACCTTCGCCTCGCCCTCACCCACGAGCACGAGCGCGAGGTGCGCGAGCGGCGCGAGGTCGCCGCTCGCGCCGAGGCTCCCGCGGGACTTCACGACCGGGTGGATTCCCTCGTTGAGCATGGTCGCGAGGTGGTCGACGACCACCTCGCGGACGCCGGAGTAGCCCTTCACGAGCGCGTTGAGTCGGCCGAGCAGGAGCGCACGGACCTCCTCGCGGTCGAGTTCCCGGCCCGCGCCCGCGGCGTGGCTCCGGACCAGATTCAGCTGGAGTCGCTCGATGTCGTCCTGCGGGATGCGCTGGTCGACGAGCTCGCCGAAGCCCGTGTTGACTCCGTACACTGGGTCGCCGCTCTCGACGACCTCCTCGACGCGCTCGCGGGCGACCCGGACCTTCTCGCGGGACTCCTCGGGAATCTCGACCGGGGCGTTCTCGCGGGCGACGCGCGCCACGTCCTCGGGGGTGAGGGTCTCGCCGTCGGCCCGAACCGGTTCAGCCACGGTGGACCACCTCCCCGTCTTTCAGCACCGCATCGACCGCGTTCACGCCGAAGTTGTACGGGACGTGGACGTGGGTCGGCGCGTCCAGCACCGCGAGGTCGGCGGGCGCGCCCTCTCGGAGCGTCCCGTGGTCGTCGGGGAGGTCGAGGGCGTCGGCGGCGTTGGTCGTCGCGGCCACCAGCGCCTCGGCGGGGGTCATCCCCATCTCGACGCAGGACAGCGAGGCGGCAAAGCCCACGCTCTGGGAGTAGCAGTTGGGGTTGAAGTCGGTCGCTATCGCCACGTCGGCGCCCGCGTCGATGAACGTTCGAGCGTCGGCGTAGGCCGCCCCGAGGCCGAAGGCGGTGCCGGGGAGCAGGACCGGGACCACGTCGGCCTCCACGAGCGCATCGATGTCCTCCTCGGTCGAGTGGAGCAGGTGGTCGGCGCTCGCGGCGCCGACCTCCGCGGCGAGCTTCGTCCCGCCGATGTGGGCGAGCTCCTCGGCGTGGACCTTCGGCGTCATCCCCGCGGCCGTCCCGGCCTCCAGCACCTGACGGGACTGCTCGACGTCGAAGACGCCCTCCTCGCAGAACACGTCGCAGAACCGGGCGATGCCCTGCGAGGCGACTTCCGGAATCTGCTCGTCGACGACCTCGTCGACGTAGTCGTCGGCGTCTCGGCCCTCGGGGACCGCGTGGGCACCCATGAACGTCGGAACCACGTCCACGGGGTGGCGGTCGTTCGCGCGGTCGATGACCGAAAGCATCCGGAGTTCGGTCTCGGTGTCGAGTCCGTAGCCCGATTTGACCTCGACCGTGGTGGTCCCGTGGGCGAGCATCGTGTCGAGGTGACCGAGCAGGTTCGCGAGCAGTTGCTCGTCCCCGGCCTCGCGGGTCGCCCGGACCGTCCGGAGGATGCCCCCGCCCTCCGCCAGAATCTCCTGATACGTCTTGCCCCGCAACTTCGCCTCGAACTCGTCGGAGCGGTCGCCCGCGAACAGGGCGTGGGTGTGGGGGTCAACGAACCCGGGAATCACCGACTTGCCCGAGGCGTCGACCGCGTGAGCCGCGTTCTCCGGCGGGAACTCCCGGGTGACCGGGCCGGTCGAGCCGACTCGCGCGACCTCGCCGTCCTCGATTGCCACGGCGGCCTCCTCGTAGACGCCGAGTTCGCCGTCTTCGTGTACCGTGACGACCTCCGCGGCGTCGTGGACGACTGCCGTCAGGGTCACGCGCGACCACCTCCCGCGGCCCGCGCGCTCAGGAGGTGGGCGACCGCGCGCGCCCCGGCGGTCGCGGTCAGATTCGCGGTCCCGGATTCGAGCGGCGGCGCGCACTCGACGACCTCGAAGCCCGCGAGTCGGTCCTCGCTCCCGAGCAGGCGCACCATCCGGAACAGCTCTCGCGTCGTGATGCCGCCGGGCGTCGGGGCGCTCACGCCGGGCGCGGCCGATGCGTCGAGCACGTCCAGATCGACGCTGACGTAGACTCGGTCCACGTCGCCCATCGCGTCGAGCGCGCGGTCGGCGGCCTCGACCCCGTCGTCGCCGACCTCCTCGGCAGTGACGACCTCGCCGCCCCGCTCGGCGACGTAGTCGGCGTACGCGGTGGAGGTCTCGAAGTGGCGCGCGCCGACGCAGGCGTAGGCGTCCAGCCCCGCCTCGTAGAGCTGGCGGTAGGGCGTCCCGCTCGTGGGGTCGTCCCGTACTTCGCGCACGTCGAGGTGGGCGTCGAAGTTGACGACGCCGAGCGTTCCCTCGTCGAGGAGGGGCGCGGCGTTCGGGTAGGTCATCGAGTTGTCGCCTCCGAGGAACACGGGGAAGGCGTCCGCATCGTGGACCCGCGCCGCGATGGTCCAGACGCGCTCTTGGAGGTCCATCACCGACTCGGGCTCGGAATCACCGAAGGTCACGTCGCCGAGGTCGGCGACCGACCCCACGGGTCCGGCGTCGAAGTGGTGGGTCTTCGCGCCCGCGAGTCGCCCGCGGAGCGCGGACGGCCCCTCGGCGGCCCCCTTCCGGCCGATGACCGCCCTGTCGAACGGTTCCCCGACCAGCACGGCGTCGAAGCGGTCGGCGTCGTCGATGCTCGCGAGTTCGACCACATGGCCGAACTGCTCGTCGTTGGAGTCGCTTGAGGTGCCCATCCAGTCGAAAGTTGGTTCCAGTCCGGTCATTCGTCGGCCCTGTCCCGCATCGGCACCGAGACGTTCGAGTCCTCGGCCTCGGCTATCGCCTCGTCGTAGCCCGCGTCGGCGTGGCGAATCACGCCCATCCCGGGGTCGGTGGTGAACACCCGCCGGGCCTTCTCGGCCGCGAGGTCCGACCCGTCGAGCACGACGTGGTTGTTGGCGTGAAGCGCGTTGCCGATGCCCACCCCGCCGCCGTCGTGGACGCTCACGATGTCGGCCCCGGCCGCGCAGTTGAGCAGGGCGTTCAGGATGGGCCAGTCGGCGACCGCGTCCGACCCGTCCTTCATCGCCTCGGTCTCGCGGTTGGGGCTGGCGACGCTCCCCGCGTCGAGGTGGTCGCGCGTGACGACGATGGGCGCGGAAATCTCGCCCTCGGCGACGAGTTCGTTGATGCGCAGGGCGAACTTCGCGCGCTCGGTGAGGCCGTCTTCCGAATCGGTTTGATAGCCGAGCCAGCACACCCGCGAGGGAAGCCCCTGGAACTCGACCTGCTCTTGGGCGAGGTCTATCCACCGGTGGAGTCCTTGCTTCTCGGGGAACAACTCCTTGACGGCCTCGTCGGTCCGGTGGATGTCGCTCTCCTCGCCCGAGAGCGCGGCCCACCGGAAGGGACCCTTCCCCCGGCAGAAGAGGGGTCGGATGTACGCCGGGACGAATCCGGGGTAGTCGAAGGCGTCCCGCTTGTTCCGATGCTCGTTCACCTGCCCGCGGATGTTGTTGCCGTACTCGAAGGCCACCGCGCCCTCCTCCTGCATGTCGAGGATGGCCTGTACGTGGCGTTCCATCGTGTCCAGACTCTCCTCGACGTAGGTCTCGGGGTCCTCCTCGCGGAGTCGGTCGGCCTCCGCCACGGTGTACCCCGAGGGGTAGTAGCCCTCCAGTTCGTCGTGGGCGCTGGTCTGGTCGGTGATCACATCGGGCACGAACCCCCGGTCGAGCATCCCCTCCAGCATGTCGGCGGCGTTGACGTGGACGCCGACGGAGTAGGGCTCGCCCTCCTCGGCGGCCTCCTGAGCCCTCTCGATGGCCTCCTCTACGTCGTCGGTCTTCTCCTGACAGTACCCCGTCTCGATGCGGCGGTCGATGCGGTCCTCGTCGACCTCCGCGGCGATGCAGACGCCCTTGTTCATCGTGACCGCGAGGGGTTGGGCACCGCCCATCCCGCCGAGACCGCCCGTGACGACGATGCGCCCTTCGAGGTCGCCGTCGTAGTGCTGGCTCGCGAGTTCCGCGAGCGTCTCGTAGGTCCCCTGGATGATGCCCTGCGTGCCGATGTACGCCCACGACCCCGCGGTCATCTGGCCGTACATGATGAGGCCCCTCGCTTCGAGTTCGTGGAAGTGCTCCCAGTCGTCCCACTTGCCGACGAGGTTGGAGTTGGCGATGAGGACCCGCGGCGCTCTCTCGTGGGTCGTGAACCGACCGACGGGCTTGCCCGACTGGACGAGCAGGGTCTCGTCGTCGTCGAGGTCTCGCAATTCCGCGAGGATGGCGTCGTAGGCGTCCCACGACCGCGCGGCCCGGCCGGTACCGCCGTACACCACCAGTTCCTCGGGCTTCTCGGCGACCTCCGGGTCGAGATTGTTGTTCAGCATGCGGAGCGCGGCCTCTTGGCGCCATCCCTCGCACTCGATGTCGGTGCCGGTGGGTGCGCCCCGGTACTCGCGCCACTGGTCGCTCGGCTCGCCGACGCCCGCGCCAGCGCGGGCGTCGGCGTCGTCGGCGTCGATTTCGGTCTGTGGGCTATCGCTCATTTCTATTGTACTCTTCGCGCGCGAGACGCAAATAGCTGAACACCGCCTAAGGGAGGGTGTTTTAAAATGTTGTGGCGGTAGTCCCAGTCGGGTCGGTCGTAGCACCGTCGAAGCCACCGCAACATATATTAATGAATTGGTGATTATGGTAAGATACGCGCGTCCCATATCCGGGACGTCTTCCTGTAGTCCCTTTCCCGGGACACAAATACAGACTCATCCTCGGTCCCCTATCAGGGACCGGACTTCAAAAGTACTCCCGAGCCGTCAGTCCCGGAGTCTGTTCGTGAAATACGCGATTGCGTCGCCGCGAGTTATGACCTCGACTGACTTCCTCGTATTCAACTCGGCGTAATCTCCGAGATGTCCCGCTGTATCGTTCAAGCTTACGATGATGTCGCCCTCTGAGAGGAAGTCTCGATCTTGATTCTCCTCGAAGAACTTGACGCACCCGTTCTCTTCCATCGCGTACCGACAGGCGTGTGCGAAGAGGTCGAGCGACGTGAGTTTATCTTTCGGCATTCCAGCGCGGTCGATGTGAATCGTCGGACTGGGATAATGGAGTTCGTTTCGAATGCTCTTGTTCTTGTGAGGAACGAGACGCTCTAATTCGCTGTCGTCGATGTTGTCCGAGTCGACGTACCCGACCGTCCGGTCTTTCAGGTGTTCGTAGATGTTCTGCGCAAACAGCGGGTAGACCTCCTGTTTCAGAAGCCCCATGACGAGGTCCGCAGTCGCCAGAAGCGGATAGGTAACGTCGCCCTGTGGAATCACGCGAAGCGAGTCAGCATTCCGACCGACCTCTTCCCACGCTGGGAACACTTTCCCGGAGAAATCGTCGGTCATGATGTTGTATCGGTTCTCGGTCGGACGGCCTCGACCGGTTCCGTTTTCGAGGTACTTCCAGATAGAGACGACGTTGTAGTACGACGAGAGGACGTTGTTCATGAAATCGTCCGAGTTCATCCGCTCGAACTCGCCTTCGTCCTCGCCGTAGAGTTCTATCCACTGCGTTTTGAGCGACGTTTCCGTAATCTGAATAGTTTCGATGCAGTCGATATCGAGTATTTGCTCGACGATATCGCGGCGAGCGCTCTCCTGCGCCCAGTTCGGTAGCCAGCGCGTGATATCCTGATCCTTGATGATCGGATACGGTATCTGGATTCCCAGTTCCTCGGCGAAATCCCTCACGACGGCCGTATATTCGGCGTTGTAGGCCTCGATATCGTCCACTGCGACGGCGACCGAGACGAGACTCATCCCTCCCGGACGTTTGTTGTGAAACCGATTGACGACCGAGTCCGACGCCACCATTCCTTCCGACATACTCGTTTCGAATGATTTCCCGATGATAGTCTTATCGCTATTATCTGGAATATAGTCGAGAAAGACTGAAACAAGTTACTTGTACGCCCACCTGCATCTCCGAACGATGCACGAGGCCGTCCTCGGAATCGAGCAACCCGGCGCGTACGCCGACGCGACCGCGGGCACCGACACCACCGTCGAACTCTGGTGCAACGACCACTGCGACCTCCTCCACGTCGGCGGTGCGGGCGGGACGGCGGTCGTCGAACACGTCGAGGAGGCGGTCGGCGTGCGCGAGCGACTCGTCGAGGGCGACGAGCGCCTGCTCATCACCGACGCCTGCCTCAAGGAGCGGGCCGACGACAACATCGAACCGATGCTCGCGGCCCACGACTGCCTGCTCGTGCCGCCGCTCCGGTACTCGCGGGGCGCGAAGTGGTGCCGGGTGCTGGCGCTCGACCCCGCGAGCCTCACCGGGTTCTATCGGGACGTGGCCGCCGAGTACTCGGTCACCGTCGAGTCAAAGCGCGAGGTCGAATCGGTCGCGGCCGACCGACCGCTCCTGACGCTCGACTCGGCACTCCCGGACCTCTCGGCCCGCCAGCGCGAGGTCCTGCTGGCGGCGGCCGAGGCGGGCTACTACCGCATCCCCCGCGGGGTGACGACCGCCGAACTCGCCGCCGAGGTCGGCGTCGAGCGCCGGACCCTCGAAGAGCACCTCCGGCGCGCGGAGAACAAGCTGGTCGCGTCGCTCGCGGAGTACCTCTAGTTCTGCTCGCGCGGCAGGTCGATGCCCTCCGACGCGAGCCGCCTGCTCACACGGCCGAGGTACTCGGACTTGACGGTCACGAACGTCTCGCGGGAGGGGCTGTCTATCCAGAACCGCGCCTGCATCCCCGCCCGACCGTCGTCCAGTTCCACCACTCGCGCGGTCGGCGTCGGGCGTTCGAGTATCTCCTCGTGGCCCTCGGCCTCGGTGACGAGGACGGAGGCGACCCGGCCGAGGTCGGCGTCGGCGTCGACGTGGAGGGTGTGAGAGACCCGCCGGGGGGACTTGGCGACCGCGTTGACGACCGCGGAGGTCGCGAGCTGGGAGTTGGGCACCGTCAGGAGTTCGTTGTCGAAGGTCCGGACCCGGGTGACCCGGAAGCTGATGTCCTCGATGACGCCCTCTCGGTCGTTCCACCGGATCCAGTCGCCGATGTTGAACTCCGGGTCGGTCACGATGAACACCCCGCCGACGAGGTTCGAGGCGATGTCCCGGCTCGCGAACCCGACCGCGACCGTCAGCGCGGCCACCACGGTCGGGGGAAGAGACAGCAGGTAGCCGTAGTCGGCCACGTCGAGCGCCACCCGGAGCGCGGCGACCAGCACCGCGACGTGGAGTATCTTCAGCAGGGCGTTCGCGGCGGTCCGGTCGACGCGCCACGCGTCGAGCGTCCGCTCTGCCAGCGGTTCGACTCCCCACCGCCCGACCGCGTAGGCCGCCCCGAACGCCACGAGGAACTCCGCGACGCTCCACGCGAGGTCGACGTACCTCCCCGCGGGTATCTCGGTGACGCCCACCCCGAGAGCCACGCTCACCACCGTCACGCCGACGCTCACCGCCGTCACGCCGACGCTCACCACCGTCACGCCGACGCTCACCACCGTCACGCTGAGGCCCGCCACCGCCGCACTGAGGCCCGCCACCGTTCCAGCCACGGCGGCGAGCGCCCTCAAAATTCCGGCCGGTCAGTACGCCTCCTCGGCGTCTATCGGCCCGCTGAACGCCGAGTAGAGCACCGCGAAGTACGTCACCACCAGCGGTATCAGTATCGCGGCACCGACCGTGAGGAGTTCGACCGCTGGCGACCCGATGATGGCCGACTCGACGGTCAGGCCCGCCACCGGGTCGACGACCGGATACCGGAGCCACGCGACCAGCGCGACCAGCGCGCCCGTGAGACCGCCGGACGCCGCGAGCGCGGCGTACCGGCGGTCGCGTCGGATGGCGACGGCGTAGCCGCCCGCGAGTACCACCGAAACCGCGACCAGCGCGAGTGCGGGGCCGGTGAGGAGTTCGGCCCGGAACGCGGGCCGCGTCCAGAGGCCCGCCAGCGCGACGACCACGAGCGCGAGGTAGGCGACCACGGCCCGGGTCCCGTAATGGGCCATCTCCTCGCGGAGGGGGCCGCGGACCTTCAGCGCGAGGAACGCCGCCCCGGAGACGACGGTGAGCGCGACCACCGCGAGGCCGACGACGACGCTCGTGAGGGCGAGGCCGGTCGCGCCCACAAGCCAGTTCCCGACGAAGATTCCCAGCAGGAGGGGCGCGCCCACGCTCCCGACGACGAAGGCCCGGCCCCACCACCGGTGCCACGCCTCGTCGTGGCGCTGTTCGTACATCTCCGGCGCGAGTCCCCGGAGGATGAGCGCGCCGAGGACGCCGAACAGCAGGAGGTAGTGCCTGCTGAACAGCGCGGCGTACACCGGCGGGAAGGCGGCGAACAGCGCCCCGCCGAACACGACCAGCCACACCTCGTTTCCGTCCCAGAAGGGACCGATGGCGGCCAGACACTGCTCGCGCTCGCGGGGGTCCTCCCGGGTGGCGAATATCGCGCCGACCCCGAAGTCCCAGCCGTCGAGGAACAGGAAGACCCCGAGGAACGCGAACACGATACCGAACCAGAGGGTCCCGAACGAGACGGGCAGATCAATCATCGACGCTCGCCTCCGGCGACTCGACGACCGTCGGGTCCTCGCGCTCGCTCTCGGGGAGCGCGGGCTCGGGTCCGCGACGGACGAGCCGTCCCACGACGTACGTGTAGAGGCCGAGCAGGCCGAGGTAGGCGACCGCGAACCCCGCGAGCGTCAGGGTCGCCTCCCCGCCAGTGAGGTTCGGCGAGACGCCCGCGTCGGTCTTCATCACACCCTGAATCACCCACGGCTGGCGGCCGACCTCGGTGACGACCCACCCGACCTCGACCGCGACGATGCCGAGCAGGGAGGAGGCCATCAGCGCCTTGTGGAGCAGGCGGTCCTCGTAGAGTTCGCCCGAGTACCACCGGTAGGCCGCCCAGAACGCCAGCAGGACGAACCAGAATCCCAGACCCACCATGAGGCGGAACGACCAGAAGACGATGGCGACCGGCGGGGCCTCGCCGAACTCGTTCAGTCCCTGGATTTCGGCCTGCGGGTCACCCCCGCTGGCGAGCCACGACGCCCCGCCCGGGATGCCGATACCGAAGATGTCCTTGGCGCGCGGGTCGGTCAGGTCCTCGACGCTGGTCGGGAACGCGATGATGTACTCGGGGACGTAGCTGTCGGTCTCCCAGACCGCCTCCATCGCGGCGAACTTCTGGGGCTGG
This sequence comes from Halorussus salilacus, assembly GCF_024138125.1. Taxonomy (NCBI): domain Archaea; kingdom Methanobacteriati; phylum Methanobacteriota; class Halobacteria; order Halobacteriales; family Haladaptataceae; genus Halorussus; species Halorussus salilacus. Next base: position 1,852,599 of record NZ_CP099993.1, read on the forward strand.
GTCTCGGCGACGTGTCGACCGTAGGCGTCGCCGTGGACCACCTGAAACGGCGCGGTGATCACGAGCACGACCAGCGCGACCTTGAGGGTGGTCCGCCAGAACTCGGCGTCGAGGTTGCCCGAATCGACCACATCGAGGTGGCGTCGCCGGTAGATGTGATAGGCCGCCACGCCCGCCATGAACAGCGCGACCGACAGCACCGCGGCGTTCTGCATGTGGACGAACATCCACGGGAACCGCGGATTCGCGTAGGCCGCCAGCGGGTCGGTCAGCAGGACCACCGGCTGGCCGCCCCGCGTCGCCATCTCGAAGCCCCGCGGCGTCTGCATCCACGAGTTCGCGATCAGAATCCACACCGCCGACAGCCACGTCCCCAGCCCCACGAGGACGCTCGACACGAAGTACAGCCGGTCGGAGACGCGCTCGCGCCCGAAGACGAAGATACCGAGGAACGTCGCCTCCAGCATGAACGCCATCATCCCCTCGACCGCGAGGGGCCCGCCGAACAGTTCGCCCGCCGCGGTCGAGAACGCCGCGAAGTTGGTGCCGAACTCGAACTCCAGCACGAGGCCGGTCACGGTGCCGACCGCGAAACTCAGCGCGAATATCTTGACCCAGAACCGGCGCAGGCGCTCGTAGAGCGCCTCGCCGGTTCGAATCTCCTTCCATGTGAAGTAGACGAGAAACGGCGCGAGTCCCATGCTCATCACGGGGAAGATGATGTGGACGATGGTCGTCAGCGCGAACTGGAGTCGGCTGGCGATTACCGGGTCTACCATCGTCCCACCTCCACCCCTCCCCTCCGCGGCGCGTCGAGCGCTACCGTCGGCCGACTGCGTTGCTCCCGATTCATCGAACGTCGTTACGGACCGCTCGGGCAAGAGGGGGGAATCCGGTTCCCAACCGAACGGAATCGGGGTCGAATTCAAGTAGGTTCGACCCCAAGTATACGGGGCAGTCGCCCGCTAACTCCGCCCGGCGTCTGACGAACCATTAAGTGGCGTCGCGTCCGACGTGTCACCGAGATGGGCAACAAGAACAAGACGATCTCGTTCCGGGTCAACGAGGACTCCTTCGAGACGCTCCGCGAGATAGCCGAGGAGCGCGACCTCTCGCTGTCGGCGGTGTTCCGCGACTACGTCGACACGCTCGTCGCCCACGACGGCCGGGTGAAGGTCGTCCCCGAGAGCGAGGTCGGCGAGGCGACCGACGGCGAGGAGTTCCCGCCGACGGTCGAGGTGCCCAAGAGCTTCGTCCGCGAACACGAGCGACTCGAACTGGAGGCCGAACACCTCCGCGAGCAGTTACAGGAACACAAGCAGTACGTCACCCACCTCCAGAAGCGCGTCGAGAGCGACGAGAGCGTCGAGGAGGTCGTCCAGTTGGAGGAACTGGACGAGGAACTCGACACCGAGGAGACCTACCGGCTGGGTTAGCCCGACAGATTCCGCTTCTTCCGGCGGGCCTCGTCGGCCATCTCGCGGTCATCCTCCACGTCGGCCAGTTCCTCGACCGCTTCGAGGGTCCGGACCGAGTCGTCGAGAAACGAGAGCACGTCTCCGGGATAGGCGTACACCATGTAGTCGTCGGTCATCACGTCCACGATGGCCTCCGGGCCGAGCCCCTGCTCGCGGAGTTCGAGCAGGTAACGCATGAACTTCTTCTCCGCACACCCGCAGTAGGGATTGGCCTGACAGTCGCAGTCGAGGAAGTCCTCCGCGAAGTCGAGCACGCGCTCCTGAGTCGTGTCGTCCAACTGCGCGAGGTTCTCGCCCTGAAACAGCATGTCGAGCGTCGCGCCCTTGAAGGCCCCCTTGGGGATGTTGGTCTCCAACTGGGAGCCGAGTTGGCGGTGGTTCTTGACGTATATCTTGTCCGTGATGGCCACGCTTGCGCGGGAATTGGGGCGTCCCGGTCAAAAGCGTGTCGTCACCCCGCGTTTCGGACGTGGGTGCCGTCTCGGGACTGTGAGCGAATATCAGTCTCGCACCGAGTCGTAACGTATTTTAATCGCCGACGGCTACGACTACGTGCGTGTCCGGGTTGGGGTAGTGGTTATCCTTCAGCCTTGTGGAGGCTGAGATGTGGGTTCGATTCTCACACCCGGACTGCCAAAAATTTCACACTTTTTCGTCGGTTTTGATCCAGTATCCTCACCATTTCAACCAGTGATCTCTATCTTTATTATCTGGCCTGCTCGGATGCCTCTTAATTTTTGATTTCGTTTCCTATCGAAAATTATTTTTGGGCCTACTGTGACTATATAGTCGATACTGATGCATACCTGCCCCACATGTGGCCGCGAATTCGAAACGGGACGTGGTCTGGGTGTTCATCACAGTTCCGTCCACGACCAGCGATTACCGAATAGAACGTGTTCGAACTGCGGTGAGGAATTCCACTGCGAATACGAGAAGAAGTACTGTTCCGACGACTGCCACGACGAGGCCGTCTCGTACGAGGGGGAGGCGGCTCGAAATTTCCAGGGGAAGCTGGAACGCACCGAGTGCGAACTCTGCGGTGAGGAGTTCGAGTACTATCCGTCCGAGAAGGAGGGGTTGTACTGTTCTACGTGCGTCGAAGAGGAGAACTGGCGACACCGCCCGTCAATCGAAGGCGACGACAATCCCCGCTGGAACGGCGGCAAGGTCGAACTCGACTGCGAGGTCTGTGGCGAAACGGTCGAACGCTACCCGAGCAACGTCACGGGCGAGGTCACGGTCTGTGGCGAGGACTGCCGAACCGCGTGGCTCTCGGACGCCTTCACCGAGTCGGGCCACCCCAACTGGAAGGGCGGCGGAAACGGCGCGTACGGCAAGGGGTGGAGCAGGGTCCGGCGGAAGGCGCTCGAACGCGACGGCTACGAGTGCGTCGTGTGCGCCAAGACGAGCGAGGAGATCGGCCGTAACCCCGACGTCCACCACATCACGCCCGTCAGGCTGTTCGCCGAGTCCGAGAGCCACTCGAAGACCGACGCCCACTACCTCGCGAACGTGGCGTCGCTGTGCGTCGAGTGCCACCGGAAGGCCGAGTTCGGGAAGATATCGAAGCGCGAACTCCGCTCGCGAATCGGCGTTCCGACCGCGGCCCCGCCGTCAGCCGCGTGCTGACCCGCTACAGACCCCTCTTGAAACCGAGATGACACCCCATAACAAAGTCCGAACCCGCCAAACAAGCGAATGCGCCCGGCGGCTCGGGCGCAGAGCGTGCAACGACGCGGCGACCCGGCGGAGCCGGAGGCGCTGGTGGCGGGCTGGCCTCCCGCCGACGTGTCACCAACCCTTCCACGAAAGTTCTCGTTCCGGCCGCCGCGATGTCTCGCTACCTCTCTTTCCGATTCCGTGATGGCCGCTCTATTTCCTCATATTTCCAAGCGAAACGAAGGGGTGGTTCCGAGGCCGTGGTCTAGAATTCGTCGAGTCCCGTCTGGACCTCCTCCTCGGCGGGAACCTCCTCGACGACCGCGGGCGAGTCGTTTTTCGGATTGCCGACCGCGTCCGGGACCGGGTAGGCTCGTAGCTCCTCGGCGGGATACGGACCGAGGAGGTCGCTGTCGCCCTCCCGGAGCCACCGGGACTCCTCGCCGCGCCGGAGCATCGCTGGCATCCGGTGGTGGATCGGCTCGACCACGGCGTTCGGTTCGGTGGTGACGATGGCGAACGTGGCGGGTTCCGCGTCGGTTCCGCCGCTCGGCTCCCACAGACCCGCGAACGCGAACGGTTCGCGGTCGACGCGCTCGACCCGGTAGGGTTGCTTGCCGGTCGGCGTCTCGGTCCAGTCGTAGAAGCCGTCGGCGAGGACGAGACACCGCCGCTCGGCGAACGCCTCGCGGAAGCTGGGCTTCTCGGCGAGCGTCTCGGCGCGGGCGTTGATGTGCCCGCGGTTCGCGTTGCGTCCGCCGCTATCGCGGTTGCGCTCGGGAACGAGCCCCCACGTCGGGAACCGGATTTCGTCGGTCGCGTCGTTCCGGACGACGGGGTGTCGCTGTCCGGGCGAGACGTTGTACCGCGGTTCGAGGGGCCGAATCGGCTCGGCGTCGAATCGCTCGCAGACGAGTTCGGGCGGCGCGAACAGCGAGGTTCTCCCGCACATAGCGTCCGAATCGGTTGGTCACCGGAAGGATTGTTCGGTTTCGGGCGACGGGCGCTCGGTCTCGGGTGCGACCTCTTGGACCCGGCCGCTCTGCTGGATGACGTCGAATGCGGTCATCAGGTCGGTTCGGGAGATGAGCCCCGCGAGTTCGCCGTCGGCGTCGACGACCAGCAGGCGACCGATGCCGTGTTGCTGTATCTGCTCGAACGCGGTCATCGCGTCGGCGTGGGCGGGAATCGTCTTGAGGTCGGTCGACATCACCTCCCGGACGGTGTAGGCGTCGCGCTCGACCTCCCGCACGTCGCGGGCGTCTTCGAGGGTCACCATCCCGACGAGGTCGCCGTCCTCGACCACCGGGAAGCCGGTGTGGCGCTCGCGGAACATCGCCTCCAGCAGGTCGGCGACGCTGGTATCGGGGGTCACCACGTCGAGTTCCTCGGCCTCGGTCATGACGTCGCGCACCCGGACGTTCCGGAACGCGGCGTTCATCACGGTCTGCTGGGCCTCGCTCGTCGCACCGATGTAGATGAAGAAGGCGATGCCGATGAGGATGATGTTCAACTGGAAGATACCGAACAGGCCGAGCAGGATGGCGAACAGCTTCCCGACCTCTGCGGCGGTCCGGGTCGCGTCGGCGAACGGGCGGTTGCGAGCCAACAGCGCCCGGAGAACCCGGCCGCCGTCCATCGGGAACCCCGGCAGGAGGTTGAACGCCGCGAGGACGAGGTTCATCAGCGCGAGATAGGCGACGACGAACCGGACCGACGCCAGCCCCTCGGGAATCACGAACACCGCGGCGTAGGCGACGACCCCGATGGCGATGCTCACCGCGGGCCCGGCGATGGCGATGTTGAACTCCTCGCGCCACTCCTCGGGCTGCTCGGTGAGGTGAGCGATGCCCCCGAAAATCCACAGCGTGATGGAGTCGATGGGGAAGCCGTACCGCATCGCCACGAGCGAGTGGCCGAGTTCGTGGAGGATGACCGCGACGAACAGCCCGACCGCGGCTATCGCGCCCAGGACCCACCGCTGCGACCCGGCCGTGAGCACCTCGGGGTCGAGGTTCACGCCCCAGAGAAGGTTGAGGTTCTCCACCCAGAGTTCGACCTGCGAGCCGATGACCCACGCGAATATCGGCAGGATGAGCAGAAACGTGAGGTCGAGCTTGATCGGGATGCCGAACAGCCGCCCGATAGTGAAGCTTCGCATACCCGTGTGTTACCGTGGCAGACCCTTAACAGTAGCCGTGGCAGACTCTACACAGTAGCCGTGGCCGTCCCGACGGGAGCCGGAGTCGGGCTCCGTCGACCGATTCGGACGGCACCGCGGGGGCCGACCCGCGGGTCGGCCCCCGCGGTCGGCGTTCGGCGAGCGCCAACCCAAGTATTCAAGAGGCCCCCTGAGACAGACACGTACAACGTGGCAGACACCGAGTACTGCAGACGGACGGCGGTCACCGGACTCTCCGTGTCTCCGACGGACGCCACACGGCTCCGCGAGCTGGTCGAGGAGTGGAAGCGCGGGTGCCAGCTCGCGGTCAACGAGGCGTGGGGTGTCTGTCACACGCGGAGCGAGGTCCAACAGCTCGCGTACGACGTTCTCCGGGAGGAGACCGACCTCGGGAGCCAGCACGCGGTGCTGGCGACCCACCGGGCGGCGGAGGCGATAAAGCGCGCCCGGGACGGCGGCGAGAAGCCCGAGTTCACGGCCCCGACGGTCGCGTTCGACACCCGGACGATGACGGTCTTCGACGACCGGACCGTCAGCCTCACCACGACCCGCGAGCGGGTCCGTTGCGAACTCGACGTTCCCGACGACGGCGGGTATCAGACCGAGTACCTCGACGACGAGCGGTGGGAGCCCGCAAAGAGCGCGCTCCACTACCGGGACGGCGAGTTCGTCTTCCACCTCGGATTCCGCACGCCTCGGCCGGGGATGGACCCGCCCACGGAGGGGGCGACGGTGCTGGGCGTCGACCTGGGCGTCGAGAACCTCGCGGTCACCAGCACGGCCCGCTTTTTCCCCGCGGGCGACCTCCAACACCGCCGCGAGGAGTTCGAGCGGGTGCGGGCGTCGCTCGAAGCGACCGGCACTCGCAGCGCCCAGCGGACCCTCCGGCAGGCGGGCTACCGGCTCGACCAGCAGGTCGGCCACCGCCTCCACGAGGTCGCCAACGGCATCGTCGCCGAGACCGACCGGTACGACTGCGACCTCGTCGCGTTCGGCGAACTCGACGAGGTCCGCGAGATGCTCCCCGACGCCGGGCCCTACCACCAGTGGCTGTTCGAGCGCCTCCTCTCGTTCGTGGAGTACCGGGCGGCCGAGCGCGACATCGCGGTCGTGGAGGTCAACCCCGAGTACACCAGCCAGCGGTGCATGGAGTGTGGGTTCACTCACCCCCAGAACCGCAACCTCGACGCGGGCCAGTTCGAGTGCCTGAAGTGCGGCGCGTCGGCCAACGACGACTACAACGCCGCCAAGAACATCGCGTTCCGGTGCGTCCGTCGCGGGCCGCTCTCCTCGCGGGGGCTGGGCGCGGCCGCGTGTGCCCTCCAGTCGGGCGTGGTGACGCCCGACGACGGCTTTACGCCCTACGCGGAGCTGTCGGAAGCGCCGAAGTCGGACTGAGATTCGTCCGTTTCTGCGGTCTCCGCTATTCGTCGGCTTCGAATCCGCTCGCGTCTAATTCTCCGTCGAGATATCGGCGACCGCGCTCCGTAATCGTGTAGTACGACGTGTAGTTTTCGTCACGCGCCACGAACTCGTGCGCTTCCAACTCCTCCAGCGCTCGCTTTATCGTCCGATAACCGGGGTCGAGTTCGTTGTCGAGAACCCCGATGGGAACCGAAATATCGTGGTCGTTCAAAAATTCCAGAACGGGGTCTGTCGCCGTATTCATCCACTGACCCCGCTTCCGGCGTGCCATTGACAATAGCAGTACAACGGGCTACTTACGGGATTTGGTTTGTCACCAACTAGACAATTTGGGGTGCCATATTGGCACTTTAAACTGCCAAATTATAAGTGTATGTATCGGCAATTCTGAATCACGGAAGCAAAACGCGGACCAGTCACTCGAAACGAGGTCTCGATGAATCGAAACGGACCGGTGTGTGTGTGCACCGGGTCCGCGAGACGCTCCCGTAAGCAAGGTACGAGAGCATGACCCACTACAGGTGTGCGGGACAAAAAGTTCCCGCTCGACTGGATCGGTTTACGACCACCTTCGACTACCGGAGCCTCGACAAATGAAGGCTACTCACCTCCTCTTGGAGGGCGTTTCCGAGGACGATATCACGACCGAGTTTCTGGTCGCGGTGATGGATGTGGCCGACGAGCAAGGACTCGGTCTTCGAGGAATTTCGGTTCGTCACCGCGACGACGCCGGGGAGTAACTGCTGTCGAGGACCTTCACAGCTCCCGCTCGAAGTCCTCGTCCATCTCCGACTTTACCTCGCGGACGACTTCGTCGATGCCCCGTGTCGCTCCACGCCCCAAATCCGGCGAGGGGGTCGTCCTCTAGCTCGTGGGCGATTACCGCGTCGAAACTCTCGTCCATCTACACAGGGATGTGTACGCTCGTTTCATTTCGGTGTTTCCCCGCCTACTACACGGGAGGCTTCGAGTGCTACTCGGGGACTTCCGACGACGCCAGCTACTCCCGTCACCGGTGAAACCGCACCGCGACCGCAGGCCTCACGCCTCCCCAGCCTCGGCGGCCGCGTCGCGGCCGCCTCCCTCGCGCGCGTTGCTCGCGCGCGCCGACGACCATAAGAATAGGATGCGCTCGGACTCCACCTTTTTATCCCTCCGCGCGCGTACTCACGCCCATGAGTCAGAACCCCGAACCGCTGGTGCGCCGGAGCGACGACATCGAGTACGAGGACGTGGGTGCCGCCGAGGGAATGCGAAAGGGCGTCCTCGTCGACGAGAGCCGCGGCGCGCCCAACTTCGCGATTCGTCGGTTCGAACTCGACCCGGGCGCGTCGGTCCCCGAACACACCAACGAGGTCGAACACGAGCAGTACGTCCTCTCTGGCGAGTACGTCGTGGGAATCGGCGACGAGGAGTACACGGTGGCGGCGGGCGACTCCCTGCTAATCCCCGCGGGCGTCGTCCACTGGTACCGAAACGAGGGCGACGAACCGGGTGCGTTCCTCTGTGCGGTGCCGAACGGCGACGACGAGATAGAACTGGTCGAGTAGTCGAGCGGGAGGCTACTCGTACTCGGGGAGCGAGACGAGGGCCGAGATGTCGGCGGAAATCCATTCCTCCGGGGAGGTCCGGTCCTGCATCCTGACCGTGGGTCGTCCGTCGGCGTCGTCCTCGATTTCGAGTGTCACTCGGTCGTCGAACCGCTTGGGCAACTTCCTGTTGTGGCTCCCCCTCATGTCTTCTGTGGGTATCCGGCGGTAGCGACGAGTCGGTCTTTGTTATTTGCCGATTGCCGGGTCGGTATTCCCGGAATACCGCCTGCCGGACTCGGTTATGCCGAGCTTACCCAGCGTTATCGGCGCGTTTCCCGGGGGCTGTGCGCTCCGCGGCGGTCCACGGCGGTCGCGAGGGCGGGCGGTCGGTTCGCGTCGCCGACGCGAACCGACCGTTCCGAACCGCTCAAATACCGCGAGCCACTACGGAGGGGTGTGTCGAAGCAGGTCCCGCAGGTGGACACGCTGTTCCTCCACGAGCAGTCGGGCGACTACCTCGCGGTCGTCGAGCGCGAGGGGTCGCGCGTCTTCCGCGCGAAGCTCGAACTCAAGGAGACGGGCGCGGGTCCCCGGCCCGCGAAGCTCCGGATTCAGCGCGGGTCGAGCGAGGAACCGCGGAGTCCCGACCAGTTCGTGGAGATCGCGCGCAGAGCCGACCGCACCCGCATCTCCGAGCAGACCTCCCCGGAGGGCCGCGAGGAGCTACGGGAGATGCTCGACGGCTACCAGCTCGACGCCAAGGTCGTCCGGACGTGTCGGCTCTGCGCGTCGGGCGGCCACTACTCGCCCATCACGAGCGAGACGGCCGTCGATGCGGGCGAGGAGTACATCTGCCCCGACTGCGCCACGGAGGAGCTGGAGCGCGAACTCTCCTTCCGGGGCGACCTGACGGGGCAGGCCCAGGACCGGCTCGAAGACCTCCTGCTCGAAGTGCAGGACTTAGAACGCATCACCAACCTCCTCAAGGGTCAGCTCGACCCGGACCTCACCAAGTTCGACGAGATAAGCGCGAACGTCGAGGACGTAGACAACATCCGGGTCGAAACGCTTTCCCTCCATCCGGGCATCCAGAACCTCCTCGAAGACCGCTTCGAGGAACTGCTCCCGGTCCAGAGCCTCGCGGTCCAGAACGGACTGCTCGACGGCGACGACCAGCTCGTGGTGAGCGCCACCGCGACCGGCAAGACCCTCGTGGGCGAGATGACCGGCATCGACCGCGTGCTCAACGGCAAGGGCAAGATGCTCTTTCTCGTCCCCCTCGTCGCGCTCGCCAACCAGAAGCACGAGGACTTCGCCGAGGAGTACGGCGACCTCGTGGACGTGACCATCCGAGTCGGCGCGAGCAGGGTCCGCGACGACGGACAGGCGTTCGACCCGAGCGCCGACGTCATCGTCGGCACCTACGAGGGCGTCGACCACGCGCTCCGGACCGGCCGCGACTTGGGCGACATCGGGACCGTCGTCATCGACGAGGTCCACACCCTCAAGGAGCAGGAACGCGGTCACCGACTCGACGGCCTCATCGCGCGGCTCAAGCACTACTGCGAGACGCGCGCCTCGCGCCGCGAGAGCTACGACGGCGCGCAGTACGTCTACCTCTCGGCGACGGTGGGCAACCCCGCCAGCCTCGCCGAGTCGCTGGCGGCCAACCTCGTGGAGTTCGAGGAGCGGCCGGTCCCGCTCGAACGCCACGTCACCTTCGCCGACGGCAAGGAGAAGGTCGACATCGAGAACAAGCTGGTCAGACGCGAGTACGACTCCAAGTCCTCGAAGGGCTACCGGGGCCAGACCATCATCTTCACCAACTCCCGGCGGCGGTGTCACGAGATATCGCGCCAGCTGGAGTACAGCTCCGCGCCCTACCACGCGGGGCTCGACTACGGCCGCCGGAAGAAAGTAGAGCGCATGTTCGGGAATCAGGACCTCGCGGCGGTCGTGACGACCGCCGCGCTCGCCGCGGGAGTGGACTTCCCGGCGTCGCAGGTCGTCTTCGACACGCTCGCGATGGGCATCGAGTGGCTCTCCGTGCAGGAGTTCCACCAGATGCTCGGGCGGGCGGGCCGCCCCGACTACCACGACGAGGGGACGGTGTACGTTCTCGTCGAACCCGACTGCGCGTACCACAACAGCATGGAGATGACCGAGGACGAGGTCGCGTTCAAGCTCCTCAAGGGCGAGATGGAGGACGTGCGGACCCTCTACGACGAGAGCGCGGCGGTCGAGGAGACGCTGGCGAACATCACGGTCGCGGGCAAGCGTGCCAAGCGGCTCAACGACCGGATGATCGGCGAGGTCCCGACCAAGCACGCGCTGGGTAGGCTCCTCGAATACGGCTTCATCGACGGGCTGGAACCGACCGACCTCGGTCGCATCGTCACGACCCACTTCCTCGCGCCCGACGAGGCGTTCAAGATACTCGACGGGATTCGAAAGGACAAACCGCCGTTCGAAATCGTCGCGGAACTCGAACTCCACGGCGAGGACGAGTGACCGGTCGCCCCTCGAATCGCCGGACAGCCGTCGAATCGCCGGTTCGTCGACCGAACCGGGTCGAGCGTCTGCACTCGTCTACCGGGTTTTAATAGGCTGTACTATCAAACCCCGTACCGATGGCGACAGCAAACGGCGACCGACCATACTGCGGCGTCTCTCCGGTTTGCGAACTCCGCCACGACACGTCCGGTGACACACATCTCAGCTCGTCGATAATCGAGGCCGTTTCGACCGCCAAGAAGGTCGACCCGACCGACTGCGACCTCGAACTGTACGACGCGGTGGACCTCGAAGCGCTCGATACCCTGTTCGAGCGGCGAGCGCCCGACGGCCACTGGAAGTTCGAGTTCGGAGTCGGCGACCACGTCGTCGTGGTGAACGGTTGCGGTCGCATCGCCGTGTACGACAGCTCGTAGTCCCGACACGTTTCCCGCCGAAACCGGGCCGGTCGGCCCGGTTTCGGCGTTCGGCCGGGACTGGTCGGCGTTCGGCCGGGACCGGTTGGCTTCGTCCGGAACTGGTCGGCGTTCGGTCGGGACCGGTTGGCTTCGTCCGGGACCGGTCGGGGGACCGCGAAGTCCGTACCATTTTTCCGCCCCCGTCGAGTTGTAACCGCCGTGGTAGTCTCGGAGCTGACAGCTGGCATCGTGGTCGTCCTCCTCGTCATCCTGGCGGCGCTCGTGCTGTTCGCCACGGAGCCGGTGCCCATCGATATCACCGCTATCGGCATCATGGTGGCGCTGATGGTGCTGGAGCCGTGGACCCGGGTCTTGCCGACCGAGGGCGTCTCGGGGTTCGCCAGCACTGCGACCGTCACGGTGCTGGCGATGTTCGTGCTGAGCTACGGCGTCCAGCGGACCGGCGCGGTCCAGATACTCGGGCGCAAGATAGCGGGGTTCACCCGCGAGGACGAGAACCGCCAGCTCGGCGCGACAATCGGCGTGGTCGCGCCCATCTCGGGGTTCATCAACAACACCGCGGCGGTCGCCATCCTCATGCCGATGGTGACCGACCTCGCCCACGAGGGCAAGACCTCCCCCTCGAAGCTCCTGCTCCCGCTGTCGTACGCCTCGATGTTCGGCGGGACGCTCACCCTCATCGGCACCTCGACCAACATCCTCGCCAGCGACCTCTCGGCGCGGCTCGCCGTCGACCACCCCGACCTCCACGCGTTCTCGATGTTCGAGTTCACCGCCCTCGGCCTCCTCGTGTCGGTCGTGGGCGCGGCGTATCTCATGACGGTCGGGAAGTGGCTCACCCCCGCGCGCATCCCCGTCCGGGACGACCTCACCGAGGAGTTCGAGCTTGAGGAGTACCTGACCGAGGTGGTGGTCGAGGAGGACTCGCCGCTGGTCGGTAGGATAGTCGCCGACGCGCTCGCGGAGACCGACTTCGACATCGACCTCCTCCAGCTCATCCGTGGGCGACAGACGTTCGTCGAGCCGCTCGGTCCCAAGGAGATACAGGCGGGCGACGTGTTCGCGCTCCGGACCGACCGCGAGACGCTCGTCGACCTCCTCGACGCCGAGGGGCTGTCGTTGCTCCCCGAGGTGGACGTGACCGACGAGGAACTCGAAGAGCGCGGCGACGCCGAGCGGAGCCTCGTGGAGGTCGTCATCGCGCCCCGGTCGTCGCTGGTCGGCGAGACGCTCGCCTCCGCGAGCTTCCGCGACCGATACGACGCGACCGTGCTGGCGCTCCGGCGCGGCCCGGAGTACATCCGCAAGCGCATGGACCACACCGCGTTGCGGGTCGGCGACACCTTGCTGGTGCAGGCGACCGAGGACAGCATCTCGCGGCTGAACGTCAACCGCGACTTCATCGTGGCCCAAGAGATCGAACGCCCCGATTACCGGGAGTCGAAGATACCGCTCGCGGTCGGCATCGTCACCGTGGTGGTCACGGTGGCCGCGCTCGACCTGCTTCCGATCATGGTGTCGGCGCTCGCCGGGGCGCTCGCGATGGTCGTGACCGGCGTGCTCAAGCCCCCGGAGGTCTACGAGGCCGTCGAGTGGGACGTCATCTTCCTGCTCGCTGGCGTCATCCCGCTGGGCATCGCGCTGGAGAAGACCGGCGGGGCCGACCTCCTCGCCGACCTCGTGGTCGCGTCGGCCGACTTCCTGCCCGCTATCGCGGTGCTGGGGCTGTTCTACGTCGTGACCGCCGCGCTCACCAACGTCATCAGCAACAACGCCAGCGTGGTGCTGATGATCCCGGTCGCCGCGGAGGCCGCGGCCCAGCTCGGAGCCAACGCCTTCGCGTTCGTGCTGGCGGTCACGTTCGCGGCGTCCACCGCGTTCATGACGCCCGTGGGCTACCAGACCAACCTCTTCGTCTACGGCCCCGGGGGCTACAAGTTCACCGACTACATGCGCGTCGGCGGGCCGCTCCAGTTGGTGTTCGCGCTCGTGACGACCTTCGGCATCGCGGCCATCTGGGGCGTGTGACTCGGCGTCTTTTCGGACCTCCCACCGCCGCCACAAACGAAACCCTTTACAGGACCTCGCGCGCTATTGAGAGATGCGGGACCGTGGGGTAGCTTGGTATCCTTTCGGCCTTGGGTGCCGATAACCTCGGTTCGAATCCGAGCGGTCCCATCTCCGGCGACAAAACGGTGAGCGACGCGTAGCGGCGCGAACTACTACTGTCGCCGAAAGTGGCCCTACCGAGGATTCGAACCCTGCAAGTCGCACGCCTGGAACGGCCGGACCGAGGCGCGAAGTGCTGTCCGGAGTGCGATTCGCGGTGCCCGTCCAGTACGAACCTTCGACGTGGTGTGTCGGGTCGCCACGGGACCGAGAGGACACCAATTACTATGTTCCGGTTCGGTCCTCCTGGATTCGAGCGCCGGTAATGCAAGCTTCGACGTTGGGGTGTGCGCTGGCCGCTTGGTCTCCTTCGCTCACTCTTCGGACTCCTCGCCGCCGACTAACTGACGCTTTAACAAGTACACGGCACCAGTCAGTGCGCCAATCGCTGTACCGAACCCGAAGCCAGGTTGGTCTGCCTCCGATGCCGTCGACGTTCCGCGAGCCGTGCTTTCCGTCCCCGACTGGTGGGTAGTCGTCGTTTCCGAGGTATCGATACGTTCGGACTCATTCGTCTCGCCCGTGGTTGACGTGAGAGTAGAGGTCGATGTCGAAGTCTCGGTCGAACTAGTCGTCTCCGTGGTGGGTACCTCGCTCCCATTCTCCGGAACGGTCGCCGACGCGGTTGATAACGCCTGTCTCGCGTACGGGTCCGTACCGTCGACGAGCGCGAGTTCGATTTCGTCACCGGGACGGAACGGCACACTTGGCTCGTCGTAATTGACCCGGACGCTTGTCCGCTGGTCTGCGCCGGGAGAAGGCTCTACCAGTAGTGTTCCCCACGAGGAACCTGCCTCGGTGTAGAGTCGGATAGCTGGCGACCGCTCAGGCGAATACCCTTCTTCGAGCCCGTAATCGATAGTGAGGGAATTCGTGTAGGGTGCTGGCGGTTTCGCGATTTCGACGACGGTTTCTTCACCCGCCGTCGTGACCGTCGCGACATCCACTGGGTCGTCCACCGACTCGTGAACCAATGCGAGTTCCACGTCGGTGTCGGACGGCAATCCATCATTGAGGTCGGCCACCTCGTCCAAAACGAACGTCCGGCGGTCGTACGCCCCCGGTTCGACGCTTGTAAGCGTCGCAGTACGCTCGCCGCCGATGCGTAGTTCCACCTGCCCCTCACCGGTGAGGGTTCCGGGAAGCAGGAACTCGGCCGTGAGGTCAGAGGCTCCCGCGATAGGAGCTTCTACGTACTGAATTCCCGCCACTACGGTACATTTGACCACGATAGCATCGTCGATGTGCCCCCAATCTTCCGGAAACGCACGTAGCGTGGCGGTCTCGCCGAGTTGGAGCGTCCCCGACGGAATCTCGTAGGCGTCCGTCCCGGACGATCCGGGATCGACGAAGTCCAACCCAATACCCCACTGACCTCCACCGTTTTCGGGAAAGAGACGCGTTCGAACCGCCTTACCGAACGACTCGGCGACACTGGTCTCCACCTGAATAGATGTCTCGTCGACAGTCGGGGGCCCGGCGAAGCTGATGTCGACTTCGTCGTGTTGCATGGTCTCGACATCACAGGAGCTCATCTCCGTCTCCTCTCCGGTAGCGTCCCCGCCGACCGTGACCGAATCCGTCGCGACCGCACGGGACGGGGTGATATTGCCGGGAGGGATCAGCCAGACTTCCACCTCGTCGCCAGACGCGAACGGAATTCCGGTTTCGCTGGACGACAGTTCGAACGTTTCCGTTCGACTCTCACCAGGCCTGACGCTAGTCAATTGAAGGTTACGCTCCCAGTGCGGCCCTTCCCCGTCGGGGACGAGATACAGATCCGCCCTGTCGGCGGATTCGGAAGCTCCGTACGTAATTTTGACCGTGTCATCGTCGGGCCCCACGGTCCGTTCGAACTTGGTCGCGTAACGTACCGTCGCTGACCGAGACAGCACCACGTCCCCCTCTGGCGGTGACACCCGAAGGGTGACTTCGTCGCCGAGTGACAGTGGGCCTTTGAGTTCGATTCGGACACGATTCGAGACACCGGCGACCACCGTCGTTGGCTCTACGGAAATCTCTTCGCTTCCGCGATAGACCCGAACCCGCAACCGGTCCTCTGCTGTACCTTCCACGTAACAATCGACGGTGAGCCGTTCCACGCCCGCAATCAGCTCCTCCCGAAACGAGACTCCCTCGATTTCGTTACGGCTTCGATGGTGTGCGATCAGGTCTGAAACGATTTTCGGCGAGTACGAGTGATCCGTATCGTCGTACACCTCGAATCGGGTGTCGGCATCGACACGGTCGTGAACCGCTTCGCTGAACGTCATTCTATCCTCTTGCATGTCCTCTCCGTACACCTCCTGGGCCTTCTCGGCCTGCTCCTCGCTCCAGACGTCCCGGTACGGTAGCGTGTCGTCGTTCGGACTCGTCTCCGTTTCGCCCATGTAACAAAACAGCGCTACGTCCCGCCAGGCGTTGAGGTCGAACGGCGAGCCGGTGAGTTCTTCCAAATCTGCGATGCCGATCTGATAATTGAGAGTGTGGTCCTTCGCTTCCCGTACCGGGAGCGTGGCCATCCCGTTCACCGCCCCGGCAGTCACTGACGTGAGACGCTCCGGGTGCATGACCGCGAAATTATCGACGAAGTTGCCGGATGCGGAGAACCCGTTCATCATGAAATCGGACGGAAGCTCGAGGCCGTCCTCGGCAATCCGCTCTCGGGCGTCGTCGACCATCGCGATGAGTTGTCGGTCGATTCGCTCGAATCGCCCGGAGTCGATATGCATCGTCTCGGTATCCAGCGACTGGACGAACTTCTCGTAGAATCCGTCGGAGACGGGGTTCGCAAATACGGGTACGACGAGCGCAACTCGAAGTTCGTCACAAAGACGCCGTGCTACCCCGTCTGTTACGGTGCTCTCGGCCGCGTCCAAATCCTCTTGGAACTCGTCGGAGCCAGCCCCCGAGTTCACTGGTTCGACGAGTAGCGGCTTCTCACGCGCCTCTGGAGGCACGTACAGATAGTACGGGAAATTGAACCCTGCGTCCGGATCCTTCTCGATGAGCGTCGGCCCGCGGCGAGACTCCTGTGACTGCTGATTCGCCGACCCTGTTCGGGCGCTCGCGTCACTCAGGAGCCCCATCCCGACAGCGACAGAGAGCGATTGCAACGCCGCCCGGCGCGAAAATCCCGTGTCGCCGTGACACCCCTTTTTTATCGGTCTCCGGTGCCCGTCCGTGGTGTCCTTCGGAGATTTAGTCAATTGTGGCCCTCCATGGTAGTTGTTCCCGATAAATCAAGCTGTCATCTTAAATTATTTGTACTGGAGAGGGTTCATCGAGAACATATAATATAGCAGAATACTATCACCATGTCCGAGCGGTCCCATTCTGCTGACCCGAGTCGCGAGGGAGGCGTCGCGTCTATCGCTGTCCGGTCCCGAGCAGAGGAGCCGGAGAAATAATTATGTTCTATGGTGGCAAACTGTTGCCCGGTACGGAGCTCACATGAGCGACTCGACACCGACGCGCTCGGCGACCGCCGACGAGGACCGCTCGATGTCCCTCGACGAGATCCGCGGGGTGTACGCCGACCAGGCCGACTGGGTCGCCCGGATGGCCCCGCTCGACCGGCTGTTCATGGGGCGGTACCGGCGTCGGCTCTTCGGGCGGGCGGAGGGCCGCGTGCTCGACGTCGCCTGCGGAACCGGGACGAACGTCCCCCACCTCCCCGACTCGGTGGCGTACGTCGGCGTCGACATCAGCCCCGAGATGCTGGCGAAGGCCGCAGAGCGGTTCGACGACCTCGAACTCGGCGAGGACCTGCTGGAGATGGACGCCCAGGAACTCGACTTCCCGGACGACAGCTTCGACACCGTCATCTCGGCGCTCTCGACCTGCACGTTCCCGGACCCGGTCGCGGCCCTGCGGGAGATGAGCCGGGTCTGCAGGCCCGACGGACGGATTCTCCTGCTCGAACACGGACGCAGTGACGTGGGTGCCGTCGCGCGGTTCCAGGACTGGCGCGCCGACGCCCACTTCGAGAAGCACGGGTGTCGGTGGAACCAGGAACCGCTGGCGGTCGTCTCGCGCGCCGACCTGCCGATTCGGGAGGCCACCTCTCGATTCCTCGGGATTCTCACCGCAGTCGAAGCGCGACCCAAACGGTAGTTTGCTCGAACGAACCCTCCGCCATCGCGCACTCGAACTTCCACCGTCTCGATTGGGCAGTTGCTCACCCCGGGTCGGCCCGGTCTCTCTCGTCAGTTCCGTCTCACTCCCCGCCGTCCCACTCCTGCACGATGGGTTCCTCGTCGCGAACCGCCATGTAGCAGAGCGGGTCGTTCTCGTACACCGCCACACCCTCGGGTCGCCCGGTGACGTAGCCGTCGTGATCGGACTCGACGGTCGCCTTCGGGTCGCCGTGGGGTGTGACGATGTCGGCGACGGGGTCGCCAGCCTCGACCACGTCGCCCGGTTCGACTCGGTGGCGCACGATGCCCGCCGTCTCGGCGTGGGGGTGCTGGGCGCGTCTCACCGGGTACTCGACGGGCGACTCGTGGCCGGGGTCGGCGGCCGCGATTTCGTCGGCCACCGAGTCGAGCATCCCGAGTTCGACCATCACCCGGTGACACCCCGCGACCCCCGCGGCCACCAGGTCGTCGTCGACGACGCTGTGGCCCCCGATTTCGGGCGTGAACGCGGGGATACCCGAGGTGTCGAGCGCCGCGCCGGTCGTCGAGCGCTGGAGCCCCCGGTCGGTGTACTCCCCGCCGGGGTACTGATTCACGATAGGGAGGCCGAACGCCTCCATCAGGCGGCCCTGGAGCTCGGCGAGCTCCTCGGCCTCCTCGCGGGTCCGGCGGTTACCGTAGAACACCCGGTGGCGGATGTCGAACGGGACCGAGTCGACGACCGAGGTGTGGAGGTTGACGAGAGCGTCGGCGCTGTCGACGAACGCCTCGTAGATGCGTCGGTCGATGAGTTCCTGGACCTTGGGCGGGCGAGCGCTCTCGCTCGTGGGGTCGGGGAAGTAGCGGTTCGGGTCGTCGTCGTGGTAGTAGGAGGTCCGCTCGTTGCGGCGCAGGCCCGCGGGGTTGAGGTTCGGGATGCAGACCACGGTGCCCGCGAGGTCGTCGGGGAGGTCCTCGCGCATCGCGTCCTGAGCGCCCGCGAGGCCGGTCACCTCGTCGCCGTGGAGCGTGCCCGTGATCCAGAGTTCGGGCCCGTCCTCGTCGCCGAGGGCGACGAGGACGGGCAGGCGCTCGGCCCCGCCGGTCGGGAGGTCCGTGACTTCGAGGTAGCCGGTCGACAGCTCGCCCGCGTCGGCATCGGCGGTGCCCAGTTGCATGCTTCGGTCGTCCATCCCCGGCTACAAAAGCTCGGAGCATCCGGCAGTTCGCTCGTTCGGAGCATCCGGCAGGGACAGCCTCGCGACCGGGCGGGCAAGCCCGCCCGGTCGCGGGGCGGTTTCACTTTCGGCGCGCTTTCGGCGTCTCTCCGGCTTCACTTCCGGGATGCTTTACGAACCTTCTTATCGGAGGAGGAACTACGAAATGCCTGAATGGCTCGCGCGGAGAACACGGAGCTAGTCGACGATTTCGAGCAGTTCTACCGGCGGTACTACAGCGACGAAATCGGGGACCTCGCCGCGAAGTACCCGGGGGAGAAGCGGTCGCTGTTCGTCGACTGGAACGACCTCTACCGGTACGACGCCGACCTCGCCGACGACTACCTCTCGAAGCCCGAACAGCTACAGGAGTACGCCGAGGAGGCCCTGCGCCTCTACGACCTCCCGGTGGACGTGAGCCTCGGACAGGCCCACGTTCGCATCCAGAACCTCCCGGAGACGACCGACATCCGCGCGATTCGCGCCCGCCACGTCAACACGCTGGTCAGCGTGCAGGGCATCGTCCGGAAGGCGACCGACGTCCGGCCGAAGATTCGGGAGGCCGCCTTCGAGTGCCAGCGATGCGGCACCCTGACCTACATCCCACAGAGCGGCGGCGACTTCCAGGAACCCCACGAGTGTCAGGGGTGTGAGCGACAGGGCCCCTTCCAGATAAACTTCGACCAGTCGGAGTTCATCGACTCCCAGAAGCTCCGCGTCCAGGAGAGCCCCGAGGGACTCCGGGGCGGCGAGACCCCCCAGAGCATCGACGTCAACATCGAGGACGACATCACGGGCGAGGTCACGCCCGGCGACCACGTCACCGTCACGGGCGTCCTCCACCTCGAACAGCAGGGCAGCGGGCAGGACAAGTCGGCGGTCTTCGACGTGTACATGAACGGCGTCTCGGTGACCATCGAGGACGAGGAGTTCGAGGACATGGACATCACCGACGAGGACAAAAAGGAGATCATCGAACTCTCGAACGAGAGCGACATCTACGAGCAGATGGTCGGTTCGATGGCTCCCGCCATCTACGGCTACGACGAGGAGAAGCTCGCGATGATTCTTCAGCTGTTCTCTGGTGTGACCAAGCATCTTCCGGACGAATCTCGTATTCGTGGCGATTTGCACATGCTCCTTATAGGGGACCCCGGAACTGGTAAGTGTATTAAAGGCGACACGAAAGTCACGCTCGCAGATGGGGCCGAGAAGCCGATACGTGAAATCGTCGAATCCCATCTTACCGACCCGAAACCGATAGACGATGGCGTGTACCAAGAGGTCGATATTCCGCTTCCGTCGATGAGTGCCGACGGGACACTCGTTCAGAAACGCGCGACGAAGGTCTGGAAGCGTGAAGCCCCCGACGAGATGTACCGGATTCGGACGAGGAGCGGAACGGAAATCGAGGTCACTCCCTCTCACCCGCTTTTCGTCCAAAGTCAAGGTGAGTTTAGCCCCGTCCAGGCTGAGGAAATTGGCGAAGGTGATTTCATCGCGACTCCTCGGTCACTCCCGACAGAAGGAGACAATAGTCTCGAAGTCGACTATAGGTCGTCACAATCGTACAATGCAGTCGAACTTGATTTACCGAACAAATGGACACCGAAGTTAGCTCGATTACTCGGGTACATCATTGCAGAGGGGTATGTAGAATCCCGGTCCGACAACACAGGCTACGTCACTGTTACAAACAAGGATCGAGAGATTCTTGACGATGTCGCCGGCGCTTTTGACGAACTCGGTTTGAATTACACTGAGCGAGCGTCACGCCCGGACAAATCTGCCGAAGAAATCACTTGTTCGTCTGGCGAGTTTGTTAGCTTCCTCAGGAATCTTGACCCTGCAATCACTCAAGGTTCCGCTGAACAGCGAGTTCCGGATACTCTAATGAATGCCTCTACGGAGGTGAAATGTGAGTTCCTTCGAGCATATATCGATGCAGAAGGTCACGTTTCGGTTGGCCAGAGAGAAGTCAGTGTTGCTTCAGTGAGTGAGGAACTGCTCAAACAGGTCCGAAGTCTTCTACTTTCAGTCGGTATTACATCACAACTCTCCGAACGCCAAAAAGGCAGTTATCGACTTCGAATTAGTGGTAAACAGTTCCAACAGTACCTCCAAGATATCGGCTTCGTCACAGCACGAAAATCTGCCAGTGCCAGAGCAGTCGATAACGGAACGAAGAACACGAATTGTGACGTAATTCCCGCTCTCTCCGCCGACCTTCGGCGTATCAGAGAGTCACTTGCACTTTCGCAATCCGAGTGTGGACTTGCACGATCCACCTACCAACACTATGAACGAGGCGACCGAAACCCGAGCCGAGAGAGTCTGCAAACCGTCGTAGAAACCTTTAGAACTCGACTTGATCGAATCTACAAACTCCGTCAAAAAGTCGAAAACGGTGATTGGGAAGCCATCGAAACGGCACGACAAGAGTTGAATCTCTCCCAACAGGAGCTTGCAGATGGTATTGGCGTTTGCCAGCGTTCGGTCAGCTTGTACGAACTAGGGGAAGTCGTTCCAGACGGTGGCCGAGTAACCGATGCGAGGAGCGTCGTTCTCGACCGTATCGACGAAGCTCTCCGTGTTGAAGGCGATATAGAGGCGCTTTGGGCACTCGTAGATAGCGACATCACTTGGGACCGCATCAGGTCCATCGAATCTATCGAACCCGACTACGACTGGGTGTACGACCTCGAAGTTGCTGGAACCCACAACTACCTGACGAACAACGTCGTCTCGCACAACTCCCAGATGATTTCGTACGTCCAGAACATCGCGCCGCGCTCGGTGTACACCTCCGGGAAAGGTAGTAGCTCCGCGGGTTTGACCGCCGCAGCGGTCCGCGACGACTTCGGCGACGGCCAGCAGTGGACCCTCGAAGCCGGGGCGCTCGTGCTCGCCGACAAGGGCATCGCGGCGGTCGACGAACTCGACAAGATGGCCCCCGACGACCGCTCTGCGATGCACGAGGGGCTCGAACAGCAGAAGATCTCGGTCTCGAAGGCGGGCATCAACGCGACGCTCAAGTCACGATGCTCGTTGCTCGGGGCGGCCAACCCCAAGTACGGTCGGTTCGACCAGTACGAACCCATCGGCGAGCAGATAGACCTCGAACCCGCGCTCATCTCGCGGTTCGACCTCATCTTCACGGTCACCGACCAGCCCGACGAGGAGCACGACCGGCGGCTGGCCGAACACATCCTCCAGACCAACTACGCGGGTCAGCTCAACACCCAGCGGACCGAGATGAGCGCGCCCAACATCTCCGAGGAGGAGGTCCGGAGCCAGACCGAGGAGGTCGCGCCCGCCATCGACGCCGACCTGTTGCGCAAGTACATCGCCTACGCCAAGCGCAACTGCTTCCCGACGATGACCGACGAGGCGATGGCGACCATCGAGGACTTCTACGTCGACCTCCGGTCGAAGGGCGTCGACGAGGACGCCCCGGTGCCGGTCACCGCCCGCCAGCTGGAGGCGCTGGTCAGGCTCGCGGAGGCCAGCGCCCGGGTGCGACTCTCCGACGAGGTCGAAGTCGGGGACGCCGAGCGCGCGGTGGATATCACCCGGTCGTGTCTCCAGGACATCGGCGTCGACCCCGAGACGGGCCAGTTCGACGCCGACGTGGTCGAGACCGGGACCTCGAAGACCCAGCGCGACCGCATCAAGAACATCAAACAGCTCATCGCCGACATCGAGGACGAGTACGACGAGGGCGCGCCAATCGACGTCGTCCTCGACCGCGCCGAGGACATCGGGATGGACCACTCGAAGGCCGAACACGAGATAGACAAGCTGAAACAGAAGGGCGAGGTGTACGAGCCCTCGACCGACCACCTCCGGACGACCTGACATGGACCGCATCTCCGCCCTTCGGAACGTCGAGGACGCGCTGGCCGACTTCGAGTCGGGCGAGGCCGACCTCCGAGCGACCGAGAAGCGCGTCCTGACGGTCCTGCGGACCTACGCCACCGAGTTCGAGGACGACGACCTGACGGCCTTCCGCGCGTCGGGCGAGGCGCGCGCCGACGGGCTGGTCGTGGTCGCCGAGTCGCGCTCGGAGGCCCGGAGTCGGGTCGAGGCCCTGCTCGGCGACGACTGCGATTCGTCGGGCTCGCGGGACCGCTCGGACGCGGCCGACGTTCCCACTGGCGACCCCGATGTCGAATTCGAGATCGAGCGGCTGTGACGGGACTTCCCGAGAAGGGAAAATAAATAAGTTCGGCTGTCTAAACCAAACTAACGACGAATCTTTGTCGACCGGGGCCAGAAACCGAACGGAACACACTCACGATGCAAACGAAGGGTCACAACGGGGATGGGTCGTTGCAGGACGCCGTCGAGCGAGGGGCTTGCGTCCTAGTGCTCTCGCCGTCGATCCACGACGCCACCGACGACGCGTGTCTCGACCTGCTCTCGCTCGACGACCCTTCCGAGCAGAACGTCCTCTGGGTCGCGTACACGCGCTCGCCCGACGCCTGCATCCAAGACTGGGTCTCGTCCGTGGGCGAGCGCCCGCGGAACTTGCGGTTCGTCAGCGTCGGCGAGACGACCCGCTCGGCGTCGGCGGTCTCCGGTGGTGACGGGACCCGCGGGGAGGTCGTCGACGCGCTGTCGAGTCCGGGCGACCTGACGGGACTCGGAATCAAACTCAGCGAGGTCCTCAAGGCGTGGGACAGCAACGACAACGAGACGGTCGCGTGTTTCGACTCGCTGACCGCCCTGCTCCAGTACGCCGACCTCCAGACGGTCTACAAGTTCCTCCACGTCCTGACCGGCCGGTTCGACGCCGCGGGCGTGACCGCCCACTTTCACCTCGACCCCGACGCCTGCGACGACCAGACGGTCAGCACCCTCACCTCGCTGTTCGACACGGTTCTCGAACTCGACGACGACGGCGAGTGGGCCGTCCGGACCAGATAGAGTAATTTTAAGACGAATCAAGCCGAATTTATCGGCGTGTTGCTGGTCGTGACGTACTCGCAGGCGGCCCGCCAGACCCTCCGGAACGTCTGTAACGGCCACGAGGAGGCGGTCGTCCAGCGGTTCGGGCGGGCGGTCCTGTTCGAGGCGACCGAACTCGGCGCCTTTCTCGCGCTCCGTCTGCGCGCGAAGCACACGGGCGACGTCCAGATAGAGCGGACCGCGCCGTTCAACGAATTCGACGAGGTACCGCGCGCGGTCCGCGAGGCCGCCGCGGCGTACGAGGGCCGCGACAGTCCGAGCACGCCGTACGCGAAGTTCGCGGCCGGAACCGACCACCCCGACCCCGAGGAACTGGTCGACGCCGAGCTATGAGGTTGCGAGTCGCCGAGGACACCTGGACGGGTCGGGCCGTCGACCTCCGGGCGGCGACTCTCGACGTTTCTGCGCGCGAGGTGGTGCGCGCGGTCCGGGACGGCGACTCCGGAGGGCCCGACGGCGTCTCGGTCGCGTGTCCCGACCCCGGACCGGCCCACGAGCGCGTCGGCGCGATTCGCCCCGACGTGGCGCTCGCCCTGCGGCCCGCGCTCGCGGCCGCCGCCCGCTCGCGCGGTCGCGCGGCCCCGCAGGACGACGAGCTGGCCGCCCTCCGCGAGCGCCTCGACGCGCTCGCTCCCGACGACATCGACCTCGCGGGCGCACGGCGGCGGGTCGCCGAGACCGGCGACGAGGAGGCCCGACTCCGCGAGCGGGTCGCGAGCCTCCGGGGTCGAGTCCGGGCGCTCCGCGAGCGCGGCGGGGACGCCGACCTCGCCGACGCGGAGGCCGACCTCTCGGCGGCGACCCGCCGACTCGCGGAGGTCGAGACCGAGCGCATCGCCGCCGAGCAGTCGCTCGCCCGGGCCCGCTCGCGGGCCCGGGCGAGTCGCGCCGACCGCCGCGAACGCCTCCGGCTCCGGGACCGCGCCGACAACCTCCGTCGGGCCGCCCGCGAACACCTCGCGGGGCGGTCCGGGAGGCGTTCGACGACGCGCTCGCCGCGGTTCCGCCCCGTTCGGAATCGTCCTGTTCGGAATCGTCCCGTCCGGAATCGTCCCGTCCGGAATCGACCGCCAGCGCCGACGCGACCGAGTCGGTCGCGTCGGCGCTTGCGGTCGCGCGCGTGGCCGACCTCCGCGCGCCGGTGGTCCTCGATTCCGAGATTCGTCGGTTCCCCAGCGCTGCGCGGGCGTCCCGGTGGCTCGACGCAGCCGTCGTTCGCGTGTAGGTTTAACACCGAAGACGCCCCGAATCGGGGCCATGGCGAACTCCTTCGAAGCCGACCCCGCAGTCGGTTCCGACCCCGCGGTGGACCTCGACTGGCGCGTCGATTCCAGCGCCGGAATCTCGCTCGTGGAACTGACCGTGACGAACTCTGCTGGGACCCCGCGGCGGGTCCGACTCGGGAACCGCCTCGACGGACCGGTGTGCCCGCCCCGCCGCGAGGGCGTCCCCGAGGCCGGGTGGGACGACGGCGGCTTCGAGGGCGTCCTCGCGCCCGGCGAGCGGCGCGCGCTCGGCTACGCCGCGCGCGCCCCGCCCGCCGACCCCCCGGTCGAGGTGGTCTGGTCCGAGCGCGCCGGGGACTCCGAGACCGACGGGAACCGTACCGAAATCGACCGCCCCGCGGTCGAAGCGACCCCCGAGGGCGTCGTCCGGGCGCTCGGCGACGCCCGGCCACCTGCCGACGCCGTGCCGGTGCCCGCCGTCGAGGACTGTGGGACTCCCTCGGACGCCGACCCGGTCCCCGACCCGGTCGACGCGTGGCTCTCGGCGGTCGAGACGCGCGCCGACGACGGGACGGCCGACCTCTCCGAGGACGACCGCCGAGCGCTCGACGCGGTGGCCCGCCGAATCGGGGCCCTGCGCGACCGCGCCGACGAATCGGCGACGGGAGGGTCGCCGTGATACTCGCGGTCGCGGGCGGCAAGGGCGGTGTCGGCAAGTCGACCCTCTCGCTCAACCTCGCGGCGGAACTCGACGCGGTGGTCGTGGACGCCGACCTCGGGATGGCAGACCTCCCCGGGGCGCGCGGGCCCGACCTCCACGACGTGCTGGCCGGGCGGGCCGACCCCGTCGAGGCGGTCTGCGAGTCGGGGCCGGTCGACATCCTCCCGTGCGGTCGGACGCTGGCGGGCGCGCGGGCGGGCGACGTGACCGGCCTCGTCGCGGCGGTCGAGGCGGTCGCGGGGGCGTACGGTCGGGTCGTCGTGGACTGTCCCGCCGGGATGGCCGCCGACGCCGGAATGCCCCTGCTGGCGGCCGACGCGTCGTTGCTGGTCGCCTCGCCACGGACGTTCGCGCTGGCCGATGCGCTCCGGACGCGGGCGCTCGCGCGAGAACTCGACGCCGGACTCGCGGCGGTCGCGCTGAACCGCGCGGGAAAGAATCCGCCGACCGACCAGATTCGGTCGGCGCTCGGCGCGCCGGTCGTGGCGGTCCCCGACGACGAGCGGGTCGCTCGCGCCCAGCGCCACGGAATCGCGGTCCGGTCGCTCGCGCCCGGGAGTTGCCCAGCCGAACGGTTCTCGGAACTGGCCGACGAAGTCCGGTTTCGCGAGAATCAGTCCTGCAGGTCGTAGTACGCCGACCGGAGGGTCACGGCCGTCACGTCGGCCACCTCGGCGGCCTCCGCTTGGGTCACGTCGCGACCCCGCTCGCGCGCCGCGGCGTAGAGGCAGGCCGCGGCGAACCCGCCGGGGTTGCGGCCGCTGACGAGGTTCTCGTCGAACCCGCGCTCGACCAGTTCGGCCGCGCGGCGCTCGACCTCGGTGGGGAGGTCGAGGCGGCTGGCGAACCGCGGCAGGTACTCGCGGGGGTCGATGGGGCCCGTGGGCAGGCCGAGTTCGCGGTTCAGGGCGTCGTAGGCGGTCTTGAGTTCGCTGCGGGTCGCGCGAGCCACGTCGAGGACCTCGTCGAGCGTGCGCGAGACCGAGGCGGTCCGGCAGGTCGCGTACACCGCGGCCGACGCGAACCCCTCCAGCGACCGCCCGCGGAGCAGGTCCTCCGACTGGGCCGACTCGAACAGGACGCAGGCGCGGTCCCGAACCGTCTCCGACAGCTGGAGCGCGCTCACGAGGCGGCGAATCTCGGTGAAGGCGTACACCTGATTGCGTTCGGTCTTCGAGGCGATTCGGGCGCGGTCGTGTTCCCTGCGCATCCGGGCGACCCGCCTGCGCTTTCGCCCCGTCAGCCGGAGGTCGCCGGAGTGGCCGATCTCGGTACTCAGCCCGCGGTCGTGGCGCGACCGGGTGAGGGGCGCGCCGGTCCGCTCCTTGCTCGTGTCGTCGTCGCTGAACGACCGCCACTCGGGACCGCGGTCGATGCGGTCCTCGGCGACCACCAGACCGCAGTCGGCGCAGACCGTCTCGTCGCGGTCGGCGGTCAGTCGTCCGTCGCACTCGGGGCAGGTCGGCGAGGGAGAGCGTGCTTTGCTCATCACAACTCGAACTTCGCCCGGAACGGCATTTAAAGCAAGGTAGGTGGAAGGTGAAACGACCCAACTCGCCCCGAGGAGCCTACCGGTAACCGGTAGGCTCCTCGCGGCGTCGCTCCGCTATTTCCCGATTTCGGGTGCGGGAATTTAAGTCGGTGTCGGGACAACTCACGAACGTGACGCTCTCGGACATCGCCGACGGCCTCGAAGTCACCACCGAGCAGCGCGACCGCGGGGTCGCGGCGGTGGACGCTCGGCCCGGCGAACTCCGCGAGCGACTCGCGGAGTTCGCCGACGACCTGCCCTGCGACCCCGCGTCGGCCGCCGCGATTCTGGAGGGCCACACCGCCGGGAAGTCGGTCGGCGCGAGCGCCCGCGAGGCGGGAGTCGCGCCCGTCACCGCGTCCAAGACCCTCCACCTGCTCGGCTGTGAGGGCGTCTCGCCGCTGACGCCGCGCGCACACGAGGTCCTCAGAGATTGGCTCTCGGCCGACCTCTCTCGGACCGAGGCCCGCGAGCTGACCGGCGCGTCCGAGACGGAGTTCGCGCTGGCGGCGTTCGTCGAGACCCACGACCCGATTCCGGGGTCAGGCGGCGTCGTCGAGGGAGCGTTCGAGGACCGCGGGGGCGCGACGCTCGCCAAGCGCGACGAACTCGGTGAGACCTACAGTAGCGTGGGCGACCTCCTGTAGTTCGGTCGCGTGGGTCCCGTTCATCCGATACCTCCGACGGCTCCGAGCGATTTCGATTCGCTCGACCCGCTCGACCCGCTTGACTCGGGCGTAGCTACGAGTCCAGATAGGTAGTCTGGCAGTTCTCCTCGATTCTCACGTCGATGTCCGAGTCCGACTTCCCGCGAATCCACACCTCTATCCCCATCCACGTCCCGTCGCGACACTCCGCGTTCGGCCACCGTCTCTCGAACTCTACGCCGTCGACGGTGACGAGGACGGTGGACGGGTCACTCGATTCCGGAAACGTCGCGTCCTCGTCCGACTCGTTCGTCTCGGACATCGTGTAGGACTTCTCGAAGAGGGACTCCTCGGCGTCGTTCCGGACGACGACGGTCACGTCCCGAGTTATCTCGTGGTCTACGTGATAGACGGTAACGGTGTGTGCCGGAGTGCGGTCGTCGCCCGAGAGCCGTCTCAGACACCCCGCGCTCGCTATGCTGACGGCTACTGCGGTCCGGAGTGCGTGTCGTCGTTTCATGTCCTGAAGCAAGCGTTGTCGTGTTACTGCTGTAATCGTTCTCTCGTCCCGAAATAACTCGCGAGGTGATGACGGTCTCCGTTCAGTCGAGGGTGGCCTCGGACTGGTCGAGCGTCATCAGCGTGTCGCCGTCTCCTTCGGTTCCGGTCGTCTGTTCGCCGACTTCGGTATCGACCGAATAGCTCACCGAGATGCCAGCCGGGAACGACACCCCGAACGACGAGCTGACCTCTACGTCCGTCCATGTGTGCATGTACTGACCGAACACCTCGCGCTGGTCGATAGTGCAGTCCCCGATGGGTTCGATGTTCAGCCCGCAGTAGAGGTTGTCGCCGTCACCTGCCGAAACGTCGTCGACGGAGTAGGCGATTCCGTCGTTGTTGTTGTCGTCTTCGGCCGTGACGTAGTTGCTGGTGTAGGTCGTCTCGCTCAGGGAGTTGGAGTAGTAGTCCCAGCAGCCGTCGGTGTAGTAGAGCGCGGCCCCGTCGTCGGGCTGTTGGCCGTAGTCGCTGGCTTCGAGGTCGTACGTCCACTCCATGTCGATGGTGTATATCGTGTTCTGGGAGTTGGTATACAGCGTGAAATCGAGGCAGATATCGCAGTCGCTGGGAGAGCCATCGACGTTGTCGAACTCGTCCGTGGAGACCGAATCGTCGTCTTTCTCCGTGATGACCATCGGGCGACGCACGGTGTCGTATCCGATGCCCTTCTTTTCGAGGAACCGCAACATCGCCTGTCGGCCCTGCTTCTCGCGGATTTCGTTGGCCGCTTCCTGGATAGCGAAGTACTTCCGGTCGGGGTTCGCCGCCGACACGCGTCCGAGGACACCGGTTCCGGTGACGGCCGCTCCCGCCACACCGAGCGACTTGAGTGCGCTTCGTCGGTTCACCGTTCTGTTCCGTTCTCGTCCGGATTCACTTTCTTTTTCCATACTGCATCCAACATCTTCCGATGCAATTGTTTAATACTTTATATTAATTATATTATTGGAATTATCCTAGTCATCGTGAATAGTTATCATGGGAGTCGTATGAGTTCTACATACTCGGGTGAGCGAGCGCCACCTCTGGGGGCCGAACGGGTCGTCTCCGACCGTTCGCCGAGCAGCGTATCGGACCGAACGGTTCGAAGTCAGGACAGCGGGTCGGGCAGGTACTCCTCGGCGTCGAGGTCGAACAGCCCCGACTCCTCGAATTCGAGGTCCAGTTCCGCGTCGAAGAGGGCCTCGGCGGCGCGCGCGACCGCGGGCGCGAACTCGGCTTCGGGGTCGGGCGCGCTGGCGGGGACCGCCCGGACGCCGGTCGCGTCGCTCTCGGGGACAGCGGCGTCGGCGCTCCGGACCGGGTGGTCGGGCTCGGCGCGGTTGGCGAGGACGAGGTCCGCGCTCGCGCCCACGTCGGCGACGCGGCCGAGCGCGCGCTGGACCGCGTCCACGCCGCGCTCGCTGGCGGGCGCGACGACGGCCACGCGGTCGGCGGCGTTCACGGCGGCCACGCTCTGGTTCGCGGCGACCGGCGGCGCGTCCACGAGGACGTGGTCGAACGCCTCGGCGGCGTCGGCGAGCAGGGTCTCGAACCGCCGTGCGGCGTCGGCGGTCTTGGCGCGGGCCACGCGCTCGAACGGCGCGCGGGCCGGGCAGACCGCGAGTCGCCCCGCGAGGTCGGCGGCGGCGTCGTGGTCGCGCAGGCCCGCCGAGACCGGTCGGTCCTCCGTGAGCAGTTCGGTCACGTCGGGGTCGATGCGTCCCGAGACGTGGCGGGCGAGTCCCTCGGTGGCGAACGCGGCGTCGAGGACCGCGACGTCGCGGCCGTCGCGGGCGAGCGTCGCGCCGAGTTCGACCGCGAGTCGCGTGGTTCCGGCCCCGCCGGTCGCGCCGACGAGGGTGGCGGTGGAGTGGGCCATTGATTCGGGGCTTGTTCGTGATGATATAAAAGCGTGGGCTTCGCAGGTGGCGGCCGGATTTCGCCCGCCAGAGTCGGTCTACCGCGTGTTCTGAATCTCCGCGGCGATCTCGTCGAGCTTCTCGTCGGAGAGGTCCGGGCGCTGGCCCGCGACCGCGTGGATGGGTCTGCCGCCGTCGTCCTCGAACCGCGGGATGATGTGGCCGTGGACGTGCGGGACCTCCTGTCCGGCGGCGGGGCCGTCGTTGAACGCGACGTTGGCGGCGGGCGCGTCCACCGCGTTCTGGACCGCGGTGTTGAGCCGATGGAGCACGCCGAACAGGTGGGCGGCGGTCTCCTCGGGCACCTCGCTCAGCGTCTCGTAGTGCTCTTTCGGAACGACGAGGGTGTGGCCGGGCGCGAGGGGGTTCGCGTCGAGGAAGGCCTTCGCGGTGTCGTCCTCGAAGACGGTTCGGCTCGGGATGTCGCCCTCGACTATCTGGCAGAAGATGCAGTCGTCTTGGCTCATGGGTCTATCCGGAGCGTTGGACGGCCCGATGTATCAAGGTTGAGGCTACTACGTGGGGACTACTTCGAGGTTCACCGATTCCGAGGCCGACTCCGACGGCGAGACGCTAGCTACTCCCGTCACCTGTGAGAACCGCACCTCGTCCTCCCCAACCGACTGCGCTTCTCGGCCTCCGGCCTGCGATGCTCGTCCCTCGCACGAGAATCGCGGCCAAACCGCGGGCCGCGATTCCGCGCGCCGGGAGGGCAACGAAGATGCGCGATACCGACCCGTCCACCCGGCGCGTGCTGGCGCGGTCGTCGGGAGCGAAGCGACCGACTGCTCGGCGGACGCGGTTTGTCCGTCGGTGTCCGGCTGTTTTGGGCCGCGCCATCATCGCGCGAGGGATGACTGAGCGACCGGAGGGAGCGAAGGAATCGGCTGGGGAGGCGTGTGGCCCGCGGTCGCGGTGCGGTCTCCTAGGTACCGGGAGTAGCTAGCCGCTCGCGTCGGGTCACCTCTGTCGCTCGCGTCGGGTCACCTCTGTCGCTCGCGTCCGGTCACCTCTCGCCCAGTTCCACCGACTCCGGAAACGCAGGACTCGATTTCACCACCGACCGAGTACAGACCCGACTGCACAACCGAACCCGATTTAACTTCGCAGGAGAACACCACGTACATGAGCAGGTTCGGCGAGGTAGACGACCAGTACGACCCCGACGCGGTCGAGGAGCGCGTCTTCTCGTACTGGGACGACGTGAACGCCTACGAGAAGGCGAAGGAGCATCGAGCCGACGGCGAGGACTTCTTCTTCGTGGACGGGCCGCCGTACACCTCCGGGGCGGCCCACATGGGGACGACGTGGAACAAGACGCTCAAGGACGCCTACATCCGCTATCTGCGGATGTCCGGCTACGACGTGACCGACCGGCCGGGCTACGACATGCACGGCCTGCCCATCGAGACCCGGGTCGAGGAGAAACTCGGTTTCGAGAACAAGAAGGACATCGAGGAGTTCGGCGAGGAGAACTTCATCGACGAGTGCAAGGCCTACGCCGAGGAGCAACTGGAGGGCCTCCAGTCGGACTTCCAGTCGTTCGGCGTCTGGATGGACTGGGAGAACCCCTACAAGACGCTCAATCCCGAGTACATGGAGGCGGCGTGGTGGGGCTTCGAGCAGGCCCACGAGAAGGGGCTGGTCGAGCAGGGCCAGCGCTCCATCTCCCAGTGCCCGCGGTGTGAGACCGCCATCGCCAACAACGAGGTCGAGTACGAGGACGTCGAGGACCCCTCCATCTACGTGAAGTTCCCCCTGCGCGACCGCGAGGGCTACCTCGTCATCTGGACCACGACGCCGTGGACCATCCCCGCGAACACCTTCGTCGCGGTCGACGAGGACCTCACGTATCAGGCCGTCCGCGCCGAGAATGACGGCGACGAGGAGGTCCTCTACGTCGCCGAGGAGTGCGTCGAGGGCGTCCTGAAGGCGGGCCGGTACGACGACTACGAGGTCGAAGACGAACTGACGGGCGAGGAGATGGTCGGCTGGGAGTACGACCACCCCCTCGCCGAGGAGGTGCCCGACCACCCCAGCGGCGAGGGCGCGTTGCAGGTCTACGACGCCGACTACGTCGAAGCCGACCGCACCGGCCTCGTCCACTCCGCGCCCGGCCACGGCGAGGAGGACTTCGAGCGCGGGACCGAACTCGGTCTCGACGTGTTCTGTCCCGTGGGCGGCGACGGCGTCTATGGCGACTCGGCCGGGAAGTACGCCGGGCAGTTCGTCAAGGACGCCGACGACGAGATAATCGCCGACCTCGAATCGAAGGGGCTGATGCTCCGGTCGGACACCGTCACACACAGCTACGGCCACTGCTGGCGGTGTGACACCGGCATCCTCCAGATCGTCACCGACCAGTGGTTCATCACGGTCACCGACGTCAAAGACGAACTGCTCGACAACATCGAGGACAGCGAGTGGCACCCCCAGTGGGCCCGCGACAACCGCTTCCGGGACTTCGTCGAGGACGCGCCCGACTGGAACGTCTCGCGCCAGCGCTACTGGGGCATCCCCATCCCCATCTGGACGCCCGATAGCGAGGCGACAGCATCGAACGGAGGCGGCGAAGCCGCCGAAGACTGGTCCGGCGAGATGGACGACGTAATCGTCGTCGGCACTCGCGAGGAGCTCGCCGAGCGGGTCGACCAGGAGGTCGACCCCGAGGCGGTCGACCTCCACAAGGGGACGGTCGACGAGCTGACCATCACGGAAGACGGCACGACCTACACCCGCGTCCCGGACGTGTTCGACGTGTGGCTCGACTCGTCGGTCGCGTCGTGGGGCACGCTGGACTACCCCGAGGAGGAGGCGGCCTTCGAGGAGCTGTGGCCCGCCGACCTCATCATGGAGGCCCACGACCAGACCCGCGGGTGGTTCTGGTCCCAGCTCGGGATGGCGACCGCCGCGATGGGCGAGATTCCCTACGAGGAGGTGCTGATGCACGGCTACGCCAACATGCCCGACGGCCGCGGCATGTCCAAGTCCAAGGGCATCCTCGTCGACCCCCACGAGGTCATCGAGGAGTACGGCACCGACCCGATGCGGATGTTCCTGCTCTCGACGAATCCGCAGGGCGAGGACATGCGGTTCTCGTACGACGAGACCGAGGAGATGCAGCGGGACCTCAACATCCTCTGGAACGTGTTCCGGTTCCCGCTACCGTACATGCGACTCGACGACTTCGAGCCCGGCGTTCGGCCGGAGGCGGAACGAGACGGAGGCGGCGAAGCCGCCGGAGTGACCCTCGACGACGTAGACGAGGACCTCGAACTCGTCGACGAGTGGGTTCTCGCGCGCCTCCAGACGGTCGTCGCCGAGATGACCGACCACTGGGAGGAGTTCCGCCAGGACAGGGCGCTCCACGCGTTGCTGAACTTCGTGGTCGAGGACGTCTCGCGGTTCTACATTCAGGTCGTCCGCGAGCGCATGTGGGACGAGGCAGACAGCGCCTCCAAGCGGGCGGCCTACGCCACGTTCTACGAGGTGCTGACGACGGTCGTCGCCCTGCTCGCGCCCTACGCGCCGTTCGTCGCCGAGGAGATATACGGCACGCTCACGGGCGACGAGGGGTACGACACCGTCCACATGTGCGACTGGCCCGAGGTCGACGAGTACTGGCGCGACGAGCAGCTGGAGACCGACGTGGCGCTGCTCCGCGAGATCGAGGAGGCCGGGTCGAACGCCCGCCAGCAGGCCGAGCGCAAGCTCCGGTGGCCCGTCACGCGGGTCGTCGTGAATGCGGACGACGAGCGCGTGGTCGAGGCGGTCGAGCGCCACCGCGACCTGCTGGCCGACCGGCTCAACGCCCGCGAAATCCAGCTCGTCGCGCCCGGCGACGACTGGGGCGAACTCGCCTACAGCGCCGAGGCCGACATGAGCGTCCTCGGGCCCGCGTTCGGCGACGACTCGGGCAGGGTCATGCAGGCGCTCAACGACGCCCGCGTCGAGGAACCGAGCCTCGACGCGCTCGAAGCCGCGGTCGGCGAGGCGACCGGAATCGACGCCGACCTCACCGACGAGATGGTCGAGTTCGTCACCCAGACGCCCGATGGCGTCACCGGCGTCGGCTTCGACACCGACGGCGACCGCAGAGGCGTCGTCTACGTCGACACCGAACTCACCGACGACATCGAGAGCGAGGGCTACGCCCGCGAGGTCATCCGCCGGGTCCAGGAGATGCGCAAGGAGATGGACCTCGACATCGAACAGCGCGTGCGCCTCGAACTCGACGTGGCCGACGAGCGCGTGGCAGACCTCGTCGACGAGCGCATGGACCTCGTGACGGCGGAGGTCCGCGCCGACGAGGTCGGCGACGTGGAGGACGGCCACCGAAAGACGTGGGATGTCGAGGGCGTCGAGATGGAGATAGCTGTGGTTCCGCTGGCGGAAGCCGAGGCGTAGGCAACGAGTATCACTCGGTTCCCGACTCGGATTTTTCTCTACCTCGACTCTATAGGTATTTATACTGTGACGTAACGAAATATGGGTGAATGGTCGGACGAATCAGTCTCAGTGTCGTCGCTCTCATTTTCCTCTTGATACCCGGTCTCTTCGGGATGAAGGCGTTCCTTCGAGCGTACATCAAGTTGGACGACCTCTCTCGATTCGACAAGCTAGCGGTGATTATGACTATCGGCATCTTCGCGCTTGCAATCCCGCCACTCGCCCTGAACTGGGACTGCTGGACGGGTCATCTGACGTCGTTTCTTTTCCAATGGCAGGTTCCTGGCCCGACCGAATTGACAGACTCGGCGACGTGGTGTTCTGATACCGTGATAACGTTCGGAAATATGATGATGACCGAACAACTATCTGACGTTCCACTGGTCATCATCATCTCCTTCCTCGGAGTTCAGACGGCGTTCGTCACCAGTCTCTCCTACGTAATCGGCCGAATCCTCAACAGATGGGGAGACGGTCCGCCGCGAGAACCGAAGTTCATAGAGCAACCGTGGGAGTACGCGTCGAAGAAGACCGCACGCGAGTCGGATAACGCTACGGTCATCACGACACAAGGCAAGGAGATTCGCGGAACTGTGCATCGAATTGGGTCCCCGTCGGAGGATTACGACATACTGCTCAAAGACCCCGAGAAGATCGTTCGAGACGACCGTACTGACGTGGAAGTCGACACGCGTGACCTCGGAGCGTATACCTATCACCATTACCGGGACATCTCCCGGATTCGGTTCCCGAATCTCGATACGTACGAGGAATACGAAATCGACCTCGCAGACGCGAGTAGACGTTTCGAGGAGGAAGTCGGTTCACGAGCGGACCAAGTCCCAGGAGAAGACGAGTCGTCCGACGTTGGACTCCCGCCGAGAACTGGATAAGCCGCGCGCCGAACTCAACTGAGTACGCTGTTTTCCGCGTAGTCGGGGTACTCGTTGTACACGTAATCGAGTAGCTTCGAGATACTCATTTTGTTGAAGCCGCCGATGACTTCACTCGATGTCGCTCGAATCTGCTCGATCTCCTCGGCGTCCGGACTCTCTCGCAGGTTTCTCTCGAAGTTTTGCTTTCCCTCCCCCGTCAACTGATAGATGTACTTCTCTGACCCGTCCCACGTTCGCTCGATCCGACGGTCGATGAGTCCCTCCTCGTCGTACTCTTCGAGGGCGTCAAGCAGATCCTTGGAAAACGGACCGTAATCGTAGGCGATGTACCGATACGGCCGAAGCCCCTCATCGTTTAGCCGCTTCTGTGCGAGGAAGACGAGCTTTTGCATTCTGGTTCGACCCTGCACCTGATGGTTGTCGGCTTCGTAGAGCAGGGACAGTGGCAACAGCCGTTTGACGTTCATGATTGGGCTCGGTCTATCGTGACGGATACCGTTATCTGGTCCGCCCTCGCGTTTCACCCGAATATTCGGGCTCCGCATTTATCACGGTTTTCATTATGCCCATATTATTATAAAAATCATTGCCTGAATTTAGCGCGCTTCCGGAGTCGCGTCTCGGTTTCCGTTTGTTATCGTAGCGCACCCGAAATCTCGGGCGCGACGGAAACCTTACTAACGGCCCGCTCTATCGTGTCGGTCCCGTAAATCGCCTCGACGCCAGCCCGCGAGAGCTTCGTCACCGCGTTCGACGCCAGCATCGGATGGACGCACGTCACGAACACCCCGCTCGCGCCCTTCTCGCCCAGTATCTCGACCGCGCCCGCCATCGTCGACCCGGTGGCGATGATGTCGTCGGTGACGACCACGTCCCGGCCCGCCACGTCGGTGTCGCTGGGGGTCAACTCGACCTCGGTGCCCGAGTGTCGGACCTTCTCGAAGTAGTCGACCTCGCCCGCGCCGTAGGCGTCACGCGCCGATTCGGCGATGTCGAGCGCGCCGTCGTCGGGCGAGAGGAACACGGGGTCGTTCAGGTTCGCGGGCAGGGGGTCGGCGAGTCGCCCCGCGGCGTCGACCGACTCGGCGGGCACGTCGAAGAAGTCGCAGACCGCCTCCTCGTGGGGGTTGACAGTCAGCACGCGGTCGGTCCCCGACGAGACGGCGCGGGCGACCGCCCGGGCCGAGACGGGATGGCCCGCCTCGAAGGCCTTGTCCTGCCGGGAATATCCCATGTACGGAACCACGGTCACGACCTCCTCGGCACCCCACTCGCGGGCGGCGTCCTGCAACTGAAGGAGTTCGAGGTGGGCGTCCGACGAGACCGTCGACGCGACGACGACGGCTCGGTCGGCGTCTGCCTCGGCGACGCCCGGCGCGCTCGCCAGCACTTCGCCGTCCGGGAATCGCTCGTACTCGACGCTCGCGAGCGGTTCGTCCAACTCGGCCGCGAGTTCGGCCGCCAGCACCTGCGAGGCGGACCCGCTGACAATCATGTGCGAGGGGTGGATGCGGGCGGATAAATCGGTTTTCACTCGCTTCGAAGATGGTACGAAGTCGTCGATAGGAGATTCCCTGTCGGTGAGCCGTCCTACTGAATCGAGAACAGCCAGAAAGCCCCCGCCCGCTCGCTATGAACCGTCAGTTCCGGAATCGAGAACAGCCAGAAAGCCCCCGCCCGCTCGCTATGAACCGTCAGTTCCGGAATCGAGAACAGCCAGAAAGCCCCCGCCCGCTCGCTATGAACCGTCAGTTCCGGAATCGAGAACAGCCAGAAAGCCCCCGCCCGCTCGCTATGAACCGTCAGTTCCGGAATCGAGAACAGCCAGAAAGCCCCCGCCCGCTCGCTATGAACCGTCAGTTCCGGAATCGAGAACAGCCAGAAAGCCCCCGCCCGCTCGCTATGAACCGTCAGTTCCGGAATCGAGAACAGCCAGAAAGCCCCGCCCGCTCGCGTCGTCTCGGCGACATATCGGCGCGCTCTCAACACCGCCCGCGCGCCGATAGTGGTCGCCGAGACGACCACAGGCCTGCGGCCCGCGAGCGGGCGGCCCCTTTCAGTCCACCCCTCACCACCGGACCGCGGCCGCAGGCCACGCCCTCCCCAACCGACTGCGGTCCTCACGCCTCACTTCGTTCGGCGTTGCGGTCCTCATCCCTCGCGCGAACGATGGTCCGGCGCAAACCGCGCGCCGGACCAGCGCGCGCCGGACGAGAAAATCGAGAGAGTCGAAACTATCCGAAAACTCGATTACGGCGCGGCGACAGCGCGAACTCCGCGAAGCCCGAGGACCTGCGAGCGCCAGCCGTCGCCGACCGACAGCAGGAAGGTGCCGTCCTCGGTGACCGCGTAGACGCCCTCACCGTGGTCGAGCGCGACGACCGCTTCGTCGGTGGGCACCTCGGCTTCGCGCCACGCGCCGTCTTCGCGGGTGAACAGCCCCGACTCGCCAGCGGCGTGCGCCCAGTTCGACCCTCCCGCGCTGACCGCGCGGAACTCCCCGTCGAGTTCCCTCATCCAGCCGTTTCCGAGTTTGTAGAGCCCGTCGGCCGTCGCGGCCAGCGGGACGCCTTCGGCGGCCACGTCCCGCGCGTCGTCCAGTCCCGCGTGTTCGAGGCCGTCGGTCGCCCGGTAGACGCCCGACTCGGCGGCAACGAACTCGCCGTCGATGGCGCGCACGCCGTCGAGTTCGCCGAGTTCGGTCCAGTCGTCGCCGTCGCCGCGCAAAATCGCGCCGTCCTCGCGGGCGACCAGCAGGTCGCGGTCGGCGAACCCGACCGCGGTCGCGGGCCCCGAACCGAGCGCGTCGAACGCCTCGCCGTCGCCGACCAGCACGTCCTCGTCGGTGGCGACCGCGAGTCGGCCGTCTGCGCCCGCAGCGTCGCGGGCGGTGCATCGGCGTTCGAGACCGAACTCGCCCACGAGGTCGTCGGAGGTCCGCACGACCGCGACCCCGAACTCACCGACGACGTACACCGGGACGTCCTCGCCGTCCCCGTCGTACACCCGCTTCTCGTCGATGCTGATGTCCATGCGCGAACGTCGAACTTCCGGGGGATTAGGCGTTCGGGTTCGGCGGGCGCGGGTCTGACGCCGAGCCGACACGACCCGCGCGTCTCCGGAATGCCTTTTGCGCCCCGGTCCACACCCTCGGACATGAAGGTATTCGGGTCCAGCGGAACCCGAGGGGTCGCGAACGAGACGCTGACCCCCCAGTTCGTACTGAAGGTCGCCAAGGCCGCGGGGACCGTCTGGCGGTCCGACCGGGTGGCGGTCGCCCGCGACACGCGGGCGACCGGCCGGATGCTCGCCGACGCCGCCGCGAGCGGACTCGCGAGCGTCGGGGCCGATATCGACCGACTCGGCGTCGTCCCCACGCCCGGCGCGCAGGCGTACGCCGAGCGCGAGTCGGTGCCGGTCGTGATGATAACCGCCTCGCACAACCCCCCGGAGTACAACGGCGTGAAGCTCGTGGGCGACGACGGCGTCGAACTCGCGGTCGAGGACTTAGAACGCATCGAGCAGAAGTTCCTCACCGAGCAGTTCGACTCGGTCCGGTGGAGCGAGACGGGCGTCAGCCGGTCAATCGAGGGGGCTCGCCGGGAGTACGTCGAGGGCCTGCTCGCGGCGGTCGACCGCGAGACGATAGCCGACGCCGACCTCACGGTCGCGCTCGACCCCGGCCACGGCGCGGGGTCGCTCACCAGCCCCGAGTTCTTCCGGAAACTGGGCTGTCGGGTCGTCACCGCCAACAGCCAGCCCGACGGCCACTTCCCCGGCCGGGACCCCGAACCGGTCCCCGAGAACCTCGGGGACCTCGGTCGCCTCGTCGAG
Source organism: Halorussus salilacus (assembly GCF_024138125.1). NCBI lineage: Archaea > Methanobacteriati > Methanobacteriota > Halobacteria > Halobacteriales > Haladaptataceae > Halorussus > Halorussus salilacus. Next base: position 1,892,052 of record NZ_CP099993.1, read on the forward strand.
GCGACCGACGCCGACGTGGGCATCGCCCACGACGGCGACGCCGACCGGGCCATCTTCTACGACGAGAACGGCGAGTACGTCGAGGGCGACGCCACGCTCGCGGCGCTCGCGGCCGCCGAACTCGACCCCGGCGACTCGGTCGTCTCGGCGGTCAACGTCTCCCAGCGCCTCGTCGACGTTGCCGACGACCGGGAGGCCTACCTCGAACTCACGCCCATCGGCTCGACCAACCTCATCACCCGCATCGAGGAGCTCCAGACGCAGGGCAAGTCGGTCCCGGTCGCCGGGGAGGGCAACGGCGGCATCTTCTTCCCCGACTACCTCCTCGCGCGCGACGGGGCCTACACCGCCGCGAAGTTCCTCGAACTCCTGACCGACCGGCCGGTCAGCGAGGTGGTCGCGCCCTACGACGGTTATCACAACGTCCGAATCAACATCGGATACGACGACGACCCCGAGCGCGAGGCACTGCTCGAAGCCGCCGAGCGCGAGGCCCACGACGCCGACGCCGAGGTCACGACCCTCGACGGCTACCGCCTCGACTACGGCGACGCGTGGGTGCTGGCCCGACCCAGCGGCACCGAGCCGATGGTCCGGATCTACGCCGAGGCCCGCGACATCGAGCGGGCCGAGGAACTCGCCGAGGCGATGGAGTCGGCCCTGCTGGACGCGAAGGCCGAGGTCTAACGCTCCGGATACTCCGCCAGCGCCGCGTCCAGTTTCTCCTTCCGCTCGCGCAACTCCGCCAGCTCCTCCTCGACAGCGCCGCTCTCGACCTTCCGGCGCTCGGCGTCCGACAACTGCTCGTCGGCCTCTGCGGCGGTCCGCAGGCGCTCGAAGCGCTCCTCGTCGCGGACGACCGACTGCACGTCCCGGAGGTCGGCGACGACCTCCTCGGGCGCGAACCGGGCGACGACCGACACCAGTTCCTTGACGCGCCACCGGAGGTCGGCCGCGGGTCGGGGCGGCCACTCGATACGCAGGGGGTCGGCGTCGAGGCGTTCGAGGTACGTCTCGTTGGTCGCGACCGCGCGCTTGAGCGCCGCGGGGTCGTCGACGTAGTGGTCGAGCTTCGAGTTCGAGTACCGGGCGTACTTCAGCAGGTCGGGTATCGGCTCGGTCCCGGCCTCGCGGTCGCCGACGTACCGCCGGAGGTTCTCGGGCGGGCGCTCGAACGCCACGAGCGGGTAGTCGTGGGTCGTCTCCACGAAGTCGAGGAGGTCGCGGGCGCTCGCCTCCCGGCGGAAGTCGTCGAACGCGTCGCTCACGGCGTCGTTGTACGACTCGATGGGGTCCCGGACCTCCTCGACCGGCGCGTCGAGGTCGGCGTCGCCGAGTTCGAGCAGGCGCTCGCGGTCGGCGATCTCGTTCTCGACCGCCGAGACCGCCCGCTCGACGTCGCGCCGGAGACCCCGATACTGCGAGAGCGCCTCCCGGCGGTCCTCTAGCAGGCCCGCGACCTCGGCGGCGGGTTCGAGGTCCTCGCGGGCCCCCTCGAAGTCGCGCTCGTTGAGCCGGTTCTTGTCGAACCGGTCGCCCGCCGCGTCGAAGGCGTCGTACGCGGGGAGGTCCTCGGGGAGGTCCTCGACTAACGAGGCGAACTTGCCCTTGAACTCCACGAACTTCCGGAAGTTCTCCCGGCCGGTACCGGTCGCGCGCTCCTCGTAGCGCGCCATCAGATCGGTCGCGCGGCCGTGGGCGTCGGCGACCTCCTCGACGGTCTCCTCGCCGTACTCCCCGATTCGCTCGTCTATCTCGCGGTACTCGGCGTCGGCGTCGGCGAGGTCGGCGATTACGTCGGGGGTCGACCGGGTGGCTTGCTCGCTCATCTCACTCGTACACGTCGTCGGGGTCGAACGCGCGGTCGGCGACCTCCTCGCCGTCGAGGGTCCGGTAGAAGCAGGTCTCGTAGCCGGTGTGACACGCCCCGCCCTCCTGATCGACGAGGTAGAGCAGGGAGTCGCCGTCGCAGTCGACCCGTACCTCCCGGACGCGCTGGACGTGGCCGCTCGTCGCGCCCTTCTGCCAGAGTTCCTGCCTGCTCCGGGAGTAGTAGTGGGCGAGCCCGGTCTCTCTGGTCTGCTCGACGGCTTCGGGCGTGACGTAGGCCAGCATCAGCACTTCGCCGGTGTCGGCGTCCTGTGCGACTGCGGGGATGCGGCCGGACTCGCCGAAGTCGAGGTCGACCGCGATGTCGGTGGCGTCGGCGGTCGCACCCGCCTCGGCGCTGGGGGCGTCGCTCATGGAACGTGGGTTCGGCTTTCCCGGCGATATGTCTTGTGTGTGCGAGCGTCCGGCAGGCGGGTCGCGTCGGTCCCCCGCGTTCACTCGCCGATTTCGGCCCGCACGTTCACTCGCCGATTTCGGCCCGCCCGCTGGTCGCGCTCCGGACGCGGTCGCGGAGGCCCTCGGCCTCCGCGACCGGAACCCGGACCTCGAAGGCGACGCGCTCGGCGTAGTCGGCGTCGAACTCGACCTCGGCGCTCTCCAGAATCCCACGGACCGTCCCCGAGTCGTCGTACTCGACCGCGATTCGGATGCGCTCGTGGGGTCGCTCCTCGACGAGTCCGGCGTCCTCGACCGCCTCCTTGACGGCCCGCGAGTACGAGCGCGCCAGTCCCCCCACGCCGAGGTTGGTCCCGCCGTAGTACCGGGTCACGACCGCGACGACGTTCTCGACGCCCTCCTGCTGGAGGACGTTGAGCGCGGGCTTGCCCGCCGACCCGGAGGGCTCGCCGTCGTCGTCGCCGTACTCCCGGAGGAAGTCCCCGCCCTCCGCGCGGACCCGGTAGGCGGGGACGTTGTGGGTCGCGTCGGCGTACTCCTCGCGGACCTCCGCGACGAACGCCTCGGCCGCCTCGCGGCCGTCTGCGGGACCGGCGTGGCCGATGAACTCCGACCCCCGGACCTCGAAGGCCGCCCGTCCCCGTCCGGCGACCGTCAGGTAGGGCTCCGTGTCGTCGGTCATTGCCGGGGATTCGCGGGCGACCCACGAGAGCGTTGCGTCTCCGGCGCAGCGATGCTCGGGGTTCCGGCGGCGAATCGCGGTCCTTTTTCCGCGCTCGCCCCACGATTCGCTCGAATGCCTGACCTCCGCCTGCGGCGGTACGAACCCCGCGACGGCGACCGCGTGCTGGAACTGGAGCGCGAGGCGCTGGAGTCGGTCGACGCCCGCCCGGACGACGACGATTGGACCGACGACCTCCGGGCGATTCGGGAGACGTACCTCGATTCGGCCGGGGAGTTCCTGGTTGGCGAGGTCGGCGTGGGAGACGCCGAGACCGAGGCCGAACTCGTCGCGATGGGCGGGCTCAAGCGCGTGGACGCCTCGACCGCCGAGGTGACTCGGATGCGGGTCGACCCCGGCCACCACCGCCGGGGGTTCGGCGAGGCGGTCCTGCTGGAACTGGAGGAGCGGGCCACGGACCTCGGATACGAGGTGCTCGAACTGGAGACGACCGCGCGCCAGCGCGCGGCCCAGTCCCTCTACGAGAAGCACGGCTACGAGCGAGTCGGTCGGCGGTCTCAGGGCCGGTTCGAGGTGCTGGCCTACCGCAAGCGACTCGGATAGCTACTTCAGCTCTATCTTCCGGACGAAGTCGAGGTTCTTGAGGTCGTTCAGCACGTCGCCCGGCACGTCGGCGTCGGTCACGAGGTAGAGGCGCGGTTCGTCGGTGAACTCGGGGTCCTCGCTTATCGTCTGGCGGATGGAGATGTCGTTGTCGGCGAGCAGGCCGGTCACGGTCGCGACGATGCCGGGTTCGTCGGCGTCGTTGACCTCGACGGTGAGGACGGTCAAATCGAGGACGGGCGCGAGGTCCATCAGGCTCGGGATCGACGAGATGTTCTGGAAGATTCGCCGGAGCTCCTCGTCTGCGAGGATGGCGTCGGTCGTGGAATCGACGACCCGGCGGTCCACGTCTATCTCGCGGGCGATCTGGGTGTTCGGAATCTCGATTGACCCCGAGACCACCCGCCCCCCGTCGTTGACCGAGAAGCCGCGTTCGAGGAGGAGCCGGATGACCGCCTGCTGGGAGGGGCTCCCCTCGAACTTCCGCATTATCTCGTCGAACATCTCTTGGGTGGTATTGTGCGAGGTGGGGCTTAGTGGTGTTGTTGTGGCGCTCGGAGCTCGATTCGATAGCCGTCCTCCCACAGACGAACGTTTAAAACGTAGAACGAAGGAGCGACGACCACGAGGTGTAATCGAATGAACGGGTACCTACTGAGTTCGAGTTCGGATTACGACCGTCGAAAAGCTTCACGATTTCAGATATGACCGAAAATCGGGCGAACGACTCCCCACGAGACAACTCGGCTTGGAACCGAGACCGATTTTCGGCGTGGGATTCCGACGAACGTGCGCTTCGTGCGGCCCGAACCGAAGCCCGGGAATCACTGGAGGAGACCATCGATTCCATCCATCGAATCGACGAATCCGCGATGACGGCTCTTCGAATCGACTTGTTGATTGCCGGTCTCTCTTTGACCGCCGCTTCCTCGTTCCAATATACGTGGCAGCTCATCAACGAACTCACCGTGCTCGGTTTCGTCGGAGTGTCCCTCTCTGCGGTGGTTGCCGTCGTGACGACTCTCGGGTCCAAGTACCCGACGGGTGTGAGCGCGGAATACATCGACGAGTTTCAACGTTCCTCGTGGTCGGAACGCGAGTGGAACGAGTGGATGGTACGCGAATATTGCCTCTGGCTATCGGAAGCGAACGAGATGGTCGAAGGTGAGGCGCGAGGGCTATTCTACACCCAGACCTTGCTCGGGGCTGGGCTACTGCTGTTGATCGGAGGAATCGTCTTTGGGACCGCGGGCGTCGTCGAACCGATACCGATGCTCGAACCCATCCCGGATACGTAGCTTTCCCGGACTGGTTTTAAATACGAAGCCGAACATACGGTACCTATGGGGAAATCACCGAAGACCGGTCGAGAGGTGGAACCACAGCGTGCCCGTAAGGGACCGAAGATTTTCGCTCGCATCGTCCGGTCGTTCGCGAAAGACGACGATTGACCGTCGGTGCCGCCACTACGCCGTCCGTTCGCCTCGTATCTGGGCTGTTTCCCCCGTTCCGCGAGCAATCCCGTTCGGAATCCGGCGACTCCGCTCGCGGTTCTAGAGTTGACCCTTCGTGCTCGCCACGTCGCTCCGACGCTCGTCGATCCGAGTAGCGTCGTCGAGCGCCCGCGCGACCCCCTTGAACAGCGCCTCTATCTCGTGGTGGGCGTTCTCGCCCTCGACCGCGAGGTGGAGGGTCAGGCCCGCGTTCGTCGCCAGCGACCGGAAGAAGTGCTTCGCCATGTGGCTGGTCATCTCCCCGACTGAATCCTGCGAGAACTCCCCCTCGAACGCGAAGAGGGGGCGGCCGCTCACGTCGACGACGACGCTCGCGACCGCCTCGTCGAGCGGCACTCGCCGGTCGGCGAAGCGCTCGATACCCCGCTTTTCGCCCAGCGCGTCCTCGAACGCCCGGCCGAGCGCGATGGCGACGTCCTCGACGGTGTGGTGGTCGTCGATCTCGAGGTCGCCGTCACACCGCACCGTGAGGTCGAACAGCCCGTGCTTGGCGAAGCTTTCGAGCATGTGGTCGAAGAAGCCCACGCCCGTCTCGACGGTCGAATCGCCGTCGCCGTCCACGTCGAGGGTCACCTCGATGTCGGTTTCGGCCGTCTCGCGGGTCACCGCGGCGGTTCGGTCGCTCATGTCCGAGAGTTCGTCCGGAGGTACAAGGTCGTTGTCCTCCGCCCCGACGTTGATGACGAGCGTCTGACACAGGTTTTTGTATCCCCCGTTCGTAGCTTCTAGCGAGAGCATGAGAAAGAGTGATGTGCTGGGTGCGTCCGCGGTGCTGACGGGAGGACTGCTCGCGCTACCGGGAGAGAGCGTCGTCGCCGCGCCGCTGGTGGCGGCCGCGGCCGTCTGGATGCGGCCGGAGACGCGACCGGACCGCGAGACCGTGACCGAGCGGTTCGGCGCGCTCCGGCGTCTCCGGGCGCGCGGTCGGTGAACCGCCTCAGATCGACTTCGCTTCTTCGAGCGTGAACTCTCCCTCGTAGAGCGCGGTCCCGACGACGACCGCGGCCGCGCCCGCCTCGCGGAGCGCGCGCACGTCGTCCAGCGTCGCGACCCCGCCCGAGGCGACGACCGGGATGTCGACCGCCTCGACCACCGCGCTGACGCGGTCGGTCTGGACGCCAGCGAGTCGACCCTCCACGTCCACGTCGGTGAACAGTATCGCGCCCGCGCCCAACTCCTCGTAGCGCGCCGCGGCCTCGGCGGGGTCGAGGCCGGTCCCCTCGGTCCACCCAGAGACGACGACCTCGCCGCCCTTGGCGTCGAGGCTGACCGTCACCGACCCCGGATACTCCGCGCTGATTTCGGCCACGATGTCGGGGTTCTCGACCGCGGCGGTCCCGAGGATGACGCGGTCGACCCCGCGCGAGAGGAGGCCGACGGCGTCGTCGGCGGTCCGGATGCCCCCGCCCAACTGCACGTCCACGTCGACCGCCGTCAGAATCGCTTCGACTGCGTCGGCGTTCGCGCGCTCGCCCTCGAACGCGCCGTCTAAGTCCACGAGGTGGAGCGTCTCCGCACCCGCCTCGACCCACTCCTCGGCGGCTGAGACGGGGTCGCCGTAGGTCTTCTCGGTGCCGCGCTCGCCCTGGACGAGCTGGACGACCTCGCCGTCCTGCATGTCGACCGCGGGAATCACCTCGAACTCGGGGAAGGGTGCCATGGGAGTCGGTAGGTGGAGTGGCGGTCTAAATCCCTCGGGTTCGCGGTCGCGTTCGTCGGACTCGTTTCGTTCGCTTTCGAGGGCGACGAGCGTCTACTCGTCGGAGTACCGGTCGGGAAGACTCGCACGAATCGACTCGAAGAGCGCCGTCTCTAATCCGGTGTCGCGGTAACCCGCCGCGAGATTGACGTCTACCGCCCAGAACCGGTCCTCGTGGTCTCTGATGAAGTCGACCCCAACGCCCCGGAGGTCGAGCCGTTCGACGAGGCGGCGCAGACGGGACGCAAGCGCCGGTCTGGTCCGCGCCCGGCCGAGGAAGCGTTTGGGTCCGTAGAGTTTCGAAGTGACGCGCCTGCCCGCCGTCCACGTCCGTTCGCCGTCGCTGACGGCGTAGTACTTGTAATCGACTGGCTCCGTCGGAATCAGCTCCTGGTAGAAGTCCCCCTCACCGTTCAGTTCGGGCGCTCCGTCCCAGACGTGCCAATCCTTCGCCACGTACTCGCCGTCGGGCTTCTCGAAGGTCACCGGGGGAGTGCGAAATCCCACCGCTTCGAGCGCGTTCAGTCCGACCAGCCGCGAACTCAGTGCGACCGTCGCGGTGACGTTGTTCCACACGGCGGTTTCCGTTCGCCGAGCGTATCTGAGGGCGGGGAGCGTGACCGGGAACACTTGCTTGTTGACGATCAGCGAGAGGTCGTCGACGCGGCTCGACGGGAGTTCGGATCGAGGATCGAGGAACCGAACCCTATTGCCCGCGTTCCGAAGGCGCTCGGCGACGGTCGAGAATACCGGCTGCTCGTCATCGACGAGGATACCGATGCAGTCGTACCCGTTCGTACTCATCTGATGCGTACTAGTCAGGAAGGCGCGGGATAAGCGCTTGGCCGCCTGCATCGAAGGACTCGACGGAGTTCACGGTCACTCGTCACGTTCGACTCCGAGGCCGTCCCGGGCACGTTGGGCCATCGTTCAGCTACGTCGGTGTCGAGTCGCTCACGTTCGCCCAATCTGCGCCTTCCGGTCGTTTCAAGCCCCCGGCCCTCGAATCTCCGGCCATGACGCTGGTCGCGTTCGACTTCGACGGCACGCTCTCGGACTCGGAGATGACGGTCCTGCTCGGCGAGCGGATGGGGGTCGCCGACGAGATGGCCGACATAACGGCGCGAGCGATGAACGACGAGATCAGCTACGCGCGGAGCCTCCGCGACCGCGCTGGCCTGCTGGAGGGCCTCCCGGTCGAAGACGCCGAGGCCGCCTTCGACGAGGTGGTCCTCCGACCCGACGCGGCGACGGTCATCCGGGAGCTGAACGAGGCGGGCGTGACCACCGCGATTCTGACCGGCGGGTTCGAGCGCGGGGTCGAGCGCGCGCTGGAGAAGGAGGGCGTCTCGGTCGACGCGGTCGTCGCCAACCGCCTCCCGGTCGCCGACGGCGAACTGACCGGCGAGGTCGAGGGGCCGCTAATCGAGGGGACCAAGGACGATGCGCTCGAACGCCTCGCGGCCGAGTACGAGATACCCATCAGTCGGACCGTCGCGGTCGGCGACGGCGCGAACGACCTCCCGATGCTCGAAGTCGCGGGTCTCTCGGTCGGGTTCGTCCCCAAGCCCGCGGTCCGCCCGGCCTGCGACGTGGTGGTCGCCACGATGGAGCGCCTCCGCGAGGTGCTCGACGACGAGGGGCTGTTCGACTGACCCGGAGTCCGGACGCCGCGACCGGGTGCGAGGACCGACCGTCGGCTCGCCGACGGTCGGTCCTCGATAGTGTTGCGACACTCGCCACGAGAGTTCAGACGCAGGTACTCCCCCGTTTCGGGTCGAACGCCGGTCGATTCGGGGAGTCGCCCCGTCAGTCCCCGAACAGGCTGGCGTGGACCGGCGCGAACTCCCGGTCCTCGTCGGAGTCGCTCACCGCCCGGCCCTCGACGCCCGCCGCGAGGAAGTCCCGGACGGGCGGCCCCACCTTCTCGGGTTCGACGAGGAAGGCGTCGTGGCCGTGGTCGCTCTCGACGACGTGGTTCGCCACGTCGGCGCCCGCGGCCTCGAACGCGGCCGCAAGGCGGTCGGCCTGCTCGACCGTGAAGTGCCAGTCGCCGGTGAAGCTGACCACGAGCGCCTCGCCCGAAAAGCCAGCGAGCGCGTCGGCGTCCGAGTCGTAGCCCGACGCGAGGTCGTAGTCGTCCATCGCCCGACTCAGGTAGAGGTAGCTGTTGGCGTCGAAGCGCTCGACGAAGCGCTCGGCCTGATAGTCGAGGTACGACTCGACCTCCCGGTAGGGGAAGTACTCGCCTGCGGGGTCGGCGGGAGCGAAGCCCTCCGAGGCGACCCGGCCCGCCGACCGCCTGCCGAACTTCCGGCCCATCGAGTCCTTCGAGAGGTACGAGACGTGGCCGAGCTGTCGGGCGATTGCGAGCCCCTGCTCGGGGTCGGGGCCCTCCCCGTAGTAGTCCCCTCCGTTCCAATTCGGGTCGCTCGTGATGGCCCGGCGCGCGACCGCCCGCATCGCGAGCATCTGGGGGTCGAGGCGGGCCGCGGTCGCGACCGCCAGCACCCGAGCGACGCGCTCGGGGTAGCGCTTGGCCCAGTCGAGGGCGTTCATCCCGCCGACGCTCCCGCCCACGACGGCCCGGAGCGGGCCGACTCCGAGGTGGTCGAGCAGGCGGGCCTGTGCCCGGGTCCAGTCGGCCACGGTCACGGGCGGGAAGTCCGGGCCGTAGGGGTCGCCGGTCTCCGGATTCTCGCTCGCCGGGCCGGTCGTGCCGTAGCACGACCCCGGAACGTTCGCGCAGACCACGAAGTACTCGCGGGTGTCGATGGCCTTGCCCGGGCCGACCACGTCGCTCCACCACGCCGCCGACTGGCCGTCGGTTCCGGCCGCGTCCTCGCTGCCGGTGTCGCTCGCGCTCCGCCCGGTTCCGGCGACGTGCTGACTGCCGGTGAGCGCGTGACACACCAGCACCGCGTTGTCCCCGCGGTACTCGCCGTAGGTCTCGTAGGCGACGTCGAGGGGGACGGTCCGCCCGCACTCGAACTCGAAGTCACCGAGGTCGGCGGTGTCGCGGGTGCGGTTCATGGCTCGTTCCCCGCCGCCTCGATGGCGCGCTCGAAGTCGGCGAGCAGGTCGGCCGGGTCCTCGATTCCCACCGAGAGGCGCACGAGGTCGGGCGAGACGCCCGCGGCGCGCTGTTCGTCGGGCGACAGTTGGGCGTGGGTCGTGCTCGCGGGGTGGATGACGAGGGTCTTCGCGTCGCCGATGTTGGCGAGGAAACTGGCGAGTTCGACGCGCTCGCAGAACCGCTTGCCCGCCTCGAATCCTCCTTCCAGTCCGAAGGCGACCATCCCGCCGTACCCGCCCGCCAGATACTCGCTGGCGTTCTCGTGGGTCCGGTGGCTCTCCAGTCCGGGGTAGGCGACCCACGCCACGTCGTCGCGGTCGGCGAGGTACTCCGCGACGATGGCGGCGTTCTCGCAGTGGCGCTCCATCCGGAGGGGGAACGACTCCAGACCCTGCAGGGTCTGCCACGCGTCGAAGGGCGACTGCTGATTGCCGAGGCTCCGGAGCGCGCGGAACCGGGCCGCGGTCGCGAGGGGGGCGTCGGGGAAGTCCCGCGAGAAGTCGGTGTCGTGGTAGGCGGGGTTGTCGCCCGCGAGTTCGGGGTAGTCGTCCTCGCGGGCCTCCCAGTCGAAGCTCCCGCCGTCGACGAGGACGCCCCCGACCGTGGTGCCGCTCCCGTGGAGCCACTTGGTCGTGGAGTGCCAGACCGCGTCGGCACCGTGGTCGAGGGGAGTACAGAGGTACGGCGTCGCGAAGGTGTTGTCGACCACGAGGGGCGCGCCCGCGTCGTGGGCGATTCCCGCGACGCGCTCGAAGTCGGGCGTGACGAGCGAGGGGTTCCCGACGGTCTCGACGTGGACGTAGGCGGTGTCCGAATCGACGGCCTCCTCGTAGGCGTCGTAGTCGAGCGTCTCCACGAACCGGGCCTCGATTCCGCGCTTGCTGGCGGTGTGGCGGAGGTACGCCGTCGTCCCGCCGTAGGTGTCGGTCGAGCAGACCACGTTGTCGCCCGACTCGGCGAGCACGAGCGTCAGCGAGTCGAGCGCGGCCATCCCGCTCGCGGTGGCAACCGCGCCCGTCCCGCCTTCGAGGCTGGCGAGTCGGTCTTCGAGCGCGCGGGTCGTCGGGTTCGAGATGCGCGAGTAGACGTCGCCCTCGGCGTCGAGCGCGTAGAGGTCGGCGGCGCGGTCGGCGTCCTCGAACTCGTAGGAGGTGGTCTGGTAGATGGGCGGCGCGCGCGCCCCCGTCGCCGGGTCGGCCCCGTGGCCCGCGTGGAGGCTCCGGGTGTCGAACTCGCGCTCGGCGTCGCGAGAACGCGACGCCGAGCGCGGCTGGTCGTCCTCTGCGGTCATGTGCTATACGCATATTCTCGAAGGAAGTTATAACCGGGAGTTACGGCAAGGGTTGCTGAGCGTGCGAGTTTGTCACACGCTATCGCCGAGCAGGAGACCGACGACCGACCGGCCCCAGAGGAGCCAGAATCCAGCGATAGCGACGATGAGAAGCCCGAGTCCGAACGCCGAGAAACTCACGTCGAACAGCTCCAGCAGTTCGACGCCGAGGAGGGCGGCCAGCAGGATGGTGATGCGGTCGAGGCGGGCGAGGAGGTCGGGGTCGGCCATGCGCGAGACGTTCGAAGCCGGGAGCTTTCAGTCCTTGCGATTTTCCGACACACCACCGAAACCCATACGGAGGCCGACACGCAACTCCGACCATGAGCGAGTTCGTCGTCCCGCCCGCGCTCGACCCCGGCGACAGGGTCGCCGTGGTCGCGCCCGGTTCGAACCGAGCGACCCAGTATCCCCACGTCTACGAACTCGGCCTCGAACGCCTCCGGGAGGTGTTCGACCTCGAACCGGTCGAGTACCCGACCGCGACGAGGGACAGCGAGTACCTCTACGACCACCCCGCCGAGCGCGCACGGGACGTGATGGACGCGTTCGCCGACCCCGAGATTCGGGGCGTCGTCGCGGTCATCGGCGGGTTCGACCAGATTCGCATCCTCCGACACCTCGACCCCGAGGTGCTGGCCGAGAACCCCACCCGGTTCTACGGCATCAGCGACAACACCAACCTCGCGCTGTACCTCTGGAACCTCGGCGTCGTCTCGTTCTACGGCGGGACCCTGCTGACTGACCTCGCGATGCAGGGCGAGATGCACGACTACACCGTCGAGTCGCTCGAAACCGCGTTCTTCGCCGACGACCTCGACGCCTTCGGCGAACTCCGGCCCGCCGAGCGGTTCACCGACCACGACCTCGACTGGGCCGACCCCGACAATCTGGACGAGTACCGCGAGATGGAACCGAACCCGGGCCGGACGTGGCGCGGGGCCGACCGCCGCGTCTCGGGCCGGACGTGGGGCGGGTGTCTCTCCATCGTGGACCAGCAGCTCCGGACCGACCGCTACCTCCCCGCGCCCGAGGATTTGGACGGTCGCATCCTCCTGCTCGAAACCAGCGAGGAGCTCCCCGACGCGAGCTACGTCCGCCAGTTCCTCATCGGGATGGGCGAGCGCGGCCTGCTCGAACGCTTCGACGGCGTCCTCGTGGGTCGCGCGAAGGCGCGCAACCTCTTCGAGGACCCCGGCCCGGAGGCCCGCGCGGAGTTCCGCGAGCGCCAGCGCGAGGCCGTCGCGGAGGTCCTCGCGGAGTACAACCCCGACGCGCCGGTCGTCTTCGATCTGGAGTTCGGCCACACCGCGCCCGCCGCCGCGATTCCGGTCGGCGGCCGGGTCGAACTCGACCCCGCGAGCGAGACCGTGGCGTTCGGACGATAGGACGCCCTCGGATTCAGTAGTCGAGGTAGTCGTTCAGTTCGGCGAACTCCTCGGGTGAGAGGACGACCTCGGTCGAAACCCCGTCGATGCGTCGGAAGTCGTCGTCGAGAGTGAGTATCGTCTCGACGCCCTCCTCGACCGCGACCCGAGCGTAGTAGCCGTCCCACCCCTCGACGTTCTCCCTCCCGGCACACTCGAACCCCGCGCGAACGGTGGACTCGTCGATCTCGTCGTACCAGTGGACTCGGTTCGCGTCCATGAACCGCCGCATGAGTCCCGACGCCTCCGCGTTCGAGAAGCCGTAGACACCGGTGAGGACGTGATGTGCGCCGACGAGAGAGGCGTACGGGACCACGGCGTCGATTTCGCCGGAAATCGCGCGTCTGACGTACGAGAGGGGGGTGTCGCTCACGGGCGTCCCGGCGTGTGCCAGCGCAGTGACCCCGACGTCGAAGAGATAGGGTCCGTCACTCATCGGTGGCGTCGCCGCGGTCGTTGCGCGCGTCGCTTGCCCCGCGCCGGATGGTCTCGACGTGATTGCGCGCGTCGGGGTCGAGTTCGTCGCCGGGCGTCGGCTCTCGCTCCGCCGTCGCGTCCTCGATTCGCCGTTCGAGGTCCTCGATGATGTCCTCGGGACGTTCCTCGGGTTCGACGACCGCGCGACCGTCCTCCTCGCGAACGTCTACCGCCGTTCCGGCGTCGAGACCGAGCCGTTCTCGAACGTCCTGTGGCAGGACGATACGTCCCTTCGAATCCACCACGACCATATTCCCACTACCGGTGGGAATCATTTAAGTGTTTCGCGGGCACTGCCTCCGCGAGCGAGACCGTGGCGTTCCGGTAGGACCGGGGATTCGACCGCCAGCGTCGACCGGAGGGGTCAAGTGCGAGCGATTCGACCCTCGAAACCACGCGAGGTCCGAACCAACATGCCCGAGACCAGCGGTTCCGAACCGGCGGCGTCGGACACCGACGCCGCCGGAGAGTTCTCGATGACCGAGGGATTTCACCCCTTCCGCGGTCGGAGTCGACGCTCGCAGGCCGCGGTCCTCCTCGGCGGATTCCTCGTCTGGTTCGTCGCGTACGCGGCGTCGGTGACGACCCTCGGCGGGGCGGCCGCCGCGACCGCGGCGGCCGCCGACGCCGTGGTCGCCCGGCGGAACGCGGCGGCGCTCGCGAGCGCCGCGACCGGCCTGTACTTCGGCGCGCTCTGGACGCGGGCGCACGGCGGCCCCCTGCTCAACGTCGTCTACGTCCTCGGCGTGCAGGTGTTCGTCCCGGGCCGGGCGTACGCCCTCGGCGGGACGCCGCCCGAACACGTCCTCTCGGCGGCCGACTCGTCGTTCGTCCTGCTCCTCGCCGACCCGGCGTGGATTCTGCATCGCGCGGTGACGATACTCCCCGGATTCGCGGTCTTCGCCCTCGTGCTGGCGGTCTGGGGGGCGACGCTGAGCCCGGACGAGCAGGACGCCTTCGTGGAGTCCCACCTCCCGGAGGCGTGGCTCGACCTCCGGGAGACCGAGTAGTCCGACGCCGAGGCGGGCGCGACCGTCGACTCCGAAACAGGACCTATAACATCGAGCGGGCCCAACCGCCGCATCCGTGAGTCCCACTCGACGCGACCGGTCGGTGCTCGCCAGCGTGGTGTTCGCCGTCCTGCTCGCGCAGGTCCTGCTGTACCCCGGCGTCCCGGACCTCGTCGCGGCGGTCGGCGCGACCACGGCGCTCGACGCGAGCATGTGGTTCCTCGTCGCGGAGTTCGCGGCGTTCGTGGTCTGCGCGGGCCTCTGGGGCGCGGCCAGCGACACCGCCGGGCGGCGCGTTCCCTTCATCGTCGCGGGCGCGCTCGGCGGTGCCGTCGGCTACTTCGCGCTGGCGGTCCTCCCCGCCGCGCTGTCGCTGTCGTTCGCCGAGGTCCTCGTGGTCCGGGCCCTCCAAGGCGCGACCACCATCGGCGCGTTCTCGCTCGCGATGACGATGCTGATGGACCTCGGCGGCGGCCACGGCAGGAACATGGGCGCGGCGGGCATCGCCATCGGTCTCGGCACCGCCATCGGCGCGCCGTTGGGCGGCCAGCTCTACGGGTTCGGCCCGTTCGTCCCCCTCTACGCGGCGGGCGTCCTGCTGGTCTGTGCCGGAGGACTCGCGCTGTTCATCCCCGACCGCGCGCCCGGAGAGCGACGGAGCGGTCGCCTCTCGCGGGCGCTCGCGACCCTCTCCGAGCGCCCCTCGCTCGGACTCCCCTACGTCTTCGGGTTCATCGACCGACTCACCGCGGGCTTCTTCGCTCTCGTCGGCACCGTCTACTTCCGGGAGGCGTTCGGCCTCGACGCCGCGGCGACCGGCGTGATGCTCGGCCTGTTCTTCGCGCCGTTCGCGCTCCTCCAGTACCCCTTCGGGGTCCTGTCGGACCGCGTCGGGCGCGCGGTCCCCATCGCGGTCGGGTCGGCGCTCTACGGCCTCGCGGTGGTCGGCGTCGGCCTCTCGCCCACCGTCGAAATCGCGGGCGTCGCGATGGTCGCCGTGGGCGTCATCGGCGCGCTGATGGCCCCCGCGACGATGGCGCTGGTCTCGGACCTCGCCGACGATTCGGCCCGCGGGACCGCGATGGCGGGGTTCAACGTCTTCGGGAGTCTGGGCTTCCTCGTCGGGATGCTCGTCGGCGGGACGGTCGCCGACGAATTCGGCTTCCTCGCGGCGTTCGTCGTCGCGGGTGCGCTGGAGACGGGACTGGCGCTGGTCTCGCTCCCGCTGTTCTTCCGGTTCGACTTCGAGGACAGGCGGGCGGTGTTCGGGCGGTAGGCGTTCGAAGGAGGCCGTGACAGCCGATTGTGAGATAAACCGTCACGGCTATTTATGTCTCGGAACACCGAGGTGTATGGCTATCGAGGCGTTCCGATACTACACCGACTGGCACGATTGGATGAACCGGAACCGATATGCCGAGCCCGCCGACCCCTGGAACCTGATTCACGTCGACCCCGATGCTCTCACCGAATACATGACCGTCTCGCTCAAGTGGGGTCTCGGGAGGGTCCGTGGCGGTCGCTGGGACCGGACTGGACGCGAGGTGCTCGCAGAGACGAAGTTGTATTCGGGTCTCGAAGATCGCTACGCCGACGGCGAGCCGTGGGAAGAGACGGCGTACTACGAGTGGGGACAGGAGAAACTCGACGGCGCGGAGTCGTTCCGCGGCTGTGCGGACATCGAGGAGTTCGTGGACCGACGCTGTGCCGCCCTCGACGAACTGGTGGCGGACCTGAGGACGGAGGGCTACCGCTCGAATTATGGACGCCTCTACGACTCGCCCTCCGAACTCGACTATATCACGCAGATGGAACCAATCGCGCTCGTCGACCGCAACGGCGACTTGTTACTCACGGAGGGGTATCACCGCGTCATCCTCGGCCAGTTGCTCGGCGTCGAGTCGATTCCCGTCCACGTCCTCCGCCGACACGAGCAGTGGCAGCGGGTCAGAGATGCAGTCCACGACGACGGCGTTGTCACGACCGACGGCGTGACTCGCTCCCATCCGGACCTGCAGGATGTCCATCCGTCGGCCGACGGAACGCCTCCGACACGGATCGACGCCTGAATCCTGTGCCGACACGCTCCCCACACGCCATCGATAGCTCACGGGAGTACTCACTTTCGGTTCGCACTACGTACGTCCCGAATCCGTCTTCGACGTAGCGATGGTTACCGCAGTTCCTCGCGGGCCGCCTCGATACCCGCCTCGCGGTCCACGTCGGCGCCGACCTCCTCGAAGGCCTCGCCGACCGTGCGAACGCCCCGGAGAATCTGCTCGGCCGAGAGGCCGCCCATGTTGCTGACCCGGAATATCTCGCCGCCGAGGTGGGCCTGCCCGCCCGAAATTGAGACGCCCCGGTCCTCGACCGCGTCGAAGAAGGCGTCGGACTCGCCGCGCACGTCGGTGGGGAGCGCCACCGCGGTCAAGGTGTTCGAGTACTCGGAGGCGTCGTTGCGCTCGGCGAACAGGTCGAGGCCCATCGCGGAAAAGCCCTCGCGGAACGCCCGCGACTGGCGGCGGTGGCGCTCGATGCGGGTGGGCATGCCCTCCTCGTGGATATCCTCGACTGCGACCGCGAGGCCCCGGAAGAGGGGGACCGCGCTCGTGAAGGGGGTCTGGTGGGACTCGGCCTTCCGGAGGTGCCAGTCCAAGTCCTCGTAGAAGGGCGCGGCGTCGCCGTCGAACTGCTCCTGAGCGCGCTCGGTGGCGTACATCGCGGAGGTGCCCGGCGGCGCGGCCAGACACTTCTGGGCGTCGGTGACCGCCACGTCGACGTTCCAGTCGTCGATGCGGAACTCGTCGCCGCCGATGGAGGTCACGCCGTCCACGACGAACGTGGCGTCGTGCTCTTCGGCTATCTCGCCGACTTCCTCGACCGGGTTCAGCAGGCCCGTGGAGGTCTCGTTGTGGACCATCGTCACCACGTCGGTGTCGTCGTCGACGGCCTCGGCGACCGCGTCGAGGTCGAGCGACTGGCCCCACTTGGCCTCTACGGCGTCGACCGAGGCGTAGCGGTCGGCGATTCGCTTGAATCGCCGACCGAACTTCCCGTTGACGAGCGCGACGACGTTCCCGCCGTCGCCCCGACCGCCGAGACACCCCACCAGGTTGGCGACCGCGGCCTCCATCGCCATCGTCGCGGTCCCGTTGAAGACGAGGCTGGTGCCGTCGCTTGCGGTCGAGGAGCCGTCGAGCGTGGATTGGGTGAACACGTAGTCGAGCGCGGTCTGGGCCCGCTCGTAGACCGATTCGAACTCCGCGGAGCGGTGCGAGACCATGGGTTCGCTCATCGCCTCGCGCACCTCTCGGGTCACGGGAACCGGGCCGGGGTTCAGGAGGAGGAAGTCCTCGCGCATGACTCTCACGACGACGGCCGTCGGCTTAAAGTCGGGGTTGGTCGCAAATGCCGCCTCCGCCGTCGAGACGTACTCGCGAACTGATAAACGGCCACAGCAGTCTTGGGCGTGACCGGCGTACGTCCAGTGCGATGACAGCCAACTTCACAGAGAACGACGAGGGCAAACCCGTCGTGATGGGGGACGAGAAAGTCGGCATGATCAAGCGCGTCGAACACGGCACCGCGCACGTCGACCCCGACCCGGGAATCACGGACAAGATCAAGTCCACGCTCGACTGGGGCGACCACGACGAGGACACCTACCCACTGGAGGAAGGGCGGGTCGAGACCATCACCGACGACGAGGTCCGACTGCAGAGTCGGATGTAGCAGTCTGGACACGGACGCCGGGATTGCCGGTATTTAAATCTTTTTAACGGAGCGGCATATCGCCGCCGTGCGGCGGCGAAACCCGATGATAATGCCGTTTTCATATTTGATATTTTCACTGATAAGTAAGAAAGCTATATGTCTCATCGATGAGGGAACGGTGACATGGTGCAGTTCGAAACGTTCGACGATGGCGTCGAGGCCAAGGGCCAGACGATCAAATCGATGTTGGCGGGTGCCGGTGACCTCTCTAGCGTCTTCGAGAAGCGGATGAACGAGATGCTCGCCGAGAACGGTATCGAGGACCTGCAGGCCGACGAGTGGTACTCGAATCAGGCGTATCTCGACTCGTTCGAAGCGGTCGCCGACTCGATTGGCGAACAGACGGTGGCGAACATCGGGAAGAAGATTCCCGAGAACGCCGAGTGGCCGCCGGGAATCGACTCGGTGAGCGCGGGCCTCGAATCCATCGACGACGCCTACCAGATGAACCACCGCGGCGGCGAAATCGGTTACTACGACTTCGAACTGACCGGCGACTCCGAGGGCGAGATCGCGTGCAAGAACCCGTATCCCTGTGCGATGGACGAGGGACTCGTCACCGCGGTCGCCGAGAAGTTCAGCGCCGAGGGCGCGCTGGTGGAGGTCGAGGAAGTTGGCGACTCCTGTCGGGCGTCGGGCGGCGAAGAGTGCGTCTACCGAGTCTCGTGGTAATGTCCGGTCACTCGGAACCACACGACGAGGCCGAGTTCGCTGGCGAGTTCGTCTCTGCCGAAGTCGAACCGCCCTCGACGCTCCTGTCGGTCTCTGACCGCGACGCCGACCGACTCCGAGGCGTGGACTTCGCGAGCGCCAGCGACGACGCGGTCGAAGCCCTGTACGAGGACATCGACGGCCCCGAAGTCGCCCCCGACGACTCGTACACGGTCGAAGAACTCAAGCGCGCACAGAAGGCGCAGTTGGCGTCTCTCGGGCGAGACGACGGCGACGAGGAGGCGGTGCTCCGCGACCGGATTCGTGGCGGTCAGCTCCACGCGATGGCCGACGTGCCGCTGGCCGACCACGTCGGCCTGTACGCGAAGCTTCACGACGCCATCGTCCCCGAACTCGTCTCACAGGTGGTCGGCGAGTACGACGATGAGAACGTCGCGAGCGCGGTCGAGGAGGTCGCAGACCTCATCGGGGCCGTGACTCGGGCGAGCATCCGCGACGTGCAACTCGCGGTCGACGCCTACGAGGCGACCGACGACGGGGGCGAGAGCGACGAAATCGCGGTCGAGGCGGCGTCGCTCCGCGAGACGCTCGAATCGGATGTCAGGCCCGCGGTCGAGGAACTCGGGATGGCGACCGGCGATATCGCGGAGAACGCCGACGAGATAAACGCGCTGACGGCCTCCCAGTCGCGGAAGATTCGCAAACTTAGCAACGAGACCGCCGACCTGAGCGCGACGACCGAGGAGATCGCGGCCAGCACCGAGCAGGTCAACACGGTCAGCGACCGCGCGGAGGCCCTCGCCGAAGACGGACTCGACCACTCCCGCGAGGCTATCGAGGAGATGCACCGGGTCGAGGACGCGCGGACGAGCGTCGAGTCGGACTTCGACGCCCTCCGCGAGAACGTCGAGCGGATCGACGACGTGGTCGCGGTCATCAACGACATCGCCGACCAGACCAACGTGCTGGCGCTCAACGCATCCATCGAGGCGGCCCGCGCTGGCGAGGCCGGGTCGGGGTTCGCCGTGGTCGCCGAGGAGGTCAAGGAACTCGCCGAGGAGACCCAGAGCCACGCCGACGACATCGAGACGATGATCGCCGAGGTCCAGCAGTACACCGACGACACGATGGAGAGCCTCGACGAGACCGGCGAGCGCGTCGAGCGCGGGGCCGAACGGGTCGAGAGCGCGATGGAGACGCTTCAGGAGGTCGGAGAGTCCATCGCGGAGGTGTCCCACGGCATCGACGAGGTCGCCGACGCGACCGACCAGCAGGCCGCGAGCGCCGAGGAGGTCGCAACGATGATAGACGAGGCCGCCTCGGAGATGTCGGACGTGTCGAGCGGCATGGAGACCATCACCGCCTCGAACGAGGAACTGTCGGCGCTGGTCAACGGGGTTCAGGTGGCGGTCGATTCGGAACTCGACGA
Organism: Halorussus salilacus; assembly: GCF_024138125.1. Classification (NCBI taxonomy): domain Archaea; kingdom Methanobacteriati; phylum Methanobacteriota; class Halobacteria; order Halobacteriales; family Haladaptataceae; genus Halorussus; species Halorussus salilacus. Next base: position 1,912,031 of record NZ_CP099993.1, read on the forward strand.
GTAGTCTCCGCTTCGGCGTTCGATTCGCTTCGCTTCAGCGCTCGATTCGCTCGGCGACGGCGTCGAGGTGGTCGAGTCCGACGATAGCGACCGCGTCGCCCGCCGCGCGTAGCGACCGCAGGTTCTCGGCCATGCACTCCTCGCGGGTCTCGTCGCGGAGCCGGACGGAGGTCGGCGGGTCGAACGCCCGCGCGAACGACCGCGAGCGTTCGGCCTGCTCGCGCTCGTCGCGGGCCTGCTCGTTCGGCGGGTCGGCGCGCGTGCAGTCGTGCTCGACGGGCGCGTCGACCTCGACGCGGAGCGAGGTCCGGGCCGCAACCGTGGCCGCGATTCGACAGATCGCGGCGTGGCGGGTCACCGAGGCGAGTCCCGACGCCAGTCGCCGGACGGTCTCTACGTCGGCGCGTTCGTCCCAGCAGTTCCGGGCGAGTCGGGCGCAGAACTCGGGGGTCGGGGCGTCGATACCGACGAGGTCGGCGTCGCGCTCGCGCGCCGCGAGCGCGGCGGCGCTCATCTCGCCGCCGAACGACGGGGGAGAGCGAGCGCCTCGGGCGTACTCCCGGTAGAGCGCGAGCGCCAGCGGCGGCACTTCGAGCGCGACCGTCTCGGGGTCGCGCTCGCGCACGACGGCCCGCGCGCGGTACGCGCTCGCGGGGTGGTCGTGGACCACCCCGACGAGCGTCACGTCGCCCTCGGGGTGAGAGACCGTCCGGATGTACTCGCCGTTCATCCGGGGGTCGTCGGGAGCGTCGGACGGTTCGGAAGGGGTGTCTTCGAGGGCGTCGGTCGGTTCGGAGAGGTCGGGCGATGCGGTCGATTCGAGAGACGACGATTCGGGGGAGTCGGAGGGCGCAGACATCGACGTGAGCGCTGGTATCACGCACCCCTCATAGGCCTTCGGATTCGGGTGCGGCGAGTCGTTGATAACGGGTGTCGTACCGAGGCGATGTTCTCTGCTATCAGAACGAAGAACGCCGCGAAAGCCCCCGCTCGCTCGCGGTCGCTCAGCGGCATATCCGGCGCTCTCCGCACCGCCCGCGCCGAATATGTCGCTTAGACGACTGAAGTGAACGCGAGCGAGCGACCCCTTTCAGTCCCACCCCGAGGTCTCCGTCACCGAGCTACGCCCCTAAAAGCCGAGTTCGTCGTGACTGGGTTTTTACCGCGGAACGGACAAGACCCACCCAATGCCAGCGGCGACCCCGGACGAGAATCCCTACGTCGAGGACCCGCCGACGGAGTTCGAACCAATAGAGCGACTGTCGGAGGCCGAGGCCGACGAACAGGCCGAACTGCTCCGTGAGGCCATCCGGTACCACGACCACCGCTACTACGTCGAGAGCGACCCGGTAATCGCCGACCGGACCTACGACGCCCTCTTTACCCGGCTGCGGGACCTCGAAGACGCCTTCGACGTGGAGACGCCCGACAGTCCGACGCGACGGGTCGGCGGCGAACCCCTCGACGAACTCGGGACGGTCGAACACGTCGCGCCGATGCTCTCCATCGATTCGAGCGGCGACGCCGACGACGCCCGGGAGTTCGCCCGGCGGATGGAGCGAGAAGTGGGTGAGCACGTCGAGTACGTCTGCGAACCCAAGTTCGACGGCCTCTCGGTCGAAGTGGTCTACGAGGACGGCGAGTACGTCCGGGCCGCCACGCGCGGGGACGGCCACACGGGCGAGGACGTGACCGAGAACGTCCGGACCATCGGGAGCGTCCCCCACCGACTCCGGGGCGAGTACCCCGACTTCCTCGCGGTCCGGGGCGAGGTGTACATGCCCGAGGAGGCCTTCCGCGAGCACAACAGCGAGCGCGTCGAGCGCGGCGAGGACCCCTTCGCGAATCCCCGGAACGCGGCCGCGGGGAGCCTCCGCCAACTGGACCCCGGCGTGACCGCCGAGCGGCCGCTCGACGTGTTCTTCTTCGACGTGCTCGAAGTCCGTCGAACCGCAGGCGAGTCGTCGGACGAGTCCGACGACTCGCTCGCCCCAGCGCGGGAGTTCGACACCCACTGGGAGCAACACGAGACTCTGCCCGAGTGGGGCCTGAAGGTCAACGACCGGTCGGAGCGCACCGACGACATCGAGGACGCCATCGCGTACCGGGACCGCCTGATGGACGAGCGGGCCGACCTCGACTACGAGATAGACGGCGTCGTCATCAAGGTGAACGACCTCGACGCCTGCGAGCGACTCGGGACCACAGAGCGCGCCTACCGGTGGGCGTTCGCCTACAAATTCCCCGCTCGCGCCGAGGTCACGACCATCACGGACATCGTGGTGCAGGTGGGCCGGACCGGCCGCCTGACGCCGGTCGCCCTGCTCGAACCCGTGGACGTGGGCGGGGTCACCGTCTCGCGCGCCAGCCTCCACAACCCCGAGGAGATCGCCGAGATGGACGTGAACGTCGGCGACGAGGTCCGGGTCGAGCGCGCGGGCGATGTCATCCCCTACGTCGCGGAGGTCGTCGAGAAGCACGCCGAGGGCCACTACGAGTTCCCCGACCGGTGTCCGGTCTGTGACAGTCCGGTCGAGTTCGACGGCCCCATCGCCTACTGCACCGGGGGGCTGGCCTGCGACGCCCAGCTCCGGCGCGCCGTCGAGTACTACGCCAGCGACGACGGCCTCGACATCGAGGGCCTGGGCGGCGAGCGCGTCGACCAGCTTATCGAGGCCGGACTCGTCACCGACAGCCTCGCCGACCTCTACGACCTCCCGGGGAGGGAAGACGAACTCGCCGACCTCGACGGGTGGGGCGAGACCAGTGCGCAGAACCTCCTCAACGAACTGGAGGCGTCCAAGCGCCCCCGGCTCCGGGAGTTCCTCTCGGCCATCGGCATCCCGAAGGTCGGCCCCGCCACCGCCGCCGACCTCGCTCGCGAGTTCGGGAGCGTCGATGCGATTCGGACCGCCGACCGCGAGCAACTGGAGGCCGTCGAGGGCGTCGGCCCGAAAGTCGCCGCCCAGATCGCGGAGTTCTTCGACTCCGAGCAGAACGAGCAGGTCATCGACGACCTGCTCGACGCGGTCGGGCCCCTCGAAACCCCCGAGGAGGACGAGACGGGCGACGAACTGGCGGGGCTGACCTTCGTGTTCACCGGCGCACTCGACGGCTACACCCGCGACGAGGCCCAAGAGCTGGTCGAGCGCCACGGGGGCAACGCCACGAGTAGCGTCTCGGGCAACACCGACTACCTCGTGGTCGGCGAGGGCGCGGGGCAGACGAAGTTGGACGACGCCGAGGAACACGGCGTCGAGACGCTGGACGAGAAGGCGTTCGAGGCGCTTCTGGCCGAGTGAGGCATTCGCTGACGGCCGCCGCGCCGTCGCGGCGCGGCGGCCGTCGGCGGTCGGCGAAACCGGGAACCCGCGACTTCAGAGGTCGGCGAAATCGGGGAGCCGCGACTTCAGAGGTCGGCGTTCTCGAAGACCCAGTAGCCGACCGCGACCGGGACCAGTAGCCAGAGCAGGAGGTACGAGACGACGAACCCGTTCGATAGGTACACCGGGAGCGAGTCGCCGAACGCCTGAGCCGCGGCCTGCTGGCGCATGAAGCCGAACGTCATGACCCGCGACTGGACCGCAGATTCCAGCAGGAACGAGTCGATGAGCGTCTTGTACGCCTGCGTCGGATTCAGTAGCTTGAGCAACAGCACCAGTTCCATCTGGGTCTGTCCCGCCAGGTCCAGATACCTGTTGAGCAGGTTCACGGTCTGGTTCGCGAAGGAGTTCCAGAGGATGACGAACCAGAAGAAGAAGCCGATGACCGCGACCATCGCGCGCCGACCGGTGCTCGCGGCCGCCGAGATGCCGACCGACAGGCCGACGAACACGACGCCGAGAAGCACCGTCAGCACCGCGAACAGCGCGAAGTTAGCGAACTGGAAATCGAGCGACGTGAGCAGGATGACCACCGCCGCGACCGCGAAGCCGATGGCGATGGGCAGCGACAGCACGCCCGCCCGTCCGAGCACCTTGCCGAACACCACGTCCTCGCGGGAGTGGGGAAGCGAGAGCAGGAGCTTCAGCGACCCGGACTCGCGTTCCTGCGTGATGGAGGCGTAGGCGACCACGATGGCGATGAGCGGGATGAGGACCGAGGTCCCCTGCTTCATCAGGTAGACGAACGCGTCGGAGGTGCCGGATTCGCCCTGCGGCGGGGTCGCGCCCATCTCCAGGTAGAACACGAGGATGGGCGGGAGGGTGAACACCCCGACGAACAGCAGCGACAGCGCCCAGAGCCACTTCGAGCGCACCGCGTCCCGGAAGTCCTTCCGGGCGACGGCCTGCCACGTCATGCTTCCACCTCCTGTTCCTCGGCGGTGTACGCCATGAACAGGTCTTCGAGCGACGACTCCTCCATCTCGAAGTCCTCGACCTCCGCGCCCGCGGATTCGAGCGTCGTGATGACGGTCGCCTTCACGCCGCTGTCGCAGGTCACGCGGAGGCGGTGGTCCTCGCGCGAGACCTCGGTGACGCCGTCGATCTCCCGGAGGTCGGCGAGCGCGCCCTCGGGGACCGAATCGACCCGGACCTTCAGCACCGAGTCGCTTCCGGCGGCCTCCCGAAGCCCCTCGATGGAGTCCTCGGCGACCAGTTCGCCGCCGCGGAGGATGCCCACGCGGTCGCAGACCGCCTCGACCTGTCCGAGGATGTGGCTGGAGAAGAAGACGGTCGCACCGCGGTCGGCCTCCCGGCGCACGATGTCGCGCATCTGCTTCGCGCCGTTGGGGTCGAGTCCCGTGGAGGGTTCGTCGAGGATGAGGAGGTCGGGGTCGCCCACCAGCGCCATCCCGAGGACGAGTCGCTGGGCCATCCCCTTCGAGTAGCCTCCCGCCTTGCGGTCGCGGTCGGCCGGGTCGAGACCCACTCGGTCGAGGAGGGCGTCGGGGTCGGCGTCGACGCCCTTCGACTCGATGGCGAATTCGAGGTGCTGGCGTCCGGTCAGTCGGTCGTACACCGAGAACCCCTCGGGGAGGACGCCGAGGCGCTCGCGAACCGCGACGCTGTCGTCGTGGGCGTCGAGGCCCAGCACTCGTATCTCGCCCTCGGTCGGGCGAACGAAGTCCAGTAGCATGTTGATGGTCGTGGACTTGCCCGCGCCGTTCGGGCCGAGGAAGCCGAACACCTCGCCCTCCTCGACTTCGAGAGAGAGGTCCCGGACGGCGACCACGTCGCCGTACCGTTTCGTCACGTCGTCCAGTTCGATGGCGGCCATAGTTCCGCGTTTTGCCCCATCGTACGTAAACCCTTGTCTTGTCGCGTTGCGCGACGAACCACGTCTCGGGCTGTCCGATTCCCGACTACACCGCGTCGTCGGGGTCGTGTTCCTCGGCCATCCGGGCAACCTCCTCGGCGTACCGCCGACGGGTCTCGTCGTCGTCCACGGGTTCGAGGCTCTCGGGGTCGGCGGTGACGGCGGCGGTCACGCCGTCGGACTGGCGTAGCGCGTTCATCGACCGCTGTCGGTGGAGCGAGCGCTCGCCGTCGGGGGTGGCGTACACCAGCGAGACGAGTCCCTTGTCGGTGTAGGTGCGCTCGACCAGCCAGAGTCGCGTCTCGTCCATACCTCCACCAAGGGCGGGCCGGGGGTTGAATCCTCCGGGTCGTCGCCCGCCGGTCGTTTCTCTTCGCTGACACCGCCAGTAGTGTTAAGACGCAAAGCGGCGTACCGACTGACGAATGACTGAGTACGGGTGGCAGGCGCACGTGCAGTCTGGGGTACGGAGTATCAGTCGCGACCAGTTCACCGTCCGTCCGGCCACGAGGTGACCATGAGCCAGTCCCCGCTGTCTCAGGCAACGGACGACCGCCTGTCCAGCATGCTCTTCCAGGGCGAGGAGGTACGAGAGGAGCTCTCGGTCGACGGCGCGCGCGTCGCGGTCACGACCCATCGCGTGCTGGTGTTCACGCCCGACGGCGACGGACGCCGGTTCGACCACGCAGACCGGCCGAACGTGGTCGACGCGAGCGTCGAGACCACCGGCCGGGACTCGTACGTCTCGTGGGGGACCCGTATCGGCGTCTACGGCGCGGTGCTGCTCGGTGGCGGCGTCCTCCTGAAGGCCAGCGGCATCCTCGACCGGTTGGGCGGCGCGACCCCGCCGGAGAACGGCCCGGGCGCGAGCATCGCCGGGACGGTCGATTTCCTCCCGACCGTCCTCGGCGCGCTCACCGACGGCTTCCTGCTCGTCGGCGGACTGCTGTTGCTGGCCGCGGCGTCGCTGACCGCGCTCTATCTCGGCTCGCGCTCCCAGGAGCTCGTCATCGAGCGCGCGGGCCGCGAGCCGATGCGGGTTCCGCTCCACGGCGACGACGGCGAGGAGGTGGCCCGACGGCTCCGCTCCGCGATAGGAACAGGTTCAAAGCCGCAGAGCGACTAGTTCGCCCCGATGGATGGGGACGCGGTCCGGGAACGCGCGAACGAGCTACCGCGCGAGCCCGGAGTGTACCAGTTCGAGGACGGCGGGACCGTCGTCTACGTCGGGAAGGCGGTCGACATCCGGGACCGCGTGCGGTCGTACGCCGACCCGCGCGGGCGGCGCATCCGCCGGATGGTCGAGCGCGCCGACGCCATCGACTACTCGGTCACCGACACCGAGACCCAGGCGCTCCTGCTCGAAGCCAACCTCATCAAGCGGTTCCAGCCCCGGTACAACGTCCGGCTGAAGGACGACAAGTCCTACCCGCTCGTCCAGCTCACCGACCACGAGTACCCCCGCATCGAGATAACGCGGGACCCCGACCCCGAGGCGACCGCCAGACGCGGGGCGGGTCGCGGGTCGGGCGGCCGTCGCCGCGGGCCGCCCCGCGGCGACGGCGGTGCGGCCCGCGGCAACGGTGGTGCGGTCGCCGACTCCCCGAACACCCGCGGACCGCGGGTGTTCGGCCCCTTCACGAACAAGACGCGGGTCGAAATCGTGGTGAAGGCCCTCAGAGAGACCTACGGCGTGCGGGGGTGTTCGGACCACAAGTTCGCGAATCGCGACCGGCCCTGCCTCGACTACGACATCGGCCTCTGCACCGCGCCCTGCACGGGCGAGATCGACCGCGGGTCGTACGTCGCCGACGTTGAGTCCGTGGTCCGGTTCTTCGAGGGCGAGACCGGGGTGCTTGCCGACCCGCTCCGCCGGGAGATGGAGCGGGCCGCCAGCCAGCGGGAGTTCGAGCGCGCCGCCAATCTCCGCGACAGGCTCGACGCCGTCGAGGGCTTCCACGGCGGCGCTGGCGAGGCCGTCTCCAGCCGGGGGGACGAGCGCGCGGTGGACGTGCTGGGGGTCGCGCTCGAAGGCGACTCGGCGACGGTGGCGCGCCTCCACAGCGAGTCGGGCCAATTGGTCGAGCGCGAGCGCCACGCCGTGAGCGTGCCGGAGGGCGGCGACACCAATATCGACACCCGAACTGGCGCGGTCCTCTCGGCGTTCGTCCCGCAGTACTACGCCGAGCGCGACCTGCCCGACGCGCTCCTGTTCTCCGAACGCCCCGACGAGGAGGTCCTCGACTGGCTCGACGCCGAGGGGGTCTCGGCGCGGGTCCCCGGCGCGGGCCGGGAGGCGACCCTCGTCGACCTCGCGCTGAAGAACGCCCGGTGGGGCGCGAGCGAACCCGACGCGCTCGCGGCGCTCCGCGACGCCCTCGACCTCGACGCGGTTCCCCGGCGCATCGAGGGGTTCGACGTGAGCCACGCGCAGGGCTCGGCGGTCGTCGGGAGCGACGTCTCCTTCGAGGACGGGTCGGCCGACAAGTCGGGCTACCGGCGAAAGAAGCTCGACGACCGCAACGACGACTACGCCAACATGTACGACCTCGTTCGGTGGCGGGCCGACCGCGCCGTCGAGGGCAGGGACGACCGGCCGGACCCCGACCTGCTTCTCATCGACGGCGGCGCGGGCCAGCTCTCGGCCGCCCGCGAGGCGCTCGCCGACGCCGGGTGGGACGTGCCCGCGGTCGCGCTCGCCAAGGACGAGGAGCTCGTCGTCACGCCCCGGGGAACGTACGACTGGCCGAGCGACGCCGCCCACCTCCACGTCCTCCAGCGCGTCCGCGACGAGGCCCACCGGTTCGCGGTCCGGTATCACCAGACGGTCCGGGACGACGTCTCGACCGAACTCGACAACGTGCCCGGAATCGGACCCGAGACGCGCCGGAGGCTCCTCCGGCGCTTCGGGAGCGTCGAGGGAGTTCGGGAGGCGTCGGTGGCGGAGTTGCGCGAGGTCGAGGGGGTCGGCGAGAAGACCGCCGAGACCCTGCAATCGCGGCTCTAATCGACCTCCAGTCGCTCGCGCGTTCGCCCCGACCACCCCACCACCAGCGCGACGGCCAGCAGGACCGCGAGTCCGAGCAGGAACGGCGACTGCAACAGCGCCAGCACGACCATCCCGACCGTCGCCGCCAGCGACGCCCGATAGCGCTCCGTCCAGATGCCGACGGCGCCTCCCGTCGCGAGGGCGAGCGCGAGCAGGTACGCGAGCAGTCCCTCCCCACCGAACCCGCCTCGGACGAGGACGTACCCGCCGACCAGCAGGAGGACGAGGACCACTGCGACCGCGAAGCCGCGGGCGAGGGCCGAGCGCACGTTCGCCATATTCCCTCGTCGCTTCCCAGTGACATAAACGTCAACCGTTAAGCCCGTGGGGCGTCGTGTAACTGATATGAACGGCCCCTTCTACGAACTGGGGCGGCTCACCTCGGGGGTGGACCGCTCGACGGTCGCGGTCGTCGGAGCGGTCGTGGTCGGCCTCCTCGTCGCTCTCCCGTACCTCGACGCCGTGACGGCGGTCGGCCTGCTCGTACTGGGGCTCGCGGCCGCGCTCCTCTCCAGCGCCGTGGAGATCGTCGGGGCCTACGAGAAGCGGGCGCTCACCGTGTTCGGCGAGTACCGGGGCCTGCTCCAACCGGGACTCAACGTCGTCCCGCCGCTGGTCAGCGCGACCCACACCTTCGACATGCGGACCCAGACGCTCGACGTTCCCCCGCAGGAGGCCATCACGCGGGACAACTCGCCCGTGACCGCCGACGCGGTCATCTTCGTCCGGGTGATGGACGCCGAGAAGGCGTATCTGGAGGTCGAGGACTACCGCGACGCGGTGGCGAACCTCGCCCAGACCACCCTCCGGGCCGTGGTCGGCGACATGGACCTCGACGACACCCTGCGCCAGCGGGCCGAGATAAACGCCCGCATCCACGAGGAGCTCGACCCCCAGACCGACCAGTGGGGCGTCCGGGTCGAGGCCGTCGAGGTCCAGTCGGTGATGCCCACGCCGACCGTCGTGAGTGCGATGGAACAGCAGACCGCGGCCGAGCGCCGCCGCCGCGCGATGATTCTCGAAGCGCAGGGCGAGCGCCGCAGCGCCATCGAGAGGGCTCAAGGCGACAAGCAGTCGGACATCATCCGCGCGCAGGGCGAGAAGCGGAGTCAGGTGCTGGAGGCCCAAGGCGACGCGGTCTCGACGGTTCTGCGGGCGCGCTCGGCCGAGTCGATGGGCGAGCGCGCGGTCCTCGACAAGGGCATGGAGACGCTGGACGCCATCGGGCAGGGCGACTCGACGACGTTCGTCCTCCCGCAGGAACTCTCGTCGCTGGTGGGCCGATACGGCAAGCACCTGACCGGGAGCGACGTGAAGGTCGACGGCGAGGTGCTGGAGAGCAGGGAGTTCGACGCCGAGACCGAGGAGTGGCTGGGGCTGGACGACGTGGACGAGATGCTGGCGGAGTTGGACGACGTGGACGATGAGACCGCGATAACCAAACAGTCGCAAACCGAATGATATCCCGTCCTGGTTTCGTCGTCATACTGGGATTTAAAATAGTTCCGTTCGTCGGATGAGCCAGGATGACCGAGGATGAAGACGAGGTCGACATTGAAGCCCGTTATGACCCGTCCTATTCTTATCCTACTGTCGAGGAGATCATCGATATTCACGGCGACATCATCGAAGACGATCCCAACGCCGAACCCGGTCTGAAAAACCGCGGTGACTTAGAGTACGCCATCGACCACATCGAACACGGCCACTTCGGAGAAGGTCCCGAAACCCTCCACGAGAAGGCCTATCAGCTTATGCGGCTCATCGCCGCCAATCATCCGTTTGTAGACGGAAACAAGCGCACAGCCCTCGCTACTACTGTCTATTTCTACTTCTGGAACGGATACGAACTGGAGTATCAAGCGGAACTGGAAGCGATGCTTATTCTCATCTCGATTCGCGAAGACTTCATCAATCCCGAAACCGCGGTGGAGTACCTCGAGGGCATCGCCGAAGAGTTCGAAATCGGGCACGTTCTGAACCTCTTTGAAGGTCTGGATTTACTTACGGAGGTCGCCGAGAACATGGGGAACGAGTCTGAGGAAGAGGATGGCCGGTCCCCATAGTTTATGCCCGACAACCGAGTAGATAGGCTCACGATGAGTACCGATGACCTCGAAGTCTCGCCGGAGGGCCTCTCCCGCGAAGAACTACTGCACGCTCTCAAGACCGGCGAGATCACGATTCAGGAGGTCCGAGAGAACGAAGCGCTCCGCCAGCAGGTCCGCCAGCTTATCGTGAAACGGGACATGGAAAAGCACCGCGAAATCTACGACCGCCTTGCTGAGGTTTAGTAACGCGGTCAGTTTCTCCTCCGTTTCTCAGAACTCCCCTTTCGGCTCCGGCACCCCGTCGCCCTCCACGTCCACGTCCACCTCGAACTCCTCCCGGAGGTCCCGAATCCTGTCCCGGATGTCGGCCGCCAGCTCGAACTCCAGATTGCTCGCGGCCTCGTTCATGCGCTCCTCTAGCTCCTCGATGCGCCGGGCGGCCTCGTCGTCGGTCTCGGGTTCACCCGAGGTGACGCCGGAGGTGTCGGTCTTGCTCCCCGGGAGGTTGGCCTCCGAGACCTCCTTGTCGATGGTGGTCGCCTCGAAGCCGTGTTCGTCGTTGTACTCGCGCTGAATCTCGCGGCGGCGCTGGGTCTCCCCGATGGCGGCCGCCATCGCGTCGGTGGTCTCGTCGGCGTAGAGGACGACCTCGCCGTTGACGTTCCGGGCCGCGCGGCCCATCGTCTGAACGAGCGACGTTTCGGACCTGAGGAATCCCTGCTGGTCGGCGTCGAGGATGGCGACGAGGCTCACCTCCGGGATGTCGAGGCCCTCTCGGAGGAGATTGATGCCCACCAGCACGTCGAACTCGCCGAGGCGGAGGCCTCGGACGAGTTCGTGGCGTTCGAGGGTGTCGGTCTCGTCGTGCATGTACTCGACCGCGACGCCCGCCTCTTCGAGGTACTCGGTGAGGTCCTCGGCCATGCGCTTGGTGAGGGTGGTCACGAGCACGCGCTCGTCGCGGTCGGTCCGGGCGTCGATGCGGTCCATCAGGTCGTCTATCTGGCCCGAGGCGTCCGTGACCTCGACCTTCGGGTCCACGAGGTGGGTCGGCCGGACGATCTGCTCGACGATCTGGTCGCTGTGTTCGCGCTCGTAATCGGCCGGGGTCGCCGAGACGTAGAGGGTCCGGTCGGTCTTCTCCTCGAACTCCTCGAACGAGAGCGGGCGGTTGTCGTAGGCGGTCGGAAGCCGGAAGCCGTTGCCGACCAGCGACTCCTTGCGTGACTTGTCGCCCGCGAGCTGGCCCTTTATCTGGGGGACGGTCTGGTGGGACTCGTCGATGACCGTCAAGAAGTCGTCGGGGAAGTAATCGAGCAGGGTGTAAGGCGCGTCGCCCACCTCGCGGTCCGAGAGGTAGACCGAGTAGTTCTCGATGCCCGAGCAGTAGCCCGCCTCGCGCATCATTTCGAGGTCGAAGGTCGTGCGCTCCTCGATGCGCTGGGCCGCGACGAGGTCGTCGTTGCGCTCGAAGTACCGGATGCGGTCGTCGAGGTCGTCCTCGATCTCGGCGATGGCCTCCTCCATCGTCTGCTCGGGGATGGAGTAGTGTTCCCCGGGGTGGACGAGGACCGCCGACTCCCGGGACACCACTTCGCCTTCGAGGGGGTCTACCTTCATCATCCGGTCTATCTCGTCGCCCCACAGCTCGACCCGCACGGCGTACCGGCCGTACATCGGGAATATCTCGACGGTGTCCCCGCGCACCCGGAACGTGCCCTGCGTGAAGTCCACGTCGTTGCGCTCGTAGTTGAGGTCCACCAGCTTGGCGAGGAGTTCGTCGCGCCCGACCTCGTCGCCGACTTCGAGACGGAGGCTCATCTCCTCGTAGTTTCGCGGGTCGCCCAGACCGTAGATGGCCGAGACGGACGCCACGACGATTACGTCCTCGCGCGTGAGGAGCGACCGGGTCGCCGAGTGCCTGAGTCGGTCTATCTCCTCGTTGATGGAGGCGTCCTTCTCGATGTACTTGTCGGTCTGCTCGACGTAGGCCTCGGGCTGGTAGTAGTCGTAGTAGGAGACGAAGTACTCGACCGCGTTGTCGGGAAACAGATTTCGGAACTCCTCGTACAACTGGGCGGCCAGCGTCTTGTTGTGGGCGATGACGAGGGTCGGCATCTCGATTTCCTCGACGACCCACGAGACGGTGTTGGTCTTGCCCGACCCCGTCACCCCCAGCAGGGTCTGTTTGTCCATGCCCGAGTCGAACCCCGCCGCGAGCTGTTCGATGGCCTCGGGCTGGTCGCCCGCCGGGTCGAAGGGCGCATCGACCCGGAAGTCGCTCTCGGCCTCGGGTCTGTCGGGCGAAAGCGGCCCGGAGTCGGCGTCGCTCATTGTGGAGCGAGGTAGGGATTCGAGCTACTAAACGGTCTCGTCGCGGGCTCAGTCGTTGAGTGTATACGGAAGGCGCGGGGCCTCGGCTACGACTCACCAGTGAACGTCGGACGAGACGTAAAAAGGGTCAGTCAAATCGCTGTGAGACCCAACCGACGAGGCGGCGGCCGAGTCTCGGACTGTGTGCGAGCGTCTCACCCTCAAAGGTGAGGGTTTTCTCGTTATTCCCAGCGTTCGCGTACCGCTTTCTCGCCCGAGGCGTATTCGCGGCATCCGCTGGCTTTCGGCTCATACATACACATGTCGTGTGTATTGTATATAAATGGTGGGATTGCAATCGGCCACATCTTAGAAAACTTGGGAAAGAACAGCCACCGCGAGAAGGCCAAAGTAAGAGCCATATCGGATACTTTTCGGAAGTTCACCAACCAACGCAGAAGCAACACCGAGCGAGAGAAAGACGACGGCAGAAATCATCAGCAGAATAGTGAACGTGATGAGGACGGTGTTCCGGAAAATCGTCTTCCTATTGGATTTAATCCACCGTGCGTAACTGTCAATCATCGTATCGTGGACCGCTTTATCGGTCAAATCTTGATTTTTCGCAGTTCGTATATCGGTGCTCGAAACTCCCGCTTCGATACTGGAAGACGTGTACGTAACACCAGCGAGTGCGATTGACCCAACGAGACATCCGATTCCGAGAGCGATATGCGGCGTGTAGAACTCCGCGATTTCATCAACCAATTCATATTGTACGGCAAACGAGAGTGCAGGGACGATAAGACCGAGTAGTATAGTATTGAATCGTAACGTCTTGGTTGCTTTCTGGTCTATCTCTCGAATCCAGTCCACCTGTCCTTCAACAGTCCTGTGAGCCTCCTCCTGCATCGTACGGTTTCTGTACCACGAATCAGGATAGTGTGGAGGCCTTGTGCTGGTAGCACCAACTCGTTCGAGAAGTTCCGAACTCCATTCCCTACGGCGTGTAGACACGTCATCGATTCGAATGCCATCTCTCTCGGTGTCTCCGTTCTCGGACTCCTCCGTATCCCTACGACTCTCGCTCCCTGCCATGATAAAAACGTGTTTATTTTCTAAGAATATGCAACGGAAAGTATTAAAACACGTCGAAAGCGTCTTGAAGGCGTTATTTCTGACCCGCAAACGAGATGGCTCAACACACCGGCTTCGGATTCACCCCCATTCCCTCCAACGTTTCCGTGTACTCGTCGTACGCCGCCTGAATCGCTCCGCTCGCGACCTCCAGCGCGCGCTCGTAGTCCTCGTCGCTCTCGCAGACCTCCGCCAGTAGCTCCGTACCGCGCTCGATCTGGCCCTCCAAGTCCCCGCCTAAATCGCGGAACACCTGCGCGGTCTGGGGGTCGGCCTGCCCGACGAAGAAGCCGACCATCTGGGCCTTGGACTTCTCGCTGGCGAGCGTGCGCCCGAGGAACCCACCGACGCGACCCGCGTCGTCCTCGATGCCGCGCAGGTACTCGTGGATGGCCGGAGTGTCGCTCGGTTCGTGGTCCGAATCGAGCTTCCCGACGACCTGCTCGTAGTGGTCGCGCTCCTGTGCGGCGAACTCGGCGAAAGCCTCGCGGACCGCCTCCGCGGCGTCCCCGTCGTCGGCCCACTTCTGGAACGTCTCGCTCGCGGCGTGTTCGGCCTCAGCGGCCGCGCGGAACACGGCGTCGGGGTCCATCTCGCCCTCGGTCTCGGCGTACAGCGACTTCGAGGAGCCGAGACGCGAGAGCGCGGTCTCGTTGTCGTCGCGGACTGCGTCGAGGAACTCGTCCGGGTTCATGCGTGGGGGTACGTCGGGGGGCGGTTTGTAAGTAGCGACGGCGGCGAGAAAACAGCGGGACGTGTGCCGACGGAACCGCGTCCAGCATCGTCGCGAAGAATGGCTCGAAAGCCCCCGCTTGCTCGACTCCCGCGGCTCGCTGTGCGCTTCAGTCGCTCACGCCGTTCGCTCCTTCCAGTGCTTGCGTCGCCGGGGTTCGCCGAGCAAGCGGCCCCTTTCAGTCCCGCCCGCGGTGGCTGGTGTCACCGGCTGTTTCCCGGTGGCTGGTGTCGCCGGGTGTTTCCGGTGGCTGGTGTCACCGGCCACGTCCGGCGGCCGGTCGGGGCTCCATCTCGGGGGTCTCGGTGCGACGCGAAAAGAACGTTGGATGTGGTCTATTCGCCGCTTCCGGTCTCAATCGGGGCGTCCACGAGGTTGCCCCACTCGGTCCACGACCCGTCGTAGTTGACGGCGTCCTCGTAGCCCAGCAGTTCGTGGAGCGCGAACCACGCGACCGACGAGCGCTCGCCGATGCGGCAGTACGCGACCGTGGTTCCCTCGCCGTCGATGCCCTCCTCGGCGTAGAGCTCTTCGAGCTCGTCGCGGGTCTTGAAGGTGCCGTCGTCGTTCGTCACGGCGGCCCACGAGATGTTCTTCGCGCCCGGGATGTGGCCGCCGCGCTGGGCGGTCTCCTGAAGTCCCGGCGGGGCCAGCACCTCGCCGCTGTACTCCTCGGGCGAGCGGACGTCGACGAGCGGGACGCCGCGGTCGATGGCCTTCTCCACGTCGTCGCGGTACGCCCGGATGGACTCGCGGGGACCGCCCGCCTCGTAGCTCTGCTCGGAGAACTCCGGCACCTCGTCGGTGGTCGGGTAGTCGTTCTCGACCCAGTACTCGCGGCCGCCGTCGAGCAGGCGCACGTCGTCGTGGCCGTAGTACTTGAACTGCCAGTAGGCGTAGGCCGCGAACCAGTTGGAGTTGTCGCCGTACAGCACGACCGTCGAGTCCTCGGTGATGCCGTGGCTCCCCAGCAGGTCCTCGAAGTCGTCCTTTTCGAGGATGTCGCGCTGGGTCTGGTCCTGCAGTTGGGTCTCCCAGTTGAAGCCGATGGCACCCGGCGCGTGGGCCTCGTCGTAGGCCTCGGTGTCTACGTCCACTTCCACGAGTCGGTACTCGGGGTCGTCGCTCTGGAACTCGTCGAGGTGGTCTTCGGCCCAGTCGGCGGAGACGACCACGTCGTTGGCGTACTCTGTGTCGCTCATACGCCATACCCTACGGTCCCCACACGTTATATCCTTGGCACTCAGGAAGGTTCCGCCATGTGTCGCCCCTTCCGGAAAGGATTGCCGGTGTACGAGCGGGTTCGGGTCTCCCGGCCGAGTCGGCAAGGTCCTGTCGGCCGAGTTCCGGAAATAACTGCCGGTGTCTGCGAGACGCCGCGAAACCTCCCGGAACCGGACACCTATACTGCCAGCGCCCCTACGCCGAGGTGATGAACGAGAACGTCGTAGTGAGCGCCGAGTGGCTCGCCGAGCGCCTCGACGAGGTCCGCGTCGTCGACGTGCGCGAGGCGTGGGAGTACGACGGCATCGGCCACGTTCCGGGAGCGGTCAACATCCCCTTCGAGGAGTTCCGGAGCGCGAGCGACGAGGAGAGCGCGGAACCACGTTCCGCGGAAACGTCGAGCGGGCAGGTCCCGCGAGACGCTGGCATGCTCCCGGGCGAACAGCGGTGGGCCGACCTGCTCGGCGACGCGGGTATCTCGGCCGACGACACCGTGGTCGCCTACGACGACACCCACGGCGTGTTCGCCGCGCGCTTCCTCGTGACCGCCGAACTGTACGGCCACGAGGACCTCCGCCTGCTCGACGGCGACTACAGCTCGTGGATGCGCGAGCGCGAGACCTCGACCGAGGCCCCGACCGTCGAGCCGACGACCTACGAGACCCGAGAGCCGACCGACTCGCCCCTCGTGGACCGCGAGCGCGTCGAGAGCGCCGTCGACGACCCCGACGCCGTCCTCGTGGACACCCGCGAGGACTGGGAGTTCGCGGAGGGTCACATCCCCGGCGCGGTCAATCTCGACTGGCGCGAACTGGTGGACGACGAGACCCGCGGCCTGAAACCGCGCGCGGAACTGGAGTCGATTCTGGAGTCCCACGCCATCATACCCGACAAGCGAATCGTCCTCTACTGCAACACCGCCCGGCGAATCAGCCACACCTACGTCGTGCTCTCGTGGCTGGGCTATCCGAATCTGGAGTTCTACGAGGGGAGCCTGACCGAGTGGGAGGACGCGGGCGGGGCCATCGAGACCGGGGAGTGACGCCTATCGGCGCGTTTTCGACGGCTTCCCTTTCCCGGTAGTTTCGCCGTCCTCGCTCCCGGCGTCTCGCGCTTCGTGGTCTCCCCCGCTCCTTCCGCCGCCGTGGTCACCGCCGTTCGCGCCGTCGATTTCGCTTCCGTCTCCCTTCCCGTTACCGTTCACCTCGGCGGCCAGCATGTCGGCGGCCTCCACGAGCAGCGCCACCACCAGCGGTCCCGCGATGAACCCCACCGGCCCGAGGCTGAGCAGGCCGCCCGTGAAGCCGACGAAGTAGAGGCTCCCCGGTAGCCCCGCGGTCTGGCGGGCGAGGCGCGTCCGGATGACCGCGTCGGGTAGCCAGCCGACGAGGACCGCGCCCAGCACGCCCACGAGGACCGCGGCGGTCACGTCGCCCACGCTCACCTGATAGGCCGCCAGCGCGGCGACCAGCACCGACGGGCCGACGATGGGGAGGAACTGGAGGAACCCCGACAGCAACGCCAGCGTGACGAAGAGGTCGTAGCCCAGCAGCGAGAAGACCGGTAGCGCGACGAGGAAGGTGGCGAAGGCGGTCGCGGCCTGTAGCACGTAGATGGCGAACAGCGTCGCGCGGGTCCGCTCGTGGAACGCCGAGGCGACGGGCCGGTACTCGTGAGGGACCGGCGCGAGCAGGGCCTTGCGGGCCTGCTCGCGTCGCAACAGCAGTGCGAACACCACCAGCGCGAACAGCGTGACCTTGAGCGCGAGCACGGGTGCGGCGCGGGCGACCCGGAGCGCAACGTCCGTGAGGTTCTCGCGGAGGAACCCGGTCAGAATGCTCGCGTCGGCGCTGTAGACCATTCCGAGGACCTCGACCGTGACGCTGTCCGGGAAGTCCCGCAGAACCGCCAGCAGTTCGGTCTGGCGTCGGTAGATGAGGAAGACGAACGAGGCGAACAGCGCGACGACGCCGACGAACGCGACCCCGGTCGCGGCGGCGCTGGCCCACCACGGGGGGATGCCGCGGTCGACCAGTTCCTCGTGGAGCGGCGTGAGGACGTACGCGACCGTGATGGCGAAGAAGACGGTACCGAGCACGTCGAACAGCACCGCCGACGCGAGCAGACCCAGCGCCGCCAGTATCGCGGCCAACACCCGCTGTCGGTTCGCGGACATAGGCCGGGAATCGAACCCCGGGAGGAAAATCCTTCGGACATCCCGCGGGTCCGACGCGACGCTCGGGGCCCAGCGGTCAGACGTCGCGTGTCGGGCCGCCCCGGGGCGGCCCGACACGCGACTGGGAATCCCGCGAAGCGGTCGCTCGGGCAGGCCGCCGACGCCGACACCACGCCAATTAAGTATTACTGGATGCAACCACCGGGTAATGGACCGACGAACATTCCTCAAGAGCGGAGCGGCGGGGGGCCTGCTCGGCCTCGCTGGCTGTCTCGGCAGCGACGACGCGGGCCAGCAGGACACCACCGAGGAGACGGCCGAAACCGCGACCACCGAGGAGACGACGACGGAGGGGACCGAGACGACTGCGGAGGAGACCGACGAGGAGACGACCGAAGCCGACGAGGGCCTCAGCGGCACGCTGACGGTCGCCACCTACGGTTCGTTCGTGGACGCGCCGAGTTCCGCGCCCGGCCCGTGGCTCAAGGAGACCTTCGAGGAGCGCCATCCCGACGTGACCGTCGAGTGGGCGACGCCGGACAACGAGATGAACTACTACATCCAGCGCGCCCAGCAGGGCGTGGACATCGACGCCGACCTGTACGTGGGCATCAACGTCGACCACCTCATCCGCATCGACGAACAGCTCGGCGACGGGGGACTGTTCGCATCGAGCGTCGACGCGCTGGAGCACTACGACCACGTCGAGGACGACCTCAAGTTCGACCCCCAGCAACGCGCGGTTCCCTACGACACGGGCTACATCAGCCTCGTCTACGACGGCACCGAGGTCGAGGACCCCGAGACGTTCGACGCGCTGACGACCGACGAGTACGCGGGCGACCTCATCGTCCAGAACGCCCAGAGCGCCGCGACCGGACGGGCGTTCCTGCTGTGGACCATCCACAACCGCGGCGAGGAGAATTACCTCGACTACTGGGAGCAGTTGGTCGACAACGACGTGCGCATCCTCGGGTCGTGGGACGACGCCTACACCGCGTGGGACGAGGGCGAGGCCCCGATGGTGGTCTCGTACTCGACCGACCAGGTGTACGCCAACCGCGAGGGGGCGGACCTCGACGAGCACCAGGTCTCGTTCCTCGACGGGCAGGGGTACGCCAACCCCGAGGGGATGGCGCGGTTCGCAGACGCGCCGAACCCCGAACTCGCCGAGGCGTTCATGGACTTCGTGCTCTCGGCGGAGGCCCAGGGCGAGATCGCGATGCGGAACGTCCAGTTCCCCGCGACCGACTGGGCCGAACTCAGCGAGGAGTTCGAGGAGTACGCCAAGGTGCCCGACGACCCCGTGACGTTCACCTACGAGGAGCTACAGGGCAACGTCGACGAGTGGGTCGATACGTGGGCGCGCCAGATCGCGGGCAAGTGACCCGGCCGTGACCCGAGACGGGGCCCTCGCGCTCGGCGAGGCGGTCGGCGAGCGTCTCGAACGCCGCGCGTTGGCGGTCCTCGGGGTCGCGACCGCGCTCGTCCTCGCGGTCCTGTTCTACTACCCTGTCCTCACCGTCTTCGCCGACGCGCTCCGAACCGGCGGCGAGTGGACCCTCGGCGTGGTTCGGGCGGTGTTCACCGACCCCTTCTACTTCGGCGTGCTCGCGCCGCTGTTCGAGGGCGACCTCGCCGGGGTCGGCGAGGTCGCCGAGTCCACGCCGCTGGGACTGTTCGGGTTCACCGCGTATCAGGCCGCGCTCTCGACTGTCGCCAGCGTCCTGCTCGGCCTGCCCGGGGCCTACGTCCTCTCGCGCTACGAGTTCCCGGGCAGGCGGACGATTCGGTCGCTCACCATCGTCCCGTTCGTCCTCCCCTCCATCATGGTCGCCATCGGCTTCTACGCGTTCTTCGGGACGAACGGCCTGTTCAACGACCTGCTCGCCGTGCTGGGAATCGGCCGCGTCACCGTGCTGGGGACCCTCGAAGCCATCGTGGTCGCCCACGCCTTCTACAACGCACCCCTCGTCGCGCGCGTCACGACCGCGGCGTGGGAGAGCGTCGACGCCCGGACGGTCGAGACCGCCCGGAGCCTCGGCGCGAACCCCTACCGGGCGTTTGTGGACGTGCTCGCGCCCCAGCTCCTGCCCGCGGTCCTCACGGGCGCGCTCCTGACCTTCGTGTTCACGTTCATGTCGTTTCCCATCGTGCTCGCGCTCGGTGGCTTCGAGCTCGCCACCGTGGAGGTGTGGATATACGCGCTGGTCCAGCAGCTCGACTACGCCGAGGCCGCCACGCTCGCGGTCGTCGAGACCGCGATATCGCTCGGGCTGACCTACGCCTACCTCCGGT
The DNA here is from genome assembly GCF_024138125.1 of Halorussus salilacus. Lineage (NCBI taxonomy): Archaea > Methanobacteriati > Methanobacteriota > Halobacteria > Halobacteriales > Haladaptataceae > Halorussus > Halorussus salilacus. The sequence goes on from NZ_CP099993.1 coordinate 1,932,271, forward strand.
ACGAGGCCCGGCAGGCGGGCGGCCGCGCGGCGAACCCCCCCGCCCGCAAGCGCCTGCTCCCCGACGACTTCTCCCCGTTCGCGGCCCTCGAACGAGCGGGCGTCGTCGCCTACGCGCTCGTGGTCGCGGTCGTCTTCCTCGGCCCCCTCCTCAGTATGGTCACCGAGAGCCTCACCGGCCCGCAGGGGTTCACGCTCCGGTACTACGAGTTCCTCGTCGAGCGACAGGCCACCGGCGCGGACTTCCAGACCAAACCCGGCGTGGCGGTCCGAAACTCCCTGCTGTTCGGCGCGGCCACCCTGCTCGTCGCGCTCCCGATGGGCGTCACCATCTCGGTGCTCACGACCCGGGGCCGCCGGGGGAGCAAGCTCGCCGACGCCGCGGCGATGGCCCCGCTCGCGGTCAGCGGCGTGGTCGTCGGTCTCGGGATGTTGCGAGGGCTGGTCTTCGGCGTCGAACTCTGGGGCCACCGAATTCAGGTCGCGGGCACCAGCGCCATCGTCGCGGCCCACGCGGTCGCGGCCTACCCCTTCGTCGTCCGGAACGTCTCGCCCCTGCTCGCGAGCGTCGACCGCTCGATGGTCGAGTCGGCGCGCGCGCTCGGCGCGACCCGGGTGCGCGCCCTGCTCGACGTGGAACTCCCGCTGGTCGCGTCGGGCGTGGCGGCGGGCGCGGCGTTCGCGTTCGCCATCAGCATCGGCGAGTTCGATTCGACGGTGATTTTGGCGACCGGAAGCTCTAGCTACACGATGCCGGTCGCCGTCGAGCGCTACATCGGAAATCGCACCCTCGGCCCGGCCACCGCGATGGGCACGGTCCTGCTCGCGGTGACCAGCCTCAGTTTCGTCGTCATCGACCGCCTCGGGGGGAGGTGGGAGGCGTGAGACGGTCGACCTGTTCGACCGTCGAAGGCCTCCGGAGAATGGGAGGCGTGAGACGGTCGACCTGTTCGACCGTCGAAGGCCTCCGGAGAATGGGAGGCCTCCGGGCCTCCCACCGGGAGCCCCGGAGGCCTCCAGAAAGAGGAGGCGTGAGGCGCTCGCCCTGCGAGCGCCTCACGCCCCCGAGGAGGTGGGAGGCGTGACCGACCTCCACCTCTCGGGGGTTTCGAAGTCCTTCGGCGGCGTCACCGCGCTCCGGGACGTGAGCCTCGACATCGAGGACGGCGAGTTCTTCACGCTGGTCGGTCCCTCGGGGTGTGGCAAGACCACGACCCTCCGGGCAATCGCGGGCTTCGAGACCCTCGACAGGGGGTCGGTCGGGTTCGGCGACCGCGAGATGTCGGGAGTCGCGCCCGAGGACCGCGACGTGGGCGTCGTGTTCCAGACCTACGCGCTGTTCCCGCACATGACCGTCGCGGAGAACGTCGCCTACGGCCTGCGGTTCCGCGACCCGCCCGAGGGGAAGACGCGAGACGAGCGCGTGGCCGAACTCCTCGAACTGGTCGACCTCGAAGGATTCGGCGAGCGCGACCCCGACGAACTCTCGGGCGGCCAGCGCCAGCGCGTCGCGCTGGCGCGGGCGCTCGCGCCGGGCCCGGCGGTCCTCCTGCTCGACGAACCCATGAGCGCGCTCGACGCCCGACTCCGCCAGCGCCTCCGGACGCAGGTCAAGGCCATCCAGTCGGAGTTGGACATCACCACCGTCTACGTCACCCACGACCAGGAGGAGGCGCTGGCGGTGAGCGACCGCGTGGCGGTGATGAACGACGGCCGAATCGAGCAGGTCGGCGCACCCGAGGCGGTGTACCGGCGGCCCGCGACCCGGTTCGTCGCGGAGTTCCTCGGCGACAACAACGTCTTCGAGGGCGAGGCCCGCGACGGCGGGGTGTGGGTCGCCGGGACCCGCTTCGACGTGGCGGGACTCGACGCGCCCGAGGGCGCGTCGGTCACGTTCTCGGTCCGGCCCGAGGACCTCCGTCGCGCAACCCCCCGCAACGCCGTCGAGGCGACCGTCGAGGCGGTCGAGTTCCTCGGCGAGTCGTTCCGCGTGCATCTGGACTGGGAGGGTCGCGAGGTGGCCCTCCGAATTCCGGAGCGTCCCGACGAGGACGTTCTCCGGGTGGGGTTCGACCCCGAGGACGCCCACGTCGTCGGCGTCGAGCGCGCCGAGCGCGCGCTCGACGCGTCCCGGTAGCGGCGGCTTGGCCCCTCGGCCCGGCGTTCTTCTCGGAACTCAGTCCCGGTCGCGCCAGAACCGCTCCAGACCGAGCGAGAGCATGTCGGGGCTGACGGGCTGGAACTCCTCGCGCTCGCTCTCGGGGAGGTATCCGCGGACGCTGTCCCACGACTCGCGGGCGTATCTCGAATCCACGAGGACGCGGACCCCGACCTCTTCGGGCCCGCGGATCACCCGCCCGAGGGCCTGTCTCGCCTTCCGGACCGCCGGGACGGTCAGCGCGTACTCGAACCCGTCTCCGAACGCGCGGTCGTAGGCGGTCCGAACCGCTTTCGTCCGGGGGCTCGCGGTGTTGATGATGGGGACGCCACACACCACCGCGGCACGGAGCCTGTCGCCCTCGTAGTCGACCCCCTCGGTGAGGGTGCCCCGGAGGCTGGTCACGAGGACCTTCGACCCGCCGCCGAAGAACTCGGCCTTGAGGTCCTCGGTGGCGTCGTCGGCGCTGCTCTCGTCCAACAGGACCGGCTTCTCCACCCGGGGGTTCTCCCGGAGGCGCTCGGCGGCCCACTCGGCCTCGGCGTAGTTGGGCATCCCCACGAGGACGTTGCCGGGCGTCTCGGTCGCTACCTCGCGTAGCGCGTCGGCGTACATCCGCCTCGTCTGTGACTCCTCGTCCGGCCCGCCCCGATTCTCGTAGGTGAATTTGGGCGCATCGACCGCGAAGCTCTCGCGGTTGTCCCCCGGGAAGTTCAGGCCGTAGGTCCGCTCGACCACGGGGCGTCCCTCCTCGCGTTCGAGGTGATTGAGACCCGTCACCTCCTCGAACACGTCCAGCGGTTCGAGGGTCGCGCTCATCAGTATCCCGCCGCCGAACTCCCCCAACTGCTCGCCGATGGCGTCGCTGGGCACGCAGTTCTGCATCGCGAACCGGGCGTTGTAGGCCCGCCGCCACGAGTCGCGGGGCTCTTTCTCGTTCCACGTCCGTTCGAGCACGATTTCGCGGAAGTAGCGTTCGTGGTCGTTGCGGTACCACTCGCCCAGCACGCGGCCCGCCGCGGGGGCCGCGCGCTCTTTCTCCTCGTCTTCGGCCTCGTTCAGGATGCGGGCGACGACCGCGCCCACGGCTTCGGCGCGCACCCAGACGCCGTCGTGGTACCCCCTGCCCGCCGCCCACTCGGATATCTCGTCCTCCTGGGGCTGGGTCGGCGGACGAAGGGGAATCTCGTCGTCGGGGAGGTCGGCGAGGGCCGACTTCCAGCCCCGGTGCTCGCGTTCGAGGTGGGCGGTGACCCGCCGGTCGAGTTCCTCTCGGAGGTCCCGGACGAACTCGCGGGTCTCTTCGAGTTCGGTGAGGCTCACGTCGCTGTCTCCGAGTTCCCCGCGAACGAGGTCGGCGTCGGCAGTGGTCTGGCCCTCCTTTCCCTCGAACTTCAGCGGCTGGATGACCTGACTGAGTTCCGACTCGGCGTCCCGAAGCGTCTTGTCGGCCACCGCGTCGCTCACGAGGTCCCGGACCCGCGGTTCGAGCATGTGGGCCTCGTCGCAGACCACGAACGTCGAGTCGTCGAGCAGGGCCCCCGTGAAGGTCCCGGCCGTCACGGGGTCGAACGCGTGATAATAATTTCCGACCACGACCTCGGCGTGACCCAGAATCGCGCCCATCATCGAGTGGGGGCAGGTGCCGTGCTGGACCGACAGCGCGACCAGTTGCTCGGGGTCGATGAGTCCCATCCCGTCGAAGTCGAACGGCACCGCCTCCACGGCGTCGCCGTCGTCGGGCACGTCTTCGAGGAACTGGGCGTAGAACGGGCAGTACTCCAGATTGTCGTACTCGGGCATCTCCGGCGGGTAGGGGGTCGGCTCGTCGGCGGTTTCGAGGAACCGCGCGGCGGCCCGGCCCTGCGAGCCGGAGTCGGCCAGCCCGGTCTGCTGGCTCCGGGCGCGCGAGACGAGGTTCTGGGCGGTCGTCGAACCGCCCTCGCCCGTAATCGCCCGGGTGTCCTCGCGGAGGGTCTCACACCGCTCGTAGACGTTGCCGTCGTCGATTCCGCCCGCGTTCTCGCGGTTGTAGGGACACACGTCGGCCTTCCCCACGAGGGTCAGGCCCGTGACGGGGGTCCAGTCGTCGGGGAGGGTCGCGTTGACGGTCCGGAGGTCCTGTTCGAACTGCCGGAGCTGTTGCTTGACGCTGGTGAGCACGACCACGCGCTCGAAGTCGCTGTCGGGGTCCCGGACGAGGTCGACGCCCGCGGTCAGCGCCAGCATGGTCTTGCCGGTGCCGCAGGCTCCCTCGACGACGGTGAAGCCGCCGTCGCGGGCGGTCTCGATGGCGGTCTCGATGCCGTCGACCTGCTCGTCGTAGGGGTCGTCGTGGCCGAAGATGTCGCGCCACGAATCGTCGGAGGTCACTGGCGCGGGGTTGGTCGGCTTCGGCTTTGAACGTTTGGATGCGATGAGAGGGTCGAATCGGACGCGAGCGCTCAGACGACCCGGTTCATCAACTCCTGGCCGTCTCGTATCGCGCCGACGTTCTCGCGCACCAAATCCGCGATGTCCCGGTAGTAGTCCCGCGTGGCCGCGGCGCGGTGGGGCGTCACCACGACCTCCTCGAAGTCCCACAGCGGCGAGTCGGCGGGGAGGGGTTCGGTCTCGAACACGTCGAGGCCCGCGCCCGCGAGTTCGCCCTCCCGGAGCGCGGCGACCAGTTCGTCCTCGACGACGACCGGCCCGCGGGCGACGTTGAGGAGGTAGGCGTCCTCGCGCATCGCGTCGAGTTCCGCCCTGCCGATCAGTCCCTCGGTCTCGTCGGTCAGCGGGACCGCGAGCGCGACGAACTTGGCCTCACCGACTGCCTCGCGGAGGCGGTCGGGGGTGTAGACCTCCTCGACGCCCGCGACCGGGTCGCCCGAGCGCCGGACGCCCGTGACCCGCATGCCGAGCGCGTCGGCGCGCTCGGCGATGCCCCTGCCGAGGGTGCCGAGGCCGACGACGCAGAGGCGCTCGCCGTCGAGGGTGAACGGTTCGTCCCACGCGGGGTGTTCCCACTCGCGGTCCTCCTGCGCTCGGACGTAGGTGTGGAGTCTGCGCGCGAACGACAGCATCAGGCCGACCGCGAACTCGCCGACGCTGGTGTCGTGGATGCCCGTGCTGTTGGTCAGCGCGATGTCGGCCCCCTCGAACTCCGAAAGCGGGAAGCGGTCGTATCCGGCCTGAATCGAGTGGACCCAGTCGAGGTCGGCGTCGAGGAAGGCGTCGGTGTGGGCGAAGGTGACGACGGCGTCGCAGTCGGCGACGCCGTCGTCGCCGACGACGCCGACGTCGACCCCGAGGTCCGAGAGCTCCTCGCCGAGTCGCTCCGGGGGGAAGACGGCGCTCACCGAGTCGTGAATGGCGAGTCGTTCGACGTGCATGGAGACGTATCTACCGCGTCGGAAGGTCAAAGTTCGGGTGAACGCCTTCGGCGGTCTCACCGCGTATGGTCGGTGGCTCGGTGGAAGGTCCTCGTCACAAGGGGCTCGGAGGGGGTAACTTTCTTCATCGCCACCGAGTGGGAGTTGCGCGCTCGGGGTGAAAAGCCTCACGCAGTGCGGGCCGTCAGGGGTACCGATGACGACCCCCGTCGACCGAAGGTCGTCCTGGCACCCTCGATTGGCCGACCCGAGCGTGTCGGTTCGTCCCGACCGTTCGCTCGCGTCGGCGGGAAAGCTTATGCCTTAGTAGTAGTAAAATGACATTATTACATGAAATTTAGCCGCCGGTCCCTGCTCGGCCTCTCCGCGACGACGCTGGTGCCGATAACCGCAGGATGCTCGGGTCTGCGGGCGGGGTCGAACGACGACGCGGAATCGAACGCGGCCGGAGGGCGGGGTGCCGCCGACGTCAACGTCCACAACCTCCACGACGAGACCATCGGCGTCTCGATTCGCGCCGAGCGCACCGAGTCCGACTCGGATTCGGACGAGACGGTTCCGATAGACCAGACTGTGGAACTCGACCCCGCGGAGACACACACGATTCACAACAAGGTACTGTACGGTTCGGAGTACGACATCTCGGTCGGCCTCGAAGAGGGGTACGACGAAGAAGCGACGTGGACCCCCGAGAGCGGGGGCGGACTCCACCTGCTCTACGACGGGTCGGACAACGTCGTGTTCGCCGACGAGTTCGCCTGAACCGTCGGTCCGCGAGCAGACCGACGGTTACTGGACCGTCACTTCCGTGACGCAGGCGTCCCCCCACGAGCCGTGAGTGACGAGGTCCGGGCTGGTGGCGTAGGTGTTGTAGACCTTGTAGTACATGTTGCTACAGAAGGTTCCGCACGACTCCTCCCGGTAACCGACGACGCAGACCGAATGTCCCTCGCCCTTGTCCGTGTAGGGTCCGTTCTCCATGTTGAGCATGCAGGGATCGTCGTTCGATATCGCGCTCTTGACGTTCCCTTTGAATCCGGAGTGAACGTTGTTGGCGTTGTAGGAGTTCGACCCGTGGGAGTAGTCCTCTATCCCCGGCGGAATGTCCTTCCAGTAGGTACAGATGTCACAGAGGTCGCCCTCTCCGGTACCCATCTGGATGTGCAGGCGGTCGATGAGCGCCTCCCGGTCCTCGTCGTCGGTGTCGTCCAAGCCCTCGTGGTACCCGAGGACGATGGAGGCCGCGACCGGGATGCAACCGTCCCACTCGTCCCAACTGTCGCGTCCGGTTCCGATGTCGGTCTCGTCGGCCCCGCCACCGTCCTGCTCGGTCCAGTTCGGAACGCCGGACACCTCATCGTCCGTGCTACCTGACCAGTCCTCGTCGTCCTCCTGGTCCTTGTCGCTACTGGAGGCTCCGTCCTCGGTGGGCATCAGACTCGCGATGTCTGCCACGGGTCCGGCGCGATTCGGTCTCCCGCTTCGGAGGTCGACGGCCCCGACGTCTGTCGATTCGACGAGGAACTCGACGCCGCCGCGGTACAGAAACCGACCGGTCAGGGATTTACTGCTGGCGGGAGTCTTTCGCTTCGCTTCGGTCAGTTTCCGCTGTGGGGCCTCGCTTCCGCCGTATCCGAGTACCGCTCGCTCGGTCTGGCGGGCGCTCACGTTGATGTATCCGACGTCCTCGCCCCGGTTCTCGATGGGGAATATCCACGACCGGGGCGCGTGCTTCGTCGTTCCGCCGTCTTCGACCCTGGTGTAGAACAGTTCCGGCGACTTGACGCCCTCCGCGCTCCACCGTCCGAACTCGTCCCTCTGTCCGATATCCCCCACGGCCGACCGGGCGATTTTCCGGGCCGTGCTCTTGTCCACGGGTGCGTCGCGTTTCGTGGCCGCAGTTCCGAGTGACGAGAGCGCCGCTCCCGCGAGTCCCGTCGCTCCGATACTCTTCAACACCGTTCGTCTGTTTGTATGATTATCTATCATACAGAACCGATATGTAGATACAGTAACTTAAAATTACTTACTAGATTAGGGATGATATTATTAACTCTTCGTCGAGTGCAACCCGCCCGACCGGGCCCGTTCCCGACCGAAGAAGCCAACATCTTTCCCGCCGGACTGACTAACCGGTTAGTATGAACGCGACGGAGGACACCGGCGACGAGCCAGACACCCGGACCGACATCATGGAGGCGACGTACGCCGCGCTCTGCAAGCACGGCTACGCTGGCCTCACGATGCAGGCCATCGCCGACGAGTTCGACAAGACGAAGGCCGTCCTCCACTACCACTACGACACCAAGGAGGACCTGCTGGTCGCGTTCCTCGACTACCTGCTCGACCGTTTTCTCGACACCGTCGACATCGACGCCATCGACGACCCCGAACAGCGCCTCGTGGCGCTCGTCGACGCCCTCCTGCTCGGGACTCACGAGTCGCGCTCGGAGACCGACCACTGGGAGTACCACACCGCGCTACTCGAAGTTCGCGCACAGGCCCCCCACGACGACGCCTTCCGCGAGCAACTCACCACCAACTACCGGTTCGTCGAGGACGCCGCGGCCGCCATCATCGAGGAGGGAATCGAGCGCGGGGTCTTCCGCGAGGTCGACCCCGCGCGCACCGCGACGTGGTTGCTCGCGACCGTCAACGGCGCGCGACTCCACCAGGTCACGCTCGACGCCGACGTTGCCGAGGACGTTCGCGAGGCCGTGGTCGAGGACTGGGTCGCGTGGCTCCGGAGGCCCGATACCGAATGAGTCGGCTGGTCGGCGGCGACGACCCGAGCGTGCGGTACGTCGTCGGAAGTCTCGTCGCGGGCGTGTTCCTCGGCGGACTCGGCGGCGGGGTCGCGTTCCCGACCATCCCCTCGCTCGGGAACATCCTCGGTCTCTCGTCGCTGTTCGTCGGGCTCATCCTCTCGATAAACCGGTTCACTCGACTCCTGATGAACACGCCCGCGGGCCAGATACTCGACACGATGGGGACCCGCAGGCCGATGATCGCGGGCTTCTTCGTCCAAGGGTTCGTCCCCTTCGGGTACGTCCTCGCGCTGAACCCCGGGCCGATTCCGCTCGACAGCGGCACCATCTTCTTCCTCTCGCGGGCGTGCTGGGGCTTCGGGTCGGCGTTCGTCTTCGTCGGCGCGTTCAGCACCATCACCCACATCACGACGCCCGACAACCGGGGCAAGTGGGTCGGCTACATGCGCGGCGGCCAGAGCCTCGGGTTCCCAATGGGGCTGGTGGTCGGCGGCATCGTGACCGACGCGTTCGGCTACACCGAGGCGTTCCTGGTCGCGGGGGTCGCGGGCCTGTTCGCCGCGGTGGTCGCGGTGGCCGTCCTCCCCGACATCAACGCCGACGTGGAGACGACCAGCAGTCTCCGCCAGCTCCCCGCCATCGTCGGGGCCGACGTCCGCATCTTCACGGTCGGAGCCATCAACTTCGTCGTGCGCTTTCTGTTCGCGGGCGTCCTGCTCTCGACCATCGTGCTCTACGCCGAGGAGTTCGGCATCGGCATCGGGAGCCTCTCGGGCGTCGGCGCGAGCGGCCTCGTAATGGCCGTGAGCGTCGCGGGGTCGAGCCTGACCACCCTGCTCGTGGGCCGGTACTCCGACCGCCTCTCGAACCGGGCCGCGCTCACCCTGCCCGCGCTGACCGTCTTCGCCGCCGGGTTCGCCCTGCTCGCGCTCTACCCCACGCTCGAAGCGACGCTCGTCGGAGTCGCGCTCGTCGGCATCGGCGTCGGCGGGACGAACCCGCCCCTGCTCGCGTACCTCGGGGACATCAGCCCCGCCGACGACGTGGGGAAGCTCGGGGGCGTCTACAACGTCTTCGGCGACCTCGGGTCGACGCTCGGCCCGCTGGTCGCGCTCCCGTTCGCCGAACTGTTCGGCTTTCAGGTGGAGTATCTGGCCTGCGTCGCGCTCGTGGGGGTGGCTGGCCTGCTCGCCGCGAGAACGCTGTACGGCGATAGTTCGACGACCCGGGCCGTGGGCGCGCACGCAGACGACTGAGCAGGACCTGTCTCTAAGAGAACTCCAACGTCGTCGGCGCGCGCTGGCGCGACGCCCGCGGCGTCGCGCCCTCATGCGCGAGGGATGAGGACCGCAGACTGCGAGCAGAGCGAGCAGTCGAGGACCGCAATCGGTTGGGGAGGGTGTGGCCCGCGGTCGCGGTGCGGTTTCGGGAGGACCGAAAGGGGCCGCCCGGTCGCGGTCACGCGAGCGAAGCGAGTGTGACCTCGGGGGCTTTCTGAGTAGTCCTTACTCTTTTTACACTCGCCGCCAAAGCGGAGTCTATGGTCTCTCACGGCGATTTTGTCCCTGATGACTCGAAGTGCATCCGAGTCATCTATGACAAAGAGAATTCCCCGATAAGGGTATTACTTTATGAAGACTGGTATAACCGTCTAAAACCACTCTACGTCCATCTCGAAAAGATTTCTGCTTGTGTATCTATCGATGATATCCCGGATTATATTGAAACACATTTCGAGTGGGTTTCCCAATTATTCGTCGAGATTAGTGCTTATGGGTGGCAAGTCTCATTTGGAATATTTGACCTAATCTACCGACTAATAATGGGATTGGTCATTCGATGGGCAAAAGGACAAATTAGCCTTGGAAAGTTCACTTACAGAGCAGTTGGTCATTCTGGGAAATCGCGAACTGGGATGGCCCCTACTGGTGGTGGAACACAGCTCTTAGAACTACCTGTCGAAGGATAAGATATCGGATATTTGTAATAGTCCCAAAGCGGGAGCAGAGCTATCTACACCACTCCGACAACTCCTTTAGCTCCGCCACCACCGCCGAAATCCCCTCCGCGTCCAGCACCCCGCGCTCGGTAATCACGCCCGAAACGCACTCGCTGGGCGTCACGTCGAAGGTCGGGCTCAGCACCGACACGTCCGCTTCACCCTCGTACACCTCCCCCGAATCGCCTTCCTCCAGATGCACCGCGTCGTCGGTCCGGACCTTGTCCGTGGCCGCCACGGCGTAGACCGCGACCCCCTCCCGCGGGGCCGCGAGCGCGGCCCCGCGGGTGCCGGTCTTGTTCACGACGCGGCCGTCGGGCAGTACCGCGTCGGCACCCACCACCACGGCGTCCACGTCCTCGGTCGCCAGTACGTGGGCCACCGCGGCGTCGGTGTGGAGGGTCGCGTCCGGGCCGTTTTCGAGGCTCGCGAGTTCCTCGGCGACTCCCACGCCCTCCCGCGCCGGGCGCGACTCGGCGACGAAGACCCGGCTCGCTGAATCGAGCGCGTTGAGGACGGTGCCCGACCGCGAGAGAGTGAGGACCGTGGCGTCCCGAATCTCGTCGGCGGCGTTTTCAGCGGCTTCCTCGTCGGCGCGAAACGCTCGCTCGATTCCCTCGCGGGCCGCCCGCTCGACCGCCGCGGGAGTCTGCTCATCGCTGGAATCGGCCATCGCGCGGTTCACGCGGTTTCCGACGGCCGCCATGCTCGGTCGGGCGTCGAGGAGTCGCTCGGCGATTGCGGCGAGCGCCGACCAGTCGCCGGTCTCTCGGACCGCGAAGCTCCCGGCCCGGTCGCGCAGGACTTCGAGCGCGCGCACCGAGACGTACGCCGAGCCGTGGTCCGAATCCTCTGCGACCGCCTCGATGGTGGGCGCGACCCGCGAGTAGGCGGCCCAGAGGTTCGGGACCGTCTCGCGCCGGAGCATCTCGGTCGGGTGGACCCACTCGAACTCGGTCGTCTCCCGGTTCGTCTCGACGTTTCTGTCCTCGCAGTCGAAGAGGTAGGGGGAGACGACCCACCGCACCCCGAGGTCCTCGTCGCCGGGCGATTCCCGGCTTTTCGAGGCGGTCCCCGCCTCGCTGTCGGTGAACTCGAAGGCGACGCCCTTCCGGGCGAGTTCGCAGGCCGACAGCAGGCCCGTCTCCTCGGCGACCTCCTCGCGGGCCGCTTCGTCGGGAGCACCCTCGGCGTGGCCCGCGACCCCGCCCCACAGCCCCGAGTAGGAGCCGACCGCCTCCGAGCGCTTCAGCAGCAGGACCTCCCCGCGGTTCCGGAGGAAGCAGGTGACGACGTGGGTCTCGTCCATGCTCGACTCGTGGGTCGCGACCGGCTTGAAATTGCGGGACGACTCGACTCGGCTCGACGCGACCGCGGTCCCCGCGGTCGCGTCGGTCGGGCTACGACGCCGCGAGTTCCTGCCCGACGGCCTCGCTCGCGGTTGTCTCGTTCGTGGCGGTCTCGTTCGCTTCGACTTCGATGGTCGCAGAATCCGCCGCGTCGTCCGTTTCGGTCGCCGTCTCGGTCGCCGTCCCGGCGTCGTCTCCCGCGGTCTCGTTCGGCTCGGCTTCGGCCGCCGAGACATCCACGTCGGTCCGGACCTCCGACAGCTCTTCGACGGTCGGCGCGTTGGTGATGGTCACCGTCGTCCCCTCGACTTCGACGTGGAACGCGTCGGCGAACTCGCCGCCCGGGACGCGGTAGGTGTTCGGCCCGACCTCCTCGGCTCCCCAGTAGTCGAGGACCTGCCGGTAGCCCTCGACGAACTGCCGGGCGTCCTGCGGGGAGTCCCACGCCAGCCGCCAGACGTACCCGAGTTCGTCGTCGTCGTTCCGGTAGGCGTGGAGCCGGTCGCCGTCCCAGCCGGTCGAGTAGTTCGACTGGTAGCTCAGCGGGTCGAAATCGCCGACTTCGCCCGTCTCGTTGAAGTTGAGCCAGTCGACGGTCGGGACGATCTCGGTCCGGCCCTGACTGTCGTAGTAGGGGTAGACGAACATCGACATCAGCGCCGACTCGCCCAGTTCGGCGTAGCCGGGCCGGTCCCGCGGGTTCACGCGCGTCCACTCGTCGGTGGCCGCGTCGTCGAGGCTGACGTTCGTCGGCGAGTCGGTCCCGTACTTCTCGGGGTGGATGACCTGCTCGGTCGACTCGGGCGGGTCCTCGTAGAGGGCGTCGACCGCGTCCCAGCCCCCGACGTTACGGACGAACTGCACGAACCGCGGGCCGTCGCTGTACGGCTGGAAGTTGAGGAAGTACACCCCCATGTTGGCGAGGTCGCCCGAGGGTCCGGCGGGCGCGTCGAGACACTCCCACTCCTCGCTGCAGCGTTGCTCGTAGAGCGATTCGGTGTAGCTCGCGTCGCCCTCGACCAGTCCGTTCCGGGCGTTGGCGTCGTCGCGCAGGCGCGGGCTGAGGTGGTCGCCCGAGAGATTGTGCGTCCGGTCCTGCCACGCGTGGACGAGTTCGTGTGCGAGCGTCAGTTCGCCGATTCGGAGGTCGTCGGCGCTCTCGGCCACGACGACTATCTCGTCGGCCTCGGGGCTGTAGAAGCCGAGGACGCTCCCCCCGGCGTTCTGGTTCTGGACCTCGATGGCGTCGGTGCCCTCGCCCACGAGGAACATCGCCTCGAACTTCGCGTTGTCGAAGGTCCGGAGTTCGGGCGTGACCTCGCCGAAGAACTGGCGTTCGCGGAGTTCGTCGCGGCTGATGACCGACACCGGCACCGACCCCTCGAACTCGATGCACCTGACCGCCTCGACCCTGGCGGTCGTCCGGGCGACGACCGCCTCCAGTTCGTCGTCGCTCAGCCCGCCGCTCTCGTTCACGTCGAGCGACTCGTCGTACCAGTAGCCGTCCTCCCACCCGATAGCGTCCTCGTCGGGGTCCGAGCCGTCTGACGGCGGCTCGGCGGCGCACGCCGACTCGGCGGCTTGCTCGCCTCCCTGTGCGGTCGCTCCCCCGGCGTCGTGCGCGGTGGCTCCGCCCTGTGCCGCGGTGGCGACCGCAGACTCGTCTGCGGTCGCCTGTGCGCCCATCGCCCCCGCGACCCCCGACGCGGCCACGACGACGACCAGCAGTATCGCTATTTTCTCTCTGCGTGTTGTTACCACAGTTCTTCCCCGTCGGCACCACCACGGCATCCGGGAAAAGTACACCGTCCGTGGCGGGAGTACACCGTCCGTGGGAGGCCCCGCGCCTCTGGGGGTCGCGCTCGCGCGACCCCCAGAGGCGCGCCGGACCTCTCGACCCGCGTCTGACGGGGACCGAGACGCCTCAGCTCCCCGACGATAATCCCTGCCTATCAGGTCGTTTCCGGTCGTTGACGGCCCAATAACAAAGCGCGAACCCGCCGTCTTCCGGGCCGGATACAGCCATGACACGAAGGAGTTCGGACGACGACACGTTCAGTATCGACCGGCGCGACGTGCTGAAGCTGACCGGCGCGGCCGTGGTCGGCGCGGGTGCGTTCGCCGGGTCGGCGAGCGCCTCCAGCACCCAGTTCATCGGGTGCACGCAGGTCTGCACCGGCACCGACGGCGACCACGTCGTCGTCTCGACCGACGACGGCTACGAGTGCCGACTGCTCGACAAGAGCGACGAGGAGCAGGCGACCGAGCGCGACGACCTCGCGTTCGCCGCGGAGGTGTACGCGTGCTACCAGACCGACGAGGGCGAGGCCATCGTGGGCGTCCTCCACCGCGACGCCGACGCAGGCGGCGAGGACACCGCGGTCGCCGGGTTCTGTCTCAATCCGAACGACTGCGCGAGCCAGTACTACGAGTCGGCCGAGGAGGTCCTCTCGGGACTCGACTGCGACGCCTACGACGAGATTCGGCCCGAGTGCGTCGGGTGGGTGTACGACGAGGCCGGAGAGGAGTACCCCGAAGACGAAGAGAGCGACTGAACCGCGGGCCAGCGTTCGAACGCGACGCTCGGACTCGACGTTCGAACGCGACCGGCCGGTGAGCGCTCGCGTGCGAGCGCTCACCGGCCGAGAGTTGCCGTTGCCGAGTAGGCCTTGCCCGTTTCGGACGGGTTTTTATCCGCGACGCGCCAACGACCCGACATGGACGTGTTCGCGGTTCCGGGACTCCCCGAAGTCCGGCCGGGCGACGACCTCGCGGCGCTGGTCGAGCAGCGGGCCGACCTCCGCGACGACGACGTGGTGGTCGTCGCGAGTACCGTCGTCTCGAAGGCCGAGGGTCGACTCGCCGACCTCGACGACTTCCCGCCGAGTCCCCGCGCGAGGGAGATCGCGGCCCGACTCGAAGACCTCTCGGGCGAGCAGAAGGACCCCCGATTCGCGCAGGCGGTGCTGGAGGAGAGCACCGAGATCATCATGGAGGCCCCGTTCCTGCTCACCGCCACTCGGTTCGGCCACGTCGGCGTCAACGCGGGCATCGACCGGTCGAACGTCGGCGACGGCGACCACGACCTCCTGCTCCTGCCCGAACGCCCGAGCGAGAGCGCCGACCGAATCCGGTCGGCGCTCTCGACGGACTCGGCGGTGGTCGTCAGCGACACCTGCGGGCGGCCCTTCCGGCACGGCCAGCGCGGGGTCGCGCTCGGGTGGGCGGGCATCCCGGCCTCGCGGGACTGGCGCGGCGAGCGCGACCGCGACGGCCACGAACTCGAAGTCACGGTCGAGTCGGTGGTCGACGAACTCGCCTCGACAGCGAACCTCGTGACCGGCGAGGGCGACGACGGCCTCCCGGTCGCGGTGGTCCGGGACTGGGACTTTGGCGACCACGAGGGGAGCGAGAACCTCTTTCGCGACGTGGAGGGCGACTTCGTCCGGCAGGCCCTCAGGGGGTGGGAGTTTGCGCGGGATTGAGATAACCCCCGAACACCCGGTCGAGGAACTGGTCGAGCTGGGGACCACGGCGGAGCAGGAGGGCTTCGACACCGTGTTCGCGAGCTGTCACTACAACAACCGCGACCCCTTCATCGCGCTCGACCGCATCGCGGCCGCCACCGACGAGGTCCGGGTCGGGCCGGGCGTCGCCAACCCCTACGAGACCCACCCCGCGACGCTGGCCTCGCGGGTCGCCACTCTCGACGAGGCCAGCGGGGGCCGGGCGGTCTGCGGCCTCGGCGCGGGCGACCGCTCGACGCTCGCCAATCTGGGCTACGACCGCGACCGACCCCTCCGGCGCGTGCTGGAGGCGATGAAGGTCTCCCAGCGGCTCTGGGCGGGCGAGCGCGTCGACCACGACGGCACCTTCCGAGCGACGGACGCGGGCCTGAACTACGAGGTCGGGGCGTCCTCGGACGCCCCGACCTCGGACTCCGAAAGCCCCATCCCCGTCTACGTCGGCGCGCAGGGCCCGCACATGATCCGGATGGCCGCCAAGCACGCCGACGGCGTGCTGGTCAACGCCGCCCACCCGAAGGACTTCGAGTGGGCCGAGACGCAGGTCGAGACGGGCCTCGCCGAGCGCCCCGACGAGCGAGGGGCGTTCGACTTCGCGGCGTTCGCCAGCGTCAGCGTCGCCGACGAGGCGGAGGCGGCCCGCGAGGCCGCCCGACCCCCGGTCGCGTTCATCGTCGGCGGGGCGGCCCCGCCGGTGCTGGAGAGACACGGCATCGACCGCGAGCGCGCCGAGGCCATCGGCGACGCCATCGAGTCGGGCGAGTTCTCGGCGGCGTTCGAGGCGGTCACGCCCGAGATGATAGACGCGTTCTGCATCGCCGGAACGGTCGAGACGGTCGCCGACAGGATAGCCGCGGTGCTAGAGTTCGCCGATAGCTTCGTGGCGGGGTCGCCGCTCGGCCCCGACCCGAGAGAAGCGATCAGCCTTGCTGGGGCGGCCTGCGACCGAGCGACTCGGGAGTGACGTAGTCGACCGCCGCGCCAGCCGCGAGGTAGGCCATCACGAGCGACGACCCGGCGACGAACAGGAACCCGAACAGCATCAACAGCGCCGACAGCGGACTGCTCAGCGCCACCTCGCTGAAGTAGCCGACCATGTCGACGACGTTCTGGATGATACTCACCATGTCCGAGAGTGCGCGTTGGGGGTACTTGTTTTCTGCCATCCGCGAGCGACCGCGTCGCTCGACCCTACCCCGTGAGCGTCGCCGGGCCCGCGTACCGGACGAACTTCGTCGCGGTGTCGAACTCGATGAGTCCGGTCTCGGCCAGCGCCGGGAGATACCGGTGATAGAGTTGGAGCGTCGTGCGCTCGGGGTCGCTCGGAAACGAGTTTCGCGGGTCCTGTGCCAGCATGGTCGCGAGCTCGTCGAGCGAACAGTCGCCGCACGCCGCGACCGCTTCGAGGGTCGCCCACTGGCGGGTGAGGCTCCGTTCGCTGGTGCGCGACCGGAGGAGTTCCGGTCCCCCGAAGTCGTCGTCGGACCGCGAGCGACCTGCGGGTCGCTCGCGGTCGGACTTCCTGGACCGGGAGCTATCCGCGGGCTCCGTGGTCCCAGCGCTATCGGCAGACTCCGATTCCAGCGAGGAGTCGACCACGCGCGTCGTGTGGAGTTGCGCGACCGCGGTCGCGAATCCGCCCACGCCGCCGATGAGCGACAGCACCGCGACGAGGAAGATCGGCTCGACTATCGCGGTCCCCTCGAAGTGTTTGTGCAGGAGAACGAACCCAGCGATGCTCGTGAGCGAGACGATGCCGCCGACCGTCCACCAGAGGGTGCGCCAGAGCTCCTCGGTGGTGAAATCCTCCGTCGCCAGCCAGTAGGCACCGTACATCAGCGTCGCGGGGAGCGCGAGCGTGAGGCCGTACTCGACCAGCATCCACACCGGCGGCGAGTAGGCGTCGGTCATGAGCCTGAGGCCCGCGACCGCGCCGAGCGCGAGCGCGAGCGAGGCGAGCAGGAGCGTCGGGATTTCGACCGAGTGTCGCTCCTCGCGGTCCGATGACGTGTACATTGAACTATCCTCCGAGAATGATGCCTATAATTCTGTCCCCTCTCAAGATGGCGAGAGGTGTGCGTTCGCCGCCGAGGGGGCCGTCTCGACCCCTGACCGGTCGCGCGGGCTCGCGAACCCACCGCGATTCGCCCGTCGCGTCGCCTCCGTGCGGAGACGCCGCTCCCGAGCGCCGCCCGGACGCCGCTGTCCGCCCGGGACGCCTCCGCTACGCTTACCACGGGGGGCTCCGTAGACTCGGCCGTGACAGAGGACGCATCGCTCGACGCCTTCGCCTCCGGGGAGCGGGACGACGAGACCGGCGACCCCGAGACGGGCGTTTCGGGGGACGATTCCACAGCGGACCACGCGGAGACCGATTCCACAGCGGACCACGCGGCGACCGATTCGGCGGCCTCGGCCGCCGAATCGGTCGAACCCGCGAGCTCGACCTTCGCGTGGTCGCCCGAGGGCGGCGAGTGCGCCAACTGCGGCGCGTCGGTCGAGCGACGGTGGCGTGCCGACGGCCAGAAGGACGGCGGGCTGGTCTGTGCCGACTGCAAGGAGTGGTGACCGGCGCGGAGCGATAGACGCGACGCGCGGGCTTTCCTATCGAACGATCCGCCGAGAGCGATGCGGCTAGTACAAGCCAGTATAATACAGTACAAAGCAGTACTACCAGTACAAAACAGTACTACCAGTACAAAACAGTACTACCAGTACAAAACAGTACTACCAGTACAAAACAGTAGGAAACGGTTGGACGCAGTGGGGAACAGTAGCTCCTTGTCCGGTCGTCGGCTCTCGGGAGACCCGAGAACCGACGGCTTCGCGGTTCGCTCCACGCCGAAGCCCAGAGCGAACCCCCCGCTCGGGACAAAAGTTTCAAAGGTGGGGGAGTAAGGTAGTGCCAACAGGCGCACGCGCTCGGCGGCCCAGACGGCCGCCGACTTTCTCGCCCTCCCGCGCCGACACAGCAACCCATGACGGAAGCCAATCAGAACCCGAAACCGCGGCCGACCGACGAGTCGCCCGAGCCCCTCTCGATAGACGAGACGGCGGCGCTCGCCGCCAGCGTCGTGGAGAACGTCGAACGGGTCATCGTGGGCCACCACGACGTGACCGAGCACATCGTGACCACCATCCTCGCTCGCGGGCACCTCCTGCTCGACGACGTGCCGGGCGTCGGCAAGACCATGCTCGCCCGGTCGCTGGCTCGCTCCATCGATTGTGAGTTCAGCCGGGTCCAGTTCACCCCCGACCTCCTCCCGACCGACGTGACCGGGGTGAACGTCTTCGACGAGCGCACCCGCGAGTTCGAGTTCCGGCCCGGGCCGGTGTTCGGCAACGTGGTGCTGGCCGACGAGATAAATCGAGCGCCCCCCAAGACCCAGTCGGCCCTGCTCGAAGCCATGGAGGAGGCACAGGTCACCGTCGACGGCGAGACCCGCGAACTCGACCAGCCGTTCGTCGTCATCGCGACCCAGAACGACGTGGAGGCCGACCGGACCTACGACCTGCCCATCGCCGAGGTCGACCGGTTCACCAAGCGCCTCACGCTCGGCTACCCCTCTCCCGACGAGGAGTCGGAGGTCCTCCGACGCGTGACGGGCCGCCACCCCATCGAGGACCTCGACCCCGTGGCGACCGGCGAGGCGGTCCGACGCGCCCGCGAGGCGGTCGCGCGCGTGACCGCCGAGGACCCCGTCCGGGAGTACGTCACCCGGCTCGCAAACTACACCCGCGACGAGGCCGACCTCGGGGTCAGCCCCCGCGGGTCCATCGCGCTCCTCCGGGCGGCGCAGGCCCGCGCGGCGCTCGACGGCCGCGACTACGTCGTCCCCGACGACGTGCAGGTCGAGGCCGAACCGGTGCTGGCCCACCGGGTCCGGACCGGCGCGGAGACCGGCGGCCGGACCGGTGCCGAACTGATCCGCGAGGCGGTCGAGACCGTTCCGGTGAAGTGAGATGCTGACGCGACGCGGATGGGCGCTCGCGGTCGCCGTCGCGGCCGCGCTGGCGATGGCGACGTGGTTCGGCGCGCGCTCGCTGAACGCCGTGGTCGCCCCGGCGCTGGTCGCGCTCGCGGCGGGGGGCGTCCAGCTGTGGCGCACCCCCCGGCCCGACCTCCGCATCGAGACGCCCGACTACGGGTTCGCGGGCGAGACCGCGACCGTCTCGCTCGACTTCGACGCGGCGACGCCGCTGGCCGGGACGGTCCGCATCTGGACCGACGACGGCCTCCGGGTCGCCGAAGACCGGGTCGAGACGACCGTCGCCGCCGACCCGATAGACTTCGAGGTCGAGCTTCGCGACCGCGGCGTCCGGTCGGTCGAGCGGGTCGAGGTGGTCGCGACCGACGTGTTCGGCCTCGTGCGTTCGCGCTACCGGTACCTCCACCGGTCCGAAGTCGTGGTCTTCCCGAGGGTCCGTCGGCTCCGCGACGCCGGGGAGCTCGCGGCGCTCCACCGCGAGTTCGGTCTCGGCGGCCGCGAGCGGTTCGACTCGCTGCGGGAGTACGCCCGGGGCGACCCGCTCCGGGACGTTCACTGGAAGTCGAGCGCCAAGCGTGCCGACGCCGACCTCGTGGTGATGGAGTTCGAGGCCGACGAGCGACGCCGCCGGGTCGAACTCCTCGCGGAGGCCGACCCCGGCCGGGCCGACGACGTGGCCGAGGCGGCCGCGAGCGTCGCGGCCTTCCTGCTCGACGCGGGGCTGGCGGTCGGGCTGACCGTCCCCGACGACCGGGTCGAACCCGGCGCGGGACCCGACCACCGGACCGACCTGTTCGCGGCGCTCGCCCGGACCTCGGCGGGGAGCGTCGGCGGCTCGCGCCGCGAGCGCGCCGACGCGGTCGTGACGGGACCGGCCGACGCCGACGCGGTCCGGGTCTCGGTCGGCGACCGGACCGTGACGTTCGACCGACTGGTCGGCGACGCGCCGGGCGGGGCCGTCTCCGCGGAGACGGCCCCGCCCGGCCGGGGTTCCGCCGGTCGGAGCGGTCGCGATGGCGGGGGAGGTCGCGCTGGCGGGGGAGGTCGCGCTGGCGGGGACGATTCCGCCGGTCGAAACGGGGGTGAGCGCGCGTGAGCGCCCCGACCGACGCGTCGGTCGGGCGCGCACTCGACCTCGGGGACGCGAGCGTCCCCTACCACCGGCTCGCGGTGGGATCGACCGCGGTGCTGATGGCGACCTACCTCGGCGTGCTATACCACGTCACCGACGTGGTGGGCGGGACGACCGCCCTGCTAGCGCTGGTCGCCGGGACCCTGTTGGCGGGGGCGCTGGTGGCCCGCCGCCTCCGGCCGTTGCAAGCGGGGCTCCTCGGCGGCGGCCTGCTGGCGGTCGGTCTGGTGGCGTACTACCTCGCGGTGCCCAGCGCCTACGTCGCGGCCGGGTCGGTCGGCAAGGTGGTCGCCGACAACGTCGCGCTCCTGACCGGCCTGTCGGTCCTCCGGATGACCGAGGTCGGCGCGTGGGCGCTCGGCGTCGCGCCCGGACTGGCGTTCGGGCCGTGGTACCTCGTCCTGCGTCGGCGCTACGCGCTGGCGGTCGCCGCTGGCGGGGCCGCGCTCGGCTTCTTCGTCCTCACGGGCGACGCCGGGAGCTTCGCCACCCTCGTCGGGTCGCTCGCTGGCGCGGCGACCCTCGGGTTCGGGACGCTGGCGCGCCGCGGCGGGACGCCAGCGCAGGCCGACACCGTCGCGGTCGTGCTGGTGGCGATGGTGGTCGTCTCCTCGACGGTCAGCGTCGTCCCGGGCGGCGCGGCGAGTCCCGTCCTCCCCGGCGGGTCCGGCGGGTCGACGCCGACCGTCGAGGCGAGCGCGGTCACCAACGACGACCGGACCGACATCGTGGGGGCGATTCGGCTCTCGCCCGAGGTCCGATTCAGGGTCGAGGCCGACGAGTCGCGCTACTGGCGGGTCGGGGCGTACGACCGCTACGACGGCGGCGGCTGGATTCGGACGGGCGAAGTCGAGGAGTACGGCCCGCAGGGGTCACCCCCCGGCGAGACCGAGACGGTCACCCAGACCGTCACGGTCGAGACCGATTCCTTCGACGCGATGCCCGCGGCCTACAGGCCGACCGAACTCGTCGAGGGCGACGAGTCGAACACCCGCGTCACCGCGGAGGGGTCGTTCGACCCCGTGGGCACGCTCCGGGACGGCGAGCGCTACGCGGTCGTCAGCCGGACGCCCGACCCCGACGCCGAGGACCTCGAAACGGCCGGGACCGACTATCCCACCGAGGTCGAACAGCGCTACCTCCAACTGCCCGATTCCTCCGAGGACCGCATCCGCGAGCGCACCGACGAGATAACCGCCGACGCCGAGACGCCCCACGCGAAGGCGGTCGCCGTCGAGGACTGGCTGGAGTCGAACAAGGGGTACTCGCTGTCGGTCGACCGGCCCGAGGGCGACGTCGCCGAGGAGTTCATCTTCGAGATGGACGAGGGCTACTGCACCTACTACGCCACCTCGATGGTCGCGATGCTCCGGTCGCAGGGCGTCCCCGCGCGGTACGCGGTCGGCTACACCCCCGGCCAGCGGGTCGCCGAGGACGAGTGGGTCGTCCGGGGCCTCGATTCCCACGCGTGGGTCGAGGTGTACTTCCCGGACGTGGGGTGGGTCGAGTTCGACCCCACCCCGGCCGAGCCCCGCGAGCGCGCCGAGTCGGCCGAACTCGAAGGTGCCCGCGAGAGCGACGCCTCCGACGTGGACACCGACGAGAGTGCTGAGGGGACGTGGACGACGACCGAAACCCCGACGACCGCGACCCCGACGACGACCGAGTCGGGGACCGATTCGGACGGCGAGACGACGGCGACCGCGACCGACCCGGACACCGGCGACCGCGGCGGGACGGCCCCCGACCGCGACGACCTGCTCGACCCCGAAGACGGCGCGACGACGGGGACGACGACGGCGACGACGGGGACGACGCCGACCGCGAGCGGGCCGACCGACGACGAGGGCGTCGGCGTCCCGATGGAACCGCCCTCGCGCGAGGGGGCCGCGCTCGCCGCGCTGGTCGCGGTCGGACTCGCGGCGGCCGCCCGCCGGACGGGCCTGCTCGCGCGGGTCCGCCGGACGGTCTGGCTCTACTGGCAACCCCGCGAGGACCCCGAGACCGACGTTTCCCGGGCGTTCGACCGACTGGAGCACGCGCTCGGTCGGGAACGCCGCGAGCGACGCCCGGGCGAGACCCCCCGGGAGTACCTCGCGGCGATGGGCGACCTCGACGACCGGGTCGAGCGGGTCGGCCGCCTCCACGAGCGCGTCCGGTACGCGGGCGAGCGCGACGCCGACCTCGCCGACGAGGCGGTGGCGCTCGTGAACGAACTGATTCGGGAACGCCGTCCCCTCGGGTAGTCCCCGGGTCGCTTGTCGCCGCCGCGTGACCTCGCGGAAAATAGCGTCGGCCCCGACGCGCTGGCTCGCTCGCGGCTCACGGTTCGGCAGCCCTAGCGATACTGTTTTGTACCCCTACGACCAATCCCCAGACTGTAATGTCGGAAGTCTGCTCGACGTGCGGGCTGCCCGAGGAGCTTTGCGTCTGTGAAGACGTCGCAAAGGAGTCTCAGCAGATCAACATCCGCATCGACGAGCGCCGTTACGGGAAAGAGGTAACGATTATCGAAGGATTCGACCCGAAAGACGTCGATTTGGACAGCCTCTCGTCGGACCTCAAATCGAAGTTCGCGTGCGGCGGGACGGTCGAAGACGACCAGATCGAGCTCCAGGGCAATCACACCGGGCGCGTCGAGGATTTCCTGCGTGACAAGGGCTTCAACGTAGCCTGACCGCTCGCGCGGTTCGCCGACGTTTCAGGGAGAGCGAGTGGCGACGCTTTCGGCGTTTCTAGAAGGGCGCGTCCGGTCCCTCGGACCGCGACTCGCTCTCGCTTTCGTCCCCGCCGTCGGACCGTGCGAACTCGCCGTCCCACTCGTTCAGACCGCCAGCCATGCTCTCGACCCGGGCGTCGTCCGGGACGCCCTCGTAGGAGGCGATGAGTCGGGCGGCCTGCACGCTCGATTTGCCGTGGGGACAGACCGTGACGACGCGCTCCGCGCCGTCGAGGCGCTCTATCTCGTCGGCGAGCGCGTGGAAGGGGATGTTCTCGCTGTCGGGGATGTGGCCCCGGTCGAACTGCGCCTCGGGGCGGATGTCCACGACCCGAACGTCGCACCCCGTTTCGAGCAACTCGCGGACCTCCTCGGGGGAGATTTCTGCGTCCATCGTCTCCCCGTTGTGGGTCGGACCGAATAAGCCCCGCGGTGGCGGGGGCGGTACGCTCCGCTTAC
Source organism: Halorussus salilacus (assembly GCF_024138125.1). NCBI lineage: Archaea > Methanobacteriati > Methanobacteriota > Halobacteria > Halobacteriales > Haladaptataceae > Halorussus > Halorussus salilacus. Next base: position 1,955,741 of record NZ_CP099993.1, read on the forward strand.
CGCCGGGGGAGCCCTCTCACCGGCGTGGCGGGTCCCGGCCACCTGCCGAACAGGTGACCAAAAACCGCAAGTAACGGCGTCCCGTTGGTGAGCGTATGTGGGGTTCCCGGAGAAGCCGGGGAAACGACTCGGTCGAGTGCATCGCGTGCGGTCTCTCGCTCAGTCGGTCGGACGCCCGGGAGTACGACAAGGAGGGAGACCGCTGGGAACGGAAAGGCAAGGAGTTCGAGCACCTCTGCAAGGAGTGTCACGACGACCTCTGTCACCAACCGCGGAACGAACTGGAGGGACTGCTCGTCGATATCGAGGCCGGGAGACTCGACGAACGGGAGTTCCTCGACCGCTACGCCCGGGCGGTCGAGGAGCGTTACGGCCCGCTGGACTACGAGCGGTGAGCGCCCGTTGAACTACGAAGGGCGAGCGCCCGCCGACCCACGAGCGGTGAGCGCCCGCCGAGCGGCGGGCGCTCACCGCCGTTCCGGCGTCGCGGCGTTTCGGGGCGTCGCCGCTCGTGTTCCGCGCTCCGATACTCCTAACTACTCGTCGCCGTAATCGTTCGGTATGACGAGCGACGCGCAGGCCGAGGCCGGAACCGCGGAGGGACAGGGCCCGGTCGAGATTTCGCCGGAACTCGCCGAGCGACTCGACGAACACCGCAAGGAGCTGTTCGAGAAGTTCGAGATTCGCGACGAGTTCCCCCAGTCGGTGCTCACCGAGGCCGAGAAACGGACCGAGGACGTTCAGGAGGACATCCGCGAGGAGGTCGAGGAGCGCCGGGACCTCCGGGAGATGACCACTTGGACCACCGACCCCATCGACGCACAGGACTTCGACGACGCCCTCTCGGTCGAGGAGCGCGACGACGAGTACGTCCTCTGGGTCCACATCGCCGACGTGACCCACTACGTTGACCCCGAGTCGAACATGTGGGCCGAGGCGGTCGAGCGGGCCAACACCGTCTACCTGCCCGCCTACACCATCCACATGTTGCCGCCGGTCCTCGCGGAGACGGTCTGCTCGCTCGTGCCCAACGAGGACCGTCTGGCTCACACCGTCGAGATGCACCTCGACAAGGAGCATCTGGGCTACGAGTCCATCGACATCTACAAGTCGGTCATCCGCAGCGACGCCCGCCTGACCTACACCGAGGCCGAGCGCCTGCTCGACGAACCCGAGACCGCCGCCGACCTGCTGGAGGACCCCGAGGTCGACCTCGCGGAGAAGACCGAACTCGTCTGGGAACTCGCAGACCGGATGCACGAACAGCGCAAGGAGGACGGCAGTCTCGTCCTCAACCCCCGGCGGGACCGCGCCCACACCATCATCGAGGAGTGCATGCTCAAGGCCAACAAGGCCGTGACCCACCAGCTGATGTGGGACCGGGGCGTCGAGGCGATGTACCGGGTCCACCCCCAGCCCAGTCCCGACGAGTGGGGCGAGGCGCTGCGGGAGATTCAGGAACTCGACGGCGTCTCCATCCCGGGCGAGGCGTGGGACGACCCCCGGAAGGCGGTCAACGCCACCCTCGAAGAGGCCCCCGCCCGCCAGCTCGACAAGATCCAGTGGGCGGTGATGAAGGTGATGCCGCGCGCGAAGTACATGAACGACCCCTTCGGCGGCCACCACGCGCTGAACTTCGAGATATACGGCCACTTCACCAGCCCCATCCGTCGCCTGTCGGACCTCATCAACCACTGGATCGTCTACACCAACGACGTTCCGGAGGACCTCGTGGCGCTCTGCGACCGCGCGAGCGACAAGCAGGCCGACGCCGAGGCGTGCGAGCGCGAGTACAAGCAGTTCCTCGAAGAGGTGGGACTCGACCCCAACGCGGTCAACAACCGCGGCATCGAAGTGGTCGAGGAGGACTGAGACCTCGGCCGCGTGCGACGCGGTCGCACGCGGCCGAGAACAGCCGCGGAACCCGGAACCGCACGACACCCGAACTCGATTGCGTGTTATCTCCGACTGTTCGGGGTTAGAGTGCGAAAGCATTGCCGTTCCTCGGTGGTTCGGTTACGACTCTCCTACTCGCCCGAGTTCTAACCTCGAAAGAGTAGTCGGAAATTTTATAATCGGCAACCAGTGTTTACACGTCATGGCATCCCCTCACAAGCGCGTACTCCTCGTGGACGACGAACCGGGGGTCGCCGACCTCGCGGCCGAGTATCTCGAACGCATCGCCGACGACATGTCGGTCCGGACCGCGACGGCTGCCCCCGACGGACTCGAACTCGTCGGCGACGAGGAGTTCGACTGCGTCGTCTCCGACTACAACATGCCGGAGATGAACGGGCTGGAGTTTCTAGAGGCGGTCCGTGACGGGTACCCCTCGCTCCCGTTCATCCTCTACACCGGCAAAGGGAGCGAGGAGATCGCGAGCGAGGCCATCTCGGCGGGCGTGACCGAGTACCTCCAGAAGGAAACCGGAACTGACCACTACGAAGTGCTGGCAAACCGCATCGAAAACGCCATCTCGGAGAACCGCGCGCGGGTCGAGTTGCGCGAGACGGGCAACAAGATCGAGGCGCTTCACGACACCGCGGCGCGCGCGGCGACCTGCACCGACCGAACGCCGCTCTGTCAGCTCGCGGTGGCCGCTGCGGAGGAGATTCTGGCGTTCGACATCTGCGACCTCAGCCTGTGTGAGAACTCCCAGCTCGTCCCGAAGGCCGTCTCGAAGGGCGTCCCGACCGACGGATACTACCGCTCGACGCCGGTCGACGCCGACGACAGTCTGGCCGCTAAGGCGTACCTCGCCGGAGAGACCATCCGCATCGACGACCTCCGGAGCCACGGGGTCGCCCCGGCCGAGTCCGACTACCGGTCGGCGCTGACCGTCCCGCTCGACGACCACGGCGTCTTCCAGGCGGTCTCGCGCGACGTGAACGGGTTCGACGACCGCGACCGCGAGCTGGCCGAACTCCTGTTGGCCCACGTCTCGGCCGCGCTCGACCGCATCGAGTCCGAAGAACAGCTCCGGTCGGAGCGCGACCGGTTCGCCGCGCTCTTCCGCAACATCCCCCACGCCATCGGCGTGGGCAAGTTCGAGGAAGACGCCCCCGTTATCCGGGATGCCAACCCCACGTTCGAGGAGGTCTTCGGCTGGAGCATCGACGAACTCTCGGGCGAATCCATCGACGACTTCATCATCCCTGACGACGAGCGGGCGGCGGCCGAGGCCGAGCGAATCAACAACCGGATGCGCGAGGGCGACCACGTCTCGGCCGAGGAGGTCCGTCGGATCACCGCCGACGGGCCGCGCGATTTCCTGTTGCACACGGTCCGCGCGCCGAGCGACGACACGGACGGCTTCGTCATCTACACCGACATCACCGAGCAGAAGCGCCGCGAACGCGAACTCCAGCGACAGAACGAGCGACTCGACGAGTTCGGTAGCGTCCTGAGCCACGACCTCCGGAATCCGCTCGAAGTGGCCGACGGCAACGCGCGACTGCTCGCCGAGGAGTGCGACCACGACTCGATCACCGCGATTCGGAACGCCCTCGCCCGAATCGACGAGCGGGTCGAGGAGGCGCTCGAACTCGCCGAGCAGGGACGGACCGTGCGCGAGCCCTCCGCGGTGTCGGTCCCCACGGTCGTCGAGGAGGCGTGGACGATGGTCGAGACGGGCGAGGCGACGCTTCGCACCCGCGACCTCCCCGGGGAGGTCGCGGGCGACCGCTCGCGGCTCAGGCGGCTGTTCGAGAACCTGTTCCGGAACTCGGTCGAACACGGGTCTGGGACCGCCGAGCCCGACCCCGAAACCGAATCCGGCCCCGACTCCGGGGACTCGGCGACCTCCATCTCGGTCACGGTCGGGTCGCTCGACCGCGGCGGCGTCTACGTCGAGGACGACGGCGAGGGGGTCGAGGGCGACCACGAGCGACTGTTCGAGCGCGGGTTCACGACCCGCGAGGAGGGCACGGGACTGGGCCTCCGCATCGTCGAGGACATCGCCCACGCCCACGGCTGGTCGGTCCGGGCCGCCGACGGCGACGAGGGCGGCCTCCGGATAGAGATCGAGTTCCGGAGCGTCGACGCCTGAGCCCACCGAGCGTGAGATTCACCACCGCTCGCCGCCAAGGCCGTCCATGGCCGACTTCCCGGACCCTGACTCCCGTCTCGTCCTCGAACCGGACTGCGCGCGGTGTCCCGCGCTGGTCGAGTCCCGCGAGCGCATCGCGTGGGGCAACGGCGACCCCGACGCCGACGTGGTGGTGGTCGGCGAAGCGCCCGCCTTCGGAAATCCCGACGCTGAGACGTGGCGCGGCGGCAACCGGACCGGGATGGCCTACACCTCCCGCCACTCGGGTCGGGCGGTGCGGGACCTGTTCGCCGACGCCGGATTCGCCGACGCCTGTTACTTCACGAACGCGGTGAAGTGCTTCCCCGCCGATGGCGACGACCCCGAGACGAACCGCGAACCCACTGCCGAGGAGCGCGCGAACTGCCGGGGTCACCTCCGGACCGAGATCGAACGGGTCGACCCCGCGGTGGTGGCGACCACCGGCACGCACGCGACGCTGGCGGTGTTGGGGGAGGACGCGCTTTCCGGCGGCTTCCTCGACTCGGTGCTCGAACCGGTCGAGTCGGCCGAGTTCGACGCCGTGGTCCTGCCGCTGGTCCACCCCTCCTACCAGAACGTCTGGCTTCCCCGTCTCGGATACGCCCGCGAGGAGTACGTCGCCGCGATTCGCTCGCGAATCGCGGCGCTGGTGTGAGCCCTTTTGTGTTTGCGGGTCGAATTCGGGAGCGATGAGCATCGTCGCGGAGTTCAGCACCCCCGCGGAGGCGTTCGCGCTCGGCGAGGCGCTCGCCGAGCATCCCGGGATACGAGTCGAACTGGAGAAGGTGGTTCCGACCCGCAAGGAGGTGCTCCCGTTCTTCTGGGCGTGGGGCGGCGACCTCGACGCGTTCGAGGAGACGGTCCGTGACCAGTCAATCGTCGCGGAACTGGAGGTCGTCGACACCATCGACGACCAGCGGCTCTACCGCGTCGAGTGGACGCGGGTACTGAACGACCTCGGACGCATCCTCCGGCGGGCCGACGCCACCGTGCTGGAGGCCAGCGGTCGAGACGACACCTGGCGGTTCGAGCTCCGGTTCGCCTCCCACGACGAGGTCCGCGGGTTCCAGACCGCCTGCATCGACCACGACATCTCGCTGGACCTCGAACGCCTCCACTCGCTGACCGAACTCGACGCCGAGGGCAAGTACGACCTCACGCCCGAACAGCGCGAGGCGCTACTGACCGCGCTCGAAGAGGGCTACTTCGAGGAGCCGCGCGGGATAACCCTCGAAGAGCTCGCCGACGAACTCGGGCTCTCCTCGACCGCGGTCTCGGGCCGGATGCGACGCGCCCACGCGAAACTTGTTACGAGAACACTCGTCACAGATTTCTGATTCTATAATAAAGGGCCTGAATACTACACCCCAAGGTCCAACACTCGACCGCCGAGTTATACTGTAGTGGTCGTCGAACCCGGTCGCTCGGGTGTTCGGCGAATCAGAGGTGTGACAATGGTTGTCGACACGAGCAATACACGGACCGACATCGGTACAGCAGAGCACCCGCCGGACGCCGAACGACGCGTCGGCGAGGGGGACCAACTCGGACGGGCGGTCGTCGCGACGGTGGCGGAGGCGCACGGCCGTGACCCGATGGAGATACCGCCCTTGCACGACACGGTCGACCTCGACGCGCTGGAGACGCTGTTCGGCTCCCAGTACGACGGCACGCCCCGGACGGGCGGTCGCGTCGCGTTCGTCCACGGCGAGTGCGAGGTCGTGGTCGAACCGGGGGTCGTCCGGGCGTATCGGGGCTGAGTCGGCGAGTCGGACTCGTCGACCGACTACAGCAGTCCCTCGGCTTCGGCCAGCAGTAGCGCCTCGATGGTCGCGTCGTTGGCGGGGTCGGCGCGCGCGGCCGCCAGCGCCTCCTCGACCGGGAGCGACCGGACCGACAGGAACTCGTTGTCGTCGAGGTCGGGCTCGACGGGGGACAGTCCCTCGGCGAAGACGATACCGCGCTCGTGGCGGAGGACGCCGGTCGAGCAGTGGAAGTCCTCCAGCAGGCTGACACCGGCGGGCTCGAACCCGGTCTCCTCGCGGAGCTCTCGGGCCCCCGCGGCGGTGTAGGACTCGCCGTCTTCCACGATGCCCGCGGGGCACTCCAGACACGTCTCGCGGATGGTCGGCCGGTACTGTTCGACGAAGACGACCCGGCCGTCGGCCACGGCCACGACGACCACCGCGGGCGGTAGCTCCGCCCAGTAGTACTTCTTGGTCGAGCCGTCGGGCTGTTCGACGAGGTCGTAGCCGCCGGTGTACCAGCCGGTCTCGTACTCCGCGACCGATTCGATGACGCGCCAGTCGTCGCTCATGTCCGGGTCGTCGGCCCCTGCGCGCTAAAGGGTGGCTATCGCTTTTCGGATTCCGCAGTCACCGTGAATCCCGGATTTCTACAGCCCACCGCGAATCTCGAATCCAAGCGGTCAACCGTGGACCGCCCGGAAAATCAGCCGACAGGGTGGGACTGAAAGGGGCCGCCCGCTCGCGTGCAGTTCAGTCGCCTCCGACAGCCCTATTCGCGGCGGGCGTTGCGGAGAGCCGCGAATATCTGTCGGAGCGACCGCGAGCGGGCGGGGGCTTTCTGGGTGTTAGTCGTTGCGTCTGCTCCAACGGTTGGTAGCGAGCGGGCGGGGGCTTTCGGGGCGTTCTCGCTCTCTGAACCGTTTGCTCGGCCTAATCGAACACGCCATCTCCGAGCGACTTTTCACCCGGACGCTCCTATCGCTCTCCACCAGTGAACCTCCACGTCCGGTACGAGGGCGACGACGACCCCGACAAGTGCACCGCGCGCAAACTCGCGCGGTTCGACCTCGCGCAACTCCACCGCACTGCCCGGGAGACGCCCTACGGTATCGTGCTCAACCCCCACGCCGAGCGGGCGCTCTCGCCCGCCGACCGCGCCGAGACGGACAATCTCGTCGCGCTCGACTGCTCGTGGGAGACCGCCGAGCGCGCGCTGTTCGAGATGCCGGGCGTCCACCGCGCGCTCCCCTTTCTGGTGGCGGCCAACCCCGTCAACTACGGTAAGCCCTTCCGGCTGAACACGGTCGAGGCATTCGCCGCCGCGCTGGTGATTCTCGGCGAGCGCGAGCGGGCCGAGCGAATCCTCTCGAAGTTCAACTGGGGCGAGACCTTTCTGGAACTCAACGCCGAACCCCTCCGGCGGTATGCCGACTGCGAGGACTCGACCGAGGTCGTCGCGGTCCAGCAGGAGTACCTCGACGCCGGGAACGCCGAGGCCGAGTAGTCGCCGAAGGCCGCGACCGAGACACGTCCAATCGCGGGGGTCAGCCGACCAATCGCGGGGGTCAGCCGAGCCCGCGAGTCGGGCGGGCGGCGGGCGGGCCCGCCCGCCGCCCGCTCGACTCTGCAAGGTTTAAATGCGGCGACGGCCAACCCCTCCGTATGGCCAGCTTCGACAAAGCGGAAGCGCGAACCCTCGACAAGATGATCTGCATGCGCTGCAACGCTCGCAACCCGAAGGGCGCGGACAACTGCCGGAAGTGCGGCTACGGCAAGCTCCGACCCAAGAGCAAGGAACCCCGGAACGCGTAATTCGCTCGCGTTCTCGGCTCCCCGCGGGATAGTTACTTCTTTCTCGACCGTAACGCGAGCGTATGGACGATTCCGACAGCGACGTCTCGGACCCGCGAATCGCCGCCGAGAACGAGATGGAGTGGACGACCACCGAGCGCGGCGACACCGAATTCCGGCGCAAGCAGTTGGGCCGGGCGACCGGGGGCGAGAAACTGGGCTGTAGCCTCTACGAACTGCCGCCCGGCAAGCGGTCGTGGCCCTATCACTTCCACACCGGCAACGAGGAGGCCGTCTACGTCCTCTCGGGCGAGGGCGTCGTCCGGACGCCCGACGGCGAGACCGAACTCGCGCCGGGCACCTACGCCTCGTTTCCGGTGGGCGAGGAGGGCGCTCACCGGATTCGCAACACCGGCGACGAACCGCTCCGGTATCTCGCGGTCTCGACCATGAACGACCCCGACGTGACGGGCTATCCCGACTCGGGGAAACTCGGGGTGTTCGTCGGAGCGCCGCCGGGCGGCCGAAGCGACGAGCGGATGCTCTCGGGCTACTTCCGCGAGGACGACGCGGTCGAGTACTGGGAGGGCGAGGAGTGAGACCTGCTGGTAGCCAAATCGTTATCCGCTCCAATCACCGAGGTCGGGCATGGACCTCTCGCTCGTCGACCTCTCACCGGTCCCGGACGACGGCACCGCGACCGACGCCTACGCGAACACGGTCGAGACCGCGCGGCGGGCCGAACGGCTCGGCTACTCGCGGTTCTGGGTGGCCGAACACCACGGCATGGCCGACACCCTCGCGGGCACGACCCCCGAGGTGTTGCTCGGCCACCTCGCGGCCGAGACCGACGCGATTCGCCTCGGGTCGGGGGCGGTCCTGCTCAACCACTACAGCCCGTTCAAGGTCGCCGAGGAGTTCGGTGCGCTGGACGCGCTCGCGCCCGGTCGCGTCGACGCCGGACTCGGGCGGGCCAACGGCTCGCCCGCGGCCGACCGCGCGCTCGGGACCGAGCGCCACGTCCAGAACCCCGACGAGGACCACCGCGAGAAGATCGAGGCGGTGGTGAACCACCTCTACGACGAGTACCCCGACGACCACCCCTACGCCGACCTGCAGATACCGCGCTCGGACGGAGAACCGCCCGTGCCGTGGGTCCTCGGGTCGAGTCCGTCCAGCGCGGCCGTCGCGGCCGAGCTCGGCCTGCCCTACTGCTTCGCGGCGTTCATCCGGCCGCAGTTCGCGGTCCACGCCTTCGAGGAGTACCGCGAGCGCTTCGAGCCCTCGCGACTGGCTGGCGGTACCGACGAACCGCAGGGGATGGTCGCGGTCAACGCGGTCTGCGCCGAGACAGACGAGGAGGCGGCGAGGCTCCGGGCGGTGGCCGAGGCGTCGTACCGCCGGATGCAACGCGGCGAGGTCGGCACTCGGCCGTCGGTCGAGGAGGCTATCGACGAACTCGGGGGCGTTCCCGACCCGACGCCCGCCGCGCTCGATTCCGACGAGTGGCCGCGGGCGATATCCGGGAGCCCGGAGACGCTCTCGGGGCTGTTGGAACAGCTCGCCGACCGCGTCGGCGTCGAGGAGGTGATGATCCAGCAGGTCGTCGCCGACCACGAGGACACGCTCCGCTCGCACGAACTGCTGGCCGAGGCCGTCGGACTCGCGCCTCGCTGAGCCCGGGTTCTCACTCCTCGGGGTACTTCGGTTCGCGGCGCTCGGCGCGCTCCAAGGCGCGCTCTATCACCTCGCGAACGTCCCCCTGAAATTCGTCGCCGTGCCCGGCGTACATGCGCTCGACACCGTGAGACTCCGTCTCACGAGCCGCCGAGCTTCGCTCGGCAACGCCCTCGGGGAGCCTGTCGAGAATCTCGCGGATGCTCTCTATCTCGCGCTCGCGGGACTGACCCGCCATGTCGGTCCGGCCGAAGCTCCCGTCGTCGAACGCGCCGTCGCTGTAGACGACCACGTCGCCGCTGAAGATGGTCGACTCGGAGACGAACGCGAGGTGGTCGTCGGCGTGGCCCGGCGAGTAGACGGCCTCGAAGGTCTCGTCGCCGATCTGCACCTCGTCGCCGTCGGCGAGGGCGCGGGTCCGGCGCGGGTGGTCGTCGTAGCACAGCAGTTCGGGGTCGAAGGCGTCGAGGACCGAATCGAGTTGCCCGACGTGGTCGCGGTGCTGGTGGGTCAGCACAACCGCGTCGAGGTCCTCGACGCGGTTCCGAATCGCGTCCACCACGCCCGGCATGCTCCCGGCGTCGACCAGCACGGTCCGGTCGCCGACCGCGAGGTAGGCGTTGCAGGTGAACGTCGCGGCGTCGGCGGTGACGTTGTGGACTTGCACGCCGGGTTGTTTCACCCCTCCTCTCAAAAGCCTGACGGGCGGGCGGGGGACTTTAGTGGACCAAGGCCATAGTATCAGGTAGCCATGGGATTTGGGAGCTACGACGAGTCCGAACAGGACAACCAGGAGTACGACGCCGACCTCGACGACGACACCGGCGTCTCCACCGAGGAGAACTCCCACGAAGGTTCTGTAGACTTCGAAATTGGCGCGTCGAACGACGAACTCCTCGACCGGCTGAAGGACATCAAGGACGACGAGAACGAAGCCTGACGTGAAACCCGGCGTTCGAGCGCTGGGCGTCGCCGAATCCTACCGCGGACCGACGAGTACGCTCGGCGGTGCGGTTGCCCGTGCGAGCAGGGTCGTGGACGGCTTCGCCTACGAGACCTGCACCGTCGGCGGTCTGGACGCCACCGACGCAATCGCCGACCTCTTCGATTCGCTCGACCGCGAGGACGTGAGATACGTCTTCGTCGCGGGCATCGCGCTGGCGTGGTACAACGTCGTGGACCTGCGACGACTCCACCGGCATATCGGCCGCCCGGTCGTCTCGGTCACCTTCGAGGAGAGTCCGGGCCTGCGAGACGCCCTCGCCGCCGAGTTCGAGGGCGAGGAACTGGACCGACGAACCGAAATCTTCGACCGCCAGCCACCCCGCGAGCGACTGCGAGTCAACGACCAGACCGTCTTCGTGCGCTCGGTGGGTCTCGACCGGAGCGAGGCCCGGGACGCCGTGCGCGCGTTCACGCCCGAGGGCGGGCGACCCGAACCGCTCCGGGTCGCCCGCCTCGCGGCCCGCGCCGCCGACGACTTTCGACGCGAGGAGTGACCGCCCGAGCGCGCGAACCGGCAGGCGAACCGACCGGCGGGAAACGGTCGGTGAGCCATCCACCAGTAGCGCCCGGTGAGCCATCCGCCGGAAAACGCCCGGTGACACATCCTCTGGGGCGGGACTGAAAGGGGCCGCCCGCTCGCGTGCAGTTCAGTCGTCTCCGACAGCTCTATTCGCGGCGGGCGTTGCGGAGAGCCGCGAATATCTGTCGGAGCGACCGCGAGCGGGCGGGGGCTTTCTGGGTGTTCCCGGTTTTGAAGGCTGTCGTTAGTAGTGAGCGGGCGGGGGCTTTCGAGGACGAATTCACGGTGACTTCTGTTCCGTCTCGTAACGAAGAGTCGGAAACTTCCAGCTAATTTACTCCCGGAGAACACCCGACGATTCGTAGCCGCCGATTCTTAATACCCCCACCCCGTGGCCCCACGCATGGGAGACATGGACGGCCTCGAAGTCACCGAGTGCGCGCGCTGTCCCGAACTCGTCGAGAGCCGAAGCCGAATCGTCAACGGCACGGGTCCCGCCGACGCCGACATGCTGTTCGTCGGTGAGGGACCGGGCGAGCAGGAGGACGCCGAGGGCGAGCCGTTCGTCGGCCGCAGCGGGTCCATCCTCGACGACAAACTCCGCGAGAAGGGACTGGTCCGCGCCGACGTGCGCATCACCAACTGCGTGCGGTGTCGGCCTCCCGGGAACCGCGACCCCACCGGCGAGGAACTGGAGCACTGCCGGGGGTACCTCGAAACCGAGATCGAACTCGTGGACCCCGACGTGGTCGTCACCCTCGGGAAGGTGCCCAGCGAGCACCTGCTCGGCAGGGACGTGGCGGTCACGAACGAAGCGGGGTCGGTCGAGCGCGCGACCCTCGGGGGCAGCGAGCGCGACGTGCTGGTCTGCGTCCACCCGGCCGCGACCCTCTACGACCGGAGCCAGGAGGAGACGTTCGACGCCGCCATCGAGACGGCGGCGACGATGGCGGGCGAGGGCGGGTCGGGCGGCCAGTCGCAACTGGGCGACTTCTGAAGACCGCGAGAACGGGGACGGGGAACTAGGGTTACTTCGCCAGCGACTCGGCCATCCGCTGGGGGAAGCCCTTGAGGAGCTCGATGATGCCCATCGGGTTCTCGTCGGCGCGGATGTACGAGCGCACGCGCTGGCTGAACATCTCGACCGAGATGATCAGCGTCAGGATGACGAGGATGGTCGCCATCATGTTGGTGTACTCGAACAGCCGCTGCTGGGTCGAGAGCACCTGCCCGAGCCCGCCGCCGCCGATGATGCCGAGCGCGACCGCGATTCGGACGTTGATCTCGAAGATGTACAGCGTCCAGGCGATGAACGGCGTGTGGACCTGCGAGAGCATCCCGAAGGTGATGACCTGCAGGCGGTTCGCCCCGGTCGTCTCGATGGCCTCGATGGGGCCGTCCTCGACCTCCTCGAGCTCGTCGGTGTAGAGGCGACCGAGGTTACCGATGGTGTCGGTCGCGATGGCCATCGTGGCCGTGAACGGCGAGACGCCGCCCAGCGGCACGTAGATGAGCGCCCACACCAGCGCCGGGATGGCGCGGATGGCCGACATGGCCCCGCGGAAGATGAAGTTGAACGGGAAGGGGGTCACCCGACCCGACCCGAGGACGCCGAACAGCAGCGCGAGCGGGAAGCCGAGGATGGTCCCGGCAAAGCCCATCGCGAGGGTGATACCCGCCTGCTGGAAGAGGTTCCGCTCCTGAATGAAGTCCCAGTACTGGTTCACGTCGAGCACCGGCACCCCGTTGACCGTGGTCTGGGGGAAGTACTGGTCGAGCGCGTCGATGAACTGGGGACCGTAGTGGAGTATCTCGGCGACCGAGAACTCGACGCGGACCAGCGCCTGATAGAACAGCGCCATCACGACGACGAAGAGGACCAGACTGACGGTGACCCGGACCCGGCGCTTGCGCCGGATGGTGTCGTAGCGGTCCTTGACCTGTTGGGAGGCGTCCATCAGCCCATCACCTCGTCGGTGGCGTCAGCCGCGTCACTCGCGCTCGCTTCGCCCCCGAAGTCGTCCTCGTCGGCGGTCAGCTGGTCGATGTCGACGGTCTCGTAGATGTCGTCGATGACGTCGAGCGAGAAGTCCTCGGCGTAGCCGTCGAACACCTTCTGACCGTCCTTCAGACCGATGAACCGCTGGCCGAACTGCCGCGCGAGGTTGACCTGGTGGAGGCTGACCATGGTCGTCAGGTTCCGGTCCTGAGTCGCCGCCAGCAGATATCCCATCACCTTCTGGGAGCTTCCGGGGTCGAGGCTCGCGACCGGTTCGTCGGCCAGTAGCGTGTTCGGTTCCTGGACGAGTGCGCGTGCGATGCCGACCCGCTGTTGCTGGCCGCCGCTCATCTGTCGGGCGCGCTGGCGCGCCTCGTCGAGCAGTCCGACGGTTTCGAGCGCGTCCAGCGCGCGGTACTTGTCCTCGCGGTCGTTGAGTTGGAAGACGCTCCGGAGGAACGACGTCCGCTGTAGGGACCCCGTGAGCGAGTTCGCGTACGCGCTCATCTGTCCGATGATGTTGTGTTGCTGGAAGATCATCGCGGTGTCCGGCTGCGGCTCGGTGATCTCGGTCTCGTCTATCGTGATCGTTCCCTCGGTCGGCTTCGTCAGTCCGTTCATGCACCTCAGTAGGGTAGATTTCCCCGACCCAGAGGCACCCAACACGACGACGAACTCCCCTTGGGGAATCTCGAAGCTGACGTCGTCGAGCGCCTGGGTGGCCCCGAACCGTTTACTCAACCCCTTAACGCTGATATAAGCCATTGGTTGTATTTGTCTGCTAGCCCGTAAGAATCGTTTGGATTGGAGTGGACGCTCAGGCGTCGGCGATGTCGGCGAATTCGAGCCCGAGTTCGTCCATCACGTTCTCTATCGGTTCGTAGTCGTCGACCGACCCCTCGACGAGGCCGGTGAACCACAGCGGTTCCTCGGCGTCGGGGTCGACGATGTCGTCTTCCTCGACTTCGAGCAGTGCCGTCTCGATGTCCTCCTTGAGCGAACTGTCCCAGTTGCTCCGGGAGACGATGGGCGCGCGCGGAATCGGGTCGGACTCCGCGAGCAGGACGAGCTCGTCGTCCTCCTCACCGACGCCGTCAGCCTCCGCGGAGACCTCCATGAACTGGTCGGAGAACTGGTCCTCCGGGACGTACGGCGCGGAGACGAACGCGCCCGTCCCGGCGGCGTGGACATCGTCGCGCTCCATCATCGTGTTCAGCGCGGTGTCGTGGTCGGAGTGCTCGGTCTCGAAGTTCTCGGGGTTGCCGTCGGGCGCGCTCCCGGTGTCCAGACCCGCCTGACTGAGCATGTACAGCGGGAACAGGCTCCCGCTCACCGACAGTCGGCCGCTGAGACCGATGACCTGGTCCTCGATGTCCGAGAGCTCCTCGATGCCGCTATCGGGCGTCGTCGTGATGAGCGAGAAGTATCGCTCGGCACCGTAGGCGACGCGAATCCCGACGATGTCCATCTGATCGGGTGCGGCGATGACGCCGCTCGGCGAGATGTCGGCCAGTTCCGCTTGGTCGTTGCGGATCGCCTCGACCGTTGCGGTATAGCTGTCTGCCTCGGTCGCCTCGATGGTCGCGTCGGTCTCCTCTTCGAGGTAATCGAACAGCGGCTGGTACTGCTCCTGCATGTCGACCGAGCCCTCGGCCGGATTCAGGACCATCCGTACCTCTTCGTCACCGCTACTTCCGCCACCGGTGATGTCGCCGATACAACCCGCCGTGCCAGTTATCCCGACCGCTCCAGCGGCGGCCGCGGACTTCAGGAATCTGCGTCGATTTGCCATGACCGAATCGTCTGTAGAATCAGACAGGTAGTGGTTAAAACTTCCTATTTTTTCTATATATGTGTCGAGATTTGCCACGGTTCGCTAACGGTAGGTTCATACTCTTCGCCTAACGCGGTTGTCGTTCAGACACGGGCTTGCGTTGAGCGTGCTCCCACTCGCCGGTCTTGACGCGAGCGTCGTCGGTGGCGCTCTCGCTTGCCGGGGTCACGAGAACCGTGGAAAAACGGGACGGGCCGACGCGGGACCGACCGTAGTCGTCTGTCTCCGCTCGTCGATGGCCGTGAGACGCGATTAGCTGTACGCGCCCCACACGGAGAAGTCGGCCGTGTTGAGATTTGACGTGTACAGCAACTCGGCGGTATCGACGTTGTTGTCGTCGTCGAGCACGCGGTCCTCGTTCAGGCGGAGGTCGGTGCCGATGGCGGCCGCGAGGTCGTTGAAGTTGCGACGCGTGTCGGGTGCGAGCTTGCCCCAGCCAGCGCCCATGAGGACGACCGAGCCCCCGTTGTCGATGTAATCGGTCAGCGCGTCGACCTCCTCGGCCGTGTAGCACGACCGGGGTGCGGTGACGATGACGGCGCGGGCCGTCGACAGCGCGTTGTCGCCCGAGGTCGTCAGGTCGTTGATCTGCTCGAACGCGATGCCCTGTCCTTCGAGGTAGCGCTGGTAGTTGACCGCGTCCTCGTTCGACAGCGCGTACCCCTCGCCGAACTGGCCGTGGCCGCCTTCGATGAGTATCTGGCCCGACTTCTCCGAGAGGGAGTCGATGAGGTTCGTCAGGAAGACCTCGTGTTGGTAGTCGCTCGCGTCGTCGTGGTAGCCCTCGTCGATGGGCAGTCCGCCGACGAGCGCGGTGCGGTTGGCCGAGTCGACGCCGACGAGGGGAATGTCGCTGTAGTCGACGCCGCCTTCGAGTTCCTGGTAGGCCGTCTCCTCGGCGAACACCGGCACGCGCGAGGCGGAGATGGCACCGCTGTCGGTACGGACGCTGGAGGCGTGGGGCACGAAGACCTCCTCGACCGCATCGTCGCGAACCTCGGAGGTGTTCTCCGGGTCGCTGTCCTGCCAGACGCGGAGCCCGGCGTCACGGGCGTCGCGCTCGGCCTGCCAGAGCTCGTCGTGCTTCGAGAGGTTCGAACCGTACACGCGGGCGTAGCCCTTCTCCACGATGTCCTTGTTGTACAGCGTGTCGATGGTCCCGTCGCCGTCCTGATCGTAGTGAATGTACGCCAGCAGGCGGCCGAACGGGTCCCAGACGTCCTCTGCGGGGTCGATCTCGACCTCGACCGTCTCGCCGTCGAGTTCGCCTTTGGCGTAGTCGGAGGCCTCCTCGCCCCAGTCCGCGAGGTACTTGTCGTCCTCGATTCCCTCCCAGCCTTCGACCTCCTCGTACTTGCTGTTGCGCTTGGTCTCGGCCGTGTCGAAGCCGAGCGTTCGGATCTCGGCTTCCGAGCCGTCGGGGAACTCCACGTCCACTGTGTCGCCGTCCGTCACGTCGGTGACGGTCGCCTCGTAGCGCACGCCAGCGTCGAAGCCGATACCGGCCCGGTCGGCGAACAGGTCGAACTCGCTGACGTTGAACTCGTGGGTCAGGATGTCGTAATCGCCGTCCACGTTGCTGGAGCCGTCGTTGACGTCGTCGTCGTTGAATCGGTAGGCGAGGTCGAGATACTCGGCGACGTCGTTGAGGTTCTGGGTCTCGTCGTTGTCGTCGTAGTCCGACTGGTCGTGGAGGTAGAGCGCGCCTCCGTCGCTCACGAAGTCGGCGAGGTCCGAGAGCTCGCTCGAACTGAACGCGTCGCCGGGCGAGGTGATGACCACGCCGTCGGCGTCCGAGAGGTCGCTGGACAGCGACGTGGTGGCGTTCACGGTGTAGCCGTTGTCTTCGGCGTAGCTCTCGAACTTCGAGCACGACGAGAGGTCGTAGTACTGGCCGTGCCCCTCGTCCCACAGTACGGTTCCCGACCCGCCCATCTCGGCGTCCCAGGCGTTCAGCACGAGCTCCTCGTTGCCGTAGTCGAAATCGATCTGGCTGTCTTCGAGCATGATAGCACCGAACCCGTAGACGCCATCGTCGACCGAGACCAGCGGAATCGACGTGTCATCGTCGTAGATGTAGGCGTCGCCGTTGCCGTCGTCGTCGACGTTCTCGGCGGATGGCTCGGCCCACACCGCGACGACCGACTCGTCGGTGAGCGCCTCGTAGTCGGGGGCTACCTGACTCGCGCTGGAGTAGAACTCCACCTTGGGGATGGTGTCGACCCCGCCGCAGTCGGAGCCTGCGGCCGCGAGCGCGGTGCCCATCAGTTGCACGTCCGTACTCGTCGTCGCGCCGCCACCGACGGCGGTAGCGGTCAGTAGTTTGAGGAAGTTGCGTCGTTGCATTGCAACTGATTTTCGGATATAGAGGCTATTAAATTTAATTATTATAGAATAATTGGAATCATGATGGAATACGTTAACAATGCTGTTGTACATTCTCAAAGGATGTGGAATATACTCTCGATTCGCACGCCGAGTTCGGACGCCCAGTGCCGCGAAGGAAAGGCACTTGACCGAACCGCCCGACGTTCCGATATGGAGAGTCAGCAGACGAGTCAGCCCGAGCGCGAGGGCGTAGCGTCCGTGGTTGTCGTGGATTACGGCCTCGGGAATCTCCGGAGCGTGACGCGCGGGCTCGAACGAGCGGGAGCGAGCGTCGAGGTCAGCGACGACCCCGAGGCGTTCGCCGACGCCGACGGCGTGGTACTCCCCGGCGTCGGAGCGTTCCGCGAGGGCGTCGAGAACGCCGGACCGTACCGGGAGGCCCTGCTCGACGTGGCCGAGGACGGGACGCCCGTCTTCGGCATCTGTCTCGGCATGCAGATGCTGCTCACGACGAGCGAGGAGGCCGACCGCGCGGGCGACGCTGGCACGCGGGCGGGCGAGGTGCGCGGCCTCGACTTCGTTCCGGGGACTAACGTCCGATTCGACGAGGGTCAGAAGGTCCCGCACATGGGGTGGAACCGACTGTCGGTCAAGCGCGACCACCCTCTCGTTGAGGGCGTCGACGGCGAGTACGCGTACTTCGTCCACTCCTACTACGCGGTCCCCGACGACGAGGACGCGGTCGTCGCGACCGCCGACTACGGCGTCGAGTTCCCCGCGGTCGTCGCCGACGAGACCGGCACCGTCTTCGGCACCCAGTTCCACCCTGAGAAGAGCGGCGAGACCGGACTTCGAATCCTGCGGAACTTCGTGGAACTCTCCGCCGAGTAGTCCGGGCCGTCCTCGGGACGCCGAGGCGGCGTCCACTGACGGCTCTCGCCGAGTGCGTGACGAATCCCGGTCTTCGCTGGGCCCCAGACCGGGCCGCTATCGCAGACTCGTTTCGTCAGACTCGTTCGTTGCGTCTCTCGATGATCGCGAACCTCCGAGAGAGAACGACTGCACCCGTCGTTCTCCGAACTGGATGGGATTCGTAACTGCATACTTATATATCGTCTTGGATATGTTCTTTATGCTAGGACATTACTTATACTATGTAGAAAACTTTTAGGGTATAGGGGGGACTAATACAATCTGGCACCACGCCATGATTGATATGAACTCACGATCACTCGGAGTCCTTCTCGGATTCGTCGTACTCGGAATCGCTCTCACCGGCGGCGTTGCCGCCGCTGATGCACCGATAACGCAGGACGGGCCGATAACGCAGGACGGGCCGATAACGCAGGATGCACCGATTACGCAGGACCGGCCGATAACGCAGGACGAGCCGATTACACAGGACGGGCCGATAACGCAGGACGAGCCGATTACACAGGACGGGCCGATAACGCAGGATGCACCGATTACGCAGGACCGGCCGATAACGCAGGACGAGCCGATTACACAGGACGGACCGATAACGCAGGGCGCACCGATTACGCAGGACCGGCCGATAACGCAGGACGAGCCGATTACACAGGACGGACCGATAACGCAGGGCGCACCGATTACGCAGGACCGGCCGATCACGCAGGACGGACCGATAACGCAGGGCGCACCGATAACGCAGCACTGATCGGTCGCGCAGGGTACCGCCCGCTCGACACGCTCTTCGTATTTCGAGACGATTCCCAAGACGTCTCCGCCGACCCGCCGACTCGGTTACCGACCCTCCGCTCTCAGAGAAAGTCCCGCACGTCGGAGTACCACATGTCGTGGTCGTCGACCGCACCGATGCGCTCGGCGATGGCGACCGCGATGACGTGCCAGCAGAGGTCGGTCGGGTCCGCGGGGTCGAGGTTGTACTCGCTGTCCCGACAGCCACAGCCCTCGCCCTCGACCACGTACTCGTCGTCGTGGCCCACGACGACCGTGAAGTCCCGGTACTCCTTGACCCGACCCTCCGAGACGGCCTCGATGGCCTGCGCACCGCGGTCGTCGTGGACCGAGAGGATGCGTTCTGTGATCTCGGGGGTGAGCCGCCCCGCCTCCGCGAGGTCGGTCTGCCACCGCTCGACGTCGTTCACGGGGACCGCCCCCCGCGGCGTGTCGAGCGGTCGCCGTTGGTACCGTCGGCCGGGAACACGGACGAGGGGTTTGCAGGGTGGGCCTAAACAGGTTCCGGTGTCGTACGTCGGTGCGACCGGTCGTCTCCGCCGCGATGCTGGTCGTGTCGCTCTCGTGACGGTAGCGACTGCCGGTACCGAGGAGACCGCACAGCACCCCGACCGCACCGCGCCCCCGGACCTCCCCGCGTGCACGAGTCGGTCGCGCCCTCTGGCGCGACCGACCCGCGCGGCGCGTCCCGCGGCCGGTCGGGCCGCGCGAAATCGGCAGGAGTCGAGCCCACCGACACGAGAGTTCAAATACGAGAGCGCGGCCAATCCTGTTCGGACGCTTCGTGCGGTTGCGGGCAGATAGTCGGCGAGTCAGTCGGCAGTGTCGAACTGGTGTCGGGGCCGCCCGCATCGCGGGCGGCCCAGACGCCCCTACCCCGTAACCGCCAGTCCGACTACCCCGAGAGGGCTGAGCCCCCCAATAGCGACGCAACCGTCTCGTCTCCCGAATCGAACCGGGGTATCGCACACCCGGACGAAACACGGGACAGCGCGCCCCAGGCGCGCGCACCAGCTCCCGTCCCACGAACGAGACGATTTCGGGCCGCCGAGCGGCCCGAAATCGCCGAGCGAATGGCTCCTTTTGGTGTCTTCGTGAGCCAAGCGAACGAAGTCGTTCGAACGTCTAAGCGAACGAAGTCGTTCGAACGGCTCGCCGTTCGTGACACCAGAAATCTCCGAGTTTCGGGTAGCTCGCTGGAGCTTCGCTCCCTCAGTGCGAATTTTCGGGAGGGTTCGCCAGCAGAGGCGACCGCGATGCGGTCGCCTCTGTGCACACCCGACGAAGAAAAAAGCTGGAACCGCTTCGCTTTTCGCCGCGGAGTCCCGACTCCGGGGTATGCACGTCAGCGAGGGCCGGGTCGAGGTCGAGGTCCCCGAGCAGGGCGGGGAGGGAATCGGCGACGAGGTGTTCTTCAACCCCGTGCAGGAACTCAACCGCGACCTCACGGTGGCGACCCTGCGGGCCTACGGCGACCGCGAACCCCGGGCGGAATCGTACCTCGACGCGATGGCCGCGAGCGGGATTCGGGGCGTCCGCGCCGCGGCCGAGGGCTGGGACGTCACCCTCGCCGACATCGACGCCGAGGCCGTCGAGCTGTGCAGACGGAATCTGGAGCGCAACGGACTCGACGCCGAGGTCGCCCATCGCGACGCCAACGCGCTCATGCACGAGTCGGTGTTCGACGTGGTGGACATCGACCCGTTCGGGACGCCGATACCCTTCGTCGACGCCGCGTTCGCGAACACCCGCGATCTGGTCTGTGTCACCGCGACCGACACCGCGCCCCTCTGTGGCGCGCACTTCCACAGCGGCGTCCGGAAGTACGGCGCGATACCGCGCAACACCGACTACCACACCGAGATGGGCGTCCGCATCCTGCTCTCGGCGATGGCCCGGACCGCGGCCCGGTACGACGCGGGCGTGACGCCGATTCTGACCCACGCGACCAACCACTACGTCCGGACCTACCTCGAACTCGACCACAGCGCGAGCGACGCCAACGCCGCGATAGAGGAACTGGGCCACGTCTATCACTGCGAGGACTGCCTCTACCGCGAGCACGACGAGGGTCTCGTCGCCGACCCCCTCGACTCGTGTCCCGAGTGCGCGAGCGAGCGCGTGCTGACCGCGGGACCGCTGTGGCTCGGTCCCGCCCACGACGCCGACTTCGTGGCCGAGGTCCGCGAGGAGGTGGACGACGAGATGGGCACGGCGACCCGCGCGAGACGCCTGCTCGACGCGCTCGAAGCCGAACTCCACGAGCCGACCCACTACGACCAGCACCGCCTCTGCAAGGAGTGGACCCGGTCGGCCTCGGGCATGGACGAGTTCCTCGACCGACTCCGAGACGCCGGGTTCGAGGCGTCGCGCGCCCATTACGGCGGAACGACGTTCAAGACGCCCGCGACCGTGTCGGAGATACGCGAGGCGACCCGCGCGGAGTAGCTCCCGGGCGTCGCCCCCGACTCTCCGACCGAAGTGCCAATGAATATTTGTATCCGGTAAGCGAAATGAGTCGCGTGTCCAGTCGACTCGGAACCGCCGCGAGCGTCGGCCGGTCGGTGCTTGAGGAGGCAAGCGACCAACAGGTGACCTTCCTCGCTGCGAGCATCGCCTACTACGCGTTCGTCTCGCTAATTCCCGCGCTTCTGCTGGCGTTCGTCGTCGTCTCGTTCGTCGCGGGCGACGCGCTCGCCGAGCAGGTGGTCACGCGGGCCTCGGGGCTGTTGACCGCGACGGGCGAGGAGCAGTTGCGGGAGTTCATCCTCGACCCGGAGGGCCGGGGCGGCGTGACGGCCATCGGGGCGGTCGTGCTGGCGTGGAGTACGCTCAAGGTGTTCCGCGGGATGGACCAAGCGTTCTCGGACATCTACGCGACCGCCGACGACCCCTCCATCGTCGACCAACTCACGGACGGTCTCGTCGTGCTGACCGCCATCGGGGCCGCGGTCGTGGTCCTCGTGCTGGCGGGCGCGGTCACCGCGCTGTTCCCCGACTTCCCCTTCGTCGGCGTCGTGACCACGGTGATCCAGCTCGCGGCGCTGGTCCCCGTCTTCCTCCCGCTGTACGTCGTCTTCCCCGACGCCGGGGTGTCGATTCGCGAGGCGCTCCCCGGCGCGGTCGTGGCGACGGTCGGGTGGTCGGTCCTGCAGGTGGTCTTCCGCGTCTACGCCCAGTTCAGCTCGACCGGCCCGTCCCAGTTCCTCGGCACCGCGCTGTTGCTGGTGACGTGGCTCTACTTCGGTAGCATCGTCCTGCTGTTGGGCGCGGTCGTGAACACGGTGCTCGCCGACCGAGGGAGCTACGCCGCCCGCACGACCGAATCCGAGCCCACCCGAGTCGAACGGAAACAGGAACTACTCTCCCGATACATGACCGACGACGAATCCGCTCCCGACATCGTGGAACTCCGCGAGGAACTCCGGGAGCTGCGAGCAGACGTAGAATCGTTCGAGGAGGACATCGAATCGCGCACCGTCGAGAAGCCCGAGGTCGAGTCGGAACTCAAGCGGTACGTCCGCAGGCGGATGCGGCGGGGACGCGCCCGCGGCTGGGGCCCGTACCTCGTCCTGCTGTACGGGACCGCGATGACGCTCGGCGCGTTCTTCTGGCTACGGGGCGGGTGGGCCATCGCCGCGATGGTCGTGGTCTGGCTCTCGACGCTCGGTCTCTACGTCCTGATGGTGCTGACGGGGTTCGGCGTCAGCGCGCTGGGGATTCCCGGTCGAATCAGCGACCGAATCGGCGACCTCCGGTCGTAGGCTATAACTCCCTCCCCCGACGACGTGAGCGCGAATGAGTGACCGAAGCCTCGGCGTGGTGGAGACGCTCGCCGAGACGTTGCCCCCGGTCGTCCGGGAGGCGTTCACCGTGGTGACCCAGCTCGGCGACGCGTGGTTCCTCATCGTCGTCGCCGCACTGCTCTACTGGTTCGGCGACCGCGAACGCGGCGCGTTCGCGGTCGCGACCGTCCTCGGCGCGCTCGCGCTGACGGTGACGCTGAAGGGGGCGTTCGCGCTCCCCCGCCCGCCAGCGGAACTACACGTCGCGTACACCGACAGCTACGGCTTCCCGAGCGGGCACGCCATCGCCTCGACAACCCTCTGGGGACTGCTCGCGCTCGTGGTCGAGCGCGGCACTCGAACCCAACGCGGGGCGGTCGCCGCGCTCGCGATACTCGCGGTCACCTCGGCGCGGGTCATCATCGGCGTCCACTACGTCGTGGACGTTCTCGCGGGCATCGCGGTCGGACTGACCTACCTCGGAGTCCTCGTGCGCGCGACCCGCTGGGACCCCACCCGGGCGTTCGCGGTCGTGGCCGGAATCTCGCTCGCGGGGCTCGCGACCGCGGGGTTCACCGCCGACTCGGTCGCGTCGGTCGCGGGCGTCGGCGGTGCCGCCGCGACGTGGCTTGCGCTCGACGCGCCCCCGCGCGGGCGAGTGAGCGCCGCGAGCGCGCTCGCGGCGCTCGCGGCGCTGGGTGCGGTCGGGTACGCCGGGAACGAACTCGCCCTGCCGCTCGTCGGCGTGTTCGGCCTGAATCTGGTCGTCCCCGCGGGAATCCTCTTGGTCCCGCTGGTGGTCGAACGCGCGAGAAAAACCCGGTCGGCGTCGCCGACCTAGAAGCGCTCGAACGCCGGTCGCTCAGAACTTCTCGAGGTACTTCGCCTTCTCCCACGATGAGACGTGGGTCTTGTAGTCGGCGAAGTCGGCGCGCTTGGCTTCGAGGAACTTCTCGGTGACGTGGTCGCCCAGCGCCTCGGTGACGACCTCGTCGCCCTCCAGCGCGTCGAGGGCCTCGCCGAGACTGCCGGGGAGCGTGGTGATGCCGTACTCCTCGCGCTTCTCGTCGTCGAACTCGTAGATGTCCTCGCGGACGGGGTCGCCGGGGTCGGCGTCGTTCTCGATGCCGTCGAGTCCGGCCTTGATGACCACCGCCAGCGCGAGGTAGGGATTGCACGACGGGTCGGGGCTCCGGATCTCGAACCGGGAGCTCGCGCCCGCGGCGTCGGGGACCCGGAGGAGCGCCGACCGGTTCACGTCGCTCCACGCGACGTACACCGGGGCCTCGTAGCCCGGAACGAGGCGCTTGTAGGAGTTGACGGTGGGGTTGGTGACCGCGGTGAACGCCTCGGCGTGGTCGAGGACGCCGCCCATGAACTTGTAGGCGACCTCGCTGAGGTTGAACTCGTCGTCCTCGTCGGCGAAGGCGTTACCCTCCTCGTCGAAGAGGCTGATGTGGCTGTGCATGCCCGACCCGTTTATCTCACCGATGGGCTTGGGCATGAACGTGGCGTGGATGTCGTTCTGCTCGGCCACGGCGCGCACGACCGCGCGGAACGTCGAGATGTTGTCGGCCGCGGTGAGCGCGTCGTCGTACTTGAAGTTGATCTCGTGCTGGCCGTCGGCGACCTCGTGGTGGCTGGCCTCGACCTCGAAGCCCATCTGTTCGAGCGTGAAGATTATCTCCCTGCGCACGTCGCTCGCGAGGTCCTTGGGCGCGAGGTCGAAGTAGCCGCCCGAGTCGTGGGGTTTGGTGGTCGCGCGCCCCTCTTCGTCCTTCTCGAACAGGAAGAACTCGGGTTCGGGACCGATGGAGACGGTGTAGCCCATCTCTTCGGCCTCCGCGAGCACGCTCTTGAGCACCTGGCGGGGGCCGCCCGCGAACGGGGTCCCGTCGGTGTTGACCACGTCGCAGATGAGCCGAGCGCTCGCGGTGTCGCCGTTCGAGCGCCACGGCAGGACCGCGAACGTCTCGGGGTCGGGTTCGAGACGCATGTCGCTCTCCTGTATCCTGACGAACCCCTCGATGCTGGAGCCGTCGAACCAGATTCCCTCCTCGAAGGCCTTCTCGACCTGCGAGGCGGGGACGCTGACGTTCTTGACGGTCCCGGTGATGTCCGTGAACTGGAGGCGCACGAAGTCGACGTTCTCGGCCTCGATGCGGTCGAGTACGTCCTGTTCGGCTTCGGTCAGTCCCGATTCCTTGCTGGCGGCGATTTGTCCATCCGTCATCTTTGTCGTCATTCTCCACCACTACGTCCACTATTAAAACGCTATTGGTCTGCGCAATTCTGAGTTTAGCGAGTAAAAATGGATATTCGTAAAGTTCTAAAGGCGGGGTCCCGTTCGTGAACGTAATGACGTACGAAAATCTCGACGCGAAGTTGGTGAACGCACTATTGGGCGACGGTCGGGCCAGTCTCCGGAGCCTCGCGGAGGACCTCGACGTCTCGGTCACCACCGTCTCGAACCACCTCAAGGACCTCGAATCACAGGGCGTCATCGAGGGCTACACGCCGAAGATCGACTACGACGAACTCGGCTACGACGTGACCGCCATCATCCAGCTCAAGGTCGAGGGCGACGCCCTCCCCGACGTGACCGACAGCCTCCGCGGCCACGACCAGATGATCAGCGTCTACGAGGTGACCGGCGACTACGACATCATCGCGGTCGGGAAGTTCTCGGACACCGACGGGATGAACCGCCAGATCAAGACCCTGCTCAACGACCCCGACATCAAGGAGTCGAACACCAGCGTGGTGCTGAACGCCGCGAGCGAACACGAGCAGTTCGAACTCGACATCGAGAGCTGAATCGCCGCCGAACCTGTTTGATATGTTACCGACAGGCTTTCAAACAATCGAGAGAAGATAGCTCTTAATGAGTCTCATCGCCGAATTCTCCCTCCGGTCGTCCGATTTGATACTGACGACGGCCCTCGATGCCGCCCCCGGTACGACCGTCGAACTCGAACAGCAGATGGCGACCCGCTCGGACGCGCCGGTCGTCCTCTTCTGGGCGTTCGGCGGGGAGTTCGACCGACTGGAGGACGGACTGAGACGCGACGCGACCGTCCGGGACAGCACCGTCATCGAGGAACTGGGCGAGAAGGTGCTCTACCGCGCACGCCTCGAATCCGACGAACTCGTCGCGATCTATCCCTACTACCAGCGACTCGGGGCCGCGCCGCTCGCGGCGACCGGGACCCACGAGGGATGGCAGCGCCGGGTCCGGTTTCCCGACCGCGAGTCGGTCATCGAGATGCGCCAGTTCTGCGCCGACAGCGGCGTCGAGTTCCGACTCCACCGGCTGTACACGCCGGGCGACGCCGAGTTCGAAGACGAGTTCGGGCTGAGCCCCGAACAGCGCGAGGCCCTGACGGTGGCCCAGCGGGCGGGCTACTTCGACGTACCGCGGGCGGTATCGCTCGACGAGCTCGGCGAGCAGCTCGACATCAGCGGCCAGTCGGCCTCCGAGCGACTCCGGCGCGGCGTCTCGAAGCTCGTCACCAACACTCTCCTCAGCGACTTCTCCTGACGTTTTCTCGGCGACTCCGCCCGACGCTCGCGGGGTCGGGTGACCGGCGACTCCCGGTACGGACTCGGAGAAGCAGGAACTCGAAAAATCTCTGCGGTGTCGGACGACCGCAATCGATTCGGCGCGGAGGCCGGGCGATGGCGCGGGGTCGATAGGGGCTACGCGAGGTGGCAGTCGGCCTGCGTCACATCGCGCCGCCCATACCGCCCATACCGCCCATGCCGCCCATGCCGCCGCCCATTCCGCCAGCGCCGCCGGGCGCGCCGCCGTCGCCGCCGTCGTCGCCGTCGACCTGACCGCCCTTCAGGTCGCCCGCGGCGATGACGTCGTCGATGCGAAGCAGCATGACGGCCGCCTCGGTGGCCGACTCGATGGCCTGAGTCTTGACGCGGAGGGGCTCGACGACGCCGTCTTCCTCCATGTCGACGATGTCGCCGGTGTAGGCGTCGAGGCCGGAGCCGAAGTTACCGGCGTCGTGCTGACTGCGGAGGTCGACGAGGCTGTCGATGGGGTCGAGGCCCGCGTTCTCCGCGAGGGTGCGCGGGATGACTTCGAGGGTGTCGGCGAAGGCCTCGACCGCGAGCTGTTCGCGGCCGCCGACCGAGTCGGCGTAGTTGCGGAGTTCGAGCGCGAGCTCGGTCTCGGGCGCGCCGCCGCCGGGGACGACCTTGCCGTCCTCCAGCGTGACGCGGACCACGCCGAGGGAGTCCTCGATGGCGCGCTCGACCTCGTCGACGACGTGCTCGGTGCCGCCGCGCAGGACGAGCGTGACCGACTTGGCCTCCTCGACGTCCTCGACGAAGATGCGCTGGTCGCCGCCGACGTCCTTCTGGGCGACGCTCCCGGCGAAGCCGAGGTCGTCCTCCTCGATGTCCTCGACGTTGCTCACGAGGCTCGCGCCGGTCGCGCGGGCGAGCTTGTCGAGGTCGTCGGACTTGGCGCGCCGGACCGCGATGATGCCCTCCTCGGCGAGGAAGTGCTGGGCCATGTCGTCGATGCCGCCGTCGACGAACACCACGTCGGCACCCACGTCGACGAGCTCGTCGACCATCTCGCGGAGCTGCTCTTCCTCCTGGTCGAGGAACTGCTGAAGCTGGTCGGGGTCGGTGACGTTGACCTCGGCGTCGATCTCGGTCTCCTTGACTTCGAGGGCCGAATCGACCAGAGCGACGGTGGCGTCCTCGACGAAGTAGGGCATGTTCTCGTGGACGCGCTCTTTGTCCACGATGACGCCCTCGACGAGTTCGGACTCGTCGATGGAGCCGCCGACGACCGTCTCGACCTTGACGTTGTCGGTGTCGATGCCCTCCTCGTCGGCAACGCTCTGGACGCCGCGGACGACGAGTTCGGCGAGGTAGTCCTTGGCGTTCTCCGCGCCCTTGCCGGTCATCGCGGTCGCGGCGATCTTCTGGAGGTACTCGGTGTCGTCGGCGTCCACGTCGATGGCCTTCTCTTCGAGGATGCGCTTTGCCTCCTCGGCGGCCTGTCGGTACCCCTGCGCGAGGGTGGTGGCGTGGATGTCCTGTTCGAGCAGCTCCTCGGCCTTCTCGAGGAGTTCACCCGCGACCACGACCGCGGAGGTCGTGCCGTCGCCGACCTCGTTCTCCTGTGTCTCGGAGACCTCGACGATCATGTTGGCCGCCGGGTGCTCGATGTCCATCTCCTTGAGGATGGTGACGCCGTCGTTCGTGACGACGACCTCGCCCGTCGAATCGACGAGCATCTTGTCCATCCCCTTGGGACCGAGCGTGGTCCGGACGGCCTCGGCGACGGCCGTCCCGGCGGTGATGTTCATCGACTGGGCGTCCTTGCCCTGTGTGCGCTGGCTGTCCTCGGAAAGTACGATCATCGGCTGATTGCCCATTCGCTGTGCCATAGTCACCTGATAGATTGATTGCCATTCTATATAAATGTTGCCCTACCAGATGCGGTATCGGCCGCAGGAGGCCGGAAACGTGATATGGTATTCCTTAACACGGACGGGTTTATAAGAAACCGGACGTGCCGGTTCGGACCGGACGTGCGGTTCGAACCGGGCCTGCGGGTTCGAGCGCGACTCGCGCTCGAACCCGCGGCCACTCGGTGACGCACCCGGAGAGAACGCTACCCATCCGGAAAATCACTCCCGAGGCGCGTCCTCGGAATCCGACGAGGGTTCCCACCTACCCCGTGAACCGGTGGAACTCCATCCCCTGATGTTTCATCTCGTTGCGCTTGCGTTCGAGGAACGAGTACACCGACCCGTGGGGCGCGCCGTCGAGTATCATCTCCGCGGCGCTGCGGACCGCGTCGACCTGCGGCGGCTGGCCGATTATCCCGAGGGTCGTCCCGTAGATGACCACGCTCGCGCCGGTCAGTTCCTCCATGAGCTGGCGGGTCCGGCCGTTCTCGCCGATGAGACGCCCCTTTTGGCGTTCGAGGTCGTTCTTGTTCCGGGCGGCGGCGTCGATGTCGACCACGTCGAACATCATCATGTCGTCGTCGAGCAGGGCGAGGGCCTCCTCGGGCGCGAACCCGCGGCCGATGGCCTTCACGATTTCCGGGCCCTTGAGCCCGAGGATGGGGTCGCCGGTCTTCTCGACCTCCACCGAGCCGTTCTCGGAGTCGATGTCGAGTCGGACCTCCGCGCGACTCTCGATCTCGCGCATCGTCTCACCTCCTTCGCCGATGAGAACGCCGATTCGGTCCTGCGGAATCTTCACATGTTGCATGACTACTCCTAGTCACTGGGGGTGTTTTAAGGCTTTGTCCGCGATGTTCCGGCCTCGTGGATTCGACCGTCTCGGATATCTGTTCGAGAGAGACGACGACCTCGAAAGCCCTCGCACGCTCGCCCTTTCAGTCCGCTAGGGCGGTGGTTTCGGCCGCCCGACGCGAACCCACGGGTCGGTCGCTCTGCACGAACCCCCGACAGTCAGCCGAACAGATTCGTTCCCTCGGGTCGCGCTCGCGCGCTTTCGTCCTGAGTAAGCCGGTACGGCTCCAGTTCGGCGTCGAGGTCGCCCAGCGCGGCCCGTCGCTCCTGATGGGCGTCGAGGAAGTCGGCGATTCGCTCGGCGGCGTAGGCCTTGAGTTCGCCGCTGAGGAGGTCGCCCGCCCGGTACTCCTCGGCGAGTCGTTCGAGGGTCGCGTCGTCGTCCTCGAAGAAGAACGCGAGGTACTGATAGGCGACGTCGACCTCTGGGTCGCCGCCGTGTTCGCGGTGGGCGTCGAGGTCAGCCCGACCGCCAGAGTAGGCGTGGGTCCGGACCTTCCGTGCGACCGTCTCGCGGCCGTCGGTGAGTTCGATGGCTGGCGTGTCGGTCGAACTGCTCATCTTCCCCGGGCCGTCGAGGGTGGGGAGGAACTTGCTCAGCAGGGCCGCGGGCTTGGTCACGTCGACGGCCTCCTTGCCCGCCACGTCGCGAGCGAGTCGGACGTGTGGGTCCTGGTCGACCGCGATGGGGACGAGGCTGGCGTGTCGGCCGTGGACCAGTTGGGGCAACAGGAGGTGGGCGATCTGGACCGCGGGGTAGAACGACAGGCCGACGTTGTCGGGTCGGCCGTAGGTCGCCTCCATCGCCGACTGGGTGACGTGGTCGGCGAACCGGACCGCGAGGGGGTAGACCACGTCGGCGTCGGCGGTGTCCACGACGATTCGCGTTCGGTCGGGGTCGAACCCCACCGCCAGCAAGTCTCTGAGGTTCTCTCGCGCGTACTCGCCGATTTCCGCGAGCGTGAGGTCCTTCGCGAAGTGCTTCTCGTCGTCCGACAGGGGGACGTAGACGTGCGCGCCGGTGCGGTCCTGCAGGTACTTCGCGAAGTAGAAGGGCATGACGTGGCCGAGGTGCATCGGCCCCGAGGGGCCGATGCCCGTCACGAGCGAGACGGTCTCGCCGCGGTCGGCCGCGGCGAGGAACCGGTCGACGTCCCGGCCCGCGTAGAACACCCGCCGCCGGACCAGCGGGTGAACCGGGTCGGGAAAGCGGGCTCTCTGGTCGTCCGTCAGTTCCGCCGCGCCGAAGCGGTCGAGGAGTTCGCGGTAGTCTACCTCTCCCTCGACGGCGTAGGGGGTGACGGTGGAGTCGGCGTCGGTCGTGGCGTGGTCGGTCGTGGTGTGGTCAGTCGTGGTGTCGTCGGTCGTCGTATCGTCTGGCATGTGTGATGGATTCCGGTCGCTGTCGCTCGAAGGTCGATTCGCGAGGAGAAGCGAGTGAGCGTCGCCACCTCCGAGCGGCGGTGAGGCCGTCGCGCGGCGGTTACGACACTGTCGGCTCTCCGGGCGTCTGCCAGCGCCAGGTGCGGAGAGCCGACTCCATCGCCGATACGTAGCCGCTTTCGCGGTTTGAACGTTTCGCTCAGCGGTCGGGTTCGGCGTTCTTCCTGACCCACGCCTCCAGTTCGTCGCCGCGCACGTCCATCCCCTGTCGCTGGAAGAACGAGGCGACGTTCGCGCAGTCGCGCGTGAGGAACTCGCCGCTGTTGGGGTGGTGGACCGTCACCGCCTGCCCGAGGTCGATGATGCAGAGTTCGCCGTCGTGGACCACGATGTTGTACTCGCTGAGGTCGCCGTGGACGAGCCCGGCGTCGTAGAGCCGTCGCATGTACTCCCGGACCACCTCGAAGGCGGTCTCGGGATTCTCGAGGTGAGCATCGTCGAGCGTGGGCGCGCGCTGGTCGACGGTTCCGAGTAGCTCCATGACGAGGACGTTGCGCTCGACGGCGATGGGTTCGGGCACCCGAACGCCAGCCTTCCGCGCGCGCTTGAGGTTTGCGAACTCCTTCTGGGTCCACGCCAGCACGACGCGCTTCTTGTCGCCCGAGAGTTCCTCGAACCGGGGGTCGCCGACGAGGTACTCGCGCATGTCCCGGAAGTCCGAGGCGTTGATGCGGTAAATCTTGATGGCGACTTCGCCTCGCTCCTCGCTACCGAGGGCGGTGTACACCGTCGCTTCCTTTCCCGAGGAGAGGGGACCGCCGAACGCCTGCACGTAGCCGTCCTGAACCAGTTTGTAGAGCGCCGCGAGGGTCGCGTCGTCGAACACCGACTGCTCGACCTTGAACTGCTCGGTGTCCTTCAGGCGCTCGCGGAACTGGTCGAACTCCCGGTCTCGCCGCCGGGCGACCCTGTCGGCCTCGGTGTCGGATACGTCTATCTCCTCCCACTCGTCGCCGACGCCGTCGGCGTTCTCGGGGTCGAGCAGACCGTACTCCTCCTCGGACATCTACCCCGACCTAGCGCGCCAAGCGATAAAAGGGTGCGTCTTGGGAAGGCGATATGTGTCGTCCATCCGCCCCACGCGGCCCACCAGCGATTCTCCCGCGACGAGCAACGCGCGGAGGCGACCGGGGACCTTCGACCGGGGACCCTCGACCGGGGACCTTCGACCGGGGACCCTTGACCGAGGACCTTCGACCGAGGAGATGCGGCGGCAGAGCCGCCGCATCTCCGAGGGAGGAACGGGACGCGGTTCGCTCTCCGGCGTTTTCCGTGAACGCCTCACCAGCGAAGCGACTCGAAAGTCGGAGACTTTCGAGTCGCCGAGCGCGCCAAAAGGTCGTCTTACTGGATGTGGCCTTCTTCGCGGAGCTGGTCGGCGTCCTGCTTCTCGTAGCGCCATGTGATGTCGGCTTTCTCGTCCTGCCAGTCCCACGGTTCCACGAGGACCACGTCGTCCTCGCGAATCCAGATGCGCTTTTGCATCTTGCCCGGGATGCGGGCGGTGCGTTCCTTGCCGTCGGCACACCGTACTTTCACGCGATTCGCCCCGAGCATGTTGGTGACGGTGGCGAATACCTCGTCGTCGTCGGGCATACGGAGGTTCTTTCGCCGTCCGCCATCGTTGTCGCTCATATTTCCGCCTTTGTCGCGGGGAGGTTTAAATCCGCCGTCGTTTCGTCCGGGCGTATCCCGGGAGCATCGGCTTTTAAGTCGCCGCCGGACACACCCCGTGATATGATAGACAAACTCGGTGCGAAAGGAATCGTCGGGGTGCTGTTACTCCTCGGCGGCATCGCCGTCATCGCGCTTCAGAACCTCCTCATCGCCGCCGGAATCGGTCTCGTGGTCGTCGGGTTCGTCCTCGTGGCGTGGGGGCTGATCTCGGGCCTGATGGCGAGCTTCGGGATGGGCGGGATGATGGGCGGCGGATTCGAGTAGGGACCTACTGCTCCAGTTCCTTCAGCTTCTCGCGACCGGGCGCGACCAGTTCGTCGAGGTACGTCGCCAGCGCCGACTTCGCGTCGGCGGGGTGGAGTTCGCCGCTCTCTAAGTCGTCGGCCAGCGACTCGTAGCTCTCGTACTCCAGATTGCCGCCGTACTTCTCGGGGCGCTCGACCACGACCGCCTCGAACCGCGGGAAGACGTGGTACTGGAAGATTTCGAGCACGGGATTTTCGAGGTCGCCCTCGGGGTCGCGGGTCGGCGGGCAGAACGCCGAGTTCACCTTCTCCTCGATGTCCTCGGTCGAGTCCTCCATCGAGATGGTGACGCCCGAACTGCTGGACATCTTGCCCTCGCCCGTCCCGAGGTCGGCGAGGATGGGCGTGTGGAGGCAGGGCCGGGCGTCGTAGCCGATTTCGGGCAGTTCCTCGCGCATCAGCATGTGGACCTTGCGCTGGTCCATCCCGCCCACGGCGAGGTCCAAGTCGAGGTACTCGATGTCGAGCGCCTGCATCAGGGGGTAGACGACGTGGCTGACTTTCGCGGTCTCGCCGCCCTGTATCTCGGCCATCGCGCGCTGGGCGCGGTTCAGCGTGGTGTCGAGCTCCAGTTTGTGGAGGTCGAGCGCGTAGTCGTCCTCCAGCTGGTACTCCGAGCCGTAGACGAACTCGGTCTGCTCCTCGTCGAGCCCGTACGCCAGAAATTGCTTGCGCATCTTCTCGGCGGTCTCCTCGATTTCCTCGAAGGTCCCCTTCCCGTTGAGGTAGGCGTGAACGTCGGCGAGCAGGATGACGACCTCCATCCCGGCCTCCTGGAGGTCGATGAGCTTGTTCGCGGTGAGCATGTGCCCGATGTGGAGCACGCCCGAGGGCTCGTAGCCGACGTAGACCCGCTTTCCGGTCGGGTCCTCGGCGAGTTCGCGCACCTCCTCGTCGGTCACTACCTCGTCGGTGTTCCGCGTGATGCGTTCGTAGGCGTCCATACGCGAGACGTGACGCGCGCGCGGCTTGAGGCTTCCGACACTCTGCGAGCGGTTCTCGCGGTAGTTCTCCGCGAACCACCGGAAGGAATTTATGCCGCTATCCGCTCGCGCCCGACGACTCCTCCAGATACCGAACCGCATCGCTGGCGACGCAGTCGGTGAACTGCCGGGTGCGACGTCCCTGTCGGAATCGGACCTGCCCGGTCTTGAGGGTGTTCAACAGCCACGGCGAACAGTACGACTCCTCGTCCGTCGGCTGTCCACCGTCGGTCCAGTGTCGGTCCTCCAGTTCGTAGTTCATCGGGTACCCCGAGCGAGTCACCGCCGCACAGAGGAAGTCGCCCGGAAACGGCATCGATTCCGCCGCGAGAACCACCCACGGACGAGGATTCTCGCTCGGCTTGAACGGGTCCGGCGCGAAGATAACGTCCCCGCGTTCGCTTCTCACTCCGTCTCACCGACCTGCTCGGGGTTGTCGACGGCGTACTCTGCCCATCTCTCCACGTCGAACTCTTCGCCGTCGTCGTACTGTCGGGCCGTCTCCGCCGTCAGTCCGGTACCGGCCCGAGCCGCCAGTTCGTGGTCGCTCACCCGCCAGTAGTCGGACTTCCGTTCGACCGACCCTCGCTCCTTCAGCCTGTCGAGCAGGGTGCCGACGCGCTCTCGATTCGAATCCACCTCCTCGGTGAGTTCGGCCTTCGTGTAGGCCTTCTCGTCGTTGCGAATCAGGAAGTCGAGGAGTCGGTCGGCTTCGCCATCGGGGGGCTCCTCGTCGTCGATTCGCTCGAAATCGTCCTTGGTGATGGGCATAGCCTCCGTTGGTTCGCTTCCACGTATAAACTTCCGGACGTATTAAACACACTGCCGATAGCCGCCACGCTCGCGGCGTCTACCCGCTCGCGCCCGACGACCCGTACTTGCGCTCGGCGCGGTGTTCGCTGATGAGCTGGTCCAACTGCTCGGCCTTGCGCTCCTTGCGACGCTCCTCGGCGCGCTCGGCCCAGTCGTCGATGACCGCCTCGACCTCGCGCTCGCGGGCGACCGCCAGCTCGTCGACCTCCTGAATCGTCACGTCGTCGGCCGGACCCACGGGAATCTCGTTCTCGAAGAGGACCCGGTCGGCCACCTCCGAGAGCCCGCCCGCGCCCGTCAGCACGACCTTCGGCTCCACCTCGACGAGTCGCTCGGCGGTCGACCGGCCCGCGCCCGAGGCGTCTCGGAGGTAGACCACGTCGTCGCTTGCGAGTCCGAAACTCTCGTGGGCGTCCTCGATGGCGTCGCGGGTGAACTTCTCGACCGGCTTGACCGGCGTCAGGCCCGCCTTCTTCTCGGAGACGTCGGCGAAGTTCGAGTGGTCGAGCTTCCAGAGCTGTTTGAGGCGTTCGAGTTTGCCCTCCAGTTCCTCGATGCGCTCGTCGCGCTCGTCGAGTTCGCGCTCCAGTCGCCGGTTCTCGCGTTCGAGTCGCGAGACCTCCCGGCGCTCGCGGACCTCCTTTCGCTCCTCGCTTCTGGCCTTTTCGAGGTCGCCCTTGAGCTGGCCGATTCGGCCCTCCTTGCGCTCTACGGTGTCTTCGAGTTCGTCGACGTGGTCTTCGAGTCGCTGGACCTGCGATTCGAGTTGCTTGATGCGCTTTTCCTCGGCGGTGAGTTCGCGGGGCGCGTGCTCGGTCTCCTCTTCCTCGGGCTCCTCGTCCTCGGAGAGGGCCGCGAGCGCGGTCTCGACCGAGTCCTCGCCCGCGACCACGCGCGCGGTGACCTCTCCCCGGTCGATGCTCGGGGGCACCTTCTCGGCGATGCGGTCGAACTGGTCTTCGTGGTCGTCGAACGCGCAGAGCGCGGCCGCCATCGCGTCGCGCTCGTGGTCGTTGTCGTAGTCGAACTCGCGGGTCCGGTGGAGTTTGTCGTCCACGGGGAGGTCCGAACTCGGAATCCACCCCGCCGCGTCGAAGCTCCGGCGTATCTTCTCGACAGTCTCTGGCATCGGCTCGACGTCGGCGGCGACCACGACGGGCCGCCCGCGCTCGATTATCCACTCGATGACCTCGGCGGTGTCGGCGGTCCGCGTGCTCCAGACGTCCAGTACGGTCCCGTCGAGGTCGGCCACCGCGACCGCGGTGGTCGTGCCGGGGTCGATGCCCACGAGGACGTGGTCCCGGCGCTTCGCGAGGGGCTCGAACTCGATGCCGTCCCGGCGCTGGCGCTCGACCTCGACGCGCACGTCTCCCGACCGCCGGTTCGAGACGGGGATGTCCTCGGGGCGACCCTCGACCCGGAAGACGGCGTTCGAGAGGCCGCCGTACTTCTCGGTCGCGTCCTTCTCGTAGTCGAGGCCCGCGCCGTCGAGGTCGCTCTCGATTTCCCTCGCGCGCTTGCGGACCGCGCCGTGGATGCGCCGGGTGTAGCGGTCCTCGCTCCACCCGCCCTTGCCGGTCGACCGGCCGCGCGAGACCTTGACCTCGGTGGTGTCGGTGAACGCCGACACCTCATGGCCGACGTTCCCGGCCGCGAGGCGCGCGGCGGCCTCGGCTTCGGCCATCGGCTTCTTGTCGTAGGGCACGCCGTGGCGGGAGGCGACCCGCGAGAGGGGTTCCGGACGCTCGGCCCCGGTGACCTGCACGAGCCGGGTCTCGTCGGGGAGTTCGCGCAGGAAGCCGACCAGCGCGTCCTTGTCCGGGGCGAGTTCGTACATGTTGTCGGTGGCGACGAGCGCGGGTTCCTCGCGCTCGATGAGCCGCCGGAGCTTGCGGTGGGATACCACGTCACGGTCGATGTGTTCGCCATCGAACGCGACGAGCGCGTAGGAGGGCGCGTCCCCGCGGACGTCCCCGCTCTGAACGTCCACGCCGAAAACGAGCGTGTCGAGGGCACTCGTGCGCGTGTTCACGCCACCGGATAGGGTCCCGCCGGATATAAATCCGACGCGGGGTCGCAGTTCTGGTCGAGTCGCGCCGAGTCGAGTCGCGCCGACCGCGCGTCGGTCGCGACCGACGCGCGGTCGGCGGTCGGAGTGTCGGTGTCGAGAGCGCTCCGGCTGTCGGCGACGAGAGCGCGGTCGCGTCCCCGCGTCGGCGACCGGAACGGCGTCGTTACTGCGCGTCGATTCGCGAGAAATGAGATGGATAGCGGTGGAATCGCGCCGCGGTTCGGCGCGCCCGTCAGGCGCGCCGGACCGCGACCAGCGCCGCCGCGACCAGCGCGACGAGCGCAGTAATCGCGGTTAATCCGGGGATGTCGCCGGATTCGGCGTCGGTCTCGGTCTCGGTTTCCGTCTCGGTTTCGGTTTCCGTCTCAGTTTCCGTCTCTGTCTCGGTCTCGGTTTCCGTCTCGGTGGTCGTCTCGGTCGTCGTGTCCTGCTCGGCGAAGTCGCTGGCCGACACGTCGGCGTTCACCACGGAGTGGTTGAAGTACACCCGCTCGTACTCGGCGGTGTCGTACTCGCCGTACACCTGGACCTCGTCGCCGTCCGACAGCGTCCTGAGGTCGGCCACGTCGAACTCGACCTCGACGGTGTCGTCTTCGAGCGCGACCGACTCGGCGGCGAGTCGGTCGTGGTCGGCGTTCCTCGCGTGGAAGTCGTCGGTGACGTTCTCGGTGCCCTCGGGCGCGTCGAACGCGACCGTGGCAGTGCCGTCTTCGACCTCGACGGCGTTCGTCTCGACCTCGGCGTCGACTCGCCGGATGCGGTCTTCCTCGACCTCTTCGACCGGACTCTCGTCCTGAACGTACTCAAGCAGGGCGGTGCCGTACAGCATGTCGGTCTCCTCGACCACGGTGGCGTTCTCGAACACCGAGTCGTCCCAGCCCGCCATGTAGGAGTTGACCGTGACGGTGTAGGTCTCCTCCTCGTCGAGGGGTTCGCCGTTCACCCACGCGTCCCGGATCATCTCGTCGGTGTCGTTGTGGCCGACCCACTCGTAGGTCACGCCGCTGACCTGGAGGCTGGGCTCGGCTCCGAACTGCTGGCCCTCCTCGCTTTCGAGCGTGACGACCTGACTCGCGAGCAGCGATTCGAGCTGCGCGCCGGTGAGTTCGACCGTCACGAGCGTGTTCTGGAACGGCAGGACGTTGTACACGTCGCCGACGCTCAGATTGCCCGGGCCGTAGGCGGCGTCCGACCGGATGCCACCGGCGTTGGTGACCGCCACGTCGGCGTCGGACTGGGCGCGGAACGAGTCGCCGATAAGGTTGCCCAGCGTGGTGTCGTCGTGGTAGCTCGCAGAGGCGCTTGCGTCGAGTTCGACATCGGTCCGA
The DNA here is from genome assembly GCF_024138125.1 of Halorussus salilacus. NCBI lineage: Archaea > Methanobacteriati > Methanobacteriota > Halobacteria > Halobacteriales > Haladaptataceae > Halorussus > Halorussus salilacus. The sequence continues at coordinate 1,993,132 of NZ_CP099993.1, forward strand.
CCCGCGCGCTTGTCGAGTTCCTCGTCGCGGGCCTCGGTGATGTCGGTCGCGACGGTCTCGTTCTTCGTGACGTTCTCGTCCACGTCGAGCAGGCGACCGTCCCACGAGGTCACCTCGCCGTCCTCGACGGTGAGGTTGACCTCGCTGACGTGTTCGCCGCGGGCCTCGGCCTCGGTGACGACCGCGCCGCCGACCTCCCGGGGCGGGTACTCGCGCTCGTCGTCGCCGACGACGACGACGTCGACGTCGTCGGTCGTGTTGGCGAGGTTCTCGGCGACCGGCACGCCGAGGTGGGCCGAGACGACGACCACGTCGGCGCCTTCCTCCTCTTTGAGTTCGGTCGCGTACTCGTCGGCCACGTCGGAGTAGTTCCGGAGTTCGTAGCCCTCCTCGTCGAAGTCGGTCGCGGTCTTCGACTTCAGCTTCTCGTCGGCGACCCCGACGATGCCGACCTTCGTGTCGCCGCGCTCGACGACGTGGTACGGCTCGGTGCCGGGCATGGTCTCTCCGGTCTCCTCGTCGACGAGGTTCGCGAGCAACCACGGGTACGAGGAGGCCTCGCTGAAGTTCTCGACCGCGTCGAAGCCGTAATCGAACTCGTGGTTACCGATGACGTCGGCGGCGGGGTCGAGGGTGTTCATCGCCTCGACCGGGACCTCCCACTGGCTCAGCGGCGACAGCGAGTGCGGACCCATCTCGTCGCCGCCGCCCACGACGACGGTGGGGTTGTCGTGCGCTGCGCGCCGCTCGTTTATCATCGTCACCATCCGCGGCAGGGTGCCGTTCTCGGCCGCCGCGGTCTGAACGTCGTTGTACGACAGGACCGTCACCGTGGTGTTGTTGGTCTCCTGGGCCGCGTCGGCCGCCGACGCGGGCGATTCGGTGCTCTCCTGTGGCGTCGCGGTCGTCGCGCTCGCCGCGACCGCCGGTGGGGCGACCCCGGCGACGACCAGACACAGGACCATCGTCAGTGCTATCGACCGTTGCATGCAACCGAAAGATAGCAGAAGGCTTGGATAAAACCTCCCTATTTTCTCACGGTTCGTCAATAAATGACACGGAAATATCCTCGGACCGCCCCGAGAGCGACTCGGCTACTTGTCGGGATACGGTATCTCGCGCATCTCGCCGTCGTCGGGAACGAACACCTCGCCGTCGAAGGCGTCGCGGGCCTCGGCGAGGTGGTCGGATACGTCGCCCGCGTACCGCGAGGAGATGTGGGTGAGCGCGAGCCGGACCGCCCCGGCATCGCTCGCGAGTTCGGCGGCTTCCCGGGCGGTCGCGTGGCCGGTCTCGCTCGCGCGCTCGCGGCGGTCGTCGGCGAAGGTGGCGTCGTGGACCAGCAGGTCGGCGTCGGCGGCGGCTTCGGAGACCTCGTCCGTCGGGCGGGTGTCGCCGGTGTAGACGAACGTCCGGCCGGGCCGGGGGTCGCCGACCACCTGCTCGGGCCGGACCACGGTGCCGTCTTCGAGTTCGACCGGGTTCCCCTCGTGGAGTCGCGAGAACTTCGGGCCGACCGGCACGCCGAGTTCCTCGGCCCGCTCGCGGTCGAACCGGCCCTTGCGGTCGTCCTCGACCAGCGCGTACCCCACCGACGTGGTGCGGTGGTCGGTCCGGAACGTCCGTATCTCGTAGTCGTCGCGCCGGGCCGCGACCTCGCCGGGTTCGACCTCGTAGACGTGGATCGGGAACGAGGGCCGGTTGCCCGCGGCGTGGACGAGGTCGTCGATATCGTCGCCGGTTCCGCGGGGCGTGTAGATGGAGAGCGGTTCCTCTCGGTCGTTGAAGTCCCACGTCTGGACGAGGCCCGGTAGTCCGAGGACGTGGTCGCCGTGGAGGTGGGTGATGAACACCTCCGAGACCGTGAACCCGGTCCCGAAGCGCATCATCTGTCGCTGGGTCCCCTCGCCGACGTCGAACAACAGCCGGTCGCCTTCTCGGTTCACCAGCACGGCGCTCGGGTTACGCTCGGTGGTCGGTACCGCGCCGCTGGTTCCGAGAAACGTCACGCGCATCGACATCCTCGTTGGGGTTCGGGCGGCGAGGCGGAAAGCGCCTTCGAAACGCCGACCGAAGTACGCGCGATTGAACCCGCGGAAACACCGTGTTACGAACCGAACTCGACAACGAGAACTCGGGGATAGGTCCGACTTAAACCGACGTATCTGGATGTTACGCGCGTGAACAGTCGCTTCGGTTTATTCGCAGACTCGTTGTCCGATACTCTGCAGACTGGGGGTTACAAATGACACGAGACAGCAGGACACTTAGCGCCGTCTTCATGGCGGTGCTGTTGATTCTGGCGAGTGGGACAGCCGTCTCACTCGCGGTGACGGATAGTGGGAGTACAGTTGCAGATTCGAACGCATCAGTTCAGGACGAGACGACGACTGAGGCGGTAGAGACGACCGAAGACGAGGAGGAAACGGAGGTCGATGACGAAACGGAGACCACCACGAGGGAGGCCGACGAACCCGCGGAAGGTGACCAAGCCGACGTCACGATCAACGAGCAGGAGTCCGACGGCGAGCAGGTCGTCATCGAGTCGGCGACGTTGCCCGAGGGCGGTTTCGTCACCATCCACGACGAGACGCTCCTCGAAGGCGACGCGCTCGGGAGCGTCGTCGGGGTTTCGACTTACCTCGAAGCCGGAACTCACGAGGACGTGACCATCACGCTGGGTCGGCCGCTGGCAGAGACCCAGACGGTCATCGCGATGCCGCACTACGACGACAACGAAAATCAGGTCTACGACTTCATCATCTCCGGCGGTGGGGTCGACGCGCCCTACACCTCGGACGGTGAAGCCGTGGTCGACGACGCGACGGTGACCGTCGACGGCGTCGAAGAGACGACCGAAGAAGTCGAGGAAACCACGACTGAAGAGGTCGAGGAAACGACGACTGAAGAGGTCGTCGAGACGACGACTGAAGAGGTCGAGGAAACCACGACTGAAGAAGTCGAGGAAACCACGACTGAAGAGGTCGTCGAGACGACGACCGAGGAAGAAGACGAACTCGAAGAGACCACCACCGAGGAAATCGAGGAACCCGCCGACCAGCAACAGTTCATCTTCAAGGTCGAGCAGATGAACATCGACCGGTGGTCGTTCGTCCTCGGCGACGAGGAGGAACCCGACCGGACCGAGACCGTCAGCGACATCACGGTCCAGGACCGCCGCGTCGAGATCAACCTCACCGAGCTCATGCAGGAGCAGGCCGAGATGGAGGACGGCGAGCAGCTCACCACGCCCGGCCCCGAAGCTCAGGAGCAACTGGAGGAGAACCTCACCGGTGACATCGAGACGGTCCGATTCGTCATCGAGAACGTCAACGTCGAGAACGTGACGTTCGTCATCACGGCTCCCGAGGACATGGAGATGCCCGAGCCGCCGATGACCCCTGAAGAGACGACCACCGAGGAAGACGAGGTCATCGAGGAGACCACGACCGAGGAAGAGGAAGTCGAGACGACGACCGAGGAAGAAGAAGTCGAGACGACGACTGAGGAAGAAGAAGTCGAGACGACGACTGAAGAGGAAGTCGAGGAAACAACCACCGAGGAAGAGGAAGTCGAGACGACGACTGAAGAAGAGGACGAATTCGAGACGACGACTGAAGAAGAGGACGAATTCGAGACAACGACTGAGGAAGAGGAAGTCGAGACGACAACTGAGGAAGAAGACGTCGAGACGACAACTGAGGAAGAAGAAGTCGAAACGACCACCGAGGAACCTGACGAGGAACTCGAATCGTTCGACGTCACGGCACTCAACGCGCCTGAGAGCGCCGAGATCGGTGACACAGTCAACGTGAGCGCGGTCGTGACGAACCCCAACGACGCGGAGGCCACGCAGGACGTGGCGTTCCGCCTCGATGGGACCGTCATCGCGCGTGATACGGTCACGCTCAACGGTAGCACCGCGACCACCGTGTCGTTCGAAGTCGACACGACCGACGTGCCGCCCGGCGAGTACGTCCACGGCGTGTACACGCAGGACTTCGGCGAACTCGCGGTGATTATGCTGGAGGAACCGACCGCCGAGGAGACGACTGAAGACGACGACGAAGAGACGGTCATCGAGACCACAGCGGCTGAAGACGACGACGAAGAGACGGTCATCGAGACCACGACGGCCGAAGACGACGACGAAGAGACGGTCATCGAGACCACGACGGCCGCCGAAGAGGAAGACGAAGAGGAGTAGGGCAGAGCGACCGCGGCACGTCGCCGCACCCAACGATTTTTCGACCGGTCCGACACCGCGGCGCGAGCAACCGACCGATTCTTACCGCCCGACTCCCTAGGCGGGGGTGATGGACGCGCCGCTCTGGACCGAGAAGTACGCGCCCGGCCTCCGAGACCTCCCGCAGGAGGACGTCCGCGAGTACCTTCGGAAGGCAGTCGACGAGCCGATCAACCTCGTCCTCTACGGCCCCTCGGGTGCTGGCAAGACCGCCGCGGTCCGGGCGCTGGCCCGAGAGGCCCACCAAGACCCCGACAACGACCTCGTGGAGATCAACGTCGCCGATTTCTTCGGCATGACCAAGAAGGAGATCGCCGACGACCCGCGGTTCAGTTCCTTCATCGACTCCAAGCGCAAGCGCAACTCCTCGAAGGCCGACCTCATCAACCACGTCCTCAAGGAGTCGGCGAGCTACTCGCCGGTCTCGGGGACGTACAAGACCATCGTGCTCGACAACGCCGAGGCCATCCGCGAGGACTTCCAGCAGGCGCTTCGCCGGGTGATGGAGCGCCACCACCGGACCACCCAGTTCGTCGTCACCACCCGCCAGCCCACCAAGCTCATCCCGCCCATCAAGTCGCGGTGCTTCCCGGTCGCGGTCCGCGCGCCGACGCCCGACGAGATCGCCGCGGTGCTGGAAGGCATCGTCGAGGCCGAGGGCGTCGAGTACGACGAAAACGGTCTGGAATACATCGGCGGATACGCGGGCGGCGACCTCCGGAAGGCCATCTTGGGCGCACAGACCACCGCCGAGAAGGAGGGCGAGGTCACGATGAACGCCGCCTACGAGGTGCTGGGCGACGTGGGCGTGACGAGCGAGATCGAGGAGATGCTCGACGACGCGGAAGCGGGCGAGTTCCAAGACGCCCGCAAGACCCTCGACGACCTGCTCGTCGACGAGGGCTACAGCGGCGAGGAGGTCCTCCACGAGATACTCGAGGTCGCCCACGCCGGTCGGTACACCGGCGAGGACCTCGCGGAACTCACCGTTCTGGCGGGCGAGATCGACGCCGACCTCGCGGAGGGGACGAGCGACCGGGTCCACATCGGCCACCTGCTCGCGGAACTCGGGGCCGACGCGTAGTTCAACAGAGGAAGAAGAACAACCACGCGGGGATATGGATTATTCCGTCATCCTCCTTGAGTTCTTCGGCATTGTTGACTGCCAGACCGAACTCTGCATCCGTCTCTTCGACGAAGTTCCGAAGTCCGCGCAGGTCAGCTTTGGTCGAATCGCCATTCTTGACCTCGATTGGGAGGACATAATCTGTCCCTGACAGAACGAAATCGACTTCTCCGCGTCGGTCCCAGTACGCGATATCCCCGCTTTGAGCGTTAGAGAGGTAAAACTGGAGCCTTCGCGCGTGGTCACATACGGCAGTTTCGAGGACCGGACCCATTTTGTTTCCATCTCGTAGCGTCTTCGACGAGAGCGTTCCAGCGAGCGTATTGTAGAGTCCAACGTCCTGTACGTACACCTTCGGACGGCCACCCGAATCGTACTCCGAGGTCGTGTGTTTCGGGCATTCCGTTATCAAAAAGAACTCCTCCAGATAGTCGAGGTATCGCTCGACGGTGTCTCGACTGATACCGATAGTATCTGCGATGTTCTGAACGTTGAGTTTTGCCGCCGTCGAATCGGCGACGAGCGAAAGCACCCGAAGTACGTTTTCCGGAGACTGGACGTTGAAAACGGTCGCTAAATCGCCGATAACTGTGTATCGTAAATCGGTATCGAGGGTCGTGTACGCATCGACCGGTTTTTCCTCGATTACGCCGGGATAACCGCCTTTTAGGAGTCGTTCGTCTTTCAGCGCATCGAGCCGAGGTCTCGCGTCGTTGTAGCTCCCGTAGAAACGGGTCAGTGCTACCGTGAGCGCCCCGGTATCGCCTTGCTCTAGGCTTTCGTCGAGAGCGCTCCGAAGCTCCGTGGATTCGCTGGCGGTGTCGCCATCGAGAGCCCCGTGATAGGCAACGTAATCCCGATATTTCATCGGCATCATGATGTGCTCGGCGAGTCGCCCAACGAGGGTTTCACTCGCATCGGATTTTATAAGCGTACTCACCGAACCTGTCGTCACGAAGCGAAGGTTCGAATACGTATCCACGTAGTACTTGAGCTTCGAGGCCCAGCCGTCGATTTTTTGGACTTCGTCGATGAACACGTAGACCTCCGAATCCACGTTCCTGAACGACTCCCGCAACACGTACTGCTCGTACACTTCGAGCGAGTCGGTGATGATGTCGTCCGGTCCCGATAGAATCTGATTGTTCTCCGCAGTAAAATAGACGATTCGTTTTGCGGGAACTCCGCGATTTAACAACGATTCGATCAACTGTCCACACAGGGTCGTTTTCCCGACCTGTCTTGGGCCGCGAATCGTGAGAATACGTCTCTGCGCGTCGAGTTTGTCGCGTACCACGTAGAAGTCACTCCGGCGATACGGTGCCTTCCGTAGCGTCTGGGGAACGGGGTCGTCGTCCCACCAGACGTTGATTCTGTTTAGGAGTTCGAACAACCGGGTCTCGTCCATGTCAGTACGATGTTATCCGGTATCAATAAAACTTGGTATAGATACCCAGTTTCTAGGTTATATATTTGGGTCAGATACTGAACTTTACAGCCAAAAATTTGGCATCGATACCGAATTTTCGGTGAAAATCTCGGTGTTCGATACCCAACTGTCGACAGCAAAACCGGTTTCCGAACCCTCCCCGGGCTACTGAAATCTGGTGGACAACTACTTCCCACTTCGCTATGCATTATCGGTTATGCCAACCCTCTCGGACACCCACATCCGGAACCGCTATCGCGTCCAGCCGAACGACGCCAACAACTACGAGACGCTCCACGGCGGCGAACTCATGAAGTGGATGGACGAACTGGGGGCGATGGCCGCGATGCGGTTCGCGGGCGAGACCTGTGTGACCGCGGGCGTCGACGACTTCGGGTTCCACCGGCCGATTCCGGTCGGCGACACCGCGCTCGTGGACGCCTACGTCTATCGGGCCGGGAAGACGAGCGTCACGGTCCGACTCCGGGCGTGGCGCGAGGACCCCCGGACCGGCGAGACCGAGCGCACCACGGGGTCGAGTTTCACCTTCGTCGCCATCGACGAAGACCGGAATCCGGTTCGAGTACCCGAGTTGACGGTCGAGACCGACGAGGAAGAGCGATTGCTCCGGGAAGCCCTCGAAGCCGAATCGTAGCGACTCCCGTCAGTCGAGGACGACCACGTACCTGTCGAGCGACCGGTGGACTCGGCGCTCGAACTCGGCCTCGACCGCCCAGCCGACCGCGCTGGCCTCCCTCGCCCACGAGCGGTCGCCGACCACGACGCAGCGGTCGGCGACCCTCCGGGCCTCCGCGAGCGCGCCCGAGACGAGGTCGTCCAGTTCGAGGTTGGCTATCTTCGACTGGCGGCCGTAGGGCGCGTCGAACACCACGGCGTCCACGGAGTCCTCGGGGAACGGGAGGTGGGTCGCGTCGCCCTGCAGGGTCGCCCACTCGCCGGTCGCGCGGTCGTCGTCGTCGAGGTATTCGGCGAGGTTCTCGGCCGCGCCGCGGGCCATCTTGCGCTGGGCGTCGGCCCCGTAGACGGTCGCGCCCACGAGTCCGGCCTCGATGAGGACGCCGCCGGTCCCGCACATCGGGTCGAGCAGGGTCGCGCCCGGTCGCGCGCCCGCGAGGTTGACCAGCGCCCGAGCGAGCAGGGGGTCCATCCCGCCGGGCTGGAAGAAGGGTCTGTCGGTGGGCTTGCGGCTGCCGTAGTCGCGGACGCTCTCGGCTTCGAGCCACCCCAGCGCGCAGGTGTCGTTCGAAAAAATCGCCCGGAGTTCGTGGTCGGGGTCGTCTAAGTCCACCGGAAAGCCCCTGTCCACGAGGACCTGTCCCAGCGCGCGTTCCGCGCGCTGGGTGTCGGTTCCGGCGGTGTCGCGCACGGTTCGGGCCCGAACTGCCACCGTCCCCTCGCGGTCGAGGTCGGCGGCGTCGAGCAGGACGCGCGCGCTCTCGACGCTGGCGTCGGTCCGGCCGACCAGTTCGCTCGCGCGACGGGTGTAGGCGAGGTTCCGAACGCGGTCGGTGATGGCCCCGGCGGTGGCGAGACCGGGCGCGACCACCTCGACGCCGGTCGCGGCGCTCGCGGCCTCCGCGGCGGCGAACCGGTCGTCCTCGCCCCCGAGTTCCAGCGCGTACACGAGTCACCGGACTCCCCCCTCCGTCTTGGGGGTTTCGTCTCGGCGAGGTGGACTCGTCGGTCGCCGTCCCCGGAGACCGCCCGCGGGCGGTCTCCGGGATACATAAAACCCGACGGCGACGTGTCAGGGGAGAGTACCAACCTTTATAAACCTTAAATACGACATTTAAGTCGCACATGACTGACCCAAAGGAGACCATCAACATTGAAAACGTGGTCGCCTCCACCGGTATCGGCCAGGAACTCGACCTCCAGAGCGTGGCGATGGACCTCGAAGGGGCCGACTACGACCCCGAGCAGTTCCCGGGACTCGTCTACCGGACCCAGAATCCCAAGTCGGCGGCGCTCATCTTCCGGTCGGGCAAGATCGTCTGTACGGGCGCCAAGAGCACGGCCGACGTGCACGAGAGCCTCGAAATCGTCTTCGACAAGCTCCGCGAGCTCCAGATCGACGTGAACGAGGACCCCGAGATCGTCGTCCAGAACATCGTGACCTCGGCCGACCTCGGGCGTAACCTCAACCTCAACGCCATCGCCATCGGTCTCGGTCTGGAGAACATCGAGTACGAGCCCGAGCAGTTCCCGGGCCTCGTCTACCGCCTCGACGAACCCGAGGTCGTCGCGTTGCTGTTCGGGTCGGGCAAGCTGGTCATCACCGGCGGCAAGAAGCCCGAGGACGCAGAGCAGGCGGTCGACAAGATCGTCTCGCGGCTCGAAGAGCTGGGCCTGCTGGAGTAGCAGTTCGGTTCAGCCACGACTCGTTTTCGACGATTCCCGAGGACCTTCGATGGCGGTGGCTTTCGCGGCCCCCCGTCGTCTACGCACGAATCCACACAAGATTTAGATTATTAATTTATTTCTAGATTAGTAAGATAACTATATGTATTCGGTGTATGTAGGATAGTCTGCATGTCCGAAGACAACGATATCAATCGACGTTCGGTCCTTCGCGGGTTCGGCGCGGCGGCGATGTCCGTCAGCTTCATCGGCACGGCGACCGCCGAATCGGCCGACTCCGCGGCGACCACCCGGACCGACCCGTTCCGCGAGTTCGCCAGCGACGTCTCGACCGAGGTCGACGAGGGGACCCGTGCCGAACTCGTCGGCCGGTACGACGACCCCGAATCGGTGCGCGAGGAGTTCGCGGCCGCGGCTCCCGTCCTCGACGAACTCGCGGCGCGAGGCCACCTCGAATCCGCCTCGCTGTCGGCGTTCGCTCTCGACGAGGTCGAGACCGACGTGGCGCTCGAACCGTCCGACGCCGCCACCGGCGCGGGCGTCACCGCGGTCGGTCACACCGAGGGCGCGACCGCCCACCTGACCGCGACGACCGAGTTGGCCGACCACCGGGTCGCACTCTACCGGAATCCCGAACTCGACAACACTCACGCGTTCGTCGAGACCGACGACGGCCAACTCGTCGTCCACGACATGGGCGACGACGAGGTCACCACCACCAGCGGCGACTGCGCGTGGGAAGCCGTCAACTGCACCAACGATATCTGTCAGACCGGCGACCCGGCGTCCTGTACCGAGGAGCAACACTACTGCTGTTACGGCCCGAACTACGAGCGCGAGTGCTCGGACGTTCGGTGGGTGTGCGGGTGCACCTGCTAGGGTCGTTGCAGTTCGACCGAACCGCCATTTTTCGCGGTGGGACACCCGTTCGGAGCAGGCGCTCTCGTCGCTCGCGGCTCCCGGGTCTCCCAACCTCGGCTTGGGGTGAATCGGCAGGCACAAGCGCCCCCCGTCCCAACCCCCCGACATGGCGGCTCCCGTCGTTGCACTGATCGGCACGTTCCTGATAGCGGTCCTGTTCTACGCCGTGACCGCGCACATCGCAGCCCGGTACGTCCTCGGTAGCGTCCCTATCGGCCGGGCGCTCGCGGTGGGCGTCGTCCCGGCGGTCGTCTCGTTCGCGTTGCAGGCGTATCACCCGATATACGTCATCCCCCTCGCCGCCGGTGCCGACTTCTTCGCCATCCGGGCGGTCTACCGCCTCCGGTACCGGACCACGGGGCTGGTCGCGCTGGCCCACTACACCGTGAGCGCGATTCTGGGCATCACGATATACAACCTCGTCGCGTTGCTTTCGACCGCGCCGACGTGAACGTTGCTGTTGTACGAGGGACGCCACCCGTACGCTGGTGGGTCCGATGCGCTCTACTACGAGGGCTCAGGAGGCCTGACGGTGAACGTCGTCGGTCCGAAGTGACGTTCGACTACGACGGTCGAAACGGGTTCACTGGGGCGCTCAATCGCGTGATTCCCTCGAATCGGTCGAAATCGTCGTCGAAGCTGTAGATGTACTCGATACTTGTCCGGCGCATGTGCGCCACTGTCATCGCGTCCGAGAGTTCGACTCCCACGGACTGGCGAAAGAGTTCGCGGCCACGAACGAAGTCGCTCTGGGCGAGATAGCGGACTCGAAACCCGGCACTCCGTTCGAGAAACTCCAGCGTAGCAACCGCCGGGTCGTGACCCACGCGCTTCTGAATCGGGCTTAAAATCTCCGACAGCGTGGCGTTGGTTACCCGTCCCCGCGGAAGTTCGCCGTCGTCCATCGACCGAACGATTCGGGTAGCCGAGTCGTGCCACTGGTCTCTCGGCATCCGAAATCCGTACACGACGTTCGCGTCGATGAGGACCTCGCCCATCAATCGACCTCGTAGGCGAGTTCTTCGGTGTCTACGACGGCATCGGTCTCCTCCTCGATGTCGATAGGGTCGAGTTCTTCGGCGACACCGTACCGTTCACGAACGATTTCGCCGAGGAGTCGGCCATCGTTCGTGACGGTCCACCGGAGTCGATTCCCGGGTTCGAGGTCGAGACGCTCCCGGAACTTCGCCGGTACGGTGACCGCGTAGCGCTCGTCCAGTATCGTTTCGGCGTCGTTCGAATCTCCCACGGTCATGTGTCAGATTTGCTCGCTATCACTTAAATAATTACGCGGCAACGTCGAGACGCCCTCGGAATCGCAAAACAGTCGGACTACTCCACCAGTCGCTCGATCTCGGTCACCAGAATCCCGCTCGCACCGACCGCCTTGAGGTCGTTGATGGTCTCGAACACGTCGCGCTCGTCGACGACGGCGTGGACGGCTACCATCCCGTCTTTCTCGCCGCCCTCGCCCTCGACGTTCATCACGGTCGGGCCGCCGAGCCCCGGAATCACGTCCCGGACCTCGTCGAGGCGGTCCTCGGGCGCGTTCATCATCAGGTAGCGCTTGCCGTCGGCCGAGAGGACCGACCGGAGCGCCATCACGACCTGCTCGACCTTCTCGTTCTCGACAACGTCGTCGCGGGCGAACAGGTAGACCGAGCTTTCGAGCACCTCGTCGATGATGGCGAGTCGATTGACCTTCAGCGTCGTCCCGGTGGAGGTGATGTCGATGATGGCGTCGGCCATCTCGACGTGGGGCGTCAGCTCGGTCGCGCCGCTGACCTCCACGATGTCGGGCTCGACGCCCCGTTGCTCGAAGTACCGCCGTGCGACGTTGGGGAACTCGGTGGCGACGGTCCTGCCCGCCACGTCCTCGACCGCCGTGATGTCGCCGTCCTCGGGCGCGGCGAGCACCAGTCGACACCGGCCGAACCCGAGGTCGAGCAGCTCCTCGACGTTACCGGGGTCGGCCTCCCGGACCTGATCGAGGCCCGTGATGCCGACGTCGGCCGCGCCGTCGCTGACGTACTCGGGGATGTCGGCGGCGCGCGCGAACAGCAGAGTGACCTCGGGGTCCACCGTGTCGGCGTACAGCTTTCGGTCGGCACCGTCGACGGCGTGCAGGCCCGCGCTTTCGAGCAGTTCCATCGCCGGGTCGTGGAGTCGGCCCTTGTTCGGGACGGCGATTCTCATGGAGTTGCCTTCTCGTTCCCGGCGGAATTACCTTTCGTCCCGCCGCGATACCCGGTTTCGCCTTCCGACCGAGGGTTCAAGTACGAGAACGGACCCAACCCCGCCCGTGACCTGATTCAGGCCGGAGCGTGCCAGCGGTCGCGCGGCGCGCAACGTTCCGGACGACGCCTCGCGCGCCGCCAGTCAGCCACCCGAACCCCGCGTGTTCCGAGTCCAGCGACCGTCTCGAACGCGCGTTCGATTCCGGCGACCGTCTCGGGCCGGTCGGCGGCGCGCCGCCGACCGGCCCGGACCCAGATTCGGCCCCGAGGCGTTCCCCTCACGCAGGAGAGTCGGAGCTTTGAGGCACCCCGGGGGCGAACGTCCGGCCATGACCACGCTCCAAATCGCGGGCGGGCAGGTCCTCCGCCCCGACATGACCGTCGAGCGCGCCGACGTACTCGTGGACCGAGACGATGGCATCATCCTCGCTGTCGGCGACGACGTTCCCGAAGGCGACGACAGACTGGATGCCGAGGAGTCGCTGGTGATGCCGGGTCTCGTCAACGCCCACACCCACGCCGCGATGACCCTGCTCCGGGGGTACGCCGACGACAAGGAACTCGACGCGTGGCTCGCCGAGGACATCTGGCCGGTCGAGGCCGCGTTCACCGCCGAGGACGTTCGCGCTGGGACCGAACTCGGCCTGCTGGAGATGATCCGGTCGGGTACGACCGGATTCGCAGACATGTACTTCCACGTCCCCGAGGTCGTCGAGGCCGTCGAGCGGGCGGGCCTGCGTGCCCGACTCGGCCACGGCGTCGTCACGGTCGGCAAGGACGAGGACGGCGCGCGCGAGGACCTCGAAACCAGCCTCGAAGTCGCCCGCGAGTTCGACGGCGCGGCCGACGGCCGGGTGAAGACCGCGTTCATGCCCCACAGCCTCACGACCGTCGGCGAGGAGTACCTCCGCGAGTACGTCTCGCAGGCCCGCGAGGAGGCAATTTCGCTCCACTACCACGCCAACGAGACCGAAGACGAGGTCGACCCCATCGTCTCCGAGCGCGGCGAGCGGCCCCTCGAATACGCCCGCGACCTCGACATGACCCGCGACTCGGACTTCGTCGCCCACGGCGTCCACGTCGACGAGACCGAAATCGACCTGCTCGCCGAGACGGGAACCGCCGTGATTCACTGTCCGGCCTCGAACATGAAGCTCGCGAGCGGCATCGCGCCGGTCCAGCAGTTCCTCGACGCGGGCGTCACGGTCGGTCTCGGCACCGACGGCGCGGCCTCGAACAACGACCTCGACATGTTCGACGAGATGCGCGACGCCGCGATGGTCGGCAAACTCGCAGAGAGCGACGCCAGCGCGGTTCCCGCCGAGGCCGCGGTCCAGATGGCAACCGTCGGGAGCGCGTCGGCGCTCGGGTTCGCCAGCGGTCGCGTCGAGGAGGGAGCGAACGCCGACCTCGCCGTCGTCGACCTCGACTCCGCGCACCTCACGCCCCGCCATGACCTGGTGAGCCACCTCGCGTACGCCGCTCGCGGGTCGGACGTGCGCCACACCGTCTGCGACGGGCAGGTGCTCATGCGCGACCGCGAGGTGACGACGCTGGACGCCGACGCGGTGCGCGCGAAGGCAGAGGAGCACGCGAGGGCCGCGGTCGAGCGCGCCGACTGACGAGTCGGCGCGCTCGGGGCGCTCGGAATGGTCAGAGATACTGTAGGAAATGACGCGTTGAAGAATCGGATTAAACGATGAGCGGGGGCTTTAAACCTTCTTGGACGATTAGCTCCCGCAGTACGTTCGGATGAACTCCGCGAACCGAAGTGGACGGCAATCGGGGTTTAACGTGGCATTTCCCCTACGAACGAGTGCATGAGCTCAAAGAAACGAACCCTTACGCTCGCGATGACGGCGGCGATGGTCTTCGCAGTCGTCGCATCCGCGGGCGCAGTTGGAAGCGTTGCCGCGAACGATTCGGCCGCCAACGACTCGCTTTCGGTCGACGTCGAACAGGCAGGGAACGACGTGACCGTATCGGTCACGAGCAACGAATCGGCGGTCGACGGTGCGAACGTCACCGTCGAAACCACCGACGAAAACGCCACGTACGCGGGCGTGGGCAACTACTCGACCGACGAGAACGGAACGGTCGGACTGGCCGCCCCCGAGGAGAACGCGACGGTCGAGGTCACCGCGACGTCCGAGAACCGGACCGCGTCGACGACCGAGACGCTGATCGCCGCCGACGAAGACGAGGAGGAAGCCGACTCCTTCGGCCAGCGAGTCTCGATGTTCGTCCAGGACATGCTGAACTCCGGTGACGACGACGGCCCCATCGGACAGGCCGTCTCGGAGTTCGTCACGTCGAACAACCCCGGTAACGCGTCCGAGAACGCTGGCGGTCCCGACGAGACCGGAAACTCCGAGAGCGCCAAGCCTGACGACGCTGGGCCGAAGAACGCCTCCGACAACGATGACGACCGCGGCCCGCCCGAACACACCGGACAGGACGATAGCGATGAGGACGACACCGAAGCCAGCGACGAGGAGGACGACGGGAACGACGAAGCCGACGAGGAAGACGACGAGGACGATGACGACGACCGCGGAAACGGCAAGCAGAAGGGTAACGGCGGCGACAACGGCAACGGCAACGGCCGATAACTGATCTCCTTTCTCGCTGGCACTCGACGCCGCCAGCCGCCGCTCTCCGCTGGCGCGTCGGCTCGGCCTCCCGAGCGTCCTCCGCTGACCGTTCGGTTCCGGCTGACTTCCGCGCCCGCCTTCGGTAGCGTTTTGGGCGCGGTACCCGTCTTCTCGCGTATGGCAGACTATCCGACCATCAGCGAGCAGGTCGACGATCTGGAGACCGCTCGCGAGGATGGTCATCGGAAGATGGACTGGGCGCGCGAACACATGCCGATTCTGACCGCGATGCAGGCCGACTTCGACGAGAACCGCCCCTTCGAGGGCGAGCGCATCGGCATGGCGATGCACGTCGAGGCCAAGACCGCCGTGCTGGTCGAGACCCTCGCGGAGGCGGGCGCGGAGGTCGCGGTCACGGGCTGTAACCCCCTCTCGACCCACGACGACGTGAGCGCCGCGCTCGACGAGCATCCCAACATCACCTCCTACGCCAAGCGCGAGGTCGACGACGAGGAGTACTACGCCGCCATCGAGGCGGTCATCTCCCACGAGCCGACCATCACGGTCGACGACGGGATGGACCTCGTCGCGGCCATCCACGAGGACTACCCCGAACTCATCGACTCCATTGTCGGCGGGGCCGAGGAGACCACCACGGGCGTCCATCGCCTGCGGGCGATGGACGCCGACGGCGCGCTGAAGTACCCCGTGTTCGCGGTCAACGACACGCCGATGAAGCGCCTGTTCGATAACGTCCACGGCACGGGCGAGTCTTCCCTTGCTAATATCGCGATGACCACGAACCTCTCGTGGGCGGGCAAGAACGTCGTCGTCGCGGGCTACGGCGACTGCGGCCGGGGTGTCGCCAAGAAGGCTTCGGGGCAGAACGCCAACGTCGTCGTCACCGAGGTCGAACCGCGACGCGCCCTCGAAGCCCACATGGAGGGCTACGACGTGATGCCGATGGCCGAGGCCGCCGAGATCGGCGACGTGTTCCTCACCACGACGGGCAACCGCGACGTAATCACCCGCGAGCACTTCGAGAAGATGCAAGACGGCGTCCTGCTCGCCAACGCGGGCCACTTCGACGTGGAGGTCAACCTCGACGACCTCTCGGACCTCGCCGTGAACGAGCGCGAGGCCCGCGAGGGCGTCCGGGAGTACGAGATGGAAGACGGCCGCAGGCTCAACGTCCTCGCGGAGGGTCGGCTCGTCAACCTCGCCAGCCCAATCGCGCTCGGCCACCCGGTCGAGGTGATGGACCAGAGCTTCGGCGTGCAGGCCGCCTGCGTCCGCGAACTGGTCGAGAACGGCGAGCAGTACGACGCCGGAGTCCACGAGGTGCCCGACGAACTCGACGAGGAAATCGCGGAGATAAAGCTGGACGCCGAGGGCGTCGAGTACGACGACCTGACGCCCGAGCAGGCCGAGTACATGGGTAGCTGGCAGCACGGGACGTAGATTCGGTAGCTATTTGTTGGGATTTCGCCCTGCGATTAGTCGCAGGGTAACAATCTACACAAAGCATTTATCTTTCAGGACGCACAACCTGCACATGCGCAGGTGGCAAGGAAGACGATGATCCCTCAGTGAAGGGGTATGAGACTTCCAGCGCCACCTGCTTGACGGTGTGTGGTCGATGATCCCTCAGTGAAGGGGTATGAGACCTCTATCTCCGTCAAGTGGCGTTTTGTAGGCATCTATCCACGATATGATCAGCGGCATCTGCACAGGAACCGTCTTTCGTATAGCTTCTCCACGAGTACGCGACTAAATCTGCGATTTGAATGCCCGGAATTCGGCTACTGTCTCCCGTCTCGACGTTGATTTCTGGCCCATCGAGTTCTTCGAGCAGGGCACAAACGTTCTCCGCTGGGGTTTTCCAGACCTCTGCATCCGGAACAAGATGGATTTTATCTACCTCCTGTGTATTGACGAGGTCCGCCTCCGTTAGAGGACTCAAGATTCTTGCAAGAGATAATCGTTGGAGAACGTGTGGTGCATCCGTTTCAGACATGTAGTTGGACAGAATCCGCGTTCCTAACTCGGGATTGAGACTGTGGTAGGAGTATTGAACGGGAGTGTTCCGTTGCCATGGATACGGTGGGTCGGCAACCGTTCCGTCTTCGTATGCAAAGTTTTCCAACGTTTCGAGAAACGTACCGAGACGGTCTTTGGGTAGTTGGCTTCCCTTTAGTTCTCCTACGTCGCCAAGACCACGAGTGCCGGAGATATGTTTCGAAAGTTCAGCACGAGCGTTATCTAGTACGTACTGGGGAGAGTTGTTCGATAAACACCAGCAACTAGCGACCGTATAGTGTTCTCCCCGTGCGTGATGACCGCTCTCGTCGACGAAAATATAGAGGTCGTCCACCATATTCAGACGGTTCGTGTGTCGACTGTCGCCGCTTTGAGTTAATAATGACTACGAAGAGAGGTGGCGATTTTTCTACCCAACGGCCGAAGACACGCTCATGCCCCTCGACCACGCCGCCGACCCGAGCACCGAGGCCGAACCCTTCCTCGACGCGCTCGCCGACCTCTGCGACCATTACGACGCGACCGCCGAGTCCAGTTACGTCACTCTCCCCGACCCCGCCAGCAAGGTTCACTACCTCACCGCGGGCGAGGGGCCGCCCCTCCTGTTGCTCCACGGCCTCGGGAGCACCGCGCACGTCTGGGTGCCGCTGTTCGACGCGCTGACCGACCGCTTCACCGTCTACGCCCCCGACCGTCCCGGTCGGGGGCTCTCGACCGCGGTGGACTACCACGAGACCGGCTTCCGGGAGTTCGGCGTCGAGTACGTCGCCGACTTTCTCGACGCGCTCGGAATCGAGGAGACCGCGGTGATGGGCAACTCGCTCGGCGGGTTCCAGTCGCTCGCGCTCGCGGTCGACCGCCCCGAGCGCGTGCGTCGGCTGTGTATCGTCGGCGCGCCCGCCGGGCTGTCGCGGTCGATTCCGCACCTGTTCCGGCTGTTCGACCTGCCGGTGGTCGGCGACCTGTTGTTCGACCTGTTCGCGGTCGAGACGGTCGCAGACGCTCGCCGACAGTACCGCCGAATCAACGTCGAAGACGACTCTGCGCTGCCCGACGCGTACTTCGAACCCGGCGTCGTCGCCGAGGGCCTGCCCGGCCAGCGCGAGAGCCTCCGGTCGCTGATGGAGACGTTGGGGTCGTTCCGGGGGATGGCCCCCGAGTTCGACCTGCGCGGGGACCTCGACTCGGTCGAGGTCCCCGCGCGGTTCGTCTGGGGGACCGACGACTACTTCTGGGAACCGGAGGTCGGCCGCCCGGCGGTCGAGCGGATGGGCGACGCCGAACTGGTCGAACTCCGCGACCACGGCCACATGCCGTGGCTCGAACCGGGCGACGACGCCGAGCGCGCCGCGGTCGAGTTCCTGACCGAGTGACCGCCATGTTCACCGCGCTCCCGGGGGACTTAACATCCGGAAGGAACCACGATGGAGTATGACCGATGCGACGGGATCGCGGGGGTGTTCGCGTGTCCAACGCCAAGGGTAACCGCCGGGAGCGCGAACTCGTCAATCGCCTCGACGAGGCCGGATTCGCGGTGATGCGCGCGCCCGCCTCCGGTGCGGCGACCGAGCGCGAACTCCCGGACGTGCTGGCGGGCGACGGCGACGTCTTCTACGCCATCGAGGCCAAGTCGAGTTCGGGCGACCCCATCTACCTCACCGGCGAGGAGGTCGAGGCGCTGGTCTACTTCTCGCGGAACTTCGGCGCGAAGCCCAAGATCGGCGTGCGGTTCGACCGCGAGGACTGGTACTTCTTCCACCCCGCCGACGTTCACCAGACCGACGGCGGCAACTACCGCGTGAAGAAGGAGGCCGCGCGCGAAGGCGGCGACCCGATGGACGCCCTCCGGGACGACGGGGACGCCGGGGCCGACGCCGACGACGGACACGCCATCCGGGACGTGCTGGTCGCGGTCGAGCAGGGCGTCCTCTCGGTCGACGAGGCGGCGTCGATGCTCGAATAACGCCAATCCATATCAATATCTGGGGAAATGCCCGGTGATGTAGTACCTAAGAGTGGTTGCATCTAATCACCGATAGCGCGTTGACGAACCCTTTTAACTCTTGGACTGAAATCAAAAAGTAGCGTCTATGAGAGGAACTCTCGACACGTTCAATCGCCGAGAGAGTTGTCGGGCGATGTTCTGCTGGCGCGAGTCTCCTACTAATGGGGGCGCGCGAGGCCTGGTAACCCTCGCGTCTATCGGAAAGGACAATGAACGTCAACATACAATCGGGCCCCCTTGGTATGGGGGTCCTTGTTGGAGCAGAGTTGATAAGAACGGGGCTTGTAACCGGTAATATTCATGTTGCCGGTGCAGGTGCGATAATCTGCGGGTTGAGCTTGGTACTCGGCTACGTAGTAGCGAATTCCCGTTCGAAACAAGCCGAACGCCCGAAGGACGTGAAAGCGAAGTAGGGCGGATCGGTGTCGCTCTTCAGAGCGGCCAACCAACCGACTAATTTATCGATAAATAACTCTGATGAGCTTGAATTACGGAAATCGGAAAGGATGAACGCCAACTGTCATCACGACCGGTGGTAAGTCGGCCGCTCGTTTGTTGGACAGTCGATGGTAAGCCGACTGCTCTATTTGTCAGCCATTGGCGGAACGAGTTGGCATTCTGTCTTACACACGGACAACCCTAACCCCAGCCTGAGGTACGTTGTCCAATTTGGCCTAAGACCTTATAGTCCCTAAAGCTTACGGTGGCGTAACATTGACTGTAATTCCCCTTTTTAGACGCCTACGGAGCTAATTTCTGACCTATAATTCTGGATATATATAGCCCCCGCGAATTATTATCGACATCTAACTCTCTCAAAATATGCTTCCAATTACAATCCGCATTCAATGTGGCTGAGATTATTTTCTAGACTTATTTTCACTCCACGACCGCGAAGTCGGCCAGTTCCGACTGGTCGTCTGTGACCTCCCCGCGGCGGGCGAGTCGCCCCCGGGGGAACGAGTAGCGCCGCAGGTGGTGTGGCTTGAGGTCGTCGGGCCCGAGCCCTGCCGGGACCGGGTACATCGCCTCGACCACCGCGTCGTCGGCGCGGTACCCCTCGTTGGTCGAGTAGTCGGCGACCGTGACGCCGATTCCCGAGATTTCGACCTCGTCTGCGCGCCGGTCTGTGGTTCGGACCACGACGAGCAGGTCGCCGGTCTCGCGGTCCACGACCGGCTCGCCGGGTGCGAGCCAGCACGTCTCGCAGAAGTGTGGTCCCGGCGCGTTCTCCTCGACGAAGGTCTCCCCGCCGCAGTTCGCGCAGGCGACCGCCTCCTCGCCGGGCGGCGGGACGAGCCCCTCGTTGACCTCCATGGCGACCCGCCGGAGGTGCTTGCACCGGACCTGCCGAAACGTGTGGTCCGGGCAGGTACACCGCCCGCCGGGGAGGTCCACGGAGTAGACGTTCCCGCTCTGGCTCTCGACCTCGTAGACGCCGCCGCCGAGCGGCGTGACCGCCATTCGCTCCATGCGGGCGCGCTGGGACCTGACGTCGGTCAGGCTGGCCGCCGGAGCGAGCGATGCTCGCGTTCGTTCGGAAGCTGTTGTGTGTCCCATGGGCTTCCCTCTCTGGTGCGGTGACCGCGTCGACAGAATCGGCTTCTCCCACCCCCAGTCGTCGCGTCTGCAGTCGTTTCCGCGTGTCAGTTCGTAGGGCCCGGACGAACCTAAGTCTTGCACCTGTCGGAATCGCTAGACCGGTTCGAGAGGGCGTCTCGGCTCTGCCAACGGTCGAACGATATTCGCGGCGTTCCCGGAGAGGCGACAGCGAGCGAAGCGAGCGTCCCCGGAGATGCGGCGGCTTCGCCGCCGCATCTCCGAGAGAGGAGGTGGAGCCACGTTTCGACCGAGCGCTTGCCAGCGAACAAGCGCTTGCGGCGCTTCTGAGCGCAGGAAACGGTTGCGCTGAGCGGGCGTTCCGAAGCGCTTTTGCGGGTGCCCCGGAAATCCCCGGCCATGAACATCGAGCGGGAGACGTTGCGCGACATCGCCGTCTCCGTGGGCGCGGTCGGGCTGTTCGTCGCCTTGCTGTACTGGGTCGGAACGAACTACAGCAACGACGGACTCTCGGAGACCGGCGCGATAGCCGTCGTGGCCGTCATCGTCTTCTTCGTGTTGCTCATGACGGGAATCGGCGTCTGGATGGCGTATCAGGAGTAGTCTCGACCGAATCCCTTCTACGCTACTCTCGCCAGTCGTCGACTCCATCGGCCTCGGCCAGCGCCTCCTCGTAGTACGACAGCGGGTGCGAGATGGTCTCGCACCGCGGGTCGGCTATCGGGGCGGTCTCGTCTGCCACCGGGCACTCGCCGTAGGCCTGCATCGTCGCACAGGAGGGCGGAGCGTACTGGGCCCCGGCGTCGTCCCCGACGCGGTCGGCCCGGTACCGGAGTGCCGTGGCCTCCTCGGGGTCGTCGACGCCCCGGAGCGCCACCATCTCGTCGGGGTCAGCCCCGATACTCGCCAGGAAGGAGACGAGCGCGAACTCCGCGCGGGCCGGGAGGGCCTCGCCGTCCCGGGCGCGTTCGAGCAGGTCGGCCACGCACGGGGGGAACTGCCCGGGCGCGAGCACGTCGATGTCCCGCGAGAACTCGACCTCCGAGAAGGCGTCCTCCAGTTCGGCCATCTCGTCGGTCAGTCCCTCGCGAATCTCGTCGGGAACGCGGGTCGGCAACCCCTCGGCGACGCGCTCGCGGACCGCCTCCCGGAGGAGTTCGTGGAGTTCGTCTCGCGTCACCGTGACCGCTCCGTCGGCCAGTTCTCTGTTGACGAGTCGCCACGTTTCGCTCTCGAACTCCGAGGAGAGCGTTAGATACGCAGACACCGCTATCGAGAACCCCGACCCTCTCGGGGTGACTCGACTCGACAGGTCGAACTCGCTCAGGAAGTACCGGAGCGGGACCTTCCCGTCGTCGGGTCTGCGCTGGTCGCCGTCCAGTAGCTCGAAGTCGTCGGTGAACCGCTGGTAGGCCGTTCGGGCCTCCGCAGACGCGTACTTGTCCACCGCGCCCGGCACGTCGAGAACCGAAACGAGGACTCGCGCCACGGGGTAGGAGAGGAGTTCGGCCTGCACGCCCGGATGGGAGCCGTCGTCCGGAACGTCGATAGTCCCGTCGAGAAGCGCACGCTCGACCCGCTGGACACCCCGTTCGACCGCCGGGTGGCGAGTTTCCCCGCCTCGGTCTGCGGTTATAATCTCCGCGAGGCCGATGTCGGCCTCGCGGACCGCCTCTCGGGAGGAGTCGAGAAACGGGTAGTTCGCGTGAAACGGGTCCATACGACCCCAATCTGGGCGGACCCCGATAAACGCGACGAAGACCGACGGGGTTGATGGGGACGGGGGTCCTCGTCTCGCCCATGAGCGAAGCCACCGCGCTGGCCTACTACGACGCCATCGACGCGGGCGACTACGAGGGATTCGCCGACCTGCTCGCGCCCGGAGTCGTCCACGACCGGCCCGACCGGACCATCGAGGGCCGCGAGACGCTGGTCGAGTTCATGCGCGACGGCCGACCGAACACGGGGACATCGCACGAGGTCCGGGAGGTGTTCGGAGACGGAGCGGTATCCACGGACGGAGACACCGACGACGAGAGCGACCGCGCCGCCGGTCCGGAGACCGGCGGCGCGGTCGCCGTGGAGGGTCGCCTGTTCGATTCGGATGGAAGCGAGCTGTTCGGCTTCGTGGACGCCTTCGCGTTCGAGGACGGGAAAATTGCGGAGATTCGGACCTACACACGATAACGCTTTAGAACTCCATCCCACCACGTTTGCGGACGTACTCGGAAACCTCGTCTGGTTCGGTCAGCCAGACGGCCTGTTCGGCTTCGGTGACGTATTCGAGCGGACAGTCGTGGTCGGTAGCGAGGTCGTCAATCAGTTGGGACACGTCCTCGCGATCCGATTCCGCGAACCATGGACGGACCGTTTCGAGGCTGATTACCTTCTTTGGCCGATAAATTCCTCGGAGCGCGAGTTCGCGGAGGAGGTCGTGTTGCATATTCCTCCACTCGGTCTTCGTGTATCCGGACGGCATGGGGGTCCGTGCATTCTTTCGTTCGTCATCACTCATAAACTCTCGTCGAGAGCGAATTTGCCACGTCCATACATTAAAGTACGAACGAGTTCGTAATTCGGGTGGATGGCAACGGAACGACGCCGACCGAGCACAAGCGACGACGCCTACGCCGACAACGCGATGACGTGGCTCCTCGGCGACCACCCGAAGGCGAGGATGCTGACCGTCTTCGTTGGCAAGGAATACCGCGATTTGACCGCCGATCAGGTCTGTGACCTCGCGGGAATCCAAGGCGCGACGTTCGAGAATCACATCGGCGACTTGCTCGACTTTGGCGTCGTGGAAGTGCGCGAGTCGGCCGACTCGCGCACTTACCGACTGAACTCCGAAAGCGAACTCGCGGAGGACCTCAAAGAGCTACAGCTCGACCTTATCGAGGTCGTCGGAAAGAGCTAGTCCCGCTCGCCCGCGCCGAGCGCGCTCTCACCGACCTTCTCGTGGCCCTCGATGACCTCCGTGCCGCCCATGTAGGGCCGCAGGGCCTCGGGCACCGTGACAGTGCCGTCGTCGTTCTGGTAGTATTCGAGGATGGCGACCATCACGCGGGGCAGGGCGAGGCCCGACCCGTTGAGGGTGTGGAGGTACTCGGTCGACTCGTGGCGCTCGGGCCGGTAGCGCAGGCCCGCGCGCCGGGCCTGGAAGTCCTCGAAGTTCGAGACCGACGAGACTTCGAGCCACCGCCCGCCCTCCTCGGGACCGTCGTCCATGTCGTCGCCCGGTGCCCACACCTCGATGTCGTACTTCTTGGCCTGCGTGAACCCGAGGTCGGCGGTACACATCTCCAGAATCCGGTAGGGGAGGTCGAGGCGGCGCAGGACCTCCTCGGCCTCGTCGAGCAGGCGGTCGAAGGCCTCGTAGCTCTCGTCGGGTTCCACGAAGTTGACCATCTCGACCTTGTTGAACTGGTGGACCCGGACGATTCCGCGGGTCTCGGTGCCGTGTTCGCCCGCCTCCCGCCGGAAGTTCGGCGTGTAGGCCTGATGCTTGATGGGGAGATCGTCCTTGAGCAGGATGTCGTCGCGGTACATGTTGGTGACCGGTACCTCCGCGGTCGGGCAGAGCCAGAGGTCCTCGTCGCCGTACGGCTCGTCGTTCGACCCACCGAGTCGGTAGGCGTCCTCGACGAACTTCGGGAACTGGCCGGTCCCCTCCATCGACCTGCTGTTGACCGGAATCGGCGGGAACAGGTCGACGTACCCCTGCTCGCGGTGGAGGTCGAGCATGAACTGGAGGAGGGCGTACTCCAACTGCGCGCCCTCACCCTTCAGGAAGTAGAAGCCGCTCCCGGTCGTCTTGGCCGCCCGCGCCTCGTCGATGATGTCCAACTCCTCGCCGAGGTCGTAGTGTGGCGTCACCTCGTCGGGAAGCTCTCGGAGGTCGTCGAACCCCTCGCGTCGGCGCTCGACGTTGTCGTCCTCGCTGTCGCCGACCGGCACCTCCTCGTGGGGAATCTGGGGGAGTTCGAGCAGGCGCTCGTCGAGTTCGGCCTCCAGTTCGTCGGCGCGCTCCTCGACCTCCTCGATTTCGGCCTTGAGTTCCTGGGAGGTCTCGATAGCCTCCTCGGCCTCCTCGTGGTCTCCGGCCTGCTTGAGTTCGCCGATGCGGTCGCTGACCTGATTTCGCTCGTGGCGAAGTTCGTCGCCGCGGGCCTTGAGCTCGCGCCACTCCTCGTCCATCTCCAGAATCTCGTCGAAGTCCACGTCGGTCACGCCCTTCTGTTCGAGCGCGGCCCGGACCTCGTCGGGGTTCTCGCGGATGTAGTTCCGGTCTAGCATTCCTACTCTCCAAATCCCGCTCCCGGCAAAAAACCGTATCGTTCGTGGGATAACGGTTGGCAAGGGGTGACGGGGGTTCGGGCGGCGCTTGTGGGCTCGCAGGCCCGGTCACGCGGTGTTCTCGGGGCAAACTTTGATACACAACTGGAACGATTGTGTACACATGAGTCAGAAGCACGTGACCACCCGCGTCTCCGAGGACCTGTACGAGAAGATAGAGCGTATCCGCGAGGAGGAACAGACCGACCGCTCGACGGCTATCAAGCGACTGCTCGAACGCGGCGTCGGCGATTGGCAGGTCGAGACTGCCGTCCAGCGGTACCGAGACGGGGACGTTTCCGTCGGCCGCGCGGCGGAGTTGGCCGACCTCTCGGTGTGGCGTTTTCTCGACGTTCTGGAGGAACGAGGCGTCGAGATGAACTACGACGAGACGGACCTCGAAGCCGACATCGCGGCGGTACGCGACGATGAGTGAGGCCGTCGTCACCGATGCGACGGTCCTCATCTATCTCGCCAAACTCGGGGACCTCTCCTTTTTGGACGAACTGTTCGACGACACGTACGTTTCCGACCGTGTCTACGAGGAAGTCGTTACTCGCGGCAGGGCGGAGCAGTACGCCGACGCGCTCCCGGTCGAGGAAGCGGTCGAGAACTTCCTCGACGTGCGGAGCCTCTCGACGGAATTGACCGAGCGCGTAGACGAAATCCAGCGGTCGGCCGGTCTCGAACGCGGCGAATGCACGGCCATCGCGTTGGCAGAGGCCGGGGATGCACGCTGTCTCACCGACGACCACGCCGCACGCACGACCGCCGAATCGCTCGGCGTCGCGGTCGGTGGCACGATTTACGTCTATCTGGAGTCGCTCGACCGCGGTCGCATCTCGTACGAGGAGTACGTCGATACACTCGACGACCTCACGGACAACGGGTTCCGGATGAGCGCGAGTCTGTATCGGCGCGCGGTCGATGCGGGCGAGGAACTCACGGACTGAATCGCCGAGGGCGAACCCCTTTTGTTCCGCCCGCCCGCACTTCCGACCATGACGAGAGGCGACCTCCGCGAAGTGACGACCGGCAGTTGCTCGGACCTCTACTACCTCGACACCGGGATGTACGACACCGACGAGTACGGCGCGGTCTACGTCTACGACGCCGCCCGGCCCGCCATCGTCGAGACCGGAATCGGCACCCACCACGACCTGATTCTGGACGCGCTCGACGAACTCTCCATCTCTCGGGAGGACGTGGCGGTCATCGCGCCGACCCACGTCCACCTCGACCACGCGGGCGGGGCAGGCTTCCTCGCGGAAGCCTGCCCCAACGCCGAGGTGATGGTCCACGAGATCGGCGCGCGTCACCTCGTGGACCCCTCGCGACTCGTCGAGGGGACCAAGCGGGCGGTCGGCGACCAGTGGGAGTTCTACGTCGAACCCGAACCCGTCCCCGAGGAGCGCGTGGTCGAACTGCAGGCGGGCGACGAGATAAACCTCGGCGACCACCACCTCGAAGTCTACCACGCGCCGGGCCACGCGCCCCATCAGGTCGTCTACTACGACCGCGACGACGACGCCCTCTTCACCGGCGACGCGGCGGGCATCTGGGTGCCCGAACGCGGAGAGATCTTCGAGACCTCCCCGCCGCCGAACTTCGACCTCGAGGAGTGTCTCGCCGACCTCGAAACCGTCCGGGACCTCCACCCCGAGGCACTGTTGTACACCCACTTCGGCCCCCGCGAGTACGAGGTCGGCGCGATGGACGAGTACGCCGACGTGCTGACCGAGTGGGTCGAGCGCGTGGAGGAGAAGGACGAAGAACTGGGCGACCGCGACGCTGTCGTCGAGTTCTTCGCCGACCAGACTGACATGGCCGACGTGTGGGGCGAGCGCAAGGCCCGCGAGGAGGCGAAACTGAACGTTCGAGGGGTTCTGACGTACCTTCGAAATCGGGACGGCGAGTAGAGGGTCGAGTTTCTATCTAGTGCAGTCTTCCGGGCGAGGCCTGCGGTCGCGGTGCTGTGCGGTTGCGGTTTTCATCGGTGCCGGACACCGCTGGCGTCTCGCCGTTCGAATCGGTGCTTTCGGTTGCTCTCGACGAGTACGTCTCAGAAAGCCCCCGCCCGCTCGCCACCGGAGGACAAACCGCGTCCTCCGAGGCCTCGTTCGCTCCGCTCACGAGACGGTCGCTGACGCGGGATATTTCCGCGCCTCTCTGCACCGCCCGGCGCGGAAATAGCAGCCCGCGCAGACGACCACGGGCCTACGGCCCGCGAGCGGGCGGCCCCTTTCAGTCCCGCCCCGGTGGACTGATTCCCGGTCGATTTCCGGTGGAACGTCTCACCGACGATTTTCCGGTGGAAGTCTCACCGGCCGATACTCCACTTCCGCGACCGTCAGCGGTTTAGGCGTCGGCGACGACTGTCTCTCCGATTCTCAAATGGGGGAGGACAACGCTCGAACGGACGGGGACGAGGCGGTCCGAATCGGCATCGTCGGCGCGGGCAACCGGGGCCGGAACCACGCGCTCCGCTACGCCCGGATTCCCGGCGCGGAGGTGGTCGCGGTCGCCGACGTGGACGAAGCGAAGGCCCGCAACCTCGCGGACTCCCACGGCGCGGAGAGCTACGCCAGCCACGCGGAGATGCTCGCCGACGCCGACCTCGGTCTCGACGCCGTCAATCTCTGCGTCCACGCGCCGCTCCACGCGCCCATCGGGGTGGACGCGCTCGAAGCCGGAACCGACGTGTTCTGCGAGAAGCCGATGGCCGACAGTTACGCCGCGGCCCGACGACTCTCCGAGGCGGCCGAGCGGACCGGCCAGCGACTCGCGGTCCAGAACC
The DNA here is from genome assembly GCF_024138125.1 of Halorussus salilacus. Lineage (NCBI taxonomy): Archaea > Methanobacteriati > Methanobacteriota > Halobacteria > Halobacteriales > Haladaptataceae > Halorussus > Halorussus salilacus. The sequence goes on from NZ_CP099993.1 coordinate 2,020,804, forward strand.
AACTGCTCTACACGGTCGAGACGCGGGCCGCGAAGGCGGTCGCCGACGCTGGCGAACTCGGCGAGGTGTACCACGGCGTCGCTGGCCGGTCTCGCGGGTGGGCGTTCGACGTCGAGAACACCGAGGTGGCGATGGGCGCGCGCAGGCGGGGCACCCCCTACGTCGACGGCTACGGGTCGCCCGCGTTCGCCCGCGAGGAGTCGGCGGGCGGCGGCGCGGTCTACGACCTCGGGAGCTACACCATCGGCCAGATACTCTATCTGATGGGCTCGCCGACAGTCGAGCGCGTTCGCGGCGAGACGTTCCGGACCACGCCAGCGCGCGCTCGCGCCGCCGAGGACGACGAGTACCGCCGACGCGTCGAGCAGAGCGGCTACGACGTCGAGGACGTGGGCGTCGGACTCGTCACCTTCGAGGACGGGTCGGTGCTGTCGGTCCGGGCGAGCTGGTCGCGCTATCAGGAGGACGAGTCGAGCGCGGTCGTCGGGACCCGGGGCGGCGTCCGGCTCGACCCCTTCGAGTACTACTCGACCGTCGGCGACGTGGAGATGCGCGCGAGCGCCGACCTCGAAGAGTTCCGCTTCCGCCAGCAGTACCTCGACGGCGAGCGCGGAGAGATGGCCTACAGGTCGGGACTGGCGGCCGACCCGCTCTACCACTGGGTCGAGGGACTCGCCGGGAGAACCGACCCCCTGCCGACCGCCGAGCTGGGACTCGAAGCGATGCTCGCGATGGACGGCATCTATCGGTCGGCCGGACTCGGTCGGGAGGTCACCCGCGAGGAGGTGGTCGAGGACGCCGACCCGACCCCCGAATAGGCCGCCACTCGCCCCCCGATAAACCCGGATGAACGGCCCGAGAGTTCGGCAGTAGCTTAATATCGTCGGGTTCTGATGGAATGGTATGACGTGGCGTGACGCCGAACGGGCGTACGACGACGAGGTCATCGGACGGTCCACGCTGTCGCGCATGTTCGAGGAGAGCGCGGCACGGCACGCGAACCGCCCGGCACAGCAGTACAAGGGCGGCGTCTACGACCGGTCGCTGGTGGGGAGCGCGCTCGCGGCCGCTCCCGACGGCGAGTTCCGGGCCATCTCCTACGCCGAGATGCGCGATGTCGTCCGGTCGCTCGCCGCCGGATTCCGCGACCTCGGCGTCGGGGCCGACGACCGGGTGGGAATCTTCTCGGCGACCCGGATGGAGTGGGCCCAGTGCGACTTCGGCCTGCTGGCGGCGGGCGCAATCGTGACCACGGTCTACCGGGGCTCGTCGCCGAACCAGGTCGCACACCTGCTGGGCGACCCCGACGCCTCGGGCGTCGTGGTGGAGAACGCCGACCTGCTGGAGCGGGTGGTCCGAGTGCAGGACTCGCTCGACCTCGAGTTCGCGGTCCTGATGGACGACCCCGGCGACGGCGTCGAGTCGGGAGCGGGCGACGGCGGCGGGTCAGAGGCGGGCGACGGCGTCGCGTCCGAGGGGGCGGCCGCCCCCTCGGACGCGGAATTCGACGTGTACACCCTCGGCGAGGTGTACGAGCGCGGCGCGGCGGCGTTCGACGAGACCGAATACGAGTCGTGGCTCGACGCTCGGGACCCCGAGGACCTCGCGACGCTCATCTACACCTCCGGGACGACCGGCACGCCGAAGGGCGTCCGGCTCAGTCACTGGAACTTCCGGTCGAACGTCAATCAGTGTCGGCGGCGGTTCGGTCCCCGCCCCGACAAGGGCGACCTGCCGGTCATCGACGAGGGCTCCAGCACCGTCTCGTTCCTGCCGCTGGCCCACGTCTTCGAGCGACTCGCGGGCCACTTCCTCATGTTCGCCAGCGGCGCGACGGTCGCCTACGCCGAGAACCCCGAGACCCTCCGCGAGGACTTTCAGGCTATCGGGCCGACCACCGGAACGAGCGTCCCGCGGGTGTACGAGCGGATGTACGACGCCATCCGCGAGCAGGCCGAGTCGTCGGCGGTCGGCGAGCGACTGTTCTCGTGGGCGACCGACGTGGGACGGCGGTACTTCGAGGCCGACTCGCCCGGCCCGGCCCTGCGCGCCCAGCGCGCGGTCGCCGACAGACTCGTGTTCCGGAAGGTCAGGAACGGTCTCGGCGGCAACGTCGATTTCCTCATCAGCGGCGGCGGGAGCCTCTCGCCCGACCTCTGTGCGCTGTACCACGGCATGGGCCTGCCGATTCTGGAGGGGTACGGCCTGACCGAGACCTCGCCGGTCATCGCGGTCAATCCGCCCGAGGAGCCGAAGGTCGGTACCATCGGCCCGCCGGTCGCCGACGTGGAGGTCCGGGTCGACGACTCGATGGTGGGCGAGGAGTTCGCAGACGCCGAGGGCGAGGTCGGCGAACTCCTCGTGAAGGGGCCGAACGTCACCGACGGCTACTGGGAACTCCCCGAGGCGACCGAGCAGGCGTTCACCGAGGAGGGTTGGTTCCGGACCGGCGACATCGTCGAGATTCGCCCCGACGACTACGTCGCGTTCCGCGAGCGAGCCAAGGGAATCCTCGTGCTCTCGACCGGCAAGAACGTCGCCCCCGGACCCATCGAGGACGCGTTCGCCGCGAGCGAACTGGTCGAGCAGTGCATGGTGGTCGGCGACGGCCAGAAGTTCGTCTCCGCCATCCTCGTGCCGAACTTCGAGGCGGTCCGCAAGCGCGCCGACACCGAGGGCGTCGACCTGCCCGACGACCCCGAGGACCTCGTCGGCGACGACCGGGTGAAGGCGTGGCTCGACGAGGAGGTCGAGTCGGTCAACGAGCGGTTCGAGTCCCACGAGCAGATAAAGCAGTACCGGCTCGTCCCCGAGGAGTTCACCGAGGACAACGACCTGCTGACCCCGACGATGAAGAAGAAGCGCCGGAACATCCTGGAGCGGTTCGCCGACGAGATAGACGAGATATACGCGGCCCAGTACGGAGACGCCTGACGGACGTCCCCCCGATTCCGGTCCGACGGGACGTGTGCTGCTCGGGTCGCCAGCGCGTCGGTCGAAGGCGTCCGTTCTCGGAGAGAGCGACGACGCGATAGCGTTTCGACCGTACCTCGATACCGAACTCTAATCAGTGATACAAATATTATTTTATATAGGTAGTAGCAGATACTAAAATTTATCTAACAGTAATTTATTTTGTTACTTGATGGCTCCTGATAAACCCAATCGTCGTGACGTGCTGAAAGGTGTGAGCGGTGCCGGAATCGCTGGCGTGGCCGGGATGTTCTCCGTCTCGGTCGCCGCTGCGGAGGGCCCCGAGGACGAGCCCATCACGATGCTGGAGAAGGGTCGGAAGATGGCGCTCGCTCGACAGCTCTCGAAGACCGAGCAGTTCGAGACCCTCCTCGAAACGGCGAACGAGAGGGGCTACGAGTTCTCTTGGGACCTCGACGACCTCGACGCCGCGCGGGTCGAGGCCGGGGAGTTCCGGCGGGAACTCGTGGCGTACAACTTCGACACCGAGGGCGACCACCGCGCGGCCATCGTCATCGGCCGCGACCTCGACACCGACGAGGTCGAACTCGCGCAGATGGACTTCGAGTACTACCGGAGCGACGGCGTGCTCGACCGGACCGAGCGGTACGAGGCGGCGACCGACGTCGAGACGACTCAGCTCGGCCGGACCACCCCCGACTCGGGCGTCCGCCGTCGGACCATCGAACCCGACCCCGACGCGATCACCGCCTTCGTCGACCGAGACGCCGGTACCGCTGGCTGGACCGACTTCCCGGACTACCTGAACATCAGCTACTGTAGCGGCTGTTACTGGGCGACCAACAGGACGTGTCGGCTCCTCTGTAGCACCGTCGGCGCGTTCGCGTGCGGTGCCCTCGGTGTCACCGTCGTCGGTGCGGTCTCGTGTGTCACCTTCGTCAAGGCCGTCTGCTACGTCGCCAACTACACGAGCGGCTGCGGTGACGACCTCGGCGCGACGATCTGCAAGCATCCCGTGGTCGACGTCTGCGACGACGACGAGTCCGGCGACATCATCGACGTCGACATCCCGTACTTCTGACCGGCGACTCGGGCGGTCCGACGCTCGATCCGCCTTCGTCTACGAGATCGCGATCAGTGCGACCCCGAGGACACAGAAGACGAGCGCGACGGCGAGCGGAAGCGCGGCGGCCCGAAGCCGACGTCCGACGACCGCTCGCGGCGACCGGTCGGTTATCACGAGCGCTCCCGTGAGGACCGTTCGGCCGTCGGTCCGCTCGGGACGCCCCGCGATTACGTGGGGTTCGTCGAGGTCGATGCGCCGCTCGACGTACCGGCGAGTGCCGATACCGAGGACCGAGAGCGGTCCCGCCGACGCGGGCCCGACCCCCTCGCGCACCGCGAGGAACGATTCGATGCGCTCGGGCGGCCGTTCGCCCGCGGGCACGACGACGGTCTCGGGCTCCGTATCGAGCGCGAACCGCCGCGATTCGGGCTCGACGCGGACGCGGTCGCTGTCACCGCGCAACTCGAAGGGGACCGTGGCGACCCCGTCGTCGAGGTCCCGCCATGTGAACGGGACCTCGGACGGCGTGAGCGCCCGCTCGGCGATCTCGTACTCGACGCCCAGACAGGGCTCGCCCGTGAACGGCCCGTCGAGCGACTCGCCGACCGATTCGGCCCGACCGCGACAGACCACGAACCCCGAGTCGGCGGACACCTCCGCGGGAGCGACGACCTCCGACCGCAGGAGACGCGGGAGCACGGCGAGCGGCCTGAGGGCGTACCAGCCGAACCCGAGGCCCGAGACGACGAGAACGACGCCCAGCACCACGATTGTTGCCATGTGTGCCCGTTTTCCACCGACGAATCAAATAGCTTGTTCCCGTAAAAAACTCGCCGGTGGGGTCTCGCCCATGCAGGGGTGGGGTCTCGCTTGCGCCCGGGACGTCCCATCCCTCGTGTTTATTACTCGAAAAACGGAACCACTACCCATGATACACAGCGAGGGACCGCTTCTCGTCGTCGACGTCGGCGAGCGCGAGACCCACACCGAGGACATCGACGACGTGCTCGAATCGTTCGTCGGCGGCCGGGGCGTCGGGACGAAACTGGCCCACGACCGGGTCCCGTTCGACGCCGACCCGCTCGGGCCGGACAACCGCCTGTTTTTCACCACGGGGCCGATGCAGGTCTCGACCATGAGCTTCACGGGTCGGATGAACGCCACGGGCGTCTCGCCGCTGACCGAGGGGCTCCTGTCGTCGAACGCGGGCGGGTTCATGTCCCGGCACTTCGCCGACACCGGCTACGGCGCGGTCGAGATTGCGGGCGAGAGCGGCGACCTCCTCGCGGTCCACGTCACCGACGACGGCGTCGAGTTCGAGGAGGTCCCGGACCTCGACGGCGCGACCGTTCCCGAGACCTGCGAGTACGTCGAGGAGAGCCGAGGTCTCGACGCCGAGCACGTCGCCTGCATCGGTCCGGCGGGCGAGAACGAGGTCCGGTTCGCCTCCGTCATGACCACCGAGGAACGGGCGTTCGGCCGCGGGGGACTGGGCGCGGTGCTGGGCGCGAAGAAGGTCAAGGCGGTCACGTTCGAGGGCGACTCCCGGCCCGAGGTCGACATCGACCCGATCCAGACGGACGTCCACCGCGAGGCCGCGACCGCCGACCACGTCATGAAAGAGCAGGGGACGGTCGCGGTGATGGACCTCGCCAACGAGATGGACGGCCTGCCCTCCTACTACTTCTCCGAGCAGTCGTTCGAGGGCGCGGAGGGCATCAACGGCTCGGCGGTCGCCGAGAAGAAGTACAAGAAGGGGACCTGCTCGGCGTGCGCGTTCGCGTGCAAGCTCCCGACGCGCGACGAGGAAGCTGGCGTCGAGACCGAGGGGCCGGAGTTCGAGACCGCGATGGCGTTCGGGTCGAACTCCGGCATCGACGACATCGTGGACGTGATGAAGTCCAACGAGCGCTGTGACCGCTACGGCATGGACACCATCTCGGCGGGCAACACGGTCGCGGCCTACCTCGCCAGCGAGGACGCCTTCGGCGACGAGGAACTCATCCTCGACCTCCTCGATAAAATCGCCCACCGCGAGGGCGTCGGCGACCTGCTCGCGGAGGGCATCGACCGGGTTCACGACGAATTGGGCGTCGAGAACTGGACGGTCAAGGGCATGGACTTCGCGGCCCACGAGGGCCGAATCCTCCACGGACAGGGCCTCTCCTACGCGGTCGCCAACCGCGGGGCCGACCACATGTACGCGACCTTCTACTCGGTGGAGTACCCGCTGGTCGGGAAAGACGAGGCGATGGAGCCTAGGGGACTGGAAGGCAAGCCCGAGCGACTGGTCGAGCGCGAGAACCTGATGGCGCTCAACGACTGCGGGGTCGTCTGCAAGTTCTCCCGGGACTTCATGAGCCCCGAACGCTACGAGGCCCTGCTCGACGCCGACTTCGAGGACCTGCTCGCGGTCGGCGAGCGCACCGTCGAACTCGAACGCCACTTCAACAACCGCCGAGGTATCGACCGCGGGGCTGACCGCCTGCCCTACGACCTGCCGGGCTTCGAGGACGCGCTCTCGGAGTACTACGCGGTCCGGGGCTGGAACGACGACGGCACGGTGCCCGACGAGAAGGTGTCGGGCGGATTCGGAGACCAGGGTGCGGCGAGCGCGGACGACTGACTTCCGGTCTCAGCGCTTCACCAATTGGTGACGCCTAGTATCGCGTCGCAGTCCGGACAGACGAGTACGCCCGACCGCTCGTCGAACCCGACGCGTGTATCCCGAAAATCGCAGTAGGGACACCGCATTTCTTTCGATGCCATATCTCAGGCTCGTCGCCCGGACATGATGAACGTTGCCAAAAAGGCGGAACACCCGGCGCTATTCCAAGAAGGTCGGCTCGACCGCCTTCTCCGCGACCTCCCCGCCGAGGTGGTCGCGGAACGCCTCGATGGCCACGTCCTTCTCCTCGCGCTCCTCGCGGTCGCGGACCGAGACGGTTCCGGCCTCCTCCTCGTTGTCGCCGACGACGAGCATGTAGGGGACGTTGTCGTCGTGGGCCTGCTGAATCTTCTTGCCGACCGTCCACGACCGGTCCTCGATTTCGACCCGGAAGTCGCCCAGATAGCGGTTCTGGAGCTGTTTGGCGTAGCCGAGGTTGTCGTCGCTCACGGGGAGGATGCGGACCTGCTCGGGCGCGAGCCACGTCGGGAAGTTGCCATTGAAGTGCTCTATCATCACGCCCATGAAGCGCTCGAACGACCCCAGCAGGGCGCGGTGGACCATCACCGGGCGGTGGTCCTCGTTGTCCTCGCCGGTGTAGGTCAGGTCGAGGCGCTCGGGGATGTTGAAGTCGAGCTGGACCGTGCCGATGGTCCACTCGCGGCCGATGGCGTCGACGGCGTTGATGCCGACCTTCGGGCCGTAGAAGGCGGCTTCGCCCTCCTCGATTTCGTAGTCGAGGCCCTCCGAGGAGAGCGCGTCCTTGAGGGCTTCGGTCGCCTCGGTCCATATCTCGTCGCTACCGACAGCGTCGTCGCCCTTCGTCTCCAGCTTGTACTTGACTTCGAGGTCGAAGTGACCGTAGATGTCGTCGATGGCGTCGAGGACGCTCACGATCTCGTCGCGAATCTGGTCGCGGCGGATGAACGCGTGACCGTCGTCCTGGGTGAACCCGCGGACCCGGAGCATGCCCGAGAGTTCGCCCGACTGCTCGTTGCGGTAGCAGGTCCCGAACTCCGAGAACCGGACCGGGAGGTCCCGATACGACCGGCTCTGTCGGTCGAAGATGTGGGCGTGGTTCGCGCAGTTCATCGGCTTCAGGCCGTACTCGGTGTCGTCCTGTTCCCACGCGAACATCTCGCCCGCCTCCTTGAAGGTGTCGTAGTGGCCGGTGGGCTTCCAGAGTTCGGCCTTGTTGAGTTCGGGCGTCCACACCTCGTCGTAGCCCAACTCGTCGTTCTTCGACCGGATGTAGTCCTCCAGCTCGCGCCGGATGGCCATCCCGTCGGGGTGAAAGTGGACGCACCCCGGCGAGTGGTCGGGGACCGAGAACAGGTCCATCTCTCGGCCGATCTTGCGGTGGTCGCGCTCCTCGGCCTCCCGTCGGCGTTCGAGGAACTCCTCCAGTTCGGCCTCGGACTCGAACGCGGTGCCGTACACCCGGGTCAGCATCTCGTTTTCCTCCTCGCCGCGCCAGTAGGCCCCCGAGATGGAGAGGAGGGCGAACCCGCCGATTTCGCCGGTCGACTCGACGTGGGGACCCCGACAGAGGTCCTCGAACTCGCCCTGCCGGTAGAACGAGACCGACTCGGCGTCGGCGGCTTCCTCGTCGAGGATCTCGCGCTTGAAGGAGTTGTCCTCGTACACCTCGAACGCCTCCTCGCGCGAGCGCTCGAACCGCTCGATGTCGAGGTCCTCCTCGATGACGTCGTAGGCTTCGGCCTCTATCTCTTCGAGGTCCTCCTCGTCGAGGTCGACGCCGTAAACGTCGTAGTAGAACCCGTCGTCAGTCCACGGACCGATGGTCAGCCGGGCGTCGGGGTAGAGCCGCTGGAGGGCCTGAGCGAAGACGTGGGCCGCCGAGTGGCGAAGCACGTCGCGGTACTCGTCGCTCGACGGGGTGACGATCTCTATCTCGACGTCGCCGTCGAGCGGCGTCGCCTTGTCCACGAGGTCGCCGTCGACGACGCCCGCGACCGTGTCCCGGCCGAGGCCGGGACCGATCTCGTAGGCGACGTCCTCGACGGTCGAACCCGCCGGTACGTCGAGCTCTGACCCGTCGGGAAGCGTTACGACTATCTCACCGTCTGCGGTTTCGGACATGATGAAACACCTCTGAGAGTGCGCTGTCGGGGTGACCGAGCGACGACAGTAGGTGGATAAATAGCGGGCTCACGCCCGGCCTGTAAAGTGGTCACCTACTGCCATAGTCATCGACTGGTAGCCGACCCAGGTATTTAGGCGTACCGATGCGGGCGACGCGAGGGAAATCCGGCGATGCGGGACGAGTCGGTCGGGAGGGCCGAATCGAACCTCGCCCCGAATCGGGGGTCGCTCGCGAGCGACCCCCGATTCGGCGTCCGGCGGAGACCCGGGCCTCGACCCTTCCCCGCTCCCGTAGATTTATAATCAAGTGTAAAGTAGACTTTACTGTAAAGGACGCTTTACAGATGGTGTCCTCGACGTGATACCCATGACGGCAACCGAAACACGCGGTCGAATCACGTACAGGCGGGCCTACGCTGGCCTGTGGATACTCGCTGGCGTCCTGTTCGGGACCCTCATCGGGTTCGGGTACGAACTCTGGGCGGTCGCGGCGTTCTTCGCGCTCGCTGGCGCGACTCTCGTCCTCGAACGCAGCCACACCGGGACGCTGTTCGACGAGCGCGACGAGACCATCCACCGAATCGCCAGCGCGAAGACCATCGGCTTCTACGGCGTCCTCTCGGCGGTCGTCTTCCCCGCGCTGGTCGCGCTCGACGCGCTCGGAATGTACGAGTGGGGACCGATGGCGGCCGGAGTCGCGTGGGCGGTCGCGGTGCTGTACGTCACCTACGCCGCGATGACAGTCGTCGCGGGCCGCAAGCGATGAAGACCCGCCTGCCGGAACTACGCGACGAACGCGGCCTGAGTCAGGCCGACCTCGCGGCCGACGTGGACGTGACCCGCCAGACCATAAACGCCATCGAGCGCGGGCGCTACGACCCGTCGCTCGAACTCGCGTTCAAGCTCGCCGACCGATTCGACTGCAGAATCGAGGACGTGTTCGACCCCGAATTCGAGTGAAGCGGGCGGGACGCTCGCTCCGCTCACGGTTCCACCGTTCGCAATTCCGCGGCGCGTAGCGCCGCGCTCCGCTCGCGGCGATTACCGGCGCTCGAACGTGATGGCCGCACCTTGGCCGAAGCCGACGCAGAGCGTCGCGAGTCCCTTCTCGGCGTCGCGCTTCTGCATCTCGTGGACGAGCGTCACGGGCAGGCGCGCGCCCGACGCGCCGAGCGGGTGGCCGATGGCGATGGCCCCGCCGTTGACGTTGAACTTCTCGGGGTCGACGCCGAGCTCGTCTCGGGAGTAGACGCACTGACTGGCGAACGCCTCGTTGAGTTCCACGAGGTCGAACTCCTCTACGGACTCGCCGGTGCGTTCGAGCAGGCCCCGCGTGGCCGGAACTGGGCCGATGCCCATCACGGTCGGGTCGACGCCCGCGACGTTGTTGTCGCCGACGTAGGCCAACACGTCGAGGCCGTGGTCCTCGGCGAACGCCTCGCTGGTGACGAGCGTCGCGGCCGCGCCGTCCGAAATCTGGGAGGCGTTGCCGGGCGTCACGGTCCCGTCGCCCTTGAACACGCTCGGAAGCTGGGACAGCGCCTCCATGCTGGTGTCCCGGCGGATGCCCTCGTCCTCCTCGACGAGTCCCTCGTCGGTCTCGATGGGGACGAGTTCGTCGTCGAACCGACCCGAGTCGGTGGCCTCGGCGGCCCGGCGCTGGCTTTCGAGCGCGTACTCGTCCTGTTGCTCCCGAGTGATGCCGTACTCCTCGGCGACCTTCTCGGCGGTCATCCCCATCTGGAGTTCGCCGACGTTGTACAGCTCCGCGAGCCTCGGGTGGACGCTGCTGTAGCCCTGACTCATCGGAATCCGGCTCATGTTCTCGACGCCGCCCGCGATGATGGCCCGTCGCTGGCCCGCGCGGACGGCGTCGCTGGCGCTGATGATTGCCTGCATCGAGGAGGCACACCACCGATTGATGGTCGCGGCGGGCACGCCCTCCCCGAGGTCCGAGAGCAGCGCGATGACCCGCGCGACGTTGTTGTCCTGCTCGTCGCGCTGCTGGGCGACGCCCCACATCAGGTCGTCTATCTCCTCGCCCGTCAGCCCCGTCTCGTCGAGGATGGTGTCGACGAGCGGGACCGAGAGGTCCTCGCTGCGCACGTCGGCGTACACGCCGTCTTCCTTGCCCTGCGGCGTCCGGACGGCCTTGGCGATGACTGGAGTGGTGTCGCTTCCCATACCACTCCTTCGGGTCTCGACGGTCTTAAAGGACCGTAGAACTCCGCCCGCGTCGAGACGAGTTTCCGAGGGCGTGCGACGCCGACGCGTCGGCGTCGCACGTCGGGTCAGTCGACCCTCCGAACGCGTCGGTCCAGAAACTATTTGTCCGGACCGCGGGCAATAGCGTGTAATGAGTCCCCTCTCTCGCGTCGTACACAGATCGACTCCCGCCCGTCGCCCGGTAAGCCATGGCTTCGGAAACTGAGTCCCCCGTCTCGACCCGGAAGGCCCGCGAGACCCTGACCGGCTACGCCTCCCGGGCCGAGTTGGCCGTCGTCGGCGTCACCCTGTTCGCGCTGGCGGTCCGCTTCGTCGGCCTCGGCACTCGAATCGCGCATCAGGACGAGGCTCGGGTCGCCTACTGGGCGGCACGATACCTCGAGACCGGCGTCTACGAGTACCGACCCATCGTCCACGGGCCGTTCCCCCAGATCGTGAACGGCAACCTCTTCGGCGTGCTCGGGCCGTCGGACTTCACGATGCGGCTGGTCGTTGCGGTCCTGAGCGGCCTGTTCCCGCTGGTGGCGCTCCTCCTGCGCGACCGCCTGCGCGGCTCGGAGATGGTGGCGCTCGCGCTCCTGCTCGCGGTCAACCCCGTCGTGCTCTACTACTCGCGGTTCTACCGCAACGACGTGTTGCTCGCGGGGTTCATGCTCACGGCGTTCGCCTTCTACGTCCGGGCCTACGACACCCGGAAGGCCCGCCACCTCTATCTGGGCACCGCCGCGTTCGCGCTGGCGTTCACCACCAAGGAGAACGCGCTGGTCTACCCGGTCTGCTGGGCGGGCGCGGCGGTCCTGCTGTGGGACCACCGACTGCTCGTCGAGCGCGCGGGCGACCGGGGCGTCCTCGGACTGCTCCGAGAGGACATCGCGAACCGCCTCCGTGGTCTCGCTCACTGGGTGCCACACCTCGCGCTCGCGGCCGTGGAGTTCCTCGCCATCGTGGTGTTCTTCTACGCGCCGCGGAACACCGACCGACTCGCCGACAACGACACGCCCGGTCTCTACGAGGCGCTCGGGAATCCGCTCTTGCTCCCCGCGGTCGTCGAGGAGGCGCTCGTCGGGTCGTGGGACGCGTTCGCGGGCCAGTGGGGAAGCGGGAGCGAGGACTCCTACCTGACGATGTTCATGGACCTCGTGCCCGCGTACGTCGAGGGCGCGAGCGTCCTGCTGGTGCTCGCGCTCGCCGGGTTCGTCGTGGACCGCTACGCCGACTCCCGGCCCCGCGACGTGGTCGCGTTCGCGACCTACTGGGGGGCGTTCAGCATCCTCGGCTACCCGGTCATCGTCTCGAACCCCTTCCCGTGGGAAGTGCTCCACGCCGTCGTCCCCCTCGTGGTTCCGGCGGCGGTCGGCCTCGCGCTGGTCGCTCGGCTCGGACTCGCGAGCGCGGTCGACGGCGACGCCGTCGCCGCGACCGCCGCCGCGCTCGTCCTGCTCGTCGTCGCCGCGCAGGTCGGTGCGACCGCGTACGCCACGTCCTTCGAGAGCCCCCAGAGCGACGACAGCGACCTCGTCCAGTACGCCCAGTCGTCGAGCGAGATGAAGCCCCTGCTCGGTGAGATGCAGACCGTCGTCGAGGCCAACGGCGGCATCGACGTGCTGTACTACGGCGAAGACCTCGCGGGCGAGGAGTCGTCCCACGACGTACCGCCCGCTGGCTCGGGGTGGTTCGAGCGACTGCCGTTCGCGTGGTACATGGAGGCCTACGACGCCGAGACCGACAGCACCGACCGGGCCGACCTCCTCGGGAACATGGACGAGAAGCCGCCCATCGTCATCGCGCTCGGCGAGACCGACACCTGCTCGGACCCCTACGACAGCGCCGCCGACATCGACCAGCACATGGACGGCTACGACCGCCACGAGGTCGACCGGTTCCTCCACGACAGCGGGTGTACCGTCAGTAGCGTCGTGGTCTACGTCGACGAGGACGCCCCGCGCGAGTGACGCACGTCGGCGTGCGCGAGTGACGCACGTCGACGTAAACGCCCCGCGAGAGTGACCCGGCGGTCGCTGGCGACGACCGGGCCGCAGGCCCGCGGCCCGGTCGTCGGCTCTCGAACGACCTCGCCGTCCCGCCTTCGACGCGCTTAAGCACCTCCCACGCCAATTCTCGTGAGAATGAGCGACGCGGCCCTGGAAGTCGTCGAATTCCTGCTCACCGCGAGGGTCTACAACGACGACCGCGAGCTGGACGAAAACGACCTTCCCCCACGCTATCGACAGGTGTTCTGGCCCGACGCCACGGCCGACCGCGACCGGCCGGGCAGCGACGACGGCCCGCCGGTCGGCATCGAGCGCCCCCTCACGCCCACCATCGAGACCGCCCGCCGGGCGACCGGGGTCGAGAACCCCTGGAGCGCCATCTCGGGGCTGATGTTCACCGACCGCGACGAGTTCACCGGGAAGCTCGAACTCACCCAGCCCGACATGGCCGAGGAGTGGTTTCTCAAGCGCGGCGACGAGCGCGTGCTCCACAACCCGGTGCTGGCCCGCGCCTTCGAGGGCGAGGTCGACGGGGCCGACTACGAGGCGGCCCGCGATGCCAACCGGCCGGTCCAGGCCGACCGGGCGTGGATAGACGGCCTGCTCGCCGAGTACTTCGCCGACGAGGACGAAGAGGAGATGCTCGACCTCGTGGACATCCGCGCGCCCGAGGAGATAGAGACCACCCTCGACGACCTCGTGCTGACCGCCGACCAGGAGTCAGAGATACAGAAGATAGTCAAGGCCATCGAGCACCGCGACTACCTCGCCCAGATCGGCCTCCGGGAGATCGGCAAGCTCCTGTTCGTCGGCCCGCCGGGGACGGGCAAGACCTCGACCGCGCGGGCGCTGGCCTACGATCTGGACCTCCCGTTCGTGGAGGTCAAGCTCTCGATGATCACCAGCCAGTACCTCGGCGAGACCGCAAAGAACGTCGAGAAGGTGTTCGAGGTCGCCAAGCGCCTGTCGCCGTGCATCCTCTTCATGGACGAGTTCGACTTCGTCGCCAAGACCCGCGCGAGCGACGAGCACGCCGCCATCAAGCGCGCCGTCAACACCCTGCTGAAGTCCATCGACAACATCAGCCTGATTCAGGACGACGTCCTGCTCATCGGCGCGACCAACCACCCCGACCAGCTCGACGCCGCGGCGTGGCGGCGCTTCGACGAGATCGTCAACTTTCCCAAGCCCGACCGCGGGATGCGCTCGGACATCCTCCGGCTCATCACCCGGCCGATGGACATCTCGGACTTCGACCCCGACGAACTCGCCGAGGCGACCGAGGGGCTGACCGGGAGCGACCTCCGGATGGTGCTCCGGGAAGCGGTGCTGGACGCCTTGACCGAGGGCAGGACCGAACTCACGCAGGACGACTTCCTCGACGCCATCGAGGACTTCGAGGAGCGCGACCACCTCAAAGACATGGACATGATAGAGGGCGACCACGACGCGCTCGTCGCGGGCGGCGACATCTCCGGCGGCGCGAGCGCCGACGGCGGCCACTCTCACGACCACTGAACCGCGACGAACGTGCGACCCGTCTATATTCGGTGGGTGTGTTAAGGTGTATCGCACCCAAGGGGCTGATGGCGACGCCGATGCCACCTGTCACTGTCGTCCCGGGCTGGCACCCCGAACCACTGCCGTCCCGAACTGGATTTGTCGTCCGGACCCGAACTGGATTTCGCCACTCGGCTCCCCGGAAAGCTTTGTACCCCGCACGACAACCCCCGCGTAGATGGAGGTCACGCTACTCGGAACCGGCGACACGACCGGGACGCCCACGCCGGGCTGCGACTGCGACACCTGCGAGGAGGCCGAAGAACGCGGCGTCGAGCGCACCCGCTTTTCGGTCCACGTTCGCAACGAGCGCACCGACGAGTCGTTGCTCGTCGACGCCAGTCCCGACTTCCGACACCAGTTCCTCCACCGGGACGTTGCCCTGCCCGACGAGGCCCTGATCACCCACATCCACTTCGACCACCTCGACGGTCTCGGCAACGCCTACCGGCTGTTCGACGACCTGCCGGTCCACGCCGCGAGCGAGGTCGACCCCGTGACCGGCGAGAGCGTCGCCGACACGATTCGCTCGAAGTACGACTACCTCGACCGGGTGACAGTCCACGACCGCGAGCCGTTCGAACCGTTCGAGACCTGCGGGCTGGAGGTGCGGCTGGTGCCGGTCGAGCACCCGCCCCTGCTGTGTTACGGCGTCGCAGTGTCGGACCCCGAGACGGGCGCGAAGCTCTCGCTGACCGGCGACACCAGCTACGCCGTCCCCGACGAGAGCCGGGCGGCGCTGGCCGACCCCGACCTGTTGCTCGCCGACGCCATCGTCCCCGCCGACCTCTGCGTCCATCACCCCGAGGGCGGGGACCACCACGGTCCCGACGGCGTGGCCCGGACGTTCGGCACCAAGCACATGACCCGGGAAGGCGCGCTCGCGCTCGCCGACGAGCTAGACGCCGCGGAGACGCGGCTGGTCCACCTCGCTCACTACTACCCGGTCGAGGAGGCGTTCGAGGAGCCGCTGGCGGTCGACGGCGAGCGCTACCGGCTCTGACGCCCGCGAAGTCCACCGATTCCGACCGCGAGCAGTAGCCCCGCGAGCGCCGCGACCGGGCCGAAGCCCGGCACGTCGGAGGCGGCGTCGGCGTCGTCGGTCGGCTCGGCCGACTCGCCGTCGGTGGCGTCGGTCTCCTCGCCCAGCGCGTCCTCGGTGGTCGAGCCGTCGGCGTCGCTCGTCGCCTCGTCCGGCGACTGGCCCTCGGCCCACCCGGTCACGTTCTCGAGCTTCTCGTGGCAGGGTTCGAGGTCGTCGCCGCTGTCGTGGGTGGCCTCGCTTCCCGTGATTTCGGCGGTACCGGTCGCGCCGCGGTCGGCCATCGTCGGCCCACCGCTCTCGTTGGTCTGGCTCACGCGCGCGGCGTCGTAGACCAGCCACGGGGCGTACACCTCCCAGACGATCTCGCCCTGTGGGTTCACCTCGACCACGCGGTGGTTCGAGGAGTCGCTGACCAGCGTGTTGCCGTTCGCGAGTCGGTCGGCGTCGCGGGGCCACGCGAGGTCCCCCCGGAGGGTCCACGTCCGACTCCAGTCGCGTTCGCCCTGCCGTTCGTACTCGGCGATGCGATTGTTCTCGCTGTCGGCCACGAGGATGGTGGGGTCGCCCTCCTCGCTTTCGAGGTAGTCGGGGTTGTGCTGCTCTCGGAGGGTGTCGTAGTCCTGGTCCTCGCCGAGTTTCATGTCGATCTCGTCGGTCGAGCGGTTCACCACGATGGCCTGATCGAAGTTCCGGGGCGAGAGGAGGTACTCGCCGTCGTCGACCTTGTCCACGTCGTTGAGGTGGGTCCAGTCGTCGGTGTAGTTCTCGGCGAGGTCGTCGGGGTCGTAGTGGTCGTCGAAGTGCCACTCCCACTCGATCTCCTCGGTGGTGCGGTTGTAGACGAACACGCGGTCCTCGTTCTCCCCGCTGTCCTCGTCGTAGTTGCGCATGTTAGCGACCAGAATCTCCTCGTTGCCGTTGATGAGGTCGGCGTCGTGGGTGTCGGCGATGTCCATCCGCTCCTTCCAGACGGTCTCCTGCGTGCGCGGGTCGAACTCGTAGAAGATGGTCTCGTGACCCTTCACGGTCGCTGTCACGAAGATGTTGCCGTTCTCCATCGGGTCGACGTCGTAACTCCACACTACGTCGTGTTCGTCGGCGCTGTCGTGGACCCACTGGACCTCGCCGTTCGGGCCGAAGCTGACGAGTTTCGCGGGGCGCTTGCCGCCGTCGTCGCCGAACCGCATGCCCTGCACGCTGACGACCGTCATCCCGTCGGCGGGCTCGTCGACGGTGCCGACGCAGGGGTCGTCCGGGGCGGTCTGGGCCACCCCGAGGTCGGCGGCGGAACCGCCACCGGCGGCCCCGACCGCCCCCGCGGTCGCCGGAGGGGTCATCGTCCAGAGGCAACACAGCAGGGTGACAGCGACGGCGACTCGCCGCCGCGAGGATGCTCGCATACCTTCCGCTATCGTCCCTCTCGCTTTTGAATGTTGAGAAACGTGACAGGCGACGGACGTTCAGTCGGCGACGCCTCACCCGCTTTGGGTCATCCGCCTCGCTCGCCCGCGGGCGAGCGAGGCGGTCGGGTACTCGGGGAGGACGAGTAGCCCCTCGATGGGGACGAGATGGGGACGATGCCGGGCGTCTACTCGCCGATGCGCGCGACCCGCGCCTCGCCCGAGGAGGCGTCGATGTGGACGTTGAAGGTCGCGCCGTCCTCCGCGACCGCCCGGACCAGCCACGTATTGCTCTCGCGGTACGGGGCCTCGGGAATATCGGCGACCTCGTGGCCCTCGTCGGCGAGCACCTCCCTCGCCCGCTCGACGGCGGTCTCGTCGTCCTGGACCGACCGGCGCTGTTTCGCGAGGTTGACCGTCAGCACCGGCACCTCGCTGGTTCGGACGACCTGCTCGGTGACGCTCCCCAGGACGTAGCGGTCGACGCCCGAGCGGCCGTGAGTGCCCATCACGATCATCTCGGCGTCGTTCTCCTCGGCGTAGTCGACGACCACCTCGGCGGGCGTCCCCTCCTCGATGGCGGTCGCGACCTCGACGCCGCGGTCGGCCCCCCTCTCGGCGATGCGGTCGGTCGCCTCCTCGCCCTCTTCGAGGCGGGTCCTCCGGGTCTCCTCGCGCCCGGCCTCGGAGGGCTGGTAGTTCAGCGCCTTCTGGTCCACCACGTAGAGCGCGTGGACCGTGGCGTCGCAGAGTTCGGCGACGTTGAGCGCGTGGGTCGTCACCGCGGCCTGCTCGGTCCCGTCGGTCGGGACGAGAATTCGGTCGTACATGCACGGTCGTTCGGCCTTCAGAGCAAAAATACCTCCGTCGTTCGCGCTATCGAGGACGGAGTGGCACGCCGTCGACGCTGGGGGATGACTCTCGGGGATATCCCGGTTCGTTCACCGGAGGATGGCTATCTCAGTCACCGAAGGCTCTTTATACACAGTCCATGTATTGTGTACTCAGATGAGCGCCGAGATTCACGATATGGCTGGTGACCTCCACGAGAGCGAAAATGCGTTTCGGGAGTTCTTCGTGGCGAACGACCTGGTTCGTGACGCTGGCCGCGCTCGTGTCTACACGGACGTGCTACTCAATCAGCCCACGACCGTCAGCGAACTCGACTCCCGTCTGGATATGTCGCCCAGTTCGGCCTCGAAGTTCGTCAACGAACTCGAAGAGACCGGTCTCGTCGAGGACGTGAGCGACAGCGCTCGGAAGAAGCAGCTGACGACCGACCCCGTCATCTTCACCGTGACGACCGGCGAGGACGAGCAGTTCACCGTCACACCGACCGTGATCGCCGCCGCGGGAGCGCGAGCGGTCGACGACGACATCGACAGGTTCATCGAGCGAAACGGATACACGAAACTCGCCGCCGCGGTCGCCGGAACGGTCGCGTATCTGAACGGCGACCTGACGCGGCGTGGCGTCGCCAGAGAACTCGACCTTCCCGAAGTCGAGGCGATTACCATCACCATCGCTCTGGAGGGAATCGTCGGTCTGTTGGGCGATGCCGACCCGGTGTTGACCGCGTACGACTTCGACGTTCACGACCTCGACACCGCGGATGCAACGTACGTCCGAGAGCCGACCGACACGCACGATTAGATTCGATGAATCGAGACGCTACTCCCGCGCTCGTAGAGACGCCTCCGTTCGCGGAGCTTCCGGATGCGCTCGTCTCGGACACGAGCTTTCTGAGCATGGTGGGTCGCTCCGGCAACCGGAAACGAGAAGCCGTCGTCGAGTACGTGACCGACAACGACAAGACGCTGTATCTGACCGAGCGGGTCGCCGAGGAACTGAAACGGGACGACGCCGACGAGTACGGCCGGGGTGACTGGCTGTACGTCGCTCGGCGCGAAGACTGGATGGTTCGGCTCCCCGCGATGAACGAGGGTATTCGAATCCACGACGGCCCGCGAGCGAGCGAAATCATCGACCGGACACACGAACGGATAGCGAAACTCGAAAAGGTCCCACAGGACGAGGTGAAACGGACCGACCCGGCGCTCGGTGGGCGCGCAATTCAACTGCTCGGAGCCTACGACTACGACCGCGTCGGAATCGTCATCAAAGATAGGAACGCCGAGCGCGCGCTCTCGGCCGTACTCTCGGAAACCTTCTACGAGGAACTCGTCCACATCTTCAGAGGTGAAGACGTGGTGATGGAACTGAAACGGGAGTACGAGGAACTGTAGCTTCTGTCGGCCTCCGGACCGAACTGCTCACCCGAACCGGTCGAGCCCCGACTGCCTGCGTGCCCGCCCTTCGGGGTCGGCGACCCACGGCGTCCGGCCCTCGCGGGCGCTCGCGAGGTCCACGTCGGGCGGGTCGGCGGGGTCGTGGCCCGGACACTCCGGCCCGCACGCCGCGGGGTTCACGACCCGCCCCTTCCAGGCGCAGAACGGGAGGCCGTCGCTCCCTTCGCGGGTCGCCGACTCCATCTCGGCGCACCCCGGCAAGTCGTATGTCCGCCACCCCTTGCCGTAGGCGCGCTCGGCCATCCGCCTGCGCTGGCGGGCCTTCTCGTCGGCCGTGACGAGTGCCACGTCGGCCCGCAGGGGGCGTTCGGCGAGGAGTTCGACGCCCGGTTCCGAGACGGGCAGGGGCTCGGCTTCCCGGACCACCTCGCGGTCGCCCGTCTCGGAGTCGAACCGCCAGACGCCGACCGCCTCGGGGATGCGGTTGAGGTGTGCGCCCGTGACGTAGCTCTCGGTCGCGAGCACGACTTCGTCGACCACCCCGAGGCTCGCGTCCTTCCGGAGTTGAAGGTCGAGGTCGCCCGGCGAGTCGAGGTCGGGCTTGTTCTCGATGCCGACGAGCCGCCCGAACCACTCGTCGGGGTACCGGGCGACCCGCCGGACGCCCCCGCCGACCGCGCGCTCGAAGAACCCGATGTCCACTGCGCGGTCGGCGAGGCCGCGGGCGCGCTCGGGGTGACAGTCGAACGCCTCGCGGGGGTCGCGGGCGCGCCCGACGCCCACGTCGCTCTCGATGGCCGGGTCCGGAATCGTCTCGGGCGTCAGGGCCGCCCGGGCGTCGAACGCCGGACCGGGTTCGACGCAGACCACGTCGAGGATTCGGTTGGCGGGCGCGCGGACGCCGCCGCCGATCTGACGCCCCACGACCCAGTCCTCGGTGGCTTCGAGGTGCGCGCACAGCGCCAACTCGAAGGGGAACTCTCGCACGCTCTCCGTTCGGGACTCCGACGAGAAAAAGCCGCCGTTCGCGGAGTCGGCCGTCGGTCGGGGCGGGCGGTTCAACCGTCGGTCGGGGCAAGCGATTCCTCGCGCTCGCGCTCGCGGTCGCCGTCGTCGGCCGGGTCGCGCGCCCTCGTCACCAGCGCGACCGCGGGGTACTCGGGGGTTGCCGTCTCCGATTCGTCCCCGTCGCGCGGGTCATCCCCGGCGTCCACGGCGCGGAGCGACTCCGGGCCGTGGACGCCCCACCACGACACTCGTGTCGGTCGCTCCTCTCGGTCCCGTTCGGAGTCGCCCGCTCGGTTCGACGCTCGGTCTCCGCCTCCGGTGTGGTGTCACATGCTAGTACACCACATAGTCTCTCGTGCGAGTTAACGATTGTCGCCGGATGCGCCCCTTTCCGGCCGAAAGAATCCGTGGCTACTGTCGGCGTTCGAGCAGTCCGACGACTCCGCCGACGACGACCAGCGGAGTCGCGAACGCGAGTCCGACGGTGGCGGCCCAGCCGACGACCAGCAGGGGCACGCCGACCGGCGCGGTCGTCGCCGCCGCGGCGACGACCGCGCCCCCGAGCAGGACCGCCGCCATCAGCACCAGCGCGGTGACCGAGAGCGCGAGCGTCTCGGCGAATCGGCCATCGAGCGGTCCGGGACGGAACCGTCGGACCGTCGGTGTGGTCCGTCGAAGTCGAGTCGATTTCATGGGTTCGTTCCTCACTCGAAGAGTGGACCCCCGCGCCCAAAAATATAATCTGAAATACATTTCTGTAGGCGGCGTTACTGGACTCGAATCCTGTAACGAACGTGTCAGGTGTGGCGCGGGGAGACGAAGTCGTTCCGGACCCGCGGTCGAGAAAACGCGGTCAGGCCACCCGGGCGCTCTCGGAGGAGGTCGAGCCGCATTCGCGTTCCAACTCGACCACGTCGAGGTCGCCGTCGAGGGTCACCGCCAGCACCTCGTCACCCAGCGGAATCTCGACCCGAATCCGCCACGGGTCCTCCGAGAGAACGGTGGTGTGCTCGTCGGTGACACACCACGCGAGGTCCCAGTAGGGTTTCGTGCAGACGTCGACGCCGTGGTCGCGGTGGAAGGTGACCACGTCCGACTGGTCGAGCAGAGAGAGGCCGACCGCCGAGTAGAGCCGGTGGCGACACTGCTCGCATCGGTGGTCGACCCGGACTCCGAGGCCGAGGTAGTCCTCGGTGTCGTGGGTGATGGCGGTGCTCATCCGGCCGTTGCACTCCGGACAGACGCCGTCGGCCGCGAGGCAGTGGAGGTGGCGCACGCGCTGATTGAACGCGTCCATGATCTCTCCGCGGGTGCGGTCGTTGAGGCCGCCCGGCGGGAAGGGATAGCGACCGTGGTTCTTGGCGCAGTCGAGGCAGTCGATGGCGAGCATCTCGTCGTCGTAGGAGGCTTCGAGGCTCCCGCCGCACAGCGCGCAGGTCTCGTCGAGCTCGAACGGTTCCATCTCGGGATGTTCGTTGAACGACCCCGCCAGTATCGACCGCACGACCTTCTTGCCCGCCTGCCGGAAGTCGTAGCCCTCGTCGGTCCCGACGACGAAGTGGTCGGTGAGTTGCTTGAGGTGGTAGTTGAACTGCGCGCTGTCTCGCATGCCGACCTCCCGCCGGAGCTCCGAGAAGCTCACGGGGCGCTCGTCGGCCTTCCACAGCGCCTCCAGAATCGACAGCCTGCTCTCGTTGGCGATGACCGAGAACGCCTCCTCGGGAGCCACGCAGTCCTCGCAGTTTCGGAGGGCCGACTCCTCGGCGCTCGGTCCGGTCGTTCCACTCATACCGAAGAGTAGCGGCCGCATCCGGCTAAAGTGTTGCCTTAATCGCGATTTTGTAGAATGTTCTACATTAGGTCTATTGAGGGTAGTTCTTTTATTTGTTGAAGAGCAACTTATCCATAATGAAAAACTGTGCAATCTGCGGCAAACCTACGAAGAGCCATGTGGAACATGAAACGGCAATTTGCCACTCCTGTTATCAGGAACATCCTGCAAAAGCGCGAAGTATGCTAGCTCAAGCAAAAGGTGAAGAGGAAGAAAATGAGGATATACTTGATTCAGTTCCTACAATGGAAACGGATAATGCATTCTATGCAGATATCTCAGAATATTTTTCTTCGGTAGAACCTACAGACATTGACGGACCTAATGTCGAAGAACTAATCGATGAACTGCTAGCTCTACTTTCAGAATCTGATACAAAGAAGTTAGTCGTTTCTCTCATGGAGAACTATGTCGGGTCTGCAATGATTTCTGATGATCCAGATTTTCAAGGTGATACTGTTGGAATTCCACCTAAAATGATTGAGTATCTATTAGGCCTAATTTCTACGACCGATGTATCTTCAAATGGGGAAATAGAATATGAAGAAATACAGGACAAATCGGAAGAGCTCATCTTCGCCTATCTTTTTAGAGACTTTCCTTCCTCACCGAAAGACCTATCCGAAACAGAAAGAACGAAACAAACATTAAAACATCAACTATTAGGTCGTGAGTTAGCTTCAGGAAGATTCGTCTATGCCGGTCAATATCTTGAAGCTGCGAAAAGAGCGTATTCACCACACAATCGAATATTCCAACAAGAATTAGGATTCACAATTGACGACGCTATCCGTTTTTCAAGAGAACTTATAAAGATATTCTCTATGAGAGTGAAAAGTATGATGGAGCAAATGGCAGAGTTTTCAAAAAAGGCAAGAATCGGACATGGCCAATTTCTGTTATTCTTAGAAGAACACGGTGAGGACGAAGAAGCCATTTCTAACTATTGGAACTCAGAGCAGTTCAGGGAATCCCAAGAAATAGTCGGTAGATCATATGAAAAGTATCTAGCAAGAAGGCGAGAATTATGGATTAGTGAGGAAAAGCTGTCAGAACATTTCCAGAGCGAAGAATTTGACTGCTTCTTAAATCGGATGACAACCACAATCGGTGCTCAGA
Organism: Halorussus salilacus; assembly: GCF_024138125.1. Classification (NCBI taxonomy): domain Archaea; kingdom Methanobacteriati; phylum Methanobacteriota; class Halobacteria; order Halobacteriales; family Haladaptataceae; genus Halorussus; species Halorussus salilacus. The sequence continues at coordinate 2,044,007 of NZ_CP099993.1, forward strand.
AAGACTTCCGATATCCATACAAGCATAATCCCATCCATGAAAGTCCAATTTTAGAGACTGACGGTGAATATATCATCCCTCATTTCAAGGCGTTTTACCGGGCAATAGCAGAAACCTTCTACTACGACTTGCGAAATATTGATGATTACGAATTTGGTAATGAATGGGGAGAGTATGTGGAAGAGTGGGCATATGAGAGCATCCAGAGGCTCTTCCCTGAGTCAGAGGTTCTTCTAAATCCTAAATACGAAATTAATGGGGAAGACGGTGAGTCAGATATAGTTGTTTTCCATAAGAATAAATGCTTAGTAATAGAGTGCAAAACTCAAGGACTAACTCTGCCAACAAGAGCGGGTGATTATGAAGAAACCAGGAAAAACGTCATGAGAGGTATCGGTAATGCACGGGATCAAGCAACAAAACTAATCGAGGGTATTAAAAACAATACTGTAACTGAATTCCAAGTCTCTGGGGAGGAAACTAGGATATCACCTGGAAAATATGATGAATTTGAATCCATGGTGATTCTCAGAGAACAATATGACTGGATTGCGACAACAGAATATAACCGGATTACCGACTTTGAAGACAATATACCCTATGTACTAAGTGTATACGATCTTCAAGTAATTTCCGAGTGCTTTAAATCTCCGGATGATTTCTTCCAGTTCGTTTCAAAAAGAGTAAGATTACTTGAAGGTCAGACACTAGCTAGCCCCGACGAATTAGACTATGTTGGTGCTTACTTGAGTAATGGTCTTGAGGTAGTTCGTTTCGCTGATGATGACGATATCCGTGTATTCACAGACAGCTTTGCTCACGAAGTCTATCAGATTGTCGGTGACCGGTTCTACCCGGATGAACTGAAAGTAGAACTCAATCCAGATGGAAATGGTTTATAAAGAACTCTCTGTCCGCCCTCGGACCAGAACAGTAGGTTTATCAGTCGTTCGGGGCGAAACTCCCAACAGGATTACTCTCAGGAGGTAACCTTGACAGGAAATCATACCCAACCGGAGGTGAACATCGGACTGGTCGGCCACGTCGACCACGGGAAGACGACGCTGGTGCAGGCGCTCAGCGGCGAGTGGACCGACCAGCACTCCGAGGAGATGAAGCGTGGCATCTCCATCCGGCTCGGGTACGCAGACGCCACGTTCCGGCAGTGCCCGGGCATGGACGCGCCGGAGTGTTACACGGTCGAGGAGACGTGTCCGGACGGCAGCGAGAGCGAGCCGCTCCGGACCGTCTCGTTCGTGGACGCGCCCGGTCACGAGACGCTGATGGCGACGATGCTGTCGGGTGCGGCCATCATGGACGGCGCGGTGCTCGTGGTGAGCGCCAGCGAGCCCGTCCCGCAGGCCCAGACCGAAGAGCACCTGATGGCGCTCGACATCATCGGCATCGACAACATCGTCATCGCCCAGAACAAGGTCGACCTCGTCGACCGCGAGCAGGCCGAGGACAACTACCGCCAGATACAGGAGTTCGTCGAGGGCACCGTCGCCGAGGACGCGCCGGTCGTCCCCATCTCGGCCCAGCAGGAGGTCAACATCGACCTCCTCATCGACGCCATCGAGCGCGAGATTCCGACCCCCGACCGCGACCCCGACGCCGACGCGCGGATGTACGTCGCGCGGAGCTTCGACATCAACCGTCCCGGAACGACGTGGGACGGGCTGGTCGGCGGCGTCCTCGGCGGCAGTCTGGTCGAGGGGAAGCTGACCGCGGGCGAGGACATCGAACTCCGTCCCGGCCGCGAGGTCGAAGAGGGCGGCGAGACCAGCTGGGAACCCATCCAGACCGACGTGCGCTCGCTTCAGGCGGGCGGCGATCAGGTCGACGAGGTGACCCCGGGCGGCCTGCTCGGGGTCGGTACCGGTCTCGACCCAAGCCTCACGAAGGGCGACGCGCTCGCGGGACAGGTCGCCGGACCGCCCGGCACGCTGCCGCCGACGTGGCGACAGTTCACGATGGAGGTCGACCTGCTCGACCGCCTCGTGGGCGTCGACGACGAGGACGTCGAGGACATCTCGACCGGCGAGCCGCTGATGCTCACCGTCGGCACCGCGACGACCGTCGGCTCCGTCACGAGCGCCCGCGCGGGCGAGTGCGAGGTCGCGCTCAAGCGTCCGGTCTGCGCGCCCGAAGGTGCGAAGATCGCCATCAACCGCCGCATCGGTGCGCGCTGGCGGCTCATCGGCGTCGGCACCCTGCGCGAATAGATGACGGTGGTCGGCATGGACACGAGCGCGCTCATGATGCCGGTCGAGTGCGACGTGCGGATCTTCGAGGAGGTCGAACGCCTCCTCGGCGATTTCGAGTGCGTCGCTCCCCGCGCGGTCGTCGACGAGCTATCGAAGCTCGCCGACGGCGCGGGGCAGGAAGCCGTGGCCGCGAGCGTGGGTGCCGACCTCGCAGACCGCTGTCGGACGATGGACCACGAGGAACCGTACGCCGACGACGCGCTGGTCGAACTCGCGCCCGAGTTCGACTACGTCGTCACGAACGACGCCCCGCTCAAGCGACGCCTGCTCGACGCGGGCACACCGGTAATTCATATAAGGGGCCGGAACAAACTCGCAATCACTCAACCATAGCATGTACAAACGGGTCAGACTCAAAGATACGGTCGAGGTACCCCCCGAGCATCTCGCGGAGGTCACGCCGGAACTGGTGCAGCGACTCCTGCAGGACAAACTCGAAGGGCGGATGGACGAGGACGTGGGGAGCGTCGTCAGCGTCGTCGACGTCCACGACATCGGCGACGGCGCGGTCCTCCCGAACCGCCCCGGGGTCTACTACGAGGCGGAGTTCGACGCCGTCACGTTCGACCCCCGGATGCAGGAGGTCGTGGACGGCGAAATCGTCGAAGTGGTCAACTTCGGCGCGTTCGTCGGCATCGGGCCGGTCGACGGCCTGCTCCACGTCTCTCAGATCTCCGACGAGTACCTCGCCTACGACGAGGAGAACCAGCAGCTCGCCTCCCGCGAGTCGAACCGGACGCTCGGCGTCGGCGACTCGGTCCGGGCGCGCATCGTCACCAAGAGCATCGACGAGCGCAATCCGCGCGAGAGCAAGATCGGACTCACCGCCAAGCAGGTGGGCCTCGGCAAGCACGGGTGGCTCAAAGAGGACCGCGAGAAGCGCCAAGCGGCAACCGAGAGTGAGTAACCATGGCCGGTGACCGCCTCGCCTGCCGGGAGTGTCACGCCGTGACCGACCCCGACGAGGATACGTGTCCCATCTGCGGGTCGACCAGCCTCACCGAGGACTGGGCCGGATACGTCATCATCACCCATCCCGACGAGAGCGAGATCGCCCGCGAGATGGAAGTGACCAAGCCGGGCAAGTACGCGCTGAAGGTCCGATAGGGCAACCGTGAGCGACGTCCTCGTCTCGCTCCCGCTCGAACTCCGCGGGGAGCTCAAGCAGCCGCTCGGCCCCGTTCTGACCGACGCCGAGCGACTGCTCTCGGACGTGGACGGACCGCTCGTCGCGGTCGGCGACGTGGTGACCTACCACCTCGAACGCGCGGGCGTCACGCCCGACGTGGCGGTCGTCGACGGCCTCACCAAGCGCGAGGCGGTCGACGACGATGTCGCCGAGGGGGTCGCCCGCGCGGGCGAACGCGCCCGCGAGGTCCGGGTCGAGAACCCCGCGGGGACGCTGACCCGCGAGATGGTCGCCGCGCTCCGGGACGCGCTCGCCGACCCGGAACCCACGGTCATCGTGGTCGAGGGCGAGGAGGACCTCGTCGCGCTCCCCGCCCTCCTCGCCGCGCCGGTCGGCGCGAGCGTCGTCTACGGCCAGCCCGACGAGGGGATGGTCCACGCGACGGTGACAGACGACCGGAAGGAAGCGATGCGCGACCTGCTGGGGCGGATGGACGGGGACCCCGAGGAACTGTTCAAGGTGCTGGAATCCACCTGAGGTTTCGCACCGGCTGGACTTTCTGAGTGTAGCGCGCGAAGCGCGCGCAATACGTTCTGTACCGCGAGCGAAGCGAGCGGACCAAGGAACCCTCGACCGAGAAGTGCGACGGCTTCGCCGCCGCATCTCCGAGGAGGAGGTGACGCCGTGTCGTCGTGAGCGAAGTGAACGACGGCTCGTCAGAGCTTCGCTCTGACGGTGTTTTGGTCCAGCTTTTCCTGCGCTCGAACGCGCGGCGACGCCGCGCGTTCGAGCGCAGGAAAAGGTGGGTTCGAAATCCTTTTACACGCTACGAGGAGAATAACAGAGTAACTGAGCACACATGGAAGTCGAAATCCTCTCCGAGGAGCAGAATCCGATGCTCCACCGGTCCGAAGTGCGGTTCCAGATCGTCCACGACGAAGCGACCCCCTCGCGGCTGTCGGTCCGCGACAGCCTCGCCGCGAAGCTCGACAAGGACTCCAGCGAGGTCGTGGTCCACGAGATGAACACCAAGTTCGGGATGCGAAAGACCGTCGGCTACGCCAAGGTCTACGACAGCCCCGAGCACGCCCGCGACGTCGAGCAGGACCACATGCTCGAACGCAACAAGATCGCGGCCGACGCCGACGCCGAACCCGAAGCCGAGGAGGCCGAATAATGGCGCGATACGAACTCTACGACGAGGACGGCACCACCGACAATGAGCAGTGCACCCGGTGTGGCGACTCGTTCCTCGCCGACCACGGCGACCGCCTCCACTGCGGGCGCTGTGGCTACACCGAGTGGAAGTAGGGCGATGCGCGTCCTCGGTATCGAGGGCACCGCGTGGGCCGCGAGCGCCGCGGTATACGACACGGACGACGACCCGACTACCGCTTTTATCGAGACCGACGCCTACCAGCCCGAGAGCGGCGGCATCCACCCGCGCGAGGCGGCCGAGCACATGAGCGACGCCGTCCCGCGCGTGGTCGAGGCCGCGCTCGCGGAGGCCGACGGGCCAATCGACGCCGTGGCGTTCTCGCGCGGTCCCGGACTCGGCCCCTGTCTGCGGACGGTCGGGACCGCCGCGCGCGCGCTGGCGGGGACGCTCGACGTGCCGCTGGTCGGGGTCAACCACATGGTCGCCCACCTCGAGATCGGCCGCCAGCAGTCGGGGTTCGACTCGCCGGTCTGTCTGAACGCCTCGGGCGCGAACGCTCACGTCCTCGGGTATCGCAACGGCCGGTATCGCGTGTTGGGCGAGACGATGGACACCGGGGTCGGCAACGCCTTGGACAAGTTCACCCGCCACCTCGGGTGGTCCCATCCCGGCGGCCCGAAGGTCGAGGAGGCCGCGAGAGACGGCGAGTACGTCGACCTCCCCTACGTGGTCAAGGGGATGGACTTCTCCTTTTCGGGCATCATGAGCGCCGCGAAGGACGCCCACGACGAGGGTGTCCCGGTCGAGGACGTCTGCTTCTCCCTGCAGGAGAACGTCTTCGCCATGCTCACGGAGGTCGCAGAACGCGCCCTCTCGCTGACTGGGAGCGACGAACTCGTCCTCGGGGGCGGCGTCGGGCAGAACGCCCGCCTCCGGGAGATGCTCGCGGAGATGTGCGACCAGCGCGGGGCCGACTTCTACGCGCCCGAACCTCGATTCCTCCGCGACAACGCCGGGATGATCGCGGTGCTGGGCGCGGAGATGCTCCGGGCGGGCGACACCCTCGACATCGACGAGTCGGCTGTGGACCCGAACTTCCGGCCCGACGAGGTGGCGGTCGGGTGGCGCTCGGACGAGGAGTCCGTCGCGGTCCGGCGCGAGGAGAGCGACGAGGTGACCGGCGCGGAGGCGACGGTCGAGATCGGCGCGGAGACCGTCACCAAGCGCAGGCTACCCAAGAGCTACCGCCACCCGGAGCTCGACGACCGCCTCCGGCGCGACCGGACGGTCCTCGAAGCCCGCCTGACGAGCGAGGCCCGCAGGCAGGGCGTTCCCACCCCGGTCGTCTACGACGTGGACCCCGCGGAGGGGACCCTCGTCTTCGAGCGCGTGGGCGAGACAGACCTCCGGGAGGGGCTGACTCCCGAGCGCGCCCGCGACGTGGGCCGCCACCTCGCCGCGATTCACGCCGCGGGGTTCGTCCACGGCGACCCGACGACCCGAAACGTCCGGGTCGGACGGCGCGGCGCGCCGTCCGACCCGAGCGAACGGGCCGAGAGCGACGCGACCACCGACCGGGCCGACCGGACCTACCTCATCGACTTCGGCCTCGGCTACTACACCGACGACGCCGAGGACTACGCGATGGACCTCCACGTCTTCGGTCAGAGCCTCGATGGCACCGCCGACGACGCCGAGGCGCTCCGCGAGGCGTTCGAGGACGCCTACGCCGAGGCGGGCGACGAGGCGGTCCTCGACCAACTCCGGGAAGTCGAGGGTCGGGGTCGGTATCAATAGAGCGAAACTAATCTGGTTGCACCGATACGATACCGACCAGCCTCTTGTTGCTTTAATTGCTTAGACCGGGACGATTTGTCCACCAACCACAAAAATTGTCAAAAGCGACGCAAGTATCGTTGCCCATCGTAGACCCTTCCACAGATAGGGATGCAACTTCTTGTTCGATAGCCGTATGAGCGTATACGGATGAAGATAGTCGATAATGCTCTTTAGTATCGCACTGAGTATCAGACCACCAAAACCCATGACGAACACGTCACCAGACTCATCGACATTAAAGTGAGTCCCCCACCCGGTACCTATAGCTATCAATCCGACCCCGACACTGAGGCCGATTACAGTTATCGCAAGCCGCTTCTCTACGAATGTTCGTATTTTGTCACCCCGGTGGTCGAAGTAGTCCTCAATCTGACTCTGTTTCCGTCTCACCCAACCTTGCTTGCCACTTATCCAGAGTTTAATTTCATTTTCGTCCTCATCTGCTGTAATTTTAATCTTTCCATCGTCTGACTCCGCGGTAAACTCGAATGAGTGTACGAAGTCGGGGAGGGTATTATCGGCTAAGACTTCGTCTGTATTCGAGTATTCGTACGTGAATTGCCCATTGTGAATTTTCAATTCAATTTCGGAGTTTTCTCCATTCTGCCGTAATAACTCCTCGATGTCTGCGAGATCGTCTTCCTCGAAGTGAATCGATGGTAGATTTGCTTGATACTTGGCTCTCGGCACATATACATAGAATAACTACTATAAAATAAGTCAAACTATACAATCAAGATAGATGGCCGGTCTGTAGAGGGATTCTCGTCCGAACAGCCAAAGCACTTTATTCCCGTCCGACGTACTTTTCTCACATGGCAGACAGACCCAGCACCGGAACCCTCTTCGGCGTGCCGTACAACTTCGAGCGTCCGAGCATCGGGCGCATGCTGTCGGCGTACTGGAAACCCGGCGACGGGATGCTCGTCGAGAAACCGTTCGGCGTCGGCTACACGCTCAACCTCGCCAACTGGCGGTCGTGGCTCGTGCTGGCGGTCGCTGGCGCGCTCCTCTGGCACGAGCGTCAGGGCGACGCCGCGGAACCCCGAGACCAGCCGGTCGAGGTCGTCGTCGACGACGACTGATTCTTCGGCGGTTCGTCTCTTCGTCGCGGGGATTGGTGTCGTCACGAGCGGCTTCGCCGTTCTGCGTAGGGATTGGAACGTGCCGAGTTGGAACGTTCTCATCCACGACGAACCGGAGGTGATTGACCGCGACCGTCCAGAAAGCCCTCGTCCGCTCGCCACCGGCGGACAAACCGCGTCCGCCGAGCCCTCGCTCGCTCCGCTCACGAGGAGGCCGCTCAGCGACATATCTGCGCCTCACCGCAACGCACCGCATCGGCGCAGATAGGGGTCGCTGAGGCGACTAAACTGCACGCGAGCGGACGGCCCCTTTCAGTCCCACCCTGAAGATTGGCCCACCGGCTATCGCGCGGTAGATGATTCACGAGCCGAAACGAACACTCGAACTCCGGAAAACAGGCCTCCGCGACCTCAGTACGCGTAGCTCGGGAGCGACCCCTCGGTGACGATACCGGTGTCGTCCTCGGAGTCGAGTTTCTCCATGGCGTCCTCGAAGTCCCCGTGAGTGACCTCGGTGCGGCCGTCGCGGATGGCGAACATCCCCGCCTCGGTCGTCAGGCTCTCGATGTGCGCGCCGCTGTAGCCGTCGGTCTCGGCCGCGAGCGTCTCGAAGTCCACCTCGTCGGCGACGTTCATCTCGCGGGTGTGGATGGCCAGTATCTTCTCGCGGGCCTCCTGACTCGGCTCGGGGACCTCGATGAGCCGGTCGAAGCGACCGGGCCGGAGGATAGCCTGATCGAGCATGTCGAAGCGATTCGTGGCGGCGATGATGCGAATCTCCCCGCGGTCCTCGAAGCCGTCCATCTCCGAGAGCAGTTGCATCATCGTCCGCTGGACCTCGGCGTCACCCGAGGTCTTCGAGTCGGTCCGCTTGGCGGCCACCGCGTCTATCTCGTCGATGAAGACGATGGCTGGCTCGCGCTCGCTCGCCAGCTCGAAGAGGTCCCGGACCAGCTTCGCGCCCTCGCCGATGAACTTCTGGACGAGCTCGGACCCCGCCATCTTGATGAAGGTGGCGTCGGTCCGGTTGGCGACCGCCTTCGCCAGCATCGTCTTGCCGGTGCCGGGCGGGCCGTGGAGGAGCACCCCGCTCGGGGGCTCGATGCCGACCGTCTCGAACTGCTCGGGGTTCTCCAGTGGCTGTTCGACGGTCTCGCGTACCTCCTGAAGCTGGTCTTCGAGGCCGCCGATGTCCCCGTAACCGACGTCGGGCGACTCGTCGACCTCCATCGCCTGCGCGCGGGCGTCGGTCTCGGCGTCCAGTACGGTCTGGACCGTAAAGGAGTCGTTGACCGCGACGCGGTCGCCCGACTCTATCTCCTCGCGGAGCCGCGGAGACACCTCCGTCAGCACCTCCTGGTTGTTGCCGTGCTGTTTGATAACGACGCCGTCGTCGGTGAGTTCCTCGGCGGTCGCGACGTACAGCGAGGTGGTCTTGAGCGTGTCGTTCTCGCGCTCGATGCGGTCGACCTCCTCGCGGAGGCGCCCGCGGCGTTCGCGGGCGGCGTCGAGGCGCTCTTCGAGCGTGGCGTTCACGTCCACGAGGTCGGCGAAGTGGTCCCGAAGCGCCGCGAGCCGCTCCCGCTCGCTCATGTCGGGGTCGAGTTCCAGCGTGGGTTGGTCGGGGACGGGTGGACTGCGCGACATCTTGCTGTTCGCCCATAGGCCACCGGCTTAAAAGTGCCTTTGGGTCTCGGCCGTTTAACCGCGAAAAAACCTTTCGACCGGTTCGGTCGGTATCGAAGGCGGGTGAGGAAAACGCAGGTAGGAGCCGATCAGTCGGCGCGGGTCTGTGCGGGTTCCCGGGCCGGGGCGACCCGGGAGGACTCGTCGGGGAGCGTGAACGTCCCGAGGACGGCGTCGAGTTCGTCGGCGGTCGCCGACAGCGACTCCAGGCGCTCGGAGATGGCCGACAGCGACCGGGCCTGCTGGTCGCTCGCCGTCGCCGCGGTCTGGGCCTCGGCGGCGGTCTCCTCGCCGATGGCCGCCACCTCCTCGACCATCGCGACCACGTCGGTCGCCGACTCGGCCTGCTGGTCGGTCGCGTCGCTGATCTCGCGGACGCTCGCGTCCACGTCGCCGACCACGTCGGCGATGTCCTCGAAGTCCCGGAGGGCGTCCTCGACGGTCTCGACGCTCCGGGAGACCTGTTCGCGGGTCTCCTCGACGTCCGAGAGGGTCGCCTCGGACCGGTGCTGTATCGACTCGATGCGGCCGGTTATCTCGTCGGCGGCCTCGCCGGTCTCCTCGGCGAGGTTCTTGACCTCGTCGGCGACCACGCCGAAGCCGTCGCCGCGCTCGCCCGCGCGGGCCGCCTCGACCGAGGCGTTCAGCGCGAGCAGATTGGTCTCGGTCGCCACCTCGTCGATGAACGACGCCACCTCGTCGATCTCCTCGATGTCGGCGGCGAGGTCGGCGACCGCCTCGGCCGCGCGGTCGATGCCCTCGTCCACCCGGTCGAGTTCCGCGACCGCCTCGCGGGCGGCCTCGCGGCCGGATTCGGCCCGGTCGGTGGCGGTGCCCGCGGTGTCGGCGACCTCGTCGGCCGACGCCGCAATCTCCTCGACCGTCGCCGAGAGGGTGCTCATCTCGGCGACCACCTCGTCGAGGCGGTCGGTCTGCTCGGCCGCGCCCTCGGATATCTCGCCGACGGCTTCGGCGACCTCGTCGCTGGCCTCGCTGACCTCGCGGGCGTCGGTCTCGGCGCGCTCGCTCGCGGTGGCGACCTCGTCGGCGAACGCCGCGAGGTCGCCCACCGTCCCCGCGAGGGTCGCGAGCAGGGCGTTGTAGTTGTCGGCGACCTCCTCGTGGAGGTCGCTCTCCGCGGCGTCGGGTTCGACGGTCGCGGTCAGGTCGCCGCCCTCCGCGCGCTCGGTCGCGTCGGCGAACGCCGCCACGAGCCGCTGGAGGCTCTCCGAGCGGCGTTCGAGGTCGTGGGTCATCGATTCGAGTTCGTCGGTGGTCGCTTCGAGGTCTTGGGTGTAGGCCCGGAGGCTCCGTGCCATCCGGTCGAGCGACGCGCCGAACTCGCCGGGCACCTCCCGGTCGAGGGCGGGGTCGTCGAACTCCTGTCTGGAGAGGGCGTCGGCCTGGTCGGCCACGACGCGGAGGTACGCCCGCATGTCGCGGAACGACTCGACGAGGCGGCCGAGTTCGTCGTGCTGGTCGGCCTCGGGGAGGCGGGCGTCGAGGTCGCCGCTCGCGATGGCTTCCGCCCCGCGGTCGAGCGCCGTGATGGGGCCGACGAGGTCCCGGCGGGCGACGAGGAAGGTGTTGAAGAAGGCGACCGCCGACGCCGCGAGCAGTCCGACCGCGACCGCGACTCGCGCGAGTCCTCCGACGAGTAGCGGGAGCAGAGCCAGCGCCACCGAGATGCCGAACTGGATGGCGACCGCCGCGACGACCTTCCGTTCGACCGATTCGGTCACTCCGAGGCGGTCCATCGACCACCACAGCGCGTCTTCGTACCGGGCGAGGAGTCGGCGTTCCATATCTCGAACACGTTCGTCCAGTTAGTTAAAAGCAAGCCAGCATTCCCGCGAACTGAGAATTGGAGACCGACTCGGAATCGGGGTCCCGACGCCCGCGGTCAGGACCGCGGGCGTCGGACAAAATCGCTGGATCCGGGCCGGACGAAATCGCTGGGTCCGGGCCGGACGAAATCGCTGGGTCCGGGCCGGACGAAATCGCTGGGTCCGGGCCGGACGAAATCGCTGGGTCCGGGCCGGACGGAATCGCTCAGTCCCGGATGAGCGCCGCCATCTCGTTGAGGTGGTCGTCGTACACGTCGAGCGCGCGCTGGATGGGTTCGGGCGAGGACATGTCGACGCCCGCGATTTCGAGGAGGTCGAGCGGGTACTCCCGCGAGCCGCTCTGGAGGAACCGGAGGTAGTCCTCGACCGCGGGTTCGCCCTCCTCCAGTATGCGGTCGGCGAGCGCGACCGCCGCACTCATGCCGGTGCTGTACTGGTAGACGTAGTAGCTGTAGTTGAAGAAGTGAGGGATGCGCGACCACTCGCGGGCGATTCGGTCGCCGACGACCGCGGGCTCGTAGAACTCCGCCTTGAGGTCGCCGTATATCTCGTCGGCCTTCTCGGGGGTCAGGGCGTCGCCGTCCTCGACGACCTCGTGGGCCCGGTGCTCGAAGTCGGCGAACATGGTCTGGCGATAGAGCGTCGAGCGGAAGCGTTCGAGGTACTCGTTGAGGACGTGTCGCCGGAAGGTGGGGTCCTCGACGGTTTCGAGCAGGTGGTGGGTCAGCAGGGTCTCGTTGACCGTGCTGGCGACCTCCGCGACGAATATCTCGTAGCTCCCGTAGACGTACGGCTGGTTCTCGCTGGTGAGCTGGGAGTGAAGCGAGTGGCCCAGTTCGTGGGCGAGCGTGAACATCGAGGAGATGTCGTCCTGCCAGTTCATCAGGATGAACGGCTGGGTGTCGTACGTGCCGCTGCTGTACGCGCCCGACCGCTTGTTCGCGGTCTCGTACACGTCCACCCACCGGGACTCGAAGCCCTCCTTCACGCGGTTCTGGTAGTCGTCGCCGAGCGCGTCCAGCGCCGACACGACGTACTCGCGGGCCCGTTCGTACTCCACGTCCGGGGTCTCGGTCTCGGTCATGGGCATGTAGAGGTCCCACATCCGGAGCTCCTCGACTCCCAGGCTCTCGCGCTTGAGGTCGGCGTGGCGGTGGAGCTTGTCGAGGTTGTCGCGAACGGTGTCCACGAGGTTGTCGTACACCTCGACCGGGACGTTCGGCCCGTCCATCGCGGCCTCTCGGGCGGTGTCGTAGTCGTGGATTCGCGCGAGCTTCACGTCGGTCTTCACGTTGTTCTTGTACGCGGTGCCGATGGTGTTGTGGACCTCACCGAGCCGGTCGTAGAACTCCTCGTAGACGGTCCGGCGGAACTCCCGATCCGGATTCTTCTGGAGCGTGGTGAAGTTGCTCTGGGTTATCTCGATGCCCTCGCCGTCGGGCTTCTCGACGGTCGGGAAGTCGAGGTCGGCGTTCAACAGCATGTTGTAGATGTCGCCCGACGCGCCCGTGACCTCGCCGAGCTCCGCCAGCACGTTCTCGACCTCGGCCGACCGGGTGTGCTCGGCCATCCGCAACACCTCGTGGAGGTAGTGGTCGTAGGTCTCGAGCCCGTCGGTCGACTCGAGCATCCGGTCGAGTTCGTCGCCGTCGAGCTCCTGAATCTCGGGCCCCATAAAACTCGCGGCGCTGCTTGCCTTCGATGACAGGGAGCTCGAACGGGATTTCAGCGCCTGATAGTGCTGATTCGCCGTGTCCTCGTCGCTCCGCATCCGGGCGTAGGAGATGATTTTCTTGGCCTCCCGCATGATGTCGTCGCGGAGTTCGAGCGCCGAGAGGAGCGTCTCGCCGTCCTCGGTGAGTCGGCCCTCGTAGGCCGTCAGCTCGTCGAGACGTTGCTCTACCTCGTCGTAGGCAGCTTCCCAGTCGTCGTCGGTCTCGTAGATGCTCTCCAAGTCCCACTTGTACTCGGGGTCGACATCCGACCGTTCGGGAACCGAACTCATACCATTCCGTAGGGAAACCGACCCCGTAAGCCTTCCCTATTCGGAGCCGTCTTCCGGAAACGGGTGGGACGGCGTCCGGAAGCGAGTTCGGGAGCGCGGAGAACGGCGAGGCTCTGGCGCTCGGTTGCCCCGGAGGCTACCTTTTTGACTCGGGCCGGTCACGTTCGGGCATGAGCGACATCGACCGCTTGCTCGGCGAGACGTGGCGCGACGACTATCCCTGGGAGTTCATCACTCGGCTGACCGAGATCGAGAACCGGATGGGCGGCCACCCCGGCGAGCGCCGGGCCGCCGACCTCGTGGTCGAGGGGTTCGAGCGCGCAGGCGCTCGGAACGTCGGCGTCGAGTCGTTCGAGATGCGCCGGTGGTCGCGCGGCGACGCCGAACTCGCGGTCACCGACCCCGTCGAGCGCTCGTTCGAGACAATCGCGCTCCCGTACTCGCCGCCCGGCGAGGTCCGGGGCGAACTCGTCGACGCCGGATACGGCACGCCGGAGGAACTCGACGAACTCGACCTCCGGGGTAAGATAGTCGTCGCGTCGACCACCACGCCCGAGGGGTCGCGGTTCGTCCATCGGATGGAGAAGTTCGGTCACGCCGCCGCTGCGGGCGCTGAGGCGTTCGTCTTCCGGAACCACAAGCCCGGACAGCTTCCGCCCACGGGGTCGCTGGAGTTCGACGCACAGGCCGCGGTCCCGGGCGTCGGCGTGAGCAAGGAGACCGGCGCGTGGCTCACCGACTACGCCGACCGGGGGGCGACCGCATCGCTGCGGGTGGACGCGACCACCGAGCGCGCCACCAGCCACAACGCGGTCGCCGAACTCGGTCCCGACACCGACGAGGAGGTCGTCGTGGTCGGCCACCACGACGCCCACGACATCGCGGAGGGCGCGCTCGACAACGGCTGTGGCATCACCACGGTCGTCGCCGCGGCCCACCTGCTCGCGGAGATGGACCTCGACACCAGAGTCCGAATCGCTGGCGTCGGCTGCGAGGAGATCGGCCTGCTCGGAGCCGAGGCGCTCGCCGAGCGCCTCGACCTCGACGACGTCCGCGCCGTCGTCAACGTCGACGGCGCGGGCCGGTTCCGCGACCTGCTCGCGTACACCCACGGCTCCGAGGCGATGGCAGACCTCGTTGAGGCGGTCGCCGACGAGGCCAACCAGCCCGTCGACACCACCGACCGCGTCCACCCGTTCAGCGACCACTGGCCCTTCCTCAAGCGCGGCGTGCCCGCGCTCCAGCTTCACAGCGTCTCCGGCGAGCGCGGCCGCGGGTGGGGTCACACTCACGCCGACACCCGCGACAAGGTCGACGACCGCAACCTCCGGGAACACGCGATGCTCACGGCACTCCTCGTCCGCAAACTCGCGGGGACCGACGAGGTGCCCCGCCGGAGCCCGGAGGCGGTCGCGGCCGAACTCCGCGCGGACGATTACGAGGCGGGGATGAAGGCCGCGGGCATCTGGCCCGAGGGCTGGGACTGACCCGAGAAGCGGGATTGAGGCGGAGAATAGGACTGACGTCCTCCTCGCCGAACGGCGAGGAGGACGTCAGCCGCGGAGTCGTCCGACAACCTCGTCGGCGACCCGCGCTCCCGTCGCGCGCTCCTCGCGCAGTTCCTCGAAGGCATCGCGAGCGCTCGCCGCCCCGTCTTCGTCCACCGAGAAGTCCAGTCTCGGATACCCCACGTCGGCCAGCACCAGCGGATACGCCGGGGCGGGGGCCACGCCCTCGGGTCCTTCGACCCGCTCGGGTCCAAGCACGCGTGCCACCTTCTCGAACTCCGCGTCCCCGGTCGCGACCGCCCGCACCAGCGAGACCACCCGCCGGACCATCTCGCGGACGAACCCGCCCGCCCGCAGGGTGAACACCAGATAGTCGCCGTCGCGACGAACCTCCCCGTCCAACGACCTGACCGTGTTCTCGTCGTCTGGCGTGAGGTTGTGGAAGTCGTTCTCGCCCGAGAGCCGCGACAGGGCGGCCTCGGCCCGCGCGAAGTCTTCGTCGGGCGCGTACAGGTGATAGACGTACTCCCGATACCCGGCGTGGTGGGTCGCGTGAAAGTCCGGAGGTGCCTCGGCGCTGGCCCACGCCCGGATCGAGGCCGGAAGCTCCGAGTTGAGCGCCGCGGGGGTCAGCCAGTCGGGGCACTCGAACGCGACGGTCTGGGCGACCGCCGAGACCCCGGCGTCGGTCCGGCCCGCGGCGGCGTAGCCCTCGGGCTTGCCCGCCGCGACCCCGAGCCCGGCGAGGGCGTCGAAGAGTCGGCCCTCGACCGTGGGCACGTCGGGCTGGCGCTGGAAGCCGTGGAACGGGCGACCGTCGTAGGCGACCCGGAAGGCGCGCATGCGACGACGTTGGGACCCGCGCTACTTAACGCCGGGTCACGCGCGTCGACCCTGCGAACGTTTAAATCCGAAGCCGGGACCAACCCGGGCCGTGACCTGACCATCGCCGCGAGGGGCCCGCGGGAGTACGGCACACCCCCTCGCTCGCGGCGCGGGCCGAACCGCCACGCGGTTCGGCCCGCACTCGTGCCGTCTGTTCGCCCTACTCGTACTCGACGGTCCGGTCTCTCCTCGCTCCCTCGTCGAGTTCGGATTCGAGGTGTCGTTCGAGTTCCTCGGTCTCCAGCAGGCGTTCGAGTCGGCGCTCGAACTCCTCGTCGGATAGCTCGCCTCTCGCGTACCGCGACCGGAGTTCCTTCAGCGGGGCGTCCTCGGTCCGGGCCGCCGTCTCGCCGACCGCCGTAGCGTCGCCACCGCCGCTCTCGACGAACGGGAGCGAGTCGCCGAGCAACGCGACCAGCGGCACGACGATGAAGAACCCGAGGACGAAGGTCGTCGGCACGAGGAACTCCAGCCCCACCACCGCGAAGAACGCCGTCAGGCCGAACGTCAGCACCGACAGCACCGCGAGAAGCGTCTTCTTGTCGAACCGTACCGAACTGTCTCGCATGTCCGGGGGTACGTGAGGCGGTACCAAAAAGATTGAACCGCGCGACTACTCGACGTCCCCGGGAAATGAGACCGAGAGACGGAGCCGAACGAGGACAAAAAACATAGGAACACGGATGTAAATACCCACATATGGGTACAAAGAACATCAGCATCCGTGACGACGTGTATCGGAAGCTCAAGGACTCGAAGCAGGAGGACGAGAGCTTCTCCGACGCCATCGACCGGCTGATGGCGTCCCGCGAAGGGGACCATCCGCTCTACGACCTCGTGGGGATGCTCGACGACGAGGACGCCGAGCGACTTCGCGACCGCACCGAACGCTTCCGCGAGCGAGTCGAGGAGGACATGCGTCGGCACGAATGATCCTGGACTCGTGTTTTCTCATCGACCTGATGGCGAACGACGAGTCGGCGGTCGCGAAACTCGACGAACTGGTCGAGACCGCGACGCCCACGAGCGTCTCGACACTGACGGTCACCGAGGTCGGAAGCGGCCTGCGAGACGAATCGGAGCGCGACGAGTTCGACGGGATTCTCGACCGAGTCGATCTGATCCCGTTCGGCGTGGCCGAGTCACGTCGTGCGGCGCACCTACAGCGACGACTGCGGTCCGAAGGCCATCCGGTCGGAGCAATAGACGTGATGATCGCGGCGACGGCGCTAGAGCACGGCACAGGGGTCGTGACCCGCAACGTCTCGGAGTTCCGGCGAATCGACGGGGTTCGGGTCTCGCCGTACTGACTACTCGAAATCCTCGTAGGTCGGCCGTGACACGTCCTCCGGCGGGAACGCCTCTACCGGAACCTGCGTCTGGTCGCCCGATTCCATGTCCTTGACCGTCACGTTCCCGTCGGCGAGGTCCTGCTCGCCGACGATGACGACCGTCTCGGCGTTGATTGAATCGGCGTAATCGAGCTGTGCCCCGAAACTCCGGCCCGACACGTCGGTCTCGACGACGAAGCCGCGCGAGCGAAGGTCGCGGGTGACCTCGGCGGCCACGTCGCGGGTGTCGCCGACCTGCAGGACGTAGTAGTCGGTCGACACCTCCTCGTCGGGCCAGACGCCCGCGCGCTGGAGCAGGAGCGTGAGCGTGGCGTCGCCGACCGCGAAGCCGACCGCGGGCGTGGGCTGGCCGCCGAAACCCTCGATGAGGTCGTCGTAGCGCCCGCCGCCGAAGACCGAGCGGTTCACCTCGCCGGTCGAGTCGAAGCACTCGAAGACGGTGCCGGTGTAGTAGTCGAGCCCGCGGGCGGTCTCCAGCGAGAGCGTGCAGAACTCGCGCGCGCCGAAGTCGGCGGTCGCCGCCAGCACGTTCGATAGGTTCTCGACCGCGCTCTCGACGCGGTCGGTCCCGGCGAACGCCACGAGGTCGTCGAGGTCGTCCTCGGGCGTGTCGAGCAGTGCCTCGAACTCCTCGGCCTGTTGGTAGGAGAGTCCGGCGTCGGTGAGCAGGCCGTAGAACTCCTCGTCGCTGACTTTCTCGCTCTTGTCCACTGCCCGAATCGCCGCCTCGGTGTCCACGTTGGCGTCGAACGCTTCGAGCAGGCCGCCGAGGATGTCGCGGTGGCTGACCCGGAACTCGAAGTCCTCGCTGGTCAGTCCGAGGCCGGTCAGCGCGTCGGCAGCGCACGCCAGTAGCTCGGCGTCGGCCTCGGGTTCCGACGAGCCGAAGATGTCGACGTTCGTCTGGTAGAACTCGCGCTTGCGGCCGCTCTGGGGTTCCTCGTACCGCCAGAACGGACGGGTCGAGAACCACTTGATTGGCTTGGCGAGCTCCTGCTGTTTGGCCACCACCATCCGAGCGACGGTCGGCGTGAGCTCGGGAGTCAGCGCGACGTCGCGACCACCCTGGTCCTCGAAGCTGTAGAGTTCCTCGACGATTTCCTCGCCGCTCTTGTCGACGTACATCTGGGTGCGTTCGAGCGCGGGGGTGCCGATCTCGCGGAACCCGTACCGGCGCGCGGTGTCTTCGAGCACATCGAACATCTCGCGTCGCGCGCCCATCTCCGCCGGATAGAAGTCCCGGAATCCCTTGATTCGGTCGTACATGCGAGGGCCTTGGGCGAGCGCGCGCTTGAAACCTTTTACTCGGCGTCGGCGCGCGAGAACCCCTCGACGTACGTCTGGGTGTGGTCGGGAAACACCTTCGCGACCGCCTTTTCGTCGTGCTCGCGGGCCAGTAGCGCCCGGAGTTCGTCCTCGTAGTCGGCCTTCGGAATCTCCTCGCTCGGCCCCGTCCGGACGTCGAGCGTCTCGTCGACCAGCGCGTCGACCGCCCCCCGGCCGAACCCCGACAGCGGGACGATGTAGTCGACGCCGTGGCGGTCCTCGAGGCTCTGGGCCTGCGCGCGCGAGACCGAGGGGACCCGGTCGTCCCTCCGGGTCCCGTCGGCGACCGCGTCGAAGTCCATCCCGGCGACGGCTTCGAGCGCGTGGAGATGGACGTGCTGGATGCCGTTTCGGGGGTAGCCGTCCTCGACCATCTTCTCGACGGCCTCGGCGGCGACGTCGTCGTCCAGCTCGACGGTCTCGAAGTCGAAGCCCGTGGCGTCGGCGGTCCGGCTGGCGTACTCCCACGAGTCGGTGACGCCGAAGCTCGCCGTGACGAGCGTCACGTCGTAGAAGTCTTCGAGCAGGAGCGCCGCGAGCGTCGAGTCCTTGCCGCCGCTGTAGAGCAGACCGAGGTCCATCTCAGCGCCGTCGGATGTTGAAGCTCTTGGAGTCGGGCTTCAGCTCCCGGAGGAGCTCCTTCATCTTCTGCTCGTCGATCTTGCCGTTGACTCGGCCGCTTTGGGCGAGCGCGAGGACCTGCCGTTCGACCTGATCTGCGAAGTCGGGCTTGCTCATCCGGACGGAGTTGAGCCGCTTTCGCGCGCCGTCGGTGAGGTGCTGGCGGAGCATGGCCTGCTTCTGGGCGTCGGCCTGTTGCTGGGCCTGTTCCTGGGCTTCCTCCCGGCCGCCCTGCTCCTGAAGCTCCTGCATCTTCTGCTTGCGGAGTTCTTCGAGCCGCTCGTCGTCGGGCTGTTCGCTCATGGCTATCTGGTTCATTGACGCGCACGGCCAAAAACCATTACGGAGCGCTCGGAAACCGGTTCGGCTCGTAGCCACGCCCGAAAGGACCGTCGGCTCTCCCGACGTACGAGCGAACGGAAAACGGCGAGCGCGAGGCCGCCGCAGGCGGCCTCGCGCGAGGAATCTCGGGCGTCGCGTTTCAGGCGTAGCGTTCGAGCTCCGGCCGGTCGAGGTCCTCCATGACCTCGCCAGCGGTGTCGTCGAGGAGACTGCGACCGTCGCTGGTCACGATGCGGCCCGCGCTCCCCTCGGTGTCGACCAGGTCCTCGTCTTCGAGCTGCTGGAGGATGGTCCGGATGACGTTTCGGCTCCCGTCGGTGCGGTGCTCGGGAGCGACCTGATAGCGGTTCGAACCGCCCTTCTTGCCGCCGTACTCGGTGGCGAGGCGCTCGACGCCGACCGGGCCGTCGACGGCGACCTTCCGGAGGATGCTCGCGGCGCGGCGCGCCCAGAAGTCCTCCTGCTCGGGCGGGAGTTCGCGGCCGTCGCCGGTCTTGGCGTACTCGGCCCAGTCGGGTTCGTCGAGTCGGTCCTCGAGCTTCGCGGCGACCGCGTCGTTGAGGTCGTCCGCGGGAACGTCGTAGAGCGTCGTCATACCCACGAATTCCGTTCCGCGGCGTTTAAACCCATCGTTAGCGAACCGCCGCGGCAGCGTCGGGTTCGTCAGTCGCTCGCGGATTCGAGCGCGCCGTTCGCGCCAAGCATCGCGGTCGCGCTCGCTCCGAGGAGTATCGGGAACCAGTAGGTCGCCCCGCGGTGGATGACCGCCGCCGCGCCCGCAGTCGCGGGGTCGACGCCCGCGACGGGAACGACGAGCAGGACGAGGGCGGCCTCGACGCCGCCGAGGCCGCCCGGGAGGGGGGTCACCCCGGCGACGCTCCCGAGCGGGACGATGAACAGCGCGGCCGCGAACGGGACGGCGTGGCCCAGCGCGAGAAGCGACAGCCACAGCGAACTCGACAGCAGGAGCCACCCGAGCGCCGAGAACGCGAGTGCGACCGCCAATCCGCGGCGGTCGTCGGCGACCCGCTCCAGCGCGGCGAAAAAGCCCTCGATTCGGCGGCGAACTCCCGCCTCGTCGGGCGTGTCGGCACTCGGGACGACTCGCCCGAGCGCGCGACTCACGGGAACGAGGAGTCCGACCGCGAGCGACGCCACCCCGTCGCGTGACCGCCACGCGAGGTACGCCGCCGCCGGAATCCCGAGCGCGAGCGCCGCGAGCGCGAGGACCGCGAACTCCACTCGCTCGCCCACCGTGAACCGGGTCGCGTAGTAGCCGACCCCGACCAGCGCGAACGAGACCGACGGCACGAAGTTGAGCGTGTCCACGCTCGCGACCGCCGCCAGCCCCTTCTCGTAGGGGACGCCGGTCGAGCGCGAGACGAGCAGGGCGCTGAACGGCTCGCCCCCGGCCTGTCCGAACGGGGTCACGTTGTTGGCGAAGGTCGCGCCCGCGAACAGCAGGAACGCCTGACGGACCGACACCTCGACCGCGATGACCCCGAGGACGGTCCGGAGCGCGAGGCTCCACGCGGTCAGCCAGCCAACCGCAACGACCCCGACTCCGGCGACTACGACCGGGTCGGCCCGGGACAGCGCCGCCGCCACGTCGCCGAGACCGACCACCGAGTACAGCCCCACCAGCACCGCGAGACCGGCCGCGAACCCGACGGCGACCGACCGCGCGTCCCCGGCGTCTACGTCCATGGCGTCCGCGAACGGTCGGTCGCGGCTTGAAGTCGGCGGGCGTACGCGGCGTTAAGCCACGGATACTCGACTCGCGCACGGCCGCGACCCCTCGCGACGCAGACGATACCAGAGCGCTTTCACGTCGGGGGGTCGAGTTCGGGATATGGACGAGCGGGACGCACTGTCGTTGCTCGCCGACCGACTCGCCCCCGCGGGCGACGACGCGGCGGTCGTCGACGGGCAGGTGCTGACCACCGACATGCTCCACGAGACGACCGACTTCCCCGACGGGACGACCCGGTACACCGCGGGGTGGCGCGCGGTCGCGGCGTCGCTGTCGGACGTGGCCGCGATGGGTGCCGAGGCGACGGCGGCGGTCGCGGTGTACGCCGCCCCGGCGTTCGACCCCGATGAGCTGGCCGACTTCGTCGCGGGCGCGAGCGACGCCTGCGAGGTGGTCGGCGCGGAGTACGTCGGCGGCGACTTGGACGAGAGCCGGGAGTTCACCACCGCGACCACGGCGCTCGGCCGGACCGACGACCCCGTTCTCCGGTCGGGCGCGAGCCCGGGCGAGCGCGTCTGCGTCACGGGCACGCTCGGCCGGAGCGCCGCCGCGATTCGGCTGTTCTCGCGGGGAGAAATCGAGCGCGCGAACGAGCTGTTCCGGTTCGAACCCCGGGTTTCCGCGGGGCGCGCAGTCGCGCCCCACGCCACCGCGATGATGGATTCGAGCGACGGCCTCGCGCGCTCGCTCCACCAGCTCGCCGAAGCGAGCGACTGCGGCTTCGCGGTCGAGTCCGAGGCGGTCCCGGTGGACGAGGTGGTCCGCGAGGTGGCCGACGACGGGGCCGAGGTGCGCGAGCTCTCGACGTTCTTCGGCGAGGACTTCGAACTGGTGTTCACCGTGTCTGAGGATGACGTTCCGGCGGCCCGCCAGGCGTCGCCGACGCGGATCTCGGTCATCGGCGAGGTCACGGAGGTGGGCGTCGAGATGGACGGCGAGGCGTTGCCGGACCGGGGGTTCACGCACGGTAAATAGCGGGCGCTGACAGTCGGAACTTCGCCGAAAATCCCTGTCGCATCCGCGCTACCGGCCGTACTCTTTGTGGGCTTCCTCGATGGTCATCAGGTCGGTCACGCGCACTTCGCCCTCGTCTTCGAGGACGACGTAGAACGCCGTGTACGTCCGACCGACGTGTATCCGATATATCTCCTCGTCTTGGGCCTTCAGCTTCTTCTTGTCGCCCTGTCCGCGATCCGGATACGGGTTCTCTTCGAGGTGGCCGAGCGTCTCCGCGCAGATTCGCTGGCTCTTCTCGTCGAGGTCGGTGAAGAAGCCCTCCGCTTCTTCACTCAGAAGCACCTCGTAGCTCATCGAGACTCGTCAGCTCCTCCCGGTCCGCGTCGCGGACCTCGCGCGCTCGCTCGGCGAGCCGACGTTCTCGATGCTCCTGAATCAGCTCCGCCAGGAGTTCGTCGAATGTCTGTCCCGGTTCCTTTAGAGCGTGCAACTGTCTCCATGTTTCTTCGGTGGTGGGGATGCGTTTGTCAGCTGACATTCGCATCCTCCTTGCCTCGAAGATTGAGAATCGCGCTCCATGTGGCGTGGGTCTGGTTTTGGGTTCCAACCATGGTTCTGTGGGAATTTCACTCACAGCGAGTTTCATGCCCGGTGTCGAGGCGTTTTAGCTCCACGGCAGTCCCCATCGCTGTAAGTACAACACAGACTTACAACGCTTACAGTATAAACCTAGGGAATCCGCAGAGAAAAGCGACATCCAAATCAAACAGACGACTTCGAAAGCCCCCGCCCGCTCGCGGTCGCTCAGCGACATATCCTCCGCTCACTTCGTTCGCTCCGGATAGAGGTCGCTGAGGCGACTAAACTGCACGCGACCGGGCGGCCCCTTTCAGTCCCGCCCCGTTGGAACGGTTCGTCAGCCGATCCACGGCGGTTGATTCACCAGCCGATTTCCGGTAGAACTTCCCACCGAGCAATCTGAGACGGCCGTGAACCGGGTGACAGAACTCGGAGAAAGCGGTCACGCGATTATCTCGATGGGGACCGGCGTGAAACACAGCGCGCCGACCACGAACGTCAGGACGCCCACCAGCTTCCGCTTGGCGTCGAGTCCCTCGTCGTCGATGGGCCGCGCTGGACCGACGTAGGCGACCCACGTCGCCAGCAGGCCCCAGAACACCCACAGCACCGAGGCGTTGCTGACCTGCTCGACGTAGAAGACGTAGGCCGCGAGCGCGAACAGCGCGACCGGGACGAGCGCGGCGACCCGTTCCTGTTGCTCGCCGAGCATCGCGCGGACGATGTGGCCGCCGTCGAGCTGGCCGACCGGGATGAGGTTGAGGAAGGTGATGAACATCCCGACCCACCCACCGATGACGACCGGATTGATCGCCTTCGCGGGGTCGGCGTAGGTGGTGGGTTGGCCCACCGCCCACGCGATGAACTCCAGCAGGGGCGGGTAGCCGAACTCGACCTCGATGGTGTTGGCGCTGTCGAGGGTCGCCTGAGACACCTCGACCGGGTCCATCGCGAGTCCGATGGCGGTCACGACGACTGTCGCCACCAGTCCCGCAATCGGCCCGGCGACCCCGATGTCGAAGAGGGCTTCGCGGTCGGGCATCTGGCCCTTCATCCGGATGACCGCGCCCATCGTCCCGATGAGCGAGGGCATCGGGATGAAGTACGGCAGGGTCGCGTCGACGCCGTGGTACCGGGTCATCACGTAGTGGCCGAGTTCGTGGGTGGCCAGCACGCCCAGCACCGCGGCCGCGAAGGGCCACGCTTCGAGCATCGCGAGCGGGTCGGCGGCCACGTCGATGTGGTACCACGCGCTCCCGGCGTACAGCGTCGAGACCACCGTCAGGAGCAGGAGGACGACGTTCGTCCACGGAATTCCGTCGACGCCGGTCTCGGCGGGTTCGGCCACGAGGACGTACTCGCCGGTCTTGGTGGTCAACTGGACTTCGTAGCCGTGTTCGCGGAACAGCGGCCACACAGCCTCCATGAGCCGGTCCCGGGGTACCAGCGGCTCGCCGTAGTACACCAGTTGCTCGCCGTCGTGGCGGGTCTCGTACACCCGGAAGACCGAGCGGAGTCGCTCCAGCGCCGGACCGTCGACTGGCGGGTCGCTCGAACCCATTCGGCTGACAGTACGTCGTCGGCGTTGATAAACCCCCGGACGCGGGCGGGTCGTGCGTACTGGGGCGGTCCGGCGAGTGCGGGGCGACGGTCCGGCACCCGCGGGGCCGCTCGCGCGGCCCCGCGGGACTCACACGACCAGTTCCGCCTGCAACACCGCGATGAGGGTGGTGAGCGTGACCACGCTGGCGAGCGTGCTGGCGAAGATGGCGGTGCTGATGTACTCGGGCCCGGTCAGCCCCTCCGCGCCCTCGTCGTACTCGATGGAGAGGATGAGCGGCGTGACCGCCGCGGGCATCGCGCATTCGAGGACGAACACGCGCGCGACCGTGGGGTCCTCGGGGAGTCCGACCGCGAGCGCGACCCCGACCGCGACCACCGGCGCGACCACGAGCTTCAGCCCGTTCGAGACCGCGACCCGCGAGAGCGACGCGCCGTGGCGGGTGTTCGCGAGCTGGATGCCGAGGGTCAGCAGCATCACGGGGATGGCCGAATCGCCGACGAGCCGCAGGGTCTCCATCGCGGCGATGTCGGTCGGGGGCACGACCCCAAACCACCGGGCCAGCCCCGCCGCGAGGACGGCGTACACCAGCGGGAGCTTGAACACCTCCGTGACGGCCGCGCGCGTGGTGATCTCCTCGCCGCGGGAGGCGAGGTACACCCCGACGGTGTACATCAGCACCGACTGGACCGCGATGAACAGGACCGCGGTCGAGCGACCCACCGCGCCGAACGCGAACGCCGCCAGCGGGATGCCGTAGTTGCCCGCGTTCGGGAACGACGACGAGAGGACCAGCGACCCCAAGACGGGCTCGGTCTCGCCGAGCAGGCGGCCCACCCCCTCCGAGAGCGCCACCATGGCGAGCGTGAACCCGGCGACTCCGGCGACGAGCCTCGCCGCGAGCCCGCCCGACAGCGACGAGGTCGCGAGGCTGTAGAAGACGAGCGCCGGGGTGAGGACGTAGATTGTTATCGTCCCGAGCGCGTCCACGTCGACGTCCCGGACCCGTCCGAGGAGGAAGCCCACCGCGGCGACCGAGAGGACCGGCAGGATGGCCGTGGTCAGCGCCGAGACGAGTGACACGACCGGAACGTGTCGCGGGTGGACTACAAACCTGTCGAAGGCGGCGACCCGTTCGGGTCGCTCGCGGAGCGGTTCGAGAAGGGAAACGTCCGAAAGGGGACCAATCGGACGCGAAGCGCGCGATTCGGTTCGGGGCTCGATTCGGAGCGGGCGGGGACTTCTTACGCGGGCGAGACGCGCCAGGTGGTCGCGCTCGTGTACGACCACTTCTCGATCTCGAGGTCGGCGGCCGACTCTTTGAGCTTCACCATCAGCGCGCCGATCTCCTTGGCCGAGAGGCCGACCTCGTCTGCGATGAACTTGCTCTTGAAGTACATCTCCCCGTCGTCGGCCTTCCGGCGGAGGAACTGCTGGAGGCGCTGTTCCTTCGACTGCGGTTCGGGGGTTTCGGAGGGCTTCGTCGTTGCGCTCATGCTTCGTTCCCTCTTTGGAGACGGGGGGTGTTATAAAGGGGAGACGGTTAGTGTCGTTTTCCGAATATTCACCTTCTGGAGCCGACACGAAACCCGAAAATGGGGTAAAAGTAACGTTTTACGACGTTTTCTGCGGCGCTTAGATAGTTTAAAACCGGTCCTGTGGTTTTGTTCCGCCTCTGTCCGTGTTGGCTCCAACGTCTTGCGAGAAGCTGACACGGATTCGCCGATTCGGGGGTCAGGACCGCTCGTGGACCCAGAACTGCTCGTCGGTCGTGACCTCCTTCTTGAACAGGGGCACCTCGTCCTTGAGGCGATTGATGCCGTCCTCGACCGTTCGGAAGGCCTCCTCGCGGTGGCCCGCCAGCACCACCACGAAGACGATGTCCTCGCCGTACTCGACGACCCCGGTCCGGTGGTGCAGTAGCACCTCGAAGACGCCCTCGCGCTCCTCCAGTTCCGCGCGGATGGCGTCCATCCGCTCTTCGGCGACGCCATCGTACTTCTCGAATTCGAGGAATTGGGTCGGCTCGTCGTCGGGGTCCTCCTTCGCGCGCACCCGGCCGGTGAAGGTGGCGATGGCACCCGAGTAGGGCGCGTCCTCGGAGCGCTTGGTCTGGGCGACCAGCGATTCGAGGGTCTCGTGGGGTTCGGTGGCCGCCAGCTTCGTAGCGACCTCGGCGGGGTCGAGCGCGTCTGCGTCCTCGACTTCGAGCAAGGTCTCGCCCGCGGGGTCGGTCTCGGGGTCGCCGACGACGACCGCGGGGACAGCGGCGTCCGGATAGTTCGCGAGGAGCGCGTAGTCGTACTCGGGCGCGAGGTCGTCGAGGAGGTCCGGGAGGTCCCGGTCGCGCCCCGAGGCGGTCCAGCCCTGCTCGGAGAGTCGGTACGTCACGTCTGCCCCGGAGCCGTCGGCTTCGTCGGTGTCGGTCGAGTCGCGCTCGACGAGTGCGACCCGGCCGTCCGCGCCGAAGTGGTCGGCCAGTTCGTCGGCGACCGCTCGCGTCTCGCGTTCGGGTCCGACGACGCCCAGCACGTACATGGTCGATACGATGGTCGGGCTGCGCTTGTAGCCTTCGGTGGAAGGGTGTGAGTCGGTTCGGTCGAAGTCTCCGAGACGGCGCAGTGAAGCTAGCTACTCCCGGTACCTATGAGACCGCACCGCGACCGCGAGCCACACGCCTCCCCAACCGACTGCGTTTCTCGGCGACTCGTTTCACTCGTCGCCTGCGATACTCGTCCCTCGCGCGCCTTGGCGCGGCCTCAAACAGCGAGACCGCGCCAGCGCGCGCCGGGTGGACGGTTCGCGCGGCGACGGGGAGTGTGAAGTTCGCCCGGCGACGGTCCGTGTGAACGTGTCGGCAAGCGACCCTCCCCGAAGTTGGCAATCCTTAAGGCCGCGACCGGGCAATAGCGCGACAACATGAAAGTAGTCGTCTCCATCGGCGGGAGCGTCCTCGCCCCGGACCTCGGCTCCGAACGAGTGCGCGACCACGCCGAGGTCATCGAGGACCTCGACGCCGAGGGCTGTACGGTCGGAACGGTCGTGGGCGGCGGGGGAGTCGCCCGGGAGTACATCGGCACGGCGCGCGAACTGGGCGCGAACGAGATCGAACTCGACGACATCGGCATCGACGTGACCCGGCTGAACGCCCGCCTGCTCATCGCCGCGCTCGGCGAGGGGGCCGCCCCGAGCCCGCCCGAGGACTACGAGTCGGCGGGCGCGGCGATGCACCGGGGAGACATCGCGGTCATGGGCGGCGTGACGCCCGGCCAGACCACCGACGCCGTGAGCGCGGCGCTGGCGGAGTACACCAACGCCGACCTGCTGGTCTACGCCACCAGCGTCCCCGGCGTGTTCAGCGACGACCCCAACGAGACCGACGACGCCCGGAAGTACGACGAGATCACCGCGAGCGAACTCGTCGACGTCATCGCGGGCATCGAGATGAACGCGGGGAGCTCCGCGCCCGTCGACCTGCTCGCCGCGAAGCTCATCGAGCGGTCGGGCGTGCGCACCATCGTCCTCGACGGCACCGAGCCCGAGCGCATCGCCGACGCGGTCCGGTTCGGCGAGCACGATGGCACCGACATCATCCCCGAGGGCACCGACGACCAGATGACCTACTGGGCGACCGACGAGCGATGACCGACGCCCCCGAACTCCACCCCGACGACGACCCGTACGTCCTTCAGGGACCCCAGCCCCACCCGTTCTGGGCCGAGTCGGTCGCCGAGAGGATTCTGGACCGCGACCCCGACGACCCCATCGTCATCAAGGGCGGCATCTCGCCCTCCGGGGTCCCGCACCTCGGCAACATGAACGAGATCGTCCGGGGCTACTTCGTCGCCGAGGCCCTGCGCGACCGGGGCCGGGAGGTCCGGCAGGTGTTCACCGCCGACGACCGCGACCCCCTCCGAAAGCTCCCCCGGAAGCTGGCCGACCTCGACGGTAACGTCGTCGATTTGGGCGAGGTGAACGCCGGAGCCTTGGGCCGGAACCTCGGCAAGCCCTACACCGCGATTCCCGACCCCTTCGGATGCTGTGACTCGTACGGCGAGCACTTCTCGAACCTCATCGAGCGCAGCGCCGAGCTTCTGGGCATCCCGGTCGAGATGATCTCGAACACCGACCTCTACGAGTCGGGCGAACTGGAAGACGTTACTCACTACCTGCTCGAAAACCGCGAGACCGCCCGCGAGGTCCTCGCCGAATATCAGGACAAGGTCGACGAGGAGTACGTCCCCTTCAACCCCGTCTGCGAGGAGTGCGGTAAGATAACCGAGACCGTGACCGCGGTGAACCTCGGCGAGACCCCCGCGGAGACCACCGTCGAGTACGTCTGCACCGACATGGAGGCGGGCGACCGGACCATCGAGGGGTGCGGTCACGAGGGCAGCGCGACCCTCCGAGAGGGCAAGCTCCCGTGGCGCTTCGAGTGGCCCGCCCAGTGGCGCGTGCTCGGCGTCGACCACGAACCCTTCGGCAAGGACCACGCCGAGGGGTCCTGGCCCAGCGGGAGCGACGTGGCCCGGAACGTGCTGGGCGACACGCCCCCGGTGCCGATGGCCTACGAGTGGTTCACCCTCGACGGCGAACCGTTCTCGTCGTCGTCGGGCCACGTCATCATGGTTCAGGACACACTGGAGATGCTCGAACCCGAGGTCGTCCGGTACTTCTTCACCAAGGACCCGAGCAAGGCCCGGGACTTCGACGTCTCGCACCTCGACCAGCTCGTCGACGAGTTCGACGGCTTCGAGCGCGTCTACTTCGGCGAACGCGAGGCCGACGAGACCGAGGCCGAAATCGCCGACGCCGCGTACCCGCCGGTCGTCCGGCCGACGGTGGCCGCGCGGTTCGACGAGGACGGCGACCCCGTCTCGGGGCCCGACCGCGAGAGCGTCGCCGTCACCGACGACATCCGGCGGGCGCAGGCGAACGAACTGGCGGACGGCCGGTTCGCCGACCGCATCCGGCTCCCCTACACCTTCGCGGCGGTACTGGGGATGACCGACGACCCCGACCTCCGCGAGGACATCGCGCGCAGGGAGGGCCACGTCGCAGAGGCCGACCCAGAGTGGGCGGTCGCGTACGCGCTCGACCGCGTCGAGCGCGCACAGGAGTGGGCGCGCAGGACCGACAACGCCTACAACTACGACTTGAAGCGGACCGAGATGCCCGACGTGGACCTCGACGCCGACACCGAGGCCGCGCTCGACGAGCTCGCCGACTTCGTGGCCGAGGGCCGCGGCCCCGAGGAGATTCAGGGCGAGATATACGAGACCGCAAAGCGCCACGACATCGCTATCGGGGAGTTCTTCTCGGTGGGCTATCGGCTCTTTTTCGACGACGACGAGGGCCCGAAGCTCGGACCCTTCCTCGCCAGCCTCGACCGCGAGTTCGTCCTCGCGCGGCTCCGGCGCGAGGGGTAATCGCTCACTACCTCGCGGAAACGACAGCATAACAAAGTATCTGACTCCCGTTAATCGGGGTGTGAAGTCGACCGACGAGCCGTCGTCGGCCCGACCGAACGGAGCGTTACTATGGCCCTCATAGAACTCAACCTCGAGAAACCCGCGCTAAAGCGGGTCGAATCGGTTCCAGACGAATCGTCCGCCGAGACCGGCGAGATGACCGCCGATATCGGCACCGAGAAGACCACCGGTGAGAGCGAGACGACCGAGACGACCGAAGAGACCGGCGACGAGTCCGACGAACAGCAGTCGGGCGGCGGCCGCGTCCGACGGTACGGTCGCCGGATGGCGATACTCGGCGGCACCGCGGCGGGCGTCGCCGCCGCGCGAAAGCTCCGCCAGCGCCGCAAGGGGTCCGAACAGCAGGAACTCGAAGAGGACTGGCAGACCGCCGAGTAGCCGCCCGGATTCTCGCCGTCTTCCTTTTCGCCCTTCTTTCGCGGCGCGTTCCCAAACGCATTTGACCGCCGCGTCCCTTCTTTCGCGCGATGAACGGTACGCTCGTGTGGGTACTCGTCGGGCTCGCGCTGTACTGGTTCGCGATGCTCGCGCTCGGTTCGCGAGGCCTGTTGCCCTCCTACATCGGGACGCAGGGTCCGATCACTACCATCCACACCACACGCGGACGGGAGTTCCTCGACTGGCTCGCGACCCCCAAGCGGTTCTGGCGCGCGTGGGGCAACTTCGGGCTCGGAATCGCGCTGGTCGTGATGTTCGGCACGTTCCTCCTGCTGGTGGTACAGGCGGTCCTCGTCGTCCAGAACCCGCCCGCCGCGTCCCCGGCGAACCAGCCGCGGAACGTCCTCGTGATTCCGGGGGTCAACGACTTCCTCCCGCTGTCGGTCGCGCCAGAGATACTGTTCGGCCTGCTCGTCGGTCTCGTGGTCCACGAGGGCGGCCACGGCCTGATGTGCCGGGTCGAGGACATCGACATCCGCTCGATGGGGCTCGCGACGCTGGCGGTCCTCCCCATCGGCGCGTTCGTCGAACCCGACGAGGAGAGCCGTCGAAACGCCGACCGCGGGGGCCAGAGCCGGATGTTCGCGGCAGGGGTCACCAACAACTTCGCGGTGACCCTGCTCGCGTTCGTCCTGCTGTTCGGCCCGGTCGTCGGCTCCATCAGCGTCGCGTCGGGCGCAGCGGTCGGGGCCGTGTTGCCCGGGTCGGCCGCCGCGTCGGCCGACCTCGGCGCTGGCGACCGAATCGTCGCCGTCGACGGCGCGACCGTCGAGACCAACGACGACCTCCGGGAGGCCCTCTCGGCGAGCGACGAGCGGAGCGTGGAGGTGACGCTCGCGAACGGCGACACCCGCAACCTCGAACGGTCGTTGCTGGTCAGCGACTTCCACCCCGACTCGCCGTTCGAATCGGCGCTCTCGGTCGACCCCGAGAACCCGACCACCGTCACGTCGGTCAACGGGACCGCGGTCCACACCGAGGACGGCTTCGAGCAGGCGGTCGCCGACCGCACGGTCGCCACGCTCGAAACCGAGTCGGGCGAGACGGTCACCGGACCCATCGGTGCGCTGGCAACCGTACAGGAGGGCGGCCCGGGCGACGACGCCGGGATGCCCGCCGACGACGCGGTCGTCATCACGGCCATCGACGGCGAGCGGACGGCCGACACCGCCGCCCTGACCGCCGCGCTCGACGAGTACGAACCGGGCGAGACCGTGACGGTCGAGGCCTACGTCGACGGCGCTCGCGAGGAGTACTCGGTCGAACTCGGGACCGGGAACGACGGCGAGGCCATCGTCGGCATCCTGCCGATTCAGGGCACCAGCGGCGTGACGTTCAGTAGCGTCGGGGTCGACCTCTACCCCGCGGGCCAGTACCTCGGCCTGCTCGGCGGCGAGTTCGGCAACGTCATCCCCGGAGCCGTCTCCGGACCCATCGCGTCGTTCCTCTCGGGCGTGCTCGGGGTCCTCCTGCTCCCGTTCGCGAGCGTCACGCTGGGCACCGGGCACAACTTCGCCGGGTTCGTGGCGTGGAACAGCGGCTTCTTCGTCGCCGAGGGCGGCCCGCTGTCGTTCCTCGGGACCGGGGCGCTGTTCCTGCTCGCGAACCTCCTGTTCTGGACCGGGTGGATAAACCTCAACCTCGGCTTCTTCAACTGCATCCCGGCGTTCCCGCTCGACGGGGGCCACATCCTCCGGATGGGGACCGAGGCGGTCGTCTCGCGGCTCCCGACGAGTCAGGGGCGGCAGGTGACCACGATGGTCACGACCACCGTCGGACTCGTGATGCTGGTCAGCCTGCTGTTGATGGTGTTCGGCCCGCAGTTGCTGGCCGGGTAGGCCGCGTTCCCGGCGCTCCCAACGCTCGTTTCGCCGCTCATTCTCGTATCGTAGTCTCATCACTCGGGCCATCGCTTTACACGAGGCGTCATCACTCACACGAGGCGTCACCAGCCACCGGCGCGCGCGAGCAACGCGCGCGAGGGAGACGGCCGCGCGGAACCGCGCGGCCGTCGAGGTTGGGGAGGGGTGAGGCCTGCGGTCGCGGTGCGGTTCTCACTGGTGACGGCAGTAGCTAGAGACGCGCCATCCGTGACTCCCGGGAGAGGCGACTCGGCACCCGCAATCTCAGCCCGAACCGCCCCGCCAGCACGACGCTCGACGGCAATCGCTCTCGACCGAAACCCGCTATTCGCCCTCGCCGTCGTCCAGTCCCATCCGCTCGTAGAACTCCTCGGGCGTGTCGGGAATCCGCTCGAACTCCTCGAAGTCGCGCTCGTGGTGGCGGATGAGCTGTTCGAGCATCCACGCGCTGAACTCCTCGTCGAACTGCCACTCCCCGGGTCGGCGCTCGACCTCGAAGCGGTCGTCGGTGGCGAACGCGACGAAGACGTGGTAGAATCCCAGAATCACGTCGGCGAACTCCCGGCCCTTCCCGCCGGTCTCCTCGCGCTTGTCTTCGAGTTCCTCGCGGCCCGCGTCGGTGAGCTCGAAGTACTTGCGGTCGGGTTCGTCGGCGCGCTCGATGCGCTCGGCCCATCCCTTCTCCTCGAACTTGTAGAGGATGGGGTAGACCGACCCGTAGGAGGGCTCCCAGTGGCCGCCGCTGATGGACTTGATCTCCTTGAGTATCTCGTATCCGTACCGCGGTCTCTCGTCGAGGAGTTCGAGCACGAGGTACGAGATGAGGCCTTTCGGCGGGCCGCTTTTCCGCATTGCTGAAACGTTCCGACCCGGTTTTTGAAAGGCTTTCGGTCGGGGAAACCGCCGCCTGCGCCTGTGACGCCCGGCGCGAGTGCCGACACCGCCGTCTACCGCCCCACTCGGCGAGGAGTTCGCCGAGGTGCGCGACCGCGACCGACTCAAAAACCTATTACCGCCGCGGGCCCGAGTTCCGTGCATGACGAGAGAACCCCCGGCGACCAACGAGGGCTGGTACGCGCTGCACGATTTCCGGACCGTGGATTGGGACGCGTGGCGGGCCGCGCCCGAGCGCGACCGCGAGGCCGCGCTCGCGGAGGGCGTCTCGTTCCTGCGCGACCGCGTGGACGTGACCGACGCCGAGGAGGGCTCCTCGGCGGTCTTCTCGATGCTGGGCCACGAGGCCGACCTGCTCGTGGTTCACTTCCGGCCGACGATGGCCGACCTCGACACCGCCGAGCGCGCGTTCGAGGACACCGCGTTCGCCGAGTACACCGAGCGCTCGGACTCGTACGTCTCGGTGACCGAGGTCGGCGGGTACACCAACGAGGAGATGACGAACGACCCCGAGGACATCGAGGACACCGGCCTCGCGCGCTACGCCGAGAGCAAGCTCTACCCCCAGATTCCCGACAGCGAGTTCGTCTGCTTCTACCCGATGGACAAGCGCCGCGCGGCGGGCGAGAACTGGTACGACCTGCCGTTCGACGAGCGCGCAGAGATGATGGACACCCACGGCGAGATCGGCAAGACCTACGCGGGGAAGGTCACGCAGGTCATCACCGGCTCCATCGGCTTCGACGACTACGAGTGGGGCGTCGACCTGTTCAGCAACGACCCGGTCCACATCAAGGACCTGCTGTACGAACTCCGGTTCGACGAGAGCAGTTCGAAGTACGCCGAGTTCGGCCCGTTCTACTTCGGCCGCCAGTTCCCGCCCGAGGACCTCCCCGCGTTCATGGCGGGCGAGGCGGTCCCCGCCGAGGGCGGGGACGCCTCGCCCGAGGGCGGCCATCCCCACGGTGAGAGCGACGGCCATCCCCACGGCGAGGGCGACGGACACCCCCACGGCGAGAGCGACGGCCATCCCCACGGCGACGCCGAGAGCCACCACGGGCACGGCGACGAGTCGGGCGGAGACGACTCGGGGTCCATCCGGGGCGAACTCCAGGACCTCGACATCTACGCGGGCAAGCCCCACGGCGAGGACGTGTACGCGATGGTGCTCTACTCGGAGGCCGACCCCGACGACCTGTTCGAGGAGGTCGACGGCCTGCGCAAGAACTTCGACCACTACGACACCCACGTCAAGACCGCGGTCTACGAGAATCCCCACGGCGGCCGCTCGGCGGTCGTGAGCATCTGGGAGACCCAGAGCGCCGCAGACACCGCGGGCGGGTTCCTCGCCGACCTGCCGGGCATCGTGGGCCGAGCGGGCGAAGAGAGCGGCTTCGGCACGATGGGGATGTTCTACACCGTCAAGCCCGACCACCGCGAGGACTTCGTCGAGAAGTTCGAGACGGTCGGCGGCGTGCTCGAAGACACCGAGGGCCACCTCGAAACCGACCTGCTGGCCAACCGTGAGGACGAAAACGACATGTTCATCGCCAGCCAGTGGGAGTCCCGCGAGGACGCGATGGGCTTCTTCCGGAGCGACGCCTTCTCGGACACCGTCGAGTGGGGCCGGGACGTGCTGGCCGACCGGCCGCGCCACGTCTTCCTGGCCTGAGAGCGGGGCCCAACTCCGCTCTCGGGCCGACCGGGCTGCACCCTCGACCCGAGTCCTCGCCACACCCTCGACCCGAGCCCTCGCCACACCCTCGACCCGAGCCCTCGCCACACCCTCGACCCCACCGCTCTCGCCGCGCGCTCGCGCCGCGAGCGCGCGGCGAAAGTGAAATAATCGACGACTGTCCCGACGCTTGCTCGCGGTTTCCGGACGAAACGAAGGGGTTCGGCCGGTATCGACCCGTACCGCCGCAACCAAAACCCCCATCAAGACTCGATGACAACTATCGGGTAGTAGATTCGGAGGACCCCACATGACAAAACGACACGTACGCCTCCCCGACGAGATGGAGGACTCCCTCGAAGCGTTCATCGCCGAGGTAGACGACCGACTCGCTGGCGAAGAGGACATCTGCGGCGTGGTCGAGGAGGTGCTGGTGGACCTCCACGGCGACCGGGACGCCTACGACCGCTGGACCGACGGCGAGCGCGTCTCGCCCGCCGAGGAGGTCCGACTGCGGAGCTACGACCCCTGCAACGCCACGCTGGAGAGCGAGTACTACGCCGAGAAGGACGAAGAGCGGTTCCGGCGCTCGAAGCACCTCCAGTGGCTCTGGCGGCAGTTCGACGCCACCCCGATGGCCGACAACGTCGAGTTCGCGCTCCGGTTCCGCGCGATGCTCGCCGACCACCTGTTCGCCGAGTGCGGCGACGACTGCCGGTTCTTCAAGGGCATCACGTTCACCTACGGCCACAACATCTCGGTCGGGGACAACGTCGTGGTCCACGACGACGTGCATCTGGACGACCGCGGCGAGCTGACCGTCGGCGACCGGGTCTCCATCTCCGACGACGCTCACGTCTACACCCACGACCACGACGTGGTCGACCAGACCGAGGTCACGAACTACCGCACCGTCATCGAGGACGACGCGCGCATCACCTACGATTCGATGATTCGCGCGGGCGTGAGGGTCGGCGAGAACGCCATCGTCGGCGCGAAGTCGGTGGTCCAGCGCGACGTGCCCGCCCACCACATCGCGGTCGGCCAGCCCGCAAAGAGCGTCAAGGTCAAGCCCGGCTGGGAGGACGTCGCCGCGCCCCTCGACGCCGAGGGCGGCGACAAGGAGGACAGACGGATCGAGTATGAGCTCCCCGAGGACCTCGAGGTCTTCGACGAGTTCCAGCGCGACCTGAACCCGCCGAACTGACTCGGCTCGCGGGGTCCGACCATCGGACTTTTCTCTCGGCGCGTCGTCCGTCGGGTCCATGCAGCGGCGCGCGTATCTGGGGGCGCTGGCCGCGGGGATGGCCGGGTTCGCGGGATGCAACGGGAGCGCGGGGGGACGGTCGGCGACCACCGGGGGGACCGAACCCGCGGCGGTCCGGTTCCGGACCGAGACCGTGACGATGGACCTCGAAATCCCGTGGGGGGCCGCCTTCGACCCCGACGGGGTCCTCCACCTCACGGAACGACCCGGCCGCGTCCGGCGGGTCGACCCCGACGACGGGTCCCGGGCGGAGGTCGCCGACTTCTCGGACGCCATCGCCCACCGCGGCGAGGGCGGCCTGCTCGGGCTCGCCTTCCACCCCGACGACCCGAGCCTCGCGTACACCTACGGGACGTACGAGACCGACCACGGACTCGAAAACCGGGTGGTCCGCCACGACGCGGGCGACGACTTCGCGGTCGAGACGGTCGTCCTCGACGGGATTCCGGCCGGAACCGTCCACGACGGCGGTCGAATCGCGTTCGGTCCCGAGGGGGCGCTCTACGTCGCGACCGGCGACGCGGGCGAGGGCCGACGCGCACAGGACCCCGACTCGCTCGCGGGGAAGGTGCTCCGGGTGACCCCCGACGGCGACCCCCACCCCGACAACCCCGAGGGCGGCGACCCCCGGGTGTTCACCACGGGCCACCGGAACCCTCAGGGGCTGGCGTGGCGCGACGGGACCCTCTTTTCGACCGAACACGGCCCGGACACCGACGACGAGGTGAACGTCCTCCGGGCCGGGAACGACTACGGCTGGCCGGAGGTGACGGGACCGAGCGACCGCGAGGCGTTCACCGACCCCGTCGCGTCGTACACGCCGACCGTCGCGCCCGCCAGCGCCGCCTTCTACGACGGTCCCATCGACGAGTGGCGCGGAGACCTCTTCTTCGGGACGCTCGCGGGTCGACACCTCCACCGCGCCCGCATCGACGGCGAGTCGGTAGTCGAGGACCAGCGCCTCCTCGACGACGAGTACGGTCGGCTTCGGACCGCCCTCGTCGGGCCGGACGACCACCTCTACGTCACGACCAGCAACCGGGACGGCAGGGGGATGCCAGCGCCCCAAGACGACCGCGTGCTCCGGGTCCTGCCCGCGTGACCCGACCGACGGCGACGCCGTCGGTCGGACGCGTTCGAGCCCCGACCGAAAAGCAAAGTACCATGATACCGTATACCATGATATGGACGTGTGGGGATGGATCGTCCTCTACGTCGTGTTGTTCTCCCTCCTTCAGCTGTTCATCTACCGGTACCTCCAGCGCGACGACGACAGCGCCACGCTGTTCCGCTCGACCCCGCCGAACGGCGACCCCGCGGCTGTCGAGGAGATTCGCGAGTTCGACGACCGGCCCCGGAACACGGACCCCTCGGTCGTGGTCTGCCCGCGCTGTGGCACCGAGAACGAGACGGGGTTCACCTACTGTCGCAACTGCGTGAGTCCGATGACCGCTCGGTGAGTTCCTCCGGACCCCTCCCCGCCTCGCGTCCGGCATTCCGCCCTGCGTCCGGCATTCCTCCCTGCGTCCGGGACCTCTCCTCGTCGGTCCGGGCGCTTCGCTCGCGCCCGCTCGGATTTCGTGCTACCGTTTCCGGGCGCTCAGCGAGACGCTCTTCACGCCGTATTTCCGGCACGCGTTCGTTGCGCGCCCCGAGACGAACTCGTACTGGGGGTTCTCCCGGACCTGCCTCAGTTCGAACCCGGCGGCTTCGACGAGCGACGTGTAGCTATCGATTTGAGCGGCCCCACCGATACAGGCCGCCCAGAGGTCCGCATCGTTCTTGATGGTGTCGGGCATCCGTTGCTCGCTGATGATGTCGGCGACCGCCACCCGCCCGCCGGGTCCGAGCACTCGATTCGCCTCCTCGAAGACCCGGCCCTTCTCGGCCGAGAGGTTGATAACGCCGTTCGATAGCACCGCGTCGAACGTCCCGTCCTCGAACGGGAGGTCCTCGACGTACCCGCGGCGGAACTCGACGTTGTGAAAGCCGTTGTCGGCCGCGAGGATGCGGGCTTTCTCGACCTGTTCGTCGGTCATATCGATACCCGTCACCGTGCCGGTCTCGGTGACGTGGACCCCCGCGACGAAGGCGTCCATTCCCGACCCGCTACCGAGGTCGAGCACCGCCTCGCCCGGTTCGAGTTCGGCCAGGTCGAAGTGATAGCCGACACCCGCGAACGAGTCGACCGCCGCGTCGGGAACGTAGTCGAGGTCGTCGGGGTCGTAGCCCAGGCGGTCGGCGAGGTCCCGACCCGTCTCGAAGTGGAACTCCGCGTCGGCCGACTCCGCGACGTCCCGGTACATCGACTTGACCTCGCGTTCGAGCTTGTCCGTGTCGAGTGATTCGCTCATCGGTGGTCACCGGTCAGTCGTCGCCCGCCACCTCGGCGGGCGTCTCGATGGTCATCTCGACGTCTTGGGCGAGCGAGACGAACGTGTAGACGGGTGCCCGCCGCGCCCACTCGTCGATCAGGTCCCGGTCGAGGTCCTCGCCGTCGATCTCGACCTCGGCGGTGAGGTTCTCGAAGACCGAGTCGGCCTCCTTGAGTTCCGCGAGGCCGAAGAGGACTGCCGGGTCGAAATCGGTCCGGACCCGCGTCCGGAGGTGGTCGAGGTCCACGCCGTTGGCGGCGGCGTTGATGGTGATGCCGACGTTGATGCAGGCCGCCAGCGCCGACAGCGCGGCCTCGACCGGTTCGAGTCGGTCGGTTCCGCCGACCCATCCACCGGCGTCCAGTACCTCCTTCCAGGCACCGTACGGGATGGTGTACTCGCGGGTGTCGCGGCTGATGGTGTCGCCGCCGAGTTCGTAGCTGTCGACCTTCGCCAGGCTGTGGGCGGCCGTCCCCTCGTAGGTCGCCGACGCTCCCAGCCCGAGCCGAACTGCTTCGGGATTCTCCGCGGCGTGTTCGGCGAACCCTTCGAGCGTTCCGAGGTCGATACCGTGCGATAGCCGTCGTTGTTCTGTCATGGCGTCGTCTCCTGTGCCGACCGGGGAACCGTTCGTCCCCCCGTTCGGCGAGTACCAGTACGAATCCGAAGATAGTGTAGCTATTTCGTGGAAACCCGGCAGTCTCTGGCATTCTCACACCCACTGCAACAGGACCAGCGACTGGAGTCTGCTACTCACTGGGCCAGCGACTGCAATCCACCCACTGGACCAGCGACTGCAGTCTACCATCCGTCCTCGGCCCGGTAGACGCCACGCGTCGCTCCCGGACGGAAACGCCGAACGGAATCGGTCGAATCGCGTCGTCGGGGCCCCTACTCGGCGCGCTGTCGCGGTTCGACCGGGCGTGCACTCGACCGGTAGGTCTCGTAGACGGACTTCGCCCACTCGCGGACCGCCGGTGCGTCGGTGTCGATCACCGCGTGCACCGTTCCGCTGTCGCGCTCGTAACAGCTGATCGCGACGCGTTCGTCGAGCAGACCGATTCCGTACGGAGGAAGGTCGTCGTGCTCCAGTACCGTGAAGTTGTCCTGTCGAACCATCTCCGAACTGCGGTCGGGGTACGTCGAGAGGAAGTACGCGTGACAGTCGGGTCGGTCGATCAACGTCGCGTCGACGCCCTCGCCGACCAGTCGATGGAGCAGGTCGAAACACAGGTCCATCAGCGCGACTTCGGGGCGAAGGAATCGGACGGTGGTCGTCTGCCCGAGAAGCGACTTGACCCGCGCCACCGGCCGATACGGGGCGTCGGGCTCGGCGACGGTTATGGTCAGGTCCGACCACATCTCGAACGGAAACTCGCTGATCTCCTCGGGGAGCCAGTTCCAGACGGACCGAAGCTCTCGTTCGGTTTCGACGCGGTCGATCAGCTCTTCCATCCCGGATGCGACCGCCTCGCCCAGACGCGTCGTCACGTACTGGTAGCCGTCTTTACGGACCCAGAGCCGGTCGCCGAACTCGTCCAGCGTCCGGCGCATCGTGGAAGACGAGACTCCGGTCAGCTCACAGAGCTCGGAGCGACTCCGGGGGCGCTCGGTCAGTGCGACGAGCGTCGAGACGCGGTGCTCGGACCGCGCGAGATACGCGATGTCGACGAACGGCGAGTCCCCCGTATAGTGGTCCACGGTAACGCACCTCAATCACTGGAGTAGGTCGGGGAACGTGATAACGATTGTGACCTCTCACTCGACACTTGGGTAGGTCGGCCGGGTATCTGTGGAACACCGACACGAACCGTAACGACACCTCTTTGCCGCCAGCGCTCCTCGAAACGCCCGAATGCCCCGCGCCGTCGCCATCAACGTGGGAGCGAACACGAACGCGCCGGGCGTGCGCGGCCCGGTCTTCCCCGACGGGTCGTTCGAGTTCGTCCCCATCCCCGAGGAGTCCCCGACCCGCGAGTCGGTGTCGGTCCCGACCTACGCCGACCTCGACCTCGAAACCGAGATTCCCCCGGCGGCGCTCGACTCGCCCGTCCACCTCGACCCCGAGTTCGCGGAGTACCCCGAGTGCGAGCGTCACACCTACGGCGACCCCTTCGGCGTGAAGGCCCGGCCCCTGCTCGAACTGGCGGCGGGCGACTACGCGCTGTTCTACGCCACCCTGACCGCGCGGGGCGACCCCGAACGGGAGTGGATCGCGCCCGACTGGGGCGCGTACCTCGTCGGCGGGTTCCGACTCGCGCGCGACCCCGTCGCGGGCGAGGACTACCCGGACCTCCCGGCGGAGGTGCGAGCGGAGTTCGGGAACAACGCCCACGTCAAGCGCGAGGAGTTCGACGCCGCGGTGTTGCTGTTGGGCGAGGAGGACGAGTCGGGCCTGTTCGAGACCGCGGTCCCGCTGAGTTCCCCCGAGACGGGGTCGGAAGCGAATTGGGTGGTGACCGAGCTATCGAGCGATTCGGGGAAGGGGCCGTGGTGGCGTCGACCGATGAAATTTGGTGTCGAGGAGACCGAGGCGGTTCTGGGGTTGGTGGAGGAGGGGTACGAGGGCGTTTGAGGAGTGGTCCTCGCTGACTCCTCGGAAGCAGTAGGAATACTTTCGTGTTTCCGATCACAGTCGCCGATATGTACCAGTACGAGGCCGTCGAGAAGGTGATGCGCGAGAACGACGGCTACGCGACGCTCAAGCACCTGTATCAGCACGCGCCGCGGGTCGAGGGAAGCGAGTGGGGGACGAAGACGCCCAACGCCAGCATCCGGAGAATCGTACAGGAACGCGACCGGTTCGTCAAGGTCCGGCCGGGACTCTGGGCTCTGCAGGACCGATACGACGAGCTACCGGCGCATGTGACCGCCGCGTCGGTTCCGAATGAGAAGCGCGAGCAGTACGATCACTGGTACTTCCAGGGGCTACTGGCCGAAACCGGGAACGCGCGACGGGCCGACACCTGGGTGCCCTCTCAGGACAAGAACCGGAAGTTTCTGGACCGAACACTGGGGGACGTTCGGACGCTGGACTCCCTTCCGCAGTTCGGCTACCGGGAACTGGTCCAGCGCGCCAGCACGGTCGACGTGGTCTGGTTCAACGACCGTCGGATGCCAGCCAGTCTCTTCGAGGTCGAGTTCTCTACGGATTTCCAGAACTCGCTCCACAAATTTCTGGACCTGCAGGACTACTACGCGAACTTCGTCGTCGTCGCCGACGAGACTCGACGCGGGCAGTTCGAAAAGCGAATCGACCAGACCGGATTCGGCCCCATCCGCGACCGCGTCGATTTCCTCGACTTCGAGACGGTCTCGGAGTTACACGCCGCGACGAACAAAACGCCAGACCTACCCTGCCTGTCGTAATCGAGAGAATTCGAGTGCGCCGGCCGGGAATTGAACCCGGGCTATGAGCTTGGGAAGCTCATGTCCTACCACTAGACCACCGGCGCG
This sequence comes from Halorussus salilacus, assembly GCF_024138125.1. Lineage (NCBI taxonomy): Archaea > Methanobacteriati > Methanobacteriota > Halobacteria > Halobacteriales > Haladaptataceae > Halorussus > Halorussus salilacus. The sequence continues at coordinate 2,085,367 of NZ_CP099993.1, forward strand.
TTGCGCTCACTTCGTTCGCTTACGCGCCGAGCCCTCGTTCACTTCGTTCACGAGGACACCGGCGCACTGCGCTTCGCTTGTGCGCCGAGCCTGACCTCGCTTCGCTCGGTCAGACACCGGCGCTTCATCCGTCATTTCTCCCGCCCGGCACTTCAACGTAGCGCTTCAGCCCGACCCTCCGGAGACCGACCATTCGTCCACAAATTCGCCCGTGCCACCCGTATTTTAGTCGAGCCCCCTCCAACACCCTCTCATGGTAGACCTGCGCTTCTCCGACGACGAACTCGAAGCCCAGCGCGAACACATCGTCCAGTTCATCCGGGACGCCACCGACGCGGCCGGAACCGACGAGGCGGTGCTGGGGCTCTCGGGCGGCATCGACAGCACGCTGACGGCGTACCTCGCGGTCGAGGCGCTGGGCGAGGACAAACTCCACGGGCTGGTGATGCCCGGCGCGGTCAGCGACGACGACAACATGAGCGACGCCGAGTGGGTCGCCCAGGAGCTGGGAATCCCCCACGACGTGTTCGAGATCAACCCCATCGTCGAGACGTTGCTCGACACCTACCCCGAGGCAGAGGACGACCGGATGGCGGTCGGCAACGCCCGGGCCCGGACCCGCGCGGTGCTGAACTACCTCGTCGCCAACCGCGAGGGCGCGCTGGTGCTGGGCACCGGCAACCGCAGCGAGGCCGCGGTCGGCTACTTCACCAAGTACGGCGACGGCGCGGTCGACTGTCATCCCATCGGCAACCTCTACAAACAGCAGGTCCGCCAGCTCGCGGGCCACGTCGGTGTCCCCGACGAACTGGTCGAGAAGCCCCCGACCGCCGGGCTCTGGGCGGGCCAGACCGACGAGGAGGAACTGGGCATCGGCTACGACGAACTCGACGCGGTGCTGGCGCTCCACGTCGACGGCCCGCTGTCGGCCGCCGCGACCGCCCGGCAGGTCGACGCCGTGACCGAAGACGAGGTCCGTCGCATCCGGGGGATGTACGAGCGGAGCGAGCACAAGCGCACGGTCCCGCCGTCGCCCGACCCGCTCGACTGAACTCCTCAGCCGGTCTCCTCGGCGACGATTCGTATCTCGTCGTCCTCCTGCAGGACGTACTCCTCGGGCGTCACCGACTCGCCGTCGACCTCGACGACGACCCGCGCGCCGTCGCCGTCGCGGTAGGTCGTGTCGTCGTAGGTGACTTCGTCCTCGCTCACCTCGATGCCGAGCGTCCCCATCGCGTATTCGAGGGTCACGTCCCTCGCGTGGCCGTGCCAGCGGTCGCCCTCGCCGTTCTCGAAGTGGAAGGGGTCGGCCTGAAGCTGGAACCGATCCCGACTGAAATCGAGGTCGTCGCCGCCGATCTCGACGGTTATCGCGCCGTGGTAGTGGACCGCCCCGACGTCGCTGGGCGTCGTCTCTGCATCCACGTCGGCGCTACCGCCGCCCGCGGAGAACAGGAAGTACCCGAGCAGGCCGAACGCGACGACGACGCCGACGACCCCGGCGTACACCGCGACGCTCCGGCCGTCGTCGGATTCGAGGGTCGCGACCCGACGCTGTTCTATCGACCCGAGGTCGTCGCCGTGTTCGCCCTGCAGGTGGCGCAGGTACGCCTCCTCGTCGTCGAACTCCCTGCCGCAGTGGCTACACTCCTCCGAACCCATGGCGACGAAGTAGGCCTTCGAGCTTTTCAGTCTTTGGCTCGGTCGGCGCGCGGTGACGGGTCGGCCGTCTCAGTCGCGGTCGGTCGGCCGTCTCAGTCGCGGTCGGTCGGCGGCCTCAGTTCCGGTCGGTCGGCGACCTCAGTTCCGGTCGGTCGGCGGCCTCAGTTCCGGTCGCGCGGGTCGGCGACCTCAGTCCCGGTCGCGCGGGTCGGCGACGCCGTCGCCGACCCGCGCGACCAGACGGCCGAACGCCTCGGCCTCGCGGGCCCGCTGAGTGGCGGGGTCGCTCCGGTCTCGGACTCGCTCGGCGATGGTGCGCAGGGTCTCGGGGTCGTTGTCGGCGAGTTCGTCGGCCACGGCTCCGGGGTCGTCGGTCACTCTGGAGACCAGCCCCATCCGGAGCGCCGCCTCGGCGTCGACGGTCCGGCCCGACAGCGCGAGGTCGAGCGCCTCGCCCTCGCCGACGATGCGGGGCAGGCGGACGGTCCCGCCCCACGCGCCGAACAGGCCGAACTTCGCGCCCGGCTCGGCGAACGTCGCCTCGGGCGTTGCGACCCGGAGGTCGCAGGCCAGCGCGAGTTCGACGCCGCCGCCCCGGGCCGGGCCGTCGATACCGGCGACCACGACGGTGTCGCACGTTTCGATGGCGTCGGCGACTCGCTGGCCGCGCTCGGCGAACGCCTCGGCTTCCTCCCGGGTGAGGTCGGCGACCACGTCGAGGTCCGCGCCCGCGCAGAACGCCGAGCCCTCGCCCCGGAGGGAGACCACCGGTCGGTCGGCGTCGGCGACCGCGGCTTCCAACTCGTCGAGTCCGTCGGGGGTGAGCGCGTTGCGCCGCTCCGGCCGGTCGAGGGTCACGACGCGCACCCCGGGTCGGTCTGCGGTTCGTATCACGTCCGAACCTCGGAGCGGGTTTCCAAAGGTCTTTGGCGGTTCCGTCACAAGAGTCGGCCAATGGAAGCGGCCGCCCGGGCACGACGAGCGGGACGACGAGCGGTGCGAGACGTTTCGCCGGACCCCCTCCGCGAGCGAATCCACGCGCTCCTGGACGAGTCGGCGATGGTGCCGGGCGTGTTGACCCTCTCGTCGGCCCGCGCCGTCGAGGGGCCGAGCGCGAGCACCGCCGGAATCGAGGACCGCGCGGCGGGGGTCCAGCTCATCTACGAGGGACTCAGGCTCACCCGCGCGCTCGCGGCCGACGTGCCGTGGGACCGCGACCCGCCCCACACCGACGGCAACGTCGCCATCCTCGCGGCCGACGTGATGGTCGCCCGGGGGTTCTCACTGCTCGCGAGCACCGAGGCCGCCGACAAGGCGGTCGAGACGGTCAAGTCGTTCGGCCGCGACGAGACCGACGACCAGCAGGGCCGCGAGAGCCGCCCCCACGCGCTCGAAGTAGACGTGTTCGAACTCGCGGTGCTGGCGGGCACGACCGCCTTCGGGGTCGAGCCCCCCGAGTCCCTGCTGGCCTACGTCGAGGACCTCGCGGCCTCGCTCGGCGGCGACCGACCGGACCCCCCCGAGTCGGTCCCCGAGGAGGTCGCGAAGGCGATGGCCGACGTGCCGACCCCCCGGCGGTTCGAGTCGGCCGACGAGGCCCGCCCGTCGGCCACCGATCCCTGACGCGAATCGAAACGCCTAAAGAGGATACCGGGCCTATCATGGAATGCGCGGCGACGTAACGCGCCTGGGTAGCTTAGCGGTAAAGCGCGTCCTTGGTAAGGACGAGAGCCCGGGTTCAAATCCCGGCCTAGGCTTGTAACGACTCCTCCGTATCCTTCCACCTCGTTCAGTCCTACGTGGGGCCGTCGGACCGTGTTGAACTCCCATCGGTGAAGAACTTCGAAGCCACGGACGCGGAATCCCGGGTGGATGGACCGTTACTCTCCCCCGGTACCGGTATCTAACGTTCCCTCTTGCGGTGTCTGGGCGTCACGCCACCAGACTAATTCGAACTCGATGCTCTGTTTGGCCTCCGTATCGCCCTCCGACCAGTCGGACTCGCCTTCCAACTTGAAGGTCACCGGATTCGTCGGGTTCAACGCCACCTGCTGACCGCCGAGTTCGAGCGTCACATCCCCGCCACCGTCGAGTTGGTCTGCGAACTCCCGGAGGTACGAAGCGATCTCGGACCGCGTTTTCTCTGCTTCAGTTTCGAGTTCTCCCATCGCAGATTGTACGCTGGGAACCTCCATAAACGAAGGGGCCAATTCCCGGTCGCGAGGAATAACCGCCTCCTGCTCCGTCGAAATCCATGACCGCCGTGGTTTTCAAGAGCGTATCAGACTGGCATGAAGAGTCGGTCAGCCGATGTCTCGCCTGTCGAGCCGGGACCAGTTATCCAAGCCGACGCGGAGGGTGGCCTTGAGCGCGCCCAGGACGACCGGGCCGAAGAACAGTCCCATGATTCCGAATGCGTACGCGCCTCCGAGGATACCGATGAGGATGACGGCGGGATTGAGTTTCGCATACCTGTCGACGGCGAATGGCCGGAGATAGTCGTCGGTGAGTCCGACCACGATGACGCTGTAGACGAACAATCCGACGGCGAGCAACGGTGCGCCCGTGAGATACAGGTAGACCACCGCCCCGCCCCAGACCGGGATCGCACCGACGAGCGGAACCATCGCGAGAACGATCATGACGGCCGTCCAGAACACCGCGTTTGGAACGCCAGTGACGGCGAGTCCGACCCCAGCGACGACCCCCTGGACGATGCCGACAAAGATGTGTCCGACCAGAACGCCCCACATCACGTCGTCGATCTCGGCGTAGAGGTCGCGCTGGATGTCTCTCGGGAGGGGAATCGTCCGGTAACACCAGTCGAGCAGTTCGCTGCCGTCTTTGAGGAGGTAGTAGACGAGAAAGAGCGCCAGCGCGACCCCGATGAGGTGGAAGGTGATCGTCCCGAATGCTTCGGTCGACCGTTCGAACACGACGGTCCCGATTTCTCGCCCTGAGCCGACGAGTCCCTCGGCGATATCGACCTCTCGTCCGGTGAGCTCCTCGATTCGGGCCTGTAGTAACTCGGTCTGCATCGCGTCAGCGTCGAAGTCCTGGAGGATTCGCTCGGCACTATCCGCCACGGTCCAAAAGACTACGACGAACGGTGCGACGAACCCCGCAACTGCCAGCACGACGAGAGAGAGCGCAGCCACCATCGGCGACGTGTACGCTTCGAAGCGGACTTGGAGCGGATAGAGCACGTAAGCGAGGAGTACGGCACCGAGGACGTACTGGAGAAACGGGTGAACCAGTAGGACCGACAGGACGAGGAGGACGGCAACGAGAGCGAGGAGAAACCCCTTACTGAGATTCACGACCGCAAATTCGGTAACCGATGACAAAAAGAGTACCGTTCGGTCCGAAACCATCGTCGCGGGTACCGACGGTGGCGTACATACGCGAATTCCAGTTCGGCACATAAAGCCACCAGCAAGTCCCGAGGGTAACGCCCTCTCGGGGTGGATTTATGGTCTCCAAGGTCGTGGAAATCGTGGGGGAGAACCGATGCACTTCGATGAATTTACAGGCCAAGTACAGCATCGACTCGAACTTCCGGGGACTGCCGAGACGTTGCGGGCGATTCGGGCGACCCTCATGACGGTCGGGCAACGAATACCGGAGGGGGCGGCCGAGGACCTCGCCGCTTCGCTTCCGATGGAGATCAAGTGGTACATGACGGGCGCTGTGCACGAACACGGCCAGCGGTTCGATTGGCGGGAATTCCTCTCGCGAGTCAGCGAGATCGAGGGCATAGACCGGCCGGAGGCGGCGTACCACGCCCGAGTTATCATGGACCTCGTGAGCACCGCGGTACCGGAGTCCGATTTCTGGCAGTTACGCGACCAACTCCCCGAGAGCGAAGACGACGAGGACTGGGGACAGCTGTTCGAGGTGACCGACGCGGGTGGCTGGGGCGAGGCACAGGAGAAACAGACGGGCGGCGGTCCGCAGTCCGACGCCGAAAGCGAAGCCGAACCGGGGGAGACGCCCGAGTGACGACCCCGGGGTCCGAAAACCGACCGCCGGACCTTCGAAAGCAGTACGCTGTCGTGAGGTTCGCCCCGAGCCTGTCAGATGGGCAGAGTTACTGATTAACCCGCCGAGCGCATACGTAGTCGTGGGGGAACGCACATGGATATCACAGACATCGTCACCAGCGATTACACCGCGTTCGACGTGGGGACACCGATCTCGAAAGTCTCGGGGGCCTTCGACGACCCGTCCCTGAAGGCGGTCGTGATCACGGACGGCGACGAGTACGAGGGCGTACTCACGCGACGCCAACTGGCGTCGTCGCATCACCAGCCCAGCGAGAAGGCCAGATCGCGGGTGTGGCACGCACCAACCGTCGAACGAACCGAGGACGTGCGCGAGGTCGCCCGCCTGATGGTCGGGAGCGACGCCAAATTGCTCCCGGTCGAGGACCGCGATGGCGCACTGATCGGGGTCGTGACGGGCGACGACCTCCTGAAGAAGGTCACGCCCTATCTCAACGTCATCTCCGTGGACGACGTGAGTAGCGACGACCTCGTGACGCTGGGGCCCGAGGAGACCATCGGCAAGGCGCTTCATGTGTTCCGCGAACACCGGATCACCCACCTCCCCGTGATGGAGGATGGCGACCTCGCGGGAGTCGTCAGTCTCCACGACGTTATCGGCTTTACCACCCGAGAGGTGCGACGGAGTCAAGGCGGCGACCCCGGTGGGACGGACTCGTTCGGCGGCGATATTTCCGACAGCTCCGGCCGCTCGCGCCGGGGTGGCTTCGGTGCTCGGGAAGGCGACCGGGCGCGCCTGCTCGATCTCCCGGTCGAGGACGTGATGACCGAGACGGTCGGGACCGTCAGTCCGGGGCGGCCCCTCGACGAGGCCGTCGAGGAGATGTTCGAACTCGGTGGCTCGTCGCTCGTCGTCGAAGCGGACGACGAACCAGACGGAATCGTCACCAAAACGGACGTGCTGGAAGCGCTGACGTGGACGGGCGAAGAGCGCCGCCCCGTTCAGGTGTTCGGCATCGAGCACATCGACGATATCACTTACGACGAGATCGCGGACATGATCGAGAACGTGACTCGGAAGTACGGCGACATGACCGTTCTCGAAGCCAAGATTCATCTCCACGAGCACAAAGAGACGTTCCGCGGAACGCCACTCGTGCTCGCGCGCATTCGACTCTACACCGACAAGGGGCACTTTATCGCGTCGGACGAGGGGTTCGGCGCGAGCCACGCGCTCCACCTCGCGCTGAACATGGTCGAGCGTCAGATACTCGAAGGAAAGACCCACGGACAGACCAAGAAACACCCCGATGCGGAGTACTGGGAGCGGATGTACGGCTGGTGGCTGACCGGCGAATGACAGCGGGTGAAAAACGAACGTCTCGAACACTGAGTATCGGCCCCTCGTTTTTTCTCGTGGGCGTGGTAGACCGGGTGATGGTCAGCAACGAACGAAACGTCTCGCGGCGCCGAGTGTTGCGCGTCGGAGGGGGCGCGGTACTACTTGGAATCGCAGGCAATCGGGGAGTGCGAGGAATCGAACCGGAGTCGGTCGGTGAGCCTCAAGAGCAAAGAGGCGGTGACGGACAGGGGACTACTCTCGTCGCCACAGAAGGTCGGGTCGAGGTTGCGCCGGGCGAGACCAGCGATACGTGGCTGTACGACGACCGGTATCCCGGACCGGAGCTCCGCGTGAGCGAGGGAGACACGCTACGCGTCTCCGTCGAGAACCGGTTGCCGGAGGAGACGACGGTTCACTGGCACGGAGTTCCCGTCCCGAACCCGATGGACGGCGTTCCGAACGTCACGCAGGACCCGGTCCCGCCCGGTGAGACGTTCACGTACGAGTACGAGGCGTCGCCAGCGGGCACCTACGTCTATCACAGCCACGTCGGTCTACAACTCGACAGGGCACTTAACGGGCCACTGATCGTCGAGGAAGAGTCACCCCACGTCGAGTACGACCGGGAGTACACGCTGGTGATCGACGACTACCTCTCTGGGGACCCGATACTCGACTCCATCGAGGCGCCGCCCGGGGGAGGCCGCGGTGGCGGACCTGATGGCGGCGGTGGCGGACCTGGCGGCGGTGGTGGACCCGGCGGCGGCGGGCCCGATGGCCGCGGTCCGGGCGACGGAGGGCGAAACGGCGGGATGAGAGGTGGCGGTCCGATGCAGGGCCGCCGTCCCCCGTACGAGGGGATGGTCGTCAACGGTCGGCTCCCCTCGGACCCGCCGGTGTTCGAGGTCGAAGAAGGCGAGCGCGTCCGACTGCGGTTCATCAACCCCAGCGGCGCAACGACGTACCGCGTCGGCGTCGGCGGCCACTCGATGGCCGTCACGCACGCCGACGGACGACCGGTCGAACCGACGGACGTCGACTCCTTCTACATCAGCATGGGCGAACGCTACGACGCGGTCATCGAAGCCGACTCCCCGGGGCACTGGGCCGTCGTCGCCGCGCCCGTCGTCGGAAACGAGCGACCCGGGGAAGCCGTACTGCGATACGAGAACGCGACCGGAGACGGCTCCGCGGGACGACCGCAATTCGACGGTCGAACGCTCCAGTACGGCGACCTCCGGGCGCTCGAACCGCTCGATGTTGGGGGTTCACCGGACCGGACGTTCGACCTCTCCCTCTCGGGTGGGATGATGCGGGATTCCGGAGCGTGGACCATCGACGGCCAGGCGTATCCGGACGCCGACCCCCTAGAGATTCGCGAGGGCGAACACGTCCGGGTGCGGATGACGAACCATAGTCCGGCGATCCACCCGATGCATCTTCACGGCCACTTCTTCCAGGTCGGAGATGCGGTCAAGGACACCGTCCTCGTCCCACCCCACCGGGGACAGATTTCGTTCGACTTTCTGGCGGACAATCCCGGGGACTGGCTCTTCCACTGTCACAACAACTATCATCTGGAACGAGGGATGGCTCGCGTCTTCGAGTACGTCTGAGGAGCATCCCCGGTTTTCGGGCGTACGTGTTAGAACCGGTCGGACGGAGCAATTGCCCCTGCGCGTTACCCGATCACCGGACGACGGTCACCGGTACTTCAGCGCGGCGAACCACCCTTTCTGCGACACTGCCCAAGACGACGCGTTCGATTCTCTGCCGACCGTGGCTCCCGATGACGATTTGGGAGACGTCGTGTTCGGCAGTGTACTGGAGTATCGTCCGAGCGGGTCGTCCGACCTCCGTCACCGTCTCTATCTCGATGTCGAATTCGTCGGCGCGTTCCTCTGCCTTCGCGTGAATCTCGGTCGCGCGGTCCTGTGCGTCGTCGTACCAGTCCTCTGCGACGGGCAACCCTCCGGCTTCTGCGGCATAGACGGAATCAATCGGGTCGATGACATGGATGGTCGTGATAGTCGCGTCGGGAAACGTTTCGAGCGCGTATTCGAGCGCCCGGTCTGCAGGCGGTGAACCGTCAATCGGGACGAGTATACGCCGGGTCACGTCGGGGCCAACGACGACCATCGAGAAATAGTCTTGGCTACCGACGGTTCGGTAGCTCTGAGAACTGAACAAGGCTTGTAGTCGTTCGAGTCGAAAGCCAGTGCACGAATGCTTACAGAACTCCTCGAAGACGAAGTGGAAGCGTCTGGCGAGTACGTGGCCGAAGTGATTTACGGTGCGAACGACGGTATCATCACGACGTTCGCCGTCGTCTCGGGAGTCGCGGGGGCCGCATTGCAACCGTCTATCGTCCTGATCCTCGGGATAGCAAATCTGTTGGCAGATGGATTCTCGATGGGGATGAGCAACTATCTCAGTCGTCGCTCGGAAATAGCGTATCGAACTTCCGTCGAGAACACGGGCCCTGAGACTGACGAGGGCAAATCGCCGACGAGTACGGCCGCCGTCACCTTCGTGGCGTTCGTCGTTGCCGGGTGGGCACCGCTGTTTCCGTACATCTTCGTCCTCGAACCGCTGTTTCCGGTATCGCTCGCAGTTACCGGCGTCGCGTTCTTCGCCGTCGGTGCGAGTCGGAGCATCGTGACCGACCGACGATGGTACGTCAACGGCGGTGAGATGTTCGCCGTCGGCATGCTCGCCGCCGCCGTCGCCTACGCCGTCGGAACTCTCCTGAAGGGTATCGCGTAGCGTGATTGGCTTGCCAATCGATACTCAGCGACCGCCCTACTAGCTCGTCTCATCTCTCCTCGCGTAGGGAGGCTCCGCCACGTTTCCATCTCCGGTCGAGGGGGCGAACGGAACGTCTCTCCGGCTATTCGAGTCCGTAAACGCCACCGTAGTTCGAGAACAAGTGGCCCTGTCCGTCAGTCCATCGTCTTGGCCTCTTTCTTCCCCGTCACGTCGGCCGACGTCAGTCGGAAGAATCGGAACTGGAGTTCGACCGGATGTCTGTCGTAAACGTCCACGAGCGGAATCTCCACTCGTTGCATCGCTTCGGCCACCTCGGGATCGAGCGCCGACTTGGTAATCTCTTCGAGATGACCCGTCGCTACAACGCTCCGCCAGCCGCTCTCGGTGTCCTCGTACGTAACGAACGAAACTGGACGGTCTTCATCGACGACGTCGTTCTTCCCCGTTTCGGGGCCGAACGCGAGCCGGAAGGTGAACGTCCCCGTCTCGGCGTCGTATCCGTACGAGATCGGGAGTGAGTACGGCGGTTCGTCGTCGTCCGTATCGAACGAGACGACACCCGTTCCACCCCGACCCAGAAATTCGTCGCGTTCCTCGTCGCTCATCTGAACTGAACGGACATCTTCCATACTGAAAGATAACTCCTGCCCGGGCAATAAGGTATTCTCTCACCTTCTGATAGCTTTGGGGTGGACCGGGGTCCTCACCCGCATCTACCCCGCCGGTACTGTCGTCACCTCCCCGTTCAGGAGTCGTGCTTGACTTCCTTGCGCCCGGTGAGCCTCTGCGGGTCGAGACGGAAGTGACGGAAATCGATATCCTCCGGCGGACGGTCGAAGATATCCACCTCCGGGATATCGACTGCCCACATCGCTTGGACGACAGTTGCATCGTACGGCATGTCAGACACTTCCGTCAGTCGACCGGACGCGACGACGCTCCGCCACCCATCGTCGGTCCGCTCGTGGGTGGCGAAGGTAACCGGGTTGTCGAGTAACGCCGTCTTCCCGCTCTCGGGCGGTAACGCGAGTCGGAAATAGAAGGCCTCTCCGTCCGTGTCGTATCCGTACGACACCGGCACCGAAAACGGCGGATCTCCGCTCTCGGTCGAAAACGACAGTATCCCGGTCCCACCGGTGCCGAGGAACTCGTTCATCTCGCCCTCGCTCAGTTGCACCCATCGAAGCCCCTCCATAATCGATGATACACCCTCGAAGGTGGTAAATGGCCCTGCTGCGACATCCATCGATAGTCGAGTCCGGGTGGGGTAACAGTCGACCCTTTCCTCGGAAAATCGCTGGTGAACGTTATGTGATTGCTCACCGTAGTCCTCATATGGAGCATGTGGACTACAGATACATCGGGGGGATGAGTGAGGAGAGGGTCGATCAGTACCTCCGGAACCACGGTCACGGTGTTCTCGCACTTGCCGACGACAACGACAGCTACGCCGTGCCGCTCGACTACTACTACGACGGATCGCGCCTGTTCCTCCGGGTCAGTACCAAGCCAGATAGTGAGAAGGTCGCGTTCGCGGAGACCACCGAGACCGCGACGTTCGTCGTCTACGATGTCGACGAAGACACCACCTGGAGTATTCTGGTTCGCGGAGCGGTCCGTCGACTGTCAGAGGCTGAACAGCAGGAATTCACGGACACGGTTATCAACGAGACGTTTTCTCCGTTCCGCCTCTTCGACGAAGACGTCGAAGAAGTCACGATGACCATTTACGAACTCGACCCCGAGCGGATTACCGGACGCCAGTCGGTCGAATCGAGTTAACACAACCGTCTGCCTTCTTCGTCCGTGCCTCCGAATCCCGAAATCGGGTAGCGGTGGGTGCCGTTCCTGCGGTCGAGACGGAGTAGCCCCCGTCCGGGGGCAGCAGGGGTGGGTGGCCGGAGGGACACGACAGGGGTCATGAGGCGCGACCCTCGGGATTCTGCCGCCACGTCGGAACTCACACGACCGGTAATTGTGTCGATAGCCTAGTATATTCGGGAGAAGCGAACGGCGGGGTGCGTATAGCGAGACCGCGCTGACTGGCGTCGAACCCAGTAGGAGCCGTATAACTTTACTCCGAACTCCCTTCCGTCGGTGACGAATGACCGACGGAATCCGGCGGCGTCTCGCCAGCGCCTGCACCGAGGTCGGACTGCCGAACGCCCTCGACCGGTGGGTCGAGCCCGCGGTCGGCGACTCGCGGGCCTACTCGAAGCTCCGCTGGAGACTCGCGTCGCGGTACTACCGGGCGACCTGCGCGAACGACGTTCGGGAGTACGACGCCGCCCCCGACCCGTTCAAGCTCGAAGCGGTGGCCCCCGACGCGATACGTCGGAACACCCGGCGTCGGTATCCGGCGTGGCAGAACCGCCACGAGGACTTCGGTGCGGTCCGGGACGGCGAGTGGGACCGCCGGGAGTTCCCCGACCTCGACCCCGACTACGACGGGACGCCGCCCGAACTGTACCTCGCCGACCGCTTCGAGGAGACGACGCTCCACCGGTCGCTCGAAGCTCACTTCGAGCGCGGCGTCCCGTGGGACGACACCGAGTTCGTCTCCGAGGCCCACCGACTCCTCGAAACCCGCCGCTGCCAGCGCGTCTGGAACGGCTGTCGGTCCCCCGAGCAGTTGCGCGACCGATGTCGGTCGCTCGACCGGCTGTACGAGACCATCCGGCGGTCGGGCTATCGCAGCCAGCGCGAACTGGTCGCCGCCGACCCGGCGGCGACCTTCCGCGACTGGATTCGAGAGGAGGTGCTGGTCGACGTCGGCCGCGACGGCGACCTGTTGCTGGTCAACGGCCGCCACCGGCTCTCGCTCGCCAGACTGCTGGGAATCGACCGGATTCCGGTGCTGTTCGTGGTCCGGCATCCCGAGTGGATGGCGCGCCGCGAGTCGGCGGCCCGAGACGGCGGGTCCTCCGACATCGGCGAGCGCCCCGGTATCGGCGAGCCCTCCCGAATCGGCGACCCCGCCGCTCGCGGCGGGGTCGCCGACCATCCCGACCTCCGAGACCTCGTCTGAGTTCCGGGACCTCGCCCGACCTCCGAGACCGTTCGGTCCCGCCGACCTACTGGGTCGCGTACAGGTCGGCGTACGTCCCGTCCTCGTCGACCAGTTCGTCGTGGTCGCCCTGCTCGGTTATCCGACCGTCTTCGAGGGCGTAGATGCGGTCGGCCCCCCGGACCGTCGAGAGCCGGTGGGCGATGGCGACGATGGCGTACTCGCGGTCCATCGACTCTATCTCGCGCTGAACGTCGGCCTCGATTCGGGTGTCGAGGTCGCTGGTGGCCTCGTCGAGGACGAGCACGTCGGCGTCCTTCAGCAGGGCGCGAGCGAGCGCGATGCGCTGGCGCTGGCCGCCCGAGAGCCGGACGCCGTCGTCGCCCAGTTCCGTGTCGTAGCCCGCCGGGAGGTCGTCGAGGAACTCGGTGACCTGCGCGATTTCGCAGACGCGGTCGATCTCGTCCCGGGAGGCGTCGCGGTTGCCGACCGTGACGTTGTACTCGACCGTCTCGTTGAAGATGAACGGGTCCTGGCGAACCACGGCGACCCGCTCGCGCCACTCGCGGACGTCGAACTCCTCGATGGGCTCTCCGGCCGCGGTCACGCTCCCTTCGTCGGGTTCGTACAGCCGCGCGAGCAGGGCCGCGACGGTCGATTTCCCCGCGCCCGACTGGCCGACGAACGCCACGAACTCCTCGTCGCCGACCTCGAACGACACGTCCCGGAGGACGCGCCCCTCCTCGGTCTCGTAGGCGAACGACACGTCCTCGAAGGCGACGGGCGTCGGGTCCTCGGGGACGGGCCGGGAGCCGCCGGTCGGCTCCCGGTTGCGCTTCAGTTCCGCGATGAACGTCTGGGTCCGAACGAGGTGGGGCAGGCGACCCTCGAACTTGTAGAACCGGTAGTTCATCGAGCTGACCCGCGGGCCGAGCTGGAACATCGCGAACAGGAACACCCCGAGTTCGCTCAGCCCCATCCCGGTGAACGTTATCGCGCCGTAGATGAGCGCGAACACCATCACCGCGGTCAGGAGATTGTAGAAGTTGTCGATGGCGGCCTCGTTGCGCCCCAGCGCGACCGACGACTCGGTGTAGGTGTCGATGTGGGTCGAGAAGCCCGAGAACAGCTCCTCGCCCATCGTGAACAGCTTCACGTCGCGGACGGCCTGTGTCCCGGCCTGCACGCTCTCCTGGATGCGCTCGTTTGCCTCCGCGACCCGGTCGCCGATGGTGTAGCCCGGTTCGAGGACGTGTCTGAAGACGTAGGTCAGCCCGCCGAGGAACGCCGCCGAGACGAGGGTGAGCTCCCACGAGAGGTAGAGCGCTATCCCGAGGTACATCAGGCACAGCAGGAGCTGCTGGAAGAAGTCCACGAAGTCCCGGATGACCTTCCCGGCGTACTCGGCCTGAGTCACGATGGCGTTCAGCACGTCGTCCGAGCCCTCCCTGTCGAAGTACGCCACGCGGGCGTCGAGGGCGTTCCCGAACGACTCGGTCTGGAGGTGTCGCACGTAGTAGGTCTTCAGCGCGACCTGAAGCCACGACACGACGAAACTCGACGTGAAGCGAGCGACCATCACGCCCGCGACCCCCGCGACCAGCGTGCCGATGGTGAACGGGACGCCCAGCGTCTCGTAGAGCCGGACGAACGCCAGCGCGTAGCCGTCTGCGGTCTCGGCCGGGTCGCCGGGAGCGCGCGCGACCTCGACGATGGGGACGATGAAGCTGATACCGACTCCCTCCAGCACCGCGGCGAAGACGCTGAAGGCGACGATGAACGCAGTCAGCGCCGGTCGATACGTCGCGACGCGGTACAGCCCGCGGAGTTTCTCACGACGAGAGATGTCCGTCTCGCGCATTCGATACGATGGATGGGTCGGCTCGCGTATTGTTATGCCCGTCGTACTCCCGGGGTACGGGGCGGTACGCGGCGATTGGGTCCGTCCTCGGAGCGGTCGAGTCCCGGAGCCGGGACTCGACCGCTCCCCTCTCCGCGTAGGCTCCCCATTACTATGGGCGAACGCCCCGACGAACCGACAACGCCGACTCACCGATGCCCACCGACCAGTCCCCGTTCGACGCCGACCGGCCGCCCCTCGTCTCGGTCGTCGTCCCCGTCTACAACGACCCCGAGGGCCTCCAAGACACGCTCGACTCGCTCCTCGCCCAGACGTATCCCTCGACCCGGTACGAGGTCGTCGTCGTGGACAACGACTCCGAGGACGAGACGCTCGCGGTCGCACAGTCGGTCGCCACCGCCCACCCCGACCTCGTCCGGGTCGAGCGCGAGACCGACGTGCAGAGCTCCTACGCCGCGCGCAACACTGGCATCGAGGCGGCCCACGGCGACCTCCTCGCGTTCGTCGACGCCGACGTGATTCCGGACCCCGACTGGCTGGCGACCGCAGCGTCCTCGATGGAGTCCCGCGACGCGGTCTACGCGGGGTGTCGCGTCGCGGTCGAACCCGCCGAGCCGACCCTCGCGGGGCGCTACGACGCCTACACAGGCTTCCCGGTCGAGCGCTACGTCGAGGACAACGGCTTCGCACCGACCTGCGCGTTGCTCGTCGCCCGGTCGGTCGTCGACGACGTCGGCCCGTTCGACGAGGGCCTCGTCTCGGGCGGCGACGTGGAGTTCGGCCACCGGGTCGCCGCGTCGGGCCGGGCGCTGGACTACCTCCCCGAGGCGCGGGTCGTCCACCCCGCCCGCACGTCGCTGAAGTCGCTGCTCGACAAGCACGTCCGGGTGGGTCGGGGCATCACCCAGCGCTGGCGCAGGTACCCCGAGCGCTACGACGAGTCGCTCGCCTCGTACGTCCGGGGACTCCTCCCGAACCACCCGCTCCGGTTCCCCGGCCACTTCGACGCCGAGTGGAGTCGGCTCTCGGACGCCGAGCGCGTCGGCCTCTACGCGGTCGCCTACCTGGTCCGACTCGCCAAGACGACGGGGCGGGCGCTCGAACGCGCCCGGCCCGGGTGAGAGAGCCGAAACGGCGGCTCGCCCGCCGGAGACCTACGGCCCGACCGCCCGTACCAGCGCGCCGATTCCGAACCCCAACGTCCCGAAGACGGCGGCGGAGACGAGCCCGCCGACGAGCGCGAGTCCCGCCAGTTCCAGCGGACCCGGAGCCGAGGCGGTCACCCCGACGCCGCCGTAGTTCAGGACGACGCCGACCGCGGCCGCGAACCCGAGTAGCCAGCTCACCGCGAGTCCCCCGTTGCGTTGCGCCTGTACGGTGATGAGCCCCACGAGGAGGAGCGCGTAGCCCTCCCACCAGAGGAGCGGGTGGAGCGCCGGACGGTCGACGGCCGTGACGACTCCGAAGTAGCCGAACGAGACCGGCAGGAGCGCGACCCCGGCGACTGCCCACCGCTTCGTCCGTCGTCCGTCCCGGCCGAGCAGGAGGGCACGCGTGCTATCGGCGACCATAGGGGTACTCGTTCGGCTTCCGGGAAAATACCGCTGGTGAACCGATGGCCCGAGAACGGGAGTTCGACGGGGGCGCGTCAATCCGGCGCTCGCGATAGCGGGGAGGTCAATCGAACGCCCGCTTGAGGCGAACGGCGGCGTTGTACGTGTATCGGCCGCCCAGCGCCAGCGCGAGGTAGATGTAGGCCGTCGTGAGCAGGGGGTCGGTCCGTATCGCTCTCGCCGCGAACCGGCGGGCGTCGCGGTAGTAGCCGTTGGCGAGGCCCTCGGAGGCGATGCCACACGAGAGCCACGCCTCGAACCGGCTTTCGAGGCCGTACTCGGCCGCGAGGTCGCTGTGCTTTTCGAGGAACAGGGGGTAGGTCACGTCGCGTTTGGGTTCGAACGAGTCGCCGATCTGGTCGTACTCGCCGACCCGCCGCACGACCAGCGGGCGCTGGACGGTGGCGAACTCGCAGTGACACGAGAGCCTGACCAGCCACTCGCGGTCCTGCCACGCCGGGAGCCGCTCGTCTGGGAGTCCGGCCTCCTCGACGACGCTCCGGCCGACCGCGATGGTCGAGAACGACCCGCCGATGCCGTCGGTCATCAGTTCGGGGGTCGCGTTCCCCTCGACGTCGGGCATCCGGGTGACCGCCTCCCGGCCGTGGTCGACGAACTGCTGGCCGACCAGCACGACCCCGACGTCGTCGCCGCGCTCGCGGAACGCCGACACCTGCGCGTCGAGCTTCTCGGGCTTCCACCGGTCGTCGTCGTCGAGGAACGCGACGATGTCGCCCTCGGCCGCCTCGATGCCGGTGTTCCGCGCGGCGTTGGCCCCGCGATTCGACTCGTGGCGCAGGCAGCGCCACCGGAGTTCCGGCGGCGCGGCCTCCGCGACGACCTCCTCGACCGGCGTCGGCGACGCGTCGTCGACCACGACGAGTTCGACCGCCGAGTACTGCTGGGTTGCGACGCTCTCGACCGCCTCGGCGAGCATCTCCGGGCGGTCGTACGTGGGGAGGACCACGCTCACGAGTGGGTCCCCGGTCCCGTCGGTCTCCATGCTCGTACGATTCGATTATCTCGTGTTTGTTATGTTCCGGATACTGGTGTGTCAGGCGTCGGATACCCGGAAATCAGGTCGCGATTATCCGACGCCGACCGGGCCGACCGACGACCGGTCGACGCCGACCGGCGCGGCGGCGCGGGCGCGTGCCGCGACGCGGCACGCGCCCGCGTCGGTGAGGCCCGGCGTCGGGGCCGACCGTACGGGCCTCACCTGCTGGAATCGAGGTCGGCCGTCCGGGAATCACTCGCCGGGTTCGGGGTCGAACACCTCGGGGTTCTCCTCGCCCTCGGCCGCCACGACCGCCATACAGCCCTTCCGGGCGACCCGGCTCAGCGCGTGGTCGACCAGCTTGTAGGGGCCGGGCACCTCGAAGCCCATCGTGGCGACGGTCGTGCTGCCCGGCGCGACCGGCTTGGTCTGGATGTGGGTCTGCGGGTCGCTCGACAGCGACCCCTCGGGCCAGAGTTCCTCGAAGACGTTGCCGATGGGGTGGAAGTTGCTGGTGAGGTTCGGCCCGCCCGTGACGAAGTACACCCGCGCGGTGTCGCCGGTCTCGACGCCCATCGCGCCGTAGCCGTCGGGGGTGATGGCGTACTTCTCGGCGTTCATCACGACGTAGCTCGGCTCCTCGCGGGCCATCGCCGACATGTCGAAGCCGTGGTGGCCCTCCTCGCCCGCGCGCTTGTCGGTGTACAGTTCGTGCTGGCCGAGGTAGAGCTCGTGGTCGACCTCGGGGAGGCCGTCCTCCGGCTCGACGAGGATGATGCCGAACATCCCCGCCGAGATGTGCATGTCCATGTTCGGGACCGCGCAGTGGTAGATGTACGCGCCGGGGTAGGTCGCCTTGAACTTCAGGCGCGCGGTCTCGCCCGGCGCGGTCATCGTCGCCTCCGCGCCGCCGCCCGGCCCGGCCGCGGCGTGGAAGTCGACGTTGTGGGGCAGGTCGTTCTCCGTGGGGTTCTCGAACGTGAGGTTCACGGTGTCGCCCTTCCGGACCCGGATGAACGGTCCGGGGGCCTGCCCGTTGTAGGTCATGTAGTCGAAGGTGACGCCGTCTTCTACCTCCGCGGTCACCTCCTCCGCCCGGAGGGTCACGTCGACCTCCGCGGGTTCGCTACGGTCGATGGGGTCGGGGATGTCGGTCGGGTCGGCCGCGACGCGGTCGGCGTCGGTTTCGGTGTCGGTCTCCTCGGTCGTCTGGGTGGTCGTGTCGGTCGCGCTCGGCGCGCTCTGGCCCGCACAGCCCGCGAGCGAGGCCGCGCCGCCGATTCCGAGGCCCTGCAGGACGATCCGCCGGGAAGTCGCTGGCATTGGTGGTCACCTCACAGTTGCAGATAGGGGACCGATACCCTTCAACCGAGATTACGATTCTCGGGCGTCAGGAACGCTGACGAACACGTTCGCGCCGTTCTCGGAATCCGGGAATCGGCGGGGGACCGCGCCGCACACGTTCGGCCGGAAACCACCCTCGGCCGGAAAATCAGTCGGGACCGCGGCTCAGTCGTCGCCGTCCGACACCGACCGGGTCGCCGCGGGGAACTCCTCGTCGGCGGGCGCGTCCGAGGGCGTGGTCTCGCGGCGCGCCAGCACCTTCTTGACCACGTCGTAGCCGAAGATGGCGGTTCCGACGATGACCAGCGTGTCGCCCGGCATCCGCAGCCAGAACAGCAACTGGACCAGTTCGCCCTCGTAGAACGCGAGGCTCCGGGCGGCGTCGTAGGTCTGGGTGAACGCGACCTCCAGCTGGAGGAAGCCGACCGGGAGCAGCGAGAGGCCGACCATCAGCGCGAGCCCGACGTTCCACGTCCAGAACGCCCACCGGAGGTTGCGCTCGCTCCACTTGGTCTCGGGCACCGCGATGCGTAGCATGTAGGTCACCATGCCGAGCGCGAGGAAGCCGAACGCGCCGAACATCGCGGCGTGGGCGTGGGCCACCGTGAGGTAGGTGCCGTGCTCGAAGTAGTTGATGATGGGGAGGTTGATGAAGAATCCCAGAACCCCCGCCCCGACGAAGTTCCAGATGCCGCTGGCGACGATGAACATGAACGCGAGCGTGTAGGGGAACGACTCCCCGCCGTCGGCCATCGCGCGGTACTGGCCGATGGCCTCGTAGAGGATGAAGACGAGGGGGATGAGTTCGAGCGTCGAGAACGCGCTCCCGATGGGAATCCACATGTCGGGCTGGCCGACCCACCAGTAGTGGTGGGAGACGCCGATGACGCCCGTGCCCATCACCAGCAGGGCCTGGACCATGACGGCCTTCTCGGCCGAGCGCTTCTCTAGGAGGTTCATGCTGACCAGCGTGACGCCGACCAGCGCGACGATGAAGAACTCGAAGGCCCCCTCGACCCACATGTGGACGACCCACCACCGCCAGAACTCGGTGACGACGATGTTGGTCTGGGGGGTGTAGAGGAAGCCCGCGGTGAACAGCAGGGCGATGGAGCCGCCCGCGTACAGGATCATGTGCGCGAGGCCGTACCGCGGTTCGCGGTCGAGCAGGGGCTTGAGACCCCGCGCGGTCAGGCCAGCCCACGCGAGGAAGCCCACGAGAATGCCGACCTGCCAGAGGCGGCCGATTTCGAGGTACTCCAGCCCCTCGTTGCCCAGAATCCACCAGAGTGCGCCGTCGAGGTAGCCGTTCGCGCCGAACCAGATGCCCGCGAGGCCGCCGACCACGATGACGACCAGCGCGCCCAGCAGGATGTCGACGTACGTGCCCTGTTTCTTCGGCTCGCGCCCGGTGAGCAGGGGCGGGAGGAACAGTCCCGCGCCGAGCCACAGCGTGGCTATCCAGAGGATGCCGAGGTCGATGTGCCACGTCTTGGCGATGGCGAACGGCAACAGCGAGAGGAAGTCGATGCCCAGCATCTCCCCGAGGCCGAAGAACGCGTCGCGCTCGACGTAGTAGTGAGCGAGCAGTCCCCCGAGCAGGACCTGCGCGAGGAACAGCCCCGCGCCCACCACCACGAACCGGAGCGCGGCGGCCTGTCCGGGGAAGAGGCTCACCTCGCTCGGCCGGGGGACGGTGACGCCCTCGGTCTCGGGCTCGTCGAGTTCGATGGACTTGTAGAGCCACACCCCGGCTCCGGCCCCCGCCACCAGCAGGACCATGGCGATGACGCTCCACGTCATCGCCGCGCCGGTGGCCTCGTTACCCGCCGCGGGGTGGTAGGGCCAGTCGTTGGTGTACGAGTGGTCGCCGTCGGGCCGGTCGGTGTGGGAGAACCACGCGGTCCAGAGCGCGAAGTCGGCGAACTCGCGGGCCTCCTCGTCGCTGGCTATCATGTCGGCGGGGACGCCCCGCTCGGGGCTCCCCTCGTGGTAGCGCTCGACGTACTCCTCGCGGACCTGCTCGTGGGCGTACGCCTCGGCGGCGGAGTACTCGATGCGGTCGCCAGCCTCGCCGTCGCCGAGGTCGGCCTTCACGGCCACGTCGACCGACGCGCGCTCGCCGTCGTCGAGCGCGCCGTACTCCTCGCCGTACTGCTCGCGGGCGTAGTAGTCGCGCATGTGCTCGACTTTCAGGTCGAGCGCGTCGGCGGTGTAGTCCTCGCCGTAGTACGCGCCGTTACCCAGAATCGAGCCGTGGTTCATCAGGCCGTTCGACTGGAAGCTCGTCTTCCCGTCCCGGACCTGCTCTGCGGTGACCATCGTGTCGCCGTCGGGACCGACGACTTCCTGGGGAATCGGCGGGGCCTCCTGATAGGAGTACCACGCGCCGACGCCCATCACCGCCAGATTCAGGACGAATACGATGGCGAGTATCTTCGCGAGCGTGCTACGTCTCACTTTCATACACGAGTACGTCGTCCAGCGTGGTCCATTTAACGGGGGTCCGGTTCCCGACCCCCGGGAACGTGTCCGAACATGTTCGAAGCGCGGTCGGGACCGCCCCGGTGTCGGTCTTCGCCGGGACGCGACGCCGCGGCGTCGCGTCCCGGCGCTGGGATGGGCGACGACGAAAGAAGGGAACGGAAACGCGGCGAATCGAAGAGGGGGAACAGAAGTGCGAGGTGACGAAAGAAGGGGAACGGAAACGTGGGATGACGAAAGACGGGGAACGGAAACGTGGGATGACGAAAGACGGGGAACGGAAACGTGGGATGACGAAAGACGGGGAACGGAAACGTGGGATGACGAAAGACGGGGAACCGAGCGATCCGAGCCCGCGGCCCGGCCGCCGTCCGGCGGCCGGACCGCGGCGGCGATTACTCTCCGGAGCGCGGGGCGAGGACCAACAGCGCGGTGCTGTCGGCCTCCGCCCGGGGTGCCACCTCCCGTCGGCCGTCGAATCGTAGCAGTTCGCCCGGTTTGAGCACGTTCGACTCGCCGTCGATGCACACGTCGAGTCGGCCCGACACCAGATACACCACGAGCTCGCGCTCGGGGTGGCTGTGGGCGGGCACCGCCTCGCCCTCGCCGAGCGACAGGCGGACGGTCTTGGGCTCCGACCCGGGGAACGCGACCTCCCGGGGCGTCTCGGTCAGGTCGTCGAGTGCGACTGTCTCGGTCATGGCAGTGTGATCCAGTCGCTACCGCTTCGGGAATCTGGCGACGAACGTCCGGTCTCCCTCGCGTTCGACCTCGTAGCCGTCGGCGTCGAACGACTCGACCTCGGCCTGCATCTCGTAGAACAGCGGCTTTGGCTCGTGGTCGTTGACGATTTCGAGGGTCTCACCGCTGTCCATGTCCTCGAACGTCTGGTGGATCATCGGGTGACGCTCCGGCGGCGGAATCTCGCGGACATCTACGGTCGGCATGCACACGGTGGTTGGCCCGGTCGGCTATTCGGGGTTGCCCCGAACGTGTTCGGGGCGCGGGGCCAGCCCCGCCGAATCAGTCCGAGCGCGGAGTCAGTCCTCGGTCGAGGGGTCGAACTCCCCCCTCTTCAGGCCCTCCCGGACGGGGTCGTGCTCGGCGTCGGTCGGCGGCGGCGCGGTCACCAGCGTCGCCTCCAGTCGCTCGCCGGGGTCGGCCCTCACGCCCCGGTCCTCCCCGGCCGGGACGACCACCACGTCGTCGGGTTCGACCGCGTGCTCGTCGTCGCCGTCCCGGACCACGCCGGTCCCGCGCCGGACCGTGATGGCGACGTCGCTGTCGGGCGCGTGGACGGGGATGAACTGTCCGGGTTCGAAGTAGCCCAGCACCACCTTCATCCGGTCGCTCCGGAAGACCGGGCGGGCGGAGAACCGCTCGTCGTCGTACTCGCGCTCGGCGTCGAAGTCTGTCGCGACCATGTCCGAAGGGTGGGCGGTGTCGGGGGTGGACGCTTCGCCGAACGTGTTCGGGTTCGGGGGTTTCGTGGGTGTGGGTTCTGTGGCACGAACTGGACGCGACCGAACTAGCTACTGCCGAGCCGACCGGACTAGCTACTTCCGAGTCGACCGAGCTAGCTACTCCCGGTACCTAGGAGAACCGCACCGCCACCGCAGACCTCGACCCTCCCCAGCCTCCTGCGTTTCTCGGTCGTTCCCTTCGGTCACTCCCTGCGATACTCGTCCCTCGCGCGCGTTGCTCGCGCGCGCCGGTGGAAAAATACGAGGCTACAGTTACTTACGAGGGTGCGGTTAGGGGTACGTGGAAGACGTGGAAGATGTGTGGAGGCCGCCCTCGGGTCCGTCACGGGTACCGCTCGTCGGGGTCGGGGTCGGCGTCCGACCGGGTCGCCTCCTCGGCGGCCAGCCTACCGATTCGGAGCGACTCGGGGCCGTGCCGGACCACCACGCCCACGAGGTTCGCCGCGAACACCGCGAAGCCGATGGTCGCGGCGATTCCGCCGACGAGGACCGCGGGGTCGACCCCCGCCAGCTCCCCGCCGACCACGACCGAGAGACCCCCGAGCGCGAGCCAGAAGTCGGCGACCGCGAGCCGGTCGTCGTAGAGGTCGTCGATCATCGGCACCGGTTCGAGCCCCACGCGGTCGCTGTACCGCTGGACCCAGACGATGAACGGGACGACGTGGTAGAGCGTCCCGAGCAGGACGAACCCCACGACGCCCCCGAGCAGGAGGTGGCCCGCGCCGGGCGCGCCCACGGTCGCCGCGGGGTCGGTCGGGTCGGCCAGCCACGCGGGCGCGCTCGCGAGCGCCCACGCCGGGAGCGCGCCCGCGACCACCGCGTATCGGGAGAGCATCGGCGTGCGCTCGACCCGCGTCTCGCGCAGCTTCCGGGCGAGAACCGCCGCGAACGCCAGCAGGCCGACCAGCACGAACGCGGCCCCCGCGAGCGCGATGGGCTCGCTGTCGATTCCGCGCCCGCCAGCGAGCGCGAGGACCCCGGCCGGGTAGGTCCACTCCTCGACGCGCCGGAGCAGGATGTCGGTCCCGCGGAGCTCGGTCTGGGTGAACATCGTCCCGAGCTGGTAGAGCGCGCCCACGACGGTCGTGAGGACGATTCCGAACACCGCGAGCGTGGCGTGGGCCTCGACGATTCCCGTCCGGGAGAGGCCCGCGTCGGCCAGCACCGGCCGGGCGAAATCGACCGCGAGGACGAACCCGAGCGCGGTGACCGCGACGAGGGACCCGAGCGCGAGCGCGAAGTGGCGCTCGGTCACGTCCCACCCCTCGACTCCCGAGAGGGTGCGCCCGACGTTGTAGGCGAACACCCAGAAGCCCGCGAGCATCGCCGCGCCCGCGACCGGAAGCCAGCCGAGTTCGCCCGCCACGAGCAGGGCGGCGAATCCCGCGACCCCGACCGCGACGAGCCCGAGCTGGACGGCCGCCAGCCGCCGGGAGCGTAGCTCGACGCCCGACCAGACCGGGACGAACTGGGTCATCGCGCCCATGATGGTGACACAGACCCACCCGACCAGCAGGAGGTGGACGTGGGCCGCGACCGAGAGCCCTTGCCCGAACCCGGCCGCCTCTGCCACCCCGAGCGCGCTCCCGGCGAGCAGGAACCCGAACCCGACCACGAAGTGACCCAGCGGTATCGCCATCGGCGGGCCGCGCTCGGCGTCGATACCCCCGGGAATCGCGCTCATCGTCTCGTTATCTCGGCGCGCCACTCGTCGTCCGTGACCCGCTCGGTCTCGTGGTCGAAGCCCCTCCTGTCGAGGACCGCGTACAGCGGCTCGGGCTCGAAGCTGTTGACCAGCACCAGCGTATCGTCGTCGCCGAGGTCGCCGAGCGCCGACACGATGTCGGAGAACGGTTCGCCGTCTCTCTCGCGCACGTCGAGGGTTCGGGGCATGTTCCGAAGTCGGTCGGCGATTTCGGTAGCGGTTGCCCCGAAGGTGTTCGGCCCTCAAGAGTGGCGTGAACGAGTGCTACAAATTCAGCCGAGAACGCCCAGAAAGCCCCCGCCCGCTGGCGGTCGCTCTGCGGGATATTCAGGCCTCTCCGCAACGCCCGGCCTGAATAGTCGCCCGCAGAGACGACCACGGGCCTTCGGCCCGCCAGCGGGCGGCCCCTTTCAGTCCCACCCCGGTGATTTATTCGGGTTCGCGAAACTCTCAGAACGGGGTCGCCGAGCCGTCGTCCTCGTCGTCGCTCTCTGTCGCTCCCCGCGGGTCGCCCTCGCGGAGACTCCCGTCGTCGCGCGAACGCGCTTCGAGGTCTCGGAGCTTCTCGTTTGTCCTCGTGCTGTCGTGGTGGAGGGGCGCGACCGCGACCGAGACGCGGTCGTACTCGTGGCGCTCGGCGAGTCCGTTCCACGCGCGGAACGACCCGACCGTCAGGCTGTCGCTCTGGGGGCAGAACTTCGTGGTCGGGGTGAACTCCGCGAGAAGCACGTCGGGGTCGTCGGGCGCGACCGCGTACCGGAACCCCGCGTCGGGGTGGCGGGCGTCGAGGTTCAGGCGCGCGAGGTTGTACCCGAAGGTCGCGTCGTAGACCCCTCGCTCCTCGAATATCTCGCGCGTGAGCCGGTGGAAGGCGACGTGGTCGTCGCCCTCCAGCACGTCGCCCCCGTCGAGGAACGGCCCCGGCTCCGGGAGGTGGGCCGGGACGAACTCGTCGTACCCGTCGAAGGTGTCGGTGTCGGCGTCGGCGTTGTGCGACTTCGTCGCACTGCTCGATGAGCGTCGCTCATCGGCGTCCTCGCTGGCGAACGGTCGCGGAAACCCGGGCATGGTTCGAAGTCGTGTCGCGCGCCGGGAATCCCCGTCGCCGAACCTGTTCGGGCCGTTTTCACCGACTGAGAATCGGAGCTACTGGTATTTATAGCCCCCAACAAGGTGCTCGTATGCGACGAAATGCACTCGACCGACGGACCGTACTCAAGATGACCGCGGCTGGCGTGGCTGGCGTCACGCTCGCTGGCTGTTCGAGCGACGGCGGCTCCGGCGGTTCCGAGGAGTCCGGGTCCGACGAGTCGGGCGGGGACGAGGAGTCGGGCGGCGACACCGAGGAGTCGGGCGGCGACTCCGGCGGCTCGGAGGACTTCGGCGGCTGGCTCGACGGCGTGGAGAACTACGACGGCGTGGTCGACGAGACCGGCTCCGACGAGGTGTCGGTCGCGGTCGGCGCGCAGGGCAACGGCGGCGGGTTCGCCTTCGACCCCGCGGCGGTCCGTGTCGACTCCGGGACGACGGTCGTCTGGGAGTGGACCGGCGACGGCGGCCAGCACAACGTGGCCCACACCGACGGCGAGTTCGAGAGCGAGACGGTCTCCGAGAAGGGCCACACCTTCGAGCACACCTTCGAGGAGTCGGGCACGTTCGAGTACTCCTGTGTCCCCCACGAGACGATGGGGATGAAGGGCGCGATAGTGGTGGAGTAATCCGCCCGCCATGTCGAAGCCAGCGAGTGGGTCGGGCGGGCCGCCCGCGCGGGTCGACACCGACGAGCGGCCGTTCGTGCTCATCTGGGAGCTGACGCAGGCCTGCGATCTGGCGTGCGAACACTGCCGGGCCGACGCCCAGACGACCCGCCACCCCGACGAACTCACGACCGAGGAGGGCAAGGCGTTGCTCGAGGAGGTCCGGGAGTTCGGCGAGGACCAGCTCGTCGTCTTCTCGGGCGGCGACCCCCTGAAGCGCGACGACGCGGTCGAGCTCGTCGAGTACGGCACCGAAATCGGCCTGAGCGTCACGATGACCCCGAGCGGGACCGCCTCGCTGTCGGCCGACGCGGTCCGGGACCTCGCCGACGCGGGTCTCCGGCGGATGGCGGTCAGCGTCGACGGCGCGACCGCCGAGCGCCACGACGCCTTCCGCGGCGAGGAAGGGAGCTACGAGGAGACGATGGCGGCCGCGCAGGCCGCCCGGAACGCCGGGCTCCCCCTGCAGGTCAACACCACCGTCTGCAAGCAGACGATATCCGACCTGCCCGACATCGCCGACCTCGTGGCAGACCTCGGCGCGGTGCTCTGGAGCGTCTTCTTCCTCGTCCCGGTCGGCCGGGGCGCGGCGCTCGACGCCGTCTCGCCCGACCGCGCCGAGCGCGTGATGGAGTGGCTGGTCGAGCAGGGCGAGAAGTGGCCCTTCGGCGTCAAGACGACCGAAGCGCCCCACTACCGCCGGGTCGCGGTCCAGACCACCGACGAGCCGCCCCGGCGGCAGATGGGCATCACGGCTGGCGACGGCTTCGCGTTCGTGAGCCACCTCGGCGAGGTGTACCCCTCGGGGTTCCTGCCCGAGTCGGCGGGCAACGTCGGCGACCGGAGCGTGGTGGACATCTACCGGAACGCCGAGCTGTTCGAGTCGCTGCGCGAGAAGGACGGCCTGAAGGGCAAGTGCGGCGCGTGTCCCTTCCGGAACGTCTGTGGCGGGAGCCGGTCGCGCGCCTACGCTCACACGGGCGACCCCCTCGAAAGCGACCCGCTCTGCTCGTTCGTTCCCGAGGGGTACGACGGCCCGCTCCCGTGGGACGACGACCCGCTCGCGTGGGAGGCCGAGTGAGATGCCCGCGGGCCGAACGCGTTCGGGGAAGGCGACTCGGGCGTCGGAGACGAACCACCGCGACGTGACCGGACTCCTCGAACGCGGGCCGGGAGACGCCGAGCGTCTCCCGGCCCGCGAGGGCGAATCGCGAACTCCCGGACCGACGGCTCGGCGGAGACCGACCGCTCGCCCGAGACCGACCCCGACGCCGCGGTCGCCCGCCTCCGGGCGCGCGGCGAGCGCGCCCGGAGGCGGGAACTCGACGCCGCGCTGGGAACGCTGGACGCGCGCGGCGAACTCACCCCCGCCGAGCGCGCGCTCGTCGCCCGGCTGTCGGCCCGCATCACCGACGCGCTGGTCGAGCGGTGGGTCGCGGCGCTCGACGAGCGCGACGCCGACCCCGAGACCGCGCTCGACCTCCTCACCGAACCATGAGGGTCGGCATCGTCGGCGGCGGCATCACGGGGCTGGCGACCCACCACTACCTCCGCGAGCGCGGCGTCGAGAGCGTCGTCTTCGAGGCCGACGACCGGCCGGGTGGTGTCATTCGAAGCGACCGAATCGAGGGGAGGGTCCTCGACTTCGGCCCCCAGCGCACTCGGCTCACCCCGAGCGTCGCGGGGCTGGTCGAGGACCTCGGACTCGGCGACGAGCTCCGGGAGGCCGCCGACGTTCCGCTGTACGTCTACCACCACGGGAGGCTCCGCCGGGTGCCCCAGACCCCCCGCGAGGCGGTGACGACCGACCTGATTTCGTGGCCCGCGAAGCTCCGGGTCCTGCTCGAACCCCTGACCGGCCCGGCCCGGGAGGGCGAGACGGTCGAGGAGTTCCTGACCCGGACGTTCGGCTCGGAGGTCGCCCGCTACTACTTCGGGCCGCTGTACGGCGGCCTCTACGGCTCGCACCCCGACGAGATGCCGATGGAGCACTCGCTGTCGCGGGCGCTCGACTCGGCGGGCATCGAGGGGAGCGTCCTCCTGTCGGTGGCGAAGAAGGTCCTTCGGGGTCGGGAGGCCCCGCCCGTCGCCTCGTTCGGCGACGGCCTCGGGCGGCTTCCCGAGGCGCTCGCCGAGGCGCACGCTCCCCGCGTGCGCCTCGGCGAGCCCGTCCAGTCGGTCGAACGTGACGCCGCGGGATTCGCCCTCGAAACGTCCGACGACGAGGTCCGGGTCGACCGGCTCGTCGTCACGACCCCGGCCGACGTGACCGCCGACCTGTTCGCCGACCTCGCGCCCGACACCGCGAGCGCGCTCCGCGAACTGAACTACAACCCCCAAGTGCTGGTCCACCTCTGCGCCGACGCCGACCTGACGGGTGCGGGCTATCAGGTCCAGTACGACGAGGACTTCCGGACGCTGGGCGCGACGTGGAACGCCAGCCTGCTCGACCGCGACGGCGTCTACACCTGCTACCTCGGCGGGTCGCGGAACCCCGCGATGGTCGAGTGGAGCGACGACCGACTCGAATCCGTCGCCAGCGAGGAGTTCGAGGC
Organism: Halorussus salilacus; assembly: GCF_024138125.1. Lineage (NCBI taxonomy): Archaea > Methanobacteriati > Methanobacteriota > Halobacteria > Halobacteriales > Haladaptataceae > Halorussus > Halorussus salilacus. Next base: position 2,113,951 of record NZ_CP099993.1, read on the forward strand.
GATTACGGGCCACCCGGCGCGGGCGCTGTCGGTCCACCGACTCCCCCGCGGGATGCCCGCCTACGACCGCAGCTGGACCGCGCTCGACCGCATCGACGCGCCCGAGGGGGTCGACCTCTGCACCAACTACACCGCCCGGGCCGGGATTCCGGGGAGGGTGCGGGAGGCGAAGGCGGTGGCCGACCGACTGGCCGACGCCGGGTAGCTCCCGCCCTCAGGGTTCCGGACAGCCCTCCTCGTCCTCGACGATTTCGGGCAGTTCTATCGAGACGGGGCCGTAGGTCACGTCGTGGGTGATCTCCTCCTCGACCGTGGGACCGAACAGCGACCCGCGCTCGACCTCGGACCGCATCCGGACCGGTCGGTCGTCGACCAGCCACTGGGTGAGCGTCACGCTGTCGGGCGACTGGATGTCCTCGTCGTCGACCCCGACCCGGCGCTGGTACTCGTGGTACTCGTCGGGGGCGGGCGCGAACTCGACGACGCGGGCCTCTCCCTCTGTGCGGGTCTCGGTCCCGCGGTCGTACACCTCCGAGATGTCGAGTAGCTCGGCCTGCGACCCGAGGAGCGTCGCTTCCCGCCAATCGGCGTCGGTCTCGGCGGGATACCACGCGTCGTCGACGTTGCTGTAGTGCGAGAACCCGCACTGCTCGTAGACGGTCGCGTCCTCGACGTACAGTTCCTCGCGGTCGTCGTCGGCCTCGACGAGCGCGTGGGCCCGCCGTTCGGTCTCGTCGACTCGCTGTTCGCCGTCGAGGCTCGCGGTCACGGTCTCGCCGCGGGCGCGGCCCTCGACGCGTCCGCCGATGTCGACGGTGTAGCCATCGACGTCGTCCAGCGCGTCGAGGCTGGCCTCGACGGCTTCGACCGCCGCGGCGTCGCTGGGTGCGCGGGAGTCGAAACAGCCAGCGAGACTCGATAGCGACCCCAGTGACCCGAACGCGAGGCCCGTCCGTCGGAGGAAGCCTCGCCGTCCGGGTCGCGGTCGGGACCGACACGACTTCGAATCGGGGGCGCGGGACGCGTCAGGGGAGGGCATCATCGAGGGTTGCTGACAGGACGCCAAGTACGTTCCGGTCGTGGGTCGGTCCCGCGCGACTCGCCCGCGGGCGAGTCGCGCAGTTCAGCCCTCGACGTACTGCTTGATTATCTTCTCCTCGACCCGGTGGAGGGTCTCGCTCGCCGTCGACTTCGCGACCCCGGCCTCCTCGGCCAGTTCGGTCAGCGAGCACTCGCGGGGGGTGTCGTAGTAGCCCCGCTCGACCGCGGCCGAGAGGAGTTCGCGCTGGCGGTCGGTCAGCAGGCTCTCGGAGTCGACCATCTCGCGGACGTACTCGACGTCGAACGACATCCCGAACGCGTCGAGCTGGGTGGTGAACGAAGAGAGGCGGTCGCGCGAGGCGGTGACCTCGACGGTCGCCTGACCGTCCCGGATGGTGAACGGGAGTTCGAGGGGCATCCCCGACTCCTGTACCGTGAACAGCAACAGCGGCGCGGTGGTCTCGAACTCGATCAGCGCGGCGTCCTCGGACGCCTGCTGGAGGTCGAGCCTGACGATGTCGTCGTGGCGCTCCATCTCGCCGACGACGCGGGGGAGTTCCGGGCCCGAGATTTCGAGGAGGCCGACCCCCGTCTCCTCGGCGGGGAGCGCCGCCAGCACGCGGAAGTCGACCTCGGGGTTCGCGGTCGACAGCTCGTGAACCCAGACGCGCTCGGGGAGCGTGATGTGGAGTTTCGCGGTGGGCATAGTCGTATATGTACGGTCGGACGCCACGGCCCCATAAGTCTCCCCGAACATGTTCGGTCATGTCGCCGCGGATTCGCCCATCACCCTCGAACGTTCGGCTCCCTCTCACGAACGCGTTCGTCGGAGGACCTCCGGCGAACGCGTTCGGGGCAAACGCCGTGGGAGTCCGGCGCGTGGATTCGACCATGGCTTCGAAGCAGACCGACTTCGCGGGCCGGACCGTCGAGCGGACCGCCGCCCCGGCCGACCGCCCGCGCTACGCGCTCGACGTGGCCGACGCCGGACCGCCGAAACCGCTGACCGAGACGCTGGAGACGCTGGCCGACCTCGACGAGGAGACCGTACTGGTCCAGCGCAACGACCGCGCGCCCCAGCACCTCTACCCAACGCTCACCGACAGGGGGTACGAGTTCGAGACGGTCACCGACGACGACGCCGTCTTCACCGCCGTCTGGCGGCCGGACGGCTGAAGCGGGAGAACGGAGTTCAGCGCATCTCGTCGAGCGCCACGTACGACCCCTCCTCGGCGGTGATCCACTCGGTCATCAGGGTCTGGTCGTCGGCTTTCCGGGGATAGACGGTACACTCGTCCGGGCCGAGGTCGTACTCGACCACGACCGCGGTCAGGTCGGCGTCGTCACGTTCGGGGCCCGCAGAGAGTCGGTCGGGACCCTCGGCTCTCGGGTCGGCGTCGGTTCGATTCCGGTCGGTGGGGGTGGGAGTGGTGTCGGTCATGGTTTCGCGGATGGCGGGGTCGGTCGTCGCGCGCTTCTCGTTTCCGAGCGGTTCCCCGGTCGGTTCAGTCCCTCTCCTCGGAGACGTCGACGGTCAACACGGGCACCGACGACCGCGTCACCACCCGCTGGGAGACGCTCCCGAGCATGTCGCGGGTCGGGTCGTCACCGTGGGTCCCCATCACCACGAGGTCGGCGTCGGCGTCGGCGGCGTACGCGAGTATCTCGTCGGCGGGGTCGCCCTTCCGCACCGCGGTCGTCGCGTCGAGTCCCTCGGCCTCGAATGCCTCGGCGACCCCGGCGGTCGCGCGTTCGCCCTCGTCGCGGAGTCGGTCGGTGACCTCGGGCACCCGCTCGTCGTCGAGGGTCAGGAACGCCCGGTCGTCGACGACGTAGAGGACGTGGACCGCGGCGTCGCGCCGGACCGCCACGTCGCGGGCGTGTTCGACCACCGACTCCGTCGCTTCGCTCCCGTCCGTCGGGAGCAACACCGTGTCGTACATGGCTACACTCGGCGATTCGAACCCGTCGGACATATAAGGGGTGCGCGATTCTCACGGACTGAAAACCGGCTCCGTCGGGCGGTTTCGCCGGGTGTCACACGGGCGGAGCCTCCCGAGATGGGCGCTCGTTCCCCGCCGGTAGCCCGGCGTTCCGCTCGCTCGCCTGCGGTAATCCGGCGTACCGTTCGCTCGACGAGCGAACGGTACGCCGGACGGAACCCCACTGCGACTGCAACGGTTGCAACGGTCTGCAACCGACGCGTTCTTGTTATACGTGCGGTTCTACCTGACAGTCGTTTAGTGCCGGGAGAAACGAACACGCCCGACGACTCGACGGTACTGGTAGTCGACGACAACCGCCCGCTCGCCGACGGGTTCGCTCGAATCCTCTGGGAGGACTTCGAGGTGCTGACGGCGTACAGCGCTGCCGACGCGATGGAACTACTCGACGCGAGCGTGGACGTGGTGATCTTGGACCGGCGGTTGCCGGACACCACGGGCGACGCCCTGCTCGACCGGATCAGGGACGCCGACTTCGACTGCCGAGTCGCCATGGTCTCGGCCGCCGACCCGTCGCCGGGTCTCGACTGCGACACCTATCTCACAAAGCCCATCGGGGACTCGGAGGTCCTCCACGAGACGGTGACCGAACTGGCCGACGGCCACGAGACCTCCCGATGACCGCTCGACGTCGCTCTGGTCCGTTCCGTTCTCGGCTCCGGTCCCGCGGTCGGCCGGACCGACGCCAACCCTTTTGTCCTCTCTCGTGCTACGGGACTCCATGAGGTTTGTTATCGTTGGTGCAGGACGGGTGGGGCTCCGCACCGCCCGAATCCTCCAGCAGGAGGGCCACGACGTGACACTGGTCGAGAACGACGCCGAGACGGCCGACCGCGCGCGCTCGGAGGGATTCCTCGTTATCGAGGGAGACGGAGCCAGCGAGGAGGTGCTGGCGCAGGCAGACCCCGAGACCGCCGACGCCGTCGCGGGGCTGACCGGCGACCTCAACGTCAACTTCGCGGCGTGCATGATGGGCAAACACTACGGCTGTCGGACCGTGATGCGCATCGACGAGGACTATCGGGGCGACATCTACCACAAGTTCGCCGACGACGTGGACGAAGTGGTCTACCCCGAGCGCCTCGGCGCGGCGGGCGCGAAGACCGCACTGCTCGGCGGGGACTTCAACGTCATCGCCGACCTGACCGAGGGACTCCAGTTGACCACCCTGACCGTCCCCGAGTCGTCGCCCATCGTCGGCGAGCGCGTCGCCTCCCTCGAACTCTCGGAGGACGCCCGCGTCTACGCCCACGGGCGGGCCCGCGAGCGGATGACGATTCCGCTCCCCGGGACGACGGTCGAGGCGGGCGACCGCCTCGCGCTCATCGCCGAGCGCGAGGCGCTCCCGGAGGCGCGAAAGCGCTTGCAGGGCTGATAACTTCCTCTAATCGAGGTCGCCGATTGGACACGAGCGTCCGGTATCGAAACGCCTTCTGAGCGTAGGCAAAATCGACGGAGTTAGTTGGAGGTGTTCCGTATCCTGACACATGGAGGCGGAGAGGAGCAACGAGAGCGACGGTGACGACCGCGAAAAACCGAGCTTCGAGGGGCAGACCGTGTTCAAAGGCGACTTCGACGAGGACGACGACGAGTAGAATGGCTGACGACGAGCCGACAGAGACGACCGGCGATAGCGGTACCGATGGCGACGGCCGCCCGAAGCCCGAATTCGAAGGCCAAGAGATATTGGCTGGCGAGGGCGACGTCGACGATAGTTCAACCGAACGCGACGAATAGCACCCCGTTTTTAGTCGGTCGGTCGAGCCACTACGGTGGTCCAGTCGCTCCCTTCGAGTGTCGGAACCAAGGGAAGGCTTCGGTGCAAGCTCCCGAGTAGATAAAATGAGGAGGGCGATTGGGTAGCGCGGGGTTCGAGGTGGACGCCCGAGACGAGAACTTTCGTGGGAGGGTTGGTGACACTGTGGCGAGAGGCCAGCCCGCCGCCAGAGCCTCCGGCGTCGTCGGGCCGTCCGACCGGGAGACTGCTGCACGCTTGCGCCCGAACCGTCGGGCGCGTCTCCTTCTTCGGCGAGTTCGGACTTTGTTATGGGGCGTCTGTCGGGGGCGTAGGCGGGGGCTGTCGCCGCAGGCCGATTTCGTCAAACGCGGCCTACGCCGCGCGTAACCCGGAGTTACTCGGGGGTCGGAGGGCTCCGGAATCGACGATTCGTCGAATGGGGAGAGTGGGGAGAGGGTGTGGGGAGGTGTGGTGGTGTGCCGGGCGCGCGTGTGGGAGGATGGGGGAGAGAGGCCGTCGATGCGCGCCCGGTCGGGGTTGTGTACGGCATCGACTTAAAAGTGCGTCAGACGGTTCCGGAGTCGGTCCCCGGGACGCGGCGACGGCGGGGCACGGATTTCCGGGTCGCCCACATTCAAGGTCGGTCGGAACGACGGTGGGGTATGCGCGGAACTGGCGTCCCTCTCATCACGCCCTTCGACGAGAACGACGACCTCGACACCGACCGCCTGCGCGACCTCGCGGAGTGGGTCGTCGAGCGCGGCGTCGACTTCGTCGTTCCCTGCGGGTCGAACAGCGAATCCGAGCTCATGAGCGTCGAGGAGCGGGCTCGCGTCACCGAGGTCGTGGCCGAGACCGTCGACGTGCCGGTGGTGGCCGGGACGGGCCATCCCGGAATCCGGGAGACGCTGCGCCAGACCGACCTCGCGGCCGAGGCGGGTGCCGACGCCGCGCTGGTCGTGACGCCGTTCTACTACCCCCACGACGACGAGGCGCTCGAAGCCTACTACCGCGAGGTGGCCGACGAGAGCCCGATTCCGGTCTACCTCTACAGCGTGCCGCCCTACACCGACGTGAAGCTGAACCCCGAGGTGGTGGGTCGGCTGGCGAGCCACGACAACGTCGCCGGGATGAAGGATTCGAGCGGCGACCTCGAAGCGTTCCAGCGCGAGCGCGCGCTCACGGCCGACGAGGAGTTCGACCTGCTGGTCGGCAGCGGGAGCGTCTACGCCCACGCGCTCGAAGCGGGCGGAGACGGCGGCATCCTCGGGCTAGCGAACGTCGCGCCCGAGCGCGCGAACGAGGTATATCAGCTCCACCTCGGCGGCGACGACGCGGCGGCCCGCCAGCTCAACGCCAGCCTCGTGGACCTCAACCGCGCGGTCACCTCGCGGTTCGGCGTCCCGGGCGCGAAGGCCGCGATGCGCGAGCGGGGCGCGCCCGCGGGCTACGCCCGGACGCCCCACCGAGAAGTCGACGACGAGACGCGGGCCGAGATCGCCGAGCTAGTCGAGGACGCGGTGGTCTGACCGACGCGATTTCCGACGGAAATCGCGTCGGTCGGCCTTCGGTCGGGACACTCGCCCGAGCAGTCCATCCGCGGTCGCTCGCCCGAGCAGTCCATCCGCGGTCGCTCGCCCGAGCAGTCCATCCGAACCGCCCGGTGACACAATCTACCGGAAACGGCCGGTGAGACGACCCGCCGAGGGCGGGACTGAAAGGGGCCGCCCGCTCGCGGGCCGCAGGCCCGTGGTCGTCTCTGCGGGCCACTATTTCCGCGCCGGTGCTGTGCGTTGCGGGGGAGGCGCGGAAATATCCCGCAGAGCGACCGCGAGCGGGCGGGGGCTTTCGAGGCCTTCACGGCTCCGAACGCGTTCGCGGTTCAGATGTAGAGCGAGCGGGCGGGGCTTTCGGGGCGTTCCCGGTTTTGGAAGCTGTCGTGGGTAGCGAGCGGGCGGGGGCTTTCGAGGCCTTCACGGCTCCGAACGCGTTCGCGGTTCAGATGTAGAGCGAGCGGGCGGGGCTTTCGGGCGTTCCCGGTTTTGGAAGCTGTCGTGGGTAGCGAGCGGGCGGGGGCTTTCGAGGCCTTCACGACTCCGAACGCGTTCGCGGTTCAGATGTAGAGCGAGCGGGCGGGGGCTTTCGGGAAGTCCGTCCCAACGGAGATGTCGACTTCACACTCGAACCTGACCTCGGAATCTCATTTCACCCACCGAACACCACCCGATTCAGAGGCCAACCATTAAGTCGGGGCTGTGAGAACTGAGACCGAATGGCTGGCGAAGATGTCAGCGGGACGCCGCTCGGGGGCGGCTCGCTGGAGGGGTGGCTCGAAGCGAAGGCCGAGGAGATGGGCGTGAGCCGCGAGGAACTGCTCGCCCGCCTCCGGCCGGACGCCGACGCGGCCGAGGCGTCGGGCGAGGAGCTGGTGGCGCTCCGCCGGGAGTTCGCCGAGCGCCTCGCGGCGTCTCACGACGACCTCCAGACCGAGGTCGAGGAGGCCCGCGGGGAGTTCGACGAGACGGTCGAGGAGGTCCGCGAGGAGTTCGACGAGAAGATAGAGGACGTTCGCGAACGGGTGATACAGGTCAAGCGCGAGACCGACGGGAAGGCACCCGCCGACCACGACCACCCCGAACTCGCGCCCGCGGAGGCGGCCGACCGCGCCGACGAACTCGCGGCCGAGGTGGAGTCGCTCTCGGAGGAGCTCGCGGCGCTGGACGAGACGGTCGAGACCGGCTTCGACAACTACGAGGACGTGCTGGAGTACCTGACCGACGCGACCGACGACCTCGAATCCAAGCTGACCACGCTCGCGGAGGCGACCGTGGACCTGCGCGAGCAGACCCGGACGCTGGCGGCCCGCCACGCCACCCGAGCGGCGGCCGACGAACTCGCCCACCTCGCCAACCGCCGCGGGGTCGAGTCCGCCGCGTGCGGCCACTGCGGGAAGACGGTCCACATCGGCCTGCTGGCCGCGCCGAAGTGCCCCCACTGTGCCAGCACCTTCAACGACGTCGAGCCAAAGCAGGGCTTCTTCGGCTCGCACACCCTCGTCATCGGTGACGCGCCCGCGCTCGAAGGCGAGCGGGCCGACTGGGACGTGGAGAACGTGATGGACGAGGAGTCGGCCGACCACGACGAGGCGCTCGAAGAACTGCTGGAGGACGACGAATGACCGACGAGCGCGACCCCGACTCCGCTTCCACCTCCGACGAACCGCTGGGCGACCTCGCGTCGGCAGTCCGGGACCGCACCGGCGAGACCGACGCGCGCGCGGAGTCGCCGCGGCGCGACGGCCCGCTCGCCGACGTCGCCGCCGAGGTCGACGAGCGAAAGCGGCGACGCCGCGCGAGCGACGACCCCTTCGAGTCGGTCGACGTTGGCGAGATCGACGGCGAGAAGCTCTGGGAACGGCTGGCCGAGGGCGACGACGAGGGGATGGGCGTCTCGGTGCCCCCCGAGGCGGTCGACGACGCCGAGGGCTTCGACGGCCGGGACGTGCGGACCATCCCGAAGGACACCTGTCACGGCTGTCCGCACCTCGCCGACCCGCCGGAACTCGCCTGCAGCCACGAGGGGACCGCGATTCTGGAGATGGTCGACTCCGAGCACTTCCGGGTCGCCGACTGCCCCATGGTGGTCGACGAGGAGTCGTTCGACCCGCTCGGGGCCGACGCCGAGGACGCCGAGGACGCCGATGACGCCGAGTAGGTCCTCCCGGCGGTGGGCGTCGTCGGCGTTCGGGCCGTCGAACCTCGGGTGCGACGTGGCCGCCCGAGCGAGGCGCTTTTAGGCGCTGCGCGACTACCGACGCCCATGCAATTCTGCGACGAATGCGGCTCCATGATGAAGTCGATGGGGTCGAAGATGGTCTGCACGAACGACGACTGCCAGCACACCGTCGCCAAGGACGAGGAGAAGGCCGCCGAGTTCGTCTCGACCGAGGAGCAGGGCGACTCGGCGGTCATCGAGACCTCCGAGGACGCCAACTTCGAGGGCAAGCCGACCGCCAAGGACGTGACCTGCGAGGAGTGCGGTCACGGCGAGGCGTGGTACACCATCAAGCAGACCGGCGCGGCCGACGAACCGCCGACGCGCTTCTTCAAGTGTCAGGAGTGCGGGCACCGCTGGCGGGAGTACAGCTAATTTACTCGGTTTCGAGTGGCAATTTTCACGGCGGCCCGGCCCCTTTACTCTCCCGAGGATGAACACCGTGCCATGGACTTGCATGCCAGAGACGCGCGCAGAGACGTCCGCGAGCTGGGAGAACTGCTGGGGAGGGTCCTCGAAGAACAGGTCTCCGCCGAGGCGTTCGACCTCGTGGAGTCGGTCCGGACCGCGGCCATCGACTACCGCCGAGGCGAGGCCGACTCCCGGGAGGCCCTGCGGTCGGCGCTCGACGACCTCCCGACCGAACTGGAGGGCGCGGTCGCCCGGGCCTTTACGACCTACTTCGAACTCGTCAACCTCGCCGAGGAGCGCGAGCGCGTCCGGGCGGTCCGGACGGGGACGCAGGAGGGAACGCTCTCGGACGGTATCGCCGAGACCGCAGAGACCCTCTCCGAGGAGGCCGACGCCGAGACCGTGCGGCGGGTGCTCGACGACGTGCTGGTCGAACCCACCTTCACCGCCCACCCGACCGAAGCGCGCCGGAAGACCGTCAAGGCGAAGCTCCGGTCGGTGGCCGAGGACCTCGAAGCCCTCGACGAGCGCAGGCTGACCGACCGCGAGCGCGGGCGGGTCGAGCGCGACCTCGAATCCGAGGTGACGGGCCTCTGGCAGACCCCGCAGGTCCGGCGTCGCAGGCCCGAGGTCACCGACGAGGCGCTGAACGTCCAGTGGTACCTCGAACGCGTCCTGTTCGACGTGGTGGCGGAGGTGTACGACGAGCTCGAACGCGAGCTGGGCGCGGCGTTCGACGAAATCGAGGTCCCGAAGCTCTTCGAGTTCCGGTCGTGGGCCGGAAGCGACCGCGACGGCAACCCCTACGTCACGCCCGAGGTGACCGCCGAGACCCTCGCTCGCCAGCGCGAGACCGTCGTCGACCTCTATCGCGAGCAGCTCGAACGCCTCTCGGGCGTGCTGAGTCAGGGCGAGGACGCCGGAGTCGGCGAGGCGTTCGCCGAACGCCTCGCCGCCGACCGCGAGCGACTCCCGGGGGTCGCGGCCGACGCCCAAGCGGAGTACCCGGGCGAACCCTACCGACAGAAGCTCCGGCTGATGCGCGAGCGCCTCGACAGGGTCGGCGACGTGCGCCCCGGCGAGTACGACGACCCCGACGAACTCCTCGCCGACGTGGACGCCATCGCCGAGAGCCTGCGCGAGAACGGCGCGGAGGCGGTCGCGGCGGCCGAGGTCGACCCCCTCCGCAGGCGGGTCGAGACGTTCGGGCTGTCGCTGGCCAGCCTCGACCTGCGGGACCACCGCGAGAACCACACCGCGGCCGTCGCCGAGGCGCTGGCCCGCGAGGGAATCGACTACGCCGGGATGGACGAGGGCGAGCGCGTCGAGACCCTGACCGACGCCGTCCTGCAGGACGCCCCCGTCATCGCGGTGAGCGACACCGACGACCTCTCGGACACCGCGGCCCGGGTCCTCACCCTCTTCGACCGGACCGCCGACTGGCAGGCCGAGTACGGCGCGCAGGCCATCGACACCTACTGCATCAGCATGACCGACGAGCCCAGCCACGTCCTCGAAGTCCTCTTTCTGGCCGATCAGGCCGGACTCGTGGACCTGCCCGACCACTCGGGGCTCGACGTGGTCCCCCTGCTCGAAACCGAGTCGGCCCTCTCGGGCGCGCGCCGAATCATGGGCACCCTCTTCGAGAACGAGGCGTACGCCGCGGCGGTCGAGGCGCGGAACGGGGTGCAGGAGATCATGCTGGGCTACTCGGACTCCAACAAGGAGAACGGCTTTCTCGCGGCGAACTGGAGCCTCTACCGCAACCAGAAGCGACTCGCCGACATCTGCGACGACCACGACGTGACCCTCAGGCTGTTCCACGGCCGCGGGGGCTCCATCTCGCGGGGCGGCGGGCCGATGAACGACGCCCTGCTCGCGCTCCCGAACGAGACGGTCACGGGGCAGGTCAAGTTCACCGAGCAGGGCGAGGCCATCGCCGAGAAGTACGCCAACCCCCGCATCGCCGAGCGCAACCTCGAACAGATGCTCGACGCCCAGTTGCGCGCCCGCCACGATGCCATCCGGGAACCGATCGAGGACGTGCCCGACGAGTGGTCGGCGGCGATGGAGACCGCCGCCGACGCCGCCCGAGCGGCCTACCGCGACCTGCTCGACACCGAGGGGTTCGTCGCCTACTTCGAGCAGGCGACTCCCATCACGGTCATCGAGGAACTCCACCTCGGGTCCCGGCCCGCCTCGCGGTCGGGCGAGCGGTCGGTCGAGGACCTCCGGGCCATCCCGTGGGTGTTCTCGTGGACCCAGTCGCGGGCCATCCTGCCGGGATGGTACTCGCTGGCGGCGGGGTTGGACGCCTACCTCCGTTCCGGCGGCGACCTCGCCACTCTCCGAGAGATGTACGCCGAGTGGCCCTTCTTCCGGACCACCCTCGACAACGCCGCGCTCGCGCTGGCCCGCACCGACCTCGAAGTCGCGGCCGAGTACGCGACGCTCGCGGACGACGACCTCCGCGGGGAGTTCTTCCCGCGCATCGAGGCCGAGTACGACCGCGCGGTCGAACTCGTCACCGACATCGCCGAGCGTGACGGCCTGCTCACCCGCGAGTGGCTCGAAGAGAGTCTGGAGCGCAGAAACCCCTACGTCGACCCGCTGAACCTGCTCCAGACCCGGCTGCTCGCCCGAGACGACCGGTCGCCGGAAGCCGAGCGCACGCTCAGGCTCACCGTGAAGGGAATCGCTGGGGGGATGAAGAACACCGGCTAGAGCTTCGAGACGACCTCGTCCAGCTCCGAGACCATCATCGCCTGCTCCTCGGTAGCGGCCGCGATGGTGTCGACCTCCTCGGAGACCCGATTGGCCTTCTCGGCGGCGTCGTCGATCATGCTCGCGATCTCCTCGGTGCTGGCGGCCTGCTCGTCGGTCGCGTCGGTGATCTCGCCCATCCCGGTCGCGGTCTCGGTGGCGGCGTCCACGATGAGTTCGAGCTTCTCGCCGGTCTTCTCGACCGACTCGACCGTGTCGGCGATTGACCGCTCGCTCTCACCGAGGCTGTCGAGGGTGCTCTGGGCGCGGTCCTCGATGCGCTCGACCATCCCCTCGATCTCCGAGGCGCGGGTCTGGGACTCCTCGGCGAGGTTCTTGACCTCCTCGGCGACGACCGCGAAGCCGTCGCCCGCCTCGCCCGCGCGGGCGGCCTCGATGGAGGCGTTCAGCGCGAGCAGGTTGGTCTGGTCGGCCACGTCGTTTATCATCTCGACCGCGTCGCCGATCTCGTCGACCGCGTCCTGTAGCGCCTGGGCGTCCTCGACGATGCTCTCGCGGGCCTCGTCGGTGTCTCTGGTCGCCTCGATGGCGCGCTCACCGAGTTCCTGGCCCTCCTCGGCGAGCCGCTGGGCCTTCTGGCTCTGCTGGCCGACCTCCTCGGCGCTCGCGGCGATCTCCTCGACGGTCGCGCTCTGCTTGGACACCTCGCTGGCGATCTGGTCCATCTGGTCGGACTGATCGTCGGTGAGCTGGCTGATCTCCTGGGAGCTGCGGGTGACCTCGCCCGCCGAGTCGTTGAGGTCGGCGACGTTCGCCTGGGCCTGCTCGCGGATCGCTTCGACCATCTCCAGTCGCTTCTCCAGTTCGTCGCGCTCCTCGCGGAGTTCCTCGTTCTCGGCCTGCAAGTCCTCGGTCTCGGCCTGCAAGTCCTCGGTCTCGGCCTCCGGTTCCGCGGTCTTGGCCTCCGGTTCCGCGGCCTCGTCTCCGAGGTCGGCGTCTCCGGCGTCCCCCGCGCCGAAATCGTAGGCGTCGAGGCCCGCGCCCGCGTCGAGCGCGAACAGGCGCGCGAGCGACGCCACCTGCTCGAACCGCTCGGAGACGTGGGCGTTGACCTGCTCGACGAGCACTGCGAACTCGTCGCCGTCCCGACGGTCGTCGGGGTCGGCGACCTCCTCGCTCTCGAACTCGCCCGCGAGGTCGTCGGCCGCGTCGGCGTCCTCCCGAGCGTCGGCAGAAGCCGTGCTGGGCGCGAGGTTCCGAATCGCCCGCTCGACGTCGTCCTGTAGCGCCTCGGTCAGCGCCGGGAGCGCCGCCTCGAACCACCGGGCGTGTCCGCAGAGGTACGCCGACGGCGCGAGTCCGAGCTGGTCGTGGGCCGCAGCGAACCGCGCGCGCTCGGCGAAGTACTCCGCGTCGTACGTCTCCGCCCCGGCGTCCGACAGCGACGCGCCGAGGTCGGCCAGCGCCGCGACGTGCTCGTCGTCGAGGCCCTCTCGGGTAGCGTACGCCTCTCGGAGTCGCTCGGCGACCGACTCGCTCCGACCGTCCAGTAGCGACCCGACCGCGGCCACGTTCTCGGCGTCGGTGTCGCCGAACCCGACCAGCGCTTTGCGCTCGCCGAGGTCGGCCGGAGATAGCGCCCCTCCGTAGTCATCCTCCCCAATAATTCCTACTTTTGAAACCATGCATATAAAAAGTGATTCGGAGTATAAATTATTACCGCTTCCGAGGGGTACAAGGACGAGGCCTCCGGGGTGAACCGGTCCCGGCTTCCCGTATAACCCTCCGTCACTCCTCGGGGTCCGCTCGGTCCTCCGTCATCGTGGCGACCGTGTTCCGGACGAACCGCATCGCGGTCGCGATTTCCATCAGCCCCTCCATCAGCGCCTGCTTGCTCTCGGCGTCGCTCGTCGTCGTCGAGCAGCGCCGCGGTCCGGTCGGTGTCGAAGGCGTTCTTGCCCACGATTCGGAGCGGCCCCCACGTCTCCTCCTTGGTGGTCCACATGTCGGCGCTACGCCGAGAGACCGGAAACGGATTCTCGCCGAGTCAGGACGGTAGCGGACAGAGGCTCGCGGTCAACACGACCGTCTCGTCGGTGTCGTTTCGCGCGCCGTGGACGACGCCGCGCTCGTGGAGGACCACGCCGGGCGCTTCGACCTCCTCCTCCTCGTCGCCCTGAATCACGGTCGCGGTGCCGTCGAGGACGTGGAAGACGTTGGTCGCGTCGGCGTGGTCGTGCGGGCTCAGCTCCGCGCCCGGACCGAGCGCGAACGCCTTCACCAGCACGTCGTCGGTCACGGCCAGTTCCGCGTCGAGGACTTCGCCCGCGTCCGGGTCCAAGTCCGGGTACCTGTCGAGTCCCATACCTCGATGAACGCGTGGCCGAGTCTTAAAGGTCGGTCCGACGCCGGGCGGGTCGGACCGACCGGAGCGGATGGAATCGGGAGAGCAAAGGGCGGGTGTGGGTGGGTGCCGGTCGCGTGCCTCTGTGCCGGTCGGATGGAACGACGAGCGAACGGCGAGGCGGTCGGGCGTCGCGTTAGCGGAACCCGGGCCGGTGGGCGGGTCCGGCCCGGCGTGTTCGTCGTCGCTCGTCGCGCCGGGATGTGTGCGGTCGGTGTCGCACTGCCGGGAGCGGAGCGACAGCGCGTCGGTCGCGTCGCGACCGCAGATAGTGGTAGGAACGGCTCGCACTTCAACGGGGGCGACCGTCCAAACCGTTTCGGGCCGTTCATCCGGGGATGAACGGTCTTGAACTGTCCGGGCGGCTACTCGCGGTCGTCGACGAACCCGTTCGAGAACGCGATCCAGGCCAGCGCGCTCACGAACAGGATGGGCGGCAGGATGGCGAACCCCCACAGCGGGTCGATGCCCCAGACGAGCAGGAGTGCCAGATCGGCGAGACCCAGCGCGAGGAACGGCAGGACCGCGAGCGTCGCACGCTTGCGGTCGCGCGAACCCGACGGGAAGCGGTCTTCCATACTCGAACGAGGGGTCCCCGCAGACAAAAAGCGTCCGTTCGGGGAGTAGGACTTTGTCGACCGGTCACGTACCGCACGGACATGACCACGACCCGACTTCGGGAGGAGGCGCGGGCCGACCTCTGGTGGGTGGACCTCGGCAGCGTCAACTGCTATCTTGTCGAGGACGGCGACGACCTGGTCCTCGTCGACGCCGGAACACCCCGGAGTGCCGACGACATCGCGCGGGCGATCCGCGAGGCGGGCCACGCGGTCGACGACGTGGCGCGGATACTCGTCACCCATTACGACGCCGACCATGTGGGCGCGCTCGGGAAACTCGGCGTCGACGCCCCGGTCTACCTCGGGCGCGAGGACGCGGTCGTGCTGGCGGGCCAGCAGACCCCTGACTGGCGCAACCACAAGGGCCTGCTCCAGCGACTCGTCCAGCCCCTCGTGGTCGCGCCGGGCGTGCCCATCCGGCCGGTGGACGACGGCGACGAGGTCGGCGGATTCACGGTCTACCGCGCGCCGGGCCACTCGCCGGGCCACGTCGTCTACCTCGGCGGCGACGTGGCGTTCCTCGGCGACCTCGTTCGCGAGAAAGATGGGCGGCTCGAACCCTCGCCGTGGCACCTCAGCCACGACACCGACGAGGTCCGCCGGAGCATCCGCGCGCTGGCCGACCGCGTCCCCGACTTCGAGGTCGCCGCGATGGGCCACGGCACCCCCATCGTGGCGAACGGCGGCGACCGCTTCCGGGAGTTGGCCGCGCGCCTGTAGCGCGCGGCCAACTCCCCGTTACGGCCGGTGAGCCAGTCCACGGGAATCGGCCGGTGAGCCAGTCCACGGGAATCGGCCGATGAGCCAATCCACGGGAATCGGCCGGTGAGCCAATCCACGGGAATCGGCCGGTGAGCAAGTCCACGGGAATCGGCTGACGACACGAGCCACGCGGGTGGGACTGAAAGGGGCCGCCCGCTCGCGTTCACTTCAGTCGTCTCGGCGACCCCTATCCGCGCGGGCGGTGCGGAGAGCGCGGATATGTCGCCGAGCGACCGCGAGCGGGCGGGGGCTTTCGAGGAAAACGTAGTGACACCAATTACGATTCAGAGCGAGCGGGCGGGGGCTTTCGAGGAAAACGTAGTGACACCAATTACGATTCAGAGCGAGCGGGCGGGGGCTTTCGAGGAAAACGTAGTGACACCAATTACGATTCAGAGCGAGCGGGCGGGGGCTTTCTGGGCGGTCTCGGTTCAGTTCTCCTCGATTTCGTAGCGGGCGGGGGCTTTCGAGGTCGTCACTGCGAGAACCGAACTGCGAGAACAGCAGAGAAGCTACACCCCCGAGAACACCCTCAGCCAGCCAGTTCCTCGGCGACCGCCTGCGCCGACAGCAACCGGGGGTCGACGATGAAGTCGGCCTGCCCGCGCGCGAAGTCGGGCAGGTCGTCCCCGGCGTACACCACGACCCGAACGTCGTCGTTGAGGTCCTTGGCGACCGGAATCGCGGTCGCGCCCGCCGCGAGCGTCAGCACGAGCGCGTCGGCGTCGGTGATGCCAGCCTCTTCGAGCGCCGGGCGGGTGCCCAGCTCCTCGATTCGCGTGACTTCGACCCCCTCGGCTTCGAGGGCGTCGGTCAGTCCGTCCTCGTCGGGTCCGACGACGATGGCCTTCATCTCACTCGTACTCGATGGTCGCGGGCGGTTTGTGGGTTACGTCGTAGACGACCCGCGCGACGTTCTCGTGGACCCCGGTGATGCGGCTCTGGATGCGCTGGAGGGTCTCCCAGTCGACCTCCTGGGCGCGGGCGGTCATGCCGTCGCGGCTCTCGACCGAGCGGACCGCGACGACCCAGCCGTGGACCCGGTTGTCGCCCTTGACGCCGGTCGCCTTGCCGAGGACGGCCGCGAGCGCCTGCCACGGCTCGTGTTCCTCCAGTTCCTCCTCGACTACGTGGTTGGCCTCGCGGGCGACTTCGAGCTTCTCCTCGGTGACCTCGCCGATGATGCGGACCGCGAGTCCGGGACCGGGGAACGGCATCCGCTCGGCGATTATCTCTTCGAGGTCGAGCGCGCGCGCGACCTCGCGGACCTCGTCCTTGTAGAGGTCCCGCATCGGTTCGACGATGCCCTCGAAGTCGACGACCTCGGGGAGGCCGCCGACGTTGTGGTGGGACTTGATGGTGCCCTCGCTCTCGATGCGGTCGGGGTAGATGGTGCCCTGGACGAGATAGTCGGCGTCGACCTCCTCGGCGACCGTCTCGAACTCCCGGATGAACTGCTCGCCGATGACGTGGCGCTTCTCCTCGGGGTCGGTCACGCCCGCGAGTTCGTCGAGGAAGCGGTCTTTCGCGTCGACGATGCGGAGACTGTCCATGTAGTCGAACGTCTCCCGAATCTCGTCGGTCTCGCCCTTGCGCATCAGGCCGGTATCGACGTAGACCGGGGTGAGTTGGTCGCCGAGAGCCTCGTAGGCCAGCGCGGCGGCGGTCGAGGAGTCGACCCCGCCCGACAGCGCGATGACCGCGTTGGCGTCGCCGACCTCCTCGCGAATCTCGGTGACCTTCTCGTCGATGAACTCCTCGGGGTTCACCATCAGGCCTCCACCTCCTCGGGGGTCGCGTCGGTCTCCGGGCGGTCGAGGACCGCCTCCAGCAGGCCGACGAACGGCGGGCTCGCGCGGGTCGGCCGCGACCGGAACTCGGGGTGGAACTGGGTCCCGAAGAAGTACGGGTGGCCCTCCAGTTCGAGTATCTCCATCCGGTTGCCCGACTCGCCCGAGAACACCAGCCCGGACTCGTCGAACGCGTCGAAGTACTCGGGGTTGACCTCGTAGCGGTGGCGGTGGCGCTCGGTGCAGTAGGTCCCGCCGTACACCCGCTCGGCCAGCGTGCCGGGTTCGATGGTCGTCTCGTGGGCCCCGAGCCGCATCGTCCCGCCGAGGTCTTCGAGGTCGTACTGCTCGGGCAGGAGGTCGATGACCGGGTGGGGCGTCTCGGGGTCGATTTCGGCTGAGTGTGCGCCCTCCAGTCCGAGGACGTTCCGGGCGTACTCCACGACCGCGAGCTGGAAGCCGAGACACAGCCCGAGGTACGGCACGCCGTTCTCGCGGGCGTACCGGATGGCCTCGATCTTGCCCTCCGTCCCGCGGGACCCGAACCCGCCGGGGACCACGACGCCGTCGGCCTCTCGCAGACGCTTCTCGTGGGCGTCGTCCATCTCCTCGCTGTCGACCCAGCGGACGTTCACGTCGACGTTCTTCTCCAGTCCGGCGTGCTTGAGCGCCTCGTTGACCGAGATGTAGGCGTCTTCGAGGTCGTACTTGCCCACCAGCGCGATGTCGACCTCGCCGTGGGTGTCCTGAGTGACGAGGTCGCGCCACTCGTTGTCACGCTCGGACTCGGGCAGGGCGTCGTCGGCGAGGCCGAGTCGCTCCATCACGTACTCGTCGAGGCCCTCCTCCTCGACCATCAGCGGGACGTGGTAGATGTCGGCCACGTCGGGGTTCGAGAAGACGGCGTCGGTCGGCACGTCGCAGAACAGGGCTATCTTCTCCTTGGTGGAGGGGTCGAGTTCGTCCTCGCAACGCCCGACAAGAATGTCGGGCTGGAGGCCGATAGAGCGCAGTTCCTTCACCGAGTGCTGGGTCGGCTTGGTCTTCTGCTCGCCGTTCTTCGAGTAGGGGACGAGCGTGACGTGCGTGAGCAAGAAATCGTCCTCGTCTTCCTCGTGGGCGAACTGCCGGAGGGCTTCGAGAAACGGCATCCCCTCGATGTCACCTACGGTGCCCCCGACCTCCACGATGCAGACGTCGTGGCCCTCGGCGGCCTCCCGGACCCGGCGCTTGATGTCGTCGGTGACGTGCGGGATGATCTGGACCGTCTTCCCCAGATAATCGCCCGCCCGCTCCTTCTCGATGACGTGCTGGTAGGTCTTGCCCGTGGTGACGTTGTGGTCGAACGTCATGTCGATGTCGAGGAAGCGCTCGTAGTTCCCCAAATCGAGGTCGACCTCGCCGCCGTCCTTGAGGACGTACACCTCCCCGTGCTGGAAGGGGTTCATCGTCCCGGCGTCGACGTTGAGGTAGGGGTCTATCTTGACCGCGGTCACGTCGAACCCGGCGTTGGCGAGCAGTCTCCCCGTGCTCGCGGCCGTGATGCCCTTGCCAAGCCCGGACATCACGCCCCCGGTCACGAAGATGAACTTGTTCCCGAGAGAAGGGTCGTAATCGGTTTCGGGTTCCGTCGGCATACCGACTGTCGGCGGGCGTCGTTCAAAACGATTTCGAAGCGCTGGAATCGAGGCGACCGAATTGTGGGCCGCAATCGGGGCTGGGACTTATATCGTGGCGCACGAGATGGAACCGTATGGCCGGAATCGAGTTTCGGGACGGCGAGCTACTCGTCGAGCGAGCGCCGAGCGAACTCGACACCCTCGCGATCGAATTCAGCTCTCTTCTCGGAAATGCCGGAATACAACACGTCTACGTCGCAGGATACGTTGCGATACTGTCTGGCCGCCCCCGCGCCACACAGGATATAGACGTGCTTATAGAGCGGTGTGGCGAGCCCACCGTCGAAGCTCTCGTCGACGAACTCCAAGCCGCGGACTTCTGGGGTCCCGCGATGCCGCTTTCGAACGCTTACGAACTGCTGTCGAATGGCGATAACATCTGGGTCGCCCGAGAGGACGAGATGGCACCGCATCTGGAGTTGAAGTTCGCCGACGATGAGTTCGACCGAGCCTCGCTGGAAAATGCGATAACCGCACGTATCGACGATTCAGAAATCCCGATTGGCCCGCTTGAACTCCAGATTGCATACAAACTGTATCTTGAAGCCCGCAAAGACTTCGAAGATGCAGTCCATCTATACACGATGTTCGAGGACGGCCTGAACATCGAGAAACTCGAATCGTGGGTACGAAAGCTCGGCGTGGAGGAAGAGTATGACCGACTCAAACGCGCGTGACCGACTCGACGAAAAGCACCGAAAAAATCGCGAGCAACGGATCGAATCGATCAAGCACTGGGTGCGCTACATCCGGGAGAACCCGCCGGGGAAGTGGGGCGAACAGCAGAATACGGTGATAAACTCGCAGTTGGAAGCGGCGCGAAAATCGGGCGTTTCCGCCGAGCAGTATCGCAGGGTCGAGCGCGCAGGGGACGCCCGCGAGCGCGACCGCAACGCGGAAGACGACGGTGAGTAAACGACCGCGCAAAAACCGATGGCCGGAAATCCCCCGACTGCGAGGCTACACGTCGCCCCGCACGAACAGATACACCGCGAGGCCGACGACTCCCGTGCAGACGACCAGTAGCGCCCACCCGGCGGCCAGATCGCTCCCGTGCCAGCGCGCGTTCCTGTACACCCAGACCGCGAGGAGGGCGTTGAAGCCGTAGATGACCGCGAGCGTCCCGAACACTTCAGCCGCCATGTGCGAACGTTCCGACGACCGGGGGAAAACACTTGTCAACTACTCGTCCGAAATCGCTCCGACCAGAAAGCCGCCCACCGCGTCGGCGACCTTCGCGTGCTGGCCCACGAAGAAGTGGTCGCCGCGTATCTCGACCACCTCGTACTCCAATTCCCGCGCGCGCTCGACCACCGGCTTCCAGTCGACGGTGTCGTCGCGCGTTCCGTAGACGACCTGTACCGGCCCCGCGAGGTCGTCGAGCGCGGCCACCGTGTCCAAATCGTCGGCGAGTCTCGGGGTGGGCGCGAGAAGCGAGACGGCGTCGGGTCGGGACTCGACGGTCGCCGCCGCGAGCGCGGCGACCGCGGTCCCGAAGCTGAAGCCGAAGATTCCGACGCGGTCGTAGCGCTCGTCGGCCCACCGGAGGGCGTTGCGCGCGTCCTCGCGCTCGCCGTAGCCCTCGTCCCAGTCGCCGTAGTCGAACCGCAGGCACTCGATTCCGCGGTCGGTGAGGTACTCGCTGACCGCGGTCAGGCGCGCGTCGCCGCGGTGGCCCCGGTGCTGTGGGTGGGGTGGACAGGCGACGACCACCGCGTCCGGGTCGGCGTCCTCGGGCGCGTCGAGGGTCGCGCGAACGTCCCGCGCGCCGGGAATCGGCAGGTCCTCGGAGTTCATGGTCGGACGTTGGGCGAGGGTTCTGATAAGGGTTGCAATCGCGCGTCCGAGCGGTCGGAGGTCGAGAGTGGACGACGGGCTCGACCGAGGGGTCTTCGAAATCCCCGCCCGCTCGCGCCCGACGGGCGCGAGCGGCGGCCCCTTTATCGGACCCGTGGTCGGCTCGGCCGCGCGGTCGCCAGCGCGCTGGCGACCGCGCGACCCCGACCTCGGACCGAACGACTCCGGATTCCGTCAGACGACTGTTGGGGAGGTGAGGATTTTAAGGGTCACGTCACCAAAGACGTGGGTATGGGAGTACTCTCACGCATGTCGTACGTCGTCCGGTCGAAGATAAACGCCATCCTCAACCGGGCCGAGGACCCCTCGGAGACCCTCGATTACTCCTACGAGCAGATGCGCGACGAGCTTCAGGACGTCAAACAGGGCATCGCCGACCTCACCACCCAGAAGAAGCGTCTGGAGATGCAAAAGCGCAAGCTCGAGGAGAACGTCGAGAAGCACAACGAGCAGGCCCGGCAGGCCGTTCAGGCCGACCGCGAAGACCTCGCGCGCCAGGCCTTGGAGAAGAAGAAGACCAAGATGAACCAGATCGAGGAGCTGGAGGGCCAGATCGCCGACCTCCAGAACACGCAGGACAACCTCGTCGAGAAGAAAGACCAGCTCCAGAACCGCATCGAGGAGTTCCGCACCAAGAAAGAGAGCATGAAGGCCCGCTACGAGGCCGCCGAGGCCCAGACCCGCGTCTCGGAGGCCATGACCGGCGCTGGCGACGAGATGGAGGACGTGGGACGCGCCATCGAGCGCGCCGAGGAGCGCACCGAGGACATGGAGGCCCGCTCGCAGGCGATGGACGAACTCCAGGACTCGGGGGTCTTCGAGGACGCTCTCTCGGACAAGGACAGCCTCGACCGCGAACTCGAAGACGTCCGGACCTCCGGGGAGGTCGACGCCGAACTGGAGACGCTGAAGGCCGAGATGGGCAAGGAGTCGGCCGATTCGGGCGGCTCCGGTGGCGAGACCGACCTGGAGACCGAGACGGAGACCGAGGTCGCCGACGAGGACATCGAGGCGGAACTCGAAGAGATTCGGGACGACGACGAGAACTGAGGGGCGCGAGCCCCCCGACTCGCGCTATCTCGCGGCCTCCGAGAGCCGCTCGGCGAGGTCGGCGTTCGGTGCCGCGGTGACCCGGACGAGCGAGCCCTCGCGCTCGACTACGTAGTAGACGGCTGGCGCGTCGTCGGTCTCGGGAACCACCAGCGTGCCGTTCTCTCCGTCGGTCGCGTTGCGCGCGTCGAGCACCTCGCGCCACGCGTCGGCGAACTCCTGGGCCTCGGTCTCGTTCTCCCACGCGGTCACCCAGTGGGTCGCGGTCGTCGCCTCCTCGGTGTAGTAGTACATCCGGTCGTTCGACCAGCCGTCGGCCGCCCGGGCGGCCTCGGCGAACGACAGGCCGTTAATCCTCAGCGCGTGCCGGACGACCAGCTCGCCCACCGTGTCCTCGTGGTGGCGGGTCAGGGCCTCGAACTCCTGTGAGGACTCGGGCGGGGAGGGAATCGGTGGGCGTTCTATCGTCTCGTCGGGGTGGAGCAGCTCGGCGGTCGAGTCGGGTGGGTTCCGAATCGCGGCGGTGCGCGCCTCGGGCGAACTCCCCGCTTCGTGGTAGTACTCGTAGCCGTAGTAGTACGGCGTCCCGCCGACGCTGTGGGGCCACGCCTCCCGGGCGAGCGTCCGGTTGTAGTCGGCGGCCGCGTACTCGCCGTCGGCGTACCGCTCGACGTACCCCTCGGTGGTCCACATGGCGTCGCCCTCGACCAGCGCGGTGGTGACGAGGCGAGTATCGGTCGTCCAGTCGTCGAACTGCGTCCGGAACGCCTCGCGCGAGGGCGACAGCAGGTCGTGCTGGAACTGGAGCGCGTGGACGAACTCGTGGGCCAGCACCACCTCCTGGGAGACGCCGTAGCGCTCCACGTCGGTCGCGTTCATCAGGTAGACGTGGACCCCGTCGTCGCGCTCGACGGTGTAACCCAGCGGGAGGCGACGCTCGGCCGAGGCGTTCGAGTACAGCTGGAGCGCCCGAGCGCCCGCCGGGCGAATCGCGCCGAACTGGTCCCGGAGGTCGACTTCGGGGCCGTCCTCGTCGTCGTACTCGTGGACCACGACGGGCCCGGTCGCCGACAGGCCGCGCAACTCCTCGACCCGCGCCAGCGTCGCCTCGGCGTCGTAGTCGGGGTCGATTCCGTCGAGGACCACGGTGTCGTTCGACTCGTTCGCCCCGGTCGTGGTCCCGTCCTGTGGCGGGTCGGCTCCCGAGACGGCGACCGATACACCCGCGTCCGTTCCCCCCGCTCCCGGCGTCGAGCCGCCGACCGCCGGGGTCGCGCCCGCGAGCGCGAGCAGGACCGCCAGCGCGACCGCGACTCGGCCTGACCGTGCCATGGACCCACGCACGGTCCGGAGTACCAAAAATGCCCCCGGGTATTTCCGTCGGCCCGTCGTACTCCGGCGCATGTCCGAGGGCGGGACCGGAGGGGGAGGCGGAGACGGGGGCGGGAACGGAGACGGGGGGAGTGGTTCCCGACCCGGCGACACGATGCGCGGGCGAATCGACCAGAGCCGGGTGAAGCTGTGGGTGCTGATGGAGGCGAATCGGTGGGTGATCGCGGGGGCGTTGCTCGCCGGGGTGTTCCTCACGCTGGTCGCGCTCGGGGTCGCCGACCCCTCGCCGCTCCAGCAGGCGGTCGCCCAGTCGGACCCGGTCGAGACCCTCTTTCAGGGGTTCGTGGGGGCCATCATCACCGGGGTGACGCTGGTGGTGACGCTGAACCAGCTCGTGCTCTCTCAGGAGCTGGGGCCGGTCGGCGACCAGCGCGGGCGGATGCAGGGCGCGATGGAGTTCCGCCGGGACGTAGAGGACGTACTCGAAACCGACACCAGCCCGCCGGAGCCGTCGTCGTTCCTGAGCGCGCTCGTGGACGTGACGAAGGTCCGGGCCGACGACCTCCGCGAGACCGTCGAAGCGGCCCGCGACGAGGAACTGAAATCCAAGGTCGACGACTACGTCGAGGACCTGACCCGGAACGCTGAGTCGGTCAGTGACAGGCTCGACGACGCCCAGTTCGGGACCTTCGGCGTGCTGTCGGCCGCGCTGAACTTCAACTACTCGTGGAAGATATTCTCCGCCCGGCGCATCCGCAACGACCACGCCGACGCGCTGACCGACGAGGCCGAGGACGCGTTCGACGACGTGGTGGAGGTGCTGAAGTTCTTCGCCCCGGCGCGCGAGCACTTCAAGACGCTGTACTTCCAGTGGGAACTGGTCAACCTCTCGCGGGCGATGCTGTACTCGTCGGTCCCCGCGCTCGTCCTCGCGGCCGCGATGATCCTCTACTACGACGCGCGGGCGGTGCCGGGCGCGACCCTCGGCGTCAGCAACGACGTTCTCGTCGCCAGTTTCGCGACCACGGTCGCGGTCTCGCCCTTCATGATTCTGCTGTCGTTCGTCCTCCGCATCGCGACCGTAGCCAAGCGAACGCTCGCGATTGGACCGTTCATCCTCCGGGAGACCGACCGCGAGGAGGACATCGACTGGGAGTGAGCGGGGCCGGAACCGGGCGTTTCGCGGTCCTTCGCCGACCGCGGGACGCGCCAGCTTCCACGGATCACCGAGCGCGCCAGCCTTCACGGACCACGGGACGCGCCGCGTTTGCGCTCGCGATGCGAGCGCAAACGCACGCGGGGAGGAACGGGGGCGCGGTGCGGTGGCGGTGCTGTGCGGTTCTCATCGGTACCGGGAGTAGCTAGCTTCATCTCGACCGACCCGAACACCGCACCTCGACAGAACCGACCTCCCGAATCGACCGACTCGACCCCCGCACCTCGACAGAACCGACCTCCCGAATCGACCGACCCGAACACCGCTCGCGTCGCCGGGGAGCCAGCACTTATCCCCGACGCCCGCCAACCTCGACACCGTGACTGCGCCGACCCTCGTCGTCCCGACGCGAATCCGCGACGCCATCGTCGCCCACGCCCGCGAGGGCGCGCCCGAAGAAGTGTGCGGCGTCCTCGCGGGAACTCGCGACGGGGACGACCACCGCGTCGAGGCCCGTCTCCCGGCCGCGAACGCCGCCGAGTCGCCCCGGACGCGGTACGAGATCGACCCCCGCGAGCAGCTCGACCTGCTGGAGCGCATCGAGGGCTCCGACCGGGAGGTGGTGGGGTTCTACCACTCTCACCCCCGGGGTCCCGTCGGGCCGAGCGAGACCGACGCGGCGCAGGCGACGTGGCCCGGCCGGTCGTACGCCATCGCCTCGCTCGCGGGCCCCGCGAGCGAGGCGGGCGAGGACGAAGCGAGCGGAGACGCGTCGCTCGGGTCGTGGCGCTGGACCGGCGATGAGTTCGTCGAGGAGGCGCTCCGAGTGGTGGATTCCGAGACGGGCGGTTCGGATGACCCGGAGTAGCGCCACGTTCGGTTGGATTTATCGCGAGCAGGCACTCGTTGTACCGAGTAGCTTCACACTTGCGGTGGTGTAGGTAACCCGTTGATAAAACGTATCTAGATGTTTCTATATCGTATTATGCCACTTGCATAAACGGTTCGCCCTGTCGACGTGTGCAGACGCCAGAATTCAACGAGGCTTGGTTCAATCCGAATGCGAACCTCCCGTATGGAGTGACGGCAGAAGAGGTCAAGACGGCCATCAAGGAGTTCTACGATTTCTATGCCGATATGAATCGGTTCTTCCTCGCGGAAGGACACGGACGTATCGAGACCATCTTGCGGGCGAACAACGCGCTCTCGGATTTCGTCGGCAACGTCGCGACCGAGGAGCTCGCGCAGGCGTCGGACAGCCTCATCGTCAACCAGAAGCAAGACGGCTTCCCCGACATTCTACCCGCAGACCACGACGCATACGCCGAGCAGGGTTATGAGGTCCATCACGGTGACCACGGCATCGAAACGAAGTGTTCGAAGTCGAACGGCGGATGGCAGGCTCACAACAACGAGGAAGCGTGGTTCGTCGTCTTCCGCTACGAACGCGGCGACCCCGAGAAAGATATCGAGGAGATGGCTCCGATTCGGTTCACACAGGTCCTCGCGGCCAGTCTGAACGAAGACGATTGGTCACACTCGGGCCGGAGCGAGGATTCGCGTCGGACCATCACCAGTAGCATCATCGCCAGCGGGATGCACAAACTCCGTAGCAACCCCATCTACGAAGACCCCGAGGCCATCACGGGCCGAGGCGAGAAGCTCGTAGAGTACAAGCAACGGCATGCGACGTTCGACCCAGTGTTCGCCGACGAGCATCCCGAGTACGTGACCGAGTAGACAGAACGACTGGCCGAGGGAGCTTTCGTGAGGACACGAGCGGATTCACGCCGAGGTCTACCTGAGCCACGCGAAGACCCATCCCGAGTCCAACCGGAACTGACTTGAATCAGCTAAAGTCGGAGAGAGACCGCGACTGGGTGCGGTGCTCCTCCACGTCGTCTCGCTTTTCGATCTCTGTCGGGACTTCGGCGAGCTCGGGGATGGCGTTCTGGGCCATCTCGTAGAACGTCTCGTCCAGTTCGATGCCCACCGCGTCGTATCCGAGTGCATGCGCCGCCGCGATAGTCGAACCACTCCCCATGAACGGGTCGAGAATCGTTCCGTCGCGAAGCGGGAGTGCGGCGTGGCAGAGTTCCCGCATCAGTTTCTGGGGTTTCAGGTTCGGATGTGCTTCCTTGTCGCGGTCTTTCCCGGGGTGTGCGTTCTCGACGATTTCCGTCTCTCGTTTCGGTGTCTTTCCGTTTCCGAGCAGGTCGGTGAACGGCCGTTCGTCGGATTCGCGGCGGAGTCCTCCTGTTTGCCACTCCTCTAGATTCTCCTCCAAGCGTCCATCGAACGGCTTGCGGTAGAGCAACCACGGCTCCCAGTAGACGCGTGGCATCGACGACACCATCTTGTACTCGGGGTGGTCGTGCGCGCCCTTTGGTCGGTCTCCGCCGCGGAGCGTCTTGGTCTCGCGGACGAGAACGTCGCGGCGTTCTAATCCGGCTTCGTCCAATTGTTGGGAGACCTCGTGCATCAGCAGTTGAGTGCAAGCGACGAACACATGTCCGCCCGGACGGAGCACACGTTCGATAGCCTCACCGAACTGCTGGAAGAAGGTGCGAAGCTTGTCCTTGTCGTCCTCGGTCAGAACTGTGAACCGTGGAAGCGGCTTTCGTTTGCTTCCGTCCAGTTCGGGGGGAATTCGCCAGACGCCGCCCGTGCCGTCTCGCATCTTTTCGACGTGTGCGGTTTCGAATTCGATAACCGAATACGGCGGGTCCGTCACCACCGCGTGCAGGGAGTCCTCTTCGAACTCCTCCTCTAAGACTTGGAAAGAGTTGCCTTGAAACAGCTCATATCCCATTGACTGAACACTCTCGCTCATAGCGTCTTATTTTCTGCCCTTCCCTACGAAGTGGGGGCGTAAGTAATTTGAGCTTAAATGTAGGTACTATCATACATTGTCGTGAGTAAGCTGATAGTACGATGGGTCGGGTCGAAGAGGACGCGGCGTTCGTCGTACGCTCTCCACACCGAACGACGGTTCTCACGCGGTTAGCCGACGGTGCCGCAATTCCCGCCCAGATACGTGAGGATACCGGGCTGGAATACTCGCGCATCTCAGAAGCCGCGAACACACTCCGCGAGCGAAGTCTCATCGAACTCCTCGTGGACGACGACACGAAGCGAGGGCGGCTTTACGCTGTCACCGACCGGGGTGAAGAGGCCCTGAAGTTCATGCGAGAGAACGGAATGCTGGACGACGTGAACCGATACGAGCGACGATGAACTGGTTCGAGAACCGCTGGCAAAACATATCTGAGGAGTGAGCCCGGTTTTCCCTGCGCTCGGAACGTCCGAAACTCACCCCGACCGCTGGGCCGACCAGACCGCGGTCGCGCCGAGCAGAATCGCCGGAATCATCGGCAGGACGAGGTACGCGAACCGGAAGGGTTCGACCGGCGGGAGAGCGAGGATGATGGCCGGAACCACCAGAAAGGAGAGGACGATGACGCCCACGAGCACCCAGCCGCGCCAGTCCCACTCCTCTCGGCCGCGCTCGACGGGTGCCGCGGGGTCGACGGCCTCCTCGCGGTCGGCGACCGCTCCGTCGGCGTCGGTCTCGTCGCCGTCGACGTTGCCGGGTCGGTGTGTGTAGGTGTCTTCGGTCATCGGGTGTCGGTCTCCTCGGTCATTCGGTCTCGACGCTCCCGGTCATTCGGTCTCGACGCTCCCGGTCATGCTCTGTCGTACTCGCTGTCGGGGACGACCACGACCTTGCCGAAGCCCTCGCGGTCTTCGAGCATCTCGTGGGCGCGGGCTGTCTCGCTCATCGGCAGGACGTCCCGGATTCGGGGCTCGAACGTGCCGTCCCAGACGAGTTCGAGCACGTCGTCGACCTCGCCGGGGTTCGCCATCGTCGAGCCGATGACCGAAAGCTGGTTCCAGAAGATGCGGTTGAGGCCCGCGCCGGGGTTCGGGCCGGTGGTCGCCCCGCAGGTCACGACCCGCCCGCCCTTCGCGAGGCTCCTGAGCGAGTCGGGGTAGGTCGCCTCGCCGACGTGGTCGACCACCATGTCGACGCCGCGCTTGTCGGTCAGTTCACGGACGCGCTCGGCGAAGTCCTCGGCCTCGTAGTCGACGACGTGGTCGGCCCCGACGGCCTCGGCGTACCGGAGCTTCTCCTCGGAGGAGGCGGTGGCGTACACCTCCGCGCCCGCGTAGTCGGCTATCTGGACCGCGGCGTGGCCGACGCCGCCCGACGCGCCCAGCACGAGCACCTTCTCGCCCGCCTGCAGGTCGCCCCGGTTGAGGAGCATCCGCCACGCGGTCTGGAAGACGAGCGGTGCGGCCGCCGCGGTCTCCCACTCGACCCCCTGCGGGACCTCGACGAGGTTGTCCTCGGGAATCGCGGCCATCTCGCCGTGGACGCCCGGAACGTGCTCGCCGATGACGTGGTAGTTCACGCACATCGAGTACTCCCCGTCGCGGCAGAACTCGCACTCGCCGCAGGAGACGCCCGCCGACAGCGCCACCCGGTCGCCGGGGCCGAACCGGGTCACGTCCTCGCCGACTTCGAGGACGACTCCCGCGGCGTCGCTCCCGGGGACGTGGGGCATCTCGAGGTCGAGGCCGGGCAGTCCCCGGCGGGTCCACACGTCGAGGTGGTTGAGCGCGCCCGCCTTCACGTCCACGAGGACCTCGTCGCGGTCGGGCGTCGGGTCCGGGACGTCGCCGTACTCGATGACCTCCCGACCGCCGTGGCCGGTGAACTGGACGGCTTTCATGGTCGGAACGTGGGGGGCCGGGCCTAAAACTGTACCTCAAACGCCCCCGCTGTCACGTTGATGGCTCAGTCCTATCGAGCGACCGAACCGACGAAGTAGTGACTCCACCGTAGGCTAGTGACTCTCCCGTAGAAAGCCCCCGCCCGCTCGCGGTCACGCGAGCGGGCGGGGGCTTTCGGTCCCGCCTCGCCAACGCTCCCACCTGCCGAACCCGCCTCGCCAACGCTCCCACCTGCCGAACCCGCCTCGCCAACGCTCCCACCTGCCGAACGCATCACCGAGCGAAACGCGGTGGATTGGTCGGCCCCCGTACAGCACCGAAAATAGTAACATCTCGAACAGGAACACCGGCTAGCGACCTTGTTTTAAGGTACCGTCTCACGAATAGTCGGCCATGGTCGATTTCCAGTCACGGGACACGCGCCGCGGCAACGACGACGAGGAGAGCCAGCGCGAGTCCGAGAGCGCCCCCGAGACCGAACCGGACCACGAGGAGGGCCACGACCACGGCGGCGAGGGCGACCACGCCGACCACGACCATCACGCCCACGACGTCGAGTCGCTCGGCGCGGCGGTCGTCACGGTGTCGTCGTCGCGGTCGCTGTCGGACGACCCCTCCGGCGACGCCGTCGTCGCGGGTCTCGAAGCGGCGGGTCACGGCGTCGTCAGCCGCGACCTCGTCGACGACGACTTCGACGGCGTCCAGGGGTCGGTGAACGCGCTGGCCCGGCGCGACGACGTGGACGTGGTGGTCACGACCGGCGGGACCGGCGTCACCCCCGACGACGTGACCGTCGAGGCGGTCGAACCGCTGTTCGACAAGGAGCTTCCGGGGTTCGGCGAGCTGTTCCGCCTGCTATCGTTCGACGAGATCGGGACTAGAGTCGTCGGCACGCGCGCGACCGCGGGCGTGGCCGAGGGCACGCTGGTCTTCTGCCTGCCGGGAAGCGAGGACGCTGCCCGATTGGGCACCGAGGAGATAATCGCGGAAGAAGCGGGTCACCTCGCGGGACTGGCCGGGCGCTGAGGCTACTCGAAGTCCCGGCGCATCGCGATCTCGAACCACGGGCAGAGCCGGAGCTGGCGGTACCACTCGGGGTGCTCGTGGAGTCGCTCGTAGGGCACCCACATCAGGCCCGCGACCTCCTCCTCGTTGGGGTCGAGCGAGGTGTCGTCGAGCGTGAGCTTCAGGACGGCACAGACCTCGTGCTCGACGCCGGCGTTCTCGAAGTAGCGCTTGTACTCGAAGCGGTCGGTCACCCGGAGGTCGTCGTACTGGTCGGGCGTGATGCCCAGTTCCTCTTCGAGTCGCTGGCGGGTGGCCTCCTCCTGTGACTGGCCCTGAACCGGGTGGGAGGCCACGGTGCCGTCCCACCACGTACACCACAGGCGCTTGTCGGGCGCGCGCTGGGCCAGCAGGATGTTGCCGTCGCCGTCGAACACCAGCGAGGTGAACGCGCGGTGTCGGATGCCGTCGCCGGTGTGGGCGTCGAGGCGGTTGACGACCTCCTGCTCCTCGTCGTCGGCGTCGACCGCGACGACGTGCTGGCGGGCGTTCTCGTGGCGCTCGTCGGTGCCGGGCGCGCTGGCGTCGGCGGTCGTGTCGTCCGTGCTCATTGGCCGGAAATTGCGGGGGATAGGTAAAACCGTCTTCGATAGTTCGCCGTGGCACGAGCGCGGGCGTGCGGAACAATACTTTTGTGCTTGTGCGCACAAACACAAACCATGGGGACGAAGACAATCGGCCTCCGAGACGACGTGTACGAACGTCTGAAATCCCGAAAGCGGGAGGGAGAGAGCTTCACCGACCTGATGGACCGACTGATGGACGAGACGACGCCCGATTGGCGCGAAGGGTTCGGGACGCTCTCGGAGGGAGAGGCCGACGAACTCGAATCGTTCGTCCGCGAATCGCGCGAAGCGACCGCCGAAGGACTGTCGACCCGACAGATCGAGGCGCTCGGAGTGCTGTCGGAGGTGGACGATGACGACGAAACTGCTTGACACGACGTTTCTCATCCACTACTGGGCGGGACGAGACGCCGTGGCGGAGTACCTCGAAGCCCGCGAGGACACCTGCGAGTTCGCCACGACCGCCATCAATTTGAAAGAGATTGCGGTCGGACGGAAGCTACAGGGCCAGTTCGACCCCCGAGAGATACGTTCGAAGTTCGAGTGGGTCCGAGTCGTCCCCTTCGGCGTCGAACACGCCTTTTCGGCTGGCGAATTGGAAGCGAGTCTGCGAGAAGACGACGACACCAATCAACAGAAGGTGAACGCGCTCGCTGGCGACCTCCTTATCGCGTCGGTCGCGGCGGAGTTGGGTGCACCGGTCGTCACCCGAAACGTCGAGGACTTCGAACTGCTCGACGGTGTCTCTGTGGAAACGTACTGAGAGTCCGTATTTACGAGATTTGAGATAGTCTCTGCTCGCGCTTTTCCGACCGGAGCGTCCCCCTTGAACGTCACTCTGTCACCGTGCTAGAAACGTTGAGTTTTCGATTGAAGCGTCCCGCTCGCACGTCACCTGTGAGAACCGCACCGCGACCGCAACGGCCACACCCTCCCCAACCGATTCCGTCGCTCCTTTCAGTCGCTCCGTCATCCCTCGCGCGAAATTGGCGCGGCCACTTGCGGGCCGCGCCGGAAGACAAACCGCGTCTTCCGAGCAATCGCGCCGTCGGCGCGATGACGCCAGCGTGCGCCGAGGCGGATGGTCCGTAGTCCGAAACTCCATTATCTTCGAGTTAGCACGAACCGCCGCTCGCCCACCCCGCGTGGCACTCCGTCCCAAATACGAATTTCGAAATCTCATTTCGGAAGTCGTAATCTATCGTCGGATTTATTACGATGAGCGAACTCTCCTCTACCAACGAATGACCGAGGACACCACGGCTGGCGAGGGACGGACCATCCTGCTCATCGGTAGCGGACCCATCCAGATCGGACAGGCCGCGGAGTTCGACTACTCCGGCGCGCAGGCCTGCCGCGCCTTACAGGAGGAGGGCGCGCGAGTCGTGCTGGTCAACTCCAACCCCGCGACCATCATGACCGACCCGGAGATGGCCGACGAGGTGTACGTCGAACCCATCACGACCGAGGCCATCGCGGAGGTCATCCGGAAGGAGAACCCCGACGGCGTCATCGCGGGACTCGGGGGCCAGACCGGGCTGAACGTCACCGCCGAACTCTCCGAGGAGGGGGTCTTGGAGGAGTACGACGTCGACATCATGGGGACGCCGCTGGACACCATCTACGCGACCGAGGACCGCGACCTGTTCCGCCAGCGGATGGAGGACCTCGGCCAGCCGGTCCCGCGCTCGACGACCATCGCGCTCGACGACGACGAGGAGGTCGCCGCCATCACCGAGGACGACCTCCGCGAGCGCGTCGAGGACGCGGTCGATGCGGTCGGGGGCCTGCCGGTCATCGCCCGCACCACCTACACCCTCGGCGGGTCGGGGTCGGGCGTCGTCGACGACATGGACGAACTCCTCGCCCGCGTTCGGAAGGGTCTGCGCCTCTCGCGCAACGGCGAGGTCCTCATCACCGAGTCCATCGCCGGGTGGGTCGAACTGGAGTACGAGGTGATGCGCGACGCCGGGGACTCGTGTATCATCATCTGCAACATGGAGAACCTCGACCCGATGGGCATCCACACCGGCGAGTCGACGGTCGTCACGCCCTCGCAGGTCATCCCCGACGAGGGCCACCAGGAGATGCGCGACGCCGCGCTCGAAGTCATCCGCGAGCTGGGGATTCAGGGCGGCTGTAACATCCAGTTCGCGTGGCACGACGACGGCACCCCCGGCGGGGAGTACCGCGTCGTCGAGGTCAACCCCCGCGTCTCGCGCTCCTCGGCGCTGGCCTCGAAGGCCACGGGCTACCCCATCGCCCGCGTGACCGCGAAGGTCGCGCTCGGCAAGCGCCTCCACGAGATAGAGAACGAGATTACGGGCGAGACCACCGCGGCGTTCGAGCCAGCAATCGACTACGTTGTGACCAAGGTCCCCCGCTGGCCCAAGGACAAGTTCCCGGACGTGGACTTCGAACTCGGCACCGCGATGAAATCGACGGGCGAGGCGATGGCCATCGGCCGGACCTTCGAGGAGTCGCTCCTCAAGGCGCTGCGCTCGTCCGAATACGACCCCGACGTGAACTGGGCCGAGGTCGACGACGAGGCCCTCGAAACTCACTTTCTCGAACGCCCCTCGCCCGACCGCCCGTACGCCATGTTCGAGGCGTTCGACCGGGGCTACTCGGTCGCGGAGGTCGTCGACCTCACCGGCATCTACGAGTGGTACGTCGAGCGCTACGAGAACGTCGCCGAGGCCGCGGTCTCGGCACAGGAGGGCGACTTCGAGACGGCCGCCGAGGCCGGGTTCACCGACCACGAGATAACCGCGATGGCGGGCGGGGAGTTCGAGGACACCCACGCCTCGTGGCTCCCCGCGGGGAGCCACGAGGCGTCCGCCGAGGACGCCAGCGCCGACGAGGAGACGGCGACCGACGGCGCGGGCGTCGCGGTCGAGTCGGTCGAGGCCGACGCGCCCGCTCGGGACTTCAAGCAGGTCGACACCTGCGCGGGCGAGTTCGAGGCCTCGACGCCGTACTACTACTCCTCGCGGCGTCCCGGCGTCGGACTCGGCCGCGACGAGGTGCAGGTCGACCGCGACGTCGAGAGCGTCGTGGTGGTCGGGGGCGGCCCCATCCGCATCGGGCAGGGCGTCGAGTTCGACTACTGCTCGGTCCACGCGGTCCGGGCGCTCCGCGAGCAGGGCATCGACGCCCACGTCGTTAACAACAACCCCGAGACCGTCTCGACCGACTACGACACCTCCGACGGCCTGTTCTTCGAACCCATAACTGCTGAAGAGGTCGCCGACGTGATAGCGACCACCGACGCCGACGGCGTGATGGTCCAGTTCGGCGGTCAGACCTCCGTCGACATCGGCGCCCCCCTCGAAGCCGAGATAGAGCGCCGGGGACTCGACTGCGAGATTCTGGGCACCTCGGTCGAGGCGATGGACCTCGCGGAGGACCGCGACCGCTTCAATCGCCTGATGGACGACCTCGGCATCAGCCAGCCCGAGGGCGGGAGCGCCACCAGCGAGGAAGAGGCGCTCGACCTCGCCCACGACATCGGCTACCCGGTCCTCGTCCGGCCCTCCTACGTCCTCGGCGGCCGCGCGATGGACGTGGTCCACGACGACGAGGAGCTCAGAGAGTACATCGAGGAGGCGGTCAGGGTCAGCCCCGACAAGCCCATCCTCGTGGACGAGTTCCTCGCGGATGCGGTCGAACTCGACGTGGACGCCGTGGCAGACGGCGAGGACGTACTCATCGGGGGCATCATGGAACACGTCGAATCGGCGGGCGTCCACTCGGGCGACTCGGCCTGCATGATTCCCACGCGCTCGCTCGACGAGGAGACCCTCGGGCGGGTCCGGGAAGTGGTCGAGGACATCGCGGTCGCGCTCGACACCGTGGGCCTGCTGAACGTCCAGTTGGCGGTTCAGGACGGCGAGAGCGAGGCGCAAAGCGCCTCGGATGCGAGCGGTGAAACCGCGAGCGAGGTCTACGTCCTCGAAGCAAACCCCCGCTCGTCGCGCACGGTCCCGTTCGTCTCGAAGGCGACCGGCGTCCCCATCGCCAAGCTCGCCGCGAAGGTGATGGCGGGCGAGTCGCTTGCCGACCTCGACGCCCGAGAGCAGGTCCCCGAGCAGGTCAGCGTCAAGGAGGTCGTCCTGCCGTTCGACCGCCTGCCGGGAAGCGACCCGCGGCTCGGCCCCGAGATGAAGTCCACCGGCGAGGTGATGGGCACCGCCGACGCCTTCGGCAGGGCCTACGACAAGGCCCAGGACGCCGCGGGGTCGTCGCTCCCCGAGGAGGGCACCGCGGTCGTCGACCTCCCGGTCGAGGGCTTCGACGACTACTACGACCTCGCGGCGTTCGACGACCTCGCCGACGCGCTCCGCGCGGGCGAGGTCGACCTGCTGGTGACCCGCGACCGCGCCGCCCTCGAAACCGCGGTCGAAGAGGAGGTCACCTACTTCTCGACCGAGGCGAGCGCCCGGGCCGCGCTCGAAGCCCTCGACGCGCGCGACGAACCGCTCGACGTGGCCCCGCTCGCCGACCGGGCGAAGGAGACCCGCGAGTGGGGCAAGTGAGAAGCGTTCGGCGTTCAGGTCCCGACGCCCGGATGACGCGCCTGATACCGGAGTAGCTGGTCGGCGCGGTCGGCCTTCGCCAGCAGGACCTCCTTGAGCGCGGGCGGATTCCTGATGCGGGTGTCGTCGAGGACCTCCTCGGGGAGCGCGAGCGTCCCCTCGGGAACCTCGTCCTCTCCGTGAACCGCGAGGTGGTGGCTGTCTACCTTCATCACGAGCGGATTGTCGAGTCGCTCGATGCCCTCGCCGGTGGCGTAGAGCTGTTCGTTGATCTGCTCGTGCTGGTCGCGACGGATGACTGCCTCGTCGCCGTGGTACGGCTCGACGTACAGCCGTCCGAGGTAGTAGCCGCTGGAGAACTCCTCGAACATGTGACGAGCTAACGTATAACACCCTACAGTGATAAATCTGTCGGATAGATTTATATAGTAGCGCAAGGACACTATTTAACGGTTGTCGACCTTTCACGCCCGGGACGGGTCGATTCCGACAGACATTCGTCGCTGGCGACCCCGGTGTCGGTATGGCGATTCCCGAGCGATACGCCCGGGCGTATCTGGAGGACGGGCCGAACCTCGCGTGGCTGCTCGCGGTGAACGTCCTCGCGATGCTGGTCGGGGTGCGCTTCTACGTCGGGACCCTCCCCGAGGTTCCCATCTACCTCTGGCCGCTGTACGCCGACTCGCCCGCCGCGCTCTTTCTGGTCACGCTGTCGCTCGCCACGCTCCTGGCGAACCTCGGAAATCGACTCCGGGACGCTCCCCGAAATCGCTATCTCGCGTACCTCCACACCTTCGCGTTCGCGTGGCTGGTCAAGTACGGCCTCTGGACGGCGGTCGCGCTCAACCTCGGGTTCCCGGCGTACTTCGGGCCGCCGTGGGAGGCCGACGCGCTGTGGTCCTACTGGTTCATCGTCCTCACCCACCTCGGGTTCGTGGTCGAGGCGTACCTGCTTCCCGCCTACGGCGCGACGACCCGCGGCGCGCTGGCGGCCGCGCTCGCGGCCCTGCTCGCGAACGACGCCCTCGATTACCTGCTGGGGTATCATCCGCCGCTCCGGTACGAACCCGGACTCGTCCTCCCGGTGGCGACCGCGGCGCTCTCGGTGGTCGCGGTCGGCGCGGCGGCCCGCGCGTTCGACCGCCTTCCGAGCCCCGACGGCCGAACCGAGTAGGCGGGCGCTAATCGGCGTTTGAACTCTAATACGGCCTCTCGATGGCCGAATGGGGGTGCGTGAACGGAACGAACGAATGCCCTCCTTTTTAAAGAGCGGGCATATATGACCAACCGATGAGTGGCTATCGAGCCGTCCTGTTGGTGCTGTTCGTGGTCGGTGGTTCGCTGACGGCCGCCCCGGCGGTCGCGACGGACGACGCGACCGCCGTCGGCGAACGGACCCAGCCCACCGCCCAGACCGACGTCACCGCCCAGAATCAGGCCGCCGGGGAGCGGGCCGGGGCCACCGAGTCGGGAATCCAGCAGTCGGAGGCCGAGAACGAGACTGTGAACGGATCACTCGGTTCCGACATCTCGTCGTTCATGCAGTCGAACGCCGCGGAGGCCAACGGCGCGGTCGAGACCGGCATGTGGGACGCCTCGTTCAACGCGACGGAGAACCGTTCGAACCGGAAGCGACTGGTCGAACGACGGACCGACGAACTCCGCGCGGAGCTGACCGAACTCCAGGAGCGCAAGGAGGAACTCATGGCCGAGCGCGAGGACGGCAACATCAGCAACGCCGCCTACAAGGCGCGTCTGGGCCAGTTGGTCGGGAGGATCAACGCGCTGAAGTCGTCGATAAACGCCACCGAACCGCGCGCCGAGCAGGTCGACACGAACGTCGAGGCGATCCGGACGCTCGAAACCGAGACGAACGATCTCGGCGGCCCCGAGATCGCCGAGCTCGCGCGGAACACGTCGGGCCTCGGAAACGCCACCGGACCGCCCGGGAACGCCACCGGACCGCCCGGGAACGCCACCGGACCGCCCGGGAACGGCAATGGACCTCCCGGCAACGGAACCCCGTTACAGAACGCGAGCAACGCGTCCGACGACGCCGTCGCCGACTCGGCGAACGGGACGCCGGGCGGTCGGCCCGACGGCGTCGGCAACGCCACCGACGACCGGGCCGACTCGGCCGACGACGGCGTCAGAGAAGCGACGAACGACACCACCGAACGCCGACAGGGCGACGAACGAGAGCCGTCCGGCGTTACCGACTCCGCGAACCGGTCGGACGACGCCCCCGTCGACCCCGCGAATCGAACCGACAACGGCTCCGCCGACCCCGCGAACCAGTCGACCGGGGACCCGGTCCCGAACGCCAGCACGCCCTCGGCCGCCGACGAACTCGGGTACGGGACGCTCGCGACCGCGACGAGCGTGTCGGCGCTCGGCCTGCTCCGCGCGCCGCCGGTCGCGTAAGCCGAGAGACACGCTTTTGGGCGCTCGTTCCCTACGCTCTCCCGGGAATGGACTCCGCCGAGCTACTCGACATCCTCGGGAACGAGAACCGGAGGCGAATCCTCCGGCTACTGTCACGCAAGCCCTGTTACGTCACCGAGATCAGCGAGTACCTCGGGGTCAGTCCCAAGGCGGTCATCGACCACCTCCGGAAGCTCGAAGACGCTGGCCTCGTCGAGAGCCGAACCGACGACCAGCGCAGGAAGTACTTCAGCATCTCGCGCAACCTCAGGCTCGAAGTCAGCGTCTCACCCTACGAGTTCGGAATGAAGAGCGCCTACCCCGCGAGCGCCAACCTCGACGTGAGCCGGTGTCGGTACGTCTCGCTGAACGTGCAGTTCGACTCGCCGGAATCCGACGGGGACGCCGCCGAGTCCGACGCAGAGGCCGAGGCACTCGACGCCGAGACCGGTAACCCCGACTCCCCGACTCGGCGGGCAGACGACTCCGGGGCGGGCGACGCCGGGACCGAGAGCGTCGAGCGGGCGACCGGCCTCGCGTCGGAACTCGACGAACTCCAGCAACTCCAGAGCGAACTGTCGCTCGCCCAGCGGTGGGTCCACGGTCGAATCGCCGACGTACAGGAACGGCTCAGCGACGCCCTCGACGCCGACGGCGCGGAGCGACTCCACGCGGAGGTCGTGGCGGCCGTCGCTGGCGGCGCGACCACGGTCGGGGAGGTCGCCCGCGCGGTCGACGCGCCCGAACCAGTCGTCGAGGAGTGTCTGGCCGTGCTGGCCGACCGCGGGTTCCTGGAGCAGCGCGACGGGGAGTGGGCGCTGGCGGGGTAGTCACAGGTCCTGTGTCAGCCCCTTCCGGAGGTCGCCGCCGAGGTACGCGCCGAGCGCGCCCGCCAGCAGGCCGGTCCCCATCCCGAACATCGCCAGCTGGGTGCCCGCGTCGCCGAACGCCGCCAGCGCGAAGTGACCGAGGACCGCGGTGAGTCCGGCCGCGGCCGCCCCGGCGACCCCGGATTCGAGGACGGTGCCGCGCTCGACCGCCAGCCCGAGGACGAACGCGCCCGCGAACACGCCCACCAGCCCTGCGAGGTTGTCGAGGAAGGGGAGCGGGATGACGGCGTTCCCCGCGATCATCCCCGTCCCGAGGAGCAGGAGGGCGTAAAGGAAGATTCGCGGGGAGAAGACGCGGGCGACGCGATTCTGGAGGCGTCCGGCGAGCGACGGCGACTCGGCCGACCGCGAGGAGGACGACTCGGAATCGGGAACCGATTCCGAGTCGTCGAGGAGGTCGGCGTACTCCTCGGCGACGGAGTCGTTGGTGCGCTGGTCGGAGCGCTGGGGCATGTGTGGGTGTGAGACGGGCGAGGTTATGGGTCTTTTCGTGGGTCGCTGTTCAGTTCGTAGTAGTCCCCACCGACCGGTTCGAGTCGACTAACCCACCGACCTCCTCGCCGTCGTCGAGGCCGTCGCCGTCGGTGTCGGCGTCGTAGGGGTCGGTGTAGATGCGCTCGCCGTTGCCGATGGGGATGCCCATCCGTTCCAGCGAGTTCGAGAGGCCGTCGCCGTCGCTGTCCCGCACTATCTCGACGTCGACCGACTCGACTTGTGCGTTTCTCAAACTGGCCTAACTAAACAGTGCTGGCGAAAATAGACTATCTCTATTTCTCGTACCGGGCCGTGATCCATTCGATGATCTCATCATGTCCAACGATGCCGTTAGGCGCAGTCTCCGGTTCGACGAGTACTGGTTCCGAAATCGGAAATTCGAGCGCCTCAATGTCGGAGTCCTCAGGTGGTAGAAAGTATGCATCATATTCTACCTTATGTTCGTCGAGTTTGTCTCGAACATTCCCGCAACGAGCGCATTTTTCTTGGAGGTAGATATTGAGTGGCATTAATAGAATCTTATTAGCGAGCAGTAATTAGCCCTGTGGGTCCGGAAGTAGCAGATGAGTGTGGCAACGGATTTCACTAAGGCTATTAGTTCTGGCTGAGATACTCCTCAAGCGGCTTGATTCGTTCCCAGCCATCGTCCACGTTTTGTCGTAACATGTATTGGGTTGCTCCGCCAGACTTGAACTCACTCGTACCTTTGTTCCTCATCTCACCTGCAGTACTCACTCTCATCTTCACGCTCTGTCCCTCGGAGATTTCGAGCTTGCCTATGTGGTCGTAGTCCGATGGCCACGCCTTTTTCAGGAGCGCGAGTCGGTCGTAGACCTCTTCTTTCGAATTCAGATTGTCGATGGTATCTCGTCTGACCAGCCACTTTCCTCCGGGGTGGTCGTCACTATCGTGAACGCGCATGAAGACGTCCTTCGAGTCGGTCTCGAAATCGACCACGAGGGTTCCTTCTTGGTGAGGCGGTTTATCACCCTGTTTGCGGTGTTTTTTGTTGAGCTTAGAAGCCGTGTGGAACTCCGTCGTTTCGTGTCCATTACTGTCTATGTCGTCGACTCTCCTCAGCGCCGTTCTGACGTCAGACGTTTCGATTCCCGACTTACCGACCGCTCGCATCCACGAGACCCCCGCATCGCTGTCCGACAACACGTCCGCGAACTTCGTCTGGTAATCTGAATCGAGTTCGCCGTACTTACGGGCTGAGGACCCTATGGTATCCGACGAGAGATCGCTCTTCAAGAGCTTTCGCATTGACTCGTCGCTGATGTCACTGAAGAACTGGACACCGTCTGAGTCCGTCTCGGCAAGCGCCCGAATCGCCTTATTTCGTTCAGCGGTGTCCAAGGACTGGAGACGGCGAACCACTTCGTCGATATCGGCCTTCGACACGTCTGGGTCGTTGGTGGCCTTGACGACCGACTCAACAGCATCCTCCTCCGTCTCCTTGTCGAGACAGCTCCGACCGTACGCCTGCGTGCTGAAGCCCGACCGGCTACACGCCGCTCGCAGGCTGAGTAGGTCTTCGACCGACTCTTTGTCCAGTTTGTTGATCGCTGTGACGCCATCGTCGCCCGTATGCGCCAGCATCGTCCGCAACCGCGCCTCCTGCGACGGCGACAGGTCCTCGATCTTGTTACCGTCGACCTTCCGCAGATGCCGGTACAGCCGTGCCTGCCCCGCCGCCGTTTTCGCCCCACTCAAGATGCGCTGGCCGCTCTCTTTCGTCAGCCACACGCTCCCCTCGCCCAACCGCGACCCCAGCTTGTAGCTCCCGCGTTTGACCGGTTCGGTCGTCCGGCCCTTCGCCGCGTCCAGATAGCGGCTAGCCTGCGTCACCCGGCCGTTGCGGTCCAGCCGGTCGACCGTCTTCGAGAACGTCTTCGTGCCCTTGACGGCTTTCGTGGCCTGCTCGCCTGCAACCATCGACAGCACGTAGTACGATACGTACCCGAGGTACCAACTCGCCCGGAAGGCTTCGTAATCCGATTGCTCGTCGGGATTGTCGGGGTCGAACGGATTGTTGAGTTCTTGTTTTTCCTGGACGCCCTCGATCAGCTGGCCGGGCAACGCTTTCAACATCTTCTCGACCAGTCCGAGCTTCTGGACGAGGCCCGCCAACTGCTGGAGGGATTCGAGGAATCCGAACGGGTCCTCTGCTATCGCGTTCAGCGTCTCGGCCGACTCAC
The DNA here is from genome assembly GCF_024138125.1 of Halorussus salilacus. Taxonomy (NCBI): domain Archaea; kingdom Methanobacteriati; phylum Methanobacteriota; class Halobacteria; order Halobacteriales; family Haladaptataceae; genus Halorussus; species Halorussus salilacus. The sequence goes on from NZ_CP099993.1 coordinate 2,155,208, forward strand.
CGCCACCAACCGTCAGCCCAGACAACAGCCCGGCGTATCCCGACGCAGTCGTCGTATCCACGTCACTCCGGGTGGCGAACTCCTCGGCCATCGCTCCGTAGACGTTGCTCCGCTCCATCGCCACCTTCGACCGAGTGTTGTCGTGGCGGTCGCTCGCGCGCACCTCCACGGTCGTCCCGGACAGTCCGTCGAGGACCGTCTCCTTCGACCCGGTGGAGAACTCTACCGACCGACTCACCGACTCGCCGCTGTCCCAGTCCGTCCGGGTCTCGACGTCCTCGTCCTTCAGGACCGCCGTCTCCTCGACCCCACTCGGGTCGCTCGCCGAGTAACCCAGCTGATAGGTCGTCTTCCAACTCCCCGGTGGCTTGTAGAAGTTCGCGCGGAACACCTCGATTTCGGGCCCCTCGTAGTCGTGCAACGTCGGGTCAGACCCCGCGTCCAGTTCCGCGTCGTCGTCGATACCATCCCCGTCGGTGTCTGCACGCGCCGGATTCGTCCCGAGTTCGAGTTCCTCGCCGTCGTCGAGACCGTCGCCGTCGGTGTCGGCGTCGTAGGGGTCGGTCCGGACGGTATCGTCGGTCGAGAGCGCGCCACTGGGGTCCTCGCCGCTGTACAGCGCGTTCATGAACGCCTCGGAGTCCGCGGGCGAGTCGGTGTACTGGACCGTCTGAGTGCCGTAGGTCTCCTCGTAGTCGTCGAGGCCGTCGCCGTCCGAGTCGACCTCCGTCGGGTCGCTGTTCAGTTTGTAGTAGTCCCGGCCGACCCGGTTCGAGTCGACCAACCCACCGACCTCCTCGCCGTCGTCGAGGCCGTCGCCGTCGGTGTCGGCGTCGTAGGGGTCGGTGTAGATGCGCTCGCCGTTGCCGATGGGGATGCCCATCCGTTCCAGCGAGTTCGAGAGGCCGTCGCCGTCGCTGTCCCGCACTATCTCGACGTCGACCGACTCGACCTGCGCGCCCGAGAGGTTCTCGGTCTGCACCCGAATCCGGAGCGTCTCGCCCGCGGCGTGGTCGAGGTTCTCGGAGACGAGCGCCGAGTCGGTGACGCGCGTGCCGTCCTCACCGACGACCTCGAAGACGGTGCGACTCTCGGTGTCGGTCACCAGCGACACCTCGGCGCTGGCGTTCGACTCCTCGGCGTACCCCGACACCTGCGCGGTGAGCGTCACCTCGACCGCGTCGTCGGGGATGTCGACCGAGCGTTCGAGCTCGGACGGCGGGATGGGTTCTGGCTCGGGGTCCGGTTCTTCTTCAGGTGGTTCAGGTGGTTCAGGTGGTTCAGTTTCGGTTGTGGTTGGGCTATCGGTCTCGGTTGGGCTAGAGGTCTCGGTTGTGGTCGGGTCGTCATCGCATCCATCGCCGCCACCACCCTCTATCGGCGCGGAATTGTCGAGCACCCCACTGCTGTCGTAACAATCGTCGTCTTCGCCGTCGTCGGGCGGAACGCAGCCCCCGTCCGGGGTGGGGATGCATTGGGAATCGTACTCGTCTCCGGATTCGAACGTCCCGAGCGTGTCGTCCGGCGACTCCGCGCCGACCGAGACCCCGTCTCCGGCCTCGCAGTCGCCCTCGCAGTCCCAGTCGTCGAGGTCCTCGAAGTCCTCGTCGACCGCGTAGTTGGGGTCGGGTTCGACCGGCCCCTGGTCGGTCCACTCCGACTCGTTCATCGCGACGAACGTCGAGAAGTGCGGGGTGGTCCCGGTCACCGTGTCGTTGTCGGCGTCGACCGACGAGGGGAGTTTGACGTACGTCTGGAGAGACTCGTTGTAGGTGTACATCGCGAGGTCTTCCTCGTCGTCGACCTGCTCGTCCTCGTAGTCGAGCGAGAGGTTCGCCTCTTCGAACTCGGTCTCCGCCTCGAAGTCAAGCACTTCGGTGGCCGAGGCGTTCGCGACCGTGTCGGTCTGAATCCGCTCGTCGGACTCGTTCTCGATGGAGATTCCGTCTGCGACGTTGCCCTCGCCCGAGACGTTCACCGCGGCCCCGACCGACTCGTTCTCCGTCTCGGTCGAGAACGTCTCGTTGCCGTCGAGAACGCCGTCGTCGTCGGTGTCGGGGTTCGTGGGGTCGGTCCCGAGGTCGAGTTCCGCGGAGTCGTTCAGACCGTCGTCGTCGGTGTCCTGCTTTCGGGGGTCGGTGCCGTTCGAGAGCTCCGCGGAGTCGTTCAGGCCGTCGCCGTCGGTGTCGGACTCGACCGGGTTCGTGGTCTCGTTCTGCTCCTCGCGGTTGGTCAGTCCGTCGCCGTCGAGGTCCTCCTCGGCGTCCGAGACGCCGTCGTCGTCGGTGTCGGCCTCCGCGGGGTCGATGCCGCGGTGGTCCTGCTCGAAGCCGTCGATCAGACCGTCGCCGTCGGTGTCGGAGTCGTGGGGGTCGAGCTCGAAGAGGTACTCGTAGTAGGTCCGGACGCCGTCGCGGTCGTGGTCCTCCGCGCCGTCGAGGACGCCGTTTCCGGACTCGTTGGCGTCGGTCCGGGTCGAGTTGCTGTCGGGGTCGAGCGGGTCGGTCCCGGTCACGTTCAGTTCGTAGTGGTCTGGCAGGCCGTCGGCGTCGAGCCGGAGCCTGTCTCGCCCCGTCTCCGGCGGCGGGTCCTCGCCGTCGGCGTCGGGGTCGTCCTCGGACGCCCACCGGCGGTTGGGGTCGGTCGCCGAGACCTCGACGTCGTTGACGGTCCGGTTCAGCGAGAGGTTCGTCTCGAACGTGCCGACGGTTCCGGGCGTCGTGTTCACGTCGAGGTCGACCGAGCGGTTCTCGCCGTTCTGCGAGAGCACGAGGGGGTCGAGTTCGTGGCCGCGAACGTCGAACACCGTCCCGCGGACGGTGTAGGTCGCGTTGCCGTCGTGACGTGGGTCCTCGCGCGTCTCGATGGTCACGTTCGGCTTCGTCGCGAGGTCCATCGCGTCGAGCGCTCGCTGGGCGTGCTTCCACGCCACCCGGTACTGGCTGACTGCGGCGTGGTCCTGCCCGCGGTCTCGAAGTCGCTGGGCTCGGTCGCGGGCCTCCCTCGCGTCGGTGACGTTCTCGCCGACCGCCTCGGCGTCGAACGAGACGTTGCGCGAGCGCAACGTCTCGTTCGCGCGCTCGGCGTCCGCGATGGCGGTCTCGGCGAGTCGTTCGTCCGAGCGGACGAGCAGTCGCGTCACGTTCGGCGCGAAGTCCGGCGGTGTGCTCGCCTCCTTGTCGAGTTCGAACAGGCGCGCCGAGTTCGTCCGATTCGCGTCGAGGACGTACGCGAGCGAGTCGTCGAGCGATTCGAGCGCCTTCGTGCGGTGGCGCTCTGCGGACCGCCCCGGCCCGTCGAACTCGGCGCGCTGGAGCGCGTCGATGGCCGCGAGGCGGTAGTCGGCGGCCGAGGCGTCGTCCTCGACCGTGACGTTCACGTTCGCGTCGGCGACCGCCTCGCTTCGATTCCGCATCGCCGAGCGGTTCTCCGCGCCCGGCGGCGTCTTCGAGTCCTCGACCCACTCCGGCGGACCCCGTTCCGGGTTCGAGTCCTCTATCGAACCGGGCGGGCCGCCACCACGGTCGTCTGGCGGGCCGCCACCGCGGTCTTCTGGCGGGCCGCCACCACGGTCGTCTGGCGGGCCGCTCCTGTTTTCGGATGGACCGCCATTCCGGTCTTCTGGCGGGCCGCTCCTGTTTTCGGATGGACCGCCATTCCGGTCTTCTGGCGGGCCGCTCCTGTTTTCGGATGGACCGCCATTCCGGTCTTCTGGCGGGCCGCTCCTGTTCTCGGATGGACCGCCATCCCGGTCCTCCGGCGGGCCGTTTTCGGAGTCGCCATCTTCGCCCGATTCGTTCCGGTTCCCCGTCCGAGTCGTCTCGTTGCCGTTCCCCGTCCGAGTCGTCTCGTTCGTGACCGTCGTCGTCTGGGGTGCGTTCCCCGAACTCCTTTCGTCGTTCGACCTTCCGAAGAGGAGGCCGTCTCCCGGGAAGTCGGGTCCGATATCGACGGTCGGAGACGCCCCGCTGTCATTCGGTTCGAGCGCTGCAGACGCCGGAGCGAACGTCGAGGTGACCAGCAGAAACGAGAAGGTGACGGCGAGTATTTTCTGCCTGTCGACATCCATTACGAAATCGTACCGTACTCATATTTTAAATATTGAACTAATAATATCATATCTGATAATCAGGGGTCGGAATGCGCGATTCGGGGACGGTCCGCGGGTCGGCGGACTCGCTGTCGCCGACGTCGCCCGGCGAGGAGTCCCGACCGCCGAAAAGATGGTTTCAAGTCGCGCCCGCCGGTACTCCGAGGTATGAATCCCGGCGACCGCGTCCGCGTCGAGCGGGCCGACCAGACCTACGAGGGCGTACTGCTCCCCTCCTCGACGACCGACCACCTCGTCGTGAAGCTCGAAGGCGGGTACAACGTCGGCGTCGACCGCGAGGACGCCGACGTGGACGTGCTCGAAACCGAGGTGTACGACATCGAGACCGGCGAGACGGGCGACTCGTCGGTCGTGGAGTTCGACCCCGACCTCCCCACAATCGCGCTCATCTCGACCGGCGGCACCATCGCCTCGACGGTCGACTACCGGACCGGCGCGGTCACCGCGCAGTTCGACGCCGAGGACGTGCTCCGGGCGGTTCCGGACCTCGCGGGCCGGGCGAACTACCGCGGTCGCGTGGTCGCCAACATCCTCAGCGAGAACATGACCCCCGACGTGTGGCAGGACCTCGCTCGCGCGGTGTACGAGGAGATCGAAGCGGGTGCCGACGGCGTGGTCGTGATGCACGGCACCGACACGATGCAGTTCACCGCGTCTGCGCTCTCGTTCATGCTCGACACGCCGGTTCCCGTGGTGTTCACGGGGAGCCAGCGCTCCGCGGACAGGCCCTCCTCGGACAACGTGATGAACGCGGTCTGCGCCGTGGAGGCCGCCAAGGCCGACGCCGCCGAGGTGATGGTCTGCATGCACGCCACCGAAAGCGACGACGCCTGCGCGCTCCACCGCGGGACGCGAGTCCGGAAGAACCACACCTCCCGCCGGGACGCCTTCGAGACGGTCGGCGCGAAACCGCTCGGCGAGGTCGAGTACGGCGACGACGAGGTGACGGTCTCGTTCCGTGGCGAGGCGCGAAGCGCCTCGGAAGATTCGAGCGGGCGGAGCCCGCGAGACTACGCCGAGCGCGGCGAGACCGACCTCGATATCGCGCCCGACCTCGAATCCGACGTGGAACTGTTGAAGTTCACGCCCGGCATGGACGAGTCGGCCCTCGACGTCGCCGAGGGGAAGGCGGGCCTCGTCCTCGAAGGCACGGGTCTGGGCCACGTCCACTCCGACTGGACCGACCGCATCGCCGAACTCGTGGACGCGGGCACCACGGTCGTGATGACCAGCCAGTGCATCGAGGGCCGGGTCTGCGACCGCGTCTACGACACGGGCCGGGACCTGCTCGACGCGGGCGTCGTCGAGGGCGAGGACATGCTCCCCGGCACCGCCAAGGTGAAACTGATGTGGGCGCTCGCGAACGGCGAGGACCCGGCCACCACGGTCCGAGAGCCCATCGCGGGCGAGATAACCGACCGGTCGGTGCCGTGGGAGTGAGGTGAGCGAGATGACCGCGACGAGCATCCACCTCCGGGAGGCCCGCCACGACGACTACGAGGACGTGGCGGCGTTCACCGAGAACACCTGGCCCGACCGCGAAGGCGGCGACTACATCCCCCGCGTCTATCACGACTGGATCGACGGCGACGACCGTCGGACGGTTGTCGCCGACGCGGGCGACGACATCGCTGGCATCGTCCAGTGCGTGATGCTCTCGGAGTGGGAGGCGTGGGGACAGGGCATGCGCGTCAACCCCGCGTTCCGCGGCCGGGGCGTCGCCAACCGGATGACCGAGGACCTCTTCGAGTGGGCCCGAGGTCAGGGCGCGACCGTCCTCCGGAACATGGTGTTCTCGTGGAACGTCGCGGGCCTCGGCCAGTCGCGGGCGGCGGGCTACGACCCCGCGACCGAGTTCCGGTGGGCGACGCCGGAACCGGACCCCGACGCCGTCCCGCGCACCGACGCCGACTTCGAGATCGCGGCCGACCCCGACGCAGCGTGGCGGTTCTGGACCGACAGCCCAGCGCGCGACCACCTCCGGGGGCTCGCGCTCGACCGCGACGAATCGTGGGCGGTCTCCCAGCTCACCCGCGAGGACCTCCGGACTGCGGCCGACGACGACGGCCTGTTCGTCGTGCAGGGCGACGGCACCGAGGGGTTCGCCCACCGCGTCCGCGAGTACGAGCGCGAGGGCGACGAGAGCGGCGAGTCGGAGACCGAGACGTGGGTCGAGTACGGCGTCGGCGCGTGGACCGACGCCGCGAGCGCCGACGCCGTCCTCGCGGCGGTCGCGCGCGACGCCGCCGACCGCGGGGCCGACCGGACTCGCGTCCTGATTCCCGAGACGGTCCGGGCGGTCAGCGACGTCGCGGCCTGCCGGGTCTCGGTCTCCGCGGAACCCGACTTCGTGATGGCGGCCGACCTGACCGGTGGTCGCGGGCGGACCTAATCGTCGTCGGTGGGCTTCTCGTCGGCGGGCTCCTCGTCGGCGGGGGTGGGGATGCGCTGTTTGGACACCCGAATCTCGTTGACGTCGAACTCGCTGAGTTCGTTGCTCTGGGGGAGCACGAACGGTCCGGACGCCAGGGTCTGGAGCGTCACCGTCATCGCGCGGATGACGTACGACGTGAGAACCAGATACGGTGCGAGCGCGACGGTGTACGAGAAGGCGACGAACAGCGTCAGCGGCCTCATACTGAACTCCTTCGAGAGTAGCCATAGTTCCTCGGTCGGGATGAAACCGGGCGAGTGGAGCGCGAGCATCACGTAGGAGATGTACACGATGGTCGGTAGCGCGATGTAGAGGAGTCGCGCTGACAGTCGTGCGAACTCCCGCTTGTAGTACAGCGACTTGAAGTACTCACGTCCGGTCGCGAAGACCTTCAGCGTCTCCACGAGACCGTCGATGGACTCCTGTTGCTCGTCGCTCAGGCGTTGCCCGTACCTCCGCGTGAACCGCCGCGCGACGTGGAGTTGCCACGAGTAGTCGTAGTCGAGTCCGGCGAGCAGTATGTCGGACGACCCGAACTGCGCGCCCGAGAGGGTCTCGGTCGCCTTCTCGACCTCCTTCGTGACCTCTTCGGAGAACGTTCGGGCCTCCTCGGTGAACGCCTCGTTTTCGCCCGCTTCGGAGATTTCGGCGATGCCCTCGGCCTGGCGTTTGATGACTTGGAGGATGGCCTGAAGGAACTCCGCGGGCCGGGCCGGACTCACGCCCGATTCGATGAACCCCTCTATCTGGCTCCGATACTCTATCGATGCGTCGATGCGCTGGCGCTGGCTCTCGATGTCGGTTATCTCCTCGGAGAGGACAATCGAGTTGATGGACACCACGATGGAGACGAGCAGGATGGAACCGCTCAGCAGCGCGCTGAACAGGAGTTGTACCGTGTTGGTGTTTTCGAGGAGTTCGTCGAGATTCCACGGTTGCAGGAGCGAGGTCAGCAACAGCGCGCTCAGGACGGCGAGTAGCAACGCGAACGCGACCCACATCCGTTCCCCTCGGAGGAGGACCCAGAGTCGGAGTCGCTCGAAGGGCGAACTCGACCGACCTCGGTCTCCGGGTATCAGCGAGCGTAGCGAGCGACTCTCTGACTCCCCCTTTCCCCCACTCATTCGTCTTCACATTGGTAACACGGCGTGACGTTAAGCACTTCTGGCTGAGCCGTAAATCCCACCCTAGAGAGTCGTAAGCGGGGGGTATCGTCGCTGGAAACGGTTCCTGAGTCCCTCGACCACCTACCCGCCGCTGACCGGCGGGAACAGCGCGAGTTCGTCGCCCTCGTCCAGTTCGGTCTCCAGTCCGTCCTCGGTGTGGACGTTCGCGCCGTTCCGGAGGACGTTGATGTGCTCGCGCAGGTCGCCCGAGTCGTCGTAGATGCGCTCTCCGAGGCCGGGATGCTCCTCGACCAGCGCCGAGAGCGCCGCGCCGACCGTCTCGCCCGGTTCAGCGTCCACGTCGACGCGCTTTCCACCCGCGATCTCGGCGAGGTCGGCGAACAGCTTCCACTCCATGTCGGGACCTGAGGAACAGCAGGGCAAAGAGGGTTACCCAAGCGAGTCCGGACCGCGAGTGGTCGGCGTTCCGCGACGGACGATCAGACTCGGACACCCACGTCCGGCCGTCACGCGCTCGGACGCTCGTCTTCAGCACTTCGGGCGCTCGGGCTGGCCGACTCGCTCGCGGCGGCCTCGACCCGCCGGAGCCTGTCGGGTCGGGCGATGACGTAGAGACAGTCGCCCGCCGCGAGGACGCGGTCGGGCGCGGGGAGCGCCTCGACGCCCCCGCCGGTCCGGACCGCGACCACGGCGGCGTCGAGGTCGCCGACGGTCGCGCCCACCAGCGAACTCCCGTCTGCGACCTCGACCGCGCCGACCGTCTCGTCGGCCGCCCGGAGGCGCGCGGAGAACTCCCGGTCGGCGCGGGGTTCGGTCGGCAGGGTCACCAGCCGGTACTCCTCGCCGGGGTCGAGCGCGGCCGCGTCGTCCTCGGCGACCGCGAGGGTCGCGACGTCGCCGACCGCGGCCCGGAGTTCCGCGGTGGCGACGCGCTCGGGTCGGGGGTGGCGCTCGCGGCCCCGTCGTCGCCCGCGCTCGGCGGCCCGCCGGACCGGGTTCGCCAGACCTGAACGAGGTCGCCCGCGCTCGCGCCGAACGCGGGGTCGGCCCGGACCGCCACCGCGACCGTCCCCGAGGGGAGCGTCGGCCCGATACCTGCCGTGCGCCCTCCCACGGCGAAGTACTCGACGTTGCCCTCCTCGTCTACCTCCACGTCGACGTGCCCGATTCCGTAGTCGTCCCGGAGGCGGTCTCTGAGGCGCTCGCGGAGCTCCGCGACCGTCAGCCCCCGCGGGAACCGGAGGGTCTTGCCCGCCAGCGTCTCCTTCGTCTCGGGGTCGACCGCCTCGTGGCCGTCGATGTCCTCGACGTCCTCGGGGAGTTCGACCGCGGTGAACCGCCCGACGGTCCGGACCAGTCGGCTGACCTCGCCGTCGAGTTCGGTCGCGCCCGAGAGCGCGACCGCGTCGGCCGCCAGGCGCTCGCCCGCGCGAGCGCCGACGACCGCCGCGCCCGACCCGAGGACGAACGCCGTGACGTTGACGAGCGCGGTCTCGGGCGAGGGGACCGCGTCACCGCTCCACAGGAACTGTTCGAGCGCGGTCCGGGTGTTGAGCCAGATGCCGACCGTCCCGAGACCGACGAGGACCGCCAGCCCCTCGGGGATGGACTGGCGGGCGTACGACCGGTAGAGCAGGCCCGCCACCGCGGCGACCGCGCCCGCGAGCAACGCGAGGCCGACCACGCGGGCGACTTGGAACGCCACCAGCGGCACGAGGCCGGTCGCGGCGGCGAAGCCGGTCGCGGAAACGGGCTCGGTCACGAGACCACCCCCTCGAACCGGTCGAGCGCGTCACGGGTCCCGACCGCGTACAGTTCGTCGCCCGCCGCGACCGTGGTCGATTCGTCCGGAACGAACGACCACGACCCGTCGCGACGGACCGCCAGCACCGCGACCTCGGTCTCGCCGTCCCGGCTCCCGACGGCCGCGCCGTCGAGTCGCCCGCCCTCCCGGACCCGTATCTGGCGGAGTCGCTTGCCGTTGCGCCGGAGCAGCGAAAGGAGTTCGAACTCCCGGCGGGTGCCGCGGGCGTGGACCCTGAGCGCCGCACTCTCGGCGTCGAGGAGCGTCCGCGCCCCGCCCGACGGGACCGCCAGCGTCACCCGCCCCTCGCCGCCGGTCGCGCGCTGTGACGGGGACGCGGCGCGAGCGGTCGGGCACGTAGCGCCCGACCGCTCGGCGTCGGGGTCGGTCTCGCGGTCGTCGGTGGGCGCGGGCGGGTCGCTCACGGGCGGGGACCCCGCCGACCCGGTCCCTCGCCGCCCGACCGGGCGCTCAGGACGGTCCCGGCGACGGCGTCGTCGCCGGTCGCGACCGTCACCTCGTCGCCGCGGGCGAGGCCGGTCGGGACGAGCGCGTCGGTCGAGACCGCGCGCTCGCCCTCGGCACCCGCCGGGAGAGCGCGCCGACCGGGGGCGCGGCGCTCAGCGTCGCCCGACCCCGGTCGTCGATGGTCGCGGCGACCTCCGCGAGGTCGTGGTCGGTCCGGAGTCGCTCTTCGAGCCGCGACTCCAGTTCCGACAGCGGGAGGTCGGCGGGGAAGGTCCACTCGCCGTCCCGGAGGGTCGCCCGGAGGTCGTCGGGCAGGGGCGGGTAGCCCTCGATGTCGCCCACGTCGCCGGTCACGCGCACCCGGACCTGCCCGAACGCCCCGACGCGCTCGACCACGTCGCGCGAGAGGCTCCGCTCGCGGAGTTTGCTGAACGTGACCCGGCGGGGCAACTCCGCGCCCATCCGGTCGCCCTGCGCGTGGGCGTACAGCGTGACCATCATGACGACGAGCGCCGAGACCAGCGCGGTGGGGGAGTTGACGATGTTGGCGTCGAGGAGCCCGAGCAGGCCGCCCTGCACCCCCGCGATGGCGACCCCGAGGACGAGGACGCCGAACCCCGGAATCGTGACGCCGGTGAAGTACCTGAACGTGAAGCCCAGCGACCACGCCACAAGCGCGGGGACCACCGCGGTGAGCGCGCCCAGATACAGACCGACCACGACCGCGGTCAGCAGGTCGAGCCACGACGAGACCGCGAGGAGCGCGGGAGCCGCCGCGACCGCGAACTGGGTCGGACCCGCCGCCGCGACCGCGAACTGGCCGGAAAGCGTTGCGTCCATCGTCTTGCTCGCAGGGCCACTGCCCCTAAAGTAGTACCGACACTTTATCTATCGTCCCGGAAACAGGGAGGTGTATGGAGGCCGACTGGCGGGGCTGGGTCAGCATACGGCTCGCAATCACGCTGACGTTCGCGGTCGCCGTGCTCTCGATAGCCACCGGCGTCTCCAGCATCGGCCTGACGACCGGCACCGACCTGTTCGACGGAACGATTCCCGCGTGGGCCCAGGAGACCGCGGGCTTCACCGGCACCCTCACCGGATTCGTGATGCTGGCGAGCGCGTTCGGGATGCGCAGGCGACTCGAAGCCGCGTGGTACTCGACGGTCCTGCTGTTGCCCCTGACCGCGGTGCAGGGGGTCGTCCAATCGAGCCCGTACTCGGTGCCGTTGGTCGTGGTCTCGCTCGTGGCGCTCCCAATCGTGGCGACTCGCCGCCGGGAGTTCCGGCGGGAGGTCGACCTCTCGACCTCTCAGATCGCCGCGACCACCGCGCTCGTCGGCGTGCTGGCGTACGGCACCGTGGGCACGTACGCGCTGGCCGACGAGTTCTCCGGCGTCGAGACGATGTTCGACGCCTTCTACTACACGCTGGTGACCGCGAGCACCGTGGGCTACGGCGACGTGACCCCCACGACCGGGACCGCCCGCGCGTTCGCCACGTCGGTGGTCGTGCTCGGCACCGCGAGCTTCGCCATCGCGCTCGCGTCGATACTCGGCCCCGCCATCGAGGCACGCCTCACCTCCGCACTCGGAAAAATGACCGAAACACAGCTCGAACTCCTCGAAGACCACGTCATCGTCCTCGGGTACGGCGACCTGACCGAACCGATACTGTCCGAACTCGACGGCCGGGCCGACTTCGTCGTCGTCACGCCCGACCCCCAGCGCGCCACCGAGTTGCGCGACCGCGGGCTGAAGGTGTTGACGGCCGACCCCAGCGACGAGGAACCCCTCGAACGCGTCGGCATCGAGGACGCCCGGGCGGTCCTCGCGGCGACCAACAACGACGCCGAGGACGCGCTCGCGGTGCTGACCGCCCGCCAGCTCAACCCCGACGTCCGCATCGTCGCGGCGGCGACCGACCGCGAGAACGTCGACAAGCTCAAGCGCGCCGGAGCCGACACCGTCATCAGTCCGGCGACCATCGGCGGCCACCTGCTGGTCCGGTCGGCGCTGGGGAGCGACGAGATGGAGAGCGTGGCCGACCGCCTTGCGGGGCAGTCGCCGAAGAGCAAGTAGCGACCGACCCCGAGACGGTTCACTCCACGATATCGACCACCGCGTCGAGCGTGATACGAATCGCGCGCTCGACGTTGTTCTTGGCCTTCTCGGGGAGCTCCTCGTCCTCGGTCTCGCCCTTCTGGGTGCCCTCGACGAGGTTGCCGTCGACGGTGCAGATGGCCCCCGCCCGCATGCCCTTCCGGCGGGCCAGCGAGAACACCGCGGCGGCCTCCATCTCGACCGAGAGGATGTTGGCGGCCTCCCAGTCGGCGACGTACTCGTCGGTCTCGGCGTAGAACGCGTCGTCGCTCGCGATGGGGCCGACGTGAACGTCCTCGTCGTTGGCCTCCGCCGAGTCCACGAGCGCCGACAGCACGCCGTAATCCGGCACCGCGGGGTACTCGACGGCCTCGTAGCGCTTGCTCGTGCCCTCGTTCTTCGCCGCGCCCGTCGCCACGACCATGTCGCCGATCTCGATGCCACTCTGGAGCGCGCCGGTCGTCCCCACGCGGATGACGGTCTCGACGCCCACCGCGTGGAGTTCCTCGACCGCGATGGCGGCGGAGGGACAGCCGATACCGGTCGAGCAGACGGTGAGGTCGGTTCCCCCGTATTCGGCGTTGACGACCTTGTACTCGCGGTTCTCCGCGACGACCTCGGAGTCGTCGCAGAGGCCCGCGATGCGGTCCACGCGCCCGGGGTCGCCCGGGATGAGCGCGATGTCGTTCACGTCGCCCGCTTCGACGAGGAGGTGGGGTTGCTTCGCCATGCCCGTGGGTTCTCGGGAGCGAGAGAAAAAGCGTGTGGGTTCGCGGGCGATGGAGGGTGGATAGCCGGTCGGTAGGACAGGAGCGGTCAGGAGTAGCGGTCGAGCGACTTCCAGTCGCGCCGGATGAGTTCCTCGATGCCCTCTTCGAGGAGCGCCTCGCCCATCGCGCTGGCCCTGTAGTAGGAGTAGACGCCGTCTTTCTCGGGTTCGTTCCGGACTCGGTTCTCCACGAGTCCGACGTTCATCAGTTCGTCCAGATGGTAGTGGAGGGTGTTGCCCGCGACGCCGAGTCCGGTTCGGAGGTCCTTCGCGCTCTTTGGTCCCTCGTGGTTCAGGGTGTAGAGGACTCGAAAGCGGATCTCGTTCCCCAGAGCGCTCTGCATGTCTAGATAATCCTGCAGATCGAGCAGGCTCTGCTCGGGAACAATCTGCCGGGGCGACGGTCCCTCCTTGCGGGAGTCGGATTCGGAACGAGCCATCACTCGATCTTGTTCGCGACCCGACTTAACGATTGCTGACTCAGTGTTTACTGAGTGGAATTTTAAATCCGAGAGGGCGGCGAACCGGAGCTATGCGAGAACGACTCCTCAACGAACTCGGTGGCGTCGCCCGCCAGCAGTTCCTCGTTTACCTGATGGGGCCGTACGAGGACTACGGAGAACCGGAGAAGGCCGCCTTCGACCGACTGTTACGGGTACGAGACGCACTTCGAGTCGAACCCGGAGTGAACGCGTTTCTCGCCATCGACGCGAACGTTCCGCTCGACGAGATGGACGCCGCCACACAGAGCGTCGAATTCGCTCGTGCGAGCAACGCCGTCGCGTTCGTCGCTCCTCGCGGCGGACGGAATCTCGGGGTCGGCATCGAGGTCGGCGCGATTCTCGAACGCATCCACGAACGAGCGTCGACCGAGGCCGACGAACGAGTCGTCTTCGCGCACGAGAAGACCGTCCGAAGCGCGATGATAGACTCGCTTTCACAGCGTTGGAACGTGACCGTCTACTCGTACGGCGATACCGAAGAACTCATCGGGCAGATGCGGGAGTTCGTCTCGAACGTCGTCAGTCGGGAATTGACGGGCGAACTGAGCGACCCGGGTAGCGAGGAGTTTCACTCGAACGACGACCCCTAGAACTGCCCGTCCAGAAACGCCTCTACGTCCTCGAAACTCGGCGCGGTCCGCGCGCCCTCCTCCATCGCCGCCAAGGCCCCGCACGCGTTGGCGAACTCCAGCGCGCGCTCGTAGTCGGCCTCGGGCCCGAGCGGGTCGCCCCGGCGGAGGAGCATCGCCAGAAAGCCCGCGGCGAAGGCGTCGCCAGCGCCCGTGGTGTCGACGGCCTCGGCGTCGAAGCCGGGGTGGTGATACGACCCGTCGGGGGTGTCGACCCGCGCGCCCTCCGCGCCGTGCTTGATGACGACCACGCGGCCGTGGAGCTCCGACGAGGGGTTCTCGAGGTCGTCGTCGAGGAGCGTCTTGGCCTCGCGGTCGTTGAGGAAGACAACGTCGGAGTACGCCAGCGCCTCGCCGAAGTCACGCTCCTCCAGACGGCGACCCGGGTCGAAACTCACGCTCACGCCCGCCTCCGTAGCGGCGCTGGCGAGCGCCGCGGCGGTCTCGGGGCGCTGGCTAGTCAGGTGGAGGTGGCGGGCGTCGGCGACGTACTCCGAATCGATGTCCCCGGGCGCGACCGCCTCGTTCGCGCCCTCGTTGCCCAGCACCATCACCTCGCCGTCGGCGTCCACGATGAGGTACTTCGTGGTCGTCTCGGCGTCCCCGACCTCCAGCAGGTGGGTGCAGTCGACTCCCGCGTTCCGGAGTTCCCGGCGGGCGAGCAGGCCGGTCTCGTCGTCGCCGACGCTCCCGACGACGCCCGCGTCGAAGTCCATCCCCGAGAGCGCGACCGCGACGTTGGCGGCGCTCCCGCCGCCCGAGCGCCGCTGGGAGTCGATGCGTGCCTCGCCGTCGGGTTCCGGGAGGGCGTCGACGCGGAGGGTCACGTCCCAGTTGACGTGTCCGGCGGTGACTACCTCGACCATGGGTGGCGACTGCGGCGGCGATTTGCGAGCGACATACCCCCACGGTATGCACCCGCCCGTCAAAACGATGGTGGGTTCGGAGGAGTCGGAGACGCTCGTTTTCGTCGGCGTTTCGGGTTTCGGCGTGGGTACTGGTGTGAGTGGTGCTCGGTTCGGGTCGTGGTGGACTCCGCGAAGCTAGCTACTCCCGTCACCTATGAGACCGCGACCGCACCGCACTGCACCGCATCGCACCGCATCGCATCGCACCGCACCGCACCGCGCCCCCGGCCTCCCCGCGTGCGAACTCGCTCGCGGTGCGAGCGAGTTCGCGGCGCGTCCCGTGGTCGGTGGAGAATGGCACACCCGGCGGCCGATGAGGCAGGCCGATACCGCGAGGAAAGCGTCGCTACCGAAACGGTCGTCACCCCGCGAGCGCGAACAGCAGGAGGTTGTGCGCGCCCGGACCCAGCCCGACCGCGGCGACCGCGCCCAGCAGGAGGTAGCCCTCGGCCGGGTCCTCGCGGACGAGGTCGGCGAAGAGCACGACCACGAGCTCGGCGATAGCCAGTTTCACCAGCACGAACAGCCATCCCACGCCGATGACCTCCGCCGTCGGTAGCTCCGCGGCGACCTCGAGGACGAGCTGGGAGACGGGCGTGCGCTCGCCGAACCCCAGCACGTCGATGCCGACCGCGGTCGAGACGGCGTCGAGCGCGTGGCCGAACAGCGCCAGCACGCCGACCGCGCCGGTCGCGGCGGCCGCGCCGGGGTACACGCGCCGGGTGGCGGCCCAGAGCACCGCGACGAGCCCGGACGCCACGACGACTCCGACCAGCGGCCAGAACAGCTCCAGTCCGTCTCCCGCCCCGCGAGCCAGCGCGTAGCCGACGACCGCGAGGGCGGTCGTGAGACCGGTCGCACCCAGCGCGCGCTCGACGTTCGCGCCCGCTCGAATCGCTGCGAGCCACACCGTCCCGGCGACCGCGAAGGTGGTCAGGTAGACCGCGGGCGTCCCGAACAGCGGTCGGAGGCCGGTCGGCACCCACCCGACCACGTAGAGGACGTGGAGGCTCGACCCGACGAGCACCCACGGGGCCAGCGCGAGTACGGTCGGCTCCGAGACCGCGAGCTCCGACCGCCAGAGTGCTCCGGCGACCAGCGCCACCGCCGCGAGCAGGGGGACGAGGTACGGCAACGGCGGGAGCGCGAACCCCTCGGGAAGTACCATGCCCGAAACCGCGAAGCGCGGGGCCGAAAGGCTTGCGGTCGCGGCTGTCGGGGGAAGATTCGGCACCCGAGTCGGCCGCCGCCGACCGCCTGAAACGCCGCGATAGACCGCATTACGGCCGTTTCTCGATTCGGGCCGTTCGACTTAACCCTCTCAACGACCCACTCGTACACGGGGGAAATAACGATGAGCGAAACAACGACGACCAGTGATACGAGAGCGACCGACGACAACACCGGCTGGATCTCCGCGGTCATCGCGTTGCTCGGCGGGTGGCTGGTGGTGTCGGCGTTCCTGTTCGAGCCGCCCGCCGCCAACTTCTGGAACGACATCATCGTGGGGGCCGCCATCGGCATCATCGCGGGCTACAACGCCATCAGGACCGACGACTACGAGCCCGTCAGCACGGGCGCGGCCTCGCTGGTCGCCCTGCTCGGCCTCTGGATGGTCGTCGCACCGTTCGTATTCGAGGTGGTGACCGACGCGGCGCTCTGGAGCGACGTCGCGACCGGCGCACTCGTCGCCGCGCTCGGCGCGTACAACGCCTACCAGTCCCGGTCGGCCCCGCGGCGTAGCGCGACTGCCGAGCCCGAGGGCCGGTGAACCGACCGACCCGTGAACCGACCGACCCGCCCGCTTTTACCGAACTCCCGAGTCGACGACCTACGAGCGCGACGCGAGACTCCCGAACGAAACCGGATTCGATATCCCGGCATTCGATTTATGCTTGCCCGTCCGTCGTAGCGAACGCTCGTCTCGGTGCCTCGGCCACGACTCTCGCGACCGTCGTTCGAGTTCCGGGCCGTGAGGAGAGTGTTCGGAGAAGCCAGTCAGGGGACGGGAGTTCCGGAGAGCCCTCGGCGCGCTCGCGTCGCTCGGCGTGACTCTAGCTGGCGTGCGCGCAGGACTGCGCGCACGCCGGAATCCCGCTGACGACATCGCGCGTCGGCGCGTCGAACGTCGACGGGCTTCATGGGGTGACTCGCGCGAACGCGAGCGCGCTCGCGTTCGCGCGAGTGTCGAGTCCGTCTCCATGCGCGCGCTGGTTCCGGACGGGAGACCCGGACCGAACGCGGAAACGAACGGTCTCATCCCTGCGGGGAGCGAACCGACGAGCGGTGCGTTCGCCGCGAACGAGTCGGGCTCGGTTCCGGCTCCGCCGCGGACCGGGGAGCGGCCGGTCGAACGGCCGTTCGACCGGCCGAAAGCGGTCGGTTCTCCCTCCCCGCCCCCGATAAACCCCATTCCGATTTACCGAATACGGCTCGGTGGGGTTCGACTACTCCGCGCCGGTCGCGAGCGACCGGAGGACGCTCGCGACCTGCTCGGCCACCATCCCCGGCGCGTCGATGCCGTGTCGCCCGGCGACCCACGTCGGGTCGTTGTAGGTGACGTTGACCGCGTCGCCGTCCTCCCAGACCAGCATCTTCTGCGGGAGGTCCATGCCCGTGGTCTGACTCTGTTGCATCAGCTGGGTTCCGATCTGGGGGTTCCCGAACAGGAACAGGGTCGTCGGCGGGAGGTCCGTCCCCGCCGACTCGGCGTTCTCGGCGTGGTCGACCGTCGTCACCAGCGTCATGTCGGCGCTGTCCTCGATGTCCGACCGGATGCGTTCGACCGTCGCCTCGAAGTCCCCGTCGCTCTCGACCGTGACGAGTCCGGCGTCGTCGCCCTCGTCGGTGGTCGTCTCCTCGCTCGCGGTGGTCGTCTCGTCCTGCCCGGCCGCGACGCCCGCGAAGGCGAGGCCGCCCGCGAGGCCGGTCGCTCGAAGGAACGCGCGTCGATTGGTATCGCTCATGGCTCGTCGAGACGACGGCGTCCGGACGGGTAAGTATCGGGAGGCTAGACGGTCGGAACGGAAGTTTGGGTCGACGAACGGAGCGGGCAATCGGTCGTTTCGGTCACTCCTCCCACGGCTCGCCGCCCTGCTGGTCGCCGAACAGTTCGCGCATCAGGGTCACGATGCTCTCGGGCGGGAACTGGCCGCGCTCGGTCACGATGGCGTCGACGTACCGCGGCGGGGTCACGTCGAACGCCGGGTTCTCGACGGTGAGACCGTCGCCGCCGTCGTC
The DNA here is from genome assembly GCF_024138125.1 of Halorussus salilacus. Lineage (NCBI taxonomy): Archaea > Methanobacteriati > Methanobacteriota > Halobacteria > Halobacteriales > Haladaptataceae > Halorussus > Halorussus salilacus. The sequence goes on from NZ_CP099993.1 coordinate 2,173,300, forward strand.
GCCGTTTATCTCGACCTCCTCGTCGAGCGCGAGGACCTCGCGCTCGTCGCGCATCTCGATCTCGACGGTGTGGCCGGTCATCGTGTCGGGGTGGAACTTGAGCGTCTGGGCCGCGACCATGACGGGGACGCCGCGCTCGCGGGCGTTGACCGCGAGCCCGGAGGTCCCGATCTTGTTGATGACCGACCCGTCGGCCGCGATGGAGTCTGCGCCAACGAGGACGTGGTCGGTCTCGTCGAGGTACCGGCGGGCGGCGTTGTCGACGACGAGCGTGACGGGAACGTCCCACTCGCGCAACTCTCTGGCGGTGATGTGGCCCTGCTTTCGCGGGCGGGTCTCCTTGACGATGGCCGAGACGTCCTTGCCCTGGTCGAGCGCCGCCTCGACGCACGAGAGCGCGTCGGTCGAGTGGCAGTGGGTCATCACGGTGTCGCCGTCCCGGAGGCGGTTCGCGCCGATGCGGCCGAGGTTGTCCTGAGCTTGGTCGAGTCCGGTCCGGAACTCCTCGGCCCCGTCGAGGACGCTCGCGCGCAACGCCTCGACCGACCCGCCCTCCATCCCGCGGAGGACGTACCGGATGGCGTTCGGCAGGCTGACCGCGGTCGGCCGGGTCTCGACGAGGCGGCGACCCGCCGCGCGCATCTCCGCCCGGAACGCCTCGGGCGCGTCGGCCGCGCTTTCGTCGGCCTGCACCGACAGCGCCTCGGCCGCGGCGTCGGCGATAGTCGCCGCACCCCGAATCTCCATCGTGGCGATGTCCTCCGCCGCCGCATCGACGGTCGGGTGGACCTCTGACTCGCTTGCTTCCATGCCCGCGAGTACGGGTCGGGAGGGGAAAAGCCAACGGGTGACGACGACCGAACGCGAAGACGACCTTTTTATCGCCCACGCGAGACACTCCGAGTATGAACGAATCCGAACTCGCCGCCAAGATAGACCACACGGTCCTGGGACCGGAGACGACCCTCGGGGACGTAGAGCGGGTCCTCGACGAGGCCGCCGAGTACGGCATGAACGCCTGCATCCCGCCCTGCTACGTCGCCGAGGCTGAAGAATACGCCCCGGACGTGACCCTCGCCACGGTCGTCGGCTTCCCCCACGGCCAGCACGCCACCGCGGCCAAGCGCGAGGAGGCCGCCATCGCCGACGACGACGGCGCCGACGAGATAGACGTGGTGGTCAACGTCGGCCGCCTGAAGGCCGGAGAGCGCGAGGCGGTCCGCGAGGACATCGAGGAGGTCGTCGCCGCGGTCCCGATTCCGGTGAAGGTCATCATCGAGACCGCGCTCCTCACCGACGAGGAGAAGCGCGCGGCGTGCGAGGCCGCGAAGGCGGCCGACGCCGACTTCGTCAAGACATCGACCGGATTTGCCGACGGGGGCGCGAAGGTCCCGGACGTGGAACTCATGAGCGAGTACCTCCCCGTGAAGGCCAGCGGCGGTATCGGCGACTACGAGAAAGCGAAGGCGATGCTCGACGCCGGGGCCGAGCGCATCGGCGCGAGTTCGGGCGTCGAAATCGTCGAGGACTTCCGGCGGAACGGCTAGGTCGCGGCCGGGCCCGCGGTCGACCGTCCGAGGTCTGGCGGTCGAGAGCGGTCTGACGGTCGAGAGCGGCCGGTCGCCGACCGGCCGCTCTCGGGCGCACAACGATCTCGAATCGGACACGAGAAGCGAAGGGTTGGCGCTCAGAGCACGAGTCCCGTCACGCCGACGCTCTCCAGGAGCATCCAGCCGACGAAGACCGCGTAGGTCGCGAGCAGGGCGTAGGCCTCGGTGTCGGTGAGTTCGAGGTCGGTCCGCATGACCCCGAACAGCAGGACGGTCGCGAGCGTGAGCACGCCCATCATCGGCGCGGCGAGTTCGAAGTCGATGGCGGTCGCGCCCGCGAGCAGGACGCCGACCGGGATGGCGACCAGCAGGTCGAAGACGTTGCTCCCGAGTGCGTTGGCGAGGCTGGTCACGTCTCCGCCCTTCCGGGCCGACCGGACGCTCACGAACGCGTCGGGGATGCTGGTGCCAGCCGCGACCACCGTCAGCCCCCAGAAGAAACTCGGCGTGTCGAACGCCTCGCCGAAGCCGATGGCCGCCCGGACCAGTCCCTCGACGCCGACGAGGATGACGAGGAGGCCGACCGCGAGCAGGCCCCACAGCCGGGGGGCGCTCACGCCCGCGGTCTCGCGCTCCTCGCGCAGGTCGCGGGCGTCCTGAATCTGGATGAACACGTACAGGCCGTAGAGCGCGATGGGGAGCAACGCGAGCGGGCGGGTGAGTTCCCCGACGAGGCGGTCGCCGCCGGTCGGGTGGTAGATGACCGCGAACGAGAAGGTAAGCAGGAGGACCGCGACCGAGATCATGTAGAACTGGGCCTCCTTGAACACGAGGTCGCGGTTCGACTGGAGCTGGCCCCGCCCGGCGAGCGCCGACGCGCCGGGGATGACGAGGATGTTGAAGATGGCCGACCCCACGATGGCCGCCACGCCGAGCTCGAAGTCGCCGTGGACCAGCGCGGCCAGGACCACGCTCGAAAGCTCGGGGAAGCTCGACCCGATGGCGACGATGACCGCGCCCTGGACGACCGCCGGAATCCCGTAGTAGCCCGCCAGCCTCTCGGCCGAGCGTTCGAGGACCGCGCTGCCCTTCCAGACGACCGCGGTGGAGGCGGCGGCGAGCACGACGTACCAGACCAGAAGCCACATGCCCCCCACTGCTCGCTGGCGGGTGTTGGTCGTTACGGAACCCGACCGTTCGGCGCGGAGGGCCGCGCGAGGCGCGGCCCTCCGCGCCGTTGGGTGGTGGCGATTCGCGCCGTTGGTGGTACCGATTCGCGCCGTTGGGTGGTACCAATCCGTCGCGCTTTTGGCCGCGTAGCTGTAACGGACCCGTAGCGAATGGCCCGCTATCACATCGAGACCTACGGATGCACGTCCAACCGGGGCGAGAGCCGCCAGATAGAGCGGCGGTTGCGCGACGCGGGACACCACCCGGTAGACGGCCCCGAGGAGGCCGACGTCGCCATCCTCAACACCTGCACCGTGGTCGAGAAGACCGAGCGCAACATGCTCCGGCGGGCCGAGGAGTTGGGCGAGGAGACCGCCGACCTCATCGTGACCGGCTGCATGGCGCTCGCGCAGGGCGAGCAGTTCCGCGAGGCCGGGGTCGACGCCGACGTGCTCCACTGGGACGAGGTGCCGACCGCGGTCACGAACGGCGAGTGCCCGACGACGACCCCCGACGCCGAGCCGGTGCTGGACGGCGTCATCGGCATCCTCCCCATCGCGCGGGGGTGCATGTCCGACTGCTCGTACTGCATCACGAAGCGGGCGACCGGGAAGATAGACTCCCCGCCCGTCGAGGAGAACGTCGAGAAGGCCCGCGCGCTGGTCCACGCTGGCGCGAAGGAGATACGCATCACGGGTCAGGACACTGGCGTCTACGGCTGGGACGACGGCGAGCGCAAGCTCCACGAACTCCTCGAACGCATCTGCGCCATCGAGGGCGACTTCCGGGTCCGGGTCGGGATGGCCAATCCCAAGGGCGTCCACGGCATCCGCGAGGAACTCGCGGAAGTGTTCGCCGAGAACGAGAAGCTCTACAACTTCATCCACGCGCCGGTCCAGTCGGGGAGCGACGACGTGCTGGGCGACATGCGACGCCAGCATCAGGTCGAAGAATACGTCGAGATCGTCGAGACGTTCGACCGATTCCTCGACTACTGGACCCTCTCGACCGACTTCATCGTGGGCTTCCCGACCGAGACCGAGGAGGACCACGCCCAGAGCATGGCCCTGCTCCGGGAGACCCGCCCGGAGAAAATAAACGTCACCCGGTTCTCGAAGCGCCCCGGCACCGACGCCGCCGACCTGAAGGGGCTGGGCGGGACCGCGAAGAAGGAGCGCTCGAAGGAGATGACCGACTGCAAGATGGAGGTCGTCGGCGAGGCCTACGACTCGATGGTCGGAGAGACCCACGAGGTGCTGGTCGTCGAGGAGGGCACCGGCGACTCGGTGAAGTGCTACGACGAGGCCTACCGGCAGGTCGTGGTGCAGAACGCCACCGAGTACGGCCTCGAACCCGGCGACTTCGCCGACGTGGAGATTACCGGTCACAGCACGGTGTACGCCTTCGGCGAACCGGTCTGACCGCTCGTCACTCCTCTGTCCCGCGTCGCTCCTTCGTCCGGCGTCACTTCTCCTCCCCGCGTCACTCCTCGGCGTTGCCGACCAGTCGCTCTATCTCCTCGTCGTCTTTCCACTCGCCGAGTTCCTTCGGGTCGACGTGGACGAACACGTCGTCGACCTGGTCGAGCGCCCGGATGGACTCCATCACCTCGGTCTCGATGTCGTGGGCCTCCATCAGGGTGCGGTCGCCCTCGACCTCGATGTGGAGGCTCACGTCGATCTCCGGGCCGACGTAGTGAGCGATCACGTCGTGTGCGCCCTCGACGTCCGGGTGGACGAGCGCGCGCCGGACGATTTCGACCCGGAGGTCCTCGGGCGGCGCGCTGCCGACGAGGTAATCGACGTTGTCCTCGACGATCTCGTAGCCGGTGTAGAGGATGCCGAGCGCGACCACGCCCGCCGCGGCGGGGTCGAGCGCGGGCACGCCGAGGTTTGCGCCGACCACGCCGACCAGCGCCGCGCTCGCGGTCAGGATGTCGATGCGGTTGTCGAGCGCGGTCGCGCGGAGCGCGGGCGAGTGGGTCTCGTCGGCGACCCGCAGGCAGTACCGATAGAGGCCGTACTTGACCGCGGCGGTGCCAGCGAGCACCGCGACCGCGGTCGGCGCGGTCGTGACCGCGATGTCCCCGGACAGCACCGCGGTGGTCGCCTGCCACAGCACCGCGCCGCCCGCCGCGAACACCCCGAGCGCGACGAACAGCGAGACGAACGGCTCGATGCGCTCGTGGCCGTGGGGATGGCTGAAGTCGGGCGGTCGGGTCGTGAGGTACAGCCCCGCGACCACGACCGCGCTGTAGGCCACGTCGGCGAGGCTGTTGACCGCCTCTGACCCGACCGCGAGGCTCCCGGTCGTCGCCCACACCGCGGCCTTGGCGACGACCAGTCCGGCGTTGACCGCGAGCACGAGCGCGCCGACACGCCGGACGGCGTCCTTCCGGCTCATCGGGCGTTCGTTGCGCCCGCGGAAAGAAGGGTGTATCGCTCTCGGCCCCGATTCTTCGGGTGCGACCCGAGCGTCGGTCAGCAACAGCCCGTTCCGCAACAGCCACAGCAGACGACGAGCGTGCAGTCGGAGTCGGTGCGACGGTCGGTGGGACAGCGGTCGTCAGACATCGCAGTTCTCCCTACGGCCCGAACGCGGATAAACTGGTCAGTGGGCCGCCAGAAACGGGGTTTCCCGGGAGAAACCGCTCGGGGGCGTTTATGTCCGTTCGGGTCCAAGCCCCGGCCATGAACGGTCGCTCCGGCGGCGTCGACGCCGACGCCCCCCGAGACGACGACTGGCGGCGTACGTGGCACGCGATTCGAGACGTTCTGGGTTCGAAGTGGGCGTTCCACGTCGTCCGGGCGCTCGCGCGCGAGGAGCGGGGGTTCAACGACCTCAAGCGCGAACTCGACGGCGTCACCGCCAAGACGCTCTCCGGGCGGCTTCGGGAACTCCGGTGTCTGGGGTTCGTCGAGAAGGAGGTCCACGCGACCTCGCCCCCGACCACGACGTATCGACTGACCGACCACGGCGAGGACCTCGCCGCGATTCTGGCCGACGTGGAGTCGCTGGTCGAGGTGGTCGAGTGCGGAGACGGCGACTGTCCGGTTCCGGCCTCGGTCGGGGCGGCGTGCGAGACCGAGACGCCCCGCGATTCGTCGACCTGCGACTGTTAGAACTCGACCGCGCCGGTCTCGGAGACCGTCGCATCCTCCTGCTCGGCGAAGGCGTCGTGGAGTCGGTCGTAGGTGTCGTCGACCGCCTCCACGATGACCTTCGTGTCCGAGACGACGGGCATGAAGTTGGTGTCGCCCTCCCACCGCGGCACGACGTGGGTGTGGAGGTGGTCGCCGATTGACCCGCCCGCGCCCCGGCCGAGGTTGAGTCCGGCGTTGAATCCGTCGGGGTCGAGCGCCGCCTCCAGCGCGTCGAAGGTGCGTTGCTTGAGCCGCGCGTGGCCGAGCAGGACCTCCTCGGGGAGGTCGCGGTAGTCGCCGGTGTGGACGCGGGGGACGACCATCGCGTGACCGGGGTTGTAGGGGTAGTTGTTGAGCATCACGAACGCGTGGTCGCTCCGGGCGACCACGAGGTTCTCGCGGTCGTCCTCGCGCTCGGGGAACTCACAGAACACGCACTCGACGTCGGGGTTCCCGTCGTCGCGTTCGACCCATTCGATGCGCCACGGTGCGAACACTTGGTCCATGTGGGGCGACTCGGACCCCGCGGCTTTAGCTTTCGGCGGTTCGTCGCCGACAGGACCGGCCGAAGTGCGACGTTACGACCGTCGCACGTCGAGTAATCCCCGATTAGCGACCGTTCAGCCGCGTTCCGCGCCCGCGACGGGGGCGGAACGCTCCGGAACCCGGGCGCTACCGGGGTCGCGGGACGGTTTCGCTGGTGTTCCGGACGACCCGTCTCGGTTCCGGCGGGTCCACTACTGCCCGCCGGTCCGTCCGGTTCGAAACGCGTCTGCTCAGCGTTCGCTTCCCGTCGCCCGTCGGGCCTCTGGGACGTTCGTTTCCAGACCGGTATAACTGGAACTACAGTACTAACCGAGGTGACACTGGTGGGACGGACCGCGGCCCGACGGGGCGGGTCCATCCGAGACGAACCGCCGAACGCGGGCCGCTCGCGTTCGCGAGCGGCCCGCGTCGGTCGCGAACTCGACCCTCCGGTTTCGTCGACGCGGTGGCGTAGACCCCTCGCTTCGCGCTCGACGCACCGAGAACCGGCCGGACCGTCCCGCTCGGACGTGTTATCGAACCGAGCGATGGGCCTCAGGCGGCCCGTCGGCCCGTTTCGGCCGGGTTCCCTCTCGAAACCCCCTGAGAACGTATCATTGAAAATATAATTTATTACTATATAAAATCTTCGGCCGTTGTACGCCGTTTTTGTTTCATTACTTTCTCTAACGACTCTATAAACGGTTTGGATGGCTCTCGTCGTTTATCGGGGCAAAAACGCGTGACGTAACCGGGATAAACGGTTCGAACGCCCCCCAACGGAAGGGGGTTTTTATGCTCATATCAGCACAAGAAGAGACCGAGAGGAAAGTCATCATGGCAACACAAAACCAGGGCTTCCAGGCAATCACGGAATCGTGCGACGAGTGCGAGCGCGAGACGCCACACGAGGTCTCCGTTCAGATCCGGACCGAGAGCCAGAAGCGCGAGAACGCGGAGTTCTCGCGCGAACCCTACCGGGTCACCGAATGCACGGTCTGCGGTGAGACGTCCAGCCAGCGGATGAACAACGCGTAACGCCGCCGGAATCGGGAACAGGGGGACGGTCTCCGCGACGGGGAGGGGGGAGGGACCGCGGCCGCCGCGTCCGGTCTCCCGCTGTGCGCTTCGGAAGGGTCCCGCCCGCGACCGCTCGCTTCGAATCGCCGACTCGAACGACTGTTTGTTCAGGACTCGCGGTCTGCCGACCCGAGGCGCGCCGCGCCTCGGGTCGGCCGCGGTACTACTCCGTCGTCACTTCGCACCCGTCCTCGGTCACGATGACGGTGTGCTCTTTCTGGCTCACGAGGAAGCCGTCGTCCTCCTTGAGGACCGGGTAGCCGTGGACGATGTCGTTCATCTTGAGGCGTCGGAGCGCCATCTCCGCGCGCGAGGAGTCGAGCCACCGGGTGGCGAACGGGAGGGTCCGGAACTCCTCGGTGATCTGTTCGAGGACCTTCCGGGCCTGCCGGTCGCGGACCGACCCCTCGCGTTCGAGCGCGAATATCTCCTCGTCGCTGCCCTCCGAGACCTTGCCGGTGCCGTCGGTGGCGAACGGTTCGATGGCGACCACGTCGCCGACTTCGAGCTCGACGCCCTGCGAGACCGCCCGGTTCGGGATGTTGGGCGCGACGTGTTGCTGGTACTGGTCGAGGCCGTGGCCAGTGAGGTTCACCACTGGGTTGTAGCCGTAGCCGTCGATGACCGACTCGATCTCCGCGCCGATGTCGCCGGTCTCGACGCCGGGTTCGACGAGGTCGAGCGCGGCGTCGAGCGCCTCCGCGCTGGCCTCCTCGAGTTCGGGGTTGCCCGAGAGGTCGACCGTGACGGCGGTGTCGGCGATCCAGCCGTCGACGTGGACGCCGATGTCGAGGTTCACCATCTCCTCGCCGAACTCGGTGTCGTCGTCGATGCTCGGCGTGGCGTGGGCGGCCTCCTCGTCGACGCTGATGTTGACCGGGAACGCGGGTTCGCCGCCGAGTTCGCGGATGCGGTCCTCGGCGTACTCGGCCACGTCGAGGTGGCTCGCGCCGACTTCCACCCGGTCGGCGGCCTCCTCGCGCACCTGCGCGAGAATCTCGCCCGCCTCGCGGTGCTTCTCGTACTTCTCGGCTTCGAGGTCGACCTGGCTGTCGCTCATGCCCGTCCGTTGGCCCGAACGCGGGAAAGAGTTTGCGTCTCGACCCGTCTCGCCGACCGGTCGGCGAGACGGGTCGAGCGCGCCGTTGGCGGTGGTGAAACCGGCCTGACGCGGCCGGACACGTCTCTGGGCGTCCACATGTCACCGATGCGGTTAAGGCCGTCGTACCTGTGACGTAACTCCCCGGTAACGCCGGTAATAGGCCGTCAACGCCCCAAACGGTCCGAAACGGTTGGTCCGGTTTATTGGCGCGTCTGCCGATATGACTGCCCGCCTATGCAACGAGAGACTGGCGCAGTGTTGATGGCCGCACTCCTGATGCTCGCTGGCGTTCCACTGGCGGCGATGGGTGGGTCGTCGACGAGCGAGACGACAGCGGAGAACGGCGTAACACTTCAAGACACGACCGTCGAGCGGCTCGAACTGGCGAACGCCACGGTCGAGAACGCGACCATCGAGGAGATGCAGGTCGACACCGTGGAGCTCGAGAGCCGAAACGAGACGCTGGAGAACGGGACGCTCCAGAACGCCACGCTCGGGGGGATGTCCTTCGAGAACGTGACGATGGAGAGCCTCGACACCGACGACGAGACGCTCTCGGGGCAACTGAGCGGCAACGCCTCCGTCGAAGAGGCCACCGTTCAGGACCTGACCATCGAGCAGATGAACGTCTCCCAGCTCACCGTCGAGTCGCTCGAAGTCGCGGGTGAGGAGGGCGAACAGACGACGACCGCCGAGGAGGACGAAGAGACCACGACCGAGGAAGACGCTGAGGAAGAAGACGAGGAGACCACGACCGAGGAAGACGCTGAGGAAGAAGACGAGGAGACCACGACCGAGGAAGAGGACGACGGCCTCGGTGAGGACGAAGAGGAAGAGACCACGACCGAGGAGGAGAACGGCGACGAGCTCGGTGACGAAGAGGACGAGGAGACCACGACCGAAGAAGACGAGGCCGCGCTTCAGGACGAGGACGAAGAGACGACCACCGAAGAAGAGGACGCTGAGGAAGACGAGGAGACCACTACGGAGGAAGAGGACGCTGAAGAGGACGAGGAGACGACCACCGAAGAAGAGGACGCTGAAGAGGACGAGACCACGACCGAGGAAGAAGACGAAGAGACGACCACCGAAGCGGACGCCGAGGCCGACCAGCAGATGGACTCGGTCGAGGTCGGTAGCGCGACCATCCAGAGCGTCGACGTTCAGGAGATGACCATCTCGAACCTGACGGTCGAGAACCTCGACACCGGTATCGAGGTCGAAGAGATGACGCCCGAAGAGACGACGACCGCCGAAGACGAGGAGACCACGACCGAGGAAGAGGACGCTGAAGAGGACGAAGAGACCACGACTGAGGAAGAGGACGCTGAGGAAGACGAGGAGACGACCACCGAGGAAGAGGACGCTGAGGAGGACGAAGAGACGACGACCACAGAAGAGGACGCTGAGGAAGAAGACGAAGAGACCACGACGACCGAAGAAGAAGCCGCGCTCCAGGACGAGGACGAAGAGACGACCACCGAAGAAGAGGACGCTGAGGAAGACGAAGAGACCACGACTGAGGAAGAGGACGCTGAAGAAGACGAAGAGACCACGACTGAGGAAGAGGACGCTGAAGAAGACGAAGAGACGACCACCGAAGAAGAAGACGCTGAAGAAGACGAGCAGGACGGCACGGTCGTCGAGAGCGTCTCCGTCGAGAACGTGACCATCGACGACGCGACGGTCGGCTCGGCGTCGGCCGAGGAGTCGAGCGTCGACGAGGGCGAGGTCGCGCTCGTCACGATACAGGACCTCTCCGCGCCGTCGGAGGTCCAGCAGGGCGAGAACTACACCGTCGAAGCCACCGTCGCCAATCAGGGCCCCGACCAGTCGGTCCAGCAGGTGTCCTACCGCATCGAGGGCAACGTGATCGACTCCGATCTGGTTCAGGTCCCCGGCGGTAGCTCGACCACGGTGTCGTTCAACATCACCGAGGCCGACATCGGCTCGTTCCCCGACGGCACGTACGAGCACGGCGTGTACACCGTCGGAGCCAACCAGTCGGGCAATCTGACCATCGCGTCGGCCGAGGAGACGACCGAGGAAACCGAGACGACCGCGGAGGAGACCACCGAAGAGGAGACCACCGAAGAGGAGACCACCGAAGAGGAAACCCCTGAGGAAGAGACCACGACCGAGGAAGACGAGGAGGGCGACGAAGCGGGTGAAGACGAGGAAGAGACCACGACCGAAGAGGACGACGAAGCGGGTGAAGACGAGGAAGAGACCACGACCGAAGAGGACGACGAAGCGGGTGAAGACGAGGAAGAGACCACGACCGAAGAGGACGACGAAGCGGGTGAAGACGAGGAAGAGACCACGACCGAAGAGGACGAGGAATCCGCTTCGCTGGCCATCGAGGCCTGACGCGGCTTCCGGACGACCGACATTTCGCGCTATTTTTCACCGACCGCGCCCCGGAGTCGCGTCGCTCGACTACTCGCCGACCGCGGTCTGCATCTCGTCGCTGTTGAACGCGCTTCCCGCCTCACCGTCGGTGTCGAGGACGATGACCCCGGCCGACGACCCCGTGAGCTCGCCGAACTCCGCGATGGCGCGGTCGGCGGCCTCCTGGGCGGAGTGGCCGGTTTCGAGGTGGCGGACCGCCCGCCGGGTGAGCGTCGCCTTCGCGATGTCCTCGCCCGCGCCGGTGGCGCTGGCCGCGCCCGCGGGGCCAGCGTAGAACCCGCTCCCGATCTGGGGCACGTCGCCGACTCGCCCCGCCAGCGCGAGCCACCGGCCGCCCGTGGAGGTCGCGGCCGCGAAGTCGTCGCCGTCGTAGGCGACTGCTCCTACGGTATCCGAACCACCGAACTTCTCGCGGAGCCAGTCGAGGTGGTCGCTGGGCGACCCCTCGGGCGTCGAGTCGAGGTCCTCCCAGCGCTCGCGGGTCTTCTCCGTCCAGAGGTCGACGCCCGTCTCGACCCCCAAATCCGCGGCGAGGTCGACCGCGTGGTCACCCGAGACGAGAACGTGGGGGGTCTCTTCCATCACGACCCTGGCGGCGCGTATCGCGTGCTCGACGCCCTCCATCGAGCAGGCCGCCCCGGCGTCGCGGTCGCTGGTCATCACGCCCGCGTCGGTCCGGACCGCGCCGTCGCTCTGGACCGCGCCGCCGACCCCGGCGTTGAATCTGGGCGAGGATTCGAGGACGCAGACCGCGTCCTCGACCGCGTCGACGACCGACGAGGCCGCCGCGCCGGTCGCGGCGGCCTCGTCGAGGACCGCCTGTCTGGGTTCCGGTTCGTCGGGAGCGCTCCCGGCCCCGCCGTGGACGATGACCTTCATGCGAGTGGGTGGTTCGAGCGAGGCCTTAAATTCCGGCCAATCGGCAGTCCGGGCGGTCGAGCGCGCGCCGTCGGCGCGCGCTCGACCGCGGTGGGTCGGGCGATGGGTCCGGCGGGTCGCCGACCGCGGGCGTCGCGAGGAGTCCCGACCGCGGTCACTGCGCCCGCTCTATCTCGACCTCGTCGGGCGCTGGCATCCAGAAGATGTCGAGCGACAGCGCAAGCATGAACGGGAGGACCCACACGAGGATGAGTGCGGTCCCGCGGTCGGTTCCGGCCCCGCCGAAGCCGACGACCCCCGACAGCACGAGGGTAGTCACCATGTAGATGAGCGGGACGAATATCGCGGTGTATATCGCCGCACCCCACGTCGTCGTGAGTCGCAGGCGGAAGAATCGGATGGCGACCGCCGCGACGACGGTGTTGACGACGATGAGTATCAGGAAGCCGATTGCGGTCGCGGCCGAGGGCATTGCTACCCGAGTCTTGGGGTCGGGCGCTCTTGTGACTACCGGATTCGAGACACCCTCAGAAGGTGACGTCGTCGTACTCGACCCCGGGAATCAGCGTCGAGATGCCGCGTTCGGCCGAATCGAACTGGTCTCTGGTGACGACCCACTCGTGGTGGGCGACCACCGCTCTCTCATCGCGCTTTCGGCTCGGAACCGTGGGTGGCGAACCGTAGTATGCGCCGCCGTATCGAGCGACGAACCGTTCGAGCGCGCGCCGCGACCGTTCGTTCGACGGCAAACACCCCACGGCGATGTAGGGAGCCGTCAACGACTCGAAGGCGACGTGGGTGAGTGCGTCGGTCACCTCCCTGCTGAATCCGCGACCCCAGTGGGACTTGCAGAGCCAGAGACCGAACTCGGCTTCGCCGTCGTCACCGATTTCGAGACAGGTCGTGCCGACGTATTCGCCGTCTACGTCCACGACGTACTCGAAGAACTCCCCGCGCTCCCACTGCTCGACCTTCTCGTCGAGGTACGCCCGCGTCTCGGCCTCGTCGGCGTGGGCGTCCCAGCCGCACAGCTCGAACACCTCGTCGGCGTGGGCCCCGTCCCTGAACAGGTCGTGGACTCGACCGAACTCGACGGTGTCCGGATGGGCGCGGTGCAGAACGAGCCTATCGGTCGACAGCCGGGTCGGGGGTCCCGGGTCGTCGCTTCGGAGGCCGTCGGCATCGAGAGTGTCCACTTCCGCGTTCGGATGCGGTTCCATGCGTGGCGTTCTCACCGAGGGCACAAGAAACGTCGGGCGACTGACCTCACCGCTCGAACCGCCCGACGCCGAACGCCGAGAGGTCGGTCTCGGGGTCGCGACCCCGGACCAGCTGTGCGACCAGCTTTCCGCTGTAGGGGCCCAGTTGCAACCCGGTCGCCCCGTGGCCGGTGGCGACGTACGCGCCCTCGACCGACGGGACCGCGCCCAACACCGGCAGTCGGTCGGCCGAGACCGGCCGGAGGCCGACCCGGACCTCCTCGACCCGCGCGTCGTCGAGTCCCGGCGCGACTCGCAGACACTCGCCGAGAACCTCCCGGACGCCGCCCGCGGTGAGACGCGGCGCGAACCCCGACCCGGTCTCGCGGGTCGCGCCCGCGACGACCCGGTCGTCGCCCCACGGGACCACGTAGTGACCCCGGAACGGGCTGACGATGGGCCAGTCGCTGGTGTCGCGGTCGCCCGCGTCGAGGTGGGCGATCTGGCCGCGCTGGGGGTCGACCGGCACCGCGACGCCGAGCTGGTCGCCGAACTCGGGCGACCACGCCCCGCCCGCGACCACCACGCGCTCGGCGTCGATTCCCCCTCCGTCGGTCTCGACGCCGGTGACGCTCCCGTCGCGGACTCGGACTCGCTCGGCGTCGGCTCGCCGAACGTCGAGGCCGTGGGCTTCGCCCGCCCGCCGCATCGCTCGCGTCAGGAGTCGCCCGTCGACGCGCCCGGCGTTCTCGTAGTAGGCCGCGCGCCGAACGTCGTCGGCGAGGGGCGGGAACCGCTCGCGGGCCTCGGCGGGCGAGACCTCCTCGAAGGAGCCCGGTTCCGGACGACCGAGGTCGGACTCGCGGCGCTCGATTCGTGCCATCGCCTCCTCGAAGGCCGCGACCTCGGCGTCGGCCGCGGCGACGCTGAGCAACCCGGGTTCGGCGTAGCCGGGGTCGCCGTCCTGCTCGGCTCCGAGGCGCTCGACGAGGTCGGGGTAGTAGTCCACCCCCTCGACCGCGAACTCGAACCACGCGTCGTCGCCGGTCCGACTGCTGGTCGCGGGCGAGAGGATGCCAGCGCCCGCGTCGGTGGCGCGGCCCTCGTCCTCGCGGTCCACGAGGACGACGTCCGCCCCTTCTTTCGCGAGGTGGTAGGCGACCGAGGAGCCGACGATTCCGCCGCCGATGACCACGGCTTCGTGCATGCCCCGGAGTAGCGCGCGATGGGGCAAAACGGTGGGGTTCGCGGCAGTCGTCTCGGGCGGCCGCGACCGCGGCCGCCCGCGACGACCTGAAGCTATTTGCGGGCGACGGTTCACCTGCCGACATGGAGCGCGTCACCATCGGAAACGCGGACTCCGGCGGTTCCGGAGGCGGAATCGACCGCCGAGACCTCTCGGCGTCCCTCGGGACGACCGGGCTCGCGCTCGTCCGCTATCGGCTCGCGCCCGGCGGGGGGTTCCCGAGCGGCCTCCACGCCCACGCCGACCAGGAGGAGGTGTTCGTCGTCATCGAGGGCGAAGCCACCTTCGAGACGCTCGCCGCGCCGCGGGGCGGCGCGGCGAGCGACTCCGGCGACGAGAACTTCGCTCCGGAGACCGAGCGCGACGAGAACTTCGCTCGGGACTCGGGAACCGAAGGCGACGACGACTTCGCGCCCGTCGGGCGCGAAGTCGTCGTCGGCGAGGGCGAGGCGATCCGGTTCGCGCCCGGCGAGTTCCAGTCGGGCAGGAACGCCGCCGACCGCGACCTCGTGGCGCTCGCGGTCGGCGCACCGCGAGACACCGAGGACGTGCGGCTTCCCGTCGCGTGTCCGGAGTGCGACCGCGCCGACGTGCGTCTGGAGACCGGCGACGAGGGGGTTCGGTTCGTCTGCCCGGACTGCGGGGCCGAGCGCGTTCCCGCGCCGTGTCCGGACTGCGAGTGCGAGGAGATGCGTCTCGCGCTCGACGACACCGGGCGGGTCGTCGCGACCTGCGAGGACTGCGAGACCGAGTTCGACGACCCGCCGGTCCGGGACTGAGGCGGCGACCTACCGCCCGAGGTCCTCGTGGGCCGACGAGAGGTGTCGGGACGCCAGCGCCGCCAGAAGCGAGAGCTCACCGGCGAGAGCGCCCACCGCGATTATCTCGGCGAGCGCGTCGGCGTTGCTCCCGGCGGGGTCGCCGCCGCCGCGCAGTCCCAGCACGTCGAGGGCCTCCGACTGGGTCGAGAGCTTGGTGCCGCCGCCGACCGTGCCGACTTCGAGGCTCGCGAGGCTCACGCTGGCGTAGAGACAGTCTTCGCGCGCTTCTATCGTGGTGATGGCGTTCGACCCCTCCACGACCTGCGCGGCGTCCTGTCCGGTCGCGAGGAACGCGGCGGCGACCACGTTCGCCGCGTGGGCGTTGAAGCCGAGGCTCCCGGCCTTCGCGCTCCCCACGAGGTTCTTGCGGGTGTTGGCCTCCTCGATGGCCTCGGGCGTGGTGTGGAGGCGCTCCTCGACCGTCTCGCGGGGTACTTCCACGTCGGCGGTCACGCTCCGACCCCGCCCCTCGACGGCGTTGATGGCGGCGGGTTTCTTGTCGGTGCAGAGGTTGCCCGACAGCGCCACGAGCGACGCGGGGGTCTCGTCCTCGACCAGTTCGGCCGCCTCACGCGTGGCGATGGTCGCCATGTTCATCCCCATCGCGTCCTTGGTGTCGTAGACGAACCGCAGGAACACCGAGTCGCCGACGACGTAGGGCGAGACTTCGAGGAGTTCGCCGTGGCTCGTCGTCGACTCGGCGGCCTCCCGGAGGTCGTCGGCGTGGTCGCCGACCCACGAGACGACTTCCTCGGCCTCGGCGACGCCGGACACGCGGAAGACGGGCGCGCGGGTCATCCCCGACTTGGTGACGCGGGCGTCGGCACCGCCAGTGCCGGTGATGACCGACAGGCCGCGGTTCACGCTGGCGACCAGCGCGCCCTCGGTCGTCGCGAGCGGGAGGTAGTACTCGCCGTCGGCCGCGCCGCCCGCGACCTCGACTGGTCCGGCCACGCCCATCGGAATCTGGGCCGCCCCGACCATGTTCTCGATGCTCGCGTCGGCGGCGCGCTCGGCGTCGAGCGCGTAGTCGCCGACGGCGTCGAGGTCGGCGTCGGTCTCGGCTTCGAGCAGGCGGCGGCGCGCTTCCGCGGCGGTCGCCGCGGAAGCGCGGTCGTCGAGTTCGTGGAGTCGCAGTTCGCCCTCGCGGACCTGCTCGGCGAGCGCGTCCGGGTCGCCGGAGACGGAATCGTCGGTCATGTCCGGGCGATGGCGGGCGCGGCCCCTAACAGTTCTCATTCCCGGCGGGGCGACCGCTCGGACTCGGCCCGGTCGACGACCCCGATTCCGCCGAGAGGACCACTTTTACTTTCACCGCGCGGATGGCCGAGGTTTATCCCCCTCGGGTTCCTCTCTCCCATTGGTTCCCGAGTGGCCGCGTCCTCGTCCGGTGGACGTTCCTGCTCGCGGGCCGGACGCGGCGACCGAGTCGCCGCGCCCGGCCCGCTCCCGAGGTGTGGTGGTCCGCCCTCGTTCGATTCGGTCTCCATTCCCGTCGGCGAACGGGCCAGCGCGACCCCGCGGTCGGTGGATGAACCGCGGGGTCGCTCCGCGGCGCTCGGGAACCGGCCCTGTCATCCTTCGATACGCGATGCTCGTCGAGGCGTTCTGCACTTCAGAGTAGCCTGTAGCGTCCCCGGCTCTCGCTGACCTCCCCCCGCCGAGCCAGCTTTTCGAGCGACTTCCGGACGTAGTCGGCCGGGACCCCGCGCTCGTCGGCGAACGCGACCACCTCGTCTTCCGTCGGCCGGTCGAGTTCGCGCAGGGCCTCCCTGACCGTCTCCTTGCGCGAGGTCCCCCGCGTGCTGGCCGACCGGCTCTCGGCGCGCTCGGCCGCCTCCGCGACCGCCTCGCTGTCGATGCCCGACGCTTCGAGGTACTCCTCGTCGCTCGGCCCGGCCTCGTCCACCCGGGCCTCCATCTCGGTGAACGAGTCGAGTTCCGCGAAGGCCTCGCCCTCGCCCTGCCGATTGGCGAGCATCGACGACCTGACCTCGCGGGCGTGGTCCTCGTCGTCGGTCTCGACGAACTTCTTCAATTTCTCGAACTTCCGGCGCTTCCCGCACCGCGGGCACTGTGTCGTCTCGGGGCGTCCCTCGACTATCTTGAGCGCCCCGCAGTCGCTACACCCCACGACGGCGTACATGCGACTCCCTCGGGCCTCTTCGTACGTGAACGTTCGGACTCACTCGTGATTTCGGAGCGGTATCGTGGTCGACGACAGCCTCATCGCTTTTCGGTCCCAGAAAGCCCCCGGACGCTCGCGGTCGCTCCGGCGGATATTCGCGGCTCTCCGCAACGCCCGCCGCGAATAGGGCCGCCGGAGACGACTAAAACAAGCGCGAGCGCCCGGCCCCTTTCATTCCTGCCCGCGGTGGTCTGGTTCGCCTGCTGGTTACCGATGGAACGTTCCACGGGGCGCGCGCTGGCGTGACGCCGCGGTTTGGCGTCACGCCCTCATGCGCGAGGTCGTCGGGAGCGAAGCGACCGACGGCTCGGGAGAGCTTGCCTCTCCCGGTGGATGAGTATCGCAGGCGACGAGTGAAACGAGTCGCCGAGAAACGCAGTCGGTTGGGGAGGAATGTGGCTCGCGGTCGCGGTGCTGTCGGTCGGACTGAAAGGGCCTGCGCGCTCGCGGCCGGAGGCCGTGGTCGCCTGCGCGGGCCACTATTTCGAGGCGCGAGCGGAGCGAGCGCCGACGAAATATCCCGCGGAGCGACCGCGAGCGCGCAGGGGCTTTCGAGGACTCATGCGTGGTGTTGGTATCGATTCGTAGCGAGCGCGCAGGGGCTTTCTACGTCGTCAACGCGGTACAATCTCCGACCGTCTTGCTACGTTCATCCCCTAGCGGTCAGTTTGCCCGGAGTCGAAGCTTTAGGTACACAGACGTACTACCACATCGAATGGAAGTCGTTCCCACAGAAGGCGTCGAGTCGACCGAAGCCGTCGAGGGCGTCCACCTCTCGTTGCTCGCTGGCGGCGAGGAGATGAACGTCCAGCACTTCTCCATCGAACCCGGCGCGGAGGTGCCCGAGCACAGCCACCACCACGAGCAGACCGGCTACATCACGGGCGGTACCCTCACGTTCCTCGTCGACGGCGAGGAGTTCGAGGTCGGCGAGGGCGACTCGTACGTCCTCGAAGGCGACGAACCCCACGCCGCCGAGAACCGCGGCGACGTGCCGGTGACGGGTATCGACGTGTTCAGCCCGCCCCGCGACGACCCCGACTGGAAGGACTAGAGTTCTTCGAGCAAGCGCCCGAACACCTCGGCTTCGAGCGTCCGGAGGTCCGGCGGGTCGGCGCGGTCGAACTCCTCGTCGGCGCGCAGGTCCTCGGGGTCGGCGTCGGTCTCGCCCTCGGACAGTCGCTCGAACAGCGCGGTCGCGGCCGCAGAGAGCTTCTCGCGGTGGTCGGCCACGAAGTCGAGTGTCTCCTCGCGGTCGGTGTCCTCGCCCGAGAGCTCCGCGCGGGCGACTCGGCCGACCCCCGCCGCGAGCACGACCCGGAACACCCCCACTTCCGGCCGAACGACCTCGCGGCGCTCCCATGTGGCGTCGAGTAGCGTCTCGCCGACCGCCTCGTCGCCGGTGACGAGCTTCTCCAGCGCGAAGCCGTAGAGCCGCGCGGCGCTGTCCTCGGAGTAGATCTGGTCGGCGTAATCGAGGACGAGTTCGTCGCGGCGCTCCTCGTCGATCTCGCCCGGTTCGGCCTTGCCCAGCACCACCAGCGCGTTGGCCCACCACTCCGAGAGGGCGTCGTCCTCGCCCTCTCGGTTGGCGATGTCGATGCGCTGTTCTATCGCGGCCAGCGCCTCGGACGCGTTCTCGCGGCGGGAGTGGAGTTCGGCCACGCGCTCGAACTGCTCGCGGGCGGTCGCGAGGTCGCCGGTCTTGCGCGCGAGCTCCCCGAGTTCCGTCCCGAGTTCGGTAACGGTCTCCCGGTCGCCGAGCCGACCCCGGAGCGTGACCGCGCGCTCGTAGTGGTCGGCCGCCGTCGAGAGGTCGCCCCGTGCGCGCGCTCGCTCGGCGCGCTTCTCGCGGTACATCGCTTCGAGTCGGTACTTCCGCAGGAGGACCCTGTCGAGTTGCGCGCCGAGCCACCTGTCGAGTCGGCGCGCCGTCCCCGTGATGTCGCTCGTTCCCATGTGAGAACCACGCACGCGATGTTTTATAAACTTCTCTATCGAGGAATTTAACCCCGGGGCTGGCGAATCGATGTTCCGGTCGAAAGAAGCGAAACGCGGAGAACCGCGGAAATCCGCGGAAATCTGCGGAGCGACGGCTCAGGAGAGCTTCTCGATGTTCTCGCAGATGGCGTCGGCGTACTCGCTGGTGGCGACCTTCTCGGCGTCCTCGCGCTGGCGGGCGAGGTCGTAGGTGACCGTGCCCGAGGAGATGGTCTCCTCGACGGCGTCGCGGATGAGTCGCTCGGTGTCGTCCCAGCCGAGGTACTCGAACAGCAGGCGACCCGAGAGGATGAGCGCGGTCGGGTTCGCCTTGTCCTGTCCGGCTCGCTTGGGCGCCGAGCCGTGGACGGGTTCGGCCAGACAGCGGTTGTCACCGAAGTTCGCGCCGGGCGCGATGCCCAGACCGCCGATCTGGGCGCCCGCGGCGTCGCTGAGGTAGTCGCCGTTGAGGTTCGGCATGGCGAGCACGTCGAACTCGTCGGTCCGGAGCTGCATCCACTGGAGCATCGCGTCGGCGAGGCGCTCCTCGACCATGACCGCGTCCTCGGGGATGTCGACCTCGTCCTGCTCCTCCCAGAGCGAGTCGGGCGCGGCGAAGACTTCGTCGTCGGGGTACTCCTCGTCGGCGACCTCCATGCCCCACTCGCCGAACTGGCCTTCGGTGAACTTCATGATGTTGCCCTTGTGGACCAGCGTGACCTTGTCGCGGTCGTTCTCGATGGCGTAGTCGATGGCCTCGCGGACGAGGCGCTTGCTCCCCTTCTCGGAGATGGGCTTGAGACCGAGACCGATGGGACCCTCGTGCATCACGCCGTCGAAGTCCATCTCGTCCTCGACGAACTCCCGGACCTTCTCGGCCTCGTCGGTGCCCTCCTCCCACTCGATGCCCGCGTACACGTCCTCGGTGTTCTCGCGGAACGTGACCATGTCCATCTCCTCGGGGGCCTTCATCGGCGAGGGGACGCCGTCGAGGTAGTAGGTGGGTCGGACGTTCGCGTAGAGGTCGAGGGTCTGTCGCAGCGCGACGTTGAGCGAGCGGAAGCCAGCGCCGACCGGGGTCGTGAGCGGCCCCTTGATGGCGACGCGGTGTTCGCGGATGGCCTCGACCGTCTCGTCGGGGAGGTTCTCGTCGTACTTCTCTCGGGCGGTCTCACCGGCGTAGACGCGCATCCACTGCGGGTCGCGGCCGGTCTCCTCGGCGGCCTTGGTGAGCACCTTCTGGGCGGCCGGACCCACGTCCTGACCGATTCCGTCCCCGTGGATGATGGGGATGATGGGGTTGTCGGGTACCTTCAGTTCGCCGTCTTCGACCGTCACCTTCTCCCCGTCTTCGGGGACTTCCACCTTGTCGTAGCTCATGAACGTGTGAAACTGCGACCGAGGGGAATAAAAGGCCTGCCGTTTGGTCGCGTGTGGTCCATAAACGCCCTTAGATTCCTAGTAGTCGGGTCACCGGCCGACGACCGCCCGCGCCACCAAGAGCGCGCTCGCGGTCGGCGCGAGCGCGAGCCAGCCGACCCCCGACAGGACCGCCACCAGTTCCCACGCGTACAGCAGGCCGGGAAGTCCGACGAACAGCACCGAGACGACCGTCCCGGCGACCGCCCGCGCCCACGGGAGGGTCTCGGGTCCGAACAGGGCGACCGTCGCGGCGTCGAGCGCGTCCACCGTGACCGCGGCCAGCAGGACGTTCGCGGTTCGAACGCGCGTCGGACGTTGCTTCTCCGGGGGGTCGGGCACCGGGAAGACGAGCCGAATCCGCTCGGGGAGGCGAACCTCGGGGAGCGAGACGGGCGGGAGCGAGAGGCCGAAGCCCTCGTCGCGCTTGTCGTCTCGCGCGGGCGACCGGGGGACCGACGCGTCGGTCCCCCGGTCGCCGGACGAGTCTCCGCGGTCGCCGGACGAGGCTTCGCGGTCGCCGGACGAGGCTTCGCGGTCGCCGGACGAGGCTCCGCGGTCGCGCTCGCTTCGCTCGCGCGACCGCCCGGTGTCGTCGTCCATGAGTCGGTCTACGCCTCCGGGATTCAAAGAGCTACTCGTCGTTCCACTCGTCCACCAGTCGCTCGACCACGTCCACCACCGCGTCGAGCACCTCCTCGGGCGACCGGGTCGCGTCGACCCGGACGAACCGCTCGGGCTCGGCGTCCATCAGGCGCTCGTAGTTGCGCTGGACCTGACTCAGGAACGCCGCCTGCTCGAACTTGTTGGTCGCGCCGCTCCGTGCCGCGCCGGTCTCGGGGTCCACGTCGAGGTAGATTGTGGCGTCGGGCGGTCGGGTCCACGGCTGGTGGACCCCGCGGATGTACTCCAGCGGGCGCTTGACCTGCCCCTCGATGCTGACCGCCTGATAGGCGTACCGCGAGTCCGAGTAGCGGTCGGAGACGACGACCTCCCCCTCCCGCAGGGCTGGCCGGACCGTCTCGGCGAGGTGGGCGGCGTGGTCGGCGGTGTAGAGGAACAGCTCGGCCACGGGGTCGGCGTCGTCGTCGGCGACCGACCGGTCGACCGCCTCGCCGTACCACGTCTCGGTCGGTTCGCGGGTGTAGACGAACGCCGGGAACTCCTCGCGGAGCACCTCCCAGACCGTGGTCTTGCCGCTCCCGTCGAGTCCCTCCAGCGTGATGAGCATGTCCGGACCTGCGCCCGGGCCGGTATAAAGTCCTGCGAGTCGGGTCGAGACTCGTTCTGCGAGTCGGGTCGAGACGCTCGGGCGTCTCGACCCGACTCGCGCGGCCAGCGACCCGGTCGCCGACCGGGTCGCTGGCCCGTACATTTACGTTCCATGGATACTTATCCCAGATATGAACATTCTCGTCGCCGGAGGAACCGGCTTCATCGGGACGAACCTCGTGCGCGAACTCGACGACCGCGGTCACGACGTGACCGTCCTTGCACGCGACCCCGCGGGGGCCGACCTCCCCGACGGCGTCGAAGGCGCGCGAGGCGACGTGACCGCGCTCGACTCCATCGAGAACGCGTTCGAGGGGCAGGACGCGGTCGTGAACCTCGTCGCGCTCTCGCCGCTGTTCAAGCCGCCCGCCGGGACCTCCCACACGGAGGTCCACCTCGGCGGGACGAAGAACGTCGTCGAGGCCGCCGAGGACCACGACGTGCGCAAAATCGTCCAGATGAGCGCGCTCGGGGCCGACCCCGACGGGACGACCGAGTACATCCGGGCGAAGGGGCAGGCCGAGGAGGTGGTCGCCGAGTCGGACCTCGCGTCAACCGTCGTCCGGCCCTCGGTCGTGTTCGGCGAGGGCGGGGAGTTCGTCTCGTTCACGAAGAAGCTCACGACGCCGTACGTGACCGCGCTCCCCGGCGGCGGGCGCACCCGCTTTCAGCCCATCTGGGTCGGCGACCTCGCCCCGATGCTCGCCGACTGCGTCGAGTCCGACCACGACGGCGAGACCTACGAACTCGGCGGTCCGGAGGTGCTGACGCTCGCCGACGTGACCGAACTCGTCTACCGGGCGGAGGGACGGTCGGTGACCGTCCTGCCTCTGCCGATGGCGCTGGCGAAGATCGGTATGACGGCGATCGGTCCGGTGCCGTTCGCGCCCTTCGGCCCCGACCAGTACCGGTCGCTGAAGTTCGACAACACGGTCTCGCACAACGACGTCGACGCGTTCGGCGTGTCCGACGAGGACCTCACCACGCTCGGGTCGTACCTCGGCGTCGAATCCGGGCGCTGAGGCGCGTCAGACGCCCGTCAGACTCCTGTCGTCCCAGATAGGTCTTAATTCCGATAAACTTAAAAGGACATGTCCATAAACTGTTGGTGACAGACGCGCCTGAGTAACGACCCCTTACCGTCGTGCGATTTTCCGTAACGTCACCTTTCGACCCATCGGGGAACGGACCAAAAGGCTTATCCACCCATCAACGCTGTGTTTCTCCCAACGGAGTACGGTACGGAAAATGAAGCTCGCAATGATTGGTTTCGGGCAGGCCGGTGGGAAGATAGTCGACAGGTTCCTGGAGCACGACCAGCGAACCGGAAGCAACATCGTCAGGTCGGCGGTCGCGGTCAACTCCGCGAAGGCAGACCTGATGGGTCTCGACAGGGTTCCTCAGGACCAACGGGTCCTCATCGGACAGTCCCGAGTGAAAGGTCACGGAGTAGGCGCGGACAACGAGCTCGGCGCGGAAATCGCCGAGGAGGACATCGACGAGATACAGGGAGCCATCGACAACATCCCCGTTCACGAGGTCGACGCCTTCCTCATCGTCGCGGGGATGGGCGGGGGAACCGGGTCGGGGGGTGCGCCAGTGCTTGCAAAGCACCTCAAGCGCATCTACACCGAACCCGTCTACGGCCTCGGCATCCTGCCCGGTAGCGACGAAGGGGGTATCTACACGCTCAACGCCGCCCGTTCCTTCCAGACGTTCGTCCGCGAAGTGGACAACCTGATGGTGTTCGACAACGACGCGTGGCGCCAGTCGGGCGAGTCCATCGAGAGCGGCTACGCCGAGATAAACGAGGAGATCGTCCGGCGATTCGGCATCCTGTTCGGCGCGGGCGAGGTCTCGGGCGACGGCGAGGTCGCAGAGAGCGTGGTGGACTCCAGCGAGATCATCAACACCCTCGCCGGGGGCGGCGTCTCGACCATCGGCTACGCCGCCGAGGAGGTCGAGAACAGCAACTCCGGGAGCGGCCTGCTCTCGCGGTTCACCGGCGGCGAGGACGACGGCACGACCGATACCGCCAACACCACCAACCGCATCACCAGCCTCGTCCGGAAGGCGGCACTCGGGCGACTCACCCTGCCCTGCGAGATCGAAGGCACCGAGCGCGCCCTGCTCGTCATGAGCGGCCCGCCCCAGCACCTGAATCGGAAAGGGATAGAGCGCGGGCGCAAGTGGCTGGAGGAGCAGACCGGTTCGATGGAGGTCCGGGGCGGCGACTACCCCGTGGGCGACTCGAACTACGTCGCTGGCGTCATCCTCCTGTCGGGCGTGAACAACGTCCCGCGCATCAAGGAGCTACAGGAGGTCGCCATCGAGGCCCAAGACAACATCGAGGACATTCGCGAGGAGAGCGAGGACAACCTAGAAGAACTCGTCGAGGACGATGATGATGAACTCGAACCACTGTTCTAAGCTACTGACGCTGTTGGTCGCGATTGCACTGGTCGCCTCCGCGGCGACCCCCGCCGCGGCGGCGGTCTCGGCGTCGGCGAGCGGCGCGCCCGACTCCGCGGAGGTCGGCGAGGAAGTCACCTCGACGTTCACGCTCGACCGACCGTTCAGCGAGTACGACGAGTGGACGCTCAACGGCGAGACCGAACTCGAAGGCGTGACCTGGACCGTCAAGCTCTACGACCAGGGTGGCGACAAGATCGGTCAGGAGTCCTACGACGGCGAGTCGTTCAACCACACGCTACAGAGCGAGGACAACGCGGCCGAGGTCGAGGTGACCATCGAAGGCACCGTGGCCGAGGTCGAGGACTTCACCTACGACCCGGCCCAGCAACACCTCCTCGCCGAACTGAATCAGGTCCGCGAGGGCGGGTCCAGCGACACCATCGACAGCTGGGAGTTCCGGCCCTACACCGCGGATAGCGACGAGGCGCGCTCGGCAATCGAAGACGCCGAGACCGCCATCGCCGACGCCGAGGACAGCGGCGCGGGCGTCTCGGACGCCGAGGACAAGCTCGACGACGCCGTCTCGGCGTACGACGGCGAGAACTTCGACCTCGCCGTCGAACTCGCGGGCGAGGCGACCGACAGCGCCGATTCGGCCGAGCAGTCGAACCAGCAGACCCAGATGCTACTGTACGGCGGCGTCGGACTCGTCGTGCTGGTCGCCATCATCGGCGGCGTCCTCTGGTACCGCTCCCAGCAGGACGACTACGACAAACTGCGCTGAGTCGGGCGGCCCCCTCTGCGAGCTTCGTTTTCCGACCGAATTCGACCCGGCCGCTCGGGGCGGGTCACCGACCCGCCCCGAGCGGCCATTCCGCAAGCCATTAACCGCGGGCACCGAACTATCGAGGGAGATGCGAGTCGTCGTCCCGTTCGCCGCCCGCGAGCCCAAGACCCGGTTAGCCGACGTGCTCTCGCCCGACGAGCGGTCGGCGTTCGCCGCCGCGATGCTCGACGACGTGCTCGCGGCGGTGCGGGCGACCGGCCGCGAACCCGAGGTCCTCGCCACCGGCCCGGTCGGGGTCGACGCCCCCGTGACCGTCGACGACCGCCCGCTGACCGAGGCGGTCAACGCCGTGCTGGCCGAGACCGACCGCCGGGTCGCGGTCGTGATGGCCGACCTCGCGCTGGCGACCCCCGACGCGCTCGACCGACTGTTCGAGGCCGAGAGCGCGGTCGCGATAGCGCCGGGGCGGGGCGGCGGGACGAACGCGCTCGCGGTCGCCCACCCCGAGTTCCGGGTGGACTACCACGGCACCTCGTACCTCGACCACCTCGGAATCGCGCGGGAGGTCGGCGCGTCGGTGTCGGTGGTCGACTCCCACCGGCTGGCGACCGACGTCGACGAGCGCGCCGACCTCGCGGAGGTGCTGATTCACGGCGGGGGAGAGGGACGGAGCCGAGGACGGTCGGCCGAATGGCTCCGGTCGGCGGGCTTTTCGCTGGCTGGCGACGAGAGCCGGGTGGGCGTCGTTCGGGAGTGAGACCGCCGCGGAAGTCGCCCCATAACCCGGCCGTACCCGGTCAATAACCTTGGGGGCGGCCCCCGGATTTCCGCACGACATGGCGACACCCCAACTGGAGTTCGACAGCGACGTGGAGGGTCGCATCTACGAGTACGTCGAGCGCCGCGGGTCGGCCGCCCGCGAGGAGGTGCGGGACGCGGTCCGGGTCGAGCGGACCCACGGGGCCAAACCGCCCCGGTCGGGCACCGAGTCGGCGGCCCGGCTCTCGGTCCCGGAGTGCAACGAGTACATCGACGGCCTCCTCGACGACGGCCTGTTGACCGAGCGCGACGGGACCCTCTACGTCCGTCCCGACGCCGACGCCGAGACCCACGACGCCACCGACTTCGAGTACGTCGTCCGTCCCGCCGACGAGGACGACCGGCGGGCGGTCGCGGGGCTCATCCGGGAGGTGGCCGGGGAGGGGGCCATCGTCGTCGACGAGCGCGTCGCGGATGCCATCGAGCGCGAGGGCGCGCTGGTCCGACTCAACGACCGCGAGTCGCGGATGTTCTTCGTCGCCGAGATCGAGGACGACGGTGAACGCGGCGAAGACGACGCTGAACGCGGCGAAGCCGAGATAATCGGATGGGTCCACGTCCACGGCTTCGAACTCCCGGCCCGCGACCACACCGCCGAACTCACCGTGGGGGTCGCCCCGAGTACCGCGAGCAGGGGTCGGGGCACCCTGTTGGAGCGCGGGATGGCGTGGGCCGCCGAGGCCGACTGCATCAAGGTGTACCAGAGCCTCCCGGCGACCAACGAGGAGGCGCTCGAACTCCTCGAAGAGCACGACTGGGAGCGCGAGGCGACTAGGGCCGACCACTACCGGGTCGACGGCGAACTCGTCGACGAGGTGCAGCTGGCAACGCGCCTCGACGGCGGCCGTTAGCGTTCGAGGAACACTCCGAGCACGAGGCCAGCGAACACCGCGGTGCCGACCAGCGCGCCGCCCCGTCCCGCGAGGACCGCCATTTCCGACCCGGCGAGCGCGCCGCCGACCTCCGCGAGGAGCCCCGCGCCGACCAGCAGGACCGACGCCAGCGCGGTCCGGTCGGACGCGCCGCGGAAGGTCCCGACCGAGGGCGGGTAGAACTGGTAGGTCGCGCCGATAATCGTCAGCCCCAGAAATCCGAGGACGTTGAGCCGGAAGTGAACCGCGAGCAGTTCCCCGGCGACGCCGACGAACGCGAAGTGCAGGCCGAGCGTGACCCCGAGAACGCCGCATCCGACCCCGACCAGCACGGCGTAGAAGCCGACTCGGCGGCGCTCGGACCGGGCGAACAGCGCGGCGTAGGCCAGCGCGAACCCGACGACTGCGACCGCCTGCAACGTCGCGCCGACCCGGAATCCCGTCGCGCCGTAGAAGTCCCACGCGAGGAGCGCGGGCGCGATTGCGCCCGCGGGCAAGACGGCCGCGACCAGCGCGCGGGGCGGCGACGCGACCAGGAACCGCGGGAAGAGTCGGAATCCGACCGCGAATATCAGCAGCGCGGCGGTCCCCGCGGCCAGCAGGTGGGCGGTCTGCGCGATCCCGAGCGCAGGGAGCGCTCCGGCGTTCGGGGCGCTTCCGGTCGCCGGAAGCGCCGCGACCGCCGCTGTGAGCCCCCCGAACGCCCCAAGCGTCCCGTAGGCCCCCGCGAGGAGGTAGGCCAGCACCACCGGAACGAAGGCGTTGGCGTACCGGTCGACTCCCCGCCGGTGGGCGTTCGGACCGCCCGTCCCCGTCTCGCGGCCGGTGGGATTGCCCCGGACGGTCCACGCCAGCGTAGCGACGAAGACGACGACGCCAGCCGTCCAGAGGGCCGCGGCGAGGGGACCGACCGCACTCGGAGTCCCCGGAAGGGGGGCGACCGCGAGGCCGACGACGCCGACCGCGGTCAGCGGGAAGTGGACCGCGGGCGCGCGAACGAACGCGAGCGAGCGGTCGAAGTACGACGGGACCAGCGAGTAGGCCTTCCCGAACACGGCGTGGAGGACGAAGCCGTGGACCGCGAGGACCACCCGGGTCTGTCGGGGAACGTCGGCGAGCGCGGCGGCCTGCCACGCCACGAGGAAGACGGCGCTGGCCGCGACGAACCACCGCGCCCACCGCGTCACGGCCTGTGCGACCATCCTAACAGCAGAAGATGAACGGGTACATCAAAGAGATTCGGTCGCCGTCGCTCAGTTCGGTGTCGAGCCCGTCGAGGTGTTCGTTGAACTGGCCGTCGACCGCCACCCGGGCGTACCGGCGGGTCTGCTCGCCCTCGGGGTTCTTCTTCCACGTCCCCGGGAGGTCCTCGGGCGCGTCGGCCCACCCGTCGGTGGTCGCCTCGTCCTCGGTCTCGGCGATGAGGAGGTCCTTCACGTCGTACTCCGCGAAGAAGGCGTCGAGGAACGCCCGGAGGGTGGTCCCCTCGAAGGCGAACGTCAGGCTCGGGGCCCCGACCGCGTCCCGGACGTGGCCGGTACACCGCACCTCGACGGTGGTCTCGCGGGCGTCCGGGCCGGTCGCCGAGCGCTCGACTGGTCGGTCTGCTGTCTCCATGTTCCCCACTAGGGTCGCCTCCCCGTAGTAGTTCTCTCCGAACATGTTCGGGTCGTTTCGGGGGCCGACCGGTGGTCGAGTCACCCGGAGGGGTGGGACAGACCCCGCTCGTCGGCGTCCTTCCACTCGCCGAGTCCGGCGGGGTCGAGGTGGATGTGCACGTCCTCGACGGCCTCGACTTCGCGGACCCGACTGCGGAGTTCGGTCTCTATCTCGTGGGCCTCGACGAGCGAGTGGCCCCTGCCGATCTCGGCGTGGAACTCCACCTCGACGACGTTCCCGGTGTAGTAGGCCGCGAAGTCGTGGATTCCGTGGACCTCGGGGTGGTCTCGAATCGCCGACCGGATGCGCTCCTGATGGGCCTCCGGAGGTGCCCGGTCGACGAGGTAGTCGATGTTCTCCCGCGAGATCTCGACGCCTTGCCGGACGACGAGCGCGCTCACGAGGCCGCCCGCGACCGGGTCGAGGACGGGGTATCCCAGCGCCATCCCGGCGACCCCCGCGAACGCCGCGAGGGTCGTGTACACGTCGTTGAGACTGTCGGCGGCCAGTGCCCGGAGGCCCGGCGAATCGAGGTCCCGGTTCGTCCGCTTCGTGTACCAGTAGCAGGCCACGCGGTTCGCGAGCGCGAACCCCAGACCGACGACGAGGAGCGCGCCGTACCGCGCCTCGGACCCCTCGGCCAGCGACCGGCCAGCGTCGTAGAGGAGTTTGAACCCGAGCAGGACGAGCACGCCGCCGACGAACAGCGCGGTCAGGGGTTCGAACCGGTGGTGGCCGTGCGGGTGAGTCTCGTCAGGGCCGTCGAACGACGACCGGCCCCAGACGAGGACGACCGCGCTCGCGAGCAGGTCCGCCAGCGAGTGGGCCGCGTCGGCCACGAGAGCGAGACTGCCCGAGAAGACGCCCAGCGCGCCCTCGACCGCGATTTTGAGGACGTTCGAGACGACGTTCACCCACGAGGCTCGGACGAAGGACGCGCGGTCGTCGGTCATCCGGGTTGTTCGAGCGACTCTGTCGGCTTAAGAGTGTCTGTTAGACGCGTAAAAGCCATTTTTAGATTCTATCTAATACTGCGGGGGAGGAGGAACGATTCGAGTCCATCCGCTCCGACCGTTCCGTCTGCCGTAGGTATTTGAGCGATGAGGGCTAAGGTCCGGGCATGGAAGACGTTTCGCTGACGGTACCCGACGCCATCGTCGAGTCGCTTCCGGCCGACGGCGACGACGCCGCCCGCGACATGCAGACGGCGGTCGCCGGGTGGGAGTCCAGACTCAACCGCGCCATCGAGGAGGCCGAGGACGACGACGAGGCCGCGGGCGCGGTCGTGGACGCGCTCGAACGGTTCGAGGACCGCTGGGAGCAGTACGACGACTTCGTGGTCGAACTGCGCGCGTGGGGCCAGTCGCCCATCTACGCGATGGCGTGGCGCGACCTGCAGGCCGCGCTGATTCGACAGCTCCACGACCACGAGGACCTCGCCGACCGCATCGACCGCGAGCGCCACGCGCGACTCGTCAGCGACGGCATCCGGCCGGGGCGATAGCATGGCGGTGGAACTGCGTTTTTTCGCCACGTTCCGCGAGGCGGTCGGCCAGAAGGTCCTCGAACGCGAGGTCGCCGAGGGCGCGACCGTCGGCGACGTGCTCGACGACCTCGTGGCGGAGTACGGCATCGATGTCTACGAGGACGGTGAGATTCGCACTCAGGTGTCGGTGATGAAGAACGGCAAGGACGTTTACCACCTCGACGGGAAGGACACCCCGCTGGCGGACGGCGACACCCTCAGCGTGTTCCCGCCGGTCGCGGGGGGATAGATGCGGGTCGAGAAGTCCTACCGGGGCATCTCCGAGCGCCTCGCGCGGCGGTACCTCTCGAACCTCGGCGGCGACATCGAGGGCGGTGACACCGAGGGCGACGGCGACGTGGTCGCCGACGACTGGCGCGCCAGTATCTCCTCGGAGAAGGTGAGTATCGGGCCGTCGGTCAAACTGACGGAGGTCACCGTCGTCTTCGAGGGCGAGGAGGCAGTCCTCGACGACCTCGTCGAGGACTTCTCGCAGAAGGCGATGCGGGCGGGCGGCTGAGGGGGACGAGGAGGGAAATCGTGACCGAGGACAATCCCATCGAAGGACAGGTGCTGGTGCTCACCGCCGCGAAGGCGAGCGTCGGCGGAAAGCGTCTGCCCGACCTCGTGGCCGAGGCCCGCCGGGCGGTCGAACCCCGGGCCGACGAACTCCGGCGGTCCTACGAGTGCGTCCACGAGGACGACGTGCGCGTCGTCTTCCTCGCGCCCGAGGACTTCTGGGTCGACGTGGGCGAGGACCTCGGGTGGTCCCGGCGGGAGTACGAGGCGGTCGCGCGCGCCCACGCCGAGCAACTCCTCCGGGTCGGCAGGCGCGAGGACCGACTCGCGGAGTTCGAGACCGCGCTGGACCTCCGGGAGGCGGTCGTGGTCGGTGCGGGCTCGCTGGAATAGACG
The DNA here is from genome assembly GCF_024138125.1 of Halorussus salilacus. Lineage (NCBI taxonomy): Archaea > Methanobacteriati > Methanobacteriota > Halobacteria > Halobacteriales > Haladaptataceae > Halorussus > Halorussus salilacus. The sequence goes on from NZ_CP099993.1 coordinate 2,204,278, forward strand.
ATTCTCGGTTCTGATTCGCCCCGACTTCCAATCGGATCGAATTTCGACCCACGCAGTCGATTGAGGAGGGATGTGGCCCGCGGTTGCGTGCAGTTGCGGTACTCAGTGGTGACGCGAGTCGCTAGCTCTGGCTCTCGCGGTTCGGTCTACCCGAGGCCAGTGGCTACCACTCACGTTCGACTCTCTCAGTTTCCCACCGAGTAACAACCGCGAGCAGACGGAGTGTTCTTCCATCGGAGGATTCACGGCCCGAGACGCCAACCACGACGTATGACACCGACCCTCGAACGAATCGCCGTCCACCCGGTCAAGTCGCTCGACCCCGAGCCCCGCGAGCGCGTCCGGATCGCCGAGCGCGGCGCGCTCGCAGGCGACCGCGAGTACGCCATCGTCGACTCGCCCGCCGGGGAATCCCACGACCCCGAGCGCGCCTCCGTCGGCGGAGACGGCGACTACGTCAACGGCAAGCGCACCGACGCGGTCCACCGCCTGCGGTCGTCGTTCGACCCCGACGAGCGGACCCTGACGCTTCGCCTGCAGGGCGAAGACGAGCGCCGAGTGTTCGACCTCGACGACTGCGCCGAGTTGAACGACTGGCTGAGCGACTACTTCGACCGGCCCGTGAGCGTCCGGCGCGAACCCGCGGGCGGCTACCCGGACGACCGCGAGGCGTCGGGGCCGACGGTCGTCTCCACCGCGACGCTCCGGGAGGTGGCGTCGTGGTTCCCGGACGTGGACCTTGCCGGAGCGCGCAGACGCTTCAGGGCGAGCCTCGAAATCGGGGGCGTCCCGGCGTTCTGGGAGGACCGGCTCTTCGGCCACCCCGGCGAGGTCGTCGCGTTCGAGGTCGGCGACGTGCGCTTCGAGGGCGTCAGACCCTGCTCGCGCTGTGTCGTCCCGGCGCGCGACCCCGATACGGGCGAGCCGACCGAGGGGTTCCGCGAGACGTTCCTCGAAGGGCGCGAAGCGACCCTCCCCGAGTGGGCCGACTCCGGGCGACTCGACCACTACTACCAGCTGATGGTCAACACCCGCGTGCCCGAATCCGAGTGGGGCGAGGAGATCGCGGTCGGCGACGAAGTCCGGGTCGTCGGGGTCCGACCCGAGGATTCCTCCGAGGAGGCGGGCGCTTCCGAGAGTTAGTCCGAGGAGGCGGGCGCTTCCGAGGCGTCGGTCGTCTCGGCGGTCTCCGACGCGTCGGAGACCGCCGAGTCCTCTGGCGCGTCGGCCCGACCGGCCTCCATCGCGTCGAAGCCGCGTTCGAGGTCTTCGAGCAGGTCCTTGGGGTGTTCGACGCCCACCGACACCCGCAGAAGCGTATCGGTAATCCCGAGATCCGCGCGCTCCTCGGCGGGGAGCGGCGAGTGAGTCATGCTCGCGGGATGCTCGATGAGGCTCTCGACGCCGCCGAGGCTGACCGCGAGGGTGAACTCCTCTAAGGCGGCGACGAACCGCTCGACGTCGGCGAGGTCGCCGTCGAGTTCGAACGAGAGGACGCCGCCGTGGCCGTCCATCTGGTCGTCGGCGAGGTCGTGCTGGGGGTGAGACTCCAGTCCGGGGTAGTGGACGGCCGCGACCGCGTCGTGGGAGTCGAGGTACGCGGCGACCTCCGCGGCGTTGGTCTCGTGCTGGCGCATTCGGAGGGGAAGGGTCTTGAGCCCCCGGAGGACCAGATACGAGTCGAACGGCGCGAGGACGTTGCCCATCCCGACCTGCTGGAGGAAGCCGACGGCCTCGGCGTAGTCGTCGTCAGACGTGACCGCCACGCCGCCCAGCGAGTCGCTGTGGCCGTTGATGTACTTGGTGGTACTGTGGACCACCACGTCGGCACCGAGTTCGAGCGGGCGCTGGAAGTACGGTCCCATGAAGGTGTTGTCGACTCCCAGGAGGGCGTCGTGGTCGTCGGCGATGGCGGCCATCTCCTCGATGTCGCAGAGTCGCAGGAGCGGATTGGTCGGCGTCTCCATCCAGAGCAGGGCGGTCTCGTCGGTGGTCGCGGCCCGGACCGCGTCGGGGTCGGTGGCGTCGACGAAGTCGACCGCGACGTTCAGCTTCTCGCCGAAGAGCTCCTTGAGCATCGTGTTGGTCCCGCCGTAGAGGTCCTCGAAGGCGACGACGTGGTCGCCCGGTTCGACCGCGGCCATCACGCTCGCGACGATGGCGCTGGTGCCCGAGGCGAAGGCCATGGCGTGGTCGCCGCCCTCCAGCGCGGCGAGTCGCTTCTCGACCGCGTGGCGGGTCGGGTTCGACAGCCGCGAGTAGAGGAACTGGTCGGCGTCGGGGTCGAGGTCTTCGAGGGCGGTGTCCATGTCGATGCCCTCGACCGCGTAGGTGGACGTGAGATGTACGGGAGAGGTCACGTCCCCCACGCCGTTCGAGAGGTCCGGTTCCTCGCCGTGGGTGACCGCGAGGGTTTCGAAGCGCTTGTCGCCGGTCCGGGACAGGTCTTCCGAGGACATTGGGAACGGGAGAATCCGCGACGCTCAGCCATATCATTCCTTCGACTGCGTAATGCACCGAAAGAATGAGCCCGTGCGAAACATTACCTCGGCGAATATCGCCGATACGTGCCGGACGTTCGTGGGAAAATTCAAGCCGGGAGCGTCCCGGGCGCAGTCGGTGCGCGGTCGGGTCGCGCCGGGTCAGGCCGCGCGGGCGTAGACGTTCTCGGTCCGGGTCGTCCCGTCGAGTTGGGTTTCGGCTTCCCCGGTCTTCTCGAAGCCGTGGGACTCGTAGAACGCGTTGCCCATCTCGTTGTCGGCCAGCACCATCGCCTGCATCCGCTCGGCACCCATCTCCCGGAGTCGCTCCTCCATCGCCGCCAGCAGGTCGGTTCCGATGCCCTCGTTCCAGCGGTCGGGGTGGACGTAGAGGCGGAGCACGTCGCCGTCTCCGTTATCGGTTGCGCCGTGCGAGAAACCGATGACAGCGCCGTCGTCGTCCACCGCGACCAGACACACCTGCTCGTCGTCGCCGATGATGCGGGTCATCGTCTCCTCGGCGTACCACTCCGAGACGGCGTCGTCGATGACCGATTCGGGAACTGCGTCGGCGTACGCTCGCTTCCACGATTCGCGGGCGACCGAGCGAATGGTCGAGATGTCGTCCTCGGTTGCTTCTCGGATATCCATGCAGGTGAGTGCCACGGACGAGTGGTTAGCCGTGCCGGTCGGTTTCGTCGGAAGTCGTGGCTGAGGGATGAGAAGTGCGGGATTCGATAAGAGGCGGAAGGTCCGAGGAAAGTCGTTAGTCGTCGCCCGAGGCCGCCGCGCCGCCGCTACTGACGCCCGTGCCCGGTCCCACGTCGATGCCTAGCTCGTCGAGTTTCTCGTCGGGAACCACGCCGTCCTCCCAGTCGCGGACCTCGTAGTACTCCTCTTTGAGCTGGTCGAGTTCCACGAGCGACCCCTCGGAGCCGCCCTGACCCGGAATCGCCTTGGGTTCGCCCTCCACGAATCGGACCGGCAGGTCGTCGTCGCTGCCGTCGAAGCCGACGAGGTTGTTGTAGTAGCGTTCGAGGTTGTAGATGCGCTCGCCCGCCTCCAGCAGGTCGTCCTCGGTCACGTCGAGGCCGGTCATGCCAGCGTACTGGAGGACGTACTCCTCGATGCCCTCCGCGAAGGCGTTGAACTTGCAGATGTCGAAGCTGTCCGAGATGGCGTGGAGGTCCTGGAAGGTCGCGCAGAGTTCGCCCTTCCCCTCGGCCTCGCCCGGGTCGACCTTCTCGGGAATCCCGAGAAGCTCCGCCGCGGGGGTGTACCCCCGGAGGTGGCAGGCACCGCGGTTCGAGGTGGCGTAGCCGATTGCCATCCCCTTCATCGCGCGGGGGTCGTAGGCCGCCATGGTCTGGCCCTTCACGTCGAGGCTCATGTCCCCGTCGCCCAGCTCCTCGGCGGCGCGCTTCGCGCCTTCGGCGAGCAGGTCGGCGAGTTCGTCCTCGCGGTGGGCCACGCGCTCTATCATCTCGATCATGGTGTCGGCGTCGCCCCAGTCCAATCCTTCGTCGAGCAGGCCCTCCTCGGTGGCCTCCATCGCCATCGCCATGGTGTTGCCCATCTCGATGGTGTCGACCGCCATGTCGTTACACCGGTCTATCATCATCGCGACCTTGTCGCGGTCGTCCGACCCGGAGTTGGGCCCCAGCGCCCACGCCGACTCGTACTCGTAGGACTCCATCCGGACGTTGTGGTCCTCGCCCTTGTGGTGGACGTCGACCTCGACCTCCTTCTTGCAGGCGACGGGACACGAGTGGCAGGTGGGCTCGTCGACGAGGATGTTCTCGCGGACGTTCTCGCCCGAGACGTTCTCGGCGTCGATGTCGGGGTCCTCGGCCTCCGAGTAGCTGGTCGTGGAGGTGAACTGGGCGTTCTTCGTCGGCAGGCCGTCCATCTCGTTGGTGACGTTCATCAGAACGTTGGTGCCGTACAGCGACAGGCCGCCCTCGTTCGGGGCGGTCACGTCCGACTCCTGGATGACCCGCATCGCCTGCTTGTGGCCCTCCTGGAACGTCTCCTGATCGGCGGGCTTGGGCATCTTGGTCGAGGACTTGATAACGACCGCCTTGAGGTTCTTCGACCCCATCACCGCGCCGGTGCCGCCCCGACCGCTCGCGCGGTCGTCCTCGTTGATGATGCAGGCGTACCGGACCCCGTTCTCGCCCCCGGGTCCGATGGCCATCGCCGAGAGGTTCTTGCCGAACTGGCCCTCTACCTCGTCTTCGAGTTCGTCGAGCGTGCCGTGGACGCCACGGCCCCAGAGGTGGGAGGCGTCCCGGAGCTCGACCTCGCCGTCCTCGACGACGGCGTAGACGGGCTCGTCGGCCTTGCCCTCGAACAGCAGGCCGTCGAAGCCAGCCCACTTGAGGCGCGCGCCCGACCAGCCGCCGTGGTGGCTGTCGGTGACGGTGTTCGTGAGCGGCGACTTGGTGCACACCGCGATTCGGCCGCTCATCACGGTCTGGGTGCCGGTGAGCGGGCCGTTCATGAACGCGAGCAGGTTGTCGGGGCCGAGCGGGTCGACCTCGGGTCCGTTGTCGAACACGTACTTCACGCCGAGTCCGCGCGCGCCGATGTACTTCTCGGCGTCCTCGTCGTCGATACCTTCGTACCCTACCCCCTCCTCTGTCAGGTCCACGCGGGCGACGTGGTCGTGGAATCCGCCTAAGTCAGTCATGGTAACGTCGTATCCTTATTATGGGCCGCAAACGGGTTAGTCATTGCCGTACCGGCGTAACCGATTCGGGTTACGTCACCCGCGTCCGACAGGCCAAAATTCGAGTCGCGGACACGGGCGAGGGCCTTGGCCGCCCGCCGACCGCCGCCTTTTACGGCCGGGGGTGCGAAGGCCCGACCGATGAACGTCGACGGGTTCGAACCGCCCGGATGGGTCCGCTGGCTCGGCGTCGCGGTCGTCGCGGGCGTCATCTGCTACAGTTCGCTGATAGAGCCGCCCTCGGCCGGAATCCCCTCGACCGGCCCCTTCGGACTCGTCGGCATCGACAAGTGGCTCCACCTGCTCGCGTACGCCGGACTCGTCGGGTCGCTCGCGTACGCGCTCGCGACCCGGCGCGACCCCGCCAGCGCGGCGACCGCCGCGCTGGCGGTCCTGCTCGCGTTCGCGTACGGAATCGGCATCGAGTTCGGACAGGCAGTGGTTCCGACGCGCGCGTTCTCGACGGGCGACATCGCGGCGAACGCGGTCGGCGTGGCGCTCGGGGCGGTCTGCTGGCATCTCCTCGTCGGGGTGGCCGAACGAGTCGGCGTGGACCTCTCGGCGACGTAGTTCGTGGGTATTCAGGGTGTATCGGAGGCGAACCGTTCCACCGAGGGTGGGAATGAAAGGGGCCGCCCGGTCGATCCCTCCCGGACGAAGCAAGCACCGCAGGGAGCGAAGCGACCGAGGAGCACAGCGAGTCCCGGAGGGTCGAGCGGGCGGGGGCTTTCGAGGACCGACTCACGGTGGACTGGCCAGCGTGTCGACTCGTATCCTCTCCTCTAACGATTCGTAGCGAGCGGGCGGAGGCTTTCGGGACGTTTGTTGTCCTTCCACCTGACGGGGAAGCGCAGATACAGGGGGACTCTCGTAACGAAACTCGTCTCCGAAGCCGATTTACGCGACCGACCGCTATCCACCCCCAATGAGCAAGCCGAGCCCGGACGTCTACGAGCAGGGGCGGGGGATGGACGCGCACAACAAGGTGATGCGCGAGATTCGCGCCCGGAAGGACGAGACCTACGACCCCCACGAGCCCACCCGGGTCTGGATAGACGAGGACCGCACCCCCGGCGGCGTCTACCAGAGTCTCACCATCATCCTCAACACCGGCGGGTGTCGGTGGGCGCGTGCCGGAGGGTGCACCATGTGCGGGTACGTCGCCGAATCGGTCGAGGGCGGCTCCGTGGCCCACGACGCGCTGATGGACCAGATAGAGGCGTGTCTCGAACACGAGCGCGAGCAGATAGAGGCGGGCGAGGCCGACGGCGAATCGGGCCTCGTCAAAATCTACACCTCCGGGTCGTTCCTCGACGAGCGCGAGGTCGGCGGGGAAACGCGGCGGGCCATCGCCGAGACGTTCGCCGACCGCGAGCGCATCGTGGTCGAGAGCCTCCCGGACTTCGTCGAGCGCGAGAAGATCGAGGACTTCACCGAGCAGGGACTGGAAACCGACGTGGCAATCGGCCTCGAAACCGCCACCGACCGGGTGCGCCACGACTGCGTGAACAAGTACTTCGACTTCGAGGACTTCGTCGCGGCGAGCGAGCACGCCGAGGAGGCGGGCGCGGGCATCAAGGCCTACCTCCTGATGAAGCCGCCGTTCCTCAGCGAAGCGGAGGCCGTCGAGGACATGAAATACTCGGTCCGCAAGTGCGCCGAGTACGCCCACACCGTCTCGATGAACCCGACCAACGTCCAGCGCTACACCATGGTCGACGAACTCTACTTCCGGGACGGCTACCGGCCGCCGTGGCTCTGGTCGGTCGCCGAGGTGCTCGAAGACACCGCCGACGCCGACGCCATCGTGGTCTCGGACCCCGTGGGCCACGGGAGCGACCGCGGCCCGCACAACTGCGGGGAGTGCGACGACCGGGTCCAGAAGGCCATCAAGGATTTCGACATCCGCCAAGACCCCTCGGTGTTCTCGGAGGTCACCTGCGAGTGCGAGGCGACGTGGGAGGCCGTGATCGAGCGCGAGCGGAGCTACAGCCTGCCGCTGGCGCGGTAGGACCCCGTTTCCCGGTCCGACGCGCTCGATTCGGGCCCGACGGAGTCCCGGGTCGGGCGAACGGTTTCCGCCCTCGTTTCCCCGGTTCAGACCAGCTTTCCCGGACGTAGGACCACCCTACCACGCGGATACGGCCCGGATAACAAAGTCCTCGCCCGGCCTCCGAACCAACCGGGGGTGGCACATCGAGGGCGACGCGTCCGGCGACCGGGGGAGTTCGCCGGACGCCGCCGACCCGATGTGCGGACACGATGTCCGAGGGATGGGGCGACTTCGAAACGATCTTCTGCTCGAACGGGTGGATAGAGATACGCAACCGCCAGGAGAGCGACGACCAGTGGATAGCGACCGACGAGCCGGTCGAGATAGAGCGATGACGGTCACCGCGGGACCGTTCTCGACGTGGTCGCTACTCGTCGTCGTGGGGTGGATGGTCGTCTTGACGGTCGTCTGGCTCCTGCTCGTCGCCCACGGGCGGCGGTCGCCGGGTTAGTTCTCGAACCCGTGCAAAATGCCCTGCCCGTCGGTCTCTCCGATGTCGGGCAGGGTGATGCGCTCGGGGTGGGGCATTAGCACCGCCACGTTCTCGTTCTCGCCAGCGACGCCAGCGACGTTCTCCTTCGAGCCGTTGGGATTCGCTTCGGGCGTCACGTCGCCGTCCTCGTCGCAGTACCGAAAGAGGACGCGGTCCTCGTCGTTCAGTTCCGCGAGGCGGTCGTCGGTGACCTCGAACCGGCCCTCGCCGTGGGCGATGGGGAGTTCGACGACCTCGCCCTCGTCGTACGCGCTGGTCCACGGGGTGTCTGCGTTCTCGACCCGGACGTGGACGCGCTCGCACTGGAACCGCGCGGAGGCGTTCGTGGTGAACGCGCCGGGCGTGAGCCGGGACTCGCTGCCGATCTGCGCGCCGTTGCAGACGCCGAGGACGGGCACGCCCTCGGCGGCGGCCTCCCGGACCTCCGCCAGTATGGGGCTATTCGCGGCGATTGCCCCCGCGCGGAGGTAGTCGCCGTACGAGAACCCGCCCGGGAGCATCACGCCCGAGACGCCCTCGGGAAGGCCCTCCTCGTGCCAGACGAGTTCGGCGTCGATGCCGAGGTGGGAGAGCGCGCGCTCGGCGTCCCGGTCGCAGTTGCTCCCGCCGAACTGGACGATGGCGACCGTCATCGCTCCTCGACCGCGACCTCGTAGTCGTGGATGGTCGGGTTCGCCAGCAGGCGCTCGGCCATCTCCTCGGCGCGCTCGGACGCCGAATCCGCGGATTCGGCGTCCAGATCGAGTTCGAACTGGTCGGCCGAGCGCAGGCTCTCCAGATCGAATCCGAGCCGTTCGAGCGCCCGCTTGGTCGTCTCGGCCTCGGGGTCGAGGACGCCCTCCTTCAGGCGCACGGTGACCGTGGCGGTGTAGGCAGTCATCACTCGGAGGTGGTCGTCCATGCTCAAAAGCTCTTTTGGAATCCGAATTCGTTGCACGAACGTGGATATGAGCGCGGTCGGGAGCGGCGGTGGCGGCTTCCGCCGTCCCCGCGGTCGCGGGAACCCCGCCCGCGGTAAGCCGACGATTCCCGGGCTAATCGGCGGATAACAAAGCTCCCGCCCCCCAAACGGGCACCAAATGCGTTCTCGGGATGTCGTTCGGTTGCTGTTCGTCGGTCTCGTCGTCGCCGCCGGATTCGTCGTCGCCGCGGGCTACCTCTCTTCGGCCGACGAGTCCGGGTCGGACGGCCGACCCGAATTCGACGCCGGACCCCGCGACGGCGTCACCGTGGTCGCCACCGACTCGAATACGTGGCTCGGCGAGTCGAGCGAGGGACCGCGGGCGCGGGCCGAACTCGTCGCGTTCGCGCCGAACGGGAGCGTCCTCTACTACAACGACAGCCACACGCGCTACTGGGACGTCGACCCCGTGCCGAACACCACCCGGTCGGTGATGTACGTCGCCGCCGACCACCTCAGCGCCTCGGAGTGTCACTCCGAGGAGGCCTGCACCCGGAACGTGGTCGAGCGGGCCAACCTCACCACGGGCGAGGTCGAGCGAATCTACTCGCGGGTCACGCCCGGCAAGTCCTCGACCCGGTGGCACGACGCCGACCGCCTCGACGACGAGCGCCTCGTGGTCGCCGACATCGCCCGCGACCGGGTGTACGTCGTCAACACCACGACCGACATGATCGAGTGGGAGTGGGACGCCCAGCGGGACTTCTCGCTGGACAGCGGCGGGCCCTTCCCGGAGGACTGGACGCACCTCAACGACGTGGAGGTGCTCGACGACGGCACCGTCATGGTCAGCATGCGCAATCAGGACCAAGTCGTGTTCCTCGACCGCGAGGAGGGCGTCGTCGAGAACCGAACCCTCGGCGCAGAGGACGACTACGAGGTCCTCTACGAGCAGCACAACCCCGACTACATCCCCGCCGAGGAGGGCGGTCCCGCCGTCCTCGTCGGCGACAGCGAGAACGACCGCGTGGTCGAGTACCAGCGCGATGGCGATTCGTGGGAGCGGACGTGGACGTGGTCGGACGCCCGGATGCAGTGGCCCCGGGACGCCGACCGCCTGCCGAACGCCCACACCCTCGTCACCGACTCGAACGGCAACCGGGTCTTCGAGGTCGACGAGGACGGCGAGGTGGCCTGGAGCGTCGACATCGCGTTCCCCTACGAGGCAGAACGCCTCGGCACCGGCGACGAGAGCGCGGGCGGGCCCGCAGCCAGCGAGGCGGGCATCGAGTCGAACCGTGGCGGTGGCGACGACGGCGACACCGACGCGGAGGTGGCCACCGCGGATTCGGGCGTCCTCGACCGGGCGTGGCTGGTCGTCGAGGACCTGCTCCCCGGCCGGACCGCGAACGCGCTGATGTACGTCACGCCGGTCTGGATGGGCGGCCCCGAGGTGCTCGCGGCGGGCGCGCTCGCGGTCGTCCTCCTGCTCTGGCTCCTCGCGGAGGCCTACTGGTCGAGGTGGTCGCTGTCGGTCCGCTCCCCGGTGTCGCTCTCCCGGCGGCGGTGAGGGGCCGTTTCGGCCGGTGAACCAACCGCCGGGAATCGGCCGGTGAACCAACCGCCGGGTGGGACTGAAAGGGGCCGCCCGCTCGCGTTTATGTAGTCGCCTCAGCGACCCCTATCGCGGGCCGGGCTGTGCGGAGAGGCCCGCGATATGTCGCTGAGCGACCGCGAGCGGGCGGGGGCTTTCTGGCGGTTCGTCGCCCCGTCTTCTGGGAGGGTGCGTAGCGAGCGGGCGGGGGCTTTCGGGCGGTTCGACGCCCTGCCTTCTGGGAGGGTGGACGACCTCGAAGCCTGTGGTCACGAACGCGTGCTACCCGGTCTCGGTGGTCTCGCCCGCGTCGCGCTCGGAGACCATTTTGGGGTCGCCCCGGACCACCGCGAGGCCGCCGACGAGGAACGCCGCGCCCCAGACGAGAAAGAGCACGTCCCACAGCAGGACCCCGCCCGGTCCCTCGGGCCAGACGTGGTGGATACCGAGCAGGAAGTGGTTCACCGTCCCCTCCACGAGGTTGAACACGCCCCACCCGGCGACCGTGGCTCCGAGGAGGGCGCGACCCGACGGGGGGACGCCCGGAGCGCGCCACGCCCGCAGGACCAGCGCGACCCGGCCGACCGTGAACAGGTACGTCCCGGCGTGGAACAGGCCGTCCCAGAACACGTTCAGCCGCAGGTCGCTCGCGACGGCGGGGTCGGGGTGGGCGCTGAGCATGTGATGCCACTGGAGCAACTGGTGGAACACGATGCCGTCGAAGAACCCGCCGAATCCGACCCCGAGGACGATGCCCGCGCGCACGAGCGGCCTCGCGCGGTCGCTGACGTCGGTCAACCCCCCCAACATGGCCCGAACGAGGACTCGCGCGTGGTTAGGCGTTGTGCCCGCTAGGAGACGTTGGACGGAAGATAGCCGTCACCGGTGGAATGGACTCCATGACGACCTCGAAAGCCCTCGCGCGCTCGCGGTCGCTCAGCGACATATCCTCCGCTCACTTCGTTCGCTCCGGATAGGGGTCGCGCGACCCCTTTCAGTCCCACCCGGCAGATGCGTCACCGGGCGCTTCGCGTGGCGTGTTTCACCGAGCGCGGCTGGTTCGAAAATCGGTCCGTCCGAAACGAGTCCCGAACTCAGTAGTCGCGGACGGCCGCCACGGCGTCCTCCAGCGAAGGCGCGTCGAACAGGTCGCGGTCGACGTAGGCGTTCGTTCCGGCGGCGTAGAGGTCTCGCGCGGCCGAAATCAGCTCGTCGGGGAGGGGTTCGGGGTCTACGTCGCACAGCGATTTCCAGTCGGCGAGCCCCCGCGACTTGGCGGTCGCCTTGGCCTCCGCCACCGCCTCGACCCACTCGGGCTGGGTGCGCTTGTGGTACTGGCGGAGGAACTCCTTGCTGACCTGCTGGCCGTGGAACGTGAAGCGGTTCTCGTCGAACGTGCCGACCACGTCGGCGACCCGAATCTCGCCGCCGACGTAGAGGCACTCGATCTTGCCGTCCTCGTGGGTGAGGTCGGCGGTTGCGGCGCGCTCGGTCACGACCCGGTTGACCTCGCGCGCGAGGGCTTCGAGGTCGGCCACGTCGGCCTTCCCGGCGATGCGGTCGGCCTCCTCGCGGGCGAGGTAGCGGTCGCTCTCCTCGTACTTCGTGGAGAACTCCACGATGGGCTGCTCCAGCTGGACCACGCCCTCGGGCCACTCGGGGAAGTCGAGTCCCACGTCAGCGGGGTCGGCGCGCTCGCGGAGGCTCGACCCTACGGGGACGCTGTTGCGGAACACGACCTCCAGCGGGACGAGGTAGTTGTCGCCCGCGGCGGCGTGGTAGGCGTCGTAGTCGTACTCCCGGCCCGACCGCGGCAGGTCGGGGACCTGCGTCAGGTCGATGGCCATCTCGGTCGGCGGGGAGTCGGCGTCGGCGAGGGCGACCGGCCCCGCCGACCCCTCCGGAACGACCCCCCGGTAGTGGGTCGGGACGCCCTCCTCCTCCAACAGCTCGAAGTTGAACGCGCCCATCGAACAGAGGCTCGCGCCCTTGTCGGGAATCTCGTCGGGCATCTTGCCCCAGTCGAACACCGAGTAGTCGTCGGTGAAGACGAACGACCCGCGCCCCAAGGCGCTCGGTGCCGGTTCCTCCTCGACGCGGAACTCCTTGACGCTCGTCACCGCGACCGCCTCCGCGCAGTTTGCATGTACGAGGAGTGACCGCCGCCGGACTAAGGCGTTTCCATTCCCGTGTGTATGTTTCCCCGAGGAGCCTCCGGAAGTATGCACGTCTGCGCATCAGAACTGGCGGGGGCGACCCGGCCGGACGGCCGGGTCGCCCCCGCCAGTTCCGGACTGCCCCCGCCAGTTCCGGACCGCTCCGGACCACTTTGGGCCGCTCCGGCCCGCTGTAACACCGGGACTGGACCCAACGGAGCCGGAGCCGAATCTCGCAAGATAATTGCGTCTCCCGCCCCGACCGGAGGGTATGACCGACTACTTCGAGGTCCACCACCGCGACGGCCCGGCCCGGGTCGCGGAGGTGCGCCTCTCCGAGCCGGTGACGACCCCGGCCATCGTCGACGATTTCATTTCTGACGCCGGAAGCCTCTGGGTCGATGACCGCGAACTCCCGGAGGGGAGCGACGACGAACTCACGGTCCTGCCCCATCGGGCGTTCCCGAGCGGGACCGACGAGGAGGTGATGGACTCCTTCGCGGTCGAGTACCCCGACGTGGACTACCCGAGCGCGGCCGTCGTCGCGCCCGAGACCGCCGCCGACTGCGGCACCGACGCCTACGTCCTCTCGGGCGCGCAGGGGGTCGTGGGCCACGGCGCGGGGTTCCGGGAGGCCATCGTCGAGACCCGGGAGGCGATTCCGGCCGACAGCGCGCTCTACCTGCCGGGCGTCGCCACGCCCGCGAACGTCGCCACGCTCGTCTACGCGGGCGTCGACCTCGTGGACGCCGACCGCGCGGTCGTTGCGGGGTTGGAAGGGAGGTACCTCACGACCGAGGGCACCCACTTCTTGGAGGACCTCTCGGAACTCCCGTGTGCCTGCCCGGCGTGCCGAAAGCCCCTCTCGGAGTTCACCCGCGAGGACTGCGCCGAGCACAACGAGAACGCCCTGCGCGCCGAACTCGGCATCGTCCGCGAGCGCATCCGCGCGGGCCGACTCCGCGACTACATCGAAGGGCAGGCCCGCCACGACCAGTGGCTGACCGCCGCGTTCCGGGAGTTCGACCAGCAGTGGAGCTACGTCGAGGAGCGCGCGCCCGTCATCCGGGACGCCGAACTCTCGGCCGCGACCGAGGACACCCTGCGCAGAGTCGAGATTCAGCGGTTCGCCGACCGGGTGACCACGCGGTACACGAATCGGTTCGACAACCCCCTCGTGCTGGTGCCCTGCTCGGCGAAGAAGCCCTACAGCGAGTCCCAGAGCCACGGCCAGTTCCACGACGCCGTCCAGTTCCGGGGCCACACCGTCTCGATGACCTCGCCCATCGGGGTCGTCCCGCAGGAACTCGAACTCACCTACCCGGCCCAGCACTACGACTCGGTGGTGACGGGTCGGTGGTCCGAGGACGAGAAGGAGTTCGTTGCCGCGGTCCTCCGGCGGTACCTCGAACGCAACGACTATCCGCGAGTCATCGCCCACGTCCCGCCGGAGGGCTACCGCGAGGTCTGCGAGCGCGTCGAGGAGGCGCTGGGAATGGACTTTACGTACACCGTCTCGGACCACCCCACGACGACCGAATCCCTCGGAAATCTCATGCGCGCGCTCGACGGCGAACTCAAGTACGGCAAGCGCGAGCGCCAGCACAACACCGTGAAGGCCATCGCCGACTACCAGTTCGGTGACGGCGCGGGCGACGCCCTCTTCGAGGACATCCAGACCGAGAGCCGGTATCCCAAGCTCCGGGTTCGCGACCGCGAGGGCACCCAGCTCGCCGCGATGGTGCCCCAGTACGGCGTGCTCTCGTTCACCCTCGCGGGCGCTCGCCGGTGGGTCGAGAGCGAGGCCCCGACCAAGCGGGTCGAGATAGACGCCTTCGCGCCCCACGGCAGCGTGCTCGCGCCGGGCGTCGTCGACGCCGACGACGACGTTCGGGTCGGCGACGAGGTGGTCATCGAGGGCCCGAAGGCGTTCGCGGTCGGCCGCGCCGAGATGTCCGGTCCCGAGATGGCCGAGAGCACGCGGGGCATCGCCGCGAGCGTCCGACACGTCGAGGAGAAGTGACGGGCACCCTCGCGGCCGGACGGTCGGCGACCGTCCGGCCGCGAGGGCAAGCATTTTCCCGACGAGGCGACAATCCCGGACGATGGCAGGTGCCGAGATTCCGGGGGCCGACGAGTACGGGGTGCACATCGCGTTCGACGACCGCGAGGTCGAGCGATTGCTCGGCATCGGTCCCGGGGACGTCGACCCCGCCGACGAGCTCACCTTCGCGAAGAACGTCTTCGTCCCGCTGACCACGGCCTGCCGGTACACCTGCACCTACTGCACCTACTTCGACCCGCCCGGGGAGGCGTCACTGCTCTCGCCCGAGGAGGTCGGCGACATCCTCGAAACCGGCGTCGACGCGGGCTGTACGGAGGCCCTGTTCACCTTCGGCGACGACCCCGACGACCGCTACGGCCGGATTCACGACCAACTGGAGTCGTGGGGCCACGACTCCATTCACTCGTACCTCCGGGAGGTCTGCGAACTCGCGCTCGACGCGGGCCTGCTGCCCCACAGCAACCCCGGCGACCAGACCCGCGAGCAGATGGAACTGGTCGCCGACGTCAACGCCTCGATGGGCGTCATGCTCGAAACCACGGCCGACGTGGGCGCGCACGCCGGACCGCGCCGGAAGTCGCCGGGCCAGCGGTTGAACACCATCCGGAACGCGGGCGAACTCGGGATTCCGTTCACCACCGGCATCCTCGTCGGCATCGGCGAGGACTGGCGCGACCGGGCCGAGAGCCTGCTCGCCATCCGCGAGCTACACGAGCGCTACGGCCACGTCCAGGAGGTCATCGTCCAGAACGTCGTCCCGAACGAGCGCTCGACCTTCGAGCGCCCCTCCGTCGAGACCATGCGCCGGGTCGTCGCGATGGCCCGCTACTGCCTGCCCGAGGAGGTCTCGGTGCAGGTCCCCCCGAATCTCTCGCCGACGCGCGACCTGCTCGACTGCGGCGTCGACGACCTCGGCGGCGTCTCGCCCGTCACGGACGACCACATCAACCCCGACTACGCGTGGCCCGCGCTCCGGGAGTTAGAGGACATCGCCGACGAGGCGGGAGTCCCCCTGCGCGAGCGACTGCCGGTGTACCGGCGATATCTCCCGGCGGGGCTGGGCGGGGCGGGGGACGACGGGGAAGGAGACGACGAGGAGTGGGTCTCGGAGACGATTCGGGATGCCATCGCGGCCGACGACAGAGCAGGCAGGCGGTATCGCGCGGTTCTCGGCGCTCGGTAGCCACTTGCCTCGACCGGTCACCGCAGGTACCGCATCTCGATTCCCGGCAACCGCTTGCGGACCGCGACGTACACCACCGAGACGACGAGCCCCGCGACCGTCAGCCGCCGGACCCACCCGTCGAACAGCACCAGCCCCGGCACCGAGAGGACGGCCGCGGCCAGCAGGTCCTCGGGCGCGCCGTCGTAGCGAATCCAGCGCCGCGGGGCGACCCACCGCCCGGCGGGGTGGACGTACACCCCGCGGTCGTCGGTGGCCTCCCACGGCCGGAGTTCGAGGCCGCCGCCCGCGGCGTCGGCGACGCAGTGGACCGCGGCCGAGACGAGGAAGAACGCGACCGCGACCGTGGCTGGCGCGGGCGCGAGCAGGGCGGCCGCGGCCGTCGCGGCCGCGGCCGCCGAGTAGTAGACCGGGAAGTGCAGCGTCCGGCGGTGCTGGCCCGAGAGGAGGTCGAGGTCGGGGAAGACGCCGCCCGCCATCCCCGCGAGCGCCGCGACTGGGGCCAACTCCGGCGCGAGCGCGACCAGCGGCGCGGCCAGCGTCACCCCCGCCGCGGCGTGGGTGGTTCCCATCATGTCAGTCGTCGGCGACAGAGGGGTCCGGAGCCGTCCGGTCGGGGTTCGGTGCCATCGGCGTGCCGTCGGCCGCGGGGCCGAGTTCCGGGCCGAACGGCGGGTCGTCGGGGTCGATTCTGCGCGTCTGGCGGTAGTCGGTCGAGCGCTCGACCGGGACCTTCCCCACCGCGGTTATCATCTCGACGTACTCCGCGAAGCTGCGGAACTCGCCGAACTCCCCGCCAGCGCGCTTGGTGATCTCCTCGGAGAGGATGGTGCCCATGAAGTCGTTCGCGCCGCAGGACAGCATCTTGAGTCCCTGCTCGTCGCCGTACTTGACCCACGACGACTGGATGTTCTCGACGTTGTCGAGGAAGAGCCGCGAGACCGCGATCATGAGTTCGTCCTCGTGGGTGGTCGCGCCCGCGTCGATGATTCCGCGCTCGGCGAGGGGCGTGTTGGGGTGGACGAAGGATAGGGGCACGAACTCCGTGATGTTGTCGGTCCGGTCCTGCAAATCGCGGATGCGCTTGAGGTGCATCACCCGGTGGGCCTCGTTCTCGACGTGGCCGTACATGATGGTCGCGGTGGTGTCGAGGCCGACCGCCGCGGCGGCCTCCATCGCCTCTATCCACTCGTCGCTCCCGATCTTTCCGGGGCAGATGACCGACCGGACCTCGTCGACCAGAATCTCGGCCGCGGTGCCCGGCACGCTGTCGAGGCCCGCGTCCTTCAGCCTGCGGTAGACCTCCTCGTAGGACCAGTCGGTGCCCCGGCGGGCGTGGTAGGCCTCCTCGGGCGTCATCGAGTGGAGGTGGAGGCCCTCGACGTCCATCGCCTCTACCTGCTCGACGTAGGTGCCGGGGTCGGTCTCGTACGCTTCGGGGGACTTGTAGTTGAGGTCCCCGCGGTCGCTCGATTCGAGGATTTCGAGGTGGTCGTCGTCGAGCGCCATCCCGGGGTGGAGGCCGCTGACCGACGTCACCTCGTAGATGCCCAGCTCGCGGGCCGCTTCGACGATTTCCCGGGATTCCTCGGGCGTCTTGGTGAACCCGCCGTGGTCGGCCTCGCTTCCCTGTTCAAAATTCTGTGCGGTGTCCTTGAAGTTACAGAACAGACAGCCGGTGTTGCACGCGGTGGTGACGTTGTTGTTGAGGTTGGCGACGAACGTGACCTCCTCGCCGACCACCTCGGCCCGGCGGCGGTCGGCGGCCTCCAGCACCGCCTCCTTGCGCGCGAGGTCGATGCCCTCGCGGTCGGTGCCGGTCGTCAGGAGTTCGATGCCGTCGGCGACCGAGAGGCGCTCGCCGTCCCTGGCGGCCGCCAGCGCCGACTCGAACGACCGGTCGGTCTCGGGCACATGCTCGAAGTCGAATCGCCCGCGCGGGACGTTCGTCCGGGCCTCGTCTGCCATCACTCGCTACGTGGGTTGGGAGGGGTAAAAACCGCGGGGGTTGCGGCATGGCGACGCAGTCGGGTGTCTTCGTCCGTCTGGTGAATCCGTAGCTGGTCGCTCAGTCGTGTCTCTCCCGAACTCAGTCGTGTCCCTCCCGAATTCTGGTACGAGCGCTTAGAAAGCCCCCGGGCGCTCGCGGCCTGCGGCCGCGAGCGCCCGGGGGCTTTCGGTCCTCCCCGTGGTCGGTGACGGATTCGACACCGGGCGACGACCGACTCACTCTCCGCTCAGGTCCGCCAGTTCGACGCGCTCGGGCACGACCGCCAGCGCGCGCTCGGGCCACCCGCGGTGGGCGAGGGTGAACTCCACCTCGGGGTTGAGTTCCGCGAGTCGAGCCACCCCCTCGGCGGCAGACCGATACCCCTCGGGGTCCATCCGGTCGGGAACCTCGGCGGTCAGGGGGTAGGTCTCCGAGAGGTCCCGCGGGAAGGGACCGAAAGGGGCGAGGACCCGCCACGACTCGTCGTAGCGGTCGCTCGGACCGCCCTCCGTGAGGAGGACCCGGTCTCCCGGGTCGAGCGCGAGTCGGTCGAGTCGCTCGCGGTGGCGCAGAACCTCGGGTCTGCGGGCGCTCTCGCCCGAGAGGTAGAAGAACGCGCCCTTCGACACCGCGTCCTCGCGTTCGAGTTGCTCGGCGTGGGCCGTGAGCGCCCGGTAGCCGTCGAGCATCGCGGGGTGAGCGCGGGCGCGGGTCTCGACCAGTTCGAGGAGGTCGCCAGACCGCAGGGCCTGCTTGATGGTCCGAATCTCGCGGAACGTGACGTGGAGGTTGTGCTCGGCGAGCAGTTCCTCGCGGTCGCGGTCGCCCAGCCTCCGGACCTCGGCGGGCGCGTGGTCGGTACAGACCGGACACGAGCAGGGGAAGTACTCGAGGTCGTCGAGGTGCTCGGTCCCCCGCACGGTGAGGTAGCGGTCGTCGCGGGCGTAGAGGGCGTACGCGGCCGAGTCGAACAGGTCACACCCCATCGCGACCGCGAGGGCGAACATCATCGGGTGGCCCGCGCCGAACAGGTGGACAGGCGCGTCCCGGCCGAGACCGCGCTTGGCGGCCGCGACCACGTCGACCACGTCGCCGTACCGGTAGTCGTTCATCAGCGGGACCACCGCGCCGACCGGGAACACGTCGAGGTCGGTCGCGCTGGCGTGTCTGCCCGCCTCCTCGCGGAGGTCGGGGTAGGTCGAGCCCTGCACCGGCGCGTTGACCAGCATCTCGCCCACGTCGACGCCCTCCGCGATTCCGAGTCGCTCTTGGGTGGTCGCGAGCTCCTCCTCGGCGCGCTCGCGGGCCACGTCCGGCGGCGTCGGGATGTCGACGGGCGTCCCGATGTCGCTGCCGATGTCGCGCTGGAACTCGAGGATTTCGGGCGTGGTCACGTCTATCTCGCCGTACTCCGCGAGCTGGAAGGAACCGGAGTCGGTCATGATGGCCCCGTCGAAGTCGAGCACGTCGTGGAGGCCCCGCTCGACGGCCGCCTCGCGATACTCGTCGCTCCCGTAGAAGACGTAGGAGTTGGTGATGAGAATCTCCGCGCCGAACTCCGACCGGAGCCGCGAGGGCTCGACGGTCCGGACGTGGGGGTTGATGACGGGAAGGAGCGCGGGCGTCTCGACGGTGATACCTGCTCGGGGCACCGACAGCTCCCCGATGCGACCCAGCCCGTCTTGGTCGCGTATCTCGAAGTGCTCTCTGGTCATTACCGTTGGATAGCGGAATCGAGAGGGTAAGGGTTCCGTTACGAGACGTTCGGCCTACTTTCCGCTCGGTATTTGACTTCCGACACGGTACTTCTGACCTCCGGCGCGCGCGAGCAACGCGCGCGAGGGACGAGCATCGCAGGCCGGAGCGAAGCGGAGGCCGAGAAGCGCAGGAGGCTGGGGAGGATCGAGGTGCGGTCTCCTTGGCTCAAGTGGTAGCTAGCGTTCCCGGCCGTTTCTTCTCCGAGTCACGCGAAGTCACACGCTAATTTCCCCGCGACTCCGATTCCTCGGTCCCGAACGCCTCGTAGTAGAGCAGACCCAGAGTGGTCCGGCCGTCCCGAACCTCGCGCGCCGCGACGTGGTCCCGAAGCGCCGCCACCGTCGTCGTGTCCACGCGAATCGACTCGTCGTGGTCGAGTTCCTGCTCGGCGGTCGGGGTACACCCCCGCGCCACGAAGAAGTGGAGGACCGAGTTCGCCACCCCGTTCGCTGGCTCGACGCTGGTCAGGAACTCCACCTCGTCGGCCTCGTGGCCGGTCTCCTCGCGGAGCTCCCGGCGGGCGGCCGCCGCCCGGCTCTCGTCGTCGGGTTCCATCCCGCCCACGGGGAGGCTCCGGTTCACCCGCCGGACGGCTTGGCGCCACTCCTCGATGACCACGACCTCGCCCTCGGGCGTGAACGGGAGGACGACCACGCTCGGGGGCTCGTCGAGGTAGTCGTAGTCGGTCTCGGTGCCGTCGGGCAGGCGCACGTCCTCGCGTCGCACGTCGAACCCCGGACACGAGTAGGCGATCTCGTCGTCGAGGGTCTCCCACGCGAGTGGGTCGTCGGAATCGGACATGTCCGGGAGGTGGACCGCGGCCGTCAAAGAGCCACCGCTCGCGGTCGCGTCCGGCAGACCGCCGGACGCGACCGCGTTATCCCGGGCTTACCCGACCCGATTCGAGACCGTCCGGCGGTAATCCCGGCTTATGTCCCCGAACGATGACGAGCGTTCATGTCCCTCGGGTGCAGTTCGCGGAGGTAATGCGTCTTACCAGACGAGAACTGATCGGATACGGGGTCGCTGGCGCGACGGGCATGGGCGTCACCGCCGCTGGGCGGCAGTATCGACCCGACGACCCCGAAGACGCGGGAGTCGACCAGACGTGGGAACTCGGCGGCGTGCGAGCCCGCCCCGCCACCGTCGAGGAGTCGGCGATCACGTTCCGCGCGTCGGTGTGGTCGCAGTTCGAGACCGACTACGACGTGCGGGTGGTCCTCCGCTACGGTCCGAAGGACGGCGACGCCGACGACTGGCGGACGCTCGCCGAGGAGGAGGGGCCGCTCTCGGAGGGCCTCTATCTGGAAGCCACCGCGAGCGACCTCGAATCGGGCGCGACCTACCGGTATCAGGCCGAGGCCTTCCTCACCAACTTCGACGAGGGGCCCTCGCGCCGCGTCAGCCGGGTCCGGGAGGTGACCGCGGGCGAACCCTGCTCGGGTCCCTCGACCAACTGCCTGCGCGTCGAGACCCTCGCGCCCGAGACGAGCGACGGCGACGGCGAGGTGACCCTCCGGGGTCGCGCGAGGGGGTTGGACGCCTACGACGAGGTGACCGGCCACTTCTTCTACCGCCGGGAGGGCGGGAGCGAGGCGTGGACCGGCTACGAACCCATCGAAGGCGACGGGAGCGACGGGAGCGACGAGGCCGAGTTCTCCGCGACGCTCTCGGACCTCCCCGAGGGCACCTACACCTACTACGCCGAGGCCCGCGGCGAGGGCGACGACTGGAAGAACATGTACGGCGAGGGCGGAGAGCGAAGCTTCGCGGTCGGCGCGGACGGCGAGGTGACCGAGACGCCCGAGGGGACCGAAACTCCTGCCGACGACGAGACGACTGAATCGGCTCCCGAGGAGACCACCGAATCGGCTACTGAGGAGACCACCGACACCGGCGACCCCGAAACCACCGACTCGGAACCGCCCGAGACCGAGACCGCCGACGCCTCCCTCCCGAACCGCGTCGTCATCTTCGGCGGCGGCGGGAGTAGCCGAATCTCCTACGAACTCGCCGTCTCGGGCCGAATCGAGAAGGACGACAGCGCGGGCGACGCGCCCATCGCCGACCGCTACGTCTCCGTGGATTCGGAGGACGCCATCAGCGGGTCGACCGCGAGCGGGGTGGTCGCGGGCGGCGGCGACGCCTACCTGTTCTCGGGGTCGGTCCGGGAGTTCACCGCCGACGGGAACGCGCAGGTGTACGTGAACGGCCAGCGTCGCCGGTAGTTCGGGGGCCCGTCGGCACCACTCACTCCGTCAGCCCGTAGCCCCGCCGGAACAGCGCCACGTCGAGCGCGATGACGGCCGCGGTCAGCCCCGACAGCACCGCGAGCGAGACCGCGGGGTCGACCTCCGAGACGCCGAGGAAGCCGTGTCTGACGCCGTTGACCATGTACACCATCGGATTGAGGTACGAGAGCTCCTGATAGGGCGAGGGGAGGTCCCGGACCGCGTAGAAGACGCCGCCGAAGAACACCAGCGGCCGAACGATGAACTGGTTCATCATCGTGAGGTTGTCCCAGTCGTCGGCCCACAGGCCGACGACGACGCCGAACCCGGCGAACAGCAGGGTGATGACCAGCGCGAACGCCACGAGGTAGAAGGGCCGGGCGACCCCGACCGACGTGAAGAACGCGCCGATGGCCGCGATGAGCGCGCCGACCAGCAGGCCGCGGGTCGCGCCCGCGACGACGTACGCCGCGACCATCCGAGAGTAGCCCATCGGCGAGGTCAGCGTCTCCTCGATGTACTCGTTCCACCGACCGTGGAAGATGGAGAACGACGCGTTCTCGAAGGCGTTCGAGATGGCCCCCAGCACCACGAGGCCGGGCAGGATGAACAGGATGTAGGGAATCGCGTCCCCGCCGAGTTCGATGCCGCCCACCCGGTCGCCGAGGATGACCCCGAACACCGCGAAGTAGAGGACGTTGGTGACGAACGGCGGGACGAAGGTGTTCTTGGGCCGCCGGAGGAACCGGAGTATCTCGCGCTTCGTCAGGGTGCGAACCGCCGTGAGGTCCCCGAGGACGTTCACCGCGGGTCACCTCCGGGGGCGTCGGCGTTCCCGCCGCAGTCGGCGGCGGGAACGCCGTGGGTCGCGTCCTCGCCCCCGTCGGTCGCGGCGGCGACGCGGTCGGCGTCGGACTCGTCCCCGTCGTCGGAGTCGCCCCCCTGCTCGCTGGCGCCCTCGCGTGTCATCTCGACGAACACCTCTTCGAGCGAGGTCCGGGAGATGTCGAGGTCCACGATCTCGTGGCCCGCGCGGTCGAGTTCGCGAACGAGGTCGGGTGCGACCAGCCCGCCCTTCCTCGCGGTCACGACCAGCCGGTCGCCCTCCACCTCGACGGCCTCGACGCGACCCTCGTGGTCGCCGTCGCCGAGCCCGGAGAGGTCGGGCGCTCGCGCGGGCGGGTCGCGCAAGGTGACCGTGATGCGGTCGGGACCGCGGTCCATCAGCTCCTCGGGGGTCGCGACCGTGAGGAGGTTCCCCGAGTCGAGGATGGCGACCTCGTCGCAGAGGCGCTCTGCCTCCTCGATGTAGTGTGTCGTGAGCAGGACGGTGGTCCCCGACTCGTTGAGTTCGGTGATGAGGTCCCAGAGGTCGTGGCGCAACTGGACGTCCACGCCCGCGGTGGGTTCGTCGAGGATGAGGAGGTCGGGGTCGGTGATGAGCGCCCGCGCGAGCATGAACCGGCGCTTCATCCCGCCCGACAGCCAGTTGAAGCGGGTGTCGCGCTTGTCGTAGATGCCCACGCGCCGGAGGACCTCGTCGGCGCGCGCTTCGGCCTCGGACTCGGGGATGCCGTGATACCCCGCCTTGTGAGTCAGGACTTCGCGGATGGGGAAGAACCGGTCGACGTTGAACTCCTGGGGCGCGAGGCCGATGAGGTCGCGCGCTCGCTGGTAGTCGTCTCGCACGTCGTAGCCGAACACCTCGGCCCGGCCGCCGGTCCGACGGACCAGCCCCACGAGGATGTTGATGAAGGTGGTCTTGCCCGCGCCGTTCGGCCCGAGCAGGCCGAAGAAACTCCCCTCCGGGACCGTCAGCGACACCCCGTCCAACGCCTGCACTCCGTCGTATCGCTTCCGGAGATTCTCGACTTCGATGGCGGCGGTCATTCGGTCAGGGGTAGGCGAGTGGTGGCGAAAAGCGCGTTGGTGTCGAGCGCTCACGCGAGTTCGCGCTCGAACTCCCGGACGGTCTCGTCGGTCCCGGCGACGACCAGCCTGTCGCCGTCGGCGATTTCGGTCGTCGGGTGGGTCAGGACCGTCTCGTCGCGCTGGACGCCCACGAAGGCGTAGCCCTCCTCTCCACGGTCTCGAAGGTCGCCGAGCGTTCGGCCAGCGAAGTCGGCGGCCGGAACCCGGACGAGTCTGAGCTGACTGACCGGCGTGAGCACGTCCTCGCCGCGAATCTCGCGGGCCAGCAGGCGGGCGCTGACGCGCTGGACCGACAGGACGTAGTCGCCCCCGGCGTCGAACGCGCTCGGGGTCTTCTCGGTGTCGTTGACCCGCACCAGGATGTCGATATCGTCGGTGAGGGTTCGGACGACCGCCACCGCCAGCAACGCGCTCGCGTCGTCACCGACGGTGACGATGAGGCCGCTGGCCTCCTCGACGTCTGCGGTCTCGAACGTCTCGGCGTCCTTGACGTCGCCGACGACATCCACGTTCGGCTTCTCCTCCGCGTCGATGGTCGTCACGTCCACCTCGTCGGCCAGCGCGTCCGTGGCCGCCCGTCCGCCCGCGCCCATCCCGGCGACGACGACGTTCGAGTGTCTGCGGGGCGGCCGGAGTCCGGAGGCCTGCTTCTGCACGTCGTCGATAGCGTCGCGAGGTCCGGCCACGAGCAGGACCGAGTTCGGGGTGACGTACTCGTCGGGGTCGGGCGGGAGTCGGAGGTCGCCGTCGAGCCACGCCGCGACGAGCGTGAGGTCCGGGTGGTCGGCGACCGCGGTGTCGGCGAGCCGAACGCCCGCCATCTGGCTGTCGCGTCGCACCAGCATCTCCCGGATGCGGAGGTCGCCGACCGCGGCGTCGTCGAGATGGGGCGCGCCGGTCCACGCGCTCGCCTTCTGGCCCAGCCGACGCCCGATGAGCGCGTGCGGGGAGATGACCCTGTCGACCCCGACCTCCCGGAGCGCGGCCTCGCGGTCCGGGTCGTCGGTGAGCGCGACGATGTCGAGGTCGGGGTTGTGTCGCCGGGCGGTCAGGGCGACGCTCGCGTTGTCGTCGCCCGCGTCGGTGACGAGCATGCTCGCGTCTTCGACCATCGCGCGGTCGAGTTCCTCGCCGCGCTCGGGGTTGCCGTGGATGACCTGATAGCCGTCGTCCGAGAGCCGCTTTGCCTCCTCCGGGTCGGACTCGATGAGCACGTAGTCGACGCTCAATCGCTTGAGTTCGTCGAGCAGGACGCCGGTGTCCCGGCGGTACTCGGCGATGACGACGTGGTCGTCCTTCGCGGTCAGCCGGTCGCTGAGGTCCATCGGCGCGCGCTCGAACAGCGGGATGATGAGTATCCGGAGCGTCGCCAGCCCGATTCCGATGCCCGTCACCTGCATGAAGACCACGTACACGTTCATCACCGGCGACGACCACGGCGAGTCGGCGCCGTACCCGGTCGTCGTCATCGTCTCGATGACGGTCTGGAACGACCGGAACAGCGAGTGGTCGTGGCCCTCCAGCGTCCGCATCCCGTAGTTGTAGAGCAGCGTGTACAGGAGGATGACCGCGCCGAGGACCACGGCGTACAGCACGATGAGGCGCTGTCGGCGGGTCAGCCACGGGAGAAACGAGTCGTACTTCCGGAGCCAGTCGGTGTTCATGGGTGGGGTGGGTCGGCCGGGAAGGGGTCTTCGGTCGGACTGTCGGACATCTCTTGGCGGTGATACGCGTTCGAATCCCAAGAGTCGTGTGACTGAACCGACTGAGAATCTAAAATGTCGGACGAATATTTATAGCCGAGAGCGGGACGAACCGATACCGTGCTGGTGCGTACGTTACTTCGCGTCGTCGCGTTCGCTTCCGCCGTCGTCGACGTCGTCTTGCTCGGCGGTTCCGTCCCGGAACCCGAGACACAACGAGAGCCGTCGTTCGGTGAACTCCAGATAGTCAACGGCCCGACGACGAAGACCGAATCGCTCGAACGGACGCTCGATAGAGCCGAATCGATCTTGGGAAAGCAACTGACGATTTTGGCGGATACACACGATAGAGCCGTGCGAACGGTACGGGTAGAGGTCGTCCTGGTGGGTGCTATCGCCTCAGTGGCGCAGATAACGCCGGACCGGGTCCCGATGAACGGCTGGCTGGAAGCAGGCGGCGTACTCCTCATCGGGTCGATAGCCGTCGGGATTTTCACGTCCGGCTCCGCCTCGCCCGACTTCGGTCCCGGTCCGAACTACGTTCGTTCGAATCTCGATGCCGGAGACCCGAACACCGACGTGTATCTTCGATTGTTGCAGGGATACAGCGAGGCGATATCTTACAACAACGACGTCGTGAGCAACAGCGCGACGTACCTGTTCGTTGCGCAGGGATTGCTCATCGGGAGCGTCACTCTCGGAAGTATCGGCGTGTTCGTCGGTCTCTGAGGAGCAAGCGCGTGAGAACAACTATAAGTCAAAGCGCCGTACCTGCGACCGAGGCGACCATGCCAGAGACCGAACGCGTGTATTTGGGTCCGAAGTGGCTCATCCGGTACTTCACTCACCACGGACGGAAGGAAGCACGACAGACAGAAGACACCGACTAGTATTCTGACGCACGTCTGGCCCGAGAACACCTAGAAGTCGGTCAGCTTCGCCTCGGTCGACCCCTTCGCGTCGGTCCCGAACTCCGAGAGGCCGACGAACTCCAGACCGCTGTCCCGGCACGCGCGCTTGACGCGCTCGGACGCCGAGGGCGCGACGAGCATGCCCCGAACGTCCTCTCCGGCGGTTACACCGCCTCCGGGGGACTCCTCCGGAGTCTCGCTCTCTTCGTAGAGGGAGACGTACCGCCGTAACTGGTCGAAGTGGCTCAGCGTCGCTTGGATGCGCTTGACCTCCACGACCACCGGGACGCCGTCCTCGTCGCGCGCGAAGAAGTCGATGAAGCCGTACTTGGTCTCGCGCTCGTGTTCCACGATTCGCAGGCCCGCCTCCAGCACCTCGGGGTTGGCCTCGATGTACTCGTGCATCTCGGCTTCGGTGCCCGACTCCTCGTAGGTCGCGCCGTCGGTGGCGTCGAACCGCGTCAGGCCGTACGCCTCGCTGATGCGGACCTCCACGCGCTCGTTGGGGTTCGTCCGGCGCGCGAGCAGGACGGCCACTCGGGGTTCGTCACCGCTCGCGGCTTCCGCGGCGCCGTGCGCCGCGCCCTCGCTCACCCGCGCGGAGACGCTCCCGCCGCCGGGCATCCAGTTGACCGGCTTGTGACCGGTCGGCTGGTGGACGAGGAACGTCCCGTCGGGCTTGGCGACCAGCAGTCGGTCGCCCGGCCCGAGGTAGCCGCTGGTGCGGCCCTCGTACTCGACTTCACAGCGAGCCTCCACGGTCAGCACCGCGCCGTCCCGGACCGCCGCCTTCGCCTCGCTGACGAGGGTCTCGGGGTCGGGCGCGTCGAGTCTCTCGACCACCATTCGTCGTTGCCCGGTGGTCGCGTGGGGGGCAAAAATGGCGGGGATTCTCGCTGGGTCGGTTTTTGGAAAAGTACTGTTGTTCCGAAGTCTGTGAATCGGAGTGCATCTGTCATGAATGGATAGAAAGCCCCCGCCCGCTCGCCACCGGAGGACAAACGGCGTCCTCCGAGGTCTTGTTCGCACCGTCGGAGCACGCGCCGACGAGCCTGTCCTCGCTTCGCTCGCACAGACTTCGCTCGCACAGACTTCGCTCACGAGACGGTCGCTCTGCGGGATATTTCGTCGGCGCTCGCTTCGCTCGCACCTCGAAATACTGGCCCGCAGAGACGACCACGTAAACGCCGGGAGACAAACCGCGTCTCCCGAGGTCACACTCGCTTCGCTCGCGTGACCGCGAGCGGGCGGCCCCTTTCAGTCTCACCCTCCGGTGGAATATCGAACCTGCTACAGAACGTCCGAAAATACAGTTTCCGAAACACGTCGAATCCCCGACCAGCCGTTGTGACTTTCACGATTCGCCCCGTATCGAGGACAACCATGAGTCCGGACGCCCGCGAGGAGGGTCTCGTCTCGGTCGTGATTCCGACCTTCTACCGCAACGACCGCCTGCGCGAGGCGCTCGACAGCGTCGTCGGTCAGGAGTACGCCCCCATCGAGACCGTCGTGGTCGATAGCTCCGCAGACGCCACCGCGCGGTCGGTGGTCGAGGAGTTCGAGGGGGTCGAGTACGTGCCGACCGAGCGCGACGAGGGGCCGCAGGCCGCCAGAAGCCTCGGCGCGGAGCGCGCGAGCGGGGCGTACGTCCAGTTCCTCGACGACGACGACCGGCTCGCGCCCGACAAGCTTCGCAAGCAGGTCCCCCTGCTCGACCCCCCCGTCGGGGTGGTCTACTCCGGGATGGTGGACGAGGACCGGGGCGAACTCCTCCCGAACCCCGAGGTCCGGGGCGACGTGCTGGAGTACGCGCTGGAGATGCGGACGTTCCCCTGCATCAACTCCACGATGCTGATCGACGCCGACGTGCTGGCGAAGATTCTCCCGCTCGGCCACCGCCACGGGGCCGACGACACGGGCACGAAGATCGAACTCGCGCTCCACACGGAGTTCGACTTCGTGAACGAACCCCTCGTCCACCGCGGCCGGACCGACTCGTCGTTGTCGGACTCGTGGGCGTATCTGGAGGGTCGCAAGCGAGTGATAGAGACCTTCGCCGACGTGTATCGCCGATTTCCGCCGCGGGTCCGGCGGCGCGCGCTCCGGGAGACCCACTATCAGGCCGGGCGGAAGCTCATCGACGAACAGGGCTGGTCGCCGAGGGCGACCGCCGAGTTCGCCCGCGCGGCGTACTACACCCCCGACCGCCGGGCCGACTACGTCGGCGAGTGCCTCGGGTCGGTGCTGGGTCGGCCGGGCGTGCGCGCGGCCGACCGACTGCTGTCTTGAATCGCTGTCCTGAATCTGCTGTCCTGAATCGACGCTCGGCGTCTCAGACGCTGGCGTCGCCCACAGCGGTCGCCGACGTCGGGAAGTGTTCGTCGACCTGCCGGAGGGTCGATTCGAGGCCGTCGGAGTTGTCGACCGTGACGTGGTCGCGCGCGAGCGGGTCGAACGTCTCGCGGTACATCTCGTGGACCTCGAAGTCGGCGTCGCTCTCGTCGCCCTCGCGGCTCCGGATGCGCTTTTTCACGACGCCCACGTCGCACTCGACCTTGACCAGTCGGAACTCCGCGTCGAGGACCTCCGAGAGGGACGCCGCCTTCTCTCGGCGTTCCTCGTCCTGGAACGTGCCGTCGAGGACGACGCTGTCACCGCCCTCGATGGTCGCACGCGCGCGGCCGAACAGTTCGTCGTACACCATCCGGGACTCCTCCTCGGTGTAGTCGGGGTCGGTGAGTATCTCCTTGCGGACCACGTCGGTCCGGAGGAGTCGGCCGTCGACGCGGTCGGCGATGGTCTCGGCGACGGTGGTCTTGCCGACGCCGGGCAGCCCGCACACCACGACCAGCGAGTCGGTCATCGGTACCACCGTCCGGCGTTCGGACGCCTCGTGCCAGCGACTGGGGGTCCCCGGGTCATCCTGATTACCGTTATTCTGGCGAGGGACCCCTAATGAATGTGTGGTACTCGATTCGCCACTTGCGGTTCGGAAACACGTTTCGATGCTCGGGACGCGAGTGACCGTCCTTCGGTCGCGGGAGAAGGGACTCTGGTTTTTCGAATCACTACCCCGGATTTCGAAACGAATTCGAAGTGTCATTGGTTCGATGACCGGAATTTATCACGGCGGTGTTCCCAGTCGTATCCATGGACGACCACCACCGGTTCGAGACCAAAGAGGTCCACGCGGGCGGGAACGACGACCAGCACGGCGCGCTCAACACGCCCATCTACGCGACCTCGACCTACGAGTACGAGACGCCGACCGAACTGGAGGGCGACCACCGATACTCTAGGATGTCGGAACCGACCCGCGACGACCTCGAAGCCGCGTTCGCCGACCTCGAAGGCGGCGAGCACGCCTCGGCGTTCGCCAGCGGCATGGCCGCCATCGACGCCGTGTTCTCGTTGCTCTCGGCGGGCGACCACGTAGTCGCGGGCCGGAACCTCTACGCCGAGACCCACGAACTCCTGACGAAGGTCTACGCCGACTACGGGGTCGAACTGACGACCGTGGACGTGACCGACGCCGACGCCGTCGCCGACGCGGTCCGGCCCGAGACCGCGATGGTGTACGTCGAGACGCCGACCAACCCGATGCTCCGCATCGCCGACATCGAGGCGGCGGCCGAGGCCGCCCACGCCCACGACGCGGTCCTCGCGGTCGACAACACCTTCTCGTCGCCCGCCCTCCAGCGACCGCTCGAACTCGGTGCCGACATCGTGGTCGAGTCGATGACGAAGTACCTCGGGGGCCACTCCGACGTGCTCGCGGGCGCGGTCGCCATCCGCGACGACGACCTCGCCGAGCGAATCGCCTACTACCAGTACGCCCGCGGCGGGATTCCGAGCCCCTTCGACTGCTTTCTGGTCCGGCGGGGAATCCGGACCCTCTCGGCCCGGATGGAGCGCCACTGCCGGAACGGCCGCGCCGTGGCCGAGTTCCTCGACGACCACCCGAAGGTCGAGCGCGTCTACTACCCCGGTCTGGAGTCGCACCCGAACCACGAGGTCGCCGACCGCCAGATGGCCGACTTCGGCGGGATGGTGAGCTTCGAACTCGCGGGCGGCATCTCGGAGGCCAGCGCGTTCGTCTCGAACCTCGAAGTCGTGGCGCTCGCCGAGAGTCTGGGCGGGGTCGAGAGCCTCGCCGAACAGCCAGCGACGATGACCCATCAGGACTTCTCGGAGGCGGAACTGGCCGAGGCTGGCATCCCGGCGAGCCTCGTCCGACTCAGCGTCGGCACCGAACACGAAGACGACCTCCTCGACGACGTGGGGCAGGCGCTCGACGCCGCCTTCGAGTGACCATGGCGAGCGAACTGGCCGAACTCGCGGCCGACCTCGTCCGCATCGAGACCGAGAACCCGCCGGGCGACGAGGCCCCCTGCGCGGAGTTCGTGGCCGAGTGGTTCGACGAGTGCGGCGTCGACGCCGCGCTCGTCGAGGAACCGGACCCCGAGCGCCCGCAGGCGGTCGCGACGGTCGGGGACCCCGAGGGCGAGGGCCCGACGCTCGTCCTCAACGGCCACACCGACGTTGTGCCCGCGGGCGACCGCGAGGCGTGGAGTCACGACCCCTACGCCGGTGAAATCACCGACGGCCGTCTCTACGGCCGGGGCGCGGTCGACATGAAGACCGGCCTCGCACTCGCGATGCTCGCGGCGCGGGACCTCGCGCCCGACATCGAGTCGGGCGACCTCGACGGCGCGCTCCGGGTCCACGCCGCGATGGGCGAGGAGACCGGCGACCCCGGCACCCGCGCGCTCCTCGACGCGGGCTACGGCGGCGACGTCGCGGTCGTCCTCGAACCCACCGACTTCCGGGTCGCCACCCGGGCGAAGGGGGTCGCCACCTACCGGGTCGGCGTCTCGGGCGCGGCCTCCCACGCCAGCCACCCCGACGAGGGGACGAACGCGCTCGATTCGGCCCGGCCCGTGCTCGACGCCATCGACGCCTACGACGCCCGGCTCCGCGAGCGCGAGGACGACCTCTGCGGCCGGGCGTACGCCACCGTCACCGAGTTCGAGGCGGGCACCGACTCGAACATGGCCGTCATCCCCGAGCGCGCGGAGTTCCTGCTCGACCGGCGCATCCTCCCCGACGAGGAGTTCGGGGCGGTCGAGGACGAACTCGACGACCTGTTCGCGAGCGTCGAGCGCGAGGCGGGCGTCGAGACCCACCGCGAACTGGTCCAGCACTACGCCTCCGCGGGGATTCCCGACGACGCGCCGGTCGCCCGGCGATTCAGGGCGCTGTCGGCCGAGCTGGCCGACGCCCCCGACGAGCCGTGGGGGATGGAGGCCGCGACCGACGCCCGGGAGTTCGTGAAAGACGGTACCGACGCCATCATCTGGGGGCCGGGGAACCTCTCGCAGGCCCACGCCGCCGACGAGTACGTCGAACTCGACGACGCCGCGCTCGGTCTGGAGATTCTCGAACGGGCGGCGCGCGAACTGCTGTCGGCGTAGCGGGCCGGGTCGGGCGACGCTCGGCTCGACCTTCGTCGGGGAACCGCAACCGTAATTGTCGCCCCGCGAACCGTCACCAGTATGCTGACGGAACTCGCCCGAGCGTACTCGGCGGTGTTCGCGCCCGAGCTGTTCGTCCTCGTCTGCACGCTCGCGCTCGCCGCCTACGAGCTGCGCGCCGGGTCGGCCGCGACGCGGCCGACCCGGCGCGAATCCGAGACGACCCGGCGCGAATCCGGGTCTCGCATCGCCTCGCTGGTCGCTCGCGTCGGCCCGCGCCTGCTCACCGTGGTCGTCGGGTGGGCGGTCGCGTTCGCCATCTACCAGTCGACCGACCTCCTGTTCGACCCCGTCCCGGCGTGGGGGTCGGACCTCACCGGGAGCCTCGGGGTCGGAATCGGCATGCTCCTCATCGGCGTCGCGTGGTGGGCCCGCGGGTGGGGGACTCACGTCCCGCGGTTCGCCGCGGTGCTGTTCGCGGTCACGGTCGTCCACGCCGCGGTGACGCCGTTCTGGGACGCGTCGAGCCACGTCGCGTACACCGCGGCTCCGGCGGGCTACCTCGCGGTGGCCGACCGGCGGTTCGCGCCCGTGCTGGCGGTGCCGGTCGGCATGGTCGCGGCCCGACCGCTCGCTGGCGCGCACACATGGCTCGAATCGGTCGGGGGGTTCGCACTCGCGGCCGTCTTCGTCGCCGCGGTGCTCGTCCGGTCGCCCGCGGCTCGCGCGGAGTGACCCGCGCTCCCCGCGGTCGGCGACTTCAGAGCGACACGTCGGAGAGGTCGGCGTCCAGCTCCGCGACGTGGTCGTTGAACGCCTCGACGAACTCCCCCACGTCCTCCGCGAGCTTGCGAACGTCGCGCGCTGAGGGATGTTCGTACTGCGAGAGGAGGTAGACGCCGCCCTCGCCGCCGACCCGGAGGTACGACGCGCCGTCGCGGTTCCACTTGAGCTCCCACCGGGTGCCCGACACCCTGGTCGAGAAGGTGCCGTACTCCTCGCCCTCGTATCGGGAGAGTTCGAGCGCCATCCTGTCTGCGGCGTCGCGCACGCGGTCGAGGATGCGGTCGCGCTCGGCCACCACCGACTCGGTCGAGGCCACCTCGGGGAAGTCGGCCGACACGTCGTCGAGGACGCCCTCCAGCGACGCGACGTACTCGTTGTACGACTCGACGAACGCGGCGTAGTCGTCCATCGCGGTCGCGAGGTCCTCTGGGTCGGGCGGGTGCTTTGTCGAGACGACGTACGTCTCCGCCGACCCGCCGTCGAACCGGAGGTACTGGAGCGCCCCGGCCTCGTACTTGAGCGTCCACTCGCCCGCGTCGGTCGCGAACGTCCGCGACCCGTAGTCGCCGCCCTGCAGGAGCGCGAGTTCGCGGGCCATCTCTCCGGCGTGGTCGGCGACTTCGGCGACCACCGCGTCGCGGCGCTCGGCGGCGTCGTCGGTCGACGCGACCGGCTTCTCGGTCGGCTCGGTCATCGTCGGTTCGAGGGACGCTGGGGGTATAAGCGCCGCGTCTCGCCCGGCCGAGCGAGTGCCGGACGGGAAACGCGACGGGGCCGGGGAAACGTCTGTGGACCGATAGATTTTACGGCGGCGCGTTAGAAGCGCCGCGTGAGCGCCCGCGCGACGCCACTCGGCACATCCGCGACCTCCCCACACCCATGACTGGCTCACCCAGACGGCTCCTCGACAGATTCGCGTTCGTCGGGCTGTTCGGCGCGGTGATCGCCTACGGACTCGTCCGAAGCCTCGACGTGCTCACGTTCCGACTCGACCTCGTGGTGGTTGTCCTCGTCGTCGTCGTCCTCCAGGCCGTGCTCTCGCAGGTCGTGTTCTCGGGGTTCATCTCGGTCTCGTCGGCGCTGTTGGCCGGGAAGGTGCTGTGGTCCTCGCGGGGCGGCCCGCCGACGCCCACCGACGAACCGGTCGACGCAATCGTCCCGGTCTACCGGGACGCCAACGTCCTCGACGTGAGCGTCGGCCACCTGCTCGACTCGACCCAGCCCGTTCGCGTGACCGTGGTGGTCGAGCCCGACGACGCCCCGAGCCTGCGCCGCGCCCGCGAACTCGCGGCCGCCCACGGGGCGGTCGAGTGTCTGGTCAACACCCGCTCCCCCGGTTCGAAGGCTGGCGCGGTGAACTACGCCGCCGAGGTCACCGATTCGGAGTACCTCGCGGTGTTCGACGCCGACGAGGCGGTCGACCCCGACTTCCTCGCGGGGGCGGTCGCCGAGCTCGGCGAGTACGACGTGGTTCAGGGCCGGACGGTGCCCCGTGCGACGGGCCTCGTCGAGTCGCTGGCGTACTACGAGTCGGTCCTGCTGAGCTACGCGGGACGGCGGCTGTTGAGCCTGTTCACGGGGTTCCAGATGGCCGCGAGTCGGGCGGTCGTCATGCGCCGGTCGGCGTTCGAGCGCGTCGGCGGGTACGACACCGGGGCGCTGACCGAGGACTATCGATTCGCCCACCAGTGCTACCGCAACCGACTCGCGGTCCGGGAGCTACTCGCGCACCCCTCGCGCATCGAGGCCGCCCACACCCTCCGGGACTGGTGGGGCCAGCGAAAGCGCTGGATGACGGGCTACGCCCAGGTGCTCCGGCTCCAGACCCGCGCGGCGGTCCCGCCGCGGGACCGCCGCGACCTCTTCAGCGTCGCCATCTGCGCGGGGTCGGTCGTGGGAAGCCTGCTGCTGGTCTCCGTGCTGGTGAAGTTCACGGTGTTCGCGCTCGCGGTCGACGCACCGTTCTCGGCGCTGCCGGTCGTCGCGGTCGTGGCGTCGGCCGGGACGCTCCGAGTCGCCGACCGCCTGACCGGCGCGGTCGAGCGGGTGGGGTGGGTGTGGGTGCTCGCGCCGCTGGTGTTCCCGCTGTACGGGCTCGCGGCGACGAAGGCGCTGGTCGAGTACGCGTTCAGCTGGAGCGGCGAGTGGTACCACGCCGAGAAGCGGGCCGACGAGGGGGTCTGAGGGCTCTGCCCTACGCCCGCCACCGGAGGTAGCCGCCACCGCCGACCAGCCCGAGCGAGACCAGACTCAGCCCGAGCTGGACGCCGGTGAACCAGTAGGGGAGCGCCGGAACCGCGCCCCTGAGCAGGCTCACCGCGGGGTCGAGGACCGGAATCCGGTCGGCGTCGGCGGTGTTGACGGTGCCGTATCGCTCGCCGGTCGGGCGTTCGCCCTCGGGGAGGCGGTCGGCCTCGTAGGGAATCTGGTCGGTGGTGGCGCTCCAGACGACCGTCCCGTTCCGGTCGACCTCGACGACGCGCTTGTTGAGGGTGTCGGTGACCAGCGTGTTGCCGTTGTCGAGTCGGTCGGCGTCGCGGGGCCAGTCGAGCGCGATTCCGCCCACGGTGTCGAGTTCCCACGCGACTTCCCACTCGTCGGTCGACTCGTTCAGGTGGAGTTCGACGATGCGGTTGTTGTCGCTGTCGGCGACCAGCACTGCGCCCTCGCCGAGCCACTGGGGATTGTGCTGGTGGTCGAGCACCTCGGGGTCGCCACACCGCACGTCGCCGTCGCCGTCGGTGTCTCGGAGCTGATTGTTCCGGGTACACGAGTCGTCGTCGCCGCCGTCGTCCTCGTTGATGACCTCGACGACGCCCTCGCCGCGCTCGACCACGAGTATCTGGTTGGCGTTGCGCACCGACACGAGGTATCGCCCGTCGCCGACGACGTCCACGTCGTTGAAGTGGAGCCAGTCGGTCCTCGTGGGGTCGTCGGGCGCGTCGTAGAACTCCTCGCCGCGCCACTCCCAGACGACCTCGCCGTCCTCGACGACCGCGAGTCGCTCGTGCTCCATGTCGGTGACGAGGTACTCGCCGTCGCCCAGTCGCTCGACGTCGTGGAGTTCGCTGTTCGTCGGGGTCCGGACCGGGAACGAGTACTCCGAGACGATCTCGGGGTCGGGGTCCGACTCCGAACCGGGGTCAATGACACGGAAGCCGGTGTGGGTGCAGGGCGAGTCGTAGGGCCCACAGTCGTCGTATCCGGCCTGCATGAACCCGGCCGTCACGCTGCCGTTGTCGAGCATCGTCACGTCGAAGTAGCTGTCGGTGCCGCCCGACTCCCACGCGAGGTCGGTCCCCTCGAACAGCGCGACGCTCCCGTGGTCGTGCCACCCCGGACCGCCGCCCTGTATTCCGACGAGGGTTCGGAGCGTCTCGTCTTCGCCGGTATCGACGCTCCGGTCGGGGGTGACGAGCGCGCTGACCGCGAGCGTCGAGGCGAGGAGGACGACGCCGAGAACGACGAGGACCGTACTGCGCGTCCGTGTGTCCATCTACCGAGCTATGCTCAGCGCCCTCGTGAAAAACCTTCGAAGTCGCTGGTCGGAGGTCGAATCCGGGCGCTCCGCTCGGCGTTCGTTGAGTGCGGGAAGAAGTGGGCCGGCGCAGATGTCGAACTCGCCGAGACGGTCCGGGCGTGTGGCGCTTCGCGCCATTCCGGGCGTGCGACTCGTCTGCTCGAATCTGCTCGGCGTCACGATTCCCGCACTCGGAACGCCTCGCTGTCGCTCGGCGTTCGTTGAGTGCGGGAAAGGTAGTGGGCCGGCGCAGATTCGAACTGCGGTTACGGCCACCCGAAGGCCGAAGGATACCAAGCTACCCCACCGGCCCGCAGGTCGAACAAGGCGTGGGCCGCCTTTAACGCTTCCGAAATTCTGCGCCGTCTCCGACCGCGGATTCGACGTACGCGACCGCCTCTCGGGGCGTCTCGACGGCCTCGACGCCCGGCGCGTCGTGGGTCTCCAGCCCGGCGACCGGGCGGTCGAACACGCCCGCGAATCCGAGTTCCGAGAGGGTGCCCGGCCCGCCGTCGATTGCGATGGCGGCGTCGCCGTTCATCACGACCAGTCCGTTCCGGGCGTGGCCCAGTCCGGTGGCGATGGGGATGTCAACGTGGGGGTTGGCGGCCCGGCGGTCCTCGCCCGGGAGGATGCCGACGGTCCGGCCGCCAGCCTCGCTCGCGCCGCGGCAGGCGGCCTCCATGACGCCGCCGAGGCCGCCACAGACCACCTCGTGGCCGCGCTCGCCGAGCAGTCTGCCGACCTCCTCGGCGAGTTCTGCCTCGCTCTCGGTGACGGTCCCGCCGCCGATGACGCTGACTCGCATGTGCGTGACTGTTCGGTGGTTCCTGTTGAGTGTGTCGTTCGGTCGCGTGATTCGGTCGGCCTCCGGACGAACGGAGTCGGTGTCGCCGTCGTTCGAGACGACCGAGGTGCGAGACGACCGAGGTGCGAGACGACCGAGGTGCGAGACGACCGAGGTGCGAGACGACCGCGGTGCGAGACGGCAAAGGTGCGACGTGTCGCTAGCTACTCCCGGTACCTATGAGACCGCACCGCACAGCACCGCGACCGCACCGCGACCGCGACCGCACCGCGCCCCGTGCCTCCCCGCGTGCGCTCGCGGCCTCCGCGAGGCCGCGAGCGCGGCGCGTCCCGTGGTCGGTGAAAATTCACGGAATCCGTGGTCTGCGTCGGACGCTCAGTACTCGGTGAACCCCTCGGTGTCCAGATAGTTGTGGGCCACCGTGATGGCGTGGTCGGCGTGGAGGAGTTCCGGCCCGAGTCGGACGCGCTCGTCGGCGGCGTCGGCGAGCAGGGCCGCCTCGTCGTCCCCGAAATCGTGGTGGTCCGAGAGGACGAACACGGGGTCCTCGGGCGGTTCCACGTCCACGACCGGGTCGCCGTCCTCGTGGAGCTGGACCACGGTCCCGTCGCGGGCGGCGTCTTCGAGGACGGGCTCGAACCCGCGCTTCGAGAGGTGGACGCCCGGCGAGCTCTCGACCGCCATGTGACCGATGGCCTCGCCCTTCTGGTCGAGCGCCTTGCGGACCAGCGCCGCGGTACTGCGCTCGTCGGGGTTGAGGTGCCGGAGGTCGGCCCCCTCGAAGCGAACCGTCACCTCGTCCCGCAGGACGAGGTGGACCCGCACGTCCTCGCGGATGTCGTGCGAGAGGAAAAAGGCGGAGTTGACGCAGCGACACAGCACGTCGAGTCGGCCCGCACCGCCCGCGAGGTCGTCGAGCGAGAAGTCGGGGGTCGTCGGCGCGTCGTGCCCGAGGACGATGAACTGTCGCATGGGTCGGAGTAGTCGGGCGGGGATAATACGCGCGTCGAAGGCGGTCGGGGTCGAACGACATCCAATTCCGCCGCGAATCGGTCCGTTTCAGACGGTGCTTACGGCGTCGAGTGTCCCTGGAATCGCAGAGATGAAGCGCGGATATCCGATTGTGCGAGGTGGAAGGTGGGACCGATTCTCGTCGGCGATAAAGACCGCCTGAAGCACGCGAGCGGAGCGTGTCCCCGACGGCGACCCTCGTGTGGCCCGCCCTGAACCCCGATGTGCCGCCGCATAACAATGTGCGTGTCGGCCGACGGTTGGCGATACGAGCCGATAACGCGACGCTAACCCTCCCGATGACCGGGGTAGCGTGGGATTATCGGCGTTACGGAGGCACCAAAATATGAAGCTCGCAATGATCGGCTTCGGGCAGGCAGGCGGCAAGATAGTGGACAAGTTCGTCGAGTACGACCGACGCACCGGGAGCGAGGTCGTCCGGTCGGCGGTCGCGGTCAACACCGCGAAGGCCGACCTCGCGGGGCTCGAAAACGTCCCCGAGCGAAACCGCGTCCTCATCGGGCAGGCCCGGGTGAAGGGCCACGGCGTGGGCGCAGACAACGAACTCGGCGCGGAGATCGCCGAGGAGGACATCGACGAGGTGCAGGGCGCGATAGACGAGGTCCCGGTCCACGAGATCGACGCGTTCCTCGTGGTCGCGGGGCTGGGCGGCGGCACCGGTTCGGGCGGTGCGCCCGTCCTCGCCAGCCACCTCACGCGCCTCTACACCGAGCCCGTCTACGGTCTCGGCGTCCTGCCAGCGCAGGACGAAGGGGGAATTTACACGCTCAACGCCGCCCGCTCGTTCAAGACGTTCGTCGACGAGGTCGACAACTTGCTGGTGTTCGACAACGACGCGTGGCGCGAGACCGGCGAGTCGGTCCGGGGCGGCTACGACCGCATCAACGAGGAGATCGTCCGGCGGTTCGGCGTCCTCTTCTCGGCGGGCGAGGTCGGCGCGAGCGAGCAGGTCGCCGAAAGCGTGGTCGATTCCAGCGAGATAATCAACACGCTCGCCTGCGGCGGGGTCTCGACCGTCGGCTACGCGACCGAGGAGGTCGACGCTCCGGGCGGCGGTCTCCTCGGGCGGTTCACGGACGCGGAGATAGACGCCACCCAGACCACCAACCGCATCACCAGCCTCGTCCGGAAGGCGGCGCTCGGACGGCTCACCCTGCCCTGCGACATCGAGAGCACCGAGCGCTCGCTCGTGGTCACCAGCGGCCCGCCGAACTACCTCAACCGCAAGGGCATCGAGCGCGGGCGAAAGTGGCTCGAAAACGAGACCCGCTCGATGGAGGTCCGGGGCGGCGACTACCCCATCCGGGGAGCCGACCGCGTCGGCGCGGTGGCCCTGCTTTCGGGCGTGACCGACGTGCCCCGGATCAAGGACCTGCAGGGCGTCGCGGTCGAGACGCAGGACAACATCGAGGACATCCGGGACGAGAGCGAGCGGAACCTCGAACAGTTAGTCCACGACGACGCCGGGGAGCTGGAAGCGCTGTTCTGAGCGCGGCCGCGAGGGGTCCGTCGCCGACCGGGGTCGGGCGCTCACCAGACGCGGGCCGCAGGGGTGTCACACTCCTCGCAGACGACTGCGTCGTCGCCCTTGAACTCCCCGCGCGCCAGCGTCCCCCTCGCACACCAGTTGCAATCGTCGCCGACGAGCGCGGCGAGCAGCGAGTCCGTCCGGGTCCCCCGAGAGGTTCCTTGCATCGTTCGGAACGCTACGACGCCACCGCATAAACGTGTCGGTTCGACGAGAACACGTCGGGTCTCGCTCGGAACCCACGGCGCTTGGCGGGCGCTCCGGACGGAGACCGACACCCGGGGCCTACCGCCGCACGAGGGCGTACGCGGCGACGCCCGAACTCACGACGACCAGTCCCGAGACCAGCAGGAGGACCCGGTAGCCCGCCAGCGACGAGGCGAAGGCGGTCTCGGCGACGAACGTGAACGACACCGGGCCGAGGGTCTGGCCGAGTCGGAGCATGCTGGTCCGCATCCCCATCATCCCCGCGCGGAGCCGACCCGAGACGAGTGTGACGACGGTCGTGTCGACCGAGGGCATCACGATGCCGAAGCCGACGCCGAACGCGAGCAGCGACGCGCCGACGAAGACCGGCGACGGCGCGAGCCAGACGCCGAGCAGGCTCGTCCCGTAGGCGACGAACCCGAGCGCGAGGAGCTCGGGCGCGGTCCGCCACTCCGAGACCCGGCCGTACTGGGAGGAGACGGTCGCGCTCGCGACCGACACCATCGCCAGCACCGGCCCGATCTGCTCGGCCGAGAGGCCGAACTCGTCGCTGAGCAGGAGTGGCAGCGCGGTGAGGACCGCGCCGTAGAACACGAAGAACGCCGCGAAGATGGCGGCGAAGATGGCGAGTGCTTCCGGGAGCAGGACCACGTCGCGGATGCGCCCGACGTACTCCCGGACGCCGGTCGCCTCCCGCGTCTCGGGTTCGTCGAGCGCCACGACCGCGACGAGGCCGACGAGGACGGCGACGCCGAAGAAGACGAACGGGACGTTCCACCGGACTCCGGCGAGCGCCCCGCCGACGAGAGGGTAGACCGCCGCGCCGGTGCCGATCATGCTGCCGTTGAGGCCCATGACCGCGTTCCGGCGACCGCCCTCGTAGAAGTCACCGATGAGCGTGACCGCGAGCGTGACGAGCGCGCTCGCGCCGACCCCCTGGAGGAATCTGAGGGCCAGCACCTCGGCGAAGCTCCCCGCGACCGAGATTCCCGCGCCCGCGAGGCCGAAGACGAACAACAGCGGGACGATGACCCGCCTGCGGCCGACCCGGTCGGCGACGAGGCCGATGAACGGCGTCAGGAAGACGCCGGGCAGGGTGTAGGCGGTGATGACCAGTCCGACCTGCGCGTCCGAGACGCCGAAGACCGCCCGGAGGTCCGGTAGCACGGGGCTGATGAGCGAGACGCCCATCACGCCGATGAGCGAACTCGACAGGATGACGTAGAGCGCGCTCGACCCCCATGGAATCGTCGAGGGGGCGGTGGTCTCGGAGGTGGTGGCGGGCATTCGGAGGGGTCACCTCGGAGATGGGCACCTGGCCACTTATCGCCCCGGTTTCGGGCCTCCGGTTGCCCCCACTCGAACCTTTATCTCCCCGGCCGACCCCATCTCCCCCATGGCCGAGTTCGAGCGCGTGGTATTGACAGGCACGCCTCACGAACGCGGGCGCGAACACGGCGAGCGGTTCGCCGACGCGGTCGCGTCCAACGTCGAACTGTACCGCGAGCGGTTCGCCCACGAGGGGGTGGACGTGGACGGGATTCGGGACCACGCCGCCGACTACGTCGAGGTCATCGAGCGCGACAACCCCGAGTACGCCGCGGAGATGCGCGGGGTCGCAGAAGGGAGCGACGTTCCCCTCGCCGACGTGGCGATGCTCAACGTCCGGTGGGAGGTCATCTACCCCGCGTGGAAGGACCGGGCGGAGAGCGAGGAGCGAGAGA
Source organism: Halorussus salilacus (assembly GCF_024138125.1). Taxonomy (NCBI): domain Archaea; kingdom Methanobacteriati; phylum Methanobacteriota; class Halobacteria; order Halobacteriales; family Haladaptataceae; genus Halorussus; species Halorussus salilacus. Next base: position 2,245,538 of record NZ_CP099993.1, read on the forward strand.
AGGGACGAACGCGAGAGAACGAAGGGGCGCGAGAGAGGGGAGAGACGGGAGAGACGGGAGAGACGGGGAACGAAGAGACCACTCGCGAAGGAGCCCCGCCGTCGACCGGCGGCTCGCCGCCGGTCGACGGCTGCACCAGCTTCGGCGTGCTCCCCTCGGCGACCGCCGACGGCACGACCTACGTCGGACAGAACTGGGACTGGCTCGCGCCCGTGGCCGACAATCTCTTCCTGATGGAGTTGCGCCGCGAGGACGCGCCCGACCTGCTGGCGATGACCGAGGCGGGCATCGTCGGCGGGAAGGTCGGCGTCAACGAGCACGGTATCGGCCTCGCGGTCAACGGTCTCATCTCCGCGGAGGACGGCCGCAACGAGTTCCGCAAGCCCTACCACGTCCGGTTCCGCGAGGTGCTCGACGCCGACCGGTTCGACGACGCGCTCGCCCCGATACTGGAGACCGACCGGGTCTGCTCGGCGAACGTCCTCGTCGGCCACGCCGAGGGGGAGGTCATCGACCTCGAAGCCGCGCCCGGACTCGTCAATCCGGTGTATCCCGAGGAGGGCGTCCTCGCGCACGCCAACCACTTCGAGACCGACGCCGTCGAGAGCCTGAACGAGAAGCGCGGGCCGAGCACGCTCTACCGGGCCGAGCGCCTGCGACGCCTGCTCGCCGAGGACGCCGACGCGGGAGGCGTCGATTCGGCCGCCGTCCGGGCCGCGCTCCGGGACCACTTCGGGAGGCCGTCGAGCATCTGCAGTCACGTCGACGAGTCGCTCCCGGAGGTCGAGTACGGCCAGACCAACGCGAGCATCGTCATCGACCTGCAGGAGCGGAAATTGCTCGGCCAGCGCGGGCCGCCCTGCGAGGGAGAGTACCACGAGTACGCCCTCTGAGGTCGCGGCTCACATCGCGGCCCGAGGCGAGACGAGGCTCCCCGCCTCGCGGCGCACCTGCAACGCGGTCGCCAAATCGGCCGCGGTGATGACGCCGACCGTTTCCCCGCGCTCCTCGACGACCGCGGCGTCGGCCCCCGAGCGGTTCATCAGCGCGATGACCTCGAACAGCGGCAGGTCGCGCTCGACCCGCGGGACCTCCGCGTCGACGACCTGCCCGACCGTGGTCGCCTCCCGGTTTCGCTTCGCCCGGAGGTCGCCCAGCGAGACCACGCCGACGACCGACCCGGCCTCGGTCACGGGGTAGGTCGTCCGGCGCTCGGTCATCATCCGGTCGAGGAGGGCCGATATCGACTCGTCGGCCGCCACGCCCTCGACTCCGGCGGTCATCGCGTCGGCGGCGGTGACGCCGTCGAGCAGGGCGTCGAGCGCGACCAGCCGGGACTCGCTGGTGGCCGCGGCGTAGACGAACAGCGCGAGCAGGAGGAGGAGGGGGCTGAACGACAGGACGCCCAGAATCGCGAACCCCAGCGCGAACAGCGACCCGATGCGCGCGGCGGTCCGGGTCGCGGTCGCGTAGGGCTGTGAGCGCGCGAGCAGCGCCCGGAGGACCCGGCCGCCGTCCATCGGGAACGCCGGGAGGAGATTGAACACCGTGAGGACGACGTTGGTGACGACGAGCCAGCCGAAGACGAACGTCGCGACCGGGACCGACCCTGGCAACGCGAGCACGACGGCGTAACAGGCCGCGGCCGTCACCACGCTCGCGGCGGGTCCGGCGAGCGCGATCCACAGTTCGCGGTTCCACTCGCGGGGCATCGACTGGAGGCTGGCGAGGCCGCCGAGCAACCAGAGCGTGATGGATTCGGTGTGGATGCCGTACCGGCGGGCGGCCCACGCGTGGCCGAGTTCGTGGACCGCTACGCTGGCGAACAGGCCGACCGCCGCGGCCGACCCGACGAGCCACGGCGTGTTCCCGGCCGCGAGCGCGTCGCGGTCGAGGGTCGCTGGCGCGAAGCCGTCGATGATGTCGGCGTAGAACGCGATCTGCTCGCCGCTCCCGATGAGCCACGCCAGCACCGGGAGGAAGACGATGAGCGAGATGTTGATCCGAATCGGGATGCCCCAGACGCTCGCGATGTCGTAGTTCCGCATACCGAGGCATAGAGACGGGGGAGGGTTGTAGTTGGTGGTGCGCGCGACCCGCTCGCCGAGCGAGCGGGTCGCGCTCGGAACGGCCCGGGGAGGTGCCAGAACGCCCCGAAAAGGGACCAGAACGCCCCGAAAGAGATCGGAACGCCCCGAAAGAGGGGCTAGAACGGCTCGGAGAGGTACTCGCTCGGAATCGCGTTGCGCGCGGTCACGAGCGGGTCGACCACCTGACTGACCTCCAGCCCGCCGACGAGGCTGGCGAACATGTAGGCGTCGGTCGCGTCGAAGCCGTGTTCGCGCCCCAGCAGTTCGAGCAGGTCGCGGTGGGCCAGCCGACACGCGTCTTCGAGGGTCTCGGCGCTCGCGACCGTCTTCCACGCGCTCCCGGTGTCGACGAGCGGTCGGTCGAGCGAGACCGCGGGGTCATCGAGGAGTTCGAGGGTCACGTCGATGTCGGTGCCGATCTCCGCGCCGGTCCCGCACATCTCGCCGTCGGCCATCGCGGCCTTCGAGTCGCCCATCGCGAGCATCGCGCCCTCCTGAAAGACGGGGAAGTAGACCGTGGAACCGGTCGTGACGTCGGTCGTGTCGAGGTTCCCGCCGTGGTCGTGGGGGACCAGCGTGGTGTAGGACTCGGATTCGGGCGCGACCCCGATGGTCCCGATGACCGGGTCGATGTCGACGCTCAGCCCTCCGAAGTCGATGGTCTCCCCGTCGCCGTCGCCCTCGACCGGGGTGATGCGGCTCCGGGGTTCCTCGATGTCGTCGGCCTCGCGGAGGAAGCCGAAGCCGGGAATCGTCGTGACTCGCCCGCGGTCCTCGTTGACGCGGACGTCCTCTACGTGGACCGCGAGGACGTCGCCGGGTTCGGCCCCCTCGACCGCGATTGGGCCGGTCGCGCCGTTGACCTCGTCGGGGACCTCGTCGATCACGTCCGACTCCGCCTGTACCGCCCCGCCGAGGCTGTCCACCGTCTCTATCGTGAGCGACTCGCCGCTGGCGGCGGTGTAGGCGGCGTCGAGGTCGGGCGAGAACTCGTAGACGATGCCGTCGTCGGCCGAGACCGTGGTCCGTGACATGGTAGTGGTTGTCACTCGCTCGTCCATAAGTGTGCGGTCCGCGGAAGTTCGAGGGGGCCGAGCCAACGTTGATGGTCCCGCCGCGCCATCCGAGACCATGGCGAAATCGGACGTGTACGAGGCGGTCGAGAGCGAGCGCGAGCGACTCCGGTCGATGGCCCGAGAAATCTGGGAGACGCCCGAGCTGGGCCTCCACGAGGAGGAGTCGGCGCAGGTGCTTATCGACCGACTGGAAGCGGAGGGCTTCGAAATCGAGGTCGGCGTCGGCGGGATGCCCACGGCGTTCGTGGCCTCCTACGGAACCGGCGACCCGACGGTCGGGATTCTGGGCGAGTACGACGCGTTGCCGGACCTCTCCCAGACCGTCTCGGCCGAGCGCGACCCCGTCGAGGAGGGCGCGCCGGGTCACGGCTGCGGGCACAACCTCTTCGGCGTCGCGGGCGTCGGCGCGGCGGTAGGGGTGAAGCGCGCAATCGAGCGCGGCGACCTGACCGGGACCGTCCGGTTCTACGGCTGTCCGGCCGAGGAGACGCTGGTCGGGAAGGTGTTCATGGCCCGCGACGGCGCGTTCGACGACCTCGACGCCGCGGTTACGTGGCACCCCTCGACCAAGAGCACGCCCGACGTGAGCTCGTCGCTCGCGCTCGACTCGGTCCAGTTCACCTTCGAGGGCGTCTCGGCCCACGCCGCGGCCTCTCCCGAGTCGGGGCGGTCGGCGCTCGACGCGGTCGAACTCCTCAACTCGGGCGTCGAGTACATGCGCGAGCACGTCCCCGAGTCGGCCCGCATCCACTACGTCATCACCGAGGGCGGGGACGCCCCGAACGTGGTCCCCGCGGAGGCGACCGTCTGGTACTACGTCCGCGCGCCCGAGCGCGCCGAGGTCGACCGTCTCACCGACTGGGTGACCGACATCGCGGAGGCGGCCGCCGCGATGACCCGGACCGAGGTCGACAGGCGGTACATCACCGGCTGTTGGGACTACCTCGCGAACCCGACCGTGAGCGAGGTCATCTGGGAGACGATGCGCGAGCTCGGTCCCGTGGGGTACGACGACGAGGACCGCGCGTTCGCGGCCGACCTCAAGGAGACCATCCCCGACGAGCAGGTCGAGTCGAGCCTCGAAGACCTCCCCGAGGAACACGCCGAGGCGATGCGCGAGTCAGCGCTCTACGACGAACCGGTCCCGCCACACGCCGAGGGCGAGGTCGGCGGCGGCTCGACCGAGGTCGGCGACGTGAGCTGGATCACCCCGACCGCCCAGTTCCGCGCGGCGACGTGGGCGGTCGGGACCCCCGCCCATACGTGGCAGGCGACCGCGGCGAACGGGGACTTCGGTGAGAAGGGCGCGGTGTACGCCGCGAAGGTGCTCGGGGGAACCGTCCACGACCTGCTCGACGACCCGGACCTCGTCGAGCGCGCGAACGAGGAGTTCGACGAGACGACCGGCGACCGGAGCTACGAGACGCCGCTCCCGCCCGAGGCCGAACCGCCGTTCGACGTGACCGCCGAGTGAGGGGTTCGGGCGGTCTGCGGTGTCGGGCCGACCGGTCGGCCCGACACTGCCCGCGCTATCGCGGTCGCGGCCCGACACCGCCCGCGCTACCGCGGTCGGCGCTCTCGGAGCGCCGACCGCGTCGCCCGGGCCAGCGCCTCGATTCCCCGCTCCATCTCGTCGAGCGAGACGTAGCTGAACGACAGCCGCAGGCCGTTCTCGCCCCGGTCGTCGGGGAAGAACATCTCGCCCGGGAGGTAGGTGACTCCCTCATCGGCCGCTCTCGGGAGCAGTTCCTCGGCGTCGATTCCCTCGGGGAGTTCGACCCAGACGAAGAAGCCGCCGTCGGGGTCGGTCCACTCGGCGGCCTCGGGCATGTGGTCGTCGAGGCACGCGAGGATGTGGTCCCGGCGCTTTTCGTAGGCCGCGCGTAGCTCCGCGACGTTCCCCTCGAACCCGCCCTCGGTGCAGTAGTACCCGAGGACGCTCTGGGTGAAGGTGTTCGTCCCGCCAGCCCGAATCCGCCCGACCGTGTCGAGGGGCTCGTCGTCGCCGAGTATCCACCCGGTCCGGACGCCGGGCGCGACCGTCTTCGAGAAGGTGCCCACGCGGACGACTCGCCCCGTCTCGTCGAGCGCCTTGAGGGGGGCAACGTCGTCGCCGCCGTACCGGAGGTCGCCGTAGGCGTCGTCTTCGACCACGACGAAGTCGTACTCCTCGGCGAGGTCGAGCAGGCGCTCGCGCCGGTCGCGCGACAGCGTGGTGCCGGTGGGGTTCTGGAACGTCGGAATCGTGTACAGTAGCTTCGGGAGGGGTCGGCCCTCGGCGGTCCGGGATTCGAGTTCCGCCGCGACCGCCCCGACGTCGAGGCCCTCGTCGTCGGTCTCGAAGCCCGCGACCTCGACGCCGTAGTTCGCGAACAGCTTCAGCGTCCCCATGAACGTCGGAGCCTCCACGAAGACGTGGTCGCCGCGGTCGAGGAACGCGTGGGCGACCACGTCGATGGCGTGGGTCGCGCCGTTGGTCAGCAGGACGTTCCCGGCGTCGCAGTCGATGCCCCGGTCGCGCTCGCGCTCGGCGATTGCCTCTGCGAGTCGGTCGGCGTACTCGCCGCCGCCGTACTGCATCGCCGCGCCGCCCTCCGCCTCGAAGACGGCCTCGGCGGCCGCCGCGAGTTCGTCGTTCGGGAACGACTCCGGGAAGGGGAAGCCGAAGCTCAGCGACACCGCGTCGGGGGCGTCGATGGCCCGCCAGCTCCCGTAGCCCGCCTCGCCGAGGCCGTCCCGGACCGCGGGCGTGAACAGGTGGTCGAACGCGCCGGGTCGGCCGCCGTCGTCGTCCGTCGTGGGCGTGTCCTCGGCCATGGTCAGAAGTCGACGGGTATCTCGACGACCGTCGGCCGGTCGCGCGCGAACGCCTCGTCGAGCGCCGCGGGCAGTTCCGCTTCGACCGCCGACGCGTCGATGCGGGCTCCGGCCGCGCCGAACGCCCGCGCCAGCGCGACGAAGTCGGGGTTCTCGATGTCGGTGCCGACGATGCGGCCGTAGTCGCGGCGCTGAACGTCTTCGAGGATGCCGTAGCTCTCGTCGTTGACCACGACGACCGGGACCCCGAGGCCGTACCGGACCGCGGTCGCGAGCGACTGGACCGTGAACAGGAAGCCGCCGTCGCCGACCAGCGACACCACCTGCCGGTCGGGGTCGCCGACCGCCGCGCCGAACGCCGCGGGCGGGCTGAACCCGAGCGTGCCGTAGCCGCTGGGAAAGAGGAAGGTGTCGGGTTCGTAGGCGGGGAACTCGCTCTTGGCCTCGTAGCACACCTTCGTCATGTCGTTGACCACCACGGCGTCGTCGTCGAGCGCCGCCCGCAGCGTCTCTAGGATGCGGTGGCGGTCGTCGCGCTCGTCCTCGGGGACTTCGATGTCGGCCCGGAGGTCGGCGACCGCCTCGCGCGGGGCGTCGCCGAACGCGACGCCCCGCGCCTCGACCCGGTCGGCGAGTTCGCCCAGCGCGACCGCCGCGTCGGCGACGACGCCGATCTCGACGGGGAAGGTCTTCCCGAGGTTGGCGTAGTCGAGGTCGACCTGTATCAGATTCTCGGGGAGTTCGACGTCGCGCACCTCACGCGGGCTGAGTTCCGTGCCGACCGCGAGGAGGAGGTCCCGGGACTCGACGAACGCCGCGACCGCCTCCTCGCCGAGGGTCGCGCCGAGCGCGAGCGGGTGGTCGGCGGGAACGACGCCCTTCCCGGCGACCGTCGAGACGACCGGAATCCCGGTCGTCTCGACGAGGCGGCGCGCCTCCTCGGCCGCGCCCGACGCGCCCCCGCCGACCAGAAGCAGGGGCGGTCGGCCGCCGCGAGGCGGTCGGCCGCCGCGTCGAGTCGCTCGGCGTCGACCGGGGCGGTCAGCGAGTCGGGGCCGTCGTCGGTCGGCGAATCGGCGGCGGAAGCCGCCGATTCGCCGCCTCCTCGCGGGGCGTCCCGGTTCGGGAGGCTCACCGGCTCCTCGCGCGCCAGCACGTCGGTCGGAATCTGGAGGTGGACCGGACGCGGCCGCTCGGTTTCGAGGTACTCGAACGCCTCGGCGACGGCGGCCGGAACGTCGGCCACCCGGTCGACCCGCTCGCTGTAGGCCGCGATGCTGTCCATCGCGGCCTGCTGGTCCTTGAGTTCGTGGAGGTAGCCCTTCCCGCGGTCGGCCTCGTTTGTCTCGTTCTGGCTGGAGATGACGAGCATCGGCGAGGAGTCCGAGTACGCCTGCCCGATGGCCGTCGCGGCGTTCGTCAGTCCGGGCCCGGTGATGACCAGCGCGACCCCGACCCGGCCCGTCGTCCGGGCGTAGCCGTCGGCCATGAACCCCGCGCCCTGCTCGTGGCGGGTGGTGACGTGGTCGATGTCGCTGTCGAGCAGCGCGTCGTAGATGTCCAGCGTGTGGACGCCGGGCATGCCGAACGCCACGTCGACGCCCTCCCGTTCGAGCTGTTCGACGACCGCCTGTCCGCCCGTCAGTCGTGGCATTTGGTATCTCTCCTCGATATTGGGTCGGAGCGATATAAATGTCGGACTGCCCCGTCAGTCTTGCCGTCTTCCGCCGGGCCGAGCGTCGGGGTCCGAGTCGAGGTCCAGTTGGGGGCAGTGGTCGGGGGATGCCAGCCCCGGGATGACAGATACCGGCCGAAGTCTCTGCATGCGGGGAATTAGTACGCTCCGGAATAAGCGTTCTCTCCTGACAGACGGGTCGGTCGGGTTCCTACGCCTCGACGACCTCGACGAGGTTGTCCTCGGGGTCGCGCAGGAACAAAATCTTCGTCCCGCTCGCCGTCGTCCGGGGCTCGCTCGTGGTCTCCACGTCCGACGGGAGCCCCTCGTAGAAGGCGTCGAGGTCGTCGACCGCGAATCCGAGGTGCTTCGCGCCGGGCTGGTTCACGGTCTCGGCCGACCGGGGTCGCCCTTCGGGGTCGTACTCGACGAGTTCGATGCGCGCGCCGTCGGCGTCGAGGTGGGCGAAGTTCCCGGTGGCCCCGTCGACGCCGACGGCATCCGAGAACGCCCCGCCGGAGACGGTGAACCGGTCGAGCACGTCGAGGTCGAGGACCTCGCGGTAGAACTCGACCGCGCGGTCGAGGTCGGTCACCGTCACGCCGACGTGGTGTGCGGTCGGTGTCGAGGACATACCCGGCGTTATCGGACGCGGAGAAAATCCCTTTCGGTCGGTGCGACGGCGGTCGGCGGCCTCTGCATCCGACGGGAACTGCCGGTCACCGCAGGTCGGTCGCCTCGTAGACGCCCGCGACCGCCGTCTCTTCGACGGTCGCGGTCACCTCCTCGCCCTCGCTCGGGGCCGTCTCGGCCACGAGCGTCACCGGCTCGATGGGTCGTCGGAGGAGGAACGACCGCACGCGCTCGACCCACGAGGGCGACCCGCCCTTCCGGCAGACGAGGACGTACCGCGACTCCGCGAGCGCCTGCAGGTCGTCGGTGAGTTCGTGCTCGTCGAGTTCGTCGGGCGGGACGACGTGGAGGACCTGTCCTCGAATCGTCTCGGGCATATCCATCGCAGGTGCTCGGGCCAGATGGGTCTTTCCGGTCGGCGGCGAGTGACCGGCCGGTCCGGTATTACCGGAATTCATGTATCGTTGCGGCCGTATAATCCGTTTGAAGGTATTTAGGCGTCCGTGCCCTACGTTCGCGTATGGTTGCGAGCACCTCGCCGCCCATCGGATTCGACCACCCGACGGCCGACCCCCACTCGAACGCCGCCTCGGGACGCGGGCGCTCCGACCGCTGTGCGTGTACCGACTGCGACTACACGGTCGAAACCGACGGCGGGGTCCCCCCGAAGTGCCCCGCCTGCGGTGGCGCGCTCACGCTCGTTCTCCCGTAGCTCGCGTCCGGAGGACTCGACGCCGGTCCGACTGCCGAGGCGGTTCACTCGATTCTCGTCTCGTCTATCGCCAGCAGGTCCGACAGCGCGCCCTCCCTCTCGGACGCGCCCGCGAACGCGATGCGTTTCCACTCGTCGGTTTCGGCGACCGTGACCAGTTCCGCCTCGGCGAGTTTCGGCAGGTGGAGGTGATGGAGCGATATCGTAACCCACTCGGAGTCGCGCGGCGCGTCGCTCGGCCGCTACGACCGGAGGATGTCGACGGCCCGTCCCAGCGGACTCCGGAGCGCTCGTCCGAGCCGGTGGCCCGCCGGTTCGGTCGGCGTCGCCGACGGCGGGTCGGTTTCGGCGTCCGAGTCGGTCTCGGCCTCTCGCGAAACCGCGCTCGCCCGGTAGAAGGCCGCCTCGGGGTCGCGCTCGCGCCGCCAGTGCCACCAGGTCCGCGCGAGGACCCGGAGGTAGTCGCCGAGACCGAGGCTCGGCGTCGCGGAGACCACGTCGTAGCCGCGCTCGCGGATGAGTCGGTGGTGCTCGGCGTACAGCACCGCCGAAAGCAACACGGGGAACTGGCAGTCCTCCGGAAGGTACTCGATTCCGGCGACGCCCTCGCGGTAGCGCTCCTCGGTCCGGCGGAGCTCTGCGCGCACGGCGGCCGTGACGCCCGCCGAGTGGCGCAGGTCGGCGATGTCGTCGGTCGAGGCCCCGTGGGCCTGCAGGGTCTCGCGCGGGATGTAGATGCGGCCGTACTCGGTCACGTCCTCGCGGACGTCCCGGAGGAAGTTCGTCAGCTGGAACGCCTCTGCCAGCGCCCTCGCGTGGGGTCTGGCCGCCTCCGAGTCCTCGGGGTCCATCACGGCGAGCATCATGTAGGCGACCGCGACCGACGACCCCCGGAGGTAGCTCCTGAGGTCCTCGTAGGTGTCGTAACCGTCGGGCTCCACGTCGGCCTCCATCGCGGCCACGAACTCCTCGACCTCCCGGTCCGGGATGCCGTGGCGCTCGCGCATCTCGTCGAACGCCGCGAGCACCGGGTCGTCGGTCTCTCGCTCGCCCGTCGCCGCCTCGCGCAGTCGGGCGAGCTCGGCCCGAAGCTCCTCCGGGGGACCCGGGTCGGGGTCGTCGACGACCTCGTCAGCCACGCGGAAGAACGCGTAGAGGACGTACGTCGGGTAGCGCGCACGCTCGGGGAGAAACCGGGTCGCGACGTGGAAGGTCCGGCCGGTCCGGCGCTGTATCGCCCTGCTCGCCCGGAGTTGCTCGTCCGTTACCATCTCTCTCGCCTCCGTCTCGGTCGGGTCGGCCGCCTCCGCGTCGGCCGGGTCGGGCGAGCGCGCCCAGTCCCGCGGCTCCGCGGGACTGGGCGCACCGGCGCGCCGCCGGTCATGATTCGGCCCTGCTCAGGGCCACCTCGGCGATGCCCGCGTTCGCGGCGCAGTCGGGACAGGCGTGTATCCGCCCGCGCTCGTCGGCGAAGACCCGGGCGAACGCGTTCGAAACGTAGCTCTCGCAGTGATTACAGTTCGGCATGGGTTCGTTCCGGGAGCCCTCGACGCGGTCGGGGTTGGGGGCAGTGGGCCGGGCCGATGGCTCCATTGGCGTACACCGACGAGACCCACCCACCAGAAAGCTATACCTCACCAGTCAGGTACTTCGTCGAAGAGCTCGCCGATCAGCTTGCGCTCGGCCGCCCGGAGGTGCTGGTGGAACGTCGCCCGCGAGATGTCCATCGACTCGGCCAGTTCGTCGCCCGTCGTCGAGCGGTTCGGGTCGTAGTAGCCGCCGAGGTAGGCCTTCTGCAGGGCCGTGACCTGCCGGTCGGTGAGTCGGTCCTCCAGTCGCGCGACGAACTCCCCCTCCGTGGTGGCCGGACGCTCGCGTTCCCGGTAGGTGACGAGTTCGCTCCCGGGAACCCGGTCCCGGACCAGGTTCGCGATCTCCCGCGAGTCGATCTCGGTCGGGAACTCCAGCGCCACCCGCCCGACCCCGTCTTCCGCCACGAGCGAACGGGTCCGCACGCCGCGCTCGGCCAGGTCGGCGACCACCGAGCCCTCGGCGATTCGGAACTCGAAGAGGTTCGACTCCTCGTCGCCGCTGACCAGCACCGCGCGTTCGACCTCTGGGAGGTCGGCGGCCGAGTCGACCATCCTCGACGGTCGGGCGTCCGTGGTGAAGAACATCGAGAGACCCTCGCCCTCGCGGTTCACCGACCCCCGGTATTCGAGTCGGCGACGGGTGCGCTCAGAGAGGTCGACGAAGAACAGTCCGGGACCGCTCGCCTCGAACTCGAGTTCGACGACGTTGTCGGCGGTGAGCGCCCGGCGGCTCTCTCGGGCGTTCAGCGCGGTCCCCACGGTCCGACCCAGCGCCTCCATCACGACGGTCTCGCGCTCGTCGAACGCGTCGCGACCGTCGGCGTACACCGTCAGCACGCCGTAGACCGTATCCCGGTACGCGACCGGGACCGCGGCCATCGACCGCGCGTCCGGAACCCGCCCGGCGCAGGCACTGCCCTCGACATCGGCGGTGCGGAACGCCCGGGCGTCGAACGCTCGGGCCGTCGGGTCGTCGGCGTCGACGCCGATCTCGATTCCCTCGACCGAACCGCCCTCGCCCGCCCACGCCGACGGCACGATGGTCTCGGCGACCAGGTCGAGTTCGCCGAACCACGCGAACACGTACGGGTCGGCCGCGGCGATCCGCTCGGTCACCCCGCGGACGTCCTCCTCTCGCGAGGTCGAGCGCATCAGCGTCTCGGTGACGTCCTTCAGCAGGCCGTTGATTCGCCCCACGAGGTGTTCGAGGTCGCGCTTCCGCCGCTCGACCTCGAGTTCGGCCTCCTTGCGCGCGGTGACGTCGTCTTGAAAGCCGACGAAGTTCGTGACCTCGCCGTCGTCGTCTCTGAGGGGCGCGATGGTGACCTCGTTCCAGAACGCTTCGCCGTCGGCCCGGTAGTTCAGGACCTCGACCGACACCGGCTCGGCGGCGTCGATGGCCTCGGCCATCTCCGCGACGGTCTCGGGGGCGGTCTCCTCGCCCTGTAGGAACCGGCAGTTCCGCCCGAGCACCTCCTCGCGCGGGTAACCGGTCACGTCCTCGAACGCCTCGTTGACGTATATCAACGGATTGCCCTCGCGGTCGGGGTCGGAGATCACGATCCCGACGGGCGCTTCGTCCATCGCGCGCTCCTTGAGCTCGAAGCCGACCTCCGGCTCTCCCTCGGTCTCGGCCATGACGCGGATAATGGGACCGACGGTTTGTAAGTTCTCCTCCGCGCGCGGTCGAATTTGCTCTCGGCGAACACTCCACTCGAACTGATATCTCGGGAGTTCTGCCGCGACCGACTCGCACTGATTCACTGTACTTCGGGGTGAACGCTTCCGAATCCAATGAGGTGAATCAGGTGATGGACGTTATCACTTCTCAGAACTCGTAGAACGTCTGCCAGTTCGAATTTTCGTTCCGATTTCGATTGGTTTCGGTCCGGTCACCGCCCCCGTTTGACGAATTGAGACCGGGTTAGACGAGTGACGCCAGTCCCTCTCGGAGAGAGACCGTCGGTTCGTAATCGAGTTCCTCGTGAGCCTTCGACACGTCGGCACAACTGCGTTCGATGTCGCCCTCTCGGGAGTCGCGGTGGACGATTGTTGCATCCGTTTGCGCCATATCGCGAATCGTTTCAGCGAGTTCCCGAATCGTCGTCTCGGTTCCCGTTCCAACGTTATAGGCAGTCCCGACCCTCTCTGTCGTCGCCGCCAGTAGATTTGCACGAACGACATCGTTTACGTGGACGAAGTCGCGTGTTTGCGTGCCATCGCCTTCGACGGTGAGCGGGCCACCGTTTCTCGCTTGTTCCTGGAAAATGCTGACGACGCCGCTGTACTCACCGCCGGACTGTCCGGGTCCGTATACGTTGAAGTAACGGAGGGCAACCGTTGGAATGTCGTACAAACGGTTGTAGAGTCGAGTGTAGTGGTCAACGGTGAGTTTCTCTAGCCCATACGGCGAATTGGGTTGCTTGGGATGAGATTCCGAGAGTGGAACCGATTCAGGTGACCCATAGATAGCACAACTCGATGCGACGACGACGCGGGCGTCGTGGGTACGGGCCGCTTCGAGTACGTTCAGCGTTCCACCGACGTTCACCGAGTGACTTCGTCCCGGTGTTTCGATACTACGCTGAACGCTCACTTCGGCCGCTTCGTGAAAGACGATGTCTGTCTCCGCGACGAGGTCGTCGACTAGTGGTTCATCTCGAACATCGCCGTCGACGACCGTGACGGACTCCGGGTGATACTCCGCCGCGGGTGCGGGGTTGGAACCGTCATCGAGTACCACGATATCGTTGTGTGTTGCAAGTACCCGGCAAAGATGACTGCCGATAAAACCACGGCCACCGGTCACTAAAATGTCCTTCTCTTGCGGGCCGATTTCTGAATCTATCTCGTCCATTTCTATCCCTTTGAGACAGGTGGTACGCCCCGTTAAGATTTGTTATTATCGCAGCTTGGTCTTCTGCCTACGTCGCCTTCGTGTCTTCGGTAGCCGACGCCGTCAATTGGGACTGTTGCGCGATTACGCGAGGAGACGGCTGGCTGAAAATGCGATACTATTCGAACGCTACGTTGATATATGCGGACCTCGCTGTTGCGTGAATCAAAGACCTTCGACTCGTGTTCTAGGACCGGATGTTCGTAGGCTTTATGCACCCATCACGTTATTCGCCTCTCATGACTGACGTGCGCGAGGCGACCGACGACCTCCTCGCGGAGAAACCCGATCTCGAATCCGACCTCCGCGACGTCCTCGCGGTCGACGACCGCGAGGACGGCTGGACGTTCGACGACGTGCCCCTCGACTCGGGGACGTTCGGCGAACTCGTCTCCCGGGACATCGTCGTCAAGTCCGACGGCGAGTACGAGGTCGCCGACCCCGCGGCCGTCCGCGCGAGTCTGAACGGCGACCCGACCGACGACGAGGAGGGTCTCTCGCGTCCGTCCGTCGAGCGGCCGTCGCTCGCGCTACCGTCGCTCTCCGGCCTGCTCTCGGGGGACGTGTCGCTGTCGGAGAGACAGACGACCGCGGGCGCGCTCGGGGGCGCGTTGCTGTTCGTCGTCCTGATGCGGGCGTACTTCGTCGGCCACGTTCTCCGTCCCGATGGCGTCCTGTTGTCGTCGAACGACCCCTACGCCTATCGCTACTGGGTCGAATACCTCACGTCGGACGCCTACGGCGTCTTCGACTTCAGCGTCCTCTCCGATCTTCCGGGATGGGTCGCGAATGGCGAACCATTGATGGTCGCTACACTCTGGTGGATAACTGACTTCTTCGGCGGTGCTGATGCCGCGGGCGTCGTACTGGCGTGGTACCCCGTCGTCTCGGCGCTCGTGGTCTCTCTCTTCGTCTACGCCATCGCGAAGCGGCTCACCGGCGACGACCGGGTCGCGCTCGCGTCGGTGCTGGTGCTGGCGGTGATCCCGGCGTTCGCCTACCGGACGGGACTCGGCTTCTCGGACCACCACGCGTTCGACTACCCGTGGCTCGCGGCGACCGCCTACGCGCTGGTCCGACTCGCCGACGTGGACCGCGAGGACCTCCGCGAGCCCGCGACGTGGGCGTTCGCGGGACTCCTCGGCGTCGCGGTGGCCGGACAGGTGCTGGCGTGGGAGGCCGGGCCGCTGCTCGTCGCGGCTATCGGGCTCTACGTCGCGGTGCGGACGGTGGCGGACGTTCGCGCTGGTCGGTCGTCGCTGGCCGGAAACGCACCTATCGCTGGTGGGGTCGCGCTCGCGGCAGTGCTCTCGCATCTCGCGCACACCGGCTTTGGGTGGCATTCCGGCGTGGTCGCGTACTCGCCCGCCCTGCTGTTGGTCGGCGTGGTCGCGGTCTCGCTCGTCGGCGAAGCGGTCCACCGGGCCGAGATGCCCGCGTTCGTTCTCGGCACGACCGAGGTCGCGGGCGCGCTGGGTGGTCTTGGAATCATCCAGCTGTTTCTTCCGGCGTACGCCGCTGAGTTGAACTCGCGGCTCGATTTTCTCCTCTTCCGGACTGGCATCGCGGAGAACAAGTCGATGTTCGCCGGGTCGCTCGGTCCGCTACTCGGCCCGATATTCGAACTCGGCTTCGCCTGGCTCCTAGGCGTTCCCGTGCTCGTGTACGCGAGCTGGCGGGCGTATCACGGCAACCGACCGAGCTGGCTGGTCGTGACCACCTACGCGTGGTACTTCCTCGTGCTGGCGACGCTCCAGCGCCGGTTCGTCGGCGAGCTCGCACCCTTCTTCGCCATTCTGGCCGGGTGGGGATTCGTCGCGCTCGCGGCGCGAATCGACGTGACCGCCCCGCCGGTGTTCGACAGCAGGGAGACCGGCCGCTCGGGCGGCACGCCGTCGGCTGAGCGGCCGTCGCTCCGGATACCCAGCAAGGCCACGCTCGTCACGCTCGCCGTGTTATTCCTGTTCGTGGCGAGCGCGGGCGCGATGCAGACCACGGTGCGCCACGAGCAGGTCAAGATAGACGGCCAGAAGTACGAGGCCGCCCAGTGGATGGGCGAGTACGCCGACCAGCAGGAGTGGGAGTACCCCGAGGACCGCGTGCTGAGCAAGTGGGGCCGGAACCGAGTGTACAACTACTACGTGAACGGGGAAGCGCGGTCGTACGGGTTCGCCGACCGAAACTACGAGTCGTTCCTGAGTTCGGCGAACCCCGAGGAGAAGTACGATGAACTGCACGACGACGTCGGGTTCATCGTCACGAAGGACCTCGACCTCGTCCGGCCCGCGCCCGAGGAGTCGATGCACGCACGCCTGCACTTCCGATACGGGAGCGAAGGCGAGGGCGTCGACGGCGTCGGCAACTACCGGGCGGTCTACGCCAGCGAGGACGGCTCCGTCAAGGTGTTCACGCTCGTGCCCGGCGCGAACGTCACCGGGACCGCCTCCGCGGGCGAGACCGTGACCGTCGAGAAGACCGTCGACATCGAGGGCGCGCAGTTCGAGTACGAGCGGAGCGTCGAGGCCGATTCGGACGGCGAGTTCGCGGTGACCGTGCCGTACCCCGGCGAGTACGCGGTCGGCGACGAGACGGTGACGGTGTCCGAGAGCGAGGTCCACGAGGGCGGGAACGTCAGCGTGGGCGCGTAGCTACCACGTCAGCCCCTCGTAGGTGATACCCTCGCGGCGCTCGACGATGCGGCGGCCGTCGACCACGACCGGGTCGGCCATCGCGTCGAACGCCTGGTCGAGCGCGGCGAACTCGTCCCAGTCGGTGACGACGACCGCGCCGTGGGCGTCTTCGAGCGCCTCGGCGGCCGAGGCGGCGTACTCGATGTCGGGGAAGTGCTCGCGCATGTTCTCGGTCGCGACCGGGTCGTAGGCGACGACGGTCGCTCCGCGATTCTGTAGCCCCTCGATGACCGGGATGGCCCGGGAGTTGCGGACGTCGTCGGTCCCGGGCTTGAACGAGAGGCCGAGGACGGCCACTCGCTTGTCGGCGGGGTCGATGTGAGATGCGAGCAGGTCGAGCAGGCGCTCGGGCTGTCCGTCGTTCACGTCGACCGCGGCCTCCAGCAGGGAGGGGTCGTACCCGGCATTGCGGGCGGCCGCGATGAGCGCGGCGACGTCCTTCGGGAAGCAACTGCCGCCCCAGCCGACCCCCGACCGGAGGAACCGCTCGCCGATGCGGTCGTCGAGGCCGACGGCCTCGGCGACCTCGTAGGCGTCGACGCCATACTCCTTGCAGATGTTCCCGAGTTCGTTGACGAGGCTGACCTTCGACGCGAGGAAGGCGTTGTTGGCGTACTTTATCATCTCGGCCTCCCGGATTCCGGTCTCGACGACCGCGGCGTCCGAGTCGGCGAGCAGGGGGTCGAACACCTCCCGGAGTCGGTCGCGGGCCGCGTCGGTCCGCGTTCCGAACACGACCTTGTCGGGGTTCTCGAAATCGGAGACGGCGCTTCCCTCCCGGAGGAACTCGGGGTTCATCGCGACGTGGAGGTCCGAATCGAGGGTCTTCCCGGAGGTCTCGGCCAGAATCGGGGCGACGATGTCCTCGGTGGTGCCCGGAATCACGGTGGACTTGACCACGACGAGGTGGTCGTCGTCCTTCGACGCGAGGGCCTCGCCGAGCGAGCGAGCGCCCGCTTTCATGACGTCGAGGTGGATGCTACCGTCCTCGCGGGAAGGCGTCGGGAGCGCGAGGAAGGTCACGTCGGTGTCCCGGACCGCGGCGTAGTCGGTGGTCGCGCGCAGGCGGTCGCCGCCGTACGCGGCGACCAGGTCGTCGAGGCCGGGTTCGTGGACGGGTGCCTCGCCCGCCTCGATGGCCGCGACGATCCCCTCGTCGATGTCGACGTTCGTCACCTCGTGGCCGTAGTCGGCCAGACACGCCGCGACCGTGGTCCCGACGTAGCCGCTACCGACGATGCTGACGTTCATCGTCCGAACGGTCGAGTCGCCGTCCCTTGAGCATTCGGGATTCTCCGATTCTAAAGCTATTTAACACTCGGGTGACTGTCCGACGCACATGAAGGCAGTTGTGCTAGCCGCGGGGAAGGGAACGCGCCTCCGGCCGCTGACCGACGACAAGCCCAAGGGGATGGTCGAGGTGGACGGCAAGCCCATCCTGACCCACTGTTTCGAGCAACTGGCCGAGTTGGGTGCCGACGAGTTCGTCGTCGTGGTGGGGTATCGCAAGCAGGACATCATCGACCACTACGGCGACGCGTTCGAGGACATCCCGATGACCTACGCCCACCAGCGCGAGCAGAAGGGGCTGGCTCACGCTCTCCTGACGGTCGAGGAGCACATCGACGAGGAGTTCATGCTGATGCTGGGCGACAACGTCTTCGACGCGAATCTGGGCGACGTGGTGAACCGCCAGCAGGAGGACCGCGCGGATGCGGCGTTCCTCGTCGAGGAGGTGCCCTACGAGGAGGCCGGGCGGTACGGCGTGTGTAACACCAACAAGTACGGCGAGATTACGGACGTGGTCGAGAAGCCCGAGAACCCCCCGAGCAATCTGGTGATGACCGGCTTCTACACCTTCACGCCCGCCATCTTCCACGCCTGCCACCTCGTCCAGCCCTCGAACCGCGGCGAGTACGAGATCAGCGAGGCCATCGACCTCCTCATCCAGAGCGGTCGGACCATCGACGCGATTCGGATGGACGGCTGGCGCGTCGACGTCGGCTACCCCGAGGACCGCGAGAAGGCGGAGGACTTGTTACAGGGTGAAGACACGAGCACCGAAGGTGACGCGAAAGCGATCAAGAATTCGAAGGACTGAACGATATCTCATCTCCGATTTTGTCGTCGCGGCACTATCTAGTTGAGCCCGTCTGAGGAACGAGCGGGCCGTTGAGCGTCTCGGCCCGGACGCTCACAGACCTGCTCACGAGGGCTATGAGGCGGGGTTAGAAGAATCTTGGGAGGTGGACGGCGACGCCAATGTTGTGGCCTTCGGATAGCCCGTGGAACGAGCACAGTACGTCGCGATAGCGTTCGCGCCCGCTTGCGAGTCGTTCTGGAAATTCCGGAAACGAGCCCTCCTCTTTATGTGCTATCGGCCAGATACCGCAACCAATGATAACCGATGCTCGCGTTCTCCGGACCGGGTTCGTCCCCCACGAAGTCGAGCATCGAGACGCGGAAGTCACCCACCTCACCGAGATTCTCGCCCCGCTCACCGACGGCGACCCGGCCGACACGACGCTCCTGCTGGGTCCCTCGGGCGTCGGGAAGACGTGCCTCGCGAAGCACACCGCCCAGAAGCTCCGTCAAGAAGTCCTCGACGTCGAGTACCAGTACGTCAACTGCTGGCAGAACTTCTCGGAGTTCCGGACCCTCTATCGCATCCTCGAAGGTCTGGGCAAGACCATCGACATCCACCGCCAGTCGACGCCGCGCGACGAACTCTTCGAGCGCCTCCGGACGTACGACGGTCCGCCCTGCGTGGTCATCCTCGACGAGGCCGACCAACTGGAGGACAAGAACCTTCTCTACCACCTCCACGAACTCCCGCAGTTCTCGATGCTCCTCATCGCCAACCGCGAACAAGAACTATTTGCGAGCGCCGACGAGCGCCTGACCAGTCGGCTCACGGGCTGTGAGCGCGTCCGCTTCGACCGGTACGCCCCCGACGAACTCGTCTCGATCATGGACGCGCGGGTTCGTGCAGGCCTCGAAGACGACGTGATCTCCCGCGAGCAGTTGCGGCGGGTCGCCGACGCCGCCGCGGGCGACGCTCGCGTGGCGCTCAGCATCCTTCGCACGGCCGCTCGACAGGCGCATCGGAACTACGAACCCGAGATTACGGACGAAATCGTCGATGCGTCGATTCCGCGAGCGCGTGCCGAACGCCACCAGAAGGACGTCGAGACGCTCAAGCCTCACCAGCGGACGCTCTACGAGATCATCGAGGAACACGGCGAAATCTCCCCGAGCGACCTCTACGAGGAGTACAAGTCCCGGATGGACGACCCGAAGACCGACCGGACCGTCCGGAACTACCTCTCGAAGATGGACCAGTACGACGTGATCGAGGCCGAGGGCACGAGCCGGGACCGCACGTACCGGGCGGTTTCGGAATCGTTCGGAAACGTCGATATATGACTTTGAACACCAAGGTCGAGGTGGGTCGTGCTCCCGCTACTTATTTATGAGATTGCTGAGACGATTCGCACACTGAGAGAATGCCGTCGACATCAGCGTTATCAACACGTTTCTACGTTCTCTGTGGTGATTGCCTTGCGCTCCTCAGCATTGCTGGCGTCATCGCTGCAATTCACTTTTTTGTGCCCGCTCAAATCCGCTGGCAATACGCGCTGGACCATGCTGAACCCACTCTTTTGACGATGTGGACATCCACATTTATTCATACCGGCTGGCCCCATCTCGTGGGGAATCTAGTCACGTATGGGCTCGCGGTCTTTCCCGCATGGCTACTTGCACTCCGCCAACGGAGCCGCACGAATTTCTGGATTTGCACCCTTACGGTCCTCGTCGTATTTCCATTGCCTCTCGGATTCATCACCGATTTCGCCTTCCAACATCTCTTTCCTGCACTTTCGACAACGGCCTCGGCCGGTTTCTCCGGTATCGTCGCTAGCTATATCGGTGTCCTCTTTGCGTTCCTCACGACGTATCTCCACCGGCGATATGACGCACGAACTGCAATCATCGGTACCGTACTCATCATCCTCCTCTCACTCGGGACCCTGCTCGAAACGCACCCACTTACGGACGTGCTCTGGCTGAAAGGGATGATTCTCGCGAGTCTCGTTGCTGGCAGTGGATTCCTCGCACTCTCGCGGTGGAACCCAAACACGAGTTCTCTTCAGCTTCTTTCCGTTGTGCGCACGCATGGGTGGTCGCTGGGACTCATCGGAGGTTGTTGTGTGGTAGTGGTGTTCCAAATTGTACTTCTGTTCCCGCACCCATCGAGTGCACTCGGATATATCCCGAACGTTGTCGCTCACGCGAGTGGACTCGTTGGTGGCTATGCAGTCGCGCTTCTCGTCCGGGCGGCCCACTCGCCACCCCCCATTTCGGTCTCTCCAGAGACGACATCTCAGACGCCCACAGATTCTGCCTTCACTGCTCGTCGACCATCACGACCGGATGATTCACCCCCTGCTCGCATCGATTTCGAACGGACATGGTCCGTCGTCCCCGAGCAGTGTCCACAGACGCTTCCTGTCGAGACGAACCATGAGTTCGTTCGTCCAGTCGTCGCTCATTGGCTCAAAATCACGTATCGAAGCCCGAACGACGTTCCACTCCGGTTTCGCATCCAACAACGGAACTCTTCGTGTTGGTCTGGGACGATGCAACTGCCATCGACCGGCGGGCACACCCGGACAACGACGGTTACCCTCGCGAAGACGTACCTCTCGACGACGTTCTTCCCAAAAACCCACCTGTACAACCGGCATGTCGAACGAACCATTTCAGCTCTCGGCAAATTCAAAATCCAGTCTGAGCCGTCTGGGACGGTAGAGACACGACCCCCGGGAAGCAAAGACCAGCTAGATACGCAGACGTATACGTGGCTGGGCGCTACCGGTGACGGGGACGGACCGAATCATCGGGGCTCCGAGTGGACTCGCCTTTCTGATAGTCCGTCTACTATCGCGGTCCAGACGGGACAGAACGAACGCTCTGAGTCGAAATTCACGCTAGGTTCGGGGTTCTCGACTCACGGCCGGGCCGTTGCAACAACACAGACATGGGACCCAGCATGGACGCACTACCAACCGCTCTGTGATATCTTACAGCATCTCTTAGCGCGGGAGTGACATCGTCGGCGAGACGACAGTTATTCCCCCCGTTCTAACCGGGATTCTATATAACGGTCTTTTTACCCGAGAAGTTGATTGTTCCTTCTGCTACTTTCGATGGGATACATGGCTGAGCGACCTAATTATCAGCGATGATATCAGGCCTGTGGTTATTTATCCCTTCTGTCTAAAAGGCGAGATAGTCAAGCGTCCAATGTGGATGCTTGCGAGAACAATGATACGGAATACACTAAAAAAGCGGTTCGACGGTATCGGTGACCGGTTCCCCACCACATGGGAACGCGGTCAAGTGGGTATCGGTACCCTGATCGTGTTCATCGCTATGGTTCTCGTGGCAGCCATCGCCGCGGGGGTCCTCATCAACACGGCAGGCTTCCTGCAGTCGAGCGCCGAGCAGACCGGCGAGGAGAGCAGTGCGCAGGTGACGAATCAGCTTCAGGTCATCACGTCGACGGGACAGGTGACGACTGGAGCCACTGCGGCAGAGGACACCAGTCACCTCGTCACCTTCGAAGGGGACAGTGGTACGACTGAGGACTTCCTCGGAGAAACGACGATAACCGCCACTGCAACTAACGATGGCGATACAATCGGAGACGGCTCCGGGGACTCGGATAACCAGATCGAAACCACCACTGGAGGGACTGACTTAGTCTTCAGCCCCATCAACGAAAGCGCATACGAAGTGTCTGAAGAGGGCGGTGACGCTTCGTTCGTCGTCAACCTGGATGAGGGCGATGAGCTTACTGCCTCCGGCGGAGACATCACTCTCGCACTCCCCGACGGTCAAGGCAGTACCTCCGATGTCACCCTCGCTGATGGGACGCCGCTCGCTACGGAAACCGTCGAGCTGAAGACCGCACAGCTCACCTACGACGACGGCACCAGCTCGATCGACGTCCTCGACGAGGGCGAGTTCACCCTCTCGGCGCAGTCGTCCTCGGTCGACATCGAGAACGGTGCCGGAGACTCCGTCACGGTCGACACGTCCGACGATGTCGATATTCAGGTCGAAGTTCTCGAACCCGACAGCGACCTCAGCGACAACACCTACCGCCTGACGACGCCCGAAGGCGATTCCATCGAAGTCGACTTCGATAACGGAGACGCGGTCCAATTCACCCAAGACGTCGTGCTGAGCAACGACGGAACCGAAGTGCAGGTTAGCGATGGTAGCAACTTCGCTGACGAATCCCTCGGACTCGTCGACGCCGACGACGCTGGCAAGGAATCCGCAGTCGGTCAGCTCGAAGTCGTCGTCACCCGCTCGCCGGGTGCGGACGACATCGACATGGAGAAGACGACCATCAGCTTCATCGCTCCCGACGGCAGCCACGACCTGACCTACACCGACGACGAGTCGCCCGAGGAGGACAGCGAGTTCGCCGTCTCCGCGATCAAGGACGACGACGACACCGACCCCGTCCTCTCGTCCGGCGACCGCTTCAAGGTCCTCATCAACCCCGGGACGCTCGACGCCGGAGCGAACGCCGAGCTCTCGATGACGACGCCGTCCGGCGCGACGAAGGACGTGTTGCTCCGCGTCCCCGACTCGATCTCGGGTCAGGAAGCAGTCTCGATCTAACCGACGCGCCTTTTCTTTTCGTACCGACACGGCGATAGATGACGTAACTTTACGTACACCCGAGAGACACACATTACGATACGAATCAATGACCTCCGCCCTCAGTACCCGACTCGCCGTGACTGCCGTCTGTCTGCTCGTCGTCTGTGCGAGCGTCGGACCCGTCGTGACCGCACGGTCGAACGCCGACACGTCCTCGTCGGCGCGAATCGACGGGGCCGTCGCCGCGGCCGACTTCGACGAGAACGTCGTCCGGGTCACGCAGGGCGAAAGCGTCAACTTTTCGGTATCTTCCGACGCCGACGCGACCTTGAACATCGGCTCGCCCGAGATGGGATTCTGGGCGCAGTCGAACGTGAGCGGGTCGTCGGAGGTCACCCTCGACACCTACGAGACCGACGCCGACGACATCGTCAGAGGCGACATCGACCCCGACCTCCGGACCGAGCCGCTCGACAGCCCGCTCGAACCCGGCACGTACGACATGAACCTCACCGTCAATGGCAAACAGACCGCACTCGCCAAGCTCATCGTCGAACCGAAGGGCGAGCCCGGGCTCGGCAACGACGTCGACCGGTGGATTCTCCCGTCGGGCACGGAACTCGACGACGTCGAGGAACCCAGCGAGGTCGACGGTGCGGTCTCGGTCGCGTCCGACGAGGAGTTGCGGGTCGCACAGGGGCGGTGGGTCGCGTTCGGCGTGAATACCTCCGAGTTCAGCGCGGGGTTCGTGGGCTCGTCCTCGAATGCCACCGACCTGTTTGGCGCGGAGTTTACCGAGACCGACCCGGAGATGAATACGGAGGAAAACAGGTTCAACGCCGCCAACCTCGAGAAGGTCGTCCACGTACGCGAAGACGGCTCGGTGTACTTCTTCGTGAACACCGCTCAGCATGGGATCGATGCTAACGAGACGTATCGCGCGAACGTGAGCGTCGTCGGTGACAGTCCGTTCCTCGACGGGCCGGAGTGGGTGCAATCGAGCTTCAGTGTAGTCCCCCCAAAGGCGGAACTCGTTCATGCTGGCGAGCCAATTCAGCTGAACGCGACCGAAACGCTCCGTGGTGAGACGACGTTACCCCCCGGTGAGACGGTCAACGTCACGGCTAGCTATGACGGTGTGCCTCCATTCGTCGAGCCCAAAGAGGCAACCGTCGAGTCGAATCAGAGTTTCGCCGTCGAGTTCGACTTCAGCGATGTGCGTCGGGGGGAGACGGTGGAAATCGCGTTGCCTGACCAGCAGAAAACCTACGACGGTGTCCGAATCTGGGAGGTCCGAATCGACCATACTGGCGAGAAAGTCGAGCTCACGAAAGATGCAACGATCACCGGAGACACGAAGTTAGAGCCCGGTTCGGAGTTCGACATGGAGGTCGCCTACACTGGCGAGTCTTCGAGTTTCACGAAGCAGAAGACGGTTATCGTTAACCAAGACGGCGAGTTCAGCGCAGACTTTGACCTAGACGATGCGTCCGAAGACGGGAATCTCTCCATCTCGATTCCGGAATACAACAAGACCGTCCCGGCGATTCTTACGAGCCAAGAAACAACAGATACGCCAGCATCCACTACAACTTCGACGCCGTCGAGTACAACGACCGAAACGTCAACGACAACCCAAGAGACCACGACGACCGATGAACCCACAGAAGAGACAGACACCGCGACGGAGTCGCCACTGACCCAGCAGACTATCCAGGAAAATCAATCCGTCCCCGGCTTTACTCTCGTGAGCACGCTTTTTGTCCTCCTCGCGGCTATCCTTCTGGGTGTCCGCCGGGCCCAACAATAGGTATCAGGTCTGACTCGGAACGCGTGAGCAGAGGCGGACCCGTAATTAGAAGGAGAACATTTGGAGAATATAGGGTCTACGTTATAGCTGTGGACGGTTCCGGTAACTTCTGGAAAGAGAACAGAATCCCAGTTGTCGGCCCGTAACCATCCCGATAGGGAACGTCGGCTCCGTTTTGGAAGTTCTGGAAGTAGCGCGCCGACGCTTAACCCCGTACCCCGACAATCCGTATCCATGCGACCGAACTCACAGACGAGGGGGACCCCGGAACCGGAGCTCCCCGAACTGGACGCCGGAGTCCGTTTGCTGAACATCGAGGGCACCGACCGCGCGACCGAGCCGCTTCACTCGCTCGTCCTCGACCACCTCCTGCTGAACGAGGGAACCGCAGTCTGGGTGGACGCGGGCGGGCACGCGGTCACCCAATCGCTCGCGTCGCTCGCACCGAGTACGCGCGCGCTCGACCGGATTCGCGTCGCGCGAGCGTTCACGGCTCACCAGCACTACCGACTCGTCCGACGACTCCGCGAGCAGGTCGGCGAGGAGACGACGTTGCTCGTCTGTCCGGAACTCGACCGGTTCTACCGGGAGGCCGAAACGTACGCCGACGAGGGCGAGGACCTCCTGCTCAGAACGCTGGCGACGATTGCCGGAATAGCCGACCGCCACGACGTTCCCGTCCTCGTGACGCGAGCGACGGCGGACTCGTTCTCGAACCCTATCGAAGCGGCCGCCGAGGAGACGATTCGGTGCGAGCGGACGAAATTCGGGCCGCGGTTCGTCGGCGCGGAGTTCGAGACGCTGGTCTACCCGATGGAAGGCGGCACGGTCCAGACGACGCTGGCGTTCTGGAAGCGCGTGCTGAAAGCGCGCGCAACGGCCTCCGACGCCGTGGCTACCCCGACACCGGAGGTGACCGTCGATGGGGCGTACTAACCCGACCTTCCGGGACGTGCTCCGGTCGCTCCGCGATAGCTGGGAGGACTATCGGCGGGCGCTTCGACGACCCGACCAGGACCGGTTCGACCGACTGTTCGAGGACGCCCGCCAGTACGCCGACGCGGGCGGCTACCTCAACCACCAGAACCCGATGGTCGTGGTGCTGTTCTCCATCAGCCTCGCCCAGCAGAAGCGAATCGAGGACCTCGAAGCCGAACTCGAAGGCGAACGGTCCGACGCGCCGGTCGACGAGACGAGCGAGGACCCCTCGTAGGACGGATGCCGTACAAAATCGACTTCTTCGACGACGAGGTCGTCGAGTGGTCGCTCACCGACGACGGAGCAGACGCCGAGCAGGTGCTGGACTACACGCCGACGTTCTACGTCGGCCGTGGAGAGGGCGACCGCGATTCGCTCGCGGACGCCCGGGACGCCCTGAAGCGGTTCCCGACCGTGGCCCGGACGGCGTTTGAGGAGTGGCGGCCGGGATTCCGCCACGATGCAGAGTCCGTCCTTCGCGTGGACGTGACGAGCGTCGAGGAGGTCTCCCGGATGGCGCGCTGGATTCGCGAGTGGGGCGAGCCCGGCGAGTACCGGTGTTTCAACGTCGACTTCTCGCGGGAGTTCCGGTACTGTCTGGAGAACGGACTCGACCCGACGCCGTCGCGCGACCTCCGGACGCTTTCCATCGAGGGGCGAGCCAGCGAGTTCACCGCGGCGGAACTCCCCGCGCTGACGGTCGGCGGCGGGCCCGTCGCCCGGTCGCCGGTGGCCGCGCTCCCGGAACTGGAACGGCGCATCGACCGCGCCGACCCCGACGTGCTGGTCGTCGACTCGGCGAAGATACTGGCGGGCCTCCACGAGGTGGCCGAGGGTCTCGGATACGACCTCCAGTTGGGTCGGCAGCCGGGATTCCAGAAGCTGGCCGGTCGGTCCACCTACACCAGCTACGGACGCGTCGGCCACTCGCCCGCGCGATACAACGTCCCCGGACGGGCGATAATCGACCGCTCGAACACGTTCCTCTACGCGAAGTCGAACCTCGCGGGCTGTCTGTCCCTCGTGGGTCGGTCGTGGAAGCCGATTCAGGAACTCGGGTGGGCGTCCATCGGCAACGTCCTGACCGCGATTCAGATCCGAGAGGCGCTCGACCGGAACGTCCTCGTCCCGTGGAAGGCGTGGCGGCCCGAGCTGTTCAAGTCTATGGGCCAACTCCACGAGGCCGACCGCGGTGGGTTCACCTTCTCGCCCGACGTCGGCCTGCACGAGGGCGTCCACGAACTCGACTTCTCGTCGCTGTATCCCAACATCATCTGCACGCGGAACGTGAGCCCCGAGACGATTCGGTGTGCGTGCCACTCCGAGCGGGACGACGTGCCGGGAATCGGGTACAGCATCTGCGACGACCCCGGATACCTGCCGGACGTCTTGGCACCGCTCATCGACGACCGCGACGAGACCAAGGGCGAGCTACGGGTGACCGACGACGAGGAGCGACGCCGAGAGCTGGAGGGGCGCTCGGACGCCATCAAGTGGATTCTGGTGTCGTGTTTCGGCTATCAGGGATTCTCGAACGCGAAGTTCGGGCGCATCGAGTGCCACGAGGCCATCAACGCGTTCGCCCGCGAGATTCTCCTCGACGCGAAGGAAGCGCTGGAGGCGGGCGGATGGCGCATCGTCCACGGCATCGTCGATAGCGTCTGGGTGACCGCGCGGGAGAACGACGACCAGCGGCCGCTCGACGAACTCGCAAGCGAAATCTCCGAGGACGTGGGCATTCGCCTGGAGTACGAGGCCGCGTACGACTGGGTCGCGTTCGTTCCCCTGCGCGATAGCGAGGCGGGAGCGCTCACCAAGTACTTCGGCGCGCTCTCGGGAGGCGGTGACGACCGGCAGTTCAAGTATCGGGGTATCGAGTGTCGCCAGCGGAGCACGCCGCCGTTCGTCGCGGACGTACAGGAGGACCTCGTGGCGGTCCTCGACGAGACGCGCTCGCCGGAGGCGGTCACAGACCGCCTCCGGCGAGCGCTCGGGGCGTTACGGGAGGGCCGCGTCGACCCGGGCGAACTGGTCGTCGAGCAACGCACCTCGAAACGAGCCGACGAGTACGCCCGTGCGACGCGGACGGTCGCCGCGCTCGAACGCGCGACCGGCGACGGGCGGGACGTTCGGCCCGGGCAGGGGGTCGAGTACGTCGTGGTCGACGACTCGAAGCGGTCGCGCGAGCGAGTCCAGTTGGCCGACGAGGCGGAGACGTACGACGCGGAGTTCTACGTCGGGGAGGTGCTTCGTGCGGCCGAGAGCGTCCTGTCGCCGTTGGGGTGGCGGCGTGAGTACATCGAGGCGTGTCTCGCGGAACGGACGGACGCGAGTCTCGGTTCGTACGGGTAGGGAGATATTTAGTCGTTGAGAGATACGAGGCGAGTACGAGCACCATGGCCGTCTTGGACGACCTCTCCGGGTTCGAATTCGAGGACCTGATGGAGGACGCGTTCCGGAACCTCGGCTACGAGAACGTTCGCCAAGCCGAGAAAACGGCCGACGAGGCTCTCGTCGAAAAGTACGTCGGAGACGCCGACGTGATTTTCCATCAGGCCGCGCAGGCGGGTGTTCGGACGAGCGTCGAACAGCCCCAGAAGGTCAGCGATATCAACATCAGCGGGACGCTCAACGTGCTGGAGGCCGCTCGCGATTTGGAGACGAGCGGGTGGCCGTCGCGACCTCCTCGTCGGTGTACGGCACGCCCGAGTACCTCCCCTACGACGAAGAGTATCCGACGATGCCCATGAGCCCGTACGGTGCGTCGGATCTGGCCGAGGAGACCCGAGACCCGCTCGCGCCGGACCTGCAGTACGCCGAGCGCCGCAACGCCGACGCAGAATACACGCATGTGGACATCTCGAAGGCGAACGAGCTAATTTGGTACGGGCCGACGACGATTCAGGACGGAGTCGAGAAGCTCACAGAGTGGTATCGGAAGAATCCTGGCTGATACGAATCGCTGGTTCAGCAGTTGTAGACTGCAAATACTGACATCGACGGTTCACTTCACAGCTTTTAAGCGAACTCCCCGAGCGAAGTAGTCTGATGGTCTCCGGCCACCGCTATCGTGTTATGAGTGTCGCGGGTACCGTTGCCGTCGCGATACTCGGTGTTATCGTTGGGAATACTCAGTTCGTCCAATCGGTAGTGACCTCTGTTGCACCGGTGGTTCGACGGCTTTCACCAGTCGTATTAGAGGGCGATGACCTGGTAATCGCTCTTGCGACGACAGTGCTCGTGGCGACAGCGAGCTTTATCCCGTTGTTCAAGCCTCGCCCGCGACGTTTTCTGGACACGGTTCTCTTGGTCCAGAAGCGCGTGCTGCTTACGGGATTCGCACTCGCCGCGATAGGCTATTTCAACTACACCTACCGGCTACCGCGCGCCACGCTGGGGGTCGCCATCGCGACGATGCTGGTCGTCCTTCCGGCGTGGTTCGTCGCGATTCGTCGCCAGCCCTCCGGTAGCGAACGAGCCGTCATCGTGGGCGACGATATCGAGGAGATTCTGGAGGTGCGCGAGGGCATCGACGTACCGGTCGTCGGCTACGTCGCCCCACCGAGCCCGTATCAGGTGAGTGGGGAGTCCGAGAACGAAGCCGTTGCGGTCGCCGATGGCGGAAGCGAATCCTTGAACGGGCTAGAGCGACTCGGCGGACTCTCGCGACTCAACGAGGTGTTGATAGAGTACGACGTCGATACGGCAGTTCTAGCCTTCGATCAGGCGGACCGGGCGGAGTTCTTCGGTACTCTCCATACCTGTCATGAACAGGGCGTCAAGACGATGGTGCACGGTAAGCACTCCGATACCGTGTTAACTCCGGCCGATGCGAAGAGTTCTATCGTCGAAATCGACCTCGAACCCTGGGACTGGCAGGACCGAATGCTGAAGCGGCTATTCGATGTGGCATTCGCCGGGACAGCGTTGCTCGTTCTTTCCCCGGTCGTCTTCCTCATCGCACTTGCCA
The DNA here is from genome assembly GCF_024138125.1 of Halorussus salilacus. NCBI lineage: Archaea > Methanobacteriati > Methanobacteriota > Halobacteria > Halobacteriales > Haladaptataceae > Halorussus > Halorussus salilacus. Next base: position 2,275,158 of record NZ_CP099993.1, read on the forward strand.
TCAAGGTCGAGGGGAACGGTCCCGTGTTCTTCACTCAGGAACGAACATATAGGTTTGGGGACACTTTCAGGATATACAAGTTCCGGACGCTCAAACCCGAACCCGAGGGGCAAGTGAGCCTAGATATCGAACGCGACCGAAAGACGCCGCTCGGTGAGTTCCTCCGGAAGACTCATCTGGACGAGATTCCGCAACTCTGGTCTATTCTCAACGGAGACATGAGTGTCGTCGGCCCTCGACCTGCAATCACGGAACTCGAACCGGAGTACGTCTCAGAGGTGGACATCTGGCGACAACGATGGTTCGTCAAGCCCGGACTGACTGGACTCGCACAGGTCAACGACGCGACCGGCAAGGAACCGGACCGGAAGATAAAGTACGACGTCGAGTACATCCGAAAGCAGTCGCTCCGATTCGACTTGAAAATCGTACTCCGACAATTTTGGCAGGTATTCGAAGACGTGGTCTCGTTCAAATCGGGTTGAGGCGAGGAATAGTGTTCTCGGTCGCCTTACTGGTCGAGTTTCGAACTAACGTGTCCGGTTCGATACGATGTTCTGGACCCGTCTGTCTCGGCTGTTTCGTCACCAAGCGTGACGATTTCTGTACTCCCCTCCGTAGAGACCGCGTCGCGAGTATCGAAGAGGAGCGATGCGCGCTCGGTAATCTCGTGTAGGTCGAAGTCGCGATGGTCGACGAGTAGCACGACGAGGTCCGCCTCCTCCAGCGGGACATCCGCCGTCGACTCGGCAACCGCCAGATCACCGTCGACCTCGTTCACATACGGGTCGACAGCGATGACGTCTCCCATGTCGTCGAGTCGCTTCGAGATCTCGAGCGCTGGCGAACGGCGAGTATCTCCGACGTCGGATTTGTACGCGAGGCCGAGCGTCACGATGGAGGCCCGTCCGGGTTCGATTCCCCGCGTATCGAGGATTCGTTCGATGCGGTTGACGACCACCGAGGGCATCCACTCGTTGATCCGCTGGGCCTCGTCGACCAGCGAGAGCTCGGTCCCGAGCTCGGACGCTCGCCAGGTGAGGAACTGCGGGTCGATGGGGATGCAGTGGCCGCCGACGCCGGGCCCGGGGTAGAACGCCTGGAAGCCGAACGGCTTGGTCGAGGCGGCCGCTATCGCGTCCCAGACGTCCGCGTCGAACTGCTCGGCGAACGCGGTGAGCTCGTTCACGAGCGCGATGTTCACCATCCGGTAGGTGTTCTCCAGCGTCTTCGCCAACTCGGCGGTCGTCGTGGCGTCGACGGGATAGGTCTCGGCCACGAACGACTCGAACATCGTGCAGGCGGCCGAGCGAGCGATCTCGTCGTCCGCGCCGACGATGAGCGGAATCTCCTCGATGGGGTAGTCGCCGCCGGGGTTCAGCCGCTCGGGGACCATCGCCACGCGTGTCCGGTCGGGGTCGAGTCGTTCGTGGAGGAGCGGGGCGACCTCCTCGTTCGTCGCTCCGGGATAAACGGTGCTACTGACGACGACGAGCGTTTCCCTGTCGCCCGCCTGCTCGGCGATGGTCCGGGTCGCCGACCGAATCGCCCCCATCTCGGGTTCGCCGTTCGAAACGCCAGTCGGTACCGCGATAACGTACGCGTCGCAGTCTGCGACGACCGACGGGTCGTCGTCGGGCGTGAACCCCGATTCGAGGGCCTCCGCGAGTCGCTCGTCGGTCACGTCGTCGACGTAGCTCTCGGCGTTCCGGAGCGAGGCCACGCGGTCGGCGTCGATGTCGAAGCCCGCGACGTCGTAGCCCGCGCCCGTGAATTTCAGGCTCAGGGGGAGGCCGACGTAGCCGAGTCCGATGACGCCGACTCGCGCCTCCCGCTCTTCGAGTCGAGTCAGGAGGTCCGTCATCGGGCGGCGACCTCCTCGGCCGTTCGCTCGTCGATTACGTCCGTCAGGATGCGTTCGAGGTCCGCCTCCGGAGCCCAGCCGATGGTCTCGCGGAGCTTGGTCACGTCGGGTTCCCGCTCGTCCGGCTCCTCGAAGCCCTCGCCGTAGGCCTCCTCGAAGGGAATGTGCGTGATTTTAGAGTCGGAGCCAGTGAGTTCGATGACTCGCTCCGCGAGGTCGTTGATCGAGGTCGGGTCGGGCGCACCGATGTTGAAGACCTCGCCGTGAGCCTCTTCGGTGGCGAGGAGCTCGTGCGTGATTTCGACCGCGTCGGCGACGTGGGTGAAGCTTCGGGTCTGGGTGCCGTCGCCGTAGACCGTGAGGTCCTCGCCCGCGAGCGCCTGCTCGACGAACGTCGGGATTACCATGCCGTACTGGCCGGTCTGGCGCGGGCCGACGATGTTGAAGTACCGTCCCACGACGACCGGGAGGTCGTGTTCGTCGTGGTACGCGAGCGCGAGGAATTCGTCTACGGCTTTCGCCGTCGCGTAGCCCCAGCGAGGCGTCGTCGTTGGGCCGTATACTGCGTTATCGCGCTCGCTGAAGGGGACGTCCTCGGACTTGCCGTAGACCTCCGAGGAGGAGGCGAGGAAGACGGGGGTTCCGTCCTCGGCGGCGGCTTCGAGGACGTTCTCTGTTCCCCGGAGGTTGGTTTCGAGGGAGGTAAGGGGGTTTTCGACGATGTGTTTCACGCCGACTGCAGCTGCTAGGTGATAGACGGCATCGGCGTCGGTGACGGCGTTCGCGACGGTTTCGGTGTCGCGGACATCGGCACGGAGAACTTCGACGCGAGTGTCGTCTCGCAGATGTTCGATGTTCGATTCTGTTCCCGTAGAAAAAATATCGAGCAAGACAATTTCTTCGGCAGTTTCCGCAAGTAGCTGGTCGGCGAGGTGAGACCCGATAAACCCGCCTCCGCCAGTGATCAGGTGTGTCATTGTTCGCTCCCAATCACTTGCCCCATATAATTATAGCGAACATTGGCGACGTAGTTGAGAGAAGGCAAAACTCATTATGCCCACTTAGACACTACTTTCTATGGCGGATTCCGAAGATGGCGCTTCGTTGTTGGTCGTTACGCAGTACTTCCCGCCGGAGACGGGGGCTCCCGCATCTCGGTTCGACGAACTCACGAAGCGGTGGTCCGAGTCGGGTAACGACGTTACGGTTCTCACGTCGGCCCCCGACTATCCGGAAGGTGAACTCTACGACGGGTACCAGAACGAGTGGCTCCATCGTGAACGGAGAGATGGTGTTGACGTCGTAATGACTAAGACGTTCCCTGCGTCGAACGTCGGGTTCTTTCGACGTGCGCTCAAGTTCATGTGGTTTATGATTATCTCGGTCCTCGTTGGAGTTCGGCTCGAGAAACCGGACGTGGTCGTTGCAACGTCCCCGCAACCGCTCGTTGGCGTTTCGGGATGGTTAGTTGCCCGGGTGAGACGCGCCAAGTTCGTCTTCGAGGTCAGAGATCTCTGGCCGGAGTCGATCTCCGCAGCAGGTGACGTGGACAACAGATTACTATATGCATCGCTCGAAGCGATATCGTCGTTCCTGTACCGACATGCAGATCGAGTCGTCGTCGTGTCACAAGAGTTCGAGAGATCGATAGTAGCGGCTGGAGCATCTTCGGAAGATATCCTCTACCATCCAAATGGCGTGGACGTGTCGTTCTTCGAAGACGCCAGCGAACCTGAATTTGCTAATCGGTCGCTCTCCGACTACTTCGTCGTATCGTACATCGGGACAATCGGGCGAGCGCACGGATTATCCGTCGTTCTGGATTCGGCGGCGGAACTACCATCCGAGTCGAAGTACGATGATGTTCTCTTTCTGTTCGTCGGATTCGGTGCACAAGCCGAGACACTACAGAGACGAGCCTCCGAACAGGGGCTCGACAACGTCGTCTTTGCTGGCAGAAGGCCGAAGGAAGAAGTTCCCGAATTCCTGTCTGTTTCGGACGTCTCTCTGGTGCATCTCAAGGATCGCGACCTGTTTAGGACGGTTATCCCTTCGAAGATGTTCGAGTCGATGGCTGCGGGCGTGCCGATAGTCCTTGGCGTGAAGGGTGAGGCGAAGCGTATCCTTACCGAGGCAAACGCAGGTGTGACGATGGAACCGGAAGATCCACAGGACTTGACCTCTGCAGTACGGCATCTTTACGACGAGAGTGGGCGCCGGACTGAGTTTGGTTCGAATGGAGCCGACTTCGTCCGAGAGAACTTCGATTGGGACGCCATCGCTACGGAGTACGAACAGGACCTGTTAGTGCTCGCATCTTCTCGTACCGAGGCGTCAGAGCCGAATGTCGGGGAGCCAAATAACACCGCTTAAGTAGTCGTAGTGGCCACCGGGTGCGTAGTAGCAATGGATGACAGCCAACCCGAAGTTACATTCGTTCTAGGCACCCGTCCGGAGATCATCAAGCTCAGCCCGCTTATCCGCGAATGTGAGCGTCGAAACCTTTCATTTAGTATTATCCATACTGGACAGCACTATTCCGACTCGCTTGACGAAGTCTTCTTCAGCCGTCTCGATCTCCCAGACCCGGACCACAATCTCCAGGTTGGGTCCAAGTCACAGGGTCAACAGACGGGTGAGATGATAATCGGAATCGAGCGGATTCTGACGGAGGAACGGCCCGACGTCGTACTGGTTCAGGGGGACACGAACTCGGTGTTAGCAGGGGGAATCGCCACCAGTAAACTGGATATCGCACTCGGCCATGTCGAGGCCGGGCTACGGAGTTTCGACAGGCAGATGCCCGAAGAGATAAACCGGGTCGTCACCGACCACGTCGCGGACTACCTGTTCGCTCCGACGGAAAATTCTCGGGAATACCTTCAGACGGAGAACGTCCCGAATAACCAGATATACGTCACGGGAAACACGATTGTCGATGCGGTTGCGGAACATACGGAACTTGCTGACGAGAAGAGTACGGTGCTTTCAGATTTGGAACTGACCGCTGGTGAGTTCGTTCTCCTGACCGCCCATCGCGCCGAGAACGTTGATGATGAAGCGCGGTTCGCCGATCTTCTGGAAGGTGTCACACGGTTCGCCAAGCAACACAATCTGCCTGTCGTGTATCCGATTCATCCGAGGGCGGAAAATCGACTCGAAGCGTTCGGATTAAGTGTCCCCAACTGGATTCGGTGCGTCGAACCCCAAGGCTTCCTCGATTTCCTAAAACTGGAACAGTCGGCCAGGTTGATACTCACTGACTCGGGGGGCGTTCAGGAGGAAGCCTGTATTCTCGGAACGCCGTGTGTAACCCTCCGGGAAAATACCGAGCGCCCAGAGACGATCGATGTCGAGGCGAACCGACTTGCGGGAACCGATCCGGACAGTATCGTATCTCACGCCTCAGCGATGTACAGACGGAACGATATCTGGAAGAACCCCTTCGGTGACGGAGACGCCGCCGTGCAGATATTAGAGACGCTAGATTCGGAACTCGACCTAGAGACACCACGGGAGGTCAATCAGCTGTGACGGTCTGCGTCCACGGACTCGGATACATCGGTCTCCCGACCGCCGCGGTGTTGGCCAACGCCGGGGAGAGGGTTTTGGGATACGACGCGTCGCAATCGGTTCGAGAGTCGCTCAAGAACGGGACGGTACACGTAGACGAGCCGGGACTGACGGGACTCGTCAAGCGTGAAGTCGAAACGGGGAACCTCGAGGTTGTCACAGAGCCCGAATCTGCGGATGTACACGTCGTCTGCGTGCCGACACCGTTCGACGAGGACCGCAAGGAACCCGACCTCAGTTACGTCGAGCAATGCGGCGAGACCATCGCAGAGATTCTTCGGCCCGGCGACACTGTCGTCCTCGAATCGACTGTTCCGCCCGGAACGACGACCGACGTATTTCGACCGCTCCTCGAATCTTCGGGCCTCGTCGCAGGCGAGGACTTCGGGCTCGCTCACTGCCCGGAGACAGTGCTTCCCGGGAACATACTCACCGAACTGAAACGGAACGACCGGGTAATCGGTGGCGTCGATGCGGCATCGTGTGACGTTGCGATTGCATTGTACGAAACGTTCGTCGATGGTGATTTGCGGACGACCGACGCTACGACCGCGGAGTTCGTGAAGTTGATCCAGAATACCTTCCGTGACACGAACATTGCATTTGCAAACGAGGTAGCGAAGATAGCCGCCGAACACGGGATCGACTCCCGTACCGCCATCGAACTCGCAAACGAACATCCCCGCGTCGGCATTCTCAACCCCGGTCCGGGCGTTGGCGGGCATTGTCTCCCGGTCGACCCGTGGTTCTTAGTGCAATCTTCAACCACGTCGGAACTTATCGAGACGGCTCGACAGGTGAACCATTCGATGATCGACTACGTCATCGACGAACTCGATCAGCGTGTCGATGGACTCGCTGGACGGCAAATCGCCGTTCTCGGTGTCGCCTACAAGGGTGATGTGGACGATGCCCGTCGGAGTCCGGGACTCGATCTCAGTCAAAAGCTACAACAACGAACCGACGGCAGAATCGACGTTCGTCTCCATGACCCACACGTCGTCGATCAGGTTCTCGACCTACAACCGCTCGAACGGGCGCTCGACGGTGCGGATGCAACCGTTATCGTGACCGACCACAGCGACTTCGCGGAACTACGCCCGACGGAGGTCGCCGAGCAGATGGCGGGGACCCTCGTGTTCGATACGAGAGCTATGCTCGACGCCCCGAAGTGGGAGTCAGCTGGGCTCGAAATAGTTCGGATTTGAATATGAAACGAAACGTCGTCTACATTACGGTTGATTCGATCCGGGCCGACCACGTCGGGTACGTGGGATACGACGAACCGACGACGCCGAACATCGACGAGTTGGCTGCAGAAGGAACGACGTACTCACGGACCATCGCCAACGGAATCCCAACATATTATTCGTTCAAATCGTTACTCGGTGGCGTCCACTCGTTGAGTCACAGTCGGGACATCGGACTGCCACAAGACGCGACCTCCATAGCGGAGGTGTTCGAACGAGCAGGATATGAGACCGCTGGGTTCAACGCTGGAAATCCGTGGTTGACGCGGAACTACGGATACCATCGGGGATTCGATACGTTTCGGGACTTCATGACCGATGACGTGGACGAACCCGGAGTGAGCGGAGAGACGTTCGAGCAGTTGAAACAGTATTGCAAAAAAGCGGTCGACGGGAGCGATTGGCTGACCGATAAGCTCGGGTTCGCAGGACGGCTCTTCTGTGCCATCAACGGCCACATCCCCCTCGAAACGGCCGAGACGGTTACGGAGCACGCGACAGACTGGCTTGCTCGGGACGACATCGAGCAACCATTTTTCCTCTGGATACACTACATGGACCCTCACTACCCGTGGGTACCGCCGTCCGAGTATCTGACACCATTCGGTGACGATGACATCTCCACCTACGATATCGGACGGCTTTGGCATCTCGTTGCACACCTCCACGAGAACGACCCGACGGATGTCTCTGAGCGGAATGTCGAGAAAATACGGACCCTATACGACGCGGAGATCCGTCGGACGGATGCGGCTATCGGCCGAGTCGTGGACGAACTGAAGCGACAGGGTGTGTACGACGAGACGGTCATTAGCGTCGCCGGGGACCACGGCACCGAGCTGTACGACCACGGCAAGTTCAGTCACGGTCCGCGAACGTTGTTCGACGAAATTGTCAACGTCCCGTTGGTTCTCAAGGGACCGGGGATTCCGTCGGACGAACACGAGAGGGCCCAACTCGTCGACGTACCGCCTACGCTTGCGAGCAAGGCTGGTCTGTCTCAGGGGCTCATTGCGGAGTTCGAGGGGGACGACCTCTTCGACCGACGCCCCGACGGCGTGACGACGGAGGTGGTGTACGATTACGACCCCGCCTTGGGAAAGAACCGAGACAACGACCTCCTGCAGGCCCGAACGTGTTGGCCCTGGAAACTCGTCAGAAACCTCGAAACAGGCGAAACTCGACTCTATCACCTCGAATCGGACCCCGGCGAGTACGAGGACGTGAGTGAAGACCACCCCGAAACGGTACAAGAACTGGGCAACGAACTCGACGAGTTCCGGCGTAGGGTGGTGCGGCGGAACGAAACGCTGGCCGAAAAGCGGTGGGTCAGAGAGCGACTCGCGACATTGCGGGACGAGGGCGTGGTGTGAGATGACGGGTACCGGACGACCCCGAGAGTTAGTTTTCAAGACGGCGATCAACAAGCGCCCAGTACAGTTGGCGGGGATAATCGAGCGAAAGTTGCGGAATGCGATACTCCCGCAGTTACCGTTCGACTTCGACGCCCGATATGAACAGCGGATACCTGGAACGATACGGCCGACTCCAGACCCGATTCGGGCGAATATCATCACTCTCCACGATGCGCTATCGAACGACGAGCGACGGGAGTACGGACGAAAAGCGGCGGCTTTCGCAGACGGAGACGTCACGTTCCTCAATCGAACGCTGTCGTTCGACGGTCCCAGCGACATCAGCACCGGCGACAATCGGGTAGAGTCGCTTCCGCGGTTGTGGAAGCTGAAACTCGACGCCTTCGAACCGGCGTCGTGGGCCATCTTAGGTTCTCACGATTCCGATGTAACCGAGGAGGTCGGCGATGTCGTCGAAGCTTGGACGGACTCGTGGCTGGCGAGTAATCGAATCGGGAACAGGGAGGGCTATCTTCGCCGCGCGTGGACGCCATACGCAGTGTCGCTCCGAATTATGAACTGGTGTCGGTACTGTGCGTGGCGCGGGCCGCAGGCTGTAGACGAGTCTCTCCTTCGAGCCGTGTACAAGAACGCACTGTTCCTCTCGAATCACGTCGAGTGGGACGTAGACGGCAACCATCTCGTCGAGAACGGGGCCGCACTAGTCATGGCGGGTATTTTCTTCGAGGAGCACGACCAGAACTGGATCGAAGCGGGACTGGAGGTGTTAGAGAGCGTCGCCAGAACACAGTTCTGCGAGGATGGCTGTCACTTCGAGCGAAGCCCGATGTATCATATACTAGTACTGACGCGTCTCCTGACAGTCCTCGACCTGCTGTCTGAAACTTCGCGGGCTTGGCCAGCGAAGCTCGAAGCGACTGCCAGCGTAGCGACCGGATTCCTCTCGGCGATTCGACCACCAGACGGCAGGATACCTCTACTCAACGATTCGGTGTTCGGCGAAGCGTTCGAACTGGACTCCTGTCTCCGATACGCTGACGAGGTCGGGGTGTCTAGTGAGGAGTCTCAGTCGACGCTCAACGGGTCCGGATACTGTTGGCTCGGGGAGGGTGGGGATCGACTCCTGTTCGACTGCGGCGCGTCCGGTCCGTCCCACCTCCTCGCACACGCGCACAACGACGCCCTCTCTGTCTTGGCGTGGGTGGACGGCGACCGGGTTCTGACGGACACTGGATGCTTCGACTACAAACCGGGGAGACGCAGGACAGCGGCCCGAAGCGTCGAAGGACACAACACGGTCCAAGTCGGCGAGAAGGAACCTGCGGACATCGGTCATCGGTTTCTGATGAGCCACCGAGTCGAACCCGAAGCCACGCATGTCGACGGAGACATAGAGGTCGTCGAAGGTCACTACCAAGCCGAAAGTGGGTACTGTCACCGCCGGCGGGTGTATTACGATGACGACTGGTGGCTTGTCGAAGACGAGGTCACGGATACGGACGACCCGATAGTAAGCCGACTCCACGTCCATCCAGCCGTCGAATCGACCGGGACGACCCCTATCGAGTTGTCAAGAGACGGCGTCTCGAGGGGTCAAATCTGGCCCCTCGACGTAGAAGAAATCGACCAGACGACGAGCGAGTACTATCCGCGGTTTGGGGTCGCCGAGACGCGATCCGTGATCGAGTTCACCACTTTCGACGGCGTCTCTCGCTACTTGTTCAGTTCGACACGACGTTCGGAGGTGGAGGTCGAAGCTAACGCCGACGGGACGGGGACGATAGCAATCGACGGCGTAAAGTACGAACTTCCGAGAAAGGAGTCGATATGAACGTACCACCGCTTTTCACCGAAACGATACGGGACATCCGCGGAATCGAGACGACACCGAGAGCCGATAGCGAACACCTCCAGTCGGCAATCCAGTGGCTGTACCGGACGCAGGACGTGACCGACTGCGCTGGCTCGGCTGCGGGATACAATCTGGTTCTCGGTTGGTCCGGTCCCTACCCCGAGACGTCTGGGTACATCGTTCCGACCCTCTACGATTACGCGGAGGCAACGGGGGCGACGGAGGCGCGCGAGCGGGCGCGTCGGATGGCGTCGTGGCTCGTCACGTTACAACTCGATTCAGGCGGGTTTCCTGCTGGCGTCGATCCCGGTCCAGATCCGGAGCCGAGCGTCTTCAACACCGGTCAGATACTTCTCGGACTCGTCCGTGCGTACCGTGAAACAGGCGATGAAACGTACCGTGAGGCGGCACGTCGGGCAAGTGAATGGCTCGTCAGCGTTCAGCACGAGGACGGATACTGGGACCGGTTCGATTACCGCGACGAGATACACGTCTACTGTTCCCGGGTGGCGTGGTCACTACTAGAAGTCTACGAGATAACGGGCGTTTCGGAGTTCCGTGACGCCGCAGTCAACCACCTCTCCTGGGTTGTGAGTCAGCAACGGTCGAATGGTTGGTTCGAGTATTGCGGATTCAGTCCTGGTGAGACGCCCTTCCTCCATACTATTGCGTACACTATCCGAGGACTGTTGGAAGGCGGTGCGCTCCTCGACGATGGAACGTTCATCGATGCCGCTCGGACCGCCGCCGAAAAGCTCCGAACGATTCAGCGACAGCGTGGTCCGCTGACGGGGGCGTACGATTCCAACTGGTCAGGGGCGTCGTATTACTGTCTCACGGGGAACGCTCAGATGTCGGTCGTGTGGTTCCGGTTATCGAACCTCTGTGGAGACGAAGCGTACGGCGACGCCGCCACCGAGGCTCTCCGATTTCTGAAGGCGAAACAACGGTTGACCGGACCAGAGCAAGTACGGGGGGCTATACGGGGATCGCATCCGGTCTGGGGGCCGTACATGCGCCTTCGTTATCCGAACTGGGCTACGAAGTTCTTCGCCGATGCCGTGTTGGCGCAAACCCAAAAGTAAATTCACCCGTGAGAAGAATCTTCGTTCGAGATGGCAGTTGAGGGACCACAAATTGAACTTCCGCAGGAGTTACACGAACAGTGTGCCGCGCATATCAAGGGCACGGAGTTCGAAAGTGTCGACGAGTATGTGGCGTTCGTGTTAGAAGCACTCTTTGAACAGGACAGTGATAACGGAACTGTGGAACGACATACCACTGACGAAGCAACGAAGAAACGTCTAGAGTCGCTCGGATATATCTAATACTGATGACGGGAAAGACAATCCAATTTTATGCACAAGTCGGGGACGAATCCCTTCTCGAACAGACTTCATATTATAAATTCGACATTGAAGTCCTGAGAGAGATAGCCGACGAACACGACTGTGAGCTACGAATTGGAACGTCTCCGAAAGATCTTCTCTCTAGTGCAGATTTATACTTCGCGTGGTGGGGGACCACTGGCATCACTCCAGTCATCCGGTCGAAACTTGCACAGTCACCCAGTATCGTCGTCGCGGGAGGATCTGAAGTCGTCAGTTCCCTCCCCGAAGACCTCCCGATTATGTATTCTTCGAAGCCACTCTGGCAGAAACTTGTTATCCGAACGTGTGTCAACGCGGCGAGCGTTACGATCACACCGTCTCAACACATGGCCGAGGAGGCCAGATCTCTCGGCGTGAATGATCCCAAAGTCGTCCCTAACTGCATCGATACCTCCGTTTACACCCCGAAAGAACCCGACCCGGCGTATCTCCCGTACGAGCCTGACGAATACTATCTCACGATAGCCAAGTACGCGCCGAGTAGCCTCAGTCGAAAAGAGCTGTTTACGCTCCTCGATGGACTCAAACAGGTGGACACGGATTTACCGCTCGTCTTTGCAGGCGGATTAGTTTCGGAGGAAGTCTATGACCGAGTCACCGGGTACGCCGAGCAAATCGGTGTTTCCGACCGAGTTACCTTCCTGACCGATATTTCCAAGCGACAGAAAATCGAGTTGTTACGTGGTGCTCGCCTCTACCTCCAACCCACACTCCACGAAGCATTCGGCGTGGCGCTCACCGAGGCGATGGCGTGTGAGACGCCGGTGGTGAGTACGCGACGAGGTGCCGTTCCAGAAGTTGTCGACGACACCGGCTACTTTGCGGCGGTCGGCGACTCGACAGACCTCGCCTCAACCATCGGGACCGCTTCGGTTGACCCCGAGCGAACCGAGAAGGCAGTTGCTGCTCGCGAACGTGTCGTCGAGAAATTCTCACTTTCCGTACGAAAGGAAGAACTCTCGAAACTCGTCACGACATACCTGTGAAACATACTATTAAAAATATGGTGTAATTTAATTTTGCCATTGAGGCCAAGGGTTCCATGTCTCGTTTGTAAGCGGTACTCTAGCCGTTCAAGAATTTAAATTCAATATATTAGTATCGGAACTAATTATGGGGGCTAAAAATACAGCTAGAAAGTATAGTGAGGGATAGCATAAACGGCAACAGTAATTCTCAGATTGACCAGAATCAGAATGTAACCGTCTGGTCGGATGAATCCAGTACCAGCCGCTTTATTACGCCATGGGCAGATAGATTCAAATCTACCTCTTTGGTTCATCTGAAAATGCTTGATAGACTGTGGCGTTCTTTATAAGGTTGCGCGTTATCGAGTTTTCCCATCCTCGTTTCAACCTGCTAATCGCCTCAATAATATTATAATTAATAGTGACTAGGGAACGCCACATTCCCGACTTCGTTACTGTGGCACGTAACCGTGGACTTTGGAAAGTATGATCAATTAGGGCAACGATTTGAGATGTCTTTGTGGCTGCACTAATTTGGAGGATGCTATGACAAAATAATGATGAATTAAATTTCGGTTGGGATGTTACCCGTCGGAAGTCCAACGTTGTAAGCACGATAACACCGCCTATGAGGGAAAACCGGAAAAAGTGCTTCGTAAAGAGTGCGATAAAGTCCTGCTCCATTACGAAAAAGAACGATGGAAACATGATGCCGACAAATGTTGCGTACCCAGCGTGATTTTGGGTTTCAACGAGATAGCTGTTAAGCATTCGCCAGATAATGCCGACTAGGACCATTCCGAGTGCGACACCCGCGAGATTGGCGCTCCAGTAGAGCTGTCCGGGTAGGGTAGGGGGGACGGCTTCCGCTGCCGCGTATTCCCCCGGCGGGATAATCAACTCGGTGTAGAGACGACCCATACTTGTCTGGGGTTTCTCTGGCCACAGAAGTCGCGGGACCATCGTCTGAGGAATGAGGAAGAAGTCCGTGCCATAGTAATGCGGAACTTGATCAGGGACGCGGTGAACCAAATACGAAAGAGTATTCGATCCAATAAGACGATGGCCAAGCGCCTTCACTAAACTCAGGGACTGAAACTTTGCGGCAACAGCAGACAGAGAAAGCGCGCCTTCATGCCGGTAGACAGTGACGAATGGGAACATCAATACCATTATAATGAGAGTACTTATCCCAGCTGTAGCATACCGAACAGACTGCTTGTAAGATCGGTCCGATAGGAGGTAAACGGTCATAACCATGCCTAGAAGTAAAAATGGAACTGCACGCCGTCGGCCAGTTAGTAACTGGAACCCCAGCTCGGGAAGCAAAACGAGTGCGGTAGCGAAATAGAACCGCCAGTCGCGACCTCGAACCGCAACCGTGAGAAGCATAAATACTGCGAGGGATGATAGTTCGCCAATTATTTTCAAGTAGGTTGTGCCAGGAACACCGAGGAAGCGTTCAGTCGCAGGGGTGGCCAGCCACCCAAGGATGCCGCCAGATGCGAGATACATAATAGTAATGCGGGCAGTCCAGCCGACAGTAAGACAACCTGCGATAATCCACGGGAGACGGCTGTGACGCCAATCTGGTGCAAGGTCAGGGAGACGATTTGCAGTTCTATACCCAATAGGGAGGCTATAGCCGAACCAAAAACAGACAAACCCAATGGTAGCGACGGAGAGGCCCGCACTGAGGGCTCCGACTATCGCGTCGTCGGGGAGAATGTTGATCGGGGGTCCACCGAACTGGAGGACATATAGCGTCCCGAGGACCATGTGGGCGAAGTAAAATGCGGTGAACCAGAGCCCGAGTTCGGCGACGTTGAACGATCCAGTCCGGAGCCGCAAAACGAGCGGCAGGACCGATAGGGAGGTGAGCAGACCGAGGTTGAGCGCAACAAAGTACGGGCTTGTGAACGGGATACCGAACGCGAAGAGTACAAGCGCTGTAAGTTCGCCAATCAGAATGACACCGAGGAGGAGTACGCGGTAGTAGCGGTTGCGTTCTCCCTCAACGTCTCGTAGCGAAGGCGAGATTGAGAACGTTACCATTGTGGAGGCGTTTACCGAGGGAATTGATAAACCTTTACTAAGTCATTTCCATGTCGTTGGGTACCCAACGTTGGCAGTGCATCCAATAAATAGCCACCCTCTTCGACGACTCTTGTAGGCCGTTGAGGTCCGGCAAATCTATTCTATCGAGTCAAAGAGGATATTGTCACCCTCGTCGAAGCCGAGAAGCCAGACGATGGCAAAGAAAACGAGTAGAGAAAGCCCACCGATAGCGAAAACGCGAACGACACCCGGGACGGGTAATTGTCTTCCGAACCACATCACTAACGTCGCACAGCCGACTGCGAAGAACTCGCGGAGATATTTTAGAGAGTACGGCTGGATTCCGAGCAGGTACCAAACTTCCAGAAGCCGAAGCGTATTCACTAAAGCCAGAGATATTGCAGTGGCGATGGCGGCACCGAGAAGTCCGAGGTGCTGAATAAGCACAAAATTGAGCGCGACATTCAATACGGCAACGATGGACGTGTTGACCGCTTCTAACCGTTCGTAATCCGACATTATGAGGAAGTATCCGCTGACACCGGTACTTGCCGTAATCATCTGTCCCGCCCCCAGAACGACGAGCGCTACCTCCGTTTCTCTGGTCACCGTTCCGAACAGATTGAGAACCTCCTCTGAAAAGAGACAGAGAAACAAGAATCCGAGAACAGTTAAGACTGTTACCCACTTCGTCAGTGACGTGTATAGACGAGCGAGTTGTGTCTGTCTATCATTGTGAGTGAAGTCTGAGACCACCGACGGAAGGATCGTGTTTGCGGATTTTAGTACGAGGGTCAACAGGACTGACGTTTGATAGACGGCCTGATACCAGCCTGTTTCTGTCGCCGAAGTGAGAATACCAAGAAAGAAAATATCCGTCCACGATACCAGATATTGCATCGTAGCTGAAAGTAATAGCGGGAGCGAAAACACCAGCAGTTCCTGTGTATTCCACGATACGCTGTTCTGTATCGTGAAGACTTCCTCGACGTGAAGGAAGTAGATGACGAGAGCGATTCCCAAAAATAGAGAGATTAGATATCCAGCGATTACGTACTGAAGACTATCGAGCACGTATGCTCCACCACCAACTAGAAGTATTGCAAATCCAGATTGGCCGAAGTCCCTCGCGTAGACCGCGTATTTCGTCTCTTTGAGTCCCCGAGTTACGGCCAGACCGACCATCAGCGTTGCGAATAGTGGTATCCCGAGATAGAATAATTCCACCTGCGACCGCATCGTCACGTCGACGACCGCGAAGATGATGCCCTGACCAAAGTAGAAGACCAGAGCTAGGATGGTTCCGACCAGAAGGGGTATCCCGAGACAGAGGACTGCTGTTCCGGTAACCTTTGCGTCGTCCCCATTCGAACGATATATCGGGACGAACTTTTGTGCACCACCCTCTAATCCGAAGCGGGCGAGGACACTCCCGGCTTTCATTACGACGAGTCCGAACGCAAAGATCCCCAGAGCATCGGTACCGAGTCCACGTGCGATAACGACATTGAGGGCGTATCGGAGACCTTTCCCAATTAGCGCCCCCAAAAACGCTATAGAGACCAGCTTCGTAATACTACGGCCCATCGATGCATTCCACGGGATAGCACAGAAAGTGGCCTCATAACTCTACCTAATTAGTCGTGGTCCCCTAAATGGGTGACTCAGAGATTCAATCGCTATTACTTTGTTCTGACGGTGGCGCATCTTTGATGTTACCTCCCCAGTTTTTGTTCGGTTCTGGGCCAAGTTCCAGTTCGATTTCCCCACCAGCAGCAAGTTCCTCATGAGGGAACCACGGTCCATCTAACACCTCTCCATTTAGGCTAGCGGACTGGATGTACTGGTTGGCTGGCTCGTTATCGGTGGTCCGGATTGTGAAAGTGTCACCGCTGTAGTAATCGTCGTCAAGACGAATTGTAACTTCATCGAATATACACGAAGTGAGATCATAAATCGGGTTTGATGCTGCCCCACCGCGAACCGAGAAGAGTCCAAGGGCCATGAGCACCCCCAGCGCCCCGATCTGTCCTTGGTCCTCATCGCCGTGGTAGCCAGCGTACGGCGAGACGTTCCCGTAGGCTTCCTCTTTGACTTGCCGAACCCATCTTTGAGTTTTCCACGGTTGACCGATATAATTGAACAAGTGAGCCATGTGCAACCCCGGCTGGTTCCCGAAGTCGATGGGGTGACTCGCACGTTCTTTATTCTCTGGAACGAAATCGTATTCTTTCCCTTCTCGGAATGCCTTATCGAGCCGTTCGGCGTACTTTTCGGGACTGCCGAAAAGTTCGGCTAATCCAGCGACGTCATGCGGTACGAAGTTGGTATAGATAGCAGAGTTCGCTTCGGTGAAATCCTCTGTCTTATTTCCCTCGCCGAAAGGATGGAACGGTGTGAGCCACGACCCGTCTTTGTTTCTTGGACGCATGTACTTCCAATCGTCGTCCCAGAGATGCCGGTAGTTCTGGGCCCGTTCACGGAACTGTGTTGCGTCCTCCCGATGATCAAGCGAATCCGCGAGTTCGGCTAGACACCAATCTTGGTAGGCGTACTCCAGAGTCATCGATGCACCTTCTCGATGGTGGCCTCCAGCCTCGATGTCAGCCGGAACGTAACCCTGGTCTATGTAGTATTCCATTCCCCCACCGCGTGCGTCGTCAGTGTGTTCGTAGCCCGCATGATCGCGGATTCCACCCGGAAACGCATTCTTCCGCAACCCTTCGTAGGCCGCCTCGATGTCGAAATCACGGATACCCTTGTGCCACGCCGCGGCGATGAACGGTACTGCCTGATCGCCAATCATGACGTACGTGTAATTACCCCCCGAAGGACCACGTGGTAGGAGCCCTCCGTCTTTGTACATACGGACCATCGAATTGCAGAAGCTCGACATTACCCGCGGATACGCAATCGACCAGAGAATATTGAGATTCCATTGGCTCCCCCACCAAGCATCGTGTTGATGATGAGGATAGCGAGGTCGACCTTCGCTGTCGAGTTCTACTCTGCGAACCGTCCTCTGACTACCGGTAAAATCACTGTACCGACCGTCGATATCGCTAACGATACGTCGCCCCTGTAGAGCGTGCCAAAGGTCTGTATAGAACTTCGTCTTCTGTTTGTCTGACCCACCTGATACTTCAACACGTCCAAGCCATTGGTTCCACTCTGCGACGGCGTCCGCCTGAATCTCGTCGAAGCCCGAATTGGAGAATTCGCCCTCTAAATTGCGTCGCGCTCCCTCGACGCTCGTATAAGAAATCCCGACCTTTACTATGATTGAATCACCCTCCGACGTGTCGTATCGAACAGCGGCACCGGCGTCACTACCGGCTATCGAGTCGAAGTCCCCATCAAGTTGCTTCCCATCTTTCCATCCCTCAAAATCATTGAACGGTTCACTGAATTGGGCGACAAAGAATACGGGCGTCTCCTTCGGTCGCCGGAGTGTGCTATCGAGTAGCGAGTATCCCGCGATTTCTCTGTCGTTGACGCGCTGAACCTCGGTATAAGATACGTCGCTTTGACCGATGTCAGCACCGGTGTCGAAGAGGACTCGACTTTCGTCGTCTTCAGGGAACGTATAGCGGTGGACGCCAACTCGGGTCGTAGATGTGAGCTCGGCTGTCACATCGTACGCTTCAAGCTCAACTCGGTGATATCCTGGCTTGACGACCTCGTCGTCGTGATTAAAACGCGACTCGTAGGAGTCCATCCCTTGGTGACCCTTGAACTCACCAGTCGTCGGCATGACTGGGATACCGGCCAGTTGCCACGCGTGAACGTGACTAAAACATCGCACGTATTCACGGTCGTAGACGTAGCCAGCGTCCCATGTTCCGTCGGTGACTGTGTCGGGACTGAGGTTTACTAATCCGAACGGTCGACACGCTGAAGAAAAGTAAAACCATCGCGTGTCGGACGTATCGATTCGTTGCTCAACCCATTCGGCTGGTTTCTTCCCATCTATATTTGGTTGGTGGGTGTTGTCATCGGGGGCAAGTTCCGATCGATTTGGGAGGTTATCGTAATCAATCTCTTCCTCGTCAGTTTTGGAGCCGCTACAGCCAGCTAACCCAGCGATGACACTCGTCCCTAATCCTAGTACTGCACGGCGGGTCAAATTTGTCTGCGGAATACAGGATTGGCGGTTCGTCATAGGGGTCCGTGCTGTTTGTATATATAAACCGTTGTCGTATCGAAACACAACAGTTTAGCGCCCAGGCCGAAAACAAGTCGAAACACGAAGACGGAGCCATGAATCTATGAATATCATCGACGACAAGGGCCGACTCTTTGGCACGATTAACATCATCGATGCGCTCGTTGTCCTACTCGTCTTCGCGGTCGTCGCTGGCGGGACGGCGTTCGTCCTTGGAACTGATGACCAGTCAACGAGTACCGACCAACAGACTACGACCGTTACCCCCGACACGAGTACCGACCAACAGACTACGACCGTTACCCTCGACATAACCCACGTCCAACCCTACGTCGCAGACGCCATCCCTGAGGGCCGAATCAGCTCCGACGACGTAGCCATCGTGGAGAACAAGTCGGTTCGACCGGCGGAAGTAATCGTCGAGGATCAGGACGGCCAACTCCACGAGCAGACCCATCCGCGAAAGAAGACCGTCACCCTCGAACTCACACTTAACACGACAGAAACCGACGACGAACTCCTGTTCCGCGACGAGCCGCTTGAGGTCGGCCGCGAGCTGACCCTCGACCTCGGCCGCGTCACCGTCGACGGAACCGTCACGGAATTCCCGAACGAGGGCTGACGAGATCCGGTTTCGACCCTCTCCGAGGGATCGACCGAGTTCGAGCCGTCTCGATCTGGACGTGAGGTAGGGTTCGCCCTGCTGTTGAACGAATTCGACGGTAGAATCGGCTCCGCTGAACATGTCGGTGATGGCCGATGAGTCGAGAAACGTTATTGCTAGAGACTCTTTCGGGAGCGTTCCATGGCCTCGCGTGTCCGATAGGCGTCGTCGGCCTATGGGCCGATATCGATGAAATCCGCTGCGTAGCCCAGTCGGCTCAGGGATTCGTCCCACGTTTCGTCGTTCCGCTTCAATCAGAAGCGCCTGTCTGCTTACCCCTCGGGAACCAGCACCGACAACACCGCCGTAACCGCTCCCACACCCGCCAACAAGAAGAACGCCTCGTCGAAGTACCCCATATCGGCCAGCGCCCCCATCACGGTCGGACTCCCCGCACCCACCAGCATGTAGCCGGTCCGCAACGCCCCCAGACCGGTCCCCTGCACGTCATCGGGAAACGCGTCGGTCAGATACGTCAGCGTGATGGTGCCGTACCCCAGCAGACTGCTCGCGAGCGCGGTCACCGCGATAATCCCGACCAGCCCGTCGACCAGCGGGAGCGCGACCAGCGACGCCGTCAACGCCACCAGCACGACCGGAAGAACCCGACGGAGCCCGCGGGCGTCGTAGGCCGACCCCGCGAGGGGCTTGACCAGAATACCCAGCGCGAAGAAGCCTCCGAACAGCACGGTCGAAGTCGTCGGAGCCAGCTCCTTGACCTCGACGAGGTAGGTCGGGTAAAAGCCCGTGAACGCCTGCCAGACGCAGTAGCTCAGCGTCTGGATGGCGACCACGAGCGCGACCGGGCGACGCCACAGCGCGCCGCCGATTCGGCGTATCGTGTCGAACGCACCCCGGGAGTTCGCCCCGTCGCCCGTCGCGTCGGCCTCCGGTCGGGAATCGCTCGCATCGCTCGGCACCACGACGTGGATGCCGACCGCCGCGACCACGAGTAACGGAATCGCGAGTCCGAACCCGAGTTGCCACGCGAGCGCGACCGCGAGCGCCCCCGCAAGCGGGGGCAGGAGACTATTCCCTAAATCCCCCGCGGCCATCGTCAGCCCGATGGCGGTCCCGCCGCGCTCGGGGTACGTCGTCGTCAGAATCGTGAACCGGGCGACGCCGTACAGTGCGGTCGCGAACCCGAACAGCAGGGTCGCGCCGAACAGCACCGCCACCGAGTCGGCGACCACGACGAACGCCAGCGCGAGCGCCGAGACCACCGTACTCGCGACCAGCGTCCGCCCGCCCCCCAACCAGTCGTCGAGTATCCCGCCGGGAAGCTGGCCCAGCGCGTAGGCCACCCACAGTGCGGTGATGAGCAGGCCCGCGGTCGTCAGGTCGAGGGTGTAGGCCTCGCGCAACTGGGGCAGGACGGCGGGGTATATCATCCGGACGCCCAGCGAGAGGAACCACCCGCCCGCGACCGCGGCGAGGACCGGACCGCGGCCACCGCTCCAGAGTTCCCGGCCTAGGCGACGAAGGCTCCCGAGTCGGTCGGCGACACCAATCGGCATGCTCGTGACTGCTCCCGTACCACGCTCTGGCTCTCCGCACGCTAAAACCCCGTCTTCGAGGCAAGGGGAACGGACTTCCTTAGCTACTCGGGGTGATTTATTATCTCCGTTTGCGTAAGGCCCAGTCTGATAATCTTCCGCTTGTGGCTTCCGTCGACTCCGACGACGGTCAAGAACTACTGGCAAAGCCCCTGAGTTGTCCAGCAGGATTCACTACTGAACGAAGTGACAAGCTTCGCCACACCGAGCAGAAATAATTCAGTTCACGATAGATAGATATCCGATAGGGTCCAACGATTAGGAGACAGGAGGATGGTGATGGATTTGACTGACGTTCCCGACGATGTTCGGAATCCAGACGAGGAACCGCCGGATTTCACCGAGTGGGACGCACCCGAGAAGGTCCTGAAAGGCGGTCCAACGCGAGAACGACTACTCGGTGTCGTCTTACAACTCCGTACCCCAACCAAAGTCGCTGAAATCGCGGACAGAGCAGACTGCGATACCGAGACCGCGCGCGACTACCTTGAATGGTTCACCTCGATGGGGATGACGCGCGAGATTCCGGGGCGGCCGGTGAGATACGAGCGAAACGAGTCGTATCTGCGGTGGCGCAGAATCGAACAGATTCGAGAACAGTACTCTGAGAGTGACATCGTCGAGGAACTCAAACAAACGATGGAGCAGCTCGAAGAGTACCGGGCGCGATTCGACGCTGACAGTCCGGATGACGTGTCGCTCGTGGACGAGACTGGCGAGTCAGCGGTCGAAGAGGTGTGGGAGGCGGTGAACGAGTGGAAGACGCTTGAGCGACGGGCAGAGCTGTTAGATACGGCGCGGCAGAACGGTCATCCGTCGAGCGGCGGTTCCAGGGTCGATGCCTGACGACCGGCCGAGTGACGACGAGGACGTCGCGGAGAATGTCGGTGGCATCGACACCGAGATTCTCGAACAGATCGGACAACATCTCGAACGAAGCCAGCGGTTCTCGGAGGTCGTGTTCCAGCCGGACTACGCGCCGAGTTCCGTCGTGGCAGAATACGACACGGATACTTTCCGGCGGCCATCCACCGGGCGTATCTGTAGATTCGATGGTACGAAACGGACGATTTCAGCGTCCACTACTCCGAGCAGTACAGCGATGGAGGCCAGTAGGAGTGTCGGTGGGGCCGCCATCCGAACAGCCACAACACGCGCTCTCATTTTCACCCGCCACCAAATGCAACGACACCCGGCGACGATGCGCAGTACGCCAGCGACTGGCGAGACGTCCTTTCGAGCGTGCTTGAGGACTTAGACGACCGAATCGAAGCGTTCTGGGAGTGAACTCGAAAGTCGTCTTATCCTCTCTTGGGTTCAGAACAGCTACGCAGTTAGCGAATCCGTGATTCGACGCCTGTGACGGTGGATGCACTTCAGGACGGACTCGAAGAGCGATACGCTCCCAAAGAACGAACTACGAGTCCGCGGGCCGCGGCGCGTTCTCGTACTTGACCATCTTCTCGGGCTTGTCGGAGATCGTCTTGTAGATTCGCTGAAGCGTCTCTTCGGCCGCGAGGAGGTTGTGTTCGTCGAGGAACTCGCGTCCTTCGTCGGTGAGGCCGTAGAACTTCCAGGGGTAGCCTTGGCGGCGCTCGTCGTCGTCGAGCGCGACCTCCTCGACGATTCCGGCGTCGATCAGCTTCTGGACGTGCTTGTAGACGGTGGCGTCGCTGACGCTCGGATTGAGTTCCTCGAGTTCGTACATCGAGGGGAGTTGGTCGGGGTGCTGGAGGATATTGTTGACGAGCGCGAACCGCGTCTCCTGCGTGACGAAGTGGAGCAGTTCGCGGGTTTCGCTTCCGCCAGTGGTCCCGAGGTCAGTGCTCATACGACCCAGTAGGAGACGCGGCGACAAGTAGTTTACCCTTGAGTAAACTACCCCGCGGTAAACAAGGGCACTAATCACTGAGCGGGTCACCCAAAAACGATATTCCCGTTGCGTGGGACACCTCCCTCATGCCCGACGACGCGCCGCCGGTCCCGCACGAACTTCTCACGAGCGCCAGGGAGGAACTCGACGACGAGGAGATATCGCTGGCCGACAACGAGGAGATACTGCACGCGCTGAGCGAACTAACCCCCGTCTACGAGAACGAGCGGTCGTACTTCGTGCTCGGCAACTACGACCGAGAACCGATTCGCCGATTGAATCTCGTCGTCGATAGACTGAACCGACGGACGGACGCCTACGCCTTCCGCATGGTCGACGTCCGCGGCGAGTGGGACAACAGCATCCAGAAGTTCTGCCTCATCGCGGATATCGTCACGTACCTCGTCGGCGTCGCTGAGAAGGAACCGAGCGACTTCCTAGTCGAGCAGGGACTCCTCGTCGGTACGACCGAGTACTTCTCGAAGAGCCACGTCCTCAAGCGAGAGTACGAGGACGAGGAACACCCGTTCGGGTGGATGCAGGACGGCGTCTTCGAACTGTTCGACCGCGAGGGCCAACTGTACCGGTGGCGAACCGAACCAGACCTCGTCGAGGCGACCGACGAACTGCCGTGAACTCGATTCGGAGCAGGAAACTCAGTCCTACTCCACCGTCACGCTCTTCGCGAGATTCCGCGGCTTGTCGATGCTCCGACCCAACTCCGCCGCGACGTAGTAGGCGACCAACTGCAACTGGACGTTCGCCAGCACCGGCGCGACCCGCGGGTGGGTCTCGGGAATCGAGAGCACTTCATCGGCGTAGCGCTCGACCTCCGACGCGCCGTCGGTCACCGCGACCACCGGCGCGTCCCTCGCTTCGACCTCCTTGACGTTGCCCACGGTCTTGGTCGCCTCCTCGCCGTCGCCCGTCACGACCGCGAAGACGGGCGTCCGGTCGGTCACGAGCGCGAGCGGGCCGTGTTTCAGCTCCCCGGCGGGAAAGCCCTCGGCGTGCCGGTAGGTGATCTCCTTCATCTTGAGCGCGCCCTCCAGCGCCACCGGGTGGTGGTAGCCCCGGCCGATGAAGAAGTAGCCGTCGCTGTCGACGAACCGGTCGGCGACCTCCTCGGCGCGCGAGGAGTCGAGTATCTCCTGGACTTGCCCGGGCAGGTCACGGAGCGCCTCGACGACCTCGCGGGCGTCGCCGCGCTCGGCCAGCGACGCCGACAGCAGATTGGCCGCGACCACCTGCGAGGAGAACGTCTTGGTCGCCGCGACCCCGATCTCCGGCCCGGCGCGGATGAACAGCGTCCGGTCGCACTCCCGGGCCGCGGTCGAGCCGACGACGTTGGTCAGCGCCAGCGTCTCGACGCCCCGGCCCTTGGCCCGCCGGAGCGCCGCCAGGGTGTCTGCGGTCTCGCCGCTCTGGGTGATTCCGACCACCAGCGTTCCGTCCGAGATCGGCGGCGGCGAGGTGGCGTACTCGCTCGCGAGGAACGCCTGGGCCCGGACGCCCGCCGCTCGCAACGTCTGTGCGCCGTAGAGCGCGGCGTGATAGCTGGTCCCGCAGGCGACGAACTGGACCGCGTCGGCCTCCAGCCCCTCCAAGGCCTCGACGTTCACGGTTCCGGTCAGCTCGTCCACCCGCCCGCGCAGGCACTTCCGGAGCGCCCGGGGCTGCTCGTGGATCTCCTTGAGCATGTAGTGGTCGTAGCCGCTCTTTGCGGTCTCCTCGGCGTCCCACTCGACCCGCGAGACCGACTTGTCGAGTCGCGCGCCCGACGCGTCGGTCACGCTCCAGGTCCCCGACTCCAGTCGCGCGAACTCGCCGTCTTCGAGGTACACCACGCGGTCGGTGTACTCCAGGAACGCGGGCACGTCGCTCGCCAGATACGCGGCGTCGTCGCCGACGCCGAGGACCAGCGGCGACCCCGACCGAGTCGCCAGCAACGCCTCGGACCCGGCGAACACCGCGGCGAGCGCGTAACTGCCCTCCAGCCTCGCGACCGCCGACCGGAACGCCTCCTCGGGGCTCGCACCGCCCGCGAGCGCGTCCTCGATCAGGTGCGGAACGACCTCGGTGTCGGTGTCGCTGTCGAACTCGTGGCCCGCCTCCCGTAGCTTCGCTTTGAGTTCGTCGTAGTTCTCGATGATGCCGTTGTGGACGACCGCCACGTCGCCCGAACAGTCGGTGTGGGGGTGGGCGTTAGCGTCGCTGGGCGGTCCGTGGGTCGACCAGCGGGTGTGGCCGATACCGACCGGCCCGCCGAGTCCGGGGTCGACCGCGCGCTGGAGCATCTCGATCTCGCCCTCGCGCTTGCACACGTCGAGGTCGCCGTTCGCGAGCGCCACGCCCGCCGAATCGTAGCCGCGGTACTCCAGTCCTTCCAGTCCCGCGAGCAGCACGTCGAGGGTCCGGTCGGCCCGCCCGGCGTGACCGATGATTCCGCACATGTCAGCGCAACACCTCGGCGCGTTCCTTGACGTTTTCGGAGACGGTCACGCCCGTGTGGAGATGCGCGCGCGGGGCGACGAGCGTCCCCGGCGCGAAGCTCACGTCGCCGTCGGCGCGTACGCGGTCGGCCACCAGCGCGCCGAGCTGCTGGTCCTCGAACACGACGTCCTCGACGCGCACGTCGCCCGGCCCGCCGGGGACCGTGGTGTTCGCGCCCAGCGCGACCCCCTGTCCGGTGACGCAGTCGATGAGGGTCGAGTTCGGGCCGACCCTGGCGTCGGTGTCGAGGACCGACCGCTCGACCACTGCGTTCGCGCCGACCGTGGCGTTGCGGCCCAGCGCGGTGAACGGGCCGACCACGGCCCCGGGCCGGACCTCCGAGTCGGGGCCGACCACGACCGGCCCCTGAAGGGTGGCGTCGTCGTGGACGGTCGCCGAGTCGGCGACCCACACCGCGTCGTCGCGCTCGGGTTCGGTGACCCGTCCCTGAAGTAGCAACTCTCGGGACACGTCCAGCAGGTCCCACGGGTAGGTCGCGTCGACCCACAGCCCCTCGGTGGTGACGCCCCGGACCGTGGTCTCGTCGGCCGAGGGGTCGTCGGCCGACGACCCCTCGGCCGACGATTCGTCTCCGGATGCCTCCTCCTCGTCGGCCTCCCGCTGGATGAGTCGGACGAGGGTGTCGGTCAGCGCGAGTTCGCCCTGGACGCGCGGGGTCTCCTCGACCGCGTCGAAGATGGAGCCGTCGAAGGCGTAGACGCCAGCGTTGAGCAGGCGGTAGTCGTCGGTCTCGGGCTTCTCGACCAGTTCGACCACGCGGTCGCCCTCGGTCACGACCGCGCCGTAGTGGGAGACGTCGGCCTGCTCGGTCACCGCGAGCATCGCGCTCGCGCCGTCGCCCTCGAAGGCGTCGAGCACGTCCTCGACCATCCGGCGTTCGATGACTTGGTCGCCGTTGACCACGAGGAAGCCGTCCTCCCCGGCGACGCCCTCGCGGGCCGCCAGCAGGGCGTGACCGCTCCCGAGTTGCTTCTCCTGGACGACGTAGTTGATGGGGACGTTCCGATACGTCGGCCCGAAGTGGTCCTGCACCCGGTCGCGCTTGTAGCCGACGACGACGTGGAGGCGCTCGATTCCCGCGCCGATGAGCGCGTCGAAGACGTGTTCGAGGATGGGCCGGTCGGCGGCCGGGAGCATCGGTTTCGGGCGATTGCGGGTCAGGGGACGGAGCCGAGTGCCCTCGCCCGCGGCCAGCACGACGGCGGCGCGAACTGTCATGGTTCGGTCATCGGTCAGAACCGGTATCAACCTTCGGCTTTTTTACGGGATCGTCGTCGATTCGACCCCGGCGAGCGCGCCGACCGTCGGCGCGCTCGCCGAGGTCGCGACCTCCGCGCCCACGTCGTTGCCGTCGCCGTCGGTCAGGGACGAGACCGCTCCGACGCCGCCTGCTACTCGGACCCGCGGCGATACCGCGTCGCGAGCCAGACGGCCGCGGCGAACGCCGCGGCCGCGACGGCGGGGTCGGGCTGGGTGCTCAGGTACAGCCCCGGCGTCGGCGGGTGGTACTGCGAGACCGGCCAGCCAATCGCGTACGAGCGCCCCGACGGCTTCAGGAGCAGGCCGTCGGCCAGCAGATGGGAGACCGCGCCGACGCTCAACAGCGCCGCCACGCGGCCCCGCTCGGCCCGGGCGACGACCGTCGCTCCGAGCGCTATCGCGACGAACACGCCGCCCGCGGTGTGGAGCGCGAACCAGTCGAACGGGACGCCGAGCGCCGCTTCGACGGCGGTGCTGGGAACGAGTAGCTCGGCCTTCGAGAGGTCGGGGACGAACGCGCCCGCCATGACGACCGTGACGTACGCGGGCGACAGCCACGCGTAGCGCCACGAGAGGAGCAGACCGAGCGCGTACGCGAAGAGTGCGTGAGCGAGCAGGTCAGGCATCCTCGTCCTCCCGCCCGGCGAGAGTCCGGAGTCGTCCGAACCCGGGGGCGTCGCGCTCCCCGCCCCGGGGTTCGAGCGCCCACCCTTCGGCGTCGAACCGCCACTGGCGTGCGAGCCGCGCGAGCACCCAGAGCCCGGCGAGCAGCGACGCCGACAGCGCGTACCGCGTCCCGCCCGACCCGACCGTGAAGGCGTTTTCGGCCCGAACCGTCCGGCCCGGTTCGACGACGCCGAAGACCCACAGCGTCTCGCCCTCCCGGACAGGCGTCGAGAGGTCGGTGACGGTCAGCTGGCGGGAGTCGCCCGCGCCAGTGACGACCACGGTGACCGGGTCGGTGTCGACGACCTGCCCGGTCAGGGTCGCGCGGTCGCCGACGTACGCGTCGTACTGTCCGAGGAGGTCCTCCTGGTCCGGGTGGGCCCCGAGTTCGGGCGCGGGAGCCAGCGCCCCGTACCAGACGCAGAGTCCGAACAGGAGCGACAGGAGGGCGAACACCGCGGCGACTCGGCTTCGAGGGGTGGTGAGCATGCGTCGAACGGCGAGACGGCGCGGGTCGGCCGTCGGTACCGACGAGGACGCGAACGAGGATAAAAGGTAGCGTCCCCCACCGGCCTCGCGTCGGCCGCTGGGGTACGGTCCGAACCGTCCTACGCCGTCGTCTCGACGGGGCTCTCGGCGGTCTCCGCGCGCGCCGCCGCCTCGTCGAGCCACGCCTCGGCGTCGAGGGCGGCCATGCTCCCGGTGCCAGCGGCGGTGACCGCCTGCTGGTAGCGCGAGTCCATCACGTCGCCAGCGGCGAAGACGCCCTCGACCGACGTCTCGGTCGTCTGGCGGCCGTCGTCGTCGGTGCGGGGCAGGACGTATCCCGACTCGTCGAGTTCGACGGAGGTTTCGCGCAGGAAGCCGGTGTTCGGCGCGTGGCCGATGCCGTAGAAGACGCCCTGCACGTCGACTTCCTCGACCTCGACCTCGGCGTCACCGTCGGACAGCTTCTCCTTCGGTAGCCCGTCGGGGTGGCTGACCAGCGTGGCCCCGGTGAGCCCCTCCTCGGGGGAGCCATCGAGCGCCAGCAGTTCGGTGTTCCACCGGAACGCGATGTCCTCGTGCTCGCGGGCGCGTCGGGCCATGATTTCGGAGGCGCGCAGCTCGTCGCGGCGGTGGACGACGGTCACCGACTCGGCGAACTTCGCGAGGAAGAGCGCCTCTTCCATCGCGCTGTCGCCGCCGCCGATTACCAGCACGTCGTCGCCGCGGTGGAACGCGCCGTCGCAGGTCGCGCAGGTCGAGAGGCCGTAGCCCATGAGCTCGTCCTCGCCCTCGGCACCGACCCACCGGGCGCTCGCGCCGGTCGCGACGACGAGCGCCCGGGTCAGGACCGACTCGCCGTTCGACAGCGAGAGCTCGAAGGGCCGGTCGTCGAGGGCGGCGTCCTCGATGGTCGCGCGCTCGAACGCCGCGCCGAATCGCTCTGCCTGCTCGCGGCCGCGCTGGACGAGTTCCATCCCGCCGACGCCCTCGGGGAATCCGAGGTAGTTCTCGACGTCGGTGGTGAGGGTGAGCTGGCCGCCGGGCTCGTCGCCCTCCAGCACCAGCGGGTCGAGGTCGGCCCGGGCGGCGTACACCGCCGCCGAGAGCCCGGCCACGCCCGACCCGGCGATCACGAGGTCGCGGGTCTCCCGGGTCATCTACTCGGCGTACTCCCCGATGAGGGACGCGAGCTGTTCTTTCGGCCGGACGCCGACGACCCGCTCGACGGCCTCGCCGTCGGCGAACAGGAGCAGCGTCGGGACGCCCTGAACGCCGTACGCGCCAGCGAGCTTCTGGTTCGCGTCGACGTCGACCTTCGCGACGGTCGCGTCGGTCTCGGCCGCGAGCGAGTCGACGACGGGCGCGAGCATCTGGCAGGGGCCACACCAGTCGGCGTAGAAGTCCACGAGCACGACCGCCTCGTCGCCGACGAGCTCGTCGAACTCCTCTCGACCCTGTACCTGAACGGGTTCGTCTGCGGTTTCGTTCGTTTCCGGAGTAGCTTCGTTCGTCATCACTCCCACCTACGGACCGAGGGATGTTAAGGGTTTTGTGTATATCGCACAATATAGTTGCGGGCCGAACTGGACATCGCTCTCGTCAACGTCGGAGATGTCGGCCGACATTCGACTCCGGCATCTGTTTCTGTTGCCGAGGGGCGTCCGGCGTCTCATCTCGGTCGGCTATGCCGCCATCGATGTTGTGCAAATCTAGCAATACCGATGGTCCGGGTCGGACCGCCTCCGGCCCGTGGGCCCGCCGGACGCGGGCGGCCTCACACCACCAACAGACCGCCGCCGAGCATCGCGAGCGCGCCGAGGCCGACGCAGACGCCCCAGAACGGGACGCGCTCGACGACTCGCATCAGCGCGTCGATGGTGAGGTAGCCGACGACCGCCGCGCTCGCGAGCGCGAGCGCGGCGGCGTCGAGTCCGACCTCGGGCACGCCCCCGTCGGCGACCGACAGCACGCCCGCGCCGAGCGCGGCCGGAATCGACAGCAGGAACGAGAGCCGGAACGACGAGGGGCCGTCGTGACCCCGGAAGAGCAGGGCCGAGGCCGTCGTTCCCGACCGCGAGACCCCCGGCAGGATGGCCAGCCCCTGCAGGGAGCCGACCAGCAGGGCGTCGAGGAGGTCGGGGTCCTCGCGGCCGCCGAACTCGAAATTGTCGGCGACCCGCAGCAGGACGCCCGTCCCGACGAGCAGGAGGCCCACGAGCGCGACGAACGCGCCCCCGGTGAGCGCCGAGACCGCGGCTTCGAGCGTGGCGTAGGCCGTGAGGCCGACCACGCCCGAGGCGAGCGTGGCGACCCCGAGGAACGAGAGGGTCGCGCGCTCGCCCTCGGACGAGAACGCGTCGCGCGGCCGCCACTCGGGGAGCGCTCCCAGCACCTCGCGGAGTTCGGCCCGGTAGTACGCCGCCGCCGAGACCGCGGTCCCGGCGTGGAGGAACAGCGAGAACCCGACCGCGGCCTCGGGCGTCGAC
The DNA here is from genome assembly GCF_024138125.1 of Halorussus salilacus. Taxonomy (NCBI): domain Archaea; kingdom Methanobacteriati; phylum Methanobacteriota; class Halobacteria; order Halobacteriales; family Haladaptataceae; genus Halorussus; species Halorussus salilacus. The sequence continues at coordinate 2,305,163 of NZ_CP099993.1, forward strand.
CCCAGCGCGGTCAGGAAGACGGTGATGTTGCCCTCGCTGGAGATTGGCAACCACTCGAAGACGCCCTGAAGGACGCCAGCGACGAGCGCGACGAGCGCCGACCTGTCCATGGTCGAGGGGCGACGTGCCGGGGCCAAAGGTGGTTCGGTTCGGCGTGGGGTCGGCGGGGGGTCGAGAGGGGGACGAGCGCGAGCGCGGGCGAAACGCTGTGAGAGCGTTACACATTTATCCCCGGTGTGGGTGTATTCCCGTAGTCAACATGGCGGAGACGGAGACGGAGACCGAGACCGAGACGGCGGCGGAGACGACCACGGCGGTCCGGTCCGTGCTGGCGGCGTTCGTCCGCGACCTCCACGGACGACTCGACGACCAGCAGGGCGGGTCGGGAGCCCACGAACTGGAGGTGGTGCTGTCGGACGACACCTACTCGCTCGAAAGCGTCGAGCTCGGGGCCAAGCCCGAGACCTACACCGAGGACCACCTCATCCGCCCGTTGCTCGAAGCGGTGGGGCTGGCCTCCGAGCGCCAGCCCTACGGCGAGCGCGGCGGGACGGTCGTCTGGCCCGACTTCGAGGTGACGAACGTCGAGACGACGGTCATCGGCGAGAGCAAGCCGCTGAACGGGGTGGGCGAGGCGGTCGAGGAGATTCAGGACTACCTCGACCGCAAGTCCATCGGCGCGGAGTACGGCATCGCGACCGACGGCATCGAGTGGCACCTCCGGAAGATAGAACTGGGCGGGGACTTCACCGAGTACCCCGACATCGAGCACCTGAACCTCCGGGCGACCCTGCTGGCGGTCGCCCGCGAGGAGGGGCTCATCGAGCAGTCGGACCTCGACGCCGACCCCGAGGAGACGATTCGGTCGTTCGTCTCGGTGTTCGAGCGCGATTCGTTCGCGGAGTTGCTGTCGAAGACCGCGCCGCGGGAGATTCGCGACCGGCGCAAGCGCGACGTCGAGACGTTCTACGAGCTGTACATCGAACTGCTGTTCGGAGAGAGCGACGAACACGACTACGAGACGTGCCTGATGGACGACATCCGGTTCGTCGGCGACCGCGAGCCGAGCGAGCGCGACAAGCGCCTCTTTGCCATCACGCTGATGAACCGCCTGCTGTTCGTGAAGTTCCTCGAAACGCGAGGGGTGCTGTCGGAGGGGTTCCTGCGCGAGCGCGTCGAGTACTACGAGCGCCACGGCGAGGGGCTGGCGGGCAACCTCTACGAGACCCAGATTCGGCCGCTGTTCTCGGACCTGCTGAACACGCCGGAGGGTGCGCGTGAGCCGAAGCACCGCAATCCCGACAGCTGGTTCGCCGACGTGCCGTACCTCAACGGCGGGCTGTTCCGGGCGAACGTGGCCGACGAGTCGCGCTACCGGGTCATCGACCGCATCCTGCCCGACGTGATTCGGGACCTCATCGAGGGGAGCAAGCTGGAGCTCGACGGGCGGGGGTTCGACCCCGCGCTACTGGGCAGCGTGTTCGAGAAGACCATCAACCACATCGAGCAGGAGCGCACCCAGAAGGACATCGGGGCCTACTACACGCCCAACGACGTGACCGAAATCGTGACCGAGCAGTCGGTCGACCCCAAGATTCGGGACGCGATAGTCGAGACGTTCGCCGAGGGGGTCGCAGGCGATGGGGTGGACGGAGAGGGCGATGGCAGCGCCGAGGACGCCCGGGCGTACATGGAACAGCTGGACCTCTCGGAACTCCTCCGGAAGATAGAGGACGGCGACGAGGCGGTGCTGTCGCCGGGCGAGGACCAGACCCGCATCGACTTCGGCGACGAGGAGATTCTGTCGGCGGTCAAGGACACCCTCCGGCAGCTGAAGGTGCTGGACCCCGCGTGCGGGTCGGGTCACTTCCTGACGACCGCGATGGACGAGATTCACCGCGCGCAGGTGTCGGTGTTGCGCGGGCTGGCCGACGGCGAGGACCCCGACCCCGAGACGCGGTTCGCCGAGAAGAAGGCGCTGGCGCTCGACGCCATCTACGGCGTGGACGTGGACCGAATCGCCTCGGAGATCGCGAAGCTGCGGGTGTGGCTCAAGATCGTCGAGGGCAACGGCTGGGAGCCGGAGTTCGGCAAGCTCCCGAACATCGACGTGAACATCACCCACGGGAACTCGCTGGTGGGGCTCCCGCTCGCGGGGTCGTTCGACGACGCCGACGTGTGGGACAACGACATCGGCGAAATCGAGCAGAAGCGCATCGAGTACAAGCGCGACGACGAGGGCGACCCCCGCGAGATAGAGCGATTCCTCGACGAGGAGATACGGCCCGCGCTCGACCGGACGTACCTCGACCTGTTCTCGAAGCCGGTCGAGACCGAAATCGAGAGCGTCGAGGCCTTCGACGCGGTGGTCGAGTCCATCGAGGCCGACACCCTCTATCCCACCGTCTCGATGGTCCGGGCGAAGCGCGAGGACGGAGACGCCTTCGACGACGAGGAGACCGAGCGACTGGAGGAGATGGGCTTTTCGGTGTACACGAAGAGCGCCACGCGCGACGTGGCCGAGTGGGAGCGCACCCTCAAGACCAAGCAGAACGGCAGGGGCGGGTACGACAAGGACCTGCTGGTCGGAACGCTCCGGGGACTGCTGGAAGACGGCTACGTCTTCTCGGAGGTCCAGCGCCAGCCCACCCGGTACGACCTCGACCGGATTCAGGGCAAGCCGTTCCACTGGCTCGCGGAGTTCCCCGAGGTCGCCGAGGAACGCGGCAACACCCACTCGATCAACTTCGATATCGTGCTGGGGAATCCGCCGTACGGGGATTTGTTGTCGGACGAGGAGAAGATGTTCGTCTCGACGTACGAGACGAGCGGGATTCGGGATATCTCGGCGAACTTCGTGGAACGACAGTTGCAGTTGCTTGAGGAAGGTGGATACTTCGGGAACGTGACGACGCTGAGACTGGTGTATCAGAGTACACTCTCGGAGTTACACGATTTGATTCAAACACAATTAGAGACCACTAAAATCGCCTGCTTCGCAAAACGACCAAGCCACATCTTCGACAATGCTCAAGTTCGAGTCGCAACAATAGTCGGCAAAAAGGCCCAGAATGATGGAGGAATTAAGACAAGCGGATTCATTAGATTTGATAGTGAAGACCGAGGTAAGAAAATCTCGGACATCTCTTACGGAAGTGTTGACGGACTAATTTTGGGGGATAAAATAGGGATTAGTGATGAAAAGTATGCTATTCTACCGAAAGTCGGTGGTAGCACTCCTAGAGGAATCCTTGAAAAGCTAAAGTCCCATTCAGACACGGTGTTCCGGGATGTTCAGTCACGGAAGGAGAAAACAGACTATGAAGTCTGGCGAATGAGGCATCCTGACAACTGGATAAATCCCATGCTCTCCGAGATGTACGACGCTCAGGACCTTGAGCCGATGTACTTTGAGAACACACTGAAACGTGATAGTGCCTTCTTAATCATGAGTTCATCCCTCTTTTACTTCTACTGGATGGTCTACGGTAATCAGCGTGATTTGAATTGGGGGCAGGTAGAAGCATTCCCCTATCCCGACGAGGAAGAATTGGAAGCAAACGCTGATGAAATCCAGAGCCTCGCAGAAGAACTCTGGAATGGAATGGTCGAAGAATTCACCACCGAACCCACGCCGCACTACGAAAGCATGAGCCGACTGAAGCCTCTCATCAATTCGGCAGATGAACTCTTTGGTCCGATGTATGGACTAGATAGTGGGGAAATCGAGTTCCTGAAGAATTATCACGGAGAGTACGGTCGCTCCGGCCCCGAAAACCACCAATTAGACGAACTTGAAGCCGACGACTGAGCGCCCGACCGACTGTTCCACGGAAACGCCCGCCCGACCAATCCTCGGGGTGGGACTGAAAGGGGCCGCCCGCTCGCGGGCCGAAGGCCCGTGGTCGTCTCAGCGACCCCTATCTCGGCCGGGCGGTGCGGAGAGGCCGAGATATGTCGCTGAGCGACCGCGAGCGGGCGGGGGCTTTCGAAGACGTATTCTTCGATAGCAACTGAGAACTCTGATTCGACCAGCGAGAAGCTAGCTACTCCCGGTACCTAGGAGAACCGCACAGCACCGCGACCGCAAGCCTCGGGCCTCCCCAACCGCCTGCGGTCCTCGGTCGCTCTGCTCCCTGCGGTCCTCAGCCCTCGCGCGCCTTGGCGCGACCTCAAACAGCAAGGTCGCGCCAGCGCGCGCCGAGGTGGATAGTCAATCGAGTGCGGTAGGAGGGTTCGATCAGGCAGTGTCCGAGGGGTCGTCGGGTTCCAATTCGTCGGCGTCGAGTTCTTCGTCCAGATACTCTCGGCCGAGGTCGCTCAGTCGGTAGTACCCGCCCTCTTCCTTTTCGAGTAGTCCGTATTCGGCCAACTCCAGACAGCGCTGGCCCGCGTAATTTCGGTGGATGTCGATGTTGCGTGCGATAACTGCGGGAGGGACTTCGCCAGCGTCACGAGTGTACTCCAAGATAGCATCGTCGGCCGGTTTCATCCACTCGGCACGCTGGCGCATGGCCGGAAGGGAGAGAAAGAGCAGGATAACGTCTCCGGTGCAACACAGTATTGAGACGAACGACTCTGGAAATCCTTGCGTTTGGTAAGATTAAAGTTGGCGCGAAAACCACTCTGATTCACGGAAGCCTCACCCATGGACCCGGGTCCGACGACGAGAGCCGGTCGGTACCGAGGACGCGGGCCGGGGTGCTTCCGGCAGACGAGAGCACACCCATGACAGGTACCGACCGGACCGATTGGGAACGAATCGCCCGCCAGACGCTGTGGCAGTCGCTGGTTCGCCTCGGCGAGGACGCCAGCAGGACCACCGAGGAGGTCGCCGACGCGCTCTACTGGGGTAACGACCTCGACCCCGAGCAGGTCGAGCGCATGCGACGGGCCGCCTTCGACCTCCGGTACGTCACCGAGGAGTACCTCGCGCGCCTCTGTGCGGGGACCGACCCGTGGGACGACGCCGACGACGCGCGGACTCCCTCGTGGCACCCCACCGAGGGGCCGATGCCGGACGACTCCGAGGGCCCGGACGACTCCGAGGGCCCGGACGACTCCGAGGACTCGGACGACTCCGAGGACTCGGACGACCCCGAGGACTCGGACGACCCCGAGGACTCGGACACGAACTGACCTCCCGAACGAATCGCGGGGTGACCCGCATTTCCGACGTTTCGACACGCATCGATGACATCGCTATCGGACGATATCGAGGTGTACGAGCTGTACAGCCGCGGTGAGATGGACGAGGAGACGGCGCGCGCCCTCCTCGGCGAGAAAATCGACAGGGTGGCGGAGGAACGGGACGCCTTCGAAGCGGCCGCAGACCGCGATACGTCGCGGTTCCTGTCCGAATAGCGACCGAGGCCCTACACCTCGTTCGGCCCGCCCTCGCTCTGGACCTGCCACCCGCCGCGAATCCCGCAGGCCTCTCGGACCTCGAACTCGACCGCCGTCTCCGGCCCGAGCGTCTCCCCGCCCTCGATTCGCTCGACCCGGAGGGGCACGTCGAGGGTGCTCCCACAGCATCCCACGCCGACGAACTCCTCCCAGACGTCGCCCTGCCGGACCCGGTCGGTCTTGGTCTTGCGGAGGAAGGCTTTGAACGGCGACCCCTCGACTTGGAACCGGCCCCAGTCGCTGAGGTCCTCGGGGTAGGAGATCACGACGCGGTCGGCGGGCGCGAGGTCGTCGGTCCCGGTCTGCGCCTCGGTCTCGGTCTCGGTTTCAGTCGTCATACTCGGAGGTAGGGGCGCGAGGAGGTTAGGTGTTGTCGCGTGGCCGGTCCGGCGGTCGTCGCGGGGCTGGTCCGGCGGTCGTCGCGTGGCCGGTCCGACCGTCGTCGCGGGGGCGTTCGACGGACTTCCTTTCCGACTGCGCGAAAACGGATAAGAACACTTATCCACGGCCGACCCACATTCCTCACCCATATGGTAGCCTTCGAAGTGCCGGAGGTGGATTATACCAAGTACACCAACCGGCAGTTGGCGGCGGTGCCGTTGGCGGTCCTCGCCCTCGCGCTGCTGATACTCGCCGGGTGGTACGTCACCACCGGCGCGCCGGTAGCGCTCGGAACCGAGTTCACGGGTGGGACCGAACTCAGGGTCCAGACCGCCACGCCGTCCGACGAGCTCTCCGACCAGTTCGACGCCGAGGTCGTGTCGATCAGCCCGGTCCAGACGGCCGACGACACCTACATCGTGACGTTCGGCCCCGACGCCGAGAACGTCGGCGACCAGGCGCGAAACAACCTCCAGCCAGTCGAGGGCCAGTCCGAAGACGACATGGTGAAGTCGGTGCAGGGCACCTCAGCGAGCTTCGGGCAGAACACCCAGCGGCTCGCGCTCTACGGACTGGGCGTCGCGTTTGCCGGGATGAGCGTGCTGGTCTTCCTGATGTTCCGGACGTTCGTCCCCTCCATCGCGGTCGTCATCTCGGCGTTCAGCGACATCGTCATCCCGCTGGCGCTGATGAACGTCCTCGGCATCGACCTCTCGCTGGGGACGGTCGCGGCGCTGTTGATGCTCATCGGTTACTCGGTCGACTCCGACATCCTGCTGAACAACCACATCCTGCGGCGGTCGGGTGACTTCTACGAGTCGACCTACCGCGCGATGCAGACCGGTGTGACCATGACCGTCACGTCGCTGTCGGCGATGGCCGTGATGGCGCTCGTCGCGTACGTCTTCGGCATCGACCTGCTGGCGTCCATCGGTATCGTACTCGTCATGGGGCTCGCGGCCGACCTGATGAACACGTACATGCTCAACCTCAGCCTGCTTCGCTGGTACAAGTACGAGGGGGTGGCCCAATGAGTATCCGCGACAACTGGCGGGTCCTCCTGCTGGTGGTCTTCCTCGTCGCGAGCACCTTCGCGATATTCGCCCCCGGCGTCGGGGGCGGCGGCGAGGGTGGCGGAGCCGACTCGTTCGTCGCCGAGAACGACGGCCCGACCAACCTCCAGTACGGCCTCGAACTCTCGGGCGGGACCCGGATTCGCGCGCCCGTCGACGGACAGACCGCCTACGAGGTCGAGGTCTCCGAGGGCGAACGACCCGGCGAGGTCGAGCAACGTGTCGCGGGCAACGTCTCGGGCGCCGACGCCGCCGACGTGACCGCGCGCCTCTCGCCCAACGGGACCACCGTCGAGCTCACCGTCGGCAACGTCAGCCAAGAGGAGTTCGGCTCCGGTCTCGAAGCCGCGGGCTACGAGTACGACCGCATCGAGGACGGCGTCACCGACGAGACCCGCGAGACCATCGTGCGCATCCTCCGGGACAAGATTTCGCAGGCCGGACTCTCCGGCGGGCAGGTCCAGGAGGTGACCACCGCAGACGGGAACAACTTCGTGGTCATCGAGATGCCCAACGCCAACCAGACCGAGGTCGAGAGCCTCGTCACCGAGCGCGGGCAGGTCGAGGTCGTCGCGGTCTTCCCCGAGGAGGACAACGGCTCGGAGTACAGCAGAGACCCGGTCCTCCAGCAGGGCGACTTCAACAGCATCGGGCAGGCGACCGACAGCCCCGAGCAGGGCCCGCACGTCCCGCTGGTGCTGAACGACGAGTCGGCCGACAACTTCTCGTCGGCGATGCGCGAGCACGGCTTCACCCGCGAGGGCGTCCAGAGCTGTCGGTACGAGAACGAGTCCACCGAGGACCCCGGCTACTGCCTGTACACCGTGGTCGACGGCGAGACCGTCTACGCGGCCGGGATGGGCGCGGACCTCGCGCGGTCGTTCGAGAACGGCGACTTCGAACAGCAACCCAGCTTCATCATGCAGACCGAGAACATGTCCGAGGCCCGCGAACTCCAGATTCACCTGAACGCGGGGTCGCTCCCGGCGTCGCTGAACATGGACGACGGGACCTCCTACTTCCTCGCGCCCAGCCTCGCCGAGGAGTTCAAGCTCTACTCGCTCATCACCGGCATCATCGCGGCGCTCGCGGTCACCGTCGCGGTGTTCCTCCGGTACGGTGACCCCAAGGTCGCCGCGCCGATGCTGGTGACGGCGCTGTCGGAGGTCGTCATCCTCCTCGGGTTCGCGGCCGCGATCCAGTTGCCGCTGGACCTCAGCCACATCGCGGGATTCATCGCGGTCATCGGGACCGGGGTCGACGACCTCGTCATCATCGCCGACGAGGTGATGGCCGAGGGCGAGGTCCACTCCTCGCGCGTCTTCCGGAGCCGGTTCCGGAAGGCGTTCTGGGTCATCGGCGCGGCCGCGGCGACCACCATCATCGCGATGAGCCCGCTCGCGGTCCTCTCGCTCGGCGACCTCCAGGGCTTCGCCATCGTCACCATCCTCGGCGTGCTGGTCGGCGTGCTGGTGACGCGTCCGGCGTACGGTGACATCCTGCGCGCCCTGCTGACCAGCAAGTAGGTCGCCATCGAAATCTCTCACGTCTGGAGTCTCCCGGAAACTCTCACGTCTGCAGTCTCGCCATCGAAACCTCCCTCCTCCCCTCTCCGCTGGGCCGGGCGGCGGCCCGCGGTCACCGCGGGCCGCCGCCCGGGTTCCACCTTGACACCGCGGCCACGTTCTCATCTCGGGTACCGACGACCAATCTATTTAAGCGGGGCTACGATGTCTCGACCATGAGCGCGGATTCGAGGAGACATCTCATCTGCAGATCGGACCACCTCCCGTCGATACTCTCCGCAATCGGGGTGCTGTTCCTGGCCAGCGCCCTCGGCGAGTGGTTGCTGTTCAACGGGACGGGAGAGTTCGACTCCGTCGACTTCTTCGCCAGTACCTCGGTCTCGGCGTTTCTCACCGCCGCCATCGTCTACGGCGGTTTTCGGCTGGGGCGAAGCGACATCTCGAACGAACGGTACCCCCGCATCGTCGGGTGGATTGCGGGGTGTTCGTCGGCCTTCCTCGCGGTCAATCTCCCCATCATGCTCGCGTGGATTCCGGCCACCGTCCCGGCCCAGCTCTGGTGGGCGCGATTCGTCGTGAGCGTCGGTCTCGTCGGCGGCCTCTTCATCGGGAGCATCGAGGCGCGGGCCATCGAGCGCGAGCGAGTCGCCGAGCGCGCCGCGGTCCGGGCCGAGGAGGCCGAGACTCACCACCGGCACCTCGATTACCTCAACAGCCTCCTGCGCCACGAGGTGTTGAACACCGCCAACGTCATCACCGGCTACGCGTCGCTGCTCCTCGAAAACGACGAGGTCGCGGCCGAGGCCCGCGACCGCGTCGAGACCATCCACAGGCGAGGAGAGGACATGACGAGCGTCATCCGGGACGTGCGAGTGCTGCTCACGACGACCAGCGGGACCGCCGCGCTGGAGCCCACGGACCTCTCCTCGGTCCTCGAAGCCGAACTCGACGACCTCCGTCGGACGGCCGACGCCGTCGAAATCGAGGCGTCGATACCCGACGGCGTGGTCGTGGTGGCCGACGACCTCCTCGCCCGAGCGTTCTCGAACCTCCTCACGAACGCGGTCGAACACCACGACGGGGGCGTCCCGCGAGTGACCGTGACGGTCGAGGAGTCGGCCGAGACGGCAACGGTGTACGTCGCCGACGACGGACCCGGGATTCCTCCCGGCGAGCGGGCGACACTGTTCGAACGCAGCGACAACACCGGCGGTTCCCACGGCCTCGGCCTCTACCTCGTGCGGACGCTGGTCGAGCGCTACGGCGGCACGGTCGAACTGGTCGAGACCGGCGACGACGGCACCGAGTTCGCCCTCACGTTGCCGAAGGCGACCCGAACCACGGACGACCGCCCCCGACGGGTAGGAGCGCAAACACTTTAGGCGGGAGCGAGAGAACGGAGTGACATGTCGACAGACCCCTCCGACGAGCGCGTCGAGCGCATCGTCCGGCGCGCGGTGCGCAAGGAACTCGAACTCCTCGGCGAGCGGCTGTTCTGGACGTTCGTCTCGGCACTCGGGCTGTTCTGGGGCCTCTTGCTCGTCGCGTCGGGAGCCAACTCCCCGGGCGACCTGTCGCTCGGGTTCGCCGTCTTCGGCGCGGCGCTGGCGCTCGCGGCGGTCCGAACCCTCCTGCTGACGTGGGAGCTTCCGCCGTACCGCTCGGCCCCGGACGAATAACCCCGACCGGACGCCCGAGCGCGCTCAGAAGTCCCCGAGTCCCGACTGTTCGGCCGCCGCCAGCACGTCGTCGCAGGTCGACCAGCTCCGGCGCGCGCAGTCGGGGAGCCGACCGTGTTCGGCCACGAACGCCGCCAGAAACTCGCGGGTGGTCGGGTCGCTCGGGTAGCCCGACCCCAGTTCGGCGAACGCCTCGCCGTACTCCTCGGCGTACGCCTCCGCGAGGTCGGCGACGTGGGCGTCCCTCGCGACCTTCGCCACGATGCTGGCGGCGCTCACGACCGCGTGGCTCTCGTCGGCCCCGTGCTCGGCGGTCAAGTCGACCGCCGCCGGAACCCGGTCTTCGACCCGGCGGGCGAACCGGCGTTCGCTGGTGTCGCCCGCGTCGGCGATTCCCGCCGCGTCGTCGTCGGCGACCGCCGCGACCGCCTCGGCGTGGGCCTCGACGGTCAGCGTGTTCATGTCGGTCTCGCCGTCGATGCGCGCGACCGGCACCTCGGCGAGTCCGACCGCGACGCGGTCGGACTCGCGCAGCCTCGCCGCGATCTCCTCGCGGCGCGCGGGCGCGACGTTCTTCGAGTCGTCCACGTCGGCGGGCAGGACCGCGGGGTCCTCGACCGCGACCGCGGCCGCGAACATCGACCCCAGCACCGGCCCCTTGCCCGCCTCGTCCACTCCGAACACGGGCCGACCGACGCACGCGGGGTAGTTGTAGCTTGCTGACCGCGATTTCGTCCCGGTTGGGACCCGCGATTTCGTCCCGGGCCAGCGCGGGCGCGCTGGCCCGGGACGAAGTTGTGAGAGGTGCGAAGTCGCGAGAACCGCGAAGTCGCGAAATCGCGAGAACCGCGAAACCGCGGGACTGCGGGCCGTCCCTGACGGGTCGGCCCGAAGTCCTATCCGCGCCAACGCGGTAGTCCCGGGCGATGGACTTCACACCGAACGCCGACGACCGACTCGTCTCGCTTCAGGTCGAACGAATCGACGAACTGCTCGGCGACACCGACTTCCCGACCACCACCGACGAGGTGGTCGCGGAGTTCGGCGACGTGGTCGTCGAGTACGCGGGCGGGGGCAGCGAGTCGCTCGAAGGCATCCTCCGGACCGCGGGCGACGAGGAGTACGCCACGACCGACGACCTCCAGCTCGCGGTCCTCAACGGCGTCGACCGCGACGCGGTCGGGAGACCCCACTACAGCGACCGCGACCCGCCGGTCTCGGGCGTCGACCGCGGGCCGGACCAGTCGTTCTGAGCACGCTCTCGGCGGCCGCGAATCGCCTCACTCGTCGTCCCACGGGTCGGTCCGCTCGCGCTCGTGGAACTCTCCGCTGGGCGACCATAGCACGTAGTAGCCCGAGACGGCGGTCATCGCGAGGTAGAAGGCTGCGACGGCGGCGACGACCGCTTCCCCCGGTATCCCCGGCATCGCGGCGGTGGTCCGCCACGACTGTCCCGATTCGAACGCGGTGATGCGGACCACCCACGCCGCGAGCAGGACGAGGAGTAAGGGGTAGTAGACGCGGCTGAGTCGGCGCGCGAACGCCCGGAACAGCGACACCTTCACCGCGGGATTCCGGAGGTCGTCGCCGATGCGCTCGCGCCACTCGCGGTGGGGGAGTTCCTCGTCGGGGTCGAGCAGCTGGGCGAACAGGTCGCGTTCGAGCAGGCGGACCCGCTCGCGCCACACGTCGTAGGCCCGGTAGCGGCGGGTCTCGACGAGCAGGAACATCGAGAGCGTCGCCATCCCGATGACGATGAGGTAGTGAGGGTTGTCGCGACTGGAGAACGCCCACGTCAGGATGGCGGCCATGATGGTGACCGCCCAGTAGGTCGTCCGGTCGAGGCGGCTGCGCCACGAGGTCACGCGGTCCATCTGGCCCCGGTAGAGGTGGCCCAACAGGCCCACCATCTCCGACGGGTCGGTCGCCAGCTCCTCGCCGACGTCTCCGCGCGCCTCGCCGTCTTCGTCCGCCGAGCCGGGTCCGTCGGTCTCGTCGGCCGGACCGCTCGCATCCCCCATGCGCACGGAGACGGCGTTCGCCGACCTACGGTTTACGGCGGGTCGGAATCAGGCGACCTCTTTCAGGTACTCGGGGTCGTCGAACTCCTCGTCCTCGCCCTCGACCGCGAGCACGTCGAGCGCGGTGACGACCGCGTCGACGCCCAGCAGGCCCGCGAGGCTCGGGGTCGTCCGGCCCTCGTCGCCCGAGACGAGCTCCTTGACGTAGAGGCCGCCCTCGCCGTGGACCTCGAGTTCGCCGCGGCGGGGGTCGTGGAGTTCGCCCGAGACGGCGTAGGCCTCCCGCGTCCGGGTCAGACTCGCCCGGCGGTGGTCGACGCGCTGGGGGGTGTCCTGTTCGATGGTCGCGCCGTCGAGTTCCCCGACCGCGGCCTGCAGTTCCTCGTCGGTCACGTCGGCCCCGAACTCCACGTCCATCCGGTAGGTCTTGCTCGCGTCGAGTTCCTTCACGCGCTCGACCATCTCGTGGCTCGCGGGCGCGAGGTCGGTCACCTCGACCGCCCCGTCGGCGAACTCGTTTATCTCGGCTTCGAGCGCGTCGATGTCCACGCTCCGAACCCGGGGTTGCTTGACCTCGATGACGAACGGCCTGCCGGTCCCGACCATCAGCGCGTCCACGTCCTCGCGGCCCGCGCCGTGGAACAGCGCCTCCTCGCCGTCCATCGCGTCGAGGACGGGCGGGGTGGTCAGCTCCTCGACGCTCTCGTCGTAGAGGTAGCCCGACCCGCCGCAGTGCTCGCAGTCCTCCTCTCCCCCGCCTTCGGCGAGCTGTTTGCCCGACCCGCCACACTCCCGGCAGGGCCACTCGGTCTGGGGGATGTCGCGTTCGAGCTTCCGATACCGGCCGTAGACGAACGCGGAGTTCACCTGGACCTCGACCGCGTGGGCCGAGAGGTCGGCGCGCTCTGGGTCGACGTTCAGCAGGGCCAGCACGTCGGGGCGCTCGAAGTCGACCTCCGTGCCGGTGAGCTGGCCCACCCGCTTGCCGACCTCGCGGTTGAACTCCGACTTGAACAGCTCGCCAGCGTCCTCGGGGAGGTCGGCCGACTCCCGGAGCAGTTTCTCGTTCTCCTCGACCAGCGGCGGGACCCGGGTCCCGACCTGATAGGTGTCGAACTCCCAGCCCTCCAGCGCCTCGGCGACCGTCTCGGCCCACTCGTCGAACCGCTGGCTCTCGCCCTCGCAGACCCAGCACTCGGCCGTCTCGTCCTCGTAGGGGTCGTCGTCGGCCAGCGCGACCGCGATGCGAAGCGAGCGGCCGCGCTCGTCGTTCGTGAGTCCGAAGCTGCGGTCGGCGAAGCACCGACCCAGACAGGCGTCGCACACCGGGCCGTTCTCGATGACCCGGCGAGCGTCGGCGAGGATGGTCATGTCCGACCCGTGGGGTTCGGGCGGTAAACGGGTTTCTCATTCGTTCGCGCGGTCGGTCGGCGCACGCCGTCACAGGTCCCGGAGGTCGGCTTCGAGGTGGTCGTCGCCGACCCACGTCACGTCCTCTCGGGCGACCAGTTCTGCGAACTCCCACGGGTTCATCCCGGCGATTTCGGCGGCTTTCGAGAAAGAGGCTTCACCCTCGCCGAGTTCCGCGAGCGCCCGCGATTCGCGGTCCATGTTCCCGTCGACGAACCCTCGACCCATGGACCTTTCGGCGGTCCCGCAGGATTTTGTGGTAGTCTCTCGTCTGTGCGCCCATGCCCCATCGCGCCAACTACGCGCTGGTCAACGTGAGTTGCCACCTCGGGCCGACCGACGACGCCATCGAGGTGCCGTGGGCCGAGTACGTCGGCGACGCCACGCCCGAATTCGAGTTCGAGGTGCCGACCGACGACGCGACCGACGCCTATCTCGGCCTCCAGGCGTTCCGGGTCGGGACGTTCGACCACGAACTCCGGATCAACGGCGAGTCGCTCGGCGGGTTCGACGTGCCCCCCGCCGACGGCTGGCAGTACTGGGAGGACGCCGTCACCGAGGTGGAGTTGCGCGAGGGAACCAACACCCTGCAGGTGGTCCGGGACGAGTCCGTCGACGACAGCTTCGCGGTCAACAACGTCACGGTCCACTGGCGCGAGCCGGTCGAATAGCTGTCGAGACGCGGGATGACCAAGCGCGACCGGAAGTCGCGACCGCTCAGAAGTGCTGAATCTGCTTCGAGACGTAGTCCGCCCAGTTGAGGTGGAACTCCAACAGCCACGTTTCGTCGAGTGTCCGGTCGCCCGACTCGGCCCGCTCGGTCGACCACCGTATCTCGCCGTCTGCGACCCAGACGTGCAGGGACTCCCCGCTGGTGAGGTCCGTATCGAGCGCGTCTCTGTACCACTGCTCCTCGGCCGAACCGGGAGCCCTGTCGAGGATGATCTCTGCCCCTGCCGGAACGGCTTGCCCGCCCTCGTGTGCGAGCGTCAGCGACCGCTCGTCGTCGGCGAGTGTGCCCCGTATGGTCGGCGCGCGGTCCCGGGCGGTCTCGGCCCAGTTGGGTTCGGTGACCGTCGTCTCGCCGATATCGGTGACGGCCAGTTCGCTCTCCAGCAGTCGGTCCTCGCCGTCGCTGGTCGCGTCGAACGCACCCTCGAACGACCGGACGATGCCGTCGGACGTGGCGACGAGCGTGGCCGAGATATCCCCGAGTCGGTAGTCTCCGAAGCCGGTGGGGCCACTGAGCGCGTCCTCGTCGGCGACGCTGTTCGACGTGAGCTCGAACTGCTCGCCGTCGTCCTCCTCGACCGGCGGTCCGAACGAGCCAGCGCGGATGAACGCTTCGAGTTCGAGGGCGAACGTCGCCGGTTCGGGCTCGATGTCGTATGGGACCCCCTCCGGGCGGATGTCGATGTAACCGTACCAGACGTCCCCCTCTTGGGTCTGGCGCCACCAGCCGTCGTTGCCGTCGTAGTAGAACTCTATCGGTCGACTCTCGTCCCAGCCGGGATTCTTCGTTATCGTCGCTCGCTCGTCGTCCATCACGACGGTCGTCTCTTCGGCGTCTTCGCGAGAACTGTCCTGAAACTCGAAGTCGAGTGTGTACGTCCGTTCGGACAGCCGACTCGCGTGCGTCTCAGCGAGCGTCGTCGAGACGCCGTCTTCGCCGACTCCGAGCGGATAGTTGGTTCCTCCGGCCTGCCCGTCACTCGACGCCCCGTCTTCGTCTGGGTCGCTCTCCTCGTCCGGGTCGCTCTCCTCGTCCGGGTCGGCTCCGTCCCCCGACTCGCTTTCGCCGATGAATCTGAGACAGCCGCTCGTCAGCAAAGCACCTCCCGCGCCCAGTAGCGTCCGTCGGTGCATGTTTCGCATATTTTCTCCTTCGTTTATAAATTTATACAGATACGTACGGATTGCGGTATTTCAGGTTCGCTCACGTCTCACTCGCGAGTCCGACGCCGAACCACCGCCGTTCCCCGGCAGATTTTTGCTGGGGCCCTCACAATCCACGGACATGGTAACGGTCCGGGCCCCCGCGACGAGCGCGAACCTCGGGAGCGGCTTCGACGTGTTCGGCGTCGCGCTCGCCCGCCCGGCCGACGTGGTTCGGGTCGAGCGCGCAGACGAGACGAGCATCGACGTGACCGGCGCGGGCGCGGAGTTCATCCCGACCGACCCGGCCGAGAACACCGCGGGCGTGGTCGCCCGCGAACTCGACGCCCCGGCGCGAATCCAGATCGACAAGGGCGTCCGCCCCTCCTCGGGGATGGGGTCGTCGGCCGCGAGTGCCGCGGCCGCCGCGGTCGCGCTAAACGAACTCTACGACCGCGGGCTCACCCGAGAGGAACTGGTCCGGGTCGCCGCGCACGGCGAGGCCGCGGTCTCGGGCGAGGCCCACGCCGACAACGTCGCGCCAGCCATCCTCGGGGGGTTCACGATAGTCACCGACGACGACGTGACGCGGATGGACGCCGACCTCGACGTGGTGGCCTGCCTGCCCGAGACCGTGGTCTCGACCCGCGAGGCCCGGGGTGTCCTCCCCGAGGAGGTCGGGATGGACGAGATGGTCGAGACGGTGGGCAACGCCGCGACGCTGGTCGCGGGGATGTGCAGGGACGACCCCGAACTGGTGGGCAGGGGGATGGGAGACCCGGTGGTGACGCCCGCCCGCGCCGCCCTCATCGACGGCTACGACGCGGTCGAGTCGGCCGCCCGCGACGCGGGCGCGACCGGCGTCACGGTGTCTGGCGCGGGACCGACCGTGCTGGCGGTGTGTCGGTCCGGGACGCGCCAGCGCGTGGCTGGCGCGATGGTCGAGGCGTTCGGTGAGGAGGGGGTCGACGCCCGGGCGTATCAGACCGAGGTCGGGACGGGTGCGGAATTCTGTCGGTGACGTTCAACTGCTTTCTTCGTCGGCTTCGTCCTCGTCTAGCGCTAACTGCGTCTCGATGTCTGGACGGTCTCGTTTCCCATCGTCCGTAGTATCGTCTTCGTCACTCATCGCTCCCGTCTTCGTCGCTGAAGTCGCCCTTGAAGACCATCTGTGACTCGATATCGGGGCGTTCGCGGTCTTCTTCGGATGATCCGCTCATGAGTGTGTGTTAGGTTGCGGGCCTCAAGTATCTTCGCCATCACTTAGCAAATCAGAAATCTGATTCTTCCAGTTTAGAAACCAGGTCTCGAACCGTCTTGGTGGGTCAGTTAGCTTCCACCACCGACGCGTCGTTCCGTAAAGCCCGCTCACTTTCCCGAAAAGTAAGAAGAACCCAATTATAACCAGATTACTATACGGGTGGAGAGTTATGGAATTGTGGATATCTACGATTCCGAGCGTTAGGTAGAAAATCGAACCTACGGCGACTAACAAGGTCAGTGTGAACAGGAGGGCATTCGACGCATTCTTTTCGAAGTTGTACCGTATCATCCGACCGTATTCGAGTGCGATCTCCTCCTCGATTAAATCGTAATCGTACTTCTGATTCAGGATGCTGTCCTCTATCGCCTCTTTTGCGATCCCGATTCTCTCGGAAGTAGACGTATATGTCACGGATGAAAGGATTATGGACGTGAATAGCAATACTCCTCCCGTCGTCGTGTACGGCGTGATGAGAACGTCGAGAGAGACATCTTCGGCGCTTACGGCTATCGAGAGGCCGGTAACGAGGATACTTGCGACCACGAGATTGATTCGGAATATCTGAATCGCCTTCTCGTCGATATCTGAGAGCGTAGCCGTCTGCTCGTCGATGGTCTGTCTCGCTTCTTCACGGGCTAGTCGGGCGCGTGCAATCCTCTCTTCGTATTCGTCATCCGGAATATCAACCATTCGTCTTCACGGGAATATTGACTATAGATGGTTTATATAATTACATGAATGCGATAGCGAACGACCGCCCGCCTCAGCAACCGCGCCACGACTCTCCCGGTGGGTCGAGGCGGTGTCTCCGGACCCGAGTCGGCTCTCGGGACGGCCGATGAGGGACTCGAGTCCCCCGTCGAATGCGGTGACGTGGGAAGATGTTCGGGGGAAGGCGCTTTGGCAGGTAGTTGCTCTGGTCGATTGTGAGCGTCCGGGCCGCCGCTACTCGATACTCGCTACTCGCTGGCGGCGACTCGCCGCCGCGCTTCCGACGGCGGCCGACTCGGACGCCTTCCAGTACACGACCATGACATCGACAATCGACCCGGAGACACGACTCGGACGGCTCGTCAGGGAGAACCCCGAATTCGCGCCGGTGTTCGAATCGCTCGGCATCGACTACTGCTGTGGCGGGGACGTCGCGCTCGAACGGGCCTGCGAGGAGAGCGACCTCCAACTCGAATCCGTGCTCGAACGCTTGGAGGACGCCCGCTCGGCCGACCCGGCCGAGACGACCCCCGAATCGCTCTCGGCGCTCGTCGACGACGTGGTCGAGACCCATCACGACTACCTCCGGGACGAACTCCCGTCGCTCGAACGCGTCGTGCGGAAGGTCGCGCGGGTCCACGGCGACGGCCACCCGGAGCTCCGGGAGATCGAATCGGAGTTCCTCGACCTCCGGGAGGAGGTCACCCACCACATCGCCGACGAGGAGGAGAACGTCTTCCCCGAGCTGGTGGCCCTCGACGGGGCGGAGTCGCTCGCGCCCGACGACGAAGAGCGGATTCGGGAGGCCGTCGACCACCTCGAATCGGAACACGACGCCGCGGCGTCCGGACTCGAACGCATCTGGGCGCTGAGCGACGACTACGCGGTCCCGGACGACGCCTGCACGAGCTACCGGAACATGCTCGACCGACTGCAGATGCTCGAAGAGGACATGCACCTGCACGTTCACAAGGAGAACAACGTGCTGTTCCCAGAGGCCGAGGAACTGCTCGCCGCCGAGTAGCGTCTCGGGGGCTCGGACTCAGTTCCCGCGACCCTGAAGCTTCTCCTCGTCGGGCAGGTCGGCGTTGGCCTCGCCCTTCATGCCCGAGCCGATGTCCTTGCTGATGGCGGCGAGTCGGTCGGGGTCGTCCCAGTTGTTCGTCGCCTCGACGATGGCGTCGGCCATCGCCTCGGGGTCCTCCGCGCCGAAGATGCCCGACCCGACGAAGATGCCGTCACAGCCGTGGTGCATCATGAGCGCGGCGTCGGCGGGGGTGGCGATGCCGCCCGCCGCGAAGTTGACGACCGGGAGCCGACCCGCCTCGGCGGTCTCGTGGACGAGGTGGGCGGGGGCCTCGATGTCGCGGGCGTAGGCCTCGCGCTCCTCGTGGGTCATCCCTTCCAGCTTGCGAATCTCGCCCTTGATGGTGCGCTGGTGGTGGACCGCCTGATTCACGTCGCCGGTGCCCGCCTCGCCCTTGGTGCGGATCATCGCCGCGCCCTCCTCGATTCGGCGGAGGGCCTCGCCGAGGTTCCGCGCGCCGCAGACGAACGGCGCGGTGAACTCGCGCTTGTCGATGTGGTACTTGTCGTCGGCGGGCGTGAGGACCTCGGACTCGTCTATCATGTCGACGCCGACGGATTCGAGGATTTGGGCCTCCGTGGTGTGGCCGATGCGGGACTTGCCCATCACCGGGATGGAGACCTCCTCGATTATCTCCTCGACGTCGGCGGGGTCGGCCATCCGGGCGACCCCGCCGCGCTTGCGGATGTCGGCCGGGACGGCTTCGAGCGCCATCACCGCGACCGCGCCCGCGTCCTCCGCGATGCGGGCCTGCTCGGGGTTCACCACGTCCATGATGACCCCGCCCTTCTGCATCCGGGCGAACCCGCGCTTGACGAGTTCGCTACCGCGCTTGAGTTCCTCGATGTCTGTCGGTTCGGCCATGTCAGACGATTTCGAGGCGAACGGTTAATGCGTACCGATTGCCCACGAGATTGCCGAGGTCGCGTGATTGGGTCGCTTCGGGTTCGAGGACGACTGATTCGGGTTCGAGGATGACTGATTCGGGTTCGAGGATGACTGATTCGGGTCCAGTGTCGGTAGCTACCGGGACTACTGGTTCGTCGGCCGTGTCGCTAGCTACTGGCGTCACCTATGAGAAAGAAGCCCTCACTCGGCGAGCGCGCCGCAACGCGGCGCGCTGTCCTCGTTCGCCCTTCATCCGCCGAGGCATCCCCGTTCCTCCCCGCAGGCGGCGCACTCGTGCGCCGCCTGCGCGTCCCGTGGTCCGGTTGGCCTGCGAAACGCCGTTCCCGTCCGGGCCTCCGCGGTCAGGATGCACTCGCGCGCCTCCGAGAGGCGCGCGAGTGGGGAGGGACGGGGGCGCGGTGCGGTTGGGGTGCGGTCGCGGTGCGGTTGGGGTGCTGTGCGGTGCGGTCCTCACAGGTGTCGGGAGTAGCTAGCGTCTCGGCGGACTCGTCCCCGCTGACACCGAATCCTCGGACCTCCCGCGTTCCGACCCAGAACGACCCGTCGCTCGGGTTCGATTCAGACCGCCAAAGCTTTGCGCCGGACGTGCGAGCGACCCCGTATGGCGCTTCCCGAACGCTGGGACCTCCCCGGACGCGGGGACCTCCCCGACCCGGAGGACCTCCCGCGGTACGTCGCACCCCTCCCGCGGTGGCTGGAGGACTTCGGTCTGCGGTACGCGTGGGCCATCGTCGCGATAAACCTCCTCGGCACCGCGTTCGGCTTCTACTACTACCTCCCGCAGTTCGAGTTCGAACCGGTCGTGATGTGGCCGTTCGTCCCCGACAGCCCGGTCGCCACGCTGTTCATCGCGGCGAGCCTCGCGTGCTGGAAGCTCGGCCGCCAGCGGGCGTGGCTCGACGCCCTCGCCTTCTTCGGGTGCATCAAGCTCGGCCTCTGGACGCCGTACGTCCTGCTCGCGTTCGGGTCCGACTTCTCGTATCTCCACTGGGCGATGTACAACTTCCTGTTCTGGAGCCACCTCGGGATGGTCGCCGAGGCGTTCGTCATCCACCGCTACTCGGACTTCCCGGTCCGGGCGGTCGCGGTCGCGGTGGGCTGGTACGGCCTCAACGACCTCGTGGACTACTTCGTCCCGGTCGTGGGCGACCCCCACCACACCACGATTCCCGCGGAGTGGACCGCGGCGGGCTACGACCACGCGCTCGGGGCCCACGACGTGGCGGCGGCCGGGGCGGTCGTGCTCACCCTCGCGGCGACGTTCCTCGCGCTCTCGACCCGGGTGAAGAAGCTGGAAGCGAAGGGCGGCGAGACGTAACGAGAACGACCGAAGCCGACCCGCCGCTCCGGAATCGTTTTGTGGCGCGCGTGACACCCGAAACCCGATGCCGTCCGACACGTCCTCGCCCATCTCGCTCTCCCGGCGCGAACTCCTCGCCGCTACCGCGACCGCGAGCGCGGTCGCGGCGGCCGGATGCGCCGGTACCGAATCGGTCCCCGACGACCAGCGCTGGTCCCAGTTCGGTTTCGACACCGCAAACACCGCCCACAATCCCGACGCCGAGGGACCCGCCGAGGAGCCGACCGTCGCGTGGGTCCGCGTCGGCGGTAGCTACTACCGCAACTCGACCCAGCCGCTGGTCGGCGACGCGGTGTACGCCAACGCGTGGCACGACGGCGTGTTCGCGCTCGACCCCGCGGACGGGTCGGTCCGGTGGCACGACGGGGACGCCGACAACACGCAACTCACCCCCGCGCTCGCCGAGGGAACGCTCGCGTTCCCGACGCGGGACGGCTTCCGGGGCGTCGCGGCCGACGGCGGCCTGCGCGCGTTCGGCCGGGCGGTCGGCTACGGCCGCTGGCGGACCGACCTCGACTACCCCCAGTCCCCGCCCTCGGTCGCCGACGGCCTGCTCGTCGCCGGAATCGGTGCGAACCACTCGGCCGACGGCGGCCGCGTGGCGGCCGTCGACGCGGCCGACGGCACCGTCCGGTGGGAGTTTCCGGTCGAGACGAGCGTCTGGGGCGCGCCCGCGGTCGCCGACGGCGTGGTCTACGCCGCGGCGCGCGACGACGACCAGCGGGACGCCGAGACGCAGGGGACGGTCCACGCCATCGACCTCGCGGACGGAACCGAGGTCTGGTCGCGGCCGCTCGGCGAGTCGCCCCGGTTCAACCCCGTGGGCGCGCCGGTCGTCGGCGACGGCCTCGTCTACGTGCCGACCGGGACCGGCCCGCTGGTCGCGCTCGGCGCCGAGTCGGGCGAGGAGGTCTGGCGGGCCGACCCGCCCGAGGGCGTGCAGGCCTCGCCCGCGCTCGCGGGCGGGGTGCTCTACGCTGGCTGTCTCGACGGCACCCTCCGCGCGCTCGACGCCGCGACGGGCGAGGTCGAGTGGACCGGGGAGGCACAGACGTACTACGGCGGGCCGACGGTCGGCGAGCGCGGCGTCTACGCGGTCGGGAGCGGGGGCGAGGTCGTCTCGTGGACCCGCGACGGCCGCGAGCGCTGGCGGGTCGCCATCGACCCGCCCGTGTCCGGCTCGCCGGTTCCCGCCGAGGGGCGGCTGTTCGTCGGGACCGGCGACGGCCTGCTGTACGCGCTGGAGTGAGGTCTCGGGTCGCGGGGCTTCACCTCAGTTCGATGGTAAACCTTGATACAGTTGGGAGTTTATGTCCGGACGAATGACCGCCGGAGACAGAGTCGCCGATTTCGTGGTGTCCCACAGTCGGCTCGTAATCGTGATACTACTGCTGGTGACCGCGGGCGTCGCTGCGGGCGTCGACCCCTCGCCCGACTCGCGGTCCATCGGCGACGTACAGGCCGACTCGCCCGAACAGCGCGCGCTCGACGACATCGAGGCGAACTTCTCGACCGACGACCGGACCGTCGCACAGGTCGTGGTCCGAGGCGACGACGTACTGACCCGCGAGTCGATGGTCGAAACGTTGCGCCTCCAGCGGACCCTCCGCGACGACGAGGAGATCGGACCGACGCTGGCCGACGACCGCCCGACGGTGGGGCTCGCGAACCTCGTGGCGACCGCCGCGATTCACGCTGGGGGCGGCGAGTCGGCGACGGGGACGCCGTCGCTCGACGACCAGATTTCCCGGCTCGAATCGATGGACGACGACGAGTTCGACCGCGTTCTCTCGGCGGTGCTGGACCCAGAGAGCGAGTCGGTCCCGGCCGACCCCTACCGGTTCCTCCCCAGCGACTACGAACCCGGCACGACCGACGCGGAGGCCCGGACGCTGTTCGTCTTCCAGACGACCGACGAGGGCGGGACCGGCGACGAGGGCGCGACAGGCGACGAGGACGCGACGGACGACGATTCGACGGGAGTCACGACCGACGAGGCCTTCGACGCGCAGGTCGCCATCGCCGACATCGTCGACGAGCGCTTCGGCGACTCGGCGTTCGTCTTCGGGGCGGGCATCGTCGAGTCCGAGTCCGGTAACGCGCTCGTCGACAGCTTCGTCGTCCTGCTACCGCTGGCGTTCCTGCTCGTGCTGGTGGTGCTCGCGGTCGCCTACCGGGACGTCCTCGACGTGGCGCTGGGGCTGGTCGGCGTCGGCCTCGTCCTCGCGTGGCTCGGCGGCGTCATGGGGTGGCTCGGGATTCCGAGCAGTCAGCTACTCATCGCCGTCCCGTTCCTGCTCATCGGCCTGTCCATCGACTACGCGCTCCATGTCGTGATGCGCTACCGGGAGGCCGGGCGCGAGGCCCCCGAGGCCGACCCCGCGGCCGCGATGCGGGCGGGTCTCGCGGGCGTGCTGGTCGCGCTCGCGGCCGCGACCCTCTCGACCGGCATCGGGTTCCTCTCGAACCTCGTGAGTTCGATCCCCGCGATTCGGGACTTCGCGTTGCTGTCGGCCGCGGGCATCTTCGCCACCTTCGTCGTGTTCGGCCTGCTCGTCCCTGCGCTCAAGGTCGAACTCGACGGGTGGCTCGCCGACCGCGGCCGCGACCGCCGCAAGACCGCGTTCGGCGTCGAGGCGGGCGTCGCCAACCGCGTCCTCTCGGTCGGGGGCGAGGCCGCCCTCCGCGTCCCGGTGGCGGTCGTCGCGCTCGCGCTGGTCGTCTCAGCGGCTGGCGGGGTCGCGGCAACCGACATCGACACCGAGTTCAACGAGCAGGACTTCCTGCCGCTCGACGCGCCCGAGTGGGCCAAGTCGCTCCCCGGGCCGCTCGCGCCCGGCGACTACGACATCCGGGAGAACGCCGAGTTCGTCGGCGACTCGTTCGCGCGGCCCGGCGGCGGGGGCCAGACCGAGGTGCTGGTCGAGGGCAACGTGACCGACCCCGAGACGCTCGACCGAATCGTCGAGGGCCAGCGCGTCGCGTCCGACCGCGCGGCGTTCGTCGCGCGGTCGGACGGCACCGCGACCGTCGAGTCGCCCGCGACCGTGCTCCGGTCGGTCGCCGACCGCGACGAGGACCTCGCCCGCCGAATCGACGCGAGCGACACCGACGGCGACGGTCTCCCCGACGAGAACCTCACCGCGGTCTACGACGCGCTGTTCGACGCCGCGCCCGAGGAGGCCGCGACCGTGCTCCACCGGACCGACGACGGCCGGTACGTCGCGGCGCGACTGTCGCTGTCGGTCCGCGGGAGCGCCTCCGCGCAGGACGCCGCCGCCGACACCCGGGCGGTCGCCGAGGCGGTGGCCGACGCGCCCCGTGCGTCGGCCATCGCCACCGGCGGGCAGGTGGTCACCGCGGTCGCCCAAGACGGCCTGCTGGAGACGCTCGTCGAGGCGCTGGCTGTCACGCTGGTCGCGATTCTGGGCCTGTTGGCCGCGCTGTACTGGCGACGCTACCGCGCTCCCGCGCTCGGGGTCGTCACGCTCGTGCCGGTCGTCTGCGCGCTGGCGTGGCTCCTCGGGACGATGTGGGTGCTCGACATCCCGTTCAACACCGAGACCGCGGTCATCACCAGCCTCGCCATCGGTCTGGGCGTCGACTACAGCATCCACTTCAGCGAGCGGTTCGTCGAGGAGCGCCGGGGTTCCGACTCGACCGCCGAGACGCTCCGGACGACCATCACCGGCACCGGCGGCGCGCTGCTCGGGAGCGCGACGACCACGGCGGCCGGGTTCGGCGTCCTCGGGTTCGCGCTCACGCCGCCCATCCGGCGCTTCGGCATCGTCACCGGCCTCAGCATCGTGTTCGCCTTCGTGGCCTGCATGACGGTCCTGCCGTCACTGCTGGTGCTGTGGGACCGGTACGTGGCGTAGGCGTCGGTCGTCTCGGTCTCCCCGAAGCGGTCGCGTGAAGGAGAGACTCTACTCAGACGAGGGACTATTTCAAGTAGGATGCGATATATGTCGAGCGTATGTCTTCAAGTCGTCCTATGAACGAGTCAGTGCCTTCCGAACAAGAACTAATGAGGCAGAAGGGTATCAGAGAAGGTGGTTGGTTTTCAAAAGGGAGACTCTCAAGCGAGTATCTTACTGAACTTACTGAGAACTTTTCTTTCGATGGAGTCTCTCTCTGCTTGGTCGGAATCGTATTTGTAACCGGAATCAGTCTAATTTTCGGTAGCTTAGCATCGCTCCTGTCTATTGGCCTCCAAGGAGCACTCGTAATTACAATTACTTTACTAACCTCGGTGTTTACACTCCTTTCTGTACGAGAAAGTAAACGAGATAGAGAGGCAAGCGTCGAACCGACTTTGTTTGTGGGCAAACGGGGGGAGAAGTACGGACTACTGAATCTCGGGAGCGGTCCCGCTCACGAACTTTCGGTGGCGATTGCTTACAACTCTCGTAAAGATTGGAAAGAACTAGAATCAAAAAGAGGCAGTATTTTGCGCGTCGATGATTTCCTATCGCTCGAAACGGAGGAACGCCCAGAATACGTTCACATGGAATATCGTAGCAACGTCGGATACAAAGAGTACAACGTCACCAGAGAGGTCCTCCCGGACGAAGACTAATTCTCCCCGTCCCCGTGCGCGCGAACCCACAGCTCCCCGATGCGCGACAGCCGCGTCCGATACGACTTCCCGCGTTCCTCCTGCTCGATGTACCCTTTCCCGCCCGGCCCGAGCCGGTCGACGTTGTAGATGACCTTCGACCGGAAGCTGTCGGTGTACTCCTCGCCGAGCTCGCGCGCCAGCGCCTCTGCGAGCTCCGAAACCGACGCGAACTCGCCGTCCTCACCGAGCTTGAACAGGATGAGCTCCTCGAAGGGCTTGACGTTCGAGAAGGAGGCGACCGGGAGTTCCACGATGTGGCCGTCGCCGACCTCCTTCGCGCCGATGGTGGTCCCGCGCTCGTCGAACTCCGCGAGGAGGTCGCGGGCCGATTCGAGTCGCGCGACGATGCGCTCGTCGGCGCCCGGGTCGGCGGCCCGTTCCTCGTCGTCGCCCGCCCGGAGGTCTTCGAGCAGGTCGACCTGCCTGCGGAGTTCCTCGGCGAGTTCGGTTTCGAGGTACTTCTCGGGCGCGGTGTAGTAGGTGTGGATGCGGTCGCGCTCGCCCTCGCGCTCGACCATCACCGAGTGGGCCGCGGTCGCGAACGCGAAGCTCACGGTCCGGGGCATCGCGGAGATGTTGACCCACACCTCGCGGTCGGCGTCGAGTTCGGCGTTGATGAGGTCGAACGCCTGCTCGAAGGCGGTGTCGTAGTCGTAGACGTCCTCGACCACGACGCGCTCGGTGGTCGCGCCCAGCAGGTTCCGGAAGTCCTGTTCGAGCTTCTCCGAGAGGTTCTGGGAATACTCGACGTTGGCCTCGCTCCCGACCGCTCCTTCGAGGAGGATGACGCGGTCCACGTCCAGCTGGTCGCGGACGAGCGGGGCGATGAGCCGGTCGTAGTCGAATCCGACCGGGACGACGTGGGTTTGCATACGTGGTAGTTAGGCGGGGACGTTATGAATCCCGTTGAGTCCCGTATCGTCCGGCGGTGGCGGTACCCTCTCTCGCCCTCGAACACCGTCTTACTCGGACCCCGACACTTTTAAGCGTGTAGTCGATGCATTCCAACGTGATGCCAGGGGAGAACGACACCAAGTCGCCCGACGACCTCGCGGATGCTACCGGTGCCGATTCGGCCGTCGTTTCGAAGGAGTACGAGGCCGCAGCGGAACTCGCAGGGCTCCGTGACGATTCCGAGGAATAGGATATTCGATGTCGAACCGAGGCGCGAATAACACGATTGAGCAACTCTTGGGAACTCGAACGGGCGGTCCACGAAGCGCCGTTTCTCAGGACGTCATCAATCGCGTTCGAGTCTCGGCGAATATCGTTCGGCAGAACTTCGACGAGTTGGAGGACTTCGTGGATGGACGGTTAGATAACGACGCTCTATTCATCGTGTACACGCCGAACGGTGGCGAAGCGGCGTCGTATCTCTACAAGCACATCCATAACTATCTCTCGTCGCTGTACTCGTTCAACGAGCAGATTCGAGAACGAGTCAACGACCTCGCACCCGAGAATTCGATTACCAAGCAGGATATCATCTCAGGGCAGTCGTTCTATTCCGAACGGTTGGCGTTCCTTCGGGGGCTTCGACACGACGTTCAACACGGGGAGTACAACAGCCTAAAACTGGACTGCCGTCACACAGCAGGCAATTTCCGAATATACTGCGTCGAGTTCAACGAACAGGCGTTCAGTAGCGGAGCAGTACGGCACCCGCCCGATTATCTTCGACATACGAACCAACGGGACCGCAGATATCCGCTTCCGTACATCGCCGAATTCCATAAGCAGTACTTCAACGGTTTCGTCGACGATTCGGTCGATTGGCTGACCGGGAATCCATAGAAGGCGTCTTCTCCGTTAAACTCATCTAGTCCGCCCGTAGCCCCTCGTACACCGCGGGCTCCTCGTCGGCCGCTGGCGTCGTGACCGCCGAGACGGAGAGCGTGAGGACGAGCCCGAGGAGCATGCCGACGACCGAGGCGCTCCAGCCCCAGTAGGTGTCGGGGACAGCAATCTGAATCACGTAGCTCTCGGTCAGGAGCGGCACCCAGTCGAGCAGGTCCACCCTGACGGTCGGGACGAACACGCTCGCGAGGTAGAACGCCTGACTCCCGCCGAGGCCCGCGAACATCCCCGCGCGGGTCGTCCCGCGCCAGTAGAGGGCGACGATGACGGGCAGGGCGAGCTGGGCGAATCCGCCGAACGCGGTGTCGCCGATCTCGATGAGCGTCCCGGGCTGGAACAGGCTGGCGACGAACGCGAGGGTGGCGAACACGGCGACCCCGACCCGAGCGAGTACGTCCTCTCGTCGGTCGCTCGCGTCGGGGTCGACGAACGGCCGGTAGAGGTCGCGGGTGAAGTACGACGACCCCGACAGCAGCATCGAGTCCGAGGAACTCATCATCGCCGCGAGCGCCCCGGCGACCACCAGCGCCGCGAACCACCCTGGCGTGTACTCGTTGAGCAACACCGGGAGGACGTTGCCGCCCTCCGGAACCGACACGCCGAGTCCCTGCGCCCACGCCCCGAGCATGAACGCCGGGACGAACAGGAGCACGACCAGAATGGGCCACAGCGCGAACGTGCGCTTGAGCACCGTCTTCGAGCGCGCGACGAAGAAGCGCTGATTGACCTGCGGGAACATCGCCACCCCGAACGCGATTGAGACGGCGGTCGAGAGCATGTACTCGGGGGTGTAGAGGCCGCCGCCGAGCGCGAGGAACTCGGGGTTCGTCTCGGCCAGCGTCCCGGTGGCCTCGCCCGCGCCCCCGACCGCGGCGAGCACCCACGCGACCGCGCCCCAGACCATCACGAGCATGAACGCCCCCTGCAACGTGTCGGTCCACGCGATACCGCGCATCCCCGCGAGGACGACGTAGGCTATCATGAACACCGTCACGAGGCCCGCGCCGCCCCAGTAGGGTATCGCGCCGTTCGTGAGCGCTTCGAGCGCGGTCCCGGCTCCGACCTGTTGCAGCATCACGTAGGGGAACAGCCAGAACAGGCTGATTCCCGCGACCAGTCCGCGGAGCGTCTGGGACCCGAACCGGTCGCCGAGCATCTCGCCGAGCGTGACGTAGCCGTACGTGCGCCCGACCAGCCACTGCTTGTAGCCGACGACGTACCACAGGACCGCAAAGAGGATGCCGTCCATCAGCCCCATCACCAGAATCCACTCGGGGCCCGCGGAGTAGGCGAGGTTCGGCCCGCCGAAGAAGGTGAACGCCGACAGCAGGGTGGCGAACGTCGTAAAGAGCAGGACGACCGTCCCGAGCGTCCGGTCGGCCAGATAGTAGTCCTCGGCGGTCCGGTCGGTGAGTCGGAACGCGACCAGACCGATAGCGAGCGCCAGCACGAGGTAGCCGCCCACGATGGCCGACTGGATGGCGAGGTCGCTCATCGCGGCGCACCTCCCTCCGACTCGATGCCGAGTCCCCACGCCCGGCGAGCGAAGAGCGCGAACACGCCCGCGGCGACGACCATCCAGCCGACGTGCCACCAGAGCCACGCCGGGAGTCCGGCGACCACGGTCGCGTCGCGCCACATGAACCACGGTATCGCGAGCGCGACGACGACCGCGAAGGCGAGCGCCCAGCCGAGCGATTCGAGCTTGGATACCATGTCAACCGGTTATTATCACACGGTGATAAGTATTGCTAAAGTCCACCAACGGAGTGCTTTGAAGGAGAATTTTATTCAAAGTCGCGCGGCGAGGGCGGCTCGAACGCCGAGAGACGTCGCTTCGTTCGACCTCACTCCGTTCGCTCGAACACGGGCGTCCCCGGATTCCCGGCGTCCTCGTATCCCCGCCGCCGGAGCGCGAACACTATCTCGCTCAGCGCGCACTTGCCCGACAGGATTGGGTCGCCGTGGTCGGTGTACGCGGCGGTCGCCTCGTTCAGGTCGTCCAGCGCGAACGAGTCGCCCAGTTCCGCGAGCGCCTGCCCGACGATTCGGTCGTTGTCGTCGACCGCGGGGTCGTCGGCCTCGACTTTCGCCTCGACGCGCCGGGCCATGTCGTCGTACGTGCGCCGACCCGAGCGCTCGGGGTCCCGTATCTCCTTGGCGTGTTCGAGCATCCGCCGACTCTCCGCGACCGCCTCGTCCCAGTGTTCGACCGCCCAGACCGCCAGTTCCGGGAGTTCGTCGAGGTCGCCCGCGAGCCGGTACTCGCGGGGGATGGCGTCGTAAATCCACGGCCGGTCGCGGGCGACGAGCACCTGCCCGCTCGCGGCCTGCTCGAACCACGTCCGGGCCAGCGTCTCGTACTCGCTCGCCGAGACGCAGAGGTCGCCCTTCCGGAGCGCGGCCTCGAACTCCTCGCGGGAGGCCTTCGAGTGGGCCTCTATCCACTCGGTCTCGGCGTACTCGTCGGGAATCTTGCTCATGCTCGTCATCACGGTCCGGATTCCGAACTTCTCGTGGAGGAGTCGCGCGATTCCCATCACCGTCCCGACCTGCTTTTTGTCCCAGACCGAGCCAGCGACGTGGAGCCACTCGGGTTCGTCGGCGTAGGTCTCCTCGAACTGCGAGAAGTCGATGGGACTGCCCGTCTGGACCGCGGCGTCGAGCGCCCACTCGACGACCGACTCGTCCATGAACTCCGCGCCGTACTCGGCCATCCCCTCCACGTCCACGGCGGCCTTGAACCACATCCCGTCGGCGAGGACCGCGTCAGTGATCTCGGTCTCGCGCTGGAACGCGTTTCGCCACCCGGTCTCGGCGTACTTGAACGGCAGCTGAAGGTCGTGGACGTTGACCACCACGTCGAACGGTTCGGGATGCTCGGTCCGGTGGCCGTCGAGCGAGAGCAGCCACTTGTAGAGGTCGGCGCGCCCCCGCCGGAGCTGGTCGACCACCACGTCGACGTACCCCAGTCGGTCGTAGATGGCCTCCCGGAGCGCCCGCAACTGCGTCTCGCTGTACCCAGACTCGGTGAACGCGCCCTGATGGTCCGACCCGTGCATGAACGGTTCGGCCGTTATCAGGGTCACCCGCTCGCGGTCGGCGTGGACGTACTCGGGGTCGTAGTTCGCCACCTCGGGCGGCGACAACAGCCAGTAGACGTGGAGGTCGGGGTCGATGTCGAGCCACTCGCCGACCCACACCACCGCGTCGTTGAGGGTGCCGTTCGCGGTCGCGTCGCCGGGCCGGTAGAGTTCCGGAACGATGAGCACGCGCATGGGTCCACCCCGATGGCCTCGAAGACGGGAGACTGACCCTTGAATCTGTCCGGCGACCGTGGTGGCGTTCGGTCGTCGCCTCGGTTGCCCCGGTCGCGCGAACCGTCCCCCGCCGTTCCGTGGTCGGTCCTCCCTCAACCGCCCCCCGCGGCTCGGCGGTCGGTCCTCCCTCGTTCGAGCGCTGACCGCGCCGACGCGTCGGCGCGGTCAGCGCGACCCGCAACAACCGATTTAGGCGCGCTCGGCGTACCGCGGGTATGCGCCCCGCAATTCAGCTCTACACGCTCCGCGCGCTCGACGAGCCCCTGCCCGACCTGCTGGCCCGGGTCGGCGACACCGCGTTCGAGGGGGTCGAGTTCGCCGGACTCGGCGACTCGACCCCCGAGGCGGTTCGGGACGCGCTCGACGACGCGGGCCTCGACGCGGCCGCCGCCCACGTCGGCATCGATGCCCTCGACGCCGACCTCGACGCCGCGGTCGAGACCTACAGAACGCTCGACTGCGACCGAATCGTGGTCCCGTGGCTCGACGAGTCGCACTTCACGAGTCGCGAGAGCGTCGCTGGGGTCGCGCGCAGGCTCGCGGAGCTCGACGCCCGCCTCGGCGACCGGGGGGTCTCGCTCGCGTACCACAACCACGACCACGAGTTCGTCGAGGTTGGAGCGACCACCGGGTTCGACATCCTCGTCGAGGAGACCGACCTCGACTTCGAACTCGACGCGGGGTGGGCGACGGCGGCGGGCCGCGACCCGATAGACCTGCTCTCGGACCTGCGCGGGCGCGTCCCGCTGGTCCATCTCAAGGACGTGTCGGGCGAAACCCCGGTCGAACTCGGCGACGGCGACCTCGACGCCGGGGGTTGCGTCCGGGCCGCCCGCGAGGCAGACGCCGAGTGGGTGGTGTACGAACACGACGACCCCGAGGACCCCGAGGCGTCGCTCGCACGCGGTGCGGAGACGCTGGCCGAGTTGCTCGGGTGAGTCACTCCCGGCGATACAACTCACGAGCACGGCAGGCGACCGCCCAGTCGCCCGGACTGGGGAGGGCGCAGGCGGTCAGCGCGACGAGCGCGACCGTCCCCGCGCGGTCGCCGGTCGCGAGGGGGTCGGGGAGGACGCCCGCGAGGACGAGCGCCAGCGGGAGGGCGAGCGCGAGCGGCGCGAGCGCGGCCCCGCGGACGACCCAGACGGGCGCGCTCGACGGCACTCGCTCGACCTCGACGCTGACGAGGCCGCCGGTGACGGCGTGCCCGAGCGTGCCGGACGCGGTCGGCCCGGCGTCGTCGCTCGGGAGGACGGTGACGGTGTAGGTCGCGTCGACGAGCGACAGCGGGACGACGTGGAGGAGTTCGTGGACGAAGACGCCCACAGCGAGGGTAACGAGCAGGACGACGCCGAGGACGAGCAGGTGGAGGGGGTCGAGCATCGGGTCGAGCGGCGCTGCTCAGTCGGGGGACTCAACTGTTGCGGAATCCGGCTGGCAGGTCGCGTTCGACCCTGCGGTCTTCGTCGCCTCCGTGGTCACTGTGCGCTCTGCGGTTGCGGTGGCCTCCGTGGTCACTGTGCGCTCCGCGGTTGCGGTGGCCTCCGTGGCGCGCTCGGGATGGCCGACGGCGATTCGGCGTCGAGGGGTTCGGACGCGTCCGAACCCCTCGACGCCACCCCGGATGCGGAACCGAAGCGACGGACCACCGACGGCCGAATCGAACCTCAATCTGCCTAGGGATAGTAATCAATCACGACATAGAACGAGTAATCAAATACGACACAGGTGTGGCACCGATAAGTTTATCAATACTCCCTTACGGTTGATATACTGTAGCACGGCAAGGGTGAGCACATGTCATATAGATACGCAGTTGACGACGGATTCGAGGTCGAGACGCAATCGACGGACGGCCGGAGTTCGACTCGGCCCGGGGTCGAACCGCACGCGGTAACGGGGGGTCACGATGGCCGCTGAGACGTTCGGTCTGATCTCGCTGGTGCCGCCGTTGCTGGCCATCGTTCTCGCGATAGTAACCCGGAAGCCGATACTCTCGCTGTTCCTCGGCATCTGGTCGGGAGCCGTGATATTCACCGGCGGGCACGGCTTCGTCCAGACCCTCGAATGGGTCGCCGGGTCCATCGGCGACGAGAGCCTGTTCAACCCGAAGATCATGATGATCGTGCTGTTCCTCGGGGCCGGGGTCGCGCTCATCTGGCGGCTCGGCGGCGCGGCCGCCATCGCCAACGCCGCGACCTCGCGGTTGGACACCCAGCGCAAGGTCGGGCTGGGAACGTGGATATTCGGCATGCTGTGGTTCTTCGGCGACTACTCCAACACCGCCATCGTCGGGACCACGATGCGCGAGATCGCCGACGAGATGCGCATCTCCCGCGAGAAGCTGTCGTACATCATCGACTCGACCGCCGCGCCGGTCGCGACGTTCGGGATTTCGAGCTGGGTGGTCTACCAGCTCAGCATGATACGCGAGGGGTACGACGCCGCCGGAATCGAAGCCGGTGCCGACGCCCCCGCCGCGTTCGCGCTCTTCTTACAGAGCGTGCCGTTCAACATGTACTGCATCTTCGCGGTGGTGATGGTCGGCATCATCGTCATCACCCAGCGCGACTTCGGCGAGATGCTCGACGCCGAACACCGCTCGTGGAAGGAGGGCAAGGTCCTCCGGGACAACGCGGTGCCGATGCAGAGCGCCGAGGACAGCCTCGGCGAGATGCTGACCGACTCGCCCCAGCTCCGGTACTTCCTCGTGCCCGTGGGGTCGCTCATCGTCGTCGTGTTCAGCGGCGCTATCTACACCGGCCTTCAGGGTGCGGAGTCCGGCGCGTCGGTGCTCGACATCGTGGGCGGGGCCGACTTCGTCAGCGCGCTCCTCTGGGGCACGTTCACGATGGTCTCGGTCGGAATCATCATGGGCGTCGTCGGCGGGCTGGCCGACCTCGACGAGGCGATGGAGACGGTCATCGACGGCTTCAGCATGATGCTGACCGCCCTCTCCATCCTCGTGATGGCGTGGACCATCGGGACGGTCACCACCGAACTCGGGACCGGCGTCTACGTCACGAACGTCGCAGAGCAGTTCGTGACCCCGATGCTCCTGCCCATCGTCGTCCTGCTGGCGTCGGCGCTCATCGCGTTCTCGACCGGCACCTCGTGGGGCACGATGGCAATCGTCACGCCCATCGCGGTCCCGCTGGCGTGGAGCGTCGGCAGCGGGACGCCCGAACTCCTGCCCGCCGCAATCGGGACGGTGTTCAGCGGAGCCATCTTCGGCGACCACTGCTCGCCCATCTCCGACACCACCATCCTGTCCTCGACGTTCACGGGCGCAGACCACATCGACCACGTCAGGACCCAGATGTACTACGCGGTGACGGTCCTCAGCGTCGCCATGGTGATGCTGTTGGTCTGGGGCGCGACCAACGTCACGCCGCTGGTCCTGCTTCCGGTCGGCGTCGGCCTGCTCTACGGCCTCGTCTACGCGCTCTCGGAGTGGGACGCCAACCGCAAGGGCGTGGTTCCGCAGGCCGGACGCGCACCGCAAGAAGTGTCGGCGTCGGACGACTGAGTAGTCGCGCGACCCACCGATTCGCCGAGCTTTTTTCGAATCCGTCGAAGTCCCCTGTGGTCTTGCGAGCGACGACAGGTATTTCAGTCGGGGCGTGCGATTTTAACCCATCCATGGCCGCGTTCACGCACATGGACACATCATCATCCAGCCCCTCACAGGGGCAGTTCATCACTCATGGACGATACAGCCAAATACGTCATTCACGCCGACATCACCGCCGACGGGGTGGTAGAGCGGAGTGACGTCGTCGGGGCGGTCTTCGGACAGACCGAGGGCCTGCTCGGCGACGACCTCGACCTCCGCGACCTCCAGCAGTCGTCGAAACTCGGCCGCATCGACGTGGACGTAGACAGCCAGAACGGCCAGTCGTTCGGCACCATCACCATCGCGTCCAGCCTCGACAAGGTCGAGACCTCCATCCTCGCCGCGGCGCTCGAAACCATCAGTCGCGTCGGTCCGTGTCGCGCCAGCGTCTCCACCGCGGGCATCGAGGACGTGCGGGCCGCCAAGCGCCGGACGGTGGTCGAGCGCGCGAAGGAACTCCTCTCCGAATCGTTCGACGAGGACGTGATGACCTCCCGCGAAATCTTAGAGGAGGTCCGCCAGAGCGTCCGCGTCGAGGACATCGCCGACTACGAGGGCCTGCCCGCGGGACCCCGGGTCGAAGACAGCGACGCCATCGTCGTGGTCGAGGGCCGGGCCGACGTGCTCAATCTCCTGCGCTACGGCGTCAAGAACGCGGTCGCGGTCGAGGGGACCAACGTCCCCGACGCGGTCGCAGACCTCACGCAGGGCCGGACCGTCACCGCGTTCCTCGATGGCGACCGGGGCGGCGACCTCATCCGGAAGGAACTCGCGCAGGTCGGGGACATCGACTACGTGGCGGTCGCGCCCGGCGGCAAGTCGGTCGAGGACCTCGCGCGCCACGAGGTCATGTCGGCGCTCCGGAGCAAGCGCCCGTTCGACGAGGCCGAGTCCGAGGTCGGCGGGGAGTCCGAGGCCGACGACCCCGAACCGCAGGACGAGGGCACGGAGGTCGTGGACGCCGACGCCGCGAGCGCCGGGGCCGACGGCGGGACCGACGCGACCGGGAACACCGCCGCGACCGACGGTAGCGCCCGCCCCGCGCCCGAGACCGACTCCGGCGTCGGCCCGGACGCGTCCGGGCCGACGCCCGACCCCGAGACCGAGTCGCCAAGCGTCGAGTCGACCGCGGAGTCGGCGAGCGCCGACTCCGCGGTCGGACCGACCGACGAGACCGGCGAACCGACCGCCGACGACCCGGACGCGGCGGCCGAGTCGGCCGCCGCGTCCGAACCCGCGACCCTCCGGGGACACGTCGAGGGCGTCGTCGACGCCGAGACGGGGGCCGCGCGCCTGCTCGACGAATCGTTCGCGACGCTCGCGGAAGTGGCCGCCGAGGACGCCTTCGACGCCGTCAAGGAGGCCGACGAGGTCCCCTACGCGGTGGTCCTCGACGGGACGCTCGAACAGCGCGTGCTGGACGTGGCGGCCCAGCGCGGGGTCGGGCAGGTCGTCGCGGCCGACCTCGGCGAGTTCGTCAAACAGCCCGCCGACGTGCGGATTCGGACCGCCGACCAGTTCTAGAGGCGGCGGTTCTTCTCTAAAAACCATCCTCCTCAAACACCACCAATCTAATCATGAAAAACACTATCACATATTATATGATAGGGCTACCCAAATGGATGAAAGACCGGTTTCGGAATTCATAGAGGAAACGCCAGGAATTGAGATTCACCAAGAGATAGAATCTCTCAAGATTTCACTAGAGATTCAGAAGGGGAATTTTGAAGAACTACAGTCTAAACATCAGGAATTCAGAAATTTCGATGCGAACGACTGGGGGAAAACTAATCAAGCAGAACTAATAAAACAGGAATATTTCCGCCCTTTCCATAATTATGTGGCGAGTATATATACGGTGATTAAACACAGCCAACGTATTGTAGATAATTTTGGAGGAGACGACTTGTATTCAGAATATACGAATGAAATAGTGGAGATGGAATTAGATGAGTTAGGTGAATTCCTCCGTCAACTCCGCCATTATACACAGAAGCGTAAGGTTCCTCCTGTCGAAACTGAAACTACGGTTTCAGAAACAGGACTGGAGTTCCGGTTGTACATCTCAAAAGAGCAAATGTTAGACTGGGATGAATGGAACAGTGACGCAAAATCCTACTTAGAAAGTATACCTTCTAGGATACTACTTTTAGATGTTATTGAGGAATATCAAAATAGGAGTGAAGAGTTTTATGATTGGTTTTTCAGGTATATTCGGTTCTATTTCAAAGATGAATTGGAAGAGACACTAGAAAGAATATTTTTTGTTGAAACTATGAAATCGAGCATGCCTGAACCTAAAATTGAGAAGCAGAGAGAACCATTTCTCCATGGTTATAGAGAAAAAGAAGTGATGCAGATGCCCGCGATTCCAATGGAATACATGCATCCATACGATCCAGAAAATATATTGAATGGATTATGAACCCTCTTCTGTTTCTCGACCCAGCACGATTCCCGCGCTCCCGTCGGCGTAGAACCCCTCCTCGCGGTCGACCTCCTCGAATCCCAGCGACTCGTAGAGCCGTCTCGCGGCGTCGTTCTCGGGGTGGACCGCGAGCCGGACCCGGGAACACCCCGATTCGCGCAGGCGGTCGAAG
This sequence comes from Halorussus salilacus, assembly GCF_024138125.1. Taxonomy (NCBI): domain Archaea; kingdom Methanobacteriati; phylum Methanobacteriota; class Halobacteria; order Halobacteriales; family Haladaptataceae; genus Halorussus; species Halorussus salilacus. The sequence goes on from NZ_CP099993.1 coordinate 2,341,879, forward strand.
GCGGCCCCGAGGAGCCGCCGCGCCCGGCCCTCGCGCCTGCACTCGGGCGCGACCACCAGCTCGGCGACGTAGCCCGCTTCGCCGTCGTGAAACGCCACGAGGTAGCCGACCGGGTCGTCGCCGTCGGTGGTCACGAGCACGAGCGGCGGGCCCTCGATAGCGTAGTCGAGCAGGGGAGGATTCGGCTCGCGGAGGTGGGACTGGAGGTCGCGCAGTCGGTCGCGGTCGTCGGGGCGGGCGTCTCGAATCACGGCAGGACGACCACCGCGAGGCCAGCGCCGACGAGCGCGCCGGTCAGGGTGGCGAGGAAGTTGACGGCCTGATTGCCCAGCCGGTCGCCTTCGAGGGTCGCGCCGAGCAGGCTGTCCATCGTCATCCCGCCAGCGCCCGCGAGGACGATGACGACCGCGCCGAGGGTCCCGACCTCCTCGAACAGGACGACCGCGATTGCCGCGACGACCGTTGCGCCCGCGATTCCGGCGAGCTCGCCCTGCCACGTCACCGCGCCGTCGGTGCCGGGTTCGACGCGTTCGAGCGTGGTGATGAGCCGCGGCTGGTCGAACACGCCGCCGATTTCCGAGGAGAGGGTGTCGCTCATCGCGGTCGCCATGCTCCCCGCGAACGCGAACAGGAAGAGGCTGCCTTCGACCGGGAGCCTGCCGCGGGCGGCGTACGCGAGGACCGCGACCAGCGCGACCGCGGCGTTCCCGAGGACGTTGCCGGTCCCGCGCGCGCCCTCGTTGTCCTCGGCGACGCCCCGGGCCTTCTTCTGCTCGTAGCGGAACTTGGTCGAGAGGCTCCCGATGCCGAAGAACGCGATGAGGACCGCGAACCACGCGTAGCCCCCGAGGACGATGGTGAGCATCGCGAGCAGCGCGCCGGTCAGCATGCCCGGAATCGAAGCGGTGTCGAGCGCCCACGAGATGTAGCCAAAGAGCGCGGTCACCGCGATGGCGACCGCGATGGTCTCGACGGTCACCGACACGGCGAGGTCGGCGAACAGCCACAGCAGGAACGCGACCGACAGCATCACCAGCGGGTCGTCGCGGGCGAACAGCACCGACCGGAGGAGTCCGGCGACGAGCGCGCCGCTGGCCGCGAGGAACACGATTTCGGGGAGGCCGACGCCCGCGGCGTACCCCTCGATTTCGAGCGCGAGGACCTGCCCCCCGACCGCCGCCAGCAGGGCCCCGGCGACGAACGCGCCGGTCCGGGCGATGGGCGAGGCGTCGAACCGCCACGACGCCTGCTGGGCGAGGTTGCCGTAGCCGACCACGAGGACGCTGGCGACGAACACCCTGGTCGGCAGGCCGAGCGTCGTCGAGAGCAGGGCGACCCCGGCCGCCGCGAAGGCGAATCCGGCTAGCCCGTGGAGCCGACCCGCCTGTCGGTCCGACGGCCGGGCGAACAGCTCGAAGGCCGGGCCGTCGGTGACCGACAGCGCCGCCACGGCGACCGCCCCGAACGCGACGGCGGTCGCCCAGCCGAACGTGGGGGCCGCCAGCGCCAGCGTCGAGACCGCGGCGTAGGCCGCCGCGCGCCGAACTCTCGTGGTCACGTTATCGTCCGTTTCCCCCGATGGCTATTTAATCCTCCCGAAGCCGCGAGACGCGGCGGCGTGCGGCCGTCTGACGGGTGTCGGACGGCACAGCGTCGTTCACGGTCGTTTTCGATTCGCGGTCGCTCCCGACGCTTCGACCGCACTTGCGAACCCCGTCTGTTCTGCTCGGCGCGCGCTGGCGCGGTCTCGCGGTTTGAGGCCGCGCCATCGTTCGCGCGAGGGATGAGTATCGCAGGCGACGAACGAAGTGAGTCGCCGAGAAACGCAGTCGGTTGGGGAGGTTCGTGGCTTGCGGCCGCGGTGCTGTGCGGTCTTCTAGGTACCGGGAGTAGCTAGCTTCTCGCTGGTCGAACAGTTGCGCTCACCGCCGACGAGACCCGCATCCACTTCACCGCCGACGAGACCCGCATCTACTCCCGAGTGTCGCGGTCCGTGACGTTTAGGGCGGTCGCCCCCGAACCCCCTCCAGTGGGACTGTACGACCGCTATCTCGCCGCCCGCCTGCGCCGCCACGACGCCGACTCGCCCGGGCACGTCGCCGTGGTCATCACCGAGCGCGACCTGCTCGAACAGGGCGCGTACCGCACGCTGGAGGACTTCTTCGAGTGGGCCTTCGAGTACGCCGCCGAGCGCGTGACGGTGTACGTCAGCGTGCTCGACCCGGGCGCGGTGCCGACGCTGGAGCGCGAACTCGAACGCGTCAGTGCCCCCCGCGACCTCGCGGTCCGCGGCCCGGAGGACACCCAGCGCGCCGACGCGCCCATCCAGCTCTCCATCGGCCTCGGCGGCAAACACGAGTTCGCCGGGGCGGTCCGGAAGATAGCCGGGGACGTCGAGTCTGGCGACCTCTCGCCCGACGAGGTGGGCGAATCGGAGGTCGAGGAACACCTCGTGTTCCCCGAGAACCCCGATTTGGTCATCAAGACCGGCGCGGAGCGCCTCTCCGATTTCATGATCTGGCAGTCGGTCTACTCGGAGCTGTACTTCACCGACGTGAACTGGCGGGACTTCCGGAAACGGGACTACCTGCGGGCGTTGCTGGACTACAAGAACCGACAGCGGCGGTTCGGGCGGTAGGCCGACGGTCTCCCGGTCACTCGGCCGTCTCCTCGGCCTCTAGCTCCTCGACGCTGGTCCCCTCTGGCAGTTTGTCCCGGAACTTCTCGATGACCCCCCGGGCCTCGTCGAGTTCGACGCCGCCGACCGCCTTCACCAGCGCCAGCGCGCGCTCGACCTTGGTGCGCCGCCACGACTCCTCGCGGGACTCGTAGGTCCGAACCGCCCGCAGGAAGTCGACCTTCGAGAACTCCGGCCAGTAGGGGGTACAGAAGAACACCGCGGCCTCGTTGCCGTTGGCGTGCCACGGCAGGAAGTTCGAGGTCCGCTCGTCGCCGCCGGTCCGGATGATGAGGTCGACGTCGCGCAGGGAGTCGTCGTAGAGCCGCCGCTCGATTTCGGCCACGTCGATCTCTTCGGCGGCGAGGTCGCCCGATTCGACGTCGCGGGCAACGTCGCGGGCCGCGCTCAGGAGTTCGTTGCGCCCGCCGTAGGCGAGCGCGACGTTCAGCGTGAACTCCTCGTAGTCGGCAGTCCGGCGCTCGGCGTAGGCGACCGCCTCCCGGACCCGGTCGGGTAGCATCCCTTCGTCGCCGATGACCCGGATGCGGACCTCCCCGTCGTGGACCCGGTCGTCGTCGCCGAACTCGTAGAGCTTCTCCTCCAGCAGGTCGAACAGCGCCTCGCGCTCGTGGTCCGGACGGTCGAAGTTCTCGGTCGAGAACGCGTACAGCGTCAGCTCCTCGACGCCCATGTCCTTGCACCAGTCGAGCACGCGCTCGGTCGTCTGCGCGCCCGCGCGGTGGCCGTCGGGCGCGTCGGCTCCCTGCCGGTCGGCGTACCGGCGGTTGCCGTCTTGGATGACCGCGACGTGCGTCGGTGCGCCGGATATCTCCCGTCGGAGGAGGCGCTCGTAGGCGGCGTGGAACCGCCGCCGTACCCACGATGACATCGGTTGGTCGGACAGAGAGCGCCGAGGGGCATCAGCGTTATGACTGTCGAGCCGTCGGCTGTGGTAGTCGGTCCCATTACAGCTTCACCTAGGTCCATACCTTTTTAAGCATGGAGCGACTCTGGACGAGTGCAATGGCGAAAGGTACGGTTGATTTCTTCAACGACACTGGCGGTTACGGTTTCATCGACACCGAGGACGCGGACGAGGACGTTTTCTTCCACATGGAAGACGTCGGCGGCCCCGACCTCGAAGAGGGGCAGGAAGTCGAGTTCGACATCGAGCAGGCCGACAAGGGCCCGCGCGCGAAGAACCTGACGCGCCTCTGAACGGTATCGTACGTAAGTGAAACGAGTTTTTCTTAGAGCCGATAGACCAGCCGTGGCTCTCGCGGAATCGCAGGGCGTTTAACCGCCCGACCGAATTGCTCGAACATGGGAGACCCACTCGACGAGGACCTGTATCGCCGGACGAAGCAGTTGCTCGAACCCGGCGACATCGAACTCAACGGAGCCATCGTCCACACCGACTTCGGGAGCGACGAGGACATCGAGATGCACCAGACGACCGTCGACGTGGGAGAGATAATCGCCGAACGCGCGGGTCATGACCCCAGAGACACGTTCGTCTACTCGGGCACCGACGACACCGACTTCGCCTCGAACCAGCACCAGGGGCTGACGCTGGACGACGAGGAGTTCGTCTGGGAGTGCCAACAGCTCCTGCGCGAGGGGACCTTCGACGTGGTCTTCTACTACGAGGCCAGCGCCGACCACGGGGGCATCCTCGACGACGTTCGCGAACTGGGCTTCGAGGTGACCGGCGTCGAGGGGTCGTGACGGGACGAGACGTCGTGACGGAACGAAACGTCGTGACGCGACCGGAGGCCGTGGGGTCACGGCGGGTCGGGACGCCGTCGGGAGTCGCGACGGCGTCGCGACTCCCGACGCGTCGGCGAGAGGCGGTCGAACTGTCTCGTTTGGAAGGCTTTACGTACTATCCATCCATACTCCGGACCAAGAACCGCGGACTCCGTCCGCAGGGTGAACCATGACGTTCGGAACAACTGGCACGCGTTCGGGGAGGCGATGGCCGTGACGGCAGGCACGGGCGTCGTATCGGGAGTCCGGGTCAGCCACGACCGCGCGAGCCTCGACGACGTCGAAGCCGCCTGCCATCCCGACACCGGGGCGGTCGTCGAGCGACTGCTCGCGGTGCCGGGCGTCGGCGAGGCGTTCGCGCTCCAGACCTGCAACCGGTTCGAGGCGTACGTCGTCACCGACGAACCCACGACCGGGCGGGCGGTCCTCGCCGACTTCGCGCCCGACGCGGCGGGCCACGTCACCGTCGAGATGGGCCACGAGGAGAGCCTGCGCCACCTGATGCGGGTCGCGGCTGGCCTCGAATCGCTCGTGCTCGGGGAGGACCAGATCATCGGGCAGGTCCGGGACGCCTACGAGACCGCCCGCGAATGCGGGGCCATCGGCCCGATGCTGGAGGACGCGGTGACCAAGGCCATCCACGTCGGCAAGCGCGCCCGGACCGAGACCGCCATCAACGAGGGCGCTGTGTCGGTCGGGAGCGCCGCGGTCGAACTCCTCGCCCAGCACTGCGATCTGGCCGACGCCACCGCGCTCGTCGTCGGCGCGGGCGAGATGGGGTCGCTGGCGGCACACGCGCTGGCCGACGCCGAGGTCGAGACGCTGTACGTCGCCAACCGCTCGCCCGCGAACGCCGCGGAACTCGCGAACGAGGTCGACCACGACGACGCACGCGCGGTCTCGCTCGACGGACTCGCCTCGGCGCTCGACGCCGCCGACGCCGTCGTGAGCGCGACCGGGAGCGAGGACCACGTACTCGACGCCAGCCGCCTCGCCGACCGCGGCGACACGCTGGTCGTCGACATCGCCCAACCGCGGGACGTCTCGCCCGCCGCCGACGCGCTCGATGGCGTCACGGTCCACGACATGTCGGCGCTCGAATCGGTCACCGGCGAGACCGAGCGTCGCAGGCGCGAGGCCGCCGAGTCGGTCGAGGCGATGATCGACCGCGAGTTCGAGCGCCTGCTGGAGGGCTACAAGCGAAAGCGCGCCGACGAGGTCATCGCCACGATGTACGAGAGCGCCGAACGCATCAAGGCCCGAGAGGTCTCGGAGGCGCTCACAAAGCTCGACGCCCACGGCGACTTCACCGACGACCAGCGCGAGGTCGTCGAGTCGATGGCCGACGCGCTGGTGTCCCAACTGCTCGCGCCGCCGACCAAGAGCCTCCGGGACGCCGCCGCCGAGGACGACTGGACGACCATCAACACCGCGCTCCAGTTGTTCGACCCCGAGTTCGGGGACGGCGAGGGGCCGTCGGAGGCCACCGTCAGGGGTGACGAGATACCCGACGCGGTACTCGAAGAGCTGTCCGGTTCGGCCCCGGTCGCCGCGGACGACGACGACTGATCGGTCACTCGTTCATCTCGGCAGGCGGGCGAACAGGTTTATTTCCGCAGGATAGAGCCAACGCTCACGAGAACTCCGAGTAGAGTAATCAATGACGCAAGGAGGGCAAATCCGGCGAGGAGGCTGATCAGCCCGAATGGATTAACGACGTTTGCAAGCAAATCGAGGACGGCCCATCCGACAGCGAGTGCGACGAACCCTCCCACGAGCTTTATGAGGTTGTCGATGGCTTGCCGTTTGGTCGTTTGTTCGGTCATCATCGGTATCGATCTGCGCCTCCTCTCGTATTCGGTACTGGACTTTGGTGCGCCATCGTCATAATTGTTGGTAACTAGCTATCGTCGGTCGTTTCCCCAGAATCGTCTGCGGCCGGTTCCTCCGCCGCTTCCGGTTTCGTTTCGCCTTCGGATTCACAATTGCTCGGTTCTGGTTCCGAACCCTCTCGGTCGGAATCGGACCTTGTCGGTTCTCCCTCCGAACCGGTCTCCTCGCTGTCGGTCGGCTCGGTTTCGAACTGCTCTCCTTCGGAACCGTCAGTCATCTCACCGACCATCGATAACGCCACGAATCCTATCATGGTAAGCGTAAACAGAACGAGTACCAGTGATAGCTTCAGGATTGCCGCCGTATCCGACGTGATTCCGCCAATAACGGCGAACAATCCGGCGAAAACGAGGGCGAGAACGCCCAGTAGGAGGAAGTCGCTCACGCGGTCGTCCACACTCGACTGTTCGTCGGTCGTGAACCGTATCAGGCCCGTGAAGAGCGGAAGCAGGATTCCTATCGCTTGGATGAGTCGGAGCGTGTGCTCGGGATTAGGGTCGAGGGCAGTCGAGGTGGCATTTTCCCACTTACTCCCCGACCACGAACCGAGGTTCTCAATTACTCCCGCGTTCCCCACCCCGATGCGGGAGTTCGGCGGAACGAGGCCGACCGCATTTAGAACGACACCGAGACAGATACCAACCCCGACCAGACTTCCGGCTACGGCTACATCTCTCCAACTATACTGCCGAACGCGACGGTCCTTCAACGAGGTCAGCCAATCTCTCACCAATATAACTATTTGTGACTAAATAACCTATAAAAATAAGCGTTTCTATATCTCGTGGCCCTGCCACCGAACTTTATGTCTCAGCACGACGAACCCCCACCTATGGCAGACCTACTCTCCGACGACGAGGTCAGCGAGCGACTCCCCGACGGCTGGGACCGCGAGGGCGAGGAGATCGTCAGGACGTTCGAGTTCGACGACTACCTCGAAGGCGTCGCGTTCGCCTCGGAGGTCGCCGAAATCTCCGAAGAGGAGTTCCACCACCCCGAGATTCGCATCGGCTACGAGGAGGTCGAGGTCCGGTTCACGAGCCACGAGGCGGGCGGCATCACCGACGACGACATCCACATGGCCGAACTGACCAACGACGTCAGATGACGGCGATGGACGAGGGCCGGTAATGGCGATGGACGAGGGCCGATGACGGATTCGAACGAGACCCGACCACGGCGATAGACGACAGCCGATAATGGACGCCCGCTACGTGTTCGCGGTCCGATTCCGGCTCGACCCCGACGCCCGCGGCGTCGGGGTCGAGCCAGACGAGTTCGAGACGCGTCTCACTCGGGAGGCCGACCCGCCGGGCGAGGAGGGGTGGCTGTTCTTCCGGGACAACCTCTGGCGCGGCGAGGTGAACGACGCCGACCACTTCCGGCGGCTCACCGAGGAGGCGCTGGGCGTGACGGTGGTGTCGGTCGAGTACCGCGCGTTCGAGACCGACGAGGCGTATCTGGAGGCGCTGAAAGACGAGATTCGCGACGACCTCGGGACGTTCAACGCGACCAGCGTCTCGGAAGTCATCACCAAGTACCTCGGGAGTTCGGTCGAGGTCGGTCCATAGCAAACGGAAGAAATATTTATGCTTCCGGAGGCCCTAGAGGTGTGTCCCCATGGTCGCCCGCGAGTACGATTACTGGTTGCTCGACCTCGACGGCACGCTCATCGACGTGGACTGGTCGTATCCGCGGTCGGTGTTCGACCGGGTCGGCACCCGCCTCGGCCGGGAGTTCACCGACCGCGAGGCAGAGATCATCTGGCACGGTCTCGGCGGGGGGCGCGACGCCCAGTTGCGCGAGTGGGGTATCGACCCCGGGGACTTCTGGCCCGTCTTCCACGAGATAGAGGACCCCCAGCGCCGGGCCGAGGAGACGTTCCTCTACGAGGACGCCGAGTTCGTGGCCGACCTCGACTGCCCGGTCGGTCTCGTGACCCACTGCCAGCCGTTCCTCACGAACCCGGTCCTCGACCACCTCGACATCCGCGACTGGTTCGACACCATCGTGTGTTGCAACGAGGACCTCGGGTGGAAGCCCGACCCCGCGCCGGTCGAGCACGCGCTGACCGACCTCGGAGCGGGCGCAATCGGCCACGAGGGGGTGTTCGCGGGCGACGGCGCGAGCGACGTGGGCGCGGCGTGGAACGCGGGCCTCGACGCGGTCCACGTCGAGCGCCACGGCCACGCCCACCGCCAGCAGTGCGTGCTCGGCGACTACCGGGTGAACAGCTTCGACGAACTGCTGGCGACTCCCGACGCCGACTGACCTCAGAGCGGTCGCGGGTCGACGGGCGTCCCCTCGACGACCCGTTCGACCAGTTCGTTCCACGCCTCGCGGTCGGCCCGGAGGTCCTCGACCGGGATGCCCCGGTTATCGGTCTTGAGGCGCGGGCCGATGTCGAACCCGCCGCCGGGGTGGTACAGCCGGTCCCCGCGCTCGAAGAAGTCGGTGAAGTCACGCTTTTCGGCGTAGCCGACGACCGACACCGAGATGGGGAGGTGGCGCTCGCACCACTCCGCGACCGCGCGCTCGAACTCGGGGTCGTCGTCGGGGTAGGTCCCGGCGTCGGCCCACGGTTCGAGGCCGACCCGGTCGGGCAGGTCGAGCTTGCAGAGGACGAACGGGTCGGCGTCGCCGTGGTCGCGCCAGATGCTCGCGCGGACCGCCAGCCACAGATTTCTGGGTTTGGTCTTCTTCACGTCGAACCCGACGCCCGGCGGGTACTCCCCGTCGGGACCGATTCCGCCGAGGTCGGCGTCGTCGGTCTCCTCGATGTCGCCGTACACGTCCCAGTCGACGGTCGACTCCACGCCGAACTCCTCGTCGAGCAGTCGCTGAAACGCGACCTCCCCGAGTTTGCCCTCGATTCGGTCGGCGACGAACTTCGTCATCGTCCGCTCGTTGTCGCCGCTACCGACGCCCGCGCCCCAGTCCTTGGTGGGCGACGACTGGTCGTACCACAGCGCCATCCCGTGGCGTAGCGCCCGCCGGAAGGGCGTCTCCCCGAGTTCGTAGGTGAAGTCCATACGCGTCGTTGCGCGGAGTGAATTAAAAACGTTCGCCTACGGTGAAAATCCGGGACGGGACGTGAACCGGCCGACATCCGACAGCACGGATTCGAGCGCTCGCACGCCCTCCTTGTCGGTCCGGTCGGGGTTCGCCAGCACCCGGACCGTCTCGACGCCGACGGGCACGAAGCCCAGACCCAGCTTCTCGGCGGTCGCGCGCAGGCCGAGTCCGGCGTCGGCCTGCCCGCCAGCGACCTTCCGCGCGGGGCTCTCGTGGGCCTTCGCCGAGAGTTCGAAGCCGTCGATGGCCTCGACGAGGTCGCGACGCGAGACGCCTCTGTCGTCGGCGAGGTCGGCGAGAGCGTTCCCGAGGTTCGTCCGGAGGCCCGAGTCGGTCCCGCGGTTGACGAACCGTAGGTCGCGGTCGACGAGGTCGGCGAGGCCCTCGACTTCCTCGGGGTTCCCGCTCGCGACGACCAGCCCCCACTCGCGCTCGTAGGAGCCGAGTTCCTCGGCGGAGAGCGACCCGCGAGCGGGTCGCTCTCCGCCGTCCGCGGTCGTCACCGCGAAGTCGGCCACGCCGTCGCGGAGCCGACGCAGGCCCTGCCGGGACCCGACCGCGAGGTAGCGCGGCCGGTCGAGTTCGTCGAGCAGGCGCGCCAGCACGGGGTCGTCCTCGCCGACGCCCAGCACCGAGGGCGGGCGCACGTCGGGCGAGAACAGTTCGACCGCGACCGCCTCGCCCTCCGCGACGTAGGCGGTGTCGGGAGCCACCTCGGCCACGCCGTCGGCCTCGACGAGGCTGGTGGTCGCGCCGCTCCCCTTGTCGACGGCGTAGGCGAGGAGGTCTCCCTCGCCGTCCTCGACCAGTCCCACGGGCATCAGCCGCATCCGACCCTCGTCGAAGCGCTCCTCGGCGGCCATCCGGGCCTCGACGGTCGCGGTCGCTGGTTCGGGGAGTCCGGCGGCGTCTCGGATCGCGGGCGCGACGAACGTCCGGAAGATGGTCAGCGCCGAGACGGGGTAGCCCGGCAGGCCGACGTAGGCGGAGTTATCGAGCCGCCCCACCAGCATCGGCTTGCCGGGCTTGACCGCGACGCCGTGGAGCAGGAGTTCCCCGCGCTCCTCGACGACCCGGTAAATCACGTCCACCGCGCTCGCGCTGGTCGAACCGGACGAGAGCACGAGGTCGCACTCGTCGGCGGCCTCTCTGAGAACGCGCTCCATCTCGTCGTAGTCGTCGCCCGCGTGGGGGTAGAGCCGGGGGTCGCCGCCCGCCTCCTCGACCGCGGTCGCGACGGTGTAGCTGTTGACGTCGTATATCTGGCCCGCGGCGCTGTTCAGTCGCTCGCCGGGCCGGACCAGCTCGTCGCCGGTCGAGACGATGCCGACCGTCGGCTTCCCGACGACCGGCACCGACTCGACGCCGAGCGCCGACAGCAGGCCGACCTCGCGGGGCGTGAGTCGGGTCCCGGGGCCGAGCGCGCGCTCCCCGGCGGCCACGTCCGCGCCCGCGAGCATTACGTGGTCGCCCGGCGCAACCGCGGTTCGGACCAGCACGTCGTCGCCGTCCTCTTCCGTTCGCTCGACCATCACCACGGCGTCGCCGCCGGGCGGCATCACCGCGCCGGTCGAGATTTCGACCGCTTCGCCCTCGCCGACCTCCACGTCGGGCTCCTCGCCCGCGTGGACCGCTCCGGCGAGCGAGAGCCTCGCGGGGTCGGCCTCGTCGGCCCCGAAGGTGTCCCGGGCCCGGACCGCGTAGCCGTCCATGCTCGCGCGGTCGAACCCCGGCACGTCGAGGTCGGCGTCGATCCGCTCGGCGAGGATTCGGCCCCGGGCGTCCCGAAGGGGGACCTCCTCGGGGTCGGGCGCGAGGTCGAGGCTGGCGATGGCGTCGCGGGCGTCTTCGGGCGGTGCGAGGTCTCGGAACTCCTTTCTGTCGGTCATCGGGTATCAGCTCCTGATTGGAAAATCGGTGTCCTTGTTGGTGTTCGACGCTCTCTGCAAACGGTAGACGACACGGCGGTTACGGCTTCGAAAGCCCCCGGGCGCTCGCGGTCGTTGCGCGGCATCTCTGCGCCTCTCAGCAACGCCCGGCGCAGAGAGGGGCCGCGCAAGCGACCACGGCCTTCGGCCGCGAGCGCCCGGCCCCTTTCAGTCCCGCCCGACAGTCTGCTCCACCGGCACGAAACCGTGGCCGGTGACGCTCTCCGCGGAGTATCGTGCCGGTCGGTCAGCCGCCCCTTGGCGGACTGAAAGGGCGAGCGCGCTCGACCGGCCCCCGGCGAAGTAAGCACCGCGGAAGCCCGGAACGGCGCGAAGCGCCGCACGCCCGGAACGCGGCGCGCAACGAGTCGCGGGCCGTCGAGCGTTCGAGGGCTTTCTGGGCGGTCGTCACTCCCGATACTGCGGCGCTCGCTCCAACCAAGCGTTCGTTCCGTCACGCCGACCACTCCCAGTCCTGCACGGAGACCGTCTCGCCCTCGGGGATCCCCTCGCGACCCTCCGGAACAGCGACCCAGCCGTCGGCCAGCGCGACGCTCGACAGCACGCCCGACCCGCTGGCTCTGGTGGGAGTCGCAATCCGCTCGCCGTCGTCCTCCTCGACTTTCACCCGAGCGAAGGTCCTGATTCCCGGTTCGCTCCGTATCTTTCGGTCGAGTCGCGCCTCGGTGGTCGGAAAGTCGTCGTCGGGAAGCCCGCAGACCGCCTTCAGCGCGGGCCGGAGGAACTGGACCGCGTTGACGATGCAGGCGACGGGATAGCCCGGGAGCATGACGACCGGGGTGTCCTCGACCAGCCCGACCGCCACCGGGTGGCCGGGCTTCAGCGCGACCCCGTGGAACAGGATTTCCCCGAGGTCGGCGACCACCTCGGGGAGCAGGTCGCGCTCGCCGACTGACGACCCGCCCGTGGTCACGACCACGTCCTTCGAGAGGTCGCGCTCTATCGCTTCGCGCAGCGCGTCCGAGTCGTCGGTCACCACCTCGCGGTAGGCGGCCTCGCCGCCCCACCGCTCGACGAGCCGCGAGACGGTCAGGCCGTTGGTCTCGATGACCTCGCCCGGAGCGGGGTCGGCCTGCACCAGCTCCTCGCCGGTCGGAATCACCCCGACCGCGGGGCGCTCGAAGACCTCGACCGTCTCGATTCCCACCGACTTGAGCAGGCCGAGGTCCGAGGGGCGGAGTCGGTGGCCGGGGGCGTAGAGCTGCTGGCCCTCGGCCACGTCCTCGCCGACGGGCGCGACGTTCTCGCCCTCGGCGACGGCGTCGAAGACCTCGACTTCGCGCCCGAAGGTGTCGGTCTGCTCTATCATCACCACCGCGTCCGCGCCCGCGGGGAGTTCGCTCCCGGTATGCACTCGGGCCGCGGCGTTCGGACCCATATCGTCGGCCTCGCGGAGGAGTTCGGGCGAGCGGTCGCTCGCGCCGAAGGTGTCCTCGGCGCGGACCGCGTAGCCGTCCATCGCGGCGCGGGGGTAGTGAGGGACGTTGCGCGCGGCGACGACCTCCTGGGCGAGCGCCCGGCCGTCGGCGTCCCCGAGGCCGACCGTCTCGGTGCGGTCGTGTGGGTCGACGGCGTCGAGGAGGCGCTCGCGAGCGTCGGCGAGTCGCGTCTTGTCCTTGAAGCCCGAGCGCTTGCGCTCCGGCGATTCGTCGCTCATGGGTGGAAATCCGCGGTCCCGGGCCAAAAACGTGTGGGAACAGGGCCCACGGAGGTACCCAACCCTTTTTCGCCCCGGCGTCCCAACACGGAGGTATGTCAGCGTTGCGCGAGGCCATGCGCGAATTGCCCGACGCGGTGTTCGCCGACCTGCTTGAGAGCGACGACGCCTACCTGCTGGTCGTCGACCTGCCGGGGGCGAACGAGGCGACGGTCGACGTGGGCATCGAGGACGGGCGACTCCAGATAGAGGCCCGGCGGGAGAAGGACGTTCCGATGGAGTTCTCGTACCTCCGGGAGGAGCGGTCGCTGTTCCTCGACGCCGACCTACCCCTGCCGCCCGACGCGACCGGCGCGGGCGCGGAGGCCACCATCGACCGGGGAGTGCTCGAACTGCGCCTCCCCAAGCGCGACGCCGCGCCCGAACGCGACATCCCCATCACAGGTCGCTGACGGCGGGGTGGTGACACTGGTCAACCTCCGCGCCTACCGGCGGTTCTTCGTGGTCGCGTACCACTTCCTGCCGCTCCTGCTGAGCTACGCCCGCGACCGCCGCCGGTTCCTGCTGGTCGGGCGTCCTCGCCGGGTCGACAGCCAGACCCGCGTCGAGCGCGCGAACACCCTGCTGGAGTCGCTCCTGACGCTCGGCCCGACGTTCATCAAACTCGGCCAGCTCCTGTCGACTCGCCCCGACGTCCTGCCCCCCGAGTACGTGGACGTATTGGCCCAGTTGCAGGACGAGGTGCCGCCCGCGCCGTGGGACGAGGCCCGGGAGGTCCTCGAAGCCGAACTCGGGCCCGTGGACGAGCGGTTCGACGACTTCGACACCGACGCCATCAGCGGCGCGAGCCTCGGGCAGGTGTACACCGCGAAGGTCGACGACCGGGAGGTCGCGGTGAAGGTCAGGCGACCCAACATCGAGGAACTGGTCGCGGCCGACCTCCGGGTCATCCGGTGGTCGTTGCCCGTCCTGCTCTACTTCATCGGCGAGGCCCGAGCCTTCTCGCTCGAAAATCTCGCCGACGAGTTCGCCCGCACCATCCGCCAGGAGATGGACTACTCCCGGGAGGCCGAGATGCTCGAAGAGATACGGGGCAACTTCGAGGGCGACGACAGCGTCGCGATTCCGGCGGTCCTCGAATCGCACTCCGGACCGCGGGTGCTGACCATGGAGTACATCCGCGGGACCAAGATAAACGACGTCGAGACGCTCGACGAGATGGGGGTCGACCGCCACGAGCTCGCGGTGACCCTCCAGGAGGCGTACCTCCAGATGTTGCTGGAGGACGGCGTGTTCCACGCCGACCCCCACCCCGGGAATCTGGCGGTCCAGCCCGACGGCACCGTGGTCTTCTACGACTTCGGCATGTCGGGGCGGGTCGACGAGTTCGTCCAGAACAAGATCGTCGACTTCTACATCGCGGTCGCCAACCGCGACATCGACGGCATCCTCGACGCGCTCGTCGAGATGGGGACCCTGAGCCCGGAGGCCGACCGCGCGACGATGGGGAAGGTGATGGAACTCGCCATCGAGGACGCCCGCGGCGAGGACATCGAGACCTACCGGGTCCAGCAGATAATCGAGCAGGTCGAGGACACCATCTACGAGTTCCCCCTCCGTCTGCCCTCGAACCTCGCGCTCGTGCTCCGAGTCGCCACGGTCGTCGAGGGGGTCTGCGTGACGCTGGACCCCGACTTCGACTTCATCTCGGTGGCGACCGACTACCTCACCGAGCAGGGCTACCGCGAGGAGTCCATCCGGCAGTTCGCCGAGGAGGCGGGCGACCAGCTCCGGTCGTCGGTCCAGTCGTCGGTCAGACTCGCGCCGAAGGTCGAGGACGCCCTCGACCGCATCGACCGCGACGACTTCTACGTCAGGGCCGACGTCGAGGACGGCAACGACGTGTTCGACCTGCTCGCCAAGCGACTGGTCTACGGCATGATGCTGGCGTCGGGCGCGTTCTCGACCGCGTTCCTCTACGCGACCGCGGAGGTGCAGGCGGCGGCGGTCGCCGCCGCCTTCTCGACGGGAGTCGCACTCGCGCTCTACCGGACGTTCCGCAAGCGCCGGGGCACGCGAGTCACCCCGCAGTTCACCCGCCACGAGATGCGCCAGCGACGCGGCGGGGAGTGAGGTCGGTTTTAGGACAACCAAAATAATTTCCCATTAGGCGAAATTCTTTTTACGGGCGGGTGAGTCGTTTCGACCATGGGACTGGTGGAGAACCTCGTACTCGTGTTCGTCGCAGGGCTGATAACCGCGCTCGCCACCGGTCTCGGCGCGATTCCGTTCTTCGTGGTCGATGACTTCAGCGACCGGTGGAACGTCGCGCTGTGGGGCGTCGCCTCCGGAATCATGGTGTCGGCGTCGCTGTTCGGACTGGTGAACGAGGGGCTGGCGTACACCGAGGGACTGCCGACCCTGATGGTCGCCGGACTCCTCGCGGGCGTCGTCCTCGTGGAGGTCTCCGACCGGGCGCTCGACGCCGTCGACCTGAGTGACGGCGACGGTTCGGGGGACCACGACGACCACGGCCACGACGACGATGACCACGACGACCACGGTCACGACGACGACCACGGCCACAGCCACGCGATGGAGGCCGAGGCCTTCGCCGAGGGCGACCTCAAGAAGCTCGTGCTCATCCTCGGCATCCTGACGGTCCACAGTTTCCCGGAGGGCGTCGCGGTCGGCGTCTCGTTCGCGGAGCTCGGGCTGGAGGGCGGCCTCCAGATTCTGGGCTTCTCGGTCCCGCTGCTCGCGGTGTTCATGACCGTCGCCATCTCCATCCACAACGTCCCGGAGGGGACCGCCATCGCCATCCCGATGCGAGCGATGGGGCTGTCGCGCTGGCGGATGGTCGGCGCGGCGGTGTTCTCCTCGCTCCCCCAGCCAATCGGCGCGGTCATCGCCTTCGCGTTCGTCCGGTGGGCCCGCGAGTTCCTGCCCTTCGGCTTCGGGTTCGCGGCCGGAGCGATGGTCTACCTCGTCCTCACCGAGTTCATCCCCGAGGCGCTGGAGACCGGCGCGGACCTGCCGGGCGAGGGTCGGCGCGAGCTCCTCGCGGGGCTGGCGGCGGGCGTGGTGGCGATGGTGCCGCTGATGTACGTGTAGAATCGTCCAAACTTCTTTGTAGAACACGTACATACACGTACACAGGTATGGGGACCAAGACCATCTCGTTGGCCGACGACGCCTACGACCGACTCAAAGCGGAAAAGCGAGAGGGAGAGAGCTTCAGCGATGTTGTTCGCCGACTCACCGAGGGCGTCGAGTTGGGTGAGTACTACGGCGTTCTGAGTGACGAGACCACCGCGGAACTCGAAGCCGCCATCGATGACCGCCGAGCCGAGCGAAACGCGCGCCGACGCGCGCGCATCGACCGCCTCACCGACGAACTGGAATGATTCTGGACACGACCTTCCTCGTCGACGTGCTGAACAGCGAGGACGACGTCGCGGAACTCGTTGCCGACCTCGACGCCTCGGGTACCTCAATGGTCGCCGCGACAACCGTCATGGAACTCTGGGAGGGAATCCACCGCGCCGACGCGATGGAACGCGAGCGCGAGGCCGTCGAGGAACTGCTCGAAGGGCTTCGGGAAGTGCCGTTCGACCGTGACTGTGCGATGAAGGCGGGCGAGGTACATGCCGACCTTCTGTCCGACGGACGGCGAATCGATGTAGAGGACGTGATGATCGGAGCGACTGCGCTCGTCCACGACGTCCCGGTCGCCACTCGAAACGTCTCGCACTTCGAACGAATAGGCGACCTCGAAGTCGTGTCCTACTAGCTTCTCTCTGCCCTGCCCCGGCATTGTTCAGATTAGCTGATTCCATGCGAAGGCGAAGGTTTGCAACCAATTTTCGGCGGAGCGGTGGGTCGCGTGGCGGAAATGATTGGCGAACTGTTTGGTTCGGCGTTTTAATTCTTTGAAAACACGTTCGACGCTGTTCCGATTTCCGTGGCGAACATACTGAAATCGGAGGTTTTTCTCGAAGAGTGCGGCCTGTAACCACGGTGCGCCATCGACGAGAAACACCGCGTCACCGACGCAGTGTTTCTCTTGCAATTCGGTGAGAAACTGCTTCGTCACAACGATAGTTCGTGTCGGATAGAGCTTGGCGTGGAGGAATTCGTTAGTTTCGGGATCGACTGCGGCGTACAGCCAGTAGCGTTGATCGTTGAGTTGAATCACCGTTTCATCGACCGCAACGTGATTCGGATTTTTGCCGTCAGTCGGCTGTAGATCGGCTTTCTGTACCCAATTGTGGATAGTGGAGCGACACCGTTCGACACCGAACTTCTCTAAGACAGAAACAGTATCCGAGAGTGATAATCCTGCCGCATGTAGGTGGATACTGAGCTTCATCAGCGGCTCCGGTGTCGCTTCTCGCTCCACAAAATCTAACTCGATGCAGTCGCTACATTCGTTGAGGCGGCTGAATTCTGGCATAGACCACTACGAATTCGACCGCCTCATCCTTCAACGCTTATCTGAACAGTGCCCCCTGCCCCTTTCCGTAGCTTTACCGCCTTCCCCGTGCATCAATCCTCCATGGACATCGCCGAATTCGGACTCGAACGCTGGTTCGCGAAGTACGAACACGAGGCCGACATCATGCTCGCCGAGAGCGGCATCCGGAGCCTCGACGCGAGCCGGTTCGACCTCGACCCCGGGAAGCTCGGGTACGTCATCCCGACCAATGGCGACCCCGAGTTCCGGGCCGAGGTCGGCGAGCGCTACGGTCGGTCGGCCGACGAGGTCCTGTTCACCTGCGGGACTCAGGAGGCCAACTTCCTCGCGTTCGCCTCGCTGATGGACGACGACGGCCACGCGATTGTTGTTACCCCAACGTACCAGGCGCTCCACGCCGTTCCGGAGTCGTTCGGCGAGGTGACCCGCGTGTCGCTCGAACCGCCGTCGTGGGAACTCGACGTGGACGCGGTCGCCGACGCGGTTCGGCCCGAGACCGACGTGATCGTCCTCAACAACCCCAACAACCCGACCGGCCGCTACCACCCTCGGGAGAAGGTCGAGGCCCTCTACGACCTCGCGGAGGACGCCGACGCCCACCTGCTCTGTGACGAGGTGTACCGCCTGCTCGACGACGACCCGATTCCCCCGGCGGCGTCGCTGGGCGAGCGCGCGGTCAGCACGACCAGCCTCACGAAGGCCTACGGCCTCGCTGGCCTCCGATTCGGGTGGCTCGTGGGGTCCGAGGATGTCGTCGAGGAGGCGTGGAACTGGAAGGACTACACCACCATCTCGCCCGGCATCGTGGGCCAGCACGTCGCCAAGCAGGCGCTCGGCGACCAGGAGGACGAGATTCTTTCGGAGAACCGCGACCTCGCGAAACGCCACCGCGACCGGGTCCGGGCGTTCGTCGACGACCACGACCTCTCGTGGTACGACCCCGTGGGCGTCAACGGCTTCGTCTCGGTTCCCGACGGCTTCGACGGGAGCAGGGAGTTCTGCCGGACGGTCGTCGAGGAGGAGAGCGTCGTGCTCGCGCCCGGCGACCTGTTCGGGTACGACGACTACTTCCGCATCGGGTTCGGCCTCCCGACCGACGAACTGGAGGAGGGACTGGCCCGGGTGTCGGCCTGCATCGAGCGCCGGAGATAGCTCCCGGGAGGAGTCGCCGGGACCCGGGGTCGACCCGACTCGGGTCGACCCCGGGTCCCGACAGCCTCGGTTCTCCCCGTCACAGAAACGGCACCAAAAACGGCGGTAAAACTTCTAACTGTCTCTGGGGCGCTCGTGAAACGTCGGGTCGCTGGCGTGAAACCGGCGTCGGACTCGATAGGTCGGTGAAACGACGCGAATTTCCCATAGCTCTCTGCCCCTTATATGCTCCCGGGGGTCCTACGGTGGAGTAACGAGGACCCCCATCATGTCGAACGCTCCCCCCACCCTCCGAACCGACGTCGCCGAACTGCCGACCGACGGCTCGACCGAGACCCCAACCCATCTCACCCGACTGGCCGAGACCGCGACCCGGTCGCTGACCGCCTCGGTGCGAGGGCTCGGCTTCTGGGCCGCCGTCTCGTTGCCAGCGGTCTACCTCCCCCTGCTGTTCGCGGGGCTCCCGGGCGTCGAGTGGTCGGCGTTCTCCGCCCTGCTCGTCGCCCACGCCGTCGCGCTGGTGGTCGGCAACGACTACGGTGACGCCTGAACCGCTCTCGTCGGTCCATACCACCTCGGAGCGTTTCCAAACCGTTTATACCCCCGCGAACGCTATCCGGCGGTATGGCAAGAGAGCAGAAGGAAGTGCGAGACCTCCAGGAAGGCAACTACGTGATGATCGACGACGCGGCCTGCGAGATCAACTCCTACAGCACCGCCAAGCCCGGCAAACACGGTAGCGCGAAGGCCCGCATCGAGGCCAAGGGCGTCTTCGACGGCAAGAAGCGCAGTCTCTCCCAGCCCGTCGACGCCAAGATCTGGGTCCCCATCATCAACCGCAAGCAGGGTCAGGTCGTCTCCGTCGAGAGCGACGAGATCGCGCAGGTGATGGACCTCGAGACCTACGAGACCATCACGGTCAAGACCCCCGAGGACATCGACCTCTCGCCCGACGACGAGATCGAGTACCTCGAGATGGACGAACAGCGGAAGATCCTCGGATAGATGTTCCCCGGCGCGTCGGCCGACCGCGACACCGCCGAGTACGTGGTCGTCGGCGCGCCCCTCGACGTTTCGACCACGTTCCAGCCCGGTGCGCGGTTCGGTCCCGAACGGGTCCGGCGGTTCGCCCGGACCTTCGACGACTACGACGCCCGAACCGGCCACCACTTCTCTGAACTCGCGGTCCACGACCACGGCGACGTGCGCGCGTGGGACGACGCCGCCGAATACCTGGAGTACCTCGAAGGCGTCGCGACCGACGCGGTGTGGGACGACGCCGTTCCCCTTCTGCTCGGGGGCGAACACACCGTAACGCTGGCGGGGGTCCGGGCGGTCGACCCCGACGTCTTCGTCTGTCTCGACGCCCACCTCGACCTCCGCGAGGAGTACGACGGCAATCCGCTGAGCCACGCCACCGTGACCCGCCACGCGCTCGACGTGGCCGACGAGGCCGTGATTCTGGGCGCACGAACCGGGAGCGAGGCCGAGTACGAGCGCGCGAGCGAGGCCGACGTGACCGTGGTCCCGCCCGAGGAGGTCGGGAACTGGGACCCCGACTTCGACGCCGAGACGAGCGTCTACCTCAGCGTGGATATCGACGCCGCCGACCCGGGGTTCGCGCCCGGGACCGGGACGATGGAACCGTTCGGACTGACCCCGCGCGAGATGCGCGACGCGGTCCGGGCGGTCGCGCCCCGCGCCGACGGCTTCGACGTCGTCGAGGTCAACGACCGCGACGACGGTCAGGCGGCGACGCTCGCCGGAAAGCTCTGTCGGGAGTTCGTGTTCTCGCACGCCGACGCGACGGGGTCTACTTCCTAGCCGTCGCCCTCGGAACACGCCACGTCGGCCCCACAGCACGACGAGCGGTAGTCCCCGGGATTGCGCACGAGCTTGCACTCCCGATACCTGCGGCCCAGCACGGTCCCGCACTCGGCGCACGTCAGGACGTACTTCGGGTCGGCGAACGGGCGACACCGGACCGACGCCCCCACCCGCTCGGCGCGCTCCTCGAACCGGGAGCCGTGGTCGGTCGTGCCGAACCGCTGGAACTGCTCGACGTGAACCAGTTCGTGGCGGAGCGTCGCGGTCCACTCCGCGCGGTCGAACGCCTCGTAGGCGTCCCACGTCAGCGAGACGGTACACCGCCGGACCGCGGGGTCGCCGAGTCGCTCGACGACTGCGGTCCAGTCGATGGACTGGCCGACCTCGGCGTCGGGAATCCGCCTGCGCTTGACCGCGGCCGACCGGCGCTTCGCCCGGGTCGAGACCTCCCAGTCGACCAGCGAGAAGTCCACGTCGAGGTCGTGCTCGCGGGCGGCCTCCCGGCAGTACGCGCGGGAGGCGAGGACGAGTTCGTCGTGTGTGTCGGCGTGTGAGAGGGCGCGTTCGGTGGGGCTCGGGGGGGATTCCGGTTCGATTCGCTTCGACTCGGACACGGGGGTTCTCGGTCGGTTCGACTCACTCCTGCCTTATCAGGTTTCGTGACTGGGCCGTTTTTCGTCTTTGAAACTATCTGTCTGCCTGCTGTGAACTGCGAACACTAGAATCGTGAATATCGGGTAGAAAGCCCCGGCGCGCTCGCGGTCGCTGGCGCGACATCTCCGGGCCTCTCGGCACCGCCCGGCCCGGAGAGGGGTCGCGCAGGCGACCACGCAAGCGCGAGCGCGCCGCCCCTTTCAGTCCCACCCCGTGGCTTGCGTCACCGGCCGATTTCTGGCGGCTGTCCCGCTAAGCGACGCTGTCCGACAGCTCCCGGCTCGACACGTTATTGGATTCGCTCGCGCGCGGCCGCGACCACCAGCGGCAGGGTGATGGTCGCGTCGGCGTAGACGCTGGCGTTCCGGGCGGCCTTCTCCAGCTTGCCCCACGAGCGCGCCTCGTCGAGGGTCGCGCCCGAGAGGCCGCCGGTCTGGGGCGGGTCCATCGTGAGCTGGACCGCGTAGTCGTAGGCCTCGGGCGCGACGAGCATCGTCTGGAGGACGTAGTTCTTCGGGACGCCCCCGCCGACCACCATCGCGCCCGACTTCTCGGCGTGGAAGGCGCGGTCGGTGATGTCGGTCATGTCGGCCAGCGCGTCGAGCGAGAACTCCGAGGTCTGGGAGTACATCCACGCCTGCAGGCCCAGCACCGAGTCCTGAATCGCCGGGCAGTAGATGGGCACGTCGTTCTCGTATGCCGCCGCCGCGACGCCCGCGCCCTCCTCGATGCCCTCGCGGTCGTTGACCTCGCTGTTGGCGCGACCGAGTTCCTCGGTGAACCGCTGGATGCTGACCGTCCCCTCCGACTCGACCGCTGGGAACACCTCCGACCGGAGGTGGTCCTCGAACAGCGCGAAGTGTTCCTGCGGGAGGTAGACGTTGTAGATGCGGTCGACGCCCTCGTCGCGCAACTGCTCGTCGTGTTCGCGCTCGGTCTTGCCCTCGGCGTGGACCAAGCCGTGTTCACGCGAGTCGCGCGAGTGTGAGCAGGAAGGGCTCGCCCTTCCGTGATGGTGCTTGCCGCCGATGGCCTCGATGGCGTCGTGAGTGAGGTTCGCGCCGGTCGTCACCAGCACGTCGATGTGGCCGTCCCGAATCAGGTCGGCGACGAGTCGGCGCATCCCGGTCGGCACCATCGCGCCCGCGAGTCCGAAGAAGTTGGTCACGTCCTCGCGCCCGAGCATCTCGGCGTAGATGTCGACCGCCTCGTGGAGGTCGGCCGCCCCGATGCCCGCCGCCCCGTACTCGGAGACGAGGTCGCCGACGGTCATGCCCGCCCGCGCCTCGGCGTGAGCGATGGGGTCGTGGTGGAACTCCTCGCGGTGTGGGTCGTGAGCGTCGTCTGACTCGTGGTCGTCGGTCATGTAGGGTGCTGGTCGGTCCAGACGCTTGAACGGCGCGATTACGGATTCCCGGGAGGAGAGGACCGACAGTTGTCAGCGCGTCAGTCGGCCGCAGGCGCGCGCTCGTCGCTCGCGCCTGCGGGGTCGGCCAGTGCCGCCCCGGTCCGGAGTTGGTCGAGCGCGTCGGCCCCGTTGACGGCCATGAAGACGAACCCGACCTTACTGATGAGGTCGAGGTAGGTGACGACCATCACCTCGGTTCCCGTCTGCAGCAGGCCGACCCCGAGCGGGCCGAGAATCCAGACCACGGGGTAGATGGTCCAGAGGACGACCGTCAGGTTCCGTAGCTTCTGGAACACCGCGCTCACGCGGTCGCCGTGGAGATTCGCCTGCCGAGGCAGCACGGTCAACAGCAGATACAGCAGGCCGACGTATGCCACGCAGCCGACCAGATACGCGACGTAGCTGTAGGGCTCGGCGAGCAGGCCCGCGACGACGCCCGCCCCGATGACCAGCACGTCGACGCCGACCAGCGCGGCGTACACCTTCCGTTCGGGGCGACAGAGCATCCCCAGATACAGCACCAGCAACGGCGTCGTCACCATCCAGTCGAGATACCGCGGCAGGAACAGCGAGCCGTCGCCGACGGTCACTTTCCCGAGGTCGAACGCCATCGCGAGGTACGCCACCGCGGCGAATCCGGTTACCGCCGCCAGCACCGCGTAGTGGCGCGAGTACCGGGGCTCCGTGAGGAGTCGCCACAGCGGGTAGGCGGTTCCGACCGCCATCCCGAGCGTCCCGAGCCAGAACCAGACCGGGATGAGGTCCATCATCGGTCGCTCACCTCCGCGCTCTCGAAGTCGGTGTCGTCCAACGGCCCGGCCCCGCGAGTCACGCGGAAGTCATCGAGCAGGCGCGACAGTTCGGCCGCGCGCTCCGCGAGATCGTCGGCGTCGTCCCGGACCTCCGTCAGCGTCTCGGTCTGGGCGTCGGCCGCCTCCGAGACCGACTCGGCCTGACTCGTCGTCTCCTCGCTGATGGATGCGACGTCGTCGACCATCTGGACGACCGCGGTCGAGGACTCGGCCTGGTCCTCGGTCGCTTCCTGTATCTCTTGGATTCGGGCGTCGGTCTCCTCGACGTACGCCGCGATCTCCTCCAGCGCATCGATTGCGCCCTCGACCGTCTCGACTCCGGCGCTGATGCGGTCGCTGGTCTCGGACATGCCCTCGACGGACTGGCCGGTCTTCTCCTGGACGGCCTCGATGCGCCCCTCGATTTCGGCCGCCGACTCCTTGGTCTCCTCCGCGAGGTTCTTCACCTCGTCGGCGACGACGGCGAAGCCGTCGCCCTCGGCGTCGGTACGGGCGGCCTCGATGGAGGCGTTGAGCGCGAGCATGTTCGTCTGCTCGGCGATCTCGGTGATGACCTCGACGATGTCGCCGATGGCCTCCATCTCGTCGTCGAGTTCCTCGATTTCGGCGGCGGTCCGCTCGGTCGCGGCCTCGACCGCGTCCATCTCCGAGAGGGCCTCCTCGGCGGCGTCCTTACCGAGTTCGCCCGCGGCCGCCGCCTGCTGGGAGGTCGCGGCCACGTCGTCGACGGTGGCGGCGACCTCTTCGGCGCTGGCCGAGAGGGTGTTCATCTCGCTGGCGACCTCGCCGAGTTGGTCGGTCTGGCGGCCCGCGCCCTCCGAGATTTCGCCCATCGAATCGCTGACCTCCTCGCCGGTCGCCATCACCTGTTCTGCGCTCTCCTCGACGTCCACGACGGCGTTCGAGACGTGGGAGGCGAACCGCTTGACGTTCGCCACCGTGCGCTCGATGTCGTCGAGCATGTCGTTGAGCGACTCGCCGATGGCGACCATCGCCTCGCTGCGGCTCTCGGGGTCGACCCGGACGCCGAGGTCGCCGTCGGCCGCGGCGTTCATCACCTCCTCGTAGTGGTTCGCCTTCGTTTCGAGGTGGACCGAGAGCTCCTCGGCGACTTCCCGGCGGTCCTCGGCGGCTTCCCGGGCGGCTTCGGCCTCGGCTTTGGCCTCCTCGGCCGACTCGCGGGCCCGCTCGGCTTCGGCGATCTGGTCGCGGAGGGAGTCGCGCATCCGGGCGAACGAGTCGTACAGCGACCCGAACTCGTCGGTCCGCGCGGTATCGAGTTCGACTCCGAGGTCGCCGCCCGCCATCTCGTCGGCCTTCTCCGAGAGCTGGCGAAGCGAGATGACCGTGTTGCTCCCGATGGTCACGCCGACCAGCGCGAGGCTTACCACGGCCAGCAGGATGATGCCGAGGATGTTCGAGGTCACCGCCGCCCCCAGCGCGTAGGCCTCGTCTGCGGGGGCGCGGACGACGACGACCCAGTCGGTCGACTCCATCGGCGCGAATGCCATCAACGTCCCGTCGTTCATCTCCATGAAGCCGGCTTCACCCGCGATACCTCGCTCTACCGCGGGACTGTCGCTCCCGCCCTCGTGGCTGGTCAGGAGCTTCTCGTCGTCCGGGTGCGCGAGAAATCTCCCCTCCGAGTCGAGGACCACCGTGTGTCCGCCGCTTTCACCCTCGGTGAGCGAGTCGGTGTACTCCTCGATGTTCACCATGTAGATAACCCGCTCGTCCGGCCGGTCGGGGATCGGCGCGATGACCGCGACGACCGGGAAGTCGGCGACCGGAACCTCGAACGGGTCGGAGACGTGAACGTCGTTCCGTCCGTCGAACGTCGGCGGGTCGGTCGCGAACGGCGCGCCCTGCTCGTCGGGTTCGACGCCGACCATCTCGTCACTCGAACTCGTCACGATCTCCTTCGTGTCGGCGTCGTAGTAGTGGACAGCCACGACGCCGTCAGGGACGTTCTCGCCTTCGACCAATTCCCGGAGGTGCGACCGAATACGCTCGGTGTCACCGCTCTGGAAGACCGGATGGTTTGCACTACGTTTCGTCTGGGTCTGCACGCTCGACAGCCACGTATCGATGCTCTCGGCTCGGGACTCCGAGAGCGTCGTGAGTTCCTCCTCCACGTCGGCCTCCAGCTGGTCGGCCGTCTGAGCCTGCACGAGCGCCCCCACTGCGACGATCAGCGCGACGACCGAGATCAGCGCGAGCGCCAACTTGAGCGCGTAGCTCTGCCGGATTCGTTTCACAAAGTCCCATCTGTGTACCATCTAGTGCTCTCTCCTACGGATATGTACTTAGACACGATAAGTTTTGGTCGCCGTATCAACGCTGATAATCTGACCTCATCGCTCGTCGGGTCGAGTCGCGCAGAATCGGTGGTGCCAACTACCGCATGGGCCCGCGTGGCGGCGGTCGGACGCCAGCGGCGGTTCAATTAGCCGCAACCGCGAGGCTCGGCTGTCGGGGCCGGTTGGCCGCGGCCCGTGTCCGTCGAGAACCGTCGCGTGACCGATGGCTTCGGCAACCGCGTGGGTTGTTGAAACCCGCCGGACACGTCATTCAAGTTGAACGGAGGGGTTTTAATAGTACCTATTCCTGCGAGCGAAAACGCGATACTCCCGGGGGGTCGCGCGGAGCGAACTGGCGTTCGCTCCGCGCGACTCGCGTCACCCGCGCTCGGGGCGGAATCGCACCCGATGCAGGGCGTCGCCGTCGCAGGCCGGGGCCGCCCCGCCGCACCGCTCGACCCCCGCGAAACGGTAGGTCCCCGGTCGGATGGCCCCGGTCCGGTCGTCGGTCGGGGTCACCCAGACGGTCGGGTCGGTACCGTGGAGGTCGACGTAGATGTCCTCGCGCCCGCCCGAGCAGTCGGGCGCGAGCCCGGTCGCCCGGATGACCTCGCAGTCGCCGTCGCAGCGCGGTTCGACGGTGAACGTCTCGCCTTCGGTCGGGTCCGACCCGCAGACGAACCCCTCGAACTCCTCGCTCTGGGTCTCGCTGGTGCGAGCGCTCGCGCTCGCACCAGCGAGACCGATTCCGGCCAGTCCCGTGGCTCCCCTGAGGACGCTCCGCCGCGAAACTCGCGCGTCGTCTTCGTTGCCCACCATCCGGCCGAACCACGGGACGGTCGTTCTTAGTTCTTGTTTGCGGGAGGCGATAGGTCCGAAGCGAGTCGATGGCCTCGGAGCCACCACCCGCTCGGACCGCCGGTCGCTCGCGGCCGAGGGCCGCGAGCGACCGGCGGAAACCGGGGGTCGGCGGTCACGCGACCGGACTCACAGCCCGGTGGGCGCGTCGATGAACGTCGTCTCCAGTCCCCACTCGTCGGCGAGCGCCTGCAACGATTGCACGCCGAAGGTCTCGGTCGCGTAGTGGCCCGCGAGGAACACCGTGAGCCCCTCCTCGCGAGCGACGTGGTAGGCCTTCCCCTTTCCCTCCCCGGTTATCAGGGCGTCGACGCCCGTCTCGGCCGCCTCGTCGAGCCAGTCGACGCCGCTGCCGGTGACGACCGCCACGTCCTCGATCTCCTCGGGGCCGAAGTCGAGGACCCGGACGCCCTGCCCGAAGTGGTCGAGTTCGGATTCGAGGGTCGCGCGCAGGCGGTCGGTCGCGACGGGGTCGGGCGCGCGGCCGCGCTGGCCGACGTGTTCCGGGCCCAACTCGGCGAACGGTTCGCGGTCCTCCAGCCCCAGCAGGTCGGCGATTCCCGCCGCGTTCCCGAGTTCGGGGTGGGCGTCGAGCGGGAGGTGGGAGACGTACAGCGCCACGTCGTTCTCGACGAGGGGCGCGATGCGGCCGTACTCCCGGCCGGTGACGCGCTCGATGCCGCCCCACGAGACGCCGTGGTGGACCACCAGCACGTCGGCGTCGCGGTCGGCCGCGACTTCGGCGGTCTGCTCGGCGGCGTCGACCGCGAACGCCGCGGTCTCGACCTCGCTGTGGTCGGGACCGACCTGCAGGCCGTTCGCGCTGGCGTCCACGTCGGCGAAGTCGCTCGTCCGGAGTCTGTCGTCGTACCGCGCGGTGAGTTCGGCGAGGTCCATGTCCCGGCGTTGGTCGGGCGGTGGCTTGTATCTGTATCTCTCGGTCGGGTGCGCGCGGCCGCGCGCACCCGACCGAGCGCGCCGGGTCGGCCGACGCGTTCGGGGCCAGTCGACGCGTTCGAGCCAGCCGACGCGTCCGGGGCCAGCCGACGCGCCGGTCAGTACTCCGCCCGAATCCGTCGCCAGTCGAGACGCAGGTAGTGGTACAGCGTTCCCGTCAGTCCCGACCGCGCGATTCGGCGCGCGGAGGTCTCGACGAGCGCCTCGGGATGGTAGCCCGTCGGCTCCTCGCGGGCGAGTCGCCGACTGAACGCGGTGTCCTCGTTGGGCACGTCCGGGAACCCGCCGACCCGGAAGTAGGCGTCCCGGGCCACGACGCAGTTGAACCCCGGCAGGACGGGGCGGGCGAGTCGCGGGAAGACGTGGTTGATGGTGGCCTCCATCACCCTCGCCCGCGCGGGACCCCGCATGCGACACCGCGAGGATGCCGCCGCGAGCCCCTCCGAGCGCGCGAAGTCGAGCATCGAGTCGAGGTAGTCGGGCCGGACCGCGGTGTCGGCGTCCACGAACGCCAGCCACTCCCCGCGGGAGCGCTCGGCCCCGCGGTGGCGCGCGTCGCCGATGCCGGTTCCGGACTGTTCGACGACCGCGGCGTCGTACTGCCGTGCGACCTCGGCGGTCGCGTCGTCGCTGTCGCCGTCCACGACGAGGAGTTCGTACGGGCGGTCGCTCCGCTGGGCGCGGATGCTGTCGAGCGTCTCGGGCAGGTAGGCGGCTTCGTCCCTCGCGGGAACGACGAAGCTCGCGACTGGACGGGTCATCGGTCGGGGGTGATGGTCGACCGCGACGGTTCGACCGCGAGGAGTAAGGGTCTTTCCGCCCGAGCGAGTAGGTCGAGGTGGCCGATGACGAGGCGCGTGCTCCGAACTGGTCTCGGCAGCCAGTCGTGACGAGCCCTATGAGTGCCGAGGCCGGAAATCCGACCGCGGATTTCCGAACGCAAGCGTTGCCGACCCTATTCCGAACGCAAGCGTCGCCGACTCAGAACACCGCGAAGAGACCACCGAAGAACCCGACCGTGACGACGAGCCGACCCAGACTCCCGAGGAACGTCGCCACGGCGAACCGCGTGTAGTTCTTCTCCAGCACGGCGAACGCGTAGATCGAGATGGTGTCGGGGAAGAACGGGACCGACAGCGCGATGGCGAGGCCGCCGTAGCCGTACTGCTGGGCGAGCTGGACCGAGCGGGCCTCCGACCACTCCAGCACGTTCCACCGGGACCGGCGCAACCACCGGGTCACTGGCCCGGAGTGCTTGACCTCCTGACCGATGTGGAACGCGAACAGGCTTCCGACGGCCTTTCCGACCGCGCTGACGAGCATGATGGCCCCGAGGTTCCCCCATTGGGGCAGGCCCAAATCGACCGGCGCGACCAGCACGACCTCGCTGGGTCCGGGGAGCACGAACGCGATGAGAAACGAGTACACGAAGATGACGCCCATGCCGGGCCAGCCGGTCGCCGAGGCGACGATTCGCTCGACGAAGTCGCCACCGGAGACCACGAGCGGTTCGACGGCCAGCGACGCGAACTGTGCTATCGGAATCGAGTGTACTTCGGGAATCATGTGTCCCTCCAGCGTCTCGTCGGAATCGGGCGTACTCCCCCGGTCATGTGTGCCCCCACGTCCATCGTGCGTCGAGGACGTACCTGTAGATTCCGCTGATGACGATTGCGACCGCGTTGGCGAGCAGGTACGGGACGTGTCGCCACTCCACGAGCACGAACAGCACCCCGAGCTGTATCGGAATCGCGGTGCCGCGGACCACGTTCGTCTTGAGCAGTCCGGCCAGATACTCGAGCCCGCCGGTCCGGCGGGACTCGCGGAAGGTCCAGGCGTTGTTCAGGACGTACGACAGCACGATGGTTATCTCGATGGCGAAGAACGCGCCGACGAGGTAGTTCAGACCCGCCACGTCGACGAACAGCCACAGCAGGACCATCTGGACCCCCGCCGTGAAGATTCCGACGGTGACGAACCGCCGGAGTTGCGTGGCGATCGGCCCGTCGACGAGGTTCCGGAGGAATGCTCGGACCATCTATCGGTAACCGAGGGCTTCCAGGCGAGCTTCGAGCCCGGCGTCGATGTCGTCGTCGTCCGTCGCACTCTCCGTCCGGTCGCGCAACGCGGCGGCGTGGCCCTCGGCGAGCCGACCGAAGCGCTCGATTACGCGCCGTTGCTCGGCGGTCGGGTCGGTCGAGAGGTCCTCCTGCTGGTCCGGGTCGGAGGGCCGGTAGTACAGCTCCGTCGAGCCCTCGTCGACGTTCTCGATGTAGGTCCAGTCCCGGTCGCGGACGCTCACCAGCAGGTCGCCGTCCGAGAGCGACCGGGGGATGGGCTGGGCGGTCACCTCCTCGCCGCGGACGGCCACCGAGACCACCGGTTCGTCGACCGGCGGTTCGTCGCCGAGGACGCTCGGCACGAGCGTCTCGCCCCGCCAGTCCGGCGCGGGGTCGACGTCCAGCAGGTCGGTCACCGTCGGCGGAATCGCGTCCAGCCCCACCTGCCGTTCGACCCGGCCGCCCGAGTCTCCGGGGACGTCGACGACCAGCGGGACCCGGATCAGCTCGTCGTACAGCTTCGGGTAGTGGGCG
Organism: Halorussus salilacus; assembly: GCF_024138125.1. NCBI lineage: Archaea > Methanobacteriati > Methanobacteriota > Halobacteria > Halobacteriales > Haladaptataceae > Halorussus > Halorussus salilacus. The sequence goes on from NZ_CP099993.1 coordinate 2,371,942, forward strand.
AGGTGGCCGTGTTCCTGGAACTCCTCGCCGTGGTCGCCCGCGAGGACGACGGCGGTCTCGTCGGCGACGCCGTTGGCCGACAGTGTGTCTAGGAGCCGACCGATGCTCGCGTCGACCTGCCGGACCGCCGCCTGATAGAGCGTCCGGAGGTCGGCGAGCGTCCGCTCGCCGACCTCCAGCCCCAGTCCGGTCCGGGTGTGTGCGTGGAGCATCCGGTGGGTCCCGAGCAGGTTCGAGGACACCTCCCGGATGTAGCGAGGCGCGGGGACGTACGGCGTGTGGGTGTCCATGTAGTGGACCCACAGGAAGAACGGCGAGTCCCGGTCCTCGATGAACGACCTCGCGGCGTGCTCGACGTCGAACATCCTGGAGGTGTCGAGAAACGGCCGGTCGTCGGTGTTCCCGCGGAGCTTCGAGCCGAGGCGTCGAATCGGAGCGGTCGCCAGTTGTATCCACGCCTCGACGGTGGGATGGGTCGCGAGATAGCGACTGTAGATGCTCGACCCGACGCTGGCGACGAACGGCTCGAACTCGTCGAACCCGTCGTCGTACCCCCAGTGGGAGGTGAGAAAGCCGTTCGCGGCGTTGAATCCGCCGGTCGAGACGCCGGTCTCCGACAGCGCCGTCGGGAGCGTCGTCGACTCGTCGACGCCGATTCGCCCCGTATCCGCGAACACGGGGCGCGAGGCGAGGATCGACGGGAACGAGAACGGCGTCCAGTTGCCGGTCGCGAACGCGTGGTCGAACACGGTACCGCGGTCGGCGAGGGAGTCAATCACCGGCGTGTGGCGCTCGGGCGCGTACGGACCGATTGCGTCGGCCCGGAGCGAATCGACCGTGATGAGGACGACGTTCGAGGTGTCGGTGGTGTCCATGCGAGTCGGTAGTGCCTCCGTTCTCCTCGGCTCGCCTCCGGCCTCCCCGCAGTGGGTCGGGCCCTCGGCCGGTCTCCGGGGGGAGCGGTTCCGAGGGGCTCTCGATTGGTCCGGTTCAGCCGAGAGAGCGCCGCAATATTAACTGAGCGGTTAGTTACCTACTTCATCGTTTCGATTTCTTGGAGGGTCGGGCGTCCGTCGTGACGTTTCGAGTCGAGGGCCGGTCTGAAGTGTCGGTCAGCGCGGTCCCATCCCTCCGCTCTCGGGTGAGACGACGCCAACGCCGAGAGCCCCGTCAGAATCGGGCTGGCGGCCCGAAGCGTCGTCGAGCGCGCACGCGTCGATTCGAAGTTCGTCGATCGACGAAAACCGAGCGCGAAAAACTATGAGTTATCCGTCCGGGGTCCAGTAGTCGAAACGTACGACACCTTCCAAAACATGTCCGGAAAGTACGACCTCGTCATCGTCGGCGGCGGAATCAGCGGCGCATCGCTCCTGTACACCACCGCGAAGTTCTCCGACATCGACTCCATCGCGCTGGTCGAGAAGGAGCCGGAGATCGCGGCGATAAACACCGACCACACGAACAACTCCCAGACGCTCCACTTCGGAGACATCGAGACCAACTACACGCTCGAAAAGGCCGAGGAGGTAAAGGAGGGCGCGGAGCTCCTCGCGGGGTATCTGGAGAACCACGACCCCGACCGGGAGATGCACGACCGGCGGAGCAAGATGGTCCTCGGCGTCGGCGACGAGGAGGTGGAAAAGCTCGAACGCCGCTACGAGGACGAGGGGTTCGGCGACCTCTTCCCGAAGCTGCGGGCCATCGGGCGCGAGGAGATCGCCGAGTACGAACCGAAGGTCGTGGAGGGCCGCGACCCGTCCACGGAGATGCTCGCGCTCCAGACGCCCGACGGCTACGTCGTCGACTACGGCCAGACCGCGAAGTCGATGGTCGAGCGCGCCGACGAGGAGGACCACGTCGACGTGTTCACCGGCACCGAAGTCCGGGACATCACGCCCACGCTCGACGGCTACACCATCGAGACGACGGAGGGTCGGTTCGACTGCGACGCGACCGTGGTCGCCGCGGGTTCCCACAGCCTCCAGATGGCCAAGGAACTCGGCTACGGGCAGGACAAGGTCCTGCTCCCGGTCGCCGGGAGCTTCTTCCTCGCCGAGGACTTCCTCAACGGGAAGGTCTACACCCTCCAGATGAAGAAACTGCCCTTCGCAGCGGTCCACGGCGACGCCGACGTTCACGACCCCTCCATCACGCGGTTCGGGCCGACCGCGAAGCTCGTGCCCGCGCTCGAACGCGGCCGCATCTCGACCGTCCGGGACTTCCTCGACGTGTTCGGGCTGAACGCCGCGGCGTTCCTGAGCTACGCCAACATCCTCGCCGACCGCATCCTCCTGCCGTACGTGCTCCGGAACCTCGTCTACGACCTGCCCAACGTCGGGCCCAAGCAGTTCCTCCCGCACGTCCAGAAGGTCGTCCCGACCGCGACCCTCGACGACATCGAGCGCGCAAAGGGCTACGGCGGGGTCCGGCCCCAGATCGTCGACACGAGCGCGAAGTCCCTCGACATGGGCGAGGCCAAGATCGTCGGCGACGACATCATCTTCAACATCACGCCGTCGCCGGGCGCGTCGACCTGCCTCAAGAACGCGATGCGAGACGCCGAGAAGGTCGTCGAGTTCCTCGACGGCGACTACGAGTTCGACGAGGCCGCTTTCCGCGCCGAGACCATCGACAACTTCCCGCACGAAGAGGACGAAGAAGAGGGAGAGTCGACCCCGCCCCAGCCCGCGCAGTAGTCGCGCTCGGACCGAGAACGAACCGCTTTTCCTCCGTTTGCCCCAACGGACGCCATGGAGCGACTCCACGACTCGTTACACGAGGCCCCGATAATCGACAAGGACGGCTACCAGTACCTCGTCCACCCCATCAGCAACGGCGTGCCGATGCTCGAACCCGAACTCCTCCGGGAGGTCGTGGTCGAGATCATCCGCGCGGCCGACCTCGACGTCGACAAGATCGTCGCGCCCGAGGCGATGGGCATCCACATCGCCACCGCGCTCTCGCTCCAGACCGACGTTCCGCTCGTGGTCATCCGCAAGCGCGAGTACGGACTGGAGGGCGAGGTCGCGCTCCACCAGACCACCGGCTACTCCGAATCCGAGATGTACATCAACGACATCGAGGAGGGCGACCGCGTGCTCATCGTCGACGACCTGCTCAGCACGGGCGGGACGCTCGCGGCCATCACGGGCGCGCTCGACGACATCGGTGCCGAAATCGCCGACATCGTGGTCGTCATCCGGAAGGTCGGTGGGTCGGCGCTCGACGACACGGAGTACGAGGCGACGAGTCTGGTGGACGTCTCGGTCGAGGACTTCGAAGTCACGATTCACTAGGTCGTCCGTCGGTCGTTTCGGTCTGTTTTTCGAGAACTGCTGGAGAGAGGGCCGAGAATATCTCCTCGAAAGCCCCGGCCCGCTCGCGGTCGCTCCGACGGATATTCTCGCGCTTTCCGCGCCGTCGGACCGCAGGTCCGACGGGCCTTCGCTCGCTCCGCTCGCGAAGACACCGCCCGCGCGAGAATAGGGCCGCCGGAGACGACTGAAGTGAACGCGAGCGCGCCGCCCCTTTCATTCCCGCCCGGTGGTCTGTGTCACCGGCCGTTTCCGTGATTCGTGTCACCGAGCTACGCGTTCACTCCGGCCATTTCGGCACACGAATATGCATATTTCATACCGATAAAGGTCAAATATGGGCTCGAACGCGAAACTATTATCTGCCGGGGGTCTCTCGGTGGGTCGTATAGAATGACGACCGACACGGACGGGGAGATAGACCTCGAGTACGAACTCGACGACCGGCCGCCGTGGCCCAAGTCGCTCCTGCTGGGGCTCCAGCACGTCGCGGTCATGATAGTCCCGGCGACCGCGGTGGCGTACATCGTCGCGGGCGACGTGGGTCTGGGCGCGGCCGACACCGCCTACATCGTCCAGATGGTCCTGCTGTTCTCCGGGCTGGCGACCGTGGTACAGGCCTACGCCGTCGGCCCGGTCGGGGCGAAGCTCCCCATCGTGATGGGAACGAGCTTCACCTTCGTGGGGGCCGCGTCGTCCATCGGCATGAGTCACGGCTTGGGAGCCGTCTTCGGCGCGATACTCGTCACCGGCTTCGCGGTCGAGGGACTCATCGGCTGGCAGTTCAAGCGCATCAAGCCGTTCTTCCCGCCGCTGGTCACCGGACTGGTCGTCATCATCATCGGCCTCTACCTCGTGCCGGTCGCGATGGACTACTCGGCTGGCGGGGTCGGCGCGAGCGACTACGGCGCGGCCCACAACGTCGGGCTCGCCGCGCTCGTGCTGTTCGTCGCTGTCGCGCTCAACCTCTTCACCGGCGGGGTCGCCCGGCTCCTCAGCACGCTCGTCGGCCTCGCGGTCGGCTACGTCGTCGCGCTCCCGCTGGGTCTCGTCGACTTCTCGGCGGTCGGGCAGGCGGCGTGGGTCGCGTTCCCGACGCCCGGCGGGTTCGGCTTCGAGTTCCGGCCCGTCGCCATCGTCACCTTCGCGTTCCTCTTTCTGGTCTCGGCGATGGAGACCGTCGGCGACATGTCGGGCATCACCGCCGCCGAGGGCCGCAACCCCGACGCCGAGGAGCTCCGGGGCGGGCTGTTCACCGACGGCCTCCTCAGCTCGCTCGGCGCGGCGTTCGCGGCGTTCCCGGTCACGTCGTTCTCCCAGAACGCGGGCATCGTCAACTTCACGGGCGTGATGAGCCGCCACGTCGTCGGCGTCGCCGGGGCCATCCTCGCGGTGCTGGGCCTCAGCCCGAAGGTCGGCGCGGCGGTCGCCACCATCCCGAGCGCCGTCTTCGGCGGCGCGGTCCTGCTGATGGCCGGGATGGTCGCCGCCAGCGGCGCGCGCCTCGTGTTCCTCCACGTCGACCTCGACCGCCGGAACATGGTCATCCTCGCGACCTCCCTCGGCCTCGGCCTCGGGGTCGCCACCCGCCCGGACGCCATCGGCGGACTCCCCTCGGCCGCCGAGACCTTCTTCGGCCAGCCGGTCGTCGTGACGGCGCTCACCGCGCTCGTCCTCAACACGTTCACGCCCGGCGACCAGAGCCCGCTGTTCGACGCGCCGCCGGGCGAGGCGGCAGACGACTCGCAGGGCGCGCCAGCCCCGACCGACGACTGACCGGGGCTCGGCCCTCCCTCGCTTCCTGCGTTAGCGCCGGAGCGTGACGTTCGTGCTCCCGCACTCGGGGCAACTGGTCATCCGTCCCAGCGACGGCGATTCGACGAACTCCCAGTCGTCGCCGCCCGTCGCGGCCTCGTACCCGCAACTCACGCAGTGGGATTGTGGCTGGCGCGATGGCTCGTGAGACATGTGCGAACGTACAGCAAGGAACGGGAAAGGTGTTGTTGCGACGCGGGTCGGCGGCCGCGGCGCGGCCGCCGACCGCTCGCGATTCGCGTTTTCGACCGCCACCGATTTTCCGACCCGCGGTCGGTTCCGAACCCCGCCCGTTCGCCCGAAAGCCATGAGCGTCCGGAGACCAAACCTCCGACGATGGCACGGGGGGTTCGCTCGGCCGGGTTCGTCGCCTACTACCGTCGGTACACCAAGACGTGGGTCCACGCGCTCGCGACCGCGATGCTCACCATCTTCGGCATCCTCACCTTCGTCCACCCGGGGTTCGCCGCGGTCGCGGTCGCGTCCTACGTCCTCCCGCCGGTCCTGCTCTACGCCGCCGGGCGCGACCCGACTCCGGCAGGAGTCGGGTCGCGCGGGACGGCGACCGACGAACCGGGAATCGGCGACTCCGACCCCGACCCCGGAGCGACTACCGACCCCGAACCGGGCCGCGACGGCGAGGGCGACTCCGCCGACCGCGGGGACCGACCCGCCCGGTGGACCGCGGTCGAGACCCCGACCGACGCCGACCTCTTCGACGCGGTCCTCGCCGACGACCGCGCCTTCGCGGTGGGCGACGACGGCGTCGTCCTCACGGCCTCCGGCGAGGGCTGGCGCGTCGTCCTCGAAGACGGGCCGGGCGCGAACGAGGAGGCGCTCTGGGGCGCTGACGCCACCGACGACGGCCGGGCGGTCTGGGCCGCGGGCGACGGCGGCGCGCTCGCCCGCCTCGACGCCGAGACCGGCCGCCACGTCGACCACTCCGCGCCGCGCGGCATCACCGACAACTGGACCGACGTGGCGGTCGGCGGGGAGGGCGGCGACGAGGCCGTCCTGCTCGCCAACGGTTCGGGCGAGGTCCTCCGGGGTCGCTACCGCGAGGGCGAAGTCGCGTGGGACGCCCCGACGAAGCCCGGAAGCGGGTCGAGCATCGCCGCAGTCGCGCTCGAAGGCGGGGCGGGATTCGTCTGCGACACCAACGACGACGTGTTCGAGACGACCGACGGCGGCGAGAGCTTCCGCCGAATCGGCATCGACGACGTGGACGGCACCCTGACCGACCTCGCGGTGACCGACTCGGGCGACCCGGCCGCGAGCGGGGACGACGGCGTCGTCTATCGGTCGGACGCGGGCAACTGGACGCCGGTCCGGGTCGACGACGACGCGATTCTGGCGCTGGCCTTCCGGGACGGACGGGGGGTCGCGTGCGGCGACGAGGGAGTCGTCTACGAGTCGGCGGGCGGGGCCACCGACTGGGAACGAATCGCGACGCCCGCGACCGGAACCCTGCGGGGAATCGCAATCGGCGCGCAACGGGCGGTCGCGGTGGGCGACGACGGCCTCGCGGTCGAGCGCGGGTAGCGATTCCGGTCCCGGTTCGACGACGCCCCGCCGAGCTATCCGGCAGCAGAGTTTTCAGCCCGCGGCCGTTCTTGGAGGGCATGCCGGTCACTCCGAACGTGCTGGAGCGGTTCGTCCTCTTTCGACTCAACAGGGGACCAGCCCCCATGCTCGACCTGTTCGGCGCGGGGAGTTTCGAGGCGGTCGCAATCGCGCTCGACGTGGGGCTGTTCGATGCGCTCGCCGAGCGAGCGCGCTTCGGCCGAACTCGCCGAGCGACTCGACGCCGACCCGACCGGTCTCGACGCGGGCGGCGGCCACGGTCCACTCCTACGAGGAGGTCGCCGAGTGGCTCGGCGCTGCGAGCTTCGAGGACGTGAGCCGGACCCCGATTCGGCGGGCCGGACCCGGCAACACCCTCGTCGAGGCGACCAAGGCGGCGCACGCGAGGTGAGTCGGGCTACGCCTCGTCGCCGTGTTCGCGCTCGCTTCCGTCGGCCTGGCGGAGGACTGGAGCGCCACAGGCGACAGCGGAATCGACGAGGTGGACCCGACGGTCGCGGCGGTCGCGGACGTGTTCGGTGAGCCGGTCGTGACCGACAACGTCGGCGACTTCGAGGCGCTCGGTGTCGATATCGAGGGCTACTAATACGTCTGGTAGTGGGCCGACCCCACCGCCACCCGGACCAGCACGTTCTCGGGGTACTCCTCTGCCGGAGCGCCGTACTTGGGGTTGATGCGCGCGGCGGCCTCCCGCCGGGCCTCCTCGTCCTCGACCACGGTCGCGGTGCCCCGCAGGCTCACCATCCACTCGGCGCGCCCGCGGTCGTCCTTCTGGACCGACACCGCGACCCGGGGGTTCTCCCGGACGTTCGCCAGCTTCCGGCCGGTCGTGAGCACCTCCAGCACGCCGTCGTGGTAGTGGTACCACACCGGCGCGACGTGCGGGCGGCCCTCGGCGCACGTCGCGAAGTGGGCCATGAGGGGTTCGCTCGTGAGCAGTTCCTCGGCCTCGGTCGGAACCGGGTTCGCCATGGCGGACGGACGGCCGACCGGGCCAAAACGGTTTCCGCCGGGTCAGGCCACCAGCCAGACCGACGGCGCGACGACGCGGAGTCTCCGAGGACCACCGCGACGATGAAGTCTCTGGTGGTCATCCCGCCGACGAACTCGCCGACTCGCACCCGGAGTGTAGATGACGTCGGCGACCGCGCCGCGCCTCAGCGCGGCGCGGTCGTCCGAAGACCGAGCTACCGGTCCTCGACGCGGTCGTTCGCGGTCCCGACGAGGGGTACGCCGTCGGCGGCCCGCCCGGCAAGACGCATCTTCGCGCCGCGCTCGGTCATGCCGGTCTCGGTCGCGGGGAACCACGCACGGAGACCGTCGCTGCGGGCCTCGGTCCGGACCGGCGTCGCGCCGCCGCCCATCGCTACCGCGGCGGGCGACCCGAGGCGCAGGGACGCGCCCGCGCTCGGGCCGAAGCCATCGGCGCGAACGTCGACCGGAAGGAGAACGTCGCCATCTCGTCGCTCGAACTCGTGGAGTTCGAGCGCGACCTCGCGGTAGACGGTCACCGACCGCCGGACCGAGTCGACGCCCTCCTCGCCGGTGACGGTCAGCGTCACCTCCTTCCTGCCGCCGGAGTCGTAGGTGTGAGCGACCCGCTCGCCCTCGGCGGTGTCACCGTCGCCGAGCGACCACTCACAGCGGCGGCCCGACTCGCGAGACGGTGCCGCCGCGACGAAGGAGACGGCGTCACCGGCCACCGGGACGGACGGCGCGTACTCGAATCCCACGACGGGCGACTCGATTCCGTCGGCCGACGGCGGGCCGGTCTCGCGGCGTTCGTGTGTCGTTCGTATCGCTGTCGTTCGGCCAGCGCGTCCCTCGGAGTGTTCGGCCATAGGATTCCAATGAAATGCCAGTAAAATAAAACAATCGGTCCCGTTACAGAACGGTCCTCTCTCGCCCTACTCGTCGTCGAAGTCGAGCGCGGCCGAGTTGATGCAGTAGCGCTTGCCGGTCGGCTGCGGGCCGTCGTCGAAGACGTGGCCGAGGTGACCGCCGCAGTTCGCGCAGACGACTTCGGTCCGGACCATGCCGTGACTCCGGTCCTCCAGGGTCTCGATGCGGTCGTCGTCGGTGTCGTAGAAGCTCGGCCACCCGCACCCGGCGTCGAACTTGGTGTCCGAGTCGAACAGCTCCGCGCCGCATCCCGCACAGACGTAGGTGCCGTCGTCGGTGCGGTCGACGTGCTCGCCCGAGAACGGGCGCTCGGTTCCCCGCTCGCGGAGGACGCGGTACTCCTCGTCGGAGAGTCGCTCGCGCCACTCGGTCTCGGTTTCTGGGAGGTCGTCGGCCTCGCCGGTCTCCTGGCTCATGGGAGTGACTTGGGGCGCGGGGCGGTTAGGGCTTGCGCGAGAGCGGGCGACCGCGCGGTCGCCCGCTCTCGCAGTCACTCGGCCCGCCGTCCCGTCACCTCGTCCATCTCCAGTTCGTACACGACTGCCTCCATCTCGTCTATCTCCTCGCCGAAGACACGGATGTCGGGGAAGCGCTCGTCGACCCGCGTCTCGTCGAACCCCTCGCGCTCGCGTAGCGGCCCTCGGACTATCACGCTCCACGAGGGCGTTTCGGCGTCGTAGAGGACGAACGTCGCCGTCCCGGTCGTTTCGAGGTGCTCGATCTTCGCGCTCTCGTCGCGCGAATCGAGTCGGACGAGCAGCGACTCGCCGTCGTAGTCGTACGCGACCGGAACCGCGTAGGCGTCCCCTGCGTCGGCGAGCGCGAGGACGCCGACTCGCCGCGTGCGGAGCAGTTCGTTCAGTTCCCCTTCGCCCATCCCGAACGTGTTGACGTATTCGACGTGCTTCACGGTTGGTCCCCCGACCGAAGGACGACCCCGACCGACATAACCGCTCACCCCAGCGTGACGTCCAGATACAGCATCACCGCCACGCCGAGCATCGTCCCCATCGTCGCGATGCGCTCGTGGCCGCGGGCGTGGGTCTCGGGCACGATCTCGTCGCTGATGACGAACAGCATCCCGCCCGCGGCGAACCCCATCGCGTAGGGGAGCAGGGGCGCGGCGACCCCGACCGCCACCGCGCCGAACACCGCCACCGGGATCTCGACGAGTCCGGCCCGGACGCCCGCGAGGGTGGCGTAGAACAGCGACCCGAACCCGGCGTTGACCGCGGCGACCGACACCGCCAGCCCCTCGGGTACGTTCTGGATACCGATTGCGAGCATGAGCGACAGGGCGTTGCCGAGGTTCTCCCCGGAGCCGAACGCGACCCCGACTGCGAGCCCCTCGGGCACGTTGTGGAGCGTGATGGCGACGATGAACAGCAGGACCGAGGCGGTCCGGGCGTCGTCGGGGTCGACGCGCTCGCGGCCGGTCGCGGCGTCCTCCTCGATGCGGGCGTCGCCGTCGGCCCGCGCGGCGTTCCGGCCGGTGATGACGACGTGGACGTGGGGCACCCACTGGTCGGCCCGGTCGAGGACGACGACGCCGAGCCCGAACCCCGCGAGGACCGGCCAGATGCCGCCCGCCTCGATGCCGGGGAGGATGAGGCTGGTGAAGCTCGCCGACAGCATGATTCCGGCGGCGAACCCGAGCGCGGCGTCGAGCGACTTCTCGGAGGGGTTCGGCCAGACGAGGACCAGCATCGCGCCGAGCGTGTTCATCGCCGCGATGACGATGCCGCCCGCGAGCCCCTGCATCACGGGGTCGGTCCCGACCAGTTCGACGAACAGCCGCGTCACCATCCGCTGGTCGCCCTCCCGTCGACGGCGCTGGCGCGAGGCCCCGTCACGGTCGGTTCGTCGGCCGACCGGGACAAAAAGCCTCGGCCCGCTCTCGACCGGTCGGCCGGGGAATTGAAACCCTCACGACGCGAACGACGTGGCATGCGGGTGTGTGACATCTGCGAGGCGCGCAAGTCCGAGGGCACCCGACTGGTCGCGCGCACTTGCCGGGACGTGTGGGTGTGTCATGGGTGCATGATGCGCGCGGTCACGACCAAGGCCGACGAGCTCACGTACCGCGAGTGGTGAGTCGAGCGCTCGCGGTGGCACCGCCCATCATATATTTTGACATTCACCCGATTCCGGGGAATCTAACTAGGTTTATAATGTAGGTCTGAGTACCCTCCATCGGGTCATGAGTCAACAGTCGAACAATTTGGCCGGGGAACAGCCCGCGAACGCCCTGCCGAGGGAGGACCATGGCTCGCGCGCTCGCTCGCTCGACGCGATTTTCGAGCTGCTGGTGACCGAGCGCCGCCGGAACGCGCTGTACGTGCTGTATCGGTCGCCCGGGCCCCTGTCGGTCTCGGCGCTCGCCGAGGAGGTCGCCGCGCTCGAAGGGGCCGACCCCGAGCGCGTCGCCACCGCCCTCCACCACGTCCACCTGCCGAAGCTCGCCGACGCCGGGGTCGTCGAGTACGACGGCGACGCGGTACGGCTCGACGACCTCTCCGAGCGGTTCCGTCGCTACCTCGCCACCGCCGCCGAGGACGAGCAGCGACGACTCCGCGCGACCGGAGAGAGCGCGACCCTCTCGGAGTTCTAGTCGCGGTCCTCCCTTCTCACGCACCGCCGTTCGCGAACAGCATCGTCCCGAGGTACGCCGCGCTCGCGGTCGCGAACACGCCGAGCGCGAACAGCAGGGCGTTGGCCACGCGGTTGTCGGCCCGGCACACCGACAGCGTGTACCGCCGCCCCGACACCGGCCACAGCAGGGCCACGCCCATCGGGGTCAGCACGTCGGCCGCGAGATGCGAGAGGACCGCCAGCGCCGCGATTCCCGCGGCGAACGCCCGGATTTCGACGGGACCGACCGGCCGGACGCCGTGGCCGGTCGCGGTCGCGGCGGCCCACGCCGCGACCGCGACCAGCGCGACGAAGGGGAGGGTGTGGGTCGGTCCCCGGTGGGGGACGAACGGGAGCCGGGTATCGAGGTCGGGGAGCATCGACAGCCAGAGCGCGAGTGCGCCGCCAGCGAGCGCGGCAGTCGTCTGGCCGGTCGCGAGGAGCCACCCCCCGACCGGCGCGTACAGCGCGAGCGAGACACCGTAGTGGCCGGGTCGGAACATACCCTCCCGAAGCCACTCGATGCAGAAACCGGTTTGGGTCCGGAGCGCCACAGGTCGAGTATGGACGACTATACCGCGGTCGTGACCGGCGCGAGTCGGGGCATCGGCGAGGCGGTCGCCCGGCGGTTCGCCGCCGAGGGAGCGCGCGTCGTCGCCTGCGCGCGAGACACCGACGCCCTCGACGAGGCCGTCGCGAGCATCGACGGCGAGGTCGAGGCCGTCCGCGCCGACGTGCGCGACGAGTTCGACGTGGAGCGACTGATGGAGACGGCGGCCCGCGCGAGCGCGGGCGGCCTCGACGCGGTGGTCGCCTGCGCGGGCGTCTACCACGGCGACCCTGGGGAGACCCCCCTCCCCGGAGAGGCCTACTCGGCGTTCGACGACACCCTCCGGACCAACGTCCGGGGAGTGTTCGCGACGGTTCGGGAGGCCCTGCCCCACCTCGCCGACGACGCCCGGGTGCTGGTCCCCTCCGGCGGCGTGGCCCGCGAGGCCACGTCGGGCTACGGCTCCTACGCCGTCTCGAAGGCGGCGGCCGAGGCGGTGGTCCGGGGGTTCGCCGTCGACCTCGACCTGACGGTCGGCGTCGTCGACCCCGGAGTGGTCGCGACCGACCTGACCGGCGGGCGGGGCCGCGACCCCGCGGACGCCGCCGACCTGTGCTACTGGGCCGCGACCGACGCGCCCGCCGAGGCCCTCGACGGCGAGGTCGTCGGACTGGGTGACTACCGGAGCGCGACGGCCTGAGACCGACTCCCTCGGTCCCTCGACAAGAGTGGGCTCGCGGCGTTCGTGGCTCGTCTCGTCGCGGTCGGGCGTCGTGGCTCGTCTCGTCGCGGTCGGGCGTCGTGGCTCGTCTCGCTCGGCGGGGAATCCGCGACCGACGGGCTTATTAACCGTTCGTTCTCGATTAATAAGCATGCGACTCTCCCGACTCGGGCTTCTGGGTCTCCTCTCGCTGGCCGTCCTCACGCCCATCGCGTTGCGGGCGGGCACGACGAAGGTCGTCCTCATCGCGTGGGTGGCGTTCGCCGCGATGGCGGGCGCGGCCCTCCTCGGCGGTCGGACCGGCGCGTCGACCGACGCCGGGCGACTCGTCTGGGGATACGGCCTCGCGAGCGGCGCGATGATCACGAGCGCGGCGGTGTTCATCGTGCCCGACGCCATCGCTCACCACCCGAAGTACGGCGGGTTCGGCATCGCGTTCGGCGTGCTGGCGGGGTTCGGTGCGCACACCCTCGGCCACCGCGCGATGCACGCAGACCTCCCGTTCGACCACACCGCGGTCGAGCTCACCGCCCACTCGCTGTCGGCGGGAGCCATCATCGGCCTCGTCTACGGCAACATGCCCGACCTCGGTCTCCTGCTCGGTCTGGCCATCGTCTCCCACAAGGGCCCGGCGGGCTACGCGGCGGCCGACCGCCTCCGGCGGTCGGGCAAGCCGGTCTCGGTCATCCTGCTGCCCGCGGCGGGCGTGGGTCTGACCGCGATTCCCGCCGCACTCCTCGAACTCCCGTCCAGCGACCCGGTCAACGGCCTCGTGTTCGGGTTCGCGGCCGGGGTCTTCCTCCACGTCGCCATGGACTTCCTGCCGCGCTGCGAACTCGGCGGCGAGGTGTACGAGGTCGCGCAGGTGACCGACGACGCCCACTCACTGCTCGACCGCCTCCGGACGCAGGCGGTGGTGAGCACGGGACTGGGCGGTGCGGTCGTCTTCGCGGCGTGGTTCGTGTTGCAGGGCGGCGCGTAGCCCGGCGGTTCGGAAGCCGGGTTCGCCGCTGTTTTCGCGACCCTCCGCCAACCGCGAGTTCCGCGACCCTCCGCCGACCGCGAGTTTCGCGACCCTCCGCCAACCGCGAGTTCCGCGACCCTCCGCCGACCGCGAGTTTCGCGACCCTCCGCCAACTGCGGGACGCGCCGCGTTCGCGCTCGCACTGCGAGCGCGAACGCACGCGGGGAGGCACGGGGGCGCGGTGCGGTGCGGAGCGGTCGCGGTGCGGTGCGGAGCGGTCGCGGTGGCGGTTTCTCACAGGTACCGGGAGTAGCTAGCGTCTCCGAGCCGTCGGTAGCGCCCTGAGCCGTCGGTAGCGCCCTGAGCCGTCGGTAGCGCCCTGAGCCGCCGATAGTGTTTCTGAGCCGCCGATAGCGTCTTCGAGCCGTCGGTGTCCGTCCCTCGACCCGACGAACGAACCGCGTTTCTCGGTGAACGAACTACAAATCGGCCGAACCGCGGAACCGAACCACCCCCGAACACGACGAATCGCGAACACGACGGACCCCGAAATCCCCCCGAATCCCCGGTCACTCGGTCCGTACATGTCGTTACCGCCACACCGACCTTTAAGCCCTCCTGCCGCAACGCTTCACCCATGAGAGTCGCCGTACTCGCTCACGAGATGTTCCCCGACCGCGCGAAGACCGCGGTCGGCCTGTTGCGCTACTCCGACTACGAGGTCGAGGCCGTGCTGGACCGCGAGAACGCCGGGACGCAGGTCTCGGACTTCATCGCCGACGTACAGGACGCGCCCATCGTCGCGGGGATGGACGACGCCCCCGAGGTCGACGCCCTCATCATCGGCATCGCGCCCATCGGCGGCGGCTTCGACGAGTCGTGGCGGCCCGACGTGCGGACCGCGCTCGAACGCGGTTGCGACCTCGTCTCGGGGCTCCACTACTTCCTCGAAGACGACGAGGAGTTCGCCGACCTCGCGGCCGAGAACGACGCCGACATCTGGGACGTGCGCAGGCCCCACGACGACCTCACGGTCGCACAGGGCGTCGCCGACGAGGTGGACGCCGAGGTCGTGCTCACGGTCGGCACCGACTGCTCGGTCGGCAAGATGACCGCGACGTGCGAACTCCTCGAAGCCGCCGAAGACCGGGGCGTCGACGCCGGGTTCGTCCCGACCGGCCAGACCGGCATCATGATCGAGGGGTGGGGCAACCCCATCGACCGCGTGGTCAGCGACTTCACCGCGGGAGCCGTCGAGGAGATGATCGTCGAGAAGGGCGACGACCACGACTACCTGTTCGTGGAGGGTCAGGGCAGCATCGTCCACCCGGCCTACTCGGCGGTCACCTGCGGCATCCTCCACGGCGCGATGGCCGACAAACTGGTGCTGTGTCACGCCGCCGGTCGGGAGGCCATCCACGGCTACGAGGACACCGCCATCCCGCCGATTTCGACGTACGTCGACCTCTACGAGGACCTCGCTCGGCCGGTCCACGAGACCGAGGTCGTCGCGGGGGCGCTGAACACGCGGGCCGTCGACGACGACGCGGCGGCCCGCGACGCGGTCGAGGAGTTCGGCGGCCAGCTGGGCGGTCCCGCGACCGACCCGGTACGTTTCGACGCCGACGAGGTACTGGAGGCGATCCTGTGAGCCTCGGCGCCGAGTTCGAGCGGGTGTCGCTCCCGCTCGAAGACGCCTTCACCATCTCGCGGGCCACCCAAGAGGTCGCCGAGAACGTCGTCGTCCGGGTCTCGGACGACGAGGGGAACGTCGGCGTCGGCGGGGCCGCACCCTCCGCCCACTACGGCGAGACCGCCGACACCGTCGAGGCGGTCCTGCCCGACCTCCTCGACGCCGTCGAGGAGGTCGGCGACCCCCACCAGTTAGAGCGAATCGAGCGCCGGATGCGCGAGACCGTCGAGCGCAACGCCGCCGCCCGGTGTGCGGTCAGCATCGCGCTCCACGACTTGGTCTGCAAGCGCCTCGACGTTCCCCTCTACCGCTACTGGGGCCTCGACCCCACCGAGTCGGTCGAGACCTCCTACACCGTCGGCATCGACACCACCGAGACGATGCGCGAGAAGACAGAGCGCGCGGTCGAGGCCGGATACTCGACGCTGAAGGTCAAGGTCGGAACCGACCGCGACGAGGAGATAATCCGGACCGTCCGAGACGCCGCGCCCGACGCGACGATTCGCGTCGACGCGAATCAGGCGTGGACGCCCCGCGAGGCGGTCCGGAAGATAGCGGTGCTGGACGACTACGACATCGAGTTCGTCGAACAGCCGATTCCGGCCGAGGACCCTGAAGGACTCAAATTCGTCCGCGACCGGTCGGCCCTGCCCATCGCGGCCGACGAATCGTGTATCACCCTCGACGACATTCCCCGAATCGCCGACCGGGCCGACATCGCGAATCTGAAGCTGATGAAGTGCGGCGGCCTCCGGGAGGCGACCCGGATGGTCCACGCCGCCCGCGCCCACGGGCTGGAGGTCATGCTCGGTTGCATGATCGAGTCGAACGCCTCCATCGCGGCGGCGGCCCACCTCGCGCCACTGCTCGACTACGCCGACCTCGACGGCTCCTTACTGCTCGCGGAGGACCCCTACGCGGGCGTCCCGATGCCGAACGGGGAAATCGACCTCGCGTCGGTGGACCGGCCCGGTACCGGTGTGCGGGAGGAGTGAGGGCCGTCGGGCGGCCGACGGTCACACCTCCGAGTGTCGCCCCTCGGAGTTCTCCGTCTCGTCGGCGACAGCAGCGTCCTCTACCGGCACTTCGCGGGGCTCGTCTCGCCGAATGGGGACGGTGATTTCGAGTTCGTCGAACCGGACGACCGGACGCTTTGACCGACCCGATTCGACCAACTCCACGACTCCGAGAGCCTCTAACTCCCGCAGATTCCGATGCACCTCCTTGTGGTCGCGTCCGACGATTTCCTCGACCTGTCGCATGCTCTCGGGGTCCCGATTGGCGATGGCTCGAAGCAACTCCAGATTCGTCTCGCTCACGAGTCGAGCGAGGTCGGCTTCGTCCTCGAAGTTGAGGACGTGGCGCTCGTCGAGGTCCTCGCCGCGCTCGGCCGCCCGGACTCGCTCGCGGGCCTCCCGGTGGAGTTCGTCGGCGTCACCGACGCGAACCGAGAGCGTTCTGGTCGGCCCGTCCTCGGTGTCCGGGTCCGGGTCTGGGTCGGGGTCGCTGGGGTGCTGTTCGTCACGGGCGGCGTTCGGGTCGGTATCTGGACACATGGGTTATCGAACCTCCGAATCGCGGGTGGCAGGCCGGGTGTTACGGTAGTTCGTCACTTCTCGCTGAAACCGGGCGAGTAGGTCGAACATCCCGGGAAACTCGATTTCTTCGATTCCGTCGGCCGTGTGGCGCTCGCGGCCTTTCGTCGGCTCGTGAGCGTTGTCGAAGCGGACTATCAGGTCGCCTCCGAGAGACCCGAAGTGGAGCGAGTAGTCCCACCCGCTCGGATACTTCGGGTCGTCCGTCTTCCGGACGGTGACCGCTTCGACGAGGTCTCCGGGGTAGTAGTTCGTGTACTCTTCGACTTCCGTGTAGCCTGCCATCCGCACGAATTGGTTCCGTTCCCGTTCAAATAAGTTTGGTGGGTATAAACCCACCATGGACCGACCGACCACCAATAGAACGTCCGAGTCAGTCGTCGGCGGCCGCGACGACCCCGGATTCGGTACCGGCCCGCTTCTCGGTGATGCCCCACCCGGTTAGCCCCATCGCAAACAGGACGGCGGGCGAGAGGAACGCGAAGAAGTAGTAGGGCGCGTACTCCAGCGTCGCGACGCCGAACACGCCGGACATGTACACCGCTCCGGCGTGCCACGGGATGAGCGCGCCGGTCGGGGTGCCAGCGGCCTCGACCGCCCGCGAGAGGTTCTCGCTGTCGAGTCCGTACTCGTCGTAGAGGTTCCGAAGCGACATCCCCGGAACCACGATGGACATGTACTGCTGGGCCGACAGCGCGTTGACGGCGAACGCGCCCACGCCGGTGCTGACGACGAGCCCCGACCGGCTCCGGATGCCGCTGGCGAGGTGGTGGGCCAGCACCGCGAGGATGCCCGTGCCTTCGAGCAGGCCGCCCAGTGCCAGCGCCGCGACCACGACCGCGATGGTCCACGCCGACCCTTCGAGGCCGCCCGCGGCCAGCAGGTCGTTGACCAGTCCCATTCCCGTCTCGGGTTGGGTGCCGCTCAGGAAGACCTCCCAACCGGCGACGAACGACCGGCCCTGCAGGAGGACGGTCGTGAACACGCCAGCGAACACCCCCGCGACCAGCGACGGGAGCGCCGGATAGCCGTACAGCGCGAGGCCGAAGGTCGCGACCAGCGGCAGGAAGACGAGCACCGAGAGGTCGTAGGTCCCCGCGAGCGCCGACTGTATCTCGCCGACCTGTCCGGCGGGAATCGCGCCCCCGGCCCGGAGGCCGAGCGCGGCGTAGAGCGCCAGCGAGACGCCGAGCGCGAGCAGGGTGCCCCACCGCATCGCCCGGATGTGGTCGTAGAGGTCGGTGTTGGTGACCGCGGCCGCGAGGTTGGTGGTGTCCGACAGCGGCGACTGCTTGTCACCGGCGTACGCGCCCGACAGGATGGCCCCGGCGGTCATCGGTTCGGGGATGCCGAGTCCCGACCCGATGCCGACGAACGCCACGCCGAGCGTCCCGGCGGTGGTCCACGACGACCCGATGGAGAAGGCGACGGCGGCCGCGAGCGCGGCCGTCACGGGCAGGAACACCTCGGGCGTGAGCACCGACAGGCCGTAGTACATCAGCCCCGGAATCGTCCCGGCGCTGACCCACGTCGCGATGAGCGCGTAGATGGTGAACAGGATGAGAAGCGCCTGCAAGCCCATCAGCAGGCCCTTGGCGAGCCCGTCGTAGACGTCGTCCCACGACAGCCCCATCCAGTACTTCGCGACCAGTCCGGTCAGCACGATACTCCAGAGGAGCGGGGCGTGGGGCGCGAGCTTGAGGTACCCCGACCCGATTCCCAGGAAGACGACGACGCCGAGCACGGGCACGAGCGCCTGCGCGAGCGACGGTCGTCGCTCCGGTGAGAGCTCCTCGTACGTCTGCGGTTCGAAGTTCAGCGAAGGCATTCGCCCCGAGGTAATGCACACGAGTATTAAAATTCGCTGTTCTTATTCGCATAAGGAATATTGAACGTGACTCCTGTTACTGTGGAACACGCCAGCATCGACCACCCGATTCCGGAACTATCGACTCGCGAACCCCGGGCGCTCGCCGACCCGCTTCGGGAGGTAGCGGGGCGGGTTCGGCAGGTCGCCCACGTCTTCGAGGACCGCCTCGCGAAGTTGCTCGACCGTGAGTTCGCGCTCGGCGTTCTCGCCCCGGACGGAGACCGCGAGCGCGGTCTCCTCGCCGTCCTCCGCCCCGCCGCGCTCGACCTCGCGGTCGCCGACGACCGCGTAGTAGGGGACCCGGTCGGTCTCGGCGCTCGCGAGTCGCTCGCCGACCGTCCGGTCGCGGTCGTCAACGTCGACCCGGATTCGGGCCGCTTCGAGGCCCTCGGCGAGGGCGTCGCAGTACGCGGCGTGACGCCCGTCGACCGGGACGAACCGGACCTGCGTCGGCGCGAGCCACGTCGGCAGGCGCGACGGAGCCGATTGCCCCGCCGCGGGCGCGCCGGTCGCGACCAGCGCGTCGACCGCGCGCTCGTTCACCGGCGAACCGCGGACGACGGCCGACGGCGTTCCCTCGCCGCCGGTCCGGTCGTCGGGTTCCGCCGCGGCGGTCCGGTCGTCGAGTTCCACCTTCGCGGTCCCGACCGGTCGCCCGCCCGCGTCGAGGGCGGCGAACTCGACCGCGACCGACGGCCGCCCCGGGCGCTCGGGACGGAGTTCGAGCAGGGCGGGCGCGCCGAGGTCCTCGACCAGCGACGCGACCCACGATGTCTCGGCGTCGTGGAACTCCAGGGTCGCTCGGACCACGGGGAGCCGTTCGAGACCGAGGTCCTCGCCCGCCCGCACGGCGAGTCGAGCCTGCGCGCGGAACTCCTCGCGAGCTTCGTCGGCGTCGCGGGTCGCGGCGCGTATCGTCCCGAACCCCCCAGCGGCGTCCGTCTCGTACAGTCGCACCCGACCCCCGCGCTCGCGGGCGTCGGCGACGCCCGCGAGCGCGAGACCGTCGTTCCCGAACGGGTCGGCGTCGCCCGGCGTCTCGACCGGCGTCGCACCGTACTCGACCGCGAGGTCACGGGCGTACGCCGCGAGCGCGTCCCGAACCAGCGTCTCGCGGGGGGACCTCCGGGACGCCTCGGTCGCGCTCGGCGCGTCGTCCTCCGTCTCGGTTCTCTGCTCGGTCCTCTGTGCGGTTCTCTGCTCGGTCCTCTGTGCGGTTCTCTGCTCGGCTCCCATCTCGGCCTCGACGAGCGCGCGCACCTCGTCGCTCACGCGGTCGTCGTCGGCCGCTCCGGGGAGGTCGCCGACCTCGCCGCCGGGAAAGACCAGTCGCCACTCGCTCGGGTCGCGCTCGGCGGGGCGCTCGGCCGTGACGCGCCGGGAGAACGCCGAGAACGGGTGGCCCTTGTCTCGCACTTCGAACGCCGTGTGCCAGCCGACGGGCGCGCGCAGGACCTCGTACTCGCCGTCCAGCGCGGCGGCGAGGTCCCGGAGGGCTGTCGCCGCGGTCTCGGAGTCGGCGGGGTCGTCGCTCAGATGGGCGGAGGGATAGAGGACCACCTCCCGGGCGTTGAGTCGGTCGGTCGCGTCCCGGACCGCCTCGGCGGCGTTCGCGACGACCGCACCGAGGTCGGCGCGGTCCTCGCCCTCGACGGTGACGAACGCGACCACGCAGTCCTCCGTCCGGCCCTCCGCGGGGGCGTCCTCGGTCTCGGCGAGTTCCTCGTCGGCCGCCGTGGTCGCCTCGAACGCCAAGTAATCGGCGTGGACGAACACCAGTCTCATGCCCGGAACGACCCGCTCGGAGGTGAAAAGGATGCCGAGGTTTCGAGAGGGAAGTTCGGAGGTGTACGTAGCTGAGTACCCGAACCACGTCGGGCGGGACTGAAAGGGGCCGGGGGCTTTCTGGCGGTTCACGGTGACGAAGACAGCACTGCTGAAAACGAAGACACTCCTGATTCAAGGCATGTACCGGACGCTCACGACGCCGTCCTCCGCCCGGACCTCCACCCGGGAGACGCCGAGGCGGGCCGCCCGCGAGAGGGTCCCCTCGTCGTCGAGCACGTCGGCGACCGCGTCCTCGGTGTCCCCGGGCGGCACCGTGAGGACGTGGATTTCGCCGGTCCCGGCGCGCTCGGTCCGGGCGACCTCGCCGACCGGTCGGTCGGCGGCCATCTCCCGCTCCTGCTGGGTGGGCGGTTCCTCGCTGCGCTCGGTCGTGAGTTCGCGTCGCTCCTCGACCTCGACCACCGACCACGTTACGTTCATCGGCGGGTCGGGCGCGACGGTCGCCTCGACCGCGTCGTGCTCCTCGACGCCGGGGTTCGACGAGAGGGTGTGGACCTGCCCGTGTCGCACGTCCTTCAGGACCGCGGAGTCCTCGTCGGCGTGGGTGACGAGGAACGTGCTCGTCTTCTCGGCTTCGTCGGTCATGGGCGGAGGTAGGGAATCGCGGCTTTTCCCGGTTGCGCTTGGAGGTGATGGAGCTGTGACTTCAGTCGTTGGAGAAGGAACTGCGCAGTGTCAGAAAGCCCCCGCCCGGTCGCTACGAGAGGGTGCAGATGCGAGTGTGAACGCCCAGAAAGCCCCCGCCCGCTCGCTACGAGAGAGTGCAGATGCGAGTGTGAACGCCCAGAAAGCCCCCGCCCGGTCGCGGGCCGAAGGCCCGCGACCGGGCGGCCCCTTTCAGTCCCACCCCACGGTGGTCTGTCGGGGAGTGCCGTCACGCCCGGAAAACCCACCTACGGCGCGAACCGGTGGACGGCCCACATCGCCGCGGCCGCCAGCAGGGGCGGCGCGACCGCGTAGGTCGCCGGGAGCGCGTAGAGGAACTCCACGACCGGCGCGAGTGCGGCGGGCGGCGCGTCGCGGGCGTCCGGCGGCGCGGAGATTACCAGCGAGAGGTACAGCGACCCGACGAACAGGTAGCCCGTCGAGGCGAGCAGGAAGTCGGTCCGGGCGCTCGCCTCGCCCCGGCGGTGGCGGCGCGCGGCCGAGAGCACGGGCGCGACCAGTCCGACGACCAGCAGGGCGGCCCCGACCAGCAGGAACGCCCGCGAGAAGGTCGCGAACTCCGACCCGCCCAGCGTGTTGAACACCCAGACCGGGAGCGCGAGCAGGAGGAAGACGACCAGCAGGGCTCCGACGAGGCCGCTGACCACGACGTACGACCGCAGGAGCCGCGAGTCGCTCTCGGCGAACGCTCGTCGGAACGACCCCGCGAGGACGCTCCGGGAGCCGTCGGTGTCGCTCGTCGCGGTGCTCATCGGTCGAGGGTTGGACCGGGCCGGTGATAAGGCGTGCGACTTCCCGGAGCGCGGACCGAGCGCCTCGGACCGCGAGAGACAAGGGTTTAGTCGCCCGACCTCGCGAATCGAGACATGCGAGTAGACATCGGCAACGCGCTCTCGGAAGTCGCCGACCCCGGCATCTCCCGCGGGGACCTCGACGACCTCGACGACCGAGTCGCCGACGCCCACGAGCGCATCGAGCGGGGACGCGCCGACGACGAGCACGGCTACGCCGCGCTGGACCTCCCCGAGACCGCCGACCCCGACGCCATCCGGTCGGCGGTCGAACCCTTCGCCGACGCCGAGGCGGTCCTGACCGTCGGCATCGGCGGGTCGGCGCTCGGCGCGGCCACCGTCGCGAACGCCCTGCCCGCCGAGACTTCTGCCTACTTCCTCGACAACGTCGACCCCGAACACGTCGCCCGACTGCTCGACTCCCTCCCGCTGGAATCGACCGCGGTCAACGTGGTCTCGCGGTCGGGCACCACCGCCGAGACGCTGGCGAACTTCCTCGCGGTCCGGGAGGCGATGGCCGACGCCGGGGTCGACTGGACCGACCGAACCTTCGTCACCACGGGCGAGGAGGGCAACCTCCGGCGGCTCGCCGAGAAGCACGACCTGCCCGCGCTCGACGTGCCCGCTGGCGTGCCGGGGCGGTTCTCGGCGCTCTCGACCGTCGGGCTGGCGTGCGCCGCGATTCAGGGACGCGACCTCGACGCCATCCTCCGGGGCGCGAGCGACGAGGCCGACCGCCTCGCTGGCTCGCTCTACGAGTCGCCCGCCTACGCCTACGGCGCGGTCAGCTACGCCCTCGAAGAGCGCGGAGCGACCGTGAACGCGATGATGCCCTACGCCGAGTCGCTGGAGACGTTCGCGGAGTGGTTCGCCCAGCTGTGGGCCGAGAGCCTCGGCAAGGACGGCCGCGGCCAGACCCCCGCCCGCGCGCTCGGGGCGACCGACCAGCACTCCCAGCTCCAGCTCTATCGGGCCGGGCCCCGCGACAAGCTGGTGACCCTCCTCCGACCCGAGTCGCGGGCCGACCGCGCGATTCCGGAGACCGACCTCGACGGGCTCGCGTATCTGGGCGGCTCCTCGCTGGGCGACCTGCTCGACGCTGAGTTCGAGGCCACCGAGGCCAGCCTCGCGGCGGCCGGACGACCCAACGTCCGGGTCGAGATCGACCGCGTCGACGAGCGGAGCCTCGGCGAACTCCTCTACGGCATGGAGGCCGCCTGCGTCCTGTACGGCGAACTCGCGGAAATCGAGACGTTCACCCAGCCCGCGGTCGAGTGGGGAAAGCGGGCGGCTCGCGGCCTTCTGGGCGGGGGGGACTTCGAGGAGGCCGACGCCGTGGCCGAGAAGACCGAACTGACCGTCGAGTGAATCCTCGACGGGCGCAAACACAGGGACTTTAGCCCGTGCGCCCCTTCGTCGGGACATGGAAGACCGTTCGCTCGCGACCGCCGGGGTCGTGCTCGCTGGTATCGCGTTCGCCGCGGCCGCACTCCCGTGGGAAGCCACGGGCGTCGGCCCGGTCGAGAACGTCGCTCTCGGGGTCCTCGGTGCGGCCGCGTTCGGTGCGTTCTCACTGCGCCGACACGGACTGCTCGCTCGCGCGCCCGGCGCGCTGGCGGCGGGCGCGGCGAGCCTCGCGGTCGTCGGCTACATCGGCCTCTCGGCGGTCGGCGTCCTCCCGGGGCCGCGGTCGCCGTTGGCCGCGACGCTGGCGTTCGTCGGCGGCTTCGGCGGCGTCATCGCGGCGTACGGCGACGGGAGGGGCCTCCCGGACCGCGCCGGGGAGATGGCCCGGGCGTTCGGTCGGAGCCTCGCCATCGGGTTCGCCGGGCTGTTCGCCATCGCGGTCTGGTCGAACGTCGCGGTCGTGGCGGTCGCACCGTTCGTCTCCGGCGAGATCACCCAGCTCCACACGCTCGCCATCGGCGCGGTCGCGCTCGGTCTCGGCACCGGCACGGTCGCGCTGGTGTACTTCCGGCTGACCGACACCGACCTCTCGTACCTCGACTTCCGGCTCCCGACGCTCCGGGACTGGGGATACGTCGCGGTCGGGGTCGTCGCACTGTTCGGCCTCCAGTTGGTGCTCGGACTCCTGTTCCAGCAGCTGGGGGTCGACACGGCGAGCCACAGCATCGAGCAGGCCGCCCGCGGGGGCGACCCCACCATCCTGCTGTGGCTCATCCCCGTGTCGTGGCTGATAATCGGGCCGGGCGAGGAACTGCTCTACCGTAACATCATCCAGAAGTCGCTGTACGACCACTTCTCGGAGCGGGGCGCGGTCGTCGTCGCCAGCGTCGTGTTCGCGCTCGTCCACATCCCGGCGTACTACACCCCCGACCTCGCGGCGATGGCGGTGACGCTCGTCGTCATCCTCGGCCTGTCGCTGATACTCGGCGCGACCTACCTCAAGACCGACAACGTCACCGTCCCGGCCATCGTTCACGGCACCTTCGACGCGATAATCTTCGGCGCGCTGTACGTCCAGATCACCGGCGGCGTCCCCGGGGCGTAGCCGGGCCCCGGCGGGGCGCGTCCCCCGGGCGTCTCGGTCGCGTCGGCCGGGCGTCCCGGTCGCGTCCACCGGGCGTCTCGGTCGCGTCCACCGTACGTCCCGGTCGCGTCCGCCGGGCGTCCGTCCCGCGTCTGCTTTTCGTCTGACGAAACTTTAATAACCGCGACCACATCCGGAAAAAGCGATGGAGCGTCGCTACTCGGTCACCTGCGACCGTGACCTCGCCAAGCGAATCGACGCGCTGGCTCACGACTACGACCTGACGACTCAGGAAGTGCTCCAGCAACTCATCGTGCTCGGGCTCGAAGAAATCGACGACGAGTGAGTCCGAGTCGCCGACTCGGACTCACTCGTCGTCGGTCGGGAATCCGTGATGTCGACCGGGAATCCCCGTCGTCGGTCAGGGGTTCGAGGGGTTCTTGCGCGAGAGTTCGCTGCCGCAGATGGGACACCGGTCTTTGTTCTCGTCGAACTCGCGGCCACAGCCCTGACACTGGAACAGCCAGTCGCGCTGCTCGGAGATGCCCTCCTTGGCGATGACCTCGACGGTCACGTCCATGTGTTCGGCGACGTTCTGCATGGCGTAGTCGTCGGTGACGAGCGTGGCGTCGAGTTCGAAGGCGGCGGCCACGAGTCGAACGTCGGTGATCGAGAGCGTCTCGAAGTCGCCGGTCTCCTTCGCAGCGCGGCGGACCCGCTCGACCGCGCCGTCCTGCGGGATGTGGATGTGCATCCCCGAGCCCTCCATCGCGTCGTAGCGATAGGCGCTCTCGTCTTCGAGTTCCTCGCGGACCATCGGGATGGTCGCGGTGTCCTCGTCGGTGTGGTACTCGTCGATGAAGGCGGAGGCGTCAAGAACGTACATTTACCCTAGAAGAGACGTTTAGCGTTGGACGACGATGTAGTCTTTTACCGCCTGCACTCGCGTGACCGGCACCTGGAATCGGCCCTGCTCGTCGGAGCCGAACGCCACCGACCCGGGGTCGAGCTGCTCGTCGGGTTCGACGAGCAGGTCGGCGAGTTCGCCGGTCTTCAGGTCCATCGTGATGTTGTACAGCATCCCGAGTTCGGTTCCGTCGGACCCCATGACGGCCTTCCCCGAGAGGTTTTCGGCGAGGATTTCGGACATACGCGGGCTTACTAAGTGCATCTACATAAAGTGTTTGGGGAAGCGGTCCCGGCGACGGGGACGTTCCAGACGCGGGGTGAGCGTCGGGACGACGCGAGGGACCGTGCGGTCGCTCGGACCGCGCGCGTGGCGATGGAGTTAAATGCCGCGCGCAGTACCTCTACAGTAAGAAACCTTTTCCCCCGGGTGGTAGCCTTATGTCTGACACAGATGCGCGCGAGAACGCGCAAGGACTCCGAACGCCTATCGTCGCGGTACTGGGCCACGTCGACCACGGCAAGACCAGTTTGCTCGACAAGATTCGCGGCTCGACCGTCATCGAGGGCGAGGCGGGCGCGATTACCCAGCACATCGGCGCGACCGCCATCCCGCTGGACGTGGTCTCGAAGGTCGCGGGTCGGCTCGTCGACCCCGAGGACTTCGACCTGCCCGGCCTGCTGTTCATCGACACGCCGGGCCACCACTCCTTTACGACCCTGCGGTCGCGCGGCGGCGCGCTGGCCGACATCGCCATCCTCGTGGTCGACGTCAACGACGGCTTCCAGCCCCAGACGCTCGAAGCCATCAACATCCTCAAGCAGTCCCAGACGCCGTTCGTGGTCGCCGCGAACAAGATAGACACCGTCCCGGGGTGGAACCCCAACGAGGACGCGCCGGTCCAGCAGACCAAGGAGGCCCAGAGCGACCGCGTGCAGGCCGACCTCGACGAGGCGCTCTACGAGATAATCGGCGAACTCAGCGACGAGGGCTTCTCGGCCGACATGTACTGGCGCGTCCAGGACTTCCGCGGGAACATCGGCGTCGTGCCGGTCAGCGCCGAGACCGGCGAGGGCGTCCCGGACCTCCTCACCGTGCTGATGGGACTCGCCCAGCGCTACCTCAAGGAGGACATGGCCATCGACGTGACGGGTCCCGGCGCGGGCACCGTCCTCGAAGTCAAAGAGGAGAAGGGCTTCGGGACCACCCTCGACGTGGTGCTGTACGACGGCACGGTCCGGGAGGACGAGACCATCGTGGTCGGCGGCAAGAACGAACCCATCGTGACCGACGTGCGCGCCCTGCTCAAGCCCCGACCGCTCGCGGAGATTCGGACCGAGGACCGCTTCGAGAACGTCGAGGAAATATCGGCCGCCGCCGGGGTCAAGATCGCCGCGCCCGGCCTCGACGACGCGATGGCGGGCGCGCCGGTCCGGGTGGTCCGGGACCGCGACATCGAGGAGGTCATCGAGGAGGTCGAGGCCGAACTCTCCGAAATCGAGGTCCCGACCCAGGAGCAGGGCGTGGTCGTGAAGGCCGACACCCTCGGGAGTCTGGAGGCCATCGCGAACGCGCTCGGAGAGGCAGAAATCCCCATCATGCGTGCGGAGGTCGGTGACGTGGCACCGCGGGACGTGAGCGTCGCCTCCACCGCCGAGGAGGGCAAGCACAAGACCATCCTCGCGTTCAACGTGGACGTGCTGGCCGACGCCGAGCGCGAGGTCGAGGACTCGGACGTGAAGCTGTTCGAGAGCGACGTCATCTATCGGCTCATCGAGGAGTACGAGGAGTACGTCGAGGAACTCGAACGCGCCCAGCAGGAGACGGTGCTGGAGAACATCACCCGGCCCGCGCGGTTCAACATCCTGCCCGACCACACCTTCCGGCAGAACGACCCCGCGGTCGTCGGCGTCGAAATCCTCTCGGGCACCATCCGGAAGAACAGCCACGTCGTGAAGTTCGAGGGCAACAAGCCCACCCGCGTCGGCGAACTCAAAGGGATACAGGACCAAGGCGAGGACGTAGACGAGGCCCGCAGCGGCGACCGGGTCAGCGTCGCCATCGACGGCCCGACGGTCGGCAGACAGATCGAGGAGGGCGACGAGCTCTGGATAGAGATTCCCGAGAAGCACGCCAAGATACTGGAGCAGGAGCTCGCCGACGACATCCCGGGCGACGAACTCGAATCGCTCCAGATGTACCTCGACAAACAGCGCAAGCGCGACCCCTTCTGGGGCAAGTAGGACCGCCGGACCCGGTATCTTCTTGGGGACCCGGCGTCGAACGGGGGTATGGTCTCCCGCCAGAACAAGGTCGTGGTCGGGTTCGCGCTCGCCGCGCTCGCGCTGAGCCTCGGCGGGTCCGCGTTCACGGACCTCTCTTCGGAGGCCCTGCTGGGGATTCTCCTGCTCGGTGGCGTCGTCGCGCCCGTCATCGTGAACGACCTGCTCGACGACAGGGACGCCACGCGAGACGAGTGACGTACGGCGAGCGACGACATCCCGTCTGCCGGAGCGACGACCGGAGGCAGTCCGAACGCCCGACCGCCTCCGAATCGGCTACCACTCACCAATAATTTTTAGTCGGAATCGAACAAAGGGTGCTACTGGAGGGTGATTTCATGATGGGTCGCGTTCGACCACGCAGTGGTATCGCCGTCTTCGCTGGCGTATCGTACTACGACCTCGTCCTGCTCCTCGTGCCGCTTCCGCTGGTAC